>CAWGET010000006.1:0-665000 GCA_963821715.1 uncultured Melioribacteraceae bacterium
CAAACTTCTTACTTCCAAAATATTTTCATCCATTTTATCGGTTGTATAACGGCGTTGTGCTTAACCCGCAGCCCATAACAAGACTGCCGAATGAAACTACAACTGCCGAAGATTAAGCAAACCGTGCTTATCTTTCTTCGAAAGCACGGTTTGCAAGTTAATTAATTAAGTAAGAACACTTTGAATAAAATCTTTAACTAAAACACAATTTCAAAAATCTCAAGTTCACCGAACTAAAATGGCGGTCGGTGTTGAGGCGCGGGTTATACACTAGGTATATTATTATTAAAATATTTAATTTGATTTACTTGGTTAAAACTTTACAAATGGTAAAGCTGCCAATGTTTTTGAATCCCCGAAAATTCCATGCTGATAATCTATAACCTCGAGTTTTTCTGGAATTACTTTAATAAGAGTATATTCGGATTTATCCTCTGAATAAAATATACCCACTCTTTTTTCCAATAAGTCTGTTTTTTTAATGAGTCTTGTACTATATAGGCTTGTCCTTTAATTACAACATAGCCTGCTGCATTTCGTGCTTGATAATAGAGTGTCACTCTTGAATCATTTTTAATCTGTTTAACTTTTCTACTATCTATACTGGTGCCTAACCAAACGACCATATTGGAATCTGGTGAAAAAGGTTCCATTGTTCTTGCGTCAGGATCACCCGTAGTATTTAAAGTAATAAGTGCACAATACCGTGTCGTTTCCATCATTTTTTTTGCTGTTGTAATTAGCGTATCTCTATTATATGCTGCTGCATTTTCTTGAGCGAAAGTAATAAGAGGAGATTGAAGAATAATAATTAAGATGAGAATTATTATCCTGTTCTTAAATGATTTTATTAATTTCATTTTATACTCCGTTTTTTTTAAAGTGTATAACGGCGTTGCCGATAACCCGCCGCCCAAAATCGAGCGACTTGTTAAAAAACGCAAAGCCAAAAATTATAGCCGAAGGTTTGTATTTTTCCATCTGCACAAACCGAAGGCAAAATATTTATTTAACAAAACCAATTTAAAAAGTTACTTGGTTAAAAAACGAAACCCCAAAAACAGCAAAAAACTCCGCAGAAAACGCGGTCGGCTTGAACCGCTTGTTAGACCTTTTGAAAAACAAATAACTGATTATGGAATAAATTTTTATTTTTGGCTTTTGAAAAAAATTACTGGAAAATTCTTTAGTTATTTGTTTTTCTTAAACTCGAATTTAAAGCCGAACAAAAATCCCAAATCTGAAATAAACCTAAATTTAAAAGCTCTAAAAACTGCAACAAACTTATTTAGAAGAGAAAACTAAAACAAAAATGAGCGCTTTAACAATTTAAATTTTGATGAAAATTTTGAATTTATAAAAACCAAAATTCGATTAATTCTTAACCGAAAACTCAAGCGCTAATTTGCGACTAAAAACGGAAAGCCAAACTTTTTAAACCAATTAAAAGCTTATAACGAAAAAAACTCCTCGTTTAGAACTATTTAATTTTTATTGCAAAAAAAGTCGACGAAACTTTTTTTTAAAACCAAAATTTTCAATTTAAAAATTGAAACAAACTAAATTTACAAAACCACGAAAACTGAAATTAGTCGAAATGAAAAATCTAATCCAAACAAAAATGGCGGATTTATAAAAATTATATTTTTTGAAACAACTTAAATTTTTAACCGAAAACCAAAAAAACGACTCTCGCAAAAAAGTAGAAAAACGTAAACTTCTGAATTTGAAAACTAATTTAAACCAAGGTATAACGACATTGCGGTTAACCCGTCCGCCCAAAACCAGCTACCGGTTAAAAAACGCAAAGCCAAAAATTAAGCCGAAGGCGCTTAAATTCCCAAACAAGCGCCGAAGGCAAAAATATTTATTTTACAGAACCAATTCAAAAAGCTACTTTGTTAAAAAGAGAAAAACCAGAAACAGAAAAATGCCGAACCTGAAAACGCGGTCGGTGTTGAACCGCTGGTTAGCCCTTATAAATTTTCTATAATCTCTTTTATTTGATTTTTAAATTCAGGAATATCATTTTCAATAATATCCCATACAATTTTGGCGTCTATTCCAAAATATTCGTGGACAAGCAAATTTCTTAATCTCACTATCTCACGCCATTCTATTTCAGAATATAAAGTTTTGAAATGTTCCGTCAGGTGATTTGCAGCTTCTCCAATTATTTCCAGTTGTTTTACAGTAGCATATTGCATCATCGAATTAGATTCAAAATCATCATATGCAATTTCAGAAGTGTAATTTTCAATTTCTAAAATTGCATCAAAGATATGTTCGATTCTGGTTTTATCGCCTATTCTACTTCTCATAAATCAATATTTTATCATTTTCGATGAAAGGTTTAATATATTTTGAAATTCCGGCGCTCGAAAGTAAATCTACTTTTTTGTTAAGAAGATTCTCAAGTTCTAATTCCATTCTCACAAATTCTAATCCTATTGGTTTTGAATAATCCAATTCAACAATAATATCAATGTCGCTTGTTTCATCAGATTCATTCCTCGCTTCAGAACCGAAAAGATAAGCCCTTAGAACCGGTTTCTTTTTAAAGAACCCCTTTAATTGATTTATTAGATTAGCGTTCATAATTAGCAGACTTTATAATGAATTTGTTTAAAAATAAATTAAAATTATTGAAAAGTCATTATGATTTTTAATAGGGCTAACGGCGTTGCCCATAAGCCGTCCGCCAAAAACAGCAACGACAAATAGACAACGAATATTTATAATTTGTAGCCGCCAGTAAATTGCTCCGCACTGGCGGCGACCTAACTTACATTTACAAAAAGATTAGAACAACAATTTTTAACGAAAACTACAAACCCAAAAATTTGAAAATTGCCGAATCGCAAGTAGCGGTCGGCTTGATGGGCTTGTTATGTAACATTATTTGTTTTTGAGACTATCACTCTTAAATGATTGGAATTCTTTAGTTAAACTTTGATTCTCCATTTTCAATGTCTCAATTTCCTTTGATAAAATTTCTATATTATCAATTAATTTTTGATTTGATTGAAATGAGTGGAAATAATATCCAATCCAAAATGCTAATACTAATAATGCAAAAATCGAAGTGATGATTTTTATGATTTGAGGAACAGTAAGAATATTTAGTAGTTGAGGAAGAGTAATTTTTGAAAAATCATATGTATTTAAATCAATTTTAGATACTGGCATTTCATTATTAGTTTTATCAATGCTATCATTTTTTATTTCTGGAGTAATATTATTTTCTGCTTCTATTTCTTCCAAATCAATAACATTTTTTTTAAGAATCTTTAAGTATTCTAATTTTGGAAGTAATTGACGTTCTAAATAATATTTTATATCGGGTTGCCAATCCGAACTAACATATTCTCTTTTACTTGAAATATGATCTTTAAATTTACTTCCATAATTGTAGTCGTCAAATATTTCAAATATTATTGATCCAGTAATATTGACCCATTGTTCAAATTCAATTTCAAATTTGTCAACTTCACTTCTGTGAATAGAATGATTTGGATTTTTTTTTATAAAATCTATTCCAGCTTGTGCTAGAACTGAACCTTTAGTTATCTGGCGCTCAATTTTCTCTAACGCTACAGTTTTTGATATTTTTATTTTATTTGCTGACATAATTTATATTGTTACATAACGGCGTTGCGGTTAACCCGTCCGCCTAAAACGAGCGACTTGTTAAAAAACGCAAAGTCAAAAATTAAGCCGAAGGTTTGTAACTTTCCTTGCACAAACCGGAGGCAAGAATATTTATTTACAGAACCAATTCAAAAAGCAACTTCACTAAAAAACGAAAACCCAAAAACAGCGAAATGATCTTCTTGAAAACGCGGTCGGTGTTGAACCGCTGGTTATATTGCTTTTTGTTATTGGTTTTCTATTAAAAATTTGAGAATTATTTTTTCAACTAAAACAACCTGCTAAGTTTCTCCTATGGATTTTATAACTTGAACCTTTTCTTTATCAAGTCCATCCAATTCATTTTCAAATATGTATTTTTCTCTTAAAAGAATTCCAAAGACAACAATCAACCGAGAATATCTATAATTATATTTTTCATCAATTTCATCTCTTCGTTCTGTAAGAAAATTGTGCAATTCCCAAATATCTTCGTCAGATTGAATTTGAGTTGCCTTCTCAAAAACAGTTCTTTTGAGTTCTTCAATCTCACGTTTGTAAGCGAGATCAAATAAATTTCTCGCAAACTTTTTCTCATTAGAAGACCAATTAAAATCTTTCATAATCTTCCTTTTTTTGCAATATAACAATTACTTATATTGATTCTACCAACTCAGCTTATATTTCTGTTTCAACTCTTGAATTTTATTATAGCTTAAATTCCCATCAAATAGAAAATACTTTGCTCCAGAACTATCTCGTTCCTTGATATCAATTCCATTTGCATAAAATTGTTCAAGCAACTTTAAAAAATCATTTATTCTTCGTTTTCTCAATAGCATTCTATATTCATAAACTTCTTCATCTTTCTCAATTTGGAATCTTACAACTGCTCCTTTTGATAATATTTTTCTATTCCACTTGTTAAGTTTTCGTGCATCATAGAATAATCTAAGCTTTATATTATCATTTGTTTCAAAAACTAGATGTTGTTTACCTTTAATGTTCAAATCAATTTTGCCTAAATCAATTTTTGCATAACCAAGGTTATTATAGAAAAATGTAGGTGAAACAATAAACGGGATAAATTGAATAAAGGGAATCGTGATAAAAAGGATTTTATACTCCAAAAGCCAAAATGCTATAATTAGACCAATTGAAATAAGAAAGAATATTCTGTAATAATACGTTCTTTTTTCTTCTACAATTTCTAATTCCATTTACTCCTCTTGTGGCAATATAACGTAGCCGGGCTTAAACCGATTGCGACATTAAAATGAAAATAATTAACAGAAATATTAACCAATACTACAAATCTTCAACCGGAGAATTGCGAAAGCAATTCGGATTTGAAGCCGTAGTTAGTTTTTGAGGAGCGGGAGTTATGATACAAGAAATAATAGAACTTTGAAACAAGAACAAAAATAATTTAGAAAATTATTTTAAGGGTGTAAAGCAAGCGGACGATTTAGAATATACGGATATAGTAAAGGCAATTTTTACACACGTTATAAACGATGACGAAAGCAACCGCAGATATGATATTGATAAAATGACGGTTATTGACAATGGAGATTATCAAGGAACTTTAATATACATAATCCCCAGAGATACTTACCAGCCAGACGTTGAAGACTATTTAGTTACAAACAACTATTACGGAAGTTGCAGCGGTTGCGACACATTACAGGCTATCACAGAATATAGTAGCAAACCATTAAGCAACGGACAAATCGAAGATTTAATGACGCTTGCTTTACACTTGGTGCAACGATTAAAACCACTTGATACTGATAGCGACAAGCAAAACTAACTATTACTTATACTGCACGTGATTATTAGTTAAAGAACGTATATATGCACGTGCTTGCATAAATACGATCCATTTATTTCCAAATATACTTAAAATCAAACTATTTAAAATAGTTCGTGCATATATATCAAACTTTAAAATATCCACCCGACTGTTTTTCTACGTGGTAAAATTCTTCTGTATAATTTGTATTTGTAAAAATATAGTATTTAGCTTGGTAATCATCTTGGAGCAGATGTATTAGAAAAAATAAGATATGTTTTGGTTTATAAGACAAGCAAGAACCTTACTAAAAGATTCATAAATGTAAAATTAAAATAAGAAAGAATATTTAAAATATCTATTTCAATTTAAATTAGATTACGTCCGTATGTGCCGGAATGAACCGGCAGCGGTTGTTTGTAATTATGCGCTTGAATATTTAGAAGGGGGGGCTCGCAACGGATTTGATTTGGGTTCCCATATACCATTAGCTACAGATCCGGGCGCACATCGGGGAATTTTTATTCCTTAGGATTTTACGTTTAGATAATAGAGCCATACATTTGTATGGTACGAGAAAGAGGAGCTTTAATTCGAAATTATTCGGGCGGGAGATAAAACCTTCCGAGAATGATTTCGCAGCGCTCGTCAAGGCCGAACTGCACTAGCGTATTTATGTAAAGGAAAAAGAAGACTGCGACTGTATGTTGTGCGGGCAAGAGTTGAAGAAATACAAGGGCCAAGATGCTGACTCAACTGCGCACTCTGAAAGTCTTTTCTGACCTTTTTCTGATCTTTTCTGTTTCGAACGCATATAAAAAAAGCCCGATTCCGTGCTGAAATCGAGCTTGTTTGAGGCGACGATCGGATTCGAACCGATGAATAAAGGTTTTGCAGACCTTCGCCTTAGCCACTTGGCCACGTCGCCATAAATAAGAAAATCCACCAATGTGGATTTCATCTGGAGCGGGAGACGGGACTCGAACCCGCGACATCAACCTTGGCAAGGTTGTGCTCTACCAACTGAGCTACTCCCGCATTACTTATTAACAAGTTCAAATATAAAATTCTTTTTCTTTTTTCGCAATATCTATTATTAAAATATAACATTCATTTTTGTAAAATATTTTTCCAAGTTCATTTATAGGTAATTAAATATAAGATTTTAAATCTATTTTGGTTGCTATGTGATCTATTTTTTATGTTCATTGTAACAAACTTGCAGCAGGTTCGTCCAGCAGCCAAATCAACTTTCCGTTCACAGGATTTACAAAATTAGCAGGATAATTTCTTGCCGCCTCTTTTTCTCCAATTATTTCGGAAACTATTTTTCGCTTTTTTTTACCGGTAACTATGAATACTATTTTTTCCGCGTTGTTTATAATTCTCCCCGTGAGAGTAATTCTTTTTTGACGAGACTCCGGATGAGTTGCGACGCCGGCAATTCTTTCTGAGTCAATCAACTCTATTTGATCCGGAAAAATCGAAGCCGTATGTCCATCATCGCCCAATCCCAGCATTATTAAATCGAATTGAGGTAAATTATTTTTATACGGAAGATTTTTTTTAATCAAATCCGAGTAGCGTTCAGCTTCTTCTTCCGGATTTTCTTCACCTCTAATTCTAAAAACTTTTTTTTGGATGACGTTTACTTTTTCCAGCAATGAATTTTTTGCCATCTTGTAATTACTCGCATCGCTTGTAGGCGGAACGCATCTTTCATCTCCCCAATAGAAATTTATTCTTTCCCAATCAACTTTATTTTTAAATTTTTTCGCTAGATAATTGAAAACCGTTCTCGGCGTATTCCCTCCGGAGAGCGCTAAATTGAATCGCCCTCTCTCATCCATTTTTGCTTTTATAATTTCCCCGAAAGAATTTGAAAGATCCTCAATCGAAGAAAATATTTTGACTTCCGATTTCATAAATTTTAGCAACTTATTTTTAAGATTTAATTCTAAGACTACATTATTTCACGCAGATTCCGCCGATCATCTCGGAAAAAACTGCAAATCCGATCATTTTTATCATTTAATTATCTTTTGAATACTGATTTATTATTCATTATTCTTTCTTAGAAAACAAAAGATCCACAGCTTTCGGTCCCCACGACCCGGCTTTATAATTGGGGAATTTAATCCATGGTTTCGACTCCCATTTTTTTATCACCGGATCTACAATCGACCAGGCTTTGTATATCCATTCGGAGCTTGGGAATAATGTCTGATCGCCCTGAATCGCGTCGTAAATTAACCACTGATAAGCGTTTGGAGTTTCTTTAATGTCGAATGCTGAATTGTAAAAGAAATTTAAATTTACCGGGCGAAGCTTCAGCTCGGCACCCGGCTGTTTAGCTGTGAATCTATAAATAATTCCTTCGTCCGGCTGTAGACGGAAAGTTAAAACATTATGCTCTGTTTCTTCTTTTTTATCTATCGGAAACATCAGGTGCGGAGTGGGTTTGAATTTAATTGTTATCTGGTTTAATTTCTTTTCCATTCTTTTTCCGGTAACGAGATAGAACGGGACTCCTGCCCAGCGCCAGCTATCGAGATACAAACGGAATGCGGCAAATGTGGGAGCCATAGATTTCTTCTCCACATTTTTTTCGGAACGGTAACCCGCTACTTTTTTGTTGTCAATCGTGCCCGCGGAATATTGACCAAGGATGAAATCTTTTTTTATGTTTATTGGATTGATCGAATTGAGAACCTGAAGCGTTGAAGCTCTTAAAGATTCAGCGTCAAAATTTACTGGCGGCTCAATTGCGGTTATGCACAAAAGCTGAAATAAATGATTCTGAACCATATCCCGGATAACGCCGGTTTTCTCGTAAAAATTTCCGCGCGTTCCAATTCCTATATCTTCAGCAACGGTTATCTTAATGTGATCGATATAATTCCTATTCCAAATCGGCTCAAAACCCGGATTGGCAAATCGGAATACAAGCATATTCTGAACCGTTTCTTTCCCCAAGAAATGATCGACTCGGAAAATTTGTTTTTCGGTAAGAAACTTGTGTAATTCTTTATCCAATTTTCTCGCGGAAGATGCGTCGTATCCGAAAGGTTTTTCTATAATTATTCTTCGCCATCCTTTTCTACTCGATTTAAGAAGATTAGATTTATCTAAATTATCTGCTATTATTCCATAAAAAGAAGGCGGAGTTGCGAGATGAAAAAGGATATTATCTGCTATGTTTTTTTCTTCTTTTCTTTCTTCAATTTTTTTGGATAGATCGGAATAGGATTCTTCGTTTTTAAAATCTCCTTTTAGATAACTAAGATTTTTTGAAAAGCTCTTCCATTTTTTTTCGGTATAATCTGTCTTTTCCAGAACAGTTTTTTTCATTTCGTCGTGAAAAGATTTTTCACTGTGATCTTTTATATCGATTCCGACGATTGAAAATTTATCGGGTAAAAAAGATTTGCAGTAAAGTCCGAATAATGATGGAATGAGTTCTTTGTGAGCTAAATCTCCGGCGGCTCCGAAAATTACAACCACGCAGGAATCGAGCGGTTTACCCGCCGTTAAACCGGTATGCTTAACTTCAACTCCTTGCACGTTCATTCGGATTCCTCCTTAACAGCGTGCCCGCCGAATTGATTTCTGAGCGCGGCTATTACTTTCGATGAAAATGATTCATCCTGTCTCGAAGCGAATCTTTCATACAGCGACAAGGTAATCGTCGGGATCGGTATTGATTTTGCTACAGCGTAATCAGTTGTCCACCTCGCCGTTCCCGAATCGTCAACGTAAGGCGCTATTTTATCTAAATCATTTCCTTCCGCTTCGAACGCGTCGGCGGCAAGCTCCAGCAGCCAGCTTCTTACAACCGCGCCATTATTCCACAAGCCCGCTACCTTTTTCAAATCAATATCAAACTCAGACTTTTCCATACACTCGAATGATTCGCCCATTCCCTGAAGCATAACATATTCAAGCGCGTTATGAATCATCTTAACAAAATGTCCGGCACCGTTTTTACCCACATGTGCGTAACCGTTCTCGGGCGCCAGGGTTTTTAAAATCGGTTCCATTCTTTTAAAATCTTTTTCATCTCCTCCGATCATCATATTATAGCCGACTTTTAATCCCCAAATTCCGCCGCTCACTCCGATATCCAAAAAGCGAATATTTTTTCCCCGGCATTTCTCGGCATTCTTCACCGAAGATTTGTAATTGGAATTTCCCCCGTCAATTATCAAATCATTTTCATCTAACAAATTCAGAAGATTATCGATGGTCATTTCGGTAGGTTTACCATGCGGAACCATTACCCATATGTTTCTCGGTTTTTCTAAACTATTTACAAAATCTTCAATCGATTCGGCTCCGGAAGCTCCGCTCGCTTGTGCAGATTTGACGTTCTCCTTTTTCAAATCGAAAGCTGTTATCTCGTGTCCGCCCTCTATCAAACGTTTAACCATATTACCGCCCATTTTCCCAAGTCCGATCATTCCAAGCTTCATATTAACCTCATAATTTTTTTATAATTTAATTAATTTTTAAGATTAAATGAAACAATTGAGCGAAACGAAAAATCATCTGATGGAAAAAAGGTAAATTTAAATTGTAATTGATTATTATTCGCGCATTCGCGGCAAAGCTTCTTTTGATGTTCCGGTAATATTTTTTATAAGAAGATTTTTAGATATTCACAACATATTACTGTTCAATTATGAAGAATAAGATTTCTCCGAAGAAAAAGAATTAACCCGCCTGTAGAATATCTCTTAAATTAGATATTATTTTTTCAACACCAATTCCTCCAGCTCCTTCCAATGTGCAAATTTTTGGATCGCCGGGACATTTGTTTTGGCAATAGTCAGAGTCAGGCAATACAACTCGTTTCGGGTTCCCGGAAGGTCCCCATAAAACAGGCGAACATGCGGTAAGCGGACAAAAGAGAGAGACTGTTTTTACATTTAGTGCGGCGGCTAAGTGCATTGGTCCGGTGCTTGCGGAAATTAAAACATCGAGCGCAGAAAAATTTATTATCGAACTTCGAAGATCGGAATTAATGTTCGGGTAAATTACTCCGGGAATATTTTTAAGTTCAGGCGGAATTTCATTATCGGTTACCGCTATTTTATATTCATCATTCTTTATTAATTCATCAACAAGATCTCTGTATCTCGATCTCGTCCAGTTAGGCGCGGAGTTTCCGCTCGTAGAATGAACCCCGATCAAATATTTTTTCCCTTCTAAATAATTTTTCTTTTTTTTATTTGAAGATATAACTTCGTCGCTGGATAAATAAATTTCAGTTTTTAAATTGCTGGTCTCCACTCCTATCTTTCGTGCGAGATCCATACAGTAATCTGCTTCGTGTCTTAGCGGAATATATTTGTGCCGGTAAACAGATTTAACATTCGTTATGAATTGATAAAATTTGTGTCCGACTCCGATCCGGTTTTTAATTCCGGCAAAAAATAAAAGGTAATTTATTCTTTCATTCGGAAGAAGCATCAAACCGTAGTTGAAATTGAATTTTCTCAGTTCAATTATTTTTTGGAAGAAAGTTTTTTCGTCGTCGATCAGGATTAACTCATCGACGAATGGATTATTCTTAAATATATCGGCGGTATATTTCCTTACCAGCATTGCCACAAAACTATCTGGATATTTTTTTTTGATTTCCCTCGGCATCGGAGTAGATAAAATCACATCGCCGATTCTATCCGGACGCGAAATTAAAATCCTTTTTTGCTCTCCGCTCTTCATCTTAATAAAACACTTTTAAATTTATTGAATTCATTATCCCAATTCAATTCGTCGGCGGCTTTTCGGCAATTGCGTGAATAATTCTCAAGAATTTTCGGATCCTTCTTAAGTTTTTTTAAAAATGAAAATAGATTCTCTTTCTCGGAAATATCGATCGCTTCTCCAACTCCGTAGTTATCTATTATTTTTTTCATCTGCGGAAGATCGGAACAAATTACCGGAACGCCCGCCATAATATATTCGAATAATTTATTCGGCAGTGCGTAATAATAACTAAGACTAATATTTTCTATAAGAGCAAGTCCGATATCCGCCGCGCTTGTGTAACTGATCAGCTCCGATTGAGAAATTGAGCCAAGGAAAAATACGCGGTCTTCTATTTTTAATTCTTTAGAAATTCTTTCAAATTTTTTACGGAAATCTCCGTCTCCCAAAATCACGAAAACCAAATCGTCATCCATGGAAACAGTTTCTAAAATAAGTTCGATTCCTCTGCCTTCCAGTAAAACGCCCTGATAAAGAAGAATTAATTTTCCATCCTGGATATTTAGTTTTTTACGGAGATTGATTTTTTCAAACTGATTATTTAATAAAGGAAGATTCCGAAGCGTAATAATATTTTTAAGATCGAATTTATTCTTTAAGTAGTTCCGTATCCATTTCGCCTGTTGTTAAAACCAGATCAACTTTTTTTATAAATATTTTTTCTAAATATTCTATAATTCGCTGGACTATTTTTTTATTCCGGAGTCCTGCTAAGTTTGCATAGATCTCGCGTGAATCGTAAATAACTTTTGCTTTGCGGATACGGGCGATGAAATATACAACAGCCAGTGTGTAAACATCTTCAGCAAAATAAATGGATGCATTAGTTTTGAGTAATTCTTTAATAAGTATAAAGAAAAATTTAAAATAGAATTCGGGAGGATTTAGTTTATTTAGTTTATGGATTTGATAATGCGGCGCGATGAGAGAATGTTTAATCGTCCGCCAGTCGAATGCGATTACAGAAACCGAATATCCTTCCCCGGTTAAAGAATGTTTAAGATTCGAAACGCGTGAATCGTGATCGGGATTTCCGAGAAAAGAGATGCAGATATTTTTTTTCTTCGCATCCATTAAAGGTGAATGTAGAAAGTGTTTCGCATCACTGTTTTAGCGTCGAATTTTTCCTTAAAGTCGATAAGATTCATGCTCGGCGTCATAGGGTTATCCGCCTTCGTATCTTGCGAGACGCCGATATCGACATATTTATATCCTTGTTCAGTACTGTATTTAACAACTTCATACATAACGCGGTGTATCGGCTTGAATTCGGCATAATCGTAAAGAAGCATATTGTAAAAACAGAGCGCAACTTGTTTGTTGCAGAAGAACATCAGCGATCCGGCAATCGGTATATCTTTATAATAAACCATAAATAATTTTAGATTTTCCGGCATAAGTTCTTTTAATTTCAAAAGGTCTTCGTAAGAATGCGTGGGCTTTACATTATGCCTTGATTTATTATCGATTAATATCGGGTAGAACTCATCGTATCTTTCGTTGATCTCGACGCGGACCTCCTTATTTTTCAAGGATTTCCGGATGTTGCGTCTTACCGTCGCCTGAAATCTGGGAAGAATATCTTCGTCCGGGTCAAGTTTTATTGCGCTTGAAATATAATGCAGATCAAATTTGAACCCCTGCCAAAGCATCGCAAAGTCGAGATTCTGATTCTGTTTTTCTTCATAGACGATTGGCGGAGGTGTCAGCAGAAATTCTTCGATTCTATTTTTCTTTCCGTAATTCTTTAGTGTTGAAACAATTTCCATCGCTTCTTTAAACTTAATATCCTTCGTTACAATTGAACCGTAACTTGCGCCTACAGGCGATTCGAAAAGTTCATTTGTTTTAGAACCGGGTAGAACGGCTTCTATCCGATCATTCTCAATAAAGATTAAATGATTAAAATTAAATTTGCCGGGTGTGTGATAATCAAAAAATTTTTGAAGATGAAAAATTGTTCCGTTATTTGAATTAAGAACAAATTGGTCCCAATCGTCACGGTATTTTTCTGAATATTCTATAATTTTCATTAGTTCTTATGTGAAATTGAAAATACAAATTTATGAAAATTTTTTAAGAGTTCTAATTTAATCTCACAAGGAAATGATTTTTTCAAATCGGATGGATATTCTTCATCGCTAAAGCAAATTTTTTTTGCTTTAGCCTAAGAACAATTTAACAATGCGGCTAAAGTCGTATTATTTTTAAATATTATATTCCGTCAGTTAAAACGACGGTAATGGACTCAAAAGATGTGATGACTCATTGAAAACTTATTTAATTTACGTTGTAAGTTTTCCAACTAGGAACCAATTTAAAACTGATACTTCAACGAAATAGTATTCGAACTTCCAAAATCAAATTCATAAGGAACGTATGCGTAATCGAATTCTAAGCTGTTCCACTTTAATCCCAATCCGGCTGTTAAACTTTTTGATTCAAATCCGCTGATGTAACCGGCTCGAAGCGCGAGCAGATCGCGGAACATCCATTCGATACCGCCGCTTACGTGGTCAAATTCATCTTCAAGAAATTTTTTATAACCGGCGGTTAAAGTAATTCCTGAATGTAATTCATCAAGTTCTAAAAAATATTTTGCGCCGCCGTTAAACTCCGCTGGTAGCTTAGAACTCTCCGCTCTAAGTTTGTTCATCGACCCAATATTTCTTAGTGAAACACCAACGCTCAAATTCTGAATAAGATCTTGGTAATAGGCGCCGAAATCGAATCCGATTCCCATCGCTTCTTCAGTGAATAATCCTTCATAAATATATTTTACCGAAACTCCTGCCGATAAATTATCCATCAGCTTAAATCCCGATGATAAACTTCCCCAAAAATAGTTAGCGTTAAATTTTGAATCGGCTTCGCCCGGCTTGGTTCTGACTTCGATATCGGAAACAGAAGTTGTATTTAATCCAATAGCCATCGGTAGACCGAGAAATTTAAATTTAGCGCCGAGCATTTCGCTTCGAAGATCCTGGGCTGAACTGTTGTGGGTGAAGGAAATTTCCGCGTAAGGATTTTCCGTTAGCAAAGCGGGATTATAATTTAGCGCTGTAACGTCGCTTAGCGGTTACAACTCCAAGATCTCCCATTGCGATATTTCTCGCTCCGAAACCGGACTTCATAAAAGATAATCCGCTGCTCGTAGCGCTCTGCGCGGAAATAATTCCTGCGCTTATAAAAATTAAAACTAATATTTTTTTCATAATTAAAATCTAAAATTTATTCCAACAATGTGTCTGTCATGCGGAGAATACGGCTCCATAACGAAAGCATAATCTACGCCGACAAAACTAGAATTAAGTTTGTAAAGATATGAAAATCCCAGCGAAGGTCTAACCGGATAATCGGTATTACTTATGTTTATTCTGTCAATTCCGCCGCGCAAAAACAAACCTTCATAAATATTATATTCGGCGCCGAATCTTAGGAAACTATTATCGGCGTCGTAATTATCGAATTCGCCGGAGACAATAATATCTTTCGAGATCAAATATGATAAACCAATTTTTTTTGATGTCGGAAATTTATAAGTCTCATTATTTCCATCTTCTGCGTAAAGATCGTTCGTGTCCCATTCATATTTGCTGTTAATATCCGAAATTACAAGAGCCATTTTCACTCTTCGTGAAAAACGGAATAAGGCACCGATATCAAATCCGACTCCGGATGAATTAATATCTTCATACAATTTGTAATAATAAAATTTGATCCCGACTCCAATGCTCAATTTGCTTGAGATCTGATTAGCAACCGAAACAAAAAATTGGTTTTCGGATGTGGATATTTCCCCTGCTTTATTTCCTTGATTGTCGCGCTCCTGAATTTTTCCGACTCCCGCATTAATTATTCCGAAACTCAATCCGGCTCTAGCTTTTCTTTTTCTATTTTTCCCGCCGAATTCAAAATGCTTTGTAAAATTTAGAAAATTTAACGATCGATCCAATGATAAAAACGAGTAGGAAGTTTGGAAAGAATTATCCTCCTGGTAAACGCTTAAAGCAGGATTATAATACGAAACAAGATTTCCCGAAGTAATTGAGGACATCGCGTTTCCAAGTCCCATTCCCCGCGCACCGAATCCCATCCGGCTGAAAGCCCCGGATTTGCTGCTGAAATCGGTCGATTGATTTTGACCGAAAAAAATCAGCGGAATGAATATGGTTGTAATAAAAATTAATTTTTTCACTTTTTCACCGTTTACATTAGGACCATTATTTTTCCGAATAACGGATCGCCCGATCCCGCGTCGATTCTATAAAAATAAACTCCGTTCGGCACATAGTTGCCAGAGTCGTCTCTGCCGTCCCAAATTTCAAAGATTTCATCACCCGCGTTTCTCGGCGCCTTCTGAATAAGCGTGCGGACCAGATTCATATCGAAGTCAAGAATTCGAATTGTTACATCGTCAGTCGAACTATTCAGACTGTATTTTATCCTCGTGAACCCGTCGTCCGGAGAAAAGGGATTTGGAAATGCATAAGTATCTTCTGCGTTTTCTAAAGGCACAGAAGCTAAAAGAATATTCCAGTCTCCGTCCCAGATTCCGTTTTTACTGATCATTTTTGCCAGACCTTCGCCGGCGCTTCCGCCCCAAACTATTTCAACTCCGGCGGAATCCTGAACTCCGGCAGAATAAAATTGATTTCTCAATATCGCAATCGATTTTTGATCATCTGCAATTACGTTGGGAGAAAGCCATTCGTTCCCCGAATTTCTTGACGCAAATAATCCGTTGTCCGTCGCGGCAATTACTTCTCCTCTCCTAAACGCAAAGTTATGCCCGCGTTCGCCGTATAAAGCGGTCTGCCAGCTTTCTCCGTCGTTAAGCGAGTAACTTACGCCGTAAAATTCATCCTGGTCTTCAGCGCGCCACGTTGCTCCCCAAATCGAACCGCTCAATGAATCGTATTCAAGCGCAACAACAAAATTTCCGCTGATAGATTCATCCTGATTTTGATGATTATATTTTTTCCAGCTTAATCCGTTATCTTCGGAAATATTGATCCCATTTGCCGTTCCGGCGTAAATTTTTTCATCTCCGTCTGAAGCTATAGAAAACAGACGATGATTTAAGTTACTTTCGGGACCGAATTTTCCGGCTTGAGGCTGAAGCGTAAAACTCAATGTGTCGTTCGGATTTATTTCATCAAGATAATCGGGCGGAAGCGGAACACGCTTCCAGGTAACGCCCATATCGTCGGAACTTCTTAATCCACCAGCGAAAGTCGCGATCCAGATTTTCTCTTTGCTGAATGCGATATCGTAGATTAAATTTTGTTCTTTCACTGTTACCGGCAAAGCACGCAAAGTATTTATTCCGTAAACCACCGAAGAATCGCCGGGATCGTCGACAGGCTGCTCAATCCGGTTCCATGTTTCACCGTTATCTTCGGAATAAATTAACCCTTCGCCAACGTTGACAGTTGAACCGTCTGTTTCTTTAATACCCGATAATGAAGCCCAGATAACTCCGTCATTGTAGCCAAGGGCCGGAACTCCCAGCGTCCCAAAGTCTTCTGTTCCGTAATAATTGGTCCATGATTTTCCATGGTCTTCCGATTTACTCAACCCACGCGACGTCGCGATCCATATAGTATTATCATCATCTATTAAAATATCTGTTATGGAATTACTTGCGGGATTTTCCGAACCTGCTTTTGAAAGAGATGGTTTCTCAAGCCTGAAATCCGATAAGCCTTGAGAGAAAACTACTCCGGCAAAAAATAAAATTATTAAAAAATATTTTTTCATTACTTGATCACTATGTTGTGCGAAATAATATTGCTTAAAGCGCCGTCGTTGTCTTCAGCCTGAAAATCAAAACGCCAGGTTCCTTTATCCGTATCCGAAGGTAAACGAACATTCAGCGAGTATCTTCCGTCGCCGGCTGTTTCGTCTCCGTGAAATTCATCTCCGTCGTCAAACATAAAAACTCTATTACCGTTCGAAGTTCCGTTTGGACGCGTTACCAGAAAATAGACTTCGGCTCCGACCAATCCGTTAGGATCGTCAACATCAACCGATAGTTGTATTTCGAGTTCCGGCGCTGTTAAAGTATCAGGCGCCTGAAGATTTGAAATTACCGGCGGAACATTTTCCTGCCCGTTTAACAGCGTGATTTTTTTTGCCGCCGCCAATCGTTCTTCTAAATTTTTAGCTTTTACAAAAAATTGTATTTCATAATCTCCATTGGCAACATCTTTCGGCACAGCAAATTTTCCGGAATATATTCTATCGTCGGCAGAAAGGTCTCCGTTTAATCTTTCGGCTCCGTCATCCAAAAGAGTAACTCCGGATTCAAGCGTAAAATTTGTTTCGAGAGACACTACATCAGCGTAAATATTTTCAATCGGTTCCGGATTATCGACAGCCGCGTGAATGGTTACCATTGAATCGGAAGAGGAATAAACGAATCGTGAAGGAGCTTCGACGTCTACAATAGAAAATTTTGTGATCGATTCATCGATCAGATCATTCGGGATATCTTCACAGGAAATTAGCGTTAAAGAAAGGAAAGGTAAAAGAAACAGGCTCTTTCCAAAGAAACGATTTAAGAATTTGCTTAGCATATTTTTTACTTGAATTAGAATTATAAGAAAAGTAGCAAATCCTCTGTATGTTTCTCCTGTTTTTTGGTCTGAAATATAATACGGCTTCATTTTTTTGTCAAGGTAAATTTAGAAAGAGATTACGAACGGCGTCGGCGAAAAAGAAATTACCAAAATGAACAAACTAAAGTAGCCGATTAATCTTCTGCTTAAACTTAGTTTTTCAAAAGTCCTTACGGGTGGATGTTTAACTTTAATTACAAAAATTAAAACAAAAGCCCAGAAAAGCCATCCGGTCCAGCCGAATCCGAAATCGAGATCGAGAAAATAGGTCAGCGCTCCGGAGAATCCCAAAAAGCCCAGCCCCGCTAATGATGCGCTCGCGACGGCTTCGTGAATTTTATTTCCGAACAAGCTGTAAACTATATGTCCGCCGTCTAATTGCCCAACCGGAATCATATTCATTGCCGTGATGAACAAACCAAACCAGCCGACGAGCAGATAAGGGTAATGATAAATTTCCGACATCGGAGGAATGAATTGTGAAGGATCGGTAAAAATATTGCGCAGCGCCGCGAACAAAATCGTATCGCCGAATTCCAGAGAAAGAGCGTCAGCTCCGTATTCGGGCGAGAAATAATTCGGGTGAATGTTCAAAAGATATTCCGTTCCCGGAAGATTTGAAAATCCGTAAACAAGCAGCGCCACCGAAGCAACAAATCCCGCCAATGGTCCGGCGACTCCGATATCAAACATAGCCTTATTGTTCGGAATGGCTTCTCTTGTTCGGATAACAGCTCCCATCGTCCCGAAATTAAAAAAACCGGGAATCGGTGGAAACGGAATAAAATAAGGAAGAGTCGCCGAAACTTTATGAAATTTCGCAGCGAAGAAATGTCCGAATTCGTGAAAGCCCAAAACAAAAATTACCGACAGTGCATAAGGCAATCCTTTTACAAGATTGTCAAATTCATAAGGTCCCATTTCACCCGTCGTCCATTCCATTCCCGCAATAACGGAAGTTATGAATGTTATTACCAGCAGAGAGATATGAACCCAATACTTCTGTTTGAATTTCATTTTTTCTTTGCCGTAATCGACTGAAAGAAGAGGGTCTGTATATTCTTGAGCCATTTTATAAATCCAAATTAAAACCGATCGACCCGAACTTTTTGTTCAGGTCGAAGTATTCGCCATGAATACTTTTGCCGGAATAAAAATAATAGAAAACGCTAAAACCGCGTCCATAGCGCTTACCGAATTTTATTCCCGCTTTAACAGTATTGTTCCCGGAATAATTATTTATTTTTGTTAAGCGGAAATCATAAGCGGCAAAAGGATAAACATTGAAAATTTTATTAAAGTAATATTCTCCGCCAAATTGGAAATTCCATTTACCCAAACTTTCGGGATCAATATGAAAAATATAAGTAAGTCCCGCATAAGTTCTCATAGAATTTAATCTGATAAACGGAATAAGCTCAATAAATTCGCGGCTGTAAACTCTCGGTTTTCTTCCGTCTCGCCAAGCGGCTTTTTCGGAATCAAAATGTCCATCAACAAAATGAGCGCTGATATGACTTATCCTTAATCTGGCGCCGATCTCTCTCCCCTCCATAATTTTCTTTATTCCAAAATTAATTCCGAATAAATAATCGACTGCGTCTACGGGAAAATGAAAATCATTTTCTTTTCTCAGCAGAGTGTATGTAAAAAGATCCGCGCCGAAAGAATAGATATAATCTTTTCTTGAAACGTGCACTACATCAATGGAGTTGGAAATATTTAATCGCAGTTCGTCATTCTTTAACTTAAAAATGAATCCAAGATTCGGTTCAAAATTGTTGGCGTTAAATGGATGCACATTAAGATTCCCCGGAAAATATTCAGTAGAAGATTGCGCGGAATAATTTACGCTTCCAAAAATAAATATTAGTATTACAGGAAATATTTTATGAAGAATCTTTTTCATCTATTTAAATTTAATTTTTTTAATCTTTTGCTTCACTAATTTGTTATAACCGTATTTTATTTTTGATGAAACGCTTGCCAATGCATACGCGTTTGTTGGAAACGCGAACGACGGTTCAAAGTAGCAGTTAACCGTGCAGCCTTCGCAAAAATTAAATCTCCCTTCCATCCTTTCAAAATATTTATATTTCTCGGAAACTCGTATTTCGGCAATCGGCTTATCAATTTTAATTTTGCCGGATTCAAAATGATAGCAGGGCAGAATTATTTCATTATCGGGTGAAATAACGATCACGCGCGAAACTGCTTTGCAACTCGGCGCTTTAATATTGTTGCCGCCGTTTCTTCTTAACTTTAAAAATGCATTATTAAGATAGATATCCATCTTGCCGGAACTGTAATCCTCAATAAAATCAACAGCTTCATCGCATAACCCTGGATTTCCGAAATAAGAAAAGACAGGATTAACAATCAGAACTAAATTTTTCAACGACGCAATTTCGTGCATTCGCGGCAGTTTCTTAAAATTTTCGTTTGTCGCCGTAAATAAAATATCGGGATATTCGCCTAATTGTTTTGCAATCTTGATACTCTCAAAAACTTTATCGAAACATTTTACGCCGCGTATTTTATTGTGCTCGTCTTCGTCCGGAGAGTCCAGAGAAAAATGGAGCAGATCAACATGTCCCGCGAGCGCTTCGGCAAACTTCGGATAAAGCAAAGTATTAGTTGTTATGCTTGTCTGCATCTTTTTAGATTTCGAGTACTCCGCCATCGCCGCTATGTCAGGATTTAATAGCGGTTCTCCGCCGGTTAAATCAATAAACTTTACTCCGAGTCCGGCTAGCTCGTCAATATTATTTTTGAAAGTAGGAAGCTCCGCCATCGGAGAGTTTTTATATTTTTCATGATCGGCGAAATGACAAAACTCGCAGAACGAGTTGCACTTGTAAGTTACGTAATAATTGC
Organism: uncultured Melioribacteraceae bacterium; assembly: GCA_963821715.1. GTDB lineage: Bacteria > Bacteroidota > Ignavibacteria > Ignavibacteriales > Melioribacteraceae > CAWGET01. The sequence continues at coordinate 20,698 of CAWGET010000006.1, forward strand.
AAAGCAGAAGCATTAATATTCCCTGCCCTTCCATTTTACTTTTCGATTGAAAATTACAAGCAGAGGTAGAACAAGGACGTAAATCAATAAGTAAATTTCAAATGAAATAAAGTTTTTAATTTTAAATTTCAACTTAAGTTTTTTGAAAAGAGGATAAAGGAAAAAATAATCGACCGCAATTTTTAACAGCAGCAAATAGAGCGCGGCGGGCGAATAAAAAAACGGGATAAGAAGAATAGCAATGTGCGTAACGAACGCCGAAGCCATCACTGAAAATCCGGCGAGGTCGCTGTCCAAACCTCCGACTCCCCAGCGTTTCTTCTGCCAGTATAAAGATTTCAAATCTGCGCACGGTTTTGAATATACCAAACCTTCGGAATCGAGCGGATAAATTATTTTATATTTTTTCAAATCGTGAATCGTCATCAGCAATTTAAAATCTTCCGTCACCGAAAACGGAATCGATTCGTAACCTCCTACTTCTTCGTAAACCGATTTTCTGAACGACATATTATTTCCGATACAACTCAATGGTTTCCCAAGGTTCATCGCTCCCGCCGCAACTCCAAGAAGATAAATAAAATCAACTTCCTGCATTCCGGTAAAGGATGAATCATTGTATTGCGTCGTGTAGCCGCAAACCATCGCCACGCCGTCATTGTAATGGCTCGCCAAAGTTTTAGCCCAGGTTGGCGATACGATACAGTCGGCGTCGGTAGTGATAATCACATCACCCTTAGCTTTATTCATTGCGAAAGCAATAGCGCCTGCTTTGCCGGATAGTTTGGGATGTTTCTTTTCTACTTTCAAATTTTTGAATTTTGATTTTCCCTCAACAAACCGGCTTATCAACTCTCCCGTCGCGTCGGTTGAGTTATCATCAACAATCAGTATCTCCATTTTTTCTTCGGGATAAATTAGTCCGTCTAAAGATTTCATACAGTCGAGGATATTCTCTTCCTCATTCCTCGCCGCAACTACCACGCTGATGGAGGGAAGCTTATCATCCTCTAATTTGACGTATTTTTTTTTGATACCGATAATAAAGATGAAGGTCTGGAGAAAATAAAATGCCAGAGCCGCTGCAAAAATTATTTCAAACATTCTGCAGGTTCCCCAATCTCAAATCCGTGTTTGTCAGCTTCGTCAAGCAAATATTTTAATGAATCAATAATTATCATTTTTGATTTTTGGTTATCGTGAAAAACTACGATCGAATTTTCTCTTAAATATTTTGAAACGCTAAATTTAACAATATTTAAATCATTTTGATAATCGTAGGTTAATAAGCTCCACATTACCATTTTCAAACTTCTATCGTCCAAAGCGCTCTTCATCCGCCAATCGAATCTTCCGTAAGGAGGACGGAAATATTTAAACTTATAATTTAACAAATTTTCAGCCGCAATATTAGTGCAGTCAATTTCCTGAATAATATTTTTTTTGGAAGAATAAAATTTTTTGTGGCTGAATGAATGAGCGCCGAGCAAATGTCCTTCATCGATTATATCTTTTGCCGATCGGGGATATTTTAGTATCTTATTTCCTATACAAAAAAAGATGGCTTTTAACGAATTTTCACTCAGAAAAGAAAGTATTGGTTCAGTTGTTTCAGGATCCGGACTATCATCAAAAGTCAAAAGAATTTTGTTTTTCCCGGAGGTCCAGATAAAATCATCGAAATAGTTTCGTATTATTCTCGGAGGCGAATAGATTCTCATCGCTTAACTCTTCTTCCCTTCCACTCATAATTACCCAAAGCTCCGGCGGCTCCGAAGAAAACAATATAAAAAAGATGAATAATTTGAGAAGGAAGGAGTAATTTCAGACTGCATTTTTTATAGATTTTTTTACAGCCTCTTTTTAAAACTAAGTACTCTGCCGCAATTTTAACAATAAATGCAGTCAACGCTGAAAGAAGAAAAATATTATTTATAAACGCTCCGCCAACCAATCCTGCGATCAATGAAAGATAAAAGAGATAAATTAAAATTAACTGAAGAATTAAAATTTTATTTTGATAGAACAAACCTTTGCTTGCCCATCTTTTTCTTTGATCGTAAAAATTTTTCATCGAAGAATTTGCGGAGGTTAAAACGACGGCTTCAGGATCGGCGGCAAATTTAATTTTGTAATTTGTCTCGGCCGATATTTTCTGCATTAAAAACTCGTCGTCGCCCGAAGAAATATTTAAGTTTGAAGAGTGACCTTTCACTTCGTTGAACGCTTTTTTCCTGTAAGCAAGATTAGCCGCGTTGCAGAGAGTCGGTTGTCCCGCTCCGATGAGCCCGGCGCCGACAATTATCAAACTCCGGAATTCAAGTTTCTGATATTTTTGAAATACAGTATCCTCTTCAATAAAATCAACGGGACCGGATATAAAGGCAGTCTCTTCATCAAAATAGGATAGCATTTTTTTCAGCCAGTCTTTTGGAACAATACAATCGGAATCGGCGCTTACAATTATTTCTCCTTTGGAGTTTTGGAATCCGAATTCGATCGCCCTCTTTTTATGCGCCTTATCTGAATGATTTTCAGGAACAGACAAGACTCTAATGTTTTTATTAGTTATTGCGGATCGTAGAAGTTCCGGACTATTGTCGGTAGAAAAGTCGTCTACATAAATAACTTCGAATTTATCGTCAGGATAATTTAACGCTTCGATACTTTTTAAATTGTCCAATATGTTTTCTTCTTCATTCCTGAAAGGAATGATAACGGAAATAAATTCTTCCGGCTCTGAATATTTTATTGATGAATCTACTTTACCGAGTCCGATAAATATTCGTAGCAAAAAATAAATGTAATGTGCGGTTAACAGACTCAAGAAAATTAAAAGGAAAACCATAAGCTATTTTTTTATGAAGTAAATTGAACCGATTAGAGAAGGAATCAATAAGTTAATTGTGAATAACAAAATAGAAGCGCTGAAACCCGCCGCACCGGAAAAGCCAAGTAGAGTAAGGAAATAAACTGCCGCTCCTTCGCGCACTCCCAAATCGCCAAATCCGAAAGGAAGCAAAAAAGTTTTTGTGAACATGACTGCAGCTCCGACCAGGAAAAATAAAACGTAGTTTGAGCTGGAGGTGAATGCCGAAATGAGTAATGAAAACTGTATTAAATAAATCATTACGAAACCGACAGAAATTAACAGCAGTTTGTAGAACAATGAACGCTCTAAATTTTTAAGATGATTTAATTTTGAGGAAATATTTTTCACAAACCGGAAGTTTTTTATTCGACCGCGATTTTTCGTCTTCCATATGTATGCGGCAAAAAGAAAAATGAATAACACCGCAATTGTTGTCGGTATGATGATTTTTGCGTTTAAATTTATTTCGTTGCCGAAAAGAAACAGCAGAGAGGCTGCGCCGACAATAAACATAACAATAAGCGCAAATATTTTATCTAAGAATGTCGCGATTGTAATCTTCAATAAATTTTTGTTTTTTAGCGGATAAGCTCTGCCCGCAAATTCGCCTACGCGCGCCGGAGTCAGAATTCCCGCGGCGAATCCGATCATCAATGATTTGAATATTTTTTGATTTTCATATTCTTCTAAATATGAATTTGAAACGAATTTCCACTTTACAAATTGCGCGTAAATATTGACAAAACTAAGCGCAAATACAATAGAGAGAATCCTGAAATCCGAATGAACGAACGCTTGAGCAATTTCATTAAAGTTTACATAATTGAAGATGAGAAAAATCAAGACGGAAGAAAACACTATCTTCAACAAGAAGAATAATTTTTTTTTCTTTAAATCACTTTCAAAAATTTTTGCTACAGCTTCCGACAATTACTTCTCCAAAATATTTATTTTTAATCCCTCGGTGCAGTTTGTGCACATTTTTATTTTTTGTCTGTCTCGTAAAACAGCGTTTCGGAAATTTCGGTAATCTTTGCTTCTCCAGATCTGATCGAATGATTTTCCGTTAAGGGCGTCGATTTCGTGTTCGCCGTCTTTATCGAAGCAGCACGGAACAACTTTCCCGTCCCACGTAATAACGGAAGTTCTCCATAGCGCGAAACAATGGTTTTTTATTTTTCCTTTCAAACGGATGTTTCCGTTTTCCAAAATGTATCGTCGATACTTTTTATTTTCGGGTAAAAAATGTTCGGCGCTTTCGTAACTGTTAACCTGCATCGTCTTCAAAACAACTTTGTCAACTCCGGCTTCTTTTCCATACTCAAAAACTTTTTCAATCTGATGTTCGTTCTGCTTCATCACAATAAACTGAAGCTCGATAAACGGCTTCTTCAATTTCAAACGCTTTTTCGCGTCTGTTAAAATTTTTAATCCTTTATCCGCTTTCGCAAATGTTCCGCCTACTCTGTAATTTTGATAAGTCCCTTCATCCAATCCATCAATTGAAAAAATCAATTTATCGGGCGCTGCACTTAAAAATTCGACTACATTTTTTTCGTTTATCAACAGTCCGTTTGTGCTTACAGAAATATAAACATTGTTTTTCCGAGCGTAGTTTATCATCGAAAAAATTTCTTTATTGATAAACGGCTCTCCCTGAAAAAATAACTGCACATAAAAAGTTTCGTTTTTTACTTCGTCAATTATTTTTTTGAAGCGCTCGAATTTCATAAATCCGAGAGGACGCGTGAGTTCCCCTGTTCCCGATGGACATTCCGGACAGCTTAAATTGCAGCGGTTAGTCGGTTCAACCGAAAGAGTAAGCGGTTTTCCCCAAATAACGGGTCTCCTTAAAATTTTTGAGACCTGAAAGGAAGAAACAATTTTTACCGCGTTTGCTAAACGCGCGGCTGAAAAATATTTTAGAAAATTTATTTCCATGTAACTTTTTCTTAAAATAAAGTTTTAAAATAGATATAATAACTTAAATTGAAAAGCGGCGGGAAAATTTAAAAACCAATTTATTAAAAATTGTTATCTTATAAATTAAACTTTATTCAAATCCGGAGAGACGATGCATATTAAATATTCAGAAATGTCAGGATTTCAGAATTTATTTTTAGACTACGTTGAAAACTTTGAAAATGTTGAAAAATATTTCGAAAAGAATTATAAAGATTTGGAGAACTTACCGAACTTACCCCTGAATGAAAAATCAGATGAACAGAGAGCGGCAATTGTAAAAATAATTAAAGACCAATACAAAAATTTCAACGCGGGGAAGCATACGCAGCTAAATATCGACGCTTTGAAAAATAAAAAAACATTTGCCGTTGTTACCGGTCAGCAGCTTGGGATTTTCGGCGGACCGTTATATACGTTCTATAAAATAATCACCGCAATAAAACTTAGCGCATATCTTAAAGTAAAATTCGACGAATACGAATTTGTGCCTGTCTTTTGGCTTGAAGGAGACGACCACGATTTTGACGAGGTTCGGAGTTTTAAAATTATAAATGAAAAAAATGAAGTAGAAGAAATTTTTTATGAAGACGGATTGGAAGAAGACGTTAACCGCGGAAATGTGAGCGGAATAATTTTTAACGAAAATATTAAAATAATATTCGAAAAGCTTAACCAAGATCTTCGCGATACTGAATTTAAATCCAGTATTCTAGACCTGATACAAAAAAGCTATGGTGAAGGAAAGACTTTCGAATCGTCATTTAGAACTCTTCTTTTCAATCTTTTTGATGAATACGGAATTGTATTTTTTGATCCGAGCGATAAAAATATTAAACAGATTCTAAAACCTGTTTTCGAAAAAGAATTGAATAATTTCAGATCGCATACAAAGCAGGTTATTGAGCGAAGCGCTGCGCTCGAAGAAAAATATCACGCGCAGGTGAAAGTAAAACCGGTAAATTTATTTTTGAACGATGACGACGGAAGGCATTCAATTGAACCGACCGAGTCAGAATTTAAACTGAAAGGAAAGCGGAAAAAGTTTTCGCGCGAAGAACTGCAGAATATTCTTAATAACTCTCCCGAAAAATTCAGTCCAAATGTTCTGCTTCGTCCAATTTGCCAGGATTATTTGCTTCCTACTGCTTTATATATTGCCGGACCAAGTGAAATAAGTTACTTTGCACAGGTAATGCCGTTATATAAATCATTTAATATTGAACCTCCATTCATCTATCCGCGTTCTTCGGCTACAATAATCGAAAATAATATTGCCGGTATCATCGAAAAGTATGATCTGAATTATGAAGAGATTTTTTCTAAACCTGACGAAATTGTTAACTCGGTTGTCAAACAGGTTTCAGAGTTAGACACTGAAAAAATGTTTTCAGGATTAAATAATCAATTGGAAAATCTACTCTCAAGCATTAAGGAGGATCTAACTGCTTTGGATAATAATCTGGGCGACGTTGTTGAAAAAACTAAAGGAAGAATAACGCAGAGTCTTGAAGGACTGAAAAATAAGACAGAAAATTCCCAGCAAAAGCGTCACGATGTTGCTGTAAGACAGATTAACAAAGCGCTTGCTCTAATTTTGCCGAACGGGAATATGCAGGAACGCGAAATTAATTTTATCTATTTCGCGAATAAATACGGATTGGATTTTGTTAAATGGCTGTTCAATGAGTTGAAGATAAATAAATTTGAACATCAGATATTGGAACTCTGATCTTTTTGTCGAACGTAGTCGTCGGTCGAGACGATTGGCTAATTGGGTATATTTTTGGTTTTTTTACACCAAAAGAATAACTTGTTCAATCGTGTTTCAATATGCTTCTACAACACTTATTATTCTTGATTTTTATTAAAAGACATTCCGAACGAAGAAAACTTCCTGTTTTAAAGGAGGAATTTCAAGATTAGTATATACAATTTATTAGATGTTCTTTTTATAAATATGACAAAATCAGCTTATAACTCCAGTTAAATAATAAAATTTATGATAATTATAAACATCTGACTAATAAAATTGTCTGATCATCTTTTTGTTCACCGTATGAAGCTAACTTATTATTTATTTTTTCATAAATATGAGACAATTCATCATTTCTGTTGTTAAGAATAGTCTGTTTTACTTTTTCCATTCCAAAGTATTCATTCTTTTTATTTGACGTCTCTGTAATTCCATCAGTCAATAATATAAATAAATCATTCTTGTTGCATACTGTGCTGTTTGTTGTAAAAGTAAAGTCTTTTGTAGCCGCAATTGGAAGGTGTTTTATTATCAATTCATCAAAATTATTTGAATCATTTGCAAGTTTTAAAATCGGAAGATGACCCGCTGTTGAATATTCTACGGTATAATTTGAATTAAATTTTAAAAAAGCACACGTAAGAAACATGTTTTTCTTTTTTAAATCGTAAATTGTCTTACTGGTTTCAGTTAAAATTGACCAAAGCGGTTCATCTTTATTTAATAGAACTCGAATTGTGCTCTTAAACATGCCCATCATTGAACCTGCCGCAACTCCATGACCCGATACATCTGCAATATAACAAGTATGTGCAGTCTCACTTTCGAAAAAGTCAATTAAATCACCGCCGACTTCATCAGTAGGATTAGATATTCCGAATATTTCAAAACGGTGATTAACAATTTCAATTTTGGGAACAAGGTTCGAATGAAGCTCCTGCGCAAGGTTCATTTCAGCCTTAAGCCTTAAACTTCTTATCCCCTCCTTGTTTATAAATATAATAAGCAGTATATATCCTAGAACCATTGTTACTAAAATTCCAATGGCATCAAAAAATGCTCTTTGGGGGAATTCGGTAAGCATAAATTGGTTAGTCTTATTCCAAATGATATTTCCAACTACAAGCTGAAAAAAAATAGTAAAAGGAAGAAATTTAAGATTTCTTGTAAAACTATAAACGTAGAATACTGCAACAATCCCAGAATGAAATACATTTATAAAAAGCAGCGGTTCTGAATATGAACCTCCTGAAAGCAGATCAATAATAAATCCAACTCCTGAAAATAAGAAAAATATCGCCAAGACAAATATTAGATATCTTCTAAATGGTATATATTTCCAGAATTTGCTTTTTGGTAAAATATTATTTTTTATCAATTTAGTCTTCTAAAGTAATTCTGAGATCCGCTATTAAAATTAAAATGCAGGTTAAATAGATGGTTAATATATTGTATCTTTTTGATTCTTTGGTAAGAAGATAAATAAATAGAACTGCAAAAGAAACATTACTTTAACAAGAAACTGCATATATTGAATAGTATTCATAAGAACCTCATTAAATTTTCTTATGCATATAACTACCGGTTAAGTGTCCTCTATAAATTCTTATCATTTATTCATATCGTAACGCTTCTATGGGATCCAGACTAGAGGCTTTGTAAGCCGGGTATGTTCCGAAACTTACTCCGATAAAAACACAAAGTGCCACGCCTACTCCTACCCAATCCATCGGTACAACGGCGTTTGCTTCTAAAAATGATCCTGCAACATTTCCCACCAAAACTCCGAGAACAATACCAATTAACCCGCCGAAGAGTGAAAGCACAACCGCTTCAATTAAAAATTGATAAAGGATATTCTTACTTTTTGCTCCAATCGCTTTTCTTATTCCTATCTCTCTTGTTCTTTCCGTAACGGAGACAAGCATAATATTCATAATTCCAACACCCGCTGCGAGCAGCGCTATAAGCGCCACAACTATAGCTCCAATCCTTACACTCGAAGTGATATCGTTGATTTGGGTAAGTACTGATTCATTAGTCCAAATATCAAAATCATTTTCTTCGCCGGGCGGAACTTTACGAATTGTACGCATCGCGCCTTCTGCCTGGGCGATAAGATCGTCGTACGATCCTCTATCTTCCGCCATAACCGTAATATTTATGCTTCTGGAACGCTTACCGTAAAAACTTTGATATGCTGAAAGCGGCATAACGGCAAAATTACCGCGGCTCTGTCCGAAAAACTCGCCCTGGTTTTCTAAAACTCCGATTACCCTAAGTTTATTGCCGTCTATCTTTATTTCCTTTCCAATCGGGTCAACATAGTCGAACAGAGTTTCGGCAACGTCGGCGCCCAAAACTACTACTCTTTCCGAGCGGTTAAAATCCTGAATATTTATCGCTCTTCCGCTCTCAATGTTCCAATCGTTATTAGGGAAAGCGCCCGGAGTAACACCGGAAATACTTACGTTCGGATTTGTTTCTTCGTTTTCATACTGAACGATTTTTCCGAACTCCCATTGCTCGGCGCCAAGGGATTGGGCTTCGTCCAATTTTTCTTCCAATAAAAAGAATTCCTCAATCGTAATATCTTCCCTGTTTCGGTACTTAGCACGTTCTTCAGGACCGCCCATTTGTACTGCCGGCCATTTTTGAATTTGAAATGTATTTTTTCCCAGCTGCGAGACACCTTCTTCAATACTACTCTGAAGCATTGAAATAATTGTGCTAATAGAAATGATGGAAAAAATCCCGACTACAATACCGAGTATTGTAAGAGATGATCTTAATTTATTTACTCTAAGCGAATTTAACGCTACTGTTAAAACTTCTAATAGTTTCATTACTCATACCTCAAAGCATCTACCGGATCCATCTTTGCCGCGGTATAGGCAGGCGCTAAGCCCGATAGAACACCTGTAATTAGTGATATTATAATTGCTAAAATTACAACCTCAAACTGAACTGAAGTCGGGATAAACTGATTAATAACCATACTTAGAATAACGGCCAAAACCAATCCTATCAATCCCCCAATCAAACAAATTACGGCTGCTTCCGAAATAAACTGCCCAAGAATCGAACGTTTCTTCGCTCCGATTGCTTTTCGAATTCCGATTTCCTTTGTCCGCTCCTTCACTGAAACAAACATAATATTCATAATCCCGATTGCACCTACAAGAAGCGACAATCCGGTAATAAAAAATCCGGCGATCTGAATGACGCCAACCGTCTGATTAATATTATTCAGAAGCCCTTCCTGTTGATTGATAGAAAAATCGTTATCCTGATCATAAGTTAAACCTCTAATTTGCCGCATAATTCCTTCGGCTTCGGCTTTAGTCTCTTCAACCATTTGACTGTTTTGTGCCCGTACGTTTATCGTAATACTGCGGAAATTTTCCCTCTGAAAATTCTTAAATATATTTTCAATCGGTATAAATATTTGTTGATCGGGATTAAAACTTCCCATCATAAAACTTCCCTGTTCTTCAAGCACTCCGATTATTTTGAATTTATTACCTTTTATTTTAATCGTTCTATCCACGGCATATTGTTCATCAAATAAACGCTTGGCTATTTCGCTGCCGATCACCGCCACATTTCGGCCGGCGCTGCTTTCAAGTTCGGTAAAAAATCTACCCTGGGAAAAATCAAGATTTGTTGTATTGATATATTTTTCTGATGTTCCGGTGATTCGCGCGAATTCTAAAGTCTTATCTTTGTATTTTACCGTCTGCATTGTCCAAACAGTCGGCGCAGAAGCTTCCGGCAATCTTGCCAACTTTTCATACTTTTTATAATCTTCCATCGATAGATTTTTTCTGTTACGCATTTCCCACCAGGGAATATCGTTATTGAACCAAGCCCATTTATCTATGTAAAGATTATCTGAACCGAGTGCGCTGACTCCCTGCTGAAACGAATTATTTATTCCCGTAACGGCGGTGGACATCAACACAACCGCTGTAATCCCAATTACAATTCCTATAGTTGTCAAAACTGATCTTACTTTATTTGCTCTAATTGCTCTCAAGGAAATTAATAGTCCTTCCTTAAGCTCGAAGAGATAATTTTTCATCCGTTCGCCTCTTTTACCACGTTATTTTTTGGAATGATCCGTTTTTCAACATGATGGTCTTTCTCAATAAGTCCGTCCCTAAGTCTAACTATTCTTGCGGCGTGCTCGGCAATATATTCCTCGTGTGTTACAAGAATTATTGTATTACCTTTCTCATAAATTTCGTTGAAAAGAGTCATAATATCTTCACCGGTTTTTGTATCCAGATTTCCGGTTGGTTCATCGGCTAAAATAATTGCAGGATTTGTAACTAGTGCGCGCGCAATCGCAACCCTTTGACGTTGGCCGCCGGAAAGCTCATTCGGTTTGTGGTGTACCCTGTCCCCCAGTCCCACGCTTTCCAGAGCTTCCCGCGCTCTATCTTTTCTTTCGCTGCTCTGCATGCCAGCATAAATTAAAGGCAATTCTACATTATGAAGAGCGTCCGATCTCGGCAGCAAATTAAACGTCTGGAACACAAACCCGATTTCCTTATTTCTAATCGATGCGAGATCGTTGTCCGTCATGTGGCTTACATTATGATCCTTAAAATTATACAACCCTTTGGTCGGCGTATCCAGGCATCCAAGCATATTCATCAAGGTCGATTTACCTGAACCGGACGGACCCATAATCGCAACATATTCGTTTCGGTCTATTTTAAGCGAAACATCCCTAAGCGCATAAACTCTTTCCATTCCAACTTCGTAAACTTTTTGTATATGTTCTATATTGATGATATTCATATTGATTCCATTAGTTATTTTGTTCTTGGTCGCGGTCCCTTACAACTACTTTCATTCCGTCAGTTAACTGTTTAGATATAGCTCTGTACGGACCGTTAACTACTTTCTCGTCACCGCTTAACCCTTCAGTTATTTCAATATAAGTATCGTCGCTAATTCCTGTTTTAACTTTTACGGCGCTAGCCTCATCTTCATTCTTTATAAGAAATACAACTTCGTCCGGTTCCACGTTTCTTCTTGCCATTTCATTTCCGCTTGAATCCTGTTCTTCCTCGTCCCCGTCTGATTCGCCTTCATCCTTCTTATTCAAAGTTCTAAGAGTTACGCTTTGTATTGGAACTGTTAAAACATCCTTTCTGGTTTCAGTGGAAATATCCGCATCAGCCGACATGCCCGGTCGTATGCCTTCATCTAGTTCCAGCAATTTAATTTTTACTTCAAAATTTACAACTTCATCCTGGGTTCCGAGTCCCGAAGTATTTGCGCTGTTTCCAATCTGCGTTACAATACCGGGAAATTTTTTATCTTTAAAAGCGTCAATCTCAATTTTCGCCGTATCACCTACGCTTATTAAAACGACATCATTTTCATCTACTTCCACAATGGCTTCCATTGTAGCAAGATCAGCCACTGTCATTAAATTTGTACCCTGAGCAAACCCGCTTCCCAAAATTCTCTCTCCCAATTCAACATTCAACTGACTCACAGTTCCATTCAAGGGAGAATAAATTGCGGTTTTGGCAAGTTCTTCCTGTGCTTCTTTAAAAGCTTCCTCTGTCTGAAGAACAGCTGCTTTTTGAGCTTCGTATTCTCCTTTATTTTGAAGATAGGTTGATTTAGCTCTTTCTAATTCCGAATCACTCGCGAGATCTTTTTCGTACAATCCCTGCATTCTTTCATATTCAGCTTTTACCTGTTCCAGGGTAGCTTCTCTCACTGCTAATCTTGATTTGGTCATTTCCAGATTTGCCTGTGCGCTGTTTTTTCGCGCAATATACTGTTCCGGTTTTATTCTGATAAGAAGCTGACCTTTTTTGACCGGATCGCCTTCTTCAACCGGCAACTCCACGATTTCTCCGGTTACTTCGGGAGTAATTACAACTTTTTCGTCCGGCTGAATTTTGCCGGTTGCCGAAACAGTTTGTGTTATATTTCTCTTTTCAACTTTTTCGGTTTGGACGATAGTTATCTCTTCTTTATTCCCGGCGAAGACAACAAGCGCGAGCACAACAACTATTAAGATCGCAATAACTCCGAAAATTATTTTTTTCTTTTTAGATTTTTTTTGATTAGGATTTGCCATTACTAAAATCTCCCTTTTGCAAAATTATTCGTAAGTTTTATATTCTAATGTTCCAAGAAAACTTTTAAGCCTGTCTTTCAGAATGAAGTAGTTATAAAGCGCGTCAATCTTGTCGCTTAGCGCCTGCGTATAATCTTTATCCGACTGAAGCACATCCAGAATTGTTCCGGAGCCGAGGTTATATCTTTCATTATTAACGCGTCTGTTTTCTTCGGCCGACAGAACATTATTCCTGCTCACATCCAGTTGCTTCCTTGCTGCTACAAGATCCAGATAACCTTGTTTTACTTCAATTTTTATTTGTCTTTCCAGAGCTGAAAGATCTTCCTGAGCGTTCTTCCAATTTACTTTCGCAAACTGAATCTGCTCCTCAGTATTCCAGTTAGAAAAAATAGGGAATCTTAAAGTTAAACCGAGATTATAAATTCTTCTATTAAAAAGGTCTTCCGATTTAACCGCGGATGTGAAAAAAGAATAATCCCCTGTAAGCGATGGATATAAATTCCCCCGCGCAACTGTTATACCGTCATCGGCAGCGTCAACATTAAGCTTTTTCCCCATGAAATCGAGACGATTATTGAGAGCATAATCAACCATTCCTCTTATTGATTTGAACTCATCCAAAAATTCACCTTCGTTCGTCATAGCTTCTGTTTCTTCTGGCTGAACAAATTCGTAATCTTCCAGAACATCAAGCGCAAGATAATTTAACAGAACGCTCTTTGCCTGCTCTAAAGCATTTTCCGCCTGTACTAGAAGTAATTCGGCTCTTCCGGCTGCAACCTGCTGCGTATAAACGTCGGCAATTGCAATGGAGCCGAGCCTGTTTCTTTCCTGCACCGTTTCAAGAAATTTTTGATTATATGCGACGTTATCTCTCCGAACCTGAAGCAATTCTCGCGTGAATAATACATTATAATAATATTCGGTTGTTTGATAAACAATTTCTCTTTTCAACCTATCGAGATTATATCTTGCAGCATCCAGATCTTTTTTCGATTGTGACAGATTTGCAAAATTGGCCATTCCATCAAAGAGCGTCCAATTGCCTCCGGCAGATACTGAATAATTTCTTGTATCTCTGGTAGAAGCCTCAATAATCGCCTCATTACCAAAAAAGTCGATTTGTACTCCGCCTCCGTCATCGCTCGTGCGCTGCCAATCGAATCCGCCCGAAGTACCGAGGCTAGGCAGGAAATTACCGTATGCGCTCTTTACACTGGTTTTATAAGCAGATATACTATTTTTACTTTTTGTGAGAGTTACGTTCCGGTTTAATGCCGTTTGAACTGCCTCTTCTAAAGTCAGAATGTTTTGGGCAAAAATTGAAGAACTTAAAAGAAGTGTTAAGAATATTAAGAGTTTTTTCATTTTTTCCTCTTTACAGGATTTTAAATTACATTTTTGTTTTCCACTGATTAGGACGTAATTATACTCTAAAAGTTACATTTAAATTAATTTTTATTTTATGATGACAATATCTCTATAAAAAAATCGTTTCATCCTTTCGGGAAGTATTATTCAGATAAGAAAAAGTAATTATTTATTTTGAATAGTATATTTAGGATCATATTTTATTAAATGAAAATTATGACTCGTTTAAATTGCAAAAAAACTTCAACAAAATCATCTTACAAATTTTATTTCCTATCAATATCCTGGTTTGATTAATTGAACTATTCGTATCGTGGTTTGCCTCTATAATAGCCTAGCGTAAAAATTCCGGTTTCTCTTAAATAAAAAAAGTTGAGGTCATTCTTCTAAAAAATCATCTTTAATCTTCATTAGATAAGCCAATGCTTCGTCGTAGTCGTTTTTTATTTCTCCTTCAAGAATAGCTTCTTCAATGGCGGATTTTATTTCTCCCACTTTTTTAGAAGGTGGAATATTACATATCTTCATTATTTCGTCACCACGAACGGGAGATTGAAAAGCGCGCAATTTATCTTTCTCGCGCACATCTTTAATTCTTAACATTACTTTATCATAATTAGCGAGATATTTGGAAACCTTCGCCGGATTTTTACTTGTAATGTCTGCGCGGCATAAAGTAATTAGATCATCAAGATCGTCTCCGGCTTCAACTACTAATCTTCTTATAGCAGAATCGGTTACTTCGCTATCAGCCAATGCGCTCGGCCTCAAATGGAGTCGGATTAACCTTCTTACATAATCCAGCTTTCCCAAAAGGAAGTTTCATCCGCGTAAAAATCCTTTTCATCATCCGCGCACCTATTTCCTCGTGCCCGTGAAAGGTCCAGCCGGTTCCTTCAATAAATTTTTTAGTAGCCGGTTTTGCAATGTCGTGGACTAAGGCCGCGAACCGAAGCCAAACATCATCGGAAACTTTCGCCACATTATCTACAACAATACAAGTGTGAAGAAAGACATCTTTGTGATGATAATCTTTTCGTTGGTCAACGCCGGCTAACGCTGATATTTCGGGAAGAATCTCATTCATAACTCCGCTGTTTTCCATCAATTTTAATCCTATTGAAGGTTTAGGCGAAGCCAGAATTTTTAAGAATTCATCGCTTATTCTCTCCATGGAAACTATTTTTAGCCGGGGAGCCATTTCTCCGGCGGCTTTTAAGGACCTCTCATCAACATCAAAATTCAGTTGAGAAGCGAATCGAAAAGCACGCATAATTCTAAGTGGATCATCATTAAAGGTTAAAAACGGGTCGAGCGGAGTTTTGATGATCTTATTTTTTAGATCTTCTAACCCTGAGTAAGTATCAATTAATTCACCGTATGTTTCTGCATTTAAAGAAACCGCAAGTGTATTAATTGTGAAATCCCTACGTTGAATGTCTTCCGTAAAAGTGCCGGATTCAACTTCGGGTTTTCTGCTATCTTTCCTGTAGGATTCTTTTCTGGCTCCCACAAATTCAAAATCAATTCCTCTGTATTTAAAGTGAGCAGTACCAAAATTTTTAAATAATGTTACATTATCTATATTCAGCTTTGATGCAAATTTCTTCGCAAAATCCAAACCGTTTCCCATCACAAGAAAATCAATCTCATTTCGCTTCCTCTTTAGGAAAAGATCCCTTACATATCCACCAACAATAAAAAGTCCGAAACCGGTTTCCCCCGCTGCAGCGGAAGCTTTCTCAAAAAACTTATATTTGTTTAGATGCTTCTTTATATCCAACTTACTCTTCAAAATTTTTCCGCAGCCATTTTATTTTTATTAATTCATTCTCCATATTTTTCCGAAAATCTCCATCATTGGATTTTTTTAAAGCAATCAGAATAAAATTTTCTGCGCGTTCAAAATCGATATTGGAAAGAGAGTAAAGCGCTAAACTATAATAAGAATATGCAGACAAATTATCGTCTATTATTTTTCTCCCGTCAATAAATTGGATAAACGATGAATAATTCTGCTGCAACGATTCAGATAAATTTATTAGCACCGGAATTGAGAATGCATTTAATCCGTTTTTATATATTTCTTGCAGAATAGAAAATTTATCAAAATTGCTGCCCGAAAGATATTCATTCAATCTGTTAAGATCGAGGAGAGTTAATCTTACTTTGGCTAATGAATAGTAATACGGTGAAGGATTTTGCTTTGCTAACGAATCATAAAGTTCAACAGATTCATAAAATTCATTATTGAGAGTTAAAACATCTCCCAAAAGCAATTCATAAGCATAATAGTTGGATGAGTTTTTGAATGTTGAATTATATTTCAGCAGCGTTTGGAGAGCCGTTAAATAATCGCCTGTTTCGCGTGCTGAATACGCGTATCCGCTTAAAGCAGAATAATTTTCAGCGACATCCAATATCTTTACAAATTCTTTTTTGGCTGCGCTATATTTCATTTCTCTGTAAAGTTCCCACCCTAAATCCAGTTTATTAGCTATAAAGCGAGGACATGCCTTTTGAATTAAAGGTTTATATCCGAAGCGGAGAGCTGCCGAATGAGGATTCAATTCGAATTTCAGGCTTCGTAAAAATTCCTCGTGCTCCGCGCTTAAACTTTTCAAGGATTTTCCAAAATAACGCTTGAAATCAATATCACCATATAATTTTTTTACCTCATTTATTCCGTATCTATCCATCAAAAACTTTATGAAGGACCCGGAATAAATATACCCGACTGAAGAGTTGCTCCCAAAGAAATTAAATCCTTTAAACAAAGTTTGAAGATTAGCATTAAATCCTGAATTCAGAGCGAGCGCAGCCATATAATGGACTGAATGTATGCCAATATTATTTTCAACCGCTGTCGCAAAGCCTTCTATCATTGCAGGATTAAAATCTCCGGCAACTTTAAAAGGAGTTTGACCTATTTCGGCTGAAAATACATGAACGAGTTCATGCTTCAAAGTTTTATAAATATCATTCGTAAAAATTTTATATTGCCAAATTTTTGTAACATCCGCTGCTCCCGCCCCGAAGTATTCCCGCTTCTGCTCAGCATTTTTAAAAACAAAAGTTTCAATTTGTTTAGAAGGTATAATCTTTAACTTTTCGGAAATTTCTTCATAATAAAATTCGTGAAGTTTTGCCGTGAGTTTTATTTGTTCCTGACTGTAATAATGAGGCAGATGTATTTTGAAATGTTCAGTTTTAATAGTAATCGGCAGAACTTTTTCCAGGACATAATTATTGGTGGCAAAACCGATGTATGGCTTCGCGAAAAAGAATCCCATAAAGATAATTGAAACAAGCAAAAATCTGATTTTACTTTTCAATTTAGTACGCGAAATAAAAACCGAGGAGTAGTAAAAAAAGAATAAGGTAATAATCTTATAGGAAATTATTTTTGACGAGAGCGGAATACTCTCATCATAAATTACTCCGGGATAAAAGCCAATAATAGGATTAAAGAAATATATTTGTGGATAAAAATATATTTCATAGAGCGGGAGCAAGATGAGGATAATCCAGATAACCGGAAAAATAATGAATGAAAATTTTTTACTCAGAGCAAAACTTATTTTGCCGAGAAGAATTCCGATTATAATCGGCGGTAAAGCAAATATTACATAATATTGCAATCCGTTCAAAATGGGACATGAATTGGAATGGGAAGTAAAAATATATGAAATAAAAATCGGAAGGAAAACTGCTAATAGATAGAACCCGTATTGCCGGTTTTTATTTCCAATTTTTTTTTTGAAGTTGATTATAGAGAAACCGCCGGCAACAGATAAAGCTATTCCGACTATTACTGAAAATTCATATCCCAACGTATTTGTTAATGGAAGTAACGTAAGCAGATAACTTAATGAAGCAATTATCAGAATCAATATAAGATTAAAAACCGGAAAATAATTGAATCTATTAATCACTAAAATTCAGCTCCCGATACGCGTTCAATATCTGCTCCCAAACTTTGTAATTTCTCTTCAATATTCTGATAACCTCTATCGAGATGATATATTCTCAAAACTTCCGTAGTCCCTTCTGCGGCTAACCCGGCTAATACCAAAGATGCGCTCGCCCGTAAATCAGTGGACATCACCTTTGCACCAGTGAGTTTATCGACTCCTTTAACTATTGCGCTATTATTTTTTAAGTTAATATCAGCACCCAATCGCTGCAATTCAGGAACATGTTTAAATCGATCTAAATAAATATTATCCGTAACTGAACAGGTTCCGTTCGCAAGGCTCATCAAAGCTGTCCATTGCGCTTGCATATCCGTAGGAAATCCAGGATAAATTGCTGTATTTACGTCAATACTTTTTAACTCTGTATTGGTTGAGTCAACCTCAATTAAGTCATTGTTTATTATAGACTTACAGCCGCTCTCCTCAAGTTTCCATAGAACACTATTTATATGCTCTGAATTTGAATATTCTATACTTACTTTGCCTTTCGTTATTGCCGCTGCAATTAGGATTGTACCTGCTTCTATTCTGTCGGATATATTTGTAACTTCCGCACCCTTTAACTCATCAACTCCTTCTATTTCCAAAACTTGGGTTCCTATACCATCAATCTTTGCACCCATAGATACAAGATAATCCGCTAATAAAGTTATTTCCGGTTCTATTGCCGCATTCGATATTTCTGTCGAACCTTGGGCTAATACGGAGGCCATCAGAGCATTCCCGGTTGCTCCCACTGAAGAAACATCAAAATTAATGTGTGCTCCCTTCAGCTTGTCGGCTTTTGCAATAATATATCCTTTTTCAATTTCTACTTGCGCGCCTAGCTTTCTCATAGCCTCTAAATGTAAATTTACCGGCCTCGGTCCCCAGGCGCATCCTCCGGGCAAAGAAACTTTTGCAAAACCAAATCTAGCGAGTAATGGTCCAAGAACATACACCGAAGCTCTCATTTTTTTTACGTGCTCGTACGGAGCTATCTGACTTGTAATCTCGGAAGTATCAATGTTTAATGTTTGGTTCTTGAATTCGGTTTTTGCACCCAATTCCGATAACAATTTAATCATTGTGAAAATGTCGTTCACTTCCGGGTTATTGTGGATGATATTCTTCCCGGCGCTAAGTAAAGAGGCCGGCATTAACGCAAGAGAAGCATTTTTAGCTCCGCTTATTTTTACTTTTCCTGAAAGGGATTTCCCTCCCCTGATGATAAATTTATCCAAAATTTCTCCGTATATTAGCCTTAGCAATATAATAAAATTGAATTAATTTCTGCGAGCTAAGCTTAAAGAAAAAAATATTTAAAAGTATAATTTATTGTTTCAATTGTTTATTTTAAGAATATAATTTAACCGGTTGAGCATTTGAAATTTGAAGATTCAAAAATAAAAAATGCAGCAATTGTAAAAATTAACATCAAAGGCGCCACTCTTGCCGATTCGGAGGAATTCAAAGAATATCTCCAAAATATTTTTGAAACCGGCAATAACAATATCATTGTCGATTGTTCAGAAGTAAATTATATAGATTCCAGTTTTCTTGTAGTTTTTGTAATATATTTAAAAAGATGTATTTCCGATGGAGGAGATTTAAAAATTGTCCGCTCGCTGGACGAAAAGCCGGTTTGGAATATGTTTGATGCTACAAGGCTGAATAATATCTTCAACATTTATTATTCCGTAGATGAGGCAGTGAATTCAATATAACCCGCCCATATAATTATTTTGCTATTCGATATCCCCTAAAAAAGAGCTTTGAAATAAGTGAATAGATAATATATGGGGCGATTAAAAAAAGTAGATAATCGGTAATATCGTACGATTCTATATTCATAGTATCAAAAACATAAAATGCTTTGTCTATCTCTAAAAAAGTTTCCCATTTCATATTTAAAAATGAAATGGCAATCTTATGCATATATCCCGAAGCGAATAGAAGAATTGAATTGACCGCAAGCCAGATATAAAAGATTATTCTAATATTTAATATTACGCTCAAATTTACGACGCGATTTTAAATATTGTAAATGATAACACAACCAAATGAAGAAACAGCCAGGAACCCGCAAAAAATACTTTACTCTTATCAGCGGGGAGATCAATAATAAAAGGTTTTGTAGTTTTAGCTGAACTTAAATTTAATTCTTCCTGATTTACCATAACTCACCTATTAGTTTTATTCATTATTATTATCGGCAAGCAATCAAAAATGTTTAGCCGCTTAACTTGTTTTAAATTCTGCTAACCTCTGTTTCCCAGCTTGTTCAGATTTTTTTTGAAAAAAGTTAAACTATCTTATCCAATAGCCGATAATAAAATTACATTTGCATTATAAATTTGGGAAACATCTATGAACTTCGAGCATACTCAATACAATAATTCAACATTGGTTATTATAAACCTACCCAAAACTACAGCACAGCATGCACCTGAATTTAAAAATTTCCTAATGGAACTTATCAACTCAGGCAAACACCAATTAATTGTTGATTGCCGTTTAGTAGAATATATGGACTCCACATTTTTGGGCGCCATAGTTTTCGCTCTTAAAAAAAGCGCCGCTTCAGGAGGAGATGTTCGTTTGGTGAGAGCAAATCTTGAACTACCTGTTTGGGATATGTTTCAATTAACTAATATGAATAAAATCTTTAAAATTTTCTCCGATCTCGAATCGGCTGTTGAAAGTTATGATGAACATGTTGAGGAAAAGGAACAGGTACAAGAAAAAGTAGAAAAAGTAGAAAAAGTCTAAGATACCAAAACCTTAACTTCTTTAATATCGATCTGAAATCGGAATAGAAATTAAAAACAATTTTTTTTCTGATATCTCAATCTATTCACCGATTATATTGTTTTCAAACAATTCACGTAGTTCATCATTATCATAATTCGCCATTCCTACTTCCTTTGCGGCCAGTTTCCCGTCAGGAGTTATGATATACGTAGTGGGAATTGTATTTGAAGAATATTGCGCCGGAAGATTTTCTGCGAGCCTGAAATTCGGAAATGTGTAATCATATTTTTCGATATACTCTGCCGCAACTTTCGGATCGCGATCCAAAGAAATCATAACAAATTGAACTTTGGAAGTATCTATATCTTCATAAAGATTTTGAAGAGTCGGCATTTCGGCGCGGCAAGGCGGGCACCAAGTAGCCCATAAATTTATAAGAATATATTTTCCCCTGAATTCTTCGAGGGAAATTATTCCTTCTTCTTCATTGAATAATTTTAATGAATAATCGGCGTCTATTCTTTCTTCAACCGGAATATTAAGCGATGCATTCTTTGCGCCGGTTTCGAGAAATAACCGCTGAATATTTCCGATAATACTCGTGTGCCATCCGGCAAAATAAATTACAGCGATTACTCCGAGGAAAATTCCCCATTCAATAATATTTCTTTTTAAAGATTTTTTTGTTTTTGATTTCATTTATAGTAAGATGCAGAAATTTAGAATATGATTCTTTCTATCTTCGATTAAAAACTTAAACATTTTGGTTGATTATTTTATCAGGCTCTTTATATTTAATAATAAACAAATTAAACGATTGGGAAGTTTAGATGCGGAAAAAAAATATTGTAGCGTTCGGCGGATCTGCCGGCGCCACCGAATCAATGGTAAAAATTCTTAAAGGAATCGATCCGGGAACAACGGCAAGTTTTTTTGTCGTAATTCATTCTTCGGTAAATTCTTTAGCTTATCTTCAAAAGATTTTTGAACGCGCTACAGCGCTTAAAGTAAAATACGCTCAGAACGATGAACCAATAGACTCGGCGACGGTTTACATTGCACCAGCTAATTTTCATCTAATTATATCTAGCGGTAAAATTAAAATTAATCAGGGACCGAGAGAAAATTTGATGCGACCATCCATTGATGTTTTATTTAGATCTGCTGCTGTAAATTATAACACTCAGGCAATCGGAGTGGCCCTTTCGGGAACGATGGATGATGGACTTGTGGGAATGGATGCCTTGCAGAAATGCGGAGGAACTTTGATCGTCGAAAGTCCTGATACAGCTTTATTTCCCGAGCTTCCAAAAAATATTTTAGATGAATTAGAAACTGATTTTGTTTTATCTGCAGAGAAAATCTCGAAGAAAATTAACCGGCTAGTAAATGAAGAAGCCGAACCGGAAATTTCTGTTCCAAGCTATTTAATAAAAGAATTAAAGATAGCCGAGAAAAGTTGGAGTAATATTAATAAACAAGAATTAAATTCAACACCCGCGCCTTATGTTTGTCCGGATTGTGGAGGACCTTTATGGGAAATAAAAAACGATAAACATTTGCGTTTTCGGTGTGACATTGGTCACGCTATTACGGCAAATAACTTAGTTTCGCAAAAAACAGAAGCTTTTGAACGGGCAATGTGGATTGGTTTACGCGCACTAGAGGAAAGAAAAAATCTTCTTTTAAAACTTGCTAATTCTTCTAAGGAAAGAAATCGGTCTAATTTGGCTGACGATTATTTTTCGAAAGCAGACGAAATTGAAGCGCAGATAGATATAATGAAAGATTACTTAATTGAAGGCGGACAAGATTTAACTGAGTTATTTACTTCCGCTAAAACGCCAACCAGCTAAATAATTCGTTTAAAATGAAAAAGCCCCTTATAACAGGGGCTTTTCAAAAATGAATCTATAATTTATAATACTTCAACTTCGGAAGCTTGAAGTCCTTTAGGACCTTGAGTAATTGTAAATTCAACATTGTCATTTTCTTCTAAGGATTTAAAACCATCACCTACAATAGCTTTGTAATGTACGAATACATCTTCGCCGCCTGCTTGCTGAATAAATCCAAATCCTTTAGTTCCGTTGAACCATTTTACGGTTCCTTGTTTGCGCTCTGACATAACAGATGCTCCTTTGTAAATAATTAAATAAATTGTTGCGACAGGGCGTTAAAAAATGGGAGGGTTAAATCTACAACATCTTTCTACATCTTACTGTCTTCAAGCTCTTAACGTAACGATAAATTTAATTAAATGCAAATATATTTTAAATTTTTATGTTTACCCGTTATAAATCATATAAAATATCAGAGATTGAACGCCGACTATTTCATTTCCCGGAGACGTTAGAGAAAAAGCAATTCGTCATTAATAGTTTACAGCGATAAAGTAGAAATAAATACTTTTCCTTTTATCGGAGATACAGAAACTTTATTCAGAATGAATTTATCTATTAAAGATTCCTCCTTTAATATTAAAACAGTTAGATATGATTTTACATACGATAACAGTTATGACACGACCTTATCCGCATCAGATACGGCTACTTCTAAATATTTGGATCTAAGATATAACACAATCATTGCTTCGGTTTTTCTTGAAAATGATTCAGTTCTTTCCTGTTCTTTTTATTTATATTCTGAAACAGACGCTAAAAATCTTCTCTTTTTAATTTTTAGAATCCTTAGAACCAAATTATCCGGTTTTCCATATACTTTTTTATCTCAATTAATTATATTGGAATTTAAAGGTTATTCAGAGATGTTCATCTTGTTAAACAGATCATCCTTTTAATTTATCATCAATTATAAAATGGAGTAAAAATATGAATAATAAAGAACGCCCTTCTTTAAAGGGAACCGCCAACCAGGAATGGTGGCCGAACCAGTTAAATCTAAGAATCCTACACCAGCGCTCTCCCCTGTCAAATCCTTTGGAAGACGAATTCGATTACGCTGAAGAATTCAAAAAGCTCGACCTAAAAGCCGTTAAACAGGATCTTTACAATTTGATGACAGATTCTCAGAATTGGTGGCCGGCGGATTACGGGCATTACGGACCTTTCCTAATCAGGATGGCCTGGCACAGCGCCGGAACATACAGAATCGGTGACGGCCGTGGCGGTTCTTCAACGGGAGCGCAGCGTTTTGCGCCTTTAAATAGCTGGCCCGATAACGCTAATTTAGATAAAGCGCGCCGTCTGCTCTGGCCTGTTAAGCAAAAATACGGAAATAAAATTTCCTGGGCGGATCTAATGATCCTTGCCGGAAACTGCGCTCTTGAATCGATGGGATTTAAGACTTTCGGTTTCGGCGGAGGCAGAGAAGATATTTGGGAACCGGAAGAAGACGTTTACTGGGGAACGGAAAAAGAATGGCTTGGAGACAAGCGTTACAGCGAAGGGCGCGCTTTGCAGAATCCGTTAGCCGCAGTGCAGATGGGTTTAATATACGTTAATCCGGAAGGACCAAACGGTGAACCCGATCCTGCTGCGGCTGCGCACGATATTCGCGATACTTTCGGCCGGATGGCTATGAATGACGAAGAAACAGTCGCACTTATTGCCGGCGGGCATACCTTCGGTAAATGCCATGGTGCAGGAGACGCCAAACACGTCGGAAACGAACCTGAAGGAGCGGATATAGCTCAGCAGGGATTGGGCTGGAAAAGTTCTTTTGAAAGCGGTCTCGGAGATCATACTATTACAAGCGGTTTGGAAGGAGCCTGGACTCCAACCCCGATAAAATGGGATACGACATTTTTCGATATGCTTTTCAAATACGATTATGAATTGATAAAAAGTCCCGCAGGAGCCTGGCAGTGGAAGCCTAAAAATGTAGCCGAAGAAGACCTAGCTCCGGCAGCACATAATCCTCATAATAAAGTCCACACAATGATGGCTACAACCGATCTTGCCTTAAAAGTCGATCCTGAATACAAAAAAATATCCCAGCGATTTCACGAAAACCCGGATGAATTAGCCGACGCTTTTGCAAGAGCCTGGTTCAAGTTAACTCACAGAGATATGGGACCCAAATCAAGATATCTCGGTGTGGAAGTCCCAAAGGAAGATCTCCTCTGGCAGGATCCCATTCCAGAAGTCGATCACAAACTTGTGGATTCATCTGATATAACTGAATTGAAAAATAAAATATTAAATTCCGGACTTTCTGTTTCAGAATTGGTTTCTACAGCCTGGGCTTCGGCTTCAACTTACCGCAATTCGGATAAACGCGGCGGAGCTAACGGCGCCAGGATTCGTCTTGAACCTCAGAAGAACTGGGAAGTTAATGAACCTGAAAAACTTTCGAAGGTTTTGGAAACTTACGAGAAAATACAAAAGGATTTTAACGATTCTCAATCCGGCGGAAAGAAAGTTTCGCTTGCGGATTTGATCGTACTCGGAGGCTGCGCTGGAATCGAAAAGGCGGCTGTTGAAGCGGGACACGAAATTGAAGTTCCTTTCACTCCGGGAAGAATGGACGCTTCGCAGGAACAGACCGATGCACAATCATTTGAACCGCTAGAACCAAAAGCCGACGGATTCCGCAACTACCTGCAAAGCGACGTTAAAGTACGGACCGAGGAACTCCTTGTGGACCGCTCGCAGCTTTTAACTCTTACGGCTCCTGAAATGACTCTTCTCTTCGGAGGTATGCGCGTTTTAGACGTAAATTATCAACAAGCAAAACACGGTGTTTTCACGAAACGCCCGGGATCCTTAACCAATGATTTCTTTGTAAATCTTTTAGACCTGAATACCGAATGGAAAGCTGTTGACGATAAAGAAGACGTATTCGAAGGAAGCGACCGGGCAACGGGCGAAAAGAAATGGACCGGAACTCGTGTGGATCTTGTGTTCGGCTCAAACTCGCAGCTCAGAGCGCTTGCCGAAGTTTACGCCCAGGAAGATTCGAAGGAGAAATTTGTTAAGGACTTCGTTTCTGTCTGGAATAAAGTGATGAACCTGGATCGTTTTGATTTGAAATAGAACTAACTTCATCTAAATTAAAGGCTCCTGAATTCTTTGGGAGCCTTTATTTAATAAAGTCAAAACATCTACAGATAAATTCCAACAAATAAACTTTGATAAAAATAAAATTTTTACAAAAAATTATTGCTTATAACCTTCGATGTTAGTAACGCATTCATGGCAGAATGTTGATCCTTTAATATCAACTTCTTCAATCCCATGAGACGCGTGCATTACGCAGTTCCAATCAATGCAATGACGCAAACCGTAATTATGCCCAAGCTCGTGAAGAGTTTCTTTAACAGTACGTTCTAATAAAAGTTTTTCGTTCGAAACACCGGAGTAAAATTCTTCGTGTAAACGGCAAACAGAAATAAGGGAGTGTTTCCCGTTTAGCTGCGCCTCGCCGAAAATAAATGTTAATGCCGGAACAAAAATATCAACGTCCGTTAATAAAACTATTTTGCCGTTAAATTGATCCGTAAGCTTTATGGCTTCGGCAATAATCTGAGTAGAAAAGTATTGCTTTCGGTCTATGGAGAAGAAATTATCGAGGTTTAGATCAATCTCAACAACTTTAATCTTGGAAGAAAATCTTTTCGATAATTCTGCTGTAAGATTTTGCAACAGTAAATTGCTGTAAAATTTAACTGGTGCAATAAAGATATCCATTATTACTCGGCTTTACGGAGGCCGTATTTATTTATTTTATTATAAAGTGTGGCTCTATCTATTTCAAGTATCTGGGCGGATTTAGAAATATTCCAGTCGTTTTCATTTAAAATTCTATTAATGTATTTCATTTCCATTGAAGCAAGACTTTTTTCGTCGCCGGCTAAATCGTAATTATTCCTTGAAACATGAAAAGGAAGATCGTCAACAGTAATAGTATCGGATTTGCCAACCACCATCGCTCTTTCAATTGCATTTTCTAATTCCCGTATATTTCCGGGCCATTCATAATTCATTAGAAAATCCATTGCCTCTTTGGAAATATTCTTTATCTTTTTATTCATTACGCTTGAAAACTTCTTGATGAAGAAATTTATAAGTAACGGAATATCATCCCTTCTTTCGCGCAGAGGCGAAATAACTATGGTGAAAACATTCAGTCTGTAATACAAATCTTCTCTAAACTTGCCCGCTTTAACAAGGTCTTCAAGAGGTTCATTCGTGGCGGTAATTACCCTAAAATTACTCTTTATTAATTCATTTCCGCCGACTCGGTTAAACTGTTTTGTCTCTATCACTCTTAGCAGTTCTATTTGCATCCTAAGTGAAATCGAACCAATTTCATCAAGAAAAATTGTTCCGCCATCTGCCATTTCAAATTTTCCTTTTCTTCGGAATTGCGCTCCGGTAAATGCGCCTTTTTCGTGCCCGAACAATTCGCTTTCAAGAAGCGATTCAGCTAAGGCGCCGCAGTTTACTGTTATAATAGGAGAATATTTTCTACTGCTATTTATGTGAATAGCTTTAGCGACTAATTCTTTTCCGGTACCGCTCTCCCCTCTAATCATAACCGTAGTATCCGTGTGGGAAACAGAATGGATTAGCTCATAAATTTTCTTTATCTGAAAACTCTCGCCTATCAAATTATCCGGTTTGATAATTTCATCAATATTTTCTTTTAACTGAATGTTTTCAATCTTCAGAGCTCTCTGCTCCAGCGCTCTTTTAACAAGATGCGCAAGTTCATCGGGATCGACAGGTTTTGTAACATAATCGTAAGCGCCGTTTTTCAGAGCTGTAATTGCAGTCGGTACCGAAGAAAATGCGGTGATGAGAATAATAATTGCGTCTTTATCTATCGCTTTAATTTTTGATAACAAATCCAAACCGCTCATCCTGGGCATTTTCATGTCAACAAGAAGAAGATCATATTTTTCTTTTGCATACATATTTAGAGCGGTCTCGCCGTCTTCGGCAGTGTCCACTAAATAATTATCTTCAACAAACCAATGATAAAAAGACTCGCGCACAATTTGTTCATCATCAACTATTAATATTTTATTCTTCTGATCCATAAATTATCCCATTAAGCAAGTTGTTCGTTTTGCGGCAATGTTACCTTGAATGTAGTTCCCAAATTTGAAGTCTTTTCCACTTCTATTTTTCCGTTATGAATAGCAATAATACCATAGACAACCGCCAGACCAAGTCCGGTACCGCCGGATTCTTCCTTTGTTGAATAAAACGGTTCGAAGATATGAGGCAAGGCTTTTTCATCAATTCCGTTACCTTCGTCTATTATCCTAATTACAACATTATTGTTTTCGTTAATAATGTTTATTGTAATTTTCCCTTTACTATTACTCATTGCTTCAATTGAATTTATAAGAAGCGACATCAACGCCTGCTGTATTTTGTTTGCATTGCAATAAATCTCAATAGGTTCTTCAGGATAATCTTTAGTTAGAGTAATACCGCTAATTTCTAGATGATGACGTATTAAAGTCACGCTGGTGTCAATTATTCTTAGAAGATTTTCTTTTGAAAATTTGTCCTGTTCGGAATGAGAAAAAATCAGCAAGTCTTTTACAATTTGCCCGCATCGTGCAGATTCTTTGGAGATTAATTCTAAATGTTCAAAAATGCTTTCGTATTCATTATCCTTTTGAACTGCCTGTAATTTTTTTGATATCAATTTGCTGAAAGTCAAAATTCCGGCAAGCGGGTTGTTCAACTCATGCGCAACAGTTGCCGATAGTTTTCCGAGAGAAGCAAGCTTTTCAATTTGATGAACCTGGTTGTAAATATTTTTAAGTTCCTTGGTCTTTTCATTTACTTTATCATTTAAAGTTTCCGACCAATTTTTTATTTCTTCATAAGCTTCGGCAAGATTTGCTGACATTTCGTTAAATCGCCGAGCCACTTGTCCTAATTCATTTTTTGCATTTATTTGTATTTTATAATCTAAATCTCCATTTCCTACGGCTTCGATGCCTTCCCTTATTATTTTAATCGGTCTGTTAACTAATATCGTTATAAATAATCCTGAAAAAAATGATATTACTATAACAAAAAATATCGAAGCAACGATTACATTAGTTTTGCTTTCTTTAATTATTGCATCAAGTCCTTCCAAAGAAACACCGACATCCAGTACGCCGAGAATATTAACATTTTGAGGATGAGCATGGCAATCCGCGTTTGAGCAGTCGGGTTCATTCATAATAGGATTAATAAGACCAAGCACACGTTTATTATCTTCATCTTTATAGACTCGTATTCTATCGTGGTCTGTTAAACTTTTCAGCGGAACAGAACTGTTGTGACAGCCGATGCAAGCCTCTGCAGTTAAATCCACCTTATCCAAAATTTCCGCAGGATCGGTTGAATAACTAATTGTACCCTCTTTGTTGTAGATGCGAATCTCTTCAACTCCCTGTAGAGATCGAAGCGTATTAATTATAGAGTGAACGTCTTCAGGACGGTTTAAAAGCATACCATGACGCGTAGACTTTTTGATTATCTCGCTTATATTATAAGAAGTCTGAAATCTTAACTCTGTTAAATAACTATTAAGATGATTTAATATGAAATATGTATAAACTGAAAGAAGGATAATCAGAATAGAGGAAAGAGAAATGATAAGCCGAGCGCTAAGAGTATTAATTACTTTTGGTTTCATAAAATCTTCTAATCTGCTGTTCCAAAATTAGTCAATATTTTAATTATACACAATCTGCTTGATGTTCAACACTCCCTATAATAAAGGGTAATCTGTATTGGAAGGTAAAAAATTTTATACGCTTAAAGAATTTAAAATATCGATATACTTTTTATTGCCGATAATCTGATGAAGAAACTTAATTTGAGAACCTCCATCCATCATTGTTTCTCCGACTTTTGGCACTTCTGTTTTAATTTCCGCGATAGCGCCGATTGCTTTTGTATGCATTTTATCCCACTCTTTACGATGTAATTTGGAACTTAAAACATCCTTATTAACAGCGCCCATTATAGCAAACCATTCGGTCTTTAACGGGTTATCTGTTGGGTCGGCAACAATATTGTAAATTATAAAATTTATGGGGGATGAAATGCTAACGCTTCCCCAATCGCCGTTAATTTGAACTATTTGCTCTCCTATAGAAATATTTTTTCTGCATTCTTCTATCGCCATTGAGTTTACATTATCAAGAAGGTTAACTAGAATGGGACTAATGCCGAGATAAAATGTATTAACGCATATCTCCTTAGCAATAAGATTATTTTTTAGGTATATGATATTATCGTCAAATTTAATGCTCTGCAATTTTTTAAGAATTGTGTTTGTATCATTTACTATCCCTTTAAAGCGCGTTTCTTTTTCGTTAGATAGATTTCTAATAATTCTATCAAACGGGCAATTTTCACAATCGAAATTATTATCGCACAATTTATAATCTATGACTCCGGAAGTCATCCAGATGCACTTAAGCATTTCATATTTGTTAAGCTTTAACTCAGTTTCATTACTCATATCGTTCACTTAAAATTATTTGATCTGATTTAGCTGCAGATTTTCGTTTACTAAGTTTTCGGAATGATCGCCCACAAAAACGGTAAAGTTTTTAGCTATAAGTCTAAAAGCAAACATCGCAAGTACAACCAGCATCAATGTAATACTAATTTCATCGAATGAAGGGAAGTAATTTACTCCCGATGAAGCGGCTAAGCCTGTAATACTTACGTTAAGTCTATTCAGAATTAAACCGGAAATAACAAAAACGGAAATAATATAAAGCCACTTTCTATCTTCTCTGAACTTCCTGAAACTGAGCAGGTAAATCGGTGCAATTGTTCCGAGAATTATTTCCAGATAGAAGAGATAAGTTTCAATTGAAGGGATTGTCAAATAGATCAGCTTGCCGTTACTAGCAAAATCAAATATCTTTAATAAAATGCTTGCAACCAAAGCGACTAAAATTCCGACCGAGGCACCTGAGAGAACATTCATCCTCAACTCGATATTTGTAAAACCGTCATTTTTAGTCAAAGCTCTTTTAACGAGATAAGATTCAAAGATTATCATTGCCAAACCTGCGGCAATACAGGAAATATAAAAATGCACGGGTAATAACGAGGAATACCATAACGGATATAACTTTCCGGGTACGATTAAATATAACGAACCAAAGGACGACTGATGCAAAGTAGAAAATATTACTCCGGCAATCACAACAGGTATCGAAATGGTTTTCAAAAATTTAACCGGTGCTTTGATTTTAAACTTCTCCAAAATAACAGGAGCAAATTCTAAAACAAGCACTGTGGTATAGCAAATTAAGCACCATGTAATTTCAAACATAACAGAATGAATATTCCACATCACAAGCGGATGCCAGAAATGTTCCGGTCTTCCAAGGTCAACAACAAGCAGGCACACTACTACTGAATATCCAAGAAAGGCGGTTAAAATTGCAGGTCTCACCAACGTTTCATATTTATGAAGGTGAAAAATGTGAACTGTGGCGGCAATTGTAAAACCGGCGGCCGCAAGCCCAACGCCGATAAAATCAAATCCTATCCATAAACCCCAAGGCGCAAAATCGTGCAAATTAGTTGTCGCTCCCAAGCCGAGGGAAAATCGATTATAGGTTGAAAACAAACCCATTATTACTATCATAACAAAAACTACTTTCCAAAAAGTAGGTTTTAAAATCTTTTCAATCTCTTTCATCGCTTTATTTTCCATTACTATTATTTTTTTCTCTGGCTAATTCATTTTTTCTTTTTGTAAGCCAAAACATTGCGCTTAAGAATATTCCTCCACCAACCGCTACCGACGGAATCTTTTCCATCGCCCGCATTGTAAATTCAGGCATCGATTCGCTTGGCAGTTTAGAAACATATCCCAGCTTCTCAAACGGAACAGGCGATATTACAAGAACATGTCCGCCGCCGGCTTCTTCAAGACCATATATATGCTGATAATATTTGTCCGGTTCATTTTTAAGTCTGTTCTTGGCAACTTCAATAAGTTGGTCCATTTTACCGTACAATGTAGCTTCTGTTGGGCATACTTCCACACAACCGGGCAATTTTCCGGCTTTAACCCTTTCATCGCACAAATTGCATTTACGTATGCGCGGCTTGGTTGTTGCCCATTCATAACGGGGAATACTATGCGGACAAGCCTGCATGCAATATCTGCATCCAATACATTTATCGGCGTCATAAACTACTGCGCCGGTAGAGCTTTTCTTAATAGCTCCGACCAAACACACGGATACACAAGCCGGATCATTACAATGCATACAAAGTTTCCGAGCATACATTTCATTGTATTCTTCAACGACCGTGAACGTATTATCTGAGAGATGATCTTTTAAAAAATCTTTATTTGTTTCGGATAAATTATTAACCTCTTTGCACATCTCATAACAGGCTCCGCATCCTACACAAAGAGTTACGTCAAATAAAATACCATATTCATTTAACATTAGTTTTCCAATAATTATAATGTGAGAAATTCATTTTCAAAATCATTTGTACTTTTATCGACTAACGAATTGTTTCTAACATCGGATAACGATCCTCCATCGTACATAGTTTCTCCTACCAATTCCAGTTTTGGAGAATGATTTTGGGTAAAAATTTTTAATTTGAGGAATTCTTTTTTCATCCAGTTTAAAGCTTCATTCCCCGTAAAAAACAAATCGCTATTTTGCAGCGAATCCTTTGAACTGAGCCGAACTCCCCATGTTTCATAAGGATTGGAGATTTTTTTACCAATGATATCAGCGTTTTTAGATTTTACAATTCCATTAACCGGAGAAAGGAATTTTACGGTTTTATTTCCGTAAGAACCTTCGAATATCATTCCTCCGCGTTTTACCGCTTTACCTTCTTCGGCAGATTTTATAACAGACAATGCACCAAGCGCAGTCGCTCCAAACTCGTCAATTCCGATTTCCACAAGTCCTTCTTTATTCTTTTTTAGCCACGTATGTCCTTTCGAAAAAAAGATATTCGAAGGAACAGTAGAATAATTTCCCTCAATAATTGGGAACTCCAATTGAGCGAGCGAGGGCACAAATGCCGGATGATCTTTCCCTTGAACCCTTAATACAACCCAATCAACCAAGAGAACAAAGAAAAACAACGACAGTACAAAAATTGCAACCATAACGTATCCTCTATAAAAGTCATAACATTTTTTTAATTAAATTAAGATTTCACTTCATCTTTTGAATTATTCTTGTCATCGCTTTTACTTGAATCCGAAGTATGCGGCTCTCCGCCGTCGTACATTGTTTCTGTTGCAAGTTTAAATGACGGATCTAATTTTGGAGATACAGATTTTGAAACTTTGTTTTTCTTGTCCGATCCCACAATCCATGGTTCTAATACAAAACGAACGAAAAGATCGACAGCAATAAAAACTAAAACGACAGAAATAATAAATGTAAACATGACGCTCTCCATGTTAAAATTAAATTGTAAGTAAATAGTAAGTTGCAAATGGCATACCAATAATTTTATTGTTTTTAAGTTATTGTAATACAATGGGTTAGGCGCGAAGTGTCGAAATGTTAATCAGTTTGCTGATAAAAAGTGTGAATATTTTCAACAGGAGGGTGTTGAAAATTTCATCACATTTTAAGTTGATAGCTAGATAGATACAGTGGAGAAATTTGTTAAGGACTTCGTTTCTGTCTGGAACAAAGTGATGAACCTCGATCGTTTTGATCTGAAGTAATTTTTCATCACTAACTTATTTTGAGGCTTCCGGACAGTGTTTGGAAGCCTTTTTATTTTTAAAATGTATCAGCTGACAAATAGTTTTTATTCCGAAAGCGCCCGTTGAAAACTTTTCTTCTGATGATTTTAAATTTGCAAGCTATGGAGAATTTGCAGGTCTTGGAATAGACATTAGAATATTTTTCATAGATCTGAAATATGAATGGTCTCTATCAGATGTTGCTTGACAATAGTTATCCGAAAAGAGTCTATTTTTTCAGAAACAAAAAACCCCGCTTCGGTTTGCGGGGTTTATATCCGGCTTCCTAATACTTCGCCGCGATAAAGTGGGCAGAGACGGAATTGAACCGCCGACACATGGATTTTCAGTCCATTGCTCTACCGACTGAGCTATCTGCCCAAAAATGTAAGTCCAAATATAGAGGATTTACAAAAAAAATCAAAATGGAATTTACGTTTTTCTCTTAATTTCTTTCAAATATTTTACTGCTTTCTGCGGATCGTAAGAGCTATAAGTTCCGTATGCGTCCACAAACAATCCTTTAGTCCCGTCGGAATCCGCAAGAATTGCGTAGAGAACCGACATATCGTCAGGGTTCGAACTCCCTTCAAATCGGAATACTTCAACAATCGATAATTCATCAGGAGAATATTTCGCCCCGGAAACTTTACAGCATAAACCTTCGTCTGTCATTTCAAAATCGTCCGTAAAGCCTTTTATTCTCAAATCGTTCATCACTTGCGAAAGCGTGTTCATATGAGTCATTTTATTCTCCTAATTTTGATGTTCCGGTTTCAAAAGATCGTTCACTTCCTTTACCGGTGTAAAAGTTTCCTTTGGAACTTCAATAAAAATAGTATTCCAAAAAGCCATTGATCCGTTCCATAATCCGGGCAGTTCCAATGCCTTCAATTCCCTGCCGTTTTTCGATTTATTTGTAATAAAGCCGGTTTCAGGATCTCTGTACTTATGAAGATCAAAACCTTCGCCGCGATAATTTTTAAGCGAACAAACTAAATCAACGGGATTAAAATGGGTTGATGATTTAACAATTTTTTTCTGCTGCTCATCTTCCAAATCCATTTGTGCTTCTTCAACTATTTGAAGTGAATGTCCGCCGTTTTTGTCTTCTACCCAAAACGGTCCGCCGCCCGGATGCCCTTCGTTTTCAACTATACCGCAAACGCGTATAGGTCTGTTCAATTTTGCCATTAAATATTTTCTTTTATCCGGCAATGATTTTGAATCTAGGTTCTCAGCCGGACGAATATTTAATTGGCTTTTAGCAAATTTCATTATTTTATTAATTTCATCATTAGAAATATTATCATGTTCCAGACTTCGCAGATAACGAAAAGATAAGTCCCTTACCTCCATTAAATATCCCGCCAATAATTTTTTGTATTTGTAAGTTGTCTCCTTCAATCTATCAGGTACAATGTTATCAATATTTTTTATGAAAACAATATCCGCGTCCAATTCATTCATATTTTCCAGAAGCGCTCCGTGACCGGCCGGACGAAATAAGATGCCTCCGTCATTTTCTATAAACGGATTATTTTCCAAATCAACAGCAACAGTATCTGTCTCCGGCTTTTGAACGGAGTAATAAATTTCAATTTTCACATTTTTTTCAAATCTTTTTTTTGCGTTCTGTAGAAATTCGGATATCTCGTTTTTGAATTCTGCCGGAACAGTAAAGTGGATTACCGCTTTCTGATTTTTTTGCTTTGCGTAATTCACGGCTTCAACAAGCTGCTCTTCAAATGCCGTTCTTGAATGATCTTCGTATTTGTGAAACTTTATACTTCCTTTCGGAAGTGAGGAATAATTTAATCCATCCGGATTTATTGTAAAATGAATTATCTCATCTGCTTTTTTTTGTTTGATAATTTCTTCTGAGTCTTTACCCGACTTTTCCATTTCATTTTTTAGATCTTCGAAGAAAGCAAATTTATTTATGTTATCTACGAATTCGAGTGCAGCTTTATATTCTGCTTCATTTTTTTTTGAATGAAGTTCTTCGTATGATAATTTTTCTTTATCGGCTATTTCCAATTTTTTGAACATTCTTGAAGCAGCGCCGGACGCAGGAACGAATTTCATCAGCAATCCTTCTTCTACAGCTTTTTTATGTAGAGAGAAATACTTTTCAAAATCATTTTCATCTATCCGAAGGATTCCGTCGTTTACTAAAGCTGCCTTCTGAAGTTTAACTTTATCAAATCCTTTTTCAAATAGATGAAGTTCATCTTTCTACTTTTTCTAATAGACTTTCCCGACTATTCAATTTTCTTAATAATTTCATCGTTCAGAATGCTGTCCCATAAATTTCCCTTAGCATTTGGAATGAATTAAAATTAAATATAAAAATATTGGCGTGAAATAAAAATTTTGAATAAGGTCATTCCGGCGAATGAAAATAGTCCGAAATCTTCCTGAAGCGCTGTGCTTAAAGGAATGACATTAAAAACTCGAAAAACTTCGGTTCTAATTGATTTTAAGAATCACTTCTACTTATTTTTTCCTACTGCAGATTTGAATTCCTCATCTATATAATTTTTCAACCATTCGTTTTCAGTTTTTGAGATTTCACAAAGATATGTTTCGTGTGCGATATTTTTTTTTACTTCGAAGCCCGAAGAACGAAGCATAGCTTTTATTGCAGAATCGTTTGCAGCCCACCAGTTGGTCGGATCGTTCTCTAACTTATTCTCGATGAACGACATTTTTGCCCATCCGTCTTTCAGCATTATTTCTCTTTCATCAATGCTTATATTATCTTCAACAATTTCATCTTCACTAAAAGGCATAGTCAATGTTTGGAAGAGTAATATTTTTTTTGCTTTTCTCCGCAAGAGGTCAAGAGCTAAAAGAGGATAACGCAAATGATAAAAAACGCCCATAAACCAAATTAAATCGTATTTGATTTTATCTTCGCGGAGAAGATCATAAATCTGCATTTTTTTGAAAACTGTTTTATCATCCAGTCCGAGTTTTTCAGCAGTCCATTTTGCCTGATTTAAGTAATGCTCATTGGAATCTATTCCTGTTACATCTGCTCCCCGTTTTGCTAATTCAAAAGAATAAAATCCCGCATTACAGCCGATGTCCAAAATCTTCCATCCTTCTAAATCCTCGGGAATATGATCTTTTATTTCATCCCATTTGAATTTTGGAAAATCTCCTAATCTATGATTAGGCGCCGTCTCCGTGCCATCGGGTAAATGAATATTATGAAACCATGGATCGAGTCCGGCAATTTCTTTTTCGAGTCCTGTTTTAGGATCTATTCTTCTCGTTTCTAATGTTTCACTCATAATTTAACTTTTTTTCTTTCCAACATTTCAAAAATATATTTTTCCAATTCTTCTGCTCTTTTAGCAGAAGTATGTTTTTGCAGAATTTTTTTTCTAGCTCTGCTTCCAATATTTTTTCTTTCTTCATCGGAAATATTCTGAAGATAATTCACAATATCATCTTCGGTTTTAGCAACCAAAATTTCTTCATTGAAATCAAAGAACGTTTCCAGACCTTCCCAGTAATCACTGATTATTGGTACTCCGCACGCCGCAGCTTCGAACAACCGGACGCTGGGTGAATATCCCGCTTCTATCATATCACTCCTGGTAACATTTAAAGTAAATTTTTGCTGATTATAAAAAAGTCTATGCTCTGCAGGAGGAAGATGATAGAAGTACTTTATGTTCTTCGGAAATTTCTCTATGTCTGGATAGTTGGGTCCGGCGATTGCAAATTTATAGTTGGGAAATTTTTTGGCAGGATCGATCAAAAATCTTTTTACCGAAGGTTGTCTGTCGTCGCTGTAGGTTCCAAGATATCCAAGATCATATTTTTTTTCAGTTTCTTCAGGGAAATAATAATCTATATCCACTGAACAGTAGAGTGGTTTTGCAGCCGGAGATCCTAATTGATATTCGAGGTAATTTAAAATTTTTCCTCCGCTGAAGGAAAGATAAAGATCATATTTGGGAATTAATTCATAATTAAGATATTCAAAATCATTTCTCTGCAACTTAGCGAGAGTAACCGGTGTATCGATATCGTAGAAAGCTACAGGCTGTTTTGCAGATTCAACAATCCATTCCCCGACTTTTACGCCTTCGTTAACATAAGAACCGATTATTATAAAATCAGATTTTTCAAAGTAGGGAGTAAATTTTTCTTTCAGTTCTGCAAAATCCTTATAAAGAATAACTTTACAAAATTCCGGATCGGGCATGTCGCGATTTATAGCATACCATTCTA
The DNA here is from genome assembly GCA_963821715.1 of uncultured Melioribacteraceae bacterium. Classification (GTDB taxonomy): domain Bacteria; phylum Bacteroidota; class Ignavibacteria; order Ignavibacteriales; family Melioribacteraceae; genus CAWGET01. Next base: position 58,425 of record CAWGET010000006.1, read on the forward strand.
CATCATTTTCAAAAAAAGTAACTGAATGCCCTTGTTTATTCAAAGCTTTTATTAAAGATCTAAAAGTAGTAGCGTGCCCATTGCCCCAGGATGATGTTATTGTAAGTCCGATAAAAGTGATGTTTAATTTCTTCATCAGATTAAAACCTTATTTTCTTTTAATAGATCATCCAAAACCGATTCTAATTTTTTTGCCCTGTGCTGATAAGTATGTTCTTTCTTAACTCTCTTCAACGCAGCGTTGCCAATTTCTGTTGCTTGTTTTTCATCCAAATCTTTCAAAATTGAAATTACGTCATTCCCGTTTTCGGCGGTCAGACATTCCTTTCCCGGCTCTAAGAATAATTCTATTCCTTTCCAGTTATCTGTAATTAAGCATGCGGCTGCGCCTGCTGTTTCAAAAACTCTCGTTGCCGGGGAATAGCCGTATTTTACCATACTTTCTCTTGTGATATTTAATACTGCCAAAGGTGAGGAATTGAAAGCATTATGATCCTTAGTAAATACATGTCCGAAATAATTAATATTATCAAGTTCGGCAATCCAGGCGTCCCAGCCGTTTCCTCCGATTATAAATTTTTTATCAGGAAATTCTCCTGCAGGTTTGAAAAAGAAATCCCAGACTCTTTGTTCTCTATCGGGTATTCGGTTTCCGAGAAAATTTAATTCTGCAATAAATCTCGGATCCTTTTCCACCGGAAAATGGGTTGTAGTATCGAGTGCATTATAGATTGGGATACATTCTTTTGCTCCGAATGATTTATATTTTTCTACCACAGGATCTCCCCCGCCGTAAGTTAGTATCGCATCATATTGTGGAACGAGTTCGCGGAATTGATCTTCTTCGTTATTTTCCATTCTGCTCAAAGTAGCCGGAGCATCAACATCCCAAAATAAAACAACTTTACCTTCTTTCTGAAATCTTAGAACTTCTCTTTCAAGCAGTTCATCGTAAATTCCTACACCACTTGCTTTAATAATTATGTCGGATTTTGAAGCATTTTCCAAAGCTTCTTTCACTCCCTTATCATCTTCCACCTGATATACTATACTTTTTGCAAATTCAGGTTCTTCAATGTCTCTATGTTTTTGCCGGTCGAAAGCATCGGGCTCATAGAAAGTTATTGTATGGCCGAGCTTATGAAGTTCTTTAATTATTCCTCTATAATAAGTTGCTGCTCCGTTCCAGTATGCTGAAACCAAACTGCTTCCGAACCATGATATATTGAGATTCTTTTTCATAAAACTCCGTTTTATATTTTACTTTCTACCATTTCCTTTTTTGAACTTACTTCCTCAAAAATTTTAATTAGCTGCTCTGCACGGTGTTTACAGGTATGATTCTTTAAAATTGTTCTCAACCCATTTTCTTTCAGGGATTCCTTAAAATTTGAATCCGATAAAATCATTTTAATTTTTTCACCGACTTCTGTTTTATTTTCTGCAAATAAAAAATCTTTTCCTTCAGTAAACATTTTTTCAGAATCAATCCAAGGAGCGCTGATTAAAGGTATTTTACAAGCCAACGCTTCAAAAGGTCTGATGGTTGGAATTCCGGGAAGTTTATCTACATAAGGTCCGCGCGGAATATGAATTGTAATTCTATATTTTGAAAAAACTTCAGGTACTTTATAATTCGGCAGCCATCCTCCGTACCCAATTCCTGCTTTCTCTAATTTTTTTAAAGCTTTTTCAGGATATCTTACACCATAAATTTTTGCTTTTAGATTAAGTTTTTTAACCGGCTCAATAAAAAATTCTTCAATTTCAGCAGCTCTTTCATCATCTCCCCAATTCCCAATCCAAACAACATCTCCCTCTTTTTCTGATTCTATCGAATGAAAAATTTTTGTATCTGCTGCTTCGTGCCAGACAAATACATTCTCCGACCAATTATTTTTTTTATAAATATTTTTTACAGTTTCTCCAAATGCTAAAACTCCGTCATAACGTGAAAGATCATACTTCGACATTGCTTTGGGATTGGTTGCCGATCTGTGATGTGTGTCGTGAAAGAAAAGTAAGTATGAATTATTCTTTTTATGATGTTCACCAATATTTTTGACTAAATCGGGTTCATTCCATTCGTGAACAATTACTGCATCTGCATCATTAAGAATCCCATCAAGATCAATATTTTTATCAGAATAAAAATTAGTTTTTAGAGTTGGATAATAATTATGGAATTCTTCAAGAACTTTTTCAGAATGATCTTTAATAAGATTCGAGCGGCTCCAGGAATTTTTCGGTTCATAAATTTCAACTTTGTGACCTAAAGATTGTAGCTCACGCGAGTAACCGCGTAAAAAATGTGCATTCCCGTTATTCCAATCTGAAACTAAGGAATGATAGAAAAGTTTAATCTTCATATTTATCCCATCAAGAGTGATTGAGTTCCGTCTATCCAGACTTCAGTCCCTGAAATATGTTTAGAATCGTCTGAAGCGAAGAATAGAACCAGATTTCCAACATCTTCAGCTTTGCCCGGTTTACCGTCTGTTAAAGGGATTTTACCTTCAGGGAATTTTACCGGTTCTTTTTCTTTTTCAACGTCACGCCTGTTTGTATTATCTTCAATTTCGGATTCGATAGAACCGGGACAAATTGCATTAACTCTTATTCTATGACTTGCGAGTTCAAGCGCTGCCATTTTCATAAACGCAACCTGAGCTGCTTTTGTGCTTGCATAAGCACTTGCACCGGTGTTGCTGAATACTCTCGTTCCGTTTACAGAAGCAGTTATTATTATCGAGCCGCCATTTTCTTTCATTTTTTCCGAAGCGAACTTAACTGTATAAAACGTTCCGTTGAGATTTATATCGACTGTCTTTCTCCATTCGTCGGTTTCAGTTCATCCAGAGGTGCCCAAACTCCGTTAATACCGGCGTTTGCATAAACAATATCGAGTCTTCCCCATTTATCAATAACTTCGTCAATAGCTTTCTTAACGTCTTCCTCTTTCGAGATGTCTGCTTCAATGATTAATGATTCATTTTTTAACTTCTTTGAAGTTTCTTCTAATTCTTCTTTTGTCCTGCTCAACAAGGCAATTTTTGCTCCTTCAGAATCTAGATCTATGGCGGACGCTTCTCCCAATCCCGATCCTGCACCCGTTACTAATGCTACTCTGTTTTCTAATTTCATGATACAATCCTCTTATTTTTTTCAGCAACTATAGATTTCTTCACCAATAGTTCTTGATATAAATCAAAATATTCCGCTGCCATTTTTTTTGATGAAAAGTTTAATGCTCTTTTAAAAGATTTTCCTCTCATCTCTTTCAATTTCCCTTCATCTTTTATAAGATCATTTACAGCGGCTACAATTTCACATTCATTCTCCGGATCTACATAAATAGCAGCATCTCTCCATATCTCGTTCAAACTTCTAATATTCCCAATAATCAATGCTGCTCCTGAAAGAGCTGCTTCAAGAATAGTTAATCCGAAGGGTTCGTATTTTGCCGGCAGAACAAGAATTGCCGCTTTAGAAAACCAATGCTTCATCTCGGATTGAGTAAGAAATCCTAAATGATGAATATTTTTAAATTGATAATTTTGTCCCGAAGGATGTTTCGAATTCCCGGCAATAAAAACTTTCCAGTTTAGTTTATCTGCAATTTTTTCAAGCACAAAAATATTCTTGGCTTCATCCCAAATTCTTCCCGCCGAAAAAATTATATTCTCTTTTTTCTGCCGATAAAAATCCTCAGGATTACGTCCATTGTAAATCGTCCGCTTATTCTTCAACTTACAATAATATTTTTCTACTTCATTAAGCATTGCTCCAGACGGTGCAACAACAACATCTGCTGCAGATAAACCTTCAGCAACTTCATTGCGGTATTTTCTATACTGCTCAGGAGGATTTTTGCCTTGTACATTATTGAACCAGGAATAAACGCAAGAATGGGCAACAACAATTTTAGGAGATGTAAATTCATAATAACCATGGACAAAATTATTAAGATGAACAATATCCGGATTTTCAATTCTTTCAATTTGCAGCAGCCATTCTCCCGCTTCTTCAACATCTTTCCATGGATCATCCATCCATTCCAGTTGATAACCGCTTTGGTAAAGTTTTAAATTCGGAATTTCTTCAATGGATCTTTTTTGATCTTCAGAAAGAGTTTTTCCCATTGTTGCAAGAACATATTCCACATTATACTTTGCCATATTTTTCATCAACTCGATGGAATAATCAAAAACTCCTCCGACTGTATCAGCGGTCATTAATATTTTTAAATTATTTCTCAAAACTAATTTCCCTCACGGGAAATAAATTTATTGAAACGGCTTTCATTACCGTCTTCTGTTTTTTCCTGGTATAAAAAAGCTAATTTGGATTTTTCAAATTGGTCGAAAAATTCATCCCAGGAAACTTCTTCAAGAGTTTCCTCGCCTGAATAACCTGGGAAATCAATTCTTAAAAGTCCGGTATGTTCTCCTTCATTTACAGTTCCTTTTACGGTTGAAGGTTTTCCGTTTCTTTCATCGACCCATTTTTTTATCGTGTCGTGATTTGTAGTTTTTTTAGATTCAGCCATTGTGCCCTCCTTAAATATTATAAAACTCATCCACTACTTTTGAAACTTTTAATACTTCTTCTACCGATTTATCAAATCCGGAAGAAACATTTAATTCTTCAGCCCACGAAATAATAGCTTTGGGACCCCATTCGTCGGGCGGAGAAACTAGAGTTTCTTTCATTCTGCCGTTCATTTTCTCCAAAACAAAATCAAAATATGATCCATTTATATTTGTAATAAATAACGCACCTTCTGTACCGTAAAAAATGAATTTTATTATTGCGTCAACTCCGCAGGATAAATTCCAGGAGCAGGATAAATTCAAAGTTGAATTATTTTCCAATTCTATTAGTGCAGTTGCATAATCTTCAATTTGATGTTCTTGTGTAACTGTTTCGCCATGAGAGTACATTTTTCTTTCTATATTTTTTACTTCAATACCATGAAACATCCAGAAAATTAAATCGATCAAATGAATACCAAGATCAATAACACATCCTCCACCGGATTCTTCTTTCTTGTAAAACCATTCCTTTCCGGGACCGTATGCATTATGAAACACCAATTCTGTCGAAAAAACTTTTCCAATTTCACCTGACTCAATTATTTTTTTTGCTTTTTGTAAAGTCTCAAGATAACGATATGAAAAATCGACCATCAAAAGTTTATTGTTATATTTAGCAGCATCTACTGCTTTTTTAGTTTCTTGATAATTTCTGCCCAATGGTTTTTGGCAAAAGACAGATTTACCTTTGTCCAGAGCTTTAATTGTTTGTACAGTATGAATAGAACTTGGAGTTGCAATCACAATTCCGTCTAAATCCATATTTATTAAATCCTCGTAAGAATTCAGGAGTTCTGCTTCCGGAGCAAGTTTTATTGCCTCTTCTGCCATCTCTTTTGAAGGATCAAAAACTGCCGCAGGATAAATAACGCCGGATTGAATTAATCCTTTCATTCTATTTCTACCAATCCAGCCTGTTCCTGCAAAACCTACTTTTGGTAAATATAATTTTTTTACATTTTTATTTTTTTCTATTGGTTCAGTTATCATAAGTTATAACGGCTTTAATAAATCCTTCCGGACGATTTTCAAGATCTTTAAATGCTTCGTTGATTTTTTCTAACGGATAAAATGAATATAGTTTTTTCGGGTGCAGTTGATCATTTTGTATGGCATCAATCGCATTCTGCATTCCCTGCAAATATATTTTTTGATCTCTTTCGTGTGCATTAACTACATCAATTCCTTTCCAATTCCAAGATTGCACATTAACTTGTCTTAATCCATCTTGATGGAATCCGGCAATTATTAATCTTCCTCTTACTTTCGTTAACTCTCCGGCTAAGTCAAGCGTCTGCTGCTTTCCTACTGCTTCGATTACTCTATCGCACATTTCTCCGTCTGTTAAATCTTTAACTTTTTCTATAACATTCCAATTTTCATTAAGTTTAATTATTTCATCTGCGCCTGAATCTTTAGCGATTTTCAATGAATAATCTCGACGGGAAACAGCAATTACATAAGCGCCCTTATTTTTAGCTAATTCTGTTAAAAGTGCGCCAAGAAATCCAATTCCGACTATCGCAACCGTATCTCCTTTTTTTATATCGGATCTTTTTAAAATATTCATCGCACAACCCAGCGGCTCTCCCGGAAAAGGAAAATCTTTAAGGGAGGTTGGAATTCTGACAAGTTCACCTTCTTTTGCCAAGGTATATTCTTTAAACGCAGCAGGGACAAGAGAAGCAACACGATCTCCTACTTTTAGAGTGCGTACTTTTTCGCCAACAGATTCGATTATTCCATAACTTTCATGACCCGGACGCCCGGTTCTTGAGGATAATTAAACCACTCTCTTCCCTGCCAAACAGGAATACTTGAACCGCAGACTCCGCATCCTTCAAGACGAATTTTTACTTCGTTATTTTCCGGTGCAGGCAGATTGGTTTCTTTAATATTGAACTTCTTTGGTTCTGTGAGAACTGCACTTTTCATTATTCAACCAATATTTTTTCTGAATCAAATGATCTATTTTTAATAAGCCAGTTTGATAAAAGGTTTACACCTTCTTCCACCTTAACTTTTGGATTCCATCCTGTGGCATTTTTGAATTTTCTTGTATCAGATACGTAATATTTCTGATCTCCGATTCTCCATTTATCAAACTTGACATTAAAGTTTGTGTCTATTTGGTTTTTAATTAAATCCAATATTTCGATAAGACTAACAGTATTTGCAACACCTCCGCCAATATTAAAAGCTGTACCTTTAATTTTATCAATGTTATCTTTTGCCAGAATAAAAGCATCCACAAGATCCTGCACAAATAGAATATCTCTTACCTGTTTTCCGTCGCCGAAAATTGTAATATCTTTTCCTTCTAAGGCTCTAATCAAGAAGTGAGCTACCCATCCCTGATCTTCAGTTCCAAACTGATGAGGACCATAAATGCAGCTCATCCTGAATACTGCAGTAGGAATATCAAATGATCTGCAGTAGTCCAGCACATATTGATCTGCCGCTCCTTTTGAACATCCGTAGGGACTGTGGAAATCGAGATTTCTATTTTCTGAGATTCCATTGAAAAACAATTCTTTCTCTGTTGGATAATATCTAGAAAGATTTTCTGTTAAAGTAATATCATTGAGCCCGCCGTAAACTTTATTTGTCGATGTGAAAATCAATGGGATTTTGTTGCCGCTCGTACGAATAGCTTCAAGAATATTTATAATTCCCTGCACATTTATGTCAAAATCTGTACGCGGATCGACAAGACTTGTAGTAACAGCAACCTGTGCTGCAAAATTATAAACAGCTTTCACATTTTTAACTGCATCTGCAATAAGATATTTATTTCTTACATCCCCTATTTCTACATCAATTAAATGTCCGTGTTTATTAACAAGCCATTCTAAATTTTGTTCAACACCGGGACGAGAAAGATTATCGAGTACTTTTACTTTTGTTCCATTGGATAAAAATCTATCGGATAAATTAGTACCAATAAAACCAGCGCCTCCTACTATCAAAATTGGTCTATCTCCATTGGTGCTAATTTTATTATGATTACCCTTCTCTTTATTTTTCTTCATAAGTCTCTTTTCGAAATGAGCCATATTTTTAACACCTTCTATACCGGATTTTTCCCAAATTCTGTATAAAAGTTTGGGATTACCATCCGCTTTTTTCAAACCAAAATGATAATGTCTTTCATCTTCGTGAAATCCATCCTGGTGTGATAATTCAGGATGAAGATCTTGAGCCGAATACCAATAAATACGATCAACAGGAGCTTCTATTAATTTTACAAATTCCTGCATTTGTTTATGTTCATCGTGAAGCCAGGTAGAATAACCTGCCTCCGTTATCCATATTTCTTTTTCAAGATTAAAATCATTTAATATTTTCTTTACTTTATTGACATTAACGCTCCAATCCTCCCAATCGAATTCCCAGGTTCCGGGAAAACCGTGGATTGAAACAGCGTCAATATTTTCCAGTACATTTCTTTCAGCCATTAAACGAAGCCAGTTTGGATCAGTCGGAGCCATTCCTCCAAGCACTGTTTTTTTGTTTAGTTGTTTCGTCCAATAAGCTGCGTCTACAATCATCTCTGAAAAGATATTCCACTCCGGATCTATGCGCCAATCCCAATCATTTATGTTGTTCGGTTCATTCCATAATTCAATCCATTTAAAATGTTTATCGTATCGTTTGATAATGAAATCAAGAAAATCCGCATAATCTTTGGGGTTTTTTGGCGGCGAAGAAGTTTTATATTCTATACCGAGTGACGGTGGAGTATAAGTAAAAACGGGAAGTATTTCGAAACCGGAAGAAATTTTTGGTATAAGCCAATCGTACCATTTTTCTCCCTGAGGTGTGTGCCAATCTGCCCAGGAAAAACCAGTTCTGAAATGTTTAACATCTATTTCTTTAAGACTATTTAAAACTTCTTTAACACGTTCATATTCTCCCGGGCGAAACCATTCGAGGATTCCTACTTTAGGATTTCTTTCTATACTTTTCATATTGTTAATCCTCTTTTATTTAATTCCATATTTGCAGATTCTGCTTTGTCTTCAGCCATTTGGTTTTTCAGCCATCTAGCTAAATCTTTTAATCCGTTTTCTAAAGTAACCTGAGGAGAAAATCCAATTACTTTTTTTGCTCGTGAAATATCTGAAAAACAATGTCGGATATCTCCGACACGATATTTTCCTTGAATAATTGGTTTTACATCTTGCTTATCAAGAACCGACGCAAGAAGGTCTGCGATTTCTTTTATTGTATACGCATTTCCGCTGCCAATATTTAATACTTCATCCGAAACATCTTTTTCCAACGCCAATCTGCAGGCAGAAGCTATATCGTAAACCGAAACAAAATCTCTTTTCTGATTTCCATCTTCATAAATAATAGGAGGGTTATTGTTAAGAAAACGTGAGGCAAAAATTGCTAAAACTCCTGTGTATGGATTAGATAATGCCTGACGCGGACCATAAACATTAAAAAATCTTAATGCTACAGTGGGAATATTATATGTTTTTCCAATCATCAGACACATTTTTTCCTGATCGAATTTTGACAAAGCATAAATAGATGAGAGATCGGGAGATTTATTTTCCGATGTTGGTTCTGGAATTAAGTTGTTGCCTTCTTTATCATTTAATTCCCATATTCCTTTCTTAAGATCTTCTAAAGATCGCTTGTGGAATTTACCATTGCTGCCGTTCATACTTCTATAAGCACCTTCTCCGTAAACACTCATACTTGAGGCGACAATCAGCTTTTCAACAGGATTTTTGATTAATTCTTCCAACAAAACAGCTGTACCAATATTATTTGTGCTGGTATAATTTTCTATTTCATACATGCTCTGTCCAACTCCTACAGCTGCCGCTAGATGAAATACCGCATCAATATTGTCCAAGGATTTTTTCAAAATTTCTCTATCTCTAACATCACCCTTAATGAACTCTACCTTCTTATTTAAATACTCAGGAGGATCTGATGTATTGCCATGAACCTGTGGATTTAAATTATCCAATACTCTAACTGAATAATCCTTAGTGATTAGTTCATCGGCTAAATGTGAACCGATAAAACCCGCACCGCCTGTTATAAGAATATTCATAACAGTCTCTCCTAAATAAAATTTTCGATAAAATTTGATGAATAACGGTATTCTAACCGTTACTGCCCTCATCATTACTGCAACAGCAGGAACATATTATTATAAAGAAATTATATTAAAATTCAAACTATTTATTGAAAGATAAATTTTTTTTAAAATTTGATTCCACTAATAATAGATCAGGAATATATGTTTTCGGAATGATTATTTTTTTTGACAGTCAAATCATTTTTTGAAAAGAAAATTTTTCTTCATATAATGATATAAACATTTAGAAAGGAATATATATGATTCAGGATACCGGGAGAAGAAAGACAAATACTTGGATTTGGATAATCGCGATTTTGGCTGCTATTGTGATTATTGGGTTTATTTTAATGGTTGGCAATACACAAGATGGTGAAAGAGAAATCCCGGATGTATCGAAGCGAATTGAAATGACAAATAATTTTACCGGTTAAAAAAGTTAACTGAAAATTCGATAATAATCATATTACCGAAGTTTAACTGCAGCTCACTACAATCCGCTAATCTCCAAAATTTTCAAGGCATTCTTCGGCGCATAACCGCTGTCGTCGTTATCAAAATAACAATAAACGTCTTTCCCCTCTTTCATCCAGCCTTGAAAGAGTTCGTTCCACTTTTCCAACGCTTCCGTAGAATAACTTCCTTTATATTTTCCGTGGGGACCATGAAGGCGAACGTAAATAAAATCGGCTGTAACAATATTAGGAGTTTGCACATCACCCAGTTCATAGATACAGAATGCAGCGTTATGTTTTTTCATTAAATCGTAAGCTTCGTCGTTCCACCATTCTTTATTTCGAAATTCTAATGTGTATCTGTGTTTTTTAGGAAGCCCTTTGAGAAAAGCTTCCAAAACGTCTTTATGGAATTTGTAGTTTGGAGGAAGTTGAAATAAAATGGGTCCGAGTTTTTTCTTTAATGCCGAAGCAGTTTCCAAAAATTCATCAACTTTTTTCAAATCCTTTAAATATGTGTAATGTGTAATTGCTCTATTAGCTTTAACAGCAAAGAGAAAATTTTCGGGAGTTGAATCTTTCCATTTTTTAAATGTCTTTTCTTCGGGAATTCTATAAAACGAATTGTTCAACTCCACCGTATCAAATTTGGAATAATAATATTCGAGCCATTCTTTCTGTTTTAATCCTTCGGGATAAAAATTTTCTTTCCAATGTTTATAATTCCAACCGGAAGTGCCTACGAAAAGTTTTCCTTTTTTCATTACTATATCCTTTCACCAGTTTCATTATCAAACTTGTATAAATTTTCTTCAGAAAATAATAATCCAACTTCATCATTCTCATTAAAATTCTGATTCCTATCTGCCTTAGCTAAAATTTCGATTCCTCTGTAATCTAAATATATCAGGGACTCGCTTCCTACAGGTCCTACCATTTTTATTTTACCGGTAAGATCGCTTTCTTCTTTATTCACAAGATTAACATCTTCCGGCCTTATCCCGTATTGGATAATTTCCTCCGCTTCCGCTTCCCGAATTTATCCGAGGGAATAATATTTATAGGCGGCGAACCGATAAATTTTGCTACAAAAAGATTTACCGGGTTATAATAAATTTCTTTTGGTGGAGCGATCTGCTGAACCGTTCCTTCTTTTAACACAGCTATGTTATCTCCAAGCGACATCGCTTCAACCTGATCGTGCGTTACGTAAATTGTTGTCAGGTTCAATTCTCTTTGTATCTGTTTCAATTCGCTCCGCATAGAGATACGAAGCATTGCGTCGAGATTAGAAAGCGGTTCGTCGAGCAGCAAGAACATTCGGCTCGCGCACTATCGCTCTGCCGAGAGCAACGCGCTGTCTTTGTCCGCCGCTCATCTCTGCAGGTTTTGCGTTCAATATTTTTGTTATTTCCAAAATGCCGGCGGCTCGTTTCACTTTTGCATCGATCTTACTTTTATCCATTTTCGCTATCCTTAATGGAAACGCTATGTTTTCGTAAGTAGTTAAATGCGGATAGAGCGCGTAACTTTGAAAAACCATCGCGACATCCCTCTCCTTCGGTGACAGAAAAATTTTCTTTTCGGTAGATACAACCGCCTTCTCGTTAAAATATATTTCGCCTTCGCTAGGATTTTCAATACCGGCAAGAATATTCAGAAGTGTTGATTTACCGCACCCGCTCGGTCCGAGTAGAACAAAAAATTTGCCCGGCTCGATCTCAAAACTGATATCTTTTAACGCGTGTACTTTTCCGCGCTTTAAGCGTAAAGAAATTCTTTTTAATATTTTTGATTTTTACTTCTGTCATCCTTTCACCGCGCCTTCGGTTAATCCTTGAATTATATATTTTTGAAATATTCCAACTAAAATTAATACAGGAACAATCGCCACAACCGCGCCCGCCATAATTTGTCCCCACGGAATCTGCCCGTGAAGCCCTTCAAATAAAGCGATCCCTACCGGAATAGTCCGAGCGTTATAATCGATTGTCAACATTAGAGCAAAAAGAAATTCGTTGAACGAATAAATAAAAATGAGCATGAAAGTTGAAAAAATTCCCGGTAAAGCGATGGGGAAAATTATCTTACGAAGTATTTGAAACCTCGTTGCGCCATCAACTAAAGCTGCTTTATCGAGCTCGAGTGATAACTGTGAAAAGTAACTGAGCATAATCCAAAGAGCCAGCGGAATTCCAAGCGCAATGTAAGGGAATATCAAAGCGAAATAAGTATTTATCCATCCAACCCAATTCATTATTTTGAATAAATAACCTACGATAGCGATTTGCGGGAACATCGAAAACGCTAATAAAAACAATGGAATTATTATACGACCGGGAAATTTCATTCTGGTAATCGCGTAAGCGGAAAGAGACGCGAAGAAAGCCGAGAAAAACGCCCCGGTAAAAGAAATAATTAGACTGTTCAAAAGATAATCGAGCAAATGCGTTGAATTAGCGCTTAGAACATCAACATAATTTTGAATCGTGAATTTAAACGGAACCTCGGCTGTCAGGAAATCTGGATATTGAGTAAGCGAAATGACTATCATCCAGAAAAACGGGAGGACGCAAAAAAGGAAAAGGGAAAGCGCGCCGAACCAAAGTAAATATTTTTTTATGTTTGATTCTCTCAATTTACCGTCTCCCTGAAACGTCCGAATTTAATATACATAACCGCTAAAAGTCCCGCTGCGAGAAATACCATAACCGAAACCGCCGAACCGTAGCCGAAATCTCCGTTAACGTAATAATTATAGGCGTAAAGGGATAATGAAGTTGTGCTGCCGCCGGGGCCGCCGCCGGTTAAAACATAAACCAGATCAAAAATTCTTACGGCGTCAATAGTCCGGAAAAGAAGAGCAACAACTATTACAGGTCGAAGAAGCGGTAAAGTTATTTTGAAGAATCGCTGAAATAAATTTGTTCCGTCTATCATCGCCTGTTTGTAAATCGACTCAGAGATTGTGGATAATCCGGCTAACAAAATTATCGTCATAAAAGGAGTGGTCTTCCAAACATCGCTTAAAACAACGGCGAAAAAAGCCCCGACGGAAGTACCCAGCCAGCTTATTGGCGAATCGACCAATCCAAGCTGAAGAAAAATGTAATTCAGTAAGCCGTAATCATAATTATAAATTAACTCCCAAATTCTTCCCGAGATGGCAATCGGTATTGCCCAAGGGATTAAAATTACAACGCGCAGAATTCCGCGTCCGGGAATCGCTTCATTCAATACAAGCGCAAATATCAGACCTAGTGATAATTCCAATATTACAGAGACTACAACGAACAAAAGCGTGAATAAACCGGACTGCCAGAAGTGCGCATCCGTAAGCAGTCTGCTGAAATTTTGAACATCGATAAATTTATTTGGAAGGAAAGTAACGTCGCGGAAAAAGCTTAACACTATAGTTCCGATAACCGGGAAAGCGATAAAAGCCAATGCAGTGAGTATCAGCGGAAGATTAAATAAATACGCGCTTTTAATTTCCGATTTTTCAGCCGCTTCATTCCGCATATATTTCTTCTATTTTATTTATTTCATTTTGCATTTCACTCAGCGCTTCTTTCGCGTCTGCCTTTCCGGCAAGGCATTTATTTGCCCACCGCTGAATCACTTCGGAGATTTGCAGATAATAAGGAAGCGTAGGACGAGATACAGAATTGGTAAATATTTCTTCGAGCGTTTTTAGATGCGGATCAGAAGCAAGCAGCGCTTCGTCGGAATAAATATCTTGTCGGCTCGGGTTCCATCCGATTGTAGTAAACATTTTTTTCTGGATTTCGTATGAAGTTATATATTCAATAAACTTCCAGGCTTCATCTTTAACATCGGAATATTTTGATATACCGACATGCCAACCGCCCAATGCAGCGGCGCTCTCGCCCCCTTCAAAATGCGGAAGCGGCGAGATATCAAATTTTCCTTTTACTCTGGAATCTTCCAAGTTGTGAAGGCTTCTCGCGTAAGTCCAGTTCCGCTCAAACATAGCGTTTCCTCTTTGGAATATTCGCCGAACTTCTTCTTCTTTCAATTCTGTATAAGTATTTTCAGGCGAGATATTATATTTATGAATTAAATCTTTCATAAAATTTAAAGCTTCTTCATTTTGCGGGATGTCAACAAAAATAGAATCTCCTATTTGAAAATATCCGTTATTCGAAGCGGCGAATTCCAAAAATGTGCATACAAGACCTTCATACTGCGAGCCCTGCCAGACGTATCCGCTGAAAGTTTTGTTTTTATCACTCTCTTCCGACTGAACTTTTTCAGCGATGTTTTTTAATTCCGTCCAGGTTTCCGGCGGCCGGTCAAAACTGTATTTTTTTAGCAAATCAGTCCGGTAATAAAGAAGTCCTATATCAAGAAACACCGGCAGCGCATAAAGAGTATCGTTGTAGATATCCACTTGGTTTACAATTTTGGTAAAAAAATCGTCAACCGTTATCGGAGATTTCTTTATATATTTATTAAGCGGCTCAACCCATCCGGACTCGGCGAATTGATTTACCCAAATTACATCCATCAAAAAAAGATCCGGATTTTTTTGTTCGGCTTCTAAAGAAATTATTAGGCTTTGTCTGCGTTGATCTGAGTAAGTAGGTTGCCGGACTAAAGTTACTTTAATCTCATGCCGGCTGTTGTATTCGGATATCAATTCTTCCCAAAAATTTACTTCCTGCGGCGCGCCTCCAATCCAGACTGTAAACTCACGCTTGCTATCGGAACATGAAGTAATGAATATCAACAATAATGATATATACATTATATTTTTTATAATCCATCCTCCAAGTTAAACGATAGAGTTTTCCGGTTTTAATAATTCATATAAATAAACAGCGTGCTATAAAAATTAATATATTCGGTATGATGAAAAATGTCAAATATCAGCTAAACCCAAACTGAATTTGAGGGAACGGCTCCACTGTGAATTGCTGCAAATCCAATACTATTGTTGATGTTCACCGCAAAAATAAGTAGTTCTGCCGCCAACTTTTTTCTTTTTAATTTTTCCTCCGCATAAACCGCATTCTTCATTTTCCTTTCTGCGCCGGATTAAATAATTTTTCGGAAAATCCTTTGAGCTTGTATTTACTTCAATCCCCTTCTTTAATATTTTATTTATGTTAGCCGTTAATTTTTTTCGGTCCGCTTTATCCAATACATCAAAAGATTTTTCGGGATAAATTCCGGAATGATACAAGATCTCATCGGCGTAAATATTCCCGATACCGGAAATAATTTCCTGGTCCATTAGGAGCGTTTTTATTTTAGATGACCTGCCTGCCGTTATCTCTTCAAATTTTTTGTATGTAAGATTTGAGTCAACCGGATCGAAACCTAATTTTTTAGATGAAATAAATTCATCATAGTTATCCGTAAAACTTATTGATCCGAATTTACGCTGGCAAGAATAAGCAAGGAAACGATCTTTTGTGAAATTGCAAATTAAGCGTGTGTGTTTATCGGCTTCATCTTCTCCTTCGCCGTACTGAAGGTAACCGGTCATTCCGAAGTGCAAAATAAGAAATTGAGTTTTTGTGATTTGCGCGAAAAAATATTTTCCGTGTCTTTTTGATGAGATAAACTTTTTGCCTTCCAATTTATTCCGAAGATCCTTCCCGGATATTTCTTCCAACATCTCCGGAGCCATTATCTCAACTTTCTTGATGGTCTTGTTCAATGATGTCCGGTCAAAATATTGCCGGAAACTTTCAACGTCCGGTAACTCAGGCATCTTACCTCCCTTTATTAATTGATAAGCAAAGGGCTAAGGCGTAGACATAAGCTTGCACAAAGCCGGCAGAGATTTCAACTATCTTTTGTTTTTGAAAGCGGAGCCAGGCAGAGGGAAAAAATTAATTTTTAACGGAAAAAAATAGAATCCCTTCAACTAAAATTTAGAAGAAGGGATAATCAAAAAGTATTTTCCGAGAATTTGTTTCCTTGTTTTATCTTTGAATTTTAACTATAAGAATATGTTTTTTGGAAGTTTAAATCTCTTCTCCACTTATCATATTCATCTTTTCTTACTAATCTTTTATCGATGATTTTGAAGTCGTGGATGTTGAAGAATTTTTTCATTTCACCTGATAGCTTACTAACATCTTTTATTTCGATATAACCATCAATAAGTTCAGCTGTGTCGCGATGTTTAAACTGATAACGCAGGTAGATGCTTTCTTTCATTATGGTCTCCTAACAATTAGTAAAACAATACAATAAAATTTGTTAACTATTATGAATACGAACTGCCAATGCCTTTCTGCTTTTTTTCTTTTCTATATTTTTCCGCTTCCTCTTTGGTGCCGAAGAGTTTATTTGTTTTAACTGTATGCAGACTAAATTTATTACTTCCGCACAAGTAATGCATTCCGTCAAAATCGAATGCGATCGAAATCAGATAATATTCTTTTATTTCATCATCTTCTTCATCTAGAACAAAAAATTTGTTGCCAAGATAATGAAGCTTTAGATATGAGTTAAGTATATTTAAGTCCATACAACCCCTCTTCACATAATAATTGTGCCGACCCGTTGCCCTCGAACCGGGCCGGCAGATAATTTTAAGGAACAGGCAGAGTAAAACTGAAATCGCTTCCGTCACCGAATTTACTTTCGACCTTAAGCTGACCCTGGTTAAGGATAATAAATTCACGCGCGAGAGCTAAGCCCAAACCCGTTCCTTTTTCGTGAGACGTTCCTTCTTTAAGAACCTTTCCGACTGAGAAAATATGCTGTAAATCTTCCTCCCTAATCCCAATACCTCCATCGCTTATCGTCACTCTTACAAAAGCGCCCTCTTCCTCTGCAGAGATGGTTACGATTCCCTCGGGATTGGAAAATTTTACAGCATTGGAAATTAAATTTCTTAAAACTGTGTTGATCATATTCGCGTCGGCAAATACATCAAAATCTTTTGAAAAATTTTTGCGCAACGTAATATCTTTCTGTTTAGCCTTTAGTCTATGAAGCTCTATATTTTCTTCAACTAAGCGCGTAATGTTAAATTCTTCTTTAACAGGTTCAATTCTTTTGCTGGAAACTGCTGTCCATTGGAGTAAATTTTCCACCAGTTCGTAAAGTTTTTTAACCGAATTATTTATTCTTGAAGAATATTCTTTAACCTCATCAACACTCAATTCTTCTGCACTATCGTTCAGAAGAGTGGACATCCCAAGCAGCGGCTCGAAAGGACTTCTTAAATCATGAGAAATTATTGAAAAAAGTTTATCCTTTGTAGCATTCGATTCTGCCAGCGATTTATTCAGCGCATCAAGATTGTGCGCATTATTTTCCAATTCTTCTGCGTATTGTTTTATCTGATCAGATGCCTGTTTCCGTTCGGTTATATCGTCAATTACTGTAAGCACATGGGATTTCCCGTTCAGGTTTAATGTAATCGCGGATAATAAGCCGGTAACATTTTTACCCGATTTGGTTTTTAACAATACTTCCTGATTTTTTACCGTGTTTCTTTCAATTAACTGTTCAATAATTTTCTCTTTTGCTTCCGGATTTACAAATAAATCAAGATCGCCTGCAGTTTTTCCGAGACTTTCTTCCAATGAATATTCAAATATTTCGGAAAAACCTCGGTTAACTTTCGTATATGTTCTGTCTTCCATTTTACTTATGGCAATGGATGATGGTATTTCATTAAACACAAGATTTAAATTCTTTTCCGATTCTTTAAGCGCTTCTTCAATTTCTCTTTTCTTTGTTATATCCTCAACCACATAAATAATATATTCAGGATTTCCGTTCTCTGACTTTAAACAAGAAGAAGTAATATTAACCCAATTCTGGCTGCCATTTTCTATTTTTAATCTTTTTTCAATAGAATAAGTATCCATCTCTCCGGAAAGTAGGTTTTGCCGGTCTTCGGCGTCAATATTAGCTATAATCCGGATGAATAAAATCATTAAAAGATATTGCTTCCCTTTCAAAATCTTTACAGTTTGAAAATATTCAGTAATCGTTTATTTGCTTTTACAATTTTACCGTTTAATGAAACATGGGCCATACCCACAGCGGCTTGTTCAAAAATACTGCGGAATTGTTTTTCTCTTTCCCAAAGAGCCTGTTCAATTTTCTTACGCATAGTAATATTTTCTATCACTACGAAGAAATATCTGGGATTGTTTAGTTCATCTCTAATAGTTGAAGAAGTTACATTTACCCAAACAGGTAAATTATCACGTCCTAATAATCTGATTTCAAAAACATATTTTTCTAATTTATTTTCCAGAAGCTGGGTCTGAATATTAGAAAGTTCGTTCTTGTCATCCTGATAAATTAAATCTTCTAACTTTATATTTAAAAGCAAATCCTTGTTATAATTAAGGATGTTGCACAAACCCTGATTAACAAGTATCCAGTTTCCGTCAAAATCTATTTGTCCCATCCCGATCGGCGATTGTTCAAATGTGGCACGGAACATTTTTTCTTTACTTGTAACTAAATCCTGAAGCCTCTTCCTTTCAATAGCATAGTTGATAGACCTTGTTAGATCGTGATTCTTAATTTTTCCCTTAACCAAAAAATCGTGAGCTCCGGTCTGAAGTGCGTCCATTCCGGAAACCTCATTGTCGTCCATAGTTAAAGCTATAACAGGATTTTGAAAATCCGAATTGAGCAGGGTTTTTATTGTTTCTATTCCATCGCTATCCGGTAAATTTAGATCGGATAATATCAAATCAAAATGTGTATGTTTTATTTGTTCCAATGCTCCGCTCAAATCCATACAATGTACAATGGAATATTCAGTTTCCGATTGATCCTTGAGCATTTCAGTGAAAAGCCGCATATCCCCCGGATTATCTTCAATATAAAGAATCTTGATATGTTTTTTTATTTTCACATCTTCCCGAATATGTGGTTTGTATAAGCCGGCTATCAACCCTTTTCCTCTTTTTTGGTTTCCATAATTTTCACCAAAAATAAAAGCAAAAATCCCGCTATGGACGAGATTACTTCTCTAATACCGATATCAAAACTGTTTGATATCCCGGTTATATAAGCCAGTGTAGTTACAACAAGAAATGTTAAGAAAAAAGTTATAAAACCTTTCGCGCCAAATTTAAGAGCATTAAAAAGCGGATGCTCAAGAATTTCATTGCTCTTTGTATGAACATTTATAGCTGTTGATTTTGAAAAAATTTCCATACTACTAATCCTCCACCATAATATTTTTCAAAAACTTGTACATAAAATCTCTTTATTAACTGTTATAAATGTATGGTATTGGGAGTCTAAAAAAAATCGGAGAAAGTCTGATATTGATGTAGGAAATAGCGTGATGCCTTGTAGTAATTTGTGCTACAGAAGATTTTATATCTGATTTTTATTTGTCAGATTAATAAATTTTACTAATCAATGCGCCGGAAATGGGGTATTCCATTTTTTAATTCTAAGTGATTATATTCAACTCCACTCGCATAAACCAGCGGTTGACTGGGCTTTAAGTATCTGCGGTCTTTATCAGCGTTAATTTGCGCAATCCGCCAGAAAAGAAAATCAATTCCACCGCGGCGACAGAAATCAGAAAAAAAATCATCAAATCAGAACTTAGATTCAAGTTAAATTTTTCGTATGATTTTATTTGCGATTTGCGGCAAAACATTTTTTATTCTATTAAGAGTTTATTATCCAAAACATAACGTGTTAGTTCGATATTCGATTTCATTTTCATTTTTTCCATAATCCTGAACCGGTACGTATTTACGGTACTTACACTCAAGGAAAGTTCTTCCGCGATATCCCGTGTTTTTTTTGCCGAAGCAATAAGGCAAAGTATTTGAAATTCTCTGTTCGATAAAGAAATGTGAGGTTTTTCCTGAATTTCGGAATCGAGCTCATCAGCTAAAATAATAGCGAGAGAAGGACTGATATATTTCCCTTTGGAAATGATAGAACGGATTGCATTAACCAGTTCATCCAGCGCTGAATCTTTTGTTACATAGCCAGACGCTCCGGCTTTAAGAGCTCGCCGCGCAAAATTTTCTTCCGGGTACATACTTACTACAAGTATTTTTATGTCTGCATCAACGGCCTTTATATCTTCAATAAGTTCCAAACCGGGTTTACCCGGCATGTTCAGATCGAGAAGGAGAATATCGCAATCATTTTTATTGATCATGTCAATAACTTCGTAAGAATTTTTAGCTTCAGCCTTTATGTTGATATCTTTCTCGTCGCGTAAAATTTTTTTAAATCCTTCGCGTACAATTCCATGATCATCAGCCATGCAAATGTTAATCATTTTTTGCCTCTTCAATTATAAAAGGGAAAGCCGCCTTTACCAAAGTTCCTCCATTCGGACTGCTAAACACATCAAGATTGCCGCCAACCGATACAGCTCTTTCTTTCATACCCAGAATACCAAAGCCTCTTTCGGCTTCATCGGATTCAAATCCCATTCCGTTATCATGCAGATTTAATTCAATATGGTTATTTAATTGAGAAATATTTATATCCACTGCATCCGCACCCGCATGCCTTAAGACATTTGTTAAAGATTCCTGAATGATTCTGTAAATTTGTATTGATAGATTTAGATCTTTCGGATCGCTCTCCAGAGAATAGATCAAATTGCATTTTATTCCGCTTCGTTCTTCATATTCACGTATAAAAAAGGATAGAGCTTCCAAAAGGCCCAATTCTTCCAGCAACTCCGGTCTTATTTTTTTCAGCAGATGACGGACCGAAGAAAATATTTGTTCAATTGTTGAATAAATACTCTTCAGTTCTTTTTTCATTTGGGAAATATTCAATTCCGCGTTTTTATTCGTTAACTGTTTATAAATAAGTCCAACGTCAATCTTAACAGCGGAAAGTTTCTGGCTGAATTCATCATGAATTTCACGCGCGATATGCAGCCTTTCCTCTTCCCTTACCGATTCCAAGTGAATAGACAGCGCACGGAGCTGTTCTTTGAATAAATCCAATTCGAACTCGGCTTTTCTTCTTTCCTCAACTTCCTCAATCAATCTTTGATTGGAAACCGAAAGTTCTTTTGTACGCTCATTTACCTTTTCTTCAAGTTCGGTGTGCGCCCGCATTAAAGCTAACTCGGTATTTTTTCTCTTTTCGATGTTTTCTATAACAGCAATAAAATATTTAGGATTTCCATCTTCATTTCTTACCATAGAACCGGTTAGAAGCACCCAAACAAAACTTCCGTCTTTTCTTATATATCTTTTTTCCATAGAATAGGTTTCGATATCGCCTGAAATAAGTTTTTCCATCTGTTCAACATCTTTATGCAGATCTTCGGGATGTGTGATTTCCTGAAAATTTTTCTCCGATAATTCCTTTTCGGAATATCCGGTGATTTCCAGAAGTTTATTATTGAACCGTAGAAATCTTCCTTCGAGGGAGACATGAGCTAAGCCTACGGCAGCTTGTTCAAAAGCTCCGCGGAAAAGCTCTTCATTTTCCCGCAGCATTTCATCGCTCATCTTCCTTTCGATAGCGTAGGTTATCGCTCTGATAAGTGAAAACTTATTCAATTGGTTTTTGATCAGGTAATCCTGAGCGCCAAGTTTTACGGCATTAATTCCCATTTCTTCATCCGTAATTCCGGTTAAAACAATGATCGGAACTTTATGTACAGCTTTTTGAATTTCTTTTAGAGTATCAATACCTTGACTATCCGGCAAACCTAGATCCGAAATTACGATATCGTATCGGTTCTCATTAAGTTTTTGAATAGAACTTTCCAAAGTTGATGCTACATCAACATCAAATTTTGTTGTCCGCGAATCCGCGATCATCTCGCGGATTAAACGCGAATCTCCTTTGTTGTCTTCAATTAATAAAATTATATTCTTCTGTTCTTCCATCAATCAATCCCAATAAATCTGAACGTTCCCTGGATGGAAGTGTAAAATAGAATGTAGATCCTACGCCCACTTTCGATTCCAGCCAAATACTACCTCCATGATTTTCAACAATTTTTTTACAAATCGCGAGTCCGATTCCGGTGCCGCTATATTTTGTTCTATCGTGCAGCCTTTGGAAAATTCTAAATATTCTATCGTAATTATTTTCAGATATTCCAATTCCGTTGTCGGTTAAGCTAAATTTAATAAGATCTCCCTCGTTTTCAAACTTGATCTCAATCTTTAGAGGGTCATCACTTCTATATTTGATAGAATTTACAATTAGATTTTGTAGAAGCCTTTTTATATTTTCCCTTCTACCGTAAACAAATGGGAGTTTTTTGAATTTTATTTCCGGTTTTTTATCTTCAATCAAAAATTTTAAGTTTTCCATTACCTCCCTAACCACATCGTTCATATCTACTTTTTCGAATTTTTCTTCATTTTCTTTTACCTTAGAGTAGTCAAGAAGATCGCGGATTAATTCCTGCATTCTAGCCGCGCCTTTCGAAGCAAATTCAATAAAATCGTTTGCATCAGCGTCTAATTTATCTTTATAACGCTCTTCAAGTAAGGCGGTGTATCCATGAACCATTCGTAACGGTTCCTGCAAATCGTGAGATGCTACATAAGCGAATTGTTCTAATTCTTTATTGGATCTTTCAAGTTCCTTTATCAAACGTAAGGATTTTCCTTCCATAATTTTTAGACGTGTTATATCGTTTAATGAGACCAAAATAAGAGGTGTACTTTTATTTTTCTGCGATAAGGGCTTTGCTTTTAAATTCATTATTTTGAATCCCGATCCGCCGGTATTTATTCTTAATTCAACATCTTCTACATTTTCTCCTTCTACAACTCTATTCAATCTTTTCTCAACCGACGCAAAATCTTTCGGATTTGCAATAAGATCTTTTAAATTCTTCCCGGCTGCTTCCGTTACATCGATATCAAATATTTTGTAAAAACTTTTATTCGCTGAAATTAATTCTAGCTTTGGATTCATAACTAAAAGAGGATCCTGAACAGTATTAATTATATTTTCCACATAATCATAAGCTTCAATTACCGCATCCTGGTTTTTCTTCAATTCGGTTATATCCCTCGATACAATCAATACCGATGCGACTTCTTTTTTATTTGGATCAAATTCAGGTATGACTTTGGCGGAATAATAAAAACGCGATCCTCCTTTTACATACACTATTTCTGCATCAATCGGTTTTTTAGTTTTAAAAACAGTTCTGATTTGCGACATAAGTTCTTCGTGACCAACCATCCCTTCACTGTACTGAAACATACTTTTACCAATCCGCTCTTGCGGTAAACTACCGGTTATTTTTTCTATCTGCGGATTGATATAAATATATCTAAGATCCTTATCGAGCCTGGTAATTACATCATGCGAGTTTTCTGCCAATGATCTAAACTGCTCTTCGCTTCTTTCTAGATTCTCTTCGTAAGCTTTTTGTTCAGAAATATCTCGTATCAAATTTCCATAACCGATTATTCCTTTTTCATCTTTTAAAGCAAAAGTTGTCGATTCCACATCCTTAACAGAGCCATCCTTTGCAGTTATTTCAGTTTCTGTTTTGTAGAAACCTTCTTCTCTAACCTTTTTTATTATTTCCTGCTTAGACTCACTAAGATTTACAAGATTCAGAATATCCTTTATCCCGCTGTTTTTTATTTCCTCATAAGAGTAACCGAGAATTCCCTCAGCGGCTTCATTATATGCTAAGACTTCGCTCTTTTTATTTAATAAAATTACACCTTCGGAAAGATTTTCCACTACTTTGGAATGATACTCGAGATATTTTTCATATTCTTTCTTATCTGTTATATCCTGCCATACTGTAATAACACCGTCTTTATATTTTAAGCCTCTTATTTCGAAATAACCTTTATAAAAATTATTTCTGAAATTCCCTTCATAATAAACTTCTTTTTTCAGGAATGGTTCGCCGGTTTCCACCGTATTAACAAAACCGTCAAAAACTCCGGATTCTCTATGACCCGGATGAAGTTCAAGCATAGTTCGCCCAATAGTATTTTCCCTTGAGATACCGTTTGCCTTAACCGTTTCGTCATTTACATAGGTAAACTCAAAATCGTAGATTTTGTTATTTTTATCTCTCAGAGTTTTAAATACAACAAGCGGAATAGGCAGTATTTCAATAGTAGTTTGAAAACGCTTATTGCTCGATTTAATTTCATCTTCTTTTTCTATGACCTTACTAATGTCGCTGAATGTCAGTACTATTTTTTCTTCGTCGTCGTCTTTAAACTGTTATGGGGGAAGCCGAAACATCAAGCCATACGTATCTGTCTTTTGCGGGAACGAATACTCCGAATAATTTATTATTTACATCATGACGTGAATTATACGCGATAACAGCCGGGAAATTTTCGCTGGTAACTTTATTATAATCTTCATCAACAACATTCCATATTTCGTCGGTTAAGGATTTACCGATGACTACGTGTTTCTGAATATCGAGAATTTTCAATGCGGCATCATTCGCTTCTTCAATTATTCCACTGCCATTAATTATAAATATGCCTTGCTGCAGTTTGTTAAAAAGCTCATTAAATTTATCCATTTCCCATTCGTTTTGATGTTAAAAAATTTCCATTTGTTCAACTGCTGTAATTTAAACTGATACAAAAGGTTTTTTAGCATAGCAAAAACTTATAAGTCTCCTCAAAATTTTTATCTAATTTATGAACTAAGCTGATTTAATCCATTGATTGCAGTAACCCTTCGGATTAATAGGACCTTTTATTATTTGGCATCCCCCGCAAAATTCTTCTTCTTCGGGTTCAATCCAGAGCGTACACTTATCGCATCTCTTTTCCGGATAAGGAGTTTCAGCAACATACTCAAATTGATCGCGCGAAGTTTTTTCAGCTTCGGTTAAATTATCCCCGCTGCACGGATCATTTTTTGGAGTTTCACGCTTTTCATCTTCGGCTTGGCTATTATTATTTCCGCAGGATGATAAAAAATAAATACCGACAAAGCTAAATAGAGCAAAAGATGTTTTTTTAATGAATCCTCTTCTTGATAAAGACATGATGCTCTCATTTTTTTTAGTTTAAATTAAATTATAAAAAAAAAACTGATAAATTCTAATGTTTTTTTTCAATTTAATCTAAGTAATTACAAAACCATAAAAACAGGAATTATATAAACTTGGCTCTGTTATTACTCAACATCCTAACAACTAATTTTCTACGTACTTCCTTCTATTTACTATTAACCGCTTACAGTTTTTCCTCCAATTACCGTTCTATCAATATTTACCGAAAGGATTTCATCAGCGGGAATATCAAACAAATTTTTATTTGTGATAATAAAATCGGCTAGTTTGCCGGGTTTGATACTCCCTTTTTTATTTTCTTCAAAGGAAGCATAAGCCGCGTTAATAGTATAACCATACAATGCCTGCTCAATTGTTATCTTTTCTTCCGGGATCCAACCATCAGGATTCTTTCCGTCGTTTGTTCTGCGGGTTACCGCCGAAAAGATACCAAGTATAGGTGATGGTTCTGCTATGAACCAATCACTTCCCAAAGCTACTTTAATATTCTTTTCTAAAAGGGATTTGATTCTGTATGAGGATTTTATTCTTTCTCTGCCGATAACTTTTTCAGCCCAACGTCCATCATCTACAAGATGAACAGGCTGCATACTCGCGATTACGTTATGATCCGCAAAACGTTGGATGTCGCTTCTATCTATATGCTGAGCATGTTCAATCCGAAATCGTCTGTCTTTTATTCCGTTCTCGCTTTCAATCTGCGAGGAAATATTAAGCAGTTCGTGAACTGCTCTGTCGCCGATTGCATGTATAAGAATTTGCAGATTGTTTTTATCCCCATTTTTAGCCCAATTGTACATTTCGTCATAAGAATTTACAAACAATCCATTGCTATCCGGATCGTTCTCATAAGGCTCTAATAGCGCCGCCGTATTAGATCCTAATGAACCATCCATAAATCCTTTTAATGCACCGAATTTCAGTCTATCGCTTCCGTAACCTGATTTTACTTTTTCGGCGAGTTTTTCCCAAGTATTTATAGGAACCGCCGCATATATTCTAGTTCGTAGTTTCTGTTCGTTCTCCAATATTTCAAATGTTTCCAGATCATCCCATGTTCCCATATGGTGAACGGAAGTTATTCCCAAACTTGAGGTAAATTCTTCCGCCGCCGTTATAGCTTTTTCTTTCATAGCGAAAGAAGGTTCAGGTTTAACATTTTCTACCAACTTCATAGCGTTATCTTTTAATATTCCGGTCGGATCTCCGTTTTGGTCACGGACAATTGTTCCTCCATCCACATTGGGAGTATTCTTGTTAATTCCAGCAATCCTTAAGGCGGCGCTGTTAGCCAGAGCCATATGCGCGTCAAGTCTGTTTACCCAAACGGGAATATTTGTCGTAAAGGGATCGATCCAATTTTTATGCGGCAATTCACCATCCCAATTTGTATGATCCCAATCTCCGCCGGTTATCCAATCCTCTTTACCTATTTTCGTTGTATAATTTTTAATTCTACTTTTAAATTCATCAGTTGTTTTCACGTTTCTCAACTGTACCGAAGAAAGCCGAAATCCGCCTTCAATAAAATGGAGATGGGAATCAATAAATCCGGGTAAGACTAATTTACCTTCGGCGTCAATAACCTCAGTTTTTTCCGAAATTAAATTTGATATATCATTATTTTTTCCTACCGCAATAAATTTTCCATCGGTAACAGCAAAAGCTTCTGCGGAAAGATTTTTTTCATCCGCAGTCCATATTCTTCCGTTGATCAAAACAAGATCGGCTTTCTTCATAATTTCCTTTCGGCTTATTTGAATTTTTAAGATATAAAAATAGAAAGGATGATCAAAATGGCAACTGTCAAATGTCGAAATGGAAGATTGTGAAATGGAGAAACGACGACCGGTAAATTGGTGTATGGGCAAATAGGCTGCGGGAAATCAGGAAAAGCCGCGCCGAGGCGCGGCTCAATATCCGGCTCCTGATGTACTACTTCACAAAAATCAATACGTCATCAAAGCATAACCTTTTAACTGATAAGTCGGCAAAACAGTCAGCGCTGAAAGAGCGATATCAACATCAGGGTTTACCCAATTATGATCAAAATTTTTCTCTTCTAAAGTTTGACCGCAGACAAAGAATTTAACTCCTGCATTTTTTAATTTTGAAATGAGATCAATATTTGGATTATCAGTTTTGAATTTTTTCTTGTAATTTTCATTATCCAACACCACTTTTCCGGCGTTGCCATGGAAAATACCAACCAAATCCAATTGTTCCGGATTCACTCCGGCAGACGCATAAACATTCAGAAGACGAGCAATGTGGAATAGACCACTGTTCACGCTATCTTTCTGCGAATCCTTCGTCAAATCAAAAATGATTTTATAATCGAGTTTTTTATCCGGTTGAACTTTTGAATCCGGCAAAGGATGAGCGCCGCCGTATCCTTCAATTACAGGATAGACCCACTGCTGCGCTGAAGATAATACCGGTATCGCGAGAAACAGAATAAATGCAAAAAATCCAACTTTTAATTTCATGATTCTCCTCCGCCGCTGTTGTATTCAGGATTTACTTCCGAAATTGGAAGAGCAATTACCCAGTCATAATTATTTCCGAAATACATCGTACCGCCAACAATTGTCGGACTTAAAATTGGGAAATATCCACCGACTTTTTTACTTCCGATCAAACTACCATCTTTCGGATTC
This sequence comes from uncultured Melioribacteraceae bacterium, assembly GCA_963821715.1. Lineage (GTDB taxonomy): Bacteria > Bacteroidota > Ignavibacteria > Ignavibacteriales > Melioribacteraceae > CAWGET01. The sequence continues at coordinate 86,234 of CAWGET010000006.1, forward strand.
AATGCATAAGCCCAAGATCCTGCCGCAATATACAAAACGCCTTTATACATAGAGCCCGGACCTCGTCCTGCACCTGCAGGCGTAACGTGTGGAATTTTCCATTCCCATTTCGTTTCACCGGTTTTAAGATCCAAAGCAAAAAATTTGTTCGTAACCGGATTTCCGAGGTAAATGGTCTTATCCATTATAAGAGCCACGCCGCCTTTGAATGATTGTGGTTTTGGACCACGACCCATATCTTTAGTCCAGAGAATATCACCGGTGATCGCGTCAAACGCTCTAACCCTCGTGTTCATTGTGGATATTGAATCTCCCTTTTCTTCATCAAAAACAGTTTTTGGTTCAATAACTGTATTCATTACAACAACACTATCAGCAACTGTAGGCGTTACGTCCCCCATTCCTGTATTTGTTGCGCCGGGAATTTCTCCCTTCCAGTTTACCTTTCCTGTTTTAGCGTCTAATGAATAGAGATAGGATTTAACAGCCATCGACAAATAAATATTTCCTTCGTAAAAAACCGGGTTTGACATATTTGCCATTCCACCTAAATCGTTTTGCCATTTTTTTTCGCCTGTTTCAGCGTCCACGGCATAAACCGTTCCGGTTCCCGTGGATATATAAACAGTGCCGTCGTTATACGCGGGAGTTGTCATTACCTCTCCCTTAGTAGCAAAAATCCAGTTAAACTTACCGGTTTTTTTATCCAGCGATATCAGTCCATTGTAACTTACTCCGGCACCTCTCGCAGATTCATAAGGATCTTTAGAGTAAACAATTGTTTGATGAAATGTAAAAGCAACGCTTCCGGCAGTAATAAACACTTTATCACCGACAATGAGGGGAGTTCCCATATAATTGTTACTAATAGGACTAGTTCGCCAAATAAGCTTCCCTGTCTTAGCGTTTAACGCATAAGCAAACATATCATCACTTTCGGCAAAAACTATCCCATCCACCACCGACACATTAAGAGCGTTTCCGTAAAATTGGGTTTGTGTAGCAAGACTTCTGCTAGGTCCGGCTACCTCTTGTGCGAAAGGCTTTTCCTTTTCAAGAGGCCAAGAACGCGCCTCAGCATATTTCCATGAAACACCATCTTTTATCCATTGAGGAGCGTCCTCGGCTACTTCAGTTACGGCATTATGATAATGGTTCATGTAAGACATCAGAAATTCTTTCGGGAAAAACTTTCCGTCTTTTTCATCGGGTAGATTTTCTTCGTTGTAGACCCTTGCGAATGGACCGTCTTCATCAAGCGGTACTTCTTTGTATAGCTGATGAGATTGTGCAATTATTAGATTGGAAATAAATAATATCAGCATCAGAAAAGCAGATACTCCTGACGCTTTAATACAGTTTTTATAATACATTTTGCCCTCCTCTTTTCCGGCTGGGAACCGGAATTTTTTAATTAAGAACTCTTCCTGCTGAAGATAAGTGTATTGTATAAATTATTTAAATTAAAATCAAATTGAGATTTGCATATAAGAAAATTCATAAAAATTAAACTGTGAATATGTGTAAAACTTTTTTTCCTGATCTCCGATCTCAGATTTCTGAAAACTTGCATTAAACAATATTTTTCTCTATCTAAAAAGATGACAACGATCAAATAGCCCGGTATCCGATAATGGCCTCAAAAGAGAGCAAAACTGATAGTAATATACCTTCAATGGAAGAGGCAGTAAAAAAAGCGAAAGAATCTTCAACAAATAAATATTTTGATATCCATCCACCGGTGTTTTGGCCCGCCGCAATTTTGATTTTAGTATTCATTATCATAACTCTTGCCGTCGGCCAGCCGATGACGGATATTTTCAGTACTATTCAGAACGGTATTTCGGATAACGCGGGCTGGCTTTTTATTCTGGCGGTAAATATATTTTTATTTTTTGTCATCTACATCGCTTTCAGCAAACTTGGCGAAATACGTCTGGGCGGAAAAGATGCAACGCCGGAGTTTTCCCTCTCCGCATGGTTCTCTATGCTCTTCAGCGCGGGGATGGGAATTGGTATTTTATTCTGGAGCGTTGCCGAGCCGATGTTCCATTATCAATCGCCGCCTTTCGGTGAAGCCGAAACATTAGAATCCGCAGCGCTTGCCATGAAATTAACTTATCTGCATTGGGGTTTGCATCCTTGGGGAATTTACGCGCTTGTCGGATTATCTCTCGCTTTTTTCGCCTACAATAAAAAACTTCCTCTTTCAATTCGATCTGTCTTTTATCCACTTCTCGGTAAAAGGATTCATGGTTATCTTGGCGATACTATAGACGTCCTCGCCGTTCTCGCTACTTTGTTCGGGCTGGCTACATCCCTTGGGTTCGGAGTTCAGCAGGTGAACGCCGGTTTAACACACGTTTTCGGGCTCACAAACTCGATCGGTATGCAGGTTGTACTCATAGCTGTTATTACTATCGCCGCCACAATTTCAGTTGTTACCGGAATAGACAAAGGCGTAAAGTTTTTGAGTCAGATGAACATCTATCTCGCGGGAGCTTTCCTTTTATTTTTGATAATCATCGGTCCATCACTTTTTATTTTTGATTCCTTTACTCAAAATCTGGGTGCTTACGTTCAAGATCTATTTGCTATAAGTTTTTGGACCGAAACTTATCAGCAATCCGACTGGCAAAATAGCTGGACGGTCTTCTACTGGTCTTGGTGGATTTCGTGGTCACCTTTCGTCGGAATGTTCATAGCGAGAATTTCCCGTGGGCGAACTGTTAGGCAATTTGTGCTTGGAGTTTTGATAGTTCCAACTATAATTACTTTTCTTTGGCTTTCCGCATTCGGGGGATCGGCAATATTTTTAGAATTAAAAAATGCTGGAGCAGGAATTGCCCAAGCCGTAAGCGAAGACGTGGCTATTTCAATTTATGCGCTGCTTGAAAATTTTCCGTTCGCATCTTTCACAAGTATTGCGGCAATCGCTTTAGTAACGAGTTTTTTCGTAACATCATCAGATTCAGGTTCGTTAGTTGTGGACGCTTTTACTTCGGGGGGAAAACTCGATTCGCCGGTTGGACAAAGAATTTTTTGGGCTTTGACGGAAGGCGCCGTAGCAGCTGTTCTTCTTGTAGGCGGCGGTTTAGGCGCTTTGCAGACGGCGTCTATTACCACCGGGCTCCCTTTCGCTTTTGTGCTTCTTGTTATGTGCTATAGTCTTTACACCGGACTGAGCCGTGAATATCGAAACTATCAACAATCAGAAAAAGAGAAAGAACGCAAAAGTTATCATTCACTTATTAACGATCTTGTAACGAAAAGAGAAAAAAATAAAACGAGGAATTAACGATGAAAGTTTTTGATCATTTACTCGTGGCTTTAGACCTTACGGAAATTGATGATTTCTTGATTGAATACTCCAATTCTTTTGCAGAAAAACTGGAGATTCCCAAAGTAACTTTTATTCACGTTATGCAGACTTACGACCTTCCGGATTCGGTTTCTTCAATGTTTCCGGAACTTGAAAAACCATTACAGGAAATAATTGAAGACGAACTCCAGGAAAAAGTTGGAAATGTTTGTAACGACGATTCCGCAAAAGAAATAAAATGTATTGTGGAAGAAGGAGACATTGCGCAAGTAATGGCGGAATATGTTAATAAAAACAAGGTTGATATTATTGTCATGGGAAATAAACTCGGCTTCGATGGCGACGGAATCGCGAATGGCCGAGTCGCCAGGCAGGTAAAGGCTACTCTTCTCTTCGTTCCGAACACTTCTACTTTGGAAATCAAAAACTTATTAACTGTAATTGATTTTTCAAATATTTCTGAGAAGGCGTTTAAGAAAAGTATGATGATAAAAGAAAAAATGGATGCCGGATTTTACTGCCAGTATTTGTATAATCTTCCATTGGATTATTTCCCTCACCGGCCCCACGAAAAATTTACGAGCAAAATGCAAAAATTTGGAGAAAAAGAATTTGCCAAATATTTAAAACGAATGGACATTTATGACCCGGAGTTGAAATGCGAATTTACGCTGGACGAAGATGGGAATCCCGCACAGCAAATTTATAATTACGCGGTTAAAAAAGAAGCCGGATTGATCGTTATCGGCGAAAAAGGTACAACAGAAAAAAACGCAGGAATGATAGGAGCAGTTTCCGCCAAATTAAAACGGATGGAAAGAAATATCCCCGTGATGATTGTTAAAGGATAACGAACTGGAATCAAAAAACAGGACGCGAGACAACTTTCGATTTTACTTTAATTGCGAAGTTCGCTAAGAAGGCGCTAAGGTTGGAATGAAGTCGAATGGGCTTTTAAGATTTTATCCGTGATGATCAGTCGAATCCGTTAAATCAGCGCCTGTCTGACGCAGGCAGGTTCCAATTTTTGTTAAACGTCAGATGTCAGATGTTAAGAGGAAAAGCGAAACAGGCGAAACGGAAAATTCTTATTTTTAATTTTTTTTGTAATTATTCTTAATAATTCTTTTTTGCAATTTTTGTTGTAATAGTCTTATCTCGAATAATATCTCTCCACGTTAAAACCGCGCAGCCAGTCATTAACTACAAACTGATTTTTTTCAATCCAGTTTTTTACACCTTCCTCGGGTCCGGTTCTCGAATATTGAATTTCATACATCAGAGTGTTTAGCTGGGATTTATTAAGTTTAAGTCTCGTTAGAAATTTGGTGACGATCGGAAAATCTTCGGTAAATCCTTTACGCACCACTGTATGAATAGTTTCCTCATTTCCGAAATTATTTTTCGGATCTTCTAAAAATTTCAAATTATATTTTGTAAACATCCAGTGAGGGATCCATCCGGTAACAACAACAGCATCTTTTTGAAGATAAGCTTTTTCCAGATTTTGCAGCATCTCTTTTTCACTGTAATTCTTTAATTGAAAGTTAAGACCATATGATTCTATTGCGTTTTGGGCGGCATCCATAATCCCGGCAGTCGTATCAATTCCGTAAATTATTTTTTTAGCGGAAGCAAGACCATTCAGTTCTTCAATTGAATTTATCTTTAAATACTCCGGCACTACTAATCCGGTTCTAGCGTTCTCGTAATTCACTCCGAGATCGGTCAACTCGCCTTTGTATTTTTCATAATATTCTTTATGAGTTTCGGGAAGCCATACGTCGAGAAATGCGTCGTAACTGCCGGTTGCCACTAAAGAAAAAGCATCGTCAACGTCGGTCATTTTTTTGTTAATTTCGTAATCGAGTTCATTTACCAAAAGCGCTTCCGCCAAATATGTCAGCGCAACGCCTTCAGCCCAATCCACATAAACTAAATTTACTACCGCGTCTTTCTTTAAATCTGTTTTAGGTTTTTCTGTTCCGCACGAAACAAAGGTCAGAAAAAGAAACAGTACTGCAAGGAGAAAAATTCTCTTAAATATTTTTGTTATAATCATTTATTCTACTCTTTTCTCCTGAAGAATATTTACCAATCCCCATCTAACATCTTCCGGTAATTCTTTGAAAGAAACCATCATAGTGCCGTTGTATCCATTCGTAATTACTTCAAACGTTCTTTCCGGAGTAAGGGAATATTGACTGAAATCAGGAGGAGGAGGTATTAATCCTCGTCCTAGTTTTGTATCTCCCTTTCCGTCGGCTCCGTGACAAGAACTGCATGTTTCGGCATAATTCTTAGCCGCGGCTGTTCTTGCTTCTCCGGAAACTTGACGTGCAGGATCGGGTTTTCCAATCATCTTAAAGTTTAAGTTAAGATATTCCATCAAATCGTCAAGTTCATTATCGAGATAAAATGTAAAATACGGCATTCCGGTCCCATCAACTCCGTGTTTTAATTGCTGATATAAATAAGCCTTTGTAGTTTTTACAGAATTGATTTTTTCGGGCGGGATTATAAGATATTTAGCTTCTTCGCCGTTTCCGCTGCCGTCTAATCCATGGCAAAAGCTGCAGCTGTTCGCATAAATCGTTTCTGCATTATCATAAACCGTATTTAATTTTTCCTGATAATTTGCCAGCGCAACATCCCGGTATTTATCCACAGCCGGCCCATATTTATTTTCCGTAATTTGAAGCTCAGATTGAACTGAACTGAATCCTTTATACTGTAGAATTTGACGCGTGAGCAGCATTGGAAGTAAAACGATGAGCAAAATAACCACCACTGTTTTGCTGTTAAGGTTTTCGTGTTTGCCATACTCATCAATTACATACCAGAGGAAAATCAGCGCGGCCAAAATTCCAATGAATAGAGTTATGTAAGTTTTAAGATCAAACTTTTCAAGTACAGTGGCAAGCAATATAATGCCGACAATAATTTGGAAAAGCAGCCCAACTATCGTCCACTTTATAAGACTATCTTTCTTCTCCTTCTCTCTTCTTGTAGAAAAGAAGAAATGGAATGCAGCGCCGAATACAATTGCCGCTCCGATTACGTGAAGATACCGAAACAGCCAGTGAACTGTGAGCGCTCCAAATATTTGATTTCCGTTATTAATTATTTCGGTCCAGCTTTCACTTCTTTCCGCCGTTGAAAGAACAGCTACAAAAATTCCAGGTACAATCAGTAAAAAGAAAAGCGAAATAATTCCGCCGGGAAGGTTTATCCTGTTGAGCTTATTCCGTTTATGTCCGAGAGCGTCGAATGATAAAAAGGCGATGATAAGAAAGACAATAATTAACATCCAATAATCAGCAAAAATTGTAACTCCCATAAAAAACGGAACGGTATATCCGACCTGGATAAGCAGAAGTGCCGCAACACCGATAACAACCGCAATACTTTTATGCGCCAAGAATGTTTTTAAAATTTCTTTGAACCAAGGCAGCTCAATCGGTTCACCGCGATACCATGTTGCCACAAAATAATAAACAGAAAGGATTGCGGTACCGATTAGTAAAAGCACAAAAATAAAATGCAGAGAAAAAGCAAGAAAAAGCAAGAAGTCCAAAAGTCCCTTAGAGATAGGAGGATCGATAAGAAGATCGCGTAATGCATTCATTATTTTCCTCCTTTCTTAATTTTAATATCATTCTGAATAAACCTGCTCGGAGCCTGTAATTCAATTTCGTCATTTGCAAGGCGGTAAATAAATTCCGAAACAATTCGCTGTTCCTGGCGCGATCCCGAGAATGGCGGCATAAACGGAACCATTTTGTGACTGTTTCCAACAATCACAAAAATTCCGTCGCGTGATCTTCCTTTAACTCTCGCTTTTATATCGTTCAATCCGTCAATCGTATGGCAAACGGCGCAATTTTTTCCGAATAGATATAATCCCTGACTCGCAACATTGTTGCCGTCTGTTAACTTATCAAACCAATAAGAATTTACAACCGTTCCCTCTTCTTCTAACATAGGAGTTTCTTTAAGCAGTATCTGATTTGCGTACATATAGCCCGGCATCAAATAAGGTCCTCGTATAAATTCTCTAACACGTTCAAATTCTGTAACGAAAAGCATAGCTAAAATTGCAGCCGGAATTACAAAAACTTTACTCAAACCGATTCTTCCCGTAAAAGCCATAACCGCAAAAATTATTAAAAAGATTAATGCCGCTATGTTAATTATCCAAAACATTGTAGTGTATTGAGAAAGGTGCGATGTTAAGACTGAAAAAACAGCATGTGTTTTGAAAGTTGAAGGGACTACCGAGAAATACCATATGGTGGCTAAGAGCCAAACACCCAGCGCAATCAATCCAATCACACCGAATTTTTTTAAAGCTTCTTTTTTAAAGACAGGATCTCGTTTGGTGAACATCAAATAAGAAATTGTAAAAACCGAACCGAGGAAGAAAGCAAATCCGAAGCGGACAAAAAGCTGGGGAAGAAAAGAAGGATTAAAAAATGCATTCCAAAAACTTTGATCCCACGGCCAGCCGTCGGAGGTTAACATAAATCCCAAAATTCCTGTAATTAAAACTCCGGACATCATAGCAAGAGCCGTATAAAAGAACGCCAGATTAATATGCGCCTTTTTCTTTCTTTCACTCCACTTATCCCAAAGAAAATAATAGATCAAAATCACAATAACTTCCGAGGTGAATACTGCCCATTCAATAAACCAGGGCCAGAAAAAAACACGAAGCATATTACCGGTTCCGCGCGGAGCAAGCGCGCTTATAGTAAACCAAATCCCGACTCCGGTAACCGCACCAACTCCGGTAATAATTATAATCAAGGGACGAATAAAATCCCTGGCAAAAGTTTCCCAATGAATAGATTTGTGTTTGAATCCCATCCATTCGGAGTATGCCACCATAGTAAATGCTCCGATTGCCAATCCATGACTAATGATTACATGAATTACGGCATCGAGCGCGATGGTCATTCCGTTTCCTAAATAAGGAACCTGATATATTGGAAAATCAATCATTTGATATTATCCTTTTATTAAGATTACCATTGATCATCATCATTTTTATTTTGCCGTAAAATGGGGTCTCGGCTGAATGGTTGCATAAGCGGCTACATCTAATGCCTCTTCCTTGGTTAAGTAAGCGTTATCCTTCGGCATATAGAGGTATGCAAATGCCGACATATTTTTAATCTTTGACATTCCGGCGCCGTCGTTGAAAGATCCCGGTCCCCAAACCGGCGGAGCAATCATTGTACCGTGCCCGTCCTGTCCATGACACGGTGAGCAAACATTTGCCCAGACTTTCTTGCCGGCTTCTTTATTCGGTTCATGGTCACTTTCAATTTGGCGCAATCCAAGCCATGGTATATCGGCATAGATCGGCACTCCGCGCGAAATCCAGTGATAGTATGTCATCAAACCCGCCATTTCTTTAGATCCATGAGGTAAAGCTTTCCCATTCATGCTTCTTTCAAAACATCCTTGCGACCGCGTCTCCAAATCGGCTGTAAAATCTTGGCGGCTTCTGAATTTCGGATATTTGGCAGCTACACCAACTAGGGATAATGTGGCGATAGATCTGCCCGCATCAAAATGACAATTTGTACAGTTAAGCTCGTTTCCAACATACTCACCGGCATATTCCTGAGTATTCATTACTATATTATACCCCAGAATAACCGCGTCCCGTATATCATCCGGAGCTTCGTCCAAAGGAGGAGGATTAAATACATATGTTTCTTTGTAAGAAGTAAGACCAATATTCGCCGTAGTATCGGTTACGGCAATCGCCGGTTCCGAAGCGTCTACTATACCGCTAAAAACCAGGGATACAACTGAACCGACAACTGCCACTATAAAAACAATTATCAGTATGAATTTATACTCTCTTTTTTCTTCCATCTTACCGCCCTCTAGCTTGGTATTTAAGATATTGTACTCTTGTTATATAAAATAACATAAAAAATAGTTTTAATAATAACAAACAGTTTTTATATGAGAATAATTTTTTTTATTAAAATATTTCGCCGACAATTTCATAGAAGGAAGGTTAAAGATTAAAGTAAATTATATTTTAGAATTGTACGGACGGTGAAAAATTTTACTTGTTCAGAAAGGTATACTGATAATGTATGTATTTGAGCAAGATGAATTATAAATGATTCGGAAATGCGGAGACTTTCGGTAAAGAAAACACGAAAGAAAAAAGTAAAGAGATGGTTAGCTTATTTATTTGGTAGAGAACACTTCAATAAAATGTTATATCATGTTTTCAAAATTCAACTGGGTTTTAATTTTTCTGTTAGTACTGCTATTTATATAGAAGTACCCCCGGCAGGAATCGAACCTGCGCGCGCGGTTCCGGAAACCGCCGCTCTATCCACTGAGCTACGGGGGCAAATCAAAAACATGTTTTCAAAAAAACGTAAGATTAAATATAATTATTTATCCCGGTCAACTCTTCGCTTATTTTCCAAAACTTTTTACGAAGATTTTCATCGAGCGAATCGGAAGAAGATTTTCTTTCCTCTTTTGAGATAAAATATTTTCCCGAAACTTTTTTTACTTCATCAGAGATTGCAAGATAGACAATTGTTTCCGCTCCTTTTTGGGGATCGGAACCACCGCCGCCAAAAGATTCGCGAAGCAGCTTGGTGTTTATTACTCCCGGATGAAGTGCGTTTACTGTGATATTCTTCCCGGATAATCTTTCCGCAAGTTCATAAGTAAAAAATAAATTACCAAGTTTGGAAAGCGCATAAGCCGAATATCCGCCGTAACTTTTTTCTCCTTGTAAATTTTCAAAATCGAGAGAAGCGCTTTGGTGCACCATCGAACTTACATTTATTATCCGCGCGGATTCAGATTTTTGCAGAAGCGGTAATAATTCATACGTCAATAAAAACGGCGCAAGATGATTGACCGCAAAAGTATATTCAATATTATCTGCTGTCAATCTTCTTTCCTTTTGGTAAGTGCCGGCGTTGTTAATCAACACATCAATCCGGTTGTATTTTGATATTAATTCTTCGGCGCCGTTTCGTATTGCACTTTGCGAAGCTAGGTCGAACTCAATAGAATCGAGATCCGCATAGGTAATTTTTCTGCGGATCTCTTCAATCGTTGTTTCTATTTTATTTTTACTTCTGCCGTGCAGAATAATTTTATGATTTTCTTCTGCTAATTCAAATGCGGCTTGCTTTCCTATTCCGTCCGTTGCACCGGTAATTAAAATGATTTTCTTTTGCATCACGATCCGGTTTTTAATCCTCGTCGTTCGAGCAGCGGATCGATCTTCGGTTCCGAGCCTCTGAACTTTTTATATAATTCCATCGGTTCTTCCGTTCCGCCTTTTTCCAATATATTTTCCCTGAAAGCCTGTGCGGTTTCGCGGTCAAAAATTCCGTTCTCCTTAAATGCTTCAAACGCGTCTGCGTCCAGAACTTCAGCCCAGATGTAGCTGTAATATCCGGCGCTGTAGCCGCTGGAAAATATATGATTATAATTCGTGGTTCTGTATCTTACAACAATTTCCGGAATAAGCCCGATGTTATTGAGCGAAGTTGTCTCAAATTCATTTACTTTAATATTGTCCACATTATTAAGCGTATGCCAATCCATATCGAGAAAAGCCGCCGCTAAAAATTCTACAGTCGCAAATCCCTGGTTGAAATGTTCCGAAGCTTTAATCTTGTCGATCAACTCGTCAGGAATCGGCTCGCCTGTTTCATAATGCTTTGCGTATCGTTTCATAACCTCCGGATGTGAACCCCAGTTTTCCATAATCTGCGAAGGCAGTTCAACAAAGTCCCGTGATACCGCGGTTCCGGAAAGCGATTCATATTTTACTTTGGACAGCAAACCGTGTAATGCGTGGCCAAATTCGTGGAACAGCGTCAAGGCTTCATCATAGCTTAACAGTGATGGTTTATCCCCGGTCGGTTTGGAAAAATTTCCTACGTTAAAAATAACAGGAGTTATCATTTCTCCGTTCTTTATAGATTGCTTTCTATAGGAATTCATCCAGGCGCCGCCGCGTTTGCTTTCACGCGGAAAATAATCTGTGTATAAAATTCCGATGTGGCTTCCGTCGGCTTCTTGCAACTCAAAAACTTCAACGTCAGGATGATACTTCGGAATATCATCCCGCTTTATAAATTGAATTCCATATAATTTAGTCGCGGTTTCAAATGCTCCATCCCGTACATTTTCCAGCTTAAAATAAGGACGCAATTCTTTTTCGTCCAAATCAAATTTTTCTTTCTTCACTTTCTCGGAGTAATACCACCAATCCCACGGCTGTAATTTGAAATCGTTTCCTTCCTTTTCAATCATTGCCTGCAAGTCAGCAGCTTCATTTTTTGCAACCTTCAGAGCGGGCGCCCAGACTTTATTCAGAAGATCATAAACATTCTCGGCATTTTTGGCCATCCTGTCTTCGAGCACATAATCCGCGTGCGTATCGTATCCTAACAAATTTGCTTTCTCAATTCTCAAAGCAAGTATTTTTTTAATGATCTCCTTCGTGTCGTTTTCGTTCTCATTATCTCCACGGTTGATGTAAGCCTTAAATATTTTTTCGCGAAGATCTCGTTTATCGGAATATTGAAGGAACGGAATAAAGCTCGGCTTCTGAAGTGTAAAAACCCATTTGCCTTCCAATTCTTCAGCCGCTGCTTCCTCAGCTGCCATGGAAATTACAGATTCGGGGAGTCCTGAAAGATTTGCTTTATCTTCAATGATTAATTTAAAATCGTTATTTTCATTTAGAAGATTTTCCCCAAACTGAAGGCTCAGCATCGAAAGTTCTTCGTTAATTTTTCGGAGTTCCCCTTTTTCTTCTTCATTAAGATTTGCTCCGTTACGGACGAAACTTTTGTATGTTTCATCGAGTAATCTTTCTTCCTCGTCGGTAAGATTAAAAGCTTTTTTATTTTGATGAACGGCTTTAATTCTTTCGAACAATTTTTCATTCAATAAAATATCGTCGCTGCTTTTGGAAAGAAGCGGAGAAACATCTTTAGCAATTTGCTGAAGTTCGTCGTTTGTATTTGCGGATAGGAGATTGTAAAAAACGCCGGAGACCTTATCTAATAATGCGCCGCTGTATTCAAGCGCTTCAATGGTATTTTCGAAAGTCGCGTCTGTGTTATTATTAACAATTGAATCAATTTCATTTTGCTGCTCGGCAATTCCTTCCTTAAACGCGGGAAGAAAATGCTCTTCTTCAATTTCATTAAAAGGAGGAACCCGGAACGGAGTATCAAATTCCGTTAAGAGCGGATTTTCTTTTTGACCAGTAAAAATAGTATAAGCTGTCAGAACAACACCCAAGATTAAAATTACAAATATGGTTTTTTTCATTTTATTCCTGTTTCAAATGTAAGAATTATTTTGATTCAAAAAATAAAAAAATATGAATGAAAATTAAGGATAAAAAGAGATAACCTGAAAAAAATTAAAATCCTGCTCCTGCAGCTAATCTCCATACCTGAGCGATAAGAAAAGTTAAAATTATTCCCATTATTAATGGAAGAAAAGTAGAAACTGCAGTCCATTTTTTACTTCCGGTTTCTTTAAAAATAGTATAAATAGTTGTGGAACAGGGATTATGAACCAGGCTGAAGATCATTAAATTAACCGCCGTAAGCAATGTCCAACCTCCGGCTCTAAAAACTTCCGAGTATGCAGAAAGATCTTTAAATTCAAACATTACGCCGGCTCCCTCTCCAATACCCGTAAGTTTTGCAGATAAAACTGTCAACATTAAAACAGTAGGTATCACTATTTCGTTTGCAGGAATTGCAATAATATACGCCAGAATAATTACTCCGTTTAAGCCTATTAACCATCCAAATGGTTGAAAAAAGTGTATAAGATATTCGGCCAGACTTAAGCCGGAAATTGTAATATTTGAAAGCAGCCAGATTACAGCGCCTGCCGGCAATGCAAAAACAAGAGCTCTCCAAAGCACAAATAGAGTTCTGTCAATAAGAGAAGTATAAAGTGTCTGCCAAATTCTCGGAGGACGGTACGGCGGCAATTCCAAACTGAAGGTGGATGCTTCTCCCTTTAAGACAGAACGTGACAAAAGCCAGGAAGTTAAAAATGTAAGGAAAATTCCTAAAAGAGCAATTCCTACAACAGCGCCTGCTGAAATAATTCCAGCCAAACCGGCAGGAAACAATGCTCCTACAAATATTGAAGCAATAAGAATTTGTGTTGGCCATCTTCCGTTGCATAATGAAAAGTTATTTGTGATAATTGCAATTAATCTTTCGCGCGGACTGTCTATTACCCGCGATGCTATAATGCCCGCTGCGTTACAACCATATCCCATAGCCATTGTTAAAGCCTGTTTTCCGTGAGCGCCGGTTTTTCTGAACATATTATCGAGGTTAAATGCAACTCTGGGAAGATATCCAAAATCTTCCAGCAATGTAAACATAGGAAAAAATATAGCCATTGGGGGTAGCATAACACTTACCACCCAAGCCACTGCCATATACATTCCATCTATAAGAAGACCGTTCAGCCACCAAGGCATTCCAATTGAAGAAGCCAGCATTTTTAATTCCGGATGAACTGTATCTAAAAGTATATTTGATAAAATTCCCGAGGGATAATTTGCCCCGGAGATTGTTATCCAAAATACCAAAGTCAACATTACCAGCATCAGCGGGAAACCTGTCCATTTATTAGTTAAAAGCCTGTCGAGTTTTTGGTCCCAATTAAACCGTGGTTTTTCATTCTTCAATGCGATAGTATTATTAGAAATATTAGAAGCTTCCTCATAAATCGCTTCCATTAAGGAGTCGTGAAGATTATCACCTATTTCCCATCTTAAATTATCGGCTTCTTTTAAAATATCGGAATTATGTAAATTCTTGTTATCCATAATAAATCCTAAAATTTATAACCTTTCCAGCTCTGCTGAATTATAAGCCAGATCTTTCAAATTACCGTCTCTTACGGCATCAATTATCCGCTGATCTCCTTCAAGAAGTCGTAGAGCAATCCAGCGTGAGTTTACCAAATCCGGAAATCTAGATTCAATTTTATGAGAAAGCTTTTCAATAGCGCTTTGCAGATTTCTGGATCCGCTTTTGATTCTTCGCGGCTTGCAAATAAATTTTCCGGACGCTACATCGTGAATGGATTCGAGCAAATCATCCAACCCTTTTTTCTGTCGGGCTTCGGTTGGAACAACAGGAATTCCCAATTCTTTTCCTAAATTTCTTACATCAATATTAATTTGATTTCTCTCCGCTTCATCCATTAAATTAAGACAAAGCACAGCGCGGTCTGTTATTTCCAGTATCTGAAGAGCTAAATTCAGGTTTCGTTCCAATCTGGTTGCATCTGCAACGATTACAGTTACATCGGGCTGCCCGAATAAAATAAAGTTCCTCGCAATTTCTTCATCGGAACTTGTAGAAAGAAGTGAATAAGTTCCGGGAAGATCTACCAGCTTAAATCTTTTTTCATTATAACTGAACCCGCCTTCAGCGCGCGTTACTGTTTTACCGGGCCAGTTTCCAGTATGCTGTCTTAATCCGGTTAAAGCGTTAAATACAGTGCTTTTTCCTGTATTGGGATTTCCGGCTAATGCAACTACGTAATCCCACGATTCCATATCTACGCCTAGCTTACTGAGATTTTTTAAATTATGAGCCGGACAATTATCGCATCCTTGACTTGCTATATTTTTCATCTTTGCCTTCTTTTTCAATTTGTATGAAACCAGCCTGGTCTTTTCTCAATGCTATTAAAGCTCCCTTAATTCTGTATGCTGTCGGATTTCCGGAAGCACTTGGCATTTCATTTTCTATCGTACTTCCGGGAACAATACCAAGGTCCAAAAGTCTTCTCCGTCGTTGTCCCCGTACCTCTTTAGCAATTTGAATTACTTTTCCTCTTTCGCCCTGCTTCAAATCGAGCAAAGTTTCCGGAGGAGAATTAAGAGCCTCTTCTTTTTCAACAACTTCCAAGCGTATTTGCGCAGCCGCAATCAGAGATAATTCTTTGGAAGCTCCATCGGCTGTAAAATGTAATCTTCCTTTCTTTCTAAGGACTTTTCTAAGTTGCATTCCCAGACTTAATCCTTCATCGCGGATTTCTTTATAGATATCCACAGGCTCATCTTCGAATTGAATGATTCTTCCGATTTCATCTTTTTGTAGTTCCGTTAGTAATATTCCTCTTTCCGATGGAATCTCGCCATTATGCGTGGGAATAGGTTCGCCGTGCGGATCAAATGCAGGATTTCCTAATTTATCATTTAGAAGTTCAACTTCCTCCGGTGCTAACCGGTGCTCTTTTTTGTCTGCATCCGCATGCCAATTTATTTCCAACATTCCGGTTTCCGAAGCTAAGTAACTTTCCCAAAGCCGATGAAGCCTCACTATTCTTAAAGCATTTTCTCTTCCTTTATCAGTAAGGAAAAATTCACTATTCTTTATTTCTATCTGACTGCTCTCTTTTAACTTTTCGACTATCGGAACAACTTTATTACTCGTGATGGATAAGGCGCCGGAGATGCTTGTAAGAGTGCAGGAAATTTTTCCCCTTTCACATTCATAAATATGCTTAAGCGTATCTTCGATTAAAGCACGATTTCTCTGACTCATTAACTTTTTCCAGCGCAGAAGGAAGTTTTTTCTTAAGATGAATAGTCCCCACAGAACTAGCACTAACAATAAAGCGCCGAGCAGGGCTATCGTTGGATTCATATCTGTCATTTATTTTTCCCAACAAAAATTCTTTCGGCAAAATTTTGGCTTATAAGGTGCTCTGATTTTCCAACTCTAATTAATAATGAATTATCGAATTCGAATTTTTTTACTATTTCTATCTTGCTATCTATATTTATATTAAGATCGTTTAAGGCTTCGATGAAATCCCTCTGTTTATCATTAATTTTTTTTACGAAATGCATACCTGTTTGCTGATTGGACAATTGATCTATAATTTCTGTTTGATTGATTTTTCCTTCCTTGTTGGGAATGGGGCTTCCGTGCGGATCTCTTTCGGGAAATCCCAAAAATTCTTCCAGTTTGTCTATTAATTTATCTGAAGTTGAATGTTCTAATTTTTCAGCCTCTTCATGAATCTCTTCCCATTTTAATTTTAAAACATCATGAAGAAATATTTCCCATAATCGATGTTTCCTCAAAAGTTTTGTCGCAATATTTTCGCCTTTTTTAGTAAGAAAGATCTGATTCAAATTATCCTTCTTTACAAAATTTTCCCGCGTCAATTTTTTTACCATATCCGTAACGGCCGGTTTGCTTATTGCCAGACTTGCCGCCAAATCTGAAGATTTAATATTTTCGTCGCCATTAAAATTGTATTCGAATATAGTTTTGATATAATCTTCTTTACTTACTGTACTCATCGTTAACTTCGGTTAATTTTATAATTAAGTATGCTTAACTATAAATGTAACATTAACTTAATTATATGTCAAGAGAAATTATCGTTAGTAAAATTTACTATTGTAAGAGTTTTAATGAAAAAGCCTGATCGCAGAATCAGGCTTTAGGAATGTTATTCTTCTTCGGGTCCTTTTGGAAATCTATCCTGGGATTGCCGCTCGACCATCCAGCCGGGATATTCCGGCGGCAGAGCGCTTACTTCATTCAGTTTGTTCAACTCATCTTCATTTAATTTTACATCCGGCGCACCGAGATTATCGTTCAGCTGGTCGTCATTTTTTGCGCCGATTATCACACTCGTTACAACCGGTTGATGCAACAACCAGCTCAAGGCAATTTGAGCTACGGAAACTTTATGATTTGTAGCTATTTCCTTCATAACATCAACAACATCAAATGCTCTTTCTTTATTGACCGGCGGAAAATCGAAATTAGCGCGTCGCGAACCTTCCGGCCCTTCGCTTTCCCGTGTAAATTTGCCGGTCAGTAGTCCGCCTGCCAATGGGCTCCAAACCATTAGTCCCATTTTCTGATCTTCTAATAAAGGGACCACTTCCCTTTCGAGATCGCGTCCGGCGATTGTATAATAAGCCTGCAAACTTTCAAAACGATGCAGATTATTTTTATCCGAAACTCCAAGCGCTTTCATTAGCTGCCATGCCGCCAGGTTGGAACATCCAATATATCGGACTTTTCCCGAATGCACCAAATCGTCAAGCGCCCGTAATGTTTCATCTAAAGGTGTCAGCGGGTCGAAACCATGAATTTGGTAAAGATCGATGTAATCTGTATTCAACCGCTGAAGACTTTCTTCGACGGACTGCATTATATGACCGCGTGAAATCCCTACCTGGTTGGGACCTTCTCCCATTCGTCCTCTTACTTTTGTTGCGACAACAACATCTTTACGTTTTTCTCCTAAAGCTTTGCCTAGCATTTTTTCCGATTCGCCTTCAGAATAAACATTCGCTGTGTCGAAAAAGTTGACGCCTGAATCGAGCGCCTTTTGAACAAGTTTATCCGCTACATCCTGCGGCTGCTCACCAACTACTTTCCAAAATCCTTTTCCCGCAAAAGTCATCGTCCCAAAGCATAATTCCGATACGAGTAATCCGGTTCTTCCTAATTGTTTGTACTTCATCTCAGTCTCCATAATTATTCTTCGAAATCCTTTCTTTAATAACATTAATATTTAATTAAATAAATATCATATGTCAAAGTTTAACTGAATTAAGTCCAAAATAATTCTATGAAGAGATGGTAAATAAAAGGTGTGTTTATGAATTAATAAATAGGTTTTTTCAGGTCGTCGAATAATCCCTGACTCTAAGAGCTATATTTAAAAAGCCCGACTATTTCGTATTTTAGCTATTTTCGGGCTTTTTTAGTTTTAAAAGCGAGCATTTTTTGGATGAATCTCTTATTTATTTTATTAAGATCATTTTCTTAGTTTCAACAAATGAACCTGCATTTATTCTGTACAAGTACATTCCGCTTGATAAGCTGCTTGCATTAAAGCGTACTTTGTAAGTTCCCTCGTTCTTAAATCCATTTACTAATGTTGCTACCTTTTCTCCTGTTATGTTAAATATCTCTAACTTAACATTTGATGCTGATGGGATAGCATATTGTATTTCCGTAGTTGGGTTAAACGGATTAGGATAGTTCTGGTTAAGACTGTAAGTCTCTGGTTTAACTTTATTAAAAGTTAATTCTTCTCCATTACCATTTTTTGCTAATGATGTATGTATTGCCTCAATAATTTCTTGAGCATCAGCTATCCATTGATCAGCAGTAGTTTCATCTATCTTCTTCCCGTTTTGAGCTTCTACTTTGTTTATGAATGCTTGAAGCTGGTTTATTGCGGCTCCAGTATTTCCTTTACCCAAAGATTTAAGGGCGTTCTCTAGTGAAGAGGTTAAACTATTCTTCGTTCCATTATGTATATCTGAACCCTCGACCAATGATATTAAGTTTGAAAGTAGATCTTGAACTGATAGATTCTGCTCAAAAATATAGGCTGATCCTGAGTTACTACCACCGTCGTCATCGTAATTAGCACCGAACTATATGCACGAATCTCCGCTGATCGATACAGAATAGCCGAAGATGACATTAAAGCAGAAAGCTTAACCCAGCATGTAAAATTGAGTGAATTCTCAGAAATTAATCAATTATTAACAAACACAAAAGGAGTATTAGGAGATGTGTATGGTGATAAAGATTTAATGGTTCAATTCTCAAGTTTTTTAAAATTGGTAGGACTGCAGCCGAACTGCTTTTTAAATGCTCTTGAAAAATATGCCTGATCATTAAAACCAGACTGGTAACAGATCTCCGCAATATTCCCTTTTTTATGTTTAATTAGATCCGCTGCACGCTGTAACCGCATTGAATGGATAAGTTTTCCGGCAGTTTGAGAGATTAAAGCATTTAGTTTTCTGTTGAGTTGGGATACGCTCATGTTCATATTCGAAGCAATAAACTCAATATTTAAAATTTCTTTATTTATATTTTCATCGATGATTTCTGTTACCTTTTCCAGAAAAATCTGATCAACAGAAACCGAACTAACTTCCGATGGTTTAATAACAGTTGATGTTTTAAATCTTTTTCTCAACTCTTCACGCTGATAAATCAATGATTTGATTCTTACTGATAATTCTTTTGCGCTAAATGGTTTAGTGAGATAGGCATCTACACCTTTCTCGAGTCCGGTAATCTTATCATCGAGCGCAGCCTTTGCCGTTAACATAATAATCGGGATGTGACTTGTTTTAAAATCCTTTCGTATTGAATCTGCAAATTGATAACCGTCCATTTTAGGCATCATAACATCAGTTATTATCAAATCAGGAATATATTCCTCAGCTTTATTGAGTCCGTCATGCCCATCAATTGCTTCTATGGTTTTGTAATCTACTTTTATCTGTTCTTTTATATATTCGCGTATATCATTATTGTCTTCCACTATCAAAATTATTTTTTCTCCTGAATCGTTTCTCTCCTCTATCACATTCGCCGGATCGAGAATCGATTGAGAAGTGGTAATTTCTGTTTGAATTGTTTTTTTTGCTTCATCCGAAGTTGCTTCTATGTAATCTGAACAATCAGATATGGGTAACTGCAAAGTAAAAACAGATCCCTTTCCGGAGACACTATCAACACTAATTTTTCCGCCATGAAGTTCAATCAATTCTTTAGTTAATGCCAGTCCAATTCCGGTTCCTGCAAAACCGGAGGATGAGGTTTCATCTACTTGATAGAACCTATCAAAAACAAAACGCAAATTGTCTTTAGATATTCCTATTCCGCTATCCGTCAAGTTTATCTCCACCATTTTTTCAGGTTTGAGAGATAAACTTACGTTTATCTTCCCTCCTGCGGGAGTAAACTTAAACGCATTTGATAATAAATTATTGAAAACCTTCTCCATCTTATCTGGATCATATTTAACTAAAACATTGTCAAGTATAGAATCAAATTTTAAAGTTATATCCTTTGATTCCGCCAGTGATTCAAATGAATAAAAAATGTTTTTTAGGAATAGAACAATATTCTGATCTGTTGATCTTAACACCATGCTTCCGGATTCGATTTTGGATAGATCGAGAAGCTGGTTTATTAAAACAAGAAGTCTGTTTGCATTCCGGTTTGCAACCTGCAGCTTGCCTTTTTCTTTAGTGTTCAAACCGGATGACATAACACTTTCGATTTGTCCAAGAATTAAAGTTAACGGAGTTCTGAATTCATGAGAAATATTTGCAAAGAAGCGGGACTTGGACTTGTCAAGCGCTTGAAGTTTCGCCTGCGCTATTTTCAATTCATTTAAAGTTATTTCGATTTTGTTTTTTGCTTCTTCAATATTTTTAAAGTCTTCATACCGGGCATAAGCTATCGAGAATGCTTCTGCCAATGTTTTAACAAGTTCAAGCTTTTCATTGTTAAGGGGAGAAACATTTCCAACATAGAGCATACCTTGAGCGAATGGAACGAAGTGCAGGTCAAGAGATTCCGGCGGATTTGAAGAACCCTGGTAAGTTTCTGCATTTTGAATCTGCCCAATTTCAATCATAGATTTTGTCCAGTTGATAAATTCTTCCTTGTTCCAGTGTTCTTTGTAAACCTGATTCTTTTTCCAGTGATTAACCGTATTAGCGGTAATTTCATTTGAATCAGAGGAAAGTTTCAATACTCCCAGCGACTTACCATCCGGCGTAGTTAGATAAGCCTGAACATTTTCTTTCTCTTCATCAACAATGAAAATACCACATCGTATAAATGGTACCTCAAGTGTTTCAAGTTCGCGCCAAAGAAGTGGTGTAATGCGATTAAGATCCTCAGACGTGCGCATGCTGGCAATCTCACCCCTAACTCTATCCACAGATGCTTGCTTAATCGCTTCAAACGCCCTTGCTTCTGCTTTTTGCAGGTCAAGAAACCGGGTGTAACTCTGCTCAAAAACTTGTCCAAAGCGTTTCAGAATTTCATTATCGTCCTCGGATAATTTTCTACCAAAATGATTAACTACGAATATAGATGTGTAATGAGAAACAGAAACAGACCTGGTATAACCTCCTTCCCGGGACAAAACCTGTTCTTTCCATTCAGGAGTTGATGAATTATAGGGAGGATGTTTAAATAAATGTTCGAAGAATTCAATTTTCTCTTGCCTTGTATAATCCTCCACGAAAAATCTCTTTCCATTCGTAGTGGCTTCAGCTAATACTGTATAAATGGGACGATCCAGAAAAGGAATAGCAGCTCTTCTCATATAATTTTCAGCAACGCCAGTAGATCCCCAAAATGTAAATTGTTTGTCAATTTCATCATTATTGATAACAATGAATACTCCGGTTATATCCAGTTGCATATTATTCAATTGCTGAGCAACCAGATTAACAACCTCCTGCAGGTCGGATGAATGACGCATTGCCATTGCACCTGCTCTTACTTTCTCAAATGCTTTTTCAATTTTAAGCTCCCGGTTCTTAATGGCAAGTTCTTTCTCTAGGTTAGCAATTTTTAAATTTGATTGTGTCATCGGTGAGTATCTATAATTAATTTATTATTTTGTTGTGGATGGTATAATTATTTAGTTTGAAGATACTTCAAAATTAATTTAAACGCACTTATTTTAATATCAGTTTATATTACATCAAAAAAGATCTGCGGAAAATTTCAAGAATTGAATTAATTACCGATCTTCATTTTCATATCCTTTTCAAATATGAATTTTTAATTCAATTAATTTATTTTCAAGCTCTGAAGCATCTTCAAGTAAAATTGCTTTCATACTAACTGTTAAAGCAGATTGAAAATTTTCTTCACGATCGTCAATAAATAAACATTCGTTAGGTCCTTTATGCAATACTCTAAGAGCTTTTTTAAATATTTCCGGTTCAGGTTTCCTTACTCCGAAATAACATGAGCTGAAAAAGGAATCAAAATATTTCCACAAATCGAACTTCTTAATTCTGTAATTATTTAATTCAAACGACTCGTTATTGATGCTAGCGATCTTATCTTCTTTGCGAGCGTTTAACTTTTCAAGTAATTTTATTGTTGAATCTATTTTCTTTAATTGTGAATACATAAAATCGATATAATCTTTTTCTGTGAATTCTCGTTTGTCATTAAACACAAGATAATCATACAGTGTAATCTGTCCTTTTTCAAACTGCTTGAACACTTTTTAGTCTCTGTTCCAGCTCTTCATAATCAATAGAAAATTGTTCGGTGATTTCTCTCTTGATATGTGATCCCAATCATTTGTAAAGCAAACTCCACCAATGTCAAAAATGATTATCTTTATTGAATTCACTTTATACTTTCATTTATAGTTTATGAGCGTTCTATATCATTGCCCAGGTGAACTCTAATCACCCGCCTATTTTTATCATTTAATGAACGGAAATCACCAAGCGCTTGCGCCCGGTTTAGGGTAGCAAAATCATATTGCTCTCCGGGTATAGGTAACTCTTTATCAGAATCATAAGTAAAAAGTAAATACACGCCGGTATTTGGTCCGCCCTTGCGGCTAAAGGCACATTCTTATTGGGAATAAAAGCCGTATTGGCGGAAAGTTACGAGCGTATCCACAGGAGTAATTTAGTTGGAATGGGCGTACTGCCGCTTCAATATGAAAATGAGACAACAGCCGAAGGATTAGGGCTATCCGGCAAGGAAACGTTTACAATAACCGGTATAGCAGAGGATATTAAGCCATTGAAAAAAGTGCAGATAATCACTAAAAATGAGAAGGGAGAAGAAAAGAAATTCCATGCAATCGCCCGTCTCGATTCCGAAATAGAAATTGAATACTACCGGCATGGCGGAATATTGCAGTATGTGTTGAGGCATTTTTTACAAAAGGAAGATTAATTAATTTCTTAGTTAACAATAAATCTCAGAGGAAACGAACAAGGAACGAGAAAGTGACCTACGAATGAAGTGGGGTGGAAGGCCACACAGCCACCAACATTGGCTATACATAATGCGGGCGAAAGTGCGATAATGAAAGTAAGAACTTTAAATAAACCCATCGGTAATCGGAAAAGTAAGTATTCTTGAAATTCCGCACTATGCATAGCCTAGGGCGTAAGCCATTCTGAAAAGCGGAAAGGAACGCAGTTGCACCATTTGGTTATTTGCTGATTTTGTTCCTTCTCGCCCATAACAAAAAAGCTTCGTGTGATTTTCAGCGGAATTGGAGATATTAAATTCGATAATGGAACTCACGGTACATTTGATGTAGACTGGGCGGATGGGTTGTCGCCTGAAGAAGGTGCCGTTAGCATCGCTAAATACAAAAATGTATCAAGTCATGATATCGGGGGAATCAGTTAAAAGGGGTTTTCGGTGAAAGCGAAATTCTCGGAAAACTGGTATATATCGGTTTTCCCTTTGAAACTATTTATCCGGAAGAAACGCGTAATTCGGTTATGAGTGCTGTTCTGAATTATCTATCCTCCGAAATTACTTCTGCAGAAGGAGTTTACTCCGGTTCACCGGATAAATATTCAATCAGTCAGAACTACCCCAACCCGTTCAATCCGACTACAAAGATTAGCTTTTCTTCCAGAACGGAATAATGTGCAGCTTAAAATATTTGATATTCTCGGAAGAGAAATCTCAACTTTAATGAATGAAGAAAAACCTGCCGGAACTTATGAAGTGGAACTCGAAGGTTCTTCTTTATCATCCGGGATATATTTTTATCAAATTAAATCGAGCAAATATTCAGATATTAAGAAGATGCTGCTTATCAAATGAGAAAATTTATTATCCTAATTGCTATTTTTATTCTATGTAATATAAGCCAAAAAAGATTCTTATCAAGAAATTGATCCTCTAAGTGTTCGAAGTTTATTAATAGAACTCATCCGTTGTGATAGTGTAATAATAGGAACCGCAACAGGTTTTATTGTTGAAAAAGATAACAGAAACTACTTAATAACAAACTGGCATGTTGTTTCAGGCAGAAATCCTAACAATAATCAAATAATGAATAAATCCAGACTAGTTCCAAATAAACTTAAAGTCTGGTTCGATAAATTCAGTTTCTCAATAATTTAGGGTAAGTAGGGCTGTGTTTGGGTTGTTTAGGCGCAGTTACTGATAGTATCTCAGTTTGATCTATATTGGTTTATCATATCCAAATATTTATATTTTTGCTATTTTAATGAGTAATACATTTTAAAATAACATCTAGTTCTGCAATACAGCATTCTAAATAAATAGGGAATCCTAATAATGAAATTTCACCCAGCCTCTTTTTTAATTATCTTTTTTTTAATTCAATTTTCAACATCAATAACAGCCCAAGGGGACGCAGAGGAAAAAGTTGATAGTTTACTTTCAAAAATGACACTACAGGAAAAACTGGAATATATTGGAGGATACAATGGATTTTATATCAGAGGAATAGAGCGGCTGGGGCTGCCTGAAATAAAAATGTCTGATGGTCCAACCGGTGTGCGCAATTACGGACCAACCACGGCATATCCGGCAACAATTTGTCTGGCTGCTAGCTGGGATACCGAACTGGCTGAGAAATTTGGAACTGCAATGGGACGCGATGCACGAGCAAGAGGAGTACATATTTTATTAGCTCCCGGTGTAAATATTTACCGCGCTGCGTTTGGCGGAAGAAATTTCGAATATCTTGGGGAAGATCCATATTTGGCAAGTAGAATGGTAGTGCCGATAATAGATGGGATTCAATCCCAGGGAGTTTCTGCAACAGTCAAACATTATATAGCAAACAATCAGGAGTTCGATCGTCATAATGTTAGTTCTAATGTTGATGAAAGAGCTCTTCGGGAAATATATATGCCGGCTTTTAAGGCTGCAGTTCAAGAAGCAAATGTAGGCGCCGTTATGACTGCTTACAATCCGGTTAACGACATTCATGCTTCGGAACACAATTATCTTGTTAATGAAGTATTAAAAAAAGAATGGGGCTTTGACGGAGCGGTTATGTCGGATTGGGTTTCAACATATTCTACTGAAGGAGTTGTGAACGGTGGTCTCGATCTCGAAATGCCTTCCGGCAAATTTATGAATCCCGATTCGATCATGCCTTTGATAGAATCCGGTGAGATAAAGGAATCAACCATTGATGATAAAGTGCGTCGAATATTAAGAATGATAGTAAAATTTAATTTTATGGATCGAGATCAGGAAGTATCTACAATTCCGAAGGATCATCCTGAAAATAGAGCAGTTGCATTAAAGATTGCAGAGGAAGGAATTGTTCTTCTGAAAAATGAAGCCGGATTGTTACCATTAAAAAAAGAATCTCTAAAAAAGATCGCGGTGATCGGTCCGAATTCTGATCCTGCAGTTTACGGTGCCGGAGGAAGCTCCTTTACTACACCATTTGAAGCGGTAAGTGTACTTGAAGGTATAAAAACAATTGCAGGCGATAAGATAGAGGTTCTTCATAAAAAAGGAATTAATAATTTAGGCGGCGAAGAAACATTCGATAATTCTTCATTATTTCATTCAGATGACAACTCCGGTTTAAGCGCTGAATATTTTAATAATATGAATTTTGAAGGCGAACCGGAATTAGTGAGAGCCGACGAAAAAATTAATTTTACCTTTAGCGAAAATCCTTTGGGAGGCGAGGAGAATTCTAACTATTCAGTTAAATGGTCTGGATATATTAAACCCGAAACAACGGGAGAATACCGATTTTATGTTTCAGGAGATGACGGTTACAGATTAATTATGAAGGGAGATACTTTAATAAACGCCTGGTTCGATCAAGCTCCGACAACCAGAAGTGCTTTAGTGAATTTGGAAGCAGACAAAAAATATGATCTTATTCTTGAATATTACCAGAATGGGGGCGGAGCGGAATTAAAATTCGGATACGGTGAAGAAAAAAAATCACAAATAGAGGAAGCAGTTGAACTCGCTGCAGAATCGGATGTTGTAATTTTGTGCATCGGATTTAATAAAAATAGTGAAGGTGAAGGAAGAGACAGGGAATATAACTTACCGGACGAACAGGTGCAGCTTATTAAGAAAGCATTGGAAGTAAATAATAATACGGTAATCGTATTAAATGCCGGAGGAAATGTGAATATGAATCCTTGGATCGATAATACGAGTGCACTGCTTCACGCCTGGTATCCTGGTCAGGAAGGTGGAACAGCAATAGCTGAAATAATTTTCGGCGAAGTTAATCCTTCCGGTAAATTACCTGCCACATTCGAAAAAAAATGGGAAGACAGTCCGGTTTACGGATCATATCACGATGAAGACAAAGATAAAAATGTAGAATATTCAGAAGGAATTTTCCTTGGGTACAGACATTTTGACTCGTCTTCCACAAAGCCGAGATTCCCATTCGGATATGGTTTATCGTATACAACTTTTCGGTATGATGATTTGAAAGTTGCTGCTCAAAATAAAGACGACGAAGTAGAAGTCAAAGTTACTTTTAATGTAACTAATACAGGCGAACATGCAGGAGCAGAAACAGCACAGCTTTATGTTTCGGATTTAGAATCATCGGCAGAACGACCGGAAAAAGAACTAAAGAGCTTTACAAAAATTTTTCTTCAACCGGGAGAAACAAAACAGACTGAGATTATTCTGAATAAATCTGCATTTCAATATTATGATGTCGATGACTCAAAATGGAAATTAGAAAAAGGTGAGTTCGAAATTCAAGTTGGAAGTTCATCCGAAAAAATATTGCTTAACGAAAAAGTTAGTTTATAAATGCATCTACCAGACAAAGTATTGCAGAAATACAACAACGAGAAAATTAATACAACTTTAGAAAATATCTTCAAAGCTTACAAAGTTGTATTCTGGTATGATGGATGACAAGAATTATATTATAGAATTAATAGTTAGAATTGATGGAGTAGAAAAAGTTGTCATGGATAATCCAATTATAGAAAATTTAAGTTATATATTCTATAATCGACAAATAATAAGAATAGTTAAATAAATAGATGGGCATTTAAGGGAAATTTTAGTTTCACATACCTTTTTATTAATAAGTCCTTAATTTTCTATTTCGAATCCGTCCCGATGATCTCCTGTTATTCTTTTATGGATGCTCATGGCGCAGCTTATTAAGCCAAGATGAGTGTATGCCTGCGGGAAGTTTCCAAGTTGAATTCCCGAAAGAGCTAATTGTTCCGAGTATAATCCGACATGGTTTGCAAATGCCAGTATTTTTTCAAATTTATGATAGGCTTCGTCTACCCGTCCGCATCTTGCTAAATTTTCAATATACCAAAAAGAGCAAACATTAAATGTTCCGTCAGTTCCCGAAAATCCGTCTTCAGCAGCTTCATGCGGAACATATCTGAATACTAAGAAATCGTTAACCAGATCCTTTTCAATTTTTTTCAATGTAGTCTGCCACATCTTATCGTATGGAGAAATAAAGCGCATAATTGTCATTAACAGAATAGAACCGTCAACATTTTTCGCTCCTTTGTATTGGACGAACGATTCTTCTTCTTCATTCCAGAAATTTTCATAAATGTAGTTGAAGATTTTATCCCTTTCTTCAAGCCAGTTGGAAGGTAATGGAAAGGATCGTTTTTTCCCCAGCTTAATTCCCCTGTCGAAAGCAACCCAGCACATTAGCTTCGAATAAAGAAAATCCTGCTTTTCTCCGCGAACTTCCCATATGCCGGCGTCTTTATCTTTCCAATGTTTTGTAAGGTAATTAAGATGATGACTTAGATGCTGCCAAAGCTGGTAAGAGATCGGCTCAGCATATTTATCATACATATAAATTGAATCAATCAATTCTCCATAAATGTCCAGTTGTACTTGGTTTGTTGCGTTATTACCTATTCTCACCGGAGTTGATTTTTTATATCCCTCAAAATCAAGATTTTCTTCATCGGGCGCTTCTTTTCCATCCAGGGAATAGATCAACTTAAGCTTACCGTCGCCTTTAACACCTTCGCAATGTTTTTCGAACCATCGTATGAAATTCTTTGTCTCTTCCTTATATCCAAGATTGATAAATGTAAAGAGCATAAAAGATGCATCCCGCAGCCAGGTAAATCTGTAATCGAAATTCCTTGTTCCGCCAATATCTGCAGGCAGGCTGAATGTTGGAGCTGCAACAAGAGATCCCATTTGATAGGAAGTCATAAGTTTGAGGGTTAGCGCAGATCTGCTTACAATTTCCCGCCAGCGTCCTTTGTATCTTGATCTCGAAATCCAATCGCTCCAGAAATGAAAAGTTTCTTCATATTTTTTATTTACAAATTCTTCAATATCAGATATTTTTTGCTGATCTTCCTCAACTAGTTGTAAAATAAAATATACACTCTTTCCAGGTTCCAATTGGAATTCAGCAACGCCCTCTTTTTCAACAACATTCATTTTAGTATTACTTAAAAGTCTTAAAGACATTTTATCATTATCTTCATTTTCGCAAGAAAAATTTATTGCATTTCTTTTTTTCTCTATTTCAGCTTCTGAACGTGCATAATTAAATCTTGGACTGCATTTCATACTGAACATATTTTGCTGGTTTATTGCCTTTACTTTTCTTATCAAAACGTGTCCCTTATACATCTGTTCAACAGGCATGAAATCAGTTATTTCAACAATTCCTTTATTAGATAAAAATTGAGTTACAAGAATATTTGTATCACTAATGTAAATTTGTTTCGTATTATAATCTTTTTCCATAGGGAATATTTGAAAAGAGCCTCCTTTTTTATCATCGAGCAGCGAGGCAAAAATAGAAGGGGAATCGAAATATGGAAAACACAAAAAATCGATTGTACCGTCACAACATACTAATGCAGCGGTGTTTAAATCTCCTATAATTGCATGATCTTCTATTTTAGGGTAACTCATAATTATCTCATATTTTTAAAAAATTTATTTCACAACTCTTTTATTCAACAGCAAAAGCAATAGTTGATAAAAGTGCATTCTCCGCTTGCCTTGAATCAAGACGTGTATGCTGAACTACGATCGGAACATCAGATTGGATAACACTAGCATAATCCTTTCCTCGCGGGACCGGTTCAGGTTCTTTTAAATCGTTAAAACGCAAGTGCTTAGTCCTTCTTGCCGGAACTTCTATTTTGTATGGTCCAGCAGGCTCCCTATCCGAGAAGTAAATTGTTATTTTAATATTAGCGTTTTGGTCGTTAGTATTCAAAATACATGCTGTTTCGTGACTAAGCATTTCCGGTTCAGGACCGTTACTTGTCTTGGGAATATATCCTTCTGCTATTGCCCAAACTTTTTTTCCTATTTCTTTGCTTTTCATCTTCATTTCCTTTACTTCTTTTTAGGATCAATTTCTTTAATCAATTTTTCTTTGAATTCTTCTTCGTTCATATCAGGATTCAACATTCCCATCAAAATAACTTCCGACAAATTCAGCGGAACGCGATCAGTCAATTGCATAACCTGTTCCCTGCAGCTGAATCCGTCTGCAATTATTAATGTTTCTTTATCCGAATCTTTTATTGCCGGAAGAAGTTTTAGATCTGCACAATCTACTGAAACCTGGTATTTTTCTTTTTCGAAGCCGAATGCTCCCGCCATTCCGCAGCAGGAAGATTCAAGCACATCAACATCAATTCCCATTTTTTTCATAATCTTAATTTCTTTGTCGAAATCCATTACCGAATGATGATGACAATGATGCTGGACTACAGCTTTCTTATCGAGTTGCGGAATTTTAAAATGATCTGCATTATCATATAAAAATTCACTCAGCATAAACGATTGATCACTTAATTTTTTTGCAAGATCATTATTGGGGAAAAGTTCCTTTAGTTCATCGCGGAAAACTGCAATACAGCTCGGCTCCATCCCTACTATCGGAACTCCGTTTTCAATATCATCTTTAAGATGATACATAATATCATCCAGCTGGCGCTTAGCCTGATCGAGCATTCCGTAGTCATATAAAGGTCTTCCGCAGCACAAAGGTCTTTTGGGAATTTCAATCCGGTAGCCGGCATCATCCAGAACATCAAGTGCAGCTTTTATGGTTTCAGGATGAAAATTATTATTGAAAGTATCCGGCCATAAAATTATTTTTTTCTTTTCTCTGTTTTTGCCAGTGTCATAATTATTCTCGTACCACTTGCGGAAAGTCTGTTTGGCAAAAGAAGGTATTTCCCTTTCCTTCGACATTCCAGCAAAATATTTTGCAACATCTTTTAGTACCGAAGCATGAGTAACCCAATTTGTTAAATTAGGCATAGCAGAACCAAGCTTCGCCACCCAATAGATCATCCCGAAAGCGTATGCGTGTTTAGGTCTTAATCTTCCTTTGTAATAATGAGAAAAGAATTCGGCTTTGTAGGTAGCCATATCAACATCAACCGGGCAATCGCTTTTACATCCTTTACAAGCAAGACACAGATCCAGCGCTTCTTTAACAGGTTCACTTTTCCAACCGTCTGTAATAACATCTCCCTGAAGCATTTCAAATAAAAGCCGCGATCGTCCTCTTGTTGAATGTTTTTCCTCGTGAGTAACCATATACGAAGGACACATTACAGCGCCTTCTTTTCTTCTGCATTTACCCACTCCAACACATCTTAGCATGGCGTGAGAAAAATCTCCTTTATCTGCCGGATATTTAAAATATGTATCAGGATTCCAGGGATCATAATCTGCCCCGAGCCTGAGATTTGCTGTTATTGGATCCGGATCAATAACTTTGCCCGGATTCATTTTCCATTTAGGATCCCACGCTTTCTTAAATTTCCTAAAGGCTTCTATAAGATCTTCGCCGTACATCTTAACGAGCAGCTCGCCTCTTGCCTGACCGTCTCCGTGTTCGCCTGAAAAAGATCCGTTATATTTTAGAACAAGATCGGATGCTTCGCTGATAAATGAACGATAGTCTCTTATCCCTTTTTCATCTTGCAAATCGAAAGGGATTCTTGTATGTATACAACCTTGTCCAAAATGACCGTAGAGTGATGCGCTGTAATCGTATTTATTTAGGAGGTTTCTGAATTCTTCCAGATAATTTTCAATTGAGTCCGGGCTTACTGCTGCGTCTTCCCAACCCGGCCAGGCATCCGGTTCACCTGGAAGATGAGCAGTAGCTCCGAGACCTGATTCTCTTATTTCCCAAATGTGTGATTCTTCCTGTGCATCGTCATAAAGCTTCCAGGAAGGCGTATCAGAACTATTTTTTAATTTTTCGATCATCTTTTTTGCCTGCGCATCGGAGTCTTCTTTACTCTCTCCTCCGAATTCTACAAGTAGCCATCCTTTACCATCAGGGATAAAATCGAGATCTTTTATATGAAGTTTTTTCTCCTTCATAAAATCTGTAAGATTATTATCAATTCCTTCAAGACCAATTGGATTAAATTTTAAAATCTCTGTTACATGACTTCCTGCATCGTAAACATCTTTGTAACCTAAAACAACAAGAGTTCTTTTTTTAGGCCAGGGAATTAATTTAACTTTTGCAGATAAAACAACTATACAAGTAGATTCCGTTCCGACCAGCGCTCTGGCAACATTAAAATTATTTTCAGGAAGAAGTTCATCCAAATTATAGCCGGAAACTCTTCTCGGAATATCGGGATATCTTTCTTTTATTTCGTCAGCATGCTTATCTCTTATTTCTTTTAATGTCGCATATATCTCGGCTTTTCTGTCACCTTTCTCTATTATTTCTTCCAACTCTTCAGGTGAAGTTTCTCCTACTTTTATGTGAAGTCCGTCATAAGTTAAAATTTCCAATTCAATTACATTGTCTACTGTTCTTCCTGCAATGACGGAATGGATTCCGCAGGAATTGTTTCCTATCATTCCGCCGAAAGTACATCTGCTGTGAGTAGCAGGATCAGGACCATAAGTTAAATTTATTTTTTCCGTTTCTTTTCTTAACTCATCAAGAACTAAACCCGGCTCTACAATTGCATATTTTTCTTCTTCGTTAATTTCAATAATTTTGTTCATATACTTCGAAAAATCTATAACGACAGCTACATTACAGCATTGTCCGGCAAGACTTGTCCCACCGCCTCTTGATAAAATTGGTGCATTGTATTTTGAAGCTATTCCGACTGTTTTTATTACATCATCTTTAATTTTAGGAATAACAACCCCAATAGGAATTTGGCGATAGTTGGATGCATCAGTTGAATATAATGCGCGGCTGCCGTCATCAAATCTTACTTCTCCGCTAATATTCTGCTTTAATTCGGATTCCAGTTTTTTAACATCAATATCCTGATTAGACATTTTTTCTCTCGTTAAAAATTTATTTCGTAATTTTTTATATCATTTTCTTTCAACTTTAATCCCATTCCATCAGCAGACAAATCCGGATATAATTTTCCTTTTTTAGGTTTCAAAACGCCGTCGAAGAAAATGTTTTCAATTCTTACATGATCGTGAAAATACTCCACATGACGCACAGGGATTAAGGAGCAGCAGATATGAGCATGCATATTCGGCGCAGTGTGCGCGGATAAAGGAATGCCTCTTACACTGCAGAGCTCAGCAACTTTTTTAAATCCTGTAAACCCGAGACATCTAGTTACATCAGCCTGAAGTACATCCACAGCTTCTGCTTCCAACATTCTTTTGAAGTAAATATGTTCGTATCCATATTCTCCTGCTGTAATCTCCATCTCAGCAGGCGCTTTGTTTTTTATAAAATTCAATCCTTCCAGATTATCCGATGAAACCGGTTCTTCAAACCAGGTTACACCATATTCAGTAAAAAGATCGGCAAAACATATTGCCTCTTTAATACCGTAACCGCCGTTTGCATCAACAAAAAGTTGAACATTTTTACCGATAGCTTCGCGTGCTGTTTTTACTCTTCCAAGATCATCTTCAGGATCTCTACCGATCTTCATTTTTACCATTTTTATTCCTTCATCAACCCAACCGGATAATTGATCCCGGAGTTGTTTTTCGGAATAAGATGTAAATCCTCCGCTTCCGTAAATGTCAATTCCATCTCTTAGCATTCCAAATAACTTTACGAGAGGAAGGTTCAATAGCTTGGCTTTTAGATCCCAAAGTGCATTATCTATTGCTGATACTGCAGAAGCGCTGATGCCGCTCTTTCCTAAATTTCTCAGCTCGTGCAGTATTATAAACCAGATTGATTCAACATCCATCGCATCTTTCCCGATGACTAAATCCTTGAGTTTATCTTCAATTAATAATGCAGCAGATTTATGAGAGTATGAGTATCCTAACCCTTTTTTGTCACCGGCGAAGACTTCAACAATTATTATTGTTGTAGAATCCCATTGCAGAGTCCCGTCGGATTCGGGAAAATCTGTTGGAACGGTAAAAGCTCTTACTTTTAGATCCTTTATTTTGAAGATATTTTTTTCACTCATTTTATTTTTGAATTCCAGGTATCATATTTTTCTAAAATCTTTCCTTTGGGAATTGCCAGAGCAATCACAAAAATTCCGAATAGTATATCGTTTATCATACCGAACGTAGTGTAGCCGGAGAAAAATAGTGCTCCGGCAATCATAACAATTCCTATCAATACATTTATGAAACGGATTGATCTGATTACTTCTCCCATCGAAATAACTGATGTTGTAATGATCAAAGCTCCTGCCAGATGCTCGATGTCTGCTGCAGGTTTCTGATGACCAAACAGTCCGGGCACAATTATTATCCACAAACCGATCAAAGTTGAAAAAATCAGTGTTTTAGGAATTGAAAATCCCCATAAAGAAGCTTTATAAATAGCTTTCGGATTTTTATAGAAGTCCGGGATTTTCGGCGATCTTTCGTCATCACTGCCGCCGTCTATTGTATCTCCTTTCCAAAAAACCTTCCACATAGATTTTCCGTCTTTCTTCGACTTCTTCAAAAACTGTATCATAGCAATTACTTCATCTACTTCGAGCGGAATCATCGGAAGCATAAACAACGCTGCCAACAGGCAGAAGGTACACCAATGTCCTACAATTACAGGTTGTGAAATAACAAGGAAGATATGCATTAATCCGAGTGGAATAACTAGTATCCCGAATATTGTAACCATCCAGGGCATTGTTCTCCATCTGGAAGGAGAACCCATCCATCCCATTAAGAATTCGAATGTATAAGAAAAAGCTCCGAGCCCTCCGTCAGAGATGGGCCACATTTCCGACATTTGGGAGGTTAAAACTTTGTGGCTGCCGCTTCCGAAGAAAGGATCCCACACCTGATCAATGTATCCAAGTTGATATGCAGCAAGATATCGGGAAATCATCCAACCTCCGAATCCTAAAAAAATTAGTATGGATCGCTGAGCCCAGGATGAAGGATTAAAAGACCAGCCGGGAGGAACTTCAGGTCCCATCTTCATATAATTTATCATATTCGGCATTCCGGGAATCAGAATTGTAAGCGCCACGATAAATGTTCCTACAAAAGTTTCGGTAGCATAAATTGAAGCTGAAGGCGCCCAGAAAATTAGAGGTGCAGCGTTTAACCAGACTCCTATAAAACAAGCTATCCATAATTCTATTGGACGGTCAGGCTTTACTGTTCTTAACCCTAGAATAATTAATAAAATACCGCTTACAATATCACTCCATTTCAGGATAGAAATTCGCGTACTTAAAGCAAGCCAGACACTTCTTCCACCTGCGGGTTGCGTAACTCCTACAGAATAATCAAATGTTAAAGGAAAAATAAATATCCAAAATCCGAGAAGAGCGACAGTCCAATATATCCATTGTGTTTTGTGATGATGCTTGATCATTTTTTCGTATTGGCTGTCATCTCCATTCTGTTTTCCCATCTCATGTCTGGTCGCACCACGCTCAGTCATTTTGGACATACATACTCCGGATATCAGAAAATTATTATTGCAAGTAAAATCAAAATCACTATTACCAATGAGTAAGTGATTATCTTTTGATATTTATCTATTTCAAATTGAGTGCTTGAAGGTTTGGCTTTATCATCGTAATCTCCGTGCGCCGCGAAATTACCGGAAACCGGCTCATATAAATTAAATTGTCTATCAGAAGAAATAGATTCATCGGACAATTGGGATTTAAATCCAGTCTTCGCCAAGTACTTATCTCCTATTCCCGGGAAAAATTTGTTACCGATAAGGATAACAGTATTGTTGAAGCCGACATAATATTCCCGCCTTTTATGGAATGCAGCAAAATATATTGCATCGGCAGCAACTTCAGGCTGATAAATAGGAGGAACGGGTTGCGGCTTTTTATCGAGATTAGTTTTGCACCAGTCAAACTGTGGAGTATTTAAAGCCGGCATCTGAACCATCGTGATATAAATATTTTTATTATCGTGAAGAATTTCGCTTCTTATCGATTCAGTAAATCCCTGAATAGCATGCTTGGCTCCGCAATATGCTGATTGTAAAGGTATCCCTCTATAAGCCAACGCAGAACCAACCTGAACAATTGTTCCATCATTTCTGGGAAGCATTCTTTTTAAAGCGGAATGTGTTCCATAAACATAACCGTGATAAGTAACGTCCGTTACTCTTCTAAAGTCTTCCGGTTCTATCTTATGAAATTCAGAAAGAACCGTCACCATAGCGTCATTTATCCAGATATCAATATGACCGAATTTTTGCACAGCTTCGTCTGCAGCAGATTCTACTTGTTTATAATCAGAAACATCTGCTGAAACATATATAGCTTCGGCACCTTTTTCTTCGGCTTCTTTTTTTGCAGCTTCTAATCTTTCTGTATCTCTGGCAATCAGAACGAGCTTGGCGCCGTTTTCAGCAAACAAACGCGCTGTTGCTCGTCCAACTCCAGCCGAAGCTCCGGTTATGACTACAACTTTTCCTTCAGCTTCACGCGGCATATAATCCTCTGATTCTATTTATATCAACTCTTTCACTTTATCCTTGGCTACTGTTAAAGCTATTTTTTCTTTATTAGGTTCGCCTCTTACCAAGGATTCGGCAAAACTTTTTGCTTGTTTAAATTCTATTTTTGCCGGAAGCGGCGGCTCAAACGGATCTACAACAGCCTGGACAACAGCGGGTCCATCATAATCCAAAGCTTCCTTTAAAACTCTTGAACAATCTTTGGGATCTTCAATTCTGAAACCTTTAGCTCCCATTGCATCTGCCGTTGCGGCATAATCCATTTTTTCCAGTTCTACTCCATATTCGGGATTACCAAGAAATACCATCTGTTCCCATTTAATCTGCCCGAGTGTATTATTATTGATAATAATTATCTTAATTGGAAGTTTATATTTTACAGCAGTATTGATTTCCGCCATAAGCATAGAATATCCACCATCGCCTACTAGAGCAACACATTGTCTGTCAGGATAGGCAACTTGAGCGGCAATTGTGTATGGAAGACCATTTGCCATTGTTGCAAGATTACCGGAAAGAGAACACATCTGATTTTTTTTGATGGGTATTTGTCTGGCATACCAGGTTGCAATAGTTCCCGAGTCGGAAGAGACAATTGCATCATCTTTAAGTAGTTTCCCGAGTTCCCAGGCAACAACCTGCGGCTTCATCGGTTTATCCTCGCGGGTTCCTCTCTCTTCCATTTTTTCCCACCAGTCTTTCATACCTTCCTGGGCTTTTTCAAGAAAACCTTTGTCTTCTTTATTCTTAAGAAATGGGATTAAACGTTTAAGAGTAGCAGCACTGTCTCCTACTAATCCAACATCAATAGTATAACGTAAACCAATTCTTATTGGATCAATATCGATTTGAACAGACTTTGCCTGTTCAGGATCGGGATAAAACTCAAGATAAGGGAATGAAGTCCCGATCATAAAGAATGTATCGCATTCCTCTATTGCTTCCTGTGACGGCTTAGTTCCCAGTAAACCAATTCCTCCTGTTGTAAAAGGACTATCATCCGGAACAGCCATTTTTCCAAGCAATGGTTTGATGATTGGAGCACCAAGCAGATCAGCAACTTTTTCTAATTCATCACCGGCACCGATAGCTCCTGCTCCTGCCAGAATTGCTACTTTTTTTCCTTCATTTAATATTTGTGCGGCTTTTTCGAGTTCTGAATCGGATGGATATTTGTGAATATGACCGTATGTGTTTGAAGTGATTCCGAGACGATTTCGTTTAGAAACTTTTGCATCGTCCATAGGCATACTTTGGAAATCTACAGGAAATGTAACGTGACTTACACATCTCCTTGAAAGCGCTGTTCTGCAGGCAAGCATAGTTGCATATTCAACATGTGCCGGACCCATAATTCGAACGTTATATTCTGCAACATCCATAAACAACTTATCTAATTCCACGTCCTGTTGAGCATATGTATTTACCAGATCGTGAAACTGCATTCCGGTTATTGCAAGAACCGACTGACCGTCAAGTTTTGCATCATACAACCCGTTTAACAAATGAACCCCGCCGGGTCCGGATGTAGCGAGACATACACCAAGCTTTTTTGTATACTTTGAATAAGCACATGCCATAAACGCGGCTGCTTCTTCGTGCCTTACGTGAATAAATTTGATCTTATCCTGTTTTTTCCGCAGCGCTTCCATAATGCCGTTATTGCCGTCGCCAGGTAAACCGAAAATTACTTCAACGCCCCAGTCTATTAAAGTATCAACTAACACATCTGCAGCAGTTGTTTTCATATCAATCTCCCTATTTTTAGTTCTTTCTAAAATGCTCCTTTGTTTATTTTCAGGCACTTTATTTGTTTATCGGAATGTCTATAATCCAGATTTAAGCCCTCTTTTGTAATATAACTAAAATATTCTAAGACAAAAATTTTATGCTTTTATCTTTATCTTTTTGATCCTCCATATAATTTTATATATGAAGAAATAAATTTATAATTCTTTCCTGGGACTACTCTCTGCAAAACAGGATCATGACCGGTTCCTGTAATCATCATCTTAAATAATCTTTCTTCAGAAAATTCTGTATAATCCAACTTTGTTAAATCTGCCGGTTTAGGATAATAACTTCTTCCTACAGGGCCATCTCCTTTTCCATTTTCACCGTGACAAAATTTACAATAATAACCGTAATATGTTTTTCCATATTTATGTCTTTCTTTAACTGACATTGATTCGAATAATTGTGAATATCCTGATGTATCTTGAACTTCAACAATTACAGAAGAAATCGGCGGCTGACGCATTCCTTTTTCAAATGTTTCGAGTTTCGGCTGATCGTTCATGTGCGGACCAGTAAGCATAAAATAAAGTAGTCCGGCAGCTGCAATTAAAAGTATTGTTAGAAAAATTATAAACTTTTTCATTTCATTAAACGCTCTTCAAAAAGAATTTGCATTTTTTATTCCGATGTTTCTTTTTCTTCCGTTTTTAAGCTATCAGCTCCTGGCAATGGCTCAATTTGCTGAATATCTTTTTTATCGTCTTCTATATATTGCGTAGAATATATTGACTTTGCCGGAGTATCCTCGATTATTGAATAATCCCAATGCCGCGGCTGATCTCCAATTAAAACCATGTTGATCATAAACCAGCTTATAAGAAAAAAGGAAATCAAAAAGATTATAATCCAGCCGGTTCTTTGGTTTATTCTTTTATATTCTTCATAATCAAACATATCTTTCACCAGTTAGGCGGATTTAATATTCTATAAATTATATACAGTATTGTAAATATTGTCAATACAATATATGTCCCTTTTAACGACATAGGAATACCATCGGAAAGTGAAAGGTAGTTAGTTTCTGTCTCATCGGAATCTTTTTTCTTTTTCCTCGGCTGCCAAAGATCCAAATAAGTTACAACGACGAAAAGGACAAAAACCACACCACCGAACATCGCCAGCATTACCCATTGATTTCTCATTACATCGTAATTAAACATAATTCTTCCTTCTATAAATCTTATTTTTTTTCATCATCTTCAGGAATTCCGCTTTCCAACGGCAATGAATTCGCTCTTTTTTGATCTTTAAATTGTTCATTTCTCGAAGCCCAAAAAGCTATTAATATAATTATCGAGACGGCAATCAGCGTTATTCCAACCCAGGCTTGAACATATGGATGCATCAGACTAATCATTTCCGCTTCTTTTTATTAATGAATCGCCAAACGGCATATAAACGCTATCAGGCTGCTTATATAAATTCAGATAATACGGCTCGTAGGATGCATCAATACCTTCGGGATCAGTGTCCGCATCGGTGTATCCGATGAACTGCACAGCTATATAATTTGAGACTGACCAAATTTTTTCAGACTCAAGATCACGTTTGAAATAAGGCATTGCTGTTCCCGTTATGCCGTTCATTATTTGATAATATAAAATTCCCCCTATATATTTTCCATCTATAAGGTGTCTCCTTAAAAGCGTAAAGTTCAGTGGCGGCGGATTTAAAAATTTTGCCGCTGATCCCTGTCCATCACCAACTGGACCATGGCAGCCAATGCAAAACTCCTGGTAAATTTTCTTGCCTCTCAAAACTGCCGGTTTTGTAGCTGGATATGGATTTGGTAATTTTCTCCATTCTTCGGGAACCATGCTGTGCAGCCAGTTGACATTGCTATCAGGTCCGGCTTCATAAGCTTTAACAGCTTTTTCCTTCCAGAATTTTTGTCTAGCAACTCTTTTATCTGCATCCTTTCCGCCTAAAAATTGGACGTAAGCGATAAGTTTATTTATATCTTCTTTTCCTAAAAATTCCCATGATGGCATAACTGAGATTGGACTGGTATTCCTCGGATTTACAAAATGCGCAATGTGCCAGTCATACGGATGTTCTCCGCCTTCCTGAGAAAGATCAGGACCTGTTCTTTCCGTACCTAAAATTGCAGGACGCTGACCGACATAATCACCGGCTTTTGCAATTCTTTCACTTCCTTTTCCCCAATCATTGGGACGAACATAAAGAGAATGACAGTAACTGCATCCGTTGTTTACATATATATTAAGTCCTTCTTTTTCAAGATCGGTCATCGGTCTGTAAATTTCCGAAGGTTTTACATCCATTGTAAGTACAGGAAAAATGACCATAACGGATATAGATACCCAGAAAACAATGAGTCCGCCCAGGATCAACATTTTAGGAGTCATTTTCATACAGGCTCCTTTTTTAATGTTGTTTCGATGAAAGGCTCTGTTTCTTTTCTTACAGACATAAATAAATTATAAATTCCGATAAATGCTCCGGCAATTATGAATAACCCGAACATCGCACGTAATCCCATATAAACTTTGATCTGCGGCAGAACCCTGTATACTGTTTCTCCATTATCCCACGATTCACCCTGTATCAAACCTGCTATCGTTAATACAATGAAAAATCCAACCAAGCCTATCATAACGAGACCGAACTGCAGATTTATTAATCTCATCGAATAAATTTTCCGTTTTGTAATATGAGGAAGAACATGCCATAGAGCGCCGATAGCAATAAATCCTGAAAATCCGAGAACTGCAATATGAGCATGAGCAATAGTCCAGTTATTAAAATGAGTTACCCGTTGAATATAAGGAATCGACTGAAACGAACCTTGAGCTCCGACTATCAAATACCAGATTATTCCAAGCATTACCCATCTGCCTCCGGGATCTGCCAGAATCATTCCCCCCTTTCCTCTGGAAGTCATCCATAGATTCAGTATCACGGTAAATACAGGGACAAACATTAAAATTGAATCTGTTACTGAAACAACTTTCAGCCATGTGGGAATAGGCGCCTGGAGCAAATGATGCCCGCCGATATGTGAATAAAATATAACAAGAGTCCAAAATCCTATCAGGGAAAGCGTATGTGAGTAGAGAGGAGTTTTTGTAACCCGCGGAATTACAAAATATGCTGCGCCTACTGCAAGAGGAGTTAAAAGAAGTCCGGGAAGATTATGCCCGTAAAACCAGAGAAAAATAGAATCTATTAATCCTTCGAATGCTCCACTGTCGGGTTTCCACATTGCATTTCCTATCGGGTAAAAACTTACCGTCCACATTAAAGCAGCTGCAAAATACCAAACGGAAACATATAGAAGATTCTCTTTTCGTATTTTAATTGTCATTAACATGTTTATTAATAATGTTAGCAAAGCCAGCCATAGGGTAACATCAAATATCCAGATATATTCGGAATATTCTCTTCCCTGTGTAATGCCGAATGAAAAAGTTAATGGTCCGCTTAATACACTTATATTCCATAAGAAAAAACTGATCCAGGCAAGAGGCTCAGACCATAATTTTACTTTCAGCAAAGCGGGCACTACATATAATCCTACACCGAAAAAAGTGGTAACAACAAATCCGAATAAAACCGTATTTACATGAATCGGTCTCGCTCTCCCGAAAACCAGCCAGGGAATGTTGTTGAAAAATTCGGGTGCGATCAAATGTATTGCAGAAACCAATCCGTATAATGTCCCGACAACAAACCAGAAGGAACCGGCAACCAAAAATGCCAAAGATGCACTTCCGGGCTTTTTAGTAAATTCGAAATATTTTTTTATCGATGACATGTAAAACAGTCCGTTGTTGCATTATTTTTTTGATGACAATCAATACAAAATCCCATTTTTAATTCCTTTATTTCTTCAATTCTATCCATACTGGAAACATTACCGTGGCATTGGCTGCAATCTATTCCTTTATTAAGATGAATAGAATGATTGAAATAAACATAGTCAGGCAAATTTATTACCTTTTTCCATTCTACAGGCTTGCCGGAGAAAAAATGCCCTCTCAATTTTTCTATCTCAGGATAATGAATAATTATTGTCTGATGACAAAGCATACATGTTTCAACTGGAGGCATTCCCGCCTTCGCCGAGTTTGGAGCCGTATCGTGACACATAAAACAACTGATCTCTTTTTCTCCCGCATGGAGCCTATGACTAAATGAAATCGGCTGTTCCGGACCTATCTGCTGAGGATAAAAATAGTTATAAAACCAAACCAACAAAATCATAGTGATGACTAAAATTATCATCAAGACAAATGAAGCGGAAAGAGAATTATTTCTCTTCTCATTGCCTTCAGTATGATCATTTTTATTCTTCAATCTTGCTCAGCCGATTTTAAAGTTTTAAATTTTTTGTTAAAGCCATTCCCATAAAAAACAACCCGGTAAAAAGTAATATTGCGGAGAAGTCGGAAACGCCGAAATTAATTTTATCTTCAAATAAAGCATTTACAAGCCAATATCTTTCAATCCAGGAACTAACCAAAAGCAAAATAGAGATCGACAATAAATACCACTTGGTCCTTTTCGCCCACTGTGTTAACAGTAATACAACCGGACCAAGATAGACTACGAAAATTACAAACAGAGACACGGAATACCATGGTTGAAAATTCATCCTTGGAGCAAGGAATATTGTTTCTGAAGGTAAGTTTTCGTACCACATATTGTTTAGCTGAGAATAAACCATGTAAGTGGTCAACACTGCGAAGGCTAAAATCAACTTACCAAGATCATGCATAACATCTTTTTCTATATTTGTACTAACGAGTGAAATAATAGTCCAGGCAATTAATGCCATATAAATACCGGAAATAAAAAAGTATCCACCGAATAACGTGCTTGACCATTCGTATTTTAATGCCATTATTAAATCGATGCCGAGTAACGTTATCACAACACAGTATG
Organism: uncultured Melioribacteraceae bacterium; assembly: GCA_963821715.1. GTDB lineage: Bacteria > Bacteroidota > Ignavibacteria > Ignavibacteriales > Melioribacteraceae > CAWGET01. The sequence goes on from CAWGET010000006.1 coordinate 129,024, forward strand.
TTAAAATCAGGTAAGCCGGAATAACTTTCGACTTACTCTTTGTTCTTTTACTTAAATAAACAAATGCAAGAATCCAGAAACCTGAAAGAGCAATGATATCTCTTAAAAAGAGAAAAGTGCTGTTCAGCCAAAAATCTTTTTTTGTATGAACATTAAACCATGGAGCCCATTCAGCGGCGCCGATCCACAAAAGTATCAATATTAATATTGAAGGAATTGAAAAGCCGAAACCAATAAAAGCGAATTTATCAATAGTTTTAGACCAGCTTCCGTTCGATGTATGCACAACAGCGGGAAGTATTACTAATCCTCCGGCGATCGGAGTAAAGAAAGCAAAGTTAATCAGCAATGCTCTCCAGATATGAGATGAACTTTCTTCGGCAGGATTTAACAGCCAAATTATAAAACCTATAACAGCTGCTGCAGTCCAGACCAAGAAACTTAATCCTATTTTTTTATTGTTATTCAACTACCTTTACTACTCCATCATTTAAAATATCTTTTATCTTTGTTAATGTCTTTGCATCACCTGTAACTGTAATTCCATATTTATCTGATGTAAATTCTCTTTCTATATCTCTATGCTTTTTTCTCTTGTACAACTTCGAATGAACTATCATCCCGACGAGATTAGCAATAGATCCAAATAAAACCATAAACTCAAAGCCGAGTATAAAGTAAGGTATAAGTTCGGTTGCATGTTTTCCGTCCACGATAAGATCAAAAACATTTGCAGAAGCTATAGGAAGATAAAAGCCAAACGCCAATCCTGTAACTGCTCCTATCAAAGTCCATATTCTTACCGGACTCTTCGGGAGTCCAAGTATTTTTTCTAAGATCGGCATTTTCACAGGCGTAAAAGTCTCAATCTTTTTAATGCCGTTTTTCGCTAAAGTCTCAACTGCTTTAACAAATTTCTTCGGGGATGAAAATACAAGTGTCACTTCTCTGCCGGAATTACTTTTTCTTTCCTTTTCGTTCGTGTCAGTTTTCTTTTCAGCTTCAGGAATATCGTCTTCAATTAATTGTTCTTTAAATTCAGCGATTGGAACTGTTGGAAGCAGTTTTGCAAAAATCAGGAAGAAGAAAAAGAAAAAGGCAAATGAACCAGCTGTAATTAAAAACTCAACCCAGCTTAAACGATAAACGCCCCAGTTATGCGGAAGGAAATCGTGGGCAGTCGAACCGACAACTATAAAAAATCTTTCCAACCACATTCCTATATTCACAAGTATCGAAACAATAAATAACCATTTCAAATTTTTACGAACTTTCTTGAAGACAAAAGTAAGGGGTACCAAAAAATTTAAGGGAAGAATAACATAATAAATCCAGGCTATCCATCCTGTCATCCGCCATTGCGTAAACTGAACTTCGAATGTTCCGGCGTCATATAATTCGAATAACGGTTCTATGACATATGAATATCCGATGATCAAAGTTGTTACTATCATTACTCTGGCTACCATATCCATATGCTTAGGTTTTATTACATCTTCGAGCTGCAGAATTTTTCGCATTGGAATCATCAATGTAAGAACCATTGCCAATCCCGAATGAATAGCTCCTGCAACAAAGTAAGGAGCAAAAATGGTAGTGTGCCATCCTGGTAATATTCCGACTGCAAAATCCCACGAAACAATTGAATGAACAGAAATAACCAGAGGCGTAGCTAATGCGGCGAAGAAAAGATAAGACCTTCCGTAGTGCCTCCATTCAGTCAGAGACCCACGCCATCCGAGAGAAATTATTTTGTGAAGTTTATAACGCCAGTGATCTTTTCCGTAGACAATTTCATTTCTATCTCTTGCTGATGCAAGATCAGGGATTAATCCGACGTAAAAGAATATAACACTGACAGTTAGATAAGTAATTACAGCAACGAGATCCCAAACTAAGGGACTTTGAAAATTAGGCCAGACTTGTCTTTGATTAGGATAAGGAAGAATAAAATAGAAAACCCAAAATCTTCCCAAGTGAATTAACGGAAACAAACCTGCTGTCATTACTGCAAAAACCGTCATTGCTTCTGAAGATCTTGAAATAGCATCCCGGAACTTTGCTCTGACCAGAAATAAAATTGCAGAAATCAAAGTGCCTGAATGAGCAATTCCCACCCAGAAAACAAAATTAGTTATGTACAGCGCCCAGCCGATAGGATGTGTTATTCCGGCAACACCCATTCCGGTTTTAATCTGGATTAACCAGGCTGTGAATGCAGCTCCGATTCCGCACGCTAAAAATAAAAGCACAAGGTAATAGATTTTCATCGGCGGACGCGTAGCCCGGAGTACATCTTCCTGAAGTTTTGGTATCGTTAATCCCGCTGTGTACTTACTTCCCATTATGTTTTATCGTTTTCTATTCTCTTTAAATAAGTTACTGCCGGTTTCGTATTTAGTTCCTCCAGCAAATGATATCTTCTGTTATGATTTCTTGTGATATTATTAACTCTTGAATTCTTATCCAAAAGATCTCCGAATACGATTGCTTGAGTCGGGCATGACTGTGCGCAAGCCGGAACAATATCACCATCTTCTATTTCTCTGTCATTTACTTTTGCTTTGTATTCTGTGTTGCGAATTCTTTGAACACAAAAAGTACATTTTTCCATGACTCCCCTTGTCCTGACAGTAACTTCAGGATTAAGCTGCATATTCAAAGGTTCTCTAAATTCAGGAACATACCAGTTGAATCTTCTCACTTTGTAAGGACAGTTATTCGAACAATATCTTGTACCTATACACCTGTTATAAATTTGAGCATTCAATCCTTCTTCGTTATGAACAGCGGCAAATACAGGACATACAGACTCACAAGGAGCTACATCGCAATGCTGGCAAGGAAGAGGCAGCCAGGCAACACGTTCTTCAGATTCGGGATGTCGGTAAGGTGTTACTTTAAGCCAAGCCATTTCACGTCCTTCACGGCAATTCTCTTCTCCCATTACAGGTATATTATTTTCTGCGTAACAGGCTATTGAACAAGCCTGGCAGCCGATGCAGGACTCAAGATCAATCGCCATTGCCCAGCGGTGATTTTTATGTTCGTGGGGCGCAAATAAATCCCTTTTTGGATCAAAACCTTCCGGTAACGGAAGTATAAGATCTTCTCCTTCTCCCGGTTTCATTTTTTTGAGTTCTGTTAATTCAGTCCATCTCAGTATTTCTCTTTCATACTGCTCCTGGCTTTCAGAAAGATTTATCAGATCGTATTCCTCGCCAGTGTTTTTAATTTTTACTTTTGATACCGGTTGACTTATAAGCCGGAATGGATTAGATCCCCTATTTTCTGCGTTCTTTCCAAGCGCTTCGTGTCCTTGTCCCAAAGGAAGCGCAACAGTATCTTCCGCAACATCTCTTGATATTCTAACCGGAACTTTAATTGTCCCCGACTCACTTTCAATTTCAATAATATCGTTTTCATCAATGTCCAGAAGTTCTGCAGTTTCGGGATGAATGTCCGCCCAATTTCTCCAGACTATAGTAGTGATGGGATCAGGCGCTTCCTGAAGCCAGCCGCGATTCGCAAATCTTCCGTCGAACCACAAAATAGTAGGATAAACGACAAGGCTAAGTTCCCCTTCTTCCATTTTTGAAGACGGCTCTAAGCTAAAATCTATTTGCTCGATTTCGCTTAAACGTTCGCCCGGAGCAGCTTCGTACTCAATTATTCCTTTTCTTAAAGCTTCATCTAGATTATTTTCGGTAATTTTTTTCCATCTGTCTTTTATCCATTCATCATAAATCATATCAATTTTGCCGGTGTCGTTTTCCAACTGCTTTTCGGCTGCTTCTGCAATTCCAAGCAGAATCTGTCCGGTCGAATAAGTTTCGTATAAAGGAAGCATCGTCGGCTGCATCAAATTTAATGTTCCGGCGTATGGTTCGTAATCTCCCCATTCTTCCAGACTATAATTAATAGGCAGAATCCAGTCGGCAATTTCTGCTGTTTCATTTTCCATCGTTCCGAGATAAATTATTTTTCCGGCATTACTTAAATATTTTTTCGCATCACTTCTACTGAAAACCGGATTTGTGTTATGGACAAAAACTACATCTTCTTCATTAATTGATTTGAGAAGTTTTTCAACTTCTTCTTTAGATGCAGTATGACTCAGCGCATGCGCCTGAGAAAAATCGACTCCGCTTGAATTAATTGACTTGTTGATTTGAGCTGCAGCCAAAGCGGTGATATCATCATCAGGATGGAAACCGTTGGAACCTCCTAACACGACAGCTGAATTTGAATTACTAAATTCTCTTAAAATATCATCAATTTCTTTTCTGTATTTTTCAACAACACTACTGTGTTCATTTGAATAATTTCTGCTCAAAGAAGTTATGGCGGAACCATTTAATTCTTTCAGCAAGGCAAGAGCAATAATTTTTTCTTCTTCGGGTTTAACTTTAATAAATTTATCTGCATTCCCGGCAGTCATCGAAAGTCTTGATCCGACATAAGTAAAAGCTCCTTTTCTGCCGTTTTTATAAGAGTGCATTTTGTTGAACTGCCTGGCGAATTCGACCGGGGAGATCCAGGTTTCAAGGAAGTCAGTTTCGAAGCTGAGTATGAAATCGACTTCATCAAATTTGTATCTTGGAACAATAGGAGAGCCGTAAACTTTTTGATGTGCTTTTTTTAGACTTTCGTAATTTAGAGCTTCGTAAAATATAAAACGGTCTGAATCGAAAGCCGAGATAAATGAATTCATCAAATCTTTGAGTGAACTTGTCTGAAGATCAGAAATGAATACTACTTTACCATTTTTATTCTTTAGCAAAGAACCTATTTGGGTTACAGCTTCTTCCCAATCGGATTTTACTTTGCTGCCTTCTTTTCTATAGAAAACATTTTTTATTCTATCAGGATCATATAAACCCTGCAATGAAGATTGACCTCTTGCACAAAGTCCGCCTTTATTTACAGGATGATCAGGATTTCCTTCGGCTTTGGTAACTCTTCCGTCACGGTGAAGAAGGTGCATTCCGCATCCGGCTGGACATTCGTGGCAGGAAGTTGCATAACTTATCCACTCGCCCGGTTTTGGATACTTTGGAGCGTTAACGAGCGGAACTATTTTTTCAACAGTTTTTTCACATGCAGTTCCAAGAGTTAAAGCTGCTCCTGCTGTGCCTGCTAATTTTAAGAAGTTTTTTCTGGATAGCTTATTCAAATTAGAAACCCTCAGTTCAAAAGTAACAAGGCGGCTGGAGGCATTTATGAATGTCTGAAGCGTCTCTGATATTTACATTAAGAAATTTTTAATCTGGAGTCAATAGTCCTTATAAAAATAATTTGTGTTTTAAAAATTGAAACTATAAGTGGAGTTAAATGTTTTTAAATAATTTTTGATCTATCGGTGAGTAATTTTAATTATAACTTTTCCTTTATGCTTTGCTCCTCCGAAGTAACGCATTGCATCGGGAGTTTCTTCAAGTTTGAAGACTTTATCCAATACAGGATTAATTTTCCCCTCTTCGAAAAGGCTGTTTATATATTCGATATCTTTATTTGGTTTTAGAGCGAGTACTTTTATTTTCTTTTTTGTGAACAAGAATACTAGATGACCTAGAAGAAAAATTTGAAGAAGACGCAATGTATCTCCACCCACTGTAACATAAATTCCGGCTGGTTTTAATGCTCGAAAATATGATAGAGCGGTTTGTCTTGGTGTCAAGAATAAGATCGTATTTATTAATGCCCAAGGTAGTAAAATCTTCTTTTTGATAATCTATGACAAAATCGAAACCGAGAGAATTCATCTGCTCCAGTTTAGCTTCGTTGTCGACTCCGGTTACTTCAACATTGTAAATTTTGCAAAGCTGTAGCGCAAATGTGCCGACTCCGCCTCCCGCTCCATTGATTAAAATTTTTTGTCCGTCTTTTATTTCACCTTTATCTTGCAATCCCTGGACAGCGAGCATTGCAGCTTGAGGAATTGCTGCAGCTTCTTCGAAAGACATCCCTGAAGGTTTGTGCTCCAGCAATTTCTCTTTAGCACAAACATATTCGGCAAAACCTCCCCAGCTTTCGCTCAGATCACCGTATACTTCATCGCCCGATATTCAGGGGATGGCATTATAAAGAAGAACTTTATTTTGAAAGGTTTATGGAAGAAAATCGAATTGAGGACGAGACCCACTGAATTTGACGCCGCCGCTGCAAATGATTTTGAGTACTTCTATTATAGATATACTCCATTTTTCTTTTAGATGCAAGAGCCGGAATAAATTTTTTTCTGAAAAGTATTGCATCAAGGATGAATAATTTTCGAATGTTCAAACGCAAATAATTATAAAAAACTAGAGTTAGCAGATTGCTTAAAATTAGCTTTGACTATAACAACTGAAGTATAAATAATTAAAATTCTGAAGTTAATAGTAAAAAGTTTTTGAGAAAAATTACTCCCTTTTTACTCCCCTTGGTGCAGGACTAAAAAACAAAAGCCCTATGAGTTATTGTCTTATAAGGCTTTAAGAAGTGGGAGCTATAGGACTCGAACCTATGACCCCCTGCTTGTAAGGCAGGTGCTCTGAACCAACTGAGCTAAGCTCCCTTCATCAATATTTTAGAATTATAAAACTATAATTATTAATTTAATTATGCAATATATTTTTTACCGATTTTAATTTATCTCAAAAAATATTTTCTATATATTAAATTTTAATCGGAATGTTGAATCGTGTTCGTAAAAAGATGATCTGACAAATGATCTATTTACTCCTCACCATTAATTAATATTTACTTTTTAAAATTTTGATGCACGGGAAATATGTAGTACGAGAAGATTATGAAAAATAAACAGGATAAGTATAAAAATCTGCTCCAAGAAAAGAACAGAATAGAATACGAATTAGATAAAATTGAAAAAGAGTTAAAACCTGAAGTTAAACCAGGTATCGATTCTAACGATAAGATCTTCCGTTCCATTGTCGAAAATTCATTAGTCGGCATTAGTATTTTCCAAAATGACAAAATAGTTTATGCCAACGAAACTTTCAGTTTAATAACCGGCTATTCGTTCGAAGAACTTCTCCGGTTCGATCTTTCCGACATCTTAAATAATATAAATCCGGAATTCCGCAAACAAGTTTTGGAAGGCAAATCTAAATTACTTGAAGAGCAGATAAACAGACCATCCGAAATAAAAATAAAACATAAAAACGGAACTGAGAGATGGATCGAAGTAAACTCAAATTATATTGAGTTCAACAGCAAACCGGCAATTCAATCAATGTTCATTGACATAACAGGAAAAAAGAAAGCGGAAGCCGGATTAATCAGAACTAATTCCATTCTTCAAAATTTAATTAAAACTTCTCCTATAGCGATAATCGCCGTAAATAAAGACGGAAGAACAACTCTTTGGAATCCTGCAGCAGAAAAAATTTTTCAATGGAAAGAAGAAGAAATTGTCGGCAAAGAACTTCCAATTATTCCGGAAAATGAAAAGGAAGCATTCCGGAAAAGATTAAAGCAAGAAATGGGAGGAATTTTTCAAATAGACGCCGAAAGAGAACGGAAAAGAAAAGACGGCGTATTGGTTCCTGTCAAAATGTCTACTGCTCCGCTTCAAGATTCAAGCGGTGAAATAATTGGTTCAATGGCATTGATACGGGACATTACCGAGGAGAGAAATGTCGTAAAAAAATTGATCGAAACGCGCGAAAGATACAAACTTATAATGGAAGCTACCAACGACGCGATTTGGGATTATGATTTAAAACAAGATTTTGTATGGCATAATAGCAATTATGCCGATATGCTTCAATACGAACCTAATGATTTCAGCAAAACTTTCGACGAACGGCTGAACCGTATTTATAGAAAAGATCAGAAAAGAGTACGAGAGGGCTGGAACGAAACGCTTAAAAATAAAAGGACAAAGTGGCAGGCTGAATACAAACTTCGTAAAAAAAGCGGATCCTTTGTGGAAGTATTAGATCGTGCAATTATTCTTTACGATGAACAAAATAATCCGGTAAGAGCTATCGGTGCAATTTCAGATATATCCAAAATAAAAAAGTCGCAGAATAAATTAAAATTCCATGATGAAATTCTGAAGAATGTTAGCGACGCTATAATTGTTACCGACGTAAAAGGAAGAATTACTTTTTGGAATCAAGGCGCTGAAAGAATTTTTGGATATGATGCCGAAGAGATGTACGGTAGATTTCCGATAGCGCTCTATCGAAATAACGGAGGTATTAAGCACTACTACCGCGACTTCCAAAGAGTGATGGAAGGAAAATTTTATTTACGGGAGATTGAATTAACAACCAAAAATAACCGAAAACTCTGGATTAGGATAAAAGCCGAACGGCTATATTCATCATCCAATAGAACAAAAGGGATAGTTGCAGATATAACCGACATCACGGAGCAGAAAAATGCTATTGAAGCATTGAGAAAATCCGAACTTAAATATAGAGAAATGGTGGAAAATATAAACGACACCATTTTTGTTCTGGATACAGATTCTAAAATTACTTTTTTGAGTCCGGCTTTCAAATCAATGACAGGATATTCCACCAAGGAAATGATTGGCAGAACTTTCAGGGATATTGTTTATCCTGATGATCTCCATATTTTAGAAGCTGCTAAAAGCAGAAGGCTTGCAAACGATCTGGCACCTTTTGAATTCCGGCTTATAAGTAAGTCCGGATCAGTGCAATATTTTCTAAGTTCCTCGCGCCCGATATTTGAAAATAAAATTCTTCAAGGATTCCGTGGAGTAATAACAGATATTACCGATATAAAGAAAACGCAGAAAGAATTAGAAGAAGCTAAGGAAAAAGCTGAACAGTCGGATAAGTTAAAATCTGAATTTTTAGCTCAGGTTTCGCATGAGATCAGAACTCCATTGAATACTATGCTAAGTTTTGCAAGTCTTATTAAAGATGATTTGCATGGACAATTAGACGAAGAATTGAATTCGAGTTTTATTCTTATGGAAAGAGCCGGACGAAGAATTATAAGAACCATAGAATTAATATTAAATATTTCCGAAATTCAGACTGGGACTTATCAATTTATGAAGTCAGAACTTGATCTGTATTCACAAATTCTTTTCGAAATTACTGCGGAATATAAAACTCAGGCGGAATTAAAAGGATTGAAATTTAATCTGATAAGAAAGAGCGATAGAACTGAATTAGAATGTGACGAATATACAGTGCGGCAGATTTTTGAAAATCTTGTAAACAACGCGGTAAAATACACCGAATCTGGAAAAATAGATGTGATAATTTTTCGCGATAAAAACGACCGGCTTTGCATAGACGTGATTGATACAGGAATAGGAATATCTAAAGATTATATTACCGAAATTTTTGAGCCATTCTCCCAGGAGGATCAAGGATATACGCGGAGATTTGAAGGCAACGGTTTGGGATTAACGTTAGTAAAAAAATATTGCGAGATTAACAACGCAGATGTCTTCGTCCAAAGCGAAAAAGGAAAAGGAAGTAAATTCCAAGTAGTATTTCAAAACAGTTAGAACAAAACCAAGCACAAAATCTCGGAAAATTACTATTGATTCTTTCGCCGAATTTTCTTAACGCTGCTTATCTATCTCCTCAACCAAACCATCCTCAAGTTTATATCTCTTATTGGTTTTTCCGCAGTCTGCATATCCATCCTCACCGAAAGAAAGTTTTTCTCCCCCTTCACTGTACCAACCAATAATTTTAGCCGGCGAACCTACTACAAGGGCATAATCCGGCACATCTTTAGTAACAACTGCACCTGCTCCCACCATGGCGAATCGTCCAATCGTGTTGCCACATACAATTGTCGAGTTTGCTCCCAATGATGCTCCTTCTTTAACCAAAGTTTTGATATAATAAGATGAGCCCACTTGGGGATATTTAGACCGAGGATTTAATATATTAGTAAATACCATTGACGGACCGCAAAAGACATAATCTTCTAACTCAACACCTTCGTATACAGATACATTATTCTGAATCTTGACGTAATTTCCAATTTTAACATTATTCCCAATATTTACATTCTGGCCAAGTACACACTTGCTCCCGATGCTTGCTCCCGATTGAACGTGTGAAAAGTGCCAAATCTTTGTTCCTTCTCCAATGTCAACTTTATCATCAACAACTGCATATTCATTTACATAATAATTTTTTTCTGTCATTTTAAATCCATTTTTAATTTCAAGATTAAGATTATTTAGATGATAAAGATAGTAACTACTAATTTATTTACGAAACCATAAAATTCGTTTTATAAATTTATCTCATATTTGCTTTGGTAATCACAAAAGATTATTGCAGAAATAAATATGTTTATTAGATATTCTGCAATTTTATTTTAACATAAAAAGTTTTGTTAAGATTTGCAAGAAAAGCAAACGGGATAAGCAAATTAATGATTATCCCGTTACTTCGGCATTTTCCCCCACAGAAATGCCGAATTGAATATTTATTTTTAATGATTTCCTCTTCTAGGCAATAGAGGACATTCGAAATAATTATCAGTTGATTCAAAATCATTTAAATCCAAATCTTCAGTACTGCAGGCTTCCGAATATTTATTTGGGCCTATATTTTCCTTTAAAACATTTAGATGCCATCTTCCGCCATTATAATCTTGATCTCCTGGTTTTGCTTCCGAGATTAATCCTATTCCATCTTTAAATGTTGTGTTTCCTGCTGCGTACAGCTGATCGAAGTTTCCTGCGTTATCTTTAAAAGTTGCAGAAGTGACAATACTATTAAATAATTCACAATCAGCCCAAACTTGTGTTCTGCCAACTTTTAACATAAGCATCTTTGATTATTGTTATTAAGGTTATCTTCAGATGGAGTAACAATTTTATCTTCTTCCATACAACCGGATAAAATTAAAACTGCAAAAGTAAAAATTACAGATAGATATTTTAGCCTTCTCATCTTGCTCACCTTTTTTTAATTTTTAATTACATACTGAAAATAAGATCAAGTTATCACGAAACGATCACAAAGTTATTACTTATAAATAAATTCTAACATGCAGTTTTTTCCCTTTAGCTCATTTATATATTTGATGAAAAATTATTAAATTAAGATATAATTAACTTTTATCATTCTACTTTAAAAACAGAGATATTAGGAGAAAAAATGGGACGAAAGAAAATTGCTTTAATTGGCGGCGGACAAATAGGGGGCGTATTGGCGCAGCTAATTGCCAAGGAAAATATTGCCGACGTAGTTTTATTTGATATTGTTGATGACCTCCCTCAGGGAAAAACACTAGACATAGCTGAAGCTTCAAGAATAGACGGAAGCAGCGTACTGGTTTCGGGAACTAATGATTATAAGGATATTAAAGATTCCGATTTAGTAATTGTGACTGCCGGACTACCGCGTAAACCGGGAATGAGCCGTGATGATCTACTGAACACAAACGCAAAAATTATGAAATCTGTTGCTGAAGGCGTTAGAGACAATGCGCCAAATGCTATCGTTATAATTATTTCCAATCCACTCGATGCGATGGTTACTCTTTTCCAAAAAGTTTCCGGTTTCGATAAGAAAAAAGTTCTCGGTCAGGCGGGAGTTTTAGATTCTTCACGGTTTGCTACTTTTATCGCATGGGAGTTGGACGTCTCACCAAAAGATGTAAATGCAATGGTTTTAGGCGGTCATGGCGATACGATGGTTCCTTTAATTAAATACGCTAATGTTAACGGCGTTCCAGTAATGGAAATGCTGGAAAGAAAATATGATGATAAAAATAAGGCCAAAGAAGTAATGGACGAAATGGTTCAAAGGACAAAAATGGCAGGCGGCGAAGTAGTTAAACTATTAAAAACCGGCTCGGCATTTTATTCTCCGGCAGCAGCAGCGATAACAATGGCAAAATCAGTCCTATTTGATGAGAAAAGACTTCTACCGGCAAGCGCTTTTTTGGATGGTGAGTTCGGAGTAGAAGGATTCTACGTAGGTGTTCCGGCGGTTCTTGGAGCGAACGGAGTTGAAAGAATTGTGGAATTAACACTCGACGAAAATGAAAAATCATCTCTCGATAAATCAATCAACGCGGTTAAAGGTTTAGTTGAAGATATGGATCGTCTAGGATTCTAAAAGCATTAACTTTTAATTATTATGTATTAAAGCCGTTCAGAATTTGAACGGCTTTTTTTTGACTATAAATTATATGGCTAGAAGTTGTGAAATAAATCTTGAGTGCCGCCTGTTTATGGTTATCATATATTCTTTAAACCAAAAAAGCCGCTCCAACATGGAACGGCTTCTTTAGAATTTCTAAAAGGTATTTGTTAATTCACGGATTCCGCTTCGTAAACGGAGATGAATTTTCTGTCGTTTCTTTTACGTTCAAATTTCACAACGCCGTCTATAGTAGCAAATAATGTATCATCTTTGCCTTTCTGTACATTTATTCCGGGATGAAACTTTGTTCCCTTCTGTCTTACCAAAATCGATCCAGCGGTAACTGTCTGTCCGCCGTATCTCTTAACGCCGAGATATTGCGGATTACTGTCTCTTCCGTTTCTCGATGAACCTTGACCTTTTTTATGAGCCATAATTTCCTCCGGTTATTCGCCTATCTTCGTAACTTCAATTTTAGTTAAATGCTGTCTGTGTCCGTTTTTTTTACGGTAGCCTTTTCTTCTTTTCTTTTTGAAAACTATAACTTTATCGTCCTTCAAATGTTCTAAAACTTTTGCGTGGACTTTCATCTTATCAACCGTAGGAGCGCCGATCTTTGAATCTTTATCGTCGCTAAAAAATAATACTTTATCAAAAGTTACTTCCGAATCAGGTTCTTCGCTTAACTTCGGAACGTAATATGTTTTATTTTCGGTTACGTTAAACTGCTGCCCCGCTATATCAACTACGGCAAACATCAAATCCTCCAAATCAAATTCTATGAGAACTACAAATATATCAAAAGATGCTTTTTATGTCAATCTTTTTTTAACAGAAGATTTTCTTTCCCAACGTAAATGAAGTAGTTAATAACAAATTAGATAATAATCCAATAAATAATGTCTTATATAATCTGCCTGTTCTTGTCTCTTTCTAAAATCTTTTCAGCTTCATCCTGATAACCTTCTCGTCCAAGCAATCCGTAAGTAGCTTTCTTCCCCGCTTCAACTCCTGGTTGATTGAATGCGTCTATATTATAAAGCTCGCCGGAAAAAGCTGTTTGTATTTCATACATCATAATAAACTGTCCGATAGTATATTCATTTATTTCGGGAAAAATTATTTTACAGGAAGGTCTTCCCGCTTCAGTTAAAGCATATTCCGTCGCTTTCATTTCAGCGTCGAATAGTTCCGATAATTTTTTACCGCTGAGATATTCCAACGAAGAGTATTTTTTCTTAAACTTATCCATCTTTACATTAGCGCGGTATTTTTCCACCGTCAAAAATGTAAATACCTTATCATTTGGTCCCTCGGTGTAAAGTTGTACTTGGGAATGCTGGTCTGTTGTGCCGAGCGCGTTTACCGGAGTTTGTCCGGCCGAAATTTTCTTTCCCTGCTTATCCACATTTTTCCCGAGGCTTTCAGCCCACAACTGCCTGTACCAATCAGCCCAATAATAAAGAGCGTTAGAGTAGCTCATCATAACAGAAATATTTTTCCGCTTTTTAGTATCCATAAGATAGTGTGCAACGGCATTTAAATAAGCCGGGTTCTCGTATAAATTATCCGTAGAACATCTCTCCGCCATATCTTCAGCCCCTTTTAAGAGCGCTTTCACATCCAGGCCGGCAAAAGCTGCGGTCAACAATCCCACATTGGAAAGAACAGAAAATCTTCCACCTACATTTTCCGGAATCACAAATGATTCTATTTTGTAATCGTCTGCAATTTTACGCAAATCTCCATTTTCAGCGTCTGTAGTAAGAACAAGATTTTTATTAAATTTTTTATCTAATTTATCTCGAAGTAAATTTACAAAAATTAAAAATTGAGCGGCTGTTTCCGCTGTAGAGCCCGACTTCGAAATTACGTTGAATAAGGTTTTGCCCGGCGAAATTATATCCATAAAATTTGAAACATACTCAGGGTCAACATTGTCCAGCACAAATATTTTCGGTCCTTTTCTTTCCTTTTTCGAAAGAGCGTTATAAAAGAGGTGATTCAAAGAATTTTGCAGAGCTATATTTCCCAGTGCGGAACCGCCAATGCCGAGGACCACAAAATTATCAAACTTATCTCTGTTCTTATCGGCAAAATTCTGAACTGCTCTGACATTTTTTTTGTCATTCGGTAAATCGTAAAAACCAATTTTTCCGTTTTCTCTATCGGCTGTTAAATTTAAATGGTATTCTCTCGTCTTACCCAAAAATCCGTCAATCTCCTCAAACGCTAATCCGAATTTTTTACCGATATTCTCAGCGAGTAAAAAAGTGTAATCGTATTTTATTCCCTCTTTTTTCATAATAATTCTTCCTATTTTTTTAATTTAAAAGAAAACTCGCTTCCCTCGCCTAACTTACTTTTTACATAAACTTTGGAACCATGAGCATCTAAAATATGCTTAACAATTGCAAGCCCCAATCCGGTTCCACCCACTTCGCGCGAACGTCCTTTATCCACTCTGTAAAATCTTTCAAAAATTCTTTCAAGATCATCTTCCGGAATTCCGATTCCAGAATCTTTAATTATTATTTTTGCCTGGTCTCCTTCTTCTAAAACGAAGATTTCTACGCTTCCCTTTTCGGTATATTTTATTGCGTTCAAGATTAAATTGTTTAGCGCCTGCTTCAGACGGTTTCTGTCTCCGAACACTCCCAGTTTAGATTTAAACGGATGAAGAACAAGTTCAATATTTTTTTCGTCGGCTTCTTGTTTTATATCGCGTATTAATTCTTCAAGATAAGTATAAAGATTGAAATACCGAAAGCTCATCCGCATTTCTCCGGATTCGATCATCGAAATATTGATCAGGTCGTTCAACAAATTATTCAGATTTTCGGTATGATGATAAGCCTTCTGTAAAAATAATCTGTTCACTTTTTTATCGTCAATCGCGCCGTTTAGCAGTGTTTCTGTAAACCCTTGTATTGCAAAGATGGGAGTCCGGAGTTCGTGTGAAACATTTCCCAAAAATTCCGTTCGTACTTTTTCCAGTTTTTTTAAATTCGCAATATCTTTCTGGGTTCGCAAATACATTTTTTTGATATCTTCCTGTAATGCAGATAAATTTTTACCAAGTTTTATTTCTCCTGCCCTCGAATACTTGTCTTCGGTAATATTTACAATAACATTATCTACTTTTGCAATTTCAGTATTCCTTTTTTTACCAATAAAGTAGAAAAGTAAAATGAGAAAAAAAACAAATAATATAGTAAGGAGCCTGATGGAAGAAGCGTTCATCGGAAAGATTAAAATGATAAGAAGAAAGAGAAGCGCACTTGTTGAAATAATTTCTTTCGAGTAAGTTAAAGCGGAAAAAAAATTTGCTTTTAATTTATTCGGCATCGATAAACTTATAACCCACGCCTTTTACCGTTTCAATCATTCCGCTATGCTTGCCCAATTTTTCTCGTATTTTACGCACGTGAACATCTATGGTTCTTTCAACTACAAAAACATTCGCGCCCCAAACATCGGCAAGAATTTTATCCCTTGAGAAAACTCTTCCGGGATTTCCGGCGAGATAGGATAAAATTTCGAATTCTTTTTTTGGCAAGATGACATGTTTACCGTCAATATGAACTAAATACTTTTCTTTATTAATTTCTATCGGTCCGAATTTTATTATATTTTCTTCAAGTCCGGACTTTGAAGCTGCTTCGGTTTTACGCAAATTCGATTTTACACGCGCGATCAATTTGCTGGGCGATATCGGTTTCTGAATAAAGTCATCGGCTCCAAGATTTAATCCTTTTATTTCATCTATTTCGCCAGACTTTGCGGTAAGAAAAATAATCGGTGTTTCTTTGAATTCTTCATTAGCACGGATTTGCTTGCAGACTTCGTATCCATCCAAGTCCGGCATCATTACATCGAGAATAATTAGATCCGGTTTTTCTTCTAATTTATTTATAGCTCCACTTCCGCTATGCGCCGAAATTACTTCAAACCCTTCATTCTCAAGGTTATATTGAAGAAACTCTACGATATCCTTCTCATCGTCGACGAGTAAAATTTTCGTATTCATAATTCCTTTATTAAAATTTCTGAATTTTTTTCGGCGGACAGATAAACCGCTTCTAATATTTTCATGCGCTGCAAAGCTTCATCAATTGAAGATAGAAATGGATTATTTCCTTTAACCGCACCAATAAAATGTTTCAGCTCGTTCTCGTAAGATTTTTTGAACAAATTTTTATCGTTAGCCGAAGAAGCAGAAGTATAATCAATGTGCGTCGCTTCCACCCGTTTATAAGCTCTCAGAGGATTCAGGTGAGCCGTTCCCTCAGTGCCGAAGGATGTCATCGTAAAGCTGTCTTTCTCGGAATACAACGACCAGCTTACTTCAAAGTTAATGACCGAAGAATTTTCAAACCGCAAAAACCCGACTGCGGAATCTTCTACATTACTTGTTTGATGTTTGAAAGTTTGTACGGATACACTTTTAACGGGAGAATAATCCAGAAGCCAAAGAGCCAGATCGAGCAGGAGAATTCCAAGATCAATTACTACACCGCCGCCGGACTGCTGTTTTTTCATAAACCAATTTTCAGAGCTGCTTTGCTTTTTCAGCCATCCACTCTTAATATAAAAAATTTTTCCTAATTCTCCGCTATTAATTAAACTTTTTAGAAGCATCGCGTCAGGGCGGAATCTTAAATTAAGTCCAACCATTGCACGCGTTTTATACTTTTTTGAAGCATCATAAATTTCATTAGCTTCTTCGTAATTTAGCGCAATAGGTTTTTCAATTAATACAGGCTTTTTCGCTTTAATTAAATCGACTGCAATATCTTTATGTGTGTTTGTTGGCGTTGCAATTATCGCAGCGTCGAAATCTACGTTAGCTATAAGTTCTTTATAATCCTGAAATTTATTTTTTATATTAAATTTTGAAGCGAGCGAATTTAATTTGTTTTTATTTAGCTCCGCAACGGCTTCTATGCTTACGTTTTTTAATCTATTAAGAATAGGAAGATGGACCAACTGCGCAATTCCTCCAAGTCCTATTATTGCTATTCTTGTTTTGTCCATCAGACAAAAGCCTCTTCGGTTACGTTTCTTCCGCTTACAAAAATTTTTACTTTTTCTTTAATTCCTTCAGGATCAATATTTAATTTTTTATGAAGTTCAGCCTGAGTTCCATGATCTATGAATTCATCAGGAAGACCAACCCGGAGAATATCATTTTTGTAATTCTTGTCGGAGAAATATTCAAGTACGCCCGAACCAAAACCACCCATTAAAGCGTTCTCTTCGAGAGTTATGATTTTATTGAATCTACCCGCAATGCTATCCAACAGTTCTTCATCCAAAGGTTTGATGTATCGCATATTTACTACTTCGCAATTAATTCCCTCATGGTTCAGCATGTCCGCTGCTTTAAGCGCGTAATCTACCATCGAACCGACTGCAAGAAGAGCGACGTCTTCACCTTCGATTAATTTTTCTCCCTTTCCTATTGGAAGAGCTTTAAACTCTTCTTCCACATCTACACCCAATGCGCTACCGCGCGGATACCGAAGAGCTACCGGACCGTCTTTATACTCAGTGGCGGTAAAAAGCATGTTCCGTAATTCTGCTTCGTCTTTCGGCGCCATGATAACCATGTGAGGAATTAAACGTAGATAAGAAAGATCGAATGAACCGTGGTGTGTAGGCCCATCAGCTCCCACGAGTCCTGCTCTATCCAGAACAAAAACAACGTGAAGATGTTGAAGCGCAACGTCATGTATTATCTGATCAAATCCTCTTTGAAGGAATGTTGAATAAATTGCTACAACCGGAATTATATTCTCAGTGGCTAATCCGGCGGCAAAAGTAACGGCGTGTTCCTCGGCAATTCCTACGTCATAAAAATTTTCGGGAATTTTTTTCTGAAGTATATTCAGCCCTGTTCCGTCCGGCATAGCTGCGGTTATTCCTACAACTTTTTTATTTCGTTCCACAATTTCAGTTAGCGCGTTTCCGAAAACAGAGGTATATGAAGGTGCGCCGCCGGATTTCTTAATTGCCTGTCCCGTAATCTTATCGAACGGAGTTGACGCATGCAGTTTTTGAACATGACCTTCGGCGGGTTTATATCCTTTTCCCTTCTGCGTTATTGCATGAACTAGGATTGGTCCTTTCAGATCGTGAACCTGTTCGAACAATTTTACCAGCTGGTTAACATTATGACCATTAACCGGTCCGAAGTATCTGAACCCGAGCGCCTCGAAAAGCATTCCCGGTGTTATGATTGATTTTATTCCGCTTTCAAGTCTAGCCGCTACTTTACGCAGCCTGTCGCCGAAATGGTCAAGTTTTCCTGTAAGTTCCCATATTGCTCCCTTAACCTTATTATACTCGGGATGAGCGATCATTTCCGTGAAATAATTTGATAGCTGCCAGACATTCGGCGCGATCGACATGTTGTTATCATTAAAAACAACAATGATATCAGTGTTGATAACACCCGAATTATTTAACGCTTCGTAAGCCATTCCCCCAGTCATCGCACCGTCACCGATTACCGCTACAACTTTATTATTTTTTTTATTTTGATCTCTGGCAACCGCCATTCCAAGCGCCGCCGAAATTGAAGTTGACGCGTGACCTGCTCCAAATGCGTCGTGGTTGCTCTCGCTTCTTTTTAGAAAACCGCTTATTCCGTTCAATTTTCTTATTGTTTCCAGCCTGTCTCTTCTTCCTGTAACAATTTTATGCGGATAAGCCTGATGACCGGTATCCCATATAATTTTATCTTCCGGCGAATTAAAAACTTTATGAAGCGCAACCGTGAGTTCAACTGCGCCTAGTCCACCCCCGAAATGTCCGCCTATTTGCGATATAACGTCTATCATATACTGACGTATTTCGGCACATAATAATTTTAATTCTCTTGTTTTCAGATTGGAAATATCGCCCGGCGAATCTATTTTGTACAATATTTCATATTTTGATTTGTCGACCATTAATCGATCCTCAGATTATTCTTCAAAACCCAACTTCCCTTCAAGTTCGGGTGAATCGTTAAAATTTTCTTCCATTTGATTTTTTAATATATTCACTTTTAATTCGGCTTCATTCAATTTAGTATAACAAATTTTCGAAAGATTAATTCCCTCTTCGTACAACTTTATAGAATCATCCAGACTTATTTGCTCATCTTCCAATGATTCAGATATCTCCTGGAGCCGCTTTAGTAAATCTTCAAAACTTTTTTGTTTTTTACTCATTGTCTATTTTAATTTCGTTATCAAAAAATTTGATTGCAAAGTTTTTACGTATTGTCAAAAATATCCGCACGTTGAATCACTTTGTCATTCTGCTTAATTATTGTAAATCCTCTTTTTAATATTTTATTCTGATCAAAACCCTCGAGCGTTTTTGTTAGAAGACTAAGTTTGTTTTTATTTCTTAAAACTCCGCTCTCAATTTGGTTTGAGATCTTGTAAAATAAATTATCTAAGGTCTGAAAATTATTTTTTATTAAATTTTTCGGAATTCTGAAACCGTAAGATTTAATTAAATTCTTAATTATTTCCCGATTTTTCGAGATTAATTTGGAAATATTATTCGTGGTATAATATGAAAATTCATCAATAAAGGCAAAGATTTCATCTATATTCGGCGTTGCGAGTTCCATTGCTGCGGAAGGCGTTGGCGCCCGGAGATCCGCTGCAAAATCTGCTATCGTAAAATCAACTTCGTGGCCTACGCCGCTTATAACCGGAGTTGTGGAAGAAAAAATTGCTCGCGCCACTTCTTCTTCATTAAATCCCCAAAGATCTTCAAGGGATCCGCCGCCCCGTCCTACAATTATTGTGTCTACATCTTTCATCCTATTCAGTATTTTAATAGCCCTTGCAATATCTCCGGCGCATTTTTCTCCCTGAACCGTACATGGAATAACAACAATTTCTAATAGCGGATAACGACGCTGTGCAATATTTATCATATCGCGCAAAGCCGCTCCGTCGGAAGCCGTCGCTATACCAATTTTCTTGGGAAATTTTACTATAGATTTTTTTATGTTTTCATCGAATAAACCTTCATCAGCTAGTTTCTGTTTAAGCCTTTGAAAAGCCGCCTGAAGTTCCCCTTCGCCGGCGGGTTTCATCGAACGAACGTCGATCTGATAGGAACCACGAACCGGATATATATTCATCCTTCCAGTAACAATTACTTTCATTCCGTCGGAAGGCGAGAAAAAAACATAACTATTCATTCCCCGCCACATTGTGCAATTAATTTGGGAGTTTGCGTCTTTTAGAGTAAAATACCAGTGACCCGAAACATGCTTCTTAAAATTTGAAATCTCTCCGACAACACTAATTTGACTAAATTCTTTTTCCAGAACAATTTTTATTTGCGACGTTATTTCACTTACGCTTAGAATATTTCCGTTCATTTTTGTCCGTTAAAATTTAATACTGAATCCGATTGTGGGCAGAATAGGAAACATTGAAGTTGCTTCTCTTTCCAAATTTAAATCATCATTTACAAAATAATCATAATTAATAACATTTGATCTGTTATAAACATTAATGATATCCAAATAAAATATCCAGTCTAAATCCCAATATTCCGCATAGAAATTAAAGCGAAGATCTAGACGGTGATAGACCGGCAGTCTTTGGCTCAACTGATTTTTTCTTCCGCCGTAATCCACGTCAAAAATTACTTTATCTGTTGCGCCGGAAAAATTTCTTCTGACGGCTAAATCAGGATCATCGGGTATTTGGTCGCCATCGGAATCCTGCAAAATAATGCGAGGTTTAAAACCTACCGGAACGGTAGTAGGAAAACCTGATCCATATTGAAATCTAAGACTGAAATCGAACCAAGATGTGGCTTTATAATCCATTACCAAATTAAAAGTATGTCTCTGATCATATCTGAAAGGGATTTTAATTCCGTCCTCAAATCTATTCGCAAATGCATAAGCGTAAGAAATCCATCCATTAAATTTACTTTTCCCGTAAATATTTCTTTTCTCGAGAAGCAGTTCCACTCCATAAGATTCGCCGAAAGAATTGTTGACAGGAATTTGCGTTATCGAATCGCCTATAACCGGCACAGGGCGCGTCCAGGAGTTTTTCAATCTTGGATCCTTTCCGCCGATAGACTCCGTATAATAATTTATACCACGTGCTACTTTGGGAACAATTAAGTTGGTAAAATCTTTATAGTATGCTTCCGCTTTTATTTTCCACTCATTTGTTACCCATCTGTCAATTCCCAAAACATAATGCACAGCTTTTTCGGCGTTGATATTCCGCGTGAATCTTTGGTCCAGATCAAGGAAAACGTTTTGATCTCTTATCTTTTCGTAGCCCGGGGATTGGTAATAAATTCCCCATACTCCGCGTAAGGTTGTAATATCATCCAACGCATATGACATAGAGAATCTCGGAGCTGCATAAAATTTATCCAGAATTTCGTAATAGTCGGTTCTAAGTCCCGGCTGAAGATTAATTTTTCCAAAAAGATTAAATCTATTTTGCAGATATACTCTGGCTCGCGAGTAGTTTTTTATGTTCAATATATCGTCTATCGCAGCATTAATATTTGGATTCGATTCGAGAAAAGCCTGAAGTTGAGGATCAAGATCGAATTGAGCTGAAAGTGTTGTCTGCATCAAATCGAGTCCGGCGCCTGCTTCGAATTCGTTCTCGCCCCAATAATAAATTAATCGTTCATCAAAAGAATATTTACGAAAAGAATATTCCGTATTGAATCCGAAGCCTAGCAAATACGCCGAAAGAGTATCATTTGAAGCGTCCTCAAAATTATCTCGGTTTAGCGAAGGATCGAGAAATTGAGAATCAAAATCCGTATCTCCGCTGTTCCGATACCAGGAAACAATAAATTTATTTAGAAGATTTTCTCCTCTCGCGTGATGCCAGGCAAAACTCGCCATATCATTTTTTGAAAGATCAAAAACGCTGATACTATCAGGAGTCTGCCGTTCGTCTCCGCTAACAATATTTACTCCGTCGCGGGAATAAATTCCGTTGAGAAAAAATTTATTTCCGTTAAAAGGACCGAAAGTGAATTTAGCCTGGACGTCATGAAAATTTGGAAAGGAAACATTATCTTCAACTAATCCTGCATCTTTAACAAATGGTTCGATAATAAGATCGTAATAAGTTCTGCGCGAATTCACGAGCCAGCTTCCCGGAATATCAAAAGGATTTTTTCCTTCCAAAACTAAATTTGCACTTACAATGCTGGCGTTTAAACTTCCTTTAAGATTATCAGAACGCGACCCCTGCTTGTTTGTTATATCAAGCACAGCGGAAAGCCGGTCTCCGTACCTCGCGGGAAAACCACCTGTGATCAACTCTATATCCGAAACTGCCTCCGGATTAAACATGCTCACAACGCCATACAAGCGATAAGGATTAAATATCTCTACATTATCCATCACAATTAAATTCTGATCCGGCCCGCTTCCTCTGATTATTAGCTGTGAAGAAAAGTCGCTCGGCGCCAACACTCCCGGCAGAGATTGAAGCGTCCTAAATACATCTGTAACCGCGCCCGGCAAAGTTTTCGCGCTCTTCGGTGAAAGATCGATAACGCTGGTTCTTGTATCATCCTGAGATTGAATTCTTCTATCCGTAACTTCAATCTGCTCAACTTCAATAACCTCCGGCTCCATTTCAACATTCAGCAAGAGCGTCCTGTCAGCTTCAATGGTTACGGTAAAATTTTCTGTTCTAAAACCGACTGCGCTGAATCTAATTCTGATATCACCCGGAGAAACATTTTCCAGTCTATAGCTTCCGTCTTCTTCCGAAACCGTTCCGGTAAACGAATCAGGAATAAAAATATTAACGCCGGGCATAGGATTCCCATTTTCGGAAACCTTTCCGGCAACGGCGCCTTTTTGTGCAAATAGAATTTGCGGTAAAATAAATAATAGAAATATATATTTGGTCAAATCAATTCCTTATCTCATCTTTCCTAACATAAAACATAATCTCGGTAAAAATCATTCCATTATTTTTTCATATCGCCAAAATATTCTCTTAACTTTTGAATTTGCATAATGCATGTAAAAAGGAATTGGGCCGACCCACGGAATTACAGCTTTCTTGTAACCACATTGTTTCATATCCGATAAACATCGTTTAAGTAAAATTCCACCGACTCCTTTTCCCCGGGCTTTTTCAGTGGTGCCCATGGGTCCAAACCATCCCATGCCAAAATTATTTGTTTCATAAGCAGAAAAAGCAATTACTTCATTTTCTACTTTTGCGATGTGAAGAGATATCGGATTATTATTGAAAGAAGTTTTTACTTCAGAAATCCATGCCTCAAAATTATTCTTAGTCCATTTCAGTATTTCGTCAAAATCTTTTTTTTCGGCTCTGATAATCTCTATTCCGGCTGCTCTCAATTCTGATTCGTCGTCAGATGTATCAAAATTTTGTTTTTCAAGATCGGCTTCAAGATTTGATGTATCGTTGAATTTCTTGTACTCTTTCCTCTCGAAGAAACAAACAGCTTCCGTGTAAAAAGGATCGAGTCCGGGCATATAATAATTCGGGTATGATTCGAAAACTCTAAACTTTTTAATTTTTTCTTTCTTAAATTTTTCCTCTACTATATCAAGCAAGTTTGAAGCAATTCCCTTTCTTCTGAATTCGGGGTGAACAAAGATCAATTTAATGTAGCCAATTTTTCCTTCGTTGCGTTCTCTGATAACACCCATAATAAATCCGGTAACCGTTTCGCCGCTTTCATCATAAGCGACCCTCACAATCTCCGGATCAAAATCTTCATCGCCAAAAGTATTCTCATTAAAAATATCCTCGGATAGATGATCAAGAGGCATACTAATTCTGCATAATTCGACAACGGCAGACTTGTTCTCTTCGGAAAGATTTTTAGTTTTCATCATTAACTATAAATTTATGGAGAAAAAGCTTGAATAGAGCCCGACTGATATTTCGTGGAAATCATTCCGGCTGTTTTTGAATTCGAAATTGTATCTGTATCGAGTAAAGACTGTGAAAACTGAAATGTCAAACAGTCCGACCGATAGTTCCGCACCGGCGCCGTGATATCCGGCTAAATTTGAAAATGCCGATATGCCGGGAGAAATAAATTTTAAGTATGGCGGCTGAAAAATATATTTATAACCCAGGCGGATTAGATCATTTTTTTCTGCATTAAAGATGTGAGTATATTCCAGACCAATATAACTTACAGGATAATTGTATCCGATTGCGTAGAATGAGAAAACCGGGATTTCCTTCGTTAAAGCAAAATATTCATCACCGTCGGCATAGACATAAACCGGCGACGGCAGCGAAAATATTACTCCGCCCAAGCAAATGGTAAGTAGACGTGGATTTTTACCGCCTTGAATTTTAGCGGCAAATGGAAGTTCGACGGAATAGGGCTGACTTTTGCTTTCTGTTCCGTTCTTATCTTGAGCCAAAATATGAAATGAAAAGTGTGAAGAATCGAATTTCATCTTCTCAACATCGATCTCAAATTCGTGGAAATCCGTTAATTCATCGGAAACTGCAAATGTATATTCGTCGTCTATTTCCACGCTGGATTTCGCACTGTCGCTTGTAAAATAGGATAGAATAAATTTATGCGGTTCTTCAGGGGTTACATAAGAATCTATCAGATAAATCTCGGTTTCTTCCTGGGCTAATAAAGAGCTGAATGCTAACGCGATTAAAATAAATAGTAATTTCATTTTCATAAGATTTCGGGGAAATTTTTAAAAATTAAAATTAATGAAATGCCGGAAGAATTTCCCCTTTTTATTTAAGTTCAATCAATTCCTTCAACAAATAAAAAGAAAAAAAATGATTATATTTAGAGTTTAAATATATCCGGAGATAAATATTGAAAATATTAGTTTGTAATGACGACGGAATTAATTCGCCTGGTATAAATGCTTTAGTAACTGCTCTGAAAGAAATTGGTGAAGTGACTGTTGTAGCGCCTATTACGGAACAAAGCGCCGTCGGTCACGCGATTACAATGAAAACCCCGCTGCGTGTAACTGAATTATATAAAAACAAAGATTTTTTCGGTTATGCGGTGGAAGGAACTCCCGCGGACTGCATAAAGATGGGAATTAGAAATATATTAAAAGAAAAACCTGATCTCGTCGTTTCCGGGATCAATCACGGCTCGAACACAGCTATAAATATTATCTACTCCGGTACGGTTTCAGCCGCGCGCGAAGCTGCGATTATGGATGTTCCTGCTATCGCCATATCGGTTACAAATCATCTTGCAGCCAACTTTGATTACGCAAAAGATGTAGCCAAAAAGTTTTCACAGCTCGTTGTAAAAAACGGATTGCCGAAAGGAACATTATTAAACATTAATGTGCCCGATCTGCCGCGCGAAGAGATAAAAGGAATTTTGCTTACGAAACAAGGTAAATCAAAATGGGATGATATTTACGAAGAACGCAAAGATCCATACGGTAATAATTATTACTGGCTTACAGGAAGTTTAATTGAAGCTGATGCCGATTTGGAGATTGACCAGCACGCTATCAAAAGTAATTACGTCTCCGTTACACCTATTCATTTCGATTTGACCGATTACAAAACTTACGATGAAATGAAAACGTGGAACTTCAACGAAATGAAGGTTGTCGAAAACAAATAATCAATTAACTCCTTAAATAAATGTCCGGACTCCAAAACTTTTCAATTCAGTTTCAATTTAATCCTATCTGGTTTTGGATAGGGATTGTTGTCATAATCATTTATTCTACTTTTGTTTATCGGCATACTATTCCAAATATTTCTACACCGTTCAAAATATTTCTCATTACACTACGATCAGTTGCTTTAATCATGATCCTGTTCGCTATTTTTGAGCCTTCCTTTAGTTATGAGAATATTAAAAACATTGAAAAAAAGAATTACGTTTTTATTGACGACTCCCGTTCAATCATACTAAAAGATAGTTCTAAAAATTCTTCGGATGTAAAAAAAATAATCGAATCTTTGAGCGATGGTTTGGAAGGAGAGCCAGCCTTCATTACGTTCGGCAATAAAATAACGGAATTGGAAGGCGGTAAGCCCGATTCTATTTTATTTACGGAAGGAATATCAAATTACTCTTCGATTACAGATTATTTGGAACAGAACGGAATCAATCCGGCAGCAGCCATTGTTGTAGGTGATGGAATAATTACTGATGGAATCAATCCGGTTTTTTCAGCGGCTAAATTGAATGTTCCTATTTTCACCTTGGGAATCGGTGACACAACCGAGCGGAAAGATATTGAAGTTGGGAAAATATTATTCAATAATTTTATTTATGCAGGTAATGAAACCAAAATCCAGGCTGATATTTTAAATAATGATTTCGGAGGCTCCGATGTTACTGTCGTCTTAAAGGAGGGCGGACAAGTAATCGGTACGAAGCAAATAAAACTAAGCCGGGAAGGATTTGATACAGTTGGGTTTGATTATCTTCCGGAAGAGCCGGGCGAAAAAAAATTACAAATTCAAATTTCTGAAGCAGAAAACGAAGCATCCTATGAAAACAACAGAAAAACTTTTTTTATAAAGGCGCTGGATTCCAAAGTAAATGTCCTGATTGTTTCCGGAAGTCCATCCCCCGATCTTTCATTTATAAAAAATGCAATTGAAGAAAATGAGAACTTTAGAATTAATTCACTTATTCAAGTTAATGATGCTAACTTTTTAAATACCGGAGACTCTGATGAATTATTAGATTCTGCGGATGTATTTATTCTGGCCGGCTTCCCTTCTGCCGCTACTTCCAACAAGTTAATTTCCAAGGTTAACAATTCTGTTGAACAAGAAAAAAAACCTTTTTTATTTGTATTATCATCCGGAACCGATCTGGAAAAATTAAAAAAATTGAGCAGCATTTTGCCTTTTGCTATCGGAGCCGTTTCGGAGGGTAGTATAAAAGCGCAGCCATGGGCGGTAGATATTTCAAGTCCGATTATTAATATTATTGAAGATGCTGAAAATGTGTGGACGAATCTTCCGCCGGTTGAAAGGAGCGCTGCACAGTTTAATGTAAAACAGGGAAACGATATTTTATCCAAGGCTAAAACTAATAATGCTGCCACCGAATATCCGTTACTCATTTCCGGAAAATCAGGAAACCGGAGGTCCGTAGCTATTCTAGCAAAGAATACCTGGAGATGGAAACTGCAAACGGATTCGGAACGAAATAATTTCTTTAATAATTTTATTAACGCGGTAATCAAATGGCTTAACGCCGAAGAGAACGAAGATCGAATAAAAGTCAATACGGATAAACGACTGTATTCATTGGGCGAAACCGTTTTGTTTAACGCTCAGGTTTATGATGAAACTTTTAACCCGGTTAATGATGCAGAAATTAAAATTAATATAAAAGACGGGCAAGATAATTTTGAAATTTTTCTTGCTCCTTTAAGCAATGGAATGTATGAAGGCGCTTTTGAAAGTAATATAAGCGGAGATTTTAATTATTCCGCTGAAGTAAACAAAGATGGAAAAACAATGGGTACCGGTGAGGGAAAATTCAGTATCGGTGAAACAGAAGTCGAAGCGCTTAATCTCCGGATGAACAAAAATCTTTTATCACTGCTCGCTACGGAAACCGGCGGTGAATTTAGTTTTCCGGATAATATTGATGAAATAATTTCTGAAATTAATGATATATTTAATAGTACAAAAGAAGAAGTAGTTGAAAAAAACGAAATTGTATTATGGTCTAATGAATGGTTGTTGATCCTTTCAATTTTATTTCTTTCACTCGAATGGTTTTTGCGCAAACGTGCTGGAATGCTTTAACATTTAAAAAACTTTTCCTTGAATTTATTAAACATTTTTAAGATATTTTTTATTCGTACCGGAGGATAATATGGAATTTCTTACTTTCTCAGATGAAGAACTCGTTAGCGTAAAAGACATTGACGACCAGCATAAAAAAATTGCGATGATAATAAGTGACCTTCATCAAAGCATAGCGGTTGATAACCGCGAGCTTCAAAGACATTTGTTGAAAAATTTAGTTGATGCAACCAAATCCCACTTTGATACCGAAGAAAATTATATGAAGCAATTTAGTTTCATACATTACTACTCTCATAAATTAGAACACGATAAATTTTTGAATAAGGTTAAAAAATTTAAGGATGATTGGGAAGAAGGTAATGAACAAGTGAATTTAGTTTTTCTGAATTCATGCAAAAAATGGTTTTTTAATCACATCGAGATGAACGACAGGAAGACCGGAAAGTTTTTGAAAGAACAGGGAATTTCATAATTATCCGTTAATGGATGAACTTAATAAATCCTTTGTTTGATTTTTTTATTCCGCGATTTTGTTTATTCTGCAAAATAAAATTGCTCCCGGATGAAGAATTAATTTGTCCGGATTGCAAATCAACAATAAATTTAGCTTCTTCGGAAAGACTCTCCTCCGAGTACCAAAGAAAATTTGTTTCTGATAATTTAATAGAAGATTCTGCTTCAGCTTTCGTATTTGAAAAAGATGGAGTTCTTCAAACTCTAATTCACGAACTAAAGTATGAAAAGAAATTCCGTATAGGAATTTTTCTTGGAAAGATTAGTTCTCACTATTTTGTTGATAAAATAAATTTATGGAATTGCGATTATATCATTCCGGTTCCGCTTCATCCCAAGAAGTTAGCAGAGCGAGGTTATAATCAATCATATTTCATCGCAAAAGGAATAGGAAATAATTTGAGAATAAAAAGTTTAGACAAAGCGATGAAGAGAATAAAATTTACACAGACGCAAACCAATTTAACTTTACGCGAGCGTAAGAAAAATGTTGAAGGCGCCTTCGCAGTAAGAAAAAGGTTCGATCCGGAAAATAAAAAAGTAATTTTAGTGGATGACGTTATAACTACCGGCGCCACAATTTCCGAATGTGCAAAAGTTTTGAAAGATAAAGGAGCTGCAAAAGTTTATGCTGCTTCCGTTGCAATAGCAGATTGAAGGAGCTGATTGCTTATAAAAACTAACCTGGGAACTCTTCATTATTCACTCATCATTGCTTTCACATTCTATCCGGGGCATTTACCCCCAAAATAGCCAAGCCGTTTTTTATTACCTGCTGAACAGATAGCGCCAAAGCAATTCTCGCTTCCGCCAATTTTTTTTCGGAACCCATAATCCTGCACTTTGTATAGAAACGGTGAAACATCGCGGCAAGTTCTTCAAGATAGATCGCTATTTTCTGTGGTTCGAAATTTTCCGCCGAGTATAAAACATCTTCCTCAAACCGATAAAGTTTTTTTACGAGATCCTGCTCCTCTTCGGCTTCGAGTAAATTTAGATTTTCCGTTGATGAAAAAAGTTCTTCCTCTTTTGTCATTTTCATAATCGAAGAAATTCTTGCGTGAGCATATTGCAGATAAAAAACCGGATTTTCATCCGACTGTTTCTTCGCCAGATCGAGGTCAAAATTTAAATGGCTGTCTAAATTCCGCATTACAAAAAAGTAGCGCACAACATCAGGTCCAACGTCGTCTATCAATTCATCAATCGTAATATAATTTGCTTTGCGCGTGGACATTTTAACTACTTTTCCGTTCTCGATGATCGTTACAAATTGATGTATCAATACTTTCATTTTATCCGGATCGTAACCGAGCGCTTTTAATCCGGCAAGCACATCTGGATAAGTTGCCGAATGATCCGATCCGAAAAGATCGACAATTAAATCATAACCGCGGTCGTATTTGGTTTTATGATAAGCAATATCGGGTAATCGGTAAGTCGGTTCTCCAGTCGATTTTACAATCACTTTATCTTCTTCCCTGCCGAGTTCGGAAAATTTAAGCCAAAGCGCATCGTCTTTTTTGTATGAAAGATCTTTCTCTTCAAAAAATTTTAAAAGTCTTTCTATTTTTTTATCGTCATAAAGATCTTTTTCATTATAAAATATTTTGAATTTTATTCCGATCCTGCTGAGAGTATTTTTTATGTCTTCGAAAATTTCCTTCTCGGCATATTCCTTAAATTTTCCTTCAGGATCTTCATCCCGGAGGGAAACCCCAAAATCTTCTTTAACTTTTTTGGCAACATCTTTAATATATTCACCCTGATAATATTCGTCGGGGAAATTTATTTTATCGCCGAGAAGTTCGAGATATCGGAGTTTAACAGAATCGCCGAGAACACGCATCTGTCGTCCGGCGTTATTGAAATAATATTCGCGGTCAACTTTGTAACCAATCCATTCCAGCATATTTGAAACTGTATCGCCTACGACGGCGTTTCTTCCGTGACCTACGGTCAATGGTCCGGTCGGATTAGCGGAAACGAATTCTACATTTGCTCTCTTTCCTTTATATTTATCACTTTTTCCGAAATCATTTTTTTTATCGAGAATTGATTTTATTATTTGAACAGCATAATCATTTGTAAAGAAAAAATTGATGAATCCGGGTCCGGCAATTTCAATTTTAGAAATCACGCTTTTATCATATTCCAGATTATCAATAACTTCCTGAGCAATCTGTCGCGGGTTTTTTTTCAATTCTTTGGTAAGAGTTAACGCAAGGTTTGTGGAATAATCGCCATGATCCTTTTGCGCAGGAACGGAAAATATTGGGTTTAAATTTTTCAGATAATCTAATCTTTCCCCTGCGTTATTAAATATTTTATAAAGATAATTTTTCAAAAAGTCTCCCTTAAATTTCAAATCAACTTCTTTTTCAGCGTGACATAATCTTAGAATCTATAGATGCAATGTCGACCGGAGGGAGAATTCTTAAAAATAAATATTTCTCCCGTTAAGATTAATTTGAACAAAAATGATATTTTTTGTAGATGATGGTTTAATCTTAATTAAAATAAGTCTTCAAAAAGCATTGCCATTTATTATTGCTCATCTTTAATTTCCGTAACCGGCGCGTCGCCCCATAGCTTTTCTAATTTATAGTATTCCCTTGCGGTGGATTTAAAGATGTGAACCACAACATCAAAATAGTCAAGGATGATCCAGTTTAGTGAATCATAACCTTCGCGGTGAAAAACTTTAATTCCCTCTTCTGCTAATTTATTTCTCACTTCGTCGGCAATAGCTTTAACCTGCACGTCCGAATCGGCGGAACAGATCACAAAATAATCTGCCATGGTTGTAAGTTTTTTAAGATCGAGTAATTTAACTTCGCTTCCTTTTTTTGATAAAATTATTTCGGATATCTTTTCTGACAATTTTTTTGATTCCAAATCTTCCTCTATTCTAACGGTTTTAATTTATTATAATCTTTTCCTATGATAACGGAAACGTCGAGAAAATAATCTTCGTTCAATTGCTGAAAAACATTCTCATCGATAACGCCGAGTGATTCAGCTACTTTCCTCGCGTTGGCTTCATTCCCTATCCTGTCAATCACCATGGTTTTATCCACATCAAATGAAATATAGTTACCAACATTCACAACATCAAATTTTTGCGCGCGGAGATAATCTGTATATCTATCAGCAACACCCGCAACTCCGCACCCGTTCAGAACTTCCACCTGAATAATCTCAGAGGGAATTTGCTGAGCCGCTGCAGGATTATCTTTTAGAGGATCGTAAAATTTATAAAAGAGGGAAATTGCCATATAGATAATCACAACTCCCAAAACGAAAATAGCAATGTTAAGCAGCAAATTTTTAGTCGATGTTTTTACGTCAACTTCCTGCTTCTTCACCGTTTTTTTTACTTTTCTTTTCTTAGCCAAATCATTCCGTCGGTATATAAAAAAATAACCGGAAAAATTCCGGTCATCTAAATTACAAAATATTGCGGTTATTTTAAATTTAAGGTTAAGGTTATTAAAATTTGTAGTAAACTATTTTAAACATTCATCAACCAATGATACGAATATCCGACGAACAGGATGGAAGTAATTCTGCTTAGTGAGTTTAATTTCTGCATAACCGATTCACGCGATACTGTTCAGCTTTAATGATTATCGCTCCCATATCTTTCTTTTTAATAAAGATAAAAAGACGCTATTTTATAGGGATTAGTATTATTCAACTAATTCCAAACTTTCTATAAATTTAAAGTCTTTTATGTTATAAGTAAGTAAAGGATTTTTATTTTTAATTGAGGTAGCAGCTATTAATGCATCCGGAATTGATAAATTGTGACTTTTACTAAAACTCTCCATAAGACCGACTGCAAAAGAAGAAATATCCTGATTAATTTGAATAACAGAAATATGATTTATAGCTTTTTTTATTCTTAGTAACTCACGTTTATTGAAGGCGCCAAAATATAACTCCATAAGTGTGACTGCACTAATGGCGAGTTTTGAATTTTTAAATTCCGTTATCCTTTGTAACGTTTCGGCATTCCCTTTTAAAAGTTCAATAATGATATTCGTATCTAAAAGAATCATTAAATTCTTGACCAGCCTTTTGTACGTATTTCGTTAAGATCAATATCTCTATCAGCCCATAAACCAAATAATGATAAAATATTGTCTTCATTATCTTCGTTTTTCTCCGCTTCAGATATTTCTTCTACTTCCACAAAATCAATTTTATTTAAAATTGAAATTAGTTCTTCTTTTCTTTTCCGGTTCTTCAATTTTATAATTATTTTTTCCATTCTTCGGCTCGGTTAAAACGCAGTTTTAATGTTCGAAAACTAATATCCTCTAAACGGCGAATACCTATTATAATACGGATTCATATAGTAATTCGGGTAGCTATTGTATTGAACCCGGATGAACATATCTTCAGTGGGGCGGTAATTAATTTCCGCGTTGCTTATACGGAATCCGCTTATTTGGTCGGTAAAATTTTGGCCGAACGAGTTATAAGGAGAAGCTGTTAACGTCGCGTCCACGCGCATATCCAGCTTATCGCTGAATTGATAGAACATACTGTTTGTGTAAGTTCCGAGTGTAATGCTGTTATTAGCAAATGTAGAATACGACATTCCAAAAGAATGCGACATTTGAAATTTGGCAGGATCGAAAATTCCGAGAAGCAGACCGGAAGAGGATTTATTTAAGATTCCATCCTTTACATCAAAATCATTCACCGGTTTATCGCGGAACTGAGAAAACACCGAAGTTGTAACTATTAAAAATATCGCTACAGTTAAAATTTTTTTCATGTCTATACCTGAATGATTTGCGTTAAATATAACAAAAATTATTTTATTTGTTTGTTCTTTTCATCAACCTGAACCACAATTGGTTTATGATTCTTCGCTTCTTCTTCGTTCATATTAGAATAAGCAATTATAATCACCTCATCGCCTACGTGTCCAAGCCGTGCGGCGGCTCCATTCAGACCGATAACTCCGCTTCCCCGTTCGCCCAAAATAGTATAAGTTTCCAGTCGAACGCCGTTGCTTAAATTTGCTACCTGGACTTTCTCGTTTACCAATATTCCCGCTGCGTCCAACAAATCGGGATCGACTGTCAAACTTCCTTCATAAAATAAATTCACATCCGTAATTTTAGCCCGGTGAATTTTCGCTCTGAACATCTCATACATCATTTTATCGTATCCTTTATGTAGTTATAATTTTACAAATATAAAATGCAAAAAGTTGCGTGCAATTATATTAACTTTACAATCATCTCGATTTCAACCGGGGCATTCAAGGGAAGTTCGCTTACTCCCACCGCGCTTCTAACATGCTTTCCGGCGTCGCCAAAAATTTTTACAAGTAGATCGGACGCCCCGTTCGCAACCTTAGGCTGACTTGAAAATCCGCGAGCGCTGTTTACAAATACTGTTACTTTCACAATTTTTTCTATTTCATCCAATGAACCTGTAACAGATTTAACGGCGCTTAAACAATTGATCGCGCAAATTTCGGCCGCTTTTACAGCATCTTCTTCTGAAACTGTATCGCCTACTTTGCCTTCAGAAAATAGTTTTCCGCTTTGCAGGGGAAGTTGTCCGGCTGTAAATACAAGATTTCCTTCCTTTAACGCGGGAACATAAGATGCCAACGGTTTCGGCGCTTCGGGAATTTCAATGCCTAGTTCTTTCACTTTTTCGTCAAACATTGTAACCTTCTTTCAATTTTTATAATTATATAAATTAATTAAATAAAAGTAAAAAATGAAATAGGAGACGCATGGAACTGCGGAATTAAGCAGACAATTCCAAACGTTGAGGAGACTGATTTTTATGATTAATCCGATAAATTATCTTATATCTTATGAAAAATATTTCTGGCCCATTATTCATGCCTCTCTCCTTGCCTATTGCGTGCGGCTTTAGTAAATTTACCGGAATTTTAATACGAACTAAGGATTGAAATGAGCGGGCAAAAATTTGAAGAACTGATGGAAATAATGCGAAAACTTCGGAAAGAATGCATTTGGGATAAAGAACAAACACACGATTCAATTAAAGCCGCAACAATAGAAGAGGCATACGAAGTTGTTGAGGCAATTGAAGAAAAGGATTATCAGGAATTAAAAACTGAGCTCGGCGATCTTCTGCTGCATATAGTTTTTCATTCGGTTATAGCGGAAGAAGAAAATAATTTCAAGGTAGATGATGTAATCGATTCAATCAAAAATAAATTGGTTAGAAGACATCCGCACGTTTTCGGCGATGTAGAAATTAACGGAAAATCCGACATCACAAAAAATTGGGAAAAAATAAAATTAGAAGAAGGGCGCGAATCCGTTTTGGAAGGAATCCCTAAAAATCTTCCCGCATTGCAGCAGTCATTTCGGCTTCAGGAAAAAGCGTCTAAAATTGGTTTCGACTGGAACGAGAAAATAGACGTCTGGAAAAAAGTTAAAGAAGAAATAGAAGAATTTGAAGAAGTTTCTCATTCAGGCGATAAGGATAAAATGGAAGATGAGTTGGGCGATCTCTTTTTTTCACTTATAAATTATTCCAGATTTTTAGATATTAATCCCGAATACGCGCTTAGGAAAACAAATAAAAAATTTCTTAACAGATTTCAATTTATTGAACAAAAATTGAAAGAAAATGGTAAGAGTATTTCGGATTCCAATTTGGAAGAGATGGATAAGTATTGGGAGGAAAGCAAAAAAGAGAGAAGCTAGTTGCTAGATGCTAGACGAACAGGAATCAGATGTAAAACGAAAAATCAAAAGTTAGCGGATTAGCTTTTGCGTGATTATGTTTTTAGCCGGAGTTAGAGTTAGCAGTATAAGATCTTATCCCCCGTCATTTCCATCGTGGAATTTTTCATAAGCGTCAATGATGTCTTTCACCAATTTATGGCGTACTACATCCCCTTTCGAGAAATAAATAAACCCAATTCCATCAACATTTTTTAGAATTTGCTGAACTTCGATTAATCCCGATGAACTATTTTTAGGCAGATCTATTTGAGTTATATCGCCGGTTATTATCGATTTCGAATTCGGTCCCAATCGTGTTAAAAACATTTTCATTTGCAGGCTAGTGGAATTCTGAGCTTCATCTAAAATAACAAATGCATTATTTAATGTTCTGCCGCGCATATACGCCAGCGGAACAATCTCTATCACACTTTTCTCAATATAATTTCTCAATTGATCCGCGGGAATCATATCCTGGAGTGAATCGTAAAGCGGACGCAAATAAGGATCAATCTTTTCGCGAAAATCGCCGGGTAAAAATCCTAAACTTTCTCCTGCTTCAACTGCGGGGCGAGCGAGAACAATCTTTTTTACAATTCCCTTTTTGAGCGCCGAAACTGCAAAAGCAACGGCTAAAAATGTTTTTCCCGTTCCGGCAGGACCAATTGCGAAGCAGATATCATTATTCAATACTTTCTTTTGATATTCAACCTGTCCTCCGGTTCGTGCTTTAATTACATCTTTATTTGTGTAAAGAATTATCGTGTCTAATTCTTTATCGCCTATAACATCTTTGCCCTGTAAAGCAAGATCGATAATCGTTTCAACATCGGACGATTGAAGCCGTCCGGTAGTGTTCAAAACAAATATCATCTCTTTAAAAACTTTTTCGATCACCTCAACTTCTGTATCGACACCTTTAATAAAAACCGAATTTCCTCTAACTGTAATGTTGGCATTAAATCTTTGCTCAATCGGTTTTAGATTTTCATCGTGTAAACCCAGCAGCGTAAGAAGATCTACGCTATCAAGAGTTACGGCTTTTTCTTTCTGTTCTATTTTTTCCTCCAAATAAAAAACGCTCTTTTCAAATATAATGAAAAGAGCGTTTCAATTGAAATTTTATGAGTTAAATTAGTTCTGCTGAGCAGGTGCAGGTTTATAATTTCTTCTCATTTTTTCATATTTTTGTTGTTCCTGATCCGTTAATGGCGGAACCTGGAATGACTGATTAGGATAAATCAAATCAGGATTTTTTATTTGATCTCTGTTTGCGTTATAAATAATCGGCCATGCAAAACCATTTCCATAAAACTGATCTTTTTTAGCGATCTTCCAGAGATAATCCCCTTTTACAACATTATAAGTTGCAACCTGAGGTTTTTCCTGCCATGCGTCTAAAGATCTCTGAGCTTGTGTGTGAACTTTATCGAAGAATTCAGGTAAAGCTGAAATTTTGTTCTTTTTTAATTCATTCAGCATATTCTGTACTTCTTCTTTAGGTCCTTCTTTTCTGTCAACTCTGCTCATTACTTTATTTAATTTATTTCTGAAATCGTCAACATCAGATTTAGTTGCACCAACCATTGCGTACAATTCGTTTGTACAGTCTTCGGTGGCTTGTAGTTCATCTAATTGACTTTGAAGATTTTCAACATCGCTTTGAAGTTGATTGACTTGATTCTGTAATTCAGTTTTTCTTTCGTTTAGTCTTTGTAATTCGTTTTCCCATTCCTCTGAAGACATTTCTTCTTCTTCCTGAGCCATTACATTAGCAGAAAGGAAAAGGACAAAAACAAAAACGCTTAAGTATTTCAAAAGTTTCATTTATTTTCCTCCGTTTTATTTTTATTCAATTTCTTAATTATCCATCTCGTCATTGTTTTCCATCATCTGCTCCATTTCCTGCTGAGCTTGCTGAACTTTCTGCAGGTTTTGTTTGGCAGCTTGCTTGTCTTGTTCACACTGATCGAGATTGGAATTCCTTTCGGCTATTTCTCTTTCCAGTTTTGTTTTTTCACTCTTTAACTGATTTACTTCCTGCTCTAACTCATTTACTTCGGACCGTAAAGATTCTAACTGCGCCATTTCTTCTTCACTTACGCCCCCGCATCCTGTAAAAACTACAAGACCGGCAAAAAGGAAAGTTAATACCATTGTATTAACAATTCTTTTTAGATTTGTCATGGTTCCTCCTTCAGTGGTTATTGTTAATTAAGTAATTAATTTGACTAAAATTTTATTGATAATTAATATCAAATTAATCTTTTTTCTACAAAACTTGTATAAGAACTTCCTGCTAAAATTATATGATCGAAAACTAATATTTCCATTAATTTCCCCGCTTCAACAAGCCGCTTAGTTAAATTTACATCTTCACGGCTCGGTTCCGGATTCCCACTAGGATGATTATGCAATAAGATAATATTTGCAGAATTATTATCAATTGCAACTTTAAAAACCTCTCGTGGATGAACAATGCTTGAGTTTAAAGTACCCACGGAAATAACTTCGTGCTTAATAATTTTATTTGAAGAACTTAAGCATACGACGGTGAACTTCTCTTTTAATTCATCGCGATAGAGCGGTAGAAAAATATCCGCAACATCTTTAGGCGATGATATCTTTTTGCTGGAATACCATTTATTATTATGATCTACCCGTCTGCTAATTTCGAAAGCGGCAACAAGCGACGCCGCTTTATCTTTTCCCACACCAACATCGTGCGTTAAAGATTCAACAGATTTTCCTGCTAATACTGATAATCCACCGTATTTATTTAATAATTCCTGTGCTAAATAAATTACCGATTTACCCTTTACTCCGGTTCTTAGTAAAATAGCGATCAATTCCGAGTCGCTTAAATTCTGAGAACCTCTGAGAATTAGTTTCTCTCTGGGTCTGTCATCAATCGGTAAATCTTTAACCTTAAGAATTTTACCCTCAGTGATTGAATTTTATAATGCCAGTAAATAATATACTAATTTGAAATTAAAATATGAAAAAAAATATTAATTAACAAAATATTATAAATTGTTAATTCTTTCATTTACGGCAATATTATCATTAGGATTTAGCAGCAAAGCTTCTTCAAAGAACAGATTCGCGTCATCCATTTTATTGTTTTTCTTACAGGCCAAGCCTAAAAGAGTATATATTTCCGAAGATACTTCCTCGCTGTTAATACAGTTTCTCAAATGTTTTTCAGCTTTAACATAATCATCAAGCGCATACAAAATTCTTCCCGCCCATTCGTTAACTGCCGCTGCTTTATAGTTCAACTTAAGAGCTTTCTTAATTGATTCGTAAGCGTGATAATTCATCTCCTTAAAATAATATAACTGGGCTGTTAAAAGATGAGCTTCAAAATTCAGTCCTGTTATATCAGCAGCTTTTTGTATGTAAGTAAATCCGTCTTCTATTTTATTTAATCTAACGGCAAGTTTAGTAAGATAAATAAGCGCTTCTTCGTTATTAACGCCTTTATTAATTTCAATATATTGATCGAAATAGATATGGGATATTTCGTTTTCTTTCAAATTGAAATTGATTACACCGAGCAGAAAAAATACCTCTGGGTTCTCGTCTTTCGAAACTTCATCAAGAACATCCGAAGCACGGCTGTAAAAATTATTCTTTATTAAAAATGATGCAAAATATATTTTAAGCGCTTCATCATCTTTAAAAAGATTTATGCTTTTGTTTAGAATATTTTGAGCGGCGTCTAAATTATTTAGTCTTTCATAAATTTTGGATAATTTTACGTAGGAATATCTTTCGTCGGGATATTTCGCAATCAGCTTTTCATAGATCTGAATAGCATGAAGATATTTATTTTCGTTCTCGAAAGATGACGCTTGTTTAAACTTTTGCTCAATCTCGTGCTGCATTTATTTATTCCCACTCAATAGTTGAAGGAGGTTTTGAACTGACATCATAAACAATTCTGTTAACTCCCTTTACATTCCGAATAATTTTATTGGAAATCTTGTCGAGCAAATCGTAATCGAACCGATACCAATCAGCCGTCATAGCATCAGTAGATGTAACCGCACGCAGCGCCACTACGTTCTCGTAAGTCCGGCTGTCCCCCATTACGCCAACAGCCATCACCGGTAAAAATACTGCGAAAGCCTGCCAAATATCATTGTAAATGCCGGCTTTTCTTATTTCCGATATATAAATATCGTCCACTTCGCGTAGAATGTCAAGCCGCTCTTTTTGTATTTCTCCAAGAATTCTCACTCCAAGTCCGGGTCCGGGGAAAGGATGACGGTCCAGAAATTCTTCGGGAAGACCAAGTTCTCTTCCAATTTGCCTTACTTCATCTTTGAATAATTCTCTAAAAGGTTCAATTAATTTCAAATGCATCTTTTCCGGAAGGCCGCCAACATTATGATGCGTTTTAATTGTTACAGAAATTCCTTTCACCTGCACGGATTCTATTACATCCGGATAAAGAGTTCCCTGCACTAAAAATTCGGCCCCTTCAATTTTTTTTGCTTCTTCCTCAAATACTTCTATAAAAGTATTTCCAATAATTTTTCGTTTCTTTTCCGGATCTTCAACGCCTTCCAATTTAGATAAAAATAGTTTTTCAGCGTTTACAAAATTAATGCTCATATCAAAATTTTCTTTGAACATCTTTACAACCGAAGCGCTTTCTCCTTTGCGCATCAAACCATTATCCACATGTATTAAATGGAGATTATTACCTAGCGCCTTGTTAACAAGAATAGCGGCAACTGATGAATCAACTCCGCCGCTTAAGGCGCAGATTACTTTTTTATCTCCAACTAAATTTTTTATTTCAGAAATCTTATCAGTAATAAAATTATCCGGAGTCCAATCCCCTTTGCATCCACAAATATGAAAAAGGAAATTATCAATAATCTTTTTCCCTTCGGAAGTATGAGCTACCTCCGGATGAAACTGAAGACCGTATATTTTTTTTTGATTATTTACCAAAGCGGAAACAGGAGAACTTTCTGAACTGGCGATCACTTCAAATCCTTCCGGAGG
The DNA here is from genome assembly GCA_963821715.1 of uncultured Melioribacteraceae bacterium. GTDB lineage: Bacteria > Bacteroidota > Ignavibacteria > Ignavibacteriales > Melioribacteraceae > CAWGET01. The sequence continues at coordinate 169,212 of CAWGET010000006.1, forward strand.
AAATGTTATGTAATCTCCGTGGCTCATCCAAACCGGACTACTATACGAAACATCAGCAAATAAAGGAGATTCTTTGGAAAAGTGGATAATTGTTTTACCGTATTCCCGCTCCGTCGCCGGTTTAACTTCTCCGCCGAAATACTTTGCTATAATCTGCATTCCATAGCAAATTCCCAAAATGGGAACATCCAATTTAAATATATCCGGATTGATCCAGGGGGCGCCTTCATCATACACACTCATCGGTCCGCCGGAAAGAATAATTGCTTTCGGATTGAGATTTTCGATTTCGGAAATGTGCAGATTGAAAGGATGGATTTCTGAGTAAACCCGGCTTTCCCTTATTCGTCTGGCGATAAGCTGTGTGTATTGCGAACCGAAATCTAAAATTAAAATTAATTCAGAATTTTTCATTTAATGATTTTTAATAGAAATATTATTTTTTGTGAAGCTATACTGAAAATGAAATAGTGTAAACGTTATAAAAAATCGCGACCGTAAGATCGCGATTCTAATTCTTCTTTTTAATTTTTTTTATTTAATTCCTTTGTGTAATTCTTCTGTGTAATTCCTTTTTGCAATATGTTTTACTGTCCAATATGCTCTTTATAGGCAGCGCTGTCCATCAATTTGTTTGCTTCACTTTCGTCTGATAATTCAATTTTAACTATCCAGCCATCGCCGTAAGGATCAGAGTTTATAAGTTCAGGCTCGTCTTCTAATTTGGAATTAACCTCTTTAATTTTTCCGCTAACCGGAGCAAAAAGATCGCTTACAGTTTTAACCGCTTCAATTGATCCGAACGTATCGCCGGAACTTACTTCAGAAAGATCTGCGGGAATATCTACAAAAACAACATCACCTAATTCGCCCTGCGCGTAATCCGTAATCCCGATCGTTCCAACACCATCTTCAACTTTTACCCATTCGTGGTCTTGCGTGTACTTTAATTTTTCAGGAATATTCATCTCAATCCTCAGATTTTATTTTGTAAAATTTTTATCTATGAATGAAGTATCGTAATTGCTCTTGATAAAGTTTTCGTTTTCGAGAACATTTTTGTGGAATGGAATAGTTGTTTTAATTCCTTCGATTGTAAACTCCTCAAAGGCTCTTCTCGAACGGGCTATTGCATGTTCCCTGTCTGTTCCCCATACAATCAACTTGGCAATAAGCGAATCGTAATAAGGCGGAATAATGTAATCATTGTAAATATGTGAGTCAATGCGGATACCGAATCCTCCGGGAAAATGAAGATATTCTATTTTTCCCGGCGATGGTCTGAAATTATTATCCGGATCTTCCGCGTTTATTCTAAACTCAAAACTGTGGCCTACCGGCTTTTTGGGAAGGTCTTCTACCTTTTCTCCGGCAGCTACAAGTATCTGCTGTTTTATCAAATCAAGATTATTTACCATTTCGGTAACGGGATGTTCAACCTGAATTCTCGTATTCATTTCGATAAAATAAAAATTGAGATCTTTATCCACAAGAAATTCAATTGTTCCGGCGCCCTCATAATTTACGGCTTGAGAGCCTAGAATTGCAGCTTCGCTCATTTTATTTCGCACTTCTTCGGTGATAATAGGAGATGGCGATTCTTCAATCAGTTTTTGATGCCGCCTTTGGATAGAGCAGTCTCTTTCGCCATAGCTGTACACATTCCCGAATTGATCCCCCATTATCTGCATTTCAACGTGACGAGGATTTTCAATAAATTTTTCTAAATAAAGCGCGGGATTGCCGAAGGCAGCGTTGGCTTCATTACTTGCGGTTTGGAAAGCGTTTTCTAATTTACTCTCATCAGTTACAATGCGCATCCCTTTACCGCCGCCGCCGGCAGAAGCCTTCAGCATTACGGGATATCCGATCTCCAAAGCAATGGATTTGGCTTCATTTACATCGGTTACTATGTTTTCACTTCCGGGAACCACAGGCACGCCAACTTTCTTCATCGATTCCTTAGCAAACGCTTTGTCTCCCATTTTTCTAATCATATCGGCGGAAGGACCAATAAATTTAATTTCCGATTCTGCGCATATTTCCGCGAATTCGGAATTCTCGGCTAAAAATCCGTATCCGGGATGAATAGCTTCAGCGCCTGTAATTTGAGCGGCGGACATTATATTCGGAATTTTTAAATAGCTCGCCGCACTGTTTGCGGGACCTATACAAACCGCTTCATCGGCAAAAATTACGGGCAAAGATTCGCGATCGGCTTCAGAGTAAACTGCAACAGTTTTAATTCCGAGTTCTTTGCATGTTCGAATAATTCGCAGTGCTATTTCGCCTCGGTTTGCTATTAGAATCTTGTTAAACAATATTTCCTCAGAAACTTATGGTTATTCCGGCTGAACCAAAAAGAGAGGTTGATTATATTCAACCGGTGTTCCGTTCTCTACTAAAATTTTTATGATTTTTCCGCTTACATCCGATTCAATTTCGTTCATCAATTTCATCGCTTCCACAATACACAAAACTGATCCTTGTGTGATACTGTTTCCCACCTGGATATAAGGATCTGCGTCCGGAGCAGGAGATCTGTAAAAGGTTCCTACTATCGGAGAACGGATTTCGTGTATATTTTCTTCAGATGATTTTGTTTCTTCTTTTTGGGCTGGTTTATTTTCCGGCTGATTTATTTGCGGCTGTCCGGGCTGGGCTTCCCTAATTATTGTTTGTGTGGAATTTGCGTGAGAATTTTTTGAAATTTTTACTTTCAATTCCCCTTCTTCAACAGCAAATTCTGATATGCTGCTGCGTTCAACAATTCTTATAAGTTTCTTTAAAAGATCGAGATCCATTTTAACTCTTAGTTAGTTTTTAACTCTTTCCATGTAGCTGCCTGTTCTGGTATCAATGCGCAAAACGTCTCCTTCATTAATAAATAAAGGAACATTTACAGTTGCGGAAGTTTCTAAAACAGCAGGTTTGCTGGCGTTGGTAGCTGTATCGCCTCTAAAACCGGGCTCTGTTTCAATTACTTTTAAATGTACGAAGAGAGGAATTTCAACAGTAATAATATTTTCTTCATCATCCAACAATACATCAACTTCTTCGCCTTCCTTTAAGAACTTTGCGCCGTCCCCAAAAATATCTTCCGGAATTGTCATCTGCTCGTAAGTTTCATTATCCATTACAACCAATCCTGCAGATTCCTTAAATAAGTATTGATATTTTCTTCTTTCAACTCTTACTATATCAACCGATTCTCCTGATCTGAAAGTATTATCCAATACTTTTCCGGTCTTTAAGTTTTTCAATGTGGTTCTAACAAAAGCGCCGCCCTTTCCGGGTTTTACATGCTGAAATTCGGTAATTGCATAAAGATCATTTTTATATTTGATGATTAATCCGTTCCTGAAATCGGAAGTATCTGCCATGCCGCGTCCTTCATTATGTTGGTGACAAAATATAGTTAGCTAAAGATATAAAATCAAGAATTATAGTTTTTGCAATTAAATTTGTAACTGAGCAATATATTTATCCGCTTCAATAGCAGCGCTGCTGCTCTGGTATTTATTTTTAAGATTCTCAAGCGATTCCCTTGCCGCTTCTTTGTCGCCTGCTTTCAAATAATTAATTCCGGCTGAAAGCATATATTCCGAGTTCGACGGATTTGTATCCGAAACCTGGTAAGCGTTCCTGTAACTTTCGGCAGCTTCCTCAAAATTTCCCATCGCTTCCTGACTTGCAGCTTTTCCGGCTAAGGAACTAGCCGCAAACAGTTCAATGTCGCCATCATAATCATCATAAGCTTCTATTGCATTTTCATAATCACCCAAAAAATAATATGAATTCGCGAGATACATTTTAGCAATCTCGCCGGCGTCGGTTCCGTCATACTCATCGGCAATTTCTTTGAAGCCGAGAACGTTTGTTCCGGGTCTTCCGTCAATCGCTTCGCGGTAAGAACCAGATTCGTAAACAGGAATTGTTCTGGATAAAGCCGTGTTTGCTTCAATATTACTTTGCTCAAGACTATTTGAATAAAGTACAATCGCCACAATTATTACAACTATTGCAGCCGCTGCTGCTAAAACATATTTCTGGTATTTTTCATAAAATCCCATCGTGTTATAATAATATGTTACCAGTTTATCTTCCTGTATTTCCTTTTTCGACAGTTTTTTCTTTTTTGTCAGCACATCTACTCCATTTTGAAATTAATTAATTCTTATATGATTTGAAAAAATCCAAGCTTTTCCATCGAGGTAAACTTCCACTCGGTAAACACCTTTTTGATCAACGATAAAATCTGCACTTAAATTATCAACCTCATCAATCAACTTTCCGTTTCTAATGAGTTTAATTGTTCCTGTAATATTGGGCAGCATCACTTTCAGCTTTATCTTATCTTTAAGGCTAAGTGAATCTCCCATATTAAAAGTTTTATTTCCTTCTTTTGCATAGAAACGGAATCCCGTCGCGTCCCCGTGGTACGAATTGGAGACAAAACAGCTTCCGTATTGCAGCGCATCATAAATTACTCGTTTTGATTTTTCGACGGACGCTTTTTTTTCCGTTGACTTAATTTTTTCTTTCGCTAAAATATGAGTTCTTATTGATTTAAACAAGACTTTATAAGGAAAAACTTCCACTTCAACTAAGCCGAGTAAATTAACCTTATGCGCATGAGCATCTACTCCGCCTATTCCCACAACTTTTCTTTTTGCGCTAAGTTCATCCCAAACCTTAAGAGTCTCTTCGGGCGGAGCAACAATTGATTTTAAGGGATGCATAAAAAAATTATACTTATTCTGATCGGTTAATCCTTCCATCCATTCAGACATATGGTTCCAGATTTCAATCCCGGTAAAATCTTCCGATTCCCACGCTTCCCAAGGATACGGCGGATGTTGTTTCATTGAGGAACGTTTTTCGTGAGGATGAGCAATAAATCCTATTCCGCCCTCTTCCTTTATCCTCTTTACATATTTTACTGCAGGAAGACGTGTAGAAAAAGTTTTATTAAGCCCCAGCGCCAGATAATGGTTTTTATTTTCCTTATCGTTTATTTCAAACCCGACGAGCAGCAAAGCATTTCCGTACCATTTTTCATAACCTTCATCAAGCGCCCTAAGCGTATTATGATCAGTTAAGATAATGTAATCTAATCCGACTTCATCAGCGTAAGAAGCGATGTCTTCAACTTTACCCGATCCATCGGAAAAAATGGAATGCATATGTATTGCGCCGACGTATTCGTACATTTTTATTTGAGGCTGGGAATTAGAATGGAATTTTGACGATCAAACCTCGCGAAAATCCTTTCTTATTTAATTGTTTACTTCCACAAGCGTATTGTATTGAGTCGATTGCTGCTTAATCATATCCGATAATTTTGTCATCAAAAGATCAACTCTTTCATCCTGATTATCATCAAATTCTTCGTATGTTTCTTCCGATTCAAAAACATAAATTTCTTGAAAATGATTCTTGTTCTTTTTGCCTTCGTAAACAGAGTAACTTTCAAGTCCTTCTGCTTCAACCAAACTTTTCAATTCTCTGATAACGTCTAAATATTCTTCTCTTCTTTCAGGTATAATTTCGTACTTAATTGAAAAAATCACTCTTCCCATATGTTTCCTCTAAAGAATTAAATTGAATAAAATTCACCGGCAAATGTAATTACAGCCGGACCGGTTAAAGACAAATTTTTTATTTCATCTTTATCGGTATCAAAATTTACTATTAATTTATCTCCGCCTTTTGCAATAATTTCGAAAGGCGGTTTTATGTTAAAATTTTTATGCGCAATAATGGCGGAAGAAACCGAACCCGTTCCGCAAGCATAGGTTTCGTCTTCCACTCCGCGTTCAAATGTTCTTATATAAATTGTATTGTTTTCAACCTTTATAAAATTTACATTTGTTCCATCCGGTGCAAAATCATCCGAAAACCGGATTTCTTTTCCAATCCTCATAACGGGAATTTTATTTAAATCCTTAAATCCCGAAAAAGGATCCGAAGTATGCTCGAGCATATCATTAATATTAATAACTACGTGAGGCGCGTCAACGTCAACAAAACTGGCATCAATAAGCTGTTCGTAAGCTTTAATTCTAAAACCGGTTTTAACAATTTTAGGCGGATTCAAAATAAATTTTACTGTATCGCCTTCCAAAATTTGTCCGGAATATTCGTTTCCGTTACAAGAAAAACTGGCTGAGCCGTTTTCCAATCTATTGCTTAAATGTGCATATTTAATTGCACATCTTGCTCCGTTACCGCAAAGAGCTCCGGTAGAACCATCGGCGTTATAATACTCCATATTGAAGTCCAATTCCGGAGAATCTTCAATAACTAAAACGCCGTCTGCTCCAATGCCTTTACGCCTCAGGCAAAGATCCGCCACAAACTTAGGTGTAATCTGAAGCTCAATATTTTTCTGCCGGTCGAATAAAATAAAGTCGTTTCCGGCTCCGCTAAATTTTGCAAAAGAAAATTTCTTCATAAGACACGAAATTTAAACTAATAATTAAACCAATGCAATCTTTTTTTTGTTTTTGCATTTATAGAGAATTATGATGTTAGGCTTAACCATTCCGCTGCAAAAGTTAGAAATAATATGGTAGGGACTACTAAGTGTGGTAAAGACAATTTTATTAAGAAGATGTACACGTTCTTCTGTTCAATTCTTCTGTTCAATTCTTCTGTTTAATTCTTTTGTTTAATTCTTTTGTTAAATTATTATGTGCAACGTATTTAAAGAAAAGCCCCTTTCCCACCAAAGGGAAAGAGGCTTTATAATTACATTAAATCGTATATTTAATTGTTGCTTTCGCTTTTAGAAAGCAGAACATTTTGGATTGCGTCTTTAAGCGCGTCTTTCGGAAGCGCTCCCTGAGCCATCTGCGGTTTATCGTCCTTAGGACAGAATAAGATAGAAGGAATACTTCTTATACCAAAAGCCGCGGCTAATTCCTGCTCTGCTTCAGTATCAATTTTATAGACGTTTATTTCATCTTTATATTCTTCCGATAACTCTTCTAAAACCGGAGCAACCATTTTACAAGGCGCACACCAGTCAGCGTAAAAATCAATTATACACGGTTTATCGCCCGCAAAATTCCATTCTTGATTTTTTTCATAGTCGAAAACTTTATCTAGAAATGCTTGTTTAGTTAAATGTTCAGTCATAACACCCTTCAATTTATTTTTCATTTTTTAATTTATTTTAAGTTGGATGCGCAAAGTGCAAAAAGGTTTCAAGCGTAAATTTTATTTCAACATTAATATTTTGCCCTTGTTGCAATGGAACTTTATACAACATGAAGTACTAATCGTTCCATCTAAGTTTTGCGTCGATTATATCCTCTATGCGAAGCAAAGAATCTCGGATTTCCTCCATCACAGAATCACTATCATCTTTATGATGCGGCTCATCTTTCTCAATCTTTAAATCCCGCTGTTCAAGAACTTTTTCTCTAAACTCCCTCGCTTTTCTTATTCCTATTAACTTTGCATCGGATGTTCCCTGCGGATTTGCCTGACCTGCAGTTTCAATACTTAAAATACAAATTCCGAACATTCTTAAAAGCGGACCTTCACGCAGTGTTAAATCCTGAATTTTATCTAAAGGTATTGTCTTCTCCACCCGGAATAAATATCCTTTTCGGAATTCTAACGTTCGCTCGGTCAGCAGGCATTTAAGGTTATCGTAATATTTTTTTGTTGCAAAAGTTCCCAATCCTAACAGCCAAAAAGGAATTAAGAGAATGCCGAAAACAGTTGCTACTAGAAAAAAGATTACGTAAATAAACAGATAAGTCTTAATTACTGGATGAAACTCCGCTTCCATTACTATTTTTTTTTGTTCGTTATTCATTCTTCGCCTTTATTAATTACAAGTTGCAAATAATCAAATTTATTTATATTATTTTTCATCACAAATCACATCCTATTGGAGGGCACAAATGAAAAAAGTATCAATATTTTTTTCCACAGTTTTACTGTTTCTATTCTTCAGCAACATAAACGCTGAAGGCCAGGAATACTTGAAGCTTCAGACTAAATTTAAGAATTATTTTAATGAAATGAACCTTGAAGTAAAAAACGCTGAATCACCCGCGGAAAAAAGAGATATTATTTCATCCTCATTAAACAGAATGAATAATGTTTTAGATAAAGCGGAACAAATTGCGGCAAAAACCGCAGAAGACAAAGCGTTTCTTGCTCAGATGAAAAGTGAAATAAATGACAAACTTGCAGAGCTTAATGGTGAAAATGGCTACGAAAAAGTGGCAGACGCCGACTCTGAACAACTTCGCTAATTACGTTCAGCAAAATATGGAACAAGCAGATAAATACGTAACTATCAGCCTTACAACGCTTCTTCTTGTTGTAATAGTAATTTTATTGGTAGCATAGATTAACTTAATCAAACCTTATCCCAAACCCTTCTCCTTAACCGGGAGAAGGGTTTCTATTGTGTGGAATATGAATTTAATCCAAGTATAAATTTTATATGACGAAAAAAACTCTTCCGATTTTAGCGCTCATTTTTTCCGCTCTGCTTGTTTCATGCAGCGGCGGTCGTAAAGCGCCAAACTTTGAAGTCCTTCCTGCAGACGAAATTAGATACTCTTTGATATTTTATATTCACGGTGACGGCGATTATTTATATCACGATGATAACGGCCGCGCATTGAACGCGGATGAAGAATCCCTTAAAAAAGCGGTTTCGGCCGCGGAAGAATTAAAAAACTCCGAAGTATTTATTTTTCATCAGAAACGGAAAAAGAATTTTCTTTTATTCTTCCGCAAAGACGATAAAGATCTTTATTATTTCCGCGGAGGGAAAACTAATTACAAAAAATTCTTTCAAAACGGAAAAATCTAATATTTTTTTAGATGACGAAATTTCATTCATAAAACATAATTCTGCCGCAAAAGTTAGTCCGGATCTAAATTCAATTTTTCTATACTTCGGTCACCAACTGCCGGAAAATAAAGGAGAAATTTACGGTGCATCTTTTCCATATTTGGATATAAGTACAAAAACACTTTCAGGCGGATTGAAAAGTATAGCCGGACTTTTGGAAAAGGAAAAATTCGATATCACAATTCTTTCAACTTGCCTCGGAGGCACACCCGTTACAGCAAATGATTTTTTGCAATCGACGAGATACTTGATCGCTTCTCCGGAAGATCTGCATCTTTCATATATGAATATCGATTATCTGAAAAAATTAAATTCTTTAGAAAAGTTTAATCCTTTTGGTTTTTCAAAATCATTCGCTGAAAATTCTTTTGAAGAATTGAAAAACAATACAAATACTATAATCTCCATCGCTGTTTACGATTTAGAAAAGTTGAACGGCAGATTGTCATCTTTAATGAATAAAAATATCTCCTGCGGCGAAGCAGCTGATTTCCTCTCAAATATCGAAGGAGTAGAAATTTATTTTCGCGCACCGAAATTCGGGAAAAGACAAAACGAAACTGAACACTCCGGCTGGAACTGCGCGGAAAAAGAATAAATTTTGATTTTTAATTCTTTAGCGCGAATTTAGTTATTCTTCGCGCTGCTCTTAATTTTTTTTGGAACAATGCGGCAGAATCACTCCCCACTTCTGTAAAATCTTATCTGCACTTTTTCTAAAGTGGCTAATCCTTCTTTCACCGCTTCATCAACAATCGGCATAAATTTTTCAATTTTTTCGAGTGTATCAACAATCTCAATTATTATCGGCAGATCTTCGGAGAGTCGAAGGATTTTGGAAGTATGAATTCGGCTGTGCGCACCGAAACCTTCCAGTCCCCTAATTATAGTTGTTCCGGCAAGACCCGCTTCCCTCGCCTTTTTTACAATCCATTCGTAAAGTGGAATTCCTTCACACTTGTCGCTTTCGCCGATAAAAACTCTTAGCAAATGACCTTCTTGAGGAAGAACCATTTTATTCTCCTAAATTAATCGAGCTAAAATTACTCCGGCCCAAACTGCGAGCAAACCGAAAAAAATGTGAGCCGCCAAATTAGATATGGCGGGAATTATTGAACCGTCTCTGATCAAATTAAAAACTTCGAGACCAAAAGTAGAAAATGTTGTGAAACTGCCAAGAAATCCTATAAAAATAAGCAGACGAATTTCCGGATTGAAAATTTGTTTTAGTTCTGATAGTTCGGCAAGAAACCCGATCGCGAGGCATCCGGCAACATTAACGGCCAAAGTGCCATAAGGGAAATATGAATTCTCGAAAGAACGCAAAACCCAGCCGCTAACCGCGTAGCGGGAAACCGCTCCGAAAAATCCGCCCAACCCGATAATTAATATTTTTAATATCATAAATATTTTTACTGAAAGTTAATAATAGAAACTTACAAAGAAAAAATAGAATTTTCAGAAACACACTGTTTTAAAATCATTAAAGCAAAAACTTTTTACTATTTCATTCGTCAAAATATCATAATAAAAGTTATAGTCTTTTTGCGGATATCCCGTATTTAGTCTATTAACTTCATTTCACAAATTCAAACCACATTTTGAAGAACTTTTATGTTCTGACATTTCTTTAACTAACCTTCATTGGGGGAATTATGAAACAAAAAAAATCAATTAATCTACTCATTTTATTGATGGCGCTAATGCTTTTTGGTGGCGTAAGCATTTTTGCAGAAGATCAAATACCAATTACAACAAAATCGGATCAGGCAAAGGAATATTATCTTCAGGCAAGAGATTTAGCGGAAAGGCTGCGTGGTCAGGAATCGCTTCAGTATTACAATAAAGCAATCGAGGAGGATCCGGGTTTCGCGCTTGCTTATCTTAACAGAGCTTTTAACCAAAATAGTTTTAAAGCATTTATCCAGGATTTGAATAAAGCAGTCGCGCTCTCAATTAACGTTTCCGAAGGAGAACGTTTACAAATTCTTGCCGCCGAAGCCGGAGTAAATGCGAATCCCCAAAAACAGAAACAATATATCGAAAAACTTGTGGGAATGTATCCAGAAGATGAAAGAGCGCATAATTTATACGCACAATTTTTCTTTGGTCAGCAGGAAGATGAGAAAGCGATTGAAGCATACAAAAAAGCGATCGGGTTGAATCCCGAATTTTCTCCGCCTTATAATCAAATAGGATACGCTTACAGAAATTTAAAAAAGTATGAAGAAGCGGAAAAAGCTTTTCTAAAATATATTGAATTGATTCCAAATGATCCGAATCCTTACGATTCTTACGCGGAGCTTCAGTTAAAAATGGGTAATTACGATAAATCGATGACCTATTACAAAAAAGCTTTGGCGCAGAATGAAGATTTCACGGCTTCCCGATATGGATTAGCCGCTAACTATATCTACTTAGAAAATTATCCGGAAGCGAGGCGGGTTTTGCAGAAACTTTACGATACGGCTAAAAATGACGGACAAAGGAGAACCGCTTTGTTCGGAATTGCCTGCTCTTATATCGATGAAGGAGATATGGATGAAGCCGTAAAGATGATAGAAAAACAATATAAGATTGCGGAAAAGAATAAGGACTTCGGACAAATGTCCAACGATTTATTTAATATAGCTACCATCCATTTTGAAATGGAAAATTACGATAAGGCTATGGAAGAATTCCAAAAATCAGTCGCTATGTTCGAAAAGACTTCGGCGGATGAATCTTTAAAAGAAAATGCCAGAATGGGATATCTTTATAACGAAGCTGCAAACGCAATGAAGAATAAAGATTTCAAAACAGCTGAATACAAATCCGATGAATTTTTGAACGGTGCTGCTAAAATTAACAATCCTAATCAGATACGTTTAGCTCACCAATTAAAAGCTATTGTTTTGTTAGAGGAGAGAAATGCTGCCGATTGCCTGACACATTTAAAAAAGGCGAATCTGCAAAATCCGTATAATTTGTACAGAATGGCTGAAGCGTATAGTATAAAAGGCGATAAGAAAAAAGCGAAGGAATATTATACCGAAGCTAAAAACTTTAATGCGCTGCCGAATATAAATTCTTCGTTTGCAAGATACAGAGCAAAACAAATGCTGGCTTCTTTATAACATTAAATTTCTGTTTTGAAAGCAGGGACAAGTCGCGCGATTTGTTCCTGCAATTAATTTTTGAGATTTTTTTAGCTTCCTTTAAGAAGAAGTAACATCCTGCCACATAGCGGAAAAAGTTACTTTTTATCTGCACGCTTTATAAAATAAAGTATCCGAAGAATCTAGACTAAAAACAAATATTTTATAATGCTCAAAACTTTGTGAATTTAATCCATTTGCAATTTGTAGAATCCAGGCATCTTCATTTTCATATTTTGCTCTTTCTGCGTAAGTCGGGATAGCCAATAAATTTTGCTCGTCACATCCTGATTTTTTTAATATTTCATCAAATTCTCCAACGCTCTCGCCAAGTCCGGAAATTTCTTTTTTAATATATTCCAAAAGATCTTCTCTCATATCTTCAGAATATTTACCGGAATAAGCTTGATTCATTTTTTCATGTATTTCGGTTTTGGGGAAAGTAGAACTAATGAGTTGTTGAGTATAATTTGTTGAAGTTTTTTTAATAATTGGTTTTGCCGGAAGATCTTCATCGGATTCAGTTAGTGAATCACAACCGGATAAAAAACTAATAAACAGAAAAATTAAGAAATTTGAAATTATTATATTTCTCATTTTCAACCCTAATTAATTTTGTAAACTAACGGTGTTATCGTTAACCCTCTGGCCAACTTGCCTAGCGAAATCCGAAGGACGAAAACGAACCGCTTGTATCCCGAAGGAACTCCTTCGGAGAAAAACCCAAAGCCAAAAATTAAGCTGTAGGCGCTTAAATTAACTAGCAAGGCCGAAGGTAAAATAATTTTTTAACAGAACCAATTTATTTATGTGGCTTTATTTGTTTTTTCATTTTCTATATATCTAATAGCTTCCTTTAAAAGTATATTAAATTTCTCAGGTTTTTCCAACATTGGAAAATGCCCGGTTTCTTCTATGTAAAAAAGTTTATAGTTCTTCATATGCTTTCGATTAGCTTCTAGGTTTGTTGGCCAAAGCTTAGCATTTATAGAAACAATAGGAATATTTATTTTTTCAAAAACTTGAGAAGCCTCACCATTAACATATTGCCCTATGTAGTTACGAAAAGCGCTTAAGGCAATGTCTCTTGGGGCGGAAGACATATCTTCCTTGATCCAGTAAATTAATTTTTTATCTGTTTCTTTAGGAAACATAGATAAAACAAATCCTTGTGCTGCATTCATAAAATTATTTTCAAAAGGTTCAATCATTTCATCAAACGCTTTTGGGGATAATTTTTCCTCAACATTTTGGTAAGTATCTACCCCTATAATAGAGATAATCCTTTTAGGCATCAGTCGAGATGTTTCTGCTATTATGCTTCCACCCATTGAGTGACCGACCAAAATAGCTCTGTTTATATTTTCTCTATCAATAACTGCTTTTATATCCTCAGCAAAAGATAACATTGTATAATCAGTTCTACTTAATGAAGAATTACCATGTCCGGCAATGTCGATTGTAATCACTTGATATTCTTTTGAAAATACAGATGTCTGATTCTTCCAGTAACGACTATCACAACTCCAACCGTGAATAAAAATTAGTGAAGTTTTTCCTATTCCATATACATTGTAAGCGATTCGAGCAGAATCGCTGGAAATAGCTATCTCATACCTAACATCAACAGTTCTATTTGTGCATCCTAATAATAGAAAAACAGCAAATAATATTGTTAAAAAACCCTTTTTCATTTTTTCTTCCTTTTTTTACAGACGGCATTGCAATTAAACCGCTGCCCCGAGTAATCGGGACATCTATCATATTATTTGATAGAGAGTCCGGAAAGAGGTTTGGTTGCCTGTCCGCCTTTGGCGTGATCTTACAGTAATCCATTCGATATTATGGCATAAACTTTAGCATTAGATTTTTCTAATCAGAATTAAATGAACTTTTACAATTTTTATTGTTCACGAATACTTTATTCACTCGACTTTTTACTTATTAAAGATGTTATAAACCGTTTTTTTACACTGTATTCACCTTGAGTTGTGTACCATTGACTAACTTTAAAAAATCTTTTGTGTTCAATGTTATTATCTCATCCGCTTTCGCATTTAATGCACATTCTACAATTAGTGCATCATAAACAATTCCACCAGAGAAGTTGGAATTACTCATTTTTTCAATTAATCGAAAGTAATCCTTATCTGTTAAATAAATAATTTCTGCAATATTCTTGATATTATTTTCTATCAAATGTTTTCCAATTTCAGGTGTGATTTTCGGTTTGAAAGGAGCACTTGTCAAGACACTATATATTTCTAATATAGTGTGTGATGAAACCAACATTTCAAATTCTTTATGTTTCGCTTTAAGTAAAAATGATAAGGCAGGTTTATGTTTTGGATGTGATTCAACAAAAGCTGCTATTAAGACAGAACTATCAAATAATATTTTCAATCTTTTTCCTCACTTGTAAGTAATTTCCTCATCCGCTTATTTCTATCAGATCTAATCAAATCACTTCTTTTTTTCTCTAACTTACCAGTGAAAACAAGTATTCCATCTCTATTTACAATTGGTGTTTTTTCTTTAACTAACTCTATAACTATTCGTTTATTATCTTCAGAGATATTTAGAGCAGTTTCAGAGTTTATGCCCAAATGTTCACGAAGTCTTTTAGGAATTATTACGCGACCAAATTTATCTAATGTTGTTATCATAGTTTCCTCATTTTTATTTTTGGCAATTTACTTTATTATTTTGCCATTATCAATTTTTATGAGGTTTATAACGAAGTTGTGCCTAAGCTGCTGCCCATAACAGCAATCTCGAGTTATAACTGCTCATGCTAACATTTATGCAAATTATGCTTAATTTTTGTCGTAAACATTGTTTGCTGGTTTACTTTATAAACTACTTATCAATAAATATAATTAAAGTTTACTTTTTGGTTAACTGGTACCCAGCCAAAGTTTAGAAAGCGATTTAAGCTTACACTTCAATGTGAGACAACTTCCCGCCCAACGACAACGGCGTTCGATTTGAGCGCCTGGTTATAAGGCGTTATTTTAATAGCACCATTTTCTTAGTTTTGGTATAATTCCCACTATTTATTCTATAGAAATAAATTCCACTTGATAAATTGCCAGCGTTAAATTCAATTTCATATTTTCCAACCTCTTTGTAATCGTCAACCAATTTTATTATTTCTCTTCCCAGAATATCATATAAATAAATTTTGACACTTCCACTTTTGGGTATTGAATAGCTAATTTTAGTTGATGGATTAAAAGGATTTGGATAATTCTGAGAAAGAGAATATGTGGTTGGTAATTTCAGGCCTTGTTCTACTTTTACAATTTTATCCTCATTAAATACAAAACATCCTTCATCACTTATAAACCACTTATTATTGTATCGGTCAATCGCAATGTCCCTAATACTATAATTTGAAAAATCATAAACTTCAATATTTTTATTATATTTTATCAATTTACCTTTGTCCGTGCCAATCCACAAAAAATTATTTCTATCCCTTACCAATGAAGTAATGTTTGATGTGTCAGAACTTAAAACTGAATCAATTTTTGTATACTCAATGTAAGTCCCTTTTGCATACTTACTTAATCTCTCACCGTAAACAAATATTTCTTCACCCAATTTTGTTATTCCTGTAGGTTGCCATCCGTTTGGATTAATAGTGTTTATTTCTTCTTCATTAAATAGGTTTATACTATCGGGGAAAAACATTACAACTCCAAAACCACTTGCAACCAATAAGGTATCTTTATTTATTGGAACTAAATTATAAACAAATGGGTGATCAAATGTTCTTATTGAATCATCGCTAAATATCGCGATCTTATCATCACCAAGCCCCATTCCCCATTGATTTATTAGAGAATAATAAATAGTTGAGTCATTATCTATATAAATGTTTCTAATAAAATAGATGCCGTATTCATAATTAATATATTGCCACGAGTCATTGTTTAATGAATAAAGACCACAACTATAATAATCTGAAATACCAAACCAGATTGTACCATTGGGCGATACCGAAATTTCATTAATATAATTTCTTTCTGTTATATTCCCAATGCTCGTATCAATATTCCAACTTTTATTAAACTTAAAAAGTTGCTGATTAGAACCTCCAACCCATACTGAATTAGAAGAATCAATTGCGAGACTGGTTAAGTTTTTGGCAACTAGAGGAGAGTTTGTTTCATTATAAAGTTTTAATTCTTGTGGATAATTAAAATTTTGTGAAATCAAAAAAATAATTAATATCGATTTTAATGTTTTCATTTTTTAGCCTTATAATGGTGTTGTTTTTCACCCGTCCGCCCCGAACGCGATGCTGAACTGAAAAGCTCCTGCCAAATATTTTTAACAAATTTATTTATTAGAACGATGTTACAAGCAATGCTTACCTTTTCACCAAACCTGAAAATTTTGAAAATGCCGCACTGAAAAAAGCGGTCGGGTGGAAAAGTTTGTTATATAGCGGGAAAAATAATATATAAATATATTAAATTTAATAATGATTAATCACATAAGGCAAGTATTCTTTGAGCATATTTCCTTCCCACTTTTGTTCTTAAATTAAATTCTCCTTGCAAATTTGGTTCAGATGTAATTGCAACAATTAATTCTTTTTCCGGAAACACAAAAAATAATTGTCTGCCGTTGCCAGACATAAAATAGGTCTTATGTTCCGGATAACTCCACCACAAATAGCCGAAGTTCTTATCATCAGCTTCTACAAGCGGTTTAACCATTTCATCGATGTAACTTTTACTTATAATTTGTTGTCCGTTATATTTTCCATCATTTAATACAAGCTGTGCAATTTTTGCCATTGCCCTAGGAGTTGAATTTATGCCAAATGCTCCTAAAGTAGTGCCGTCTTTGTAATTTAGCCATTCAATTTTTCTTAAACCAATTTTTGAGAATAGAACTTCATCAGCCCAATCAGACATTTTCTTTCCGGTTAATTTTTGAATTATTGAGGATAAAATCTGAGGATCACCATCTTTATATTTGAAATATGTCCCGGGTTCATAAATCAGATCTTTACTTAGAACAAATGATAAATAGCTATTTGGAATTTGCCGAAGTATCTCAGAATCATCTCCATTAAGTCCGTAATTTTTGTAATCAATTCCAGATTGCATTGTTAATAAATCTTTAACAGTTATATTTTGTTTATCGGGATGCTTTTCTAATGATTCCGGTAGATATTTTTCTATTTTATCATCTAAGGAATTTAATAAACCTTTGTCTAAAGCAATTCCAACAAGAACGCCGGTAACTTGTTTTGTGCAAGACCAAAATGGTCTTAAAGTAGTTCTATCGGATTCATCTTTAGTATAACTTTCCGCCACGAGTTTCGCATTTCTAAAAACGGTCATACTTCTAACTTGCCAAACATTATTATCGTTATGAAAATCTTCAAAAACGGAAACCATTCCTAAACTGTCGATATTTTCTTTTGAAGGAGTAGAAATTTCCCATCCGTCATTTAGTGTAGTTGGTTTGAATGATTCAAAGGGAGTCTTTAATTCCGGCTCTGTTATGCATCCAACCACAGAAAATATTAGTATTAATGCAGAAATTAAAATTCGCTTATTCATTTATTTTCCTCCCAAATTGTATTTTATATTCAAAGCGTGGTTTAGCATTTTTATCTTTGGATCATCAAAATATTGGAGATAGTTTAAGCTGTAGCCAATTCCCCAGGTTCTAGATTTTCCTATGTAGTAGTTAAAATTGAATGAAGTATTAAAAAGTCTATTAATGCTTCCAATTTTCATATTTGAATGGAGGTCAGAAATAAAATCGGAAACTTTAAGTGAGAAGAAATAATAATCTCTTGAAGCCGGAGGACGCGAAGTTAAGCTTAAACCCGATATTGCAAAATTTGCGGTTAGTAAATTTTCTCCGTTAGGATATTCAAAATAAAGATTTGGTGATAAACTGAAATTCGTTGTCCAAAAATCTAAGCCGGATTGTAAATCCGGATAAAGCTGAAGACTATAAGTAGCTTTAAATTGCGGACCAAGATAAAGTTTGTAATCAGAACTATTTGATATTATGAAGCCGTAATAAATAATTATTGGAGAAATATCGACTGAGATTCCGAGAATTCCACGATTATCTAAAATGCTTGCGCCAAGAGTTGGACTAAAAATTAATGCTCGTTCAGAATCAATATTTTGATAACTGTAATTCAGAGAAAAAGTCGGTCCTTCAAAAACCATATTGTTATTGAACTTTTCTTGAATCTGAGTGAACTTTGCCGAAATACCAATATAATGTTGAGCTTTGATCTGGATTACAAAAATCAGAATAAAAAATAAAACGCTTGATTTAAATTTCATAAATCTGCCTTTGCAAATTTGTTAAATAATTGTGATACAAAGGTCATAATGAAACCAAGCTAATTCAATCGCCAATCAGTGTGATTTTGAACTATAACACTAATATCACACCAAAGTAGTATGTTCATTTTGGTTTGTCAAAGTTAGATTTGGAGCAGTTATTTTAAAATAGGAGACAAAAATGAAAACTGTTTTGAGATTTATATTTCTAGTAACCAGCTTAATAAATCTTACTGCTTGCAATTCAGATTCTTCCATTGTTGGCAATAATAATTTTGTAACCAAAGATTTTACGGTTGGAGAATTTGAAAATATATCAAATCCATTTTCCGGATCAGTAAAATTGAAATATGGAAGTCCTAAGGTTGTTGTTACCGCAGAAAGCAATATAATCGATTTGATAAATATTGACAATGAAAACAACACATTAAAATTCGGAAGTGGGAATAATGATTTCCAGAGCAACGGAATTGATTTTGTGGTATACTCAACCAGCTTCAATGAATTAACAAATAACGGAAGCGCGAATTGGACTTCAGATTCTTTGAATATAAATCCAATTATTACTGCAAACGGATCCGGTAAAATTGAATTGACGGGAAAATCTGTAAATCAAAATATTACTTTGAATTCATCTGCAGAGATAAATCTTGAAAAAATGCCAACAGGAAACTGTAGAATTGATTTAAATGGAAACGGCAATATTTATGTTGATGTATCAAATAACTTGACTGCCGTTATGGATGGTTCAGGAAATATTTATGTAAAAAACATTTCGGGCATTTTAACTGTTACAATAAATGGAAGCGGTAATTTATATTACAACGGAAATCCACAAGACTTAATACAAACATTGAATGGTTCAGGAAGAGTAATTAAATATCCTTAATTGAAATTTTCTAAGCTTGGTGTTTCTTGTTCTGCATTAATTTTACAATTTCGTGCCGACGAGAGATGCCAAGTTTTGGATAAATATTTTTGATGTGAGTTTTAACGGTGTTAAGTGAAATGAACAATTCTTCTGCAATTTCTTTATAACTTTTTCCGTCAACCAGCAATTCAACAACTTGAAATTCTCTATTTGAGAGATCGAATTTCTGAGCAAAATCATTGTGAATTCCAGCACCCATAATACCAGTTATTTCTTTTCCTTCTCTTGGCGAAATCTTTTTGTAATAGTAATAGCTGAAAACCACTCCAACTACAGAATAAATTAAAGGAAAAAGTTTAATGCCGGTTTTATTAAGCAGGAAAGTGTCGTTTATTATCACAGGAATAAGAAGGAGCCAGGAAAAGGATAATTTTCTCAGAAAATTGTTTGAACCGGAATATTTCAATAATATAAACCAACAGTAAACTATAACTGTTAAGAAAACTAAATTTTTAAAGATCGTTGCATATTGTGTTAATACTGTTGCAGCATCAATAATCCTTGAAGCGTTATGTAGGACAAAAGTTATAAAAGCTAAAGCTACAAAAATTTTATCACGTTTATTTTGATTTGGAATTTCAACTATTGTATGTATAAAAAGGGGGACAGTAAAAATAAGTAGTGTAAATACAACCGGGTTCTCAAGATATAGAAAGAAATAATATAATCCACCTTCATAATCGGTTATGTTAGTCCTTAGATATGAGGAAATGAAATTAAATACTATTATTAGAGAGAATGAAGAGTAGAAATAAATGAAAGGCTTTAGTTCTTCTTTTTTCGAATTAAAATAGAAGAAAAAAACGAGACCAAGTGAAACACTTCCCACTATAAATGTTAATAAAAAATAGAGTATCTCAATTTGTTTCAATATGATCCATTTAAATTTTCCTGATTAATAAAATAATAAAATTGAGTATAAGATATTAAACTCGCTGAAATAATATTAGCTGTATAACGGTGTTGTGCCTAAGCCGAAGCCCAACACAACAATGCCGAATTTATTAAATAACTTTTTAATTAGAACAAATTTTCATTTACAAACTAAGCTAAACAAAAAAGCTGAAACGGAACTACAAACTATTAAACTGTACAAATGCCAAATGCGAAAAAAGCTTTCGGTTTGAGGCACTTGTTAGGCGTATTTAGAAATAAATAACGCAATCCCTCATTTAGGTGAATGCTATAAATATGATAAAAAATGTTTTCGTATTTGTTTGTTCCCAACATGCTTTGAAAGCAATTTATAATTATTAGCCGCAAATCTAATTCGACCGGCTATAATTGCTGGATGGATCTTTAAATCACTAGCCAATTTATAAATTGAGGAAATGTTATTGCCTTCAACTGGATTTTTGTCCCAAATTTGTTTAGAAATTAGCGCCTCACTCGCTAGATCATCAGCTTCTGTCTCTATTTTATTATCATCAATCTCACTAATACGTATGTCAAAATCGTCAACAATAAATCTTTCTGAGTTTGAAAGATGCAAAGAAACATGAGCAAGCTCATGTAGTAAACAAAACCAAAAGTTATCAATTCTGTCGTAACGCAGCGTCAATGCTACCACAGGAGTGTCATCTGGCAATAAAAAGGCTGCTCCGTCGAGGTAGGTTTTGGGCAGGTGGGGTAATATAATCATATGAATACCTTGTTTTTCAAGGTATTCTTTTGCAAGCAATGGACCGTTATCAAAATAACTTAATTTTACTATTTCTCTTAATGAGTTTAGATTGAGTGATTCTTTATTAAAATCGGTGCTCAATTTCCCTTTTTTAGATATTGAGAGAACTTGCAAACACCATGCTACAAGTGAATACTTTTCCATTTTAGGATTGTATCTTCCTCGTCCACCTTGGCGGAAATAGCTGGCAGGAATCATCTCTAAGCCACCAATGTCAGTAATTAAACTTCTAATTAACTCTTCTGATTTCTCCTTTAAGTTGTCAACTTTTGGAAGCCATCCACGCTTCGCCATTTCAATAACTGGAAAGCTTGACCAAACCACATTCTCATATGATGTTGGGAATTTTCCATCAGGTTCTCTAAGTAAAACTTCAGCAGGAATACCTAATTCGATATTTAATGCTCTCATCATAGCCAATGTAAGAGTGCGTTTCCCATTTAATATCTCAGAAACTTTGCTTTTGCTACCCAAATATGGAGTCATATCCTTCTGGAACAATCCGAGTTGTTCCATGCGGAATTTTATTGCCTCTATTGGATCTGGAAAATCTATTGGAAATTGTTTTTCTTCATAAAGTTCCACTAAAGTTGTGAGTAGTTCCAATTCATCATATTCTGTTGTGCCAGGTTTAGAATCAAAAATAACATCTATCCTCGCTAAGGCTTTTTCGTAGTCGTCAATATTTTTAATTAAATGGTTCATATTTTATATATTTTCCGCATCAATTTTGTCATACTGTTTGTGTGTTCCAATAAATCGGATAAATATCGTTTTAGAATCAAAATTCACTCTTACTACTAATCTGTATTTATTTCCAGCAATATTAAAAACAATTCGATTGTTTTTTAGGATGCTAGCCGATCTATATTTTTCTTTAACATCAGCAGGGGAATCCCAATCTGCATGTTTTGCCTCATAATACCAAGATTCTAACTGTCCTTTTGAATCACTATATTCATTTATTGTATAGAATTCAATAAAAGTTTTTCTGCTAATTATGTGCATAATATAAATAGTTCCCAAATAAATGTCAAGGTAAATGTTCCTAATATGGGAACATTTTTTTATTAATCTCCCAGCAGATAATAATTTATACGCCTAACTATTACTTATACTGCTTTAATGTAAATACTCTGGCACGTTATTATGCAGCTTTTAATTAAAATTTTCCTATAACTTTTATTTTTATGGAAAACGGAAACATGTAAATAATTATTGTGCATATATCATACTTTAAAATATCACCTGTTTATTTCCTAAATAAATGTTATCTCCATTCATGATAAGAATCTATGCAGATTTTGTGTACGGTTAAAAAAAGATTTTGTTTAAATAAAATTGGTAAGTTTATGATATGTTTTGAATTAAGAGCCAATTCAGAACCCTGTAAAGATTCAAATAATTTTAGAAAAAAGATAATGAAGTACTTAATAAATTTCCATAGTAATATTAATATAATATCTAATGATAAATATATTATTTAATAAAACTACAGGTTAGATTACCATTTTCATCTAAGCTAATTTTCCAATCTGTTCCTTCATTTGCAGAATGAATTTTAAACTTACCGGAAAAGGATAAATTATTAGAGTTGTGATCCAAACCCATAAAGCTAAATTTTCCATTTAAATAGCCTTCCATTTTATTCCAGTAGTAGGTAATGCTGTAGGATTGACGACCAATATTAGTGTAAGATTTTTCAACTGCATCACCACCAATAATAATACTCATTCCAGCTTTACCGGAATCAAGGGAAAAAGTATTTTCTTCTAAATTTTCTATTAATATATCAAATTGGTTATAATCTGTTAAATGACCATATATTCCACGTATATGTAATGAGGAATCTTCATCATAAAACGCATTACCTCCACCTAACCATTTATCTCCATTAGTAGTTCCATTAAAAAAAGTTTCCCCTTCATAAAAAAGATCCTTATTATTCTCTTCTGTTATACTACTGTCACATCCTTCCATACCCAGAAAGAACATTATAATTAAGGGCAAAAAATAATTTTCATAATTCCTCCCAATTTTTTTACCTAGCTGTGCTAAGGCGCGCGTTATGTATAATATCCTATTCCTTGATTGTCTTTTCCTTTTGAATTCTATCACAGTCATTCAAAGCTAGCTTGATACTAGAAATAACTGTTTCTGGATCATCTTTCATAACATTATGTCCGGAATTGGAACAATAAAAGAACTTTCCATATTTCAAAGGATCCAATAATGCTATCCAGCGTTTCATCTTTAGGTTGTTATTTATTCTGAATAATTTCTGTTTATCAAAAATGGTTTCTCCTCTATCATCACCCTCAGTAGAATAACCTCCCGCCATTATAAAATGAACAGGCACATCGGGCAAAGGAATTCTATCGCATTCTTCAAATCCTGTCGCGTTTAATTCTGAGGATATTTTCACTTCTTCAACATAAAAATTCGGCATTTCGGCATAAAGGTTTTCTTTGAAATTATCATACGGTTTTGCAAACATAGAATCGATTTGATGCTGAGTCAATCCAATTTCTAAGTATGGAAGAGATCCATATCCTTCCTTTTTTGTAAAATCTATAGGATCAACAAAAATTAGTCCGGCAATTTCATCCGGATAGTATGAAGCATAACTTCTTATATACGCTCCGCCAAAAGAATGTGCTACTAATAAGTATGGAGGCTTAAGGTCTTTTTCTAAAAGCATCTTCCTTAAATTTTCTACGATATGTTTTGTGGTTGGGGGAATACTATCATTTTCGGACTTTCCAATTCTTGGTCGGTTATAAGAAAATACTGCTGATTTTTTCGATACTTCATCAATCACGGTTTCCCAAGTACCATATCTGCTTGCCATTCCATTTTCGAATACAATTACCGGTTTATCCTTTTGATTGTTCTCTAAACCGGATGTGAATATTTCAACTTTCTTTCCATTCACCGTAAGGAATTCTTTTTGTCCAAAACCATTACTGCTCAACCCTAAAAACATTACAATTGCCGATATCATTATTCGTTTTAATGAATTTCTCATTAACCAATACTCCTTTTATGATGTCGTGTGTTCATGTATTTTCATTTTTTTCAAGTCTAATGTAAAATGGATAAGCGTAATATTCTCTCTCTGCTGCCGCCATTGCAATATTAGTTCCTGATAATATATTTCCATTCTTATAAAGTTTTAACCTTGTTTTCTCTAATCAATTGCAAAGTATATTCCAGTGTATATTCCTTATCATCTAATAAGTCCTCCAATGTTGGAGTTACTTTATAATCCGGTAACACCCCGGTTACTTCATCATTATTATGGCCAGGCATATAGACTCTTGAAAGAGCAGTAATGCAAAACATTTTTGTGCCGGGCAACATAAATTGATTCTGGTCACCATTACTCAATAGCGGCTGCCCGGATTCTTCTCCTACAATAAATGCAGTTTGAAAATATTTTGCTGAAGCAGGGAAACATGTTCCGGTGGAATACGATAAAGGTCCGGTTAGAATGTATGTTGAGCCCGTGAACCGATTATTACGGTCAGAACTATGCTTTGGGTACTCTTCAATAAAATAATCATCTTGAATAGTGCCTTTTGATTTTTTGTCCTCAATAAACTCCTTTGTTAACGGACTTACTTTTGTCCTTTTTTTCTCGAGCAAATTGTATGGTTTATCTGTAAAATAAGACATCAATGAGTCCGCAAGGTCAGTTAAACCACCGCCGCTAAGATTATCTATAATCAAATGGTTGATTTGTTTTTGAGAGATTACTGTAAACGCAGAATCCATAAAATTAAGGAAATCCTTAGGCGGCATAAACATTCTTTTATAAATGTAGGCTATATCATCGTCATAAAATCGCAATTCAAATTTTGGTTTTGAAGGTTCCTGAAAATCTTCCCAATTGGCTCCCTTTAATTTAAACTCAGTTTTTTTTGCTGTAATAGTAAAATCAGAAAACGAACCATAGACTAATGCCAAAAATACATGAAAATCTTTCTCTAGTTTTTTTATTTTGTATGCTTCTTTTTCTCCTGGAGTATACTTCAACAGAGTCTTAAAGATTTTCTTCGATGGAATACCATTTATCTTTTCAATAATCGATCCTTTTACTAGGGTTTCATTTTTTGAATAGTTTTCCTTTATATATAATGAGTCATTGTAAAAAATTACCCTAAATGGAAAGAGTGGATTATCCTCATTGGGATTTAGTTCTCCCGTGTATCTGAGTGTTGTATGCCCATCGATGACAACAAATGGCTGCATTATTCTAAAGAAATCTAGCGATGACATGGGATCAGTAATATTCTTTTTAATACTGTCAATCTTTGTTTTAAAGTTATTTGCTTTGTAATGGTTTAGAAATGTAGGATGAACATCCTTCAATTTGGAAATCAGAGTGTCAATGTCTGTCTTAATAATTGCTGGTTCAAAAAGTTGATGAGTCTCTTTTTGTGCAAATAAGTTAACGTAAAGTATCAGAATCAAAAGAATAGAAATAGTTCTTATTACATTTTTCATTTTCGTCCATCCGTTTAGTTTTTAAAGTTGCCACTCTTATTAAATTGGCATCGTCAGCTTTGTCCCTTTTAAGCTCATAAGTTCCTTCTATTAATGCTCTGTTGTTTTTAATTGCAGTCTCTTCAATTCTTTTCCAAGAAGTATTTCCCCAACCTTTTCTATAAAGCACAACAACGACTCTTGCTTCTTCACCAAAAACTTTATTAAAAGTATTCTCGCCGTCTTTGCCAGCAATTTCTTCTTGGTTTTTAGTATAGATAAATGTACTCATAATCTTTGTTTCCAGCTCATAATCCAACTTTTTTAAGAGTGGTCATTGGCAGCCGCGGGTTAGGCGGATTATTTTAATAAAACTGATGAAACATAGCCTTGAACACCGGAACCAAAATTATGAATACTCGTTCCATCCCATTTAAAAATACCATTCACAGTTTTCCCATTAACATTAATAAATGAGCCTCCAACATAAAAGTAATTATCACTTGAACATAAGGCTATTACCTGACCATTACCATCAAATGCAAAAATTTTGGTTTTCCAATTGCTCCCATTCCAAACCACATAATATGGTAAATTATCATCAATATTAGAGCCCTCTTCACCAGCTATATGTAATTCATTCTTATAATTAGCTATTACATATGTTCTGTTTGAAAGATTGATATTACCTACAGAGCGCCAAATACTATTATTCCATCTTGCGATATTAGAAACCGCAATATTTCCGCATTTGCTAAAATTACCAGTTGCATATAATTCATTATTAAATACTCCGAGTGTCATTATCCAGGAGCCTGAATTAACTCCGCTCCCGACTGTATCCCAATTTACACCATTCCATTTGGCAATATTGTTTGCATTAACATACCCATAACTGTTTTTAGTAAACCAGCCACCAACATAAAGCTCATTTTCATATATACAGAGTGTATATACTTCATCTGAAAATCCTTCACCAACAGGTGACCAGGTAATACCATCCCATTTCGCGATATTATCAGTTTTTAACCCACCCGCTCTCGAAAACCAGCCAGCAACGTAAAGTTCATTTTTATAAACAACTAGTTCTCTTACGGCTCCATTAATTCCTCCTCCAACGTCAGTCCATTTCTTCCCATCCCATTTTGCTATCTTTTGTTCTTGTAATCCGTTATCTAAATCTATTCGTCCACCCACATATAAGTCTCCATTATAAAATGCCATACAACCTACCAAAACATTCTTTGTACTTATTCCTGTCCCTAGACTCTTCCAAGTTTCACCGTCCCAGAGCGCAATATTATTTATAGTGTCAATTCCAATTATTGTAAACTGACCGCCAATCAATAAAGAATCTTTAGGTAACTGATTATCCTCATTTATTATTTCCGTCGGAGATTCAGACTTACAGCCATAAAATATTATTGATACTAAAAAAAATAACTTTATAATTTTCATAAATTAATCCCCATTTAACTGCCTAACATTTACTTATGCCGAATTATATTTGATAATTCCGGATAGTATTATAGAATTTTTTTCTTATATATAATCTATTTATATACAATGGTTTTATTCTAAGTCATTGTAATTTATATGATTGCAGAAATATCTATGGTTAATAGGAAGAAGATATATAAGAATATTTTTCGCGTTTATCTTTTCGTGTAATATTTGAAGTATATCAGTCAGTAATTTTAAGATATGTTTTGAAGTAAGTGACATTCAGAACCCGGGAAAGATTCGAATAATTTTAGAAATAAGATAAGGAAGTATTTAATAAATTCCCATAGTAAATTATAAAGTTTAGACACTTCTATTATTTATTATTATCCTTACACGCTGACTTGTCAGGTGTAGTTCCGAAGGCTTTAGCTCAAAAATGCTTTTTTGCAAATGCCCGTCCTGAATGGCTTTTTAAGTATCTCTCGAATTTTAAAGCTTTATCTTTTTCTGTGAAGAATATTATGTTTTTTATTTTCCAAGGTTTGAATTTTGAGGTGTGTGGAACTTCGCCGTTATTATGCTTTTGCAGTCTTTCTTCAAAGTCTTCTGTAAAGCCGGTATAATGTTTATCCGGATCACTTAAGCTTTCCAAAATATAGACGTAATAGAACATATAATTTAAAATATTTATAATATAAATTAACTTACCCGTCTTCGTCCGATAAATCGGACTTCGCCGCGGCAGGCTTCTTTGTTTTTTCAATATTCAAAATTATATTCTCAACTAAATACGGCTTGCCGGGGCGTAGTCAATGAGACTTTAGCTCAAAAATGCTTTTTTGCAAATGCCCGTCCTGAATGGCTTTTTAAGTATCTCTCGAATTTTAAAGCTTTATCTTTTTCTGTGAAGAATATTATGTTTTTTATTTTCCAAGGTTTGAATTTTGAGGTGTGTGGAACTTCGCCGTTATTATGCTTTTGCAGTCTTTCTTCAAAGTCTTCTGTAAAGCCGGTATAATGTTTATCCGGATCACTTAAGCTTTCCAAAATATAGACGTAATAGAACATATAATTTAAAATATTTATAATATAAATTAACTTACCCGTCTTCGTCCGATAAATCGGACTTCGCCGCGGCAGGCTTCTTTGTTTTTTCAATATTCAAAATTATATTCTCAACTAAATACGGCTTGCCGGGGCGTAGTCCCAAAGGGACGAAGCCTGGTGGAGGTGGCGGGAGTCGAACCCGCGTCCGAGAATACCTATCAGTGAACTTCTACGTACATAGTTTGATTTTGATCTTGCTTAAATTTCCGAATCAAACAAAAGGAGATTTAAGCCAGCCTGAAAAAAGTTTCGCTATCACGGTCCAGACACCCGTTCAAGCTATTATACCTAATCGACGTTCTTTCAAATCCCGGTATAAGAGAATTTGGAGAACGGCTGCATAAGGTTTAGTTACGCAGCTAAAGCGTAATTAGATTCGCCATTTAAGATTTTTTTCCAAGTGTTTAACGTGTACCTTGAAAAACACGGTACGCAATTCAAAGAGCTAATAAACCCGTCGAAACCAGTTTCACCCCCAAATTATTTTTGCCACTTTATATCGGAGGTTCCGGTTGAGTAATTTTCATACCGGGCAAGAACAAATAATAAATCTGATAACCGATTTAAATATACAATAATTTTACCGCCAATTTCAACATCTTTACTAAGCGCAACAACCTTCCGTTCCGCTCTTCTGCAAACAGTTCTTGCGTAATGCAGCAAAGAAGATCCGGCTGTTCCGCCCGGCAGAATAAATTCTTTAAGCGGAGGATTCTTTCCGTCAAATTGATCGATCTTATCTTCCAATTTTTTTATGAACTTTTCTTCTACGCGCGGTATTGGAAATTTGGTATCATCTTTTTCTATCGGCGTTGCTAAATCGGATCCGATGGTGAAGAGATCGTTTTGAATTTCTCTCGCCAGATCTTTCACTTCATCATTCTTAAGCTGATTAACTGCAAAACCCAGCAAAGCGTTCAATTCATCAACCGTTCCGTAAGCGTCTACGCGTAAATCATCTTTCCAGACGCGCTGTCCGCCGAATAAGGAAGTCTCTCCTACATCGCCCGTCTTTGTATATATTTTCATCGTCCAACCGGTATTTTAACAACTTTAACATCAAACTTGTTTCCTATAACAGATTCGGCGGTTAGTTTAGTTCCTTCATCTAAAAATTGTTTTCTTATTACGGCGAGACCGAGCTGCTTCTTCAAAACTTTAGAGAGAACAGAACTTGTTATTTTTCCGGCTTCGGTTCCATCTTCCGAAAAAAGTTTTACCGGCAAAGATATTTCTTCATCGGTTTCAATGATAACTCCGGTTAGATGTTTCTGGACTTTCTCGTAAGTATCCAGCCGGGCTATTACTTCCTGCCCGATGTAGCATCCTTTTGTAAAACTTACTTTGTCAATCAGGTTTACTTCGTAAGGATTGAAGGAATCATTAATCTCATTCGGCGCTTTCGGAATCCCCTTTTCTACGCGGAATATTTCGTAAGCTTTGGTTCCAACCATCTTAACGTCGAAGGCGCTTTCGTGCGAGCTGAGATATTTCAAAAACTTTTCTGTATTGAAATTTCTGATCAGTATCCAATATTTTTCCAAACCGATTGGATCGTTCAGCTTCATCATATAGAATTCAAAATCTTCAATACTTCCGGTTAGAATATTATTTTCCTTCGCGCGCTCACACTCGTTTCCGCAAAGCAGCGTCATATAGGAATCCTTTTGCGAACCGGATATTTCGAACAGATTATAATCGCTTCCGGCATCCTGCGTCTTGATATCTTCCATAATTATATATTTTTCAATCCAATACCAAAGCGCTTCCTTCTCCGCATCGCTCCCTATTAGCAGCTTGTAATTTTCTAAATCCAGAAGAACCGTCTCATCTATCAGTCTTCCCTTCTCGTTTGTGAAAAGGGTTTCCTTAAAATGGAGCGGTTCTAAATCCTTTACGGAGTTTGTAGAAATCCGGTGCAGATAATCCGCAGCATCGCCGCCTGTTAAACGCAGCATTGAATTCGCGGAGATATCGCGGATAGCAATTCCATAACGCAGCGCGTCATATTCCTTATCGAGATCGGAATAAACTTTTACTTCGTCCAATTCGATTTGAATGTTAGGAAAATAACCTTTATAAAGATCTAAAATACTTTTTTCGTTTGTTACTCCCGTCATCAATCATCCTTCCGTTAACAGGAATTATTTATTTGAAAATTCTTCCATAAAATAAGCTGAGCTTAAAATTCCAAGCTCAAAACTCTGTAAACTAAAATGCTCGTTCGGCGAATGAATATTATCGGAATCCAAACCAAGTCCCATTAAAATTGCCGGAGCGTTTAGCTGTTTAACGAATTCCACAACAATCGGAATCGATCCGCCTTCGCGTGTAAAGACAGTTTCTTTACCGAAAGCTTTTGAAGTAGCTTTTGCCGCGGCTATTACAGCTTCGTCATCCAACGGAATAACAACCGGAAGCCCGCCATGCATTTCAGTTACTTTTACTTTCACACTGTCAGGCGTAATTTCTTTTATGTATTGTTTAAATTGTTTTGCCACGGTTTTCGGATCCTGATCAGGCACAAGGCGCATGGAAATTTTCGCGGTTGCTTTGGAAGGAAGAACAGTCTTTGCACCTTCGCCCGTAAAGCCGCCGTAAATTCCGTTGCAGTCCAATGTTGGTCTTGCCCAAAGTCTTTCCAAAGTGGAATAACCTTTTTCCCCCTGAAGTTCTTTCACTTTTAATTCTTTTGCGTATTTCGTATCGGAGAAATTTAATTTTTTGATATTCTCTTTTTCTTTCTTCGTAACTTTCTGAACGTTATCGTAAAATCCGGGGATCGTAATCTTATTATTTTTATCCTGAAGTTTTGCTATCATCCTCGCGAGTTCATTTATCGGGTTAGCGACCGAACCTCCGAAGCTGCCTGAATGGAGATCCTGTTTCGGTCCGGTTACCTCAACTTCAAAATAAGCCAACCCTCTTAATCCGTAGTTGATTGTCGGAACACCTTTTGCGTAAAGGCTTGTATCGGAAATTAAAACGGCGTCACATTTCAAAAGCTGTTTATTTTTCTTGAGGAATTTTTCAAGATTCGGACTTCCGATTTCTTCTTCGCCTTCAATCAAAAATTTTATATTTACAGGAAGTTCTCCCTTAGTCTTCAGCATCGCTTCAACGCTTTTAATATGGACGAAATTTTGTCCTTTATTATCGTTGGCTCCGCGCGCCCAAATTTGTCCGTCTTTAACTTCCGCTTTAAATGGATCGGTTTTCCATTCATCCAAAGGATCTACGGGCTGAACATCGTAATGACCGTAAACCAATATGGTCGGCTTGTTTTTAGCTTTCATATATTCGCCGTAAACAAGCGGATGTCCGTCGGTAGGATAAATTTTAGTTTTCTTTACTCCGGCATCTTTAAGTTTCTGCTCAACAAATTTTGCGCACTTCTTCATATCGTCTTTATGAGAAGCAGTTGTGCTTATACTGGGAATACTCAAATAATCTTTTAATTCATCAACATAATTATCAATATTTTCTTTTACATAATTAACTACTTTTTCCACGTTAACTCCTCTCTAATTTATTTTGTAAATTAAAAGTTAAGTTTATATTTAAAAGATTTAAATTTTTCAAAACAAGTATGGTTAACCGATTGTTTAATATTCAACTTAATCAATAACGAATATAAGAAAAAAAGAATTTAGATTTATGATTCTATTCAAATATATTTTGAGAAACCATCTTCTTCCCTTTATTTTCTCGGTGTTTACGCTGATGTCGGTATTCCTTCTGCAATTCTTGATGAAGTTTTCCGATAAACTGATCGGCAAAGGTTTGGAAACGATAATCATCGTAAAGTTAATAACTTACAGTCTTGCCTGGATGGTTGTTCTCGTAGTTCCGATGGCTGTATTGATTGCTACGTTAATGGCGTTCGGGACTATGGCGCAAAATAATGAAGTTGCAATTTTAAAAGCCACGGGCGTAAGTCTTTACAAGATGATGATCCCTCCTATGGCTGCGAGCATACTTCTTTTTTTTCTTCTGATTCAATTTAATAATTATATTTATCCGGATGCCAACCATGCCGCGCGGCTTCTTATGCAGGATATATCGCAAAAGAAACCGACGCTCTCTCTGTCGCCCGGAGTTTTCTCGCAGGAAATTCCAAACTACTCAATTCTTGTGAGGGATATCGATCAGAATTCCAACGAACTTAAAGACCTTACCATTTATGATTACTCCGATCCACGTTCGAGAAAAATAATAACAGCCGAAAAAGGAAAAATTTATTTTTCCGGTGATCAGGCAAAATTAATAATGGATCTTGAAAACGGAGAGATACACGAATCCAATACTGTGGAAGAAGGACAATACAGGAAATTAATTTTTAATAAACATAAAATCGCTATGAATGCCGGACAGTTTGCGTTTCAGCAGTCGAACCCGGCCTCTGGTCAGAGGGGCGAACGGGAACTTGGCGCACAGGATATGATTGTGATAGTCGACAGTCTCGAGCGGATAAGAGATAGATATTACGGAAACCTCGAAAATAATATTGTGACGAATTTCCTTCCGGATACTTTGAATCAATCAACAAACCCCGGCAGGACTTACAGATATTCATTGCGGAGAGCGGAAGATAAACTTAACAGCGCGCGCACCGCCATAAACGCCAACCTCGACAGGCTCCGATACAATAAAAGAGAAATAAATAAATATTGGGTGGAGATTCACAAAAAATACGCGCTTCCATTTGCCTGCATTGTTTTTGTTTTAATCGGCGCGCCGCTCGGAACCATGACAAGAAAAGGCGGACTTGGAGTGGCTGCGGGAATTAGTCTTCTCTTCTTTCTTGTTTACTGGTCTTTTTTAATTGCGGGAGAAAAATTTTCCGACCGCGGACTGCTCTCTCCTTTCTGGGGAATGTGGAGCGCTAATGTTTTACTACTTGTTCTCGGCATTACGCTCACAATAAAAAGCGCTAAGGAACGCGTTACAATTGAATTTAATTTTCTTAAGAATTTAATCCCGAAACAATTCAGACAAAGAAAGCGTTATGATGATGAAAATTCTTGACCGATATTTACTGAAACAATTTCTTCAGACTCTTCTCTTCGGTCTGCTGGCATTCACTCTTATGTTCATCGTTATTGATATGATGGAAAATCTCGACGATTTTATCGACCAGAATGTTCCGAATAATCTTATCGTGGAATATTATTTTGTGTTTGCGCCGGAGATAATCCGTTTGATGACTCCGATAGCCGTTCTTCTCTCGAGTCTTTTTACCGCGGGAAAAATGTCGAATCAAAACGAGCTTACCGCAATTAGATCTTCCGGAGTAAGCATTTACAGATTTATGCTCCCGTTCCTCGCCATGGCTTTATTTATTAGTGTGTTTACGATATTTTTCGGCGGATATGTTGTACCCGAAGCCAATCAGCAGAAAGTTTTTATTGAGCAGACTTACATGAAAAAAGGGATAGAGCAAACCGGCAATAATATTTTCTTTCAGGATACGCGAACAAGAATTGTATCAATCTCTTTTTACGACGCACTCGCGAATCAGGCGCACAGAATCAGTATCCAGGAGTTTGATCCGGAGGATGTAACGGAAATGGTTTCGCGGATTGAGGCGGCGAGAATGAGTTTTGATACTACTTCATCTTCCTGGATTCTCACAAAAGGAATACAGAGGAGATTTATTGGCAAAGGAGAAATTGCCGAACGCTTTGATACATTAAAAATTGATTATCTAAATTTTGAACCGGAAGATGTTGTTAAAAAACAGATGAAGCCGGAAGAAATGACGCTGACGGAACTTCGTCATTTTGCAAACGAACAGTTGGAAGCCGGTAATGATCCGACAAGAATTTTAATTGAGTATCACTCAAGAATAGCTTTTGCTTTTGCGAGTTTTGTGGTTGTGCTTTTCGGACTTCCACTTTCCGCCAACAAAAGAAGAGGAGGCCTTGCTCTTCAATTCGGAATTAATATTTTGATAACTTTCGTTTATCTCGTGTTTATGCAGATAAGTCAGGCGTTTGGAAAGAACGGCGTTCTTAATCCAATATTAACGGCCTGGCTCGCGAATATATTCTTCCTCATCGCAGCGATTGTAAATTTGATGAGAGTTGAAAAATAAATTTCAATGAGGCTAAAGCCAAAAGTAATGTAGGTAATTTTAGTTCCCGACTTAAAAGTCGGGGCAATTATTATTCGAGCAATGGACTCTTTCACTTTTACTGCTCACTGATTACTGCTTCTTAAAATTTCCATCTGGTACTTATTCCAAGCGAAATTCTTTTCGCTGATTCGGTTGCGTAAAACGTTTGGAGATTTGAAGTGGCGAAATTTATTTCGAATAAATTCAAATCAAATCCAAAACCGAACTGCCAGCCGAAATTTGAATAACCGCCTATAGCGAGCCCTGAGCGGAGCGGAAGCCATTGCCACGGTTTCCATTCGAAACCGCCGTAGAACGTTGGATCAGCGCTTCTGTGTGAAGAATTAAGCCCCATACGGTAATCCAGCACAATCATCATGGCGCCGGGGAAATTTCCGTCGAGAAACTTATCAAGTTGAAAGGAAGTACCGATTCCCAAAGTAGTAATGAGCGGAGTAGCGAAACCGTTGATATACTTCCCTTCCGGTTCAATAGAACTGAAAAGCGAGTCCAGAAGTTCATCGTCGGTTACGTCATCTAAAATAAACTGATCTTTTTTTGCGTAAAGCGCCGACGATTCATTCCAGTTCATCGATCCGAGGTCCGAAAGAGTTAAACCGAATGACCAGACATCATCTAACTCCATCGCAAGTCCGAAATCGAAAGCGATTCCTTTACCCGCCGGCGAAGGGAACGGCGAGAAAGAAGAAGTCCTGGTAGAATCTTCATCGAAATCGTATTCAACACCGAAATCATTTGAGAACGCTGAATAAAGTTCGATGTCGCTCTTTACATTTATGCTGTTATTATCAAGTGTCTGAAGCGATGTTGAAAATTTTGACGCGCTGTTGTATGTGTATCCGTGCAGCAGCTTGGCGCTGAAACCAGCTGAAATATTTTTAACCGCTTCCATTTTGAACTTAAATTTATAACCATAGCTTAGGGAGTATTCCCGCAGGTACCAGGAATTAAGCGATAAATCGTCGAAGCTGTAAATTCGAGATTTTTCATTCCCCTCAAGAAATAGATCGACAAGATCTTTTGGGAAAGCTGCGGATACGGATCCTTTATCCTTTACTGCGAA
This sequence comes from uncultured Melioribacteraceae bacterium, assembly GCA_963821715.1. Taxonomy (GTDB): domain Bacteria; phylum Bacteroidota; class Ignavibacteria; order Ignavibacteriales; family Melioribacteraceae; genus CAWGET01. The sequence continues at coordinate 204,426 of CAWGET010000006.1, forward strand.
TCCTATACCGCCGATTTTTTCGTTGTAATAGGTAACGGCAAAAAGAGTAGCGCTGAAATTGGAATTCACTTCTGTTCCATCGCTGAACAAGTCCCGGAATTTCTGCTTCTCTTCCGCATTTAAATATAATCCGGTTGTATTTCCTTCCGCGTCGGTTTTGCCTGAAAAGAAATAATTGTAATCTCTGATCGACATAAAATCGGTGCCGAGAGTCAGATTAATATTAGGAACCGGAAGAACAGTAGCTATCTCCAAAGTTTTGTTATCCGGGAAAGCGAGCAGAGCCGGATTGCCTCCGAGCGAATAGACTCCCCGCGTGTTTAATCCCCGATTGAAAAAATTATTTCCGGGATTGGAAGGATTTATATATCCCGCGTCCTGTGAAAGAGCTGAGACGCTTAAAACTAAAAAGAAAACCAATATATATTTTTTCATCACTTACCTAATTGTTTAAATCTACTTTATAACCGGCGCTAACCGAAGCGTTTACTTTTATATTATCGTCAATTTTAAATTTGACCGGATGAAGCAAACCGTTGGAAACCGGTGTTAATAATTTCAGATGAAAGACCATTTCCGAGCTGTCGAAAAATTTCTGCACGTCCTCATGAAAAAGCTTTACTGATAATTCTGTCATTCCGGGTTCAGTAACGTTTCCGCTTTCGTCCACCGAAGGCGCGGCAACGTTCATAGTTGTTTGTCCGTTATAATCTGTAGGAAGATGAAGCATTAACGTTCCGAGAGAGTCGTACATTTCCCTGGAGAATTCCAATCCCGCGGGAACTGCATTTTCAATTTCAAAAAATATTTCGGCATAATTAATATTTTCGATATCTTCTTCATCAATATTATCAAGATCAATTTCCACTGTATCAGTTATCTCGCCGTCCGCTATTCCAATATTTAATGGAATTTCAAGGTCCAGACTACTAACCAATGAATCAGCCCAAGTGATGCTGCCGTATTTATTTTCCGGATTAACGATTGCAGATCCCCGGAAAACAAACGAACTCGGCAAATCGCTGCTGAAGCTGTTCAGAATATCTTCCAATCCATAGTCCTTGAGATTTACAAGCGTTTTCTGTGCAGAGCTGATCATCACATTCTCAATTTTCAAAACTTCAGTCTGATTATTATTTTTTGCTACAATTTCCCCGTTGATTAACAGATCTATATCCGCCGAACATTCGAGATTCAGGATTATCTCGGGATTATCGAATACAAGATTTGTGAAGCTGAATTTATTATTGAAGTCGTCTAACTCGAGATCGAATGTTGTTTCTGCTATATCAATTTCTGTCGGTTTAATTTTACCGTTTACCGAAGAAAAAACCATACTCTCGAAATCTACATCAACGGCAATACTGTCGTTTAGTGAAATCGTTGTAGGCTCATCAGTTTCTTCGGTTCCAATTTCAAATACGTAGGTCAGTTCTTTTGTAGGAAAATCCGAATGAATATTCCAGCCACGCAAATCATTCTCTTCTAAAACATATTTTTCATTGGCAGGAATAAATATTACCTTGGAATATTTTTCTCCAACTTTGTTATGCAGTTCATTGATCTGTAAATTTGCGTTCACTCCGACTGAAAGATCATTTGTAATTTCAAGGTTAAAGCCGCCTTCTTTAATTTCGGCAGATGCTATTGCTGTTGTCTCGTCGAATACAAATCCGCCTGCATCGGTTACAGGATCCTGTTTTGGAAGCATCGCTGTTACGCTTTCAATTTCCAGATCAGTTAACGATGCAGTGAGAACAAGAGCTGTGTCGCTTTCCGCTCTTACGATTTCTCCTCCGCTGCCCGGAGTATAAATTTGAGAACTGAGTTCTATTGAATTAAGAATTTCACTTCCGGCAACATTAAACAAAATGGTTTTACTATTCCCTGCTTCTATATAAACTTTATCCGGATAATCGGATATGAGAGAATTGTCCGAACTGTTTCTTATCTCAGACTGAGATAATTCAATATCTATTGGAAGTTGATTTGTTACAAGCATTTCGAGTATTCCATTTTCGAAAGAGGCTTCAGAGAAACCATCAATCTCATCAAAATCAACTTCGAGATCGGTAGAATAGGAAGGAACAATAACCGGCATTCCGGTAATGATTTCCGGGAATACTCTGTCTGTTCTTAAATTTGCCTTAACCGGTTCAACTTCATTTATTTTAATAGTTTCAATCTTCTGAGTAACGTTGGCTTTAAAAGACTCGATTGTTAAGTTGTCTTCAACTTTAACCGGATCTAATTTGTGGGAATCGGAATAGTATAGAAGTCCGTAATTCTCCCCTTCATCATACCACTTAAAATTAGCAGTATCATTTTCGATCGCATCTTCCAAAGTATAAGTTTTATTTGTAATCGGGAAAGAAATATCAACGTCCCATACGGGAGCTACAAATTCCGTCGGTGTTTCAAAACATCCCGTTATAAACACCAAAAAAAATATTAATGAATATTTTTTCAATTTATTCAGCATCCATGCCTCTCTTTCTTAGAACTACCCAATAATCGGAAAAGCATTCTTAATGTTTATGAGACAATATAGCGTTGTGATTTATGTCACAACATAGAAGATTGGATTGCTGAAATAATGGAATTTTAGGAATGACAAGATTTTTACTTTGTGAAATTGCGCATAGTCGGCAGCCTTTTATGCCAATTTAAAAAGATAACGGAAGAAATTTGGGGAAATTAAAAAAGCCCAAACATATAAAATAATTGAGAAATCTTATTCATGAAATCAAAGGGAATTGCAATACTATAATCCTTTTCCCGATGATCGGTGCAATTTATAATATACGATTACCTAATTAAATTTTTCATCCTTATTTACATTAAAACCAAACTGCTGCTGGTTTGGATGACCTTCTACCTTAATTTCACCGAAGCGGTTTTCAAATTTATCAATATTTTCCTGGAGCGCTTTTAGAAGCATTTTTGCGTGCTGCGGTGTTGTAATTATTCTTGCATGAACTTTTGCCTTCGGTACTCCTGGTACTATTCTTGTAAAATCGATAATAAACTCAGCCGGAGAATGCGTAATAATTGCAAGATTAGAATAAATTCCTTCTGCCTCTTTCTCACCAAGCTCAATATTTATTTGCTGTTGTTTCGGATTTTTATCCTGTTCCACTTTTTCCTCGTTTATTTTTTGTTAGTATAAATATCATCAAATTAAAAATAAAAAACCCGCAACCGGAATTTAACCAATTGCGGGCTTAAAATATTAAAGCTTATATTTATCTGTATTCATCTGCTTTTTCAAATGCGTTCATCGATTTGTCCTGCATTCCAAGATTAGCGTAAACCCTTCCCAATAAATCCCAAACGCGTGCATCTTCAGGATTGTAATCCAAATATTTTTCAAGGTAAGGTAAAGCCGCTTCAAATTTAGCTTTATATGCATCGCTTACATTTTCTTCAAGTTCAGCTGCTTCGCGAATTTCCGCGCCCCATTTTACATAAGATGCGCCAGCATTATATAAAGCGTTTTCATATTCCGGATCAACATCAAGAGCCGCTTCAAATTGATTAACAGCTTTTTCGTATTCATTAGCACTTAACAGCATAACACCATAATTATAGCGGTAAAATTTATTTTCCGGTTCTCTTTCAACACCTTCTCTAAAAGCTTCCATAGCAACATCAGTTTTATTTGCGCTTATGTAAGCGTTAGAAAGAAGCAGAAGAATATCATTGTTTTTCGGATATGCTGCTTTTCCTTCTTCAAGAACCTTAATCGATTTGTTGAAAGTTTCCATTGCTGCAACGCTGTCCTGTGCATTTCCGGATGTACGGTAATCCATCATTTCCTGCGAACCTTGCTTGAAATAAATATCGCCGAGCATTGTATAAGCGTCCGGAGTTGCGTTTGTTGCAATCAATGTTTCCAAAGGTTTAATAGCTTCATCGGTTCTTCCGGCATTTATATAAGCGTAAGTAAGATTTTTATAAGTTGAAGAAGAATCCGGCTGAACTAAAATAGCGTTTTCAAAAGCTTGTATTGCGTCGTTAAAAAACATCGCTGTTGTATCCTCGTTGGTAGCCTGCGATGCTTTATTGAAATATCCTACTCCTTTGTTGAAATTCTGAGCCCAGTGATATTGTCTGGAATCAATTATTTCCTGCTGGAATTTATTACTAATTTCTAATGATTTTGCATAATTTTCTACCATTGCTTCGTAGTCGCCTTCTTCACCGTTCAAATATCCTAACAAGTAAAATCCTTCGTCGCTTTGGGGATTATTCGTAACTTCCTTCACCAAAACTTCTTTAGCTTTGTCATAATTTTCCTGCTGAATGTAAAGCTTGGCGCTCGTTAATTCGGTGGAAGAGCATTGGAATGCCGCTATTCCGAAAACCATTGCAAGTAAAGTCATTGCGATTAAAACTCGCTTCATTGTAACTCCTCTGTTTTTCTCAAATAATATATTATTCTAAAATAACCAATTTAATATTTCATAGTCAAGTTTAGCAAATCAATTAATGAAATTTAAATTGTTTACATGCTTAAGTCCGGTTTGTTCCCTCTTTTAATTGATTTTACTGACCAAAAGAGATATTTTAGAATGAAAAATTTGGAGCGAAATGAAACCTGACGAAGTAATACGAAGTGTACCGAAAGTACTTTTGCACGATCATCTGGACGGCGGTTTAAGACCCGCGACAATTATTGAGCTCGCTGAGAAAATCGGATACAAAAAACTTCCAACTAAAGATCCCGACGAGCTTGCCGAATGGTTTTTTAGAGGTGCAAACAAAGGGAATTTAGTTGAATATTTACAAGGGTTTGAGCATACAATTGCGGTGATGCAGACGAAGGAATCACTCGAAAGAGTAGCTTACGAAATGATGGATGATATGTATGAAGACGGAGTCTGTTACGTCGAAACTAGATTCGCGCCTGTTTTTCATACCAACAACGGCCTTTATTATGACGATATAATTAATTCAGTTCTTAAAGGTTTGGAACGTGGTAAAGATAAATTCGGAGTCGGATTCGGGCTGATTTTGAGCGGAATGCGCAATATGAAAAATACGCGCGACATTGCAGAATTAGCGGTTAATTTCAGAGATCAGGGAGTTGTAGGTTTCGATCTTGCCGGAGAAGAAGGCGGTTATCCTCCTAAAAAACATCTCGACGCTTTTAATTATATCAAACACGAAAATTTTAATATTACAATTCACGCCGGAGAAGCTTTCGGCAAAGAATCGATTTGGCAGGCGATTCAAATTTGCGGATCGCAGCGGATTGGACACGCCACACGTTTAACAGAAGATATTACATACGATAAAGACGGACAGATTGCCGGACTCGGGGAACTCGCTCAGTTTATTCTGGATAAAAGGCTTCCCCTCGAGATCTGTCTGCTCAGCAACGTTCATACGGGCGCTGTAGATAAACTGGAAAATCATCCGTTCATCGACTTGTACAAACAGAAGTTCAGAGTATTTCTTAATACCGACGACAGGTTAATGAGCGACACAACATTAACAAAAGAATATTTAACCGCTGCGGAGTATTTCGACATCAGCTTTGACGATATTGAAAAATTAAACATTAACGCTATGAAATCAGCGTTTATCCCTTATAACGAAAGACTGGATTACATCTATAACATAATTAAACCCGGATTTGCAAAGATGCGGGAAAAATTACTTTCACTAAAGATATAGGAAATATGAAGAAAAAAGGTTTATTTAAAAATTACACGTATCAGTTCGATAAGAACGAAAAAAAAATTCTCTCAACTTTTTGTAAGCAGGCTTTGCAGCAGGTTTCGGGAGATGAAAAATATTATGCCGAGGCAAGAATTTATAATTCAATATTAGATAAATTGAATAGCGATACGGAAGAAGTTAAGCTAACAAAAGAAGAAAAGATACGGCTTGTTACGCAGCTTAGAGAAAACATAAAATATCTCGATCAAAAAATGCAAAAAAGCTGGTTTGTAAAGAAGTGGCTTTATCGCTCAGTTTACGCTCAGTACAATTCAATTTTACAAAATCATTTTGACGAGTAATAATGGAAACTTCATCAAAAGTAATTAAAGCTCCAAGAGGAACAAAACTGAACTGCAAAGGTTGGATTCAGGAAGCCGCTCTTCGAATGCTGATGAATAATCTAGATTCTGAAGTAGCCGAACGCCCCGAAGACCTGATTGTTTACGGCGGTTCGGGAAAAGCTGCGCGGAATTGGGAATCGTACAACGCGATTATTTCATCACTAAAAGAATTGGAAAATGATGAAACGCTCGTTGTTCAATCCGGAAAACCGGTTGCTGTATTCAAGACGCATACCGACGCACCGAAAGTAATTATTTCCAACGCTATGCTAGTTCCCGATTGGGCAACATGGGATGAATTCAGAAGGCTGGACGAACTTGGGTTAACAATGTACGGACAAATGACTGCAGGAAGCTGGATCTATATCGGCACGCAGGGAATTCTGCAGGGCACTTACGAAACGTTCGCAGAATGCGCGAGGCAAAAATTTAATGGCGATCTGAAAGGAAAATTCTTACTCACCGCAGGCTTGGGCGGAATGGGCGGAGCTCAGCCTCTAGCCGCAACGATGAACGGAGCCGCGTTTCTGGGAATAGATGCGAATAAATCCAGGATCGAAAAACGTTTGGAAACCGGTTATCTCGATTTAATGAAAACAGATCTGGACGAAGCTTTGGAACTGGTTTTAAATGCTAAAGAAGAAGGAAAAGCTTTATCGGTTGGTCTGCTGGGAAACGCCGGAAAAATTTTACCGGAAATTTTAAATAGAGGAATTATCCCGGACGTAGTTACCGATCAAACTTCCGCGCACGATACTTTGAACGGATATATTCCGATGCAGATTCCCTTCGAAGAAGCGCTGGAACTCAGAGTTTCTAATCCAAAAGAATATATAGAACTTTCGCGCAATACAATTTCTTCGCACGTGGAGGCGATGCTAGGCTTCCAGCAAAAAGGATCAATTGTTTTTGATTACGGAAACAATATACGCGGCGAAGCAAAAGATAACGGAGTGGATAACGCATTTGATATACCCGGCTTTGTGCCGGAGTATATTCGTCCGCTCTTTTGCGACGGAAAGGGACCGTTTCGCTGGGCTGCTCTTTCCGGAGATCCCGAAGATATTTACGAAACGGACAAAGCCGTAATGGAAACTTTTCCCGAAGACGAAGCGCTGATTAGATGGATAAAACTCGCGCAGGAAAAAGTTCACTTCCAGGGATTGCCTTCGAGGATTTGCTGGCTCGGTTACGGAGACCGCGCGAAAATGGGAAAAATATTTAATGATCTCGTAGCGTCCGGCAAAGTTAAAGCGCCGATTGTAATAGGCCGCGATCATTTGGATTGCGGATCGGTCGCCTCCCCAAACCGTGAAACCGAAGCGATGAAAGACGGCAGCGACGCGATTGCCGACTGGCCTATACTTAACGCAATGCTGAACTCAATAGGCGGAGCAAGCTGGGTTTCCGTACATCACGGTGGCGGAGTAGGAATGGGAAAATCAATTCACGCCGGAATGGTGATTGTTGCCGACGGAACCAAAGAGGCCGAAAAAAGATTGGAAAGAGTTTTGACTTATGATCCTGGAATGGGAATCGTTCGTCATTCTGACGCCGGATATAAAAGAGCCATAGATAATGCGAAGAGTTTCGGAATAAAAATACCAATGATGAAATAATTAACTTAAAGCGGAGTAATAATGAAGGTACTAATAGCGGATAAATTTCCGGAAAAGTATATTGATGAATTGACGTCGCACGATTTAGAAGTTGTATATGAGCCCAAAGCAGGCGAAGAAGAACTTGAAGAGAAAGCAAATGATGCCGATATTTTAATCGTGAGATCAACTATAGTAAATGAAAAAGCAATTGAGAATTCAAAAAAATTAAATTTGATAATTAGAGCCGGAGCCGGCGTCAATAATATCAATATTTCGGCTGCAAATAAAAAAGGAATTTATGTCGCAAATTGTCCTGGCAAAAATGCGATAGCCGTTGCGGAATTGACAATGGGATTAATGATAGCTCTCGACCGTAAAATTCCGGACAATGTTATGGATTTTAAAAACGGCAAATGGAATAAAGCGGAATACTCCAAAGGCAATGGGTTGTTTGGTAAAACCATGGCGATTGTTGGCGTCGGGAATATCGGTAAAGAAGTAGCCAAGCGCGCGCTGGCTTTCGGAATGAATGTTTACGGCAAAGACATTTCTCGGATTGAAGGTGTAGCGATAAAAGATTTTTCCGAAATGGATCAGATACTTCCTATTGCGGATGTAGTCACGGTCCATCTTCCTTCAACCCCGCAAACCAAAAATTTGTTTGATGATAAAATGTTCGGTTATATGAAAGACGGCGCATATTTTATAAATACTTCCCGTCCTTCCGTTGTTGACGAAGAAGCTCTTTTGCGTGCATTAGACGAAAAAAATATTATGGCCGGGCTGGATGTGTTTGCCGATGAACCGGAAGGAAAAAGCGGCGAAGTAAAATCAAAGTTACAAGATCATAAAAATGTTTATGTAACTCATCATATCGGCGCGTCTACGGAACAGGCACAGAATGCAGTGGCTGAAGAAACGGTACGGATTGTTCTGGACTTTATGAATAGCGGTGTAATTGCTCATTGGGTTAACCGCGCCAGATTATCCGATTCATATTATCAATTGTCAGTTAAGCATTATGATAAACCGGGTGTTCTTGCTTCGGTTATGGATGTTTTACGAAGCGGCGATATCAATATTGAAGAAGTGGAAAACGTTATTTTTGAAGGCGGACTTGTTGCGCTGTGCACAATGAAATTAAAGAGCAAAGCAACGGATGAAATGCTGACGGCAATAAGAAATAATCCGAATGTGTTAACTACCTCCCACATTGCCTGTTAAAAATATTATTCTAATCGATATAATCCCCTCTTTTTTAGGAGGGGATTTTTTTTGAATATTTCAGATCCAAAGAAAATCCTAAATATCGTCTTCCATTCTTGAGCTTCACCATTAACGTTTTTTCTTCGTGATCTTCGAGCCTTCTTTGCGGTCTTTGTGGTTAATTTCTTTTCTGATTAATATAACACAGAAAAAGCTGATTATTATGATCTTCGCTAACAAAAAATATTTAATCCGTTTCTTCGTTTTTCGCTTCCACGTTTCCCATTTCGATTGTTGTCTAGCATCTTGCGTCTCGTGACAAAAAAAAGAGGCTGCTCAAATTAATGAGACAGCCCCTAATTTTATGAAAGAATAGTTTAGCTATTTGATTTCAATAGTTTTTGGTTTTACTCTTTCGTGTTTAGGAAGAGTTACAACTAATCTGCCGGCTTCAAACTGTGCATCTATTTTCTCGCCGTCTATGCTTTCATCTATTTTGAATCTTCTGAAATAATTTCCGGTTTCAGATTCTTTCATTACATATTTTCTGTTTAACTCTTCTTCATAGTTTATTCTACCCATTAAAACTAAACTTCCTTCTTCCAGTTTAATTTTAACGTTTTCTTTTTTCACTCCCGGCATATTTGCAGTCAGATAATAATTATCATCGTTCTCGTAAATATCAACCAAGGGAGCAATCCAGGATTCATTCTCTAAAGCTTCATCCCAGTTATCTTGTCTTTCCAAGGTTTTTTCTTTTTCTTTTACTTCCATTTTATAAGCCTCCTATAAAATATATTTTATTTTTCTTTATCTTTTTCTTCATCGTCAACTACTTCGTAAGAAGCGTCTTCAACTCCGGATCCTTCCTGTTTTTCTTCGTTACCTGAAGATTGTTGCTGACCTGCTTCCTGTCCGGTTCCTGCGCCTGCCTGCGAACCTGCACCAGGTTGTTCGGCTCCCGGTTGTTGATAGAGTTTTTGAGCGACTTCATTCCAGACTTTATTAACGTCTTCTATTCCCTTTTTCATTCCACTCTCATCATTAGCCGCTATTGCGTCTTCTAACTTTTTAATTTCGGCTTCAAGTCTGTTTTTGGAATCGGCATCAATTTTATCTTTCATCTCTTCAATCTGTTTCTTTGTAGAGAAGACTAAATTATCCGCCTGATTTCGAGTTTCAACAGATTCTTTTCTTTTCTTATCTTCAGCCGCGTGCTCTTTAGCTTCATTTTTCATTTTGTCTACTTCGTCTTCCGAAAGTCCGCTCGAAGAAGTTATTCTGATATTTTGTTCTTTGTTTGTAGCTTTATCTTTCGCGGAAACATTAAGAATTCCGTTAGCGTCAATATCAAAAGTAACTTCAACCTGAGGAACTCCTCTTGGAGCCGGCGGAATACCGTCTAAATGAAATCTTCCCAGCGTCCTGTTATCCGCAGCCATTGGTCTTTCACCTTGCAGAACATGAATTTCTACTGAAGGCTGATTGTCCGAAGCGGTAGAGAATGTTTCGCTCTTCTTAGTCGGGATTGTTGTGTTAGCTTCGATCAATTTCGTCATAACACCGCCTAGAGTTTCAATTCCAAGCGAAAGCGGAGTAACATCTAATAATAACACATCTTTTACATCACCGGCTAAAACGCCTCCCTGAATTGCGGCGCCGATTGCTACCACTTCATCAGGATTAACGCCTTTGTGCGGCTCTTTATTAAATATCTTCTTTACAACTTCCTGTACTTTAGGTACGCGAGTGGAACCGCCAACTAAAATTACTTCGTCAATCTGAGAAGCAGTCACTCCTGCTTCCTTCATAGCGGTTTCACATGGTCCTACTGTTCTGTCAATAAGATCGTCAACTAATTGCTCAAACTTCGATCTTGCGATAGTCAGGTTCAAATGTTTTGGACCATCTTGTGTTGCGGTTATAAATGGAAGATTGACATCCGTCTGCATTGACGAAGATAGTTCAATTTTCGCTTTTTCCGCAGCTTCTTTTAATCTTTGTAAAGCCATCGGATCTTTTTTCAGATCGATACCTTCCTGTTTATTAAATTCATCCGCGAGATAATCAATCAGTCTCTGATCGAAATCATCGCCGCCAAGGTGTCCGTCGCCATTTGTCGATTTTACTTCAAAGACGCCTTCACCAAGCTGAAGTATAGAAATATCGAAAGTACCACCGCCGAGATCATAAACAGCAACTGTCTGATCTTTGGTCTTTTTATCCAAGCCGTATGATAACGCCGCTGCTGTCGGTTCGTTAATAATTCTCTTAACCGATAATCCGGCAATTTCGCCCGCATCTTTTGTTGCCTGACGCTGGGAGTCGTTAAAGTAAGCAGGTACTGTAATAACCGCTTCTGTAACTTCCTGTCCTAAATAATCTTCCGCTGTTTTTTTCATCTTTTGTAAAATCATCGCGCTAATTTCCGGCGGCGAATAAAGCCTATCCTGAATTTTAACGCGCGCGGTTTGATTGTCGCCTTCAACTACTGAGTAAGGAACTTCTTCTATTTCATTTCCTACTTCGTTAATTTTTCTTCCCATAAATCTTTTTATTGAGAAGACAGTATTTTGAGGATTTGTTACCGCTTGTCTTTTTGCCGGCTGTCCCACAAGTCTTTCGCCTTGCTTTGTAAAAGCCACTACCGATGGTGTAGTTCTTCCACCTTCGGAATTCGGAATTACAACCGGTTCGTTTCCTTCCATAACGGCAACGCACGAGTTTGTCGTTCCCAAATCAATTCCTATTATCTTACCCATAATTACATCTCCTTTTGTTACCGGGAATAATCCCGCGTTAACTTCTGTTATTTAAGTTCTATTGTTCTTTCTTCAGGTTTCTTCGGCTCGATTTTTTTCATCTCTATATGGAGCATTCCATCCTCAAATTTAGCTTCGATATCATTTGAACTAACCTGCTTCGGAATAGTGAAGCATCTTTGGAAACTTCCGTAGCTTCTTTCCGACCTGAAATAATTTTTATTTTTTTCTTCTTCTACTTTTTTCTTTTCCCCTTTAAGCGTCAAAATATTATCTTGTATAGTAATATTTATATCTTCTTTCTTTACGCCCGGTATTTCAGCGTCCACAATTATTTTATCGTCTTCTTCTGAAATATCGATTTGCGGAGAAAAAGTGTTTTCTTTTGAAACGCCTAAAGAATTAAAATCGTTAAAATATTTTTGTAGCCGGTTTTGAAAATTTTCAAATTCCCGGAGTGGTTCAAATCTTACTAATGTCATTTTTAATCCTCCTTGTTCAATTTTTGCTATTATAGATACAACTTGTATGCCAATCTAATAAATTTGTGTAACTTGTTGTAAAACAAGGAGTTAAAAATAAATAACAGTTTTTATATATTTTGACAATTTGACATAAAAATTGTGTATTTGTCATCTATTTGTAATATTGTCTCATAAACTTGCCACAGGAGAGAAAAAATGCTAAATATTGAAGAATTCGATATAAAGCTTGACACTGATTTTATTGGTAGAAATTTTATATTTATAGAACAACTCGAATCCACAAATTCCTTCCTGATGGAAAATGAATTTTACCAGGAAAACGGTACCGTCGTTTTGTCGGAGTATCAAACTATCGGACGCGGACGCAGAGGCAGAGAATGGTTCAGTATGCCGGGCCAAAATCTTACCTTGTCAATTCTGCTGGTTAGACCTTACAGACCGGCGGAAATAAATGTTTTAAATTTGGGAGCTTCCCTCGCGATTGCTCAATCAATTGAAAATTTATATCAGTTGAAAGTAAATTTAAAATGGCCTAACGACGTTTTAATTGATGATAAAAAGGTTGCAGGTATTCTGCTTGATTCCGCTTCGCAAGGAGATAGAATTAATAAAGTGGTTGTAGGAATGGGAATCAATGTAAATCAAAGTGGTTTTGAAGGCGAGTTTCTTTATCAGCCTACGTCGATAAGACGCGAATTCAGGCAGGAAGTTAGCCGGGAAAGACTACTTAGCGAAATTTTGAATAACTACGAACCTATCGTGAAAGGTTCAAGATATAACGCTCCAAAAATTTTACAGGACTGGAAAAGCCGCTGTAAATTACTCGGAGAGAAAATTCAAATTGTCGGTGAAACCGAAACAAAATACGGGGTATTCGACGATATTGACGAAGAGGGATTTCTAGTTTTAAAAACCGGCGATGAGTATGAAAGAATCGCTTACGGAGACGTTAGTTTAAGATAATGTTTCTCGCATGCGATGTCGGAAATAGCTCAATAAAAGTAGGAGTTTTTAAAGATGATGAACTGGTTGAGCGGGATATAATTTTTCAAGGGGAATTCGATTCATCATTTTTTTCAAAATATAATATTTCAGCCGCAGCTGTTTCTTCAGTGAATAAAAGTTCTTCATTTAAACTGATAGAATTTATTAAATATAATTATGGCATTATTCCTTTCGAAATAGATGCTTCCAAAAATCTAAATCTTAAATTAGATTATGAAACGCCGAAAACTTTGGGCGTTGACAGACTTTGCGGCGCGGAAGGAGCGTTTTATCTTTTCCAAAAGAAAAAGCAAAACTACATAAAGGATGATTACATTATTTCAATAGATTTCGGAACGGCTACAACTTTTAATCTTATAACTTACAAAGGTATTTTTGCAGGCGGTTTAATAGCGCCCGGTATTTCTTTGATGATCAAATCACTCTCTTCTCAAACAGCACAGCTTCCCGAAGTTAGTCTTGACGATTTCTATTCAACAATAGGTAAATCCACCAAATCATCAATAGCATCGGGAGTAATATATTCAACGGCTGGTATGATAAACAGCGCGCTAAATCATCTTCAGGAAAAAAATAAAAATGCGAAATTTCACATTTATGTTACCGGAGGCAACGCTGAGAAGATTATTCCCTATTTAGAATTTGAACAGAGTAATCAACCTGCGTTAGTTTTATATGGAATAAAATCGATTTACGGGATAAACTGATGAAAGTCTATTTTGACAACGCTGCAACCACTCCGCTTCATCCCGAGGTTTACAAAAAGATGATCCCCTATCTTGATGAATTTTATGGTAATCCATCGTCTATTCATTCCTTCGGAAGAAAGACGCGCGTAGCAATCGAAGCAGCGCGGGAAACAGCTGCCGAATTTATAAACGCCGATGCAAGTGAAATCTATTTTGTAAGCGGCGGAACAGAAGCCAGCAACTTTCCCATTTTCGGAATAGCTAAAAAGGAATTTGATGAATCAGGGAAGAATAAAATAATTACATCCAAAACAGAACATCATTGCGTTCTTGATTCTTTTAAAGAATTGGAAAAATCCGGTTTTGCCGCGGAATATTTAAACGTTGATAGATGCGGAAGAATAGATATTCAAAATACCGAAGAAAGGATTGACGACAAGACTTCCTTAGTTTCTATTATTCATATAAATAATGAAACCGGAGCGGTAAATAATTTGGAAGAACTTTCCATATTAAAACAGAGCCGGGAGTTTTTTCTTCATACAGACGCTGTACAGAGTTTCGGCAAGGTTGATATCGACGTTCAAAAAATAAATATTGATTCCCTTTCTGCTTCCGCCCATAAAATACAGGGACCGAAAGGAATAGGATTGACATATGTTAAAAGCGGAACTCCGGTTTCACCGATTTTATTCGGAGGTTCCCAGGAGAGAAACAGAAGAGGCGGTACAGAAAATGTGCCCGCGATAATCGGTTTTGCTGAAGCAATAAAAATTGCCGCACGGGATATGAAAGATAATCTTGAAAAAGTAGCTCTGCTTAAAAATAAGTTTGAAGAAGGTATTGATTCGCTGAGTACAAACATCTACGTCAATTGCGCCGGAGAATCGTCGCCGTATATTTTAAGTCTTACTCTCAACCCGGATTTCTACAATATCGACGCTGAGGCGCTTCTTATGTTTTTAGATATCAACGGAATAGCGGCAAGCAACGGAGCAGCCTGTACATCGGGAACACTAAAACCATCGCATGTAATAATGGCCCTCGGCAAAAGCGCGGAAGAAGCATCAGGGACCATCCGATTTTCTTTCGGCGCACAGAACAGAATTGAAGAAGTAGATTATACACTCAGTGTAATCGAGAAGTTAGAGAAACAATTCCGAAGGCTTTAAGTTAGAATCCTGCAATATTTGTTTATCCCTTCAACCTTCGCTTTTATTTGCATGCTTAAAAGTTTTTCTTTTACAGGATATAGATGATTATTCGGCACGATCAAATGAAACTCTCTATTAAACTCCTCGGCGTTGGCGGAAAAAAGTTTCCAGATCTTTTCAGTATCACTATTTTTGATCGAATAATCCGTCTCGATCCTGAAGATGGATTTCATTTCATCTTTTGTGCAGGAAATATCCGGAGTAAAACCTTCCTGTGAACCATTCCAGTAAATCTTTGCCGGGATATTAAATCCATAAATATCAGCTTTAATATTTTTAAAATTATTCAGGTTTAAATAATCCAGAACAATTTGAATAATTGAGTCTCTTTCTAATTCCTCAATGTCAGCACTCATTTTGTCTCCATAATATAAATGGGAAATACTCATTTCATACGTAGGGAAAAATTTAGGTGTTTTTGAAAAATTTATAATTTTATTTTGAAAATAGATGAAAGTATTTCTTTACTTCGCAGGTAAAAAAACAATTCAGTCAGGACTTCACTGGAAACAAACCGTAATTTCAGATCTTTAATAAAGATCCAGCTCTTTTGGGGCTTTTAATGATTGATATGAATAGATTCCAAAAAATTTAATACATCTCCAAAATATTTTTTTATTGATTTATTCGAAAAGATAAATTATTATTTTAAAAGACGTACTAGTCTTAATTAACAGAGGGAGATAGAAATGAACAAATTAAAAGTTCTTTCCAATTATTTATTACTTATTCTTTTAATCATTTTTTTAGCTGTTGAAGTTGATGCCGCAGGAGTTAAAAATAATTCCGAGACGGACAAAAAAGTAAATATTGATACTAAAGACGGGGCTTTATATTATCAAGCTAACGCTATATTTGGTGTTATGCCGGATAAACTTTACGGAAGCGAGAACGATTCTCCCGGCGAAGTTGCTCTAGGCAAAAAATTATATTTCGAGAAGGCGCTTTCGGTCGATAGTTCGCAGAATTGCAATAGCTGCCACAAAATCGACGGCAATGCAGGGGGCGCGGATTTTATGGAAACTTCAAAAGGGGCAAAAGGAAATTTTGGTCCGAGGAATTCACCCACGGTATTAAATTCCGGTTATCAAATCGATCAGTTTTGGGATGGAAGAGCCGAGGATTTAGCCGATCAGGCTACGGGTCCAATAATGAATCCGATTGAAATGGGAATGCCGCATGAGGATATTGTTCTTGAGAGATTAAAAAAAGATGAAAATTATAGGACGGAGTTTGCTAAAGTATATCCCCATTCCGATACTGCGATAACTATGAAGAACCTCGGCAAAGCGATAGCCGCTTTCGAGCGTACGTTAGTAACGCACGATAAATTCGATCAATTTATGGGCGGAAATCTTGACGCGCTTACAATGAAAGAGAAAGAGGGACTTGATTTGTTTATAAATTCCGGCTGCGTTAGATGTCATAATGGTCCTGCTCTCGGCGGAATAATGTATCAGAAAATCGGCATTTATAATCCCTATCATCAATCAGATTCCGGCAGAATAGCAGTTACCAATAATCCGGATGATCTTTATGTTTTCAAAGTTCCTGTTTTGCGTAATATCGCTTTAACCGCGCCTTATTTTCACGACGGCAAAATCGCCACGCTTGCCGAAGCAGTCGATCAAATGGGCTATCTTCAACTTGACACTCTTCTTACAGGCGAAGATATAATGAAAATACTTCATTTTTTTACCGCGCTTACGGATAATAAAAGAATACATGATTATGAAGCGAATGTTGAGAGATCGTCGGAGGATTGGAAAACAATAAATGTGGATAGCGTTATTGCGGCTAAAGACGCTGAGGTAAAATATGGTCTAGAGCTTCTGTCAAATACGAAACAGTATTTAGGTAAGGAAGCCGGATATGAAGGACCGGGATTTTCGGGAAATGAATTATCCTGTACAAATTGCCATCAGGATAAAGGAACGAAAGAATATGGAATGCCCTGGATCGGCGTAACTGAAAGATATCCAAGATTCCGGGGACGTTCTAATAAAACGGGTGATTTGAAAGACCGCATAAACGGATGTATGGAACGGAGTATGAATGGCGAAAAATTATCCGAAGAGAGCCGCGAAATGAACGCGATGATAGCTTATATGCAGGCACTGAGTAAAGACGCGCCGGAAGAGATTGTGGGACGTCTTAATGTGCCATTCGATTATCCAAACCGTAAAGCAAACTTTGAAAAAGGCGAAAGAGTGTATATAAACAAATGTCAATCGTGTCACGGACTTGACGGTTCGGGATATCTTGAACGTGTAACCAATAACGAAAATGAAACTATAACTCCCGCATTATGGGGAGAATATTCTTTCAACAACGGCGCCGGAATGCACAGGGTTCTAACTTCCGGAACATTTATAAAAGGGAATATGCCGCTCGGCGCTCCTTGGAAGCATATTGAACTTTCTGATGAAGAAGCATATGATGTTGCGGCTTATATCAATTCCAAAACTCGTCCGCAAATGGAAGGATTGGAGGATGATTATCCCGACTTGACAAAGAAACCGATCGATTGTCCCTATCCGCCGTATGCAGATAATTTTTCGCAAGAGCAGCATCAGTTCGGTCCTTTCCAGCCGATAAAAGAATATTATGCCAACCTTAAAAAGGGAAAATGATTCTGAGGAAATATAAGAACTCCCCAAGGGGAGTTCTTTTTTATAAAAATTTGCAAATGATCTGAGATCTGTTAACAGACATATTAGGAAGAGATTACACGTTCTTTTTCAATTTTCTTGTTTAATTCTTTTTTTTAATTCTTTTGTTCAATTCTCTTTTGTAATGTTATTTTGCAATAATCATATTATCAATCAATCTTGTTTTTCCGATCTTACAGGCAATCAAAATGTAATAGGCGTTACCTGTTTCCAAATAATTTACTTCCTCAAAATTTTCTATATTTACAACTTTTAGGTAATCAAGATTTGAACTTTTTGCTGAATTTATAATTCTCTTCATTTCATTATAAATTTTTTCAGTTTTTCTTTCACCGTTAGAAACTAGTTCCCTTGCAGCTTTTAATGCACGGCTCAAAACAAGCGCGTCTTTACGTTCCGTTTCAGAAAGATAAATATTACGCGAACTCATCGCCAGACCGTCTGCCTCCCTAACAATAGGCTCGACAATTATTTCAACATCTAATTTTAAATCCCACGTCATCCGCTTTATTGCCGCAGCCTGCTGAGCGTCCTTCTGCCCGAATACAGCAAAGTGAGGTTTTACACAATTAAACAAAATATTCACAATAGTCGTGACTCCGCGAAAGTGAGTCGGACGAAAAGCGCCCTCAAAACTTTTGGTTATTTTTTCGACTTCGACGTAAGTTTGAAAATCCCTCGGATATATTTCCGAAACTTCCGGATAAAAAATTGCGTCTACATTAAACTCGGTCAATAATTTTTTATCGCGGTCAAAATCGCGCGGATATTTTGCCAAGTCTTCGTTCGGAGAAAATTGAGACGGATTTACAAATATTGAAACGATGGTTATGTCCGCCAATTGATTAGCTTTTTTTACAAGTGAAAGATGCCCTTCGTGCAGATATCCCATAGTTGGGACGAGCGCGATTTTTTTACTTTCCATTCTGCAGGAATCGGCGAAGCGATGCATTTCTGCTGCTGAGGAAATAATTGTGATGTTCTCGGAGGACATTAACTAAAATATTCTATAAGCAGATTTAATTTCTCTTTTAACTCTTTTCGATCTACAATAAAATCGACAAAACCTTTTTCCTGCAAAAATTCCGATCTTTGAAAGCCATCAGGAAGATCTTTTCCGATAGTTTGTTTGATGACACGCGGTCCGGCAAATCCAATTAGCGCGTTCGGTTCGGCAATAATTACATCACCAAGCATTGCATAACTTGCGGTTGTTCCTCCAGTTGTCGGATCGGTCAGGATTGAAATATAAGGTAACTTCGCTTCAGCGAGCCGCGCCAGCCTTGAACTGGTCTTCGCCATCTGCATTAAGGAATATGCGCCTTCCATCATCCTTGCGCCGCCGCTTTGAGAGATAATGATTAGCGGAATCTTGTTTTCATATGCGCGGTCTATTGCTCTCGCAATTTTTTCTCCAACAACAGACCCCATACTTCCGCCGATAAACTTGAAATCCATACAGGCGAAGGAAACTTTCTTCTCTTCAATTTTTCCGATACCGGTTCTAACCGCATCGTTCAGGCCGGATTTTTTTATCGTCGCCTCAATCCTGTCGCTATATTTTTTTGTATCGATAAAATTGAGCGGGTCACCGGATTTCATCTTTTTATCAGTTTCTTTAAAACTATTTTTGTCAAATATTACATTAACGTAATCTTCACTGCTTATTCTGAAATGGAAATCGCATTTAGGGCAGACCCAATGATTTGCTTCCAACTGCCGGCGATGAATTATCTCAGCGCAGCCGTCGCATTTTATCCATTGTCCGTCCGGAACGTCTTTTTTAATACTCTCCGGCGATATATTTTCTTTCGATCGTTTAAACCAAGCCATTAAGAATCCCTTTTCTGAACGTTAACTTCAAGAGTTATTGTCTGGGAAGGTTGTTCGGGATCGTTAGAAAAAAGAGTAACCGTTCGTGTCATCTTACCGGAGCGTTTTGCCGTATCAAGTTCAATTCTTAAATTTCCTTTTTCGCCCGGCGCCAATTTCTTTCCGCTCACAACCGCGGCTGTACATCCGCACGAAGTTTTTACATCTTTAATTATAAGTTCATCTTTTCCCGAGTTTACAAAATTAACTTGCCAGTCTAAGACTTCGCCTTCTATAGCCGTGCCAAAATCTTTATGATAAGTTTCAAGTTCAAGTTTCGGCAGTTCAGCTTCGGAATTTTTTAGTTCGGATCTCTCAACAATTTCCGCGGTAAATGTTAATCTTATTTCGGGATTATCCGGATCGTTCGACGAGATATATACATATTTTTTCTGCGCTCCGCTTCTTCCCGCTGAATTAAATTTCACATTGATTGTTGTGCTTTCTCCGGGTTTCAATTGATCTTTTTTCGGCGCCGCTGCAGTGCATCCGCACGATGCTCTCACACGCTGGATATCCAATACATCCCCGCCTGTGTTTGTTATCAGGAAGTCATGAGTTACTTCAACTCCCGGAGCAATTTTTCCAAATTCGTAATCAGTTTCTGAGACTGTTATTTTTGGTCCTACTATTTGCGCGTTTACCGTGAATGCCGCAAATAAAAATAGAAATATTATTTTTAATTTCATTTTTTCACCTTTATTACAAAATCTTTTAAGTAATTCGGTTCTGTATAATCGACTTCGTAAGTTAATAAATCCTTTCCAAAAAAATAAGACCATTTAGCGATATATTCTGCGGAAGGCGATGATACATTTTTTACGCTGCGGAAATTATCATTATTTCCATACAGCAAATCTTCTTCATCCAAAAAATCTTCAAGTTTATTTTTATTGATTATCTGCAATCGCTCGATTAGTTTATATCCTTCTTCTTCTTTTAAGAATTTCGCGAAATACAGCTCATCCCGGTTAACAGTATTTGCGATTGCGAACTTCCGGTTTAAAGGAACATAATTCCACAACTGATACGCAAGCGCTTCGAAAGTAGGAACCTGAACAATGGGTAAATCCAATCCGAATACAAAACCCTTTACCGCCGATAAGCCGATCCGCAAACCGGTAAAAGAACCGGGACCATTGGACACAGCAACATGATGAAGATCAGCAGGGGAAATTTTTGAGGCGTCAAGCAGTTGCTCTATCATCAGAAGCAGAACTTTGGAATGAATGTGCTTCTGTTTGTAATTCATTTCCACGGATTCATTTTCATTCAGCAAAACAGCAACGCTGCATATTTCGCCAGAAGTTTCAACCGCAAGTATCGGCAGATATTTATTCATACTTTTTTATTTCTATCTTTCTGTTTTTTTCATCCAATGAGATAATTTCAATTTCAATTATCTCGCGCGGTATAATGTCCGGCATTAGGTCTGCCCATTCGATTATAACATTCGCCGTATTATCAGCCAAATATTCGTCAAATCCTATATCGTATAATTCTTCTATTTTTTCCAAACGGTAAAAATCAAAATGATAAAATTTCCTCTCGCCGGAATACTCATTAACAATTGAGAAGGAAGGGCTGCTTACGTTATCTATATTAAAATTTTTACAAAGATGTTTGATGAAAAAAGTTTTTCCCGCGCCGAGGTTTCCTATCAAGGTTACTATCTCGCCGTTCTTCAAAATTTTAGCAAATTCCTGAGCGACCATGATCGTTTCTTCTTCGGAACTTACTTCTCTGCTGAAAGGAAGTTCCACTATTTATTCTCCATCGTAATAACCGGAAGTATCATTTCTTCCATCGAGATTCCACCGTGCTGAAAAGTATCTTTGTAGTGATTCAAATATTTGTGATAATCCGTCGGATATACAAAATAATAATCCTCTTTCGCGATTATATAACTAATAGTTATTCCGCGTTTTGGAAGTTTGTATTCATTGGGATTTTTTATATAGAGTGCGTTTTTGTCATCAACTTTTAAATTTCTTCCGAATTTAAAACGAAGATTAGTTGACGCTTCTTTGTCACCTAAAACTTTTGCACCGCGCAAACTTCTTATACTTCCATGATCTGTGGTAACTACAATTTTTGCTTTGTTTATCTGCGAGATAGCTTTGAATGTATTGAGCAGCGAGGAATGAGTAAACCAGCTATGAGTTAAAGAACGGTAAGCTGATTCGTCCGGCGCAATTTCTTTTAATATGTCGGAATCGGATCTTCCATGAGCGATCATATCCAAAAAGTTTACTACAACAGCCATTAAGTGTGTGTTTTTATGTGATAAAACATTTTGTTCAAACGACCTTCCTACGTCTGGATCAATTATCTTAATATATTTTAAATCATTTTTTAGCTTGATGAACTTCCTGTCGAGCTGCTGCTGGAGCAACTCTTTTTCATATTTATTCTGACTTCTTTCATCGTCTCCGCCGCTTTGCCACAATTCTGGATATAAGTTTTCAATCTCTGAAGGGAACAATCCGCCGAACAAAGAATTCCTGGAATAAGGAGTGGCGGTAGGAAGAATAGAATAGTAATAATCCTTTTTGATATTGAAAAGATCGAGCAGTTCTCTTTCCATCACCATCCACTGGTCAATTCTAAGGCAGTCCAGCACAAAGAAAAAAACCGGACCTTCGGCTTCACCAAGCGAAGGAGCAACATATTTTGAAAATATTTCCGGTGTTAAAACCGGCGTATCTTCTTCGCCCAGATTATTAATCCAGTTTTTGTAATTCCTTTCGACATACTTACAGAATTCCTGGTTGGCTTCCTTCTTCTGATCCGTCAAAGTCTGGCGAAGATTAACTTCTTTATGCGTGTCAAGCTCCAAATCCCAATTTACGAGTTTAAGATAAATATCTATCCACTCTTTAAAATCGGGTTCGTTCAATATTTGCCGGGATATTTCATTAAAATCCTGCAGATAATCTTTTGTTACATATTCGCCCGAGATCTTTTTCCCTTCCAGTAGTTTTTTGCATACGAGAAGAACCTGAGAAGGGACAACCGGTTTGATCAGATAATCGCTTATTTTTCCGCCGATCGCGTCGTTCATTAAACTTTCTTCTTCGCTTTTAGTTACCATTACTACCGGAATGTTCGCATCGAGATCTTTTATTCGGGATAGAGTTTCTAATCCTCCAATACCCGGCATCATTTCATCGAGAAAGATCAGATCAAAATTATTTTTTTCCACTTCGGTAACAGCATCTTCGCCGTTGGTTACGGTAGTAACATCGTATCCTTTTTCCGAAAGAAACATCACGTGCGACCTCAGCAATTCAATTTCGTCGTCCACCCAAAGAATTTGTTTATTTTTCATTTATTCTTTACTATTAATTAAATGGAAATTAAAAATCTTAATCTTTACCAGCATCTGTTTTCCTTGCGCTATTTGTGCATTCTTTGCGGTTTTTGTGGCTTTGCTTTTTTCTCGCATCATCCAAAGTTAAAAAAAACTAACCACTATGGAACGGATCAAAAAAAATAAAATCAGTTTCTCAGATTCTCCCCTCTCACAACTCACGTTTAACCTGTCACGGCGTAGTCGCTTTTACGAACCCGTCTGCTGAAGGCAGAGCCGGACGTAATCAATTTACTCAAAATTTACTGAATTGCAATTCTCACATCTACTCCCGCTTCGTTGGTTGTTGAAGGAGGAATTCTTGCAGCGCCTTCCGGACTTATGGAAGTTCTCTTGTAGAAAATAGAAAGAGTAACCCTAGAGCTCATTACATATCTCACCCGCGGTTCAATAACAGTTCTTGTAGTTCCGTCCTGCGGTTCTCCTTCCTCATTAAAATTGTTCATCTCGTAAAGGATTGTTGAGTTTTTTCCGCTCGTGTATGAGAGCGACATTTCGATATCATTTTTTAGTGATAGACCGAAGAAGGGCAATGAAAATCCTGCCTTGGAAAAACTTGCCGATACGTTTATATCGCGCGAAAATTGTTCGGTTATGTTTTGGGTAGAAGCTCCTAAATTAAAACTGTTTCTTGTATTATATTTTATGGAACCGGTTAGGTTACCATCCCAAATTTCATTAAATGTAATATTCAATCCCACAAGCGGAGCAAAACCGGATTCGATCCTCTGCGACTGGATTTCTTCTTCGCCGTTGGTTGTTAAGCGCCAACCTTCATTATAGGATGAACTGTAAGCGTGCGAGAACGTAACTCGTTTAGCGAAGCCTTTAAAGAAAGATATTTTTTCTAATCCCGACCAGTTAATTCGCCAATTCGGACGCGGGATATAATTTGCTAAATCGCTTAGGAAAGGTATTTTAGCGAGAAGAGGAAATGTTTCGAATCCTTTAACAAATGCGTTGGATAAACTCTCTTTCGGATTATCAGAATTCGCATCGTAGAGTGCCGCCACTTCTGTAACTCCGCCGGAAATAAAAAGGAATGACGGGAGCGCTAAGAATGATCTTTCTAAAGTACCGGTTGAACGCGGGGTCTGCTGAATAAGTTCGCCGAATTCATTCACGTTATAAGAAATCGATTTATTCAATCCCCAACCAACTTTCCAGTCGAGATCGATTTGAGCATTTTCCCATAACGGTCTTGATGTGCTGAAGCTCAGATCATTTTTTTGAGAATAATTATCCGATAAATTAGTTTGCGGAATCGCGACCCGCGGACCGAGATCGTTAGTGAAACCAAGCATAAATAAGCGCGTCGGTCCCATCTCGGAATTCTGATTGATTCCCCAAAAATTTCCGAATCCGGTAGACTCGCCTTTAAGACCGGAACCGGATAGAGAATTATTCTGAGAAAAACGTATTGAAATCTGATCGTAATCGAGCAAAAGATATTTTACAGAGTTTTTGAGAAGCATAAATCCTTTAGTTAGACCCCGCGGACCTGTTTCCTCATCTTCCTGATCTACCAAAGTAGAATCGGAAGGAGTTCGAGCTTCCGGAAGCTTATCTTCATCCTTATCGTCATCTCCTGTCTGCGTATCACGGGTTCTGCTGCCTCTCCCTCTTCCGGCCGCGGGAGTTTTTTTCTGCTGCGATTGAGGATCGGATGCAAAGAGCGGAGCAAAAAGAGATTTCAGTCGGAGATTCATATCCGCAGTTATTCTATTTGAGTAGCCGGCGCTTCTGCCGATCTGTTCCTGTGTAAAATTGTTCCGCCAATTGTAAGTAACTCCGTAGCTCGCATTCACGGTAAAAAATTTATTTATGCTCCAGAGCGACGGAAGCTGCGGAGCGCTTCTAAGATCGAAAGACTGACGATAATCATAAATATTTCCGAAGAACGAACGTGTAAGAACGTCATTCCAAATTGCCTGTTCGGATCTTTCCATTCCCGCTGCGGTTAGCAGATGAGTTAATGAGGAAGAAACCGTAACATTATAATTTGTACTAAGATTAAAAAATCCTCCTTCGGTCAACTTCCAGTTGAAGCCGGCGTCCCTGCTCGTTGTGAAATCCCGCTGAATATTCGGCTCAACGTCTAAGTCCCGGCTTTGAGAAAACGATCTTCTTCTGTTTGCGGAGACCGTACTGTTGAAACTTTGAGGAGTAAAATAAATTTTTACATCTTCGTAATCATTAAAGATTTTAAAAAGATTACCGAACAACGGAATATCAGCCGGATGGAAAAAGTTTTGATTACTGAAATTCACGTTGTATCTGGCACTCGCGTTCCAAACCCACCTTTCAATAGTTTTCTGCGTAGGATTTCTTCCCATCGATTTATTATAATTAAACGCGAAAGTAAGCCTGTTGAAGGTTTCCCTTATATACCATTTATCTGTAGGAATTGTAAATTTTACTCCCGACAATGCCCAAGTATCCGAAATATTTACAGTCTGCGCTTCCGTTCTTAAAAGTTGAGCTTCATTGGCAGCGTTTTCTTCCGAATATCCCTGATCGATTAATTGTTCCTGCAGCTGCTCCGCCGCTTCGTCAACTTTAATATCCGTACCCGGTTTGAACAGCGGTTTATTGATTGATTCAGTTCTGGAGTAATTTAATTTAAGATTACTTCCCTCCATACTGAATGGCATCAGCTTTAAAATATCTAAGTTTACCGAAACACCCCAGTTCTTTGCGTCAATCCTGTTTCCAAATCGATCCGAGAGCCGGTGGAAATATGGATTGGTCTGACTCATGTTCGCGTTGACCGTAAGCAAATCGGCGAAATTTGCCGATCCCGAAACCGCATAAGCCCATCCGTCCTGGTCTTCGGCGCTTAAAACGCGCATCTCATTTACCCAGATATCTCCCGATACCGGATCTCCGCTTATAATTGTTTCACCATCGCCGCCGCCTTGTCCGCCGCGTCGATCACTAGGATTTTTTATCCCTATCATGAAAAAGTTAACGCGCGTTAAGGAGGGATTTCCCTGAACTCCGTAAGTATGTCCCTCTTTGCCGTCAACAGGAACCTGGAATAATACTTTTTCATCCGGGCGCGTCTGCTTAATGGCGGTTAGTTCCGAGAAAATAATATGCATATCCTGCCAGCCCGCTTGCAGCGGCATACGGTATTCGTAAAAGTTCGATGTATCGGAACCGAAACGTATAAATACTTCCGAACCATAAATGTCCGGATTGTCATAATAGGATACGCTGCCGGGAAGATCCATTAGATCTCCGTGCAGGAAGAGTTTTAATTCTTTATAATTGAAAATATCCAGAGGTCTGTAGAGATATTTAATTATTTTTCTGTTGTCGCCGTCCTGCAAATTATTAATGCTCAGTTTTAGCGACTGCTCATTTTTGAAAACTTCCTGATCAGGTTTAGTTCTATCCCGCTCTCTTAAATTATCGGACGGAGGATTATAATCCGGATTCTCTTCCACACTTATTGTCGAAATCGTAAGCGTCTCATCGTCTTCGGTAACTTTGTTCGGAACGAGAACTTTCTGCCACTGATTACCGACAAGATTGAAATCTACAAATCTTAAATGGACCGGACTTTCAACTCCGTTAAAGAATATCCTTATCATATCTACGTCGGTTAAACTCGGGTCACCAATCGCGTCCTGATATTCTCGCAAAGGAATTCTAAACTGGTACCAGCCTGAATTATTGCCGCCGCCACCAACAATAAGCGGATTGCTGTCTTTTACCGTGTCGATTGAAACTTCGTAGCGGAAAAAACTTCTGATATCGTCTAAGGTTTGATTTCTTATAAGATCTTCGGTATCTGGTATATTGCCGCTCATCAATGCGGAGTTCCCTTCTGTACCGTTCACTTGTGCGTAATCCTCTATGTTAAATGAGCCTTGAACAATCTGAATGTTATCGCCGCTCGGATCGGGATTGGTATTTGGATCGTAACCCGGCTCGTCTGCATCAATGAGCATATCGATACCGACGTCTTCTCCTTCGTCAACAAGATCGTTCCCGTTAAAGTCTTCTGTATGCAGTTTGTCATCTATAAATGCCGACCTTCTCTGCGGTGGAACGGGAGTAGGAATAACGTTTTCACTTATTTTACCGAGATCAATATAAAATTTTGCATCCTCCGGAGTTCCTTCTCCGACTTGCAGCCAAAACTCAATAAATTCTATATTTTCAGCTACAAGATTATTTGCGGTTGAAGATAACCTCTTCATCATTCCGCCCCAGTTCAAACTCAATGTGTCTAAATTCGGAGTCCAGTTATATGTTCCTTTTTTTGTTGGATCATAAACTAATTCCAAAACCTGAACGTTTTCTTCCTCTCGGGCGGCTTGTTTTTCGGGCCAAATATCTTCCACTTTTACGCCGGAATAAGGAAGAAAATTAAACCAGTACGATTTAGCTTTATAATCCATCATTTCTATTTTGGAAAGTTCTCTGCCTCCGAATGCGGGTAAATTTTCCGGAGCACTTAAATCGTTCCAAGCCTGATAAGCGATAGTTATCGGAATGATTCTTTTAGCACCTTCAAAGTCATCTACATAAGCTATACTTTTATTATTATCGCCGCCAATTGGACTTTTTTTCGTATTCGGATCAGGATTTATGTAAGCGAATTCAGCCTTTAAGTTAACCGTTGATTGCTCTCTTGTCGAGATCAGATAATCTAATCCAGAGGTAATAAAAGGAAGATCGAAACCGGTTTGAAAATCGACGCCGTAAATTGAATTGCTTATCGGTTCTTCGCCGATTCTTACTTTATCACTTAAAGTTTTTTGGTTCAGGTTTAATATCGAAAAGCCGAGTTTTGTTCTTTCATTAAAATCATACAATCCTCTAAAACCTAGGAGTGATTTGGACGCCAGCTGAAAAAGATCGTTCTGCTCGTAAGTGATCCTGAGATCTGCACCCGGAATTAAAGCGTTATCATTCCTAATAGTTATCTGACCTATATTGTAATCAACAGCGTAATCAACTCCCGGTGTAAGTTCCTGACCGTTCAAGTAGACTTTTACGGAATTTTCTACGACGTTAAAACCGATTGAATGAACTGCGGTGGTTGAAGCCGAATATTCTCCCGCTATTACAAACCGGTCTAGTTCTTTCTCCTGCTGAGCAAAAGTTTTTAATGTGTCATATATTTTCTGAAATTTTAGATCCTCTGGTAATGCTTCGGGGAAATCTCTTCCGAAAGGCTGTAATACAGGAAAAATAATTTCGCCGGTTTCGGTCATAATTGTAGTATTTAAAAAGTCGAACGCGCCGTCCGGTCCGCCGGTTCCGGTCTCGTCTGTTTCATCTAAACCAAATGCCTGCAGCAGTTTTACATTATCATAATCGTTTCTGGGTTCCTGTCCGGCTGCTGTGTAAGTAATATCGAGCGTAAATCCTTCTTTTTTTACATCTCTGCCGCCGATTGGATAGATGTTCTTAAGCATCAAATCCCAGGCATCCTGAAACTGACCGCCCGGTTTTAAATTTGGTGGTTTTACAAGTTTAAGCACTAGAGTAACGGATGTATCCGAGGGAACATCTCTCAAGAATTCTCCGTAAACATTTTCCCCAATACCTGTGCCTCTTATCTGATAAGCGACAGCTATCGCTTCATTATCCTGAACATTGCTTTTTAATGATATAAAGCCTGTATATGGATGAAGAATATAATCTACACCTTCCTCTAATTTTCTAAATCTTCCGTTTACAACCTGACCAACTTTGCTGTCAGCGTTACGCAAATTATCCGGGTAATTTTCACCTTCATTAATTGGATCAAGGTCAATGTATGCGGTGGCTTTCCTCTCGCTTCCCTTTTCAATTAATCCTTCGGTCGATTTCCAAACTTCTATATCCAAAACCTCATACTCAGGAAATGTAACCGGGGTGGTTTCGCCAAAATAACTGTTAAAGATTCCTATTTCCGGGTTGGCGTAATCTTTATGTAAGAAAAAATGATTTTCCGAATATTGATACGCTCTGATCTCAAACTGATTTGTGGTTGAGCCGCCGGTAATCGATTTTTCCTGTATCTCTCCTTTCTTTTGCGAGGCGAGCGCAGTCAACCTGAAAGGTCCCAACTGGAACTCGGATTTGATACCAAAGAGAGCTTCACTTCCACCTACGAGAGATGAGGTTTGCAGCGAAACGTTACCTGCTTCAACACTCTGAACTATCTCATCTTCGTAACCCGTATATTTTAATTTTAACTGATTCTCATATTCAAAAGTTCTTTCCGTACTCCAATCGGCTCCAATTTCCAACTTATCGCCGATAGTTCCGCTGACATTTATCTGAACCTGCTGTTTGAAGTCCGGCTCGTTCCTCGTATTGCCCAAACGGGAAACCGTCAGCCCTTCCGTTGTCTCGCTCCGCCAGGCGCCGTGAATATCCACCGCTCCGTTTATGCGAAGCTGAATACGGTTCGGTCCGAAAATACTAAGGAAGGAAGTTTTAGGAAGCGGGATATCGATATTTGTGATATCGGTAAGTAAGTCTTCAAGATTTTTTTCGCCGTCCTTCAATTCATATTTATATCCCAGCGCTTCCCATTCGTCACGCGACATCGCTTTTAATTTTAAATCTATATAAACATCGAGCGGAATTTTTAAGCCCGGCTTTATTTCCTCTCCTGCAATAACTTCGGTAATAATAACGTACTGACCCGTGCTGTCTAACTTAACGTTCCTTTGGTAATAATTTCCCGAGGGCTGGGCGAAGAAAGAGCTTTTACGATCCGGACGGAATTGCGTGTATGGTTTATCGTTTCTTTGATATCTGAAATATTTTAATCTCGCGGTTGAATCAATTGCCATGGAGTCGACTGCCATCGAATCAATAGCCATGGAATCTACATTAATCGTGTCTACTATACCGGAAAGGTCTAAACTGTCTTTAGATAAAACTGCGTCAAGAGAATCAGTTGAGTCTTGGGGAGTTATATAATCGAAATTTAAAAAATCGGAAGATGCGTTTGTTCTATTATCAACAACGAGATCTTTTTGAGAATTGCCTGTAAAATTAACATCTTTTTCAGAAATCAGCTTATCAGCTTTAAATTTCTTTTCCAATACAAAACCGAAAGAAGAAATTACTACTGTAAACAATAGTATAGAAATTATGCTGAGGCTCTTTTGAGAATTTTTAACCACTATGTATCAAACCTTTAATACTTATTTTTAACGTAAAAATTATTTTTCTATACGAACCTCAGTCTTAGTTAAAAAAGATGACATGAAATTTATTTATTTCAAACAAAAATATCAATTTATTTTATTAGTACTAAATTTTAAATATAAACCCGACTTAAATAATATCGTTAAGATGCGTTTTTTCTTCCAGAATATTTATAACCTTGCTTTGTTCAACTATCACAGCGCTCAATTTGTTTCCGACGCAGGCTCCCGTATCTACATAAGCGGCATTTGCCTCTTCATCTAAAAAAACATCTTTCTGTTTAGTGTGTCCAATAATCTGCAGTTTTCCAATGTTCATAAGTTTGTCTCTGGACCATAAAACACCCGAGTCGTTTTTATAATTAGCTTCAATTAAAGCGGCTAATTCATCATCATTTTGTAAAATATTATTCTGAGAAAAAAATTTCTTAAATTGATTTGATATTCCGGCGTGCGAAATAAAACAGTCATCTAAATTAAAAAAGAATGGAGCTTTTTTTATAGCTTCAATATGAGGAAAAACTGCTTCCTCGTGTTCTTCATAAGATTCAAGTGTATTTTCGCTTCCGTTAAAAAGCCACGATCTCGCAAAAATGCTTGAAGGATTTTTAAAAAAATGATAAAACATATAATCGTGATTGCCGGGCGTAAAACGAATATTTTTTTTGATTATAAATTCGATGGTTTCGTAACTATTGTTTCCCCTGTCAACAAGGTCGCCCACGCTGTATACAGGAATCTCGCCATACTCTTCAACTATTTTATTATATAAACGTTCAAGAGTGAAAGAACAGCCGTGAATATCACCGATTACAGCAACCATAAAACCTGATTAAATATGATAAATTTCTTTTGCAAATTTTTCCAGCTCTTCCCTAAAATTAGGATGAGCCACACTAATTAAAGCCTTTACCCTTTCCTGCACTGTTTTTCCGAAGAGATGAGCCGTTCCGTATTCGGTAACAACAAAATGTACATCTCCTCGCGAAGTTACAACTCCCGCGCCCGGTTTAAGCGTCGGAACTATACGCGAAATTTTTCCATCCTTAGTTGTAGAAGGTAAAGCAATAATCGGCTTTCCTCCTTCGGAGTGCGCGGCCCCTCTTATAAAATCAACTTGTCCCCCTATTCCGCTGTAAAATTTTGTACCTATGGAATCGGAACAAACTTGTCCGGTAAGATCAATCTCAATTGCGGAATTGATAGCGATCATTTTTTTATTTTGCGCAATGATGAACGGATCATTCACATATTCCTGCGGGTGAAACTCAATTACAGGATTATTATCGATGAAATCGTAGGATTTTTTAGTCCCGAGTGCGAATCCCGCAATTATCTTTCCGTGATGAATAGATTTTTGCTCACCGTTAATTATTCCTTCCTGCACAAGTTCTACAATTCCGTCTGAAAACATTTCCGTATGAACACCGAGATCTTTTTTATTCTTAAGATAACGCATAACGGAATCGGGAATTGCGCCGATTCCCATTTGAAGCGTAGATCCGTCTTCAATCATTTCGGCAATATGCATTCCAATTTTATCGTATACGTCCAGAGTTTCTTGAGTCGCGTTCGGATCAATTTGCGGAAGTTCCAAAAGCGGCGCGTCGTGCTCAACAACGTAATCCAATTTGTTAATATGGATAAAACTGTTTCCCAATCCCCGCGGCATGTTCGGATTTACCTGCGCAATAACGATATCGGCTTTTTCGGCGGGAGTTTTAATATTTCCGACGTCGATTCCGTAGCTGCAGAAACCATGCTCGTCCGGCGGTGAAACATGAATAAGCGCGACGTTCGGTTTTATAATTCCTTTTTAAAAAGAAGCGTAACTTCGGAAAGAAATATCGGGATGAATTCCGCTCTTCCTTCGTTAACAGCTTTCCTCGTATTTCCTCCAATGAAAAACGCTTTGTGTTTGAAGTGTTTTTCCATTCCCGGTTTAGTATAAGGCAAATCTCCCACAACAAGAATATGATAAACAGTAACATCAAACAGATCGTCCTTCCGGTCCACCATAGCTTTAATTAATTCCATCGGAGCGGCGCAGCCCGGCTGCACAATTATTTTATCGTTCGATTTGATCGCTTTTACGGCTTCTTCGGCAGTAGTAATTTTCGATTTATATTTCTGAAGCCAAAATAAACTTTTCTGATTCTTAACAGCCTGATCGACAGTCATTTTTTAAAACTCTTAATTTGTTGAAAAAATATGTAACCGCCTATATTCTAATTCGAATGTTTCGGCGATAACTTCATTCGTACAGGTTCCATTATGCACAACAATTCCTTTCGCAAAATCGGAATCGCTCAATACAGCGTTGGATAATCCATTGTTCGCGATATCTGAAATATAATTAATCGAAGCATTAGTCAATCCATAACTTGCAGTTCGCGCAACATACGAAGGAAGATTCGGGACACAGCAGTGTAGAGTCCCGTGTTTAATAAACATCGGTTCGGAAAGAGAAGTCGGCCTGCTCGTCTCGAAACAACCGCCCTGATCGATAGAAACATCTACGATTACAGCGCCCTTCTTCATAGTTTTAACCATCGCTTCGGTGACAACGTGCGGCGATTTTTCCCCGCGAACCTGTACAGCGCCTATAAAGAGATCGGCGAATTTTGCGCCCCTTGCTATTGTGTAAGGATTTGCAACAACAGTAGTAATTCTTTTTTCGAGATAATTTTCCACGCGCCGCAATTTGTAAATGTCTTTATCCAGCATTATAACCTGCGCACCTCTTCCCAGCGCAGCGCGCGCCGCGTTCAATCCAACAACTCCGGCACCTAAAATTACAACAGCCGCCGGAGCGACTCCCGTAATTCCTCCCATTAATATTCCGCGACTTTCATGTATATCGCTACCCAAATATCTTTCGCCCATTTGAATAGCTAACTGCCCGGCGATTTCGCTCATTGATTGCAGCACAGGCAATTCCTCGTGTTTTTCAATCAACTCGTAACTTACGGCTGTAACCCGTTTTTTCAAAAGCTGATCGATAATTTTTTTGCTCCCTGCGGCGAGATGAAGAAACGAAAAAAGTATTTGTTCTTCCTTCAAGAATCCGGCTTCCTGTTCTGTAAGCGGAGCGATTTTAGCTAAAATATCTGCGCGCTGATATACTTCCTCGGCGGAATAAACTATTGTAGCTCCGACTTCGGTGTATTCTTCATCGGAAAAATTACACTCCATACCGGCTTTAGTTTCAATGTAAACGCTGTGTCCGTCGCGTATCAGAGTATCCACTCCGGCCGGAGCAAGAGCCACTCTTTTCTCTTCTAAAGTTGTTTCTTTGGGAATACCGATAATCATAATCAACTTGTTTTATTTAATATAATTTTGAAATTTATCAATTAAATGAATTAACTTCAATTGAAGAATCTAACCTATTTTTCCTTCATATTCTGCAATCTCATTCTTCATTAATTTTTATCAAACCGGACTTAAAGCCTTCTTCCCGGTTAAAACATTTATAATATTCAGGGCGGCAAGCTCAGCCATTTTACTCCGCGCCTCAAATGTCGCGCTGCCAATATGAGGTAGAAGCACAACATTTTTCAGTTTCAAAATATCCTTGTTAATCTTTGGTTCATTTTCATACACATCGAATCCGGCGGAATAAATTTTTCTTTCCTTTAAAATTTTTATGAGAACTTTTTCGTCAACTATTTCGCCCCGCGCTGTGTTTACCAAAATTGCATCAGGTTTCATAAGAGAGAGTTTTTCTTCATCTAATAGATGAAAAGTTTTATTAGTTAAAGGAAGATGTAATGAAATTACATCCGCATTTTTCATCAAATAATTTAAAGATACTTTCTTCGCTCCTGTTTCTTTTTCAAAATCGTTTTTTTTAGATGAATTAAAATATACCACATTCATCCCAAACGCCTTAGCTCGTTTTGCCGTTGCAATTCCGATTCTACCTGCACCCACAATACCGATTGTTTTTCCCCGAAGTTCGATGCCGAGAAATAATTTCGGCTTCCAATTCTCGAACTTCCCTTCACGCATAAAATTATCCGCTTCAATAATATTTCTTGCGCACGCAAGTATTAACGACATAGCGAGATCCGCTGTTGCGTCGGTTAAAATATCGGGAGTATTTGTTATAATTATATTTTTTTTACGCGCGTATTCAACATCAATATTGTTATAGCCTACTGCGTAGTTTGCTATGATCTTGCATTTGTCGAGCTGATCGATAATATTTTTATCAATTTTGTCGGAGAGAAGAGTGATTATTGCATCGGCATTTTTAGCGCGTTTTATCCATTCTTCTTCCGGCATGGCGGAGTCTTTCGGACCCACATATACTCTAAAGCCGGCTTCCTTTAGTACTCTTTCCGCTGCTTCGGGAATTTTTCTTGTGATTAATATATTCATAAATTATCTGAACAGCATATTAACAATAAACACAGCGGCTAAAATTCCGGCGATGTCAGCTAAAAGTCCGGCAGCCAAAGCATGCCTGGTTTTTCTAATATTCACCGCTCCGAAATAAACAGCCAAAACATAAAAAGTTGTTTCGGTGCTTCCAAAGAAAGTTGAAACCAATATTCCGATGTATGAATCTGGTCCGTGAACGGCGAGAATTTCCGACATTATTCCGAGCGACCCGCTTCCGGATAAAGGTCGCATCATCGCCATCGGCAAAGCTTCGGCAGGCATTCCGATAAAATCGGTTATAGGTCGGAATAGATAAACCAGATATTCCATAGTTCCGCCGCCTCTGAAAATCCCGATCGCCATAAGCATAGCCACGAGATAAGGAATAATTCTGACCGCGATATCAAAACCTTCTTTCGCGCCATCGACAAAGGTTTCGTAAACTTTTACTTTTTTAATTGCGCCGTATGTAATGAATGTAAAAATTAAAAGCGGAATTGCGAGAACGGAAACGATCTCGATCGCCGCCCGGAAAAAATCGGGATCGACAAAACTAAAGATTGAGGAAAATACAGAAATCCCGCCGGTTACAATTAGAACGCCGAGGATTACGATAATTAATCCGAAAATCCCCAAACCCTTCGCGTTAGAGTTCATCCAGTCGCCGAACTCTCCTTTTTTAATAGGGAATTTTTCGAATACTTTAGCGGCAGTTATTCCAACAACCGAAGCGCATAACGCGCCGAAGATTGAAGTGCCTATTATTATAGCCGGATTAGAACTTCCCGAAGCGGCACGGATAGCAATTGCAGTTGCCGGAATCAATGTTAATCCCGCTGTATTAATTGCCAAAAATGTTACCATCGCATTTGTAGCGGTTCCTTTTTCGGGATTTAATTTGTCTAACTCTTCCATCGCCTTCAAACCGAACGGAGTCGCGGCGTTTCCGAGTCCGAGCATATTCGCAGAAATATTCATTATCATGGAACCCATCGCTGGGTGATCGCTGGGAACGTCGGGAAATAAGAACTTTGTAATCGGTTTAACGGCGCGAGCAATAATTTTTATCAAACCGGCTTCCTCGGCTACTTTCATAACTCCGAGCCACAAAGCCATAATTCCTATTAATCCAAGAGCTATTTCTACGGCTATTCCCGCGTAATCCAATGCCGAATTTGTAACGGCGCGCATTTTCGCGAATGTGATCGGTTCCAAAGTTATTGTTCCAAGAGCATGAGCAGAATCAGTCATTTCTCCGATTTTAACGGTTCCGGTTAAATCATCTTCGTTTCCGCTAACAGCCGCCATTTCCTTCCAAAATTTCGGCGTATTATCGTCGGTTTTTAGATAGAGTTGGGTTTTCTCTTTGTTATCGCTTACGGTAATTTTAACGGGCTGAAAAAAAGGAGCGGCAACATTTACGCCGTAAAATCTGTTATAAGCAGCATTATCGATAACTAATTCAGCATCGTATGATCGGTTTATTTCCGGATTAAATGGTTCAGAGAATTGTATCTCGACCGGGAAGGGTTCGTTATTTTTATATTTGTTTTCGCTTTGTTCATAAATATCAGTAGTAATCGCAACTCCGATTCCGACGATCAGGAGTCCTAACCAGACATAATTCAGCATCTTTATTCCCCGGGGATTTAGAGCAAAGTTTTTAGAATTTGTTGACGCTAAGTTAAAAATTTCTTTTGAAGAATAACAGTATCTTTTTTATTTTTGTTAGGCAGCCGCAACGATTTCACAGATTGCAAAACCTGCCTGCCGACAGGCAGGTCTGTGTCACTTTAGAATGGAGAATCCAAATTGAAAATTTCATTAGTCCAATATTCGCCCGAATGGGAAAATAAAAATACAAATGCGGAAAAGATTGACGAACTGATCACAAGCGAAAACCCGGAAAGTGATCTTATAATTTTCCCGGAGATGACTTTAACGGGATTTACAATGTCTTCAGAAGATAATGCGGAAGAAATAGATGGATTCAGCATAAAATATTTTCTTAATAAAGCGAAAGATTTAAAAGAAAAATGTTTTTGCCGGATTAATTGAAAAGGACGATAATCAAATTTTTAATTCTCTTTTTCATTTTGATGAAAACGGAATTATAAAAGCAAGATACAGGAAGATCCATCCTTTCAGCTACTCAAAAGAAGATGAAAATTATTCTGCCGGTTTTGAAACCGTAACCACGAAAATCGGGCAGACGAGAATAGGATTATCTATCTGTTACGATCTCAGGTTTCCCGAACTTTACAGACGATACGCAATAGACGGAGTAGATATTTTAGTAAACATAGCCAATTGGCCTGTAAAAAGAATTGAACATTGGAAGGCGATGCTTAAAGCGCGCGCGATTGAAAACCAATGTTTTATGATCGGTGTGAACCGTGTAGGAAATGATCCGAATAGCGAATACAACGGTTTCAGTTCGATTATTGATCCGATGGGAAATATAATTTTGGAGAATGAAGGCGAAGAAAAAATTTTAACCGCGGAAATAGATATTGAATTGGTTGGACAAACTCGCGAAAAACTACCTTTTTTGAAAGACATAAAAATGATTTAGATTTATTTCAAGCTGCTTTTGCGTAAAAGTAAATCAATTTTAAGATATTCATATGCTAAAACTCTCTTCTGATATCTAGCTCGGAGCCAATATGACAATTAAATAATCTTTGGTAAAATCTTGGCAATAACTAATCCACTCCAAACAATTTTTTAATTTCGTCGTTATCTATTTTTTTTATTATTTCTTCTTCTTTATTCCCAGTCTTACTTTTGTTCATACGTTTCGCAAAATCCTCGCTCTTTTGAACTTCGCAATAACTTACTTTAGCGTATTCCATAACACTATGGTCGGATGAAATAACAATTATCTGTTTCGGATTTTTGGCAAGATCTATCTCTTGTTTGATAATATCGTCCGCCGTTTTATTATCGGAATAACGTATCCTCACTTTTGACGTTCTGATCGCTTCATTCTGAAATCCATCCAAAAAGAGAATTACTTTCTCTTTCCTTTTGGCAAAAAACCTATCTAAAGTAAAAGCTATTTTTTCGCGGCTCGCCTGCTTATCGCTTACCTGCAATTTTTTAATTGAAGGAATTTTACCGATTAAATTATTTCCGTCTATAAAATATTTTTTACTACTCATTTACCATCACTCGTAATTCATTATTTTTATTATCGTCTTCCTGTATAAAGACCTTCGGTTCTCGAAACTTTTATATCCCTTAACTGCGGAGCCTTCAGTCGAATTTCAAATCTGAAACCACTGAATGTGCCGAGCGGATTCCAGACGAAATTCGCTTCCCAACAATGAAGATCGCGGTAAACTGTAATTTGCGGAGCAGCTAATTCATTCTCGATTAAATCGTAACTTCCGCGGAAAGTGATCTTCCAGTTTTCGGTTAAATTCATATTTAAATTCATCGAAAGATTGGATAATTTATTTTTTCCGGCTCCTCTAAAATTCTGATTAAAATTGTAGCTTAAATTAAGCGACCATGGAATTGAAAAGTTCGGCTGTTCGTCTTCATAAAGAGCAATGTATTCGCTCCGTCGGAATGTTTCGAACGCGTCTTCCTCAACGTCTCCGGTCTCGTCTCCCGTTCTGTCTTCACTTCTTATCTTATCCCCGGAAATTGAAGTTGAGAAAGAAAAACTCAAATTGGTAAGTTCAAAAAGTCCACCGCCGTTTTTATACAAATATTGATCAACAACTCTTTGTTTGGATTTGCTGTATTCGTAAAAAGAATATCTGGACGAACCGTTAAAAGTAAATATATCGGCAACCTGAGTTCTGAAACTCAAATTCAAATCGCTAAGCCGTAAACTATCCGCCGCAAAATTATAACCAAGTCCGGCATTTAAATTCAGCAGTTGAATTTTCTGAGATTCTGATGTGGTATCTGTCGGGTCTTCCGATGTTTTGATTTCGAAAATATTACCGAGAGAAAAATTAAGACTTTGTGATTCGCCGCTCGAAGCTCCGCCAAACGCTTCCTCGCGGAATTTATCATACTTTACAATTTCACCGTCCCAACTTCTGTAGGTATCGAAATATCCCCAGCGGTCTTCTGAAAAATCGGGACGGATATTGTAGGAAACAGAAGGCGTTAAAGTATGACGAAACGCGTCGACGCCCAAAATATTCGGCCGCCAGGTTCCGTAAAGTTTGGTGTTTGTTGATAGATTAAAATTAAAAGTTCTAACAAAATTTATTTCTTTAATCGAGTTTGTTACTAACGAATCCCGAAGTCCTGATTCCTGCGTCGTATCGGTAACAGGAATATTATCGATCTTCAATCTTTTGTTGTACCATTTTTCAGAGTAATTTGCCGAAGGCGTTACATTGAAATAGCCAAATTTCGGCGAAGCGTTAATCGAAATATCGTGTTGAAAACCGCCGTGAGTTTCCAAGTTTCCGCCGGTTTTATTCCGCCTGTTTAGAAATCTGCCGTTGTAACTGTAGCCGATCAACTCAAACCATTTCTGATCGCTTTGAGAAACTCCTTCGCGTCTGAACGGATAACTTTGAGATTTATTGAAACTCGCGCTCGGAAGATTTTCAGTTATGTTGCCGTTATCCAAATCCTGATTGCGAAGATAACTTAACGATAAGCTTTTTCCGCCTTCCCACGATTTATGAAAATTCGCACTCGACGTTATATTTTGATTCAGCAGATCGTTATAATTAGTACTGTTATTCTTTATGTAATCACTCGATAAAAATCTTAAGTTTACATCGAGCCGTGTTGAAGGATTTATCTGCTGATTATGAATGAGCCCGAAATTCCATTCGGTTCGTTCTGATCTGTCATCATCGTTTTCTTCGCCGAAATAAAAATCGGAATAACCCGCGTTAATATTTCCGCTGAAGGAATATCTCTTTGCGTATCTTACGCGGCTTCGCAAACCGTATCCTCCACGTAGATAATAATCGCCGTTCAAAGTTAGATCATAATAATCACTTAACGCAAAATAATATCCGAAGTTTCTGAAATAAAATCCCTGATTCTGCGACTGACCGTAAGAAGGAGCTATAATTCCCGATCGCCTGCCCGATTCATTAGGAAAGACTCCGAACGGAAGCGGCAACGGGAGCGGAACTCCGCCGATATACATCCAGATCCATTGCGCGGCAATCTGACTGTTTTGAACCACTTTCATTTTCTTAGCGGTAAAATAAGTGTCCGGCAATCCCGAGTCGGCGTCGCACGTTGTGTAAATTCCGTCTTCAATAAAATAAGTATTTTCGTTTACTTTCTTTACTTTTTTGCCTCTGTAGGTCGCGCCCTCGTCTTTACTTTCGGCGAGCGAAATAAATCCCTGTTTCGTTTTAAAATTATATTTTAAGCTCGATCCTTCGTAACCGGTTCCGTCTTCATTAAGTACCGGAGTATTAACAAGATTGTCAGTGGAGTCGCGTTCGCCTGTTGCATCCAGCCGATTATTTATAAAATCGATATTTATATTCGCGCCGGTAAGATCGGTCTGTTTATATTTCAGTTCACCTTCGCCGTAAATCGCCATCTTTTTATTTTGAACGTCGAAGGTAAGCGAGTCGGAAGCCGAAGCGTAAACAACAGCGTCAACGTCTATTTTGTTAGACGACTTGGTTGTATCGGATGAATTTTGGAGTAATGTATCCGCGGGCGCGGCAAAGGAAGAATCAACTTCCTGCGCGTGGAAATTCTGAATTACGAATATAAAAATTATGAAAAATATTTTTTTCATCAGGATAAAATTGAATCATTCAACAACCGGTAAATTAACGGTTTAAAAATCAGCAAAATATTAAAGCCGAAGCGCCTTTTATTCCGGCTTCATTTTTTAGTTCAGCTGGGATAACTTTTATTCTCGGTTTCAATGGCGTTAATACCCTTTCTTTTATTGCAGATTCAACGGAATCAAAGAGTAATTTCCCGAAACCCGCGACTCCGCCTCCAATAACTACATTACTCATATCTAATAAATTTAAAGACGAAGCTATTCCGTATCCGAGAATCCTTCCGCTGGAAATTATTGTTTTAATCGCAAGCTCGTCTTTCATCTGCGCAGCTTGATGTACAATTTTTGTACTCAGCTTGGAGTAATCGCCGTCAACTAATTCGTGGATTTTGGAATCTTCATTCTTCTCAAGTTCCTTTATCAAATATTTTATCAAATAATTATTCCCGATGTAAGTTTCCAAACATCCGTAAGATCCGCAGTTGCATTTCCGACCCTTATAATCTACGGTTGTATGTCCAACTTCTCCTGCGGCTCCAAGCTCTCCGCCGAAAACTTTTCGGTTAATCACAACTCCGCCGCCGACTCCGGTGCCCAATGTAATCATTAAAAAATGATTCAAATCTTTTCCGGCTCCGAAGATCATTTCACCTACTGCCGCGGCGTTAGCGTCATTATCAACTGTAACCCGTGTATTAAATTCTTCGGCAATTCTCGGTCCCAGTTCAACACGTTTCCAATCGGGTAAATTAGGCGGATTTAAAACTACACCTTCTTCTTTAATTACACTGCCCGGTGCGCCAATCCCAATTCCTTCAATCTCAATATCATTGTTTTCTAATATTCTTTTTACGCCTTTAATAATTTGTTGAATCACAATCTCCGGACCTTCATCGGCTCTTGTATCCACACGGGTTTTATCGATTATAGACCCTTCTTCTGAAGCCGCGCCGATTTTAATAAAAGTGCCGCCAATATCTACGCCAACTGAATATTTGATTTTACTCATAACTTTGACTAATTATATTCGTAATCTACTATTTTTATTTCGTTTGGATATTGCAGATCACCCAGCCTGGTACCTAAAACCGGCTGCGCGAATAGTTTTATGTTCGAACTTTCTGTCCCTTCACCTTTCATATTCAGAACAAGATTGACGAGACTTTTTATATTATTTCCCTTAAAAAAATCCAACAAATCAAATTGTATATCTAAGGGAATCATCGTCGTTCCGCCCGAACCCGGGACAACTAGATTTTCAGATATATTTCCGCTGATTGTTTCCGTATCGTCCAAAAATAATTTCCAGGGGAATGATTTTATTGTTACGTCGGTCGCTGGAAATCCTCCGGAACCGTCGTTCGGATTGTCGGCGGCGATATTTAGTTTGAATGAAACAGGAAGATCGCCCGTTGCGAGTCCGGCCGTCAAAGTGGCAATCTCACCAATATTAAAATCCTTAAACTGATCTTTATCCGAAAATGAAACGCCTCTGATATTTAGATTATTTACAGAATCCAGCTTGAACTTAAGCCTGCTTACATTTACGATAGTCTCGTAAACCGAGCAGGAAGAGAACGATACAACGGCGATTAAAATAAAAATATATTTTTTCATCATACTATTTTCGATTCCTCTATTTTTGCGATTATCTGCTCTGCAACTTTCAGTGCGCGTAATCCGTCTTCCCCGCTTACAACAGGTTTTTCGTTTTTAAGAGCGGCAACAACGAATAGATGAAGCTCGTGTTGAAGAGCGTTTATCTGACGCAACTCCGGCTGTTCGTAAATAATTAATTTTTTCTTTTCGCCAACGCCCATTTCTCCGAATTGAATAAATTGGTTTTCTTCAGCACTCTGCGGCGAAACCAGTCGGAAAACCTCCGAAACTCCGGTATTAAAATCGAGAGAGATGTAAGCATCCTTCTGAAAGATCCTCATCTTCCGCATTTTTTTCTGACTTATTCTGCTCGCGGTTACATTCGCGACAGCTCCATTCTCGAATTCAAGGCGCGCGTTCGCAATATCAATATTGTCCGATACCACAGCTACTCCGCTTGCCGCTAGCGTTTTTACTTCACTTTTAATTAAACTCAAAATTATATCGATGTCGTGAATCATCAAATCAAGAACGACGGCTACGTCCGTTCCGCGAGGATTAAATTGCGCAAGTCTGTCAGTCTGAATAAATTTCGGATCGAGCGGATATTTTTCCAATGATACAAGCGCCGGATTGAATCTTTCAATATGCCCAACCTGAAGTAATAATTTTTCATCGTTGGACCTTTTTACAAGTTCTTCGGCTTCCTCAATTTTTACCGTTATCGGTTTTTCAACAAAAACGTGTTTTCCAAAATCGAATGCTTTATTCACCAAATCATAATGAGCGCTTGTTGTAGCTACAATCGAAACCGCGTCAATCTTTTCGAGAAGCTCGTCCAAATTTTCAAATGCTTTTAAATCAAATTCTTCAGCCGCCTGCTTCGCTTTATCTTTATCTAAATCGTAAACTCCAATAAGTTCGCATTCGGAAATAGTTTTTAAAAGTTTGGCGTGCAGTTTTCCGAGGTGCCCTGTTCCGATCACCCCAATTTTTAATCTTTCCATAAATTTTCACTATTAATTATTGTATAACCGATCACTCTATCGTAACCGCCTTTTGCCGTTTCGTTATAATATAATAAAATTAAATATTGATTATCTGTTTCCCAAAAATTTCCTTCTAAAATATACCAGCCGGGCGCTTCGGAATCTATTGATAAATTTTCCGCTACAACATATTGATAATCGTAAACACCCCGTTTTAATTGGATTTGCTTTGAATAAAGTCCCCGCTGTTCTTTCATTTTATACTCGGGAAGTAATTGCCAATCGTTAAACGCGCCAACAATATAAATATCTCCGGGAATTAAATTCGAAGGTGCGCGCAAAGTAAAAATCACTTTCAGATATTGGGCGTAATCTTCCTTAAAATCTATATAATCCTCAAAATTTGAAGAATAATTGTCATAGTAAAATAAATATTCCTTTGCGGAGTTAGCTATATAAGCACCTCCGTTTAAATCTATATTCCCAAAGTTATAGAAGCGAGATACCTCAAATTTATCTCTTTGCGCATTAACATCCGGTCCGACATAAATTTTGTAATTCAACAAATTTGTTTCCCGATATTCGTTGCCGGGACGAACATCCCGGGCGACAAAAGCAAAATCTTTGCTGCCGTTCCATTCGTAATATCTTAGCTGTCGGCTTTCCTTTTTTTTATCGATAACAATCGGATAATCCAATTTCCAATTCTCAATTATTTCAACATGCTCTACCTGCGAAGGATAGAAAAAGTCATCCAATAAAAATGAAGTTGTGATACGGAAAGTTTTATCCATATTTACGGGGAATGAAAAATCAGAATCTATCCTGTCTTTTGTAATTTTGGAATTCAGCGGAATCAGATCTTCGAGCACAAAAAATTTTCCTTCCGCGTAAACAATCGATGTATCGAAAGCATCGGTTATGAAGAATCTCCATTTGCCGGAAAAAGGAAAAGAAATATCTTTATTCGGATAAGAATCTTTGAAATGATAATCAGCTTCGGAAATTGTTACAGGAAGATTTCTATAGCTCAATTGTCTCGCGATATTATAACCATAGTTTGTAAGAAAAACCGATTCGTAAGGTATCCAATTTTTATCGCAGAATCGGAAAACTATATTGAGATCGGGGGCTTCATCGGTTTTAATATCAAATTCAATCGTAATTTCGTTTATCGGAAGCGCTATCGGATTACCTGTCTGGTAAGCTTTTAAACTTTTAATCTCAACTTCGGCGGCAAATAACTGGACTGCAAGAAAGATGAAGAAAAAAATATTTTTTATCATTATCAGAAAATTTTCGGGTGAAAAATTTTTAATAATTAAAGTAATTAAATATTTTTATACTTCCAAT
This sequence comes from uncultured Melioribacteraceae bacterium, assembly GCA_963821715.1. Lineage (GTDB taxonomy): Bacteria > Bacteroidota > Ignavibacteria > Ignavibacteriales > Melioribacteraceae > CAWGET01. Next base: position 248,615 of record CAWGET010000006.1, read on the forward strand.
GAAGAAGCAAAAAGCAGACGGCGGAAATTTGATTTTCATCATCTCTTTCCGCCGTTCTATCTAACTTCTTATCGTCTTAATTTCTCATCTTCCGTTCCTTTGGTTCTAACCGTAATATCTCCGCCGGATGTTTTCGCTCCGAAATCATTACCGCCGCCGTTAAATTTTCCCGTAAATCTTGATGATTTGATTTTACCTTCGATCGACGCGTTCGGGAAATCAACTTCGATATCGCCTCCGGATGTTTTGAATTCTACATCTGCTGTAAAATCGGATTCAAGAACAATATCAATATCACCGCCGGAAGTTGAGAGATAACCACCATAATTCTCTCCACGATAATCCAACTCTATATCACCTCCGGATGTTTTTGCTTCCAAGCTACCATCGGCAGACATAATTTTGATATCTCCTCCCGAAGTTCCTGCAGAAATATCTCCTCTAACTTTTTGCAAAGTAATGTCACCACCTGATGTACTAACTTCGGCGTTTCCTTTAAACTCTCCAGTTCGATATCACCACCCGAAGTTTTCCCTTTTAATTCTCCGGTTAAATTCCTCAATTTAATATCGCCGCCCGAAGTATTAATTTCATTGTTCCCTTCAACGTCCGATACTAAAATATCGCCACCGCTCGTTTTTAATTTAAGATCAAATTTTTGCGGAACCAGTATTTCGTATTTTAGTTTTATGGAGTTGAACCAATTAAAAAATGAATTTGGTTTTTCGGCTTTTACTTCCACTCCTTCTTCCGTTTCCTCAAATTCGAAATGTACTTTATCTTCCGCTTTCCTGTTACCGTAAATTTTTACCGAAACTTTTTCTTCATTCCAGGTTCTTACCATAATATCGCCGGTAGGAGTATCCACAATTAATCTTTTTCCTGAATCAACATTAAATTCTTTATCCTGCAAAAGTTTTTGCGCGGATAATTCAATTGATGAAAATATAATAACCGAGAAAAAAATAATAAAAAGATAAAAACTTTTTTTAGATGAGATTTTGGCAGCCAATTTTCAGTCTCCTTTTTTTTATTTAGACTGATATATTTTTTAAAGGTTGCACCAATTTCGGATTTTTTTTCAATTCTCTTTGCAATTCTCTTTTTAAATTCTTTTTTGTAATATTATTTTAGATATGAAAATAGAAGAAAAAGAAAAAATAAAAAGTAAGATTGACGAAGAGCTGGAAATTCTTAAAGAATCGATAAAAGAACTGGAAAGACTCAATCAACCAATAGTTTCGGATTGCTCTCTTGGAAGCGAAGCGAGAACAAGTGCGCTTTTCGATCAGAATATTCACAGAGCAAACCTGCGCGCTGCACTCGTTAAAGCCGATCAGTTAAAAAAGACAATTGAGAAAATTGAGAAAGAGGATTTCGGTAAATGTGAATTCTGCGGGGAAGAAATTGGTCTCAACCGCCTGTTGGCTATGCCTCAGACTAAAATCTGCATCAGCTGCGCAAATACAAAGACTTAAATTATGCCGAACACAATTGCTCATATAGCCGTAAACGGATTCGGTACTAAAGCAATTATAAAAAATGCCGATATTAAATGGATCTATTTCGGTATTATTATTCCGGATTTCCCATGGATTATTCAACGATTCGTTTCAACTTTCTTCTCTTCCGTAAATATGTTCGATCTCAGGACTTATGCAATTATCCAGGCAACTTTTTTCTTCAGCTTAATTTTAAGTTTAGCATTCTCATTTTTTTCGAAGGATAATTGGAAGATTTTCCTAATTCTTTCGATGGGTGTTTTTTTTCATCTGCTTCTCGATTCTCTTCAAATTAAATGGGCAAACGGAGTTCACTTCCTTGCCCCATTCTCATGGAAAATGACGAGCTTCAATTTATTCTTTCCCGAGAATATCATTACATTCGTATTAATTCTAATAGGGATTATTTTTTACATTATTAATTGGAAAAAGAGCGTTAATTCCCCCTTGAATCTTGCGTTTTCATTCCGTCGAATATTTTTATCCGCCACAGTTCTATTGGTTTATTTTATCCTTCCGCTGTTTTTATTTTCCGGTCCTTTATCTCAGGATAATCATTTTATTTCAACTATAAAAAACAAGAATAAGCGAGCCGGGAAATATGTAGAATTCGATAGAGTGCGATATATAAAAGAAAATAACGAAGGATATATTTACCCTTATTTCAACGAGAAACTCTATCTGCAAAATTACGAGCATGACGGATTAGGAAAAATTTCGATTCGTGGAAAATTTATAGACGAAAAGAATATTAAAGTTATCGAATATCACGAACATTATGCTTTATGGCGCGATTCGCTTTCGTACATCGGAATAGTAATGATTTTGCTTGTTTGGATTTTCTCTGGGATTAATGAGCGTAGAGCTATTAATATTGGGAAAAGAGCAACAGGTTAATTAAGCTAAAAATTTTGAAAGATAAGACGGAGAAGTCTAGTTTTTCAATCTTGTAATCTGGTAATGTTTTTATAAAAACGGCTGAAAGAAAATTAATTCAATCAGCCGTAAATAAATTGTGGATTTTAAGGAAAATGAAATAAATATTAATTATTACAAATCCTTTATCTCGTTTGTCAATTTCGTAATCGCATCTTTTGCATCGCCAAAATACATTAAAGCGTTATCGGCGAAGAAAAGTTCGTTCTCAATACCCGCGTAACCCACATTAAGAGAACGTTTGTTGATGATTACAGTTTTTGCGTAATCGGCGTTTAGGATCGGCATTCCGTAAATAGGACTGCTGGTATCGTGTCTTGCGGCCGGATTAACAACATCATTTGCGCCAATTATTAAAGCAACGTCAGTATTGTTAAAATCATCATTAATATCTTCGAGCGCGTAAAGTTTATCGTAATCAACATTAGCCTCGGCAAGAAGTACATTCATATGTCCCGGCATTCTACCGGCAACCGGATGTATTGCAAATCTAACATTAATTCCCTTAGCTTCAAGCGCCGCCGCGAGTTCACGAACTGCGTGCTGAGCTTGTGCCACAGCCATTCCATAGCCTGGAACAATTACAACGCTACTGGCTGCGTCAAATATCATTGCCGCTTCTTCGGCGTCTACAGATTTAACATCACCTTGCGGAGCAGACGAGCCACCCTCTCCCGTAGGAGCGGAACCTGCTGAATCCCAACCTCCGAGCAGTACGTTCATTAAACTTCTGTTCATACCTCGGCACATAATAAGCGTAAGAATTATTCCCGACGCCCCGACTAAAGCTCCGGCAATAATCAGCATATTATTTTCCAAAACAAATCCTGTAGCCGAGGCCGCAATTCCGGAATAGGAATTGAGTAATGACACGGCAACCGGCATATCGGCTCCTCCGATAGGCAGAACCAATAAAACTCCTAACACCAGCGAAATAGCAATTATTAATAAAGTGAGCGATGTAAGTTCCGGATTTATAACAACATAAATACCTGCGGCGATAACACCTAATAATAGCAACGCATTTATTGGATGTTGTCCAGGATATTTAACTACTTTGCCCGTAACAATCCCCTGCAACTTTCCAAAGGCAATTAATGAACCCGTAAATGTAACAGAACCGATAAGAATACTAAGAATTATGGTTACGGAAGTCGAGACTTCAAAACCCATTGTGGGATGATTTAAAATTTTGTAGTATTCAGAAGTAGCTACTAATGCAGAAGCTCCTCCTCCAAATCCGTTTAGAAGACCTACCATTTGCGGCATTCCGGTCATCTCAACTTTTGTAGCCATTAATACGCCAATCGCAGAACCAATCACTAATCCTATTATGATATACTCATACGTCAATATATGTTGATCGAATAAAGTAATTACAACAGCCAGTAACATACCCAGCGAAGCGTACATATTCCCCTTTCTTGCAGTTTTTGGGGAACCCAAATTTTTTATTCCGAAGATAAATAATACGGAAGATATTAGATAAACAATCAGTAAAACAGCTTGCATGTTTTAACTCACTTTTTTTTGAACATTTTTAACATTCTGTCTGTAACTAAAAAGCCTCCTACCACGTTGATGGTGGCAAATATTATTGCCACTACGCCCAGGATTGTACTAATGGTGAATTCTTCTAATCCGGCGCTTAATAAAGCTCCGACAATCGTAATACCGGAAATAGCATTTGAACCTGACATTAGAGGCGTATGCAATGTGGGAGGAACTTTTGTTATCAGTTCAAAACCGACAAAGATTGCAAGCACAAATACATAGATATACATTAGGAGTGATAAACCTTCCATTATAATACCCTTTTATTTTAAAAATTCTTTGGTTCTTTCATGAACTATTTCGCCATTTTTTGTTATTGTGGCGCCTTTCAATATCTCATCATCCGCATTCATATCGATCGATCCTTCTTTGCCGATATGTGTTAACAGGTTGTACAAATTCTTTGAATACATTTCGCTCGCATGAACCGCTACCAGACTCGGTAGATTCGGTTCGCCGATAATTGTTACATTGTATTTCTTAACCGTCTCTCCGGCTTCGCTGATTTCGCAGTTACCGCCGAATTCCACAGCCATATCCAGTACAACCGATCCCGGTTTCATGTTCTTAACCATCTCTTCAGTAACGAGAATCGGTGCTTTTTTGCCTGGAACCAACGCAGTTGTAATTACAATGTCAGCTTCGGTTACATGTTTGAAGATGAGTTCTTTCTGTTTCTTCAAAAATTCTTCAGACGCTTCCTTAGCATACCCACCTTCGTCCTGCATCGATTCATCGGTTTCAACTTCGATAAATCTTCCGCCCAAACTCTGAACTTCTTCTTTAACCTGCGGACGAATATCGGAAACTTCTACAACGGCACCAAGTCTTTTTGCCGTTCCAAGAGCTTGAAGACCTGCAACTCCCGCACCCATAATAACCACACGTGCCGGAGATATTGTACCGGCTGCGGTCATCATCAGCGGGAAGATTTTTCCCAAATAATTTGCAGAAAGTAATACGGATTTGTAACCTGATAAGTTCGCCTGTGAACTTAAGGCATCCATTTTTTGAGCTAATGTTGTTCTCGGAATTGCATCCATCGAAATAACATTCAATTTTTTTTGAGCTGCTTTCTGTGCAACTTCCGGATAATGAAGAGAATAAAAGAAAGCGATAACTATTTTACCTTCTTTTATTAATTCAAATTCTTCTTCGGTTGGCCGCTGAACTTTCAAAATTATATCAGCAGAATCAAATAATTCCTGAACTCCGTCGTAAATCTTGGCTCCTGCTTCCTCATAAGCGGAAGTTTTAAACCCTGCGCTTAAACCGGCATCTTTTTCTACGTGTATTTCAAATCCGGTTTTTTGAAGCTTCTTTACCGTGTCTGGTATTAGACTTACTCGGTTTTCTCCTGGTCTGGTTTCTTTTGGGACTGCAATTATCACTTATTTCTTCTCCCGATTGGATTAAAAATATAAGCCTCAAATTAAAACTTAAGTATCTTTTAGTCAACTTTTATTTATTGTTTTAAGAAATAATATTTTTTCATCTTGAAAAATTCAGCCAAAATTTTTATTTATGAATAATGATTCAAAAATAATATTTATTCATAAGGTAAATTGTGAGAAAGAAAGAAGGTAATAAACAGGAAGCTATTCTGGAAGCTGCAATTGTAGTTTTTGCTCAGCAGGGATTTCATAAAGCAAAAATATCAAGGATAGCCGACGAAGCGGGAGTTGCCGTTGGAAGCATCTATTTGTATTTCAAAAATAAGGAAGAGATTCTCTTGAATATTTTTGATAATATTTGGAAACGGTTATACGAAGAAATTAATGAATTATCGATTAATAAAAATCTAAATCCAGATAAGATAATAACAAAAATTATGGATCTCTTTTTCGATATTCTTTCCGATAATCCTGCAAAGACGCTTGTATTTATAAACGAGCAGAATCATCTGCTGCAGAATAACTTTAATAATTTTACTCCTTATTACGAAAAGTTTTGGAGTAAAGCGGAAAAAATTTTTAACGAAGGTAAAAAGCAGAATATATTTAATAAAGATTTGAACTACTTGGTTTTCAGATTTTATATATTCGGAGCGTTGCGAAATTTGCTTCACGGTTGGGTTCAAAATCCCAAAAAATTTCCATTGCTGACAATTAGAAAGAATGTGATTAATCTGGTGAGCAACGGAATTCTAGTTAAAAAGTAATGAGCTGAAACCGCGCTTTTTTTATCTAGTTTAGATACTATTTGTTATAAGTAAGTTTGTCATAATTAAGTAATCTTAGTTAAGCTATCAACTTGAAGGAGGAGATATAAGAATATTCTCAATTGAAAATTTTATTTATTAGAGCTCAAGCAAATCCTTTTTCAATTTCATCGCTTTAATGCAAAAATCTATATGCTCTTCTAAGGGAATGCCTAATTCCTCCGCGCCGTTAAGTATATCTTCCCTGCTCACAGCTCGCGCAAATGCTTTATCTTTCAATTTCTTTTTAACGGATTTAACTTTTACTTCATCAATCGATTTACTTGGACGAACGAGTGTAACAGCGGTAATAAATCCGGCTAGTTCATCACAGGCATAAAGCGTTTTTGCCAGCTTTGTATCGCGGGGAATGTTTGTATAATCCGCGTGCGATAAAATCGCCTTTCTGAAATTTTCATCGAATCCTTTTTCTTCTAGAATTTCCGAACCTTTATATGGATGTTCTTCAGCAGTCGGAAATTTCTCATAATCAAAATCGTGAAGAAGTGCAGCGTTTCCCCAATATTCCACATCCTCACCAAATTTTTTGGCATAAGCCCTTACGCAGGCTTCAACGGCATAAGCGTGTTTTAGCAGGCTGTCGCTCTTTGTATATTCTTTTAGAATTGATAAACAATAATCTCTGTTTTGTTCTCTGTTTTCCGACATAAATTCTCCTTCTATTCTTTTGCGTTCGGATCGAAACTAGGACACAATTTACCAACCACACAAGACAAACATTTAGGTCTTCGAGCAATACAAATATTTCTTCCATGGGTAGCCAGTAGATGCGAGCCTTTAATCCAGTAATTTTCCGGCAATAATTCTTTCAATCTGAATTCGATTTTGGTTGGATCTTTTGTCTCTACAAAGCCGAGTAAATTTGATAAACGTATAACATGCGTGTCAACCGCGATAGCCGGAACACCAAATGCATTCCCGGCAACAACCGAAGCAGTTTTGCGTCCTACACCAGGCAGTTTTGTCAGTTCCTCAAAATCGTTCGGTACTTTTCCTTTATGCTTGTCAATTAATTCCGTACAACAGTTTCTAATGCTCTTTGTTTTTTGTCGATAAAAACCTGTGGAAAAAATATCTTTTTCCAATTCTTCCGCCGGTACATCCAAAAAATCTTTAGGTTTCTTATATTTTTTGAAGAGATCTTTAGTAACTATATTTACGCGGGCGTCTGTACTCTGAGCGGAAAGAATAGTCGCGATTAATAATTGAAACGGTGAATTAAAATCCAAAGCTGATTTGACATCGGGATATTCGAGAAGGAGAAGATCAAAAATTTTCTTCGCACGTTTTTTTTCTTTTTGATCAGACATTTTGATTAAATCTTTTATCCTTAATTCTCAATCTTTCAACCGGGCGGTTGTTGATTATATGTTCCTGAATGATTTCTTCTACGTCTTTAACAGAAACTTCGCCATACCAAACTTGTTCCGGATAAACAACAATTGTGGGGCCAAATTCGCAAGCATCTAAACATCCTGCACTGTTTGCCCTTACTTGGGTCTGAATGCCAAGTTCCTTTAGTCGCTTTTTGAATTGTGCTTTTATCCCGGAAGAATTTTTTCGTCCGCAGCTTTCCCGCGGATGATCCTCTTTCCGAATGTTCTCGCAGATGAAAATATGTTTGTTAAATCTCATTAATAGAATGAAGGTTAAAGGTCAAAAGTCATACGTTAAATATTGATACAAACTTTTAATTCTTTTTTGCAATTCTTTATTGTAATTCATCTTTGCAATGTTTTAAGAGTAGCGCGTACGGGATTCGAACCCGTGATCTTCGCCTTGAGAGGGCGATGTCCTAAACCGCTAGACGAACGCGCCGTATCTTTCTTTATTAAATTAAAATTTATTGCATAAAATTCAAAAGAAAATAATAAATGAACAAAAACGGAACCTGGTTCATTTTAATGCGTCTTAAGGAGTGAACCAATTATAATAACTTAATCTTTGGGGGCAAAGATGAAACGATTAAAAGTATTAGCATTAAGTTTGGCATTAGTTTTTACGGTAACAACATTTACCACCGCAGCCAGTTTCGAATCTCCAAAGCTGCAGTTCAAATATAAAACAGTTGAATCTAATTTAATGATCGGCGCAAAATCAGAAAATATGGGACTAAGAGTTAACTGTGTTTTTAAACTAGGTGAAATGAAATCCAAAAAAGCCGTTAATTGCCTGATCAAAATGCTGCGCAGCGCCGATACCGAAGAAGAACAAATTATAGCTGCTCTTTCTTTAAGAAAAATAGAAAATGCACGCGGGTTGTACGCCTTGAAAAGAGCCGCTAAATTTTCTAAATCGGACCGAGTTAAAAGAATGTGCAAAATATTTTATTACGATTATCTTCAGAACAAAGATGCATAAATACAATATCGGGGAAAGCGGTTATGAAAAACAGGTTGCCGGGGGGATGACCAAATTTTATAACCGCAAATCCGGTTCTTCTTCTCGGCCGCTCATATTATGAATTTGAATAAGAAGTAATTTCATTGAATGATCATCAAGAAATACTCCGTTGCCTTCCGAACTTAAAACTTTTCCATTCTTTATTTCCTGATTCCCTTTTTGACCTAAATAATTCATTTCGTATTCGAAGACAAATTTAAGATCAGGAAAATGTTTCGAGGCATTTAAAACAAATTTCTGCGGCGGGCTCCAAGCCGAATAAAATTTGTATCCTACTTTTAAATCGGAATCGATAATATTCTTCGGATCGATAGCGTCGCAGTTAGTTCCCCAATTAAGCAGATACCAATCGTACTTGGAAGTTTCATCCCAATCATCCAAATCTTTTGGTATTGGAACAATTCCGGAAAAACTAAAATTTTTATCGCCGGCTCTTCGGCATTCTTCCTTAAACTTATTTATCTGCTCTTTTGATTTTTGATCATCCGAAGCAAGAGCCGTAATTACGGTTAATCCTATTTTAGGCATTATGATTCCACTTAATCAAATTTTTTCATTATTTTTTTGACTGCTCCGCCGCCGAGCATTTTATCGGCATTAACCATTACATTTTTTATGAGGTAGAGAAGATCATCATCGCCTGCCCAATGTCTAAGCACTATCTGAGGATCAATATTATTCAGTAAGTCGTTCAGAATGTAAGCCGCAACGGCAATATCGTCTAAAAACCCTATTGGACCGACAATCGCTTCCGGTATTAAATCGATAGGGGAAATGAAATAAGCGACACCGGCTGCAAGTTTAACTTTTTTCTTTCCCGGAACGTCCGGATCCGTAGAAAGCTTTACAAGGAGATGAAACATATCAGGAGCAGCAAGTAAATAATCCGCCCATTTTTTTTCTTTATCTAAACTGTTATGAAGAAAGTTTCTTATCTGTTTTCTTAAATCATGATAAAAATCTTTTTCTTTTTTAGTCATTTTTTTTCCCGGTTTTTTAATTAAAGTTAAGATATCACACCTCTGCTTTTTATTTATAGCTTAATAAAAATATTGCAACCATTCCACTAAGAAGAGCTAATTTTCCGAAAAACCCGATTTTTTCTTTCCATACTAAAACCGCACCGAAAGTGGTAAACAATATAACCCCTATGTTTACTAACGGATACACAATAATTGCCGGGATTGCGGCGAGTGCACTCAATAAAAAAAACGAACTAAAAATATTGGGAACACCTAAAGTAAGCCCTGTTAAAATTGTTTTATTATTTAATGGAATTTTCTTTATAAATACAATAGCCGATGTATAAATAAATGCAAAAGTAAAAATAGAAAAAAGGAAAATCGGCTTTTCGTTTTCAGGACGCCATTGCTGAAATATTTTCATACAAAAATCGTTAATCCCGATGCCCACTAATAAAGCAAATAAATAAAAATAATCGGTAAAGTGCAAATTGCTTCCGTTCAAGCCGCGTATCGAAAAATAAAAAAGAATAATTGTTGCCAGCGCAAATAAGAACCCTATCAACTGGAATTGATTAGGTACCTCATTATAAATTAGTACAGATAATACAATTGGGATAACAACAGAAAGCCTGGAACTGACTGAAGAGAGCGCGGCACCGGAACTTGAAACCGCTTTGGTAAAAGCAAAAAAGGAGAAGACAAACATCGCACCGAGCATAGCCCCAAAAATAAATGACTGCCAGGTGAAAACAAATTCTTTTTCGAGCAGTAAAAAGATCAAGGTTATTACAGAAGCAGAAAAATAATTTGCTGATAACAGCAGTATGGGATTTCCTTTTCGTGTATCGCTGAATTTCAGGATTAGCGCGATACTTGTAGAGCAAGCTATAGTAAGAATTAAGAAGATCATTTTTTTTGAATTTATAGAATATTTTGAAGACTAAATTTCAGCATATTTTTAGTTTTAATCCAGAACAGAAAAAACTTATTTTTTTTGATAACAAATATTTTTTTAAGTACTAATGCTAATCTGTAAATGAAAGCTGTGAAAATCTGTGAGCGGATTCTATATTTTTCATATTAATTTATTAGCCACGCCGGCGTGGCTCTACATCCGATTTCTGTCCTCTGATCTCTGTCGTCTGTTTTTTTATCTTGGTAGTCTTAAAAATCTTGAGAATCCTGGTTAAAAAAAACCCTCCGATCATTTCTGAAAGGAGGGCTTATAGCAAGACTATCTCATCTTGCCGGTCAGCCTTTTTTAACCAGATTCCAGCTAAGGATTTTACCGGTCAGGGCTGACAATTATTTCTACTAACTTTTGAATAAAAAATAACAATTAATGAAACTGATTTAAAGTGAAATATTTATTCTATGATTTAAATCATATTTTTATTTTTTCTAATTAAATTTTACAACGTATATTTAAAATAAGTTCTGTTTTAATACCAAAAAGGAGACTAATTTGATCTACGATATATCAGTACCTCTTAATGATAAAATGCTTAACTGGCCGGGAGATGATCCAGTAAAAATTTATAAGTCAGCTTCTTATGAAAAGGGCGATGATTTCAGTGTTACGCGATTAGAAATGGGAGCGCACACAGGAACGCACATGGATGCTCCCCATCATTTTATAAAAAGCGGGAGCACAATCGAGGATTTGGATATTAATTCTGTAATCGGAAATTGTAAAGTTCTCGATATACAGGAGCACGATTCAATTGATGAAGATTTGTTGAAAACCTTTAATATTGAAGAAAATGATAGAATCCTATTTAAAACAAAGAATTCTGAATCTGAATGGTATAAAAATAATTTCACAAAGAATTATGTTTCTTTAACCGAAAATGGTGCAAAATATCTGGCAGATAAAAAAGTTAAAACCGTTGGAATAGATTATTTATCGATAGGAGCATACGAAGGAGGTGAGAAAACACATCGCATTTTGATGAGAGCCGGCATATGGATAATTGAAGGAATTTACCTGAATAATATTGCTCCGGGCGAATATAAACTAATCTGCCTTCCGCTAAAAATTGTTGGAAGCGACGGTGCTCCCGCAAGAGCTGTTTTAGAAAAATAAAAAGACTGATTACCCTTCTGCTCCCGATGCTTTTTATCGGAAGAAGAATTTTAAATATGAAATTTTGAATAAAGTTCATCTAGGATGAAGTTTATTCGTCGATCCTCTTATATTATTCTTTGACTTTTGTAGATACGGAATATATCCTGCCTGTTATTTCATTAGAACCATCTTTTTAATATCAGAAAAACTTTTTGTCTTAGACTCAAGATTCAATCGGTAAAAATATACTCCGCTGCTTAATCCTGATGAATTGAAGTTTATTTCGTGATTCCCTTCGCTCAATTCCTCCGATATTAATGATCTAATTTTCTCTCCGATAATATTAAAGACTTCCAAATTAACAAATCCTGAGTTCGGAATTGAAAATTTAATTTTGGTCGTTGGATTAAACGGATTAGGAAAATTTTGAGCTAAGTTAAAACTTCTAGTTATTTCTTCATCATTTTTTGAAAGAGGAAATACCTTTGTAAAAACAAAATAAACATCATTTAAACTTTTAAAAACCCATCGCTTGCTGTTCCATCTCCGGCTATAGTTTCAAGTGGAAAAGCAAAATAAATCAAAGAGCCTTCTTTCTCCGATTTACCGAAAGTACCCTCAAACCAAACAGCCGCTGTTTTCCCGTTCCCATATTTTGAAAACGCTTTGCTTCCGTTGAAAGCCGCAATCGCGTCAGGATAATCTTCTTCATAAGTCAGTCCAAATCGACAATCATAGTCTGAATAGGGCGATCCAGAAACTCCTTTAACAACTTGAGACCTGGCATCGTCCTCAATAAAAATTGCTTTTAGATAGTTTCGGAAAAATTCTTTATCGGAGACGCTTCCATTTTTATCAAGATCCCATCCTATCTCACTTCCGGAAACTAAAAATCTGCCTCCGTTCTCTAAAAATTCTTTTACTAAAGATTGTTCTTTTGAATTAAAAGTTTCATTAATTGTACTTTCATCTCCTGCAGCCCAGTAAACTATATCGTAATTCATCATATTTACAGAATCTGAAAGTAATTCTGAATTACTGACCATATCTATCATCGAATTTGAACTGCTTTTTAAATATCTCGAAATAAGATTATTCTCTTCTCCTCTCCAACTTCCTGTTCTTCTGCTGAAGCCGTCCACAATTAAAATATTGTGCGGAGAGGAATCACTTTTTATAATTTTATTTACTCCGTAAATACTGGAATAAAGACTTTCGCCTTTATCGGCTCCAATCAGTTTCACGCTCGATACTTTATAAAAAGCCGAGCCTTGATAATTAGCCGAATCTACAAAACTGAAAGCCCCTTTCAATTTATCTTCCGTTGCAATCAGCTCAAAATTTTGCTCGTCGAAAGAACGATAGATTCTAAATCCATCCAGCGCGGTTGTGTCACAATCCCATTTTATAATTGTACCTTTATCGCTGGATATTGTAGAAATAATTTTAGGTCGCGCACCGGAATAAATATTCTCCATACTCTTCAATCTGCGCGGTGTGTAATTGGTCAAGTCCGATGGTTTATAGCTCCAGTAGGAAACGCCCCAATCGCGTGCCGATGCTTCAACTACTAGAAAGCTTCCATCCGGATTTCTATTAATAAATAATCTTACGTGACCAAATTTGTGAATTGCATCGCCCGGTTTTAGATCATCCCAACTGCTATACTCTGAAGTTATATTTGGCATCATACTGGTTGCAGAGTGATAAGTTAGCTGCCAGCATCTGCTTACAAAACCGGAGCAATCCACGCCGACTGCGTATGAAGAAACTCCGCTTGTATGAATATCAGCGGCAAATTTTCCGTCGTTCAATCCTTTATCGTACTGCTCTATTGTATTGAATCCTCCCCATTTATACCCGACTCTGGCATTTATTCCTGTCTTAAATCTGCTTGGAGTTTCAACTTCATCACCGTCAGAAGCAGTAACTGGATTAGGCGCTAAATTCGACTCATCCAAATAAAACTGATGGTAAACATATTTTTCGCCGATATTTACTGCATCCATTCTGTTAACGGTTAAAACTTTACTTAAACTTTCATTTTTCTTTTCGGTTACAATTTCTTTACTGGTTGTGTAATTATTAAAATCAATTTGTTTATTATATTCTTTAGGATATTTAATTATTTCATCTGAGGTTAATGTTAATTCGACCCACTTAATTATTTCTAAATGATCTATATCTGAAATTAGATGATAAAGATTTCCATCTTCGTCTAAAGTGAAATCATTATTGGTTGAAAGATATTTTATTTGAGGAATTTTCAGAGTATTAATAATTTTGCCGGCAGAATTTAATACATAAACTTCTTTTTTAATTTTAATAGGAATTTCGGAAATATACCGCTCAGTATACACAAACATAAAGTTGTTCTTGTCCAGGCCGATTACTTCCGAATAAGCTAAGTCGCCCGGGAAATTTAAATTTATTTTTTGTCCGGTAGATGAAGAAATTTCTAGTTTATTTCTCTCAACTATAACATTATTTTTATCTCTAAAGGCAACAGATTTTTTTAAGGAAGAATTACCGGATGAACCTTCCCTGTTCTTTTCAACTCTAACAAAATTATCTTCTGAATATAAAATTGTTTCTTCAACATCGGACTTAAAAAGTTTTAAGGTATCTTTAAATATGTCGAACGATTTAATTCCGTAAATACCTGAATTTTCTATTCTGATTTTTACAGGAATATCCATGTAGTTTTTATAAAAAATAACTTCACTTTCGGGTTGTGCAAAAAGTAAAATGGGTAAAAAGAATAAATAAAAATATTTTAACATTAAGGCTCCACAATTAAGGAATATATTTTTCAGTAATTTTAACAATTTCATCTCCCTTTATAACAATATCAAAAGGGATAAATTTATATCTCTCTTCTCTATTCAAGGCTTGTATCAATTGCTCAAGCATAATTTTCTGATTGATTTTGTAATTTCCGTCATCATCATAATCGAATGTCTGCATAAAAATTTGAACAGTATCAGATACAGGAAAATTATGTTGCTCATCTTTATCGTTAACAACCGCAGGTACATTAGCTTCATCTTTGCTAATATTTACTTCATCTACTCCGAACCCAATTTGATTTTCAACTGAGTCAACATTTACGATGAGCACTGTTTTTTCCACTGTTGCTTCAGGCTTGTTTTCTCCTACCACATTCTTCACTTCCTCTTTTTTTGAATTACAAGCAATAACAGCAATCATTGTAAGAATAGCGGCTGATAAAAATAATAAATAACTTCGTTTCATTAGATCTCCGGAAAAATTTAAATTACTTTCACTAATTTATTATTATATATTAAGGAATAACAGAAAACTTTTTAAAAGAATTTTAGAAGTTTGAATCTTCGAAATTATTATTACAAATAATAATTCTCTTTCTCACATCGCCTATATTTAAGGCACAAATTACTGAATGGGAAATCTATAACGCGGAAAATTCATGGCTTACATCTAATTTCATAAGCTCTAGGTTGATCTAAAAGGAAATTTTTGGATGGGTATTTGGGGCAAAGGGATATTAGATTTCGACGTAGAAGAATTCCGCAATTTTCCCAACGGTTAGTATAGGAATTTATTGAAGAGACTGTAGCTGCAGTTATTTGAAAAACAATACACTGATAAAATCCCTTACTTCGAAAATTACTTTTTAAAATAAGAACGGTTTTGTAAAAACAAAACCGTTCTTAAAAAAGCTACTGAAAGACCTAGACTTAAAATCCCACACTCAAAGAAAATGCATGATTACTGTCGAAATATTGTACAGGAACATAGGCATAATCTACTGATATGTTAAGATTGGTAAATTCCATAAAATTAATACCAAATCCCGCGGTAAAATCACTAAAAATATTTGGATTGTCTTCCGTAGTTTCAGATGAATATAAATACCCGCCTCGTATGAAGAACATATCTTTATAAGAGTACTCTAAACCTCCCTTATAATCATCAAATGTATAATTATTATTAGCATAAGTTGCCGATAATGTGATATTGTTTTGTTCGTTCAACTCTTTTTTATAGGATAATCCTAAAGACATCTCAGATGGTAAAGGATCCGATTGGGAATCAATCTTATACCAGGTTGGTCCTCTGTCAGATGAGGTTTGTTCGGCTTGAACATAATTTGCATTACCGCCATATTGCATTGTGCCACCGAGATTTTTAACAACAACACCAAGAGCTAAACCCTGGATATCCATTAAATTTCTGTACTGGACACCGGCGTCAATTCCGAAACCGGTTGCATCTACTCGTCCAAAACTTTCACTTATCAAATTAAATGTAACACCTATTGCGACTCTATCGGTAATTCTATTAGAGTAGACTAAACCAACAACAAAGAAGTTTGGTGTTAGAATTTGTCCTGTACCGTCAGGTTGATCCATAGTTGTAACATTGATATCGCCTATATCGAGATATTTGAAAGAGAGTCCGAGAGAACCTAGATCTCCAAATCTTCCGCTAACGGCAACATTATTTATATTCATATCGGCAATATATTTACGATAAGAAAACATTGCGTTTACATTAGACTCTGAAAAATCTAATCCTGCCGGATTCCAGAAAACTGACTCTAAACCGGTAACCATGGATACTGGTGAACCACCCATTGCCAGGTATCTTGCATCCACCGGAATTCTTAATTCCGCAGCACCGGCAGTACCTGCTTTTTCAGGTCCACTTCCAAAAACAATAGACCAACTAACTAGACAGAGTACAATGAATAATAGTCTATTAATTTGAGACATATTTACCTCCATTATAAATTAAAATAGAGGTACATATAAAATGTACCCCAAATTAAATATTAATATATTTGCAAAATTTGTTGTTCTTGAACGACTGCTAATTTAAGTATTTTAGTTTTACCTAATTCCGGCATATCAACATATACTATATAAATTCCACTAGCAACGGGATATCCACTTTCATTTTGTAAATTCCAGGTGTCAAACTGCCCGCCGGTTTCAGCATGATTGATAGTCTTTACTAAAACACCGCTTAAATCAAAAATTCTGATCACCGCGTCATTCGGCAGATGATTAAAAGTTACATAATGATTTGTTCGTGATGTTTCTCTGCTATGTGTGCCGTAATACGGATTTGGAAATACATTTATTCTTTCCACATCTGCTTTAGCTAACTCCGTATCTGATGAATTTTCAGGAGTTGAATAACTAAACACGTCTGCATCAGAATTTGGTTTAGTAGTTAAAAATATAACCTTATTTCCTATCGGCAAAGTTGCACCATCCGAATACATTGTAAAAAGAGTTGCAGTGATGAAAGGATAATCAAATTCACCGGTTGCATCACCAAAGGTTGTATTTGCCGAAGTTAATAAAGAATTATCTGTAACATACTGAGCATCATTTGCAGGATCGTAACTTATTTCATTACCGTCGGCATCATAACCCTGCCAGCAATATACAGGTTCATAACTTGGAGCACCAAAAACCGGCCCTGACCAATTATCCCCATCTACGTTCCATACTCCACTGGAATCAGTATCCCAGAAACCGGCAAATAATCTTATCATTTCTCCGGAAGGATATACCCTTCTATATACTGCGAATGGAGCCATATATGGTTGACCTGTTGCTTGATCAATATGAACTTCTTCGGAAATATAATCCCACGTGAGTGATTCCTGTGTAAAATCGAAAATAATATCATCGGCGCCCCAATATCGGAATCTATCAAACGTTCTGTCACCATCATTAAAATTACCGGCTCTGCTTTCTATAATATAACCGGTAGTTCCAAGACTGCCGCTGGGTCCTACATAACTAACATTTGCATCCACAACTTCATCATTAGCATTTAATTCGCTAGCTTGAACAATACCCGGATTGGGACCTGTTACTTTAACCATAACACCATCAACAATAGGATATTCACTATTATTGCTTTGGTTGGTAATACCGGACGCTGAAACAGTCCCCGTAGTTGTATTTGTAACATTCCAAACAACTTGACCTTCAACATTTTCAAAAGTAACTTTATAACTGTCTCCGGTAGTCTGAGAAGGATCAATAACTATAGGTATTACAGAACCATCACTTGTTCCCGTATCATGAGTGGCCGAAAGAGTATCTCCAACCACTGAACTGTATCGTACTCCGGGTTGCGGTTGTTGAGGAGTTACCGTTAGAGTGACAGCGCTTGATTTCAGCGCATGGAATGGAAGTAATGGAGATGGATTTACTGCATAAGCCACTACCGCAAAGTAGTAAGTCTGACCATCTTTTAATGAACCACCCCTAATAGCATCCTCTGTTATTTGTATATATCGTTTTAAGCCGTTATCGGTTCCCGGTACAACAAGTTCAGGAACAGAAGTACCGAATTTGTCTGTAGTAGTGTCATATACTGCAGTAACACCATTAACTACATCATAATTATCAAGTAAAACTCCCTCTTCAATACTTGATGAAGGAGTTGGTAGTTGATAAACTAAATATCCTTCAAACTTATAATTTTGATCTTCAAAACTTTCGATGTTTGATATACTTTGCTGATTATTTCCCCAATTTAGAATAACGCTATTTGGCATTGGAGTAACGCTGACAGCCGGCGGTTCTAATGAAGGGAGCTTGAACAACTGATCAAATACAATTTGAGCCGTAGCATCATTTTGTTTTAGTTGAGTTACACTATTAAGATAATCACTTCCAAAAGCACCAACTAATGCTACCACCACTTGCGCTGTATCTCCAAGAGTCATTGTAATTGGTCCGTTAGTAACCATTAACCTTCTATCGCCCGGAGTATCAACAGATCCATCTAGCTTGCCTGTTCCTTCAACAGGGTCGCCGGGGAGTAAAAATGCACCGGTAGGAGTATAGGTTGCAGCTGCTTCCGGGAATTTTACACTGGAAGGGTAACTGGGAATTGGGAGTCTTCCCCTCATCAGATTATAAAATTCTAACGTACCATCATAATCAAAACCCGGATCTTCCCAAGAGCCGCCTGCAGCAAAATACACAAAAGAGCTCATCGGTTTTTCGTTAACATATTTATAACCTTTTCTCCACTTCAAATTGAATATTGCACTATCCGCAGGATTACCTGTAAATTGAGAAACACCCTGTAAAAAGTCATATCCGATTGCCGGAGGAACATATCCTGCAGATTCATATGTTGCATCTATAGCAGAAGAATTGTAAGAATAACCGAGGTTTAACGATGTATCGCATCCGGCAAAATCATCTCCGGCATTACCTAGATCCGAATCAGCCCATTGAACAATAAACATGCTATCTATTCTCGAATTTGGAGCAGAGGTTGGCGTTCCTGTATAAACAATATCAACCTTTTTGTAAATCACGTTTCCTAAAGCGCCTGAATAAGCATAAGCCCAATAAGTTTCGGAAACTTCCAAACCAATAGGAATAGAGCCATAGTTGGCCGTTGATTTAGAATCGTCGTATTTAACGAATAAGGTTTGTGCAGCGCCGGGAATTCCCGGAACGTCGACATCAGGATCATATTGGCCGTTCTCGTTAACATCCTTATATAGAGCTCCTTCATTTGCAGGCCATTCAGCCCAATCAGTAGCGTATTGATCTCTAATTTGCTGTATATCACTTTCTGTTACTGACCCGAGAGGTTTATCAAAAAAAGATGCTGCATCGCTTGATAAATCACCGGTAGCATAATCAGGCCTAACTCTGAAAACGCGTGTAATCGGCGCACATCCTGTACCGTATGTGTTTCCATTAACACGCACTAATTGAGAACCGCCGTCGGATACTTTTCCGCCCCAAACGATGCCTTCTGCAAAAATTGCGCCTACACTTGCTCCTTTAGGATAAGCACCGTTCCATGAAGAAGCTACAACCCAATCATGAAATCCGTCCTGACCCACCCAAGATGTAATATTGTTAATGTTCATCACACTTTGCGCAGGGTTAATGTTTGCTTTACTTAGATTAGGTTTACTCGATTTTCTATTACCTTTTTCAGCTCCAAGAGTGTCAACTTGAAAGCTAACTATAAAGGCAAAGAGAATTGTTAAAATATATACATTTATTTTTTTCATGTAATAAAACCTCCAGAAGTTTTTAAACATTTGAGATATAAATCTCAATTAAAAATTAACCAATATACCTAAACGCAATTGTCTCGGGGTTCCAAATAAGTCGTTATTATAAACGTCAATCGCGTGTTGTCTGTTAGCAAGATCAATTACCCTATATAAATCCGCAAATCTGTTAGTATATCTCGGTTGTTTTACAATATCCTGACCCGCAGGAGACTGAAGGAAACCATCATCATAAGCATTGCCTGTAAATTCATAAACGTTAACAGCATTTTTAGTATTCAATAGGTTCATCACATATGCATATATGTTAAAATCGAAATCTGCGATGCTTATTGTTTTATCAATTCTAAGATCGATATTAAATTGCCATGGAGTATTGGCAGAGTTGATTGAACCTTGAGGTCTTCTATTTCTCGTATCCTCCTCAGGTATCAATCCGCCTGTCCATGCAGAACTTTGACCCAAACCGGTAAAACGTGCATATGTAAATGGATGACCGCTATTAAAGGTTAACAGCAGATTTAATCCTAATTGTTCTAAGATAGGTCCACCGTCATTATCACCGAAGCGATAATCTATGCTCATACTTCCGGCATGTGTATAATTATAATTTAGAGGCAGCAATACTGTCGGGACTTCATTGTTGCCTTCAGTAGATCCAATACCACTTCCGACAAAGGAGTTAGTTCCGGATGCATCTGAATATGTATAATTGAATTGTGCCGCGATTCTTTCAATTCTTCTTACTTTTAAACTTAGTTCTACACCTTTTGAAGTTGAAAAATCCTGGTTTACAAATGCGGCATATTTACTTTTTACAGCTCCAGGAGATGTTTTGATATTTTTATACTGAAGTTGTCCAGTAATGTCTTTATAAAAAGCAGTAATATCAACAGCCGCAAAATCAGTAAATTGCTGTGCAAAACCTACCTCGTAAGATGTAGTTTTCATAGGTTCAGGATCGTATGCTACCGGATCAGTAATCAAGTTAGACCCGGCTACTACTTCGGCAATCCTGAACATGCCTTTGTAAGCCAAATCTAAGCTTGGGGCTTGCACAAAATTTCCATATTGTAAATGGAATACAGTTCTATCGCTAACAGGGAAAGAAAATCCTAACCTTGGAGAAATATAACTGTATTTACCTCCTTTAACTATCTCCCCCTCTTCCGGTAAATTGGTATCTGTATTAATTTGAGGGTTACCAGGGTTAGTCCATTTCCAAGAATCCATATCTATATAATCGTATCTTAATCCGAGGTTTAGAATAAGATCATTAATCTCAAATCGGTCTTCTATATAACCAGAAGCGAAGACAGGGTGTTTGGCTCCAAAAACTCCATCGTCAACTTCATTACCCAGCAGATCATAACCGTAATTGTTATAATCTCTGTATAATGAATTGCCGATTAGATTAGTTAACGATTCAGAATCTCTAAGCTCGTCGGGATTCGTTCTGAAAATATTTAGGGTGTTTGTTACGCCTGCAAGGTCAATACCGTAATGTCTAATCGTCCATCTTTGATAAGAAGCGCCGGCTTTTAAAGCATGTTTTTCGAGCTGTGCCGTATAGTCCAACTTACCGCTTAAATAATTATTTTTATCTTTCTGGTATCCTGTGCGCGGTGTTCCTTCTCTAAAAAATGGGAACCCATAAAAGTCATACTGAGCCGGTACAGAAGAAAAACTTCGGAAATCATATCCGTATGCTGCATTTTGTAAACTATCAGCATATCCTAATACATTAGTTTCAAAAACAGGATCCGCCCATTGCGAACGTAAATCAAAATAACTCACATTTGCAGTAAAATAAGAATTAGGCGCTGTTAAATAAGTTGCCTTTAAACTTACAAGTAGATCAGTCTGATCAAAAACAGGGACTCTGTCCTGGTTATATATATTTCTGATATCCAACGTTTCAAACCCATTCTGTTGTCTTGTTTGAGTAGTAAATGCTGTAGCTAATCTTAACATAAGTGGGTTACTATCGAATAGTAATGTTCCGTTCATAGTATATCTATCTAAGTTCCTGCCTGGTATATTTCCCGCATCCCAAGTAAGTACTTTATAATCATTTGGGTTACCGCCTAAAGTACCCGAATCGTAAATTTTGGTCGTATCCCACAAAGCTCCATCGGAAAAGGCGTCTGGATTTCCTTCAAAAAAAGAAGGAGTTCTATCTTTCTGATTAAGTCCTTCGCCTGAAACAAATAATTTAAGTTTATTCGTAAAAAGCGGACCACCAAAAGTTGCTACATAGTTTCTATATCCATAAGAGTATGTGCCAAGAAATTCATCACCAGGATAATTACCGAAATTATCAGTCTCAAATCTGGCTGATGCATGATACTGTTCGCTGCCCGTCTTAAAATCCGAAGAAATTATACCGGCATTAGCATTTCCGTACTGTGCTGTATAACCTCCCGCTTGAACAACTATCTCCTGCACTGCGTCAGGAGTAACAGTAACAAGAGAGCCGCCGTTTCTATCTAAAATATCCTTTACATCGGCACCTTCAACTGTATATCCTGTTTCATCTGCTCTGCTTCCTCTTACAAATATATCGCCGTTCAACATAACGATTCCGGGCTGCAGCGCAATCATCGATTCGACGTCGCGAGTCGGCAGAGCTTTCAAATCATCCCCGCCAATAACCCTCAATGCATTAGTAGCAGATTTTTCAATCAAAGGTTGTTCTGCAACAATTACAACTTCGCCGGTCGCAAAATCTGTAGAAGCTAAATTGAAATCGATGTTTGTAGTTAATCCTGAAGTAATTTTTACATCAGTTATCCTTACCGGTTGAAATCCGATATAAGAAGCCTGCAGGGAGTAAGTTCCGGCAGGTACCTGTGTTATAAGATATTCTCCGTTCACATCGGATGCTGCACCAAACGCGGTTCCCTGAACGATAATATTAGCTCCTATAAGAGCCTCACCGGTTTGTTTATCTAAAACTTTGCCTGAGATTCTACCGTTGCCGGTTTGAGCCGTTGCCAAAGAGAAAGAAAACAGCAACAATAGAAATATTGTATAAAAACTTTTCAACATAATTTTTTCTCCTTCTTTATGATATAACAATTTTTAGTCATCAGTAAAAACCTTGCTTTTCAGGTTTGCCTGCGTGTCATAAATTGCTGCTGTATATCTTTTTTGTGATTCAAGATTAGCCTGAAACGTTGCTACTGTATCCTCGCCTGCAATAACCTCCATTGAGTAACTGCCGGCTTTTAAATAACGATACGGAACTGCATCTCCAAGTTCAACAGGAGTAGAAAACTCTAAAGTTGTATCTACATCTGCCGAAACCGCATGGATTGCATCGACTGTTACATCAACAGAGCCATTAAAAAAAGCCACTGCCGCTGTATCAGGACGAAATAGATCATTTTGATCATCCTTTGTTTGGAATAGATATCTTTGCGTCATTTTAACAACGCTGCGATCGGAGCTTGGGCCTACCACAAATAGTCTAACTTTTTTATCAACCTCAACACTGAATTGAAATGATTCTGAATTGAATGATAAAGTTTTAGAACCAGCCGGGACGTCCATAAATGAAGAAGCTGCGTTATCTTCATCTCCGAAAGGGATTGTTCCAAATTGAAGAGTAGTTCCATCGGCATTACGCAATACAAAATCTGCTGAACCAACTCCCTGAGCAAAGTTAACAACCTTTACTTCACTCCGATAATCAATAGTTGAGGGAATCGGTTGTACACTTGTATCAACACAACCTACAATACTGAATATAAGAGCCATGCCGAATAATAGTAGTATTCGAATGTAACTTTTTTTTGGCATAAGACCTCCTTAGTTAAATAATTTTGTTTTAATGTGAATAAATTTGAGATAGCGTTTAGAAACATTAATAATAGAAACACTAACTTTTATAACAACTAAGTGGAACTAAAAAATAAGCGCCGTAAATGCATTAATTGTTACTCCCTTAGTAAGTTGATGATATTGTTAATTAAAAATCTTTTGGGAACTTTTTATTTACAGAAACCTCAATATTAAAGTTACCCTGTTTATACGTATTTCTGAATTTTAATAACTTATTTATGTTTCTCTATTTTATATGTTCTTTCTTCCTGATATTTGGTGATAAATAATTAAGGAAGAATAAAATTACAAGAATTCAAATAATATCTTAAAGATGACTTAGAATAAAACATTGAAATTGGTGAATAATAACACTCGACTTTGTCTGTAGGCCGGGAGTTTAACATAGAGACGAACATAGCATTGCGCAACTGCTCAAATACAGTAATATGACTATTATCAAATCTGCGAGGTTTGATTCGCTTAAGAAAAGTGTAGAAATGTTTTATACTTTATCTCCTTATAAAATTAAGGAATAACTACTATAGAAAATTGGAAGAGCCGAATGAACCTCTTGATGCTAAAACAACTTTACAGACTTCCCCATTTTCCTGCAACAAGTTTGAAAATTTATACAAAAGATGCAATAGTTAAATTAAACAACTTCAATATTTTTATTTTTCTGTAAAAAGTCAATATAGGGTATTTTCCATATCTTTTCAGATGTGTTAGAGCTTTTTTATTTAAGAAGCAAGGCAGAAATAATTTTAGGCCCAGATGGACTCTCCCAAATAGATGCAATCGGCAAAAGTACCAGCCATTATAAAAATAAAAAAGCCCGACTCCATATTAAAGGAATCAGGCTTTAAATGTGGGCCCAGATGATTCCCTGTCCCGCAGTTCCTTTGCGGGGGAACCATTCCCGATATAAAGCATCGGGATAAACTCCCTCTGATTATTAGATCAACCTTCGTAAATGCTTAATAGCGCGTTGAGAATTTTTTAATGACTTCAAATATCTTTCTTTTATAATTGCTTCTGCTTTAGTTTCAAATTCGGCGGCAATTACTAATTCCCATTTTTCTGTAGTACCGGTAAATCCATTATGTATTGTGTTATGTTTCTGGATTCGCCTGTCTAAGTTTGTAGTAAAACCGATGTAATGCCGGTTGCGATTTGATTTTAATATATAAAGGAAGTAACTCATCATAACCAAAAAAGCCCCGAAAATTTAAACTCGAGGCTTTAATTGTGGGCCCAGATGGATTCGAACCACCGACCCTCTGATTATGAGTCAGATGCTCTAACCAACTGAGCTATAGGCCCAAAAACTAAGAACATAATTATAATATTTTATTCATTTATTATCAAGAAATAATCTTCTCAAATTTCGAGAACACTTCCGCCTATAAACTCACGCAGCACAGAATCTTTAGGTACGGGAGAATCATCCTCAACCGGTACAACTGCTTCCAGCAGATTTCTTATCCTTGAAGCGCGCATATACGCGTCTTCCCGAAGCGGATCGTCCTTGTATTCCTCTTCCCATTTTCTAAATTTCTCCAAATACATTGAGCTGTAAAGCGAAAGTTCGTAAGGCATAGAGCTGTTAATAATAAAATCGGTGTTGGGAATATTCGGAATTATATTCCGCAGTTCACTGGAACGAACGTAATGCCAATGTTCTAGAGTCTGCTGTGGATTATACGCACGGTGAACACTGTCCCGAAGCATTCTTCGGATCATCCTTAAATCGGTCCATTGAACAAAATTCCCTTTAGCGTCTTTCATCTGCAACAATGGTTCAAGATATAATTTAAATTTTTTAGCATCAGGAATTCCCTCCGTCATCGGCGGATATAAGCCGTGAAGACTATCAATCAATAGTATTTCATTTTCATTCAACCGAAGCGGAGTTTTTTTTGGCATTCTCTTGCCGGACTTAAAATCATAGAAAGGTACCTGAACTTCTTCACCATCGCTCAATTTTTTAAGATGATCGTTTATAAGTTCCAGATCTAATGCCTGCGGAGTTTCAAAATCGTAATCGCCAAACTCATCTTTTGGATGAAGTTCAAGGTCGAAAAAATAATTATCAACAATAAGCGAAACGAACTTCAACCCATTTTTTTCTAACCGTTTTTCTAATTTGAAAGTAGTAGTTGTTTTGCCCGAAGATGAAGGACCGCTTACCATAACCATTTTCAATTCGCCGCTTCGTTCAATTATCATTTCGGAAGCCGTATCCAAATCTTCTTCGTAAGCCGATTCCGATTCGTGAACAATTTGTGCAAATTCTCCGCCACGCACTCTTTCATTGTAGGATTCAACTGTGCCAAGATTGTGGGCAACGCTCCAATCAAGTATGTGCCACAGCTTTGCCCATGGAATATTATCCGAAGGTTTTGAAGCGTGCTTCGCGTCGGCGTGTCTTCTACGCGCCGCTTCCTCGCGGTAGATTATAAAAGCCTTGGCTACTTTCGCATGGCCGTTCTCAATCAATATTTTCTCAACAAGATCCTGAACTTCTTCAATGTGCGGATCGCAGCCTTCCGGACATTTTTCTTCCAAAGCTTCTATAACTTTTTGCGATAAGTTTTCAGCTATTTCTTTGTTTCTTCCTCCCACCGCAACTGCCGCTCTGTAAATTGCATTCGAAATACGACTGGGTTTAAAAGGCACAACCGCGCCGCTTCTTTTAACAACGCGTTTTATTTTACCTTTCGAAGAATCCATTTTAATCGCTCGCCATTATGAATAAAGGTTTAGATTCGAAGCTTTTATAATAAGGACGCAATCTTTCAGTATTATAATACTTACTCACATCCACAACTTTTTTCATACTTGTAACAATATCTATCGGCGCGTTATCGTAACGACCATTTTTAAGAATAACCAACCGGCCGCTTTGTCCTTCCAAAATAAGATCGAGTGCAAGATTTCCATAAGCCATCGGAACAATTGAATCAATCGCGTCGGGGTCGCCGCTTCTCACCAAATATCCTAACCTTTGATTGATTACATTTATTCTTTGTCCATTATTATATTTTGGCGAAAGCTCTTTTAATTTGCTTGAAACCGCATCGCCGATTCCGCCTAACTTTTTGTGCCCGAACATATCGGTTTCGTGATCCTCGAACATCATTTCTTCACCATGAAACATAGCGCCTTCGGAAACCAATACAACTGAATATTTACTCGGATTTGTATACCTATCTGCTACCATTAATTCGGTTAATTTTTCTATGTCGAATTTATGCTCAGGAATTACGCATCTGTTAGCGGCTCCCGCCATTGCCGGTAGAAGAGCGCTAAAACCTGCATATCTTCCGAAGACTTCCAGAACCAAAAATCTTTCGTGGCTACCCGCGGAAGTTCTCAAACGGTGAGTCATTTCAATCGTCCTTGTGACGCAGGTGGAAAACCCTATACAGTAGTCAGTGCCCGGAACGTCGTTATCCATCGTTTTCGGAATCGCGATAACTTTTACGCCTTCATCGTGAAGACGCCTTCCGTAACTCAAAGTATCATCACCGCCGATAGGTATTAAATAATCTACACCGAGGAATTCCAAATTTTTTAAAACTTCGGGGGTAAGATCATTTATTTCATCTGAGTAATCATCACTCAAATGTTCGGGAACATTAACTTTAGGCACATGACTTGGACGAGTTCTGGATGTATGCAGAAAAGTTCCGCCGGTTCTTCCAATTCTATTAACAATTTCTTCGGAAAGATGAATAAAATTATTGCTGTTATCATAATCTTTATCGCGTATCATTTCAATCATTCCCGCCCAGCCGCGTCTTATTCCTATCACATCGTAACCCTCACGGTCAGCTCTAATTGTTACCGCTCTTATTGCTGGATTTAATCCCGGGACGTCTCCTCCGCCGGTTAATATTGCTATTCTTCCTTTCTTGCTTCCGTTTCCCATTATTATCCTCTCCAATATATTTTATACGAAAATCAAATATCTAAAATAATTTAGCTTTAAAGATACAAAATCGCACGCTTTTTTTCGAGTTGGAAAGATAATTTAAAAAAAGTTTTTTTGAAGATGAGCATATTGTTTATTTAAATAACTACTGCATTCGCAATTAATTTATTTTCGATGGGTTTTGTTCTTACATCCGTGAAGTCGAGGCAGGTACTAAACTTGCCGAAATGTGCCGTGCCTCTAAAATTTGTAAATTCGGATTTTTTTTCATTTGTGTATTCGCGTCTTATATTTACCTGTCTTGCAATTTCCGGAAATAAAAATAAATAGGAGTGGCTGCGGCTGATGAAATAGCGGGAATTACTTGTGTTAAATTTATTTTTGAAAAATCAATTGAGATAATGAATACCAAAATGAAAAATTGTGCGGCGCGAATTCGAAGCGGATTAAGTCGCCTGTCAAAAAAATCTGTCTTCGATTGAATATTTTTTGAATATGCATTGAACGGAATGAATAATAAAACAAGCACGATGATAAAAATATAATTTTCCGGGACGACTACAAATTTGTAATTAAAAAGAGTATAAACAAAGAGCGCCGCTGCTAGAATACCAAAAATTAGACTTTTCCTATTTTTGCTTTCTAAAAACACATCAGCAAAAAATGCAAACGACGCTAGCAAAACCAAAACCGGATATCCATCGAAAGAGAAAAAAGCAGCAAACCCGAGAAGAATTATTAAATCAAAAATTGTCGCTTCCTTACCAACAACTTGGTTAATCAAGCGAAGCGTGAGAAGCAGCCAAAAAAGGATTAATAATTCCTGCCCCGAATAAAACATCAAAAAAATAAACGTGATGATTACAGAAAGAAATGCGGATAGATTATTGTCGGGATCAATCTCCCGGCAAATGGCCCAGCTTAAAAATATTGAGATCCCAAAATAAAAAGCATTTAGAGCGGCTTCGAAAAATGGAACGGATTCATAAATCAAAAAAAACAAAAACGCGCCGATGATCGAGACTCCGGTAATTAAGGCGATGATCAAATTAGTTTTATAGCTGAAGTTCAGCGGTCTTCCCAAAGCCGAAAATTTTCCTGCAATTTCACTCGACATTTTTACCTTCTAAAATTTTTTTATTCTGAAACATAAACATCATCAAACGAAGAAGAATAAAGGGTAATACGATGATTAAATATTTTTCCCAAACCTGATATGAAAACGGCATAATCAAAAAGAACAATAGAACGGCAATTGTAAGAAAATGTCCGTAATTCCAAACACCTTCTTTTAATAGTTTATAATCTTCTTTAATAATTAAAGATAAGAAAATTAATCCGATCCAGAAAAAAAGCCAAAGTGTAAACGAAATCAGTGCCGGATAAGACAACCCATATTTTATGAAGCGATGCAGCAAACCGACTGTATCGTGGTCAGTTTGAAGAAGAGAAACATGCGACGCGGAAACCGGGAAGAAAAAATACCAGGCAGAGAACGCAAGCGTAAGCACTATAAATAATCTGTTTTGAAAAATATTTTTACGTAAAAGAAAAATGAGGGGAAAAAGATAAATCGCGGAAAAAGTAATATATGTTGTTATAAAACTAAAATGATAAACCTGAGGATCATCTACAATCCATCTATCCACGCCGGAAGGCGGAGCTGACCCGCCCCAGAATAACATTAGAGTAAGCAGCGGAATTGTTGACAATATTAGAGCGGCAATATTTTTAATTTGAGATTTTTCTCCACGAAGATATCGGATAAGGAAAAATAATCCGGCTGCCGCTGCAAGATAAACCGAATACTGCCTGCTTAATAAAGCCGCCGAAGAAGACAAAAATAAAAACCCGGGCCTCTCGTAGTAAACTGCAAGCGCAGTTAAAATTAAAAAGAAGAGAGTCGGAATATCGGTAAAAACAAAAAAACTTAATCCCCAAAAATAAGGATTGAGAAAAATAATCAGAAGAGAAAAGAGCGCGGTTTTTTTTGATGTAAGATTTTTAGAGTATAATTGAAAGGTAAAAAAAACTGTTGCGGCTGAAATAATTAAACTTAACAGCCGGAGAATTTCAATTTCAAAACCGAAGATTTTTCCCCAAAGCGCAAAGATGATAAAAACCAGAGGAGCCGTAACCTGGTCGTAATCTAGCAGAGCGGAGAGATGAAAATTATTCCCGAAATATTTTATTGTATCTACAAAATGCCATTCATCGCCCCAATAAGAATGCTTAAGGCCGATGATCATAATCATTCCGGCAAATCCAAAAAGAAGTATAACCGTAAGTGAAATCAGCGCGCGTGAACCGGAGAGATTTAAAATTCGGGAAAAGGATTTTTTCATATTTTGGTTAATTATTCAAAATACTTTGTAATTACGAATTTTCCGCCTCGCTCCTTGCTTCCAGCTTCGCCGCTACAAAATCGGAGTGCGGAAGTTTAAGATTTGTATTTATCGTTCTGATGATATGATCCTCATATCTATCGAGTTTTCCATCAACGTAAGCCAGTCTCCATAAATTTTTAATCACGCGATATTTTTCTTCGTCGGAAAAGTATTGGTTTATAACATTAGTGTATTCATATAGACTTACGCTCTTTTCCATTTTTTGTTCGGATAATTGGAGAAGTTCGCGCACATGATTATCGTCCAGATCAAATAATTTTTTCATCATTGAAATTATTTTTTCTTTTTCGCCTGATGAAAAATCATCGTCGGAATTTGCCAATTCCAGAAAAAGTGCGCCTGTGGCTATCTGTAATTTTTTTTCCTGGCTTTCATTTCCTTTGTCGATGCTGTCATTATCGCCGGAGCCGGTTAGAAGTTCTTTTATCTTATTCAGCATTATTTTTCTTCCATTTCAATATCGTCTAAATATTTTCCTAATTGTTTTGGTCTGTCATAAAAATAGCCCATTTGTTTATAATCATTAGCTATTTCATCCGAAACTTGATCCCAGGTAAATCTCCATGTCCAGTTGCCGGAAGGTTTGCTCGGGAAATTCATCCGCGCATCACCTCCGAGATTCAGAACATCCTGCATCGGAAAGAGGGCAATATCGGCGACCGAGGCGTAAGCGGATCTTATTATTTCTCTGCCGATATTCTCGCCGTAATAATTTAAATACTGCTGCGCCCATTCGTAAATTCCGGAATCAGTTTCTTTTTCTTTTTCGAAAAAAGCACGCGTCGTGTCGTTATCGTGCGAGCCGGAATAAACAACGCTATTATGTTCAAAGTTATGAGGAAGAAATCTTTTCTCCCCTTCTTCGCCAAACGCGAACTGCATAATGTACATACCGGGGAAGTCGAATTGCTTGCGTAAATCTTCCACAGCTTTTGTAATGACTCCCAAGTTTTCTGCGATGATCGGGAGTTTTCCGAATTCTTTTTTAATGGAATTAAATAATTTTTCGCCGGGTCCTCTCTTCCATTTGCCTGTTTCTGCGGTTGGCGCATCTCCCGGAATTTCGTAATAAGCCTCAAATCCTCTAAAATGATCGATGCGGATTATATCTACCAAATCGAGAGTTTTCTTAAATCTTTTTTTCCACCATTCGAAATCATCATTTTCCATCAGGTCCCATTTATACAACGGATTACCCCAAAGCTGTCCGGTAGCGCTAAAATAATCGGGTGGAACTCCGGCTACTTTATCGAGTCTTCCTTCGTCATTCACAGTAAATAATTCTTTGTTTGCCCACAGATCAGCGCTATCGAATGCGATGAAAATCGGAATATCGCCAATTATTTTTATATCATTTTCATTTGCGTATTTTTTTACATCGCGCCATTGTTTTGCAAAAAGATATTGTATGAATTTTCTGTATTCAATTTCATAGGTTAATTTTTTCTTCCATTCCTCAACGGCGTTTCCCTTTCGGAACGCTATATCTTCGTCCCAAGCTGTCCAAACCTGCATTCCGAATTTTTGTTTTACCGCCATAAAAAGAGCATAATCATCAAGCCAGTATTCATTTTCTTTGCAGAAGGCACCGCATTCTTCATCAAAATTATTTCCGTTACTTTTGAAGTTTGAATAAGCTTTACGCAGCAATCTATCTTTAAAACCAATAACCGCGCCGTAATCTATTTTGTGCGGATTTGAATTTGGCGCTTCCACCGCGTCATTGCTCGTTAACAATCCGTCTTCAATTAAAAGTTGGGGACTGATTAAATTCGTATTTCCAGCAAACGCAGAAAAGCATTGATAAGGAGAATCTCCATATCCTGTTGGACCGAGCGGCAGGACCTGCCAAAGATTATGCCCGGAAGCCTTCAAGAAATTGATAAAATTATAAGCTTCCTTCCCCAAATCTCCTATTCCGTATTTACCGGGGAGAGAAGTCGGATGTAGAAGAATTCCGGATGATCGTTCGAATTTCATTATTTATCCTTTATTTTTTTTGGCGGAAGTAAGAGTATCTTTCCTTTATTTTTATCCTTCAATTCCTAACGGATAATTAATCCGCTACTAAGAAACCAAGAGATCCCAAAACATCATCAATTATAAAAAAAATAATATTAATAAAAAATCTTTATTTTAGAATCGAAAATAAAGAATTTCTGCTTCATAAAAATAAAACTATTGCTTTACCAAAAAATTTAATATACAAATCATTGCTTTAAATTTTTCTATTTCCTATTTTGGTCATCACTTCAAGGACGTTAAATCTCCTCAGATGAAGCTAAAATAATTTTGTCATAAGCTACAGTTTTGGTAAACTAACGGTTCCAAAAAATAACTTTTAAGTAATGAGGTTTTTATGAAAATAAATCGATTATTCACGAAAGCCGGAGAGGATGCGCTTTCTTCGGTTGAGTTTGTGAAAAGGATTTCGGAAATCAAGAATCCGGATGGTTCATCCGTCTTCAAAATGGAAGAGGTTAACGTTCCTAAATCCTGGTCGCAAGTTGCAACCGACATAATCGCGCAAAAATATTTCCGCAAAGCCGGCGTTCCACGCTTGACCAAAAAAGTGAAGGAAAAGGACGTTCCGAAATGGCTTCAGCCTTCTGTTGCCGATAAAACTAAATTGGAAGAGCTTCCGGAAAGAGAAAGATACTCGCACGAAAATGATTCGAGACAGGTTTTCCACCGCTTAGCAGGAACATGGACTTACTGGGGCTGGAAAGCCGGGTATTTTAATACAGAAGATGACGCGAAAAATTATTACGACGAAATGGTTTATATGCTCGCCGGTCAGTATGCAGCGCCCAACAGTCCGCAATGGTTTAACACCGGATTGAATTGGGCTTACGGAATCAACAGCTCGGCGCAAGGACATTATTATGTAGATTTTCAAACCGGTGAATTAACTGAATCGGAAGACGCTTACACTCATCCGCAGCCGCACGCTTGTTTTATTCAGTCTGTAAAAGACGATCTTGTTAACGAAGGCGGGATAATGGATCTTTGGGTTCGTGAGGCAAGATTGTTCAAATACGGATCGGGAACCGGAACAAATTTTTCCGCAATCCGCGGATCGGAAGAACCATTAAGCGGAGGAGGAAAGTCCTCCGGTTTGATGTCCTTCTTAAAAATAGGCGATCGATCCGCAGGTGCAATAAAATCAGGCGGAACTACGAGACGCGCGGCTAAGATGATAACGCTCGATATAGATCATCCCGATATTGAAGAATATATCAATTGGAAAATAATTGAAGAACAGAAAGTTGCGGCGCTGGAAACCGGATCGAAGTTGTGCAATATTCATCTTAATAATATTATGAGCGCCTGTTACGCAGAACATCCGGAAAACGACCGCTTTAATAAATTAGAGAATAAAAAATTACGCAGTGCTATTATCGAGGCGAGAAAAGCGCAGATACCGGAAAATTATATAGAAAGAGTAATTCAACTTGCTAAACAAGGATTCAAAGCGATTGAATTTCCGACATACGATACCGATTGGAATTCCGAAGCTTACGCTACTGTTGCCGGGCAAAATTCAAACAATTCTGTCCGCGTTTCAAACGAATATATGGAAGCGGTGTTAAATGATACCGACTGGAATCTTTATTGGCGCATAGAACTGGACAGCGCGAAAGATGAAAACCGTGAACCGAAACCGAGTAAATCTTTAAAAGCTCGTGAACTTTGGGATCAGATAGGATACGCGGCTTGGAGCAGCGCCGATCCCGGACTGCAGTATCATTCCACAATAAACGAATGGCATACTTGCCCGTCAGACGGAGAGATTCGCGCTTCGAATCCCTGCAGCGAATATATGTTTTTGGACGACACGGCTTGCAATCTTGCTTCGTTAAATCTTACAAAATTTTACGATGAAGAAAATCAAAAATTTAAAATAGAAGAATACCGCCACGCTTCCCGACTTTGGACAATCGCTTTGGAAATTTCCGTACTGATGGCTCAATATCCGAGTAAAGAAATTGCGCAAAAGAGTTTCGACTTTAGAACGCTCGGGTTAGGCTACGCAAATCTCGGTTCGATGCTTATGCGGCAAGGCATTCCTTACGACAGCAAAGAAGGATTGGCGATTTGCGGCGCGGTTACCGCAATCTTACATATGCAGTCTTATTCAACTTCTGCGGAAATGGCTAAGGAACTAGGAACTTTCAGCCATTACGGAAAAAATAAAGATGCGATGCTGCGAGTAATAAAAAATCATAGAAGAGCGGCTTACAATGTTCCGAAAGAAGAATACGAAAATCTTTCAATCCATCCTTTGGGAATCGATCCGAAATATTGTCCTTCCGACCTTCTTCAAGCTGCGCGGGAAGAAGCCGATAAAGCTTTGGAACTCGGATCAAAATACGGATTTAGAAACGCGCAGGTTTCCGTAATAGCGCCCACCGGAACTATTGGCTTGGTTATGGATTGCGATACGACAGGAATTGAGCCGGACTTCGCAATGGTGAAATTCAAAAAACTTGCGGGAGGCGGATATTTCAAAATAATAAATCAATCAATTCCTCCGGCTCTTAAAAAATTAGGATACAACAACGAGCAGATAAATGAGATAATCAAATACGCGAAAGGTTCGGGAACGTTGGTCGGATGCCCGCACATCAATCCCGAATCTCTTAAAGCAAAAGGATTTACCGAAGATGCTCTAAATAAAATTGAAAAGGCTCTTCCGTCGGTTTTTGAACTCGGATTCGCATTCAACAAATTTACTTTGGGCGATGGCTTCTGCAAAAACAATTTGGGTTTGGACGAAGAAAAATTAAACGATATCGATTTAAATATTCTTAAAGAACTCGGATTTTCTAAAGAAGAAATTGCCGCCGCCAACGATTACATCTGCGGAACGATGACGATTGAAGGCGCGCCTTTCTTAAAACACGAACATTATCCGGTATTCGACGCGGCAAATAAATGCGGAAAACGCGGAACAAGATTTATTAAACCGGAAGCGCACATCAGAATGATGGCGGCCGCACAACCCTTTATTTCCGGCGCAATTTCTAAAACTATTAATTTCCCGAACAATGCAGAAATCGCGGATATCGAAAATGCTTATATGCTCTCGTGGAAGCTGGGATTGAAGGCGAACGCTCTTTACCGCGACGGGTCAAAACTTTCGCAGCCGTTAAATACAGTAGCTTACGAAGAGTTTGAAGAACTGCTTGAAGACAATGAAGAAAACGACATCGTAAAAGTTGCCGAAAGAATTATTCACCGCTATATCGCCAATAGAAAACGTCTTCCGGCGCGGAGAGGCGGATACACACAGAAGGCAAAAATAAACGGACAGACGGTTTACTTGAGAACCGGCGAATACGAAAACGGCCAGCTCGGAGAAATCTTTTTGGATATGCACCGTGAAGGCGCTGCTTTCAGAAGTTTAATGAACTGCTTCGCTATCTCTATTTCTCTCGGGCTTCAGCACGGCGTTCCTCTCGAAGAATTTGTTGACGCTTTTGTCTTCACAAAATTTGAACCGAGCGGAGTTGTTTCCGGGCACGATAGAATTAAAATGTCTAATTCAGTTATCGATTATATTTTCCGTGATCTTGCGGTTTCTTATCTTGGAAGAAACGATCTCGCGCACGTTGAAGAGAGCGAATTGAACTCCGCTCACAATCAACTCTCAGCCGGATCGACAGATTTTACGCACGAAGAAGTAGTAAGCGAAAGAATGATAGAACTTGACTATAACGGAAACAGAATTAAAAAGAAACAGAGTTCGGCAAACGGAAACGGGAAAACCGCGAAAGCATCCAAAGCGAACGAACAATATTCCAAAATTAAAACAGCGCGGGATAAAGGTTACACCGGCGATGTTTGTCCGGAATGCGGAAGCCTTACAATGGTGCGGAACGGAACTTGTTTGAAATGTGTTAACTGCGGAGCAACGACCGGTTGCAGCTAATATTCATCTTATAAAAAGACATGGGCAAGTCGCGGCTTGTCCATGCTATATAAATTCTCTATTCATTAGAGAGGAACCTTCTATTTTATATAATAAATTTAATCTTTTCCCGCTAAATTTATTAAAGCGGTAATTAGCCCCGCTTGTTATACTTTTGACGCTACTATTTTCTTTTTTCTTAACTGTCGTTGTTCTTTTTTTAATTTCTGAGCGCTTACTTCCCAAAATTTTATTTCCTCTTCTAATGAAAGACCACTTAATTTCTTTTGCAATTTCTCTGCGCCTTTTCTTTTCATTTCGACAAAATCAAATTCTTTATTCATAACTTATTACCTCCAATGGCGAATATATTGCTATTTGCTGATAACCTTCTTGTTCAAAAAACATTTCACTTGCTTTATGAAATTCAGAATCGTATTTGCCGCCGATTATTGATGTATCAATATAAACGCGAATTGGTTTCATTTATAATCTCTTCTTCATTTATTTAAACTAAAAAAAAGATATTTGAATAGCGGTGAACATCAAAATTATTACTATTTATTAAATAGCTCTTTCATTCTCTCAATTCCCTCTTCAATTATTTCAACTGGAGTAGTAGAAAATGAAAAACGAATATTATCTGTAAAATATTTTCCGAAGCAAGAGCCGTAAACAGCTGCAATTCCCTTTTCAAGTAATTTATTGTAGATATAAACTTCTCTATCGCCGCCCGATACATTTTGAGGAATAAAATTCTTAAAGTTCGGGAAGAAATAAAATCCGCCGAACGGTTTTTCGACTTCAATTCCATCAATAGAATTAAAACCGTTATACATCGCTTCGCGTCTTTTTGAAAACTCAGTCATAATCTTATCAAGCGCTTTTTTGTATTCATCCTTATTCCGCAGGGCTTCAATTCCTGCGTGCTGAACAAATGTTGTAACACCGGCGGTTTGCGTATAATTTCCTAGCTTAATTATTTCGTTTATTTCTTTGTTCCTGGTAACGAGATAACCCAAGCGCCATCCGGTCATCGAAAAAGTTTTGGAGAAAGTGAACGCGCTTAAAATTTTATCGCTTTCAATTGACAACGGACTGAAATGTTTATGATTTTCATAAACAATCATTTCATAAGCCTCGTCCGAAATCAGATATGTATCATATTTTTCACAAAGCTCAACAATTCTTCGTACTTCGTCTTCAGAAAATAATTTACCGGTTGGATTTTGGGGAGTGTTCAGATAGAAAAAAGCAGATTCTTTTAATACTTTTTCGAGTCCGGCAAAATCTATACTAAAATCTTCATTCAAAGGAACCTGAGTAAAATCAACACGGGAATACGGAATAAAATTCTCGAGAACGCAGCTCCAGGTCGGCGCAAACCCTGCACCCTTTTTTCCTTCAAATAATTTGAACGATAATTCAAGCGCTTCTTGTCCTCCGTAAGTAGCGACAACATTTTGCGGTTCCAGATTTTTTGCGTTATTGTAGCTTGCTAATTTTTCAACAATAACTTCTTTTAATTCTTTTTCTCCTCCGGATTTAGGATACTTTGTAAATCCAGAATCCAGAGCTTGTTTGGCTGCTTCAACAATATATTTTGGCGTCGGAAAATCTATTTCCCCCCGTTGGAACATCAGAAAATTTTTGCCGGATTCTTTCTGAAACTGTGGCGCAATGCTTCTCACTTCTTCGCTGATAGAAACTATCGGCGACATTTTTATTTTGGTTAGTGCTTCGCTAAATGATGATGCCATATAAATTCCCGGTTTCAATGATAAAAAAAAGATAAGTCTAAATTGAAAAAGAATTCCAAAATTCTAAGATCGCGGGCTCCCAATAGGCTAAAGTTTTTTCTGGCCCTAAAATTCTGAACTGCCATTCGGTGTTCTCATTATCAACAATCGCAAGAATCATCCGGTAATTATCGTTAATATTTTTTGGTCCGCCCATTATTATCGGTTTACGTTCTTCCACATATATCCCTTCGGCTTCAAATATTTTTACATTAAAATTCTTAATTTGAAGGGAATCTTGACGGGCTGTGTTTTTAGTTTTTTCTCCATCCTGCTGTTTAATCATATTAAGCCACCGATATGCGTAATTTTTACTTTGCTCGCCGCGCGGAAATCGGAAGACAGATAACTCCGCAGGATTCGAGTTTTCATAACCGGGCAGTAAATATTGCTCCAGCTTCAATTGGTCGTTCGGATCTTCTTTCACCCACGGTTTAGGAACAGTGTAATTTAAGCTCCCGTTGGTTTCTGTTTCTTCCTCGTTAAAATTACAGCCCCAAAAAGTTAAAGCCGCGGTAAAAATAATTAGTATTTTTTTCATTGTTCCGTTTTATTTATGATCGATTGGTTCGGCATTTTCATCATTCTCAAAAAGACCGAAAGTATTTCCGTCAACATCTTTAAAGTAAGCCGTGTATCCCACACCGGGAACAGCGGCTTTTTGATGCATAATTGTTCCTCCACAGTCGACAACCCTTTCAAGCGATTCATCAATTGACTCTACGTTAATTGTATTTACTATTTTCTCTGACGCCGACTTCCGAAATTTTATAGCTCCGTCAATTCCGCTCTCCGCTTCTTCTCCAGTCTTAACAAGCCAATATTCAGAACTGTCTTCCCATTTTGTAATTTCCCATCCGAAAACTTTTTTGTAAAATCGTCTTGCAACTTCAGGGTTATCGGAATTGATTTCAAAATGAACAACTCTTCCCATTTAATCCTCTATATTTTTATTCCAATTTGAATATGGATTTTTAACGAGCTGTGAATTAAAATATTTTGCATCGCCGGTTACTTCGGTTTCAACCCACTCTGGCAGATTAACTTCCTCGTCTTCACTTTTTAATTCTATCTCTGCAATAAGCAATCCTGAATTTGCTTCAAGGAATTCATCAATTTCCCAGGTCTTTCCGTCTTTCTTAATTTCTCTTCTTATTTTTTTTACTAACGGCTGATGACAAAGTTTTAAAAGTTCGTTAGCGTCTTCTTCCGGAATTTCATATTCGAACTCTTTACGCGAAGCTCCGCTGCTTCTACCTTTTATTGTGATGAAAGATCTATCTCCTTTTTTTCGCACGCGGACAGTTCTTTCTTTATCCAAATTTAAATAACCTTGTACAATTTTAATCCCGTGCTCGCCTCTCCATTCTTCATCATCTGTAACCAAAAATTTTCGTTCAATCTCTTGTCCCATTACGGCAGCGGCTCCATTCCCAAAACTCTTTTTACTTCCAAAACATAATTGACGTTTTCATAATCGTTCAGGTGCAGTTTTTTCAAATGGTCAACGGCAACATAAACATCTGCCGATTCTAACGAGACCGATTTAATGAAGGCACCATTAATAAAAACGTCAACACACTCTGCGTAACAATCGGGTAATTCAAATTTAAATCTTCGTTTAAAAACTTTTGCCGTTCGCGTTTCAAAATTTGAATCAAATATCTCTAAAAAATCTTCGAGATTATATTTTTCTCTTTCGAAATTAACTTCAACGCCAAGGCTTTTGTTCAATCGCTCGTTAATATTTTTTATGATGACCGGGAAATCCGCGCTAAAATCGGGCTTCCATTGTTCGAATCTTTTTTCTTCGGCAACCAGCTTTTTTATTTCGAGCCTGCCGTCCCTTAGCTTTACATTATCCTGATTGCTGAAGCCGGAAACAATATAATATTCATTGCTTTCCGAAATTTCTTTCAGCTTAAACAATTTTCTAATCTTTTCCTCAACCATCCCGAAATTCTGTGCAAACGCGCGAAACTCAAAAAGTGGTTTTTCCATTTTAATCACTTGCAAAATCTTGTTGATATTTAATTCATAACTTCCAAATATTTACAGCAAAGCGCAATTACTCAACAGATCAATTCAAACTATTTATTTTGATTTTCAAGATTCGACAAAATATTTTTAATCCTCTGTTTTTGAGGTTCGGGCGCTTCATCCATGGCTTTCTTATAATTTTCGATTGCTTTCGCTTTATTCCCGGAAACGGAATATGCTTCCGCAATACTGTCGTAAACATTCCAGGAATTCGGATTCGCTTTTACGTTTCTTTCGAATACTTCAATCGCTTTTTCATAATCTCCTCTGTTCAGAAGAGTATATCCTATGCTGTTTATTTGAGCTTCGGTTGCAAGAGAGAATGCTTTCTCTTCAATTTTATCAGCCTCTTCATTATTCCCATGCTTTCTTAAAAATTCTGATTTCAAAAATAAATTCTCGGCATTTTCATTTATTTGAATAGAACGATCCAGCCACTTTTCCGCTTTATCCGGATATACATCATTTTGAATAGCAAAATTAGCAGCTTGGTAAAATGCCCGCCAGCTAAAGCCCGGCAGTGAAACTAATTCGGTCTCAAAATTTTCAACAACTATTTTATTTACATCAAACTCTATTTTAAACGGAACTTTAACTTTTTCCCAATGAAGAAATGCAACGGCGGAATTTTCGGTAAGATCTTCAAATCCGTAAACAAGCCATTCCTGGAAAGGAGCTTCCTCAACGGCAACATTTATCCGAAGCGCATCTTCCGATTCATCATAGAAAAAACTTCCCCATGCGCTGTTTACTTTACTGAATATCAAAGTCCATTCAGTTTCAGCGGGAATTATATGAAACCCGTATTTGCCCGCTTTTAATTCTTTGCCTTCAATTTTAGCATCATTAGTTATTTCGAAAACAGTATTTTCATTTGCGCCGGCTCTCCATATTTCATTATACGGTACAAGACCGCCCCAAATCTTTCGTTCTTTAACCGCCGGGCGGTGATAATCAAATTTAACTTCGCTTATGCCCACAGTTTGTGTAACAGTTGCGTGCGGACTTACGCGCGGAACGGTTAGCTCCTGCGCAAAATTTGCTGATGCGATAAAAAGTAAAAGGGAAAATATATATTTAAATAAATTTTTTGAAGCCTGCATTTAACAACCTCTGCATTAAGGGAGGAAAAGATTTAATTGTAATCTAAGATAAAAGAGTTATAAAAAATATGCAATGAATATTATTTGTCGCAACTTGTTAAAGCTTTATTAATTTGTGGGAATGCGGAAATAATCTGCGGGAATTTGTGTAATTTATTAGATTTCCGACAACCCGAATTAAAAATGTTCAAATGAATTCCCGTCTTTCCCGACAAAGCATTCTGTTTTCTTGCATCTCGCTTCCAACCTCTTGCATTCATACATCTCACATTTTGACAATTATCAATTATTTCGAATTTAAAGAGGTAATTACTATTTAATTTGACTTTAAAAGAATTATTAAGTAAAAATGGTAGTAACATTTAGAATATATCATATTATATCCTTAGAAGGAGGGCGCTATGAGATATAAGCATTTAGATCCATCGGAAGATTTTGAAGGATGGGTAGGCGAAGCCGACGATGAATATTTTGAAGACCATGACGACGATTACATTAACGATTTTGACGATGAAGAATTTGAAAATGATACTTCTTCCAAAACGGAGGAGGAAGAATTATTAAAATAAATTCGATATAATTTCGTAAGCTCCAACGTATGTTCCTATCGCGCTGCCAAGACCGGTTAAAATAAATACCAGTAATATTTTCAAAAGTTTGTTCTGCCACCATTTTTTAATTTTGTTTACATCCTCACTAACGGTTTCAAATTCTTTTACAACCGGAGGCTCGATGTATGCTTGAACAAACGCTGCCACATATCCGGCGCCGATTACCGGCGTTAGACTGGTGATGGGAGCCGCTAAGAAAGATACAAGGATGGTAAGTGGATTTGCCAATGCAATAATTGCGCCCAGTGCGCTGGGCACCCCGTTTGCAAGTATCCAGAAAAGTATGTTGTCTCCGGCAACCGAGAGCCCTTTTGTGAAACCAATATAGATGACTGAGGCGATAATGATTGCCGGAATTCCCCACCCTAAAATTTTCCACATCTGCGATAAATTAGGAATTACTTCCAGTTTAGAAAGATCTATCGGATCGTCATTCTGCAGGGCTTTAATTATCCCCTGAACATGTCCCGCACCAACTACAGCAACAACTTTATTTCCTTTTGCGTGCTTTATTTTGTGGGCAATATAAAGGTCGCGTTCATCCAGCAAAACTCTTTTCAATACCGGCATGGATTTACCAAGTTCAGAAATAATTTCATTCAACGCGTCCTTGCTTCTCAATTCAGCAAGTTTCTCTTCGCTTATTTCCTGTTTCTCAAAAATTCCCGCAAAACCTGAAAATATTAATTTAAACTTTTGAATGAAAGACATTGAAGCCCATGCTCTACGCAACGTTATTCTTATTTCACGGTCGCAAAGTTCAATAGGAATATTTAACTCTTTTGAGACATTCGCGGCTTCTAATAATTCTACACCCGGATTAACTCCAAGCTTTTTACCCAACTTTTTTTGATACGACGCAAGAAGGATATTGATTATCAGCGCGCTTAACTGCTTTTGTTTGATGATCTGTTTGAGATCGAGATTTTCCCACTTTTTCTTTTCGGAAAGTGCTTTGTATCTTTGGCTGTCAAGTTCAATACAGACCGTATCCGGCAGTTCTTCTTTAATAACAGTATTAACCAAGTCTGCTGATTGCCGGCTTATATGAGCTGTTCCGATTAAATAGATTTGCCTGCCGTCGAATTCAATTAGATTAACGTCCGTAGAATATTTTTGTTCTGTCACTTCCCTATTCATTCATTTCTCAAAAAATAAAAGGTTAAATATACTAAAACATCTATAAAAATTAAGCCAAAAAAAAAGCCTGAATAGAATCAGGCTTTTAGTCCAACAAATCCGGATAAATATTTATTTCATCATTTTCTTTGCGTCGTCCAACATGGATTCGGCTTTTTTCTTTCCGTCTTTAATCATATGTTCGGCGGTTTTACTTCCCGATTCTACATAGTCATTTACATCATCAAGAATTGAATCTGTTCTTTTAGACAATTTTTTTCTAAACTTTTTTCCTGACGAAGGGGCGTAAACCAAAGCTATTAAACTACCAACTAATCCGCCAACAATTATACCTGTTAAAAAGCCGTTCAATTTTTCGGCACGTTTACTCATTCTGCCCTCCTAATTATTAATAATGGTATATTTTTCCTGCAGTGTTTTTATTAAATATAACAAATAAGCTGAATATTTCAAATCGGCGCAATTTATCCTTCCATTTAAAAAATGTTAGTTTATGCTTACCGGTGTCTGTTCTGCAAATTTTTCACTACTTCACTTAACTCAATTCCCTTTTCGGCAAGCAGAACAAAAAGATGAAAAAGAAGATCGGAGGATTCATCAATAATTTCTTTTTTGTCGTTGTTTTTTGCGGCTATTAACACTTCAACAGCTTCTTCGCCTACTTTCTGAATTATCCGATTTTCACCCGAATTAAACAATTTTGTAGTGTAAGAATTTTCCGGCAATTCTATTTTTCTTTCTTTAACCAAATTATATAATTTTCTTAAAAATTGAATATTTTCTTTTTCATCCAAATTGAAACAGGAATATTCACCTGTGTGACATGTATTTCCGGCAGGGTCAGCGTAAACTAAGACTGTGTCGTTATCGCAATCAGCTATAATATTTTTAAGCGTTAAATAATTTCCGCTCGTTTCTCCCTTTGTCCATATCGTTTTTCTCTCTCTGCTGAAAAACGTCACCTTACCGGACTCCAATGTTTTCTCAAGTGCTTCCCTGTTCATAAAGCCCAGCATTAACACGAGTTCTGTATTGTAGTCAACAATAACCGCCGGAATCAATCCGTCCATTTTAGAAAAATTTATTCGCTCTATTTCAATCATAATCTTACGTTAACTCCGTTCTCTTTTAAATATTTTTTTAGTTCAGCAATTTCTAATTCCTTAAAATGAAATAAACTTGCCGCAAGACAAGCGTCTACTTCGCTTTCCCGGAACGCACTTAAAAAATGTTCTTTGTTTCCCGCGCCGCCCGAAGCGATTACCGGAATTGAAACAAGGCCAGTTAAAATTTTTAGAAATTCATTATCAAACCCTTCTTTTGTTCCATCCCTGTCCATCGAAGTAAGAAGTATTTCTCCCGCTCCTAACTCCTCAACTTTTTTGCACCATTTAAAGGCCTTGAGATCCGTCCGCTCCCTTCCACCTTTTACGTATACGAAAAAATCGTTTTCTTCCTTCTTAACATCGATTGCCGCTACGATTGCCTGGCTCCCGAATCTTTTAGAAGATTCACGGATCAACCCCGGGTTGCTGACGATGGAAGTATTTAGCGAAACTTTATCGGCTCCTGACTTTAGCAAAATATCTATGTCTGATAATTCCGAAATTCCGCCTCCGACTGTAAATGGAATCCTAATCACCGAAGCGACTTCCTTTACAAGATGAACGAGCGTTTTTCTTTTTTCCGACGACGCGGTGATATCCAGGAATACTAGTTCATCCGCGCCTTCTTTATAATACCGTTCGGCTAGCTCAACCGCAGAACCCGCGTCTTTCAATTCGATAAATTTTGTGCCTTTAACTACGCGTCCGTCTTTTACATCAAGACAGGGAATGATTCTTTTACTAACCAAAATTCTTTAACTCCT
Organism: uncultured Melioribacteraceae bacterium; assembly: GCA_963821715.1. Lineage (GTDB taxonomy): Bacteria > Bacteroidota > Ignavibacteria > Ignavibacteriales > Melioribacteraceae > CAWGET01. Next base: position 292,970 of record CAWGET010000006.1, read on the forward strand.
CAATCGATATTCTATTTTCGTAAATCGCTTTCCCAACAACTGCGCCGTAAAGGTTCATCCTTTTTAATTTTTCAAGATCATTCATTGATGTAACCCCTCCTGATGCAATTACATCAATTTCCGGATTTTTATCGCGCAATTTTTTGTAAAGTTCGAAATTCGGATTTTCAAGTTTTCCGTCTTTCATAATATCCGTGCATAAAAACTTTTTTATTCCAAGAGTCTTGCAATACTCAATATGATCAAAAAGATTAATGCCGGAAGTTTCCGACCATCCTTTAATGAATACCGATTCATTAATCACATCCGCCGCAATTATAATGTTTTCCGAGCCGACTTCATCATTTATTTCCTCGAATATTTTTCTATCCAAAATAGAAATCGATCCGATTATTAAACGGTCAATGCCAATTTTCATCAACTCTCTCGCGGTTTTAACAGAACGAATTCCACCTCCGAATTCAACTTTCAAATTGGTTTCATTCTTGATTTGCTCCAAAATAGAAAGAACCGTTATCTCGTTATTGAGAGATCCTTTTAGATCAATTATATGAAGCCATTCGAACGAATTATCCGCAAAAATTTTTGCCTGCCCGAGTGGCGTGTTTCCATAGTTTACAGCTTTATCAAAATTTCCTTCTGTAAGGCGTACAAGTTTTCCGTCTATTATATCTATCGCGGGAATTATTAACATAGTTCAATAAAATTTTTTAAGATTTGAAGCCCGGCTTCGCCCGATTTTTCCGGGTGAAACTGAACTCCGTAAAAATTATTTTTCTCAACCGAAGAAGAGAATTCAATACCATGCGATGCTGTCGCCAATGTTTCATCAATAACCGGGACATAGAACGAGTGAGCGAAATAAAAGAATTCCTTATTTTGAATATTTTTGAAAAGCGCGCTTTCTTTTCTGAACTCGACTTGGTTCCAGCCCATATGCGGAACTTTTGTTTTTGACGGGTCGAATTTTTTAGATTCAAAATTAAAAATTCCGAGGCAGCGCGTTTCACCTTCCTCGGAAAAACTTCCAAGAAGCTGCATTCCAAGACAAATACCGAGCAGCGGTTTTTTTATAATCTTTAACGTGTTGGAAATGTTGAGCATCGATAATCTTTTGATTGCAAAAGACGCTTCTCCTACTCCGGGGAAAATTACTTTATCTGCCCGAAGTATTTCTGTTTCTTTCCGTGTGATTATAAATTCTGCACCAATATCTTCTAAGGAATTTGACACTGAAGCCGTGTTACCGGCTCCGTAATCGATCAACGCAATCATAAAATACCTTTTGTTGTAGGAAGATTTTTCTTATTCCTCGGATTAAATTTTAACGCTTCGTTCAACGCTCTAGCGAAAGCTTTGAATACAGCTTCAATTTTGTGATGCTCGTTTTTACCTTTCGCCTTAATAAATATATTTGCTTTTAAACTTGCGGATAAACTCTTAAAAAATTCCTCGACTAACTCAGTCGGGAAATCTCCTACTTTTTCGCGTTTGAATTTTACTCTAAAATTCAGATACGGTCTTCCGCCTAAATCTATTGCGCATTGAGCAATTGAGTCGTCCATCGGAAGAAGAAAACCGTATCGGTTTATTCCCCGTTTTTCGCCGAGAGCTTTCAGAATCGCTTCGCCCAAAGCAAGCGCAACATCTTCAACCGTATGATGCTCATCAACCTGAAGATCGCCGGAGCAAATAATATTTAAATCGATGTTGGAGTGCCGGGCTATCTGATCGAGCATATGGTCAAAAAATCCTATCCCTGTATTTATTTCCGCAACGCCGTTTCCGTCCAAATTCAACTCTACAAATATTTTTGTCTCATTAGTATTCCGTTTTATTTCGGCTTTTCTTGATTGTTTTGTGATTTTAAGAACGGCTTCATGAATATTTTTAAACTTCGAATCATCGCCTTCAATAAAAACATATTTTTCCGCATCACTTTTTTTCATTTTGACGAACAACATTTTATCGGAATTTTTTACCTCTTCATCTACGATAATATTTTCCAAGTGAAAAATTTTTTCTAACTCAGGATTTATTATAGCTTCTTTTTCTTTACAGATTATTCCAAAATCTTTTTTGCTCAACTCTATCAGACTCGATATAAGTCCGAAAGACAAAGGATTTTCCGTATCAAAAAAATCTTTCTCAATTACAACACTTTTCATAAAACATCCTTTAGTTCGGTAAGAAATTTTTCATTCTCCTCTTTCGTGCCAACAGTAACTCTCAAACAATTTTTCAAATTCACCTGGCTGCTCCTGTTTCTGATTATAATACCTCTCGAAGATAACTTTGAATATACATCATATGCGTTACTGCATTTAAATAAAATGAAGTTTGCATCGGAATCAAATACTTTTTCAATTTTATTTAACTTTCTCATTTCATTTGTAAGACGAATTTTTTCTTCTTTTATTTCACGGATAAAATCATTTCTCTTTTCAATATTCGAGAGCGCTTTTAATACAGCGTTTATTGTTAGTTTACTTAAGTTGTACGGAGATTTAATTTTCATTAAAAGATTTACAACTTCCTCGTCAGCCAAGCAGAATCCGCATCGAACTCCCGCCATTCCCCATGCCTTCGAGAATGTACGTAAGACAACAAGATTTGGAAATTCCGAGACTTTATGAATTAAAGAGTCCTCTTCCGAGAAATCAATGTATGCTTCATCGAGAATTACGAGACCATTGAATTTATTGAGTAATCTAAATATGTCATCACGATCGAGTTTGTTTCCGGTAGGATTATTCGGCGAGCATAAAAAAATAAATTTAGTATTTGCTTCCAACACTTCAAATAATTTTTCAATATCGATTTGAAAAGTATCCGTTAATTCTGTTTCTATAACTTTTATTTCATTGATGTCACAGCTTACCTTATACATTCCGTACGTGGGTTCAACAATGACGGCGGAATCTTTTCCGGGTCTTCCGAAAGCTCGTATCAAGAGATCGATTATTTCATCTGAGCCGACACCGAAGAAAAGATTTTTTTTATGCACAGAAAAAACTTCCGCTGCTTTATTTTTAAGTTGTATGTGATTTGGATCCGGATAACGATTTAGTTGGCTAACTTCTTCATCTTCATAAACACTTCCGAAAGAATTTTCATTCGCGTCGAGTAATAATTCCGTCTAAGTACTTATCGCGCGCAGAAGAGTAAGGGGCTAAGTTTAAAATATTTTTCCGCGCTAATTTTTTGATATTCATTTCATCCTCACGTTTACTGCGTTTGCGTGCGCGTCCAAAGATTCAGCTTCCGCCAAATCGATTATTGTTTCGGATAAAGCGCTTAATCCTTCCTTAGAGAGTTCCTGGAAAGAAATGGATTTCATAAAAGATTCTACAGAAACTCCGCTGTAGCTTTTGGCATATCCGTAAGTCGGCAGTGAATGATTTGTGCCGGACGCGTAATCGCCTGCACTTTCAGGTGAAAATTCTCCGATAAAAACTGAACCCGCATTTTGAATCAAGGGAATATATTTTTTTGCGCTCTTTATGTTCAGTATCAAATGCTCAGGCGCGTAATCGTTGCTGAACTTAATCGCGTCCGATAAATTATCAACAATAAGTACAAAAGAATTTTTCAAAGACTGCTCGATAATCTTTTTGCGGTTAAGTTTTTTAACTTGGTTATTTAATTTTTCTTGAACTGAATCGGCGAGTTTTTCGGAATCGGTAACAAGCAACGATTGGGAATCGATTCCATGCTCAGCTTGGGAAAGTAAATCTGCGGCAATATATTCCGGGTCGGAATTCTCGTCGGCAATTACCAAAACTTCACTTGGCCCCGCAGGCATATCAATCGCGCAGCCCTCGGGATCAATACTCGCAAGCATTTTCGCTGCCGTTACATATTGATTCCCCGGACCGAAAATCTTGTCCGCTTTTTTTACTTCGTCATCACCATACGCCATCAACGCTATTGCCTGAGCTCCGCCGATTTTATAAAACTCGTTTACTCCGCACAAACTTGCCGCGAATAAAATTTCAGGAGCAATATTTTTTCCCGAAGGCGAGGCTGCGATAATTCTTTTACACCCCGCAATCTTTGCAGGAATCCCAAGCATCAAAATTGTTGAAGGCAAAGGCGCAGAACCTCCCGGAATATAAAGCCCGACATTTTCTATCGGTCTGAATTCCCGGCTGCATTCAACTCCCGGTTCCGTTTCAATTAAATAAGATTCGGGTTTTTGATGCAGATGAAAACTCTCAATATTTTTGTACGCGCGAAGCATAGCAGTTTTTACCTTCGGCTCTACCTTTTTCTCGGCTTCCTCCATCTCCTTTTGTGTTACTAAGAGATCCCCTTCAAAGCCATCGTATTTTTTGGCATAGTTAAACGCTGCTTTTGTTCCATTCAATTTTACATCAGATAATATCGGCCGCACAACTTCGATAGCGTCAGAAATATTTATCGACGGTCGTTTTAAAAGATCTGAGTATTCGCTCTGCTTTAATTTTGATAAATAATATTTTTTCATGGAATCATATTTTCAATCGGCATTAATAAAATGCCGGTTGCTCCTTCTTTTTTTAGATCGTCAATTACTTCCCAAAATCTTTCGCTAGGAATAACTGCATGAACCGCTAGCTGATCTTTATCGAGAAGATGAAGCACAGTAGGACTTTTAATCGACGGAATAATTTCTGAAATTTTATTCAAAGATTTTTTGGGAATGTTCATCATCAAATATTTAGAATTTTTTGCCGTTTGAACGGAATCAAGCCTCCTTAGCAAATCCCGCAATAAATTTTTCTTCTCCGGATTCGAATGCAGCGAGTTGTTCGCAATTAAAACAGCTTCGGATTCGAAAACAGTAAATGATTTTTTTAGCTTGTTTAATTTCAGCGTATTTCCCGTCGAGACTATATCACAAATATAATCTGCTACTCCAAGCGATGGAGCGATTTCCACCGAACCGTTTATGTCAATGGTCTTGGCGTCAATACTATTTTTAGAAAGAAAATCTTTAAGAATGACCGGATGCGAAGTGGCTATCCTTTTCCCATCAAGATCCTTTATTTCTTTAAGCTCATCTTTTTCCGGAATGGCAATCATCAATCTGCATCTGCCGTAATTTAATTTTTTTACGATCGAAGTATCAGTTTGCTTTTCAAATAAAACATCTTCGCCGACAATGCCCAAATCAGCAACCCCATCCTGAACATACTCGGGAATATCGTCGTCCCTTAGGAATAAAAGGTCCAGACTGTAATTTCTTGCTGTTACAAATAATCGGTCGGAATAAGTTTCAATCTCAATACCGCAACGTCTCAACAAATCCAGCGACTTTTCAGTTAATCTTCCCTTTTTCTGAATCGCTAATTTTAAATTTCCATTTTGCATAACTCTCCGTTTTTAAAATAAAAAAACCCCGACATTGCCGGGGTTCTAAAAATTAAATAATAAGATTTAAAGGTCACCCGGCATCAAATATTTCGTGATGATGGCTGAACCAGATTTTATTTACTATAATTGTTTTGTTCATTTTGTTTTTCATTTAATAGATAAAGATAAATTTTTGAACATTAGAAATCAACATCAATTTTTCTTTTTAAGCTGCAGCGGTCTCGCGGCGTCTGCAATGGCACCTATTTTTGCTGCGTGATCTTTCTTATTATTTATATCTTCATCAGTTACATAATGCACATCAAGCAAACCTTCTGTCTTATAACCTGTTCTAAGAAAATTCATTTCGCTAAGCGCATAACTCCAGCCTTCGAACCAGGTTTTGAGCAAATCCAAATTGGTCTTGCCCGGTTCATAATGAAGAAGAAGATCAATATCACTTGTTGGTCCGGCGGTCGAGTTTTTGGCACTGCCGAAAATATATAATCCTTTTATAAAAAATTTGTCAGCGTCTAATTTAGAAGCCAATTTTTCGGCCATACTAACGCGCCACCGCCATTGGTCGCTCGGATGCCAATCAGAATATTCTATCTTCAATTTACCTGAATGTTTTTCTGAAGATGGTTTATTTAAAACCGCCAATGCTTCGTCCAGTTCCGCATTCATCAAGATCTTTAGAACCAGGCCATCGGTCGAATCCGGTACATCAATTACTTTTATCACATCCGAAAGGTGCGAAAACTCCGGAACAAGTTCACTAAGTTTGTTTTTTGTAAGATTGAAAAATCGCTGATTGAAGACCGTGTCCTCGTCATCCGGATATAATGGAAGATAACGAATTGACGCCTCTACCAAATCTTGAAAAAAATGAGTCCCGAATGAAAGGTCGGGTAAATAATTTCCTTTTTTCTTAGCAACTTCTATCAACATTGCCGTATTGTTTATATCCGAATAAGTAACATTGACACCCAATTTTATATCGCCCCGGCTTCCCCATCTTCCGGGTCCGATTAAAATAAATTTTCGCTTTGGAAGAACTTTATTCAATTTACTTACTCCCCTTCCAACCTGAAGCAGCTTTTGCTTATCCGATATCTCGGTATAAGCTGTTGGGTCAACATAAACAATAAAATTTATGTCTGGGACTTTCCCGTTGGATACAAATCTATTTGCTGAAAAGATTAATTTATCTTTCGGTATATTTTTAGGTATCGGTGAAGAAACATTTCCTCCGGAGTAACTTTGCGGACGGCATTGAAGCAGATAAAAATCTTTACCATCGCTTGCAAACTCAATATCGATTGGAGTTTCCAGCTTTTCTTCTAAAATTGTAAGAATCGTATCAATCTTTTTTATGAATCCGGTTTTATTTATTAAGCCATTAAAAGTAACAATCAGATCGTCTCTTTCGAAATCCAGATTGGATCCAACGGGCTGACGCACCATATTACCGTCCACAATAGAAACAAGATTATGAATACCCGGATATTCATCGCCGAAATTTTTTAGAAGATAATCAATCGTGATAGTTTCAAATTTATTAGTATCTAAATTTATTACATCAATTTTTTTTGGTGAATATTTTATTTGTTCTTCGAATGAAGCATTTACGCGGAGATTTGGCTGACCGGGTGAAATTAAAACCGGGTAATCGTCACTTACCCTGTCCACTGCTCGCGTTCCTAGTCCCGGAACGAGTCGCACTAAACCGTCCTCCCTTTTTATGCGGGCGGACCAGCGGAATTCATTTTTGCTGAAAGCTACGCCTGCATAAGCTGGCAAAAAATAATTCCCTATTTTATTCCCGACAACTTCCTGAATCATAATCCCCATTTCTTCGTGAAAATCTATCAGACCTCTTTCCGAACGGTACTCAATCGGGTCCGGACTAAAGGTAGAAGCGTAAACTTCTGCGATAGCATCCATTAAAGCCGTAAGTCTTTCCTGTTTGCTCCCGCGGTTAGCGAGAAAAAGACTCTTATATTTCCCCGAAAAAGCCGCGCCGATCTGATCTTCCAACAAACTTGAACTCCTCACAATAAGAGGCTGATCTCCTAAATCGTCGAGCGCAACTGATAATCCTTTAATAATATCCGATGGAAATTGCGAGTTTTTAAATATTTGAACGACGTGCGGGTATTCAATTCTTACTTCCTCAATTTCCTTATACTTTTGTTCGAGCGCTTCTTCTAAATTATTGTGCTGCATAAAATAAAGGATTCCGTCCGAGGTTAAATACCATGTCTTCGGCGCTTTAATATCTTTTAGGATATCTGAATCCTCGGCAAATCTTCTAAGAATGTGTAATGCTAAAAATAGTCCGGCGCTTTTTCCGCCAAGCTTACCGTGGCTGTGAGGCGGGAATATCATCTTATCTAAGAGTTTATAAAAGTCGGTAAGTTTTACAAATTCCTTTGCGATGCTGATGTAGTCCAGTTTATCGGTAAAAAATCTGCGCAGCAAAGAAACACGGAGTCCCTTAATTGTCGCTGGTGAAAGCTCAATTTTTTCAGGCGCCATGTGATAATATCTTCTGATCGAATCTCCGATATCCGAAAGAGAAGTATCTAGATTTTCCACCGCCTTAATCAATCCGCTCGATTTATCTTCCTGAATCCATTTCTGGATTTTCGCAAGAATATCTTTATCGATCAAATATTCATTAGTAAGATTTAATATCGCGTCGATATATTGATCGTAATTATTGATATGTTTTTTCTTCAACGGACGATTTTCATCTTCATCATAATCTTCGTCCCCTGCAAAAAATTCGTCAGCGTCCTTTTGTGTGATGATAGAATTTTTGAGCAATACTTCGGCTTCCTCAACTCCAATCCAGCAAAGTTGGTGAAGGAGTTTCCTCAAAATTCTCATAAATAAATTGGGGTCCGTCTTTCGCAGCATTTCGAGAACTACACGCCATTCTCCTTTTGCTTCTCCTTCCGAAGATTGTTTTGCCGCTTGAACTTCGTTAAAAATATTTTTTAACTTTTGATGAAGAATAAAGTGTCCCATCCGATCGGCGATTGTATTTAACAATTTTTTTTCATCTTTTAGGAAAGGACCAAAATCAGATTCCGGCATCATCTTACTGTAATACACCGCAATATTTCCAACAACTTTTTCCTGTACCACAATGTATGCAGATAAACTCCAAGGCGTTTCGGTAAAATTATCTGATGAATGAGTTTTTTTACCGTAGGCTAATTTTACGGAGCAATGTTCGGGATACTGCCATCCAAGCGGTATGGCTTTAATTACATATTCAAATGCTTCATCTAAAGAAATATCGGACCTATTTAAAGTATCTTCAACAGTGAATAGGCAGTTTAACTCTTTGTTCCTTTCTTTAAGTTCGTTGATCAAACTTGAAATGGAGCTAGCTTTTTCGTGCATTTTCTGAAGCCGTTTTTTTTATTAATTATTATTTGAAAGATAATTATTTGTTAATTATAATGTTGTATAAATCAATTGGTATTAACCTGATAATTTTTCTTAAAATTGATTTTCTGAATTTTAAAAACAATATTAATATTTAATTTGAATAATGAATCACCTCTCAATAAAAGAAGGAGAAAAGCATGGCTTCAAAAAAAATAATGATGATAGTAGGAGATTTTGTTGAAGATTATGAAGCAATGGTCCCGTTTCAAATGCTCCAGATGGTCGGGCACGAGGTACACGCGGTTTGCCCGGATAAAAAAGCGGGCGACACGGTGAAAACTGCGATACACGATTTTGTAGGCGATCAGACTTATGTTGAGCTTACCGGCCACCAGTTTCATCTTAACGCTACTTTCGACGAAGTGGACGCTTCCGATTACGATGCACTTGTTCTTCCGGGCGGTAGAGCTCCGGAATACTTAAGGCTCAATCCAAAGGTGATTGAGATGGTAAAAACATTTAAAGATAAGCCTATTGCAGCTGTCTGCCATGGTCCGCAGATTCTTGCAGCGGCTGATATGCTTAAAGGAAAACATATGATCTCTTATCCCGCAGTTGGTCCTGAATGTAAAATTGCTGGAGCAAACTATGGTGAAATAAGTGAAGGAGCAGACAATGCCGTAACAGACGGAAATTTAGTAACCGCTCCGGCTTGGCCCGCTCATCCTGAATGGATGAAACAATTCTTAAAAGTTCTCGGCTCTAAAATTGAAGCGTGAGAAAGACTGAATTATTGTTTTGCTTTTATATTTATGATCTATTTCAAATTAAAAAACCCCTCTCTTTAATAAGAAAGGGGTTTTGTTTTATATCAAGCAATCGTTAACGAAAAGCCAATTAATTTTACACCCAGCCTCTATCGTGACAAGCTTGGGCAACTCTGCTTATGGAAATAACATAAGCGGCGTCCCGCATAGAAAGCTTTCGTTTTTTGGAAACATCGAGAACCGCTTTAAATGCGGATGTCATTTTTGAATCGAGATTCTTAAGCACTTCTTCTTTAGTCCAGAAATAGTTCATGTTGCTTTGAACTTGTTCAAAATAACTGCAAGTAACGCCCTCCGGCATTAGCAAGAAAATCCGGAATTACAAATATATTTTTCTCGTTCAATATTTCGTCAGCTTCCGGAGTTGTAGGACCGTTTGCGCCTTCTGCAACAATTTTGACTTTGGCGCTCATCTTTTTAATAGTATCTCCGTTAATCTGATTTTCAATCGCCGCCGGTATAAGTATGTCAACATCCTGCTCAATCCATGCATCAGCATCAAGTAATTCATAACCCAATTCTTTGGCTTTAGATTTATCAATGCCGCCGAATCTATCTGTGATCTTCAATAATTCGTCAAGATCAATTCCGGTTTCTTTTTTATAAGTATATGATTTTTCATCTTCCTGATCCCAGCAGGAAACAGCGATAACTTTTCCGCCCATTTCCGAATAAAGCCTTATAGCGAATTGCGCAACATTCCCAAATCCTTGAACACTTGCTGTTGTATCAGCCGGATTAATATTTAATTCTTTTAACGACTCGCGCAAAGTATATACAACTCCGAAGCCTGTCGCTTCAGTTCTTCCGAGCGATCCACCCATTCCGACCGGTTTTCCAGTAATAAATCCTGGGTGTTTCCCGCCGCTAATTACTTCATATTCATCAAGCATCCAGAGCATATGCTGAGCGTTGGTCATTACGTCGGGCGCCGGAACATCATTTATAGGGCCAACATTTTTAGACATTTGTCGAACCCATCCTCGGCAAATCTGTTCCTGTTCTCGCATACTTAAATTATGAGGATCGCAAATAACGCCGCCTTTACCGCCGCCAAGAGGAATGTCCACAACGGCGCATTTCCAGGTCATCCACATTGATAACGCTCTTACAGTATCTACGGTTTCCTGCGGGTGGAATCGAATTCCGCCTTTACTCGGTCCGCGCGCATCGTTATGCTGAACTCTGAATCCTCTAAATACTTTATTTGTTCCGTCATCCATTTTAACAGGAATACTGAAATGATATTCTCTGTAGGGTTCTCTTAAAAGTTGGCTTGTCGCCTCGTCCAACGATAAAATTTCCGCAACCTTATCGAACTGTGCCTGAGCCATTTCAAAAGCATTAAATGATTTCATTTTACTACCTTTTTTTAAATCAATAATTAGATTTTAAGAATTATTTGTCTTTTTTCACTTCATCAAATATCTATTAAAGTTATTTTAGAAAAAGTGAATATGAAACATATATATAAGGGAAATTCTAAGCAATAAAATCTTTTATAAAAAACATATTATTCTTGATTAATTTATTTTTTCAGGATATACTGCTTTGTATTAATTACAAATCGTTCTCCAAAGAACAACAAATGATTCAGGAAGCATTTAATTATGATTTACAATTCTAAGAAAAAAAATAAACTCGAATTTTTTGAACGATTAGGTTTCAGAAGACAATTTCTGATTGGCCCGACCTCTTATAAACCAAATAAATTTTGGAAAAATCTTCAAATTAATAATAACTTATTTATTTCTATCCATGAAGATCTTCCCTGTTTTGTTAAGGAGAGAAACGGAACTACTGCGATTCTTTTAGGATTGGCCATAGACTCCTTGAATCCAAATCTAAATGAAGATGAAATTATCGAAAATTTTTTGAAAAACTCAGATGGTTTAACCTCTTTTATTAATAAAACAACACCCTTAGCGGGAAGATGGGCTTTCATCTATCAGAAAGAAGATGAGACTTATCTGTTCAACGATCTTACCGGTTTAAGGCAAATTTTTTATTATTCGGATAGTAAAGAAACTTGGGCAGCTTCACAGCCGGAGTTGATAAAAACACAGGTTAAATTAGAATTGAACCAGGATATCGAATATTTAAATTTTCTACTTCATCCAAAACTAGGTCATAAGGAGTCGGCTTCTGGTGGAATCGCCACAATGTACAAAAATTGCTTTCATCTATCACCGAATTTTTATTTAGATTTTAATAGCGCTGAACAAAAAAGATTTTATTTTGGGAAAAAGGAAGCAACGAATAACAACGGACTTGAAGCTAGTAAAGAAGTCTTCAAAAATTCTTCAAAACATTATAACCGCCGCGGTAAATAGATATGAGGTTTGGCTTGCGCTTACAGCAGGACTTAGACAGCCGAGTTTTGCTCGCAGCTTCGCGAAAACATATAAAGGAAATACAACTCTATGTTGATCGAATGGGCGCTTTAACTCATAAACATCCTGATATTACGAGTTCCAAGAAAAATTGCGAAAAAATTGGGATTTAATTTTGAAATAATAAATTCAAAAGATGATCCTGCGGGTTGGTTCGTTTCTTTCCTTTCTTGCTAATGTGACAAACGCAAGAGTTCATGCAAAAACTCGATCGATTTACAACAATCTTATATCGGATGATAAATATTTAAAAATTAACGGAAACGTAAGCGTTCTAGGGAAAAAATATTTTTGAGAATTTTAAAGAAATCCTTCAATAAACCGCTCACAGAAATTAAACCGGAAGATCTTGTGTATATTTTTGGTTATAGAGATATTCCTGAATATTTACTAAGTGAATTCAGCATTTGGAAAAATAAATTAGAATTACAACCGGATAATATCTTTGATATATTAGATATGTTTGTGTGGGAACAAAAAACAGCGAATTGGGGAGCGATCTATCCTTCCGAACAGGACATCGCTATTGACGAGTTAAGCCCTTTTAACTGCCGGTTATTTAATGAAATAATTTTATCGGCGCCGAAAGAAGAATTAATCGCTCCCGGTTATCCGGTATTCAAAGATTTAATAAATTATATGTGGCCTGAATTGCTGTCGTTTCCCATAAATCCTGAACCTAAATTTACTGTTGAACGCATTAAAGAAAAGGTAAAGATTTTTATTCCTGATTCTGTTTACGAAAAATTAAAATCCATAAAAAAGAGAAGGACGATGCAAGCTTAAATTGATTATTAAACGTTTAATTACGATTTTGAATTAAACCACTTTATTTTTCAATAAAGCAACCCAAACTTTCTCCTGTTACTTAAAAAGATAAATCATTTGAAAGAACTTGATGAAAAATGAAATTTCCTTTTTTGAAAGATTAGAATTCAGACGACAATTTTTACTTGGGATCTCGTCTTTTCTTCCTAATAAATTTTGGAAGTCTTTTGAACTAAAACATAATTTGCAGCTTTCGGTTCACGAAGACCTTCCGTTAAAAATAAAATTGACGCAAAACGCAGCTTTTGTATTGCTGGGAATAGTTTTCGACGCGCTTAATCCGGAATATTCAGAATCGGATATATTCAATTCCTTAACTTCAAATTCCTATGACTCTCAGCTCCCTAATAAAAAATACAAACCCAATTGCAGGAAGATGGGTAATTATATATCAGGATGAAAAAGGTACATATTTATTTTCCGATCTTTCCGGATTGCGGCAGATTTATTATGCAACAGACGGGAAAAACACCTGGTGCGCTTCGCAACCGGAATTAATTAAAACGAAAATAAAATTAAAGAAAAACGACAATAAAGATGTATTAAATTTTTTACTTAATCCTAAACTTGGATCCAGGGAATCGCTTTGGGGAGGAACTTCAACCATCTATCAAAGATTGCTTTCTGCTGCTTCCAAACCATTTTTTCGATTTAGACAATTTCGAGCAAAAGCGATTTTACTTTGGAAAAACGGCTGATAAAACCAGATATGGAGAAAGCTGTTGCTGCATCTACTGAACTGCTTCGGAATCTTGTATCTTCTGCGATTAAGCGTTATAAGGTTAAGTTTGCATTGACGGGAGGAATTGACAGCCGCGCTTTATTAGCCGCCGCAAAAGAATATTCTAAGGTGCTTATTTTTTTCGTTGATAAAATGGGAATAATTACGAATAAACATTCAGACGTTTGGGTTCCAAAAAAAATAAGCCGCAAATTTGGATTAAATTTTTCAGTGAGAAATTCTACCGGACCTTTGCCGGGATGGTTTATATCACAACTTTCAACAATGTAACCGGAGCAAGAGTTTTGCCGAAAAGTAATTCTATTTTCTACAAATTAATTTCCGGAGACGACGCTTTAAACATAAATGGAAATGTAAGCATGATTTGTAAAAAGCCTTTTCTGAAGGATTTTAATAAATTTTGGAATAAACCTTTCGAAAGTTTATCCGCCGAAGACCTTGTTTATATGTTCGGTTATAAAGATATTCCGCTTTATCTTCTAAAAGAATTCGAAAAATGGAAAAAAGATTTAGAATTATATCCCGACAATTTGTTCGATATATTTGATGTGTTTGTTTGGGAACAGAGAACTTCTTCGTGGGGAGCGCTTTATCCCGCCGAACAAGACATAGCGGTTGAGGAATTCAGCCCATTTAACTGCCGACTTTTGATCGAAACTATTATGCAAACGCCAAACGAAATTCTGGCGAAACCGGATTACCCTTTCTTCAGGGAATTGATACGGAATATGTGGAGCGGAGCTTTTGGATTTCCCGATTAATCCTAAACCGATAATTACGGTTACAAATACAATCAATTCAATCAAGAGTTTTTATTCCGGATACTGTTTACGGTAAATGACGCGAAATAAAACGAAGCCGTTTTCCGCAAAATTAGCGCCTGCATCACGCTATTCACGGTAATTTTTACTCCCAAGTATTAAACAAAATTTCAATTTTAACGATTATAGTATTAGAATTTTTTCTTGAAGAATATTATTTAAATATATGATAAGAAGAGTATTCCTAATACTTTAATAATTAGAATGAAAACAAAAAATTTGGCGAGGTTCTTTTATGTATTATGTAGCTGATAAAAAAATTGATATTATTGAAAAATCTTTATTTAGAAGACAATTCCTATTAGGAACCAAGCCTTTTCATCCCAATAAATTCTGGCACAATTCAGCTATTCAGCACAACTTAATACTTTCCACGCACAGCGATTTACCGTTTTACCGGGAGAACAATAACGGAACATCGGGGATTCTTCTGGGATTAGCTATCGATTCGCTCAATCCATCTTTAAATGAAAACGAAATACTCAGAAATCTGTTATCCGGTTCCGACGATTTAATTTCTTTCATCGAAAAAACAAAATCTTTAGCCGGAAGATGGGCTATCATTTATCAAAATGAAAAGAACACATATTTGTTTAATGATTTAACGGGTTTAAGACAGATATTTTATTATTCCGACGGAAAAGAAACATTTTGCGGTTCTCAGCCGGAATTGATAAAAACTCAGGTAGAACTAAATTTGAATCGCGACGAAGCGCTTGTAGATTTTATTTTACATCCGAATTACTGCAAAAGCGAATCGGATTGGGTGGGAACATCTACAGTGTACAAAAATTGTTTTCATCTTTCGCCGAACTTTTTCCTCGACCTGAAAAAAGGAGAACCTAAACGCTTTTCTTCAGGCAAAGTAGCCGCAAGAGAATCCAAGGAAACTATAATTCCCTTCGCGTCAAAATTATTGCGGAATATTATTAACGCAACAGTAGATAGATATAATCATCGATTCGCGTTAACCGCCGGTTTGGACAGCCGCGTGCTGTTAGCCGCTTCTAAGGATAAATCGAAAGAAATATCATATTATATGGACCGGATGGGAATTTTGCCTCTAAAACATCCCGACGTAACGATCCCGAAAAGGCTTGCGAAAAAGTTTAAACTTAGTTTAACTATTAAAAACTCCTTCGATAATCCTCCGGGATGGTTTATTTCGTTATTATCAAAAAATGTTACCAATGCCCGGATACTACCGAAAACACGTTCTATTTACAGCAAATATTTAGAAAACGAAGATTTTATTAATATAAACGGAAATGTAAGCGAGCTTTGTAAAAAAAGTTATAAAAAAAAATTTATCCGTAATGAAAACAGAGCCTGCGATGTTTCGAGTGAAGATTTAATAAGATTATTCGGGTATAAAAATCTGCCCGCATTTTTGGTGAATGAACTTACAAATTGGCGCAATGAATTAAATTTATGCGAAGGCAACATATACGATATTTTTGATATATTTACATGGGAACACGAATTAGCAAATTGGGGAGCTCAATATCCTGCAGAACAGGATATAGCGGTGGAAGAGATAAGTCCTTTTAACTGCCGTTTACTTAACGAAACTATAATGTCGGCATCCGAAGATTTGCTTCTGAAACCGGGATATCAAACGCATAAAGAATTAATTAAATATATGTGGCCGGAACTTCTCTCAATCCCAATAAATCCCCAACTCCAATATTTACGTTAAGCAAAGTCCGGAGAAAAAATAAGACCGCTTGTACCCGAACTGATTGTGCAAAAAGTAAGGAAAGTCAAATATAAACACGGCGAAAAATAATTTCGATATTCTCTACTTTTTTACTTTAAATCACATTTTTTTCTAATTTTATTTTCTAAATTAGGATAGTAATTTTAGAGGGATGTATTTAGAGACAAATTATCATTTATGAATGAAACAAGAAAAAGTATTTTTAATTCATCGATATTCATTGGATAATTATTTCTGTATCTGTTATAATCGGATTCCTAATCCGAATTAAAGGTCTCGGAACCTGGACATTAGCTCTCGACGAATATTATGTAATAAAATCCGTCCAAAATATTCTGCAGCATGGGCTTCCGCAATTTCCCAATGGCGGATATTATGAACGCGGCATTTTAATGCAGTATATGATTGCTCCTCTTCTCTCTCTGGGAATAAAACCTGAATTAGCCGGAAGAATATTTCCTTTACTCGCAAATCTTGCCGCATTCCCCGCTGTTTATCTTATTGCCAGAAAAGCCGGAAATAAAACTGTAGCCACCATAGTTATTGTAATCTTTTCTTTTTCAATTTGGGAAGTGGAATTTGCCAGATTTATAAGAATGTATGCTTTCTTCCAGGCTATAACAGTGTGGTATATTTATTTTGCGCTAAAGTTTTTTGAGACACGAAACTACAAAAATTATTATTGGATGCTAGGATTATCGGCACTTAGCATACTAGTATTTGCCGGAAGTATTTTTCTTGCTGTTTTTAACTTTATACCTTTCTTACTCGATAGAAAAATTAATTATAAGCTTTTTTCATTCGCAATAATAATATTCGCTGTTTCCTTCTTCTGGAATATGATCGGATTCCGCTATTTAGAACCGGTTGATCCTTTCCCGCAAGTTTTTTATGAATTTATGAGCAATACCGAGAAAAGTTACCCTGTAAAAATTCCTAATATTTTTCTTCCGTTTGCATTTAAAAATCTTTTACCCGCTATTTTTACGTTAGGTTTGTTACTAATTAATATTCTTATACCAATCAGAATATATAAACTTTATCCAAAAAATGATTTTTGGTCAATTATATCTATAATAATATTGACATTATTAGCTTTTACAAATCAGTTCGGTATTTTCTTACTTGTATTTTTGATTGTAGTTTTTTGGAAATTACTTGATATTGATTTTTCCGATCGAAAGATTTTCTACCTTATTGTCGCACTTTTTATAATAAATCTTATTTACTGGTTTGCTTTCGGATTATTAACAAAAGAATGGTACGTTCTGTTTGATGATTTTTCTTCTTACAGAATTTGGGGTGTGAGCAAAAGAATATTCATGGCAACATTTAATTATCCCGATAATTATCTTACTCTTCTAAATTATTTCAGAACTCTTCCGTTACTAACGGCATTTCTCAGCATTTTCTATGGGAATATTATTTCTTTTTCTTCTGGCTGATAAGTCAAAATATCCAAAAATCAGATTTTTAACCGGTTTGCTCGTTTTTCTTGCTCTTCTTTCATCAGTTCCAAAATTGCCCTATCAAGAAACCAGATATACTTTTTTCATTGTACCGCTTCTTATAATTCTGGTAAATTATTCTATTTATCTTTTGTTCGATAAGTTGATAAGGCGAGGCGAAATACGAAATGTTTTTTATGCGGCCGTTATTTTATTTGCATTCTTCATTTCAAAAGATTTCAGTGCTTATCATCTAATCAATATTGACTCTGCAGAGGTAAATTATAGAATGATTTATCCTAACAAGTATAAAGTTCATCTATACCGAAGATGGGATGTGAAGACTCCGACTGATTATGTTAAAGAACATATGGATGAAAACGATATAATCATAATAAATGAAAATAGTCCGGAATTTTATCTTCCGAAAGTCGATTACTTTAGTTTTGATTACAAACATAAAGCGTTCCTAGCAATTTCTGTAAAAAAAGGGACACGCGAAAGATGGAGCAACGCTAAAATGATTTACACTTACAAAGATTTAATCAGACTTTATTGAAAACAGAGAAGAGACTATTTGGTTCATCGTATTCCCGGAATATTATTTAATAGGCACCAGGATTTTACGAAACTTACAAAGAAAATATTGTCTACCAAGGAATTGATGGGATGTTCAAAGTTTTTAAATTTCCAAAGTAATGTTGACCAACTTGCGCTTAAGTCTAGCTAAATACCCATAATTTTCTAATACAACTTAATTTTATGAAAAATATTTCGGTTATAATTCCCGTTTATAATACAAAGCCCTATTTTAAGCAAGCAATTGATTCAATAATAGAACAAAAAGAATTTATACATGAAGTAATAATAATAAATGATGGTTCAACTGACGGTTCAGGAGATATTCCTGAGGAACGGAATACGGGAAATGACTATTGTAAAGATCATTCATATAGAAAATAAGGGACAAGGAATTGGGCAGGAATTTAGGCATAAAAAATTCCAATGGAGAATATATTTATTTTTTTGATTCTGATGACATTTCGGTATAAAGGATTTATTTGGAAAATTTACTAGCATCCAGAAGAAAAATCCAGGAATTGAATTATTTTGTTTTTCAGGTGAATCGTTTTTAGATGATAATTTTTCTACAGAGGCAGAAGTTCAAACAAATCATTTATTTCAGAAAGAGCATATAAACGAAATATAAATGGTTTATTTGAAAGTGGCGAAGAAGCATTTAGGTCACTTATAGATAATAAAGGATTTTTCGCAAGACCTCCTTTATATATTTTCAAAAAATACAATCCAGAGATGAAAATAAATTTAGGTTTCATTCTTCTAAATACGAAGATGAGCATTTCACTCATCAGTTGTTTATTTATCGCCGGTAAAACGTTAGTAAGTAATGATATCTATTTTAGACAGAAGAGTTCGTGAAGGATCGACAATGCAGTTAAAAACAAGTTTTGATACATATTTTGGGTTATATTGAGACAGTAAAAAATTTACGAAAATTTAAGAGCAACGATTTCTAAGAAATTCCTACACGCAAAAACTACTATCGGAATAGAGTTAAGAAGATTTGCTAAAGAAATTATAATGCTAAAATACTAATATCGAATATAAATTTACCATGCATAACAAAGAAAAAATTTATTACTTATTTCTGGCGTCTCGTTTAAGAAAGGGAGAATTATTTATTTTCGCATATAAAATACCCTTTATTAAAAGATTACGAAATATAAAAAATAGATACATTTCAAACTGATGAGATCATATGCAATTTAATTCGAGAAATAAATGAGTTCACTGCGCGACAAATTTAAGACGGGGATATTTTACAATACAATTTCTAAGTACAGTAATGTCTTTATCAGCATTTTTATAGGCGCGATTTTAGCGCGTTTACTTACTCCGGCGGAGTTTGGAATTGTTGCCATTGTAAGTGTGTTTACATCATTTTTTGGTTTGATCAGCAGTTTTGGAATAGGTCCGGCGATAATTCAAGATAAAAACTTGAGTAAAATTGACGAAAGATCTATTTTTTCATTTTCTATTTTATTCGGTTTAATATTAGCCGCAATTTTCTTTTTTTTGGCTCCGTTAATTGCATCTTTCTATAATAATCCTGTTTTAATAAAATTGGCGCGTTTAATGTCTCTCTCAATTTTTTTTAATTCTTTAAGGATTGTTCCTGAATCGCTTAATCTTAAAAAACTGCGCTTTAAATATATAGGAATTGTAAGCATTATTATTCATGTTTTAGCAGGAGTTATAGCTGTTTTTATGGCTTATAATGGATTTAGCTATTATGCCTTAATAATTCGAAGTATATTAAGCGGTTTTTTAGCTTTTATCGCCTTTTATATTTTAGAACCTGTTCTTCCAATTATAATGATTAAAATAAATTCAATTAAAAAAATAGCTAAGTTTTCTTCTTTTCAGTTTTTGTTTAATGTTATTAATTACTTTTCAAATCATTCTGATAATTTATTAATAGGAAAATACTTTAACGCGTCAGCTGTAGGATACTATGATAAATCCTATTCATTATCCGGAATGCCTATAAGTAATTTAGCTCATGTTATTAATCCGGTATTACACCCGGTCTTATCAGAATATCAGAATAAAAAAGAAGTTATTTTCAATGTATATTCTAAAATCATAAAATTAATAGTCATTACTCGGTTTCCCGATTTCCATCTTTTTATTTTTCAGTGCTCCAGAAATCATTAATATTCTGTACGGTAATCAATGGGAGCAAAGTATCCCGGTTTTTAGAATACTGGCTTTAACTATCGGGTTCAGACTAGCATTATCTTCATCCGGTTCTATTTTTCAAGCAACAAACAGAACCGATTTACTTTTTTATGCGGGATTTATCGGTTCTAGTTTAATGGTAATTGGAATTTTGTACGGAGTCTTTATTGGTGAAACCCTTATTTCTGTCGGACTTGGCTTTGCTTGCCGCTCATATGTTAAATTTTATACAGGCATTTTATTTATTGGTAAACCGTTCGCTTAACCAATCTTTTACAAATTTTTTAAAAGTTTTAATATTTCCCTTAATTATCAGCGGAGTAATGGCGGCTGCTCTTTCAGTATTTAGTTCAATTAGCATTGAAAGCGATGCAATATCATTAATTCTAAAATCGCCGTTAGTATAACCGTATTTGTTTTACTTTTATTAATATCTAAAGAAAACAGAGAATTTTTTCAAAGAATATGTATCGGAAAAACATTATTCAAACGTAATACAAAGTCCGATTTACGAAAAGATACTAATCAAAATACTGAATAACGTTTGATTTACAGAAAAATCCAAAATAAATTTTGCAATACTTATTTAGATTCCTTCAAATAATCCTTATTCACAATAAAATTCAAAAGTTCTATCATCTTTTCCGGTTCCATATATCCGGGGATAGTTGCAATGAAATCGGAATCTGATTCGAAAAATCCTGTGGCTGGATAACCCGTAACTCCGGCGGCTTGAGCGAAATTTGCTGCGGGATATTTTTCATTCTGATAATTAACTCCCGCGTCTTTTTCAGGATTTAGTTTAACCGCTACAAAATTTTTGTTTATTAAATCGATGACAGATTTATCTGTATAAGTATTTGCATCCATTTTTTTGCACCATCCGCACCAATCGGTATAAAAATCAACTAGTAAATATTTATCTTCAGCTTGTGCTTTACTTAAACCATCTTCAAATTTATGCCATTTAATAGCATCCTGAGCTTGTACGGTAAGAGTCAGCGATAAAAACAGAGCCAAAACAAAAAATTGTAGTTTATGCGAAATCATTTCTCCCCTTTCATTGTGATTTTTAAATAGGCTATTTATAAAAATTGAAACTCGCTGTTGTTCCCTTACAAAGAGTATTAATTTTACTTGTTTCTATTTTGTCAAACGTCAAATGTCAAAAGTCAAACGGAAAAACTTTTCACTCAGATTTTCACAAATGTTTTGTTGGTACATATCATCTTTTCTGTAGTTGTTCTGTTTATATTAATTGGCTGATTTTAATTCCAGACAAAACTAACTACAAAGAAATCCAAGAAGGCTCAAAGAACACAAAGAAAAAATTAAATGAGCGACTTGTTAAATACTTTGTAATTCTTTTTTGTAATTCTCTTTTTCAATTCCTTTGTGCAATATTAAAAAAAAAGCCGCCAAAAAAATTCTGACGGCTTTCATCAACAAAAATGAAACAATAATTAAATTGTTTGTTTATAGCTTTGTAGCGTTTTCATATAATTTGCGCGCTCAAATTCGGCAGGTTTGCCTACTGATTTCTGACTCATACTTCCTTTCATCATATCAACGGAATCATATTCATTTTCTTCAATCCAGTTCTTCAAACCGTTGTTCATTTCAGTTATCCGTCCGATTCCATTGCGCAATAATTCTGAGGCAACCATCGCAACATCTCCTCCCGCCATCAATATTTTAACAACATCTTCGTGATTCTGAATTCCGCTTGTAGCAGCCAAACTCGCTTTGATGTTGCTGTAAAGAATTGCAATCCATCTTAGCGGAAGTCTCATTTCCCAATTATTGCTTAATACTAAATTAGGCACGACTTCCAATTTTTCCAGATCAAAATCCGGCTGATAAAAACGATTGAATAAAACCAATCCGTCGGCTCCTGCATTATCCAAACGACGCGCCATATTTGCCATCGATGAAAAGTACGGACTGAGTTTGATCGAAACCGGGATAGTTACATGTTCTTTAACTGATTTCAAAGTATCGATATACATATTTTCCACTTCAGATCCGGAAAGATTAGGGTCGGTTGGAATGTAGTAAACATTAAGCTCAAGAGCGTCTGCTCCGGCTTCCTGGATGCTTCTTGCGTACTGCGTCCATCCGCCTTTGCTTACTCCGTTCAGGCTTCCTATAACAGGCATATCACACGATTTTTTTATGTCGGCGATATGATCAAGATATTCTACCGGACCGATATGAAATTCTTCAGGAGTTGGAAAATAAGATTGAGCTTCTGCGTAAAATTCCGTTCCGTAAGTAAGATAATGATCTAATTCGCCCGATTCGTGATTAATCTGTTCTTCAAATAAAGAATGCACAACAATTGCTCCGGCGCCGGCGTCTTCCATTGCTTTTACCGTATCGATGCTTTGCGATAAGGGAGAAGCCGAAGGAACAACCGGGCTTTTCAGTTCAAGTCCTAAATATTTAGTTGATAAATCCATTTTATCTCCAATTTTTCAAATTCTTAAAAATTAATTTGCTTTTTCTTCGCCGCTATCTTCATCTTTTTTCGGTTCGTAAACGTGGCTTTCCATTTCTTCATAGAATTTCCATTTTTTCAGAACCTCTTCCTGCGCTAAACCTGCAAGAACTTTTGCTTCTTTAGGATGAGATTTAGTCAACATTTTATAGCGGTTTTCCATATAAATATAATCTTCAAGTTTAATTTTAGGAGCTTTGGAATCTAACTTGAACGGATTCTTTCCTTCTTCAAGATTGTTAGGATTAAATCTGAACAATGGCCAGTGACCGCTATCCACAGCCGCCTGCTGACTTTCCATGCCTTTCGCCATATTTATTCCGTGCGCGATACAATGACTGTAAGCGATTATCAACGATGGTCCGTCGTAAGCTTCGGCTTCCAGAATTGCGCGGAGTGTTTGAGTATCGTTAGCGCCCATTGCAATTTTAGCAACATAAACGTTTCCGTAGGTCATCGCCATCATCGCCAAATCTTTCTTAGCTGTCGGTTTTCCGGCTGCTGCAAATTTAGCTACAGCGCCCATTCCGGTGGCTTTACTCATCTGTCCGCCGGTGTTGGAATAAACTTCTGTATCCATCACCAGGACATTTACGTTTTTGCCCGAAGCAAGGACGTGATCTAATCCGCCGTAACCGATATCGTAAGCCCAACCGTCGCCGCCCATAATCCAAACGGATTTTTTAACGAGGTAATCGGCAAGACTTTCAAGATTCTTCGCGTCCGCTGAATCTATATCCTTAATTTTCTCTTTTAATATTTCAACTCTTTCTCTTTGATCCTGAATTCCTACTTCATCAGATTGATCGGCTCCGAGAATTTCTTCAACAAGTTCTTTGCCAATTCCATCCGATAATTTAAGTAGAAGTTCTCCAGCCTGCTCGTGGTGTTTATCAATTGCAAGTCTCATTCCGAAACCAAACTCGGCATTGTCTTCGAACAGTGAATTTGACCAAGCCGGTCCGCGTCCGTCTTTATTATAAGTCCACGGAGTAGTCGGTAAATTACCGCCGTAAATTGAAGAACATCCGGTAGCGTTGGCAACAACCATCCTATCACCGAATAATTGCGAAACTAATTTTACATAAGGAGTTTCGCCGCATCCGGAACAAGCACCCGAATATTCGAACAACGGCTGCAGATATTGGCTTCCTTTTACTGTGTTTAATTTGATGTTCTTTCTATCAGCTTCTGGAATATTAAGGAAGAAATCGTAATTAGCTCTTTCCTGCTCGCGAACCGGAAGCTGCGGGATCATATTAAGAGCTTTCAAGCGGGTTTCTTTTTTATTTTTAGCCGGACAAACTTCAAAGCAAAGCGCGCATCCGGTGCAGTCTTCAACAGCAACCTGTATCGAATACATCGCGTCGTCGCCGAAATCTTTTCCTTTTACTTTTATTGATTTGAAAGTTTCCGGAGCGTTTTCTAATTCCCCTTTATCGTAAACTTTTATTCTTATTGTTGCGTGAGGACAAACATTGGCGCATTTTCCGCATTGGATACAAACTTCAGGATCCCATTCCGGAACTTCGAGTGCGATATTTCTTTTTTCCCACTGCGTTGTGCCCGAAGGGAAAGTTCCGTCAATCGGCATTTTGCTTACAGGAATATTGTCCCCTTTGCCTTTCATAATTTCCGCTAAAACATTTTTCACATAATCGGGAGCATCTTCTCTAACAATCGGCGGAAGTTCAATTTCACTATTGGCCGATTCAGGATACTCTATTTTATGAAGATGAGCCAATGTTCCGTCAACGGCTTCAAAGTTTTTCTTAACAACTAATTCTCCTTTTGCGCCATAAGTTTTTTGGATGGCTCCTTTAATTTTTTCAATCGCTTCATCTTTGGGAAGAATTCCCGAAATCGCGAAGAAGCAAGTCTGCATAATAGTATTTATTCTCGCGCCCATTCCGGTTTCTTTGGCTACAGTATAAGCGTCAATCACATAAAAATTTAATTTTTTATCGATGATAGACTTTTGAACCGATTTCGGAAGATGATTCCAGGTTTCGTCGGTCGCATATGGACTGTTTAACAGAAATGTTCCGCCTTCGGCGATGTTTTCAAGAACGTCATATTTTTCCATCAAGTTGAATTGATGACATCCGACAAAATTAGCCGTTTGAATTAAGTATGTTGAATGAATCGGTTTCTTTCCAAAACGGAGATGAGATACCGTAGTAGAGCCGGATTTTTTGGAATCGTAAACAAAATATCCTTGTGCGTAATTTTCTGTTTCTTCTCCGATAATCTTAATTGAGTTTTTATTTGCTCCAACCGTTCCGTCAGCGCCAAGACCGTAAAACATGGCGCCTACAACTCCTTCGCCCTGAATAACGAAATTAGGATCAAAATCCAGACTTGTGTTTGTGACGTCGTCGTTAATTCCAACCGTGAAATGATTTTTCGGTTTTTCTGATTTCAAATTGTCGAAAACAGCTTTTACCATCGTCGGCGTAAATTCTTTTGAGGAAAGTCCATATCTTCCGCCTACAATTTTCGGAGTTTTTTCAAATGGCTTTTCATCAGAATCCATTGCTTCAGCCATTGCCGTTACAATATCAAGATATAAAGGTTCTCCTGTTGAACCAGGCTCTTTTGTTCTGTCCAATACAGCAATACTTTCTACGGATTTTGGAAGAGCTTTAAATAAATGCTCGGATGAAAAAGGTCTGTATAATCTTACCTTTATCAAACCTACTTTCTCTTCCATTCTTTCTGAAAGATATTCAACTGTTTCTTCTGCTGTTTCGGCTCCGGAGCCCATCATCACAATAACGCGTTTCGCGTCCGGCGCTCCGTAATAATCAAATAAATGGTATTCACGGCCGGTAAGTTCGGCAAATTTATCCATCGCGTTCTGAACTATTCCGGGAGTCTTATCGTAAAATTGATTTACAGTCTCTCTTCCCTGGAAATAAACGTCGGGATTTTGAGCTGTTCCTCTTATGAAAGGATGATCCGGGCTTAGAGCTCTTTCGCGATGTTCTTTAACAAATTGATCGTCGATCATCTCGCGGATATCTTCGTCGCTTAACTGCTCAATCTTCATAACTTCGTGAGAAGTTCTGAAACCGTCAAAGAAATGTACAAAAGGAATTCTCGATTCTAATGTCGATTTATGTGCGATCAAAGCCATATCCATTACTTCCTGAATAGAATTTGATGCAAGCAATCCGAAACCTGTGTGCCTTGTAGACATTACGTCACTATGATCGCCGAATATCGAAAGCGCTTGTGCCGCGAGTGATCTTGCAGAAACGTGAAAAACTGCCGGAGTTAATTCACCTGCAATTTTATACATATTCGGTATCATCAACAATAGTCCCTGTGATGCCGTAAATGTAGTTGTTAACGCGCCTGTTTGCAAAGCTCCGTGAACAGCGCCCGAAGCGCCGCCTTCGCTCTGAAGCTCGGAAATAAGAGGAGTAGTTCCCCAAATGTTTTTTGTTTTACGCGCGGACCATTCGTCAGATAACTCGCCCATCGGAGACGAGGGAGTAATCGGATAGATCGCAATAACTTCGCTCACTCTATAAGCAACATGAGCCGCGGCTTCATTCCCGTCAATTGTTACTTTTCTTCTTTCCATTAATTCATCCTAACTTTATTCTAATTTAGATTGATTCTGTTATTTGTTTTTCCTTTTCAATTATCAGACCAAAAAATGCGGGGTTAAAAAACTTGGATTTTAGGTCCAAAACATAAAATATTAAGTTCTGAATATCTTATTAAGATACTACTAATTAGAAAAAAAATCCAGATAAATCTTATTTCTAAGAATTTGATATGAGGTCTGTTATTAAAGCAAGTTTGCAACTATTTAATTTTCTTTCTTTCCTAAATCGATGGAAGTAAAACCATATTTATCCCTTATTTTTGTAACGGCGCGGAGCATTTGTCTGCGCATATCGTCGGCTTCAGGAAAAATCAATTCCTGCTCGGAAAAATTTGTAAATTTAGATAGCTTTACACCAATCAACCGGATTGCGACTCTTCTCGTATAAGCATTTCGGAAAAGTTTAAGCGCCGCATCGTAAACAGTCTTGTCGTCATCGGTAGGTTTCACTGTTACTGCTCTTGTTAAAGTTTTGAAGTCGGAATAACGAAGTTTGATGCTTACATTTTGCGCTTGCCAGTTTTTATTCCGCAAAAGCTGACAAACTTTACCGGTCAGTTCAAAAATTATTCCTTCAATTAATTTCTTATCAATAACGTCTTCGCTAAAAGTTGTTTCTTTGGAAATGCTCTTTCGGTTTTGAGGCGGATTTAAATATTCCTTCCCTCTTCCGTTCGCCTTTTCCCATAAATCGATTCCATGCTTTCCCATTGCCGCTGCAAAATAATCGGCGGAAACATTTGCTATATCGCCAATCTTATAAAAGCCTTTATTATGAAGATCTTGAAGTGTAACTTTTCCTACACCGGGAATAGTTTCTACCGGCATTTTTTCGAGAAACTCCTTTTCGAGTCCGGGAAAAACATATGTAATTCCTTTAGGCT
Source organism: uncultured Melioribacteraceae bacterium (assembly GCA_963821715.1). Classification (GTDB taxonomy): domain Bacteria; phylum Bacteroidota; class Ignavibacteria; order Ignavibacteriales; family Melioribacteraceae; genus CAWGET01. Next base: position 320,257 of record CAWGET010000006.1, read on the forward strand.
TCTTAAAGTCGGAAGCGATTTTTGCTAAAGTTTTATTGCTCGCAATTCCTATCGAGCAAGGGAGCGAGAGTTCGTCCGAAATCTCTTTCTGTAATTTTTTTGCGAGATTTAAATACGATCCGTAAATATGGGCGCAGCCGGTAAAGTCGAGATAAAACTCATCTATTGAAGCCTGCTCAATCATCGGTGCGTATTTTTCCAATATTCTTTTTACTCCTTTGGAATAAAGCGAATATTCGCTTCCGTGTCCGTGAAGATAAATTCCGTGCGTACAAAGTTTATAAGCCTGTCGAATCGGCATTGCGGAGTGAAGTCCAAATTTCCGGGCTTCGTAAGAACAAGCCGCAACTACACCTCTTCCATGCGGATCTCCGCCTACAATCACCGGTTTTCCCTCGAGCGACGGATCAAGAATTCTCTCTACGGAGACGAAAAATGCATCTAAATCGAGATGAAAAATTGTTCTCATAGTCCGAAAAATAATTACAAAAGCTTAAAAATTAAAGGTTAAAGATTAGGAATATTTAAAGGTTAGAAGCACTCCGTGTTAATCTGTGAAGTAATCTGTGGAAATCTATGAAACGCTTTAAATTTTCACTCTCTTACTTTTCAGTCTCACGATTCACTGTTTCAATTCATCGCTATCTTCGATAATCTCGGAAAAGCTTTAACTGTGTTGGAAGGAATTTCTACCTTTGGTATTCCTTTTAAGAGATGGAGCAGTTCAAAGGCATTTGCAATTCCGTAACTCGTGGGATGATTATTCATAATAACAAATACTTTTTTTACTCTATCGTAGATCTCTTTTATTTGCTGTTCAATTTCCACCAACTCTCCCGGTGAGTATAAATATTTATATCGTTCGCTCTGCTCTTCGTAAGTCTGCTTCTTCCCAAAATTATTTATTGATTTTTTCCAGGCTTCGATATTTCTTCCATGGAATCTTATGTAAGCCGTATCGTTCGTTATAGTCGGATTAAATTCAACAGCTTTACCGATTACCGGCTGATCGATTGAACAAAGGCAAATTTTATTTTCTTCTAAGGATGAAAAAGCTTTTTCGTTTTCCCACGATGAATGCCTTACTTCCACAAACTTTTCGTAACCGTCAAATGTTTCCAGCAACCGGTTTAGATATTCAAAATTTGCAGAGTTAAAAGAAAAAGAATATGGGAATTGAATTAACAGACCGCCCAATCTTTCATTGCGTTTTAATATATCTAAGTTATAATTCACAGCGTCAATCTGCCTGCTATCATATTTCCGTTTGTGCGTAAAATCATTGTGCAGTTTAACAGTAAACAGAAAATCATCAACCCCTTCAGTCTTTTCAACCCAACCGCTTACTACTTTAGGATTTAGATAAGCGTAGTAAGTAGCATTCACTTCAACAACATTAAAATATTTGGAATAAAATTTCAGCCAATCGAAATCTTTGGATTGATTTTTAGGATAAAAATTCGGCACCCAATCTTTGTAAGACCAGCCTGCGGTTCCGATATAAATTTGAGGTTTCGTCATAAGAGATTTTGTTGTTTAATCGATTCTAAAAGTTTGCAATAAAACGATTTCAAATTGCATCTTTAAAATAATTAAACCCTTCCAATCGATTTCACTTTTCTATCAAAATTGCGGAAGGGTTTAATATTATTTTTTTCGAAGAAATAATTGCTGCTAATATTTAAGCGAGCAACTATAAAATAATTATACCAAAGGTTTCAGTTTTTCAACAAACATCGATTTTGGCACGGCTCCTATAACAGTCTCCGCAACTTTTCCGTCTTTAAAAAGAGAACGGTGGGAATACTTCTTACTCCAAATTTTATTGCGGTTTGCTGATTTTGGTCAACGTCAAGTTTGCCTACTTTAATTTTTCCGTCATATTCTTCAGCCAATTCTTCCACAATCGGCGCAATCATTCTGCAAGGTCCACACCATTCTGCCCAAAAATCTACAATCACCGGTTTATCTGATTTAATTACTTCGTCATCAAAATTAGCGTCAGTAACAGTAACTGGTTTCATCTTAAACTCCTATAAATTTAATTTACATTTTTCCGTTTTTCTTAATTATATCTCTGGCGATTATACCTTTTTGAATCTCGTTCGTTCCTTCAAAAATCCTATTAATTCTCGAATCCCGATAAAACCTTTCAATCGGCAATTCGCGGGAGTATCCCATACCGCCATGAATCTGAACGGCATAATCGGCAATTTTATCTAAGCTCTCCGAGCAATAGAGTTTTACCATTGCCGCTTCGCGTGAAACATTTTTTCCGAGATCATAGTTTGCCGCAGTCCTGTAAACCATCGATTCCATTGAGTAGATCATCACTGCCATCTCGGCAAGATAGAATTGAATCGCCTGGAAATTACTGATTGATTGATCGAACTGTTCCCTTTCCTTTGCGTAACGTGTTGACATTTCCAAAAGTTCTTTCGACCCGCCGAGACAAGCGGCCCCGAGTCCTAATCTTCCGGCATCTAAAGTTTTCATTGCCAAAAGAAATCCTCTTCCTTCAGTTCCTACTAAATTTTCTTTCGGGATTTTTACATTATCAAATGTTATCGGATTCGTTGTACTTCCTCTTATTCCCATCTTTTTTTCGGGAGGACCGGCAATATATCCATCCCAATTTGTTTCGACAATAAACGCTGAAATTCCTTTTGGCGTTCTGGCAAAGACGGAAACGATATCGGCGATGGAACCATTTGTAATCCACAATTTTTCGCCATTAAGAATCCAATAATCGCCATCCAATTCCGCACGGGTTTTTAGATTAAAAGAATCTGAACCGGCTTGTGCTTCGGTTAAACAGAAGGCTCCTATTTTTTCTCCGGCTGCGAGAGGGACTAAATATTTTTGTTTCTGCTCTTCTGTTCCACCAATGTAAATTACGTTTGATCCAATCGACTGATGGGCTCCGATAAAAGTAGCTGTGGACACACAGCCGCGCGCAACCTCTTCCTGTGCCAGGCAATAACCAACTTCGCCAAATCCGCCTCCGCCGTATTCTTCGGGGAAAACAGTTCCGAGCATTCCTTGTCTGGCAATCTTTTTAATCAGATCATCTGGAATTTTTTCGTCTTCGTCTATCTTAGCCGCTATCGGTTTTATTTCATTATTTGTAAAGTCGCGCACCATTTCGCGCAGCATCTGCTGTTCTTCAGAAAGTTTGAATTCGAACATCAATAGTCCATTATTTTTGAGTTATTTATTTTAAAGGTTGAGATACCTTATCTCCCATGTAATTCACTATCGCCTCAGCGCCGTCTACGCCGATAACATTGCCGGATATCCAATAGGCTTCCGGTTTGCAAAGAGTTACGATTGCCGCTGCTACATCTTCGGGAGTGGTCAATCTTCCGAAAGGATTTTTTAACTTAGCCGCGGAAAGCATTTTATCCGAACCCGGTATTTTTTTAAGAGCCGGCGTATCAGTTACTCCAGCCATTATTGCGTTTGCCGTTACTCTCATATTTCCAAGCTCAACCGCAATCTGACGAATGTGAGATTCCAATGCTACTTTAGCCGCTGAAACCGCTCCGTAATTAGGAATTACAGTTTGTGATCCGGCGCTAGTTAATCCGAATATTCTTCCGCCTTTAGCCAGTAAATCCCGACTGATCAATCCCTGCGTCCAATAAACTAAAGTATGAGCCATCACATCAAGAGTCATTTCCATCTGTGCTTTCGTAATGCCTTCGTTGGGCGATTTAGTGAAAAAGGGTTTAAGCGTTCCGAATGCGAGTGAATGAACCAGCACATTAACTTTTCCGCTTTCTTTGGTTTTCAGGCGTTCCGATATCTCATCGAGGACATCAATGCGTTTTATTTGATCTGCAGCGTTCATATTAAAAAAAACAGCCTGCTGCCCGGTCTTTTCAATCTTTTTAATAATCTGGTTTACCTGCGGAAGCGTTGATTGACGATCAAGATGAATGCCGATTACATGGTAGCCTTCCTTCGCAAGTTCTATTGCTGTTGCTCCGCCAAATCCGCTGGATGCTCCCAGTATCAGCGCCCATTTCTTTTCCATAATCAAAACCTTTCTTATTCGAAAAATATTTAAAGCGTTAAGTTAAATAATAAGAACCGCTAAATCAATCAGAATTCAAGGATCAGTATTCCGGGATCAAAACTGAGGAAGAATCTAATCATATAATCTTTATACACTTCTTTATGATATTAAAAACTAATCATCCGGAATGATAACGAATCGCGTCTTCACCCAATAATTTTAAAGTTTCGTTTATAAACTCGTGACTTAATTTAACTTTATATCCATTTAACCTAAATTTTCTTTCGCGGGAATCTTTCTGTTTCAATGATAAGAACAGAGGTGTGTTGCCTTCATATTTATGAATTATTTCGGCAAGAGGTTTAATCATTTCTTCGGAATGATTTTTCTCATCCAAACAAAATACAATATTTTTTGTCAGTTTTATTTTTGCTTCTTCAAGCGGAATCGCTTCTTCAATATGAAGTTTAATAGTATCGCCGCTCGATTCAGGACGGGCTTTTACCAAAATAGGAGATTCGTTTTCAATATGGTCCTTGCAATCCGAATAAATTTTTGAGAACATCAAACATTCACAGGAACCCGAAAGATCATCCAATTTAAAAAACGCCATTGTATTGCCGGATTTGTCAATCTTCGTTCTGAAATCCGTAACTACTCCGCAGGCAACTACACGATTAGTTTCACTGAATGTTTCCTGTTCGCCGAGATGAACAGTGGCGAACGAATTATATTCTATTTCAAATTTCCTAAGAGGATGATCGGAAAGATAAAAGCCAAGCGCTTGTCTCTCTCTGGTAAGTTTTTCTTTATCGTCCCATGGCGGAATATCGGGCAATTCAGGTTCAACGATTTTAAAATCTTCATCCGATGCGGCGAACAGACTGTTTGCCTGTGACGATATTGCTTCCCGCGCTTTACTTCCAAAATTAAGCGCTTCTTCGATTGCAAGAAATTTTTGCGCCCGGGAACCTGCAAGCGAATCCATTGCGCCTGCAAGAACTAATCCTTCCAACGCTCTTTTATTCACAACTCTCGTATCAACATTCGAGCAGAGATCGAATATTGTAGTAAAATCCCGCCCCAATTTTTCCCGACTTTTTTCCAATTCCTCAACGGCGCCGATGCCGACATTTTTGATTGCAGCCATTCCAAAGATTATTTCTTCATTTTCCACATTGAACCATACCGATGGTTTGTTCACATCGGGAGGAAGAACTTTTACTTTCAGTTTTCTGCAGTCATCAAGAAAAAGGGTTACTTTATCTGTATTGCCAAATTCATTCGTTAAGTTTGCAGCCAAAAATTCAGGCAGATAATGTGCTTTCAAGTAGGCTGTCTGATAAGCCACAATACTGTACGCAACTGCGTGACTTTTATTAAATCCGTAATTCGCAAACTTATCTATTGCCTCAAAAATTTCTCTCGCGGCTTTTTCCGATAAATTATTTTCTACGGCGCCGGAAATAAATTTTTTCCGCTGTTCATTCATCGCAACCAGATCTTTTTTCCCCATAGCTCTGCGTAAAATATCAGCTTCGGCTAAACTCATTCCGGCAATTTTATTCGCTATTTGAATTACCTGTTCCTGGTAAACGATAATCCCATATGTTTCCTGAAGCAAAGGTTCAAGCAGCGGATGGAGATATTCCACTTTTTTCTTTCCGTGTTTCCGCGCGATAAAATCATCAATAAAATCCATTGGTCCCGGACGATATAATGCGTTCATCGCGGCAAGATCCAGAATTGAATTGGGCTGAAGTTTTTTCAGATACTCGCGCATCGGACCGGATTCAAATTGGAATACAGCCGTGGTTTGTCCGCGAGCGAAGAGGCTGTATGTAGCTTCGTCATTAAGCGGAATTTCTTCTATATCTATTTCTACATTATGATTTTTTTTGATGAGGTCTAGAGTATCCCTTATGATTGTAAGTGTTCTAAGACCGAGAAAATCCATCTTAAGTAGACCGGCATTATCCAACTCTTTCATATTGTATTGAGTTACAACATCACCATTCGCGCCGGCGGTCGAGAGCGGAACAAATTCACTTACGTCACCCGGAGTAATAACAACTCCCGCTGCGTGTTTGGAGGCGTTTCGGTTCATTCCTTCAAGAATTTTCGAATACTTTATCAACTCCTGAATACGTTCATCTTTGGAAGTCCTCACCCATTTTAATTCGTGAACTTCATTAAGCGCCTGTTCTATTGTATAAACTTTGCCGAATTTTGATGGAATGAATTTGGTAATTTTATTTACCTCTGCAATTGGAATTCCGAGTACGCGCGCAACATCTCTTATAACTGCTTTGGAAGAAAGTCTATTGAATGTGATAATCTGGCAAACCGAGGCTTCTCCGTATTTTTCCTTAACATACTCTATTACATCGCCCCGTTGATCGTCCGCGAAGTCAACGTCAATGTCGGGCATCGATTTACGAGCAGGATTCAGAAATCGCTCGAAGAGCAATCCATAATTAAGCGGATTCACATTTGTTATTCCCAGCGCGTAAGCCACAAGGCTTCCGGCCGCGCTTCCTCTTCCGGGACCTACGGGAATTTTTCTATCTTTTGCCGCGTTAATAAAATCTTGGGTAATTAAAAAATAACCGGAGTAACCCATTGATTTTATAACATCAATTTCATAATTGAATCTCTCTTCAACGGTGTCATCTACTTTTTGGATCCTCTTTTCAAGCCCTTCACGCGCGAGTATTTCAAAGTATTCGTCAAGATTATTAGCGCTGGAATCTTTAGGAATTGGAAATTTGGGATAATGGAATTTTTCGAAATCAAGATCGAGATTTATTTTCTCGCCTATTTCCAAAGTGTTTTCAACCGCGTCCTTGTGATCCTTAAAGAGTTCTTTCATTTCTTCGGAAGACTTAAAATAAACCTGATCCGTATTGTAGCGTAAATTTTTATAGTCTACATTTCCCTTATCAGAAAGGTGAAGTAAAATATTGTGCGCTATGGCGTGATCCTTATCCACATAATGAATATCGTTTGTACCGACTAACTTAATGTTCAATTCTTTCGAAAGTTTCGGCATTTGTTCCATAATCACTTTGTCAATATCCATCCCGTGATCCTGGATTTCGAGGTAAAAGTCATCGCCGAAAATTTCTTTGAACTGAATTGCTACATCTTTCGCTTTATCGTAATTATTATTCAGAAGATGAGTTGATACAACTCCGGCGGCACAAGCCGATAAGCAGACCAAACCTTCGCTTTTTTCTTTAAGAAGATCGAGATCGATGCGCGGTTTATAATAGAATCCTTCGGTATGGCCTTGCGAAGAAAGCTGCATTAAATTTTTATATCCGGTTTTATTTTTTGCCAATAAAACCAAGTGATTATAAGGACGGGATTTCTTTTTATTTGCCCCTTTTGCCTCTTCGCCTCTTTTAAATCTGTCCGTTTCCAGGGTAATATAAGCTTCTGTTCCGATGATCGGTTTGATTCCGGCTTTCGTTGCTTTCTTATAAAATTCCGATGCGCCGAACATAACACCGTGATCGGTGAGAGCGAGCGATTTCATCTCATATTTTACGGCAGTATTTACAAGATCGTCAATTGTGCAAGCGGCGTCCTGTAAGCTGTAATGAGAATGATTGTGTAAATGTATAAAGTCAGACATTCATAATTCCTATTTCTTTCGATGTTGATCATAATTTTCCGGTGTGTCCAAATCCCCCTGAGCCTCTAACGCTGTCATTCAGTTTAGATGCCTCGTCAATCTCAGCTTGATACACTTTCGAAATAACAAGCTGCGCTATCCGTTCGCCGCGGCTTATTACAAAATCATTTTTACCAAAATTAAAAAGGATAATCTTGATCTCGCCGCGGTAATCGGAATCGATTGTACCGGGAGAATTTAAAATTCCGATATTATGTTTTGCTGCAAGTCCGCTTCTTGGACGCACCTGGATCTCATAACCTTCAGGAATCTCCACAGATAAATTAGTCGGCACAAGGGCAACAGCTCCGGCGGCAACATTCAATTCATCTTCCACAGCCGCGCGGATATCCATTCCGGAACTCCCTACCGTACTATAATTGGGAAGATCAACATCGTTAAATTCTTCTGAAATTCTTTTTATTTTTAATTTAATTTTTTGCATTTAATTCCATAAATAACAAGACCTTTTAGGCTAAAGCCGAATATTATTTTATTATCAAACCCCAAGCCTAAAGGCTTGGGTTAATATAACAACATCCTGTAAACTCTAATTAATTAAGAATAATTTCATAAAATAACCCAAGCGTTTACGCTTGGGCGACTTAAACATCATAGCCAAAGGGCTTTAGCCCAAATACTCAAAATCAATTTAAATAATCACTTTCTCAAAAATGCTTTCAATGTTGAACTGATTTCTTCTTTTCGTACTATTTTAAATAAAAGAAGAGACGCAAAATAAATAAATAACAACAAAAACTTAAGCGGTAAATTTAAAAGATCATTATAAAAGAAATAATAATACGCAACTGCAATAAAAATTATTATTCCCAGTAACTTCAGAACACGGCTATAATTATAATTTATTTTATAAAATTTTTGCGATACAAAGAACAAACTTACACTCATTACTAAATAACTGGCGAGCGTTGCAAATGCCGCGCCCATTATTCCTAAAATCGGAATAAGCAACAGATTTACAACTACATTTACAGCCGCGCCTGCTCCGGTTATATACGGAAAATATTTGGTTTTTTCTTCAATATAAATTCCCGCCGTAAAATTAACATAAAGTCCATGGAATATATACGCAAGAAGAATAATCGGTACAATTTCTAATCCGCTCAAAAATTCTCTTCCGATTATTGTTTTACCCGCAATTTCGATAGTAACTATATCATCTATAAAGAGGGAAATAATAACCCAAATAAATCCGGCCGCCATCAAAAATAAAGTAAGAACCTGCGAATAAAGTTCCTTAGCTTTTTCATTGCGTGCATTATTCAAAAAAAATGGCTGCCATGCATATTGAAACATTGATACAAACAACATCATAAATATGCCCAACTTGTAATTTGCCTGGTAGATACCGACGGCGCTGTCGTTAGTTAAAGCTTTTAAAATCGGGCGATCGATAACCTGAACCACGGTTGCCGCCATACTTGCCGGAAGATACGGCAAAGCGAACTTTAGCATCTTTCGTAAAACTTCTTTATCAATTTTTATTTTAAGATACTTTATTATTTCCGGAAGCAAAGCTAGAAACGAAAAAGTAGAAGCCGCCAGATTACCGACAAAAATGGCCTCTATTCCGTAATTGTATTTAAGTATGAGAACAAGATTTAATGCAATATTTATTAGAATGTTTAAAACCTTAATAAGAGCAAATTTAGAAGCTTTCCGCTGCAAACGAAGATGAGCAAAAGGAATTAGGGCTAAGCTATCTGTTAGAATTATAAAAATCACATAATAGATTAAATAGGAATAACCGCCGGGAATTTGCATTACCGTGACTGCGAAATCTCTGAACAGAAAGAGAAGAAACGATAGAAACAAAGATGTAAAAGTGACAAATAAAAACGGAGTGGAAAAAGTGATTTTCTTTTCTTCGGCTTTGGCTATAGATGAATATTTTAAAAACGCCGAATCCATTCCGTAAATATATACGATATTTAGAAACGCGACGTAAGCGTAAACGTTGGCGTAAATTCCAAAATCGCTTGTGCTGAAAACATTTGTGTAAAACGGAATTAAAAGAAAACCAAGGAATCGTCCTACAATTGTGCTTAAGCCATAAATAGCAGTGTCTTTTGTTAATTCCTTAAGTTTTTCTATCATAATTGGTATGAATTCTTTCGGCTGAAGCCGGATATCATTTGTTTTCTAAAATTCCAAAACTGAAGGCTTAATGGATAATCTAAAATTTTTTATCCACGCTTTAAAAGTTTTGGCAACTATATTTCAACAAACAGAATTGTTTAATTTTGTACCACAGGCATTTCTACACTAAAATACTTTTAAAAAAACGGTTCGAGTGCCTTAATATAAATCTCCGGAGGACGAACAGCTTTTTTTGTATCTACCTTGATGAATATATGATCTGTAAATCCTTCGGTAATTACGGTATCCGATCCTTCTTTTGTTATCTTATAATCGATATGGATTTTTGCTGAATGTAACTCAGATACTGCAGCTTCAATTTCCAGAACATCATCATAAAAAGCAGCGCTCTTATATTTTATTCCCGCTTCAATTAAAGGAAGCTGATATCCTTCGTTTTCTATCACATTATAAGGAAGTCCGAACTCCCGCAGCAGCTCTGTTCTGCCCACCTCAAAGTACTCGAAATATTTTCCGTTGTAAACAAACTGCATTTTATCCGTATCCGCGTAACGGACGCGGATCTTAGTTACATGCTTTACCATAATTTACTCTTCAAAAACTCCCATCTTTCCAAATTTTTCTAATCTATTTTGTATAAGTTTATCCGGTTTAATTTTTTGCAGATTACTTAATTCATCTTTTAAAATTGCTTTTAAATCATTGGAAATTTTAACTGAATTTTTATGCGCGCCTCCCAAAGGCTCAGGCACAATTCTATCTATTATCTTCTGCTTAAGCAAATCCTCCGGAGTAAGTTTAAGCGCTTCTGCCGCCTGCTCTTTGTAATCCCAACTCCGCCACAAAATGCTGGAACAAGATTCGGGACTAATTACAGAATACCAGGTATTCTCCAACATCAAAATTCTGTCGCCGACTCCAATCCCCAACGCTCCGCCGCTTGCACCTTCGCCGATTATGACTACAACAACAGGGACTTTAATCCGGCTCATCTCGAATAAATTTTTAGCAATAGCTTCCGCTTGTCCTCTTTCTTCTGCTTCAAGTCCTGGGAAAGCCCCCGGAGTATCGATCATAGTAATGATAGGTTTATCGAATTTTTCGGCCATCTTCATCAATCGCAGAGCTTTACGGTAACCTTCAGGATTAGCCATTCCAAAATTCCTGTAAACATTCGATTTTGTATCGCGCCCTTTCTGATGTCCGATAATCATTACTTTTTTATCATCGATTTTAGCAAATCCGCCTACAATCGCCTTGTCGTCGCCGTAATGCCTGTCGCCATGAAGCTCGACAAAATCGTCAGTCATCGAATTAATATAATCCAGCGTATATGGTCTTTCTGGATGCCTTGCCAATTGAACCCTTTGCCAACGGGTTAAATTGCGATAAACATTTTCTTTTAATTCTAAAACTTTATCTTCAAGACTTTTTATTTCATTTTTTATATGTTCGGAATTTTCATAATTCCGCATTTCTTCTAATTTATTTTCGAGATCAACAATAGGTTTTTCGAATTCGAGTATATTTTTGATCATCCCTTCTCCGTTCTAAAAAATATTTTGGAAAAAGTTTTTCCGATGATTTCAAGATCGAGCCATATATTCTGATTTTTAGCGTAAAAAATATCGAGCTTAGTAAGTTCTTCTTCATCTTTCGAAGAAACATTTTCCGTGAACCATAAACCGGTAATTCCGATTTTCCCAAGGTATAAGTTTTCAAGATAAGATTTATTTCGCGGTCCTACAAAACTTTTTTTCCTAATTAATACTTTTGGAATTTGAAGAATAAAATTTATAAAATCCCCTTGGCTCCACTTCAAAAGTGAAAATAGAAAAATAAAAGGATAAACAAAAATAATCAGCAAAATTGAGAACAAAAGATCGAAACCGGTCTTCAAAAATTTATTTACCGGCGATGAGATATTGTATTGTATATTCAGGAGAGGAATATTGTCCAACATAGTTATAGCAGATTTCCCCACCATAAAATCGAGTTCGTTTCCGGTAACTTTGAAATCAACGCCTTCTCCCTGGCACTCGGAAACAATAGCAAACATCTGGTTAAAAGTTATTTCGGGCGAAGAAAAGATAACCTGATCTATTTTTTTAGTCTGTATTATTTTTTTAATATTCTCCACACTTCCTATCACTAAATAATTTTCCTTTCTTTCGCCAATCTCTTTGCGCGTCAACCCAATTAACCCTACTATGTTATAAATCGAAGAAATGTTGCTCTTCAATTTTTTTATAAGTTGCACTGCACTACTGCTTGAACCGACAATCAAAGTGCGATTTTTTTTCGATTCGCCGGAAAGCCCGATCTTGAAGAAAATTTTGACGAAGATCCTCCAAAAAGAGAACGCGAAAATTAAAATAGAATAAGTAAGAATTAAGACCGCGCGGCTGAACGCGAACTGCTTTAGGAAAAAAGTGATTGATGATAAAATTATAAATCCGATAATAAGGGAAACAGCGCTGCGTAAAACCGAGATGGAATTCTTTTTATAAACGCCTGTAAAAGCTGAGATAATAATTTGCGCGGCAGCCGGAACGAAATAGATCCAGGGAATAACGCGCGGTGGAAATCCGCGAAAGCCTTCGTAGGAATAAATGTATTCTGCTGCTTTCATTGACGCGGCGAAAAAGATTAAGTCTAACACTAGCGAAAGAATGATCAAGCGGTAAACATTTACAAAAGCAAATATTTTTCTTATCCAAATAGCGGCTTGCAAAATCGCCTCCACAAGGAAGGAAGAAGAAAAATGTTTTTTAACAAAGAGATGCATGGCGTCATAAAAAACAGTAGTTTCATCTAGCCGACTTCGTTTAGTACTTTCCCCTTTGTAATGAATTATCTGTGATTTATGAAAATAGTAAACTTTATATGAGGCTTTCTGAATCCGGTAACAGAGGTCAAGGTCTTCACCGTACATAAAAAATTGCGGATCGAAACCACCGACTTTTTTATAAACATCTTTTCGCATCATCATAAAAGCGCCGGAAATGGCATCCACTTCGTACGTTTCATTCTCATCAAGATAAGTTAAATTATATTTCGCAAAGATTTTCGAGTTTGGAAAAAGTTTGCTCAAGCCGGTTACTTTTGTAAATGAAGTCCAGGGTCCGGGAAAACTTCTTCTGCAAGGCAACTGCAGTGAGCCATCCGGATTAAGCACTTTAGGTCCCGCCATTCCTGCATCTGGGGTTCTTTCAAAAAAATCTATTAACTTTTCAAAAGTGTCTTCGGTAACAATCGTGTCCGGATTAATTAAAACCAAATACTTCCCTTCTGCAATTTCCAGCGCTTGATTATTTGCCCGGCCGAAGCCAACATTCACTTCGTTAATAATTAATTTTACTTGCGGAAATTTTTCCTTCACAATTTCAACGCTTCCGTCGTCCGATGCGTTATCTACTACAATAATTTCCGAGCTTATTTTGCCGAGGCTTTTGGAAAGTGAAATTAGAAGATTTTGTAAGAATTCCTTTACGTTGTAGTTAACTATTATTATTGAAAGGTCCGTCATAAAATAGTTAGTTTAATGTTCCCAGCATACTTTTAAATCTTAAAATCCAGACTAAAAAAATTGCTTCGTAAACTATGCGTTTACTCATTTTAGAACTTCCTTCAACTCTGTCAGTAAAGATGATTGGAATCTCTTTTATTTTAAAACCCCGTTTCCAGGTTTTAAAATTCATCTCTATTTGAAAAGTATAACCGTTGGAATGAATATTATCGAGGTTTATATTTTCGAGAACATTTCTCTTGAAGCATTTAAATCCGCCGGTTGTATCGTTAACCGGCATTCCCGTTATTATTTGAGAATATTTATTGGCGAACCAGCTAAGCAGCAGCCGGCTCATCGGCCAATTAATTACATTAACCCCCTGAATATATCTGCTTCCTATTACGAGATCGCTGTCGTCTATATGCTGTAGAAACTGGGCTATTTCTTTCGGATCGTGTGAAAAATCAGCATCCATCTGGAATATAATATCATATCCGTTAGTGAGCGCATACTTGAAACCTTCCACATAAGCCGAGCCAAGCCCGAGTTTACCCGCGCGACGGATAAGTTTTATTCTGTTATCGTTTTTACGCGCTTCTTCAATATAATCACCGGTTCCGTCGGGGGAATTATCGTCAACTATTAAAATATCAAAATCAGGATAGAGCTCATTTAAGACTGCAATCATCCTTTTGATATTATTCAGCTCATCGTATGTAGGTATAATTATTAGCGGTTTCAAAATATTAAAATGATTTTTTTAAGTAATTTAATTTTTTATTGGAAAAACTAATATATAAAAATATGTCAAGAAATTTTATTGCCGAAGAACAATTCTCTTTTGCAATTCCTTTGTTTAATTCTTTTGTTTAATGTTTATTATTCAAAATGCCCTTTCCCAAATAAAACGGTAAATACAGTTCTGAAAAGAATTTTCAAGTCCATTCTTAAAGAAATATTTTCGATGTAAAAAAGATCGTAGCGCAATTTAGTTTTTACGTCTTCAATGTTTTCATCATACTTGTGCTTTACCTGCGCCCAGCCCGTAACACCGGGGCGAACAGTTAAACGTCTTTTATAAAGCGGAATTTCTTCCGAGAGTTTCTCAACAAAAAATGGCCTTTCCGGTCGTGGACCGACTAAACTCATTTCGCCTTTTAAAACGTTTATCATCTGCGGAAGTTCATCAATCCGAACTTTGCGTATAAATTTTCCGACTTTTGTGATCCGGGGATCATCTTTGGTGGACCACGTGGGACCGGAATGCTTCTCCGCATCGGTTACCATCGAACGGAATTTGATCATATTGAATTCCTCTCCATTCTGTCCCATTCTTTCCTGAATAAAAAGTGCGGGACCTTTGGAATCCAATTTTATTGCAATTGCCGCCGCCAAAGAAACCGGCAATGTCAAAATTAAAATTAAAAATGAAACAATGATGTCTAGCAGCCGTTTAACTTTCTTTTCCCATTCCGGCATTAACTGCGGCATAATGTCGATAAGGGGAAATCCATATATTTGAGAAGTGCGCGCCTGACCGCTTATAATTTCGTAAAGATCGGGAACGATTTTTAATGAATACTCGCCCGGCTGAAATTTTGAAAGGAGCTCTATCATAATATCTTCTTCGTGTTTTTCCAGGGCGATGATAATCTCCTTCGCATCCACCGCGCGGACTATGTTTTCAATATTATGAACCGTATCTAACGCTTTCACACCATTAAATATGCGCCCGATATTTTTTGGAAGAACCGCGGCATATGCGCGTATATTTATTCCGAGCGCCGGATGGGACTCTATAGTTTTATGAATGTTGTGAGCTTTTGGGTTGAATCCTACAATTACAGCGTTACGTCTTCCTATTCCTTTTATTAAGAGATTGCGCTGTAAACTACGGACAAAAATTCTTCCTGAGCCGACAAGGAAAAGAAATAATCCCCAATAAAGAAAAATTACAAATCTTGTTGAAGAAGAGACGCCGTGGACGTAATCATCATAAAGAATAATGAAGAAGAGAATAAATATACCAATGAAAGAAGCTTTGAACAAAGTGTAAAGTTCGTCCAAACGCGAACTTGCGAACCAGGTTCTATACATCCCCACAAAAGTAAAAACTACAAGCCAGTAAAAATAAACCACGAGCATCGGTATTAGAAATCCCGGTTGAGTCATCACTTCGAACCATCCGGATTCTATGCGGAAATAATAAAACGCAATCCACGCAAGGCAGACCGCAATAAAATCTACCAGAAGGACTATTATTTTTTCAAATCTTTTATTCAATCCGCGGCGCTAATTTTTTTGAATTCAAACTTTAAATATTAAAATTTTATGCTACTTTTTCTAATACTTTATTTGCAATGTGCAAAATCGTGAAAATTGAATTAAACGACATTAATTAAATAAGACTATAAATGAAAACATCTCATTCCTTCTTATTTTGGATAAAAAATATATTCTGCCTCAATCTCTAAGCGATTCCAAAATTTTATTATCTTTTGGCTTCCGAATAGTTTAAGGTTAATTTTCTGTTTTTAAACTTTAATAAAAAATTTACGATGATATAAACAGAAAAATATGTATTTTTTATGCAGCTAAAATCCTTAATTCAATTAGTATTTTGAAATTCTTTCAAAAGATATCTTCTTTTTATTCAATTCAGAAATCATACCTGAATTTTTCATACCTCTACTTATTTAAAAATAAAACAAGAGAATTTAGTTTATGAGAAACGTAATTTTTTTCGTCCTCATCTTATTGCAAGTTACTTTATTCGCACAATGGGAAGAAGTTGAGTTGCCAACTTCTGACAATCTAAAAAAAATCCATTTTGTAAATGATGAAGTAGGCTTCATGATTGGCGATACTATTATTTTAAAAACAGAAGATGGCGGCATAACTTGGAACCAAAATTATGCTGTAAAGGATTACACCATAAATACTATCGCAGGTGATGATAGTTTGATTATATGTGTTGGAACTAATGGGTTATTTTTAAGATCTCTGGATTATGGAGCATCTTGGGAACAACTAGACTTCCCGGTAAATACCGCATTAAATAAAGTATCAGTCAAATCTTCTCTGGTTTTTGTAAAAGTTTACCATAAAGATCTTTATAAGTCTACAGATAAAGGTAAAAACTGGGAGTTAGTAATTGTTGACCGTCCAGAGGGTTATGAATTAATAAATGTTGAGATTACTGATTTTATAATTATTGATGAGAATCATGCATATGCAACTATAAAAAAGGACACCCCGCTTCCCACTTATTATTATTACGGCTCTGTTTATAAAACTATGGACGGGGGTGAAACCTGGGACCTTTGTCATCTATCTCCCTATGAAATGATAAGTATCATTAATGAAATTTATAATGCCCAAAATAAGCTAATTGTACTAGGAGATCGTGGTGCGGAAACCAATAAACTATTTAACTGTACAGATTGGCAGAAAGTAAGCGATCAGAAATTTTCTGATATTGTTTATAACAATAATGGTAAATTCTATTTTACAAATCAAAATGAAATATTTATATCAGATACTTCTTTTCAAGAATTTTCTTTAGACAGCACTTTTGCACAAGGTGTGTTGAATATTTTGGACATAAAATTTACACCAACAGGCAAAGGTTTTGTTCTTGCTAGAGTTGATTCTAATACAACAAAATTATTGAAAAAGGAAGAACTTACAAAAGTTAAAATCAATAATACTGAAAGATATTATTACCTCCAGCAAAATTATCCAAATCCATTTAATCCAACTACGAAAATCCAGTTTTCTATTCCACAATCCTCAGAAGTATCCATAAAAATTTATGATATAATGGGAAGAGAAATAAAGACATTGTTAAATGAAAATAAAACACCAGGAAATTATGAAATAGAATTTGATGGTTCAGGTTTGTCGAGTGGAGTATATTTTTACAGAATAAATGCAGGAAAATATTCAAATACGAAAAAGATGTTACTTTTGCAGTAAATCTTATTGCAATTATTTAACTTCAATCAACACCTACATGACAGTTGATAGTATACAAAACAGAAAAATGATAACTGTCGCTATGAAGACAAAAAATAGGATGTTACTTATTCAAATAATATAAAAAATTAGAGAATTCACGTCGTTACTGTGATATATAACATACATACCGTTAGTATAAATATGGGGAGTTAAATGAAAAGCTTACATCTTATTATAATATTAATATTTTCAACAGCATTGTTTGCTCAATCATATAATACTACATTATTTGGTGGAGAAATTAGTTTGATAGATTTAACAACTTTAACTAATGGTAAAGTTGTGATAGTAGGTGTAAAAAATGATGATATTTACTATCAATTTATAGACACTTTAGGCAATAAAATGAATGATCTTGTACTTGTAAATGATTATACTAATAATAGACAAGAGTTTCCACAAATTTCGCTGAAAAGTAATGGAGGATTCAATATTTGCTGGGAAAGTCTATATCAGGATGACTTTCATAGTGGGATATTTGCCAGGGTTTATGATGCTGATGGGTTTCCAGTCAATAATGAGTTCCAAGTCAACGAAGACTCAAAATTAAGTGAATTTCATCCTAAAATAACTACTTTAAAAATTGATAATTTTATTATCTGTTGGCTTGCTAATGATAATATTTATGCCAGAATATTCAGTGAATTTGGACAGCCATTATACAGTCAGTTTCAAGTTAATACTTCTACTGCTGGCCATATAGAAGGCTATACAATTTCAGTTATTCCAGTTGCTGACGATAAATTTTTAATCGGTTGGGAGGTCCCATATCACAGTGTGTTTTATCAAGCATTTGATTATAAAGGTAATATAATTGGTGGTGAAATTAAATTAAAAGGAGGGGGAGCATATGATCCTTATTTTTACAGTCATAATGACGAAGATTTTTTATTGGTTTTTACAGATTATATAAAGGTGTTTGGACAAGAATTTGATTTATCGGGCACTCCAATAGGTTCAAAATTTCAAATCAGTTCTAATTCCATTACTGGGCATCTTCATTCTCCCAAAATTTGCAGATTAAATAATTCAAAATATATTGTTGTTTGGAATCAAAATAGAAGCATTTATGCGCAAGCTCTCAATAATAACTTTTCTTTATATGGTTTCAATTTCAAAATTAATGATAAAGGTTCATATTATACTTTTCCAGAAGTTACAACCTTAGGAAATACTAAGTTTATTGCAGCATATGATTTAAGGTATCGTGACACTACGTATTATAAATATTACTATGAAGAGCCTATCGAACATAATTTAGAACGGTTTGATTTACTTTCACCCGAAATGGAGGAGATTTTATTTACGACTACTCCAGAATTGGTTTGGCGTAAATCAAATAGCATTAAAAAGAATTATCCATGGGAAGTTACATACAGTATCTATATTAATAAAGATTATAATTTCACCAGTCCAGAGATTTTTCCAAATATATCAGATACCTCTTATGTTCTTGATACACTTGAAGTTGGTATTAATTACTATTGGGATATCCTTGCTAAGGCTTATAGTGGTGATACACTTACAAGTTCAAATAATAGAGTTTTTTACATAGACCCTATAACCTCGGCCGATAATAAACAATCTAAAAATCATACTAATTTTAGACTCTATCAGAATTATCCCAATCCATTTAACCCAACAACTAAAATTCAATACTCAATTCCACGATCTTCCGAAGTATCAATAAAAATTTATGATATAATGGGTAAAGAAATAAAGACATTGTTAAATGAAAATAAAACACCAGGAAATTATGAAATAGAATTTGACGGTTCAGGTTTGTCCAGTGGATTATATTTTTACAGAATAAAAGCAGGGAAGTATTCAGATACGAAAAAGATGTTATTGCTTAAATAAAGCTATCTAAAAGATAAAAATAACCGAGGCTGAAAATGTTTATAAAAAAAGTATTGTTTTTAGTATTAATATCTTTATTAACTTTTTGTTCAGAAAAAGAAAAAATAGTAGAACCTGAAGATTCTTCTACAATTCAGGGTTTTCTAAAAAAACAAGATGGGCAACCTTTATCAGATGCAAATGTACAAATTGATGAAGTGCTCAACTGGAAAACATCTACTAATGAAGAAGGTTACTTTGAGATCAAAAATGTAACAGAAGGGGTGCATAGCTTAAAGTCGTATAAGTTAGAAGAATCGGGAAAATCGGTCTCAATTGAATCCACAGTGTCTATTAACAAAGGCGTTAACGATCTCGGGGATATTCGTTTGCCGGAGCCTCCTAATTTGTATGAAATTGATACCTCTGAAATCGATAATAAGAATCTTAGAATTTCTTGGAGCCCTTCTAACGATCAGGAGTTTCGAGAGTACAAATTATACAGAAAAGAAAACGCGGGAATCGACGAAATTACAGGTGAGTTAATATTTGTTAGTACTAATAAAATGGATACAACATTTGTTGATGATTCTTTTTATTCCGGCTTGGAATACTTTTACAGAGTCTATACTTTATCTGCATTTGGCAAAATGGGTGGGAGTAATGTAGTGAATGTAGAAACTCCACAGCCTTTAATTGTAAAAAATGGAGATTTTGAAACTCCTATAACAAGGTTTTCGGATTGGTATTCCTACCTAGATAAAAAAAATGAAATTTTTATTTTGGATTCTACTGTTGTATATGAAGGGAAATATAGTTTGAAATTTAAAGTAGAGTCTGAATATTTTAATGATTGGAATATTAACCAGGATATACCCATATCTAAGCTTGTTCCCGGCAAGAAATATAGATTCTCAGTTAATATGAAGTCTCAGAATACAGAAATGGGTGCTTACATTCTATCTGATAAAAATCCTTCAAATCTTATAACAACTAATTTGAAATATCCAGGCGGTTCAGAATGGATGGAATTGGAAAATGAATTTACAGTTCCACAAAATGTTAATACAATAACAGTCAAATTATATTTATTCGCAAATGAATACCCGGCTACTTTAATCGGTTGGTTTGATAATGTTTCTATTGAGTTAGTAGAATAAATTGTACCTTAAGAATTTAATTAAGTTGTATCTGGGATCTAAATTCTTTCTAATACTTTATTTGCGATGTGATTTCCGATAGATAATGAAGCCGTTGCGGCGGGCGAAGGAGCGTTGCAGACGTGGATAATATTTTCATCCTCGACAAAATAGAAATCGTCGATTAATTTTCCGTTACGATGACAAGCCTGCGCGCGGACGCCTGAATTTCCCTGGACCAAATCATTTTCGGAAATTTCCGGAACTAATTTTTGAAGCGCTTTGGTAAACGCTTTTTTGCTGAACGATCTGTAAAATTCTCCCATTCCGGTTTTCCAATATTTGCTCATCACTTTAAGAAATCCATACCATGTAAATATTTCCCAAGTATCTTCAGCATTGAAGCTGAAATTTGAATATCCTTCCCGTGCGAAAGCGAGAACAGCGTTTGGTCCAGCTTCCCTTTCGCCGCCAATCATTCGTGTAAAATGAACTCCGAGGAAAGGAAAGGCGGGATCGGGAACGGGATAAATTAAATTATTTACTAAATAACTTTTTTCTTTTTTAATTGAATAATATTCTCCCCTAAACGGAATTATTCTAATCGGAAGATCGGGATGTGTCATTTTTGCGATTCTGTCGGAATGGAGTCCGGCGCAGGAAATTAGAAAATCTGAGGAATATGAATTCGTTTGAGTTTCAACAATAACTTCATTTTTATTATTTTTAAGGTTCTTAACTTCTTTGCCGAAAATTATCCGCGCATCATATTTCCGTATTATTTCCACATATTTTTTTGCGACTTCCTTAAAATCAATTATTCCGGTCTGAGGAACGAATATTCCTTTAACTCCCGAAACATAAGGTTCGATCTCTTTTAATTCATCGGCGTTAAGGAATTTTAAATTTTCCAACCCGTTCGCTGTTCCACGATTAAATACTTCTTGCAAATAAGGAATTTCGTTTTGATTTGAAGCAACAATAACTTTTCCGCAGATATCATATTTTATTTGATGTTCATCGCAAAAATTTAGAAGAGCTTTGTAGCCGTTTCTACAGTTTAGCGCTTTTAAATTGCCCGGTTTATAATAGATGCCGGAGTGAATGACTCCGCTGTTATGCCCGGTTTGATGAGCCGCTGGAAAATTTTCTTTTTCAAGGATAGTAATTTTAAGGTCTGGATTTTTCTCAAGTAGTTTAAATGCAGTTGCAAGTCCAACTATGCCCGCGCCGATGATGGTTATGGAAGACATTGATTTATAATATCTATTATTTTTTTTGATTGGTCATATCTGTCAAATTTTTCTTCAACAAGTTTTCTTCCTTTCATTCCTAGTTCTTTTAAGTCATCTCTTTCCAATAATTCTATTACTGCATTAACGAAAACCTCTAGATCTCCTGTAATAATTAATTTACCTGAGTTGCACTGATTGAATATTTCAGTAACTTCTGAATTCTCTATAGATGACATAACTACCGGAATTCCCGCAGCCCAACTCTCATAGCATTTTACCGGGATATTACCACCGGTGTCTTTTATTATTTTCTTTCTTGGTATTAAACTTATATTACTTGAGGATAAAATTTCAGCTACTTCAGAATTAGTTAAGGATGGAAAATGTTTATATTCAACTAAATCATCTATTTTATCAAATAATTTTGCAGCATTTGTTCCTGTTCCAACAGCTACGAAGAAAAAATCTTTGCCTTTCTTTCTTATCTTTATAAGAGCATCTGCAAGTAATTCTATATCATTCATCCCATAATTAAAAGAGCCGAAATAAATCAAAATAGGTTTAATAACAGGCAATTTATAATTTTGTCTAATTCGCTCTACTTCATTTTTTCCTTTTGGATAAAATATTTCAGAATCGGCTCCATTATAAATAACTGTTACTTTTTCAGGATCAATGTTTTTATTTATTATATTTCTTCTATCTCCTTCGGCTGTGACAATAATTTTATCAGCATTTTTTAAAATTCTTTTTTCAATCCATTTTAAACCTTTAATTGATAAACTATTTTTAATTATACCTAATTCAATTCCTATATCCGGCCAGACATCTCTAACATCTAGAATGAAGAAAGAATTTTTTAGTTTTGATACCAATAAAGCAGCGAATGCTGTAATTATTGGAGGAGAGGATGTAATGACAACTTCGGTTTTTTTGATATAGATAAGACTGTATACTACAGAATTAAAAAAATATGAAACATAAGAAAACATTCTAAAAACAGAATGCTCAAATTTTGGCAGATAAATCGGTAGATATTTAACATTCTTTTTATAATCTTCCGGAAGTATATCCTTATAATTTTTATATATCCTTCCCTGCGGATAATTCGGCTTTGGAGTTACCACTTTTACTTCTTTGAAATTTTGCTTTAATATCTCATAGAAATAATTTATCCTTGTTACAGCAGCTCCTGTTTCAGGTTTGAAGAAATGTGTGAGAAGAAGGATTTTCTTTTTTTTCATTAAAAATTTTTTATTAATTCATTCTTATTGGATGAGATACTTCAATAACTATTGTCCATGCAAGTTTTTGAAAAAAGGATAATTTAAATAAAATACTATCTAACTTAGTTGTGATTCTTTTTATTTTATCAAAGAATATAGATTTTCTAAAAAAAACAGCCAGAATAGTAGTTAAATAATAATAATTAATTTTAACATCACTAAAATATTTTTGAAAAACTTTTAATTCTTTCCTTTTAAAGGCTTTTCGTCATCACTTCTTTCTTGAGGAGTTAATATTCTAAATATATTTATAAATGGATTTATACCCAACGGCTCAAGAAAAATTCCTTTTCCATCATCTTTTAAAACTTTGAAATGTCACAAATGGCTTTATTGAAATCCAAATGATGTAGAACACTTTGTCCTATAATTTTGTCAAAAGATTTTTCATCAAAGCTTAAATTAGCTCCATCCATTTCCAAAAATTCTGCTACATCTAGTTTATCTTTGTTCAAGGCTATAGATTTTTGAATAGCCACCTCAGAGATATCTATCCCATTTAGCTTTTTAACATTATATTGCAGTATCTCTTTCGAAAATTCACCGGTAGCACATCCAATTTCTAAAATAGATTTATTTTTAATATCCTTTAATACTAAATCATAAAAATAAGTTTTACTATCTTCTGTTATTGAATAAAATTTTTTTGATTTTATTCTTTTTTCTCTTTAAAACGAGTATCGTGATATGCCTTTTCTCTATATACTCTTCCTTTAGGATTCATCAATCTCCTAGCTTTAATATTTATTTATTTCAGTTTTTATAAATATATTAATAACTTTTCTTCTTAATTTATTTCCTAAGCCTATTATTCATTTGATACAATTCTCTAAGAATTTTTTCTTCTTTTTCATTTGTAATAATTGTTCTTAAAAAGAACAATCTTATATTAATGAAAAAAATATTTCCGATAACGAATAATTTATACTTAAAACTTGAATGATTTTTTTTGTAGAAATATATTAATCCCTTATTGAGATTTCTAAAAACAAAAACGTTTTCAGCAGTGGCTACATGCCAACCTAAATGTATTACACTTTTTCCATTAACAACATAATTTTTTTTTCCACTCCGTAAAGATTGAAGAGAAAGGTCAATATCTTCTACATACATAAAATAATTTTCATCGAAACCTTTAATTCGAAAGAAAAAACTTTTCTCTATCATCATCAAAGCACCTTTAACAACCTGAACTGGAAAGATTTTTTCTTTTTTTGTTTTTGTTGTAGGGTAAAATGGACGTAGAAATTTCTTTAATCCAATTAATTCAATAAATCTCTTGGTTAAACTGGGGAAGTTGTAATAAGACTGCTGCAAAGAACCGTCTTCGTTC
This sequence comes from uncultured Melioribacteraceae bacterium, assembly GCA_963821715.1. Taxonomy (GTDB): domain Bacteria; phylum Bacteroidota; class Ignavibacteria; order Ignavibacteriales; family Melioribacteraceae; genus CAWGET01. The sequence continues at coordinate 344,441 of CAWGET010000006.1, forward strand.
AATAATTGATAACCGACAATTCCCGCATCTTCATATTCCTCATAAACCTTCAGCATTTCTTTGAATGGATTTCCCTTCAAAATAATATCGCTGTTCAATATAACGATATATTTTCCTACAGCGTTTTTAGCGCCGATATTGCAAGCAGCGGCAAACCCTAAATTTGATTTATTTTCAATGACAGAAATATCAGGGAAATTTTCCTTCACAATCTCAACATTATTATCTTCGGAAGCATTATCCACAACAATAATTTCAAATGAAAAATTAGCGCAACTATCAACTATACTTTGAATTGCATTTTCTAATTCATCTGCGTTGTTATAACTAATAATTATTACTGAAACTTTCGGATTTGTCATGCTTTTCCAAACTTATTCGTTAATCCGTCCTTAAGCCCGGCAACAACAGCTTTTAATTTCTCGATTTTGTATTTCTCATAAATAAAAATTTTTACTATATCTCCAAAGATCATTTTTATAACGCTTAGAATATAACCGGGAAAAGTAAAAAAATACTTTTTGATAACATATATTCTGTTTCTTATCCTGTAATATAATCGAATTGGTGAATGATTGGTAACAGCTATTCTTTTTACAAAAAAATTTCTTTCAATTAAATTTCCAAGAGGATGTTTTAACAACACATTATTTAACTGAATAATTTTATAGCCCATTTTCCTGGCTCTTAAACAAAACTCTATATCCACGTAATCGATAAATAAAAAATCTAAAAACTTTCCAATCTTTTCAAAAGCTGCTAAATTTAATAAGTTCCCTGAAGTCGGGAGGACTAACACTTCTTCTGCTCCGTTTCGTTTTTGTTCTCTCCTGTAATTTTCATATTTATGAAAGGGAGAAATAATAGCTATATTTTTAATATCTGTAGAATTCAAGAATTCCATCATTTTCTCAATCATATTTTTGGGCGCTTCACTATCTTGATCCATTGTTAATAAAAATTTGTATCCATATTTAATCGCTAATTCCGAAGCCTTATTTAGAGCACCGCTCATACCAATATTGCCGTTCTCTTTTAAATATTTAGTTTTGGATAATTTTTCTATATCGATTAAAAATTCACTTTCTTTTTCCGAATTATCAATTATATAAAGTTTGTCGAGAGATTCTGAATAAGTCTTAATATTACTTAAAACATTCTCATCAGGATTAAAAAGAACGACAACTCCCGCTATGTCTTTTTTTGTTATTATCATTTATTTAAATATTCATCAGGAATTTTTCCAATTATACCTCTCCTGGAATCATTAAAACCAAGCCACGCCATTTTTAATTTTTTAATTTTTTTCTCTTCAAAAATTAATGCTTTTAAAAGAGTATTCCGAAACATCTTGCTTTCCCGCTTATCAAAATAGTCAGGGAAATACTTGTAAAAGGCTTTTTTAAGATATTGACGGTTCCTTGATTTATAATAAAACCGAATGGGATTGTGATTATAAGGATAAATTGTTTTACCCACAATTCTTTTTATTTCTAAATTTGCCTCATTATGATAAAGTCTAGCCGCATTCACTTGAATTATTTTATAACCCTCTACATTTAATCTAAGACAATATTCTACATCAACATAATCGATAAAATAATTATCATTAAAACCGCCCAATTTACTAAAAACTTTTAAATTTAATAAATTACCGGATGTCATGGCGTCGAATTTGTAAGAAATCTTTTCTTTCTCTACCTTTAGAGTATCGTATTTATTAACGTGAACGGGTGAAATGATTCCGATATCATTAAGATTAAGTTCCTGAATACTTTCGATCATCTTACTTATCATATTTTCATCTGGAAGACTATCCTGATCCATTGTTAAAAGAAAATCATAACCTTCTTTAATGGCTAAATTTGCAGCTTGATTTAAAGCGGTGGCAATGCCGAGATTTGATTTATTTTTTATATAGACAATATTTCTATTATCAATTGCATGGAAATACTGTTTACTATTCTTAGAATTATCAATTAAAAAGATCTTAAATTGATTCCTGTTTAAGATTTCCAAAACTTTGTGAACCCTTTCAGATGGTTCATATAAAATGACAGCGACGGTTATTAACATTATTTTACTAAACTATTATAAACTTTCATATATTCTTTAGGAGTATCTTTAATATTAAATAGGACCTTTGCTACTTTATAGCACCTTTCTTTTATATCAGGCTCTTTTAATAGCTGTAACTTTAAATATACTTTCTTCCACGTTTCCATTATAAATTACACCCGTTTGATATTTTTTTATAAAATATTCCGTATCCCCGATACCGGGTGAAATTATCACCGGTAAACCGGCAGCAAGATATTCGGTAAATTTTAAAGGGAAAGCTACTTTATTAACGAGATTATTTTCTCTTATCATTAAGCCGAAATCGCAGGCGCTTAGTTGCTCCAAAACATTTGAGGGAATTAAAGATTTTACTTTTATCAAATTATTATTAGATTTAACATTTTCGGAAATTAAAGATTCGAATATTTCGAGTTGATAAGAAAAAATGTTGAACGTTAAATTTGCATAATAGTTTTTTGCCTCAATCATAAATTTTATTATTTCTTGCGGTTTTTGCCATTCGGCAGCAGAACCTGAATAAACTCCAATCTTTGTTTCATTAATTTTTTTTTGGAATGTAATTTTGGGAATATGCGTTCTATTGTAAATAACATATAATTTTTTGTCTAATTTCTTAACATTATTATACTTTTCGATAATGTGTTTTCTAAATTCATGTGTAACAATAATCATTGCGTCCATATTCTTTACAATTCTTTTTTCCAGCCACCTGAAGAAATAAACTTTCATCTGGTTTTTCTTCCATCGTCCTTTTAAAATTTCTTCATCTATATAAACTCCTCTATTATCATAAATAAAGATTACTTTAGGCTTTATTAATTTGAGCGCCAACCCAAAAATAGCTGAATAAAAACTTCGTGCATGTACAATTTCAAAATCAATTTTTCTTGTTAAACTTATAAGTGCAGTCATTCCTTTAGCAAAGAATAAAAATTTGTAAGGAATTATTTTAATATTTTTTAAGATTATTTGTTTGTGGTAAATATTTATCGAATCAAAAAATTGAAAAGAATTTTGTTTTTCATTTTCAAATGACATGAAATAAACACTGAATCCCATTGAACTCAAATATTTAAGTAAAGGAAACGTTTGAGATTCTAGAATGGGATTTTTAATAGTGCCATCAACTATGTATAAAATGGTTTTTTTCATCCTTTAAATAATCAAAATTAGTAGATTCAAAAATTAAAAATCCTAATACTATAGCTAAAATTACATTTGTTTTATATTTAATTAACATTGCATTAAATAATCCGAATGGAATAAGGCCAATAATTCCTGCGAATATACCAAGAGCCAATATTCGTACATAAAAGTTTTTTGAACGTAAAAAGATCAAATATGCTATTTTTAGTGCACGCCAATAAATCCAACCGAATAGAAAAAAACCAATTAATCCTCCCTTCCAAAGAAAAAAGAGCCAGGAATTATCCGGGTAAATAACCGGAGTTCTATCAGGATTTAAAAATTTATATTGAACTGTATCGCCTAATCCTTTTCCAATAACCGGATTTTCCAACCATTTGATTAAAATATAATACCCCAATTCAATCCTCATAAGAAAAGACTTATCCGCTCCTGGATTGGCGATCGATTCTGTTCTATATTCAACATCGTCATTTTCTTTTTCTGAAGTAGAAGAATAATCCATGCTATATAATGTTAAACTTCCAAGAATCAGCGCAAAAGCTAAAAAAGAAGTAATAACTTTTTTTGACAGTTTCATTTCAACATGCAGATATGTAATGATCGCAACAAATATTGTGATTAATGCAGAAACCCATAAAGATCTTGTTAAAGTTACTAATAGCCCTCCAAGAACAAAAATGAATAAGAGAAACGATAAAATTCTCTTTAGAAGATTTTTCTGCTGTAGTAAAGTATAAGAAAGTACAATACCTAATATAAGAGGCAACATATAAGATTGAAATGTCACAAATCTAGAAATGTTAGAAAAAACATTGAAAATATAATTTTCGAAAGAAATTATAGCGAATATTATAATAATTGCGCTAAATATAATAAAAAATATTTTCCTGCTAGGAATAATGTACGCAAAGATAAGAGGAAGAAAATAATAAAATATATGATAATATTCATCAAAGATGAAGCTATATTGATGATTATTTAAGATGCCCAAAACGACAGAGAAAGACATATAAAGAATGAATATTGCGATAGGCAAACTTAAGTAGGAAAATTTAAATTCGAAAAAATTATCATTTTTAAAATATACAATTAATGCGAATCCTATTACTACAAAGAGAACTATATCTTGTATAACAATTGTAAACATACCATAGTGGAAAGGCGTGCTGAAATAGATAAGGGGGATAAGGTTTAATATTATTAAGAGCGAAGATAAATGTTCAACTTGTATATAATAGATAAGACTTAAAAATAAAAAAAAGTTAATTCCAGAAATCAATAAAACTGAAAAATCGCCAAATTTTAGTATGATACCAATTTGAACTATTATTGTAACAAAACTGAGGACAATAATTTGTGGTATCTTTTTTAATTGAAATATTTTTAAGGAGTAGATATGCATTCTAACGAATTTTATTTTTTAAATTATTAAAAAAAGTTTTTTCAAATTTCATGATAGCCCATAAATAAAATAGAGCTGCAAAAACAACTAATCCTGTAAAAACTACTATTTGGTTCGCTTCAGAAAAAATTAAATTTAAGAAGCCAATCATTAGACTCATAATAACAGCTATGATGAATTCTTTTTTCAGAGAATTTAGAAAAATTCCTGGAACCAAATTTATTAACTTAAAAGGTATCTTTAACCAAGGATAGAATAATAAAATATTTGCAATTAGATAACCAATTGCTACTCCGGAAATCCCCCAATTCAATCCTAAGAAAAAACCTAACAAAATTATTATTGAGGATAATAATCCCCATTTAAACATAAGATCAGTTCTGCCTTTTGCTTGATATATTGATCCAGTAGTTGCAGTTATGGTTTGTAACATCCCCACGGGCGCCAGTATAATAAGTATAGAAATAATTGGTTCCCACTTTGAGTCCAAAAATACAAACACAAATAAGTCAGCAGCGCTCATTAATCCGAATAGAAGCGGAAAAGTAATCAATCCAATTCCTTTTGCAGTATTCGTATAATAATTTCTGAATCTCGAATTATCGTTTCTAATTTTAGAGTACAAAGGGAACATTACACGCGAAATTACATTTGAAATATTTTGCAATGGATATAAAATTATTCTATAAGCCAGGCTATAATAACCAAGTTCAGTAGCGCCTAAAAATTTTCCAATTAATAGATAATCTGCATTTCGCATAAAATAATTAATAAAGCTAAAGCCTGATAAATTCATACTATAACGAAAAACCTGTTTAACTTGGGAAATATTTATTCTAAAATATGGACGTTCTCCCTTTATTGTCCATAGTATTAAAGCGAGGACAAAATAATATGAAATATTTTGAATGACCAAACTCCAAACCCCATAACCCAATAATGCTGAAGATATTCCTAAAATTGAAGCAATAAATGTTGAAACAGTTTCTATAATGGTTAAATTTTTAAATTTTAAATCTTTTTCTAATCTTGCTTGTTGTAAAGCAGAAAGGCTATGTAATAGAAATCCGATTGATAAAACTTTCAGAATGTCTTCAATCCTTGGTTCTGCGTAAAAATCTGCTATCAAAGGAGTAAGGGAAAAAATAACAGACGCTATGGTAAGGCTAAAAATAAAATTAACCCAAAACAAGCTTGAAAAAAGAACTCTAGAATACTCCTCTACATGTATTAATGCTGATGCCATACCCATATCCCTAAATATATTTAGGAATCCTATAACCACCATAGCCATGCTCATCAATCCAAATTCTGACGGAGATAAAATATTGGCAAGAATTACAATTGTAACAAATTGTAATATTTGTCTAAGAAATCGGGAAAAGGTCGTCCATTTTAAACCTTTAATACCAAGATTAACTAAATTCATTACAAATTTTTAAATTCAGTTAACGAGTTTTCCAAGAGAATAGGTTCCTCCTTATATATTTAATTTTATCGGAGTTTTTATAATTCTCGTTTTCAGATATAAAAATGTAGGATAGTAATATAATACCGACACCGAATGTTATCAATAAAGATAAAAGTACACGCGGGGGAAAGCTTTTCTTCGCTGGAGGGATTCCATAATCAATTACTTGTAGTACAGGTATATCTTTCTGTTCTTCTAATTTTGCCTGTTCGTATAGTGGAAGAATAAATTCCAAGATTCTTGAATTAACTTCCACTTCCCTTAAATATCTAAAATAATTCAGCGTTTTTTCAGGTAAAGATTTCAGCGATAATAAAATGCCATTGTCTTCGCCTTTTTCTTTTAGTTCATTTATTTTTTTTTCGTATTCATCTATAGTAATATCAAGTTTCTGTAATTGCGGTGAATTTTCATCCCAAATATTTTCTAATATAGATTTTTCAATTTCCGATGTAATAAGCTCAGTTTCTAAATTGGCATACGCCTGCATAATACCTTTAATTTGCTCTTCCGGATTTAAAATTCCAGTTTCCTGCTGATAGTATAATAATGAATCCTCAGCGATTTTTAAATTTTGCTTTATTTCATAAACACGATTTTGAAGAAAGATTCTATTCTGCCTGGATTTAGATATTTTTAACTCTAAAATTTTTTCATTTAAAGTTGCAATTATATAGTTGGTGATATCTGCAGCTAATTGAGGAGAGGGGGCGTCAACAGAAATTTCAAATGCAAGGTTTTCTGTTTCTTCTGCGGTTATATCTTCGCTCAGCCTTGTAACTGCTTTTTTACTGAATTCAACATCAGAGGAGTCTAAATTATATACTTCTACTAAATTAAATTCGTCTACAATATTTTGTAAATTTGTTCTGCTATAGATAATAGTATTATACATACTTATTTCTGGGTTCGAAAAACCGCCTATATCAAACGGAAGTCCGCCACCACTTATACCGCCCATCAATCCTGCCAGCCCTCCGATTCCTTCTTCCTGAATAGGAATAACCAATGCATTGGAGGTATATTGTTCTTCAACGAAGAAGAAAATTAGTAAATAGACAGAAACGAGTGTAAGGAAGAGTGTTATAATTAAAAACTTTTTCCATTGTACAACGACAATAAGAAGATCCAATAGATTTAAAGATTTGTCCTTATTCATTCCTACTTCCCAAACTGGTTAATCAATAATACAACTGTCGCCACTGTTCCAACTATCCCCATCACTGAACTAACTCTTTCTAAATAAAAACCGAAATCTCTTGGCAGTTTTCGCGGGACATATACAAAATCTCCAACCTCAATATTAACTCCATCTTCTTCAATAGAAACCCATCTTTGTTTATCGCTTTTGATAACAAAAATTTCGGATTCATCTTTTGCTGTTTCGGCTAATCCACCTGCCTGCGAAAGATAATATTTATAATTTTTTCCATCGACATAATCGTAATATCCAGGAGCTCCAACTTGCCCAAAAACATAAACTTTTTTGAACTGTTCAGGAACTAAAATTAAATCGTCATTTTTTACTATAAATTCTGTTGTGTCCGAAGTTTGCTTATCCAATTCTGTGAAATCAGCAGTTGAAATTCCTTCCATTAATCTTATTTTATTACTAATATCAAAATACCGAACATCTTCCCATGTTAAATCGGCAGTTCTAATCATCTTCAGTGAATCTAAAGATAAAATCGAAGCATATTCAGTTTTAAAATTTTTGATTGTTAAATCGTCTTCATCCTGCTTCTCTAACGCATACTTCCTCAAAACCTGTTCGCTGTTAAAGTTTCGGATCAGCTTTGCATCCTTTAACGAAGCTTGCGGCGTAAATCCGCCGGCTAAGTCTATGACTTCTTTAAGAGTTGTGCTGTTTTTTGTTATGTAATAATAACCGGGGTTTTGAACTTCGCCCAACACTAATACTTTGTAATCCTGCCGCTTTGTTTGGTCTGCCACTACCTTAATCCTGTCGCCGCGCTTCAGATAAAATTCTTCTTTTAAACCTACTTCAATTCTTTCTTCGGTTTCGCCGTTATATGAAAGTCTGGAAATAACCGCCGTGTTTACATTTTCGTAAGCTTTGTTAATTCCGCCCGCAAAGAGAAGCGCATCTTCTAATTTATCGCCTTCCACAAATTGGAATTTTCCCGGTTTGTTAATCGCGCCGCTTATATCAACAAAATCATACTCCAGATCGTAGTTGGGAAAAATTACAACGTCATCGTTTTTCAAATAAGGATTATTCTCAAAATTTCCTGTTAATCTGAATCTCTTCAAATCAATTTTTTGTTCACTTCCATCCATTCGTTTCAGAGTAATATCGCGTAAAGCGAAATTTTCCGCCTCGGATATAAATTTCATCAGCAGATTTTCGTTCGCTACGGGACGAATTGCCTGACTCCGAGCTTCGTTGTAAATACGCGTAATAAATTGATCAAGCCGCTCGGTTCTCGACGCGGGGAATGATCCGTTCACTAAAAAATCGCCGCCGATTGTTACGGTAATTAAACTTAATCCGGCTAAATTATTCTGGCTTTGTTCGTTATCTAAAAACTGCGCGTTAAAATTTGCAAAAAGCGCCAACGTAATAAATGCGATTAAAATTTTCTTCAAGTTATTTACCTGCCGTCATACTGTAGTTTGTAATATTCCTGGTATTCGCCGGAAAGTATCCGCTTCCACCATTCTTCGTTATTTTTATACCACTCAATTGTTTCGGCTATCGCTTCTTCAAAATTATGTTCAGGTTTCCAGCCGAGTTCGTTTTCAATTCTGGAAGAATCGATTGCGTAACGTCTGTCGTGTCCGGGCCTGTCTTTTACGTATTCAATCAGGTCGTCCGATTCCCCGAGCGAATTCAAAATTAATTTTACAATATCGATATTTTTCATTTCGCGGTCGGCGCCAATATTATAAACGCGCCCAATTTGCCCTTTTTCCAGGACTTTTTCAATAGCTTTATTATGATCCAAAACGTAAATCCAGTCGCGCACATTTAATCCGTCGCCGTAAACGGGAAGTTTTTTCCCGTGAAGCGCGTTGATGATCATCAAAGGAATTAATTTTTCAGGGAATTGAAGCGGACCGTAGTTATTGCTGCATCTTGTAATTACAACCGGAACCTGATAAGTGTGTTCGAAAGAGAGTGCCATCATATCCGCCCCGGCTTTACTGGATGAATAAGGACTGTTGGGAGAAAGCGGAGTTTCTTCTGTGAATTTCCCTTCCGCGCCCAGGCTTCCGTAAACTTCGTCTGTGGAAACCTGCAGAAATTTTTCTACGTCGTGCCGACGCGCGGCTTCGAGCAAAACGTTTGTGCCGATAACATTTGTGCGGAAAAATATTTCCGAACCGAGAATACTTCTATCAACGTGGCTTTCCGCGGCAAAATTAACTACAAAATTAAAAGCGTATTTTTGGAAGAGATACTCTACGAGCTCCTGATTGGTTATATCCCCTTTAACAAAAACGTAATTTTTGTTTTCCTCGGAAGGTTTTAAGTTTTCAAGATTTCCGGCATAAGTTAGTTTATCTAAATTTACAATTTTTAAATCGTCGCGGCTTGCCAGAATATGATTGATAAAATTGCTTCCGATAAATCCTGCGCCGCCCGTTACTAAAACTGATTTCAAAGATCCTCCTTAAAAAGCAAAAAAGCCAAAGAAAATTCCTGTTTGAATATAAAATGAATTCCCGCTAAGCTGCGAGGGAACGTTCAGCAATTCCTGTCCGTTCTCAATTTTCCAGCTGTCGCCTAAAGTTAAAACATAACCGCCGCCAATGCGGAAAGCGATAAAGCGCGTGATGGGAATATCGATATTCAAAGTCGGCGTAATTGTAAAAAACGCGTTACTCATTTCCCGGCTTATATTTTCAGAATCATCTTCATCGTTGCTTAATTCCGTCCAGACTTCGTCCCAGGCAAAGTTTCCGGTGTTACGGTAAGCGTCAATTTCTATCGAACCTCCGCCAATTACAACTCCTGGGGAAACCGCAATTTTATTGATGAAAGGCAAAGTATACTCGGCTGTAAATCCTCCGATTCCGATTGAATATTTTACTTCTTTGTTTACATCCGCCGATTTCAGCTGATTGAGAAGTCGATCCGCCGAAACCCATTCCGCCGACCCGAAGGTTCTCCACAAACATAACATAAGCAAAACCTGCGCCGCCCGTTCCGAAAAAGCCGCTTGTGGATAATTCATCGAGACCGAAATTCTGAACGCTTGTGTTTAATTCGTCAAGATTCGGCATAATCCACACCGGAGTAAAACCGCCCGCTGCGCCAAATCGTTTTGAAAGACGAACGTCATCCGCCCGCTGCGCAAACGAAACCGAAACGAAAAAGAGCAGGAATAAAATTATATATTTTTTCATAATAAAAAGTTTGTCTTTAAAAAATTATAAGTTTAAAAATAATAAAAATAAGCGAAAGAAAAAGATGGAATTTGGTAAATGCTCTGTAATAGATTTTCACCGATATGCGTATAAAGCACGGATTGATTTGTACTTATCAACTTTCTAACTTTTATTATCATTTTGAGAGAAGCGATTCTTCATTTTTCAATCTTGAGTGAAGCGATTTAATCTGGATGAATCTGTGGCAGAAATCTTTTTAAATTTATTTTAAAGAAGGTTTTTAATTTTCTTTTCGCACTCCGAATCTCTTGAACATCCCGTCAAGTCTTGCGTCTCACGTTTCACGGATTTGAGAAGCATCTAATTTCTTCAAAATTGTGATCAAACTTTCCCGGATTATCGGTTTGGAAAGATAGGCACTGAAACCGGCAGAAATATATTTTTCCCGGTCGCCCTGCATTTCGTATGCTGTTGTTGCGATTACCGGAATATTTTCTTTTCCCGGAAGTCTATGAATAATCCGCAGCGCGTCAAGTCCGTTGTATTCACCTTCCAAATTTATATCCACCAGTATAAAATCATAATCGTTTTCCCGCACTAACTTAATGGCGTTTTCCAGCTCAAATGCGAAATTAATTTCCTTCAAATCGCTCATTTTTTTTTCGAAGAGCATTTGAGAATCAATTTCATCTTCAATGTATAAACAAGTTAAACCGGAAATCCTGTCTTCCCACTCTTTCTCAAGCTCATCTCCATCAGTTTCATGGTTATCTGCAATTTCTTCCATTTCAATTGAATCTTCTTCACTTACAGATTCTTGAATATTATCTCTTTTCTCAGATTTATCTTCTTCATCTAATACTTCTGTTTCTTCCGGCGTTTCTTCTACCGCTTCAGCAACTTCCAAATCAAGAGGCTCTTCTTTGTCTTCCTTAAAAATAAATTCCTGTTCAAATGCTTCACTATCTTTATCAAGCAGAAGCGGGAACAAAATTCCGAACTCAACCGGTTCACCGCTCTTCATAACGAGTTGAATAGAACCGGAAAGGAGTTTTAAAATTTTTCGCAGAAGAGAAATTGTAAAAGTTGAAACTCCCTGCAGCGATAGCTCTTCGTCAGTAAATATTGATGATATTGTTTTTGTGAATCCCGAAGAGATATTTAAGCTGTTGTTTTTAATTCCTATGATGAAATTTTCTTCGTCAAATTTATAAATCGAAATATAAATTTTCTCTTCGCCCGTGGTACTAAAAAGTGTTTTTATCAGAGATTTTAAAAATGATTTCAACTTAGCCGGATCGCTCTCCACCGAAAGTGAGTCTGAGATCTTTCCTTCAACAACTTTATTATCAGTAGAAGAAAGATAGTTTTCAAGTCCCGCTTTCAGATCTTCAAAAAAATCCGGAATATCTATTTTCTCTTTTTTAAGATCGACAACTTTCTGACGAAGAATAGAATACTCCATCACATCATCAATTCTCTGCATCAATCTTTGATGATTTGAATTTATAAGCCGTATTGATTCATTCTGCTCGTCAGTCGGTTCGTTAATTCCTCTCACAAGTTCCTGTGCGAATCCTACAATTATATTCAGCGGATTTAAAATTTCGTGAAATACCTGTGAAAGTAGAGCCGGATTAAATTTTTGGAAATCACCGTTCAATTCTTCTTTGGCATCTTCCTGCTCATTTTCCGCGACGCTTTTTAACGGATTTATGAAAACCAAAAACGCTTCCTTCCCTTCATAAATAATTTTTGAACGCCGAATCTCAACTTCTACTTTTTGGCCGGAATTTGTTTTATGATGATAAATTCCATTATAGGTGGTTTCTTCTCCGGAACTGGATTTTTCAATCAGAGACTGTACTTCTTCCGGAAGATAAAGATCAGTAATTTCAATTTCTCTTAATTCGATTTTTGAATATTTATATAAATCTGCGGCGCGTTCGTTGGAATTTAAAATTTGAAATGTTTCAGCATCGTAAATTACAACCGGATTCGGAATTATTTCAATTAAAGTTTTTAGACTCAAATCGTCGGATGTTGTTACTTCCGGCGGCGCTTTCATTTCTTCCTTGTAAGTAAAGGCAACAATCGCAACCGCTTCATTGTCAATATTTTTAATCGGGAATTCTATCATATGTATTCCCTTTTCAATTCCCGGCATAAAATCGTTATCCAAAATTATGGAAGCTCCGCTGTTCTTCACAAAAGAACGTACTGCTTCGTAAAGATTGTGACTGGCACGCGGAAGGAAATCTATATCTTTCTTCCCAATAATTTTTTCTACGGGCGCTTCGAGTATATCGGCGAAAAATTTGTTTACGGCAATAAATTTGCCGTCTGGATATTTAATAAAAAATATTCCCTGCAGTTCGTCAATCTCAGTTTGAAGATTGATTTTATCGACAAGAGTGAAGGGATAGTTCGACCGGATAAAGCTTACTGTTTTTGAAAGCTGTCTGTTCTTTGCAATGATTTCTTCGGCGTATGAAGTTAAACTTAATTGATAAGATTTACTGTCGCGGTTGAAAGTTGTTAGAACAACCCTCTCCTTTCCATTGTATACAGGTGTCAGGTCGAAATTGAATTCATTTTTATCCGATTGATTCGAAAGTGCCGATGTAAAGTTATCCGGAAGATTCAAAGATCGAATTTTTGATAATGAATTAAGGAATTTTTCCCGACTTTCTTCTTTTAAAAATGGGGAAAACTCCTTTTCGATCTGTAGACCGGGCAATGCCGCCGAAGCCGCCGAATTGAAGAATAGAATTTTGCCTACCTCATCCAGAATTAAACCGGGGAGTCCAATTTGATTGGCGACAATATTTTTTATATCGAAATGCATAATTTTTTTATCGCCACTGAATTTTATTTTGAGCAGAAGAAAAATCTTTTTGTGAACCTGAACTATACCGCGTAAAACCGGTGGTTTCTCGTGAATTTTCTTGACCGGCCTTTTTTAGTGGACGAAAATTCTTTTCTAAGAGAACATCTTCTATTAATTCTTCGGCACCGGAAAAATTTTCATCGATATAAACATCCGAAATAAAAACGGACTCCGCCGATAAAATAGAATTTTTCGCCGCTGTCTCTTTCCTTAAGGCCGTAAAAAAACTTTCGCTATTTTCTTTTATGAATATCAGAATATTCTTCCCTCTGGAACTTATTTTATTTTTCTTCTCAGAAATCCGCCAGATCATATTCCGTAATTCTTCGAAACCGTTTTTATTTTCAGTTCTAACCGCAGTCAATACACACTTTTGCTTAGTTACTTTACAAAACGAAATTTGATTGTTGAGTATCAGCAGGAAATCTTCGTAACTGTAAAGATTGGAATACTCCAAATATTCTTCTAACGAAGAGACGCTTTTATAAAAATTTCCGGAATCCATTACTATATCATCGGAAATATCTGAAAAACCTTTACCCGGAATTATTTTATATCTTCCGGTAAATTCGCCTTCGGTATGGCCGTAGTTGGGTGTAATAGTTATTTTACCAGAGTAATAATCAGAATTATCTTTTATAAGATGAATGCTTCCTGTAAGTTTTTCCTTTAGCAAACCGAGAAGTAATTCTGCCTCCTCACCTTCGGGTTCTTTCGAAAGAAAAATTGAAGTCACGTTTTTTTCGGAAAGTTCTTCGATCATTCCATCAATTGAAGAATTCATATGTCTCAAATTGATAAAATTAAGATAAGATGTCAGTTCATCCACCACAACTCTATCGGCGTTAAATTTCTTTACCAAGTGTGAAATATTTTTATAAAATTCTGAAAGGAATTCGTCGTCGCCGGAAGATTCCGGTGTCTTGAAGAGGATCAGCGATTCATTATTTAGATATTTTTCGGCGTCGAATCCTATTGAAGCCGCTTGAATGATTATTTTTTTGGGAATGGTATTGGTAAAATAGATACATCTCTTTTTTTGCTGCAAAGATGACTTTATAAAATTTAAGGCCAATAGCGTTTTACCCGATTTTTTTTCACCGTAAATCAAATAGTTTCCGCCGGTGTAAAATCCGCCCCAATTATTTTCGATAAAATCCGAGCCTGATGGAATCAATTTAATACCAACATCCATATTTATTTTTGAAAATTTTATCACTTTTGATGCAATTAGTATGCCGAAAAAATTATTTTTCTTTTTTTAAACATGCGGCTCAATATTTACGACGAGTTCTAAAAATGAGAATGGAAGACGTTTCATGTATCAAAATGCGACGGCTGTAATTATATATCATACGCTTTATTCCTCAGTCTGCAAATATACTAAAAAATTCATTTTATTTTCGCGTAATTTCTTAAATGGACAAAAATATCTAAACCTGAAAGCCACATTGGGAATTCATTTTTCACCTGAAAATATTATTGTTACTTATCGGTTACGAAAATTGTGTGGAAGAAGCATTTAGATTATGCGTATAAGCAAGAATTCTGAAAGATAACTGATGCTCTTTTTTTAAGCAAGAATAATTTTGGGAAATGAATTAGAATTTACGGATAAATTAAATATTTGTAAAATGCCACGTTAGGAGCGTTGTAAGCAACGCTCCTATAAATTTGAGGAAAGCGATTTTATCTGTGCAAATATATTAAACTGAAAACGTCAAAGAGTGATATAAATTTTTAATTCTGAAAAAGTTTTATATCTAATTGTTGAATTCTTTTTGTAATTATCTTTTTTCAATTCCGTTGTTTAATTTTTTTGTTCGAATATTCTATTCAAATCTTTTTTATCCCAATTCCCGGATTATCTGTCAGAACTATTTTTCCATCAATCACCTTAGTTCCTGTGTAAGGATCGTTGCTGATGAGAAGATTTCCATCCAAGTCCGCCCAATCGACCATCGGTGAAAGATGAGACGCCGCAGAAATTGCGCAGGAAGTTTCAGTCATACATCCTAGCATAACTTTCATATCCAAAGATTTCGCCAAGTTCAGCATTTTATGAGCTTCGCGCATTCCCGTACATTTCATCAATTTTATATTTACACCCGAATAAACTCCGTGAGCTTTTACAACATCCGGAATCCGCTGAATTGCCTCGTCGCCAACTGTCGGCAGCGGACTATTTTCCGTAAGCCATGCCATATCATCAATTTGCGTTTTCGGCATCGGTTGTTCCACTAAAATTATTCCCCGTTCATTAAGCCAATTTATCATTTCGAGCGCGAAATTTTTATCTTCCCAGCCCTGATTTACATCAACCGCGAGCGGCTTATCAGTAACCGAACGGATGGTCTCTATCATCTCTTTATCGTTTTCCCTTCCAAGTTTTACTTTAAGGACTTTGAATTCTTCGGCTTCTTTAACTTTTTGCCTCACAACGTCCGGTTCATCAATTCCTATAGTAAAGGAGGTATTCGGAGTTTCTTCCGGATTATAACCCCAAATTTTATACCACGGTTGGTTCATCATTTTGCCAACCAAATCGTGAAGAGCAATATCCACAGCGGCTTTCGCGGCCGTGTTCTTTTCGTCAATTGAATCGACGTAATCCAAAATCTTTTCCATTTCGAAAGGATCGTTAAACTGCGCAAGGTCAACTTTGGAAAGAAACGCTTTTGCGGTATCCTGGCTTTCACCCAAATATGGCGGCATCGAGGCTTCGCCGTAACCTATAACGCCATCGTATTCAATTTCGGTAAGCATAACCGGCGTTGTGCTGCGCGAACTGGTGGCGATTGTAAAAACGTGTTTTAATTCTAAAGTATATGGTCTGAAAGTTAATTTCATTTTTCCCGCCTTCGTATTAATTCCAAAAGTCTTTGCAAACGATGATGAATTTGCCAAAGGAAGCGCTGCCGCTCCTGCCAATAACCCTGATGTTTTAATAAAATCCCTTCTATTTTGATTCATCTAATTCTCCGCTGTAAAATTTATTTGTAGAAACCGTAGAAATCCCCTCTCCGTCAATCGAGTTCAAAATTCTGCGCGCGCGTATGAATGTATTGGTTCTGTATTCGCTGAAATTCGGTCTGCTTTTATCGAAGCTGTTTATTCCGACTATTCCCGCCGAATGAATAAATTCACTATCGCCGATGTAAATTCCAACGTGCGTAACTCTCTCTTTTTGATCACCTTCGGCCTTTCTTCCGAAGAATAAAAGATCGCCCGGACGCAGATTATCGAATCCGTTTTCGGTATCAACCAATTCGCCGTAAAGCGTCTGCTGCGAAGCGTCACGCTGCAAAATTATTCCGTTTAAGTAGTAAACTGTTTTTGTAAAACCGCTGCAGTCATAGCCTTTCGTAGAAGTCCCGCCCCACAAATAAGGTAATCCAAGATATCTTTTCGCTGTATTTACTATCGAGTTTTCATCGGCATCGAGACCGGCAATCCATTCATCTAGAACTTCGCACTCATCTTTTTTTACGTAACCGATTCTGCCGTCGGGAAATTCGACTTTGCAGAAATTTCTTTCTTCGCCCAAATTTTTAAGTATATCTCCCGCAACCAAATCGGAAACACGCTGAGAATCGGTTGATGGATTTTTATATGCGAATGTATAATCTGCGAGAATAATTGATTTTTCGGATTTAATCCATTCCTCAAGTCCAGATTTATTTACCTGTTCAATTCCGGCATTATCAACCCATGCGATGTATTTATCCGGCGTTTGCACTAAGTACCAGCCCCGCCGTTTTTTATAAATTTTCAGCGGAGTTCCGAGTAACGACTGCGTCGCTAACTCAGCCGGATGACTCGGTGTCGATCGAATATTTGCGACCGATAGATTTACGATACCATAAATTTCATTGCCCAATTCTTCATCCGGTAAAAGTTTAATTGAATCTACGGTATTATAATTCCTCGCGTGCAACTCGGAAAGTAATTCTTTTTCAGCTTCGGGAATATTCGTCTCGCCGTACATAATAAATTCATCCCCATTTTTTTTTGTTTGAACTTCAAAAATCGCCGTTCTTTTATCCGGCGCAAATTTTTCTTTTATCTGATTAATTAATTCTTTCACATCCAAAGAGTCCGTCGACTGTCCAAATGTTATAAGTGTAGAAATCAAGAATGCGAATATCGTTTTTAAGATTAGTTTCATAATATTATTACCAAGAGATTGACCGGGAATTTTAGGATTAAAAAATTGTCAAGATTCACGAAATTAATTAATATCAAAATTACCGGAAATTATCAAAAATTACCAACTTTTTTTCTTTTCTGATTCCCTCCTTCTCAATTATTTCTTCTAATCCTACTCTATATGCCAAAATATTTTCCTGAATCCTTTTAAAACTTCCTTCATCTAACCAAAATAAAAAATTACAGGAATAAATATGCAGACAGCGACACAGCCAAAAGTTATTATGTTTTCTACGCCGACTTGCAGCTTCTGCAATACAGCTAAAAGATATTTTAAAGAGAATAATATCAGGTTTAAGGATATTGATGTTTCGCGGGATCAAAAAGCGGCGTTGGATATGAAACGAAAAACCGGTCAAACAGGTGTGCCGGTAATCTTGATTAACAATCGTCCGATTGTAGGATTTGATAAACCAAAAATTAATAGAATGTTAAACATACGAGGTTAAAGATGAAGATTAAACCAATGGACGACAGAGTTTTGGTCGAAATTGTTGAAGAAGAATCAAAAACCGCATCGGGAATTATTATTCCGGATTCGGCAAAGGAAAAACCGACAACGGGAACAGTGGTTGCGGTTGGAACCGATGAAGACTTAAAAGAAAACGTTAAAGAAGGTGATAAGATTTTATTTGGGAAATATGGCGGCGAAGATATTTCTTTCGACGGTAAAGATTATAAAATAATTCAGAGATCCGACATACTTGCAGTGGTAGAAGAGTAATCTCCAATACTCCTCCATTAAAAAAGCCGCTTAAAAGCGGCTTTTTTGTTTTAAAGTAAAGCTAATTTACGCGGGTAAAAATTCTCCATTTGCCAATTCACCCATTCACCGATTCAAAATATATTTGTCTCGACTCTCGCGTCTAGTTTCTCGCGTTTGCGTCTCACATTCTTCAATTCATCTTACTTCTTTTTTTCATATAACTGAGCAGAGCTTTATCGAACGGAGTTGTAGTCTCTATTAAATTATATTCGATGCCGGAATTGAGGCACTCTTTTTTTATTCTTTCAAGAAATTCTTTCATCGCAGATTGATAAGAACTCTGTATCTGATAAGGCTGTGTAGTTATTTCTTCCCTCGATTCCATATCAACAAAAATTGCGTCGCGACCGAAATTAAAATCAATTTCAACGGGATCCAAAATTTGAAAAACAATTACTTCATTATTCCTGTAATGGAAATTTTTTATTGATTTCAAAACTTTATCTATATCGTCGAAGAAATCCGAAATAATAATAACCAATCCCCGCCTTTTAACTTTTTCAGCAACAAATTTAAGAGACGAAGCAGTTTCTGTTTTATCGGATACTTCAACTTGATGAAGAGCTTTTAGGAGAGTTCTTAAATATATGCGGTTTGATTTTGGAGGAAAATAATTCTCGATCTTATCGGAATAAAATGTGAGGGCCGCCGCATCCTGCTGCTGAAGCATTAAATAAATTAACGATGCGGCGAGTGTTTTACCATATTCAAGCTTCGAAATTTCGCCGCGGTTTTTATACGACATCGATTTGCTGACATCTAAAATAACATGACTTATTAAATTGGTTTCTTCTTCGTACTGCTTAATAAAATATTTATCGCGCTTGGCGTAAACTTTCCAGTCGATATTCTTTATCGGATCGCCTTGATTATATTGGCGATGTTCGCTGAACTCGACGCTAAAACCGTGATACGGACTTTTATGAAGTCCGACAATAAAACCTTCCACAACAAGTTTAGCTTTAAGTTCTAAAGATTTTAATTTGGAAACAACGGAAGGATCCAAGTATTTTCGGTAATCCTGCCGATCATCTGTCATTACTTTTCAGCTGCCGTTCTTTTTTTCAGTATTTCTTCTGCTGGAACTCCCAAATTTTCCAATTCGGCTTTGGCAGAAAAAGCTAATTCATTATTGGGGAATCGTTTCAAAAATTCATTATAATTTTCTTTAGCCAATTCACTTTTGTTCAGTTCGTTAGCCTGAATAAATGCTGTCATAAATAAAGCATTGGGCGCTAATGGACTTTCGGGATATTCGGT
Source organism: uncultured Melioribacteraceae bacterium (assembly GCA_963821715.1). Taxonomy (GTDB): domain Bacteria; phylum Bacteroidota; class Ignavibacteria; order Ignavibacteriales; family Melioribacteraceae; genus CAWGET01. The sequence continues at coordinate 364,026 of CAWGET010000006.1, forward strand.
ATAGGTTTTTTTGTAATATTCAATTGCTTTGTTCAAAGATTCTTCATCTGATAAATTTTTAATAACCTTTCCATGATACATCTTTCCGATTTCGAAAGTTGCTTTTGCGGTCATTTCACTTTCAGGATATTTTTCTAAAAGATTTTTAAAATCTTCCATTGCGGCAGCATAACTGCTGTCATTAATATTTTCAATTCCGGATTCGTAATAATCCGCGTCGCTTTTGCTTCCGCACGATGAGATAAAAATTACTGAAACTATTAATAAGATGATTCCTGTAATGCGCATTACTCTCCCGGTTATATTCTAAGTTGATTCGCAAAATTAAACAATTTGAAGTTTATTACCAACACAAAGAGCGTGGAAAAAAGAGAATCCTTTATCGAGAAATCATGTTTTAGTTGAGGCTATGTGGAGTTGTACTTTTCGAAGTTTGCAGGCCAGTTGGGATAAGAAACTGACCTTCATGCTTTCCGAGCGCGCAGTTCTGCATTACCACATTGGCGCCGGCTTCCAAACCTTTGTTCCTTCCGTCTTCGGATAAATTATCCAGCGAGTACGGAGAGATTATTTGGATATCCTTCAGTAAAATTCTGGCAACCGCAATTGTATTTAAACATTTCTTTAGCGAAGGAGCTTCATTTTTTTTGAGAGAAATTAATTTTGAAGGAAGAAAAGGCGAAAATGCAGCCATGTCTATGCCCAAACGTTTTACGAGCAAAAGATCTTCTGCGATATCATCAGAAGTTTGTGATGGTATACCGATAAAATTTCCGCTGCCGATTTTATATCCAATTCTCTTTAAATATTTCAGATGATTCAGCCGAACATCAAAATTACCACGATTATGAAAGCTGTTGAACAAATTCGGGTTAGATGAAGTAAATCTCATCATATACCTATCCGCTCCGGCGATACGCCACGATTTATATTCATCCAATCCCCTTTCGCTTACGCATAGGGTTATAGATAACTCGGTCTTTTGTTTTATGGTGTAGATAAGATATGCAATTATATCCGTATCAAAAGTTGAGTCTTTTCCGGACCGGAGCAATATTCTTTTTATTCCGTTATGATAAGTCTGGACTGCAGATTCTATTATTTCTTCCGGCTCCATTCGGTACCGTTTTAAGGACAAATTTGATTCTTTGAATCCACAGTAAGGACAATTTTCTTCGCAATTGTTTGAAAATTTGATCACTCCTCTGGTAAGAATTGTATCACCGCAATACTGAGTTTTCACCGCGAGAGCTTTTTCGTAAAGAAGATTCCGCTCTTCCGCAGAATCGAGCTCCAGAAGCGCTATTATTTCTTCCTTACTTAAATCATCCTTATTTAAGATTTCCCGAAGTTTCAACCTACCGCCAAGCATTTCCCTTTCTGCCTCCTTAGTAGAAGCCTAAATAGTATTTAACAATAAGAATGCCAACAAAAGGTTGTGTTTATCGGAGAATTATGTGAGTTTTCACGTTAATTTTCTTAAAAAAGAGAATATCGGAAATCTTTTTAGAAGTTTCTTGCTGCAATTCTAAGGCGTAAATCGGGAAGGAACCGAAGATTATTGCATTACAATGAATTATAGCAATAATAAGCGGAATTTGCGGAAAAGCAAAATATTTCCCCCGAAAATACTAACGGCAAATTCGAACAAGTTAAAAATTCTATTGTTCCAAGTATTTATTCTACTGCGCCCTCGGTAATTTCAATAAAACATCTTGACGCGTTTACCTTGCAGTTTAAACCGTAAGGAAGTGTCATTGTTTGCTTAACATGACCATGTTTTACATTATATAGAACCGGTTTATCCACATCTTTGAAATAATCTTCAATTACTTCGTTAAGTGTTAAGGAATCCTTTGTCTTATCTTTCTCGTAACAATCTACAAATCTGCCGAGTAGAATTCCTGCCGCGTCGTTAAATACTTTAGAAATTTTTAATTGAGAAAACATCCTGTCAATTTTATAAGGAAGTTCGTCAATTTCCTCGACAATCAAAATATTATCTTTAAAATTAGGGAAATATTGAGAACCGAGAAGCGAAGTGAGAACCGATAGATTTCCGCCCAGAAGTGTTCCCTCGCCTCTTCCTTTATTTAAAGTATAAAACTTCTCCTCGTCGGGATTATGAAGTTTTCCTATCTTCTTGGTATTAGTAACAACTTTCCAAAACATTTCTTCGGTGTAAGGATCAACCTTATCCCAAAAGTCTACAGCTGCCATAGGGCCGCCGAATGTAACCAATCCTGCTTTCTTAAAAAATGCCATTTGCAGTGCGGTTATATCGCTGTAACCGACGAAAATTTTCGGATTCCGCTTTATTAAATTGAAATTTATATTATCTAATAATCGCACGGTTCCATATCCGCCTCTAACGCATACTATTGCTTTTACTTCCTTTTTACCGAACATATAATGAAGGTCTTCCAGCCGGTTGTCATCCTCGCCGGCAAGATATCCTCGCCTCTCGCCCACATGTTTTCCAACTTCAACATTGTAGCCGAGGCTTTCAAAATATTTTACTCCTTTTTCGATTCTTGTTTCGTCCGCCGGCATGGAGGCCGGAGCAATAATTCCGATAAGATCGCCTTTGTTTAACTTGGCAGGTTTGGTAATTTTCATAAAGATCTTTTTATTTTATTTGAAGAATATTAAATTACGAAATCTTAAAACTTAAAACAAAATTTTTTGAATTTTCGCTAATTCATTTTTTTAATTTTATTTTTTTTTCGAAAACATCTTCGAACAATCCTTTACGTCTTTCAAAATTCCACAATTCTATTTCCGGATTTCCATTCTGAAGATTAAGATCAAGCTCTACTGTTCCATTGGTTACATTCGCTTTAATATTTTTTATCATTTTGTAATGAGTTCTATCGAAGGCATCTGCTATTCTTAAAATTGCTGAGAGTTTTCTTATTAATTCTTTTTGCTTTTCATTCATACGCCAATATTCATCATGACTTTTTTTCGGATGACTTTTCCGATGATACCTAGCAACATTCGCAATTACATTTATTTCATTTTCGTTAAATCCCATTAGCTCTGAGTTACGAATTATATAATTACTATGTTTATGATGTTTGGAATGAGAAATATGATAGCCGATATCGTGAAGAACCGCTGCTGCTTCCAAATATTCCTTTGTTTTTTCTTCAAGCTGATGAACCGGTTTCAACTCATCGAAAAGCTGCAGCGCCAATCTTCCTACATGTCTGCAATGTTCATGGTCGTAATTACAGGAAGACGCAAGTTGATTTACCGATTGATGCCGTATATCTATAAAATGAGAATTTTTTACTTCATAATCCAACTTTTGGAGAGAATCTATAATTATTCCTTCGCGCAGAGCGTAATCGCTAAGCCGGATTTCTTCAATCTCAAACTGTTCAAAAATAGTCTGCAAAATTATTACGCCGGCCGGAATTATGTCCGCGCGCTTTTCATCTAATCCTTTTATATTCTTTCGATCTTCCAAAGATTTTGTTTTTAATATTTCTTCCGCAATTTTATTCACTTCGTCTTTAGAGATAAAAGCATTATTCAAAATAGAACCGGTAAGCGAAGTTTCCTCGCGCCTGGTAACAGCCATGTTTCCAGCCGATAAAATTGTTCCCGAAGAGCCGATGCATTCTTCGAATCCAAGCTTTTTTATTTCCCGCGCAACAGGATAAATTGTTCCTTCCACCCAATTTTTACAAACTTTAATAAGACTTTTCTTAATTTGATAATCCGGGAAAAACATTTGAGTTAATCTCACCGCACCGAGTTTCAAACTGTTTGCGTATAAAACCTGTCCCTTTTCTCCCAATAAAAATTCTGTGCTTCCTCCGCCAATATCAACGCACAAAACTCTTTTATCAAATACCGGTGCGGCTTTCAGCATGCCGAGATAAATTAGTCGGGCTTCTTCAATTCCGCTAACAACCTCAACCTCAACATTCAGGTTGTCCGCCATTTTCATAAATTCTTCTTTATTTGTCGATTCACGCACTGCGCTCGTAGCAACTGCCCGTATATCTGCGTTATGCGAATCGGCAATTCCTTTAAATCTTTTCAGAGCGTTCTCGGCTCTCTGCATCGCGTCCGGTTTTATTTTTTTTATATCGCCGGAACTTCCTTCGCCAAGCCGGATAACTTCCTTTTCCCTGTCAATAATATCAAAACTTCCGTCTTCGTTAACTTTAGCAACAATCAGATGAAACGAATTAGTTCCAATATCAATTGCCGCTAAGTGTTTTTCATGCTTTAACATTTTTTTCTTTTCTCTGGTCAAGTATTAGCTTGCAATGATCAAATACATCTTCTACCGATACATCGTCGATTAATTCTCCTCTTCGTATAAAATATTTATTTTTACCGAGCGGAGCCCAATTATAAGGATTTGTAGGACCGAAGATACTTATTTGCGGTGTTTTCGTAGTTCCGGCAACGTGCATAACTCCGGTGTCGTTGGTTATAAATAAATCGCTTTCCGAAATCAGAGCCGCCAGTTCCGGAATCGATTTGTTCAAGAAAACCGGTATCTCGTGCGCGCTGTTATTTTTTACATAATCTATTTCCTGCCTGTCGCTCGAACTTCCGGTTAAATAAAATTTTACCGGATAGGAAATTTTCAGTCTCTCAATCAATTCAACATATTTTTGGAGCGACCATCTGTTCTTTTCTTTTCCAGCGCCGACGTGCAATCCCAACAAAATTTCTTCGCTTTGTTTTACTGCTTCATTAATAAAATTTTGGGCTTCGGATTTATCTTTGTCGTCAAAAAAAACAGCCGACTGATGATTTTCAGTCGTGATTCCAAAAGGAGTGAGCATTTCCAATCCGAATTCCGAAACATGTTCGTCGGGAAAAATGCGCCAATCCATCACAACTTTCCGATCGAAGAAAAAATGATATTTATTCTCTTTTCCGTTGAGCGATTTTGCACCGATACGGGTTCCGGCGCTTGCCAATCGAGCCAAAAAATTACTCGTAAAGGAAATTGCGACTGTTACCGGAACAATTGCAACGTCATAATTCTCCCGCAAAATATTTATCAGTTCACTAAAATAAGCAGGTTTAAAAAGTTTTTTTTTGTCGAAGACAAATATTCTATCCAAATATTTATTTTTCGCAACCGCGTAATAGTTTTGTGGACTTACGATTATCGTCGTTTCAGATTCGGGATAAGTTTCTTTGATTGCACGGAACAACGGAACCGTCGCGAGCAGATCTCCGAATTGATTATGCTGGCGCACAATTAAAAATTTATTGGGCTGGTTTAATTCCCGGTTCTTATTTTCTTCAACCGCAAAAAATAATTTAAATAAAAATTGATTTAGATTTAGGGAAGAATTCTTCATCTATTTATTACTGTTTTCTTCTTTATTCGGATCAATCTCCTCGAAATCCGCATCAATAATATCTTCTTTTTTTATATTGCTGTTATCTCTGGCAACTTTTTCGCGCGGTGCCGAACTCTGGAGCGAACCGCTTATATAAGCCGCTATAAATTTTATTCCTTTATAAATTATATAGAATAGAAACAGCCAAATTATTATCCTCATAATTCCCATCTTTAACTCCTCGGTTCGGGATTAAAATACTCCACAAACCCTCTATCTTCTCTAAATATCTGATTATACAACTCGCTGAAATCATCTTCGTTATTAACAAAATCAATTTCCGAAGTATTAACAATAAGCAGCGGAGTATTATTATATTTGAAGAAAAAATTATTGTACGCGTCGCTTAACGAAGCCAGATAATTTCTCGTAATATTACGCTCAATCTTTCTGCCTCTTTTCCTTATATTATAAACAATTCTATCCACACTGCTTTGCAGAAAAACAACCAAATCGGGTTTTCTCAGCTCGCGTTCCAAAAGCGGATAAATGCTTTCGTAAAGTTTCAGTTCGTCATCTTGTAAATTCAGATACGCAAAAATTTTATCTTTCTCAAATATATAATCGGATACTATGAATTTTGAAAAAAGTTCCTCTTGATTCAATTCTTCCTGCTGTTTATAGCGGTTAATCAAAAAGAACATTTGTGTTTGGAAGGCAAATCTTTTTCTGTCTTCATAAAATTTTCCCAAAAACGGGTTGGTGTCAAAATCTTCTAAAATCTGATTAGCATTTAATTTATCGCCTAATTTTTTTGCCAAGGAAGATTTTCCCGAGCCGATAACTCCCTCTATCGCAATAAATCTGGTCTCTTTCAATATTTATCCTCATCTGTTTTTAAGAGGTCAGGGTTATATTTATTGATGATCAATTTTTCTTCGGCTTTATCTAAATCGCTTATTTTTTTCTTAACTGCTGGATGAATGAACTCCGGCGCAATTTCTTTCATCGGCTCCAGAACAAATTCACGGTTCAAAAAATCTTTATGCGGGATGTTAAGTTTTCCGTCGCTGTAAATTAAGTCATCAAAAAATAAAATATCGATGTCAATTTCCCTCGGTCCCCACCGGTAAAGTTTCATTTTGCCGATCTCTTTTTCCAATAATTTAATCCTCTGAAAAAGATCGCTTAAAGAATAGGAAGAATTAATTTGGATAACGACGTTAAAAAAATTGTCCTGCTCTTTAACACCGTAAGGTTTTGTCTCATAAACGGAAGATATTTTTTCCACGCTGCAAAAATCATCTTTGTCAATTCGATGAATTGCTTTTCGCAGAAAATCAATTCTCTCCCCTACGTTGGAACCTAATCCAAGGAAAATATTATTCGCCATTTTCTTTTATTACCTCGGCTTCAACATATTCAATTACTCCTCCAACAGGTACATTATTTTTCCTTACGCGCACCGCAATTTTATGAATATTTTTAAAATTCTTCAGAATTTCGTCAGCGATTACGGTTGCGAGACTTTCGATCAGATAATATTTTTTTTCGTGGACTAATCTGTTGATGAATTTATAAACATCATCATAATTAACAGTTAAGGTAAGATCGTCGTTCTTCGCGGCGTTTGTAAAATCGGTATAAATATCGATGTCGGCTTCAAACTTACCGCCAATTTTCTGTTCTTCTGAAAAAACTCCGTGATAAGCATAAAAAGAAGCGTTTCTAATCTTGATGATGTTCAGCATTAAAATCCCAATCTGAAATATTTAAAACTAAAGTTAGTAAATTATAAAAAGATAATCACTAAAGAATGACCATGTTTTCCCTGATTTTGAAGATTGACCATGATTTTCCGGAAAAATGGATTAACTTAGTTGAATTCATCTTTTGCATCTTCACCAATGTGACGATATTCTTATGATTTCCATGGTTTCTCGATAAAACAAAGCTTCCTTGCTTTTAATCTCCTCAATTCACTATTTTTATCGTTAGAAATTATTAATTAATAAACAAAATTTATGAAATTCTTGATATCATTGCTCTTACTGCTAATCTTGCAGACCAATTTATACAGCCAGCATTTATTAGATGATATTAAATCTCTGAATTTAGGAAAAAGCGAAGACACTTTTACGGCATATTTTTCCGAGGGCTCCTGTCAAAGAGCAGAAGAAGTAAAATCTCTTCTCAAAAATTCGGCGCAATATTTTGAAGAAACTTTTAACATTGATGAAGTTTTCTCGATCGCTATTTTAAATGAAGAAGACTGGAATAAAATTTCACAAATTCCTTACGGACTTCCTTTCGTTTCAGGTCCTCCGTATGTTGTCGTTTTTCCTGCAAATTTGAATAATGAATTGGGAAATCTAATTGTAACTTCTTTAACCGATCAATCTCTTGATCAAAAATATTCTCTTTCTAACGAAGAAATTGCTTACCGTTTTATATCGCTTATTGGATTTCACGAGCTCGGACATATTTATTCCAAAGCTTCCGGAATTAATTTTCCGAATAAATGGACGTTTGAATTTGCCGCGACTTATTTTGCTTATCTTTATCTGATCGAAAATTCCGAAGAAAATAAAAACATATGGTTGGATGCTGCACATATTCTGGAAGAAAAAATTTCCCCTGCTCATACATCCCTAAAAGATTTTGAAGAATTATACGTCCGTGTTGGCGTTGAAAATTACGCTTGGTATCAGGTAATTTTTCTTGAAAGAGTTGCGGAAGTAGCAGAACTATACGGAAAAGATTTTGTAGACGAATTGATCAAAACCAATCCGCTTACAAATGATAATTTTACTTTGGATGAACTGGAAAAATTAGAGTCGGGATTTATTAAATGGGCTGAAATATATGGGCTGATTCGATAAAAATATTTAAAATTTAAGATGATTAGCTTTATGCTAATTTCAATCGCAATGCGAATTTGCATAAAATAAATATTTTACGAATTACGCCATTTCCGTGATTCTCCCGTTCGCAATTTTTCTGTTTCAAATATTGCTTAGCCTTAGTAGGCTTTGCATATCTGCGGTTTTTATCAGCGTTAATTTGCGCAATCTGCGAGAAAAGAAAATCAGTTCCGCCGCGGCGCACAGAAATCAGAAAAAAAATCATCGAATCCTCTCAAAGAGGGGATCTCTATTTTATGCTTAGAGCCTAGAACACCGATCTTACGGATTAAACTGATTTCCGCGGATTTAAATTCTCTGAGATTCTACCGAGCTATTACTCGCTTCTCGCCTCTCGTTTTTCGCCTTTTACTTAATCAGCAGCATTTTTTTTGAATCTATAAATCCGCCGGAAGTTAATGTATAAAAATAAACTCCGCTGGAAAAATCCGCAGCTTCAAATTTTATCTCGTGTTTACCGGATTCAAAAACATCATCGGCAAGCATTGCTATTTCTTTTCCGAGAAGATCGTAAACGCGTAAATCGACTTGGGCTTCCTCCGGAATTTCAAAAATAATTGTGGAAACCGGATTGAATGGATTTGGAAAATTTTGATAAAGCTCGTAATTAAAACTCAGATGATCATCATCAACTTCCGTTGAATTGGGATCGTAAATTTTAATATCGTCAAACATTAATTCTGTTGAAAATAAAACTCCATGCTCGTCCACAATTTCAAAAAGCTGAACCGCCTTCCAATCAAATAAACCTACGGGTTCATACCACGCGTTATCCCAGGAACCGGTTTCCGTAAAAGATGACAATGGAATTTTCACGAAATTCCAATTTCCGTCAAGAGCGTTCTTGGAATTATCCAAAGTGTAACTCATTCTCCACGGATGGTCCGTTTCATTTTCTTTTGTATCGACAAAACGGATATCAAATTTGACGAACGGATTATCCGACTTCACCCAGAACCCGAGGTAAAAGTTATTAGCTGCGAGATAAGATAAATCTTTTATAGGAACGAAACTAAAACCGATGCTGTTGTATTGCGCGGGATTAGTCCAGCTAATTGCAAACTCTCCGGCGCCGGCATTTTCATTATAAAAATTTATCGATCCGTTGGAAATTCCGGAACTTACAATTCCGCTTTCGATATAATCCGAATAAAAACCGAAACCTGTTGAATCCGGTTTGAGTTCAAATTTTGTCTGCGGCGGCACGTTGAATCCGAGAGCGCTTAAAATATTTACATTCAAATCGTGTTCAAATAATCCGGCGCTGTTCTTCTCAAAAACTCCGAAGCCGCCGTGATAATCCCAGGAAGTCCAGGAAATTTCTTTGGCTTCTAAATAGGTCCGCACAACTTGATACCATAAAATCCGGTCGTTATTTTCGGCGTTGTCCATTAATACTCCGAACTCGCCGCAGAAAACCGGAACTCCTCTTTCCTCTTTGAACTGCGCGGCAATATCGAGTATTTCCCTAACTTTGGTTATTGTTCCTTCGTTTTGATAATTGTTCATCGAAGATTCGATCCATGTTCCCTGTAATTCCGCGGGAACATCCGGCATATCCGAAGCGTTATAAGGAAACGGAACTCCTGCAAGCGAAACCATTGAAGGATCAGTCCAGCTCGCGCCCTGATGCGAAAATATAAACGGATCATAAAAATGAAAAGTGTAGATCAAATTATCGTCTTCGTATTCCGGCATAAATTTAAGATTGTTGTAGCTGTTCCATCCAGCCGGACCCACAATTATCGTGTGGACTGAATCAATTTCTCTGATGGCGTTTATCGCTGCTAATTGAATTTCATTCCAGACTTCATCCTCAATTCCGTGCGGCTCATTAAGAATTTCGTAATAAATTAAAGTCGATCTTTCTTTGAGATGTTCAGCCATATTACGCCATACCGGAATGAGAACCTGCTCAATATCCGAATTGGTAGAAACCGCAGGATCGAAAGTGTGATTATCTAAAATTAGATTTATCTCAAGCTCTTCGCTCCAGTCGATAATCTGATCGAGAAATTTAAGGAAGAGCGGATCTAGATTATATTCAGGAGCGCCGCTCGTCATACTATGAAGATTTATCGGAAGCCGGATTACATCGGCGCCGAGACTTTTGATATTCTCAAAATCCTGTTTAGTATATTTCGTAAAATGGATTTCTTGCGGACTTCCGGCTTGCAGCCATCCGCTTAAATTTACTCCTTTATTGAAAGGAGATGTTTGGGCGAAAATTTGAATCGCGGCGAAAAAGAAAATAAATATTTTAATCATCATAAAATTTTATTGGCTGTGTATTGTAAATAATGGGTTATAATTTCTGTAACGAATAGACTTTAGTTTTCATTTAAAATTATTTCAGCAAAATCATCTTCTTACTCTGATGAAAATCATTCACCTGAATCGAGTAGATATAAACTCCGCTTGGAAGATCGTCGGCGGAGAAATCGACTTTATGAATTCCTATTATCCTTAAATTCATTCACCAGAGTTTTTAATTCCTGCCCCAGACTGTTATAGATTTTAAGAATCACTTGGCCCTTTTCCGGTAAAGCATACGATATTGCAGTTGATGGATTAAAGGGATTGGGATAATTTTGCGATAGTGCATAATCGGAAAAGACTTCCGCATTTTCAATCCCGGTAATTAAATCAAAAGAAAACCAATTAATGTTAAAACCTCCCTGACTTGCTAAGAGAGTAATAAAATATTCTCCTTCGTCAAGAGTAACTTCCGTCGAAACTGTTTCCCAGTTCTGCCATCCACCCGTTACAGGCAAGAGCATTGTGTTTAATAATATATCTTCCTTCATTAAAGAAATAATTCCGTTTCCGCTCTCGGCTGCTATCCGATAATCAATTCGATAAGTTCCCTTATCACTGATGGAGATAAAATACTTCATCCAATCTCCGGCGTCAATCCAACCGACATTTAAACCGCCTCCTGCATCGGATGTATTTTCCGTTTGCACGCCCGACATAAAATGAAAATCTTCAGCCTCAATTTTTCCGGGAAGTTGAAACGCCTGAATTTCATTAGAATTATTATAAATTAATTTATTTGCAAAAGGCTTCAGAGTGCCGCCATCAGCAGAATTAATTGATCCTGATAGAAATGATAAAGAGATTTTTTTACCGGCGGTAAATTCTTCGGGAAGTTCAATTTCCAATTGATTGGAGTCCACTTCTGATATTAACGGTTTTGCTACAAAGTTAAATTCTTCTTCATCAGAAGAAACGACAAAATTAGATTCTGAAAGCGTCGACGGTTCAATTTTCTTGTTAAAGGATACAATTATTTTTTTTCCATCTCCCGCCAATGTTCCGGAATAGAATTCCGGGTCGGATCCCGCTTCGGAATTTTGCACAGAAGTTAATCCATGACCAAATTCAAAAAGAGGATCATAATCTTGATCGCCAACGTTGATTGGAATTTGATCCATATATTTTGCCCAAGTATGGCTTAATTTTGCGGTCGGTTCAAAATCTCCAAATAGAATATCGGTAATTCCTTCTCCTTCGGTTCCTGGAAGCCACGCGGCAAAAATCGCGTCGGAATATTGCAGTATGGGATTAATTATCAACGGTCGTCCTGATAATATAATTACTATAACGGGTTTTCCTTTTTCGTAAACCCGTTTTATAAGATCAATATCGCTGTCCGAAATCGTCAAGTCCGATCTATCTCCCATTCCTTCCGCGTATGGCTGCTCTCCTATAACAACCACAGCTTTATCAAACTGCTCGTTCGTAATTCCGTCTTCCGCAAAAATAACTCCGGATTCCCCGACTTGTTTTTGGAGCGCTTCTAAAATCGTAGTTCCTTCAGTAATATCTCCCATTTTTCCCTGCCACGTAATCGTCCATCCGCCGCACTGCATTCCGATATCATTCGCGCCGATCCCCGCCGCTAATATTTTTTCACCCGATTTCTTTAGAGGAAGAACATTCTCCTTTTTCATCAGCAAGGTTAATGATTCGCGAACGGCTTGTCTTCCGATTTCTCTATGCGCGGGAATTCCAACAGAGTTTATCAAAGTTCTATTGGTAAGCGGATGTTCAAATAACCCGAGCATAAATTTGATTCTAAGAATTCTGGAAACCGCGTCGTCAATTCTCTCAATAGAAACTTTTGATTCATTTACCAGATCAGACAAATTAGAAATGAATTCGTTATAGTCAAAAGGAACCATAACCATATCGATTCCCGCGTTTATGGAATTCTCTATATCGCTTTTGTAATCTCCGGGCAATTGATCGATCGCTTTCCAATCGGAAACGATGAATCCTTCAAATCCTAATTCTTCTTTTAATACTTCGGTAAGTAGATAATAACTTCCGTGAACTTTAGCGCCGTTCCAGCCATTGTATGTTGCCATAATTGAACCGACATTATTTTCAACTGCTTCAATGTAAGCAGGCAGATGAATTTTCCGTAATGTTTCTTCATCCAATTCAGTATTGCCTTGATCTATACCGTCTGTAGTTCCGCCATCGCCGATAAAATGTTTTGCGCAAGCTAAAATCGATTTATCAGAAGAGAGACTATCACCCTGCAGCCCCTTTATATATGCTGTTCCGAGCAGTGAAGTTATTTCTGCCGTTTCCCCGAAACCCTCGTAAGTTCTTCCCCATCGTTCGTTTTGCGGCACGGCAATGCACGGAGCAAAAGTCCAATCAATTCCCGTAGCCGCTACTTCAAGCGCGGTTGCCTTTCCTATTTGTTCTACAAGATCTGGATTACGAGTTGCTCCTAAACCAATATTGTGCGGAAAAATTACGGCGTCCTTTAAATTGTTATGGCCGTGAACTGCGTCAATTCCATATATAAGCGGAATTTTTAATCTTGTGCCCAGCGCTTCCCGCTGCAATAAATCGTAGGTATCTGCCCAGGCTGTTGTGGAATTTACCGCCGGACCGGAACCGCCTCCGCTTAATACTGAACCTAGAAAATATTGTTGAACAATATTTGTATTTTCCTTTAATTCACTAAGATCAATTTGGGTCATCTGACCAATTTTTTCTTCGAGCGTCATTCGATTCAAAAGATCCGAAACTCTTTCGCCCACCGAAGCGGTTGAATCGAGATAAACCTGAGCATTTAAATTAAATGATAATAATAAAAAAGGGATAAGGAAATAAATAATCCTCAATCCCTTTGCATAATTTAATAACATTAAAGTCCTTTCTTATTCTTTTTTCTCATAAACTCTTACATAGTCAACAACCATTTCTTTTGGAAAAATTGTTTCCGGAGTAGGATCTCCGGGCCAGTCTCCGCCAACTGCAACATTCAGCAAAAGATGAAACTCTTTATCGAACGGCCAGGTTTTATAATCGCCCGTTTTATCATTTACAAAAGTGAAATACTTAACACTATCGACAAAGAAATCTATTTTATCTGCCGACCACTCGATCGCATAAATGTGGAAAGCGGAATCAGCATCCGGGATTTTTATCTGCTTGGATTTTTGAGTTCCGGCTCTATGATTATAAGCCTCCGTATGAACCGAACCATGAATCGTTCCCTGATCGTAACCGACATGTTCCATTATATCGATCTCGCCGCTTGAGGGCCAGCCGCCGTATTCCCAATCGGTAGGCAGCATCCAAATCGCTGGCCATAAGTCCCTGCCCATAAGGAATTTTTGCTTTCACTTCAATTCTGCCGTATTTCCAGTCGCCTCTATTCGCCGTTCTCATTCTGGCGGAGGTGTAAAATCTTTTCCCTTCGTCGCCTGTGTATTCTTCGCGCAATGCTACGATGTGAAGATCTCCGTCTTCAACAAAAGAATTTTCCGGTCGGGCGGTGTAATATTGAAGTTCGTTATTTCCTCCGCCGTCCGCATTAACTTCGTATTCCCATTTAGCAGCTTCGATCGTTGTTCCGTCGAATTCATCGTGCCAGACAAGATCGTAACCCGGAATCTCATATTCGCTTCCGGGCGTTTCTGTGGGATTAGAATTATCATCCGAACACCCGAAAGAAAAAATTAGAAAAAATGAAATTAGAATAATTAAATATTTCATATCATCACCAGAAAATTGCATAAAGAACCGCGAGAATTATTAAAACTAAATATGAACCGATATTGAACGCTTTTTCCGTCATAAACATTTTTGATGTAAGCGTAATTCCCTGAGAATCGTCGTCTACTTCCGAAGTGGTTAAACTTATCATAGCAATAATTACGCTGCTAATTAAAAACGTATAAAGCATCTGGTCCAAAAACGGCAATTCAACTATACTCATTTTTAAGAATAAAGCAACGGGAATTGAAAGGATCGCTCCCCAAATTGCTCCACGCGTTGTGGTCTTTTTCCAAAAGAGCCCGAGTAGAGCAACCGCCAATATTCCAGGACTAACAAGACCAGTGTATTCCTGAATATATTGAAACGCCTGCGGAACAGTGCTAAGCAACGGAGCAACAAAACAAGCGATGACTAATGCGGATGCCGCGCTTATTCTTCCTACGCGCACAAGTCGTTTTTCCGATTTATCTTTTCCGATATACGGTTTATAAATATCCATTGTAAAAATTGTTGAAGTGGAGTTAAGCATTGAAGCAAGCGAAGAAACAATTGCCGCTGTAAGAGCCGCTACTACAACGCCTTTTAACCCAACTGGAACAAATTGGCCGATAAGCCACGGATATGCCTTATCGTAATTTATTCCGCCCCCGGTTTTCTGAAATGAATCGCGAACGCCTTCAATAACTGCAGTCCCTTCCGGCTGAACGTACATTACATAAGCAATGATGCCGGGAATTACAACAATAACAGGGATCAATAATTTTAGAAACGCCGCAAACATAATTCCTTTTTGAGATTCCTTAAGCGATTTAGCTGCGAGAGTTCTTTGTATTATGTATTGATTGAATCCCCAGTAATAAAGGTTGGCAATCCACATTCCGCCTATCAGCACTCCAATGCCTGGCAGATTAAAGAACTCGGGATTATCACGCTCCAGTATCATATGGAATTTGTCGCCCGCCGTATTATACAAATGAGAAAGACCGTCAATAATTCCGCCGTCTGGCGTAACCGAATTAAGAGCTATCATCGTGGCAATAATTCCGCCCAGCACTAACAAAATAACCTGAATAACGTCAGTCCAGGCAACCGCCGAAAGCCCGCCGTAAAGCGAATAAGCCGCGGCTATTGAGGCGAGCAGAATTATAAAGAATATCAGCATCGAACCGTCGCCCGTTCCCATAATAGTATCGAGCGCTTTTGCTCCGAGGAAAATTACGGATGTAAGATTGACGAAGATAAAAAGGAAGATCCAAAAAATTGCCAGAATAGTTTTTAGCGTTTTGTTGTAGCGCTGCTCAATGTATTCCGGAATTGTATAGATTTTCTTTTCGATAAAAATCGGAAGAAAGTATTTTCCAACAATGATCAGAGTTATTGCCGCCATCCATTCATAAGATGCAATCGCGAGTCCGACTGCAAAACCAGAACCCGCCATACCGATGATCTGCTCAGCGGAAATATTAGCGGCAATCAAAGACGCTCCGATTGCCCACCAGGTTAAAGATTTGCCCGCAAGAAAATAATCCTCGGAATCTTTTTCGTGCCCCTTTTTGTTTCGGGAAACATAAAGACCCAAACTTACAATACCGAGGATATAAACTATAAATACTACATAATCTACGGTTGAAAATGCCATAAATATACCTTTGGTTTATAACTTGATAAAATATCTAATAACAATCGGTCATTTGTTAAATATTGCGCGCAATATCGTCATCACGAGAACTCTAGACGACTTGTCGGTTTGGCGGGGAGAAATCTTATATTGATCTGAATTTAAAGATTTCTCCTCGCTTCGTTCGTCGAAATGACACTTTTCGTCAGTCCCACTAAAGAGTTTTCAGTCTAACTTATTTCAATTTACAGTAAAACTATTTTCCAATCCGCCGACGAAAACGTTGAATTCGCCCGGCTCAACAACTCTTTTATTCTCTCTGTTTAGAAATGAAAGATCATCAGTTTTCATCGAGAAAGTTACGGTTTTTGTTTCACCCGGCTGAAGTGATATTTTTTCAAATCCTTTCAGCTGTTTAACCGGACGAGTTACGCTTCCGAATAAATCCGCTACGTATAATTCAACAGCTTCCTTGCCTTCTCTCTCGCCGGTATTAGTAACATCAATTTTAATTTGAAGAGAATCGTTCATCGCCAGACTATTTTTATCCAGATTTAAATTTGAATATTCAAAATCCGTGTAGCTCAATCCGTGGCCGAAAGGAAATTGCGGTTCTACTCTGTTCACATCAAAAGATTCAAGCGGTTTATAATCGTAAGGAGTATACCCGTTCACATTTTTCGGGTAAGAAAATGGAAGTTTGCCCGATGGATTTACATCGCCGAAGATTACGTCGCTAATTGCTATTCCGCCTTCCATTCCCGGAAGATAAGCCATTAAAATTGCGTCGGCGCCGTCTACTATTTTATTAATTACACGCGGCCGTCCTTCAATCAAAACAAGAACAACCGGCTTTCCGGTTTTGTAAGCTTCTTCGGCTAATTTTAACTGTTCGCTGTATAATTCAAGATTTTTAATATTTCCGGGAGTTTCGCAATATGGCGGCTCTCCCAAGGCGAGAACAATAACGTCGGCATCATCTGTGGCTTTTGATAAACCTTCCGCACTGAAAGTTGTATCGAAGCCGGAATTCTCAACATAAGTCACATTCTCTTTTCCTGCTTTATCCTCGATAGCTTCGAGCAGAGTAAATTTTTCTTCAGGATAAAGAGCTTCGTTGTCGCCCTGCCATGTTATAGTCCAGCCGCCGTTTAAAACTTTCAATAGATTAGCAGTCGGTCCGGTAACTAATATTTTCTGATCTTTTTTCAAAGGAAGAATATCATTTTTATTTTTCAATAATGTTATCGCTTCCCTTGCTGATTCTAGATTTGCTTTGCGAGATTCTTCCATGGCAAATTTTGATTTAAGGCTTTCATCCGGATACGGGTTTTCAAATAATCTCAGCATATATTTTACCCGAAGAATTCTCCGTACAGCGTCATCAATTCTTTCCATCGGAACTTCGCCGTCCTGAGCGAGTTCGAGAAGATGATCGTAAAAAGAATAATCGTTAGGAACCATACTCATATCGAGTCCGGCAAGAACTGCCATCTTTACTGCTTCCTTTGCGTTTTCGGCTACTTTATCACGGTCGTGTAATCTTTTTATGTCTTCCCAATCGGATACGATCAATCCTTTAAATCCCAATTCGCCTTTCAAGATTTCGGTCAAAAGGTGATAATCCGAATGAGCGGGAATGCCATTTATTTCTGCCGAATTGACCATTGCAGTCATTGAACCGGCTTTAACTCCGGCTTCGAAAGGCGGAAGAAAAATTTCTCGCAGCATTCGTTCCGGTATCCAGGCTGGAGTTCTGTCCTGCCCGCTCTTTGGAACCGAATAGCCGACATAATGTTTTATACAGGTTGTCACTTTTTCGGGATCGCCGATGTCGTCTCCCTGCTGCCCTTCGATATAAGCTTTTCCCATCTCGGAAGTTAAATGAACATCTTCGCCGAAAGTTTCCCAAAATCTCGGCCAGAGCGGCTCGCGTCCCATTCCCAAGACGGGATTAAAATTCCACGGAATGCCGGAAGCTCTAGTTTCCAATGCCGTAATCGACGCGCCCTCTCTCACCAAATCTTTGTTGCGTGTTGCAGCCATCGCAATTGCCTGCGGAAAGAGCGTAGCGCCCAAAGTATAATTCGCTCCGTGTATGGCGTCAATTCCATAAAGAATTGGGATGCCTAAATTCGATTCATTTGTGGCAACGTCCTGAATTTTTGTGATTATCTCATGCCATTTATCCAGGCTATTTGCTGCGCCGCCGGTATTTAAAATTGAACCGACATGATATTTTAAGATCGCTTCTTTTAATTTTTCTTCGTTAATTTTTAATTCTGCGGATTCGCTTTCCCTGCTGGAAACTACTTCGAGAGTTATCTGCGTCATCTGCCCTACTTTTTCTTCGAGTGTCATTTTTGAAAGCAGGCTGTCTATTTTCTGTTCCATTTCTTCCTTATCAGAATTCTTGGGATTCTGAATGAAAGAAAGCAATCCTAAACTAAAAAAGCAAACAATTAGTACCGATTTGATCTTCATTTTTCCCCGTCTTATTTCTGTTCTATAGTCTTTGTTATTTTAAATAGATCATCTTTCTTGAAAAACTTTTTGCGTTTCCGGCCACACGGTAAAAATAAATTCCGGAGTTTACGTTTTTCCCGGCTTTGTCCATTCCATTCCAGGATATTATTTTATTTCCATCTTCAAAACTATTTATTGTTTCGGAATATATTTCCCTTCCAAGCAAATCGTATATTTTGAAAAGTAATTTTTCTCCGCTGAAATTATCAATTTTTATTTTAGTCTCGCCGTTGAACGGGTTTGGGTAATTCTGATAAATTCGGAAATTTTTTTCTCCTATTGAACTTGCTCCTTCAACACCGGTAGAAATTTGTTCGATTAAAATCCCGTTCAATGCCGCGCTGTCAACTTCTTCGGAAAAAATTATGTCGAGAGTTTCATCCCTCAATTCAACATCTGTCTTAATCTCGTAAGCTGTAAATTTTCCGACCTCAGAAAAAATATCCAAATCTTCACGGATCAATTCATCTTCAACAAAAATATCAAAGACTCTTTTACCGGCTTCGTTAAATTTATTTTCTGACATCATCAGAGTTAACTTATAGTCATCATTTGGAAGACGAACACGATACTTTGCAAAGCCTCTTTTCTGAGATCGATAAACGTTGATCTCCGAAGTTCCTGAAATTATTACGTTTTGAGGCAAAGTTCTGCTAACGCCATTGTTAAAACCATATTCAGTTGTTTCATCAAATTCCTGATCCGGCATAAAATCTCCGAAGCCTGTTCCGCCTACGTCGATTTTAACTGGAAAATTTAACGGACTAATTTGATTTATCGTCTTAGCGTTCAGCCCCATAGTATTAGGAGTTTCAGAATCATCGCTTATATTATTTATGATCAAATTATAAGGAAGATCAGGGTTGTAATTATTTGTGAAAATCAAGACGCTTTTTTTATCTGCGCTTAATTCTGCTTTTTGAATCTCAACACCCGGGATAGTATAGTTGGCAATATCTTCCGCCGATACGACATCCATCTCTTCAGAAAATTCCACGTGCACCGTGTTGTCATAGTTTTCGCGTGCCCATATTATCGCCGGTTTTGCATTATCGGTATACCCTGTATTCACGTCGTCTGTAAGGCATAAAATCAGCTTTCCGTCTAGAAACACAGCGTTGTCCGGGATAAAATCAGCCTGATTTCCTCCGAAGGTGTGCGTAGCTTTTGTCCATCGGTCTTTATTCCATTCATTAAATTCGTCTTTCCATTCCAGAGTAAAATTATTTCCGGTTCCGGTGTTTCCGCTATCGGGAGTGTATGAAGCGTAACTTGCCCAATCATAATAAGCAAACGCCGGAAGATAATCTTCGCTCCATTCTCCAACCCATCCTTCGTAAACAGGATTCCAGATGTTCATCATTAAATGCTGCTCGTATTGAAGTGTTGGGACGAAATCTTCTTCCTGCCTGTAAACTTCTTTGCCGTCAATAAACCAGGCAACATAGTCCGGAGTCCATTCAAAAGCGTAAGTATGAAAATCTTCATATGGATTGAACGGCAGATATTGATTGCGGATATGGAATCTTTGGGAAGGTGTAATTGTATTATATTGAATTATATCGTCGTAACGTCCTATGAATTCGATATCAATTTCATTCCATCCGGTGCTGCCGCTAAATTCGTGATAAGTGAAGAAAGAAGAAATAACTCCGGTGCGGTGGGCAGGAATAAAACTTGTTTCGAATCTTCCGTATTTGAAAGCTTCTTTCGTTCTATACTCCGCTCCTTTATAATTTTTTCCGAACCGCGGTGCGGAATAGAGAAGCATAAATATGACTAACGTAAAAAATATATTTTTAAATTTCATTTTGTCTCTTGTTAATTCCTGTTGCAAAACCGGGAACTAATTTCCTGAACCTTCCCAAAGAATGTAGAGATGTGGATACTTAGACACGCTCAGGAATATACAAACGTCTCTACATTAATTAGGATTGCATTAAAAATTTACTCCAAGGGAGAATTTCTGCACTTCCTGAAATATTCCGAAATCGGAATATGAATAATCTATGCTGATGCTTACGTTCCCCATCAACCTTTGTTTTAGTCCGGCGCCGAGCGTAAAGCTTTCTTCAGAATCATCTAAGAATAAAGATTTAAAACCTCCGCGAAGAAATAGGAAATCGTTGAATCCGTATTCGCCTCCAACATTAACACTTTCGTAATTGTTATTAGGATGAAGCGCGTCTGCGGCAAATCTTAGCTGATGCGATTCGGTTTTTAAGGCTTCGTAAGAAATACCGACTCTGAAAGTGAGCGGCAGATCCCAGGATTCCATATCTAACTGTCCCGGGATACGATCATTATTTCCTGTAGTTCCTTCATCGGGATCGTAAAGGATTGTAGCTGTGTTTCCGGCTAAGGACATTTTAGATCCGAAATTGGAGATCGACATTCCGAGAGTAACTCCCTGAAACGGAGTATTATAAATTATTCCGAGATCGAGGGCGAATGAATAATCCGACATTTTAGCAATATTCTGATATACCACCTTGGGATTAAATCCGATTGAAAAATTTTCGGTAAGACTTAAAGCCCAGGCAATGCTGAAAGCCGCGTCGCTTACTGAAAAAGTCTCGCCTGTTCCGTTTGGTTCTTCAATTGTTCTAACGTCCATCTCGCCGTAATCGGAGCTTATAAAACTGACTCCGACTGAACCAAAATTACCGAGGTTTAGAGATCCCGCAACATAGTTATAAGCTAAATCGGCAATCCACTCGGTGCGGTCAACCATAAAAGAATTCTGATCGAGCCGTGCAATTCCCGCGACATTCCAAAAAAGAGCGCTCGGGTCGTCTGCCACGGCAACAAAAGCGCTTCCCATAGAAGTTGCTCGTGCGCCCTGACTAATAACCAGGAACGGCGCAGCCGTTGTTCCGCGTTTTGAAACATCATTATTGATATCCTGACCAAACGCGGATGTTGTTAAAAATAGAATCAGAAAAAATATTATTATATTCTTCATTTCAATTACCTATTTAATTAAAGCAAATTTACCGATATGCGTTCCGATTCCCGGAGCTTCCACGTGATACAAATATAATCCGTAAGCTACGTCCATTCCGTCTTCAGAAACTAAGTTCCAAGAGACCGCTCCGTCGCCTTTTGTGGAATTCTTATCGAGTGTTTTAACAAGTTCGCCACTCACTGTGTAAATTTTAATCGTACATTCTGCAGGAAGGTTGATAAAATCTATCTTCCTTTCCCCTCTTCCGGTTTGATTAAGATTTCTTCTCTCCCAGCTTGCGGTTCCTACGTAGGGATTTGGAACAACCGCAATATCGTTCAATTCGCTCTTTGCTAAACTATTATCTATACTTGAAGCTTTTGTTGTAAATTGGAAATAATCTCCCTGTTTAAAAGGCTTCGTAGAAGTTATCTGATAAATATCACCCGCTACAGGATATTTCGGTTGATAACCTATGCCGGCAGGCTCGTTATAAGTTATTCTCCACGGCAGTCGGAAATCTATATTTTGCCCCTGGCTATTTTTTATTCTTTCAATAATAGCAATCTCATCGCCAATATTTAACGTTTTATCAGGATCGTTGGCCTTATTAAATATCTCCACTTCAACGGTATCGCCGGTTGTAGTATTCATCGCATAAAAGTTAACCGGTATTTTATAGAAAGGAGTTAAACCAACTTCGTGGTCCGTCCAAACTAAATGATAATCATAGGGATAAATTTCGTTTTTAGCAGGAGAACTCTGATCAGGACCGACACTTATCTGTAAATTACTTTCTCCCACCAGCCATCCGGTTAATGAATCGATAAGCGATCCGGTCGAATCATTTATTACCGTTAGATTCAAACCGTCAAACGGCGGACTCGATTTTCCGCTTCCGATTTCGGATGATGGCTGCGAAACAAGAGTATCTGTTGCGCCGTTTATCGTTTTTACAATTTTATATCCGGTTGTTTCATAATTCGGTAACCCTCCTTCCGAAGAAAAGACCACTCTGTAAGTAGCACCTTCTGCAATACCGCCTGGATTTAGCATATTCAGATTGAGTCTTCCAGTACCTAATCCTTCAGTTGGTTGAGAAAAATCCCCGCTTACTTCCGGAGGAATATAACCTGCCGCCGGAGCATTTGGAGTAACAACCGCTGTGTTTATATCTGTAAACTCAACTACACCGGAGAAATTTTCGCGTATAATCTTGGAAGTTTCCGAAGGTACAAGACCGGCGGTTCCGTAATTGGGGTCGCCCATATCGTAGGCAACCAAAGCGTAATAATATGTCTGTCCGTTCAGTACATCGTTATCCACATAGGAATGCTGCAGACCGCTGTTTGAGCCTCGCCAGAAACTCGCACCGTTAATTCCCACAGGATCCGGTCCTGAGATTGAATCCGCAAGATCGAATTGAGCAATCGGTTCCCAGAACTTCGGATCGCCTTTTGAATCCGTTATAGTTTTTATATCGTTAAACTCGGCTTCACGACTTCGGTAAACAAGGTATCCTTCAAAATCTTTTTTATATCCTTTAGTCGGATCATCATCCTGAAAACCGAGGAAAGGATCCCGAGATTCTTCGGCAACAGCGTCCCAATAAAGGAACACCTGTCCATCGCCCGCAACCGCATTTAATGTTGGTTTGAGCGGAGGTTTAGAGAAATTGTAATTAGCATTATAAATTTGTTGGACCGTTTCTTTGTTAAAAAATAGATCTTCAAGATTTGCTCCGAAGACAAGCGCCATCGAGAATCTCTCACGTTTATCCTCTTCTAACGGAAAAGGGCCCGATGCAAACACCATACTGATATTGGCTTTTTGCAGAGAAGTATCGAAATTTGTTTTCTGCATTCTCAGCCACATCTGTTCGTCATCTTTAGGCCAGCCACCGCCTGTTCCGCCGTCGCCAAGCCGATAGATTGATAAACTCGTTAACCCAATCTGATCCGATTCATCTTTATCGGTTTTGTCAAAATTCGGTTCACCATCCGTCGGTATTCCGTCGCCTTCGCCTTCATCAGGTCCAAAATATTGAGGATCAAAAGGTCCAACTCCATCCTGTCCAACATCGTTATTCAAAGGTTCATTCTCTTCGGCGTCCCATTCACCGTTTCCGTTCAGATCAGTATACGGAGCCCAGTCATTATCATTATCAATTCCGTCATCCCTTCTTTCATCAACCATACCATCTTCATCGTCGTCCAAACCATTTGTGTAGTTCCCCGGACTTTCGAGATAAGCATATCCATAATAGCCAGTCTTAAAACCTCCTGGTGTTCCCTTACCATCTTCGTCCCAAGCATAAGCTATATCTAACTTTAGATCATAAGATGCATAATCATCTTGGCTATCGTCTGATCCGCCAACCCCGGTGTCGGTGTAAAATCCGAAATATGTTTTGTCGTAAGTAGTATCGGAGATATTGACAATATCATAATGCCAGAAAATTATATCTTCGGCGAGAACATGAGACCATTGAAAACCCCGGACTTCCATTCTTAAACCAAGACCCAATCTTGATGTA
This sequence comes from uncultured Melioribacteraceae bacterium, assembly GCA_963821715.1. Taxonomy (GTDB): domain Bacteria; phylum Bacteroidota; class Ignavibacteria; order Ignavibacteriales; family Melioribacteraceae; genus CAWGET01. The sequence goes on from CAWGET010000006.1 coordinate 387,928, forward strand.
TTGTTGTTGATCGGGAAATAATTATAAGGAGGTCTCGCAAACTCACCATCCTGAGAGTCATCGCTTACAAAGAATGTTTCGAAGTCAGAATTCTGAACTCCTCTTCCGAAATATCCATACCAAAATCCATCCCAGGATTCATCAACATTCGGCAGCGCCCGAGACCATTGTTCCGGCCACGTTAATGGATTATTATTGATAGCCGGGTCTTCAGACAAAGGATTTGAATACCCGGGAACCGGTTCTAATCCCCAAATTTTTTGAGTGACGGGATCGCGGTCCATCCATTCCCTGTAAGATGTTTCCAAAGCATGAACAATACCGTTGTCGGTTTTAATTTCGGCGGTGACCAAAACAGCAACGCCATCGAGATAACCGTGACCGCTTCCTTTAGGCCATTCGCCGGAAGGAGCAAAGGGCCATTGACCGACTTCGCCGTTATTATAAAATAAAGTTCTAACCTGATTGCCGTTCATTATTCCTTCCCTCCGATACTGGATATTGCCCAAGGGGTCATTCCTGTATTGTTCGGTTAGAGCAGGTGTTTGAGCAAACATCTCGTTCACTGCAATCAGAATAAAAAATATAAGTATAGATCTACGAATCATTCTCTCCTCCTAATCGAGAGTTTAACTTAGAAGCCGATTCCGACTCCTAACCTAATTTGTCGCGGCGATGAATACATTTGAGGATTATTTACGTATTGCTCAATTGTATTCAGACCAAAAATTTCACCCGCAAATTTTGTATTTAAATCATAAGTGGCTCTGCCTGTTGTAGCATAAACGCCTATTTCGTTCTTAATATCGAATAAGTTATAAACAAGCAGGAACGTATTAATATTTAATCCGGCAAAGTTAAATGTTTTATCGGCTCTTAAATCAACATTTAAGAATGACGGTTCTCGGCCGCCGTTTTCGAAACGTACCCCGTTTGATATTCTTATATCTTCAGTGTAAGGCATACCGGATCCATACTGGGCAAGAAGACTAACCGACCAGTTTCCCAAATCGCCAATAGTGGTTGTAAAATTGACTGTGGATCGTTGATCCCAGTTTAACGGGACAACTTTTTTCTCCGATTCAACCGGAGGATCCGATTGGTTATCGTTGTAAACTGCCAATGGGTCGGATGAATTTCCTTCCGCTACCTGGAAAGTATAATCCATTTTAGCGCTGAAAAAATTGGAGAAACGTTTATCGAGAGTAACTATAAAACCTTTAATATTTCCGTAATCCCTATTAATAAATCTTGCGTATTTAAAACCTTCGTATGTATTTACTATTTCGGAACCGAGCAAATTTCTGATGTCGCTGTAATAAACTGTAAGATCTAAGGATATATTCGGGAAAACCATTTGCTGAAGTCCGACTTCGTACTTGACAGTTTTCTGCGCTTTTAAATCGGCATTACCTGTAATTGTAGAAAGCGATTGTCCTTGTTGGATCAAATAATCGTCGTTCCGATAAAGATTTTCGAAATTCGGAATTTGGAAAAAATGTCCGTATGAGAAATAAATCGCACCCTGATCGGATATCGGGAAAGAAACCCCGATACGCGGACTGACCTGATACTTAGCGTCAACCTTTTCCCTAACTCCTGCTCCGGGGAATAAGGGGTTCGGATCCAGTAGTGAGGGATTTCTAAGGTCTACAGGCATTGTGGAATTAGCGTTAAAATAATCGAAGCGGACGCCGGCATTTATTATCATGATATCGTATTCCATTTTATCCTGAATATAAGCCGCCATTTGATACGGATTTTTTGTGTAAGATTGATTATCCGCCGTTCCCAACTGTCTGTAACCGAGTGTAAAAATCTCTTCGTTATTATCGTCTATTTGGCCTTCGGTTAGATTTACGATTGTTTTCCATTTGTTAACCAACTCGTGATACTGACCTTCGGCTCCGATTTTTACTTTGTGTTCTTTACTTAACTGCGATTCCAAAGTCCATAAACCGATGTAAGTATTTGTTGTTCTAAAATATCTATCTCCCTGATTTCCGCCCGTCCTGAAAGTATACTGAGTTCTCGGTATTCCCTGTCTCGGATCAACATATCTCGTATCGAACGGATCTTCATATAAATATCCTTCAAATTCGTGATAGTTAGAAGAAAATTTTAGTGAAGTAAGAGTGCTTTGACTCGGGACAAAAGAAACCTGAAAATTATTCACGATATTATTTCTAAAGTGATTCATTATTCCATCGGGAGTCCATCTATAATTGTGATCGTAGTACTGATTTTCATTATCATCCCAAAATACTCCGTAACTTAATCTCCAGCTTGGTAAGCTGTATGAAATTTTCCCGTTCACTGAAAGTTTGGAATAAGGATTCATCAGTACGTACTCTTCGTCTCCTGTCGGAAAAAAAGGACTTGCGTCGGTTGTGTTGTAAACTCTTTTTCCATAGTAGTAACCGTCGTCTTCAAAATAACGGCCGGTTACAAAGAATGTTAAATTATTTAATACTTTAGTAGGACCGCTGAAAGAGAATTGAAAATCTCTTACGCCGTCAGAATTTATATTATCCAGATTAGGAAAGATTTCGGAATGGTTTGATAAATACGTTCCGAAATATGCTGAAGCCGTTCCCTCAAATTTATTTCCGCCGTCTTTTGTAACAATGTTAACTACACCTGAAAGCGCCTGACCATATTCGGCATTAAACGTTCCGGAAATTACTTCAAGTTCCCGTACCGAACTATTTTCTATCTGAACTTCGTTATTTCCGCTAAAAACATCCGTCACGGGGATACCATCTATCAGATAAGCTACTTCGTTTGATCTTCCACCACGGAAATGCCCGTCTACAACTCCGGCCTGGAGATTAACAACCTGCGATAGATTATCAACCGGAAGCATTTCAATTTCTTTAGATGATACGCGAGCTGCGGTTGATGTTAAATCTTTAATAACCATCGGCTGTTCTGCGGTTACAACTATTTCCTCACCGAGTGAAATTGCTTCAGAAACCAGATCGACATTCACATCTGTTGTCAGATCAATCCTTATCTGTACATCCTGCACTAAAGTTTTTCTGTATCCGACTGCGCTGTAAGAGACCTCGTAAGTTCCCGGTGGAATATTGTTAATGTAGTAATATCCGTCTATATCTGCCGCCGCGCCCTGATGCGTGCCTACAACAATAACGTTGGCTCCGATAACCGGTTCGCCGGTTTCTTTATCAACTACCTTTCCGGCAAGTTTGCCCGTCTGCCCGGCATACAGATTATAGCTTAGGAGGATTAAGCCAAATATAATCATGATTAAAATTTTTGCTTTACTGCTTCTTAAATTCATTTCCTCCTCTATCCTTTTTTATTATAAAAAAGACTGCCCCAATAAAATTGAGGCAGTCTGAATAAAACTATTTAATCAGCATCATTTTTTTTGCGCTGATAAACGAGCCGGTGTTCAACTGATAAACATAAACGCCCGACGCAAGTTTTGATGCGTCAAAGTTTATTGTGTATGCTCCGATTCCCTGCTCTTTATTTACTAATGTAGCTACTTCCTGTCCCAGCATATTAAATACTTTAAGACTTACTTTTGTTTGTTCTTTCAATGTGTATTTAATTGTAGTGCTAGGATTGAATGGGTTCGGATAGTTCTGCGATAATGTATATTCCGTTGGAGTTGTTTCATTGTCTTCAACATCTACCATCGCATCGCCAATCCAGGTATATAGCCATCTTGAAACATCCTGATATGACAGGTCTTCGTTTAGAGGAGAATAAGTAAGAATTCCTTCTCTTTCACCGGTAGCGTCGGCATCGTTTACAGAAAAATCGATCGGGATTCTCATTCCCACAATAGGATTGAATATTTGGTCCGCCGGCTCAGCCGAATTAGCAAGATCGGCTAAAGGAATTCTGGCTTCAACTGTGTATCCGCTTGGGAATTTATCGAACCAGATATAATCTTCGGAATCAAGAGTTAGAAGAACGTCGTCGCCGGTATTTGCGGCAATAACTTTGTTAGGAAGAAATCTAATTTGATAATCGGGTTCTTCGCCTCTCTTAATGCTTGTGTGTGAAGCTCCATGCCAGTCGTACAATCCTAAGAATAAATCGGCTCCATCCACAAGATAAGTAGCTATTGTAGTATCTCTAACAATTATATCGTCCTGAACGTCAAAAGCGACGTAAAGGTATTCATTGTCCATTGCAACAAAAGCGTTAAGTGAAAGATCGTCGTCTCCGTCAATATTCTGACCTGTTACAATCGAACCGCTTCCGTCGCTCGGGAACATTCTGAAAGGCATTATTCCTGCCCACTCGGTTAAGGTTCCGTCAGCAGTAAATCCAACAGGGGCTTCAGGACTAATAACCGGAACACCTTTTGCTGTGTTTGTTATCGATGCGTCTCCGCCTGCAATTTCACTAGAATTCCCAGCGGCATCTCGCGCAACTACGGCATAATAATATGTTAAATCCTGATCGGTTAAAGGAGCTCGCAATGTATGTTCGGCAACCTGCATACCTTCTTCAACGCCCATTTTTACAACTTCAACATAAGGCGCCGATAGATCGGTGATGGGATTCAAACTGTAATAAACGTCATAAACTTCATTTGTCTCGCCGGGAACGTCGCCCCAAGTTACAAGATTAACAAAATCTCCGGGAGCCGCTGCTACTAATCCTGGAGGATCGGGAGGCTTAACGTCAAAAGTGGGGTTTCCTGTCCATACATCGTCAAGGTAAACTACTTTGCCGCTTCCGTTTCCTTCGGTCAACATTTGGAATACTCTAACTTCTTCATAATTAAAGTCAGCGGTTCCATCATAATAAGTAACGAGATCGACTAATGCAAAATCGTATTGATGCCATTCGCCGTCTGTAACAGGATCGAAATTTGTTCCGATTTTTGCCGTACCATCTTCCCATTGTAATCTAAGATTTCCAACTCCTTCTTCAGCTTTCATTTTAAAGTGAAGAGTATCTGTATTCCAATGATAGGAAAGATCGACTCCGTTTGTGTCCATATTAAAACCAACTCCGGTCCAAGCATCGGATTGAGTCCATTTAATAGCGTTTGGCGAGTTTTCATTATTTCCTGCGCCTTCAACTAATTCTGCTCCACCGCCCCAAACAAACATTTCCATTGTGGAAGGTACAGCTGCTCCGTTAAAAAATACCTGAGGACGTTCGGCAATTCCTTTGAGCGCAAGTTTATCCAATAAAATAGTACCCAAAACAGAGTCGCCTTCACCGCCGCCGTTTATCGAAAATTCAAAAGAATATCCCTTGATCTTATTCAGATCTAAAGTTTGATTTCCGGTAATACCTGACCATCCAGTAAGATTGAATCCATTACCATCCCAATCGTAATTATTTACTAAAGGAATTTTTATCTCTTTCCAGCCGGGTTCGTCATCAAGTACATATTGGAAGGAATAATAATATTCAACATCAGTAACATCATAAGTTTTGTTGCCGGTAGCCGCATCGCTCACATCGTGAAGATTTACTCTAAGGTGAACTCTTCCCGCTTCGCTTTGAGGAACTGCATTATTATACCAAAGCGAAAGTGTATCGTATAAAGACCAATCGTAAACTCCGTTTGAATCAGGATTCCAGTGTTCAAGTTTTACGTATCCGCCGTAACTATCGCTATTCTGTACGCTATAGTCTAACATCATGGAAGCTTCGCCTTCCACTTTGTTATCTGTAGGATAAGAAATATTTAACCATGCTTCCGCGGAATCCGCTTCGGCACTGGTTTGATAATGTTGACCGCCGTGTTCCGGGAAATACTGCCAATAGTTTGTATCCGGTGAAGCGGCGTCAAAACTATTAAGTATCTGCTCCTGCGCCATAAAACTTCCGGCGAAAAAGAACAGAACTAAGAGTGTTAATGCTTTTTTCATAGATTACCTCTGGTTTATTAATACGTTGTTAATTAGACGAAACATCCATCTTTTTATTTACTTTCCGTTTTTTCAATTGCATTCTTTTAAGAACAAATTTAGAGCTTGCCGATTTGAGCTTAAAACTCGGCTGTATCCCGGTTACTGCTAATGCTTTCCTGTCCGAGATACTTACGGTCACCAAAATAAAGGTCGAAACCAAAAACAACAGAACCGCAAAATGCAGAAAATTTATATTCACAAAATAATTTAAACCGAAAATATTGCTTGAATTTGAAGGATCTAATAATGTTGATATAACTCTAATCAATCCTAAGAAGCCTCCAATTGCAAGTGCATAAAAAGCCCCTTTGCTTGTGGCGCCTTTCCAAAAAATCCCGATTAAAAACACACTGGCTATCGGCGGACTTATGTAAGCCTGAAGATTTTGCAGATAAATGTAAATGTTGGTATTTATAACCCGGAGTAGCGGAACGATCATTATGGTAAGAAAAACAATAAGAACGGTAGCGAGTCTTCCTACCAAAACCAATTCCTGGTCGGTAATATTTTTTTTGTACGGTTTAACAAGATCAATTGAAATAAGAGTTGCCGAACTGTTAAAAGCGCTGGCGAGCGACGACATTATAGCGGCAAACAATCCCGAAATAACAATTCCCTTAATTCCAACCGGTAATAGCGTGCCGGATAATAGAAGTGTATACGCTTCATCCCCTTTAACTTCGGGATACAAAATAGCGGCTATCAATCCGGGAATAATTAAAAGGAAAATCGGGAAGAATTTTAATCCCGCTGCCAAAGCCGTTCCTTTACGTGCTGCGCTAATTCCTTTGGCGCTTAAAATTCTCTGCACAATATATTGATCGGTACACCAATACCAGATACCCAGAATCGGCGCGCCGAATAAAATTCCCGTCCAGGGAAAATCTGGATCGGAAAACGGTTTGAACATTTTGAAGTAGTCCAGCGGAAGTTTGGCAGTTAAAGCTGAAAGCCCGCCAATTTCTTTTATTCCGAATAATGTAAGAAAAAGAGCACCGAATATTAGAACGACTGTTTGAAAAATTTGGGTGTTTATAACACTCGATAATCCGCCGATAACTGTATAAAGTCCGGTTAATAAAACAATCAGCACAACAGCGGTAAACATATCCCAACCGAGAACTTCGCTTAAAAGAAAACCGCCGGCAAGAATGGTTACGGCAATTTTAGTAAAAAGATAAGATACGATTGATACTGAGGTGAGATAAATTCTGCTTTTATTTCCAAATCTTTTCCCAAGAAACTCGGGCATTGTATACACATTTGATCTAATAAATATGGGTGCGAACACCCAACCAAGCAGAAAAAGGATAAAGATTGCGAGCCACTCAAATTGTCCCACGATAAATCCGTTGGAAGAACCGGCACCCGCTAAACCCACTAAATGCTCACTTGAAATATTCGTTGCAAATAAGGACATTCCGATAGCAATCCAGCCGACATTTTTACCTGCGAGGAAATATTGTTCCGCACCTTTGCCTCGTGTTTTCGCGGCAGTATACAATCCAATCAGCAGCGCTATCGAAAAATAGAGCAGAACAACTAAATTATCCCATATACTTAAATTACTTATCAATTTCCTTTTTTCTATATTTTTATTCTATAGTCCATATATTGTGCCAGAAATCAAATTGATGAAATGATTAAATAATTGTTAAATATTTGATTTGATAAAGTTATAAGAAGACGGGATTATCATTTTAATAATACAAATATTATTATTTTGATAAGATTTAGAATCGATTCCGCTCTAGAGGTGTGAGGTGTGATGAGTGACCGCTAATTACAAGCGATTATTTTCCCTTCCTCGCTTTGTCTTTTTCCGCTCTTTTTAGCGCGTTCAATATTTTTTGCGCGTTCGGATACCTTGGATTCAACTCGAGAGTTCTTTTTATAAATTCCAGCGCCTTATCAATTTTGCCCGCGAAGAAATAAGCGTTGGAAAGATTGAAGAATATGTCCGGATTGTTCGGATTGTATTTTACAGCTTCTTCAAGAAAGAATATTGCGGCAGAAAAATTTTTTCTTTTTAAATTCAACAATCCGAGCTGAGTTTCGGAATATTCGCCGGGCAATCTTTTATGCAATTTTCCAATAATCCTCTCTCCTAAATCCGGTCTACCGCTTGTCAATAATTTTTCTGCTGCAGCAATATAAGGCGATTGATAAAACGGTTTGTTCTCAATCAGGACGTTCATTTCTTTATAATAATTTTTGGTTTCCCCTTTTTTCCAATAATAATCAGCCAATTTCTGATGCGCATTTCCCCAGCTGATCTTATTGTGAATTATATCCATGGCGAGTGAATCGGTTTTGTCTTCTAAACTAATACGCCTTAAAACATTAACGGGATTATTGTTTTTGAAAGGATAAGTATTCAGCAGCAGCTCGATAGTGAACTTAGAGTAAGCGGAATCCAAAGCTGTGAAAGGGAAATCATCTTTTAGGATTTTATCGATCTGATGAATGTTAAATTTATTTTCCTTTTTCGATAAAATTCCATTCATCATTTCCGTCAAAAACGCATTGGCAATTATTTCATAGCCTTCGATGTTAGGATGTAAATGATCTGTAAACAATGATGACGCGGGCGTAAATTTTTCACTGTTTTCGAAATTAGAATTTATATCGATAACTGAATAATTATATTTTTTACCGAGAGAATCTATAACTAAATTTATCTCTTCCGGCGCTCTGAAACGAAGCGCGTCTTTTTCCTTAGCTTCCTCAAACAATTTTTTTGCGATGACAAAATTTTCTTCCTCAAACTCTTTTTCCGCCTGATTGAAAATCTTAACAGCTTCACTTTCCGGATTAAGAATTGATTCAAGAGGTTTCTGCCTTAGGTTGGAAACTAATTTTCCTAAAATCACGCTTACGTTTTTTTCTTTGCTTTCTTCCAGAATGTTATCAAGATTTTCTTCAAACTGGTGAATCCCTTTTTTATATTGTTCGGAATCCGGTTCGATCAACTGTTCGCCTGCCATCGCCGCCATTAAAGTTTTTGACTCTTCTGCCTCTTCTTCCAAGCTGAAGACTGAGTAAACTGATGCAATAAAATCTTCTAACAATTGATAAGTTTTAAGGTTTTTCAATTGAAGATTTAACCTGGTTAACCAAAGCGGTGAATTGTTGGATGCGGCTCCGAGCGCGCCGTAATATTCGTTATGTCCGGCGTAAAAAAGAATAAGATCGGGATTTTGCTCTAAAACGTCTTCATAAATATCCTGTATAAATATGGAATTAACTGCAGAAACGCCCATGTTTATTACTTCAAATTGAATTTGCGGATACAAAAGCTCCAATTTTCTTCTCATGAATTGCGGGAAAGAAGCGTTGGACGGAAACGGGAATCCCGCCGTGCTGCTTCCGCCAAGAACAAAAATTCTGAATCCGTTTTTAGGTTTATCCTTAAGAAAGGCGTCCGGAATTACAGAAGGAATTTTTACATCGTCGCTAAAATATTTTTGCGGAAGTTTCGGGTTGGGAAATAAATAATCCTCAAATTGATCGGAGATTTTTACAAAAGTAGAATAATCTTTTCCGTAATCGAAAACCCGCAAACCCGATTCAAGTAAAATCAAAAATAGAATCGGTATTAGAATTGCGATTATGTAAAACCAGAAAGGAGTTTTTTTCCGGTGGATTTTATTTTTATTCATAGATTCTAATTCTGCATTTGGGAAAACTATAGAACGCGGAAAAAACTGATCCCTATATTCGCTTATTAACTTAATAAAAACTTAGCCACAAGTTCATGGCGAAGGCGCCAGGGTCACTAAGAAAAAAATCTTTTCCCTCGTGTTCTCTGTATGTTCTAATTCGGGGACACACCCCTTTATCCCCTCTCTAGAGGGGACATTTGATCTTCTTGTTTTTGTCTAGCATCTCATCTTGTCGCCGCGGAGTCAGAGACGAAGCCGGATATTTCCTGTTTGTTATTTGACTCATTTCAAATAAATCATCTTATTGGTAAAAGAATGATGGGCGATGTTCGTCCGGTAAAAGTATACGCCGGAAGGAACTTCCCTTTCGAATTCATTCTTGCCGTTCCAAAAATAATTTTTTGTGTTCTCAACTTCATCATTTTTTGCTAATGTTTTTACCAATTCGCCGGTGAAATTGTAAATTTTTATTGTAACATTTGCTACTTTTGGCGTATCGACTTTTATGATCGTCCCCGAATTAAAAGGGTTCGGGTAGTTCTGTTTAACACCATAACTTTTCGGTGCGGTTTCGTCATCTTTTACATCAACAGGCTTTCGGATAAATTTCATATAATTTAAATTGAATCCGCCGAAGATATATCTAAGCTGTAATTCCTGCTTACCTGCCGGCAGCGTCACATTTTCGATAACAAGATTTTCCCAATTCTGCCATCCGCCTGTTGATGGAATATCAATAAATCCGGTTAAGTTATACTGATTCAAAAGGGTAAAGATAATTTTTCCATTGGAATTATCTGCCGTGTATCTTAATACAATATCGTATGTTCCCTCTTCTTCAATGTTTACTGTAAATTTAAGCCATTCATTGTCTGTCCATCCTACATTAAAGCCGTTGGTTAATGTATCTTCGCAGAATTCAATATCAACGCCGTCATTACGATATCTATAACCAAGGTTCCATTGTGATCCGTCGATGTTTTGAAAATCTTTGTCAAAATAAGCGCCACCGTTTTTTCCGTAATCATAATCGGTAAAAAATATTGTACCCGGAATATTGTGATCCTTATACGGAATTGAACCTTCTCTTTCCGGCTGATGTAATATCGCGTCGATAACATCGTAATGAATTTTGCAATTTTCAAATTTTAGTTCTTCCGCCTGCTGCATTAAAGCGGCATACGCAAATGTTTCAGATGGTTTCGATGCTTCTCCGTTCCAATATTTTAAAAGCTGATCATATGCCGGCGTTTTCTCCGTAGAAAAAAATCCGGTTGTCGATTCAATCTTCTTTAAGGTCCACCAAGCCCAGCCAATATTGTTCTCCTTCATCAATTCTGCGCATTCGGCAAACCAATGATTGGAATTTTCACCGGTTTCTCCGAGCCAAAGCGGAACGTTATGGTTTTCTCGCAGACTCAAATATCCCTGTATTGATCCTTGAGTATTCTCATTCCAATATTTGTGGAAACTGTAAGCCATATTGTCATCCCAAGGAGGAGTAAGTCCCGCAAAATTCGTGGCAAACCAATTTCCTTCGATGAATAAAATGTGATTTGTATCGACTTCCCTGATCGCGTTTGTAATCCGAATATAAATATCGCGTAAAGCAGCGTTGGTCGGGCCCAACTCCCATTTAGGTTCATTAATCAGATCGTAACCCCCGATCCATTCTTCGTCAGCGTACCGTTCCGCCAAAACTCTCCAAAGAGCTACTGTTCTCGCCTTATTTTCTTCGCTCTCCCATAAAGAAGGCTCTGCGCTGTTGTAGTCGCTTATCGGTTCGTCGCTCTGTCCGCCGGGCGCTGCGTGAAGATCCAAAATTAAATACAACTTGTTATTTTTGCACCATTGCAGCAGCGAATCAATTTGCGCAAATCCCTCTTCGGTATAAACATATGGTTGATCTTTCGGCGTCAGTTTATTGTAATGGAGAGCGACTCGGATTGAGTTGAATCCCCACTCGGCTACTTTATTGATCTCTTTTTCGGTTACTAAAACGTTCTGGTATTTATTATAAAATTCTTCGGTTTTTTCCTCGCCTATAAGTCCTTTAATTTTACTTCTTATTTCGTGTTCTGCATTAGCAAATCCGGAAGTCTGAAGCATGTAACCTTCCTGAAGAACCCAGCCGCCTATCCCGATTCCTTTTAAGAAATATTCATTCCCTGATCCGTCTACAATTACTTTTCCATCCGCTTTCAAAAATCCTTCGGCAAAAATTGACAGTGAAGTGAAGAGCAGGATCAACAGTATTTTAAATTTCATTATTTGCTTCCATTTATTGAAAAAGTTTATAGTGCAATAATTATACCAAGCGGTATTATTTTTTCCAAGTTAGTTTATGGGTAATTATTTTGATGAATTTTGGAGGAATTATTATTTTAATAACGTCTTTTTATTCTATATACAAGGAAATTGAAAAAACTTAACCACTAAGTTCACGGAGAAGGCGCCAAGTTCACTAATAAAAAATCATTTCCCCCTTCTTCTTCTCGAGTTGGAGTTTCTTTTCTCGCCTCTCGTTTCTAGCGTATCGCGATTTTCACTTCAATCCCAGCTCCTTACACATCCTGTAATAATTTGGCGGAGCAAGTCCTAACTTTGATGCGGCTTCAGCATCCGATTCTGAATGCTTCCTCACGAAACTAAAATACTCCAATCGGAATTTCTTTTCCATTTCTCTTAAAAATTCAATATTGTTATTATCATTGAAATTAAATACTCCCTTCGATATATCGCTTTTGATACGTTTATTTATCAGCGCATCATCCAAATCTTCCGAAGTGATTTTCGAACCTGCTTCAAATATTAAACGCTGAACTACGTTTTTTAACTCTCGCACATTTCCCTGCCATTCGTATTCGCGAAGCCGTTCGAAAACTTCCGGATCAACATCGGGAGATAATCTACCCATATCATGGCTATAGAAATCCAGGTAATGGCGCATTAATACAAAAATATCTTCCTGTCTTTCCCGCAACGGCGGAATGAAAACCGGCACTACATTCAGTCTGTAAAATAAGTCTTCTCTAAATCTTCCGGCTTCAATTTCTTTTTCCAGATCCTTATTTGTCGCAGCGATAATTCTAACGTCTACCGTTTTATTTTTTGTTCTTCCTATCTTTTCAATCTCTCCTTCCTGAATAAACCGCAGAAGTTTTACCTGTGCGTTTTGCGGAAGTTCGGCAACTTCATCCAGAAAAACCGTGCCCCTGTTCGCTATTTCTAATAATCCGGCTTTACTTGCGTTTGCTCCTGTAAAAGCTCCCTTCTCATATCCGAACAATTCGCTTTCAATAAGATCATGAGGAATGCTGCCGCAATTAATCGGCACGAAATTTTCAAATTTTCTTTTGCTTCGATAATGGATGTGGTATGCAACCAATTCTTTTCCCGTACCGGAAGCTCCGGTAATCAGAATATTTATTTCACTTTCAGCAAGTCTCTGAATTTTCTGCTTTAACTTCTCCATCTGCGGCGAAGCGGAGATTATTTTTTTCTGCGATAGTTTATCTTCAATATTCTTGATTAGTTTATTGTTGGATTTATTACTTTGAAGTTCAAGTCTTCTTTTTTCGTAAGCGTTAAAAATACTCATCAAAAAATCTGTAGGCTGATAAATATATTCTTCAATATCACCCGGATATTTTGTGCAATACCAAAACGCGCCCGCTTCCATCAATCCTTTTGCAAAATTAAAATCGCTAATGTTTATGGTTAACTTCGTAATAACTATTATCTGCAGCGAATTTTCTATCTCTTTTATTTTTCGAATCAGATCTTCACCGCGTAACCCGCCGGCAATCTGGTAATCCATAATTATTAAATCGTAATCGCCAGATTTATTTTTCAATAACTCTACAGCGTCGAGTCCGTTAGAAACTATATTTGATATTTTAATTTTTGATTCAAATAATTTTAAAGTATTCTTTACACGTCTTACATCAAAATCCTCGTCTTCAATTAGAAGAATTTTTATCTCATTATCCATTTACATTCATCCTGTTGGGAATTATAATTACAAAACTGCTTCCGCCTTCCTGGTTATTGAATGCGTCGATGCGCCAGCCGCATCTTTTCGCCATCTGATGCGCAATGTAGCAACCGTAGCCGCTGTTTTGATTATGATTCTGTTTTGTCGAAACTTCTTCGCTAAAAATAACTTTTATGTTCTCGCTGTTTTTGCGCAGTAGTTCGTCCGCAATTCCTTTTCCGTTATCCTGAATAATTATACGTGATTCATTAGTTTCTTTATTGTATTCCGTTGTGATTTTTATTTTTACTTTTTTCAGTCCGGAATGTTCAATGCTATTTTGAATTATCGGCTCGATAATTTCCCAAACTACAAACTCATTTATTTGAACGTTCGGCAAGTCTTCGCTTAAATTCAAGTCGAAAGCAAAAATATCTGTCTGTGAAGAAATACGGAGAAAAATAAATTTTTCAATGAATCTGATAACTTCATTCAGATTTGTATCGAACATCTGATTACGGATTGTATTTATGGGCGGATCGTACCACTTCATATCGTAAATTACGCGCGAAACAAAATTGGAATATTTATTAACGCGATACCGGATTTCCTCAATATTTTTCTCGTCAATTTCGCGCAGATCTTCTTTGATAAATCCCATAACTTTTTCTGCTTTATGATGAGTATGATAAATCCGTTTAGTGAAGAGCGTTTCTTTCTCGTGACGTATCTGCTCCTTAATATGATTCTCATTTTCTTCGAATAATAATCTTTGCGCGTCGTTTCTTTCTTTTACTGTGTAAGAAGAAATGTAATACATTGCCAGGAGTCCGAGTAAAATCAGCGAAGAATAAATGATCGCAGCTTCGTCATAGCTGGAAATTATTTCGCGCTGCATATAAGAAAAGTCGGGACGCTTGCGCATATAAAGCGCACCGTGATATTCACCATTCGGAACGAACGGAACAAAAATGTGAAAGGTGTTCGTCCCTTCTAAAAAACTGTAAATCATTTCATCTGTTTTTATTTTCCTGCTGATTTCTGAAAAATAATTTACTGCCTGGGTATGCGAAGAACTGGCGTCTTCAATCAGCCGGTTGTGTTCTGCAAGGTAATCGTAAAGCATTTGCCCGTCATCCACAACAATCAATTCTTCGCCTCTTATTAGCAGAAGACAAATATCCTCTACATTTTGCTGAAGTAACTGCTGATTTAAAATAATGTTAAATGATTGAATAATTTTTTCCTTTTCCTCTTCAGAACTGATGTTTTTAACATTAATATTTTCAAGCAGCAGCTCAAGCGACGTAGTGGTTAGATTTGCCATCTTCTCTGCTGAATCCTGCTGATACCATTCCTGCGTTTGATTAAGAAAATTTTTAAGCGAATTTTTTTGGATGAATGATAAAATTAATTGAAAAAATATGAGGATTAGAAAGAGCACCGTAAGATGACGAAACTCGAATCTGTACCTTTTTATATTTTCTAAAATTTTACTCATTTATAAAAAATTTTTAATGGATGATAACTTTGTCTGAATTTATTAATTTGTTCGCTTCCGCCAGCGCTTCTTCTACCGTAATTTCACTCTTAATTGCTTTGTTTACATAATATGAAATGATATCGGAAATTCTTGTATAATCTTTCAGGAAGGGTCGGTAAACTCCGTACGCGAATTGCTTTTCATAGAATTTTAAAAGATCATAGTCAGCAACCGAATTTGGATTTTCATAAATAGATTTTACAACCGGAAGCGAACCTCCTTCATCAAAAAATAATTTCTGATTTTCTTCTCGCAGCATATAATCGATAAAAACAGCGGCTGCATTTTTATTTTTTGAATATTTGGATATCATCAAATTCCATCCGCCGAAAATTGCCGCCGGTTTAGTCCCTTCAAAATGCGGAAGCGGAGCAATACCGAAATCTTTTTTTTCTCCTTCATCGCTAAAATAAAAATTGTAATCGTAAATAAAAGTTGGCCAGCTGCGTAAAAAGAATCCGTTATTTTCAATAAAATATTCGTGACTTGTAAATTCCTTAAAAGCTGTTACTTTTGCAGGAGTTGTTTCATAAGTATTTACAAGATCTACTAAAAGATTTAAGGCTCGTCTCGCTTCTTCGGCTTCCAAGTCAATTGTATCTCCGTCAAAAAAATTCCTGTCCTGATTTAATATCGATTCAATATAGCTGCAAACCAGACCTTCATAATCATCGGCTGGAAAAATATAAAACGGATTATTCTCCGTAGGAATTTCTTTGTTCAATTTTATGAAATCTTTCCAGGTAATAGAGTTCTGCAGTTTCTCTTCCAAATTTTCAAATCCGTTAATTTGCTGCAGAATATCTTTCCTGTAATACATAACACCGAGATCAATTTTTAGCGGCATTGCCATCAAGTCGCCATTTACATAACAGGATTCCATCGCGTATTTTATCAAATCATTGCGTTGAATTGTGGAGAAATATTTCCCAAGCGGCTCCGCCCATTTGGCGAATCTATAAACCCAAATATAATCAACGGCAAATACATCAATCCGGTCGCTCTTACTTCGGAATGATCGTGCGAGTAGTTCTTTTCTTTCGTTTGTGCTGAATTTTTCGAAAGGAAGATTAATGGGAATAACTTTGTAACGGTTTAGGTATTCTTTATTAAAATTTTCAATTACTTTTAGATGAGTTTCGGTAATATTATCAGCGTAATAAATATTTACGGTTGCATCGGTATCCAAATCAGAAGGGTGAATCGAAGTTAAAAAGTAAATGCCTAACGCGCTTATAATTACAAACGCGGTAATCGAAAATAAATAAGAACCTTTCGGGAATTTTAAAAAGTTATTTTGAATAATATTACCTTAATATTTTTGATTATACTAACCGAATGCAAAGTTATTATTTATTTATCAAAAATAAAATTGATTTAATTATTCCACTTGTGATATCGAGTTCTGAATGTATCGTTTCTTTAGAGCCGCATTTGGACGGCTCTAATTTATTATTGAAGCCTGTATGGGAAAGTAATAATCGCTGTTTGTTCAAGCTGATCCTGTGTCCGCGGAAGCGGCTCGAACCGCCATTTACGCAGCGAATTGATCGCGGCGTTTTCTAGCTGAGTATCAGCTTTCATTAACGGTATAATTCTGCCGACTGTTCCGTCCGGTAAAATTGTGAATCTTAATTTAACGTCAATTTCTTTTGAAACGCCTCGGGGATAATCCGGCAGATTGTAGCTGTAAATTTTCCTCGTTCCTTCACCACCGAAACTGATCTCAAAGCCGAAATTCCCCTGACCCAAACCTGTCTCCGCAATTCCGTCATTCGAAGTTTCCTCTTCAACCGATTCCTGGCTGATCACTTCCGGTGCAGGTTCTTCTTCAACTTCCTTTTCATCGGCCTTCTGCACAACTAAATTTTCCTCGTCCTCGTTCACGGTTTTCGGAAGTTCCACGATCTCTTCTTCCGGTTCTTCAATTTTCTCTTCCTGTTTTTCAATCTTCTGCGGCTGAATAATTTTTTCCGGCGTCGGAGATTTTACTCCAGCTGAACTCAACTCGCCAAAAGTGCCGAAACCGATTGTAACATATTCTTCGTCCGTGTAATCGGGAGAAAATGAAATAAAGAAAAATACCGCGAGCAGGAGAATGTGCGATAATCCCGAAAGTAGATATGATTTTTCGCGTTTATATTCCTTAAACATCAAAATGACTCTTTTTCTGTTTCAATAGTGAACTTATCTATTCCCACTCCCTTTGCCGCGTCAATCACCTGGATTACAAGATCGACTTGCGCGGCTTTATCAGCTCTTATTACCAGATTGCTTTCACCTATTTCGGCGTTCGCCTGCTCAAGTTTTCCTGCTAACGCTGCGATTCCTACGTCTTCGCTGCCGAGATAAACATCACCGACATCGGTGATCGTAACAACCAATTTAGTAGGAGAAGTCTGTTCGTTCATTGTTGAGCCGGGTAATTTAACTTTTACTCCCGTTTGAACAACGAACTGCGAAGTAAGAAGAAAAAATATTAGCAGTAGCAGAACGATATCCGTGAGCGACGAAAAGTTAAAAATACTTAAAGGTTTATTTGCTGTTTGAAATTTCATTTTTTCGCCTATAGATCGATTTCAATTTTTTCTTCGGAACGGTATTCACCTTTTTCTACTTCTTCAACAATATCAACAACATCGTTGGAAATAATTTCCATATCGGCTACCAATTTATTTATGCGCGCCACAAGATAATTATAAAAAGTGAACGCAATAATTCCGACTGCTAAACCGAATGCCGTGGTTAAAAGAGCTTCCCAAATTCCGCCGGCTAAATCGCTTGGATTTGCCGCGCCCTGAAGATCCTGGATTCGCATAAACGCCGAGATCATTCCTGTTACAGTGCCTAAAAAACCGAGAAGTGGAGCTACACCGGAAATTGTTGCGAGAACAGAAAGTCCTTTTTCCAAATTATTTACTTCCTGCTTTCCGGCATTTTCAATCGCTTCTTTAACTCGCTCGTGTCCCAGTCTGTATTTCTTCAAACCTTTGCGCACCATATTAGCCGCCGGCGATTTTTCTTCCAGACAAACGCTGATGGCGCCTTCGAGATCTTTTTTCTTTAACATTCCTCTTATTCTTACAAGAAACGCTGGTACATTCATCTTCGATCTTCGGATCACAATGTATCGGTCAATAATTATTGCCACAGCGATGATTGACGCCAAAAATATTGGCAGCATTATCCAGCCGCCTTGTAGTACAATTTCTAATAAATTCATTTTTATCCTTTGAACTTAGTTTTAATTTCCTTGAAATTTTCTCGCCGCTTCTTCAGTATCGAAAAAACCAACTCGAACACGGAACCAGTCGCCGCCAATTCTTTCTAGATAATCTTTTACAATAAAGGCATTCAATCCCGCTTCGCGCAGCTTCATCACGTGCTGTTCGGCGGAAGTTTGACTTTTGTAAGAAGCCACCTGAACATTGTATCCCTCTCCATCATAGTAAACATATCCGCCCATTGAAGTCTCGTTCGGAATATCTCTGTAATAGCTACCCGAAATTTTTTGCGTAGCGCTTTGTCCGGTTTCTTTAACCGGAGATTCCTCTGAGTTTATTTGATCTTCATTTTCCGTACTTGTCGCTGCTGCTTCGTCTCCCATTTCAGCAACATCACCGCTTACGGCGCCTGCTTCCGAATCTTCTGTACTTGCTCCTTCATTTGAAGCCGCCGGAGTTTCCGGCTCATTTTGAATTATATTCTGCTCGCTGTTTTCGACTAAATTTGATTCTTGAATATTATCCGAGCTTTCCGGTAAAAAGAAAAAGAAGTAAATTCCGCCGACTAAAACAATTATGAAAGCAGAAAGCAGTCCCCAGAAAACAAATCCCAGTCCTTTCTTCTTTTTGGAATATGTTTTTTCGGCTTTACTTTTTTCTTCGATCTCCGGTTTCGCTTCTTCCGCTAATATTTCTTCTTTTTCATCCTGAGATACTGCCGCTGTCGCCACAATCTTATCGTGATCATCATTATCGTCTTCTTTCTTTTCCTCCTCAACATTTTTTGCTAATTCGTCCGGAGACTGATCAGTAAAATCTTCGGCGACGAATGAATCGTCCTCTTCTTCTATTTCCTCTTCCTCATCAAATTCATCCTTTAGTTCGTCTTCCCAATTCGTTTCCTCTTCCCTTATTTCGGCATCTTCTGCTGTATCATCATCAACCAAATCCTGCTCTTCGTCAAATTCTTTATTCAAATTCTCAGGTTCTTCATCATCTTTATCTTCAGTTGATTCTTGTTCAATCTCTTCTGATTGATTTTCATCCTCAAAAGTTTTAGGCTCCTCATCTTTTACAGGCTTAATGCCGACAGATTCTAATTCAGCGTCCACAAGATCGAAATCGCTTTCAGTAATATCGCCTTTTCCTTCAGGATTTTTATTTTCTTTCTCGAGTTCCCCGGTATCCATATCTTCAATTTCAGAAGAACTTTCTCCATTTATTTCTTCCGTTAACCCCTCTTCCGTTTCTTCATCTAAAGGAAGCACTTTGTTATAATCTTCTTCCTCTACAGATTCTTCATTCTCTTCATCTTCCGCCGGAATCTGTTCTTCTTCATACTCTTCCTCAAAATCTTCGTATTTAACCTCTGAATCTTCAAGAACTTTTCCCGTTTCCTCTTCAAGTTTTTCTTCGTGGTCAGCTTCGCCTAGCTCTTCATCTTCCTCTTCAGTAACCAGATTATCCTCTTCGGAAATTTCTGCCTCATCCTCCGCGGCTTCTTGGGCTTTTTCAATTTCTTCTACTTTCTCTGTTTCATTGTCCTTTGTATCAAGCGGTTCGCTTACAGCGTCATCGGCAATTGTTTCTGCCTCGGATAAATCTTCGTCCTCACGCTCAGCTAAATCCTGAGAACTTTTATATTCCTCTTCGATTTTTTCCGAGCCCTCTAAAAAGGATTTGATTCCTTTATCCAGCTTTTCTTGTTCCAGATATTCCCGGACGTCCTTTTGATTATTTATCTTATCGCTGTTGTTTACATTAATTATCGGCTTTCCAAAGCTAAAGCTAAAAAGCTTATCGTTAAATTGATCTTCCTCGTCTTTAATATGCACGGGAATAGATCGAATTTCTGTTTCATCACCGGCGTCATAAATTAAAAGTTTTTCTCCGGAACCGGGATCATCTTCAATTTGAAAACTGCCCAGATCTTCTATTTTAATTTTTTTATCGAGACCATGTTTAGAAAATAGATTCTGGGCGAAATTGTCCAACACTTTCTCGTCCGCGGCTTCGGTTAAACCGGAAATAGTTTTGATCTTACTTATTAATTTTTCATTCATAGCTGTTTTATATTTTAAAATTTATATTCTACACCGGCAATAATATCAAACGGTTTGCTCTCGTAATATCTTAAAAAATAATTTTTTCTTCCCAATATATTTTGTAAATCTAAAGTTAACATTAAATTATCATAAATATTATATCCTAACGAAACCGAAAGATCTATGGACTGTGGAAGCTTTTCGGAATTTTCGAGCGATGTATAAACCTCAGAATTATATTCAAGCTCACTTTTAACATTCAAACCGTTGGCAAAATTATATCCGTATGCTGCCGAAGCTGTTATTTCCGGATGATATGGAATTTGGTTATCAAATCGATCGGTTATATCCTGTAATTCCGCTTCACCGTAAAGCTGCCCGAATGGTCCCAGGTGAAAAAGTGCATCCACAAAAGCAGAATACCGCTTTACTTCTTCCAAAAATGCCATTTGATACAAACCGTAATTTTGTCCGCTGAATAAATCCAAACCGTCTGTAAAATAAGGGTAATTTCTAGACTTTCGATATCCAATTCCGGCGCTTATTTCGTAATATTTATCGTATTGATATTGAAGCGCCAATTTCAAGTCGGATTTATGTTTGATAAAAACATTCCGCTGATCGTCAGGAATAAAAAACCTATTTCTATCTACAAGCTGCCGTGCGGTTATAAACTCACCCGAAGGAGAAAAATCACCAATAAATGTAAGGTAATCGTTTATCTTTGTTTTAATGGAAGCGATAGGAGTGAAGTAGCTGTTATCGCCATTTTTACTGATGTTTGCACCGAACATAAAATTCAAACTTCTCATCGGTTTAAATTTAACTCCGCCCTCCAATTCAAAATAATTTTCCTCTTCGGAAATAAAAATATCATTTTTGACCGACTGCGAAATATATTTTGCTTTTGCGAAAACAGAATTAAACGGCATTTTATACTCGCCGAAGCCGTTAAGCGTTAACACCTTTTCACTGAAATCATTATGTAGAAGATCGAAATAATTTAGTTTAACTCCGGCGCCGAAATCCAAGATCGGAGAGTTTAGCTTTTCCAGAGATGCTTCCAGCAGAGTATTCTCTGTTTCTCTCTTAATTTCAGGCCGGACGGATCCGTAAAAATTATAATTATCACGATAATATTTTGCGCCGACACTTATTTTTGCGCCGGGTAAAATCGTCGACTGATTGCTTAGGAAAAAGTCCGAATTTATTAAGCCCCCTGAAATATTATAACCGGCGTTGTTTACAAACTCTGTTTCGTTCAATCCCCAGATTTTCGAATAGAGAAAAACATTGGGAAAAGATTTATTGTAGATGAAATGTCCTACCGGCAAAGTGTAAGCTCCGACTCCGAACTTAATTTCGCCGTTAAAAAGATTTTCCGCTTCAGTCGGAAGATCTAATTTCATATCGAGCGGCGCAGATAAATCAACAATATTAAATTCTTCGGGCGAATGGACGGGAGTAAAAAATTCATTCGATAAAGTTGAAATAATATCTGGCTCGGGCTTATCTACCGTGGGAATGCTGACGCTTTGGACTCCTGTGATTACAAAGTCGGGCAGCTCAATTCCCTGATCGGTTCTCGTTTCCTGCGCCGAAATTACTCCGGCGAAAATCAAAATAAAAAATAATTTTAGTCTCATAATTCTTTCAATTTTTTGTTAGCTTCCGCGCCGAACTCGTCTTTCGGGTGGCGTTTAATTACTGCTTTATACATTTCGCTTGCCTGCGCTTTATCTTCCAATGCAGCATATGCGTCGCCCAACTTTAAAAGCGAGAGAGTATAATATTCATCATAATTGGAATATACCGAACGAACGCGGACAAAAGCTGTAATCGCTTCGCGGTATTTTTTCTGCTCAAGCAACGCACTGCCGTATAAATATTGGGCTTCCGCGCCTATATCGTCTAAACGTTTCTGTGCAAGTTCTCTAAAAAGACTTTCGGCGCTTTCGAAATTTCCTCGCGCTCCTTCCAATATTCCCAGCTCAATTTTAGATTGATCCGCGAAGATTGTACCTTCGTGATATGTTAGTATCTGGTTCAATGTTTCGTAAACAGCGGCTGTATCCTCGTTTGCTTTTTCAGCCATTCCTTTCATAAAAAGAAGTTCGGCAATTTTATCGCCTTGCTGAACCTGAGATTCTATAACCTTATCATAAAGTTCTATGGCGGAATTAAGATCGCCCGTCTTCTCGTATAATTTACCGAGATCAATAATCGCAGAAGTTCCGATTTCCGAATCCGCGTGTTGATCTGCTACAATCCTAAAATATCTTTTCGCTTCTTCGTCTTCGCCCAGATTTGATGCGCTTTTTCCAATCCAGTAATAAGCATTTGGGACCAAACTGCTGTTCGGAAAATCCTCAACAAATTCCTGGTAACTTAGCTTAGCCATCCGGTAATTTCCGGTCGTGTAATAAATATCACCTTTTTTAAACGCCACTTGATCAATTATTTTCAATCTAGGATTTGCGGCCACAAATCTATCAATTTGGCTTACGGCGTTCTCCGGCTGATCCTTTGCGAGGAAAGCGTACTGTAAACCGTTTATCGCGTCGTAAACGAAATCCGTGTTCGGATAATCATCCAGCATTCTTCTATAATTAACAATAGCCGAATCGTATTTACCGAGATTAAAATAAGAATCGCCAATGGAATAAAGAGCGACCGGTTTAACTTTGGAATCGGGATATTTCAAAAAAAGATCGCGGTAATTATCAATCGCCGCGCGGAACTGCCCCTGCTGAAAATTTATCCATCCTTTTAGATATTGTGTGTCGTCGGCGTATTTAGAATAGGGATATCTTTCCTGCAAATTATTAAATGCCTGAATCGCTTCGTTATACTTGCCGGATTTAAATAATGCCTGACCGTATTGATAATAAACATAATCGTTTTTCAATCTTGAATTTTCTTTTTGAAAAACTTCTCTGTATGTTTCGCTCGCTTTCGCATATCTTTTTGTGCCGTAGTAACAATCTGCAAGACGTAATTTAGCATCGATCAGATTTTTTGCATCGGGCGATCTTCGGATGTATTCCTCAAATAAACCTGCCGCGTTAGCAAAATCCTTTAAATTAAAATTGGCGTATGCTTTTCCGAAAACCGCCTGAGTACCTATCACTTCGTCGTTGTTATTGATTTTATTGTAATATCTTAAAGCAGTTCTATAATCATCCTTTGCCATATATGTTTCGGCTAAATAGAACGCGGCTTTTTCCGTTTCAAAATTCTTATCTTCATACAACTTATTTAAATTCTTTACGGCTACATCGTAGTTTTTAAGATAGAACTGCGAAACGGCTAATCCGAAAAGCGCGCGATTAGTAAGACTAACATCTAACGCGTCAACTTCCGAAGCAGCTTTAAAATTTATATTGGCGCTTTTGTAATCTTTCTGACTAAGATTGATTTCACCGAGCAGAGTTAAAGCTCTGCCTCGCGTGTAATCATCTTTTGATTCGACGGAAGAGATTAAATATCTTTCCGATTGCGCTTCATCCCCTTTATTAAAAAACACAATTCCGCGGTTAAGCGTCGCCCGCTGAGAAAGCGGTGTGTCGGGATATTTTTCTATGAACTCATCGTAAATTTTTACGGCTTCCTGAGGTTCGCCCTGATATCTCTTGCTTTCTGCGGCATAGTAAAGCGAGTTTACGGCGATGCTGTCTGAACCCGATTTGGATAATTCATAAAATGTTTCGTAAGCTCCTTCGTAATTGTGCCTCTGAAAATCGATCCACGCTAATCCATATTTTAATTCTTCTTCGGTTGTTCCGGCGGGAAGTTCGTCCATCATCTTTTTAAAAACATCCGCAGCGCTCTCATATTCTTTCAAACGGAAAAACGAATTCGCAAGAGCAAGATTTGCTTCAGTCCGGAGTTCAGGCGAAAGTTTCTCAATCATCGGATCTGTCAATTCCAAAATTGCATTATCATATTTTTTTAATTTGAAATAAGAAACACCAATGCGAAGATGCGCGTAAGGAGCTAACTTGCTGTCGCCATAGTAAGCGAGCAGTTCGTCGTAATATTTTACTGCATTTTCATAATCGCCGTTTTTTTCGTAGAGATTAGCAAGTGAATAGATATTATAATCTAGATATTTATTGTTCCGGCTTTTATCAACTGCATTTTTCAGGAATTCTTCCGCTTGAGAAACGCTTCCAGCTTTGGAATAAGATTCTCCTACCATGAACATTGCCGAGCCGGCAAAGTCGGAATTAGGATATCTATTCAATAGATTGAGAAGAAACTCGCGCGACTTTTCATACTCGCCTAATTGAAAATAAATTACGCCGAGTTTGTAATAAACGGCTTCTCTAAAATTTGAGAGGGGATATTGTTCAATAAAATTTCGGAAAACATTTTCCGCTCCCGTAAACTGCCCCAGACTAAAAAGAGATTCTCCTTTGTAATATTTTGAAGTGGATAAGATTTCTTCGTCAACTCCTTCAATCTCCTCCATTGATGTAAAAAGCTGATATGCTTTTGCGAATTCGGAATTATGATATGCCGCCATTGCGTCGTAGAAAAGCTGAGTTGAAGATTGAGCCGATAAACCGGAAAATAAAAATAATGTGAAGAAAACTAATTTAGAAAATTTCATATTTGCCTAAAAAATAATTTCATATAAAATGAAGGAAATAATTCCTCCGGATAATCCTGCAAAAAAATTTACCAGATCGTTATTCAAAAAATAAAATCCTTTGGAGTAAAGAGTTTCTTTCCCGCAATGATTTTTTCTTTCCGTAATTTTTCCGCACACAGTGCAAATATACTGAAGTTGAACCGTTGCGCCTAATAAACTATCGATCACGCTTCCTAAAAATCCGGAAAAAATAATAATTAAAAAATAAACTAATAAACTACCCGAGATCCAAAACGAACCGCTGAAAGCGATAAACGCGGCTCCGGCAAAAGCGGCTGTTGTTCCGGGAAGCGAAACTCCGCCAGATCTTCCCTGCTCAACCCGCTTGAAATTCCTAATGTTATACGCCGCGAAATTTTTCATTGTTCCAATTTCAGTCGACCAGGTATCTGCGCAAACCGAAGCGATTACCGATACGTAGATATAGAAAAATAATTCGTTAGGATAAAATAAATTAAGAGCAACCAAAATCAAACTTAGTCCGCCGTTAGCAAAAACTTGTGCGGCGTCGCGAACTCCTGTTTTATCAAAATAAAGATCGACATTTATATTCTGCTTCTTCCTGAGCTTTGAAAGCAGGCTTGAAGTAAGAAAAAAAGCAAATATTGGAATTGTCCATTTCCATCCCCCGAAACCGAAAATTCCCGCGGCAAGAACAAAAGTTGCCGCCGTGCCGCTCTTAGTTAAAAATTTTGCTTTAAAGGAGAAAATCGCTATAATTGAAGCTAAAATAACTCCGGCTGCAAGTCTATAAAGCAGATTGGATTGTTCAATCAATAGTACAAATATCCTTATTTTCAAGTTTAAATATAGTTAAAACGTTACATAAATTAAAGTTACACAGATTATCTAACATATTTTTTAAGTGATCTCTGTAATTATAATAAAAATCTTGACTTTTTCACTGAAAATATTCACATTAATTAAAATTTTATTGAGGAGGGTTATTATGAAAAAATCTTTTCACTTTATTGTTTTTATGATGATTTTAGTTTTCGCCGGTTCATTGTTCGGCCAGGGATTAAAAATTGGTCCTGCAATCGGCTATACAAAAATACAGAATGATCTTATTCCTGATTACGATTTCGAGTATGGTTCCGAAATTCATTATGGCGGAAAAGCTAAATTCGATATCCCGATGGTGCCGATTTCTCCGGTTTTGAGCGTTTATTATGTAAAGTTTAATGGAGATGGAAGTTATGACGGTCCCATGTTGTTAGATTTCAATCAATCAAATTTTAACGTTGAAAGCAATCTTCTGTCGATTGGAATCGGCGGTGAAATGAGCTTACTTCCAGGACCTGTTTCTCCTTATCTCGCGCTCGATATTCTTTTTAATTCGTTTGGCGATACAAAAGTCACATCGGATGATTTTAATTTTCAAAACAATGTCGGAGACGGAGTCTCTCGTCAAGGGTTGGGACTCGGCGCCGGAGTTGAGTTTACTCTCCTTCCCGCTTTTGATGTTGACCTAAGTTTGAAATATAACTTCAATAATCTAATTGGCAAGGAAGACGGAGAAGATAATTTCAATACGCTGCAAATTACTGCTAACGTTTTGTTTGATATTTTATAATCAGTAAAATTAAATTGGTTTCTTTAATTTTTTCAGACGGCGTCCTTAAAAAGACGCCGTTTTTTTATGCGATAAATCTTTTTTTTTGCGGGAAGAGCAAGCCCCGCAGGGACAAGCCCATTCCCCACAACTGATTATCATCTTTATAAAAAGTTGCCACGACTTTTGGCATAACCATCCCTTCGGGACAAGTCGTTGGGGAAAATAATGAAGAAGAATTAATTGGGTTTTAACCCAAATAAAATATTGGGCTAAAGCCCAGGGTTCATCTGATATTAAATTCCCAAGCGTAAACGCTTGGGTTATTAAAAGAGTATTGGTTCATAGATTAAGCGCAAAGTTTAGCGGTGTTAACCCAAGCCTTCAGGCTTGGGATGAGGCAAAACTAAAAAATATCCGGCTTCAGCCGAAATGGTCTTTGGAAAAATTGAAAACAGCTTTGGGCGAATGCTCTTATATCTTTTTTTTATCACTTCACGAGCTAAAGCTCGCGGCAACTATTTTTTCCTCATAAGCTAAAAATTTTTTTTTCCACCGCTTATTTATTGGTATTCTGATTCGCGATTCTCAGTATAACATCTTTCGTCTTTCGGCAAGTGCAAGCCCCACAGGGACAGTCCCTTTCCCTACACTCGGTTCACCGTATCACTCGTTCGCTCTCTCATCGCTATAACTCCAAAACTTCTTCCCGAAACTTCTCCTTCTCTTCTGTAAGAATTAAGAATATTTTTAATCTCATAGGAACATAACTCGGAAATTTGAATATTCCGTTCAGGAATTCCGGATTCCAAGAGTTGATCGAAGTTGACTTTTTTTACATCGAGAAGATACTTTCCATTGGATGGTTTCAAATATTTTTCATCGAATTTATTTTCGAAATCTTTCCCGACTTCGTAATTCTTTTGCGAGATCGAAGGTCCGATATAAACGAATAGATCCTCGGCTTTGGACGAAAATTTCTTTTTCATTATTTGAATTGTTTTTAAAGTAATTCTTTTTTCGGTGCTGCGCCAACCCGAATGAATACCCGCAATAATTTTTTTTGAATTATCGAAAACAAAAATCGGTGTGCAGTCGGCTGTAGATACTGCAAGTCCCAATCCTTTTTCACTCGTAATCATCGCGTCGCTTTCGCCCGCCGAACCCGGTTGGGAAACGATCGTCACCGTATCGCCGTGGATCTGTTTCTGCAAAGCGCATTTATTATGAAGACCAAGTTTATCGAAAAATTCAGAACGGTTTTCTAAAACGGTATCCTGATTATCTCCAACTGAAAGTGACATATTGAAGTTGAAAGGCGGTTTTCTTTTAAGTCCGAACTTTGTAGAGAAACCGAAAATGATTTCGGGGAATTGGTTTAGCAGACTGCTCTTTAATATTACCATACAATATTTTTCCGCAATTTTACCTTAACCGCGTTTCTGTCCGGGTCCGATATTGAATATTTCTCAAATGATCCCGGTAAATTCCATAGAACGGAAAGATCCAAAAATCAATATTCACACGCTCAAAATCCGGATAAATATAAAAATTTAGCGAGTCAATGCTTATTGAATTTGTTAGTGCATTCTCATTAAAAGTTAAAACCGTATCTTCCATAATTACGAAAACATTTCCATTTTGATGTATAACTCCCATAACCTCATCGGCAGAAAAATTATCAAAAGCCTCTCTCTCCTGAGCGTTCAATCCGGCAGCAAACATCAAAATGAAAATACTGAGTAATAAAAATTTCATTTTTCCTGAATTCTATTTGTTACAAAAATTGAACGCTGAAAATGTGCCTGCAGTAGGCAGGAGCTGATTTTTATGATCATCGCAGAGAATAAATTGAACTCTAAGATTTCTCCTCGCTTCGTTCGTCGAAATGACGCTTTTGGACAACCCCGGCTCTTTTTATTTTTCTTCCAACCGCCTATTTATTGATTTTTTGATTAACGCTTCTCAATATTCTTTCGTTTTACGGAAAGGGCAAGCCCTTTCCCTACAAATTATTTTTCCGTTTGACGTTTGTCATCTGACTTCTGATTTCTGACGTTTGACTTTTGACGTTTGACGTTTGACTTTTTAAATTGAATTCAACGCTTCGTCTAAATCTAAAATAATATCTTCTTCATTTTCTAAACCGACCGCAAGTCTTACTCCGCCGGCGTCAATTCTGCGTTCTTCTAATTTTTCCGGCGGAACGACAGAATGCGTCATAGATGCCGGATGTTCGATAAGGGTTTTAGTGTGGCCCAAACTTACCGCCAGCGTTATGGAATATGCTTTTGACGCAATATAATCCATCAATTTAGCGCCGTTTTCTTTTTCATCCTGAATTGTATTTCCTTTCAAATTGAAATAGATCAAGCTTCCCGGCGCAAAATTTCCGTTAAAATCCACCATCAATTCTTTAGCAAGTTCGTGATATTTAAAGGACGGAAGTCCCGGATAATTTACAAAAGAAACTTTTGGATGCGATTCCAAAAACTCCGCTATTCTTTTTGCAGATTTAATTTGTTGACGCTGGCGCAATGCGAGAGACGGCAGCCCGTAAGTCAAAATTGCCCACGCGGATTTTGTGTTTAAAACGCCTCCGAAATCTTTTCTGTAAAGCAGAAGCGAATCTCGGTATACTTTTTCCCCGATCACAACCCCGCCCATATCTGTGCCAAATCCTCCGATGCCTTTGGTTAGAGAATGAACTGTAAAATCGGCGCCGAGTTCAATCGGGCGCTGGCAGTATGGAGTGGCAAATGTATTATCGACAACAATTTTAATTTTCTTTTCTTCTTCCCGATCGGAGTTCTCTTCGTCAACTATTTTTCTTAATGCGCGGATATCAACTATATCCAAATTAGGATTAGCAGGTGTTTCCAAATAAATTACTTTTGTGTTTTCTGTTATCGCTTCGGTAAGATTTTTTATCTCGGTTAAATTGACTGCGTTTACGGCTATGTTGTAGCGCGGATACCAATTGTTGAACAACGAAATTGTACAGCCGTACAATGTTGAGTGCGTGATTATTTCATCTCCCGATTTTGTTAAAACCCCGAGAACACCCGAAATTGCTCCCATCCCGCTTGCGAATGTGACAGCCATTTCTCCTTTTTCTACGTACGCGAGATTTTCTTCGAGAATATCTTTATTCGGTTCGCCGAGACGATCGTAAATAAATATCGGCGTAAAATCTTCTCCCATCTCTGCCGTTTTGGCGAACTGCATAAACCCTTTAGCTCCGCGGTCCACCGAATCCAAACGGAATGTGGTTGATGATGATATCGGCGCGGTTACATGGTGAGAATAATCCCAATGCTTGGTAATATTTTTCCCGCTTATCAGATGGCTCTCCATCGAATATTTCGACTCATCCGTCTTCTTTTCTTCGCTTTTAATTTTTTCTACTTCTTTCATTTTAACGCCTTCTTTTTTTTTAATATTTATGTTTGTGATTAGATGATGCATGTTTATTGTTATTCTCGAAGTATGCAACAGCTCTACAACTTCTCAAACCAAAGGTATTAAATTTTGTTTCCTCTTAAAAAATCCTTAGTGTTCATTCGCCGCTTTCCTTCCGGTTGAATTTCCAAAATCTGCAGAGCGTCATCTCCGCAGCCAACTACTAATTCATCCCTATCCTGTTGGATTTCTCCCGATACAGAATCTTTATCTTTTATTATTTTGGATGAATAAACTTTATAGCTTTTCCCGTCGTTCACAAAAAATGCTGTGGGATAAGGAGAAAGTCCTCTTATCAAATTATGAATTTCTTCCGCAGTTTTTCTCCAATCAATTTCTCTCGTCTCATTTGTGATTTTAGGCGCCGGACTAACGACCGTTTGATCCTGTTCGAATGTTACCACTTTTCCTTCTTCAATTAAATTTAAAGTTTTTATTACGAGATAAGCTCCCGCTTCGCTCATTTTGTCGTGGAGAGTTCCGAAATTATCTTCTTCGTCGATTTTTATTTTTTCCTGCAGAATAATATTCCCGGTATCAACCCTTCTCTTCAAAAAAAACGTTGTTAATCCCGTTTCTGTTTCTCCGTTAATCAAAGACCATTGAATAGGAGCGGCGCCGCGGTATTTTGGCAAAAGAGAACCGTGCAGATTGAACGATCCCAATTTTGGAATTGTAAAAACTTCTTCGGGCAAAATTCTGAAAGCTACAACTACAAAAATGTCAGCTTCCAAAATTTTTAATTCGTCAATAAATTCGGGGGATTTTAACTTGTCCGGCTGTAATACCGGAACATCATTCTTAAGTGCGAATTCTTTCACCGGAGTAGCGGAAACTTTTCTGCCTCGTCCGCGTTCTTTATCCGGCGCAGTTACAACAGCTTTAAGTTCGTGTTTGCTTTTATGGATTTTTTCGAGTACCGGAACAGCAAAATCCGGAGTTCCAAAAAATATTATTTTCAAAATTATACCGCTCTATTTTTCAGCTATCAGATAATCAATTTCCGTTTCACGTTTCATTATCCGCAGCAGTTCTTTTTTCATTTTTTTACGCAGCGCCGGATCAACTCTGTCCGGAATCATCTTCCCAATCAAGTGATCGTACTCATGTTGAATTACTCTGCTCAAAAGTTCATCGGCTTCCAATTCGCGTTCGTTCTCGTCGGTGTCTAAATATTTTACTTTTACAAATTCGGGCCGGTTAACATCAGCTTTTAAATTAGGAAGACTCAAACATCCTTCTTCCATCGTAATTATTTCATCCGACTCAAGAATGATTTCCGGATTGATCATTACCAAAGGTTTTTCTTTTTCGTAATCTTCCACCGGACTTAAATCTATAATAAAAAGCTGTTTATCAACATTAACCTGATTTGCTGCTAATCCTATTCCGTTTGCACCGCGCATTGTTGTGAACATATTTTGGATCAGCTCTATAATTTCGTCGTCGACTTTTGTAATGGGTTTCGCTTTTTCCCTTAAAATTTTATCCCCATAAATTGAAATGGGTAAAACATTCATTTCTAAACTCCAACTGTTTGTTCCTGAACTTCCGCCGATACAAAGTCGGCGCTTAAATCTTTATACAATAATACCTCGGAAGAGGCGAATAACATTCTAACCAATAATCTAAAAATAATCAACATTTGCTGTAGAACAAAAGAAATAATAAGAAAGTAAAACGGTACACGCGGTATTTTACTTCCGAGCAGATTATAAATTACCGAACCCGCCGCCCCGATAACCGCAACAAATAAAAAGATTGAAAATACCATATTAAAATTTTGTTTGATGAAAAGCAGCGTAGCCTTTATTGAAGGGAGCAATTTATGCTCGTCTTCTATTGCCATATAGACTTTGGCGAAGTCGGAGATCATTGTTACAACACCGATTAAAAAGATTAGAATTATATAACGAAGCGAACGTAAAATAAAATCAGCCCAAAGATTTTCGTTCCTTAAAAATATCCAGCTAATCGTATCACCGAGAAGATCGTTTATCAAAAACGCGAGCGCGAAAAAGATAAGAGAAACCAGAACAACCTTAATAAAACGAAGCCAGTAAGTTACACCGCCGTAAAAGAAATCCACAATATGATTTTTTTTTGGATTATTGAAAATTGCGATCAATCCTCCGAGAAAAAATGTCTGAATCAAAACATAAATTCCAACCATCGAGTAAAGAAGAAGCGGCATATTATCCAATGCTGTTTGGTAAATATTCCTAAACTGAATATACCAGATGTAATCGAATCCGAGCATCAAATCTTCGCTTATAACCGAATGCCCGATGTTATCTGCCAGAAGAATATAAATCGGTATGCTGAGCACAAACGCGAATAAGAAATTTAAGCCCCAAAGTAAAAAGACTAATTTGAAATTTTTGAAAACAAGCCGAATTGCCTGATGAAGTATTTTTCCGAAAAATGAATTCATCCTGTACTTCCTAAAATCATCAGTGCATTTTGAATCCAGAAAAGCCAACGTATACTCAACGATAAAGGTGCTGCTATTTTTCTATCCATCGTATATGAATTATTCGCAAAGTTAATATCCAACAGGTTTTTCTTTTCAGGATCGATAACAACTGCTGTTATGTCCTCCTCACTTTTTATTATAAGCCGTTTCCATTTTTCACCATCGCGCCAGTTATACATTATTGTATCGTTCTCTGTATAAACCGCAATATCGGAATAAAAAACGCCGTCGCCCAAACGTTCCAGCATTATATCGTATTCGCCTACCTTATTCTTTTTTATACCGCTCACTTTATAATCGAATGTTCGCGGTTCCTCGTAAAAATTTTTGAAAAACCAGCTCAGGTCTTCATCGGTGTTTTCTTGAACCACAGAAATAAAATCTCTTCCGGTCGGATGACGAAATTTAAACTCGTTGTAGTAATCGCTTAAAATACTTAAAAATTTTTCTTCGCCTATGTAATTCTCAAGACTCATCAGCATCAGTTTGGGTTTGTAATACGAATTTATTGCATAGGAAATGTAACTCGGTAATTTGTATGATGAATCTGCAATACTACCGATACTTGTATTTCGGTAATAATTCAGCATGCTTTCGGCTTCTTCCGGCAGCTCGAATTCCCCTAAAAAATAAATGATCGGAATTTCATTGTAGGAAAGTATGCTCATTCCATAAACCGGGAGGTAATTAACGAGCTTAAAATTCAGAAGCCCCGGGCCGTAATATTTATTTATTATTTTGTTCGTGAAGTAGGAAGTTAATCCCTCGTCGAGCCAAGCTTCCGCGGTTTCGTTGTTGGCAGCAACGGCGTAAAAATATTGATGAATAAATTCGTGTACAACAAGTTTTTCCGGGTACAAAGTTTCCTTCGGAGAAATCAATTCGGAATTTACCGTCATTAAAGTCGGATATTCCATCCCCGCCGAAGAACTGAGAATTGGAGTATCAACTATTTTCAAAGACTGATATGGATACTCGCCAATATTTTCATTCATAAATTTTAATGAATTAAAAACAGCCTCAAAATATCGATCGAGATATTTTTCTTCGCCTTCTTTATAAAATATTTCTACAGCAATTTCTTTTTGGTTGGATGACTTATAAGTCCGCTCTTCCTTTGTATAATTTTTCGCTGCAGCCAAGGCAAAATCATGAACGCCTTTCTGCACAAAAGTATATTCAGTAAAACTGTTCTCACTCTTTTGTAAAGTTAAAACTCCCGCCGCTGTAACATTAAATTCGTTAGGTACTTTTAGATTTACATTATAGTCGGCGAAGTCAGAGTAAAATTCCGTGTTAAAATGATATTGATTTGTAATCCATTCACCATGTTCAAATACGCCTGGTTTCGGGAACCACTGCGAAATAAAAAAGAAATCTTTCGAATATCCGAAACGTCTAATAACAGAAGGGATTTTAAGCGAGTAGTTTATTTCAATTTGAATTGAATCGCCGGGCAAAATAGATTTATCCAAATCAATTCTTACAACGGTACTATCGTTTAAATTTCCATCATCAGGACTAAAATAATTTAGTTCGGCCTTTTTACCACCGACATTAAATTTTTTGAATTCAATCTTTGTCCTGGATTTCTCAGGAATAGATATCTCTTTCGCATACGTACTATTATTGCCACTAAAAGCATTTGGGTAAAGATGGAATTGCAGCTGATTTGTTTCAATATCTGTTTTGTTGAACCAGATTATTTTTTCTTCTACAGATAAAAAGTTTTTTTTGTCGTCAAGCTCGGCTTCAATAAAAAAATCCGCTGTTTTGATGTAATTATTAGTCTCTACCTGCGCTGAATCTTTAGTGAATATTTTTTCATCTTGCAAAGGATTTCTTTTTTCGGAAGAATTCTGAACTTCGCCAAAAAAATTAATCGCCGCAAAAGCGATCAGAAATAAAAGCCAGAGGAATTTTTTCATAATCTTAAAAATTAACTAAAAAGATAAAGTTAAGCAATTAGGGAAACTCTTAAGAATTGATTGACGGTAAGTGAACATTGAAAATTAAAACTTTTCGAATCTAATTCGTGATAGGCAGATTTTTTCCGAGAATTTATAATTCGCGGTTTTCAATCTACAAATTTGATCTCAAATAAGTCTTCAATCAAACCATGGTAAAACAATAATTTATACAATTCTTTCAATCCTTCCACTTCATTTGGAGTCATATCAAAATAAACGGAGTTCAGATTCATTCTAATAAACTCATTTGTTTCCTCGTTCAGATCGAGTTTGTTTAATATTTCGCTTATCTCATCTTCAACTTTTCTATCGATACTTTCGAACGTTGAATTAAAATCTTTTATGAGATTTTCATCTTTAGAA
The DNA here is from genome assembly GCA_963821715.1 of uncultured Melioribacteraceae bacterium. Lineage (GTDB taxonomy): Bacteria > Bacteroidota > Ignavibacteria > Ignavibacteriales > Melioribacteraceae > CAWGET01. The sequence goes on from CAWGET010000006.1 coordinate 422,779, forward strand.
GCGAGAACGAAATTAACATAAGGGTAGTCTAACAGTTCGGCAACCTGATCTGAAAAGCTCAATCCTTCACGATATAAATTATTTTCGTAGTTTTCATTTCCTGCGACGATAAAATTTTGGTTGTCGTTTACCTTATCATTTAAATCGATTTTAAAATTCAACGCTGTATCAAATCTTTCCGAAAATAAAATCTTTGCAAGCAGTATATCATTTTTAGAAACATCGCCGCGCAAAAGGAATTCAGAAATATCTTTTTGATTTGGAGAAAAATAGAGATACGAATTTGAGAGGAGTCCGTCAAAAGCGATAAATGCTTTCCGCGAAACAAAAAAATCCTGATGATCGATCAGATCGCATGAAGGCAAAAAACCGATTGAAGAAGAATCGTCTTCCAAGCCTTTAGCAATTGTTGCCGAAGATCTTATCTCGATTTTATTTTTCAAATCTTCCGGAAAGGATAAAGCCAGAACCGCTGAAAAAATATTTTGGGGAAGTAAAATTTTCATAAAAAAAGCCGCTCAAGGCGGCTTCTCCTCAAATTATCTAATGCTCTTGCTCTTAATTCTGGCAGCTTTTCCAGAAAGTTCTCTCAGGTAATAGAGTTTGGCTCTTCTTACTTTTCCTTCTCTAACCAATTCAACTTTTTGAATTTTCGGCGAGCTAAAAGGGAAAATTCTTTCTACGCCTACTCCGCTGGAAATTTTCCTTACGGTAAATGTTTTATTTATTCCGCCGCCGCGAATACTTATCACGTCTCCTTCAAAAGGCTGTATTCTTTCTTTATCACCCTCGATAACTCTAACGTGAACTCTGACACGATCGCCGGATTTAAATTGAGGCAGATCGGTTCTTGTTTGATCCGCTACATATTCTTTCATATTATCCATTTCCTACTCCACACTATTTATTTTTTTCCATTTCTCTGTTAAAACTTTGGACTGCTCTTCTTTCCAGTCTTCTATTTTTTTTCTGTTTCCCGTAAGCAAAACCTCGGGAACTTTCAAACCTTTATATTCAGCCGGACGAGTATAGAACGGCGGCTCAACTTTTTCGCCGTCCATCAGAGAATCCTGTAAAGCGGATTCGCTGTCGTTCAACACTCCCGGTATTAATCTTACAATTGAATCAACAATAATTAAAGCGGGTAATTCTCCTCCGCTTAAGACGAAATTACCGATGGAAATTTCATCGGTCGCAAATACTTCTCTCACTCTTTCGTCTATGCCTTTATAATGACCGGCAATAATTAAAATGTTTTTGGCGAGCGAGAGTCTGTTCGCCTCTTTTTGATCGTATTTTTTTCCTTTAGGAGAAGTAAAAATAATATGATCGTATTCAACTTTTTCTTTTAAAGAGTTTATACACTCAAAAAACGGTTCCGGTTTAAGAAGCATTCCAGGTCCGCCGCCAAACGGTTTATCGTCAATCTGTTTATGTTTATCGTACGCGTAATCTCGTAAATTATGAACATCTATTTTTACTTTTTTTTTATCCTGCGCTCTTTTTACAATACTGGTATTGATCATACTTTCCAGCGAATCGGGAACGGCGGAAATAATATCAATCCTCATCATATAATTCATCATCTCCGGTTCTTAATATAAGAACCTTTTTCTCTGTATCAACCAAATCTACAAAATCTTTTACGGCAGGAATTAATAATTCTTCTTCAGAAAGAGTTTTTATTACAATTACATCATTGGATTCCAGGGATAGAACATCAACCACGCTTCCAACTTCTTCATTATTTCTAAAAACTTTACTGCCAATCAGATCGTGAATATAAAACTGATCTTTATCGAGTTTAATCAGTTCGTGTTCGTAAATGTAAATATTTTTCCCCGAGAGAAATTCTACATCCCGATCGGAATCGAAATTCTTAAATTTTAATGCAATATTATTACGAACTTCATCAACATCTTCGATGAAAAGCTCTTTAACTTTACCGAATATTTCAACCGAGACTGATTTAAGATTAAAAAACCGTTCCGGGAAATCAGAAAAAGAATTTATTGTAACAAAGCCATCAGAACCATACGGTGCGGAAATTTTACCTACCAGAAAAAGCTCTTTCACAATAAATAAAATCGACTATTCCAAAATTTCGAGAATAGCTCGTTTTCCGTCTTTTGCAGCAATCGCCGTTAATAAAGTTCTCATAGCCTGTGCTGTTTTACCTTGTTTTCCAATCACTTTGCCCACATCCTGAGCGCCTACTTTAAGAGTCAATACAACTTTTCGCTCTTCCTCAAGTTTAACCTCCACAAGGACGTTGTCGGGATTATCGACAAGGTGTTTGGCGATGAATTCAATAAACTCTTTCATGAGAATACCTCAATATTTATAAAAAACAAGGTACTTTAATAAGTCGTTAATCCGCGTAAATTACTCTTTTTTGGATTCGTCGGGAGCAGTACCTTTGGCTTCCGGCGCGTTTGAATCAGACTTTTCCTGTGAATCCGGTGTAGTTTCCGCTTTTGGTTCTTCTGCAGCAGCTTTCTCTTTCTGCTCTTCCGAAACTTCATCCTTCGGTTCAGCTTTCGCATCTTCCGGAGCAGCTTCCTTCGGTTCCTCTTTAGCTTCTGCTTTCGGTTCTTCTTTAGCTTCTGCTTTCGCTTCTTCCGGAGCAGCTTCTTTCGGTTCCTCTTTAGCTTCTACTTTCGGTTCTTCTTTTTTGGTTTCTTCTTTTTTCTTTGCTTGTTTTTTCTCTTTAGCTGAAAGTTTAGCTTCTTTTTCGGATTTCCATTCTTCTAATTTACCGTTAACTTCCTCTTCGCTTAAACCATTCCTCTCAAGTTCTTTCTTTAAAAGAATACCTTGTTTCGAAAAAATATTTTTCACCGTTGTCGTCGGCTGTGCACCTACATTTAACCAATAAAGAGCTCTTTCTTCATTTATTTCAATTGTGCTCGGATTTGTTTTAGGATTATACAAACCAATTGCTTCTATAAATCTACCGTCTCTCGGCGATCTCGCATCCGCTGCAACAACTTTATAAATAGGTTGTCTCTTCTTTCCCATTCTTCTCAATCTTAACTTAACTGCCAATTAATTCCTCCGATTTTAATTTAATGTATCAATTTAATTTTAAATTTCCAAGATTCTTCATCATCTTAGAACCGCCTTTTCCTTTAAACATTTTCATCATTTTCTGCATTTCTTTAAATTGTTTAATGAGGCGGTTTACATCCTGAATCGAATTACCGCTTCCGCGCGCGATCCTTTTTCGTCTGTTTCCATTCAATATTTTCGGGTTTTTTCTCTCGCCTTTTGTCATCGATTGAATAATCGATTCGACCTTAACCAACTCTTTATCGTCAACATCCGCATTTTTAATAGCATTACTAACGCCCGGAATCATAGACATTATTGATTTTAGCGAGCCCATCTTTTTTATCATTTTAATTTGTTTAAGAAAATCCTCAAAGTCAAATTGATTTGACATAAGTTTTTTCTCAAGATCCTCGGCTTCTTTTTCGTCAAATTGCTCCTGAGCTTTTTCAACGAAAGAAACAATATCCCCTTTTCCTAAAATTCTTGAAGCGAGTCTATCGGGATGAAATATTTCTATGGAATCTAATTTTTCACCGAGACTTATAAATTTGATCGGCTCATCCACAACTGAACGGATCGATAAGGCAGCTCCGCCTCTTGAATCACCGTCAAGTTTTGTTAATACAATACCCGTATAATCCACAGTATCGTGAAAAGCCTTTGCGGAATTTACCGCATCCTGCCCGGTCATCGAATCGACTACAAAAAGTATTTCGGTCGGATTCACTTCACTCTTGATGGAAGCTACTTCGTCCATTAATTGTTCGTCAACATGCAAACGCCCGGCAGTATCTATTATAACTGTATTAAGTCCATTTTCTTCGGCGTAATTAACAGATTCTCTTGCAATTTTAACCGCGTCTTTGCTTCCGTCTATCGAAAAAACGGGTGTGTCTATCTGTGTTCCCAAAGTTTTTAACTGATCTATGGCCGCCGGTCTATATATATCCGCAGCAGTTAATAGGACTTTTCTATTTTTCTCTTTAAGATAGCGTGCTAATTTAGCGCTAAAGGTAGTTTTACCGGAACCTTGCAGTCCGACAAGAAGAATAATTGTGATGCCCGCGGGATTTACTTGAAGTTCGGAGCGTTGTCCGCCCATCAGGTTTACAAGTTCATCGTAAATAATTTTAGTTATTAACTGCCCGGGTTTAACCGATGTAATAACTTCCTGTCCGAGAGCTTTATCTTTTACGTCGTCAATAAATTTTTTAGCAACTTTATAGTTAACGTCGGCGTCAAGCAATACACGTCTTATTTCACGGATAGTTTCCGAGATGTTTTCTTCGCTTAACCTTCCTTGTCCGGTTACCTTTTTAAGAGCTCTATCTATTTTAAATTGAAGATCTTCTAACATTTTTTCTTTAACTATTTTGCAGTGCGTTAGCGCCGGAAACTATTTCCAGAATTTCTTTTGTAATTGACGCCTGTCGTTCCTTATTATATGTTAACTGAAGCTGAGAAATTAATTCCTTAGCATTTTCCGTAGCCATATCCATCGCTGTCATTCTCGCGCCTAGTTCGGCTGCGTACGATTCTAGCAATGCAGTCCAAAGCTGCGCGTTTAAATAACGGGGCAGAAGACTTTTAATAATCGTTATTTTATCCGGTTCATAAATATAGTCAATATTATGCTGCTTTTCAGTCTCGTCCGTTTCCTCTTCCTCTGTTTTGGTTATTGGAAGAAGGTCTTTAACTCTTAAATTTTGTTGGATGACCGACTTGAATTCATTATAAATAATTACAACTCTGTCATATTCTCCGTTAATGAATTTTGAAGTTATCTCCATCATTAATTTGGAGGCAAATTCAAATTTCAAATTAGCAGAGAAAATTCCGGGATACGATTCTACAACCGGATAATCTTTCTTCGTAAAATAATCGCATCCTTTTTTTCCGATGCAGTAAATACTTAAATTCTTACTATCGAGATATTCTTTGTATTCGTCCCTAAAAAGATCTTCGGCAGTTCTGATAATATTTTGATTAAAGCTTCCGGCTAAACCTCGGTCCGAAGTAACAACAATAAATGCGATCCTCTCTGTTTCTCTTTTTTCAAAGAGCGGATCTTTTATAGTTTTTTCAGCCCTTAAAAGATGATCGAGTACTTCGGCAATTTTTCTTGAATAAGGTCTGGCGTTAATTATATTTTCCTGAGCACGGCGTAATTTAGCCGCCGCCACCATTTTCATTGCACGGGTAATCTGCTGAGTATTTTTTACTCCGACTATTCTTCTTTTTATGTCCCGTAAAGTTGCCATTTAATTTAATTTATTTTTTAAAATGCCGGGAAAGGGTTTGCCCTCTCTCCTTAATTATTTTTTATTATTGATGGGTTCTTTTAAATTTTCCCAAAAATTCTTCTATTGCATTTCGCATTTTTTCTAAAGTTTCGTCGTTCAGAACTTTCGTTTCTCTTATCGTTTGATAAATATCAGCGTATTTCAAATCAATATATTCAAGTAATTCTTTTTCAAACCTGTTTACATCTTCAACCGGAACATCCTGAAGATAATCATTCGTACCGGCAAAAACGGTTACTACTTGTTTTTCAACCGGAAGTGGTGAATATTGTTTCTGCTTTAAGAGTTCAACGAGCCGTTCACCTTTTGCCAAAGTCCGCTGTGTCGCCTTATCAAGATCGGAACCGAATTTTGCGAATGATTCCAATTCCCGGTATTGAGCGAGATCTAATTTTAAGGATCCGGCTACTTTTTTCATCGCTTTAATTTGCGCATTTCCACCCACACGGGAAACCGAAATACCAACATTGATTGCCGGACGAACGCCCGCATTGAATAAGTTGGGTTCGAGATAAATTTGTCCATCGGTAATCGAAATTACGTTAGTAGGAATATAAGCCGAAACATCACCTTGCTGTGTTTCGATAATCGGCAGCGCGGTTAAACTTCCGCCGCCTAAACTGTCATTTAATTTTGATGCGCGTTCGAGCAATCTGGAGTGAAGATAAAAAACATCTCCCGGATAAGCTTCCCTGCCCGGAGGTCTTCTTAAGAGAAGGGAAAGTTCCCTGTAAGCCGCAGCTTGTTTTGAAAGATCGTCATAAATAACAAGCGCGTGTTTGCCGTTATCTCTAAAAAATTCTCCTAAAGTGGAACCGGAATAGGGCGCGATATATTGCAGCGGACTTGCAACAGAAGCCGGAGCGGAGACAATAGTCGTGTAACCCATTGCGCCTTCTTCTTCCAGCTTTGCAAGTACCTGAGCTATGGTAGAATTTTTTTGCCCGATTGCGACATAAATACAATAAACCGGATCAACACCGTTTGCTTTGGCTTCTTCAGTATGCGTAAATTTCTGATTTATTATCGCGTCGATAGCAACAGCAGTTTTACCCGTTTGTCTGTCGCCGATTATCAATTCTCTTTGTCCGCGTCCGATAGGAATCATCGCGTCTATAGCTGTTATACCAGTCTGCAATGGTTCTTTCACAGGCTGTCTATCTAAAACGCCGAGCGCTTTTCTCTCAATCGGCATATACTTTTCGTGATCGATATTTCCTTTTCCGTCAACGGGAACACCGAGCGGATCTACAACTCTTCCCAATAATTTATTTCCAACCGGAAATGAGGCAAGTCTTTTTGTTCTTTTAACTGTGTCGCCTTCCTTAACCAAACTTGTATCGCCGAAAAGAACGCAGCCGACACTGTCTTCTTCAAGGTTAAGAACCATCCCCATAACATCGTTCGGAAATTCAACAAGCTCGGTAGCCATAACTTTAGAAAGCCCGTAAACGCGGGCAATTCCGTCCCCAACCTGGAGTACGGTTCCTACATCGTAAACTTCAACCTCATTATCAAATCCGGATAACTGCTTTCTCAAAATTGCAGAGACTTCATCGGGTCTTACTTCTGCCATTTTATATTCCTTAATATTTTCCTTAGTTAAAAGTTAAACTTCCTTCGGTAAATTTCTCTTTCAAAATTTCCAATTGATGCCTCACTGATGCGTCTAATACCGTATCTTCTATTTTTACGATAAAGCCGCCGATAATACTTCTATCCAGTACATAGCTTAAGCGTACTTTTTTATTTGTGTATTCCTCTAATCTCTTCTTAATATTGGACCTTTGTAAATCGTCCAATTCTACTGCACTCGTTACTTTACCGTTCATTATCCCTGCATGTTCATCACTTAATCGCATAAATCTTTTCGTTATGCCGTAAAGCAAATCTTCCCGGTTCTTCTCAATGATAAAATTAAGAAAGTTAAGAGATTCGTGATCCACCTTTTCTGCAAAAAGATCTTTAATTATTGCCTGTTTTTTTTCAGGTTTAATCACCGGGCTTTGAAGCACGGAGCGCAATTCTTTCGAACCGTCCAAAGTATTATTGATCATAAGAATATCTTTAGAAATTTTTTCCAAAGAATTTTTCTCACCGGCATATTCATAAAGAGCCTTTGCATATCTCGAGGTAACGCTGAATTCACTCATATCAATTATTCGGCAATTCGTCTATAAATTTGTCAACAAGTTTAGACTGTTTCTCTTCGTCTAAATTTTCTCTTATTATTTTTTCCGCAGCGCCGATAGCAATAGAAGCAACCTGATTTTTCAGGCTTTCAAAAGCTTCTTGGTTCTTCCGTTCAATTTCGGCAGAGGCGGCAGCGATCATTTTTTTCGATTCGTTTCTGCTCTCTTCGAGTATCTGCTCTTTCAATTTCTCGCCATATTCTCTTCCCTGCGCAATAATTTTCTGCGCTTCGTCTTCAGCTTTAGCCATAGCGGCTTTATTTTCTTCGAGTAAACGTTCGGCTTCCTTGCGTTCATTCTCCGCCTTCTGAAGAGAATCTTTGATAAAATCCTCCCTGCTGCTAAGCGAAGCAAGTATCGGCTTCCAAGCAGTAAAACGGAGTATCAGGAGCAGGGTAATAAATGTAATTACAGTCCAGAAAATTAATCCCGGATTAACATCTAATGGTCCGCCCGCTTCTCCGCCTTCGGCAAACGCAATTACAGCTAAGTTTAGAAAAGCTAACATAGACTTTTCCTAAATATTTAAGTTTAAAATTATTTTAAAGCTAATAAAATACAGATAACCAGCGCGAATAATGAAATACCTTCAATAAGCGCGGCGGCAATAATCATAGATGTTCTGATATCGCCGGCAGCTTCCGGTTGACGTCCGCTCGCATCCATTGCAGAACTTGCCAATTTACCGATTCCGAATGCTCCTCCGATAACGGTTAAACCCGCTCCCAATCCTGCCGCCAAATAAGCTAATGAAAAATCCATTTAGATCCTCCCTTTATAAACAATTATTAATGATCTTGGTGAACTGCCATCCCTATAAATAAAGATGACAGCATAGTGAAAATGTATGCTTGAATTAATGCTACTAAAATTTCCAATAAGTAAATAAACAATGCAAACGCTACAGATACCGGCGCTACATAATACGTGCGTAAAATAAATATCAATCCGATGAGCGCCATAATTACTATATGCCCGGCGGTCATATTTGCAAAAAGCCTAACAGCTAAAGCAAACGGTTTTGTAAAGAGACCGAGAAACTCTACAATAAACATTATCGGAATAAGCAAAACAGGAACTCCGTGCGGAATCAATCCTTTTACATATCCCCAAGGCCCGTTCTTCACCATTCCTCCCGCCTGTATAAAGAAGAAGGAGATGACTGCCAAAGTTGCGGTTACCGAAATATTACTTGTCGCTGTTGAACCGTAAGGAATTAAACCGAGAAAGTTTGCAGTAAGAATAAAGAAAAAAGTTGTTAGCAAAAAAGGAAGGAATTTTTCAAACCCCTTGCCTATCGTTGGCCTGGCGATTTCATCTCTTACAAATACTATCAAAACCTCAACAAAGTTTGAAACTCCTTTTGGCACAAGCGACTTTTTATAAGTGCGCGCCACATAAGTAAGCAGAACAATTAAGATTGCGGCTGAAAACCACATAAACAAAACATGCTTGGTAATTGAAATATCAAAACCAAATAAGTGGAGTTCCGGCAGATGAAGGGTAAAAAAAGGCTCTACATCCCATGTATTGCTGTCCATTACATGGTGCATAATCCAGCCGGTATCTTCAGCTCCCGTCGCTTTTTGTAATGTATCTTGTGCGGCTTCTATAGTATGCTGCTGCAAATTCAATCCGTAACTTTATTAGCTTCTTTTCTGGTTTCTACTCTTTTTCTAAAATAATTTATTTCTATCGTCAACAGAATAAAATAAAAAATAAAGAATACTAATATAAATCCATATTTATCAATATTCAAGAATTTTATAAATATGATTACAGAGAGTAATAGGATGAACAAGCGCCCTATCATCCCGCCTAAATTATACATCAAAAAATGCTTGTTATCTTTATTGTATGATTTCTCGAAGAAGAGAAAAGCCAAGCCTGTATTAGCTAAATTAAGGAAGCCGGCATAAAGGGAGGCCTGAAAAAAATAGTAATTAATGAATTCGAGATAATAGAGAGAGGCAAGAATTGAGAATCCAATTACGAAAACAATAATTACCTGGTTATATATTTTTTTCACTTTTTTTCTTTTTATTTAAATCCAAAACTGTTTTAATAAAATTATAAATCCCAGCGCCCGAACCAATAATGGAAAATACAATAGTTAAAACCGGAAAAATATCAAATTGACCGTCGAGCCATCGCCCAAAAAAAAACATCAGAACTACGGTAGCGGCAAGCTGAAATCCTAGTCCGAGATAAGGGCCCGCATCGCGGTATGATTTAAATAGTCCGGACTTATCTTCCGGCATTTTCTTCAGGTTTGTTCTGAACCGGCGTCGCGGAGTTTGTCATATTACTCTTTCCGTCAAATTTTGCCCCTGCTTCAATCACAAGAATTTTAGCAAAAAGATCTCCGTGAAGTTCAGATCCTTCTTCCAGGACTACTTTTTCCGTAGCGCGCAAAGTTCCTTGAAATTTTCCGCTCAATGTAATATTACCGGCTTTAACGTCTCCTTGAACTTGAGAAGTTTCGCCAAGGGTTAAATTGCCGCTTACATTCACGTCGCCTTTAACGCTTCCTTCAATACGCATATTGCCCGCGCCCTGGATATTTCCTTCCACCTTTAATCCGCCGCTTAAAATGCTTACATCGTCAGAGGAATATTCGTTTTTTTTCATTGCCATATCTCATTCTCCTTTAATTTACTATAACTTTATTTGGATCCATTACTCTTCCGTTTTTCCATATCTCAAAATGAAGATGCGGGCCGGTTGTGTTATATCCAGAATTTCCGCTAAGCGCAATTACTTCACCTTGATTGACTACATCCCTTGCATTTTTTAACAGTAACGAACAATGTTTATAAACTGTAAGATAATCATTATCATGTTTTAATATAATCATATTCCCGTCGTCAACGGTATAATCTGCAAAAATTACATAGCCTCCGGCAGCCGCGTATATGGGAGTTTCATTCTTTACGGCGAAGTCCATTCCCATATGTCCTTTTGAGGGATCAAAATTTTTGATCACAAAACCGTCAGCAGGTTTTATAAAATAAACGGAATTTTCATTACTTTCATTCTTTTTGAAGAAAAAGTTTATGATTGTACCGAGAATATTGCCTTCAATAAATTTGGGATTATTATCCGGAATACGCAATGAATCATAAATTGATGAAGTAGTATCGATACCGGAGGAATCGCCGAGAATAATAGCGTATTCAAGCTTCTTGTTTGTTGAGGCTAAAGATCTCAATTCTTTTGTGAGGAAAAAAATATTTTTTTCGAGCTCGTCAATTTTTACGGCTTGTTTTTTTAACTCTTCATTCTCGGGGAAAAACACCATATTACGCGCGGGTGTTAAAGCTAAAATTAGCGTTACAAACAAAGCGATCGCAAGTGTATAAATTACCGCGTAGCTAACGACACGGAAAGCGCTGTATTTATATCTTTTAGTAACTTTACCCGGAATATCCGGAGTAAAATAAATTGTGGTCTCTTTTAATTTCTGTAAAAACTTCATCAAATTTCACTTTTAAATATCTCTAAATATAACATATCTCACTAAAAAAAATAAGCAGAATATGTTCCAGAATAGAAATTTTATTTTTGCGTATTTTGAGAATTGCGAATTTACGAGTTGTAATTTTTGTATGCTTCGCGATCTTAATTTTGGAAATAATTTTATATGAATTTATCTGTGTGAATCTGAGGAATCTGTTGTAAAAAAAATCTTAACTCAGATTTCCATGGAGTGTTACATAAATTATACCATAATATCTTAAAGTAAATTAATTCTTATAAAAATTTCTCATTCAGCGTCTCGATTACTTTCTCCGGCTTCAAAAATTTACCGCAATTAAAATGTCCCAGCGGGCATTCATTATGGCCATGAATTCCGCATGGTTTACAATCAAGTTCGTCATAACTTAGATAAAAACTTTTTTCATTATACGGATAAAATCCAAAATCAGGCACGGTTGAACAGTACAAAGTTAAGACGGGAATATCTGCGGCCATTCCCATATGTGTCGGCGCGCTGTCGTTGCAGATTAAAAAGTCACACTGCCGTAAAAGCTCGACCGATTCTATTATGCTTAAATTTCCCGCGAACGATTTTACTCCTTTATCAAATTTTTTGCTTATCTCTTCCGATTCACGTCTGTCTTCATTGCCGCCTATTAAAATAATTTTATACGATTTACTTCTAAGATATTTTATGATTTTCGCAAAATATTCAGCGGGATATTTTTTCGTATTCCAAACGGAACCGATCGCGACCGCGGCAATTTTACTACTGTTTATTTCGTTAAATAAATTTTTTACTTTAGATTTTGCTTCACTGCCTACTTCTATTTCAGGGAGTATTCTCCAGTTTTCGAAATATTCCTTCTCGTTTAGAAGCCTTAAATTCCGCCATACTTCGTGACGGTCTTTTCTGTATTTAATTTTATTCGTATAAATTAAATTTAAGGCTGCTATATCAAATCCGGTAGTATCTTTTGCTCCCGCAAAAAGAATAAGCAGCGAAGTTCTGAATGAACGGTGAGGAGAAATAATTTTACTGTATTTCGTTTTTCTAATTTGAAGAGAAAATTTAATCAACGACAAGATACTTTTCTGTTTTCCTTTCTTGTCGAGGACAAATACTTTTCTGACAAAAGGTGATGACGCAAATATGGTTTCGGTTGAAGGAATTGCGATGACGTCGATTTGAGAATCGGGGAATTTTTTGCTTGCCTCCTGAATCAAGGGCAGTGTGAGGATCGCGTCGCCGAGAAAAGCCGTCTGAATAATTAAAATTTTATTCTTTATCATCAATACTTCCAGATGTTATGCATCCAAAACCATTGCGCCGGATTCAGTCTGATCTTCCGTTCCAAAATGTTCATATACCGTTGATTAATTTCGCGTATCTTTTCTTCGGGACTGCCGTCCATATCAGCGACATTTATTTCTTCAAATGTCGTTTCAAAAGTAAAATCCGGCTTGCGGGTAATAATCGCGGTAATAATAGGAGAACCCGTTTTTAGATGGATGGACGCCGTACCGGTAAATACTGCCGTCGGCTGATTGAATAACATTACCCTCATACCTTCTTTGGGCCCGCGCTGGTCGCCTACTATGCCGACAATCCTTTTTTCCAGAAGCGCTTTATAAATCTCTCTTACGGAAGTACCGACTTTGACCGCTCTATTACCGAAAGATTCTCTTATTCTATCAAGCCATTTATCTACAAGGCTGTTTCTCTGCGACTTTGTTAAAACGCTCACACTGTGGCCGGTTTTAGAGCCGACAGAAACCGCTCCAAATTCCCAATTGCCGAAATGAGCGGTTAAGAAGATAATACCTTTATCTTCCGAAATTTTATCTTCCAATAGATCGGAATTTTCAATTTTTAATAACGAATTTACTTTTGATTTTGTAAGCGAAGGAATTTTTATTATTTCCAGCAGAGTTAAAATGAAGTGAAAATAATTTTCTTTAGCTGTTTTTTTATAGAATATTTCATCTTCGTGAGGAAAAGCTCTTTCGAGATTTTTAAAAATTACATCCCGCCTTATTTTAATTAAGTGGTAGAAAAGAGGTGTTAAAAATTTGGCGACTTTTGGTAGAGTTTGGAATTTGAAAAGCTTGACCAGTTTTGCGAAAGACATGAGAAGAGTGAATTCTATTTTGTTTTTATCCGGCATAAATTAAACTATTAGTAACAATGATAGTTGTTTGACTTTTGACATTTGTTTTAGCGCCTTTTCTTACTACACTGTTCACTACTCATTAAATTAACACACCCCTTAATCCCCTCTCAATGCAGTCAACTTAAAACATCTTAAAGTTTTTTTAGATTTTCAGCCCATAGATTTATCTGAGGGGCTTGAATAATTTATAAAACGCGATAACCGTTTCTACGGTTTATTAAACACGGTAACTTAAGAACCATTGAAATGGTTTCCATGTTGAGGTTTTTTCTTTTGTACTCCCATAGCTGAAGCTATGGGGTGTAAAGCAAAAACCTAAAGTATATTGGAATCCAAAATTTAGAAATTATAACATAAAGGGCTTGCTTCACTTCTTAACTTGACAACATTAATCCCCTCTTAAGTGGGGACTTTTTTTCTACTCACTATTTACTAATTGGTGGATATTCTTCTCATCCAGTTGTCGTCTCTAACTTCGCCTCTTTTTGTAGAGTGAAGAAGTTCGTAACCTGAGAATCCTGTCAAATCACCGAAGATGAATGTAACTCCGCCTTCTATAGAATTATAAAACCAAATTTCATAAGGCTTATAATTCGGTTCATTTGGATATCTATCCAATTGATCAGGCTCACCGTAAGTTAAATAAACCCGTCCTCTATCTGTTTGAAAGCCTTCTCTGTTCATTGCTCCGAACCTGGCATTAACAACTTCCAGGCGCTGAGTATATTCTCGTTTAAATTCATTCTGAGGAGTAGAAGGATCGGTATCCCTGTTCTGCCAAAAATTATAAAGGAATTCCCGTTTAGCCGAGAGTGAATCTAATTTTTTATATTGATTAACTTCTTTACTTGTAGCAATATATTTCGCCTCATCAAACATAAGGTCTAATTCTTCTTCAGTCTTAACCGCAAACTCACTTCCAAGCGAACCAAGATTAGCGTATCCCGAGCTGATAGTATCCACTACAGAAGGATTGTATAAAAAGAATTTTTTTGATGAAGCCACACCATAACTTCCTGTTGTATCTACCAGAGTTCATCACATAGCTGTAAGAATCTGTCGGTAATTTACGCAAGTTCATTATACCAATATCCACAATAGAATTTTGATTTCGTCTTACCGGTTTAGCCTCATTTATAACTAAAGCCCCGCGGCTGTTATAAAGCAATTTCTGAAGCACCAGATTACTAGTATCGGCATTTCCGTTAAGATTATATAGTTCTACATAATAAAACATCACCGGAGAATTTTCTGCGAAAAGCATTGTTGGATTTGGAATTACTTCGAGAGTGTTTTTATAAAAAATTGAATTCTCGTTAATGTTTTCTCTTTTAATATTTGAGGAGAGTTCTATGTCACTCATTGATAAAGTAGTATCATTCAAAAATGGTTTGATGGTGATTTTTTCATCGTAATCTTTCCTGACAGAATTATCATTGAAATCTCGTCCTTCGATATGCGCTAAATAAGTTCCTTCGGGTATTATCAGGTCGATTACGCCTATTAAAGATTTTGAGTCGCTTAGAACGGTTGTGTCTTCAATAATATTATTAACTCTCCATTCCTTATCCAGCATAATGTCCTCGGATGTAGAATCTTTAAGCTGAAGATATAGAACGGCTGAAGTTAGAAATCCGCTGTCGGTCTCAACAATTGAAAGATCATTCTGACTAAACGAGTAATATATTTCAACGTTGTTGGCAGTAGAATCAAAGCCGAATTGTGCATAGTCAAACTCGAAATTGAGTTTATCGGATTGTCCAAATAAAATACTTGATGATAGGAACACCGCGATTATGAGTATTTTTTTCATCACACTCTCTCTTAATTAAAAAAAACGCCTATTAAAAATAATAGGCGTTTTATAAAATAACAATTAATTATATTCTTTACAGCAATGCCATTTTTACCGTGAAAACATGATTTGGTTCCGGGAATTCCTGCACCTGACGGAACGCATAATCGAGGACAAAACCGATGTCCGCTGCAATTTTATAATTAATTCCGGCGCCTACAGTAAATCCATAAATGTAGTCGTCCATATTTTCCATCAATACATTATAACCACCTCTTAAATAGAGGGTGTTCATAAAACCATATTCCATACCGACAGTAGCTAAGTCTTCCATCGAATTATTTGCCGTGTAAGCTCCGCCGAACATAAGACTGTTCTGCTCGTTCAGATTATAAGCGTATGCAAGACTCATTTCAAAATAACTTGGAATCTGGAAAGATTCGGTAGTTATCTGGTAAACTCCGCCTTGAGTTCCGATATCCGCATCCGGGATACCTGTTTTTCCTTGAAGATCGGGACCTGAATAAGCCATATTGGTTCCGATATTCTTTAGCGAAGCTCCTAAGCTCAGTCTATCATTAAATCTATACTGAACTCCAAAATCCAAAGCTAATCCATTAGCTGAACTGTTAACTATCTTTTCACTCACTAATTTAAAGTTTGTTCCGATGGAAATTCTATCGGAAATAGTTTTTGAATAAGTGAGCGCAGCAACCATGTAAGAAGGAGAGTAATCTCTTCCTGTTCCATCGGGAAAATTATTTGTGGTTATAGGGATATCGCCAAAATCCATGGATTTAAAGCTAAGCCCAATAGAACCAAAATCTCCTACTTTTGTTGAAGCAGCGAAGTAAGAAACATTAATATCCGCGATGTAAGACATAAAGTTGAACATCACTTCAGTCTGGTTAGAGATATCCAATCCTGCCGGATTATAATATATAGCTTCCAAACCGGTCACATTAGACAGCATAGAACCTGAGAGAGCAATTCCCCTGGCTCCTACCGGGATAAGAAGCTGCTCAGCGCCTGTAGTCCCCTTTCTCGCTATGTCTCCGGCGTAGAGCGAGGAACTAAGGACTAGAATGCTTAACATAAAAATTATCTTTTTCATACTATAAAACTCCTAATAATTAAGAATTAAGATTCACCATAAAATCATTAATATTTGGGTAATTGTTTTTGCGGCATAATAATGGCAAATTTTAGAACTTTCTCACCATAATCGGGAGAATCTACAATTGCCAGATACATACCTGACGCAACTCTTAACCCTGATTCATTTTTAAGATCCCACCTTAAGAAAGGCGAGGTACGTGAATCTTTATCTTCTGATGTAAGAGTCCTCAACAACTGACCTGACAACGAAAAGATCTTAATAGTTATATCTGTCGGTAAATTAGAAAATGTAACAAACGGATCATCCGGATTGGCATTCGTGTAACTTGTAGCGGGATTATATCCAAACAACGGGTTAGGATAAACCGTTACTTTTTCCCATAGGGTGCCTTCCTCTTCGTCCGTTAATTCTCCACCCATGCGTGTTTCGAATGTATAAACGTCAGCAGGTGAGTATGGATAAGTCTCTACTGGAACTATAACTTTTCCGGTTACATCGGTTTCCTCTGCGTCCTTACTAAGGCCTAACCCGTAAAGAGTGTTATAGTAAGGGGAAGCAGCTATGTTTTTCTGATCTTGGGTTGCGTTAGCTGCATCGGGGATATCATATCCGCCTAATTTAGCCCAAACCATTCCATCATCTCCCTGGAATCCTTTATAGACCTGCTGGTTTCCTTCAGGATCGTAATCAGAGTTGAATACCAGTATATACTCGCTTGATAACGTAACGTCTGTGCCAGGATTCCAAACACCATCAGGATTTCCGGCTTTTGCTTCGACAAATCCTACTGCTAATTGTCTTGTTTCACCATATTCAGGGTCGTCTATCCAGGCAGTGAAAGGAACATCAACAAATCCTTCACCGACTTTTCCTATTTCGTTTATATCTCCGGTAAACTGAGGATTACTTTCTGTTACGCCTTCAGCATAAATATAGTTATTATTTTTGGTAATGATATTTCCAATATACCCTTGGAGATAACGATACGCCTTCCCGGATTCATCAAAACGAATTTCTACCCTGCGCAATTTATCGGCTCGAATATAACTATTAGCTTTTCCACTAATATTTCCCGGAAGATTGGCTAGTTTAGTAGATTGAGTACCCATATCTGTTGCGAGATAGAAAGATTTTACGTTTTCTGCGCTCATCCATTCCTGATCCGATTCGAACATAAGCGGTCCAAGAGCCGGTTCAACTTTTTCAACTTTGGTTATAAAACCGTCTGTTGTCGGAACGGCAATAGTAGCTTGTTCGAAAAGGAATTCTTTTGAAGAATCGATGAGAACATTCCCTGTAGTTGTATTTTTTAAGCTCCAAAAAGTATCATAATTTTTCGCGGTACTGTCAATCTCAAAAGTGACTTCATAAATATCACCGGTCAGTTCAGCTCTGTTAACTACATCATAGCTGATTTGTCCGTCGCTTGCGCCGGCAACATGATTTTCAGGGCCGGAAACAAGTATCTCCTCGATAGGAGGATTATAAATGTCCGATCCCATTACTATTTTTTGAGGTTTGACAACATTCTCGCTTTCACCCGTAAAAGCGGCTGCAGAAAGATAGTAATCTCCATTATCGCCAAAACTAGCATCATCTTTCATTGGAATAAGAGCATCGTAATTTAGCGCATAGGAAGTAACCGCAAAATAGTAAGGTTTACCTTTTATAAGATCGCCTCCGGTAAAAGGATCGTTCTTTATGCGAAGACGGATTTTGCCTGTTTCCGGGGTTGTGAAAACATTATAATCCAATTTATCTTCACTTTCGTCATATAAAGGTTCAATTCCACCGGTTTCGGCGCTTTCCTTGTAAACATTATTTATAAAGTTGTCGAGGTCGTAACTCGCAATAAGTTTTGAGTTTTCTACACCGGCAATTTCGTCAGAGGGAGAATTTGTTTTGAAGGCATATACATTAAATCCTTCAAATCTTAAATCCCAAGCAACTGTTTGATTTAAATAAGCAAGCTGATCAGGAGTTTCCCAAACTAAGTCAATAAAATCTTCACCCGCTTCAACTTTAAGATCAACAGCCGGAGGAGGTGTAGGCGACCTGAAGTTTTGGTCGAAAATGAACTGTGCGCCGTCGTCTATTTTTTTCGCAACTTCAATAGAGTTAAGAGCGCTGGTTCCCTGACCGACTACGTAAGCAACCACAATTTCAATTTCTTCACCAACAGGCATATCAAAAGGTCCTGTGTTTGACAACTGGCGCTGATCTGTTGGGGTTGTGTTTAACCATCCCTGCCGCGTAATAGGATCGCCGGAATATAAGAAAGTCGGATCCACTGCTGCACATGGTTCACCAAACACTTCGCCCCACGTCCAAGCGCACGGATCTATCGGGCTGCCGAGACGGTCGTTTCCTTCCATATAATTTCTGGCTTCTTCTTTTGTATCAGGATCACCATGTCCCGGATCGCTCTGGATGTAATGAGTAAAGGAAGAAATACCCAGATTTTTCGCTCCCGGATAAGTTTCGAAACCGATCAATTGACCGCGAAAACTATATGCAGTATCTATCGCTGTGTCTGTACCTTCATCGTATTGTCCATTGCCGTTATTATCTGTATAAGTTTCACCAGGAATATATGAGACAGGTCCCGAGAAAAAGTCTATGAGGAAAGCAGGTGGCACGTCGCTGAAATTTTCGTCTTCAGCATCATTATAAACATAACCGGCGTTTCTTCCTACATCACTGCCGACTAGGTCATCGCTTGAATCTCCAATATCCGGATCAGCCCAGACTCCGAAAATAACATCTTTCAAAGTATCGGCCACAACACCGGAATTTTTCAATCTATAACGGATAAAGATTATATTACCTAACGATCCTTTTGCGGCAAAAGCAAAAACCGTCTGCCGAATTTCTATCCCCTGAGGTTCAACGCCTTCAAAGCGGTTTTGTCCTCCTCTTTGAGCGGATGGAACTCCGTCATTAAAAACAGTCCAGACCGTTTCGCTTCCCAGCAGATCAGGATGATCTTCTTCGGGATCCCAGATTCCGTTACCATTAAGATCGACAGGGTTATAAGCACCGTCGCCGTTACCGTCGTAAAAATCGGCACCAAGATCAACAGCACCCTTCCAGGCTTGCCAGCTTTCTCCGAACGGAGGATCGTCCACATTTACAACCCACATTCCTCCATCTCTGCCGTCAACTGTTCCCGGAAGATAATTATCTACCAACGAAGCGGTTGCCTGGGCGTTTGCCCAAAGATTGCCGTTGGAATAACCGGACATAAAGAAACCGGAAGAAAACAGGAAATCTAGTCCCTTGAAATATCCAAGGGTTCCGTCCGGCGGTATATTAACAGCAGCTAAAACTCCCCTGCTGTTAAGGGGTAGGTTAATATTATTCACATTCATTCTATATGAATTGCCGACAAATCCTGTTGCGTTAGTCTTTGACATCCTGACAGGTTCGCTAGAGGATCCGCCTCCTTTGCCGTTCTTGTCTCTTTCCATAAAACCGAAAGCAAAGACCACAGCCAAAAATGTAATCAGGGTTACTTTCAGCCTAAATAAATATTTTTTCATCATTTTAACGTCCTCAATATTTAGAAACTAATATCGGATAAATTAACTTTTAAGCCTAATCTTATTAAACGCGGAATACCGAAATTTGCAGGATCTCTTTCAAGAGCTCTATAGTCCTGCACGTAATTCTGTCCTCTTGTTAAAGATATAGCTCGACCTTCATCTGTATTCAAGAACCCTGTTGTATAAGGATCTCCCGTAGACCTCCAAACATTTACAATATTATCCGTATCAAGTAAATTTTGGATCCACACGTAGGGTGAAATTTTAAATCCGCCGATCTCAAATGCTTTTTCGGCCCTTAAATCAATTCTGAAATTACCCGACATATATCTTGAATTAACATATCCGGTTGTACTCGGCCCGCCGTTGTTTCCGGAAAGGATATCAAAGTAATCCAATGGTGTATATGGCCGGCCGCTGCTGAAGGAGAATAACAGGTTCACATTTGTCATCTCCAGGAAGCCTGCATCACCTTCAGGAACGTACATATTAACATTTAAAGTAGCAGTGTGTCTCTGATCAAAATCCAACGGAGCAATAACCTTCGGAGCTTCGTTGTCAAGATTTCTAAAAACTGCCGTTTGGCTCGAACCGGTAGAAGATCCGGTTCCCTCCGCTATTTGGTAAGTGTACTGTAATGAAAGGCTGAAATAGCTTATTCTATTCGCGTCTAAAGATAAAGCTATACCTTTCGTTGTTCCAAAATCTGAATTTATCGGAGCGATGTAAGTCAGTTTCTCGTCTCCGGCTTCTCTCTGGAAGAATCTCATTTGTCTGTTAACAAGACCTTTAATGTTTTTATAGAAAGCTGTAATATTCAAAGCTGATGAGGTTCCAAAAGCTTGTCTGAAACCTATTTCATATTGCGTAGTTTCCTCGCTCTGGATAGCTCCGGTTTGAATATATTGGGGTTCTCCCGTTTGAAAATCGATAAGATCGTAAGGGCCAACATAAAGATCTGTTAAAGCGGGTACCTGAATAAATTTTCCGTACTGAGCGTGGAAAACAGTGCTTTCAGTAACAGGGAATCCTAATCCGATCCTTGGCGAGAATTTCCATTCCGGATCTTTTTCAACAAAATCACCTGGATCGAAATTCTTTGGATCCGTACCACCGGCAAATGGAAGCGATGGATCTTTTAAAATATCTTCGTTAGTATCAAAATAATCCATTCTTAGGCCAATGTTTAAAACCAGATCTTCTAACTCATACCTATCCTGAACATAAGCATAACCGAAGATTGGATTTTTCGGAGCGAATTTATCATCGCTTAAGGAGGTTCTTTCTGTCCCGTATAAGTTATATCCGAAAACGGACGGCTGAAGAGATTCAAACTTCTCTTCTTCCGTTCTATCACTCGGTAAGCCGGCTAAAGCTGCAGGACCTATATCATAGCTTCGTACCAGATTATAATTGATACCGCCTCCAAACTCGAACAAATGTTTAGCGACCTGTGAGGTAAAATCAAGATCTAAATTGTATGAATCATTTTCATTTTTCGAGTATAGATTATTTACTCTGCCATAATCGAAATAAACGCCTATAGAATCTTTATTTATCCTGTTTCCATCAGCCATATAAGTTGGAATTTCCACTCCAAGAGCTGCTAATGCGTCAACGCTTCCGTATTTGTACAAATTATCCTTGAAAAACGGATCCTGTTGTTCAAAATAGTATTTTCTAAAACCTGCGGTTATATTCCAAAAGGTGCTTGCGTTGAGAGTCTGCGAAGTTCTGAAACTGAAAGAATAATTATTTCTTTTATATTCAGGGAAGAAATCCGAATTATTTTTCATGTAAGTATCAATCGGAAGCCTTCCTTCGTTAAAGTTTACGTTTCCGCTAAGTGTAAAACGGAAAGCCCCTACCGAATGCTGAGTTTTACCTGAAAATCTCCAGATTCCTGCCGAATTATTCGGAGTATAATTAAAAGATGTATCGATTGTAGGGAATTCCCAAGTTACAGCCGGAGGATCCGCGTCCAACATCCATCCTCTTTCACCTGACAGGAAGAAGGTATGACTTGTATTTCCCGGCACAATGGGTCCACCCACATTAGCGGTATAAAGATTGTACCCGTAATCATCTGTAAAAGTCGAAGTTATAGCATCAGCAAATACACTATAGGTAGGATTACCAGATTTTGTAGTGATATTTACTATACCTGATTGAGCCTGTCCGTATTTAGCTTCGTAACCGCCAACCTGAAAAGAAACCTGTTCGATGGCGTAATCACTAACCTGTGCGCGGCTTTGATTATTTAAAACATTATTTTGAGGAACACCGTCTATAATATAAAGAACTTCGCTTCCTCTTCCGCCTCTAACGTTTATTGTTGCATTCCCGTCCTGTCCGCCGCTTCCTTCCTGGGTTACAACGCCGGATTGAAGAGCCACAACATTTGTAACGCCTTTAACCGGAAGGCGGGCAATCTGATCGGAATCCACAACTTTTACAGTATTAGTTGCGTTTTCTTCGAATAATTTTGTATCGGTAACAACTATTTCGTCAATTTCTATACCCGGCTGTAAAGATAAATCTAGGCTGTATGTAATACCCGCAACAACTCTAACATCCTGTATAGTCTTAGAACCGTAACCGACGTAACTGAATTTTACATCGTACGTACCTGGAGTAATGTTAAGGATATAATAATCGCCGTTTATATCCGTAGCAGTACCCATATCGGAATTAAGTATAATAACATTTGCGCCAATCAAAGCTTCACCCGTAACTGCGTCGGTTATCGTTCCGGCAAGTTTACCCTGGCCTGTCTGCGCAAATAATCCAATGGCTCCGAAAAGAAGGAAACCAAAGAATATGAGCTTATAAAACCCTTTCATAAACTCTCCTCATATCTGTTTAAGGGATAAAAAATATCAACAAAACATAAATAGAATAAGACTTCTAAATCGTTTTATATAATTTTAGTCATTTATATCAATTTTAAAGTTAATGTGGATTCCCGGTTAAAGGAATCCACATTATTTAACATTAAAAATCTATAAAGCATTAAGATTTTTATTATTTAAGCAACATCATTTTTTTAGCGCTGGAGAAGTTTCCTGCTTCTAATTTATAGATGTACATTCCGGAAGCTAAATCAGATGCATTGAATGTAACTTCATTTGCGCCGGCTTCCTGAACTCCGTTAACTAAAGTAGCGACTTCTTTACCCAAGACGTCGTAAACTTTTAAGCTTACAAAGCTCTTTTCCTGGAGATTGAATTCGATGGTTGTGCTCGGGTTGAACGGGTTAGGATAGTTCTGTTCCAAGCTGTAATTGGTAACTAAAGTTTGACCGTCTTCAACACCAACAGGAATATCTATAACAAATGAATCGTAAACCCAATAAGATTCGTTGGAAGCGCTGTTGTTATCATCAAATAAGCTGGTTCCGGGGATCGCATCTACCATATAGACATAATGAACCTCTACCTGGTCGGTTTCGTCTTCAATTAAGAATTGATTAGGAACCGGGATATGATTCCTGCACTAGCTGAGCGCTTGCGCCTGGAACTTTTTCAGGAGCTGAGAAAGTTCTGCCGCCGTCGCCAGACCAAACATAATAAAGGTCTGTATAGTGGAGAACGTTAGGGTTTTCAGTTGTGGCTTCCCACAGATTTAAATTTTCTTCCAAATAAGGTTCTGCGGAATATTCTGGTCCCTGCCATAAAATTACTACTTTATTTCCGTTTTCCGAAATTACAGGTGTAGGATAAGCACTTCCAAATCCGTTACCCGGCCGGTCATAGTCTGCAGAAGAATAAATATTTGTATCAATCATTTCGTCCGTAAAAGCTATCCATTCTTTGTCACGGCTGTTCCAGTAAATACCAGCAGATGAAACTAAGGTGTCTTCGCCATAAGCTGCGTAACTGTAACCGTTATCAGTTATATGGATAGTTCCGTCGTTCGAGATATTTCCGTTTACTTGTCCGAAATTTTCAAAGTTAGGATAAGTACCCGGACGATTTGCAAGTTCAGTAATTCCTTCATAAGCGATATCTTCATGGTAAGTCCAGGTAGCTCCACCGTCGTGCGAATAATCGATTTGTACGTAATCAGAGGAATCCTGAGCGTGGCCTTCAAACGCCTGACCACCAACTACAGTATAAGCTCCGTAATGCACAATGTGTTCACCGTTAGCGGATTTTCTCAAAGGATATTCTGATGGCCAATCTGTTGCTTTAGCTTGGTCAAATGATCCAAGAGTTGTTAGAGAAGATAAATCCGTAGCCTGTCCCTGATAAAACATTCCTGAGGCATTAGTAATGAACATAGTTCCATCGTCCATATAAACAAAATCAGGAAAGTTTCCGGCAGCTACAGAATCTCCTTCGGAAACCGAGAAATCGGTTAAATCAATAGACCATAACCAGGAATTACCTCCTGCGTGCCCCATAACTAAGGCTTTACCGGCTAAAGGACCTTCCTTAGCAATCTGCATTGTTCCCCAACCGGAATAAACCGTTGGATCGCTTATTGGAAAAGCAGTAAATTCGCCGCCAAGACCAACAGCCATTTGTATAGATCTTGTACCGCCGTCAAGTCTCTGCATTCCAACCATAATAGGATCGAGAACGCCGTCGCCATCTAAATCATACATTTCCAACATTTTCGGCATTGATTGATTTGCCGGATAATCATAATCTGTAAAGAATAACGTTGCAGGTTCAACTTTGCGAAGTGTATTCGGAAGTGTTGAAGCTGATTCGTTAATTGTTACTTCTGTTTCATCTACTTTCTGTGCTTTTTCTTCTACTAACTTTTTCGATTGCGAAAAAGAAACGCCCGATAAAAGCGCAAGGGTTAGTAATAGTACTGTAAACCTTTTCAGCATGTGGAACCTCCTTAAAGTGATTGTGTTAGTTAGTTATATTTCGTCTTTTTCGTATGAAACTTTTTTCAAACGTATACGTCTAAATAAGATTTCCTTTGAAAATAACATTATAATTTTTATATGTCAATATTTTATTAATCCCACGTGTATTATTTTGTGAAACATTGTCTATTGATAAATAAGATTTTTTTATGATTAAAATCAAGGTAAGAATAAAAAAGTAGCTGTTTATGTACATTATTACCGTGCGAGCTATTAATTAGAATACCACCTACAAATTACTGCTTGCTAAAAAGCTGCCTTGCCAGGACTCGAACCTGGAATTCTTGATCCAGAGTCAAACGTGTTGCCAATTACACCACAAGGCATTTTAGTATCTTTGGACAGTAATTAAAGATCAAAATATATAAAAGCCTCCACTATTTAGCAAGTTTCAATAAATAGAGAACAGAAGCCAGAAACCGGAACCCAGGCGTTGAACAGTGCTAATTACTACTTTTAAAAGGAGGCGCTTTTTTATCGTCTATTATTTCCGCTATCTGTCCGAGATATTCCAGAATCAAAAATTTATTCCATTCCGGATATTCTTTTTGGATCTGCCAAAGAATCTCCTGCACTTTTTCATACTCGGCTTTTTGATACTCTCTGTGTGCTTGCCCAATTAAATACTCAGGCGAATTTTTTATCTCATTCAAATCGCTCTGAAGCGAATCCAGCTTTGTTCCCAAGCTATCAACTTTTACGCTAAGCGCTTCTTCCCTTCCGCCATTTTCGCAGCCCGTAGTAAAAAATAAAAGTCCCGCACAAATAATTAAAAATTTTTTCATGAATTCTCCTAAATGCTTTATTCAATTTTATCAATTATTCCGAATATTTCAATTCAATCTTTCTCTAATTCTTAATATATTTTTATATGAAATTTAAAACAACCATAATCATACTTATCTTATTTGCTTTAAAGCTGTTCCCGCAAAGTTATAAACACGTTGCGTCCATCGGCGAATTCAATTCCGCCAGTGCTTTTTCTATAACGCCCGCGGGTAATATTTATGTAACCGATGCGGGAACAAATGAAATATATAAGCTGGATACACTCGGCAGCATATTAAATTATATAGGCGGTTTCGGATGGGATCCTTCCGCTTTTGATAATCCGACCGACGTCTATTCCAATACTCTGCAAACTTTCGTTACCGATAAAAATAATCACCGCATCCAGGTATTCGACAAAAACATAAATTTTCTGTATGAGTTTTCTACAGAAGAAATTGACGACCCGAACGGCGGGTTTAATTATCCCGTGAGCGCGGAAACATCAACCCAGGGGGATCTTTATGTTTTAGACTCAGATAATCAGCGGATCTTAAAATTTAATTTATCCGGGAATTTCGTTCTGGAAATAGGTAATTATGATGCCGGGAATTTTTCTTTAAAAGATCCTAAACGGTTGGCTCTTTCCCAAAATGAATTACTTTTTGTGGCGGATAAAAAACAGATTGTGGTATTCGACCGGTTTGGAACAGGAATAAAAAAAATTCCGCTTCCGTTCGATCCGGAAAATTTAAATATTCTATTCAATAATCTTATAATTAATAACGCCGATTCCATTTACAGAATTAAGCTGAATTCGCCAATCCCGGTTTTATCAAAAATAGAGTGTAAAGAAAAATTTCCGGCTCCGATCGTCGAAGCTTCCCTCTTCAACAATAAACTCTACGTTCTTACGGAAAGAAACATACATATATATATTCAATGAAAAATTTCCACGCAAAAATAATTTTGTTTTCATTGCTTGCAATCTGGGTGACGGGTATTCTTTCATCTTTAATATTACCTGCAACGAATCTGCAATTATTACCTGTTATAAAAAGAATTTTTTCGCCCGTTTGTCATCAGCAAACGCATAAAACTATTTTTATTGAAGGCAAAGCGTTAATGGTTTGCGCGCGATGCGCAGGAATTTATTTTGGCGGATTCGGCGCCGCTTTTATTTTATTATTCTTGAAGAAGGATATTTTTCCAAAAATAAAATTTTTATTTATGGCTGCAATCCCGATGGTGTTAGACATAATTCTATATTCTTCCGGAATTTACAGCTATAATAAATTTATATCTTTTTTTACCGGATTTCTTTTCGGTTCGGCCGCGCTTTTTTATATTTACGTTGGTCTTATAGATTTTTTTGTCGAATTAAAATTAAAGAGAAACTACAATTGAAAAAATATCTTCCGGCGCTGGTAGCCGGGTTCGGAGCGGGAGTATTACAGATAGTCCCAATCGCAAAAAATTTAACCTGCTGTTTAATTGTGCCGGCTGCAGTTGTTATTGCGTTAGTTTTGGATAGAAAAGCGAATAACGATCATAGTCCGATTATCTCTTCAAAAGCGGTCGCTATCGGAGCGCTTACAGGCTTATTCGCTGCGTTGTTCGGTACGTTCTTCGAAGTCTTGGTTACCTTCATCACAAAACATAACGATATCGTAAATGCTGTTTCGGAATTCAGAAATATGTTCCAGGGATTTATGGATGAAGAAGTTGTGGATCAGGCGATGGGAATGCTTTACGGAATGGTGGAAGATATTCAGACAAGCGGCTTTTCATTTATGTATGCCGTAATGATTCTCTTCGGAAATCTTTTTGTAAATATTATTTTCGGAATAATTGGCGGATTAATCGGAATGCAGATTCTTAATGCCCGGTATCAAAATCCAAAATAAATTTTGAATCAGTGAAAGAATAAATAAACAAAGAATGAAATTACGATAGCTCCGATCAGGTTGAGAATAATTCCGACTCTTGCCATCTCAACTACTCTGATTCTTCCGCTTCCGAAAATTATTGCATTCGGCGGAGTTGCTACCGGCATCATAAATGCCATCGACGCCGATAATGTTGCCGGAATCATGATCAACTTCGGATCAACCTCTAAGTGCAAAGACATCGAAGCTAATATCGGCAAAATAATTTGTGCCGTTGCAGTGTTCGAGGTCAGTTCAGTTAAAAAAGTTATAGCCAAACAAATAATCAAAATTATCAGATAAATATTTATTCCTTTTAGATAAGCAAATTGTTCTCCGATTATTCCGGACAATCCGCTGCTTACAAAGCCTTGCGCCAATGCAAATCCGCCGCCGAACAATAAAATTATTTCCCAAGGTACGCTTCTAAAATCTTTTGTGGAAAGTAAGAATTTTTCTCCTTCTCTCTTTTTTGCGGGAATAACGAAAAGCAGAAAAGCAAAAAATACCGCAACTGTTCCATCATCAATTAAATCTGGGTTTGGGAAAAGATCGGACCAGCCCGGCAGAGTAAAAATTCCCGTTTCAATTTTCTTTCTGAAAATCCAAAAAAACGCCGCTGTAGAAAGTACTACCGCAACTGACTTTTCTTCAAAAGAAATTTTACCGAGTTCATTTTTTTCTCTTGCTAAAATATCTTTATCAATAATAAGTTTCTTTGAAGGTTTGAAAAAAAATTCCGTAAGTAGAAGCCATACAACTAAAAGCATAATAATTGAAATCGGAATAGCAAAAAGCATCCATTCGCTAAAGAGTATTTCCGGTTTATCGGGGAATGAAATAGAATATACTCTTTTAAAAACTAAATTCGGCGGAGTCCCGATTAAGGTTCCAATTCCTCCAATTGAACATGCGTAGGCTATTCCTAATAAAAGCGCCAGACTAAATTTTTTAATATTCTCTTCATTAAAATCTTTTTCCAGCTTTTTTATAATTGCAAGACCGATCGGCAGCAGCATAACAGCGGTAGCTGTATTGGAAATCCACATTGATAAAAATGCAGATGCCAGCATAAAACCTAAAATAATTTTTGAAGCGTTTGTACCGACTACGGAAATTACATTCAAGGAAACTCTTTTGTGAAGATTCCATTTTTCCATTGCTATTGCTATTAGAAATCCACCGAAGAAAAGGAATATGGTAGAATTAACATATGCGGAAGCAGTCTCTCTTCCGCTTAAAATGCCTAACAAGGGAAATAAAAAAAGGGGAAGCAGAGATGTTGCCGCAAGTGGAATTGCCTCCGTTACCCACCAGACCGCAATTAGTGCGGCTACTGCCGCTGTTAATCTCGCATTCTCTAATTCGGGTCCGGCTTCAAACAAAAAGTAAACTATAAAAAACGCAGCAATTCCAACGAGCAACTGTAGATAATTAAAATATAACTTTGACTTTCCTTCAGCCGATTCCATTTCTTTTAAGCAAGATGAATTGCTTTATAAATTGCTGAGTAATCTTTCTCTCCGTGCTTATCGTCGATCGCGTCCTGAAGCAAATGCTTCACCGTTCCGGGAATAGAAGAATTAATTTTCAGCAGACGTGATTCATCCAGGAATAGATTAACATCCTTCAGCAAATGCTTAACGGGAAAATGTACCGGCTCATAATTATCATTTAAATAATTTTCCAGCTTCGCGTCGAACGCTTTGGCATATAACGGACTCGCGCGGAGAATATCCATAAATTTTTCCAGATCAACTTCCTTCTCACGGGCGAATGAGAGACTCGTTGAAAAGGATGCGGCTAAAGACGCTATCAATTGGTTCATCGCTAACTTTGTTGAAGAAGCTTTGCCGACTTCTCCCATCAAAATAATTTTCTTCCCGAGCGCTTCAAAGATTGTTTTGAATTCTTTAAATTGATTTTCAGAAGCGCCGACCATAATTATCAATTCGCCGTTCGTTGCCTGCGGCGTACTTCCCAAAACGGGAGCTTCCAAATATTCTCCGCCCAAAGCTTCAATTCTATCCTTAAGCAAAATGCTTTCGCTCGGCGTTATCGTGCTCATCTGAATTAATTTTTTTCCTCGAAAATTATTTTCGGTTTCCTTAAACAAAGTTCCGCTGACGGCATTGTAATCCGAAAGCATCGTAATTAAAACATCCGACGCTTTTACGGCATCTTCCGGATGATCGGCAACTTTTGCTCCGGCGTTTTTTAATTCATCAGTTTTGGATTTCGTCCTGTTGTAAACCGTCAAGTCGTGTCCGTCTTCAATAAGTCTTTTCCCCATCGGGCTTCCCATCAATCCCGTTCCGAATAATGATATCTTCATAATAAACCCTCTACATTTTTTTTAACGTATTAATTAAATCCAATTCAATTTCTTCTTCGCAGTAAAACGGCTCTCCGTATTCTTTCCCTATCTTAAACCCATAATATTTAGCCCGGGCTTCTATAAACTTAGTAAAGTTCAACTGACTTATAAAAGTTTCGCGCTCCTTACTGTTCGGGTTAAAGAATTGAGTCTGAAACGCTTTGATAGACGATAATTTTTCTTCAAAACTCGAGCTTATATCAAAAATAAAAGAAGGTTCAAATTCGTAAGTCTGCATATAATAAAATAATTTATTCGGACGAAAAATATTATCTGAATTTTCGCCTTCGAATGTTTTAAACTTTTCCACTCCGGAAAAGAACATCGCCTCTTTCACAATCTGACTAACGCCTGCGTGGTCAGGATGACGGTCGTTAAAATAAGGCGCGAAAATAATCTTCGGTTTATATTTCCTAATTTCGTGAACGGCTTTAGCTACAAAATTTTCATTGGGACGGATTTTTCCGTCGGGAAGCGAAAGATTATCCCTTAAGGTTAAGCCCAAAATTTTTGATGATTCATCGGCTTCTTTTTTTCTTGTCTCAGCATTTCCTCGCGTTCCCAGTTCGCCTCTGCTGAAATCGACAACACCCACTTTCAGTCCGGCTTTTGTAAATTCCGAAATGCTTCCGCCCATTGCGAGTTCAGCGTCGTCGGGATGTGCTGCAAAAACAACAATATCTAATTCCATCTAACTTCCCGTATTTATTTATAGATTAAAAAAATCTCAGCTAAAAGAAAACGATTAATATGCAATTAACAAATTTTTTATGATAAATTTTGTAGCTTTATTTTTTTGATTAATACTTTTTCTCTTATGAATGAAAAATATGAAGCTGTAATCGGACTCGAAGTACACGCTCAATTGTTAACCGAGACAAAAGCATTTTGCGGATGTTCAACAAAGTTCGGTAATCCTCCTAATACAAATGTTTGTCCCATTTGCCTCGGTCATCCGGGCGTTCTTCCTGTATTGAACGAAAAAGTTGTGGAATATACAATGTTGATGGGGCTTGCTACAAATTGCCGAATTAATGATGAGTCAATTTTCGCGCGAAAAAATTATTTTTATCCGGATCTTCCGAAAGGTTATCAAATTTCTCAATTCGAAAAACCGATTTGTGAAGACGGTTATTTATTAGTTAAAAACGAATCCGGTTCATCAAAAAAAATAAGTATAAAAAGAATTCACATCGAAGAAGACGCCGGGAAATCAATTCACGATGAAGGGGAAGAAACTCTGGTTGATCTGAATAGATGCGGTGTTCCGCTGATGGAAATTGTAAGCGAGCCGGATCTGAATACTCCGCAGGAAGCGTCGCAATATTTAATGATGCTGCGACAGATAGTTACTTACCTCGGAATCTGCGACGGAAATATGGAAGAAGGATCGCTGCGGTGCGATGCAAATATCTCCGTGCGTGAAAAAGGCTCTACTTCCCTTGGAGTTAAAACGGAAGTAAAAAATATGAACTCGTTCAAAAATGTAGAGCGCGCGATTGAATTCGAAATCAAAAGACAGATTGAATTAATAGAGGATGGAGAAACGGTAACACAGGAAACTCTTTTGTGGAACGCCGACCGGAATACAGCATCGGCGATGCGAAGTAAAGAAGAATCCCACGATTACAGATATTTTCCCGATCCCGATTTGATGCCCTTGTTTGTTGGGGAAAAATGGAAAGAGGAAATCCGTTCCTCAATGCCGGAACTTCCCGAAGCGAAGAAAAAAAGATTTATGCAGGATTACAATCTACCGGAATACGACGCCGGAGTATTAACAAGCCAAAAAGCAAATGCAGATTATTTTGAAGAATCGCTTTCGGAAACTGATGATTTTAAATCCGCGAGCAACTGGGTTATGGGCGATGTGATGAAAGTATTAAATGAAGAAAAAATTTCTATTTCTGAATTTAATATTTCCGCAAAAAATTTAGGGAAGCTGATAGAGTTGATAAACAAAAACGTCATCAGCGGAAAAATAGCTAAGGATGTTTTTGCGGAAATGCTGAAGACAAACGCGAATCCCGAAAATATAGTGAAAGAAAAAAATCTTGTGCAGATAACCGATCAATCGGAGATCGAAAATATAATCAAAGAGATTTTAGAAAAACATTCCGATCAAGTTAAGGATTATCTCGGCGGCAAAGAAAAAGCTCTCGGATTTTTCGTTGGACAAGTAATGCGGGAAACCAAGGGAAAAGCAAATCCTCAATTGGTAAATTCAATTTTGAAGAATAAATTGGAAGAAATGAGAAATTCTTAAATTTTATTAGTAGGGACAGGTCACCGCCTGTCCCTAAAAAATAAGAAGATTATTATTTGTTCTGTTTCGCAATTAAGTTGAGCGCGCTTCCCGCCTTGAACCATTCAATCTGACTTTGATTCATCGTTTGATTTAACATCGCTTCGTCTTTACTTCCGTCTTTATGTTTCATAACTAACTTTAATTGCTTGCCGGGCGCCAGCTCCGTCAGCCCGAGAATGCTAAGTCTGTCGTCTTCCTGAATTTTATCGTAGTCAGCCGGATCATCAAAAGTAAGAGGAAGAACTCCCTGTTTTTTAAGATTTGTTTCGTGTATCCGCGCAAAGCTTCTAACGATTATCGCTTTTGCCCCGAGATGCCGCGGTTCCATTGCTGCGTGTTCGCGGCTCGATCCTTCGCCGTAATTTTCATCGCCTACTACAACCCAGCCTTTGTTCTTAGCTTTATAATCTCGGGCTACTTCGTTAACCGCTTTATATTCGCCGGTAAAAAGATTTTTCGTCTCGCCCGCTTTTCCGGTAAAAGCATTTATCGCCCCGAGAAACATATTGTTTGAAATATTATCGAGATGTCCGCGGTATTTAAGCCAAGGTCCCGCCATCGAAATATGATCCGTTGTGCACTTTCCTTCAGCTTTTAACAGCAGCGGCAGGTCTTCATAATCATTTCCGTCCCACGGTTCAAATTTATCCAACAGTTGTAAACGATCGCTCTCTTTATCTACAATAACATCTACTTCCGAACCGTCTTTTGCGGGCGGAATGTAACCGCTTTCTCCTTTATCAAATCCTTTGGAAGGAAGCTCATCCCCGTGAGGCGGATCGAGTTTTACTTTTTCGCCTTTTTCATTTTCAAGCTCGTCCGTTAAAGGATTGAAAGACAAACTTCCGGCAAGAGCCATCGCGGTTGTTAATTCCGGACTCGCGACGAATGCGAGAGTTGCCGGATTTCCGTCGTTCCGCTTGGCAAAATTTCTGTTGAACGAAGTAACGATCGTATTTTTTTCTCCGGTTTCAATATCCATTCTTTTCCACATTCCGATGCACGGTCCACATGCGTTGGCAAGAATCAATCCGCCCATATCCGTTAATTTCTGCAGCTGACCGTCGCGTTCAATGGTAGCTCTTACCTGTTCCGAACCCGGAGTGATCGTAAACTGCGATTTTGCTTTCAAGCCTTTCTTTACAGCCTGCGCCGCAATGTTTGCCGCTCTGTCAATATCTTCGTAGCTCGAGTTAGTGCAGCTTCCAATCAGCGCCACGCTTATTTTATCGGGATAATTTTCCGCTTTAACGGCTTCTTTCATTTTAGAAACAGGCGTCGCTAAGTCCGGAGTAAATGGTCCGTTCAGATGAGGTTCGAGTTCGCTTAAATTAATTTCAATAACCTGATCGTAATATTTATCGGGATCCTCGTAAACTTCATCGTCCGGTCTTAATTGCTCTTTCAATTTTGAAGCGAGTTCGGCAATGTCCTCTCTTTCGGTTACCTTAAGATAATCGATCATCTTTTCGTCGAATGGAAAAAGAGAAGTCGTCGCACCGATCTCCGCTCCCATATTGCAGATCGTTCCTTTTCCTGTCGCGGAGATCGATTCGGCTCCGTCGCCGAAATATTCTACAATCGCTCCGGTTCCTCCTTTTACGGTAAGAATTCCTGCAACCTTTAGGATCACATCTTTTGGAGAAGTCCATCCGGACATCTTACCCGTAAGTTTTACTCCAATCAACTTAGGCCACTTCAATTCCCACGGCATTCCCGCCATAACATCCACAGCATCGGCGCCGCCAACACCTATGGCGATCATTCCAAGTCCGCCTGCGTTTGGCGTATGAGAATCAGTTCCAATCATCATTCCGCCGGGGAAGGCGTAATTTTCAAGGACTACCTGATGAATAATTCCGGCGCCCGGTTTCCAAAATCCGATTCCGTATTTTTTTGAAACCGATTCAAGAAAATCATAAACTTCTTTATTCTGATCTTTAGCCCTCAGCAGATCGTCAGCCGCGCCAACCTGCGCCTGAATTAGATGATCGCAATGGACGGTTGACGGAACGGCGGTAGTTTTTTTGTTTGCGTGCATAAACTGAAGCAGCGCCATCTGCGCTGTGGCGTCCTGCATAGCAACTCTATCCGGCGATAAATGCACGTAATCTTTGCCTCGCGTAAAATCTTTTTCTATCGGATCCCAAAGATGAGTGTATAAAATTTTCTCTGCATACGTTAGCGGTCTTCCCGTCACTTTTTTTGCGGCGGCCAGTTTCTCTTTGAAGTTTTCATAAACTTTTTCGATCATATCTAAATTGGAAGTCATTTCTTTCTCCGTTTATCCGTTTGAATTTTTTTTAAAGATAATTAAAATTAAATTAGTTTTTTATGCAGAATCTTTCTCAAATAAATTTCTTTCAACAATTTCGCAAACAATATGCGCGATGGTTATGTGTCCTTCCTGAATGCGCTGAGTATTTTCGGAAGGAACGATAATTTTTTCATCAACAAGTCCGGCGAGTTCTCCTCCGCTTCCGCCAAGAAATCCGAACGTGATCATCTTTTTATCTTTGGCTACGTTTACGGCTTTAATCAGATTTCTAGAATTTCCGCTTGTTGAAATTACAAGCAGTGCGTCGCCGGAGTTCCCCAAACCTTCTACATTACGCGCGAATACATTTTCAAATCCGATGTCGTTTCCGCCTGCGGTTAAATTCGAAGTATCGGTGGTAAGTGCTATCGCCGGTAACGCGGGACGCTCAATGTCATGACTTAGACGAATCACAAACTCCGCAGCTATGTGCTGCGAATCCGCTGCGCTTCCCCCGTTTCCGCAGATGAGCAGCTTATTTCCGCCGCGGAAAATTTTCGTTAATTTTTCTGCCGCTTCAAGTATATCATCGGTGCAAAGCTTTTCAATTTTTTCTTTTACCCAAGCGCTCTGTTTAAGCGAATCGCTTACAAAATTTTTATTATTCAATGCAATCTCTTCTTACTGAATTATTTTTTTAATTAATTTCGGTCTCTTCGTTTTCTTTTCGCTCACTTCAACCGCGTCGGAAATCATTTTTTTCGCTTCGTCCATTTCGTTTTTCTTGTCGCTGAATATTTCCGCGATCAGAGTTTTAGAATTAATTTCATCTCCTATTTTCGGATGAAAAATAATTCCGGCTTTCGGATCGATCTTATCTTCTTTTTGGATTCTTCCGGCGCCCAGTTTACTCGATGCGACTCCGATTTTATAGGTATCTATTACTTTTACAAAACCTTTTTTATTGATGAAAACCTTTTCTGCAAATTTTGCTTGCTCATATTTTTCCGGATTCTTTTAAAAACGAAATATCTCCGTTTTGCAGTTCAGACATTTGAAGAAATCTATCGTAAGCCTTGCCCGAAGAAATTTTTTCTTTGCTTATCTCGAAACCTTCTTCAATCGAATCCGCTTTTCCTCCGAGAAAAATCATAGCGCCTGAAAGTTTAAGCGAAACTTCGTAAAGATCTTCAACAATTTCCCCTTTTAAAATTTTCAAAACTTCTAATACTTCCAGCCAGTTGCCGATATAATTTCCCAAAGGCTGATTCATATCGGTAATAAAAGCGGCGGTTCTTTTCTTGAAATGTTTCGCCGTTTCCAAAAGCGAATTAGCGAGTTCTTCTGCATCGCTCATTTTTTTCATAAAAGCGCCCGACCCGGTTTTAACGTCGAGAACCAATCCGTCAATTCCTTCGGCTAATTTTTTACTCATAATGCTGGCGGTTATAAACGGAATCGATTCGACCGTTCCGGTAACGTCGCGCAGCGCGTAGATGCTTTTATCTGCGGGCGCAACGTCTTTTGTCTGCCCTATTAAAACCGCTCCGCATTTTTTTAAGAACGGATTTATATTCTTTGATCGAAAGATCGGTTCGGAATCCCGGGATCGATTCGAGTTTATCGAGTGTTCCGCCGGTGTGCCCGAGTCCGCGTCCGGAAATCATCGGCACTTTAATTCCCGCGGCTGCGGCAACCGGAGCTAAGATCAGCGAAGTTTTATCTCCGACTCCTCCCGTTGAATGTTTATCTATTTTCGATCCGGCAATTTTTGATAAGTCGATTATCTTTCCGCTGTTCAGCATCGCTTCGGTTAACGCCGAAGTTTCTTTCTTCGTAAAACCGTTAATAAATCCCGCCATCAAAAAAGCAGAGAATTGGTAATCGGCAATGTTTCCGGCGGTATAGGAATCGATGAGAAATTTTATTTCATCCGCGCTTAAAGATTTTCCGTCCCGCTTCAATTTTATTATTTCGAGATGATCCATTTTTCCGGCAGTTTTATGAATTGATTAATTAAAACTCAAAAAGAATTTAATATAAAAAAAGAATCGCTTCGCTCAAAATTATAAACAGCGAAAAACAGTGATGAGTGAGAGTAATCAGAAAAAGTATAATTAAAATTAATGCGTTGCTAAACTATTAAGAATTAAAACTCCCTCTTCTTGATAATAATACGATCAACTTAAGAAGAGAAGAAAGCGGTTCATTTTATAAGCGCTAAATTTTGGATTCCAATACGCTCTAAGTCTTTGTTTTACAGCCCATAGCTTCAGCTATGGGAGATAAAGATAAAGCCTCAATGGGACAACCATTTCAATGGTTTTTAAGTTTTCGTTAAATATAAACCGTTGAAACATTTATTGAGGTTTATTATCGATTTCAATTCCCACAGATAACTTGTCCCGACTTGTCGGGAAATCTGTGGGCTGAAAATCGAAAGAATCTTTTCAATATCCCTTAAGTTGACAACATTTTTAATGAGATAAGGGGGCCGGAATGAGGTCGCTTAAATTTATTTCAGCAAAATCATCTTCTTACTCTTATAAAAATCATTCTCATGAATGGAGTAAATTTAAACAGACCGGGAAATCTATGGTTTTATTATTAAACCAAAAACCTGCTCGGGCATTAAAATTAGCTTTCCTTTTATTGAATTTGGCTTTCAATTTATCTATAATTCTAAATTAAAATAATCTCACTCCAATTAAAAAAAAGAGGAACTTATGTTTGATTCCAACTATAACTTTACGGTAGTCGAACGGTTTTTGAAATATGTTAAATACGATACGCAATCAAAAGAAGATTCCGATACTTTTCCGAGCGATACAAAACAATTAGAATTATCCAAAGATTTGGTGACTGAGTTAAAAGAAATCGGGTTGACCGACGCGCACATGGACGAGAACGGATATGTGATAGCTACTTTGCCTTCCAACACAGACAAAGACGTTCCGGTAATCGGATTCATCGCGCACGTGGATACTTCTCCCGCTGTTTCGGGCAAAAACGTCAATCCGCAGATTCATAAAAATTATCAGGGCGGCGATATTCAACTTCCGAATAACAATAAAGTTATTGAAGCCGCGAGCAATCCCGAATTGGAAGATATGAAAGGATTCGATATTATTACAACCGATGGTACAACGCTTTTAGGAGCCGACGATAAAGCCGGAATTGCGGAAATTATGGACGCGATGAATTATCTCGTTCAGCATCCTGAAATTAAGCATGGAACAATCAAAGTCTGCTTCACTCCCGACGAAGAAGTCGGGCGAGGCGCCGAAAAATTTAACGTGGAAAAATTCGGCGCAAAATACGCTTACACAATCGACGGTTCGACGCGAGGCGAAGTGGAAACAGAAACTTTCAGCGCCGATGCTGTTGTGATTAAATTTCAAGGTAAAAACGTTCATCCCGGATACGCCAAAAACAAAATGGTTAACGCCATCAAAGTAGCATCCTTCTTTATGGAATCGCTTCCGAAAGATCACCTTTCCCCGGAAACAACCGAAGGAAGAGAAGGATATGTTCATTGCGTAGCGTTCAATGGAAATGAGGAAGAGACTGTCTTGAAATTTATCATCAGGGATTTCTTAACTCACAAGCTGAAAGAATACGAACAATTTTTGGAAGAGTTAGTTCAGAAAGCGACGGCGGAATTTCCCGGCTCGCAGTATGAATTCGAAGTGATTGAACAATACAGAAATATGAAAGAAATCTTAAATCAGCATCCCGAAGTTGAGGATAACGCGCTCGAAGCGCTAAGCAGATTAGAAATTCCTCCGATACAATCGGCGATAAGAGGAGGAACCGACGGATCGCGATTGAGCTATATGGGATTGCCGACCCCGAACTTATTTGCCGGCGGACATAATTTCCACGCGCTTCAGGAATATATTGCCGTGCAGGATATGGAGACAGCTACAAAAATGATTGTAACTCTCGCCCAGGTTTGGGAAGAGAAAGCGTAAAAAGTATAGGTTTGTAGAGACGTTCCGCGCTTCATAAACCAAGCGAAGAGGAGCGTCTCTGCGAAATATTATTATGATTGAAAAAATTGCAAAGATCTAAACTAAAAAACGAACAAGGCGATTACCTATATTGGAAAAACCAGCCGATAGAAAAAGGTTTTGGAACGCTTGAAGAAATTAGGGAAGAATGCAATAAGTGGAAATATGCTGATCAACAAGGATTTCAAAGAGTTTATAGAATTATGTTTTTATTTTGTTCAAATTAAATTTGCGACCTCACCCCAACCCCTCTCCTTACTAAGGAGAGGGGCTAATGCATTTGATAATTAGAAAAAAGCTAAAGGGGTGAGGTCAAAAAG
The DNA here is from genome assembly GCA_963821715.1 of uncultured Melioribacteraceae bacterium. Classification (GTDB taxonomy): domain Bacteria; phylum Bacteroidota; class Ignavibacteria; order Ignavibacteriales; family Melioribacteraceae; genus CAWGET01. The sequence continues at coordinate 461,298 of CAWGET010000006.1, forward strand.
TTTAATACTTGATTTTAGTTTTAAAGAAACAAGAGAAAAGCAAACTGCTTAAACAACTTTCGCAGGATCAGAGTGCGGAAACGTTTCGATACATTTTAGAAAAATAAACTATCTATGCCCCGACGATTAAAAAAAGTAACCAATCTAACATTAACAATTAACATCTTCCTTTTTATAATTAAGGTTGTTATCGGATTTATATCCAATTCCATCGCGGTTATTTCCGAAGCGGTAAATTCGCTTACCGATATAATTTCTTCAATCGCTATAAAAATAAGCGTAAAAGTAAGCGGTCAACAGCCGGATGAAAATCATCAATTCGGGCATAACGCCGCACAGCCGATAGCAGCTTTTATCGTAGCAGTTTTCGCTTTTGTAGTCGGGATAAAAATTATTGAAGAATCGGTAAAAAGAATAATAAATCCGGCGGAAATAAATACAAGCATTATAGTTTACATCGTACTTGTTATTACGATGATTACAAAAATATTTTTAAGCCGTTATCAAAGGAATATCGGGAACTTATTCGAGTCGCCCGCAATAAAAGCCGCGGCAATTGACAGTTTGAACGATGTACTTGCCGCGGGAATCGCTCTTGCCGGAATAATCGCGGCGGACGCCGGACTAAATTATGTTGACGGAATAGCCGGATTGTTTATCGCCTCATTCATCCTAAAAACAGGTTATGAAGTAGCGCGCGAAAATATCGATTATTTAATGGGACGAGCCGCAGACGAAAAAACAATTATCGAAGCAGTTAACCGTGCTATTCATATAAAAGGCGTTGAAGGATTTAATGACGTCCGTTCGCATTTCGTTGGCGATAAGATTCATATCGAATTTCATATTGAAGTGGATAAAAATTTAACTACGCGGCAATCGCACGATATCGGGAAAGAAGTTCAATTATCAATTGAAGAAATGGACAAAGTTCAAAAAGTATTTATACACATCGACCCCATAACTCCGGAGAGAAAATGAAATCAATAATCTGCATTCTGTTTTTATTTTTGATTACAAACATTTTTGCCCAGGATGACGATCTTCTAAAAAAATACGTTGTTGACGAACACTTAAACTCCAAAATAAAAAAAATTGTAGAGGAGCTTAATCTGGATAAAGATTTTCCGGTTGGCGAAGACGGAGTTGAACAGATTTCATTAGCAGTTGTTGATTTGAACGGCGATAAACCGAGGATCGGCGGATATAATTTTTCGAATTTTATTTATCCCGCCAGCGTTTATAAAATTTATGTAGCTGCAGAAATATTAAATCAGATTTCGCGCGGTAAATATTCATTGTATGATGAGTATGTTGTTAAGGCGCCGAACGACGTTGATAGAACAAAAGAAATTACCTACGATCCGAGACCGTTGCTTGAAGCCGGAGATACAGTAACCATTGGATATTTGCTGGATTTGATGTTGACCCGAAGCGATAATTCCGCCGCAAATTGCCTGATTGATATTGCCGACAGAAAAAATATTAATGAATTCATTAATCAAAATAATTGGACAGGAAGCGAGGTTACGAGAAAATTTTTGAGCAGAAAACTTGAAGACCCCGGCTACGAAGATATCCGCGGAACTGAAACGAACGCACTTCACGTTGCCGATTTTCTGCGTAAAATGGAAGACGGGAATCTCGTCAATCCTTGGGTTAGTATGCAGATGAAATCGTATCTTGGACGTCAGCTCGACACATCAAAATTATCAACCGGTCTTCCGCCCAACACTATGTTCTATCATAAAACAGGTTGGTGGAGTAACTGGACACATGACGCCGGATTTGTTGATGACGGAGAAACTAAATATATTATAGCTTCTTTTCTTCCTATCCCGGAAGAAAAAGCCGAAGCAATATTTACAAAATTATCCGCAGATATTTATTCGTTAATGAAAAATCGTGAAGTAAAAATTGAAGGGAACGATGGAAAAACTAAATAAATTAACGTTCGACGAGCTTATCAATAGAGCATCCGAAGAATACGGCGATAAAGCCGCTTTGAGTTGTATCGGGTGCGAACCCATAACATATACAAAACTAAAACAACAGGTTCTCGCGGTTTCCGATTTTTTAAAAGACCAGGGAATTAGTCCCGGAGATAAAGTAGCTATACTGAGCGAGAATAATCCCAATTGGGGAATTGCTTATTTTGCTGTTACGTCAATGGGCGCAATTGTAGTTCCAATTATGACCGAGTTTCATACAACAGAAGTTCATCATATAATACGACACTCGGAAGCAAAAGCAATTTTTGTTTCCACTAAACTTTACCATAAAATTGAAGAGTTGAATAACGAAGTTCTTACTCTTTCAATACTAATTGATGATTTTTCTGCGATTCCTCCCAACTTTGACAATGATAAACTTAAGGAGGTTGTAAGAGGAGGAAAAAAGGAATTCAATAAAGCCCGTATTGCAGCAATGAAATTTGTTGGAATGATTTCCGCTTCGATAAAGGAAGACGACATTGCTTCCATTCTTTACACATCGGGAACAACCGGTCATTCCAAAGCTGTTATGTTAACTCATAAAAATTTAATTTCCAACGCATATGCTACAATGGAAATCGTATCGGTAAATTCTTCCGACAGGATGCTGTCAATTTTACCCTTGTCCCATACTTATGAATGCACTCTCGGTTTGATTCTGCCAATGATTAACGGAGCATCAGTTTATTATTTAGATAAACCGCCTACTGCCGCTGTCTTAATTCCCGCAATGAAAAAAATTAAGCCGACTGTCATGCTTTCTGTTCCGCTGGTAATTGATAAAATTTACAGAATGAAAATTCTTCCGGAGTTTAGGAAAAACTTCCTAATCAAAAATATTTACACATTTGCACCGGTTAGAAAAAAATTAAACGCTGTTGCAGGTAAAAAATTAAAAGAAACTTTCGGAGGAGAATTGAAGATGTTCTGTATCGGAGGCGCCGCATTAGCGCCTGATGTAGAAAAGTTTCTACGCGAAGCAAAATTCCCTTATGCAATTGGTTACGGGTTGACTGAAACATCGCCTCTTGTAACCGGAACGGATCAGACAAAAACGAGATTCAAATCCGCGGGGAAAGTTTTACCCGGAGTCCAAATTGCAATAGACAAAAATACTAATAACGGCGAAGGCGAAATAATGGTTAAAGGTCCGAACGTTATGCTAGGCTATTTCAAGGACGATGAAGCGACAAAGGAAGTTCTGAATGACGATTGGTTCAAAACAGGTGATTTGGGTTCAATAGACAAGGATGGTTATCTTTTTATTAAAGGAAGATCGAAAAATGTAATTATTGGTCCGAACGGTAAAAACATTTATCCTGAACAAATAGAGTCGGTTATAAATGAATTTGAATATGTATTAGAGTCATTGGTCTACGAATCGAATAAAAATTTAATAGCCCGTGTTTTTCTTAACTACGAAAAAATTGACGTAGATTTTGTGGGACTAAAAGAAGCAAACCTTCGCCAAAAAATAAAAGAAATATTAGATGACCTTCATAAAAATGTAAATGAAAAATTATCTACATTTTCGCGCCTCAATAAAATTGTTGAGCAGGTTGAACCGTTCGAAAAAACTCCGACCCAAAAAATAAAAAGATATCTATACGTGTAATGAAGTTAGTTTATTTTTTCTTGATCTTCTTTTTAGCGGTAACCTGTTTAGCCCAGATCGGGTGATTCTTCCAAAATTAAACAGGTTGAGAGATGGGAGTTAGAACACTACGAAGCCGCGCCCGGAAAAATTATAGGTATTTGGCCGAATCATTTTAGATATAATGATTGGGATAGATTTAAAGACCTCAATGAAAAATGGGGTTTTAATTTCCTTCTGTTTTCTCACGGATACAACAAAGAAGTTTTGAAAAATGTATTCAAAGCCGGTTTTGATGAGAAACATATTATGGCTTCCATGCAAATAAAAAACTATAAAGAAAAAGTAGATAATTATGGAAATATCTTTGCCTATTACATTGACGAACCCGTAAAACACGATCATCCATCTTACGAAAATCTTTCAAAATATATTCACGAAAATACCGATGCTTATTTTATTACCGGAGATTATAAAAGAAGCTTTTATTTGGAAGACTACGCGAGATACGCCGATTATGTAATGTTCACCAGCTATAAAAATTGGGTCTATATTTTAGGGTTTTACATTCCCTGGGGTTTAGACCAACGTCCTTCATGGAGCGATATGAAGAAAGAATATCCGGAAAAATTTATGATGACCTGGATAGGCGCGCATCGCGATACTCTTGAATATGAACAGCTGCTCGGGCATGCGCAAAATTTAGGATTGAAAGGAATTTGGTATTTTCAATCGTGGGATTCGACCGACGAATATTCCGATTACAACATAGCGAATTTTTCCGAAGCGGCTTGGCAAACCGGATGGATGATTAAAACTGAACGGAAATTTATTTATGAATATATTTGTCTGAAACCAAACGGCTGCGATGAAAATTTGGACACAGGCTGGGTTTTGAATAAAAAAATTGATACCGGCGAAGTGAGAAAAAGATAAAGTAACAAGGTTTCTTCCCCGATACGACGCATTGATTTATTAAGGCTGTTGAATATATTCGGGAAACTGTTTATCATTTTCAAAAATATTTTATGTAGAACATAGGGAATTTACAATGGACAAATATATGCAAACTGCAATTGAAGAAGCTAAGAAAGGACTTGAGGAAGGCGGCATTCCGATCGGTTCTGTTTTGGTGATCGACGATAAAATAGTAGGTCGCGGACATAACAGACGCGTTCAAAACGGAAGCGCTATTCTGCATGCAGAGATGGATTGTTTCGAAAATGCCGGAAGATTAAAAGCGAGCGATTATAAAAAAGCAATCCTCTATTCAACTCTCTCGCCTTGCGATATGTGCAGCGGAGCTTCGCTTTTGTATAAAATTCCAAAAATCATTATCGGGGAAAATAAAACATTTAAGGGTCCGGAAAATTATCTCCGTTCCCGCGGAGTTGAATTGGAGATTCTTGACGATGAAGTATGCATTGAGATGATGGAAGATTTTATAAAGTCCAAACCAGAACTTTGGAACGAAGATATCGGGGAATAAAAATTATTACCCGGAGATTTTTCTTTCTTGAATTTGCCTTGAATTTTTGATTATTTCCCGGAAAATTTTTGTTATAAATTCCGCATCAAGATTTTTTTGCTTTGCTATTAAAGATAGGTCATTAATCAATTTTTCTTCATACTCTTGGTCTTTTACTTCAAGATCATTTTCTTTTTTGTGTTCGGCAACTCTCTCCGATAATACATTCCTTTCGCTCAGCAGAGAAATTAATTTCTCATCGATTGCCCTGATCTCTTTTCTCAGTCCGTCAAGACTCATTTTTTAAGCTTCCTTTCCACTGAGTTTTGTATTGTTCCGTCTTCCAAATATTTATAAAGATCCTGTCCCGGACAAAGCGTTTCCGCGTAATCTTTATGCCCTTTTATTTCATTCGGCGATACATCGTATTTCTTAGCTAAAAAAGCCGCCAGATCAATTACCGATTTTAACTGTGCTTGGCTAAGTGTCTGGACTTCATAATTTCCCATGACCTCAATCAAGGCATGCCCGGTCGGATCGTAAGTTGTGTTTGTTGCGCCCGGATAGTTAATCGGTCGGGCTTCATAAATATTTCCCTCAAGATCGATCATAAAATGATACGGAATATCAATCCAATTTTTTTCTGTCCGGCTCCAATTCTGGAGATTTCTAATCTCTTCAACCGGATCCTGTTCTTTATTAAATTCAACTCCGCCGTGATGAATTGTTATCTTTACGATTTCCTGTTCCGGCAGAGCTTTTTCGAGCGGCTTCCATCCCCATTCTTCACGCTCGATTACTTTTAGAGAATCAGGATATTTTAAATCTTCAACCCTGTATTGATCTTTCGAACCCGCGGAACATCCAAAAACAATTACTGCAGTTACAATTAAAAAAATATTTTTCATCTAATTATTTCCTTCAAAATTTTTATCAGTTATGATCAGCTTCATCTTTTCTTCATCCTTCAATTAACTGATTTTAGATAAGTTTTAACTCTAAACAAAATCTAAAAAAAAGGCAAGGATTTATTTATTTCTAAATTTATTATTGAATAATAAATCATACATAAATATTTTAGCTATTAAAAATCTCCGGGAAAATCATGAAAATCAAAATTATATTCTTTTTCTTTTTAACCGCTACATTACTTTTCGGACAGGATGAATGGATCCGTGTCAATCAAATCGGTTATCTCCCTAGTTCAATTAAAGCTGCCGTGTTTTTAAGTAAGGATAAATCTTCAATAAGCCAATTCGAAATTTGGGACGCCGATAAAAATCAAAGAGTAAAATCTTTTTCCAATGTTGAAGATTACGGCGAATACGGAAACTTTGGATCGAGCTTTAGATTAGATTTCTCCGACTTCCACAAGGAAGGAAAGTATTTTTTGAAGGCAGGAAATGTTCTATCGCCAACATTCAATATATCAAAGGATGTTTACGACGGAACGGCGGACATTTTGCTTAATTATATGCGGCAGCAAAGATGCGGCTACAATCCTTTTCTGAAAGATAGCTGCCATACGGAAGACGGTTTCATAGTTGATCATCCGACTCTCGACTCGGTTCATATCGACGTTACTGGCGGTTGGCACGACGCGAGCGATTATCTTCAATATTTACCGACTTCAGCAAACGCAGTGCATCAGATGTTATTCGCATATCAGCAGAATCCCGAATCTTTTGGGGATAAATTTAACGCCTCAGGACTCGAAGGCGAAAACGGAATTCCAGATATTCTTGACGAAGCAAAATGGGGATTGGATTGGATGGTAAAGATGAACCCCGACAGCGCTATGATGTTCAATCAAATTGCAGATGACAGAGATCACGCGGGTTACAGGCTTCCGACAAAAGATTCCGTAGATTACGGCAAAGGCCTCGAGCGACCGGTTTATTTTATCACCGGCGAAAAGCAGGGACTTTGCGGATATAAAAACAGAACTCAGGGCGTTTCATCAAGCGCCGGAAAATACGCTTCTTCTTTCGCTCTCGGTGCGCAGATTCTAAAAAAATATTATCCCGAATTTACAGATACGCTTAGCAAAAAAGCAAAGCAGGCTTACGGATTCGCGAATACAAATTACGGCGCGACACAAACGGCGTCCTGTAAATCTCCTTATTTTTACGAAGAAGATAATTACGTTGACGATCTGGAACTCGCCGCTATTCAACTTTATAAAATTACCGGCGACGAAAAATATTTAACCGACGCCGTTAAATGGGGAATTGTAGAACCGACTACTCCGTGGATGGGCGCCGATACGGCGAGCCATTATCAATGGTATCCGTTTGTAAATCTTGGACATTATTATATCGCGGAATCGGGCGCGAAAGATGCTAAAAGATTTTCGGAATTTATGGAAAAAGGATTGAACGAAGTTTTTGAAGAAGGAAAAGATAACCCGTTTCTAATCGGCATTCCTTTCATCTGGTGCTCCAATAATTTGATCGCCGGACTATTAACTCAAGCTCATCTTTATCAAGAAATTACAGGCGACGATCAATACGCAGAAATGGAAGCTGCTTTGCGGGACTGGCTTTTCGGCGCAAATCCCTGGGGAACAAGTATGATTGTTGCGCTTCCGGAAAATGGCGATTACCCTGAAGATATTCATTCCGCTTTAACAACCCTCTACGGCTACAGATTGGACGGAGGATTGGTTGACGGACCGGTTTACAGCACCATTTTTAATAAACTGCGCGGCATCCAACTGCATGGCGGCGATGAATATGAAAATGTTCAACCGGGAATGGCGGTTTATCATGACGATTATGGCGATTACTCGACCAACGAACCGACTATGGACGGAACGGCTTCGCTTACTTATTATTTATCCGCACTGGAAAAAGAAGGCGAATTAAAAAAAAAGTAAACTTTAAATATGATAACGGCGGAATAATACGCTTTGATAAAGACAGAAAAAACATTTATCTGACCTTTACGGGAGGCGATTTTGCAGACGGCGGAGCTTCTATTTTGGAAACTCTCTCAGCTAACAAAATAAAAGCCTCCTTCTTTTTTACGGGCGATTTCTACCGCTCGTTCCCTGCGCTCGTAGATTCGATAAAAGAAGACAGACATTATCTCGGCGCCCACAGCGATAAACACTTGCTTTACGCCGATTGGACGAAGCGGGATTCTCTTCTTGTAACTAAAGAAGAATTTCAAACCGATTTAATGAATAATTATTCAGAAATGGCGAAGTTCGGAATCGAAAAAGAAGACGCGCAATTTTTTCTTCCGCCCTACGAGTGGTATAACGATTCGATTTCCGTTTGGACAAAAGAACTCGGCTTAACTTTAATAAATTTTACTCCGGGAACTTATTCCAATGCTGATTACACAACTCCGGATATGGGAAACAGATATTTAAGTTCGGATGAAATTTATGACCGAATTTTATCATACGAAAAAAAAGACCAGAACGGATTGAACGGATTTATTCTTTTACTTCACATTGGAACCGATCCGAAACGGAGGGATAAATTTTATAACAAACTAGATGATTTAATAAAAGAACTTGAGCAAAGAGGATATAATTTTAAAACTCTCTGATAACTTACTTTTTTTCTTCATCCTCCTCAATAAATTTCATTGAAATTGAATTAACACAATGACGTGTATCTTTTTCAGTAAAACCTTCTCCGAGGAAAACATGCCCTAAATGTGCGCCGCATCTTGCACATATTATTTCAGTGCGTCTTCCATCGGCGTCGGGCACTCTTTTAACTGCTCCGTCAATTTCATCATCAAAGCTCGGCCATCCGCAATTCGAATCAAATTTATCATCCGATTTATAAAGCGGAGCATCGCATTGCCTGCAAATATATGTGCCGCTTTTTTTGTTGTTTGTATATTCCCCGGTGTAAGGCATTTCAGTGCCTTTATCTATTATCACCCTTGCCTCTTCAGGCGTAAGTTTATTTAGTTTCAATGTATCCTGACCTTTTATTGTTGTAATAAAAATTATAGATAATAATAAAATCAATGCTTTATTCATTTTCAAAACCTTTCAAAATTTTTTGTCATTCTTATAATACCGAATGCCAATTCTAATTTAATCACAAAAACATAACGTTTTTATATAAAAATTAATCTCTGAATAAGTGAACATAAACTAAATTAAATTTGTTTCAGAATAATAGACATTAATAAAATTATTAAATCATATTAAACAGATAATGATGACAAGAAATGTAAATGATCTTGGTCTTTTGATTTTAAGATTAACATTTGGAATAATTATGCTGGCGGCACATGGATACCCAAAGCTGATACGGCTGCTGAGCGGAAAAGAAATAAATTTTTTTGATCCATTTGGAATTGGCGAAACTTTAAGTCTTACTATTGCAATCGGCGCCGAATTTGTTGGTGCGGCATTTTTAACGCTGGGTATTTTTTCACGATTAAGCTCTTTATCGTTAATGGTTACGATGTTCGTAGCTGCATTTATTTACCACGCGGATGATCCATTTAAAATCCAAGAAAAAGCTATATTATTTTTTGCGGCGTATGTAGTGTTATTTATAACAGGTCCCGGCAAATACGCATTGCAAACATTGATAGATAATAAAATTAAAATCAAAAATAGAGCTTTAAAGTTTTTGTTTAGTTAATAAATTCTGAAACAATAGAGAAAGACAGATGGATAACTTTGAGCATAATAGAGAAAGTTGGAATGAATTAACAAGTTTACATGCCGAATCTAGATTTTATGATGTTGCCAGTTTCAAGAAAGGGAAAACTTCATTAAATCATATTGAAATTGAAGAATTAGGTGAAATTAGTGGAAAGAAACTTCTTCATCTTCAGTGTCATTTTGGAATGGACACTTTATCACTTTCTAGACAAGGAGCTGAAGTATTGGGAGTTGACATTTCAGACATTTCAATACAGAAAGCCATTGAATTGTCAAATGAATTGAAAATTCCTGCAAGATTCATTCGTTCAAATATTTATGACATTGAAAATGTTATAGATGAAACTTTTGAAATTATATACACTTCTTATGGTGCGATTAACTGGCTGAATGACCTTGACAAGTGGGCGAAAATTGTAAATCGCTATTTGAAAACAGGCGGAATATTTTACATGGTCGAATTTCATCCTTTTATTTACACACTAAATGATAATTTTGAAATTGCTGACAGTTATTTCAAGTCAAAACCACTTGAGACAATTGTTGAGAAGTCTTATACTGACAAATCTGAAGTTTCTAATGAAAACCTAAAACATATTGAATGGCATCATAGTTTGAGTGAAAGTTCTAAATAGCTTAATTGGAAATGGATTCAAAATAGAGTTTCTCAACGAATTCCCTTATCAGGTTTATAACTGCTTTCCTGGTCTGGTTGAAAAGGGAAAAGTTCGGAAATGGTTTGGTATTATTTGAATAAATACTTGGTGATAATAATATCCTTAAAATATGTATTCTATTAAAGCGACTAAATTTATTGTAAGATATTTCAGTTTATCAATAAAAGATACCTCTGGTGTACCGACAAGTAGGATTTATAAATGAGTGGCAAATCATCTGGGTAATATAAATTCTTCTTATCACCATGAACAATTGCCGGGCCTTTTTGAGAATTTCAAAATGACATGATACTTCAATAATCAGAAAATTTTTCTTCGCACTATAAAACTCAAATTTTACTGCAATACTTATTATATTTTCTTCATCACTATATACAAAAGTAAAGACACTTTTTATTTCATAATTTTTTGATTTTGTTGTTGGTATCTCACCTACTTTAGCAAATTGATCTGTGGTAACCTTTACTAAATCAAACCCTATTTGCTTTTCTTTTTTTTCAAGAAATTTTCCGTTATCCAGCCGCTAAGGAAAAATTGCCGGGCTGCGTTTAGCCTTTTCAGTCCATTTAGCCAGACCATTCATCCATTAAACCCGATAAAAAGCAATATGATTCGCCAGCAGCCTCAAATCTTTCAGTAGGATTAGGATTAGAACCACGCCGACGTCTTATCACTAATTTTCCATTTACTTTAAACCTAATAGAAACTTGCAGAACCTTTCCATTCGCAATAACTTGATTTATTGGATTTCCGCAAATGTCTATTCAACATTTAATATTTTTGCTTCAGATCAAATTTTAAATAAGCTGGAAAAGAATGATGATTTCTCTAAAAAAACATTTATACAAGATCGATTAAATTTCTACTGGAATGAATTAAACAATATTAAAAATTCAGCAAATCCTCATTCTGGGAAAATTACATATTATTGGTACTGGAATCCATTATCGAAAAAAGTATCTCCATTAAGTCAACCTATAAGTTGATATTACCATCATCGTAATTTATATATAATAATTTAGATTTCATAATTTTTTCTGTTTGATAGAAGCAAGAGTATTAAATTTAGTTGAAAAAAAGAAGTTTTAACATACCGTTAAAATCAATTTTAAAGCCCATATAGGCACTTGTAAGGCAGTTTAATTTAATTATGATATCTAATTGCTATATAAATTTCTATTATCTAATTATAGCAAAACCAGAAACTTCATAACTTGGAATAATCGCTTTTTCAATAGCTAAATCTACTGATTTAGCATTGAACTTAATGATTGCATCAGCCCCCATTTCTTTTGCAGTTATATACATTTCATTAATTGCATCTCTAGGATCTGTTTTTTCGATCAAATAATAATTGTTTCCTGAATATCTTCTATAATATTTGTCTTCATCATAATTAGCACTTTCCCCTGCCTTCTTTACTTCCGGGTAAATTGTAGCTGAAATTATTCCGATAGACTTATACTCACCTTCATATTCCAATGGAGTAATTAAAAAATCTTGATCCGAATACTCAGTAAAATCAAACCCAGTAACTAAGACAAAACTTTCAGTTTCCTTTAACCCAGTGCAGCTAAAAAAGAATATAGATAAGACTAAGAATAGAGAGGATCTTTTCATTGTATACTTCATTAGATTATGTAATAATGATAATGTGAATGAAGTTATTGAAGATATTATACTGAACTATATGTAGGATGAAAGGAGTAGATAAAAACTAAAAAATTAAAGTTTTGTTACCTATTTGTTACTTTGCCTATATATAAGACACATTATAAACAGGTTAACCCCTTATATTATAAGAAGTTAACCCAAATTTTTATAAAGTAAAATACATTTTGTATTCAAACGGGTGAGGCATTGTTTGAATTGATTTCACTTCTTCCAGCTTGTTTTTTATCCATTGGTTTATTAATTCATCCGAAAAAATATCTCCTCTTTTAAGGAACTCATTATCGCTCTTGAGAGCATCTAATGATTCGGCTAAATTTCTCGGCAGAAACTGTATTTGATCCGTAAAGGAATCGTCCTGGATATTTTTATCATACGGTCCAAAACCTTCTTTAACTGGATCGATTTTGTTTACGACGCCATCGATTCCTGCCATTAGCATAGCCGTCATACATAAATATGGATTTGCAGTCGCGTCCGGCGGTCTGTATTCAAATCTTGTTTCGTCTTTATTTGTAACGTATTTAGGAATCCGAATTGCGGAAGCTCGGTTTCCTTGTCCGTATGTTAATGCAACGGGCGCTTCAAAACCGGGAACTAAACGTTTATAAGAATTTGTGCTCGGGTTGGTAAACGCGGAAAGAGCCGGACCATGTTTCAACATTCCGCCTATAAAAAATCTTCCGAGTTCGTTAATATTTCCGTATTCCCCCTTTTTATAGAAGGCATTCTTTCCCGCTTTTCTTAAGAATAAATGCAAATGCATTCCGTTGCCGGACTGATGATACATCGGCTTCGGCATAAAAGTGACAAAGAGATCTTTCTGCCTCGCAAGATTAAACAAAACATATTTAGCGGTTATTATGTTGTCCGCCGAATTTAACAGATTATCAAAATATGTTTCGATTTCCTGCTGTCCTCTTTCGCCTACTTCGTGATGATGATACTTAATTTTTACTCCGAGACTTTGGAGTAACTTAACCGCTTCATCTCTAAAATCATCGTAAATATCAAACGGATTTGCGGCGTGGTAAGCCTTTTTATAAAATTCTTCGGCGTGCTCAACTTTATAATATGAAGTAGCCGTGCGCGTATCGTAATCAACGTCGGAAAAGATGTAAAATTCAAATTCCGGACCCCAAAGCGATTCATCTGCGCCTGTTGTTTCTTTCAATAAATTTTTTGCTTTCTTGGCTATATAACGAGCGTCTTGCAAAAACGGCGGATGTCCTTCATCTGTTAATACAACATGCGTGTAGAAACTTAAAGTCGGAGCTTCGCGGAACGGATCAACAATGGCGGTATCGAGATCGGGAATAAGTATCATATCGGAATTTTCAACTTTGCTGAATCCGAAACTCGATCCGTCGAATCCTACCCCTTCGTTTATTAATCTATCTAAAGTAAATGAATGAACCGGAAGCGAGATGTGATGCAAACGCCCGGTAATATCAATCGATTTCAAATCGATAAATTCGATCTTATGTTTTTTTATTAGGTTTTTAACTTTTAGAATTTTAGCAGTGTCCATAATTTCACCTGTAATTTAAAAATAAAAAGCGTTCCTTAAGCGGAACGCCTTTACGCTAAATTAAATAATTATAACTCTATATTAAACATTGTAGTTGATCGCGTTAAGTCCGGGATAAACCGCGTTTGTATCCAGTTCTTCTTCAATTCTCAGGAGCTGGTTGTATTTTGCGATTCGGTCGGTTCTGCTAGCCGATCCGGTTTTAATTTGTCCCGCGTTTGTAGCTACTGCGATATCGGCGATTGTTGTATCTTCAGTTTCGCCGGATCTGTGACTGATAACACTTGTGTATCCGTTTGTTTTCGCAAGTTCTATTGCGTCCAGAGTTTCTGTCAATGTTCCAATTTGATTTACTTTTATCAGAATTGAATTCGCGATTCCCTTTTCAATTCCGGTCGCAAGTCTTTCTGTGTTTGTAACAAAAAGATCATCGCCTACTAACTGAACTTTTCCGCCGAGTTCGTCTGTAAGATTTTTCCATCCGTCCCAGTCGTTTTCGTCTAATCCGTCTTCAATAGAAACAATAGGATATTTACTTACAAGATCGGAGTAAACTTTAATCATATCGTCAGAAGATTTTTCTGAATTATCGGATTTTGAAAATACATACAAACCTTTTTCTTTGTCGAACATTTCTGAAGAAGCAACATCGAGAGCGAAGCTAATTTCTTCGCCCGGTTTATATCCGGCTTTTTCAATAGCTTCAAGAATTATGTCCAAAGCTTCTTCGTTCGATTTCAAATCCGGTGCAAATCCGCCTTCGTCGCCTACGGAAGTATTGTAACGTTTCTGCTTCAAAACTGATTTTAACGCGTGAAAAGTTTCCGCGCCCATTCTAAGCGCGTCGGCAAAACTTCCGGCTCCGTGAGGCATAATCATAAATTCCTGGAAGTCTACGTTGTTATCGGCGTGCTGTCCGCCGTTAATTATGTTCATCATAGGAACGGGTAAAACTTTAGCGTTGGTTCCACCAACATAGCGGTAAAGCGGCAGCGCGAAAGTTTGAGCTGCGGCTTTTGCCACCGCAAGCGAAACACCTAGAATAGCGTTAGCGCCAAGTTCGGATTTATTTTCAGTTCCGTCAAGCTCAATTAAAAAATTATCAATCGCAACCTGGTCAACCGCGTCAAAATCTATTAATTCGTCTGCAATTCTGTCATTAATATTATCAACTGCTTTCTGAACGCCTTTACCCAGATAACGTTCTTTATTTCCGTCGCGCAATTCAACAGCTTCGTGTTCACCGGTTGAAGCTCCGCTTGGTACCGACGCGCGTCCTATAGCTCCGCCTTCCAGTAACACTTCTACTTCTATGGTTGGATTTCCTCTAGAATCCAAAATCTCTCTGCCTAAAACATCAACAATCGTTGTCATTTTTACTCCTCGTTATTTGCAAAAAATCAGAATATTAATTGTATAAAAAAAGATATGTAAATGCAATTTGAATAGATTAAATCGATATTAAATTTAAAATAAAAAACCCTGACAAGCTCCGAGGGCACAAAACTCATCAGGGTGAGGGTCATTTGATATGATGGTTCAAATATAAAATTTTTTCTATTAAAATGAAGTGATTTTCGTCATACCTTATAATATTTTTTTTAAAACGCTTAAAACAGATTGAATTCGCAATAAAATATTTTAAAATATTCAAATTTTTAATTGAAAAAATTTATTGATCCGTAAAATTTCTCTCCTGTTGAATTGAGAAGACTTAAGAAATTACTATAGAGATTATACCCACGATAGGGATTAGGAAACCAATGCATAAATTCTATATAATCAGTACCCACGATAGGGATTAGGAAACCAATGAATAAATTCTATATAATCGTACCCACGGTAGGATTCGATTCCGAATGAATTCGGGATTAGGAAACCAATCAATAAATTCTATATAATCAGTACCCACGATAGGATTCGATCCGAATGAATTCGGGATTAGGAAACCAATCAATAAATTCTATATAATCAATAGCCACGATAGGATTCGATCCCGAATGAATTCGGGATTAGGAAACCAATCAATAAATTCTATATAATCAGTACCCACGATAGGATTCGATCCCGAATGAATTCGGGATTAGGAAACCAATCAATAAATTCTATATAATCAATAGCCACGATAGGATTCGATCCCGAATGAATTCGGGATTAGGAAACCAATCAATAAATTCTATATAATCAGTACCCACGATAGGATTCGAACCTATGACCTGCGGTTTAGGAAACCGACGCTCTATCCCCTGAGCTACGTGGGCAAAAATTTAATTGTCAAATATAAAAAAATTATTGAAAAGTTTTGAAACGGCAATTTATAAACTAAATTGACAAAATATTCCAATAAAAAAAACAGGTTAGAAAACCTGTTTTACTTAAATATTTTGTCTCGCTTCTCGCATCTAGCCTCTCGATTTTCCCGGCGAAGTAGGTTTTACGAAGCCGGACGTCTCACATTTACATCTCATCTTCCCCGAATCCTCCTTCATCGCCGCCGCCGCGGTTTCTTTCCTGCTTAAAATTGTTGAATGTAAATCTGATATTCAACATTACCATCGGAGATTCCCGCGTGAAATAGTTGTATGAATAGAAATCAGGTCCTTCGGAAATAAATTCATGATTCGCGGTATTTACTAAATCTCGTATCTGTAGAGTAAGAGCAATCTGCTTATCAAAAAGTTCTTTTTTCACGGCAAGATCCGATCTGAAAAATCCTTCCCTTTTCCCTTGCGCCGAAACCGACGGACTGTAATAAGCAGCATTCAATTGAAGCTGAAAAGTTTTTCCTATTTTTATCACATTGCTCATTCTCGTCCGCCAGTTAAAACTTTCACGGGAAAACGGCTCATCATAAAGAACGCCTTCTATTTTATAGTTGTAAAGATTTCCCATAAGATTTAGATTCCAGTTTTTAACCAGATCAAAATTTAAAAGAAATTCGGCGCCGAGAGAATAATCTTTGCCTACGTTGTCGTAAGTTCTTAAAGTTATATTATCCGCATAAACCGAGCGGATTCCTTCAATTTTATTATTTTCGATTCTGTAATATAGTTCAGATGAAAGAGAGGCTTTACCGATGATTGTCTGTCCGCTTAACTCATACGAATCAATATATTCAGGCTTAAGTGCAGGATTACCTATCCGTACGGTGTTAGCATCGGACCAAGTTTCAAAGGGTTCAAGATACCATCCGCGAGGTCGATTGATACGCCGGGTATAACTAGTCATTAGCTGTTGGCCGCCGGAGAATTTATATGAAAGATGCGCCGATGGAAAATAGTCCCATCTATCAATCGTAAATTGTTCTGTTTCTCCCAGCAGTTCGATTAGTCGGTAAGTGTATTCGGTCCTGAATCCAGCTTGAAATCCAAAATTATTTATTTCGTTAGAATAAATTGAATAAAGCGCCTGCTCATTCCTTTCGTATCTTACTGAATGGCTGAACAGTGGAAGGGCATCATAATTAAATGTTTCGGGATTCAGTTCAAGTAAGCCGGTATTTTCTTCAGAGATATCAATTTCTCCCTGATATCCGGCTTCAAATTTCGAAGTTTTGTTAAATGGCAAAGTATAATCGATCTTAGCGTTCAATTCGTCGGAAGGTCCGCTTTCTGTTGTCTTTTTTCCTTCGATAGGGACAGTCTGCTCATATAACGCACTCGTAGAAAATTCATCGGAATTATGAGAATGATATCTAAAATCACTTGAAAGTTCGTGTCCGTTACTATTAAATTTTTTCAGATAATTAAGATTGAGCGAATAAAAGTCACCCGAGCGTTCGCTTTCATTTAGATTAGTATAACTTTCCCGATTGGGAGATTGTTGAGTCCATTCCTGATAGTCAAGAACAGAATTTCTATTTCCTTCGCGTGTACCATATCGTCCGCCGAGGCTTAAAAAATTATTTGAGCCGAAACTAAAATCAATTGAACCACGAAGTCCGAATGAAATTCTTCCGCGCGTGATATCACCGAGAGAATTTACATAAGAAGTATTCCCTTGGTGTTGATAAATATTTTCTTCTTCGCTTGTTCCAGGGAAAAAGCGCTTATTATAATCAACCCCAAAAGTAGTATTGAAGGCAGGATTTTTATATTCGGCTAAAAACTCGCCGCCGTATTTATCGTTAAATCCCGCGTTCAAATTCATCAATCCGCTTAATCCATAATTTCTTTTTTTCTTCATTATGATGTTGATAATTCCCGCCGTTCCTTCAGGATCGTACTTTGCTGATGGATTCGTAATAATTTCAATATTCTCAATCAATCCGGCCGGAATTTGCTGAAGAGCGTCCTGCCCGTCGAGGATTGTCGGCCTTCCATCAATTAATACTGTAAAACTTCCGCTTCCCCGCAGACTTACGTTTCCTTCAATATCAACGGTAACGGAAGGAACATTCTCCAAAACATCGGCGGCGTTACCTGAAAGAGAAGCGCCGAATTGATCGACACTTATAACTTTTTTATCGATCTCATAAGTAATCGGAGAACGAGCAGCCTCTACAACAACATCTCCGACGTTTAACGAAGTTGTGGCGAGATAAATATCCCCAACGTCAATATTTCTGCTTCCTCTTCCGATAGTTAGATCGCCAATTCGTTCCTTACCGAATCCGATAAACTGAACGTCTAGATAATATTTTCCCGGAGGAACTTGATTTAATTCAAATCTTCCTTCGTTGTTGGAAATTGTTCCTGTAATTTGCGCGCTGTCGCTTTGTTGATATAAAACTATATTCGCGTACTCAATTGGTGTGTTTGTATTTTTTTCGAAAACTTTTCCGGCAATCGTTCCACCGTTTCCGCGTTGCGGCTGCGCATTCATTGCGATGAAACTTGATATAATCAAGAGTAAAATAAGAAGAAATTGGTTTTTCATAATTGTCCTAAATATGCAATCCGTAAAATTAATAAAATATAATTATAAAGATTAGACACTTTCAAAATAAAAATGGATTAATAAATGAAACAAATAGTATAAAAATTAGTTCCTGAAAATAGAGATGTGTTCTAGCTGATTGATTTACTGAAATTTCCTAACGAATTTTTCCTAGAGATCTTCAACAAAAAATTGATATTTCCTATGCCAAATTCTCTAAATCCTTTTCCGAAAAAAGAAAAATTATTATTTTAATCCATTGACAAATTTAATTGGGGAAAGTATATGAAATACCTCTTTTCACTTTTCATCATTTTTAACGCTTTTGTTTTTGCACAATCCAAGGAAATTGAAGTTCCTTACACGTATCACGTTTTACCCAATGGACTAAATCTTCTGCTTCACGAAGACCATTCTACTCCGACTGTTGCCGTAAATGTATGGTATCACGTTGGCTCCGCAAACGAAAAACCGGGCCGTACAGGATTTGCTCATCTTTTTGAGCATCTTATGTTCGAAGGATCGGGTAATGTTCCCGAAGGAATGTTCGATAACTGGCTCGAATCAGCCGGAGGACAGAACAACGGATCAACCAGCAATGACAGGACAAACTATTGGGAAAATATTCCCAGTAACGCTCTGGAGTTAGCGTTGTTCCTGGAATCCGACAGAATGGGATATCTCTTGGATAGTATGAGCCCCGAAAAAGTTGACGGCCAAAGAGATGTTGTAAAAAATGAAAGAAGACAAAGCTACGAAAACCGGCCTTATGGTTTAGCTTGGGAAACGATCTACAAAAATTTATACCCGAAGGATCACCCATACAATTGGACAACGATCGGCTCAATGGAAGATTTGAGCGCTGCAAGTTATGAAGACGTAGTTGAATTCTTCAAATTGTATTATGCGCCGAATAATGCTAGTCTTTCTATCGCGGGAGACATAGATACAGAAGAAACTATTAACTTAGTTGAAAAATGGTTCTCGGAAATTCCTCGCGGAAAAGCTGTTCCGCCAATCAACGCTCCGGCAGCCGAATTAAACGAAGAAAAAATCTTGACGCTGGAAGACAAAGTTCAGCTTCCACGTTTATATGTAACCTGGATAACTCCGGCACAGTTTATACCGGGGGATGCAGAACTCGATATTCTTGCAAACATTCTTACCGGCGGAAAAAATTCCAGATTATATCAGAGGCTTGTATACGATCTTCAAATAGCACAGGATGTTTCTGCCTTTCAGGCTTCCGGACGATTGTCTTCGCAATATATGATAATCGCGACAGCAAGAGCCGGACATACGCTTGAAGAATTAATGACGGTTATAAACGAAGAATTGGATAAAATTAAATCGGAACCGCCCACAAATCGGGAGGTTCAGCGTGCGGTCAATCAATATGAAGCTTCCTTTCTCGACAGACTTCAATCGATAGGCGGATTCGGCGGCAAAGCAGATCTTCTAAATAGATATCTCTACTTTACCGGTAATCCCGATTACTTTAATGAAGACCTCGAAAGATATAAAGCCGTCTCGGCAAAGGATGTTTCGGCGATGGCGAAAACTTACTTACCCGGCGATGCCAAAGTGGTTTTGAGCATTGTTCCCGAAGGTAAAACCGATCTTGCAATAAACGAAAATCCGGAGGGAAAATAAATGGAACGGAAAAAATTTAAACCCATTTTTGTGATGATATTGTTGTTAACGTTATTAGGCGCCTCATTTATATCGGCTCAGCCGGATAGAAGCAAAGTGCCGGATCTTCCTCCTCCGCCAAAATTGAATCTGCCGGAAATACAGGAGTTTGAATTATCGAATGGATTGAAAGTTGTATTGATGGAAAAACATGAAGTCCCTCTCGTCCAGATGAACGTAATCGTGAAATCGGGAATTGTTGACGATCCGAAAAACAAAACCGGTTTGGCGAGCATAACTCTGGATATGCTTGACGAAGGCGCGGACAATTTGGATGCACTGGAACTCGCCGACGCGATCGATTTTCTCGGCGCTAATATTACAACGGCTGCCGGACTTCATACTTCATCAATTACGCTGCATACTCCTCTTTCTAAATTCGGCGAAGCGCTTGAACTTTTGTCGGGAGTAATTTTAAATCCCACTTTTCCTGAAAAAGAATTGGAGCGGATAAAAAAGGAACGCATAACCAAAATTATGCAGATGCACGACGAACCGAATGCTATCGCTTCAGTCATCTTTAACAAAACGCTATTTGGTGATGATAATCCTTACGGCAAACCGAACATTGGAAATGAGAATACGATAAAAAGTTTTTCGGTAGAAGATCTGCAAAAATACTATGACGAAAATTTCAACTCCGGCAATGCTTTCTTAGTAGTTGTCGGCGATGTAAACAAAGCCTCACTTCAGCAAAAATTGGAAGAAGAATTTGGAAATTGGGAAAAAGGCAAAACTTCTGAAACAGAAATAGAAAAAACTCAGCAAGTGGCAGAAAGAAAAATCTATCTTGTTGATAAGCCGGGATCAGCGCAGTCTGTCATCAGGATTGGACGAATCGGTGTTGAAAGAAAGACTAAAGACTATTATCCTCTCTTAGTGATGAATACGATTTTGGGCGGTTCCTTTACATCTCGGTTAAATCAAAACCTTCGCGAAGAGCACGGTTATACATACGGAGCAGGATCATATTTCGATTTCCGCCCGGCGCCGGGGCCTTTCCTTACTTATTCTTCTGTTCAGACCGAAGTTACGGACAGCGCTCTGATTGAATTTTTTAAAGAACTTAACGGAATACTAGAACCTATTCCCTCCGACGAATTATCCCGCGCGAAGAATTACGTCGCATTAAGATTTCCAGGTAATTTCCAGACCGTCGAAGAAGTTGCCGATGAATTGGAGGAATTAGTGGATTACGATTTACCGAAAAATTATTTTGAAAATTATGTCACAAATATTTTATCGGTAACTGAAGATGACGTAAACCGCGTTGCTAAAAAATATATCGACCCGCAAAAATTTATTGTGGTTGTAGTCGGCGATAGGCAGAAGATAGAGGAAAATATCAAAAATTTAAATTTGGGAGAAATAATAAATTATTCCGTGGAAGACGTTCTCGGCGCGTTACCGGAAGTAAATTAATTTAAAGTTGTTGTGAAATTTAGTTTAGATGGTATTACATTTGAAACTTATTAAATATTTAGCGCAAGAAGAAGGCGCAAAGATCACGGAGGAAATTTTTATTTTCGTGTTCTTTGTGCCTTCTTTATATTAATGGCAGTTATCCTCTATTTACTGTTTACTTACTTCCTGTATTCTGCAAACAGCTCGGAAATCGCAAAATCGGCAGACCTTCAATTCACGATTTTCCAATGTGCTCAAATTAAATTTTCCTTCCGAAATTCTTTCAACGTATAATTTCACCTTTTCAATTATTTCATTTATCAGCGACGCCTGATCCTTTAGTGGTAACATGTATCTTTCCGAACTTCTCTTCATCATACTTAAGAGAATAAATAAACATTTTTCCGGATTCATAATTTCCTCCGTATTTGTCATTCAACAAAAGCTGCGCGGCTTTCATATAAATTGGAAGCTGAAGCGCGATTCCATCGGCAAAATCATTTTTTGTCGGCTTGGTGTAACCTAATTTATAATCAACAATATTGAATTTCTTTTCTTCTTCGTCCACCTCAATCCTGTCAATCTTTCCGGCTAATTTTATACCGCTTATTTTGATAGGCTCTTCGCGGGATATTAAACTATCGGTTTCATCTCTATAAGTTCGGCCAAAACTAACTTCAAAAAATTTCGGTTTAAAGGAATCTGTCTGTTCAATTTCCTTTTCCAAAAATTTATATAGAATCGATTCTTTTTCTTTACCTCCAATGCCGAATAATCTCTCTCTTTCGAAGAAAGTAATTTCAGAGTTATAAAATACTTTTTCGGAAATTTCTTTTCCGATTGTGAACAGCAGGTCTTTCACTTCATCAAATTTGTAAGATGATGGGTCCCCGAGATTAATATTTAGTTTCCGCAGTTCCGTGTAAAAGTTAAATAGAATAGAATGGAGTACGCTTCCCAACTCGAGCGCTTCAACTTCCTCCGTGGGTTCCTCAAGCAATTCAACTTTTAATATTCTCTCCATAAAAAATTTAAATGGACACTTGGCATAATTTTCAAGTTGGGAAATAGAATATTGATTAAACCGCATTTCATCTAAATTTTCTTTTATTCGTTCCGGAATTTCACCGGCGTCGTCGGCGAATAAAAACCCATTATAAACTGATTCGCCAAATCCATCTTCTTTTCTAAATCTTTCTATTCGGATAGATTCTTCAATTTTTTCTAACGACGGAATAATATTTAATTCTTCAGCAGGAATTTCCGATTTAATAAAATCGACACCGGATCTGCCGATATATTCCAAGGCTTCTTCTTGAGAAAAAATTAGTCCGGAAAAGTTCTCCCGGCTTAATTCGGTAAGTTCAAACAGATTGGAAAAATCTTTAAGAAAAGTTGATTCCACAATTTCTTTATCTTTATCCATTTTAGGAAAAGTTAAATAAAGTCCTTTAATCCAGACACATAGCGCCTGATAAAAATGGTAGCGCTGCTCGGTTAAATGTCTAATTTCATTTTTTGCGAAGGAACCCGAGAAAAATATTTCCGGAACATATCGTGTCGGGAAATCTCCGTCGGTCATGCCCGAAATAAACAGGTAGTCAAACTTCAATCCGCGTATTTCATTTATAGTTGTTACCTGCACTCCGAAGTTCGATTTCTCCTTAACGTTAAATCTGGCCCAGGCGCTCGCCGTTCTTATTTGGTCGAGGAAAAAATCAAGATCGTATCTTTTCTCTTCTTCTTCCTCAAGCTGCAGCAGCTCGAATATTTCTTCTATCGTTTCGAAGAAGGATGAGACCGCTTTAATATTTTCTTCCTCGCTGCCGTCGGCATTAAGGAGTAAATTTTTATGAAGATTTAGACTCAGAGCGAGATTTTTTAATTCGCTCACAAATTCTTTCATAGTTAATTTTTTATCGAAGATTTGTAACGCTTCGTAAATCTTCTTGATATCCGCTTCGGCTTTTTTAAAACTGCGCTTTCTAAATTTAAGCGCTGTCTGGCTTAGATCCTCTTCATATTTTAGATTTGATGCCGCGTAACGTACAGAGTTAATCCAATGTTCACGTCCGGCTACAATTTTTAACTGTGCAGCAACTTTTTTAAGATTAAAAAGATCAACATCTTTTATTTGTATGAAACCGCCGCTTAAAGCTCTGAAAATATTTTTATGATAAAAATCATTTTCCAATATTTCTAAAAAGTTTATCAGTTCAATCACAGGGAAAGAATTGTTCAGTGAAATTCTATCGGTAAGATTGAACGGGATTCCGTAACTTCTGAAAACATCCCGTACAATGGGAGAATATTTATCGATCAAATTAAAAGCTACACAAATTTGATGCGGCTGTACTTCGCCGGCAAGAAGAAGTTTTTTAATCTCTTTGGCGATTAAAACAATTTCCTCTTCCCTGTTCCCGGCCGTTAATCTAAATAACTTTTCACGATAATTTGAAATTTTTTCTTCATTTACCCTGAATAATTTTTCGCGAACAGAATTTTGAAATTCATTATGAGTGAAAAAAGAAACGTCTGTAATTTTTCGAAACCCTTTATTTTCAAGGCTTTCATAGGTTTTTACGAGATGCGAAAAAATAAATTTGTTAGATCCGAAGTAATCGAAATTTATGTAAAGAGTTAAATCATCAACCGAAGAAATTTTATTTATCAATTCAACTTCCGGTTTGGTTAACTCGTCGAATCCGATCAATGCGGTTAATTCAACTTCGGGATAAATTTTTCTGAAGAGTTTAACGATTTCCCGATTCTCCATTTCGTCCAATAAATTATATACATCGCCCAGTTCCAACGCGTTCAGATTCCGGCATTTCTCGTTGTAACTTTCGTAAATGGCCGCAATGTCGAGTGCTTTCAGTTTTTCGGCTGAGTCGAGATTTTCCGCTTCGACTCTTAATAATTCGGGCGTTATTCCATGTTTTTTATATTCCGAAATAACGTTTTTAATTCTATCCAATGTGCCGAAGGGAATTTCTTCCCGATATGCTTTAAAATATTTGGTTTCAATTTCCAACGCGCTCTGTTTAATTAAAATGGTGGAAGCAGCTTCGCTCAGCTCGTGGAATCTATTCGACTCTCCTAAAATACGGGAAGAAATTGTGGTTAGTGTTTCTAAATTAATTCCAGAAACAGTTTCATCGGGAGAAAGAGAAATAATCTCTTTCTTCAAATTTCTTAATTTTCTGTTTGTCGGAACTAAAATAAGTAACCGATTAATTTTACCTGATCTTATATAATCATCAACAAGTCGGTCGAGATCTACGGAAACTGATAGAGTTTTTGATAGAATCATAATTTTTTATCTCTTTTTTCATCTATTGAAGAACAAAAAAGAGCATTTGAGTGTTTAAAATTTTATGTGAGAATATTAATTGATAATCATTCATTACAAAAATACAAATTAGTAAATTGATTTTTTATTAAATCTATTTATATTTCGATTAAAGTAAATTTTAAGAGGCAGAAAATGAAAAAATTTGCTCTGTTGTTGGTTGTGGCTTTCGCCGCGCCACTCTTTGCACAGGATATAGGAGAAATGGCGCCACCTAAACCGCCTACCATTTATCCGGATAATTCCTGGGGTGTAGATCTCATGTTCAGCGAAGGCGGATTCGGAATCGGGACTTTCTTCAGAAAACAAATGACCGACGACATAAGAGGTTTCATCGATCTCTCCCTTTCGGAATCCAAAGATGAAAAAGAAGTTGAATTTTACGATTACTTTGGAAACAAAACCACTCCGGGTAAACAAAACCGGGTATTTATGCTGCCGCTTAATTTCGGAGTTCAATACAGGCTTTTTAAACATCAGCTAACGGATAATCTTCGTCCATATTTAACCGCCGGAGTCGGTCCGACGATGGTAATCACAACTCCGTACGAAAAAGAATTCTTCAACTCATTCGGAAAAGCCAAAACTAAATTTGCCGCCGGCGGATATATAGGCCTCGGCGCGAATTTCGGTATAAGCAAATCGAATCTGGTTGGCTTGAACGTGCGCTACTACTACATAAGATTTTTCGACGATGGCGTAGAAAATCTCGAAAATAAATTCAGAAAAACAATCGGCGGAATTTATCTTTCCATCAACGTAGGAATTATGTATTGAAAAACACTCCCGGACCGTTCACCGGATTCAGCGAAGAACTGTTCCGGTTTTTGCACGACCTCCGGGATAATAATAACATCGAATGGTTTCACGCGAATAAGGACCGCTACCAGGAATTTCTTGTAAAGCCCGCGAAATCTTATGTTGCAGAACTTGGCGATTTTTTCAATAAACTTAATCCGTCAATCCGCACCGAACCGAAATTCAATAAAACGCTTATGCGCATAAATAAAGATATGCGCTTCGCCAAAGGGGATCCGTACCGCGATTACTTCCTAATTCACTTTGGAAAATTTAAGATGGATAGCGAGTTCTTCATCTATCTTGAAGCGGATGAATTTCAGATAGGTTTATTCATCAACAATTCCAAAGGGGAAGAATTTTTCTTTGAGGAAAATTTCAATAAGCACAAGAAACTAATCAGTAACCTTTTTGAAGAGAATAATCTTAATAAAAAATACGATCTATACGAATTGAATAAAGAGCCGAAACTCTTAATAAAAAAATTTGACGCAAAAAAGGATTTAGAAAGTTTGCCGAAACTGAAATACGCGATGCTTCAAAAGGTCCGTCCGCCGAGTTACAAAACTTTATTTTCGGATGAACTTCTTATCGATTCAGTTAAGATATTCTCAAGTCTGTATCCGCTCTACATATTCGCAACCTCTCCGGATCCCCTGATAGAATTGGAACGCTTTGAAGATAATTTCGGAATCGCGTTTTAATCTTTTTACGAAGCCCAATCTCATCTCACGTCTTCCATTTGACATTTAAAACTAACTTTTCCACTTAATCGTGCAGCCGATCGAAAAAGTCTCTGGAACTGAGATTTGTTCACCGGAAAATAATTCGTCCAATGCATTTCGAAGATAAGTCTGCTTCACGTTTTCAGGTTCACGCCAGTTATCGTCAATCTTTCCATGGAAGACGAGCTTCCGTTCTTTATCGAAAAGGAATATTTCCGGTGTGTGAGCCGCATCGTATGCTTTAGCTACCGATTGATCTTTGTCCCATAAATATGGGAAATTAAAATGTTTCTCATCAGCCCGCTTCTGCATATTTTCGAATGAATCTTCCGGATAATTGTCCGAATCGTTAGAATTTATTGCGACAACTGCAATTTTATCTTTATAATCATTTTGAATTTTAATTATTCTGTCCTCGTATGCGCGCACATAAGGACAATGATTGCAGCTAAAAATAACAACCAGTGCTTCTTTATCTTTGAATGAATCAAGTGAATAGTTGTTTCCGTCAGTCCCGGTTAAATCAAAATCATACGCTTTCGACCCAATTTTAAGCGTTTGTGTAGCCATAAACTTTTCCTATATTTTTATTATATTATTTTAATATTTAATAATTATGGATGAAAATGCAAATTCTTAAAATATTATCAATTTTTGTATTTTTATTAAACGGGCATATTTTGGCACAAAAAGACTCTAAGTCACTTTTCACAAATTATCAGGATTATTTAGAAACTTCAATTGATTCCAAACGGGTGAAGCATTCCGAAATCAAACCGCTGATCGAAAAATTGAAAGGCGATTCTCTATTTAATGTTTCAGTGGCGGGGCATTCGATGGAAGGGAGAGAGATTTATTTAATCACAATTGGTAAAGGCGATACTCATGTTTTAGCATGGTCGCAAATGCACGGCGATGAGTCTACAGCCACAATGGCGTTGTTTGATATTTTCAACTTTTTCCAGGCGGATGATAGTTTAAATGAAATTAGAAAAAATATACTTGATAATTTAACCATTCATTTTATTCCGATGCTCAATCCGGATGGAGCAGAAAGATTCAGAAGACGCAACCGATTGAACATCGACCTGAACCGCGACGCTCTTCGATTGCAGTTTCCCGAATCCAGAATTCTGAAGTCTGTCCGCGATAGTTTAAATCCAAAATTCGGATTCAATCTTCACGATCAAAATACGAGATACTCAGCGGGTAAAAATCCAAAATCCGCAACAATCTCTTTCCTCGCTCCGGCGTTCAATCAGAAGAAGGATATAAATGAAGTCCGCTCAAATACTATGAAACTTATTGTAAATATTTATGACGAGCTAAATAAATATGTTCCCGGTCATATCGGACGATACGACGATGAGTTTGAACCGCGTGCGTTCGGAGATAATCTTGTAAAATGGGGAACGAGTTCGGTTTTAATAGAATCGGGCGGTTGGAAAGATGATATTGAAAAACAATTCATCCGCAAATTGAATTTCATCGCACTGTTATCAGGTTTTCAATCGATTGCAAATAAAAATTATGTTGATGAGAAGATTGAAGATTACCAAAACATTCCGGAAAATGAAGAGCGGATATTTGACGTTCTATTAAAAAATTTAACGATGAAATTTAAAGATAATTCATACAAGGTCGACGTCGGGATTAACCGGATTGAAAAGAATTCCGAAGATTATGAAGATTTTTATATTGATGGGGAGATTGACGACATTGGAGATCTTTCTACATTTTACGGATACGAAGAAATAGATATGGAAGGATATGAGATTTTTGAAGGAAAAGTCTATCCGGAGAAATTTAATTCATCTGATGAGATAAGAAATTTAAAGTTGGACGAAATGGTTTCAAATGGTTATATTGCGGTTGAAGTCGATTCAGTAAACGGCCCAAAAAAATATACCAACCTCCCGATGAATTTAATTCTCACTTCAGAAAAGCCCGACTTTGATATTGCGCCGGAAAATAAAGCAAATTTTATTCTCAAACGAAATAATAATATAGAATATATTATACTAAATGGTTTCCTGATTAAATCCGGAGCCGATTTAAGCGAAATAAAAAACGGAATAATTTTTAGATAGAGATATCAAAGAAAGGAAATTAATGCCGCTTGATCCTGACATACAAAAAAAATATAAAGATTTCGACCGGGAAGTAATTCCTCATATGGACGCGCTTTATAATTACGCGCTAAAGATGACAGGCAGCCCGGACGACGCTGATGACCTGGTACAGGAAACTTATCTGAAAGCTTTCCGCTTCTTCGATAAATTTGAACAGGGAACGAACTCCAAAGCCTGGATGTTTAGAATATTGAAGAATTCGTACATCAATGATTACCGGAAAATAAAAAAAGAGCCCAATAAAGTTGATTATGAAGACATCCAGAACTTTTACGAGAATATTAAATCTACAGATGTAAAAGCGCAGCACGTGGAAGAAGATTCATTCAGCAAATTATTGGATGACGATCTTACAGGAGCTATAACAAATCTTCCGGAGGATTTCAGGACTGTTATTATCTTAAGCGACATTGAAGGATTTACATATGAGGAAATTGCTGATTTTATCGATTGCCCTGTTGGGACTGTAAGATCCCGGCTCCACCGGGCTCGTAAAATGCTGTACACAAAATTATATAACTATGCGGATGAAAAAGGATACGTTAGATCCGAAGCAAGAAAATGAGATTATGAATAGAGAAGATTTACTTCTGGATATTACTGCACTGGTTGATGACGAACAATGCGGAATGGAAAAAGAGGAATTGTTGAAACTGCTTGCAGAGGATGAACAATTTCAAAAAGAATTTTATATCCAACTAAAAATAAAGAATTTACTTCGACACAGGTCTATAAGAAAACCTGCCCCTTCTAATCTGCGACAAAAAATATTATTTCGGCATAATTTGTAATAACTAATTCTAAAGAGAGAGCACTCCAAATTCTTGCATCTTCCGGCAAAAATTATTAACTTATTAATTCTTAAAAAAATTTAAAAAATAGAAGGTAGGTGAAATAACTTGATTGGCATTACAATAAACGAAAGAGAACCGATCGATAAAGCTCTTAAAAGATTTAAGAAAAAATATGAAAGGTCAGGAATTCTAAAAGAATTCAAGAAACGTACTTTTTATGTTAAGCCTTCGATTGAAAAACGTATGAGTCGTTTAAAAGCCAAAAGGCGCGCGTCTAAAGATATGAACCGCGACTAAAGTTAAAAAAAACCGGCAAACGCCGGTTTTTTTATTTTTATAAACTCGCTTCTTTATTAAGATAATGTTCTTCCAAATGCGCGGTAATTTTACTAAACGCGTCTTCTACAGTGTTGCAGAAATCGAACAATTTCATATCTTCCCTGCTGATAACTCCCATATCGGCAAGAGCATCAAAGTTTACTATTTTCTTCCAGAACTCTTCTCCGTAAACTATTACTTTCATCTCTTTCTTTATCTTCCCTGTTTGAAGCAAAGTTAATACTTCCATCAACTCGTCGAGTGTTCCGAATCCTCCCGGGAAAACTATTAACGCTTTGGCAAGATAAACAAACCAGAATTTACGCATAAAGAAATAGTGGAACTCAAAAGTATATCTCGGATCGAGATATTTATTTACGTATTGTTCAAAGGGAATGCTGATATTCATTCCTATTGAAAATCCTTCGGCATCCTTCGCGCCTTTATTTGCGGCTTCCATTATTCCCGGTCCGCCGCCTGAGCATACAATGAAACGCTTTTCGCTGGTCGGCAAATTCTTAGACCATTCGGTTAATCTTTTCGCTAGTTCAACAGCGTCATCGTAATATTTAGACATTTCGACTAAATTTTCTGCGATTTTTAATTCTTCCTTATAGACATCTGAATTTTTATCAAGATCTCTTTCTTTAAATTTTGCCAACTGCTCATTGGCTTCCTCACCGGAAAGCAATCTTGCGGAACCAAAGAACACAACTGTATCAACGATATTGTGTTTTTTGAATCTGGATTTAGGTTCGTGAAACTCTGCGAGGATGCGTAATGACCGCGCTTCCGCAGAATTTAGAAATTCATAATTATTGTAGGCTTTTACATATTTCCCGTTATTTTCCATAACTTACCATTTTGAAAGTGAATGTGTGTAGAAAAAAAATCCTGCCGAAGCAGGATTTTGAATTTTTATTGCTGGTCGTCCTGCGTGCCTTCGGGCAGTTGCGGAGTTTGCTGCTGGGGCAACGCAGGTGAAGTAGGCACAGCCTGCTGCTGAGACCTTTGAATAATACTTTCTCTTGTCTCCTCATTCAACTGACTTGGGAGGAAAAAGAGATTTATTAAAATTGCCAAAACTAAAAGTGAACCGCCAATCCACCAGGTTGCTCTGCTAAGAAAATCGGCTGTACGCCTTGCGCCGAACATAGAACCCATTCCGCCCGCTGCTCCGGCACCACCGAAAGTTCCCGCCAGACCGCCGCCTTTGCTGGACTGAAGTAAAACAATGATTATTAAAAATACAGCTAATATGATAGCCAAAAACATTAGTAATGTATACATTCTTTAATCTCCAAAAAAATAGTAGCGAGGGAGGGATTCGAACCCCCGACACGTGGATTATGATTCCACTGCTCTAACCGACTGAGCTACCTCGCCAAATATCAAAAATGCAAAACTCAAATATAGTTATGATGAGCCGAAAGGTCAAGTTAAGGAAGTGAATTAGAAAGGCTTTTTTTGAATTTTTTCCTGATCATGGCACAGCTGATTCACGAATATAAATAAAACCTTCGTCTCAAAAGATAAATAAAAACCGGCGCGCCTATTATCGCCGTTATCGCGCCTACGGGAAGTTCGGCCGGGCGAGATTATTCTTCGCGCAACGCTGTCCGCCAAAGTTAAATAAGACGCTCCGATAAGAAAAGACGCCGGTATAACAATTTTATTATCAATCCCGAAAATTAAACGGGTGAGATGCGGAACGAGCAGCCCGACAAACCCGATAATTCCGCTTACCGATACGACCGCGCCGATGAGCAGACTGGCAAGAATGTATGTAAAGTTCTTAAACTTTTTTGTGTCCACGCCGAGATGTTTTGCCGTTTCATCGCCCATAGCGAGGAGATTATATTTCTGCGCGTTAACCGAAAGTAGAACCGAAATGATTACGCTGACCGGAAGAACGAATAAATATGCGCCCGATGAAGCGATTGAAAGATTTCCGATGAGCCAGAATACCGCCGTGCGTAACGAATCGCCGAGAAGACTTATCATCAGCAGAATAACCGCGGAGAAAAAAGCGCCGACCATAACTCCCGTTAAAAGCAGAACGTTCGGTTCAAGGTCGCCGAATCTTCTTCCCAAAAAAAAGACAAGAAATATTACCGCCAGCGCTCCGGCAAATGAAAGGATTTCGGTTCCGAGAAAAGAGAGTCCGAGTAAAAATGATAACACCGCGCCGAAGGCTCCGCCGCTTGAAATGCCGAGAATATAAGGCTCGGCGAGAGGATTCATCAGAATAGCCTGGAATACCGCGCCCGCCACCGAAAGCCCGCCGCCAACCGCAACCGCAAGCAATATGCGGGGAAGGCGTATATCAAAAATGATGGTGCGGAGCTGCTCGTTCCCTCCGCCGGCAAACAGGATTTTTATCAGGTTGCTTAAAGAAATATCGGCGGAACCGATCATTAAACTTACGAACGAGACAACACCTGTTAGAAGCAATAAAATCAGCAACTTTGAAGGATAAGATGCGGCTTTCATTTTTCTATGCGCCGCCAAAGGTAATCCAGAAGCTCCGGTATTCCATAGTTGGAAACTGCAGAGATCATCAATATTTCATCTTCGTAACCGGAAAGTTTAATGTTTTTGATTTCCGCCAATTCATCTTCCGGTATCAGATCCATTTTGGTCAAAACTACTATAACTTCTTTTCCCGCTAATTTTTCGCTGTAATTATTCAGCTCGGAAATTAAAGTATCGTAATCTTTTTGATAATCTTCCGAAGTCACGTCAATCAATAAAAGAAGCAGCTTTGTCCGTTCAATGTGCCGTAAAAATTTTATACCCAAACCTTTTCCTTCATGAGCGCCTTCTATGATTCCGGGAATATCTGCAACAACGAACGAGCGGTAATCTTTATATTGAACGATCCCCAAATTAGGTTCCAGAGTTGTGAAAGGATAATCGGCAATTTTTGGTTTTGCGGCTGAGATAGTAGAGATCAGGGTTGATTTTCCGGCGTTCGGAAATCCGACGAAACCAACATCGGCGAGCAGTTTTAATTCCAGACTAATATTTTTCTCTTCGCCCGGCTTTCCGTCTTCAGCAAATCTCGGTGTCTGGTTTGTAGAAGTTGCAAAATTACTGTTTCCTTTTCCGCCTCGTCCTCCCCGCGCAGCTACAAAAGTTTGTCCTGCTTCATTCAGGTCACAAATTATTTCGCCGGTCGATTTTTCTTTAATCAGAGTTCCGACGGGAACTTTGATCACAAAATCGCTTCCTCCTTTCCCGTCTTTCAATGAGTTTCCGCCTTTAACGCCGTCTGGCGCTTTATAATTTTTTTTATAGCGGAAGTCCAGCAATGTGAGCATATTAGGATTTGCCTCAAAAACTACATCGCCGCCTTTACCACCGTTTCCACCTGCAGGTCCGCCTTTAGGCACAAATTTTTCGCGTCTGAAAGCAACAGCTCCGTCACCGCCGTCTCCAGCTTTTATTTCAATTTCCACATAATCTATAAACATTATCTCTGCCTAAAATATTCTGAAATCATTTCCCTGAATAAAACCGCCTCTTTCGAGGTTGGATCAGCTTTCCGTACCACCAAAATTTTTTCCAGCTTCACACTTGCGTCTTTGTAGTTTTTACACTTGTTTAATATTTCTACAGCAGAGGCAAAATCGTCAATGTCGTTATCAAAA
Organism: uncultured Melioribacteraceae bacterium; assembly: GCA_963821715.1. GTDB lineage: Bacteria > Bacteroidota > Ignavibacteria > Ignavibacteriales > Melioribacteraceae > CAWGET01. The sequence goes on from CAWGET010000006.1 coordinate 494,624, forward strand.
ATTGAAGTTACAATCCGCGAAACATTTTTATTTTTGAATAATTCAAAAAGATCAATTCCGGAATCATTTTCGATAAAGTCTAAAGGTTCGTCATTCTGATATTTCCGTCTTTTCTTCGTCGGAAGTAAAGCGCTTATCATCTTCAGAACTCTTCTCAACCGTATCCGGATTTTCTTCAGTTATCTTATCTATCTCATCTTCGAACACAATTTCTTTCGTTTCATTATCTACAACAAAAGTATCTTTGCTCTTTGATATTTCATCTTCCGGCTCAATTAATATTTTTTCTTCTACTGCCTGTTTAGCTTCCGGAATAATCTCTTCCTCTGTTTCCTTTTCGTCAATTTTATCTTCTGCTTTTTCATTCTTGGCCGGAGTTTTACTGCCTATAATATTTTCTTTTTCAGAATTATCTTCAATCGTTTCAGTAAATTCTTCAGGTTCGCTTTCCATTTCTTCAAGATCAACATATTCGGCGGCTGTCAATTGATAACCGAGGGTTGTATAAACATCGTAAATTCTGCAATTCTCCTTTTTATCGGCTTTCAAATCTTCATTCAGTTTTTGTATTTCATCGTAAAGTTCTTTCTCCTTGAGATATCTTTCGAACGCGATGCAATTAACGCTTTTGTAATTTTGCGATTCCTGATTATAGAATTCAGGAATGGATTTTATGCCAAGCTTTATAACTTTCTCCTTTTCATAATCGACCGCGGCGGCGTCCATCCTGCTTAGGAGTTCGGCTAATTCGGGAGCGCTGATAGAAGTCTTATCTTTTCTTGATAGATAAGCATTTACCGTTTCTGAAATGTGGTTGTAGTAATAGAAATAATTTAATTTGAAAAAGAGATGAATCGAATCGATTTCCTTTTTATTCGCAAACAAAAAAACAGATAACGTTTTGTTCGGAAGAGAAAGATAATTCACAATGTAATAAACAGCTTCGCCAATCAATTCCCGGATATTGAATTTATTTATATTGTACGATGAATAAAGTTCGCTACTTAAAATACTTATAACACGTCTTACAGAATCAAGACTTAAATTAAAATTTAATTCATTTTTCAGTAAAACTGTCTTATAAATTTTATAGTCAAGATCGGCTTGAATAAATTTTAAGATTGCCGGCGAAAATTCTATCTGTTCAAGATCTTTGAGAGTAAAACTTTCTCCAAGTCTATCCAACTTCCGTAAATTATATTCTGTTATTGATTTTATTTTTTCTTCAAACATAAAAACATTTCTTTCGATGAAATTTAAATTGTGATTCCGACGGTTTAATATTTTAATTTTATTTAATTGAGATGCCGCCAAGCTTATCTCAAATTTAAATATTTATGTTTAAGCCACCGAGTTATATTAACGGAGCTATATGCATTATTTTTAAGTTTACTGATTGCCGATAAAGTTATCAAATTGTTTTAACTATTCAAAACTGCTGTCAGTCAAGGTTCAAAAACTCATTCCAAATTTTATAAAGTTCGTAAGTTGCTTTCACATCTTCGCCGCAGTAAATCGCAATATCTTTTATCCGTCCGGCGTTGTAAAGTTCTTTCACGTCCATACCGCAAACACCTTTAGATTTGGGCGATTCGATATTCAGCGCTTTACAGTAGAAGTCCAAGTTAAATTTTCTGGTTAATCCAAAAAAAGTAAACTGTTCCAGCAAATCAATATGATCTTTGCAGCTATATCGGTTCCTAATCAAATTTTTAATCGGCTTTATTTTATGAATTGCCGATCGGATCATTATAAAAGGAATGTCAAAATTTCTTCCATTAAATGTGATTACTTGATCGGCGGCGGAAACGTATTTCCAAAAATTTTCGAGCATTTCTTTCTCGTTAGCGGCTCTATATTTAATCTGTTTATCTTCCTGAGCAAATTCTTCAGTTTCATTCTCTTCGTCTCCTTCGTAAAGAATAAAAGATTTGCCGCTGTCTGTATTGAGGAATCCGATGCTCACAATCTTTGCAGTCCATGGATAAAGACTTAAATACCGTGCAGCTTCTTCCCGCTTTTCTTCTCTTTGTATTTCGTCCTTTTCTTTCTCCGCATAGCGAAGAAGATATTCCTGCTGTGATTCGGAAAGTTCTTCCAAATCAACTCCGACTGTTTCGATGTCAAAGATCAATTTCATTTTTATTCTTTTTTTATGAACAAAATTTTATTCTTTTAGAATTGAAACTTCATCCTCGTAATCTTTAACTGCGTCAAAAAATTCCTGCGGTAGAGGAACAGATTTTTTTGTATTCAAATCGATATGAACCAAAACACCTCCACCTTTGGCGATCACCCTTTTCGTTCTACTGTTCTCAACAATATGACTAAGACCGAAACTCGACTTCTTCAAATAAGTAATTTTGGTATGAATGTTCAATTTATCTTCAAACAGCGCTGGCTCAATGTAATCACATTCATTGTGAGCCATAATGAAAAAAGAAGATCCTTCCAACAGTTCTTTCAGCTTGTAAACTTTTTTAATATGCTGAATATAACTTATGCGTGCGTCCTCAAAATAATTAAAGTAAACTGCGTTGTTGCAAATTCCGAGCAAATCAACTTCGTGAAACTTTACGTCTTCTTTTATTTTATGTCTGAATTGTGTTACTTCCATTTTATCCTTTACGAAAAATTATTTTGTAATATTTTTACCGCTTCATTAATATCATCTTCATTTACATCGAGATGCGTTACAGCTCTTATATTACCGATTGAACCAACCGATACTTTTAGTCCGGCTTCATCGCAGCGGGAAATAACTTCTTCAACCGAAAGCGTTTTTGGTTTGAATACCAATATGTTCGTCTGGACTAAATTAACATCAACTTCAAATTCATCAATCTGAGAAATTCCTTCGGCTAATATTTTCGCGTTCTGATGATCGACTTTCAGGCGCTCGATATTATTTTTCAGCGCGTATAAACCGGCAGCCGCAATAACTCCAGCCTGTCGCATTCCGCCTCCCCAGCCCTTGCGAACTCTATATGCCTCTTTAATAAAATCTTTCGGTCCTGCAATTACGGAGCCAATCGGAGCGCCGAGCCCTTTGGACAAACAGCAGGAAACCGAATCAAAGTGTGAAGCATATTCAGAAGGTGAAATTCCGGTCGCAACTGAAGCGTTCCACAATCTTGCGCCGTCCAAATGAAAGATTAAATTATGTTCTTTGGCAAGAGCGCTAAGTTCTTTAATATTTTCAATAGGCTGAACGATTCCGCCGGCACGGTTGTGCGTATTTTCAATTTCGATGATCTTCGTCCGCGGCATGTAATAGGCGTCCTTCGGACGAATATAATTTTTTACATCTTCCGGATCCATTATTCCATTTTTTCCCGGCACCGGAAATAGTTGAATGCCGCTTAATGCTGCCGGAGATCCGGACTCATAATGGAAAATGTGCGCGTCTTTTTCGCAGATAACTTCATCACCCGGATTCGTCCAAACATTCAGGCAAATCTGATTTCCCATCACTCCGCTCGGGACATAAAGCGCCGCTTCCTTTCCCAAAAGCTCCGCAGCGTAGTTTTCCAATTCATTAACCGTAGGATCTTCCTTATAAACGTCGTCTCCAACCTCCGCTTCCAACATCGCTCTTCTCATTTCCGCGGATGGTTTAGTAACTGTATCACTCCGCAGATCGATAAATTTTTTCATTTTTAATTTCTCTTTTTCATTAACAGGATTTTTAACTGAACAAATAAAAAATACAACACACAAAATAACGATATTAAAACAATGATGTAAGGAATCAGCAGCGGATACTTCGAAAAAAATGTAAGCCCGGAATAAAGCCGTGCTTCGCCAACAAGAGCGCCTCGCTCAAACATTTCAGTCTGCTCCAAAGTTTGTCCGAGCGGATTTATAATTGCGCTGATCCCGCCGTTTGCCGCACGAACAACAGTCCGCCTGTTCTCCACGGCGCGCAATACAGACATCGCTTTATGCTGATAAGGCCCGCTCGAATTTCCATACCAACTATCGTTAGTTACAACAGCTATGAGGCGGGATTTTTTTTTAACAAACTGCGCTACAAAATCGGGATAGATCGACTCAATGCAAATTACGCCGGATAAATTCAGGCTGTCTTCGAGCGAATTTAATTTCACTTTAAAAATTGTAGTATCGCGCCCAACATTCCAACTCGATATTCCTACATTCCATTTTATCAGGTCTCCCATAAATGGAATCTGATCGACAAACGGAACTCGCTCACCGAACGGCACCAATTTTATCTTTCCGTATTTTTGAACTGGTGAATTACTCGGGCTAAAAACTAAAATTGAATTGTAAGAAGTGTAAAGATAATCCGATACAGTCGACTCTTTCGCGTCCGACGGAGCTTCCTCTTTACTAAAAAAATTTGCGTCAGGCATTCCGGTAAGGAGTGTGATTCCCGAACTATCAACAAAATTTTCAATGCGTATTTTCTGTTTTGAATAACCTGAACTTAAAAGATAAACAGGCAAAGCTGTTTCCGGCCAGATCAATAATTCGGCTCCCTCGTCAATCGCCTGTCTGGATAAATCAAAATAAAGATCGATCTGCCAATCGAGATTTCCTTCTTCCCATTTATTCCAGGGATTCAAGTTCGGCTGTATCAACCCTACCTTAACTTTCTCGTCCGATTCTTTAAAATCATTGATCTTAAAAATTCCGTAGATGATCGGGACGATAAGAATTGATAAAAAAATTAACGCGAAAGAATAATTTATTTTCGTGGATTTTTTGTATTGAAAAAAAGTTAAATACAGAAATACATTCGAATACAAGATCAAAAGCGAAAGTCCGTAAACACCAATAATATCAGCTATTTGAATGTACGTAGAGAAATATGGCAAACTATTCCCCAGTGTAAGCCAAGGGAAACGCGCTTCGGTAACGCTGTATAAGAATTCAAATGCAGTCCAGAAAATTGGGAATAAAAAGAGAGCCGCTTTTTTAGAAATAAATTTTTTAGCGAGATAATATAAACTTGACGGAATTAAATAGAGCGCCGGATTAAAAAATAGTAGCGCGCCGCCGCTGATCATCAAAAACGGATCGGCTTCTTTACTCCAGCTTCCGACCCAATAAAGAGTAATAAAATTGAAGATGAGAAGTGTAACATAAGTGAATTTATTTATTTCCGCGAGCCCTTCTTTTTTTTCAAGAATAAAAAAATACGGGACCAGCGCAATAAAAATAAAATAAGGTAACGGAATAGGCGGAAAAGAAATGCCCAGAAGAACTCCGCTTAAAATTCCGTAATAATAATTTTTATGATTTCCTACTATTCTGCAATTTCAACTAACACTTTTTTTTCTTTTAATAAAATATCTGATGGTGAAGACCAACGCCGCGAGTACCGTAATAGCCAAAATTAATGTTGAATATGTATTTAAATAGTAGTCGATCAATTCTACGTTGTGCCCGAGTTCCATTCCAAGATAGATAATTAAAGCGTTCCAAAGGAAAGCGCTTAGCGCGGCGAGTAAAAATGTTTTTAGAAGATGAAGTTCGTGAACACCGGAGAAGAAACTAATTATCGATCTTGTACCGGGTAAGAAATCTATTAGCGGCAATAAGTTTATAGCCGTATTTATTGAACCACCTGTCAACATTTTCCATCGCCTGCTTGCTTATAAATTTTAATTTACCGGTTCGTACAACTTTTTCGCCGAAAAATTTCCCGACGAAATACATAAGTACAAATCCAAGCGCACTTCCGATACTTGTTATTATAAGCACGGGAATAAATCCCATTTTTGTGGATGCGATTAACGAAGCCCCGACAACGACTACGACATCGCTAGGCGACGGAGGAAAAACATTTTCGATAAATGAAAATAAGAAGAGTACCAGATAAATTGAAATTTCGGGCATAGAACTTAACTGGGAAAGGACTTCTTCTAACATTATTTTTTCTTTATGATTAATACTGTGGCAAAAGCCGCAACGCCCTCTTCACGTCCTGCAAAACCAAGTTTTTCCGAGGTTGTAGCTTTAATGGAAAGCCGTTCGGTTTCAACATTTAATATTTCCGCAATTGTTTCGCGCATCGGATCAATGTAGCCCGCAAGTTTCGGCCGCTGAGCAACTATTGTAGAATCGATATTGGAAATTTCGAACTCGCGGTCCAGTATCATTTGATTGACATTATTAAGCAGAATTCTGCTATCGGCATTTTTATATTTTTCATCGGTATCGGGAAAATGTTTCCCAATATCTCCCAAGGCAAGAGCGCCCAGAAGTGCATCGCAAATGGCGTGGAGCAAAACGTCAGCGTCCGAATGTCCAGCCAACCCTTTTTCAAATGGAACTTCAATCCCACCCAAAATTAATTTTCTGCTAAACTCGAAAGCGTGAACATCATATCCAAACCCTGTCCTAAAATCCAATTCTATCGCCTCACTTCAAATTGATTGAATTCATCTTTGTTTTCCCGCCAAACAATTTTAGTGTTACTTACTTGAGAATGTGATGGACCAGATTTTATCTTGTTGTGCAAATCTTCAATTTTACTCTTTTCGCCTTCAATTACTGTCTGAACTTCGCCCGAAAATAAATTCTTCACGTATCCTTTTAACCCCAGACTTTCAGCGTTTCGCGTAATGAAATATCGGAATCCGACTCCTTGTACTAACCCTTCCGCGATAATTTCCGCCCTCACTTTTTCACTCATTCAGATTCGATCTTTGTTTTTTGTCAAAAATTTCGGATAGGATCAGTCCGGTGAATATCAGCAAACTCCCTATCAAACCAAAATTAGTAATTTTTTCATTTAATAAAAAGAAAGCAAAAATAGCTGCAAAAATCGGCTCGAATGAATAGATGATGCCCGCTTTAGTAGGGGTTACATTCTTCTGATATTTGGTTTGAATAATGACCGCGAGAAAAGTAGTAAAAAATGCTGTATAGAAAAGTGCGAAGGCAAGGTATCCGTTGTAAGAAAAATTGATCGCCTCTAAGATCTACCGCGTAAAATAAACCGGCGGTAATAAATCCAAGTATAGATGTAACGAAGATTTGAAGAAATACCAAAACCCAAAAATCGTATTTAGGTGAATAAACATCGATGTAAATTACGTACAAGGCAAAGAGCGCGGCACATAAAAGGGTAAGCCAATCGCCCGCATTAAAATTACCACCAAGCTCATTCAGAAAATTAACAATTGAATCTCCGCCGCTCGAAAGAAATAAAATACCAACAAACACAACGAACGTTCCTACTACCCCGGCTTTGGACGGTTTTTTCTTTTCAAGAATCAATTGAAATATTGGAATCATTACAACGGCGGTTCCGGTGAGAAAAGCGGATTTTGTCGCGGATGTATATTTTAGTCCGACAGTCTGAGCCGCAAAGGCGCTGAATGTCAGAAGTCCGAGTATGAGTCCGGGAATGACAGCGTTTCTGTTTAATTTTTTCCTTCTGAAAAAAATTAAAGGAATTAAAAATACCGAAGCGAGTAGGAAACGTATTGCGATGAAGAGCATCGAAGAAATATCGTTCAGTGATTCTTTGATGATAACAAAAGTGGCGCCCCACAAAATCACCATAAAAAGCAGTGCACCTTCGCTGAAATATTTTCTGTGCAAATTAGAAACTGAATTAATTTTCATCTTTCGAACGGTATCCGAAATATCTTAGCATTCGCGGATCGGAGCGCCATTTTTCACGTACTTTAACGCGTAGTTCCAGAAACACATCTCTGCCGAGAAACTGTTCCATATCTCTCCTCGAAAGCTGTCCTAATTTTTTTATGGATTCCCCTTTTTTCCCGATCAATATTGGCTTTTGGGATTCTCTTTCCACTATAATCGAAGCTGAAATAAAATCTTTTCTGCCTTCGCGTTCATTAAATTCATCAATCTGAACTTCAGCGCTGTAGGGAATTTCGTCCCGGTAAATTTCAAAAATTTTTTCCCGGATAATTTCCGAGACAAAAAATCTTTCATTCTCGTCCGAGATCTGGTCTTCCGGAAAATAGATCGGCCCTTCGGGAAGAAATTCCAGCATGATATTTTTTAACGAATCAAGATTATAATTTTGCGCCGCGGAAACAGGAACGACTGCATTGAATAATTTCTTTTCTTCCAGGTTTTTTATTAAAGATTTTATTTTCTCTTCAGTTGAAAGATCAACTTTATTTATAACTGCGATCTTTTTTCTATTTTTTTTAAGAGAGCCGGATGCTGTTTCATCGCTCAATAATTTTTCCGCTCCTGGATCGCTTTCAGCATCTATCAAATAAATAATTATGTCGGCATCGTTGATTGACTCGGAAATGTAATCGAGCATTCTCTCCTGCAAAAGATATTCCGCACGCAAAATTCCGGGAGTATCTAAAAAAATGATTTGGTAATCATCTCCGTTAAGAATTCCCAAAACACGCTTTCTCGTCGTCTGCGGTTTATTTGTAATAATCGACAGCTTCTGTCCTAGTAAAGCGTTCATCAGGGTAGATTTCCCGGCGTTCGGCTTTCCGATAATTGTGACGTAACCCGATTTAGTTGACATAATTGTTCCGAAAAAATATTTCTGTTATGGTCGGTTATCTCTCAGTACTCATTTACTTTAAGACCGAATTAATTCATCTTTATAGTAAAACGAATTAATAATATAGATAACGAGGTTTAGAAAGGCAATTGCAGGTTTATTTCCCGTAGTTTTCTATTTTATGTTTAATAGATTTGTGAGAATCGAAAAGGAAGAATGCGCTTAGCAAAAAGAGCAAAGTAAGCCCGGCGCCGATAATCAGCATAGTTTCGTTTGTCAAGCTAACATTCTTCAAGGTAGGTAAATTGTTTGTAACGTATCGTATGGAGTTTTCAAGGTAGTTGTTTTCCGTCTCCATAGTTTTTGAATTAAAAATCGCAAAACCCGAAATAGCTAAAATACCAATCACGAAAAACGAAATAATAAAATAGAAAAAATTATTCTTCTGATATTTCTCCGCTATCCTTGACGAGATGCGGTTCATAATTATCCCGGTAACATTCGCGGGAGCAGAATATATTTTCAATTTAGGAATCTCGTCTTCAATAAATTTATACAGTTTTAGATTTTGCAGATTTTCCTCGTCATCGCTCACGGCTCTTTTAAATTCCTCAATCTCTCCGACGGATAATTCGTTATCTAAATATTTATTAATTAATTCATCGGTTAATTTCATTTATCTATTTCCTCTTGGTAATTGTGTTTTACGAGCAAGTCTTTCAATTGCTTTCTGGCACGGTGCAGAATTACTTTTACATTTACAAGCGACAAACCCATAACTTCGCTTATATCGATCAAAGAAAAATTATCGATATAAAAAAGTATAAGAACCACTGCATATTTTGGCGGAAGTTTTTCCACCATCGATAAAATATATTCCGACGCGTTGCTAGTTGTTGAATAAACTTCATAATCTTCATCACTCAAATCATAATGCTCATCAACCGAAGACATTTTCAATTCGATTTTGCGCTTCTTATTAGCAATGACCGATAGTGCAGAATTATATACAATTTTATAGAACCAGGTAGAAAAGCTCGCGTCCATTCTAAAAGAACCAAATGCGTTGTAAGCCTTAATGAAACTATCCTGCAAAACTTCCTCGGCGTCCATTTCGTTCTTCAGCATTCTGCGCAGCATCGAAAACGCTTTGTCTTTGTAACGATCAATTAGAAGAGAAAAATCCGCTTGATTCCCCTTTTTGATTGATCTGATTATCTCTTCGTCGGATAAATTTTTCATTTAGATCTAATACTTTCTAATCTTTTGGATCAAATTTTCTGCCGAAGAAAAACGCAACAACAAATCCGAGTCCTGAGAATACAAAAATTGAAGTCGCTATAAATCGCTCATCATTAAATATAAATCCTACACCAAGGCCGATTCCGAAAAATACGGTTAAAATTCCTAATTTCAACCAGATTGTGCCCGATATTTTTTTGGATTTATAAAATTCAAAAATTTGCTCGGGTGTTAAACCGCGCTCAAGCATTAATTGTCTTTCTTTAGAACGAAAAAATATCCAGGTCAAGATAACCGCGCCTGTAACGAAAAAAAATACGATGGGAATAAATTCTTCTGGCATTTTAATACTCCTTGTTTGTTTACTTCTTATGACTTGGAAAATTCGGAAAGGTTACAAAGATAAATAGGAGGAGAAAATAACCTGGATCCACTAACAAAAAAAAGCAGCCCGATTTTTTCAGACTGCTTATTTATTTTTCTTTTAATCTAAAAAAAAATCTTACTGCGCTTTTTACTATTACAACACTTGTCATTATTTCATTAGAATCATTTTTTTAGTTTTTATAAATTCTCCTGCTTGCAACCGGTAAAAATAAATTCCGCTTGGAAGTTTGTTGCCGGTAAAATCAACTTCATAATTTCCTTTGCCCAGTTCCTGTCGAATTAATGAAGTCATTTCGCATCCCAGAACGTCCAAAACTTTTAAGCTCACGCCGGTTAATTCCGGAATTGAAAATCTAATTTTTGTGGAAGGATTAAACGGATTAGGATAATTTTGAGAAAGAGAGAATTCAGAAGGAATGTCTCCGTTATATGTTTGAACATCGGTTATAGTTACGGATACTTCGTTCGAAGGGGAACTTTCTCCTTCGTTATAAACGGCTGTAACTACGTAATAATATTTTGTTCCCGTCATAATAATTTGCTCGGAATAAGAATTTTGCGTTGTATGGGAGATTAAATTCTGATTGTTAATAATTACCGGCGATTGAGGCGATCGGTAAATATTATAAGAAACTATATTTCCTATTGCGGGAGGCTGCCAGATAAGAGTAAGATTATTTCCGTTTACGCTCGCTTCTAAATTATAAGGAGGAAGTAAAGAACCCATAACAAACTTCGCAAGAAAAGCGTCCGGCACAACCTCGCCCGGCAAAGGATACAAAGCGTTTTTAATTGGTAAATCAAAACCGGATTTGGTAAGCCCGGTTATGTAAATATTTTTATAAGAATCGACCGCGATAGAATTGCCTGCATCGTCTTCGTTTCCGCCGAAGAAAGTAGAAAACTCAAAGGCAGAACCGTCGCTTTTTAATTTTGTAATAAAAGCGTCTTCCCTGTAAGGAGGATAAATTCCCGCATTATATCCGTATGCCGCGTCTATTACTCTAAAATCGGGAGAAACCGTATAGCCGGTAATATAAATATTATGATCCATGTCGATTGCAATATCTCTCCCTTCATCCACATCGCTTCCGCCAAGATATGTGGAAAAAAACAGTTCTTTGCCTGAAGCCGCCATTTTTGAAATAAAAACGTCGTAATCAAAAATTGCCATTTTATTATGGAGATTGTTTTTCTCTGGAAAGTCCGCCGAACTTGTGGTCCCCGTTAAATAAATGTTATTGTTTTCATCCACAACAATACTTTTCCCCTCGTCATCCTGTGAACCTCCAAAAAATGTTGAGTATAACGGAATTCCATTCGGATTAAATTTGGCGATAAATGCGTCTCCGGTTCCGGTTCCTCCTTGGTATTCTCCTTGAAACCCATTTATGACCGGAAAATCGGTAGAAGTAGCGTAACCTGTGATATAAATATTTTTTTCGGAATCGACAGCCACATCCCTCGCCGCGTCGCCCATCATGCTTTGACCGCCAAAATAAGTAGAGAAAACTAAATTTGAACCGTTCTTATTAAATTTAGAAACAAAAGCGTCTCGTGGAAATGTGCCGGTTCCGAGAGTTGTTTGATAAGCGTTTTTTGTTGGCAAATCTTTTGAAGTCGTTCCGCCTGCAATTATAATATCTCCATCCGCATCTACTGCAATTCCTTCGCTTAATTCCGAATCGCTTCCGCCAAAATATGTCGAAAATATAATTTCATTTCCTTCAGGATTTAGTTTCAGAATGAATGCATCACCGAGTATGCCTCCAGCATTATTTCCTTGGAATGCATTTTTTATAGGAAAGTCGGTAGAAGAAGTATTCCCTGTCACATAAATATATCCATCATCGTCCACTTTTATATCATATCCGCTTTCCGTATCGCTTCCGCCAAAATATGTGGAAAAGATAATTTCGGTGGCGTCTTTATTAAGTTTAGTGATAAATATATCTGACCATCCTCCTCCTCTTGCGGATTGTATGGCATTCTTAACAGGAAAGGTTGACGAATTTGTTTCCCCCGTCAAATAAATATATCCCTCTTTGTCGAGAAAAATGGAATTTGCTATATCTGAATAACTTCCAGGAATATAAGTGGAGAAACTTAAAATTGGATCGATAATTAGATCGAGGTAAGGATTATGTTCGGCTGTATTAAGAACTATTCTATTATCATTTTCTAATTCGAAGCCGCCTTCAATTTCTTTTTTTATATCCCCATCAATTTGATATAAAAGAGGTTTGCGTAAAATTACTTCTTCTTCGGCATCATTTAAAATATGAATTCGTCCAATCCAATCGTTATAAATTTTTTCGCTCCCTTTTACGGTTAGAAGTTATGTCTTCAAAATTTCCTCCGGGATGAATTAAAAAATCGAACTCCAATTCGTCATCCTCGTTGAAATAAAAAATCAGATCGATATTTGGATAAATGCCGGAGTATTCAACTTTTTCGAAATGGTTTACCCCCGATATTTTTTGCGCTCCGATAAAATAGTTCGATTTCTTTTTTAGAGGATTTATTCCAACAACCCGCTTTATGTCCGAATTTCCAAATTCAATTGAAATTTTGGAGTTTATCATAGATGAAACTTCGAACTTATCCTTGTGCAAATAAACTCTTTTTCCGTTCATTTTAGAAACAAACAGAATATCCCTTTCCTCCTGCCCTAAATTTTCTTCGAAACTATAAACATTTTTGCATTTAATTAAGGCTGATTTTTGAAAGAAGTCCTGCTCCGATCCAAATCCAAAATCTTTTTCCGCCGTCTCGTGGTACCGATGAAAACAAAAAGAAGCCGGAATTAAAATCAACGCGAGAAAAATTTTTGAATAGAACATTTTCAACAACCCGGTTTATTTTAATAAAAGTAATTTATTTGTTTTTATAAAGCTGTTCGATCTTAATCTGCAGAAATAAACTCCGGACGATAATCCGGAAGCGTTGAAATCAACTGAATATTTTCCCGGTTTTAGATTTTCTTCAACCAAAGTTTTAATCAGGTTACCCAAAGCGTCGTAAATCACAATGCTTGTATAACCTTCTCCGGCAATACTAAAATCTAATTTTGTGGATGGATTAAAAGGATTCGGATAATTTTGCGATAACGTATAATTGAAAGATTCTGATTCTTCACTTTCTACATCTACCAAATGGCTGATAAGAATATTTACCGGAATACTAAGATCTCCTCCGTTTGATGAAACGTTGATCTGTCCGATATAATCTCCTTCATTTAAACCAGCCGAATTATAATTTACATTAACTGCAACAGACTTTCCGGGTTCAATAATTCCATTCGAAGGATTAATTGTAAATCTTGGCGGCGAATCCGAAATAGTAACTTGTCCCGCAGCTTCTCCCGTTGCGTTTTTATCATCAACTACCTTTAACTTAAAACTGTAAGTTCCTTCGTTGGAATAAGAATGAATTACATTGGATCCTTGAGCGGAAGAACCGTCTCCAAAATCCCATAGATAGTTTACAATTTGCCCGTCCTCGTCATAGGATTGCGATCCGTCAAAAATTATTTCTTCGTTTATTTGCGCGTTTTGTTTTGATGCCTGCGCAATAGCTTTCGGCGGTTTATTCGAAGACGAAGCTGTAATTTTTATTTTTCCACCGGCTGAACCAATGGCGCCAAGATTATCGGTAACCGTTAATTTTATATTATATTCGCCTTCCATATTATAGGAATGCGAGGCGGTCATTTGAGAACTTTTCTGCCCGTCGCCAAACTCCCAAAGAAACGAAGCTATTTGCCCATCCGGATCATAAGATTCGGACGCGTTAAAAGTTAAAGATTCACCCACTTCAGCTTCCGTTTTTGAAATAGTTCCTTTTGCAACCGGAGGCTGGTTTTGAGTTCCGGCATTTTTAGAACCAACCGCACGCAAAAGGAATCCTCCGTTTTCTAAACCCTGAATAGTATTCATATTTATTAGATCTAAAGAGCCGAAAGAACTGTAAAAAGAATGATTTTTTATAGAAGCGTCTAAATCGTATCCGGCTGGATATTGCGCCAGATTGTAAGAATCTATTTGAATATAAAAGCTTTCTCCCGGATTAAAGCTGAATACGTCTTCAAGCGGAATTTCATACCATCTGCCGTTTACAGAATTATCCAAAAATAGCGATTCGTAATAAAGGTAATCTCCGTCCCCATCGTAAATTGTATATCCGATTGAATTATACAAAGAATTTTCGGAACGAAGATAAACCTGTATCTTTTTTAAATCAAAACCAAAATCCGGAAGATCAAATTTATTCGTCCAAACAAATCCACTATAATCTCCCATGCCTATAAAAGTATCGGGATCGTCGTCTCCATCGTCTACATAAAGAATATCTTCGCTATCGATTTGTAAAATTTTTGTTGTTTTAGATTCGGCTGTTAATTCGGCGCAAACTTTTGGAAGATTAATTGAATTAGCTTTGTCCAGTTGATTAATATTTATATTTCGAGGTTTACTTTTTAAAACGTCTCCACCGGATGAGGAAATGGAATAGTTTAAGTTTAAACCGCCGGAGTTTTGAAGATTAAATTTAGTAGACACCGACTCGTCCGGTTTAATCTCAATGTTTAACTGCGAAATATCAATTGCCGCTAAAGCCGCAGCGCCGGTGCTTGCAACGCCTCTTATATTCCAATTACCGTCTATACCATAGTCGTGCAGCTCCTTCCAACCATCGCCAATATTTATCCAACCGCCTTTTCCTTCTTTTAACGGTCCCCGCCCAAGTCCCATTGGTCTCCCTCCGGTTGCATTTATCTGGTATCCAATCCAATAATCTTCATTTTCTTGGAGAGTTACGGGAACATTTAGGTGGTGCACGGTCCACTTGCCCGGCTTCAGTTCATTCGCAATATTCTGCTCGTAAATGATATCTTTCGGACTAGAAGAGGAACTTCCCTGCCAAACTTTTGCCGTAACGTCGTTTCCGCCGCCATCCTCTATGAATAACATTATATCCGTCAGTTTTGATCCATATAATTTTGATAATTCAGTCGGCGTAAATTTTACAGCTGCTTGAAAATTACCCGCCTGGTTTGTGCCGATAGCGTCGTAACTTCCTTTATCATATTGAAGAAATTCTCTTGGTATAAAATTAAAATTTACATCAAAAGAAATATTACCGCCGGCTAAACCAATATTCGAAATATCCAGCCCTCCGTTCGATCCATCATGCAAAAAGCATTTAGGATCGGAGTTATCATTAATAGATATTCTGTTCTGCGATTGACAAAAATAAGCGTTATTAATTTCTCCGTCAGACGTTGTTGATCCGCCAGGTCTGAAAACATAAACTTCGTCGGGAGGACCATCTTTGTTTCCCTTATTGTCGACTTCAAGATTAATGCGATAAACAATTAATCCCTCCCCGGGTATAGAATTTTCATACGATCCTTCTTTTTTTCGGTATTCCAGAACAAAATATTCCATTAATGAATGGGGAGATTGTATTTTGTAAATATTAGAGCCGCTTGATACCAGGGGAGAAAGCATATAAGTTCCGTTTTCTTTTATTTCCGGTAAATTCTCTATCCAACCTCCATACCTGTATTTCATAAACCCGCACATATGCTGGGGAATATCGTAATTCCATTCCATCAGATCCCACGGTCCAACCGGCGTCATATCATCCTGGCTATAATGATATAGATCCGGCGCTCCGATTACATGAAAATTCTCGTGGCACAAAACGCCTAAGGTTAATTCAGAATCCAACTGAAAATTATATGTTAAAACATTTTTATTTTTTAGCGTTACTTCCTGCGACCAAAGAGACCATTGATGCGGCCATAAAAGATCGTTCCAACCATCCGGCGAACCCTTTACTACAAAACAAATGTCATCAACTACGTCGTCATTATCGGCATCAATATTAATACTATTCGGAATTCCGGAACTTACATATTCAATGGCATTTTTTAGTAATGTATGTTCTCTGTAAATTTTGCTTTTCGTATTCTGGTAATCAGATACTGGAATCTGAGGATCATATCCATCCGGATTTGACGTGGCATTATACGGGCGGTAATATTCTCTGGGGTGGCTGTCTTTAAATGAAATTATGGTATTTCCATTAGGCGATGGATAAAAACTGGAAGCCAAAGTCAATTTATTGTAAGAAACTTCTTTGTAATAATTTAATAACGATGCGTCGCTTACGGAATTTGAGTTAAATAAATTTTGATATGAAGAATATGGATTAATAAATTCGGAATCATCGCTGAATCTTATAAAAATCACAAGCATATTCATAACTCCTTCTCTTGGAACTAAAATAGAAGAAGTAGAAATAGACCCGGGTTTTGTATCTATTCTTCCATCCGGAATATATATAGGGAGTTTCTCATCACGTTTTTTTCTATATGCTTCCCCGGAAATCTTTATCCAGGGCTGCAAATCAATAGTTCCTGGATCATGTTTGCCGACTACATATTCGGAAGAGACAATTTGACCGTTTTCAATTTTTCCGTAAGTATAATATCCTGATTGCGCATCTTGCACGATCGTATATCCCAAAGAATCGTGCAGCCAGTTATAAAATTCATCTCCGCTGGCAAAACAGTTAATCACTACTCCGTCAGGTTGAATAATTTTTTGCGGAACAAAATTTAAAGGAGCCGAAAAAAAGCGATTATTTAGTGAAGGGATAATAAGAAGATAAAATAACAAAGAAATGAAAAGCAGGTTTGGGTTTTTAAAATCTCTCATATTATTTTCTCCTAAAAATTAGTGGAAAAAATATTGAGAATAATTTAGGGTCCGGTCGGAATGCTGAACGAGAAATACCAATAAGAAAAATAGGATACGTGACTCTTCTTTATTCCTAATATATTGAATCTCAACAAATCTAAAATAGAAAAAAAAATAAAAAAGTAAAGAGAAGCTAAACAATTATAGCGGGATTTATAAATAAAGCGGGAAGAGAGTCTAAATTTCTGATTGGCGCGGAAGGATTAAATGCTAAGTTTTTATTTCTGATATTAATAAAATATTAGTAGAAGTAATATTTTAGGAAAATTAAAATCGGAAAATCAAAAAAAGCAGCCCGATTTTTTCAGACTGCTTTTTAAATTTAAATGAAAGATAAAATTTAATCTTCCTGCGCTTCCAACCATCTTTCTGCATCGATTGCCGCGCGACATCCGGTCCCAGCAGCCGTTATTGCCTGACGGTAAACTTTATCAGCCACGTCTCCGGCCGCAAAAACACCTGGGACGTTTGTGTAAGTTGAATTCTCTTTAGTTACAATGTAACCGGTTTCATCCATTTCCAATTGTCCTTCAAAAATTTTGGTATTGGGCTGGTGACCGATAGCGATGAATATACCGTCAGCGGAAATTTCTCTCGTCGATCCGTCACGCGTATCTTCCAATACCGCGCCGGTAACTTGTTTGTTGCCCATAACTTCTTTCCCGAGAATTTCTTTGATAACGACATTTGTCTCAAATTTAATTTTCGGATTTTTCTCAGCGCGTTTCGTCATAATTTTGGAAGCTCTAAATTCATCTCTTCTGTGGATCACAACAACTTCTTTGGCAAATTTGGTAAGATAATTAGCTTCTTCCATTGCCGTATCGCCTCCACCAACAACCAATACCTTTTGATCGCGGAAAAAGAATCCGTCGCAGGTTGCACAAGCAGAAACTCCGAATCCTTTATAAAGTTCTTCGCTCGGAATTCCTAAAAATTTTGCCGTAGCTCCTGTAGAGATTATGACGGCATCCGCCGTAAATTCTTCATCACCCGCTTTCATTTTAAATGGTCTTTCAGAAAGATCAATTTCCGTTATTTCCTTAAACATACATTTGGCACCGAAACCACAAGCCTGCTTTCTCATAATATCCATTAATTCCGGACCCTGAATTCCGTCAACAAAACCCGGATAATTTTCAACTTCTGTTGTGATAGTTAATTGACCGCCCGGCTGCAATCCTTCAAAAACTACCGGTTCTAAATTTGCTCTCGCGTTGTAAAGTGCGGCAGTTAAACCTGCAGGACCCGATCCAACAATAACTACCTTAAAATGATTATTCTCCATTATTTTCTCCGCATTTAATCTTAATAGTCAAAAAATATACGACCTTTAATTTAAGAGTTTTTATTTATTTTTTCATCTTTATCTAATTATTACTTAGTTGGATGAGATTCGATTGTTGAAAAAAGGTTTCAAAAGGCTACAACGAAACGCGAGAGTCCAGAATTTAGCGGAGAGAAATGGCTAGCTTCTTGACTATTGTTTCTCGCCTTTTAAAAATGCCGCGTTCCTCTTCATTCCTTTCAACTTCGCGCGTGAGATCGGACTATCTGAAAATTTTTCTTTGAAAGACCGGTTGGTCATCGTATTAATATTATTCAGATTGATGGTTTTATTTTTAGGTTCGAAATCTTTTACCTCTGAAGGCTTCGAAAATTTATTGTTCCAGGGACAAACATCCTGACAAATATCGCAGCCGAAAATCCACTCGTCAAATTTATACTCAAATTCTGAGGGAATTTTTTCTTCTTTATTTTCGATCGTTAAAAATGAAATACATTTGTTTGCGTCAACTATATATTCATCAACGATTGCATTTGTGGGACAAGCTTGGATACATGCCGTGCAGGAACCGCAGAAATCTGCCATCGGCAAGCTATATTCAAATTCATAATTTGTAATTATATTTGCGATGAAAAACCAGCTTCCGTTTTCCCGGTTAATTACATTTGTATGTTTGCCCAGCCATCCAAGTCCGGCTCTTACCGCCCATGCTTTGTCCATTACGGGTCCGGTATCAACATACGATTTCCCCTCAAACATCGGATCAAGTTTCTTCAACTCAGATTCTAACTCATCTAATTTTTCCCAAATAACGTAATGATAATCTCTTCCCCAGGCATAACGTGAAACTTTACCATATCCTTCTTCAACTGTTAATTCTTCATCCTTGTAATAATTCATTCCCAAAGAGATAATTGATTTAGCGCCGGGCAAAATTTGTTCTACATCTTCTCTTTTATCCAGATTTTTTTCCATATATTTCATCGAAGCCTGATAATTTTTCCCCAGCCATTTTTTTAGATGAACAATCTCTTCATCCAATTTTCCGGCTCTCGAAAAACCGACGAGATCGAATTGCAAATTCTTCGCCAAAGCAATCACATGTTCGTTGAGTATTTTCATAGGATTAATTAACCTGCCCGATTTAACACTATTACCAATTTATTCTTTTCTTTTCGGCCTTGACGTAAACTTCTCCATCAATAACTTTTGTTTCGAACGTTCTTAATTTACTTCCGCCGCTTCCCATTTTCCCTGATTCTAAATCAAATTCCCAACCGTGAGCAGGACAAACAACTTTTTTGTCTTCAATAAATCCGTCGTAAATTATTGCAGATTGCTGGTGAGGACAAATATTAGTTGTTGCGTAAATTTCACCGTCAACTTTAAATAGAGCCACGTCTTCGCCGTCTATAAAAAATCTTTTTCCCTCTTTTTCCTTTATATCAACAATTTTACAAACTTTTTTAAATCCATTTTCTTCACTTATCAAATTTCAATTTCCTTTCTTACTATATAATTACTTTTATTCTTTTCAATTTTTACCGCCGAATTATAAGGATCGTGCTCAAACAACAATATCCAATCCTCCTCTAAGGCTGTCTTTAAAATCCTCTCTTTTTCCACTAAAGTTTTCATCGGTTCTAAATCGAAGCTCATTATATACGGGAGACGGAGATGAGAGGCGAATGGAATTAAATCGCCGCAATAAAAAATTGTGTTCACTGAATCGCTTATTTTCAATAGCTGCTGCGCCGGAGTGTGACCATCTAATGTCAACAATTTAATCTCGTCATCAAATTCCTTCTCGCCTTCAATAAATTCTAAAATTCCTTCTTCGGCCAGCGGCATAAATCTTTCCGCGAATAAAACTTCCTTTATCTTTTGCGGAAGGATTTTTTGCCCAGTCAAAATGTTTCTTTTGAACATAATATTTCGCATTCGGAAAAGCAGGATAAAATTTATCTCCCTTTTTTATTACTGATCCGCCTGTGTGGTCGAAGTGCAAATGAGTGAGAATTACATCCGTTATTTCTTCGGGTTGACTTCCTTTGTTTTTTATAGAGTTAAATAAATTACTATGCGATTGATCAACTCTATAAATGTCAGTTGAATTTTTCGTCCCAATTGTTTCCTATCCCGGTATCGACAAGGATTTTGCGGCGGCCGTTTTGCAGCAACAAACAGCGTGAGTTAAGAAGAACTCTGTTTCGGTCATCAGATGGATTCGATTTTTCCCATAACGGTTTTGGAACAATACCGAACATTCCGCCGCCGTCTAAGCAAAATTCACCAGTATCAATAAGGCTAATTTCATATTTCCCGATTTTCATTTTGCCCCCGAATAATTTTAAAATTTAAATATAATAAATTTTTGCGAGTGATTATTAAGCCGAAGTCAGCTACTCTTTGGTAGAATTAAGAATAAATAAATATCTTATGATTAACTTGAATTTGTGGCGAAATATTGTGGGGATTGTTAAAGAGACGGGAAAAATTCCCGTCTCTTATCAATGAAATTTAAGAAATGTTTAACGACCTAAGCCGTCTAAATATTCTTTCTTTTCTAAAAGTTCATCTTTCGATTCCACATGATTCGGATCAGGAAGGCAGCAATCTACTGGACAAACAGCTGCACACTGCGGCTCGTCATGGAATCCTACGCATTCAGTGCATTTATCCGGAACTATATAGAAAAAATCGTCAGAGTAAAAACCTTCAGCTCCTGATGGCGCAGCGTCTCCTTCGCCATATGTATTGCCGGCTAATTCCCATTCAACTCCGCCTTCGTAAATAGCTGTGTTAGGACATTCCGGTTCACAAGCACCGCAGTTTATACATTCTTCCGTTATAAAAATAGCCATTATTTATCTCCTCTTTTTGAGCTCATTGATTAATCTTTCAACACCATTAAAAAGACAGGAATATCAATTAAATTTAAGAAAACAAAAAAATAACGTCAAGGTTAATAGGAATAAAAACTTTAAATCATAAAACATACAAACTAGATAGATACTATTTCTTTCATTTAGTTTCCGTTCACAATTACTAAATATCCATTTTAGTTTTATTACTTAACTGGTTTCCTTCCTATGCTGTAATAATTAAATCCCATTTCTTTCATTTTCTCAGGAGAGAAAATATTTCTTCCATCAAAAATAACCGGACTATTCAACGTTGCTTTGATTTTTCCAAAATCGGGATTTCTGAACTCATTCCATTCAGTAAGTATCAGCAGAGCGTCAGCTTCCTTAATCGCCTCGTATTGATCATCCACATAATTAATTTTTTCTCCAAGATAAAATCTTGCGTTTTCCATTGCTGCGGGATCATAAGCAGTAACTTGGGCTCCTTGTTCCAAAAGATTTTTAATAATCACAACGGAAGGAGCTTCTCGCATATCGTCTGTGTTCGGTTTAAATGCCAAACCCCAAACTGCAAATTTTTTCCCGGAAAGATTTCCATCAAAATGTTGTTTTAATTTTTCGACTAATACCACTTTCTGATCTTTGTTTATTTGATCCACAAGTTTAAGCAGCTTCATTTCCGAATTACTTTCGGAAGAAGTTTTTATCAGTGCATTCACATCCTTCGGGAAACACGAACCGCCGTAACCGATACCCGCAAACAAGAATCTTTTCCCTATTCGGGTATCCGTTCCCATACCGCGTCTAACCAGATCAATATTTGCTCCAACGCTTTCGCAGAAGTTTGCTAGTTCGTTCATAAATGTTATTCGCATCGCCAGGTATGAATTGGACGCATATTTAGTAACTTCAGAACTCGGAGGATCCATTTCGATTATCGGATTTCCCTGCCTGACGAAAGGCTCGTAAAGCGAGTGCATTTTGTCCATCGCCTTTTTCGTATTTGCTCCGACAACAATTCTATCAGGTTTCATAAAATCTTCAACCGCAAATCCTTCTCGTAAAAATTCCGGATTTGAAACTACTTCAAAATTTGAAGCACCTTCGCCGTCAAGAATAGCCGTAACTTTTTCCGATGTACCCACGGGAACAGTGCTTTTGTTTACCAATATTTTAAAATCTTTGCTGCCGTTTTCTTTCAAAATTTTTGCTATATCTTCCGCAATACCGAAAACATATTTCAAGTCCGCCGAACCGTCCTCGCCTTGCGGAGTGGGTAGACAAAGGAAAATCACTTCCGATTTTAAAACTGCATTCTTCAAATCATCTGTAAAATGAAGCCTGTCTTTGGCAATATTGCGGTAAAACAAAATGTCGAGCCCGGGTTCATAAATCGGAATTTCGGCATCTCTCAATTTTTTTAATTTGGCTTGATTGTTATCCACACAAATTACATTGTTTCCCATCTCAGCAAAACAAGTTCCGGATACCAATCCAACATAGCCGGTACCAATAACCGCTAAATTCATTCTTCCTCCAATAGTTATATTTTATATATAAAATCTTTTTCTATTTGCGAAAACTTTTTTCCGTCCAGATCTTTTTTTGAAACAATCGGTTCTTCAACTTTCCAATCGATATTTAAATCTTTATCAGCATAATAAATGGAACGCTCGTCTTCCTTGCTGTAATAGTCCGAGCATTTATAATGAAAAATCGCCGACTCAGAAAGAACCGCAAATCCATGGGCAAATCCTTTAGGGATAAAAAGCTGTGTATGGTTTTCATCAGATAATTCAACCGAGTAATATTTTCCAAATGTTGGAGAACCGAAACGGATATCCACAGCTATATCAAGGACTTTCCCTTCGAGCACCGAACATAACTTAGCCTGCGCGTTTAGTCCAACTTGATAATGCAGACCTCGTATAGTTCCCTTTGCCGATCTTGAAATGTTATCCTGTGCAAATTTTTGTCCCTGTAAAACTTCATCGTATTTAATTTGCGAATAAGATTCGAAAAAAAATCCCCGTTCATCTTTAAAAACGTTTGGCTGGATAACGAGCAGATCTTCAATAAATGTTTTTTCTACTTTCAAACAAACTCCTAAAATTTTTTATTCCGATGCCAATTCCAGGCTGTAGAAATTATATCGTCAAGATTATATTTCGGTTTCCAGCCTAGTACTTCATTCGCTTTTTTATTATCAGCCACAAGAACTGCCGGATCGCCTATTCTTCTTGATGTAATTTCACTCTTTATTTTTTTGCCGGTTATTTTTTCAGATGACGAAATTATTTCACGCACGGAATTTCCTTTTCCAGTTCCCAGATTTACGACGAGAGATTTTTTTTCATTATGTAGATAATCCAGCGCTTTGAGATGTGCGTCGGCTAAATCATTTATATGAATGTAATCCCGGACGCAGGTTCCATCTTCCGTATTATAATCATCTCCGTATATGAAAACTTTTTCTCTTTTACCGAGCGCTGTATTCAGAACGATCGGGATCAAGTGCGGTTCGGGATCATGACTTTCGCCAATATTTCCAGAGGGATCTGCTCCCGCAGCGTTAAAATATCTTAGCGCGCAATAATTCATTCCGTATGATGATTGAAAATCTTCCAAGATATTTTCAATCATCAATTTTGTTTTTGCGTAAGGATTTATAGGCTTCGTGGTTTCATCTTCGGAAATTGGAATATTCTCGGGATTTCCATAAACCGAACAAGTAGAAGAGAAAACAAAATTTTTCACTCCCTTTTCCGCCGCGACTTTTATTAAATTAAAACTTCCTACTACATTATTTTCATAGTACATTTCCGGGTGTTCTACCGATTCGCCAACGTAAGCGAAAGCGGCAAAATGAACAACCGCATCAAAATTATATTTTCCGAAAACTTTTCTTAATGAGTCAGTATTAAGTAAATCGCCTTCTTCAAAAGTAATTTCTTTTGGAAGAGATTCTTTGTGCCCTCGCGATAGGTTATCAAAAACCACGACTTCTTTATTTTTATCCAATAGATATTTTACGAAATGGGAGCCAATATAACCCGCCCCCCCGGTTACTAAAGTTTTCATTTTTTATTCTTTGGTTGAAAAAATCAAAAATACGTATTTTTTGTGAGAATTCTAAAAAATCTAATCTAAATTATAAGATATTTTTACTAATATAACTTATATTAAATTCTGATGGTTTGATTTGTATCATACTCAAACATGAGAAAAAAATGGAAGCGCTCATGCTCTTAACTGTTAGTCAACCTTCGATGCTGTCTGTGGATTTTGACTAGGCACTTTATATACAAATAAATAGGTTGAAAAACATATTTAAAAAAAATAAAAAAGCCGCTGTATGCAGCGGCTTTATAAAATATAATTTCTCAGAAATTAGCATCCGCCAAGCACTCTTTTTACTTCTTTCTTTTTTATTACTTTTGGTTTAGCATCCTCAATTATCCGAGGCAGTTGTTTGGCAGCGGATGTTCTAAACCTGTATGTATCTTTCATTTTAGGATCAATAGGATTATCCGGCATATTAAATTCGAGAATATCTTTTCTAAATTCGTTTAATCCGCCTTTCAAAATATAACTATTTTCAAAACCGAGATCTTCTGCAACAAGCGCCGCTTTCTTCTCGTCAGTTTCTGCTTCAGAATAAATAATTACCAATTTTCCTTTTTCGTTAAATACTTTTTCCCAGGATTTATGAATAAAATTTCTATAATTCCCGTTAACAGCATTCGGAAGCGCAAATTTCTTAAATTCTTCTTCCGAACGAATATCTATAAATTTTAAAGAATTATCATTCTGCATCATTCTAATAGCAAGTTCATCGGAAGTAATTTCATTAAAAGAATATGAATCAAAATTTTCTATACTATCTATTTCTTCCAGATGCTCGGCATGCGAAGGCGTGAATAGCTGTGTAAAACCAAAAAATAAAGCCATTGAAGCCAGAGCAATTAAATATTTATTTGAAGTATAACATACACGGTAGCTATTCCTCTTGTTTTCGAATTTAGTTGCAATCGTAAATGCTCCAATAGCGATAAGAATAAATACAAAAGTAAAAATAGAATTAGGAATACCAAATGTATCCGAGAGTTGCGGCATTCCTAAATATGCCGCTTTATATATTCCTTCGAATAACGGATAACCTTCAATGAAAATTAAAATGCCTATAGCCGCGCCCAGGATAAAAAACATTCCATCCTTCTTCCCTATTGCCGCAGCACAAATACTTGTTCCGGGGCAATAACCGCCTATAACAAAACCAAGCCCCATAATCAATCCGCCAATAATAGCCGACCATAAAAAAAGCGGATTAATGTAAATAATACTCATATCAATCAGATGGAAATGATTCATCACCACAATTCCCACCATTGCCGTAACTCCGGCGGTAAAAAAAACTCTTAATACTGTAAAATCATAGCCGTAAAAAAGTCCTACCAATTTTTTCGCAGAGGAAAATCCGGCGCTTTCCAAAATAAAACCGAAACCGATTCCGATAAGTAAAGCAATAATAAGACTTAATTCGTTACTAATTACATCTGGAACTAATGGACCCATAATAATCTCTCAAAATAATTTTTAGTTAAGCCAAAGTTTTCTAAAAAAATATGCGAACGCAAATGCACTTCCAAAGATGGCGAACATAGTCAAGATTCCGCCTGAAGAAAAAACTCCCATGCCTGATAAAGCAGCACCGCTTGTACAGCCTCTTCCAAGTTGCGCGCCGAAGCCGAAAAGCGCGCCTCCGAGTATTGCTGTTGCAATTCTGGTTTTGGAAGTAATTCTGCTTCCGCGCTCCATATCAAATTTTAATCTGTTAGATATCATACCGGAAATAAAAGCGCCGATTATAGCGCCTACTATCTCAAATACTAAAAATGATTTTAGAGGATTATCCGCATGAGTAGCGTTATATTCTTGGTAAAACGCCATATCTT
This sequence comes from uncultured Melioribacteraceae bacterium, assembly GCA_963821715.1. Taxonomy (GTDB): domain Bacteria; phylum Bacteroidota; class Ignavibacteria; order Ignavibacteriales; family Melioribacteraceae; genus CAWGET01. The sequence goes on from CAWGET010000006.1 coordinate 520,609, forward strand.
CGGTATGCGAAGGGACGGCTGTTTTTTCTACTTCTACAACAACGCTTTTAATAGCGCCGCTTGCTCCAAGTCCTCTTCCGGTGATAAAAATTGTTAAAAGCAGTAATAATCCAAGTAATATCCCTGCAATAAATGGATTCATATATTTTTTCTTTTCCATCTGAATCAATCCTTTTAATTTCGATTAAGCCGCTGTTTTAATTTTTGTTTCTGAATCATCTTCCAGTTCTTCGTAACCTGTAAGCATTGCTTCTAAATTTGTGGTTATTTTTCTTCCTGTAGTAATTAAATAAAGATGAACAATCACAAAAGCTACTAGTAAAAATGCGCCGATAGTGTGAATTACTGCTACAATCTCTAAACTATCAATATTCAACGCTGTAATACCTTCTTTCTGAGGATAACGATAAAGCATATAAAGTATGCCGGAGACTACCATCAACGGAATAATTACTATTTTTAATCCAAAATATGTGAGCCTTTGAAGCGGATTTAATTTGCTGAGCAAAGTCTTTTTTGTTGGATGAGGAGCATTCCTGAAAATCCCGAAAAGATAGAAATCTAATTGAGACTTAAGACTTTTGAATGTGGGAACGTATTGCCGCCATTCGCCGGTTGTGAAATGCCAGAAAATCGCGAATACAATTAAGATCATAAAGGCCCAAGCCGCTACATTATGATAATTTACCGCGTTTTTAAATCCAAAAAAAGTAAATGAACCGTGAATTTCGAACCCGGAAAGCATCAAGAAAAAGATCAATACCGCCTGAGTCCAATGCCAAAACCGTTCAAAACTTTTGTAAATTAGAACTTTCTTCATTTTAATTTTCCTGTTTTTTTAATCTAAAAATCACTCTAAATAAAGAATGGATAAAGATTCCCAGAACCGACAGTAAAATTATTATTTTACCCAAACCTTCGACGGTAGAATTATAATCTCTTCCCGGCATATAAAAATCGGTTAATTGAGCCAGTCTTCCATTATCTCGTGTATGGCAGGCGTTGCAGTCCAAAGCTTCTTCTTTAGGAGCAACCTGATGGTTAATCGGCCAAAACATTTCCGTTTTGATGAACGAATACTTTCCACTGTATGGAAGTCCGATTTTTACCATCCCTTTTTCGCTCGCTATTTCCCAGTCGAAATCTTTCCAAAACGCGCCATCACCTTTTTGCGAAGAATAAAGATGCGGCTGAATTAAATATCTGTTTTCCGGATCGTAAATTTGTTTAGCTCTATGAATTTTTACCGGAATAATTTTAGCATCTCGATCTTTGTAAGATCCATTCAATTCATTTAGAACTAGCGCGTCCGTTGTATCTTCAATTTTATCGCCAAGCAAATAATGGTCGGCAGTTCCATTGAACCAAACATAATCCGGCTCTAAATTATTTCCCCAAACAAATGATCCTTTTATGGAAAGATATGAATGGTTGCCGAGCGAATCTTCTTCAGAATAAGGCTGCCCGTTTTTTAATTTGCCCGCGGTGGACCAATCCCAAAAAGTTTTTGTAGAATTAGCCTTTGCGTAAGTCGGAATATGGCAGGTTTGACAAGCTACTTTAATGGTATGTTCGTTTATAATTTCATCCTTGTGCGGACGGTCGGTGTGGCATTGCTCGCAATCGTTTCTATTAATGTTCATAGAAGCCAGAGAATAAAGCTTTCCGCTAATTTGATGCTGCTCTGTTTCGTGGCAATCCACGCAAACTAAATTTGCTCCTTCCACAGCCATGTGAACGTCGAGTTCTCTATCCGGCTGAAACATCGCCATATCCAAATCACCATGCTTAACATTATTTCCGCCGCCGCCGTAAAAATGGCAGACTCCGCAATTATCTCTTGTAGGTCTTCCGATATGCTGCGCGATCTCGTTAAGATTTAGAGCCGGATCCGGATAGCCGCCCAAATTATTGGCTTTAACGTAACTGCCGGAATTATCGTGACAAACCATACAATCAATATTTGTAGAATCGGTAAATGTAAATCCGCTTGAATTCATTCCAAATCCAATATGACATTTAGCGCATGCTTCTTCGTTGGATTGAGTTCCGATACAAAAATTGTTTACCGCGTTTTTTTTGCCAAGATAAACAATTCCTTTCCCTTCAATATATTCCGGCCTTTCCCAATTCCAATGAGAAGATTCCATTACTTCTTTGTGACGATCGGTATGGCAGGTAATACAAGCTTCGGTAACTTGCTGCGGGCTGTCAAAGTTTTCATTCAAAATTGCAAATTTACTATGATCGGCTTTCGAATAATCTTTTTCAGAATATTTCTCCCGCAATTCCGCTGTCTTAGGAGGATCATAAGTAGAAGATCTGAATACGATGAAAAAAGAAACAATTAGCAATACAAGAAAAACGATGGTTAAAATTATTTTCTTCATTCTTTTTTTAGTTTTATTTTATTGATGTTTGATTATTTACGTTATTATTAATTCTGATGTTTCGAATTAAACGCAGCAATAGACACCGACTTTAATCTAAAACCGCGCATTTAAATTTAACTTCCGGAAAGACTTGTAATTAAATCTTTTACTTTACCGCACTCGGAATATTTATTGTAAACTTCGCAATCCCTGCAAACCTTCTCTTCGCAAACTGTGTCGGGATTCTTATAAGACCAGCAGGGCTTACTGTGACCAGCGAAGGCATCACATTTATTCTTATCATCTTTCGAACACCCAACAACTTCCCAGCAAGGAATCATAGAATAGATTGTTTTTATTCCGTTGATTGAAATCTTGTCTTCGCTTATCGCGCTTCTTATACAGCGTATTCTCTCTAAATCCGATTGAGAATAAAGCCGCTGGTTCGAAGCTTTTTTATGCGGAATGATTAAACCTTCCTTCTCATACATTCTTAAAGTTGGCACCGAAATGCTTAACAGCTTAGCTGCGACGCTTATCGGGAAAATGGGTTCGTCATATTTTAATGTATTATCTATCAAGATGCTTTTATCTTTTTAAATGTTGATATTTGTGAATATCAACTTTCTTGCCAATTAAAAATATCAACATTTCGTTCAAAAATAATATCTTCATATGAGGATTATTTTTACTATTGAGAAATATTTCTCATCTAAATCCTAAAAGTGAAAATTTTACTGGATGCTTGAGTCTTTTAAGTTTGGTGTGATGAAGAATTGATAAAATAGATTCAAATAAGTTACAAAAATTTGACGGGAAAAATTTTGGGGAAATTAAAGTAGAGAGTATTGCTTTATATTTCTCTACCCATTACCATGTTCCTTCTATTGAAAATTAGGCAATTAAATTTTTTTCTTTGATTTGTCTCGCGGCCATTGCGTAGCCTCCATCCGCTCCGTCAATAAAATAAAATTGACGATTGTTTTTCTTAGAAGCCGCTTTACTTAGCCGCGCCGAGGATGATATATGTATTCCGTAAACTATTTCATCCGGATAAAACTTCGTCTCCAAAAACGTCTCAAGTTTCTCTCTTTGATCCGGTGTTCCGGATAAAATTCTTCTAAGTGCGTTATCAAATTTTCTAAAATCGCTCGACTGAATTTCGTTTGAAGAACTGTATTTATCTTTTCTATTCCACAAAAAAGGAAGGTTGCTTCCCAGCCAATTTTTATGCTTGCTGCGCTGCCAAATTTCGCTGTTGCCGTAAATCTTTTTTATTTCCGAAATAACCCTTTTATAGACTTTGGTATTTTTTTCCACCGAAGGAGAAACGGCTTTAACGATAAGCGCGACAATCTCACCATGTATACTCGGAATATCGTCCCACTGAAGTTCAAAATTTTGAATTCTAAGTTCTTCAAGTTTGTCCGGTGCAAAAGAATAACTGAACAATTTATTTTTGATAAACCGTTCTGCATATTCCAATCCCCCGCCGAGAAATACCGACTGAATATGGTTTTCCGAAGCCCGGTATTTTGCAACGAGAACTTTATAACCGGCTTTTTTTACGCTTTCGTAGTTTATAATTCCCGTTCGCAAATCGAAATTATATTTTTGCTTTGCGTGATTTTTATGCAGGAAAAGTATTTTTTCAATTTTTTGATTTTGTGATTTTGGCGCGCAAAGTATTGCTCCGTCTCCGCCGAACAGATATGGAATTTCCAGCGGCTTGCATAAATCCAAAGCTGAATTTATGATCGAAGCTCCCGTAGTGTTAACTTCTTTATACTTCCCTTCCTGAATAGCTTTCGTCGAATTCACGATATCTGAAACCGCGATATCCCATTCATCGGGAATTTCCCGGTAATGGGCAATGTTTGTCACATCGAGGAATCTGTTCAGTATCGGGAGGTCTTTATAAAAATCATCGGAATGCATCCGCCGCCTCTCAAATCAAATGTTGTTCCATATCACATAATCGGAACAATAAATGATTTGTTGAGAACGGAAACGAGATTTAAACTACTATTTTAGAAACAAACTTTATGAATAAATTTACTTAAACATCAGCCCGATACTCAAGCCTCCACCGTACATTTTTCCGCGGATCTTTTTCACAGATTCCTCGTAAAATTCTCCTTTGATGAAATATTTTTTGAAGTTCTTCGCGGGAGAATTTTTCTGATTCACCAGGGAAAAGATTGGCTGTTAGAACTCAAGAATTTCAACAACTGTGCAGGATAATATTCTAATGTAACTATTTTCCGATTTGCTCGTCTTAATTAATATAGTTCAAAAAAAATCAGAAAAACCAATGAAAAAACTTTTACTTTTAATTCTATTCTCTGTTACACTGTTCTTATCCGCCAAAACTACCAACAGCGGCAAAGCCATTCTTCTAAAAAAAATTCCGCCATCTTTAATTAAAATTGACGGAGTAATAGACGAAGCCTGGAATGGCGCCGATTCAGCACAGATCGAATTTCAAATGCAGCCGTTTTTCGGTAAAGTTCCGGCACGTAAAACCGTTGCTAAAGTAGTTACCGACGATGAAGCGCTTTACTGTCTGATAAAAAGTTACGACGACATAAAAGACATCCAAAAAAACACCGGCTTATTCGATCAGGCGGAAGGCGACGTTGTTTCTATTATGATTGATACTTTTAATGATAAAAAAACCGCTTATAGATTTGCGGTAAATGCAGCAGGAGTTAAGAATGATTCCAGACTTTTGGACGACGCACGTAACAGAGACCAGAATTGGGACGGCATCTGGTTCGCAGATTCCAAAATTTATGATTGGGGTTTCGCGACAGAAATAAAAATTCCATATAAATCGATAAAGTATGATAATCGCCTGACAACTTGGGGTATAGACTTTGACAGATGGAATCCGAAACGCTCCGAAGATCTTTACTGGTGCGAATATGAAGAGAATGAAGGAATGCGCGTCTCGAAGTTTGGAAATCTGCTTTTTGATAATTTTAATCCCTCTTCCGAAGGATTGAATTTGGAAATTTATCCTGTTGGAATTACCAAAGCGGTTTATAAGGAAGATAATTCTTACGATCTTTCGGCGGATGCGGGAATAGATGTTTTCTTTAATCCGTCGCCGAAACTGACTTATCAGCTTACAGCCAATCCGGATTTTGCGCAGATTGAAGCGGACCCTTATGATTTTAACATATCGCGATATGAATCTTATTTCAATGAACGCCGCCCTTTCTTTACCGAAGGTAATGAAATTTTTATGGCTTCTGGAAAGCAGAGGAGCAGCGGCTTTTATCGTCCGCTTGAATTATTTTATTCGAGAAGGATCGGAGAAAAATTGCCCGACGGAAAGGAAGTCCCTTTAATCTTCGGAACCAAAGCCTTTGGAAGAATCGGGAACTGGGAATACGGCGGGTTTCTTGCAACAACCGCCGAAACTGATTATATGGAAGAAGACGATGATGAAAATCTTGTAAATAAAACCGAGCCGCGCGCATATTTTAGTTCCGCCCGGCTTCGAAGAAACATTTTAGGAAACTCGACCATCGGATTTTTATTTGTGGGAAAACATACGGCGGATCATAATTACGGCGTTTTTGATATCGACGGTGCTTTCCGGGGCTCGTCCTGGCAGCTTTCTTATCAGATAGCAAGATCGTTTCAGGATTCTGAGGGCGATTTTGCGGGCTCAGCCGGATATATGTTCTCGGGAGACAAATGGATAAATTTTATACGCGGAAGATATATCGGGAAAGAATTTGATATCGACCAAGTCGGTTACGTTCCCTGGATCGGCACTGGCAGTATTACACACATCGCGGGTCCGCGCTGGTATTTTAACAAAGGCGCAATCAGCCAGATTTTAATTTACGGCGGCTACTCCGGCGAATATAATTACGAAGACGAGTATCTTGATAAATCTCTCGTTCTTGGTTTTAATATGCAGTTAAGAAGCAATTGGGGTTACGAGATAAATTTATCTGCCGGTAAATCGAAAGACGAAGACGTAAAATACAATTCCTACGAAGCAACATTAAGTTCTTGGTTTCACGTTTCGCCGGTTTGGGAAGGAAATCTTTGGGCGGGTTACTCGAAAACTTATAACTTCTCACGCGAATTTCTCGCTTATTATTCGTGGGTAGGCGGACAAATAAACTGGCGAGCCGCTAAGATTTTGCAACTCGGGACTTCGGCGGACGTTTGGGTGGAAGGAAATCCGGAGGGCGGAGTTGAGGACGTAACTTACAATGCGCGTCCTTATTTTTCTCTAACTCCGATTAACAATCTAAATTTGAATCTTTACGTAGATAATGTTTTTACGAAATCTGCCGACAGGTTCGACCGTGTTATCCTCGGATTTTTGCTTTCATATAATTTCGCGCCTAAAAGCTGGATCTACTTTGCGATTAACGAAGTGAGAGAGAGGACGGAATATTTGGATCAATACAGAATGGAGCGGCCGATGAGAATGCAGACAACCGACAGAGCCGGGGCTTTAAAAATAAAATATCTATATTATTTTTAATTTTACAAGATTTGCCGGTGTTTGAAATTCTTCAAATATTCTATGGTTCCTACAATCAGGAAAGCGGCGCAGGCGTAAATAAAATCGGATTTTTGAAGATGGAAGGAGGCTTCTCTTCCCAGCAAATAATTTATTATACGGATAATTGCAAACAATAAAATTATAGCCGCAAATCCCGAAGCGCCAAGCAAGAAAGGATAAAAGAAATATTTAGAGAAAGACTTTTTGTTCATAGTTTTCCGGCGAATGTGATTTCATCAATACTATTAATTATGTGCAAATTTTATACCCGTTAGAAATAGGTGATTTTAATCTGAAACAGCGCTTAAATTTTTCAAATCGGTAGTATTTACTGTAACGTTTTGTTACACTGACCTAATTTGTAACGTTTTGTTACGTTTCCAGAAAAATAAGAGAACAAAAGTCAGCGCTAAAGAAATTAGAGATCAAAAAAAATCCGGCGGCTTACCTTTTTCTTTAAAATTCTCAAAATCCCTTTCCTTTTTTTCTTTTTTCTTTTTTCTTTAAATTTAGTTCAAAAATATACGGAATTTGAAAAATGGATTTAAAAATTAAAGAAGCGGAAGAAAAGGATATTCCACTTATTCTTTCGTTCATCAAAAAATTAGCGGATTATGAAAAACTCAGCGGCGCTGTTAAAGCCGATGAAAATTCTTTGAGAGAATCTCTTTTCGGAAAAGAGAGCGCTGCGCACGCACTGCTGGCTTATCATCAAAATAAAGCCGTTGCCTTTGCAATTTACTTTTTCAATTTTTCAACTTTTTTGGGAAGAAAGGGGTTATATTTGGAAGATATATTCGTCCTGCCCGAAATGCGCGGTAAAGGTTTCGGCAAAGAGATTTTGAAATATCTTGCCGAGGTTGCGCTGAAAAATAATTGCGGCAGATTTGAATGGGCTGTTTTGGAATGGAATGAACCTGCGATGAAATTCTACGAAAAACTCGGTGCGGCGCAAATGGACGATTGGAGAATTTACAGGCTTGATAAAGAAGGCATTAAGAAACTAACGGAAAAATAATTTTTATGATTGAACTTTTTAACAATGTAAAGGATTGGTTTCAGCAATATCCTTTTTTATACGATAATCTTAAATTCTTCGGAATTTTAGCGCTCAGTTATGCGGCTTATTTAATTACGCGAAGAATAATTTTCGGCGGCGTAAAAAAATTAGTTACCAGAACAAAAACGGATCTTGACGATATTTTACTCCGCGACAAGCTGATGAGAAGATTATCTCTCATAGTTCCAATGCTTGTAATCAATTACTTCGCGCATACAATTCCGGAGATTGAAGAACTAATTAAGCGAGTAACATCTGCCGCCATCGTTTTGCTGTTTCTTCTCTCAATTGGTTCGGTTATCACGTCAGTAAATATTTATCTTGAGCGCCAAGTAAGATTTAAGGAAAGATCGATCAAGGGTTATCTGCAAATCACTAAAATTGTTCTCTACATTCTTGGGATAATTTTTATAGTGGGAGTTCTTACCGGGCAGTCTCCTTGGACTTTACTAACGGGAATCGGCGCTCTCACGGCGGTGATAATTTTAATTTTCCGCGATACTATTTTATCTTTTGTGGCAAGTATTCAAATTTCTTCTTACGATCTTGTAAAAGTGGGCGACTGGATTGAGATGCCGAAATACGGAGCCGACGGAGATGTGATTGATATCGCTCTTCATACAATTAAAGTGCAGAACTGGGATAAAACTATTACGGTTATCCCAACTTACAAACTCGTCGAAGATTCTTTCAAAAATTGGCGGGGAATGAGATTGGCAGGCGGACGCAGAATTATGCGTTCAATTTACCTCGATCAATCGAGCATAAAATTTGTAGATGACGATCTCTTAGAGCGCTTCAAAAAAATACGTCTCATTTCCGGTTACGTAAAAGAAAGAAAAGCGGAGATTGATAAATATAATTCAGAGAAAAAAATAGATATTTCGGTTTCGGCTAACGGCAGGAAGATGACAAACATCGGAACATTCCGGGAATATCTTAAAGCATATTTACGGGATCGCGAAGATATCCACAACAATTTAACTTTTCTAGTACGCCAGTTGGAACCCGGCGAAAAAGGAATTCCAATCCAGATTTATGTGTTTGCCAAAACAACCGAATGGGCTGTTTACGAAGACATTCAGGCGAATCTGTTCGATCATATTTTAGCGATAGTTCCTGAGTTTGATTTACGGATTTTCCAAAATCCGAGCGGTGCCGATATTCGAAGTCTGATTTCAAAAAATTCCGATCTGAAAAATTAAAAAATATTAGTTATGTTTAAGGTTTACTGTAAATAAGGGATATATATGAAATCGACTGTTGCAGAAACTATTGGATACGCATTAAAAGATTTAGGAGTGGATGTTGTAACTTATGTTCCGGGACACGGCGCGAGCGAGGCGTTTATAAGTTTTAACGAAAAAACTATGAAAAGAGCAGCGCTTTCTTATAACGAAGAACCGGCTTATTCTATAGCTCACGGAGCAGCTATCGCGGGCAAAAGATCGGCTTCGATGATGAAATCGCACGGTTTCGTAAAAGCCGGAAACGCCGCCGTCGATTCTCAATACACAGAGCTTACAGCGGGTTATGTAATTTTTATTTTTGAAGATAAGCAGGGTTCTCACTCGGACAATATTCTTGAAATTGAACCGATTCTGCGGGGAATGTATTTCCCATATTTCATAGCAAAAAAGGAAACCATTTATTACGATATAGTAAAAAGTTACGAAGAATCGGAGCGGAGGGGAATCCCGGTGGCGCTTCTAGTAGATTCCGACGACGTTGAAAAAACCACAGAATATGAATACAGCAAAAACCTAAGGAAGACATTCAATTATAGCCGAGATGTTCTAAAGCACGTTGTATCGCCTATCCTAAGCGAATATCAATTCAAATTATATAATGCAAAGAAATTGGATATGCATGCAGCGAATTTTGAGAAGCCTAAATTTCCCCTTGTTCCGGATGAATTGCCAACACGATATCAGGAATCAATCAAAAAATATATTCCCTTGTTCGATTCATTTAAAAATTTCCGTGGTGAGATTGTTACCGGAGATACTAGCGTTTCCAGCAACTTTGCTTTTCCACCATACAATTTAATAGATATTGTTACGCACATAGGCGGAAGTATTCCGCTTGCCATTGGAGCTTATCTAGCAGGATTTAGAAATGTGTGGGCGGTTACAGGCGATTTCGGATTTTTATCTTCCGGTTATTTAGGTTTGTTAGATGCCGTGCAGCGCGAACTTCCTTTGAAGATAATTATTCTTTATAATAAAGAAGCTTCTGCTACGGGCGGACAGTTGATAAATAAAAAATTATTGATGAGAATGCTGGCCGGCTTCGAAAGATTTATTAAGCATATCAATGATCCCTTTGATCCAATGGAAATAAATGAAGTTTTATCTGAAGCCGCGGCTTCAGATGACATGAAAATTATTGTAGTTAATTATTGAATTTCCTTAGTTAAACCAAGAGAAGTTGGTTTCAATCAAAACATATAATTGATGAAATCAATCGATAAATAAATATTAATAACAGGTTATCTCTTGTTCAATTCTACTTTAATATCACCCGATAGTCATTGGTTAATCTGGGCGGTTTTATTTTCCGCTGCGGCATTTTCGCTCTGGTCCGAGAAGACAAAGATCGGTTCAAAAATTTCTGCGGTTGTAGTCGCTATTTTATTCACATTTGTTTTATCGAATTTATCAATTATTCCAACTTCCGCTCCCGCTTACGATATCGTTTGGTCTTATCTCGTTCCGCTCGCTATTCCGCTTTTATTATTTAAAGCAGACTTGCGTAAAATTTTGAAGGAAGCCGGACCAACTCTGCTCGCGTTTGCTTTCGGCGGAATCGGCACAGTCCTCGGAACTATCATCGCGTATAATTTAATTCCGCTGGGTGAAGAAGGATGGAAACTCGCCGGTATTTTCTGCTCAACTTACGTCGGCGGTTCGATGAATTATGTAGCGGCGGCGGAAGCGCTTCAGCTAAATTCTCCGGCTCTTCTTACAGCCGGAATTGCGGCGGATAATTTAATAATGACTTTGTATTTTATTCTTCTCTTCGCAATTCCTTCTATGAAATTTTTGCAGAAAAGATTTAAAACTATTCACGATGATCAATCTATAATTGACTACGAAGAAAATGAAGCGGAAACGGCGAGAGAAAATCCCGATATTTTAAGTATGGCTCAAGCGCTCGCCATCGGATTCTCGATTTCCGCTATCGGATTTTTACTCGAAGATCTATTCAATATTCCAGGCAGCGGAATTCTTTTCATCACTGCGATTGTTGTAACTCTGGCTACTTCCTTCCCCGCTTTTTTCGATTCGATAAAAGGAGCGGATAAAATCGGCACTTTGCTTATGCAGGTTTTCTTCGCCGCAATAGGAGCCAGTGCAAACATAAAAGTTGTTCTAGACGTTGGTCCCATTTTGTTTTTATTTGCCGGACTAATTTTATTAATACACCTGATTTTTCTTTTAGGCGCGGGGAAGATTTTTAACATTGATCTCGCGGAAATCGTAATAGCATCCAACGCGAATATGGGCGGACCGACAACCGCTGCGGCAATGGCTGTCGCAAAACGATGGAGAAATCTTGTTATCCCGGCAATTCTTTGCGGAACTCTCGGATATGCCATTGCGACTTTCGTGGGAGTAGCCGTTGGATATTGGCTTAAATAGAACAAGATTCCATATTATAAATATATGATACTAAACATAGCTTACACTTCACTATTTGCTTTGGTCACTGTTCACAGTTTTCTGTTCACTATTCTGTAAAGCTTCAAAATATTTCTTGATCAATTCCTCGTAGTCGCGGGTATATCCTTCGCGCGCGGCTTTAATCAGTTCGTCTCTAATTTTGTCTCTTCCCTCTTCAGTTTCAAGATTCAATTCCGGCGGAGATTCCCGCGCGATCATTTCACCGCGTCTCGATTCCCGCTTCTCATCGAAATCCCTTTCGTTTATCGAACGCTGAACATCAAGTAATTTAGATAAAATTCTTTCCTGCTGTTTCACAAGATCGTCGTTTACTTTTTGTGTATTCATTCGCGTAACGGCTTCCTGCATATCTTCAAGAATTTTCTCCAGATTCCCGCTAAGTTTTTTCGATTCGCCCGCGGCTTTGCTTTCATTATTTAACTGCTGAAGAGATTTTCTTATCATCTCCTGCTGCTGTGCTAATTTTTTTAACTGCGATAACTGCTGCTGACCCATTTGTCCCTGTTGCAATTGCTGCGTCATTTGATTGAGCGACATCTGCTGCTGAGAAAGTTTCTGCATCTGCTGCATCATACTCATCATTCCTCCACCACCGCCGCCGTTCATCATTTGATTCATCATGCTCTGCATCATCTGCGCCGCTTCGTTCAATGATTTCATCGCGCTCTTTTGCCGTATAGCCGCTAAATTTCCGTTCCTGTTCTGAAGTGCCGAAATCGACATGTTCATTTCGGATTTCGCTTTACCCATCGCCTTTCCCATCTCGGGCGTAATGGCGAAAGATTTTTGCGAAAGATCGGACATCTGTTTCAATATCTTATCCATGTTTCCCGCTAACTGATTCTGCTCACCCGCGTTTTGCTTGAACTTCTCGGCACCCGGCGATAGCTCCTGTGTTGACGATTTCAATTTCTCCTGCTCTTTGCTCATTGTTATCAGATCGTCCGTAATTTTCATCATATTCTGCATCGTCATCATCTGATTCTGCTGCTGCATCGAACTTTGCATCTGCTGCATATCTTCATTCAATTCCTGCATATTCTGCGATAGCTGCATCTGCTTCTGCATTGCCTGCTCATTCATCTTCTGCATCAAGTCTTGTTCTGCTTCCTCGGATAATTTTTGATTTTGCTGTTCGTCAAATTTTTCTTGAATTTTTTCCATCGATTCCTTCGGCATATCGTCTAGTTCAGCCATTTTTTCCCGCAGTTCCTGCATCTGTTCCTGCATCTTTTTCACCGATTCGGAAATTTCATTTTGTTTCTTTTGAAGGTTTTCATTCTGCTGCGATTCATTTTCTTCGGCTTCATTTTGCCCCGTCTCTTCAGTCTCTTTTTGAAGTTCCTCCTGCATTTCAGAAAGTTCTTCAGTCCGTTTTACAAGTTCGTCAACTTTCTGCTCCACTTGAATTTTCTTCAGTAAATTGATCGTCCTCTCAATACTCTTCTTAAAAACTTCCTCGTTCTGTTTCATCTCTTCAAAAGAATTCTGCACGTTTTTTCGCGACAAATCTTTCAGCATATCGTTCATTTTTTCGAACGCGTTTTTCAGTTCCTCGTTATTCATCTCGTCAAACAGCTGCTGCAGCTCCATATATTTTTTCAGCGTCTCTTCCGATAGCAATTCATTCTGCTGCAAATCATTTTTCATCTCGTTAATCTTCTCTTTAACTTCGTCTACTTTTTCTCCGAGTTCTTCAAACTTCTGCATCGCGTTTTCAATTTTTTCCTTTTCATTCCAGCTTATTTCACGCTCATCTCTTTTTAACTCGGCGCTTATTTCTTCAATTTCCTCATTCAGTTTCTGAGCTTCTTTCAAGGACTCCACCAATTCCTCCTCGGCGGATTCATGAACTTCATCCGCTTCCACAAAAAGTTCATCCATTGAGGGGATACGCAATTTATAAATTTTAGATTTCGCGGATTTCGGTCCGTTGAAATTATCGTTATCAAAAATTTCTAAATAATATGAAACAACGTCTTCCGAATTTAACCGCAGTTGAGTTAAATCCCACGTGTGATAAACATCCTGCGGTGATTCGTAATTAGCGACAGGAATTTCGACTGAGGAAAATTCTTCTTCCGACTCGCCGTATTTGGACGACGAAACGCGATAGTTAAGCGTCAGCTTTCTGAATCCGTAATCGTCGCTTACATTTGCCGAAAGAAAAATAATTTCGTCAAGAGGAAGATTTAGATCTTTTGCCGGACTAACAATTTTGATTTCCGGATATTCATCACGCAAAATTTTTATGCCGTAAACAATCGGGAAATTATTTTCAAGATTTTCTTCATCGTAAATTTTAATAAAATATTCGTCTTCTTTGTGGATTATAAAATCAGCGGAAGCTCTCTTTTCATCAATATTCATCGATGTTTTAGAGCTATCGCTAAAAATTAATTCCGCGTTTTTTATTTTTTTTGTTGATTGCAATTCCAGATTTATTTTCGTTCCCGGAAGTCCGGCAACATTTCCGTTATCGCGCTGTTCGGTATTTGGAAGACGGGAATACTTCGGCGGCTGTATATCCAATGCCAGACTTTTAATTTGCGGTCTATCGATAACCTTCGCGAAAAATATTTCACTGGTAATCTCTTCGGCTTCTACAAAATATTCCGTTGAGGATTTTAAACTTTTGATTTTTTCGATGTAGACATAAGAAGAATCGGTATTAAATTTTTTTGATGAGAAGCCTGTTTCCTCTTTCGATTTTGTCTTCAAAAAAAAGGTTTCCGGTAAATCGCCTTTAATTTCCAAGCGGATTTCCAGATCGTCTCCTTTCGTCAAGGTAGTATTTCCGGGATAAACTTCGAAAGCAAAACTTGGCGGAACAATAAATTCCTGTTGGTAATTTATTAAACGGAAAGCGGAAGCCCGGAGTCCGGAGAAAAATATAATAAAGAAAAGCGCGAAAAATAAAATCGCCGCGGAACGTTTCATTAGAGAATTGAGCGTGTTCATTTTTACGGCATCATTAAAATCGATTCCTTCCGATTTCCGGTAAACTTTTTCGAAAGCGCCATCGATTAATTCTTCCGAATAATTTTTATCTTTTTCTTTTAACAGCTGTAATGAATTTAGAAGTTCGTCTTTTATTTGAGGATGACTTGCGCCGACTTTATCAGCGGCGGAAAAAAGATCCGGCTTCTTAAGAAAATTATAAAGGGATGGTAAAATTAGTCCGGCGAAAATTATTATTGACAAAAAAATTAAAACGTAGAATAAAACTGTCCGGGTTCCGGAATGGAAATGAAAAAGAGATTCCGACAAAACAAAAAGAAACGCGAGTGCCGCGGCTGCGGAAGCGAAATATAAAAATCCTTTAAGGAGAGATTTTATGTTTTCCCTTTTCTCTACTCGTCGTAAACGGTTTGTTATTTCTTCCAGATGAAAATTATTCATTCAAAATCATTTTGTGAAATTATAAAATATGGATTGTGTTTAATTTGTCAATGCATAAACGATTATATTTGTCCCGAACTTAAGCGCTTCTTCCCGTTTATCTGCCGGATCGTTATGGACTTCAGGATCAGCCCAACCGTCACTCGGATTGCTTTCAACAGTATAATAAACAGCGAGTTTGCCGTCGAGGAAAATTCCGTATCCACGCGGAGGTTTCTCGTCGTGGGCGTGAGTTTTCGGAGGTCCGTTAAATTTGTAAACATTATTGTAAATTTCATGATTGAAAGGAAGCTCGATAAAATCTTTTTCGGGAAAAACTTTTTTTATTTCGCGGCGAAGCGCTTTGTCCAATCCATAATCATCGTCGACGTATAAAAATCCGCCCGATTCCAGATACTTTCGCAAACGTTCGGCTTCTGCTTCATCTAAAACAATATTCCCATGCCCCGTAATGAATAAAAATGGATATGAAAAAATATCGTCTTTAGAGATATCAACAAAAGTATATTCGGGATTAGTTTTCACGGTAGTATTCTCCCGAATAAATTCGAGAAGATTTACTTCAGCTGAAGGATCGTTATACCAATCGCCGCCGCCGCCATATTTAACTCGGGCAATCTGAAAATCGCTGTCGGTGTTTTGTGCGGAAATGTTGTTTATCAAAAACAACAATGCAATTAATATTTGAAGATAATATTTTTTCATAATCCTGTAAATTTACATTTTCTTTATACAACATAATAGCGGCGAAGTTCGCTCTCTTTGGCGTGAGAGGTGAGAAAGGAAATGTGAGAGGGAAAACGCCCGGCTCTGCTTTCAGCAGACAAGTTCGTAAATGCAGCTTCGCCGCGGCAAGCGAAAAGCGAGAAGCAGAGACAAGAATAAAATGGGAAACAGAGAATTGTTCTGAAGTTAAGATCATTTGAATCAGGGTCCATTTCGCAGGTTGTAAATCTTACCTATAATAATTAGATTTGAAGTTTAAATTAGAATTTACCGGGAATGGAATGCATTTTAATAAACGAACTCACACTTGCGGAGATTTAAGAGAAGCGAACATCGGCGATAAAGTTGTTTTAAATGGCTGGGTTGATACGAGAAGAGATCTGGGCGGTGTAATTTTTATTGATTTACGTGATCGATACGGCGAAACGCAAATCGTTTTTGAACCAACTTATAATACAGAAACTCACGAGGAAGCGAAAGTTCTCCGAAGTGAATTTGTAATTTCAATTGAAGGAAAAGTCCGCAAAAGACCTGAAGGGACTGAAAACCCGGCTCTCCCAACCGGCGAAGTCGACGTGATGGTTGACAAATTGATAATTCTTAACGAAGCCGCCACGCCTCCATTCCAAATAAAAGACGATGTTGACGTGCACGAAGATCTTAGGTTAAAGTACCGTTACCTCGATCTGAGAAGAAAAGAAATGCAGGAAAATCTCTTACTCCGGCATAAATTTTATCAGATTGTAAGAAACTATTTTGACAAAAAAGATTTTGTGGAAATAGAAACACCATTCCTGATTAAAAGCGCTCCCGAAGGCGCGCGAGATTTCCTTGTTCCAAGCCGTCTTCACAGCGGGGAATTTTACGCACTGCCGCAATCACCGCAATTATACAAACAACTTTTAATGGTTTCGGGATTCGATAGATATTTTCAAATTGTTAAATGTTTTAGAGACGAGGATTTTAGAGCAGACCGGCAGCCGGAGTTTACGCAAATAGATGTTGAAATGTCTTTCATCGACCAAAAAGATATTTTTGAAATTGTTGAAGAATTGATGAAAGAATTATTCGCGAAGATCAAAAATTATGAGTTAAAAACTCCAATTCCACGCTTAACCTATGATGAAGCGATGGAAAAATACGGAAGTGATAAACCGGATCTCCGTTTCGGATTGGAGATGGTTACTCTTAACGACGCAGTGAAAGATTCAGAATTCAGACTTTTTTCGGAAACGGTTAAAAAAGATGAAATTGTTACTGGATTATTGGCTAAAGGCTGCGGAGATTTTACCCGAAATCAGCTAGATGGCTTGACGGAGTTTGCAAAGAAACAGGGCGCATCAGGTTTGATTTGGATGCGTGTAAAAGAGAACGATCTTGAAGCTCCCGTCGCAAAATTTTTATCGGAAACCGATAAGAAAAATATAATAGAAAAATTAAACGCTGAACCAGGAGATTTGCTTTTTATAATTGTCGGGCCTAAAAATAAAGCGCTTACGGTAATGGGTGCGATTCGTTTAGAGATGGCAAAAAGGCTGGACCTCATCAAACCGGATGCAAAACCGGCTCTGGTTTGGGTTACAGATTTTCCGCTGCTGGAATGGAATCCGGATTTAAATAGATACCAGGCAATGCATCATCCGTTTACATCGCCGAGAGTTGAAGATTTTGAGTTGATGGAAACGGCGCCCGAAAAAGTGAGAGCGCGGGCTTACGATCTTGTTCTGAACGGAAACGAAATTGCGGGCGGAAGCATCAGAATTCATAATTCTAAAATGCAGTCGCTAATGTTCAAAGCGCTTGGCATATCCGATAAAGAAGCGGAAGATAAATTTGGATTTTTGCTTAACGCTTTCAAATACGGTGCGCCTCCTCATGGAGGAATTGCTTTTGGAGTGGACAGAACAGCTATGCTCCTGGCGGGTGAAAGTTCGATACGGGAAGTTATCGCTTTCCCGAAAACATCAAGCGGTGTATCCCTAATGGAAAATTCGCCGTCAACCGTAAGTGATGACCAGTTGAAAGAATTACATTTAAAATTAAGAAGTTAAATTTACACAGTATTAATATTTATGCTCAGGATTTATGAATGAAACTCAGTTACGAAATGTGGAATCCTTCGCAAGGAGACTTTAACAAAAAGAATTTAGCGCGGGAATCTTATCACAGAAAGAAAATGGAAAAGAAACAAAAAAGAATAAAAATAGGATTGATTGCCCTCTATTTATCAATCCTATTAAGCGCTTTATATTATTATCTGTAAGTTTTAAGTTGAAATCGTTTCTTTATGCTCTTGAGTAACTTCCATCTTCTTCCGATTGAATATACATAATCTGAAGCGAAGAAGGAATTGCTCTTTTCTCATCAAGAAAGTGGTCAATCTCGAAATCCAAAACTCTTTCTCGTATTGATGGCTTTTTGCGTCCGTCATACCAATAGTCAATTATGCGCGAAAGAACATCACCGTTTATCTTCACCAACATTCCACCTTTATAATTAGAAAGACGCGCATAAGTTGTGTTATTAAACTTTATTATTTCATGAATACTTTTCGGATCGGTTGCCGGTATTGCTTCTGGTTTTGTAAGTCTTATTTCCATAAATTCACCTCATAATTATTGTCGAATATCATTTTATCAATACACCAAAACTAAATCTCAATTATAATTTAGAAATAACTAAAACTTATCAAATAGCGGAAACTGCATTTCTTGTGTAGCATTTTCTGCTATGGGAAAAAATTAAGTAAAAATTTAATCTTGAAAATTCAGAAAAGAATTGGCATTATTGCAGAAGGAGCTTCTTTGTTTTAGCTCCATGTTTGATGGGCTTACCAAATTGATTGCCGTCCTTTTGGTTTGCCCATTATTAGTAGTACAAAAACTACCCCTTTTTGAAAAACTCAGAGAATTTTTTTAGAAAAAATTTTCAACGGCCATTAAGCGCAAATTTTATTTCTGCAATATCTGCTTATCATTTCCAATCCATCGGAGAATTTCTCTATCTGATTTTTGAGTCTCACAAAATTTCCGCCATTATCAATCTCCCCTATTTCGAATCCGGTTAAAAAATTAAAAGAAATATCATCGATCTCACAAAAGATATTTATAATTCTTTCAGAATCTATTTCAAATCGATGGGGATATTTCCAAGATTCTTCTGTTATTATTTCTTTTACATCCTGCCACAAATTTAAAATGTTATGATGATTCGGATTCGCATGATGCTTCTGAAGAACAATATCTTTTAATTGATTTACAATAAGGTTTTTATAGAGCAAAATAAGTGGAAAGATTACGGATTGATAATTTGCGTCTTTATAAATTAATAAGCTTATCTGATCGGCCGCCTTTTTGAATCCTTGCGCAGCAGTATAATATCTATCTTTGGAAGTTTCGAAATACGCTTGAATTCTGGAAACAGAGCGGCTGTTTGAACCAACGCGTTGTTCCATCTTTATTCTCCTCTTTAAATAAATGGGGATTATTTAATAATTTAAATTGCTGTGAGATGAGGGTTTTTTCATCACACTATTTAATCCAATTCTATTTATTGTTATGGAGTGAAGTATTTTATCGTCTGTAAAAACCGCGCCGCAGTAATCGCATTTCAGACTTGTAAAATCGTTCACGATCACATCCGAAAAATATTTTGTATTTGTGCGGAGACACGTAGCGCATTCAATATAAAAGACTAATCTGTTCATATCGTTACCTGCAATAGACTATTTTGAAATATTTATGAGAATAAGAAAGTTCATCCCACTGCTTGGCAAATTATAATACGAATGAGAAGATAAGATAAAGGAGAGTTATTATAATTTTACCAACCTTAACTCAATATAATTTTTTGGGAAATACCTGCAATGTAAATCGGATATCAAATTACAAATAGGTTAAAATGCTACAAATAGACTACTTAAAATGTTACAGGCAAATTACTGTATATGCTCTTTCCTAATTCAGTAAAATAAATTAATTTTTGCACATCCCTTATTTAGATGAAATGGGAGAAGCTGTTTTTTCGGTCAGTTTCTCCCATTTTTGTTTTAAAGGCTACTAACCTCAATATCCATTATTTAAATCTTCCAAAATTCTTAAAAAAATTTTACATAACTATTGACAAGTGCTCAACCGTTCACTATATTAGTAGTGAACATCGGAGCACGTAATGAAAGAAAAATTAACGGATCGGCAGCAAATTATTTTTGAGTATGTAAAAAAATGTATCGAAGAAAACGGATATCCCCCAACCTTCCGTGAAATTGGAAGAGAATTCGATATCGCTTCAACATTTGGGGTTAAGCGCCATATAGACGCGCTCATCAAAAAAGGATTTCTGAAAACTGAAAGTAATACAAGCCGTACAATTTCAGTTGTGGGAAATTTCCAGACGCCAAAAAGCAATGATGATAAATTTATTGAAATTCCGGTAGTTGGAAGAATCGCCGCAGGATATCCCGTACTTGCGGATGAAAATATCGAAACTACGCTCTCTATTCATAAAGAAATGATTGGTCGATATAAAAATTGTTTTGGTTTAAAAGTAAGAGGCGACAGCATGATAAACGCCGGTATTTTAGAAGGCGATTATGTAATTGCAAGTCACCAGTCGGAAGTTAAAAATGAAGATATAGTCGTAGCGCTTTTGGGCGACGAGACTACACTTAAAAGATATAGAAAAGAAAAGCATGAAACTTTTCTTATCCCTGAAAATGAAAATTACAGTCCCATAAAAGTTACATTAAATGAAGACTTTTCGATAATAGGAAAAGTTATTTCGGTTTTTCGATTTTATAATTGAGAGATAAAAAAAATGAAAACAAGCATTTTCAACTCGGCAATTACCAACAGGAGCAAAATAAGATTTCTTTACGGAATGGAAGAAGTGATTTTGGAACCTTATTATGTTTCAATGAATAAGAAGGGAAAGAAAGTTCTTTTCGGGAAACTAAATGGTTCCAGTGTAATAAAGATGTTTGAATTTTCTAATATTTATAATATTAAAGTATTGCAGCTGAATAAATTTTCTCCAATTATTCCTATTCTTGCTTCGTACAATTAGAGATCGGAGGAAGTGAAATGACTGAATTAAATAATCAGGAAAGAGTTGATCAACTGATACAACATTTTTGGAAGAACGGATATTTGACCGTTAAACGAAAATACGGTACTTACTTGCCTGAGCCGACACGCGTCGGGACTTATGATGTTGACGCAATCGGCAAGCAAAGGAAAAAATACGCGATCGGTATCAATTTGTCGGAAAATGAATTAAATGATCCTGAAATCATTAATAAATTAAATTACCTCGCCACTCGGAATACAAAATATACGCAGAAAAAAGTCTTGCTGTTTGTTGGAGTTCCCCGCGAATTGAGGGATAAGGCTAAATTAATAATTGCTCAGCTCGATACCGAAGTTCGAAAGAATATAAAACTGGCTGTAATTTCCGAAAGGAATGTGAATTAGAGGAATAATCGCTTCGCCTGCCCTGTCTGCCAATGTTGTCAACTTAAGAAGAGAGGCAAGCTTATTATGTTATAAGTTCAAAGTTTCGGATTCCAATATGCTTTAGGTTTTTGTTTTTACCGAATGTTCTTAACTCATCCACCGGCCCCTTCTCTTGAAAAGAGAAAGGGAGAAAATCGGGGGTATTCAAATATGTCTTAAATTGACAGCATTGCTTGTCTGAATAGGCAGTCTGTCGGCAGACAGGCTCAAAAAATTCCATCTTAAAGAGCCCCGCGTCTCTAACATCAAATTTCCGATCTCCGACTTCTGTCCTCTGCCCCCTGCTAAATTCTACCCGCTCAACTTTACGTCGACTTACGGTTTAGGGAACATCTTTATCTTAAATTTGGTAAGACTTTTCAAAGAAAATCATATTAATTACACTATGTCAAATTCTTGACATTGTAAGGTTCGAACTTTATTTTGATAAGTCTAATTAAAATTAAAAGTGTAATAATTGTCTAAAAAGAAAAGCGCAAAACTTTCGGCTGCCATTGAAGATGTAAAGAAGCGGGAAATACCGAGCCATATAGCAATTATAATGGACGGAAACGGCAGATGGGCAAAGAAACGAAAACTTCCTCGGGTTGCAGGTCATAAACAAGGTGTAGAAACAGTTCGGGAAATTGTTGAAACAAGCGCGGAACTGGGAGTTAAAGTTCTTACTCTTTACACTTTTTCCACAGAAAACTGGAAGCGCCCCAAAGACGAAGTTACAACATTAATGCGTTTGATCGTTAACAGCCTTCAGAATGAAACAGACGAGCTTAACAAGAATAATATACGGCTAACAACGATCGGAAATACCGGTTCTTTACCTGATATCGTTCAGAATGAACTTAATCAGGCAAAAGAAAAAACCGAACATAATAAAAGAATGATACTTAACCTTGCTTTAAGTTACAGCGGCCGATGGGAACTTATTGAAGCTGTAAAAAGTATATCGGAGAAATATAAGTCGGGAGAAATCGATTCTCAAAATATAACTGAAGAATTAATCTCAGAACATTTAACGACTAAGGATCTTCCGGATCCGGATTTGATGATAAGAAGCAGCGGAGAATTCAGGATTAGTAATTTTTTGATTTGGCAATTGGCTTACGCCGAATTATACGTTACGGAAACATTATGGCCGGATTTTAATTCATACAATTTAATTGAAGCAATTATAGATTATCAAAACAGGGAAAGAAGATTTGGCCAGGTTAGTGAACAGATTAAAAAAAACCTCAATAAGAAGCAGAATGCAAAACTTACCGAAAATCTCATTTAAACATTTACTTTTAATACTAAGCATCATTTGGCTTACTAATGCTAATGCGCAGCTGCAGCAAGTAAATTATAAAATTTTGGGGATTTCTGTTGACGGTAATGAAACAGCCGACGCTACAACAATTATCGCAAACAGCGGATTGAAAGTAGGAGACGAGATTGAGATTCCCGGCGATGAAACGGGTAACGCGATCAAACGTTTATGGGCACTCAATATTTTCTCAGATGTGAAACTGGAAATTGAGAAAAAAGTTGGCGATGGAATTTTTCTAGCCATCAAAGTAAAAGAAAATTCAAGAATAGAAAAAGTTCTATTCAAAGGAAATGATGAACTTGACGACGACGATCTTGATGAGAAAGTAAATTTTATAAGGAGCCAGATTTTAAAACCTCAGGATATTTACCGCGCCAAAAATAAAATTAAAGAAGCTTATACTGAAAAAGGATATCTAAACGCCGAGATAAATCCCTACATTTATGCATTCGCAAAGGCCGATACCGGAAAGAAAAAAATAACCGTAACCTGGCGCGGAAGAGAAGACGGAACCAAAACAGAAAAAACTGAATACGATTTCGACAGAAATTCGCGATTAGATTTGATAAATAAAATTAAGGACCGGGTTCTCCTGGTTTACGAGATTGAAGAAGGCGATGTAATCCGAGTTCACAAGATAGATTTCCATGGAAACCTTGCTTACGATGATGATGATTTAAGAGGCGAGATTAAAACAGATAATCCTCCTTGGTGGAAATTTTGGAGCAGCGATAAATTAAAAAAAGAAGAATACGCTGAAGATAAAGATAAACTGCGGGAATTTTATAGAAGAAACGGATACAGGGATTTCGAAATTCTTAAAGACACACTCGTTTATTCTGGCGATAAAAAATATGTTGATGTGAATATCTATGTAAATGAAGGTCCTCAATATATTGTGCGCGATATTGTATGGGAAGGCAACACAGTATTTCCTGATGATGTTCTTTCTGCGAGGGTAGGATTTGAAAAAGGCGATATTTACAATTTAGAAAAATTCAGACAGAACTTAACATTTAACGAACAGCAGACCGACGTTGGATCTTTATATCAGGATAATGGATATTTAAATTCAAATATAATTCCGCGTGAAGAAAAAGTCGGTAAAGATTCGGTCGATTTGGTTATTCGCATAATTGAAAATAACCGCTTCAAAATCGGGCGCGTCGATATTACAGGCAACACAAAGACGAAAGACAAAGTAATTCGGCGGGAACTCTACACTATTCCCGGAACATATTACAGCAGAAGCGGCGTATTCAGAAGTCTTCAGCAGCTTGCTCAGCTTCAATATTTTAATGTTGAAAAATTATATCAGGAAGGCATTCAGCCGCAGCCGGTTAGCGATAGTACTGTAACGTTGACTTATAAAGTAGAAGAAAAATCGAGTGATTATCTGAACGCTTCGGTTGGTTACAGCGGAAGTTTCGGAATGAGCGGCGCAGTTGGCGTAACACTTACAAATTTCTCGCTCGCTAGTCCGTTTAAGATGGGCGGCGGACAGATCTTGAATTTCAACTGGCAATTTGGCGTAGGTAATTTTTACAGAACATTCACAATCGGCTTTACCGAGCCCTGGTTTAGAGATACTCCGACATTATTGGGCTTTGATGTTTTTGATACGAGACAAAGATATATTTATGATTTGAGACAATCCGGCGGAACCATTAAAGTGGGACGGCGGTTAAAATGGCCTGATGATTTTTTCAATGTTCAGGGAAGATTCCGTTTTCAATACAACGACGTAGTTGACGGAAGAAGTTATTATCAGGAAGGATTATCGCGCCAGTATACATTAGGCGGAACAATTAGCAGGATTGATATTGATAATCCGATATTCCCTTCCCGCGGTTCTAAACTTACTTTCAACGCGGAGTTATCGGGCGGACCGTTTCTTCCGGGAAATGTGGATTATTACAAATTGAATTTTACGGCGGAATGGTATAAGCGTTTATTCAATTCCAACAGACTCGCTCTTTATCTTTCAACCGATCTTGGATATATAGATGAATTGGTGAAAGGAACAACAATTCAGCCGTTCGAA
The DNA here is from genome assembly GCA_963821715.1 of uncultured Melioribacteraceae bacterium. Taxonomy (GTDB): domain Bacteria; phylum Bacteroidota; class Ignavibacteria; order Ignavibacteriales; family Melioribacteraceae; genus CAWGET01. The sequence continues at coordinate 545,255 of CAWGET010000006.1, forward strand.
TTTTTCTATATGGGCGGCAACGGAATGATAATAGCAACAACGCCTTTGCGTGGATATGATGATAGAAGCGTTGGCCCTATTGCACGGGGTGGAAATACAATTATCGGCGGAAGAGTGATGACGAAAAACACTTTGGAACTTAGAGCCGCTCTCGCTTTGGAGCCGATTCCGATTTATGTATTAGCTTTTGCGGAAGCGGGAAATGTTTTCATCGACTTAAAAAATACCGATATATTTAATTTAAGAAGATCAGTCGGATTCGGCGCGAGGCTGCTCATCAATCCAATAGGCCTTATTGGTTTTGATTACGGTTATGGTTTCGACAGATTTCAAGTTGACGGAGTTGATCCAAAATGGGAATTCCACTTTCAGTTCGGAAAAGGATTTTAATAAAAAAAACAGAGGTAACAATCGTGAAAAAAGTATTATTGGCAGCAATCTTGTTTATAACTTCGGCTACAATGTTAGCGCAAACTCAGCAGAAAATAGGTTATGTAGATTCGCAGGTGATTTTAAATCAGTATTCCGCGGCAATTAAAGCGCAGAGCGATCTGGACGCTTTGGTAACCGTTTGGAGAACGGAATTAGATAGTATGGCTCAGGCTTTACAGGCAAAATATCAGAGCTACGAAAAACAAGCTTCGATGATGACGCCCGAAAAACAGCAGGAAGCGCAGCAGGAAGTTATGATGATGGACCAGCAGATAAATCAATTCAGGCAGCAGAAATTCGGTCAGCCTAACGGCGAGCTTTACATCAAGCAGGAAGAATTTTTAGCTCCGGTTAAAGAAAAAATTATGGCTGCGATTGATGAAGTAGCCGCAACAGAAAATATGAATTTCGTTTTTGATAAAAGCGGCGATATTGTTCTCCTTCACGCCGATGATCAATTCGATATTACTTTTAAAGTTCTCGACAAACTAAAAAGTAAAAAATAATTTTTAAGGAAGTTAAAATGAAAAAGTTTTTCATCGCAGTTTCAATATTATTATTTGCTTCATCTTCCCTTTTCGCTCAGTTGAAAATCGGCTATGTTGATTCCGATACGGTTATGGAACAGCTGCCCGACGCGCAGGACGCACAAAGAAAAATTGACGCGTTAATTCAGGAATGGCAGGATGAACTTAGCGGTATTGAAAAAGAGTGGAAAGATCTTTACGACGACTACGAACAGCGCAAATTGATTATGAGCGATCAGCGGAGAGTTGAAGTTGAAAACGAGCTGATTGATTTGGAAAATAGAATTTCCGATTATAGACAGCAAAAGTTCGGAGTTAACGGAGAATTATTCAATAAGCAAGAAGAACTGATGACTCCGGTTCAAAACCGTGTGTTTAATGCCATTCAAACCGTTTCGGAAGAAAACGATCTCGATTTTGTTTTCGATAGAAGCGGAGATATCATCTTCCTTTATGCAAAAGATGAATATGATATAACTAATTTAGTTCTCGAACAATTAAAATGACAATTGATGAAAAATATAACTGTGAAAGTAGCCGCCGACCTTGTCGGCGGCAAAATTATCGGCAGCGAAGAAACCGAATTAAAAAATATCGCTAAACTGGAAGAAGCCCAACGGGGAGATCTTTCCTTCCTATACCTACCTTCTTATGAAAAATATCTGAAAACTACAAAAGCGTCCGCCATATTAATAAAACCCGAAACCGAAAAAACAAACAGCGGTACTACATATATCGAAGTAGAAAATCCAAACCTCGCTTTACAGAAAATTGTGATCAAGTATTTTAAACCTGAAATAAAAGTATCGGGCATAGATGAATCGGCGTCCATCGATTCTTCAGCAAAAATCGGCGAGAATGTAACAATCGGGAAAAACGTTGTGATCTCTGAAGGCTGCGAAATCGGCGACAATTCTGTAATTCTCCATAATTCTGTCCTGATGGAAAAAGTCAGAGTAGGGAAAAATTCTCTCATCTACCCAAATGTTACAGTAAGAGAAAGCTGCGAAATCGGGAATAATGTAATTATTCATTCAGGAACGGTGATCGGGTCGGACGGTTTCGGCTACACTCCCGATTCCAACGGGATATATACAAAAGTTCCGCAGATAGGAAACGTAGTAATTCAGGATGACGCGGAGATCGGCTCGAATGTTTCAATAGACAGAGCAGCGATGGGTTCTACTTTAATAAAGAAAGGCGCGAAGATCGATAACCTAGTTCAGATAGCACATAATGTTGTGATAGGCGAACATACTGTTATATCGGCCCAGACCGGTATATCGGGAAGCGCGAAAGTCGGCGCTCACTGTATTCTCGCCGGGCAAGTCGGGTTAGTCGGTCATATTGAAATTACGGACGGAGTTATAATCGGAGCGCAATCGGGCGTTTCAAAATCGATAAAAAAGCCGGGCAAGTATTTTGGTTTCCCGGCAAAAGAATTGGGTACTTCCTTGAGGCTCGAATCGCACATAAGAAATCTTCCGAACTATGCACAAAAAATTAAAAATTTGGAAGAAAAAATTTCTAAATTAGAGCTTCAAATAGAAAACAATTCAGAAAAGGATAAATAATGCTCCAAAAGCAGAGAACTATCGGGAAGGATGTTTCAATATCCGGCATAGGATTACACACCGGAACTTCTTGCACGATGACTTTTAAATCGGCACCTGAAAACCACGGAATAAAATTTATTAGAACCGACCTTGGCGGCAATCCGGAAATTCCCGCGAATGTCGATTACGTTGTGGATATTTCGAGAGGAACTACACTCGGACTAGGCGACGCAAAAGTTTATACTGTTGAACATGTGTTAGCTTCGATAGTCGGGCTCCAAATAGATAATATAAAAATTGAACTTACCGGAATCGAACCTCCCGTGGGCGACGGGAGCGCGATGCCTTACGTTGAGAAACTTTTAGAGGCCGGTCTTGTAACGCAGGATGCGCCCAAAGATTACTTGATCATCGACGAAACTGTTATGTATCACGATGAAGAAAAAGAGATAGACATTGTTGCGCTTCCGCTTGACGATTACAGAATCACCGTGATGGTGGATTATCAAAATCCTGCGCTCGGAAGTCAACACTCAGGATTGTTCAGCTTGGAAAAAGAATTTATAAGCGATTTTGCACCGTCCAGAACTTTCTGCTTTTTAAGTGAAGTTGAACAATTAGCCGATCAGGGTTTGATAAAAGGCGGCAACTTAGAAAACGCGGTCGTGATTGTCGATCATAAATTAGACGAGAGCGGAATAAAAAATCTATCCGATAAATTGGAATTGAAAGAAGAATTTAAAATTGGAAGTAGTGGATTTTTAAATGATAAATCGCTGAGATTTAAAAACGAGCCTGTTCGTCATAAATTACTGGATCTGATGGGCGACCTTGCATTGATCGGAGTTCCTTTCAAAGCGCAAATTTTAGCAGCTCGTCCGGGACACAAAGCCAATGTCGAATTTGCTAAAAAAGTACGTAAGCTTTACCAGCAGAAAAAGCTCGTAAAAAAATATCAGTTTGTTAAAACCGAAGGAACCGTCTTCGATATAAATGCGATAAAGCGAATCCTTCCGCATCGTTATCCGTTTCTTTTGGTAGACAAAATAACTCATCTTGAGATGGAGAAAAAAGTTGTTGGGATAAAATCCGTAACTGCGAACGAACCTTTTTTTGAGGGACATTTTCCTGGTCAGCCGGTAATGCCGGGAGTTTTAATTATTGAAGCGATGGCGCAGACCGGTGGAATTTTGCTCTTAAATTCTTATATGGATCCATCGAGCAAACTCGTTCTGTTTATGGGAATTAACAATGCGAAGTTTAGGAAATCGGTTGTTCCCGGTGATCAGCTTGTGCTTGAGGCCGAACTCAAAAGCAGAAGATCGAGATATGTTGTTATGAAATGCCGCGCTTTCGTAGATAATAATTTAGTTGCCGAAGCGGAACTAACCGCCGCAATTGTTGACCGAGATAATCATAAAGACGAAAATAAAAATGACGAAAATTGATTCATCCGCTATTGTAAGCCCTAAAGCTAATTTAGGAGAAAGTGTTGAAGTTGGACCCTATGCTGTAATTGAAGATGACGTTGAAATAGGTGATGATACCGTTATCGGACCCCACGCGGTTATTTATAACGGCGCAAGATTAGGAAACAGAGTAAAAATATTTCAAGGCGCTTCTGTAGCAAATTTTCCTCAGGACTTGAAGTTCGACGGAGGAAAGACGGAATTTTTTATCGGCGACGATACGGTAGTACACGAATTCGCAACACTTCACCGCGGCACTCACGAGTCGGGATTTTCGAAAGTAGGAAAAAACAATTTATTAATGGCTTATGTACACGTTGCGCACGATTGTGTTATCGGAGATAATTGTGTAATCGCAAATGGGGTACAAATAGCCGGACACGTGCATGTTGAAGATTGGGTAACGATTGGCGGTATGTCCCCTATTCATCAGTTTGTAACCGTTGGGCAGCATTCAATGGTAGGCGGCGGGTACAGAATTGCTCTCGATGTTCCCCCGTATATTTTAGCGGCGGGCGAGCCTTTGCGATATGCCGGCTTAAATGTAATTGGGCTAAGAAGGCGAGGTTTCACAAACGAAGAAATTAAAGAATTAAAAGAAGCGTACGCGATTGTTTATCAGTCGAAGCTGAATTTATCTCAGGCTAAGGAGAAACTGAGAGATAAGGTTAAAGATCAAAAGTTGGGGAAGACTGTTTTGGATTTCATAGAGAAAAGCAGCCGGGGAATTATAAGAGGATGAAGTGGAACTTGATTGACAGCGGTTTTAGAACCGGAAAATTTAATATGAATTTCGACGTTGATCTTGCGCGCAATTGTAAAGACGACGAAGCCTATTTAAGATTTTACAGATGGAAACCTTACTGCATTTCTCTCGGGGCAAATCAAAGTTTTGACGATATCGATCTTGACAAAGCCGAAGAAGATTGCCTTGACGTTGTGAAAAGACCAACAGGCGGGCGTGCAATTCTTCATGCCGAAGAATTAACATACTCGGTGATTCTTCCGATGTCTTTCGGATTTTCGCCGAAAGAAACTTATACAAAAATTTCTCTGGCTCTTGTTAAAGGCCTAAAAAAATATGACGAAAAATTATCCGCCGTTGAACTTGAAAATATTCAGCCAAATTTTGCCGATGTATTAAAGTCAGAATCGGGCGCACTCTGTTTTGCGAGTGCGGCTAAGAGCGAGGTAAAATATAAAAACAAAAAATTGATTGGAAGCGCTCAGAGAAAAATGAATAAAATTATTCTTCAGCACGGATCGATTTTATGCGGAGATTTTCATTCAAAGCTCCCCGTTTATTTGAATGAAAAAGATGAAAATCAGATTGCGGTTTTGAATAACGAGCTTAGAAATAAAACAACGGAAATTGAAACGATTCTGAATACTAAAACCGATTACGAAAAACTGAAGGATGCGTTGATTGACGGATTTAGAGAAGAATGGCAGATAGAATTTTTTGATTCAAAAGAAGAACTCGAATATGAGCAGTGAAAAAGAGATAAAACGAGTTACTACAAAATCCCTTCAGTTGATGAAAAACAAAGGGATTAAAATTTCGGCGCTTACCGCTTACGATTTTATAACCGCTAAAATTCTTGACGGCGCAGGAATTGATCTTCTTCTTGTCGGTGATTCTCTCAGTAACGTTTTCCAGGGAAACGAAACAACGTTGCCGGTTACGATGGACGAAATGATCTACCATACAAAAGCCGTAACCAAAGGGGTTGAGCGCGCCATGGTAGTAGTGGATATGCCTTTCATGTCGTATCAGACAAGCACTAACGAAGCATTTAGGAATGCCGGACGTATAATGAAGGAAACGCACGCAGGCGCGATTAAACTTGAAGGCGGCCAACGAATTGCCGAAACTGTAAGCAGAATTACTGAAGCAGGAATTCCGGTAATAGGCCACGTTGGGTTAACACCGCAAAGTATTCATCAGTTCGGAAGCTATAAAGCACGTGGAAAAAATAAGGACGAAGCAGAAAAAATTATATCGGATTCTCTCGCTCTTCAGGAAGCCGGAGCCTTCGCAGTCGTTCTAGAAAAAATACCGATCTCGCTTGCGAAGGAAATTACAGCGAGTCTGGAAATTCCAACTATCGGAATTGGTGCCGGAGTAAACTGCGACGGACAAATTTTGGTAACCCCGGATATGCTCGGACTGAATCTCGATTTCCATCCGCGCTTTGTAAGAACTTATGCGAATCTTGCCGATGAAATAAACGCCGGCGTTAAAAATTACATCAACGATATTAAAGCTTTGAACTTTCCATCCGAAAACGAAAGTTATAAATAAATCAATTCCTAAAATCCTATGCGAAAAAAATTATTTATTATTTTATTCATAATTTTATCCTCTCTTCTTTTTGCAGAGGATGAAAACCCTATTCAAAAATTTTTACCGGATGTAATTGTTTACGATATAGCCAAAGACGATGCAGGTTTGTGGATTGCAACTTACGGCAACGGTATTTTTTTTAAACCTTTCAAAGGAAACGAAATAAAAAACTTTTCCTCCGCGAGCGGAGATTTACGCGAAGATTTATTCTACACAATAGAAGCTAATGATGATTATGTTTGGGCAGGTTCAACAGACGGGCTTTATATCTTCGACAAAAAACGAAAACGCTGGACTCAAAGGAAATTCGGAAAAGGCGGACAATTCGGCAATTGGATCCGCGCTCTCAAATATGACCCCTTCATAAACACGTTATGGATCGGCAGATTTAAATATCTAACAAAACTTGATATCGAAAAAAGAAGATTTACCGATTACGATTTGACAGTGAATAAAAATTTAAAAACCAACACAATCCAATCGATTGAACTAGACGGCGACAGCCTTGTCTGGATCGGCACGGAAGCAGGTCTTCATAAATATAATAAATCCTTAGATATAGATAGTTCAGCCTCAATGCAGTTTTACGATAATAGTCTGAATTATTTTGGGGGCGAAGGAGAATCGGTTTCCGTTTCCGATATTCTCATCTACAAAAAAAATGTTTGGATCGGACTTGACGAATTTGTTACAAAAGACCGACCGGAATATAACGTAGGCGGGTTGTATCGTTTCAACAGAAATCACGAATGGTTGAGATTAGACAATAAAAACGGCTTTACAGCAAACGGTATTTATGCCATTGAAAGAACGGGAAATTATATTTGGGTCGGGTTATACGAATTTAACGAGAAGACGAAACAGAAATACGGACGCGGACTTTCGCTTGTAAATCTGGCGACGATGCAATCCACCACGATAAGAGACAATTCAATTCCGAATTCAGTATATTCATTATTATTCGACGGTGAAAATCTTTGGATCGGTTCCGAACAAGGTTTGCTGAAAATAAACTTAGTGAACAGATTAGCAAAATGGAATTAAGATGCTGAAATTAAAGAAAGAAGAAGTTAAAAATTTAAAAGAAAAATTTACCGGAAGAAAAATTGCAGTAGTGGGCGATATGATGCTTGATAGTTATTTGTGGGGCGATGTAAAAAGAATTTCGCCCGAAGCACCCGTTCCCGTTATTGAAATCGACGACGAGTTCTACCGTTTCGGCGGTGCAGCAAATGTTGCATTAAATATTCAGAAACTCGGTGGATATCCTATTCCCATAGGCATAATCGGCTACGATAACGAAGGCTCAATATTTTCAGGTCTTATGGAGGAAGCGGGTATTTCTTCCGAAGGAATTATTCTTGACGATGAGAGGCCGACAACTGCCAAAACTCGTGTAATTGCAGGTAAACAGCACATAGTTAGGATCGATCGGGAATCTAAAAATTTTTTGAAAGTTAAGCTGGAAGGAAGAATTCTAAATTTATTAGAACGAATGAACGGAGAACTTGACGCGATAATTCTTCAGGATTATAATAAAGGCGTCCTCTCCCCCGCCCTTATCAATAAAGTGATAGCAATAGCTAATAAAAATAATATTGTCGTAACAGTCGATCCGAAATTTGATAATTTTTTTGAATATAAAAATGTAACTGTCTTTAAACCAAACAGAAAAGAAACAGCGGATATTTTAGGAACGAGACTCGACTCTAGCAAAGAGATAGAGGCAGCCGGCAGAAAACTGCTCGATGAATTAAATTCCAAATACGTACTTATTACGTTGGGCGAAGCCGGAATAGCACTTTTCGAAAAAGACAAAGAAACAAAACGAATTCCGACAAAAGCCGTTAAAGTTTCCGATGTTTCAGGGGCGGGCGACACAGTTATTTCCACTCTTACAATTGCACTTGCTGCGGGTATTGATATTGAATCGGCTGCTTATTTAGCTAATTTTGCCGGAGGAATTGTATGCGGCGAAGTTGGAATCGTACCTATTGAAACCGATACTTTGATTAATAAAATTCTGAGCGAGATGGATGGCAAATAATATTTTAAACCGAAAAGAAATCCTGGAAAAGAGAAAAGAGATTGAAGCAGAAAAGAAAAAGGTGGTTTTTACCAACGGCTGCTTCGATATTCTGCACGCAGGCCATGTGGATTACCTGAACAAGTCAAAAAGACTCGGCGATATACTGATTGTCGGGATCAATTCAGATTCTTCGGTTAAAAATATAAAAGGTGAAAAACGGCCGGTAATAAAGGAAGATGAACGTGCGGAATTAGTAGCGAACCTGAAAGCTGTTGATTTTGTTACTTTTTTTGATGAAAATACTCCTAAAGAACTTATTGATGAACTCGTACCTGATGTTTTAGTTAAGGGCGCCGATTGGAAAATTGAGAACATTGTAGGCTCCGACGTTGTTATAAAAAATGGCGGCGAAGTAAAGACGATAGAATTTGTTAGTCAGCAATCGACTTCAAAAATAATTGAAACAATAATTGAAAGATATAGTACTTGAGCAAAGAAGCAGAAAAAAAAGAACCCAAGAAAAAAGAGTCGAAAAAAACTTCGAAAGCTCATTCGATTTTCAGAAAAATCGTTAATGGGTTCATAATATTTTTCGGCGTTATCTTCATTCTTATTTTACTCGCAATCGGATTTGCACAAACAAGTTATTTCAGAAACTTAGCTAATGATAAAATAACAAGCATCGTAAACTCTTCGCTAAACGGCAAACTAAGCATCGGAGATATAAGAGGCACTTTTCTTACTTCTGTTATAATTAGAGACGCAGTATTAACAGTTGAAGAGGATTCGCTGCTAACCGCGGGAAAAATTGAAGCGCGTTACAATCCTCTTAATCTTCTGGGGAAGAAAATTTATTTTTCCAGCGTTGAATTGCAAAATGTAGATGCGCGCTTACTACAGGATGAGAATGGAGTCTGGAACCTCGATAAACTTTTACCGCAAAAAGATACAACCGTGCAAAAAGATTCCAGCGGAGGATTTCCCTTTAAAATTCAAGTCAATAATTTAATTTTAGACGACATAGATTTCCGCAGAGAAACTTTCGCTAATAGATTTACAAACGAGAAGAACAGATATTTTGACCCTGAAGATCTTCAGATTGAGAATATTAATCTTAACGCAAAAGCATTTGCGGATATAAATAAAAATAAATATCAGCTTAAAATTAATAAGTTAAATTTTGATCCGAATCTTACAGAATTTAATTTGAAGGAAATAACCGGAACTATTAATATTTACGATAATTCCGCCGAAGTAAGTAATTTTAATATGATTACAGATAGTTCCAATCTTTCTTTATCCGTCCGATTGGACTCAGTTAATATCTTTGATAATTTCGGGATTGAAAAATTGGAAAATTCTCCGGTTCAATTCTCGTTAGATGCCGATCCGATAGACTCGGAGGATATTTCATCATTCGCAAAAAGTTTAAATTATTTCAACGGTTCTCCGAAGATTCAATTCCGGGCAGAAGGAATTTACAGCGATCTCGATATAAAAACTTTTGATTTAACTATTGATGATACAGAATTAAAACTGACCGGCAACATTAAAAATCTTCATAACCCGAATAATCTTTTTATAAGTGCCGATATTAACAATTCTACTCTTGTGGTTTCGGATGTTGACGAATTTATGGCAAATTTTGAACTTCCGGATTATAACAATTTATCTTTTGATGATTTAAATATCAGTTTTAAGGGAGAACCATTAGAGTTCGATCTCAAATTAAATGCTGCAGTTTCAGACGGAACTATTTCTTCGGATGCAAGCTTCAACTTCAAGCCGCAAATTCCTCAATACAAAATAAATCTCAATACGAAGAGATTAGATTTAAATCCTGTAATTAATACGCCTACAAATTTAACGATGAAAGCTTACGCGGAAGGAAGAGGTTTTGATCCTACAAAGATGAACAGCCGGATTGATCTGTTAATGAATAATTCTTCATTTAACGGATATTCGATCGATTCCTTGAATTTAAAAAGCCGCGCGGTTAGCAAAGTGATTAATCTCACTCTGGGAGCAATAATTGAAAATAGCCGGACGAGTATTAACGGGGAACTCGATCTGACAAACGAAAAAGTACCGGTTTATGATTTGAATGGTTTTGTGCGCAATCTGAATCTCGAAAATTTTGTTGAAGATACAACTCTTGTAACAGATCTAAATTTTACCTTTGAAGCCGACGGAGAAAATCTTGACCTTGATAAAATGCGCGGAGAGTTTGTTGTTAAATTAGACAGCTCAATTTATCAGGGAAAAGAGATTGATACAACTGCAATCGCGCTTGAGTTAAAACGAGATTCTTCGGATTATAGAGAAATAAATTTAATTTCCGATTTTCTCGACTTTAATGTTTACGGAACTTTCTCGGTAAACAAAGCAATAAGTTTACTGAGTTATGAATCTAAAGCTATTTCGGCAATAATATCAGATAAAATAAAAGAATTGAATCCGTTGAATATTGTTCAAGACACGTTAAGTTCCGCGGCTGAACAGCTTGATATTCCCGATATAGCCGGCGAAGAAATCTCTTTCGAATTCGATTTTGAGTTCAAGGATTTTGAATTGATAGCCATCGTATTGGGAACCGAAGATATGACAGTAAACGGATCCGGTTCAGGCAATGTGCAAAACAGCGCTAATAATTTTTCCATCTCAACTAGTCTCGATATCTTAAACTTCATAAATATCAGTGAAGATAATTTGATGTATGTTTCCGACCTTGAAACTAGTTTGAGTTTCAGCCGCGATAACCAAACACTTGCTTTCGATAATATTTTCGGAGCTCTTTCGGTAACGGGTAAAAGATTTTATTCCGGTTCCGATATTAAAAATTACCGAGCGGATTTAATCTTTAACCAAAACCGGCTTTTTATAAATACTTATGCAGAGCTCAACTCGATTATGAAAGCTGAAATTGAAAGTTACGTGGATATGACTCCGGTTGAACAGGATGTGATCTTCGATAATCTTTGGCTGGAATATGAAGGACTCGCCTGGCAGAACCGGGATTCGATGCATATTGTTTTCAGTCAGGATCATATTGTTTTTGAGGATTTCGCTCTTTATAATAAAGACGCCCGCATCGCTGCCGAAGGTTCAATAAACAAAGACGGAAGACAGGATCTCACAATTAGCGCCGATAGTATTCCCGGCGCTATAGTAAGTAAATATTTAATGGGAAAAGTAGACCCTGATTTGAATACAAATGTTAATTTCGTTTCCAAGATCAACGGCACTTTCGATGCCCCGAAGATAAATGCGGATCTAAATGTTAAAAATATTTCTTATGGGAAAAGAGATCTCGGAAGTTTAATTGTTGACTTAAATTATGATGAGCGGTTGATCGATGCCAATATTCTTTTTGTGGAAAATCCGGACAATACGAAATCGCCAAAATTAAAAATTGACGGGACATTCCCGATAGACTTAAGCTTTAGCGGTGCCGACGAGAGAATAATAGATAACCGTGAAGTCGACCTGAACTTAACATCCGATGGTTTCAATCTTAATACATTCGGCAATCTTCTTCCGCTCATTAAAAATCAGCGCGGAGATATTCTTGCCGATCTTCACGTAGGCGGTACACCGGATAATTTAAACTACTCTGGTAACTTTAAAGTAGAAGATGGATTTTTTAATGTAAGAGAGACAAATCTCGATTATTCTTTAGCGGCAAATTTTGTGCTGAACGGACAAAATATTGAAGTCGAAAAAATTGAGATCAGTAACGCCGGCGGATCGAAAAACAAAGGTACTCTTACAGCTAACGGAGAAATTGTACTGGACGGAACTTCTCTCTCTTCGATTGACATTGACATGAACGGTGCGCTTGCCGTGCTCAGCGAATCTTCGCAGGTCTCAAGTCCACTTCTTTATGGAGCGCTCTTTGTACGAAGCGACGGAATGTGGAATTATAAATATGACAATGGAGACAGCTATTTTAGCGGAACAATTCTTATTTCAGAAGCGGACATAACCTTCAGCCCTACAAGTTCTTATAGCTCGATGAGTGAAGGTTTTACCTATGAGTATGTGGTCGATTCATCCAAAATTGAACCCGGACAATTCAATCTCGACCAGTTGATAAATTCCAGGCAACAAAATGGAACCGTTACACAGGAAAACGGGACGAGCAATTTTGAATTAGATGTAACCATACAAATTGTAAATGAAGCGGAGATTGAACTGATTCTTTCACCGGTAACCAACCAGACTTTAAGTGTTACCGTTGATGGTGAAATGTTATTTGAAGGAAACGTAAGTAATCTCCGCGCTCAGGGCGAATTCGATCTTATGGATGGATCAACGCTTCATTTATTCAGTAAAACTTTAAGCGCCGACGGCTCAATACGATTTGAAAGTGACATAACCGATCCTTATCTTGATATTGTTGCAACATATGAAAATGAGTATGACGGAATCGTCGCCGGAATGCGCACTCCTACAGTCGCCGTTAAAATTCATTTGCAGGGTCCGGTAAGCCAGCTTGGAAAAAATCTCGCCAATAACCCCGATAACATAGGTATATACATAGGTGAAACAAATATTGAGAACAATGTAAGTACAAACCGGTTCGACGCAGCGGATGCTATTTCATTTATTGTAATAGGAAAATTTGTACAGGATCTTACAACCAACGATGAAAAAACGCTGGGGAAAAATCCCAATTTCCTAAGCAGTACGGCAACTTCCGTTCTTGGATCATTTTTGGGAGGATTCGCCAATTCGGTTGTAGGCGATGTGGTGAGCGATATTCAAATAAGTCAGACTCGGGATTCCAAAACCCGGTTCGGCGTTTCCGGCAGGTTCGAAAACTTCCGTTATACTTTTGGGGGAACGGAAGATGTATTCAGCAATTTTTCTACGGCTAACATCAGAATAATATATGAGATAACAAAAAATCTGATGCTCCGCCTGGAAAGAAAATCCCCCGTTGGTCAGCCTTCAATAGTTGAAGAAAAAATAAATGAATTAGGATTAAGATATAGGTTCGAATTTTGATAAGAAAAAAAGTAAAGTCATTCTTCACAAATAATCCATCCGCAAAAATTAAGTCGAAAGGATTATCAAAAAAACTTGGAATTAAAAACCCCAACGAATATGCTCAGTTAAAAGAGATATTACACAAACTAACTAACGACGGCTATCTTGTACGGCAAGGGAAAAGGTATACCTACAACAACGTTACATCAGGTAAATTGATCGGCGAGCTTCAGCTTGTTGAGAACGGGAATTACGGTTTTGTAATTATCGAGAATAATAAACTCGGCGATATTTTTATTGCCGAGCGAAATTTAGGAACAGCTTTCCATGGCGATATTGTTCAGGTTTCTCTTTTTGCAAAACAGAAAGGAAGAAAAAATATTGAAGGACAAATTGTTGATGTTGTAAAGCGCCAGAGGGAAGAAATTGTAGGACTTCTCAAACGCACAAAATCCTTTTACATTGTAGACCCGGATGAGCCCAAAATTCATCGCGATATTTATATTCCCGATCAGTTTCTGAACAAAGCAGTTGAGGGTGATAAAGTTGTAGTAAATGAAATTGAATGGAAATCCCATCTTCTTAATCCCGAAGGGAAAGTTAAAGAAGTTCTTGGAACGGCCGGTTCCTATGATACGGAAATAGCTTCTTTAGCGAGAGAATTTAACCTCGACTATAACTTCCCGAAAAAAGTGTTGAAAGCAGCGGAAAAAATTTCCGGCAAAATTCCGGAAGAAGAAATTAAGAATCGCCTTGACCTTAGGGAAGAATTAATTTTTACAATAGATCCTGATGACGCAAAAGATTTTGACGATGCTGTTTCGGTAAGTCATTTGGAGAACGGAAATTTTAAAGTCGGAGTTCATATTGCAGACGTTAGTCACTACGTTACAAAAGGAGGCCCAATTTACGATGAGGCTTATAAACGAGGAACAAGCGTTTACTTTGTAGGGAAGGTAATTCCGATGCTTCCGGAAAATCTTTCCAATAATATCTGCTCACTCGTACCTAATGAAGACAGACTAACATATTCAATAATTTTTGAACTGACTCCGCGCGGAAGAGTTGTGAATTACGAAATATTAAAGTCAGTCATCAACAGCAAAAGAAGATTTACATATAACGAAGTTCAGGAAATTCTTGACGCCGGCAGCGGTGAATTATATAATGAAATATCAACGCTCAACAGACTCGCGAAATCTTTGCGAAAGAAAAGAATAAGAAACGGAAGTATCAATTTTGTTACACCGGAAATTGAATTTAAATTAAACGAAAAAGGAATACCGGAAGAAATTAATATAAAAGAGATGAAGGAGAGTCATCAGTTAATTGAAGAATTTATGCTCGCAGCTAATCAGATTGCGGCAAAGCACGTAAATAAAGAGAACAAAACGAAGGTTCCGTTTGTATATAGGATACACGATTTCCCGGATAAAGAAAAGCTAGATGAGTTTTCTAATTTTGTACGATCTTTAGGTTATAGCTTCGATACTGGCTCCGCAGCAAATCCGAAGCAGTTGCAGAAGCTTTTAGAAAAAGTGGAAGGAACGGAAGAAGAAGCGCTGATCAATGAAGTAGCGATCCGCTCAATGGCTAAAGCCGTTTATTCCGCTGAAAACATTGGTCATTATGGATTAGCGTTTAATTACTATACACATTTTACTTCACCCATTAGACGTTTCCCGGATTTGATAGTACACCAGATACTTTTTGAATACATTGAACGAGACGGTAAAATTAAATATAATCTTGATGAACTAAATTCAATTTGCGATCGTTCTTCACTTCAGGAGCGTAATGCAATAAACGCCGAACGTCTTTCTGTAAAATTGAAAAAAATTGAATATTTGAAGAATTGTATCGGCGAGGAATTTATTGGAGTAATATCCGGAGTGAAAAATTTCGGAATGTTTATTCAGCTTAATAAAAATTTAGCCGAGGGATTAATTCCTTTAAGATCTTTAAAAGATGACTTTTATTATCTCGATGAAAAAAACTATGCTTTAATAGGAAGTTCAACAGGCAAAAGATACAGACTGGGCGACAAAGTAAAAGTAAAAGTAATTCGCGTAGATGAATCCAGAAGGGAAATTGATTTCTCTTTAGTTGAATAATTTTTAATTAAATATATTTGAGTTCAATATGAAAAAATTGAGTTTATCTCTTTTGCTGAATCTTTTATTTGCTTTTGCTCTCTTTGGGCAATTCGGGCAAAATAAGGTTCAATATAAAAGTTTCGATTGGTATTATATTCAAACCAATCATTTTGATATATATTTTACTGAAGCGGGCAGAAAGGCGGCTGAGTTTACATCCAAATCCGCGGAAGAAGCTCTCGCGCAAATTGAAGACGATCTCGATTACCAGATAAATAACCGCGTAAGTCTGATCGTTTATAATTCCCATAACGATTTTCAGGAAACCAATACGGCCGATGCGTATTTAAGTCAAGGAGTCGGTGGTTTTACCGAACCGTTTAAAAATCGTGTTGTATTCCCTTTCGAAGGATCTTACAGTAAGTTTGAGCATGTTATTCATCACGAATTAGTGCACGCAGTTATTCGCGATAAAATTTACGGCGGTACTGTGCAGAATATTATTTCTAAAGGAATTACTCTGCAGCTTCCGCATTGGTATCATGAAGGGATGGCCGAATATCTATCTTCCGGTTGGGAAACTAACACTGATCAATTTATACGCGATGCCATAATAAACGAATATCTTCCCGACATAAGCAGACTTTATGGTTATTACGGCTACCGGGGCGGACAGGCTGTAATGAGATATATTTCCGAAACTTACGGCCGCGAAAAATTGGGAGAAATTCTGAATAAAACACAGGATCACGGAAGTCTTGACGCCGGATTAAAAGCTTCCATAGGTTTATCGCTTAAGGAATTAAATGAAAGATGGAAGAAAGATCTCAAAAAAACTTTCTGGCCCGAAATTGCGTACAGAGACGATCCGGAAACTTTTGCGAAAAGACTAACCAACAATAAAGAATCGATAGGATTTTATAATACTAGTCCGGCAATTTCTCCGCAAGGCGATAAGATAGCTTTTATCTCGGATAGAGATATTTATCTCGAAGTTTACATTATGAATGCCTTCGATGGAAAGATTATTAAAAAAGTTGTTGAAAGCGGAAGAACCGCAAACTTTGAAGAGTTAAATGTTCTGTTCCCCGCCATAACCTGGGCTCCGGATAATAAAAGAATTGCACTTACTTCCAAAAGTAATGGGAAGGATGTAATTTCCATCATCAACACAGAAAACGGCGATGATTATGCCATACCTTTTACTCTTGAAGGAATCGAATCGATAAGCTGGTCGCCCGATGGATCTAAGCTGGCTTTCACAGGCGCTAGCGCTAAACAATCCGATATTTATGTTTGGGATTTTGACGAACGGGAATTAATAAATGTAACAAAAGATATTTTTACCGACGGAGACCCTGCTTGGGGACCCGAAGGCGAACGAATATTTTTTACTTCGGATAGAGGCGAATATCTTACCAATGAAATGACCGGCGAAGATTTCGATATCCGCTATCACGATTTTAATCAACGAGATCTTTATTATGTAAATTATAAAGTCGGCGAAATTGTTCGCTTAACCGATTGGGCATTGAGCCAGGAAATCTCTCCCGTTGTTTCTCCAACAGGCGAAGAAATATTATTTGTCTCCGACCTCAACGGAATCGATAACATCTATAAAAAAAGAGTTGTTATAAGCGATGAAGATTCAGTGGAAAGTATTCTCGAGCTTCCGGCAGTTCCTATCACAAATTCTTTAAATGGATTGAACCAGCTTTCGCTTTCTAAAGACGGAAAAAAAATGGTCTTTACCACGCTGTTTAATTCCGGCTATAATATTTTTATGATGAATAATCCTTTTAGTGAGGAATTGGAAATAGAGGAACTCACTCCTACGCAATATATGGCTAATCTTATTAAGGAGAGTGAAAATTTCCATCTTGCGTCGGGCGATATAATTTCTGAATCGTTCGATTCATCTAAAATATTTCTTGCTGATTCCAGACTCACCTTTACGACTTCCAAAAAAGATTCCGTTGAAGAAACAGGAAATAATTCAGCTTCAGACAGTAACGAAACCATTGACGATGAAGACGGAACGGAAGAATCTATAATATATACCGGTCAGTATGTTGCTGAAGAAGAAAAAGATTCTACAAAAAAAGATTACAGCAATTATATTTTCGGCGGGAATGAATTGTCGAACTCGGACAGATACGGAATGAAACGAGACGAAAAATTATTTACCGAGCAACTGGATACTAACGGAAACTATTTGGTTAACAGATATAAAATCAGTTTTTCGCCGGATCTAATTTACGCTAACGCCGGATACAGCACTTTTTACGGATTGCTGGGAACGACTGTTTTATCTTTCAGCGATGTGCTGGGAAATCATAGACTGATAGGTGTGACGAGTCTCCAGGTGGATTTGAAAAATTCCGACTACGGATTGGCTTATTATTATTTACCTCAACGGATCAATTACGGCATTGAAGCTTTTCACACGGCAAGATTTGTTTATTTAAGCAATTTTAACAGACGAGAGTTATTCCGTTTTAGAAATTATGGCGCCGTGGCTTCGGCAAGTTATCCTTTAAATCGTTTTTATAGAATGGAAGGAAGTTTGAGTTATTTGAATGTTTCTTCGGAAAATTTAGATTTCCCTCTTGACCCGATAGAAAAAATAAGCTATGTAATTCCCTCGGTAAGTTTTATTCACGATAATACTATGTTCGGTTATACGTCGCCTATCCAGGGTTCGCGCTACCGGTTAAATTTATTTGGAAACCCCGGACTAAGCAACGATACGCAAAGTTTCTATTCCTTAACCTGGGATTACAGAAAGTATTTCCGGTTCTGGTTTGATAATTCGTTTGCGTTTAGATTATCGGGCGGATATTCGGGCGGAGCAAATCCGCAGCGTTTCTTCCTGGGCGGAACGGAAAACTGGATTAACAGAAGTTTCCAAACAGGTGATATTCCGTTAGATGATCCGTCAGATTTCGCGTTCCTTTCTCCCGCACTTCCGATGCGCGGATACGATTATGCTGAAAGAATCGGCTCTAAATATTCGTTGATGAATTTAGAATTACGTATGCCGCTTATAAGATATTTGGTAACGGGTCCACTTCCGCTCTTATTCCAAAATATTCTCGGTACTGCATTCATTGATATGGGAGCAGCATGGAACAATACAGAAAGTCTGCAGTTGTTCTCGCGAAATCAGAATAATGCGGTTGTATCTAAAGACATGCTTATAGGAACCGGAGTTGGTGCGCGTGCTTATATACTTTTCTTTTTACTTAGATTCGACGTTGCTTGGGCTTACGATATGCAGAGTTTCTCTACTCCGAAATATTATTTCTCTCTGGGACTTGATTTCTAAAAGCATTGAAGTGGCAAGTAATGAGTTAGGAATTTTTATAGTCGCGGTCTTTATGGCCGCGATTTTTTTATTCAGCGACCATGGTTATTACTTACATATTTATTTTACTTTTTACTTTTACTCTTTAGCTGCTGCTTTCGGTTTTTCAGTTTTGTTGGTTTCATTATTTACCGGTGCAGAGTTAGTAACATTCTTTTTATTTTTATAATCAGTAAGATAAAATCCGCTTCCCTTGAATATCATTCCAGCGCCGTTGCCGATAAGACGTTTCAATTTTCCTTTGCATTCCGGGCATTCGGTTAAAGGTTCGTCGGTCATTTTCTGAAAATATTCAAACAAGTGTCCGCAATCGTTGCATTTATAATCATAAGTAGGCATTTCTTTTATTTCTCCGTTAAAACTTAAGGGTTCAAATATAATTACTTTTATTGTTAAAAAAAATTTTTAATTTTGAAAGAAACAATAAGATTTTACCTATGAAAAAGATTAAAAGTTTCATTTTAATCATCCTCTTTACAATCTCTGTACAGGGATGTTTAAATTATATTCAGATTACAAGTCTTGAAGAAAACGGTTCCGGAGAGATGCAGATACATTACTGGACGAAAATTCCTGCGCCACAGGATTCTCTTTTAATACTCCGGCTCGGTATTTTCGACAAAGATTCAATCCGGGCACACTTTGCTTCAAATATTACAGAAATCCTAAAAATTAATATTTATAATAATTTAGAAGATACAACCATCCACGCGGAAATTGATCTCCATTTCAATGCTTTGGATTCGATGAACAATATGGACGCTTTCCGCGGTTACAATTTTGAGTTAAAAAAAATAGGCGACAATACAACTTTCTTCAAACAAGAAATTCCTCCTTTCTCCACAGGATTAGGGATTGCCAAAAGTAACTCCGCAATAAAATATGTGTATTCTTTTCCGGGCAATGTGATAGATCATAACGCCGATACTGTAGATAATGGAAAATTGATTTGGAATTTTAATCCGAATGAAATAGGAATGGGAAAAACTATACGGGCAACTTACAGCTTAGGCGAAAAAGATACTCGTGCAAAATGGGTATATATCGCGATTCTAATTTTAGCGCTTTTGTTTACTGTGGTTTATTTTGTAAGAAGAACGAAGAGATGACTTCTACAAAGTTCTGAAAGTTTGCTTCGGATCTAGAAAAAGATTTCAATTAGCAAAGGTATTTACGCTTCATCCGGTCGCGGTTTGAGCAAAATGATTCTAAATTTCCTTCTTTCCAATAAAAAATATTTTCTGTATATTTTGAATCTATTTAAAAAATAATCTGATTTTGTATTTATGTTAAACAACGATCCGATGATTTTTGCCGGGACCTCTAATGTAGGTCTCGCTAAAAGTATTGCAGATAAATTAGGATATGAACTAGGCGAAATTACTCTTAAGAAATTTAGCGACGGTGAGATTTGGGCTAAATTTAAGGAGAATATACGCGGCAGAGATGTATTTATTGTGCAGTCCACTCAGCCTCCGGCGGAAAATTTAATGGAACTGCTGATTATGATGGACGCCGCCAAACGCTCTTCCGCAAAAAGAATAACGGCTGTAATTCCCTATTTCGGTTACGCAAGACAAGATCGTAAAGATCAGCCCCGCGTTTCAATAACTGCAAAGTTGATCGCTAATTTAATCACAACTGCGGGAGCCGATAGAGCAATCACTATGGATCTTCACGCTCCTCAAATTCAGGGATTTTTCGATATTCCGGTGGATCATCTTTATGCTTCACCAATTTTTACCGGAATTTTTAGAGAAATATCGGATAATTTTGTTGTTGTATCCCCCGATATCGGCGGAATAAAATTGGCAAGATCTTACGCTAAAAGGCTTCAGGCAAATCTTGTTGTAATTGATAAAAGAAGACCAAAACAGAATGAAGCAGAAGTTATGAATATTATTGGTGATGTTGAGGGAAAAGACGTTTTAATTGTTGATGATTTAATTGATACCGGTGGAACATTTGTCTCCACAATTGCGGCTCTCAAAAAGCAGGGAGCGAAAGAAATTTATGGCGCGGTAACGCATCCGGTGCTTTCTAATGGCGCAATTAAAAAAATTGAAAACTCTCAGCTGAATACTCTTTTTGTTACAGACAGTATTCCTCTAAGTAAATTAGCAAAAGATACAAAAATAGTTATAAGATCTGCGGCAGATTTATTGGCTGAAGCGATAAAAAGAACACATCAAAATGAATCAATAAGTTCATTATTTGAAATAGATAAAAGTTAGTAGAGAAATAAAACTGGAGAAAATAATAAAATGGCTGAAGTTACTTTAAAAGCTGAAAAAAGAGAAGTTAAAAAAGGCGATGCAAAGAAAATGAGACGCGAAGGAGTAATCCCGGGTATCTATTATCTGCACGGCTCGGACCCGGTTCATATCCAGGTAACCGTAAACGATATTAAGCCTATTGTATATACTTCCGAAACGCGAATTGCTAAATTACTTATTGAAGGCGAAGAAGATAGAGAATGCATCTTGAAAGATGTTACATTCGATCCTGTATCGGATAAAATTCTTCACTTCGATCTACTCGGTATTACTAGAGGTGAAACACTTCAACTTGAAATTCCTATTTCTCTTGTAGGAAAACCGGTAGGCGTAAAAGAAGGCGGAGTATTGCAGCACTCGCTTCATAGAATTGATATTGAATGTCTTCCTAAAGATATTCCAGAGCATATTGAAGTTGACGTATCGCACCTCGCTATGGGCGATTCCGTTAAAGTGGGTGATCTGAATTTAGAAAACATAACCATATTTAATTCGGAAGATTCGATTATCGCTTCTATAATTGCTCCGAGAAGTGAGGTTGAGGAAGAAGAAGAACTTCTTGCCGAAGATGAAGAATCAGCAGAACCGGAAGTTATTGGTAAAGGAAAACAGGACGAAGAGGAAGAGGAATAAAACTTTTTGCGAGTTGTCTTTGGGATCGGTAACCCCGGAAATCGTTACAGATATACTAGACACAATGCAGGCTTCCTTATTTTGGATAGATTGGCTGAAAAACTAAATTTAGTTTTTCAGCCCTCTAAGTCCGATTATTACTTTGCTAAAAGCTCTTCAACAGACACATCTTTTTATTTGATTAAACCGACTACTTTCGTAAATTTAAGCGGCGAAGCTGCAGAAGATTTTTTTGATGAGTTTGAAATTGATATAAATGATTTTTTAGTTGTTGTTGACGATATCAATTTAGATTTAGGTTCAATTAGATTACGAAAATCCGGCGGCGACGGTGGACATAATGGTTTAAATTCAATAATTTATCATTTACAAGATGATCAATTTCCCAGGTTAAGATTTGGAATCGGCTCTCACTTTGAAAAAGGCGATATGAAAAATTACGTATTGGAAAAATTCGACCATGAAACCCTTACCAATCTTAAACCAAATTTCGATTTTGCAACAAATATAATAAATGAATTCTTAAAGAGCGGATTCAAAGGCGCTCAGGATTTTTATAGTAAAAATGCTTCAACAGTTGGTAGTCTTCTTAACAATCCAAAAAATGAAGGAAATTAGGAGAAATTTATGTCAGCTTTCATTTACGTTATACCTCTACTGGGATTATCCGCTCTTCTCTATTCGTATATAAAAAACAGGTGGATTGAAAAACAGAGCCCCGGAAACGAAAAAATGGTGGAAATTGCCACCTACATACGCGAAGGAGCAATTGCATTCCTTAAAACCGAATATAAAGTACTCCTCGTTTTTGTCGTGGCCGTTGCAGTACTACTCGGCTTTTCAAATTCGGGAAGAGAAGATTCATCCTGGATGATAGCCGTTTCTTTTGTTGTTGGAGCTTTTTGTTCTGCGCTTGCCGGATATCTGGGAATGATGGCAGCCACAAAAGCAAACGTAAGAACAACAAACGCGGCAAGAACAGGTTTAGGACCTGCTTTGCAGATCGCATTTTCCGGCGGTTCTATTATGGGAATGAATGTTGTTGGGCTTGGTATTTTGGGTCTTAGCTCATTATTCATCATATATGGAAATATGGATTGGGATTTAGCCAAAGTAATTAATGTTATTTCGGGATTTTCACTCGGAGCTTCATCGATTGCTCTTTTTGCCAGAGTAGGCGGCGGAATCTATACGAAAGCCGCGGATGTTGGAGCCGATCTCGCAGGAAAAGTTTATGAAGGAATTCCTGAGGACGATCCGAGGAACCCTGCCACCATAGCCGATAATGTTGGCGATAATGTAGGTGATGTTGCCGGAATGGGTGCGGATCTATTTGAATCTTATGTTGGCGCAATTATAGGTACAATGGTTCTCGGAGCCGTTTTTGCTAATCCTTCAGTCCCTGAATTAGGGCTTGAAGCGGTGCTCCTCCCTCTTTATCTTGCGGGCGCAGGAATTGTTCTTTCAATCATAGGTACATTTTTCGTTAGAGTTAAAGAAGGTGGAAATCCTCAGACAGCTTTAAATGTCGGAGAATTTGGGACAGCCGGATTAATGGTGATTGCTTCTTATATAATTATTAAAACTCTTTTGCCATCCGAATGGAATGTGGGCGATGTTTATTATACAAGTAACGGAGTCTTCTTCGCTACACTTATTGGTCTTGCTGCGGGAACTGCCATCGGTTTGGTCACAGAATATTACACAGGAATGGATAAGAAACCGGTGCGGAATATTGCTAATCAATCAATAACCGGGGCGGCTACAAATATCATTGCCGGACTCGGTGTCGGTATGATGTCCACCGCTATTCCTATTTTAATAATCGCGGCAAGTATTATCGTTTCTTATGCGTTTGCAAATTTATACGGAATCGCGATAGCTGCTTTGGGAATGCTGTCTGTTACGGGTATTCAGCTTGCAGTTGACGCTTACGGACCAATTTCTGATAACGCAGGTGGAATCGCGGAAATGTCGGAACTGCCGAAAGAAGTTAGAGAAAGAACCGACAAACTTGACGCTGTCGGGAACACAACTGCCGCAATCGGAAAGGGTTTCGCAATAGGCTCAGCGGCTTTAACTGCCCTGGCACTTTTCTCGGCGTATATGCAGCAAGCGGAAATTGTTGTTATTGATATTTCCCGCCCGATAATTATGGGTGGATTATTAATAGGCGCAATGCTTCCATTTCTCTTCTCGGCAATGGCAATGAACGCAGTGGGAAGAGCCGCAAAAGAAATGATTATTGAGGTCGGACGACAATTTAAAGAAATTGTAGGTTTGCGCGAAGGTAAAGCAAAAGCCGAATATTCGAAATGCGTAAGTATTTCTACAAAGGCGGCAATAAGGGAAATGATACTTCCCGGTCTGCTGGCTGTAAGCGCACCAGTAGTAGTAGGATTTTTCAGCAAGGAAATGTTAGCAGGAATGTTGGCTGGCGTTACGGCTAGCGGCGTTTTAATGGCTATTTTCCAATCGAACGCAGGCGGCGCCTGGGATAATGCAAAAAAATTAATTGAAAGCGGTTTAAAGGTAGACGGATTCACTTACGGCAAAGGCTCCGAAGCGCATAAAGCTTCGGTTGTGGGCGACACAGTGGGAGACCCATTTAAAGATACTTCAGGTCCGTCGCTTAATATATTAATCAAGCTTATGTCTGTTGTTTCATTAGTTATTGCACCATTAATTAAATAATATTATATTTACAGTTCTTATTTTAAATAACCCTGCTCTCGAATAATTATTCGAGAGCCTAACGTCCACAGGGAGGATGATTTATGACGACAAAACAGTACGAAAGTGTAGTTATTTTAAATGCCGCATTAGAAGATGAGCAGGTAGATGCTGCGCTTCAATCAATTGAAGACACCATTAAATCCAACGGCGGAGAAATTACCAACATTGACAAATGGGGAAGAAAACGCTTAGCTTACCCTATCAAAAAAGCGAAAAGCGGTTATTACACCGTTTATCAGTTTACAGCGCCAACCGATTCAATCTTAAAATTGGAAAGAATTTACAGACTTGACGAGAATGTTATCAGGTATCTAACTATTGTATTGGATAAGCAGGCTTTAGAACATATTGAGGATGAAATGAAAAAAGCCAAAGAATCCCAAACAGAATCTGTCTCTGCAGAAGCACCAGCCGCAGAAGCAAATAATAATAGTCAAGAAAATCAACAAAGCTAGCATGGAGGAATGTAATGGCTGATTTGAAAATGCCCGAATTAAATAGTGTGATTGTTGCCGGTAATTTAACTAAAGATCCTGTGTTTAGACAAACTTCTAATAATACTCCCGTGGTTAACTTCCACATTGCTGCTAACAGAAGGTACAAAGACAGCAGCAATCAATGGCAGGAAGATGTATGTTATGTTGGAGTTGTAGCTTGGAATAAACTTGCAGATAGTTGTAGAGACCGTCTGAGAAAAGGAAGCGCTGTATTAATCGACGGCGAACTACAAAGCCGAACATTCAAAACCGATGACGATAGAAATCGTACAATAGTTGAGATAAAAGCTAAAAGAATTCAATTCTTAAACAAAGTTAATAAATCAAGTCAGAATAGCTCGAATGACGAAAATCACAATGATGATGATTCGGACTCCGGCTATCAGGAAAATTCATTCGATAAATTCCTCACCGATGAAGAATCCGATCTGATCAAATAATTTTTACGGAGCAATTAATAATGAAAACCAAAAGAGTTAAAAGAGTAATAGAAGATTATATCGATTATAAAGATCCTAAAAAACTTCAGAAATTTATTACGGATCAAGGTAAAATAATTCCGAGAAGAATTACGGGATTAAGCGCTAAACAACATAGAAAATTGGTAACGGCAATAAAAAGAGCAAGACATATTGCATTAATGCCTTACGTTTCAGAAGCAGTTAAGTAAAGGAGAAAGCAATGAAGGTAATATTAAGAAAAAATTTCGATCAGCTGGGAAAGATTGGCGATCTTGTGGATGTAAAAGAAGGCTACGCGCGTAATTTTCTTCTTCCCCGCAACATTGCTTATCTTGCAACGGAAGGCAACTTAAGATCACTCGAAGAAGAGAAGAAACAATTAGCTAAGAAGGACGCAAAAGATCTTGAAGATTCGCAGCAACTTTCTTCCGAATTAGAAAATGTTTCAATTACCATACCGGTTAAAGTAGGCGAAGAAGATAAAATATTCGGAACTGTTACAACGCAGATGATTGCCGATTCCCTTAAAGAAAAAGGCTACGAAATCGATAAAAGAAAAATTGAGATCAATGAACCGATTAAATCACTCGGAATCTACAGCGTAAACGTAAAACTGCATCAGAACGTAAACGCAGTAGTGAAGACTTGGGTAGTAAGAGAATAGTTTATTTTTGAAATAAACTTTTTTGAAGGGACGAACTTCTGTTCGTCCTTTTTTTTATCTTATCACACTTTCTGCTTTTTACGGCTTTCAGCAGGTTTGCTTTTAAATAAATATTTCAAGTTCATCCTATTTTATTCATTTCTTATCAATTCACTTTTTCGGAAAAATTTGAATATGCCAAGCTTAAATTAAATTTTATATCGGCTATCTCTTCATCTGTAAAATAATCTGGATTAGTCTCATTCTCTTTTAAGCAACTTTGTAAAAGTTTAATGGCAGTTTCCGTTTTACCCAGTTTTAGGCTTGTTAAACCCAGGCTATATTTTAAATAAGGAACTTTCTTTATATAATAAGATTTAATATAACTCCTTTCGGCTTTGGAATATTCCTTCATATTATAATACAGATCTCCGATTACTGATAAAAGATTTGGATTATTTTCATCAGTAACTAATATTGCTTTATATTCCACTAAGGCATTTTTAAAATCGTCTTTTTTAAGATATTCATCTGCGGCTAAAATATGAGCTTCTCCCCAAGAAATTTTATTCTCTTTTACATATTCGTAAGCAATTTTTTCAAATGTATTACTAGGATAAAAACTAAATTCTGTTTCTCTGGCACTAAATGGAGGCTTGCTTTTTAATTTTATTATTTTCAATTCTCCGATTAAACTATCGACTTCTGTTACAGAAATTTTATTCCAAATTAAACTATCATTTTCAATAGAATTATTAGACAAACCTAATAGATTATTATTAATAATAGTCTGATACCAGGTTTTTGCCAATAGAAAATATCCTTTGATATTAGGATGAACATGATCTATTAACAAACTGCTGCCAAGAATTCCGGAAGGAGAATTGTCTTCAAAATTTTTATTTACATCGGCTAAAGGAATTTTGTTTTTCGCTGAAAGATTTAATATTATTTTATTAAACTCAGAAGGCGCTCTAAATCTTAATCCATCAAAATCTTTTGCAATTAAAAATTCTTTTTTGGCTTTTTTATAATCACCCAGGTTCTCATAACATATTCCTAATTGATAATGAACTTTTGCAGCGCCGGAATCTATTTCTAATGATTTATTAAGATAATCAAGCGCTTCTAAATAATCATTCTCGTTTATACTGCTAACTCCTGAATTGTAGTACTGATCAAAAATACTTTTCTGCGCTTCTGTAAAATTAGTTTTACTTATTGTAACAAAAGGGGGTAAATCATTTTCGTTAATTGCCAATGTTGAAATAATTATAGGAATATTATTATTTTCCGCCGTTTCAATAATTTCTTTATAATTAGCGGTAAAATTATTTAAAGCCGTTTTATAATCTTTACTATTATATTCTATGGAATTATTATCAAACATTTCTTCCATTAATAGTTTTTATGTGTTCGGGGTATCAGATGAGAAATAATCTGTTACTGAAAAAATTATATCTTTAATTAACTGAAAAGCCTTAAAATTTTGAAGCCAAAGAAAGGTTTTAATTAAAGCTCTGCTTTTACCAATTGAAATTGTAGAACCAACTCCGAAAGCTCCATAAAATTCATTCTGTCCCATATAAATAATATAAAGATCAGGTTTATATTCCGTAAGTTTATCGGCAAATTCTGCAACTGTAAAACTGTTTGTTGCGGCAATTGCGGTGTTTATTACTTCAATATTTTTACTTGGTAAAGCGCTAACTAATCTTGTTCTCAAAAATTCAGATGGTATTGCATTGTATTCAAATGGGAAGCCTGCAGTAGTTGAAGCTCCGAAACAAAATACCCTTATTGTATTAGGCTTTTTGTCAACTTCAAAAAAATCATGAATTCCCTTCCTATAATAAAACCGATTTTCTTTGAAGTACCTTTTGCCTACATACTGATTTAAGGTATAATATTCTTTCCCGGAACGTTCAACTTTAGCGACAATGCTAAGATCGACGCCATAATTAAATATTTGAAGTAAAAATTCTAATAAGATAATAAATAGAATAGGCAATAGTATGATAATAGAATAAAAAAAATTCTTTTTGTTAAAAAAGGATTTCATAAATATGTATACCTATATACTACCAATAATTAAAAAAATGGACGAATGAATAGGGCTGTCCAAAATAAAAAATGATTTTCTAAATCAGTAAAAAGTTTATTCAAAATTCACTTTTTATGTTTTTCTTTCATTTTAAAAAATATAAATTTATTATAGAACTTTGTCAACTTGATTATTAACCCGTAGATCATTTGTACTTTGTAAAAATTAAAAGTTCATCAAAATAGATTGAATTGACTTTTTTCACGTTCCTGCCTATATTTGTTGTTTATTTTAAAAAGTAAACGACTAAATTATCAATTAAATATCCCCGAAGTTATATGAAAGAATTCAGGTTTAGAATCATACTTATTTTAGGCGCGTTGGCATTAAGCATTTACCTTCTCTACCCTACTTATAAGGACTACAGAATCACCAACAGAATTTCTTCCGAACTATCCGACATTAAAACAGAAATTCAAAATGAAAATCCAAATATTGCTGAAGAAGATCTATCCGATATTTTGGATAGAAAAGAAGACAGTTTAAGAGTGGTCGATGAAGGTTTCAAAGATGCACGCGAAAAAAGAGTTAAGCTGGGTCTCGATCTTCAAGGCGGAATGTATTTGGTGATGGAAGTAAATACCGCCAAATTACTTGCAAGGCTAGCTAAAGATCCCGATCAAATATTTAATCAGGTATTAGCTGAAGCCGAAGAGGAATCAAAATTATCCGATGAGGACGTAGTTACAATTCTTGCGAATAAACTGCAGGAAAGAGATATACGGCTCAGCCGGTATTTTGGTTCGATACGCGAAGAAGACGAACAAATCATCGAACGTCTCCAGGCACAGGAAGCGGATGCCGTAACGCGTGCAAAAGAAATTATTAGAAACAGAGTAGATCAATACGGAGTTAGCGAGCCGAGCATCCAGCAACAAGGAACAAGACGAATTGTTATTGAGCTGCCGGGCATTGCAAAAGAAGAAGAAGCTAAAAGACTTTTACAAGGGCGGGCTTTGCTCGAGTTCAGATTAGTAAAAGACTCGGAATTCACTATTCCTATTATGAATGCCATCGATGAAGTTTTGGCGGGAACTGCTGATACAACTACTTCAGAAGAAACTGCTGATACAACTGCGCAGGAAAATTTAACAGAAGAAGAGTTTAACGCACAGCATCCTTTCTTTTCCGTCGCGTTAATCAATCCTCAAAGTCCATACGCCGATGCTTTTGTAAAAGAGAATGACAGAGCAAAATTGGAATCGTATCTTGCTAGACCTGAAGTTCAAAAAGTTATTCCGGATAACGTTGAATTTATATTTTCAGCTCAGCCGGAAATTATGCAGGAAGGCGAAAATATTTACAGAATGTTTCTCGTAAACAAAACAGCCGAACTTACAGGAGGTGTTATAACCGACGCTACAGCAACCATTTCGCCTCAAACAAGTTCACCGGTTGTTAGCATGCAGATGAACAATGAAGGCGCTCGGGAATGGGCAAGGATAACCGGCGCTAACATTGACAAAAGAATTGCGATTATGCTCGACGGATTTATTTATTCGGCTCCTACTGTGCGGAATAAAATCTCGGGCGGAAGCTCTGAAATTTCGGGAATCGATGATCTGGACGAAGCCAACTTGTTGGAAATTGTTTTAAAAGCCGGTGCACTCCCAGCTCCGGTAGATATTATCGAAGAACGAACTGTTGGACCGTCATTAGGTCAGGATTCGGTTAGTCAGGGATTCAATTCAACATTTATCGGCTTTCTGCTTGTTGCGGTATTTATGATTGTTTACTACCGCAAGTCCGGCGTTGTAGCCGATTTTGCCCTATTCTTCACCGTTATTTTCATAATGGGTATTCTTGCCGGCTTTCATGCAACGCTTACTCTTCCTGGTATCGCCGGTATAATTCTTACCATCGGTATGGCGGTTGATGCGAATGTTCTTATTTACGAAAGAATAAGAGAAGAGATGGCAACCGGTAAAACAATTAAAGCTTCAATAGATTCGGGATTCCTGAATTCATATTCGGCTATTTTCGATTCGAACATAACAACATTTTTTACAGCTGTAATTCTTTATCAATTCGGAAGCGGACCGATACAGGGCTTTGCTCTTACATTGATGATAGGAATTGTATGCAGTTTGTTCAGCGCTTTGGTCTTTACACGCCTTATCTTCGATGTTATGGCTGCTAAAGGCAGTAAAATTAATTTAGGTTAATCTGGTCTATAAGGAGTAATGTTATAACATGCGAGTATTTCAAAATTTAAATATTGATTTTTTAGCTAAAAGAAAAATAGCTTATATTTTTTCCTCTATTCTTCTCATTATTGGAATTGGAAGCCTGGTGTTGAGGGGCTTAGAATTAGGAATTGATTTCAAAGGTGGATCCGAGATCGCGCTTCAATTCGATGAACCGGTTGAGATTACAGAGATTAGAGATTATTTGAACACAATCGGTATCGGAAACGTGGAGGTTAAAACCTTCGGCGGAGCAAGCGGTATTTTGGTGCGGACAGAGATGCAGGAAATCCCTGCAGAAATTTATCCGAGAGTGCTGGAAGCCATTGAACGCGAGATTGCAAAGTATAATCCGGATGCTCAATATGAAGTGGTGGATACAACAATTACTTCTGTTACATATGAATTTGCAACGCCGGAAGTTACACGATCGCTTACGGCAAAAATGTTCAACGACGGTTTTCAGACGAGTGAATATACTCAAACCGTAGATAACAGAAGAATGGTTGTGCGCGTTGGTATTGCCGATTGGATCGAAGAAAATTTACGCGAGACAAATACCGGCAATTCATTTACCATACTTAAAGAAGAGCAAGTCGGACCGAAAGTAGGTAAGGAATTACAATCTGATGCGATCGTGGCAATTCTGCTTTCGTTGGTAGTTATACTTGTTTATCTTGGTTTCCGTTTCAAATTTATTTTTGCTCTTGGTGCGGTCGCCGCTCTATTCCACGACGTTTTGATTACGCTCGGAGTCTTCTCACTTTTGTACGGAGTAACGTCTTTTCTCAATTTGGAAATTACAATCAGCATTGTTGCCGCATTCTTAACTCTTGTGGGATATTCTATAAACGATACTGTTGTTGTCTTTGATAGAGTGAGAGAAAATTTGAAGATACACAAAACCGCTCCGATAGAAGAAAATATTAACAAAGGAATTAGCCAGACAATACCGCGAACATTGATTACAAGTTTAACAACGTTATTAGTTGTTACAGTTCTATTAGTTTTTGGCGGCGAAGTATTAAGAGGTTTCGCTTTCACCCTGTTCTTCGGAATAATAATCGGAACTTACTCATCAATTTTTGTGGCAAGCCCGATTGTTTTGGAATACGCTAAAAGAGCTAAAAGCAAAATAACTTTTTAGTGATTGATTTATATAAATTCAAGCCGGTGTTTACCGGCTTTTTTTTTGATTTTTTTGATCCCGTTAAAATGAAACATTATCCCAAAACAAGTGTAAGAGTTTAAACTTTCAATTCTAAATTTATCTTTAAATAGAAAAAGATTTTTGATAAGTTGAAAGATTATAAAAAAAGTAAATTTAATTTTAATTTAAGGAGATAAGATGAAGTATTATTTTTTTGTTTTAATTTTTCTGCTAACTATTAGTTTTGTTGCTTGCCAGGAACAAGAATTTTCTAAAGCCGATCTAGATACTAAAATGGATAGCGTAAGCTACGCGATAGGTATGGATGTAGGTTCTAATTTTAAGACCCAAATGGTAGAAATAGAAACTGATGCTTTCTATAAAGGATTGAAAGACGCGCTTGCTGACAGCCTTATGGATACATTGATGACACAAACAGAGATGCAGACAACTCTTCAGGCGTATCAGATGGAATTAATGGAGAAACAGCAAAATATGCGCACTGAATCTGCCGCCAAAAATAAAACTGACGGCGAAAAATTTCTCGCTGAAAATAAATCCAAAGATAACGTACAAGTAACCGAAAGCGGATTGCAATATATAATTGAAAAAGAAGGCACCGGAGTTTCCCCGGATGAGAATGATCAGGTAAAAGTGAATTACGAAGGTAAATTGTTAAGCGGAAAAGTATTCGACAGTTCCTACCAGAGAGGCGAACCTGCTACATTTATCGTAAATCAGGTTATCCCGGGTTGGACTGAAGCGCTTCAAAAAATGAAAGTCGGTGGCAAGTGGAAGATTTTTATTCCTTCCGATCTTGCTTATGCAGAAAGAGGAGCCGGAAATGTTATTGAACCCAACTCAACTTTGATTTTTGATGTTGAACTTTTGGATGTTGAGAAAAAATAAATTAGGCTTTTTTCTAATCGAAACAAAAGGCTGCTTAATGCAGCCTTTTTTAATTTGGAAAAACGAAACTTATTTAATGTTCATTTTGGATTTATAGTAGCTACTCTTTTACTTTCGATTTTTTCGGTGATTAAGAATTTTTAAAGCCGCCTCCGCAACCGTTGATAATCCCGATACCTGAGGATTCTCGTACAACTTTTCTTTTATTCCAAAATAATCTTTGAATCGATTCTCTTCTATCAATTTGCGTATAACGTGATGCGCGCCTTTTCGTAGATCCAGCGACGAAGGATTATTAACCAGAGCCGCAAACAATTCATTAAGAGCCGGCTGCCCGATATTTACAAGTCCTTCAGCTGCAAGCCATCTTACTTCCGAGTCTTCGTCCTCAAGTGCATTAATTAAGATTGGTGCCGCGATAGGATCGGCCATTTCGCCAAGAGTTTTTATTGCCTCCCATCTCGCAATTTGATCTTCCGAGTGCTCAAGTTCTTCAAGGTAATCAATTGCGGGTCTCCCGATTTTTACGAGTTCTTCCCTAGCCCGTTTCCGCTCTTCCCCATTTTCAGAATAGAACTTTTTTATAAGCAGACTTATTTCCTTTTCAATTTGTACTTCATTTAATTTCTCTTCCATCAATAGAACCCTTTATTAAATTCTTCTATTTTTAAATTTAATAAATTTTTAATTATTAAAAATTATTGAACGGACTAAAAACATATTTAAATGTTCGAAGCGCCGAAAATATTTTCTAGGCGGGTATTTTTATTCCCGGAAAGATTCCGTATAATTAAACTTACAATTTAAGCAAGAAGATTTTTATCACTACTTATTATTTACATACCGCCCCATATCTGACAGCCACTGTTTAGTTCAGGCGCATTTTAAAGAATCTCTCTAAGGGATAAATACGCCTTCTCTTTTAAAAACCACATTATAAAATTAAAGGAGAACTAAATTGAATTACTTATCCAAAATAGGCTGGAACGAATTTTTCCAAAATGAATTTAATCTTAACAGTGGATCCGATTTAATCCCTGCGAGAATTGCGGTAGAGAATAAAGAAAGATATTACATCTTCACGGAAAACGGATTATTCCCTGCTGAGATCACCGGCAAACTTTTGTTCAATTCGGATTCAACGGCAGATTTACCAAAAGTCGGAGACTGGGTTTCTGTTCTGTTTTTTGAGCAAGAAGGAAAAGGGATTATCCATAATGTTTTAAAAAGAAAAAGTAAAATATCAAGGAAGAGCGCTGACAGAAAAACAGAAGAGCAGATAGTGGCGGCAAATATTGATAAAGCTTTCATTGTGCAAGCGCTCGATTCCAATTTCAATCTACAAAGATTAGAACGCTATATTGCAATGTCTTTGGAAGGCGGAGTTCAACCTGTAGTAATTCTGAACAAAATGGATTTAACAGAAGAACCCGCAAAATATAAAAGAGCGGTAAATTCCCTTTCCGGCGATTTTAAAATAATTTTAACCGGAGCTCTAACCGGCATCGGCATAACTGAAATTTTATCTTCAGTTTCTGAACGCGAAACGGTTGTATTTATCGGTTCTTCGGGCGTTGGTAAATCAACAATCATTAATAAATTGATTGGAGAAGATGTTCTGAAAACAGAGAAACTTAGCGACTTTGCCGGTAAAGGAAAACATACAACTACAAAACGTGAAATGATACTGTTACCTTCCGGTGGAATTTTAATCGATACGCCCGGAATGCGTGAACTCGCGCTTTGGAAATCGGAGTCCGGTTTAGATGAAACATTTTCTGAAATTGAAGAACTCGCTAAGGAATGCAAATTCAAAGACTGCAGGCATGAGAGAGAATCAGGATGCGCAATTCAAAAAGCGATCGAATCAGGCACTCTCGATGAACGCCGTCTGATGAATTACAGAAAAATGCAGAAGGAGCTTTTTTATCTTAATGAGCGAGAAGCCGCGTTGGCTTCCAAAAAGAAATGGGAAAGACAGATCCGTAAAGAGATAAGAAATTTTTACAAACGTAAAGATAAAAATTAAGGATTTTTTTAACGTAGAGACGTTGCTGATAGCAGAGCTTACCGAAGTGTGCAACGTCTCTAAAACATGGGATCAAACTTTTTTAATCTATTTAGAAAAGGGATTTGCGCGGGATTAATTTTTTTTACGGCTTCTTCATAATCAAAAAACTCACCTCTATCCACTTCGGGAATTTCAATTTGTTTTCCCGATTTAGGCGGCCATTCCAGCAGAAAAGTATTGCATTCAATTTCAATCGGATCGCAGCTTTCGGTCTCAAACGCCCACCCATAAACCAGTTTGCCATTCTTCTGAGTTATTGTATCAAGCGGAAGAAATTCACCTCTCGGTTTAATTCCTGTTTCCTCCTCAAATTCTCTTTTGGCGGTTTCCAGATAATCGTCATCACCTTTCTCTACCAATCCTTTCGGAATTGACCAATATCCTAAATCTTTATTTTTAAAATAAGGCCCTCCTGGGTGAACCAGAAAATATTTCGGACTGCTTCCATTTTTGTGGAACATTAATAATCCGCAGCTTATCTTTTTCATCTATTCTTATTTCCTATATCAATCATTACTTTCCAGTTTCCATCAGAATTCTTTTTCCAAACGTTTAAATACTTCCCTTCGCTTTGCAGATCATAACCCGATGAATCCGTAAAACTCACCGTGTAAAAACCCCATGTATATCCAAGTTCACCTGATTCCGCAACCTCAGCGGCTTGCGGCTGCCATTCCAGTTTATACGATCCCTGATCAGGTTTCATACCGGAATAAATATTCTCTCTTCCATACACAGGCATATCTCCGGCAGGTAATTCTATTGAGCTATCGGCCAGATAAAAATTAAAGGCCTCGGCAGCTCCCTCATTCACAGACATTTCAGAAAACTCACGATCGACCGATAACAACTTTTCATCCTCATTCCCTATTTCATTTTTGCCGCAATACGTGAGCATTACTGCTGCAATTACGAAAAATAACAATTCGCTTCATTCTTCCCCCAAATAGTACTTTAAATATAATAATAACGAATATCAGATGAAAAAATAAAGCCCGCCAAATTTGACGGGCCCGCGAAGCAAAAGAACAATTAAAGAACTCTGCTATTTCATTAATAGCAATTTAAGTGTCTGCCTCTCCGTAGCTGAGGTTACCGTAAAAATATAAACGCCGCTGGAAACTGTTTCTCCATAATCATTCTTACCATTCCAATTAAATTTGAATGATCTTTTATCCTGCGCATCGTCAATCGCAAATGATTTTATCTGTTCCCCAAGTATGTTATAAATTTTGAACGATATATTATTCACATCAAATTTTTTACTCAACTTTACTACTATCTGGGTCTCCATATTGAATGGATTAGGATATGCAGTAAACACAGAATCGTTTTCTCCTTCTTCATCCTCAACGCTGATTATTAATTCTGTCTCATCGTAACAATCATAACATACTTCTCCGCCCTGATTCGGCTCAAGACAAATAAAAGCGGTATACTTAGAGAGTATCCGTGAATTCGTACTATGAAAAATTATTTCATTGATTGTTGAATTTGATTCTCCGGAATTCTCCAGATCGGTAATCATATTTCCGGTCCAAATCAGCTCCGATGAACTATCCGTATCATAAATGTCGTATTGGGCTATTTCAAATTGATGATAGAAATAGTTCGTGTCATAAATTGCTGATGTCTCAATGATAAATGGAAAATCTCCTTTAAATTTTCCCGATTGCAAAATCGCATCATTAACCGAAGTTGAAACTCCGTAGTTAATCGAGAAACGGTTATAACAAAAACCATTTTGCAATTTTGTGTGAACATCCAACGAACTATATTTCGGTTTTATTGAAGCGCTTATCTTTCCCAGTATTTCATTAAAACTACCATCATATCTTGTGGAATAATTTTCGCCTTTCGTTAGCCTGGAAATATTCTCAAATAAATATTCATTACCGTAAAAGCTTCTATCTGCACTCCAATATCTGCGGGAACCGTTATAAATATCCAAAGTATGAACAGGTTGAACCGGATCAAAAATTTTCATCATATCCTTTATTATATCGTTGGCTGCATTTAGTTCTCCGTTTTCAAAACTGTTGGAGATCAAAAATATTTGTGATTCTGAGGAGTCCGCGTTAACAAATTCAATCGCTTCGTTTAATAACGCTACAAGATTGCTGTAATTGGAAATGTTATCGACCGTCATGAAATCAGAAAAAATGTTTTTAAGATTAGCTGAGTCCGCAGCCATCCAACTAACCGATGCTTTCTTAATATTGATGTTTCCTAGAAAAATATTAAAGGAATCTTTTTCAGAAAGATTCTCTGCAATAAAATTCTTTACTCCCGAAATAATTTCTTCTTTGCTTTCAGATGAAGTTCTGGCATCGGCGTTATCTATAAGGAAAAGAATTTTCTCTGCCTTTCCGGAAATTTCCGGCAAGCTCGGCGGCAGTATAGCGAGCTGATAAAAATTTTCCCCTTCGTTTGAATAGGTGCTTAGAAAGACATTATTTTTTAATAAAGTATTGTAAGTAAGAGTCAGTGCAGAAGTATTAGCTTCCATAGGAATTTCGGCCTGGAGATATCCTGACTTCAGCGAATCCTCAACTTCCGTAAATTCTACATCCGGTTTTTCTAATATCTTCGGATTCTGCCATTCTTCCGCTGCGGCAGTAAGCAGATCGATTTTTTGCAACGGATTTTTGGAGGTTCTCAGCAGGTTAACCGGAAGCGACGTTTTAATATTTTTGTTATCCCACTTAGTGGGAATCAAATAAGTAATTTTTACTTTACGCGGCTCATTCTTAAAAAGCGGATAGATTCGCAGCTGGTATTGGGTCGGGCTAAGCTTAAATAAAATTGAAGGGTCTTTTTGACGATCGACAATATCTTCATAAAGAGCGGAGGCAGTCCACTTATCCATGATTATGCCGCGAACAATTTCGTCTTCGATCCAGAGCCAGGAATCGGTGACTATAGCTTTTTCCGGCAGCTCAAAATCTAACTTTACTTCGAGCTGCGTTTCATTATTGTAATATGTTTCTCGCGCAGAAATAGTCAAGTACAAACCGTACTCGGTATAAATCCCTTTCGGTTTAACCGAGATCAAAGCTTCTTCAATGGTACCATGTTCTTCGCCCCACCAACTTTGCGGATCTAAAATCTTCAGATCGTTGCCGGCATAGACGGAACTAATTAGGTACAAAAAAATAATTATTGATTTGTAAAACTTTAGCATTGGAACCTCACGAAATTATTGTGTTATCTTTCGAAGGACAAGAATGATACCAAATTAAATAGTTAGGTATTTCAGAAAAAAAATCGTTTTACAATTAGAGTGGCGTGAAAATATTTCGTGCGAAACGAAAAAGTTTCGCGTCAAAATAGAAAAGAGAAGCCTAATATACCGTCTCAAATTTTTTATTTTTTACACGAATTGATTTTATCTGCGCAAATCTACGAAGAGATCTGGCAAATCAGTAAAAAAATTACTATTTACGGGTTAATAAGTAGAGACGCTGCATGCAACGTCTCTACAATCTTGAGCGAAGAGATTCTCACTCTATCTCACTTGGATCCCATGCAATTCTCATGCTTTCGTTTATACTGTCAATCTTTTCCATGTCATTTTCTGTTATCTCGAAGTCAAAAACGTCAGCATTTTCCTTTATCCTTTTTTCATGCGTGGATTTTGGAATAACGATTACCTTGTGCTGCAATATCCATCGGATCATTATTTGTGCCGGTGTTTTGGAATACTTCTTTGACATTTCCTGAATCACAGGATTCTTAAATTTTTTCGCTCGGGCAATAGGACTGTAGGCTTCCAGTTGAATATTATTTTCTTTACAAAATTCCATCAATTCTTTTTGAAATAAAAATGAGTGGAACTCAACTTGGTTTACTGCCGGAACAATTTCGGTATTTTTGATCAACTCTTCCAAATGTCTTATTGTAAAATTACTAACCCCAATGGCTCTGCTTTTACCAGACTTTAATATTTTTTCAAGCGCTTTGTAGGAATCAATTCTTTTACCGCTTACCGGCCAATGCACCAAATATAGATCAACATATTCCAGACCTAATTTTTCTAAACTTGTATCGAACGCCTTTATGGCTTTATCGTAACCCTGGTCATCATTCCAAAGTTTTGTAGTAACAAAAATTTCCTCGCGATCTATTCCGCTTTCTCTTATTCCCTTTCCAACATCAGCTTCATTTCCATAAGCTGATGCTGTATCGATTAAACGGTAGCCGTCGTCTAATGCAGTTCTTACTGCTTCTTCTGTTTCTCCGCCTGAATCAGCTTGATAAACACCAAGACCAAATCGTGGCATTTTAATTCCGTTATTTAATTCTACCCTCGTTCCAATATTCAAATCCATAAGTTCTCCCATTAGTTATCAAACTTGCTCTCGTTAAATAATTTAAATCCCGGAATTTCCATTTTCGTTCTGTAAACAGCATTTGTTTCATCTTCGGTAATGTACAATTCTGTCATCTCGTTGCCGCCGAATTCTACATTGCTTGGATTTTTACCAGGAGTTTTTATTTTCGTTATTATTTTTCCATCGGGCGCTAAAACAATAACGGCGCTTCCGCCAAAATGTGCCGCATACAAATTTCCTTTTACATCAAATGCAATCCCATCCGGTTCTCCTCCAGGTACTTTTGCAAATACCTCCGACATTGTTAAGTTTCCTTCTTCAGTAAATTTATATTTTATGATTCTATGGAGAGCCGACTCGCATACAAAAAGTTCGTCACCGTTTCTGCTAAACGCAATTCCATTTGGAAAAGCTAATCCGGAATCTAATTTTACAACTTCACCTTTGAGATTGATTTTATATATCGCGCCGTCCAGCGAATCCGGATTATTGGATTTCGGATCGGTGAAAAATAATTCTCCATCGGGAGAAAACGCCAAATCGTTGGGACGATTAAATTTTTTATCTTTATATTTTTCCGCCACTGCATAGCATTTTTTATCTGGAGTAAATTTTATTACCGCGCCTTTACCGAAGTCACATACATAAAGATTACCTCTGCTGTCGAAAGTTGTTCCGTTTGTGCTCTTAAAATCAAACGGAGAAGACGGTGCGGAAACAAAGGTATCAGCTTCTGCTTCCGAAATTTTTCCCAACCAGTCTCCATAGCAATTTGAGAAAACGAGAAAACTATTTGAATTATTCCATGCCGGACCTTCCGGAAAATTCAAATTGTCGGCAACTCTTTCCCATTTAACTGTCTGCATTTGTGCCGCTACCTGCAGTTGAAATAGCATAATAATACTGATAATAATTCGCTTCATAATTATTTCCCATTTTGGTTTGGTTATTTTAGAATTTAATCAAAAAATTATTAACTTAAAATTGTACGAACATTTTTCAAATAATATTTCCTGATAAATGCAGAAAACTACGGATAGTACCGAAACTAATGAAAAAGAATTATTTGTAAATGTATCAGATGACTTAGAAATATTTACAAAAATTCTGAGCAAAGATAATGAAGTAAACAGAACATGCCTTTACATTCACGGTGGAGCTTTTGCCGGAAACCATACAATGATTGAACGTCCGGCAAGGTGGCTCTTGAAAAATAATTATTTTAGTAAAATGATTCTAATTGACCGGCGGGGCGACGGACTTAGCTCCAATTTAAAAAGAAATATTCTTTAATTGAAGAAAGCGAAGATCTGAAAGTTTTGCTTGATAAGCTGAATATAAAAGAGAATATAATAGTGATCGGCAACTCGTACGGTGGACCTATTGCTCTTTTACTTTCCAAAATTGACGACCGCGTGAAAAAAGTAATCCTGTCGGCTTCTTCACCGACTTTAATGTATGGATTTTTACCACTGCAAATCCTGCATAAATTAAAGATTCTACAGCCCCTTATAAAACTGTTGGCGTTTCTGATTACAGGCCGTAAAAAAAAGAAATTTATTGATCTCGATTTTATTTATAATCTAAAATATAGCTATCAATATCATAAAATTTTTTCTTCGACTTTTATTCATGCTTCTAAGACCGAGCTTAAAAATATTTTTTTGAAAGTTGATTCAGTATTCAGTGAATATAACCTCGGCCTTCCACGTGATATGATCTTTGAAATTCCGATTCTTCAGGTAATTGGTAGTAAGGATGAATTTTGGGGTAGGGAATTTCCGCGAGAATACAGAGACAATTTTCCAAATCTGAAAAGAATAGTCCTAAAAGGGAAAAAACATAAGGATGTTTTTGCTAATTATAAATTATTTCATAAAGCGATGATAAGATTTATAGAAGAATGATGAATCTTTTCTTCGACCTGTGCATCTCATTTCAGAATAAATTACAGTGAAATATATTTCAGGAGAAATGAATGAACCAGATTGAAGACACGTTGCGAATCGAAGTAATGGATCAATATTGCCCGAAGAATCATCCTTGTCCGGCGGTAAACTTCTGTCCATTCGGGGCGATAATCCAAGACGATATCTACAGCGCGCCTTATTTAGACGAAACCCTCTGCAAAAATTGCGGTAAATGCACAAAGGTCTGTTCCGTTTTTCAATTCAAAAGTTAAGCTAACCGGCTGTTTTATCAGCAGCCGGTTTCCCTTTCTCCATTCTATTTCTTATAATTCAAATTATTTAATAAATATTTGTGAAATATGAGCCTTGACTACAAAGTTCTCGGAAAACCCGGTAGAGATAACGCCCTATTTGTATGGGTTAACAGCGGAAATAAATTGAATAGGATTTTGTTCGACTGTGGTGAGAATGTTCTAAGTTCCATTTCATATTCTGAAACACAAAAAATTGGTATGCTTTTCCTTTCCCATCTTCATATCGATCATATCGCCGGTTTTGATTTTTTATTCAGACGAATTTATGATCGGGCAAAGAAACCTCTTATAATTTTTGGTCCCGAAAGTACAACCGAAATTATTCATCATCGCTTACGCGGATTCAAATGGAATCTTCATTCCGAACTTACAGGTTCTTTTATCGTGAACGAAATTTCCGGCGGTAAAATTGTCTCATCTAAATTTCAAGCTTCGGAAGGATTCAGCAAAAAACATCTTTTAGATGAAAAAGAATTTATAAGCGTTATTTATGAAAATGAACATTTTTCAGTACTCGCAGCGGAACTTAATCATAAAATAGTTTCGATAGGTTATTCACTACAAGAAAAAGATTCTATAAATATCGATAAGAACAAACTTTCAGAAACCGGTTTCGAAAGCGGAGCATGGCTTGAACAAATAAAGAATATTAAAATTGAGGATACACACACAATTAATCTAAGCAATAAAATATTTGAAGTAGGCGAATTGCGGAGCATGCTTCTTGTTAAATCTTTAGGAGAAAAAATAACTTATCTGACTGATTTCATCTTAAATGATCAATCTTTTAAAAGGGCCGTTTCACTTTCAAAAAATACAAATATTCTTGTATGCGAAAGTCAATATTTGAAAAAAGATATTGATCTTGCTAAAAGAAACTATCATCTAACTGCCGAGCAGTCGGGGAAAATTGCGGCGTCAGCAATTGCAGAAATGATGATTCTGTTCCATATTTCAGATAGATACGGAATTAAGGAGAGAAAAGAATTATTAGCAGATGCGAGGAATGAATTTAAAAGAAAGTTATTATCCTGATTATTGGAATATAAAATAAGCGGAGCACGCTCCGCTTATTTTCAACTAAATATCATTTTTACCAATTACCACTTCCTGTCTGATCGCCATTTAAATCATAACTAATCCAATTGCCGGATCCGTCACTCTGCCATTCGGCCTGATATATTAAAACACTATCTGAACCATCATATTCATAATATTCCATTTTACCTGAAAGATCAGGGTTTGACCTTACATAAAGTTCACTCTCCTCAGGGAAAAACATACTTAAATAATAAACATCGGACTGATCTGTGTTCCATTCATAATAAACTTCGTCGTCAACCGGGTCGAATATTGTTAACATACCTGCGTTACCTTCGTCCCAAGCTTCCAATTCAACCAATCGATAATCGCTTACCGTAATACCGTTATAGATTCCCGATACGTTTAATTCCACATAATAAGTACCTTCATCCTGCCAGCTATTCCATAAATAGGTTGTTTCTCCGTCACCCCAAGTACCTGACCATTCATTGTTACCAGATAACTGAGCCGTTCCAGGGGTTGAATAGAGACCGCTGTACAATGAGACTGTATTAGCCATAGTTAAGAAACTTAAAGTTCTTATATCTATTTCCTGATTTTGCTGCATTGAAGCGGGGATTTCTACCTGTTTAATAACGATTTTCTGAGGCTGGGGATCCACTTGCGGATCAACCGGATTATCTCCATCACCGGAACATCCTACAAAGAACGCTGCAAGACTAATTGCAGATATAAGAACTATTAATTTTTTCAGCATGTTTGTTTACTCCTTTTCATTTGGTTAAAAATTAATTTTCGAAAAATAATATTTTCGGAATTAAAATAAAAATATTAGAAATGTAAGTGTGTGACGAAGATCAAAAATTATAAGTCAGATTTTGTGATAGTGTGGCGTAGATTTTTTAATGTTTTTGCTCGGGTTTAAAGCCCAAGATGTAACGAAGATTTTCAATTGCTCATTGAAAATAAATTCTACTTTCGAAAATAAATTCGTAGGAAATCCAGTTTAACAATAAAAAACCCCTCTCCTCGACTAGGGGAAGGGTTTGAGTGAGGTTAAAAATGTTATTCTAATTTCTATAATGAACTAACTCAGGAAAAATCATCCCACCATTCCCAGGAGCCATCTTCATACCATTTGGCTTTAAATACTAAAGCGTCGCCTTCATAATATTCAAGCTCACCTGAGAGATCGGGATTAACTTTTACGCTGATCAATCCTCCAAGTGGAGTATAATAATCTACGGTATATACTTCATCTTCGCTCAGTTCCCAATCCCATTGAGAGAGCTTGAATCCGTTAGGTCCATACAAATTTATCAATCCCACGTTTCCGTCTGAGGAAGATTCTACTTCTAAAAATTTTATATTATTAAAATTGTACCCGTAGAAACTTCCATCTGCGGTAACCTCAACTTTGTAGAGATCATTATCATACCATGCTTCCCAGTAAAACATCACGTTTTCATATCCCCAGTATCCCGACCAGTATTGATCGGTTCTTGTTAGTGTTGCTTCCTTCGGAGGATTTACAGCTTCATGAAGTTTAGTAAACTGATTTACAAGGCGGATATACTCCAATGCTTGATCGGCTTCAGCATTACCGCTTTCAAGCATTCCAGTCGGAACGCTTATCGTATTAAAAACCACTTGCTTTGGAAGATTATTCTCTTCTTCCGGCATCGTTGGTGTGTTATCATCATTTGAACAGGATGCGAGAAGAACAAGGCTTAATGATAACAAAAGAATTGAAAATCTTCGCATCATAGTTAACTCCTTTTCGTTAGTGAATTACCTTAAAGTATAAAATATTTGTTTAAATGTGAAGTTTAAATGAAGAGGGAGAGTAATAGCATTGAGCTTGCGGAAATTTTGCGTTGAAGCTAATTAATTAAATATATTTTTCGTTTATCTTCTAATCAAATATTTCCTGATTCATTTCCAGAACTCTTTTTCCCTTCCCGGATATTATTGTAAAATCTAGTCGTCGGATATGCAAAATCGATATCTTTTACTGCACCGAATTCATCCAAAATACTTTCCCATATTTCTTCTTCGCTCCCCCTTCTCTTTCGAGGATCGCACAAGTATCTTATAGTCAAAAGAACTCCGCTATCTTTCACTGTTGTATAAACGATCGGTGTTAATTTAGAATAGAAGATCAAAAATTTTCTAGATGCTTCTTTAACTTTTTGTTCGGCGGATTCACTTAAATATTCGGATTTTTCGAAAATTATTGCTGTCAAAATTTCTTTCGCTTTTTTCCAATCACTTTCAAACGTTAGAAGAACCGGAATTTCATTCCAAATGTAGTTGAAACCTGTACTGTAATTTGCCTGAACATCGCGGAAAATTTTGCCGTTGGGTACGTGCATAATGCGGCCGGTGCTCTGATCTGCATCAACCCAATTTCCAATTTCCACCATCGTAAATTGAAAAATTCTTATGTCAATCACGTCGCCGGAATTTTCGCCTATTTGTATTCTATCGCCTACCGCAAATGGTTTCCGCCATATAATAAAAGCCCAGCCTGC
Organism: uncultured Melioribacteraceae bacterium; assembly: GCA_963821715.1. Taxonomy (GTDB): domain Bacteria; phylum Bacteroidota; class Ignavibacteria; order Ignavibacteriales; family Melioribacteraceae; genus CAWGET01. The sequence continues at coordinate 589,872 of CAWGET010000006.1, forward strand.
GAGATTTTCTAATGGTTCTTTTAACGCTATCGCTACACCTGCCGCAACAAGTCCGAAAAATGTTGCAATTGTTTCGAATCCTTCGAACCAGATTTTGGCAATAAGCAAAAATCCGATTGTAAAAAGAATATAAGACGTGGATTTTCGCCAGTTATACCTGCTTCTTACATCTTCAACTCTCTGAAAAACAATTTTTAAAATGATTTTTTTTACAGTCCAGAGCAGAAGAATTGTAATTATGGTAACAACTAATTTGTATTGTAAATCGAATGATAATAAAAAAGTTTTTTGAAGCCATTGGGACACTTCTTGCATACAAAAATTCCCTGAATTAATTAAATATTATAATTGAGTATCGAAGCCAGCCATCTCTCCACTTCAACTACCGACATTCCTTTCCTTCGAGCGTAATCTTCCGCCTGGTCTTTATTTATTTTTCCAACATTAAAATATTTGGCTTGCGGGTTGGCGAAATATATCCCACAAACGGATGAAGCAGGAAACATCGCCAGATTTTCCGTTAGAGAAATACCCGTATTTTCTTCTGCATTAAGAAGTTTGAAAATTTCCGGCTTTTCTGTATGATCCGGTTGAGCAGGATATCCCGGAGCCGGACGAATGCCGTTGTATTTTTCTTTAATCAATTCCTCACGGCTCAAATTTTCATCGGAAGCATAACCCCAAAATTCCGTTCTTACTTTTTTATGAAGCAATTCCGCAAAAGCTTCTGCAAGCCTGTCTGCCAGGGCTTTTAGCATTATACTACTGTAATCATCGTGTTCACTCTTAAAGGTTTCCAATCGTTCTTCAATACCGATTCCTGCCGTTACAGCGAATGCTCCTATGTAATCTTTTTTTATTTCAGATGGAGCTACAAAATCCGCAAGGGCCAAATTATGTGAACTTCCGGATTTTTTTACCTGCTGCCTTAATGTATGGAAAATGTTCTTAATTTCCTCCCTCGTATCATCCTTATAAATAACTATATCATCATCGTTTACTTTCGCCGCCGGAAATAACCCTAAAACTCCGTTTGCTTTAAGCCAATTTTCTTCTTCAATTTTATCTAACATTTCGTTAGCATCGTCAAACAATTTTCGCGCTTCTTCGCCGTATTTCTCATCCTCAAAAATAGAAGGATATTTACCTTTTAACTCCCACGTGATGAAAAACGGAGTCCAGTCAATATATTCTCTTAGTTCTTTTATAGATTGACCGGTAATTTTTTTTACTCCCAGAAAATTGGGAGTTTTAATTTCAACGGAATTCCAATCTATCGAAAATTTATTTTTTCTCGCGTCTTCCAAAGTAAGATACTCTTTAGCGCTTTGTCTGTTGCCGTAATTTTCTTTCAGTTCTTCATATTCATTATTTATTCCGGCTATAAAATCATCTCGGCTGTTGACGTTTAGTAAATTGCTCACCACGTTAACGCTTCTGGATGCGTCCAAAACATGCATCGTAAAATGATTATATACAGGCGCTATTTTTACCGCCGTATGAATTCTTGAAGTTGTGGCACCACCTATCAGCAGAGGCTTATCAATTTTGTTTCTGTTCAGTTCGTTAGCTACGTTTACCATTTCATCCAATGACGGTGTAATCAATCCACTAAGACCAATGATGTCAACATCTTCGTCAATTGCTGCTTGAACTATTTTATCGGTGGGTACCATTACTCCAAGATCGACTATTTCATAATTGTTGCAGCTCAGTACAACGCCTACAATATTTTTCCCGATATCGTGAACATCTCCTTTTACGGTAGCAAGTAAAACTCTCCCGGCTTTCGAAACCGAGTTATTCGCAATATTTTCAGCTTCAATATAAGGTGTCAGGTAAGCCACAGCTTTCTTCATAACGCGAGCGCTCTTTACAACTTGAGGAAGAAACATTTTACCTGCGCCGAAAAGATCTCCAACTATGTTCATTCCGTCCATTAACGGTCCTTCAATAATTTCAATGGAAGAAGAATATTTTTCACGCGCTTCAGCCATATCCTCGTCAATAAAATCAGTAATTCCCTTAACCAAAGAATGTTTTATTCTTTCATTCACCGGATCTTCGCGCCATTCAACTTTTTTTGTTTCTTTCGTCTTTCCGGCGGTTACGGTTTCAGCGTAACTCACCAGTCGTTCGGTTGCGTCCGGGCGCCTGTTTAACAATGAATCTTCAACACGTTCGAGTAAATCTTTCGGTATCTCTTCATAAATTTCCAATTGTCCTGCGTTGACTATTCCCATATCCATTCCGGCAGCTACTGCGTGAAACAGAAAAGCTGAATGGATTGCTTCGCGGACTGGATTATTTCCGCGGAATGAAAAAGAAACATTGCTTACTCCGCCAGAGATTTTCGCGTAAGGCAAATTTTCTTTTATCCATTTTACCGCTTCAATATAATCTACTGCATAATTTTGATGTTCTTCAATTCCTGTCGCGATAGCAAAAATATTCGGGTCGAAGATAATATCTTCCGCCGGGAATCCGACTTTCTCTGTTAAAATTTTATACGCTCTTTGGCAGATATTTATTTTTCTTTCGAATGTGTCCGCTTGACCTTTTTCGTCGAACGCCATTACAATAACCGCCGCTCCGTATTTCAATATTTTTTCTGCCTGCTCAATAAATTTTTCTTCACCCTCTTTCATACTTATCGAGTTCACTATTCCTTTTCCCTGAAGACATTTTAATCCGGCTTCAATCACAGACCATTTTGATGAATCGAGCACTATCGGGAGCTTAGCAATTTCCGGTTCGGCGGCAATCAGATTAAGAAATTTTGTCATCGCGAATTCCGAATCGAGCATGCCTTCATCCATATTTACATCCAGCATTTGCGCGCCGCCTTCCACCTGCTCACGAGCAACGGAAAGAGCTTCATCGTAATTTCCCTCTTTAATAAGCCTTGCAAACTTTTTAGATCCGGTTACATTCGTCCTTTCTCCGATGTTTACGAAATTCATATCGTCCCGGAATACAAGTGGTTCCAATCCGCTCAAACGTAAAGTTTTTTCTTTAGAAATTATTTTTCTCGGTTCAAAATTTCTCGCCATCTCTGCGAACGTTTTAATGTGATCGGGAGTAGTGCCGCAGCAGCCGCCAACAACATTAAAGAAACCGTTCTCCGCGTAATCTTTTAAAACTTGAGTCATAGAGTCGGGCGATTCGTCGTAGCCTCCGAATTCATTGGGTAATCCGGCATTCGGATACAAGCTAACATAACAATCGGCTCTTTTCGCCAATTCGGAAATGAAAGGCCGCATCTGTTTCGGACCAAGCGCGCAATTCAACCCAACGCTGAGTAAATTTTTTGTATGGGAAATTGAGATTAAAAATGCTTCGGTTGTTTGCCCGGACAAAGTCCTTCCGCTAAGGTCCACTATCGTTCCGGAAATCATTATCGGAATTTCAATTCCGGCTTTCTCGCAGTAATCTTCCACAGCGTAAATTGCGGCTTTGGCGTTCAGCGTATCGAAGATAGTTTCAATCAGAATTATATCGACGCCGCCTTCGATTAAACCGCGCGCCTGCTCTCCGTAAGCCGAAACCATTTCGTCGAATGTGACCGCCCGGTAACCGGGATCGTTCACGTCCGGTGATAAGGATAAGGTTTTGTTTGTAGGTCCTAAAGCTCCCGCCGCAAATCTCGGTTTAGAGGGATCGATCTTTGAAAACTTTTCGGCTGCGGCTTTTGCAATTTTAGCCGATTCATAATTTATTTCGTAAGCCAGTTCTTCGGTATTGTAATCTTTTTGAGATATCGAAGTTCCGTTAAATGTGTTTGTTTCTATTATATCGGCACCGGCTTCAAGATATTCTTCGTGAATTTTTTTTATTATTTCCGGCTGCGTTAGGGATAAAATATCGTTGTTACCCTTTAAGTCATTCTCATAATTTTTGAACCTTTCCCCGCGGTAATCTTCTTCGGAAAGTTTATAACGCTGGATCATCGTTCCCATTGCTCCGTCGAGAACTAAAATTCTTTTTTCAAGCTGCGCCTTAATTTTGTCGATGTTCATATTTTCCCTTCCGAAATCCTAAATAATTTCAGAAAATTATTTTGAAGATAAAATTGAATATAGTTAAGTTTAAATTTATTTGAAAATAGAGAATAGAGGATGGAAAAGATGATAGTAGTTACCGGAGGGGCCGGATTTATAGGGAGCGCTTTAGTTTGGGCTTTGAATAAAGCAGGTAAGGAAGATATTGTAATTGTTGATAGACTGGGTGAAACAGAAAAATGGAAAAATCTCCGCGGATTAAAATTCAGAGATATTTATCACAAAGATGATTTTTTTGATTTGATATTGCAGGACGCTCTTCCATTTGAGGTCGAGGCGATTTTCCATATGGGCGCTTGTTCATCCACGACCGAAAAGGACGCTGATTATCTTCTTTATAATAATTATAAATATTCTGTAGAACTGGCGAATTTTGCTATGAATAATAACGCAAGATTCATTTATGCTTCTTCAGCGGCAACTTATGGAAGCGGAGAAGAAGGTTATGACGACGACGTAACAAATATTGAAAAATTAAAACCCCTTAATATGTATGGCTACTCTAAACAGCTTTTTGATATTTGGGTTAAAAATAATGGTTTACTTAATAAAGTTGCCGGACTAAAATTTTTTAATGTTTACGGGCCGAATGAATATCATAAGGATGATATGAGGAGCGTTGTGCATAAAGCATTTGGGCAAATTAAAGAAACCGGTAAAGTGAAATTATTTAAGTCCTACCGTGATGAATACGGCGATGGTGAACAGAAAAGGGATTTTGTTTACGTTAAAGATGTTGTGGATATGATTCTCTTCTTCTATAATAATCCGGAGATCAACGGTATATTTAACATCGGCTCAGGAAAAGCACATTCCTGGAATGAATTGGTAGCGCCCATTTTTAAATCACTGAATATGCCTGTGAACATTGAATATATTGAAATGCCGGAATATCTGCGGGAGAAATATCAATATTTTACTGAAGCGAATATGGATAAACTTAAAACGGCAGGATTTTCAAAAGAGCCTAACTCATTAGATGAAAACGTTTCCGATTATGTGAATAATTATTTAGTGAAAGAGGAATTTTTGTCATCGTAGTTAGAGCTTTTAAAACGCAGAGACGTTCTCGAGGAACGTCTCTGCAAAAAAGATGACAATTATTTAAAATTTGTGGATTGTTCTTTTAGACTCTTCTCTCATTAAGCCATCTGTCAATAGTCATCTTTAGGAAATTGATATTAATCGGTTTAGAAATATAATCATCCATTCCGGCGGCCAGACAACGTTCTCTATCTTTCATACTTGAATGGGCGGTTACTGCAATTATCGGAATGGCTCCTGTAGGTTTAGGCAGTTTTCTTATCTCCTGCGTAGCGCTTATTCCGTCCAACCCTTCCATCTCAACATCCATTAAAATCAGATTAAATTCCTTTTCCGAAATTGATTTTATTGCATCTTCACCGCTAGCTACCGGATAAACAGCATAACCGTTTTCCTTAAGCAGCTTCATCTCAATATTCTGGCTCTCTAAATCGTCTTCAACAAGAAGGATTTTCTTTTTATTCGCCTCCTCATTTTCTATTTCATGATCCAATATTTCCGGAGCTTTTTCTGCAGCTTTTATTTCTTTATTAATTTTTATCTCATCAGCCTCAGGTTTAACCTCTAAGACTTCCGTCTTGGATGGTAACTCAGATATTTCTGATGACTTCAGCGACGCTTCGGCTTGCGCGGCAACCTCTTCTATTAAGTTTTCTTTTATTCCCATTTTAACAAAGAACGTAACTGTCGTTCCCTGCTTTTCCTTACTCTTGATCTCAATATCGCCGCCCATTAATTGAACGAATTCTTTGCATATCAGTAATCCGAGTCCCGGACCTTTCCTATTTCCAATACTGGTTTCTTTCAACTTTTTGAATGAAGTGAATAATGTCGCTACTTTATCTTCCGATATTCCTGCGCCGGTATCTTTTATCGAGGTGGAAAAGCTAATGGTCTCTTCATCTTTTTCAATCAGTTTCAGATTAATATCAATTTTTCCTTTTTGTGTATGATGAATGGCATTGTTCAAAATGTTAATTAAAACCTGACGATATCTTGTCGGGTCACCTTTTACTTTTGACGGAATACCCTCTTCAATGTTTATATTCACTTCTAATTCTTTATCTTTTGCCGCGGGATCAATTAACGATTTTGCCTTTTCAACTTCTTCGCTTAATAAAAATTCCTCTTCAAATAATTCTAACTTGCCCGATTCGATCTGGGAAATATCCAAAATGTTATTGATAATATTTAAAAGTGATTCAGCCGAAGTTTTGGCATTATGTGCAAAATCTCTTAGTTCAAATTCACTCTCGAACAATCCGTTTTCGATAAGAGTAAGAAAGCCTATTACGGAATTCATTGGTGTGCGGAGTTTATGGCTGAAATTTTCAATAAATTGATTTTTCAACTCGTTACTATTTTTAGCACTGTCGCTTTCCTTTTTAAGCTTTGAATACTGCTCCCTTAAAGTTTCCAGTTCCACACGCATATCACTGTCTTCCCGGGAGCTCTCCGTAACATCTTCAATCGTTCCTTCATAATAAAAATTTTTATTATCGGTGCTTTTTACCAATCTTTCGTTCAGCAATACTGTTATATTTTCGCCGTCTTTTTTGCGTAGATGAAATTTTTTATTAGTTATCGACCTATCTTTTTCTAATGTTTTATGGATTTTCTGAAGTTCATCCCGATCAACTGCGAGATCTTGCATCTCTATTTTTTGCAGATCTTCCGGGTTTGAGTAACCAAGCATTTTCAGAATGGCGGGATTTACATATTCAAATTTACCTTTTGAAGAATAGAGAAAAATTCCTATTGATGAATTATTTACAATCTCTTTAAACCTATCGTCCATCAATTCGGATTTTTTATTCTCCAATTGATCGGGATTATCCAGTAATTCTGAAATTCTATTGAAGGCCGTAAACCTGGCTTTGTACAAATACGCTGAAACTGCAATTGAAGTTAGTCCGAAAGCCGAGATAACGAAAAGAGTTTGAACAATATTCGGAAGAGACAAAATATAATCTAAATTTATTAAAGCAGCCGCAGTGATAACGCCGAATGAAACCGCGGTTAAGATAAGTTGATGTTTCAATTCCCAACCGATAAAAAGTGAAACCGCAAAAACGGTAAAAACAATAATGTGCGCATTTATTGAAAAAGCTTCGGGAGCTTTTAACATAATAAAACCGAGAGGGAGAATTATAGACGCATTTAGAGCGTATGCAAGAAAATTTGCTTTTTCTTTGCCGAGAGAAGTGAAAGCCGCCACTAAAACAATAAATGCAGAAACCGTTGTAAATAAACGAGATAAATAAATTTCGAAGGAATACATAATAACATTTCGTACTTCGAAGATTAATGCAAGAACACCCAGTATCGCAACAGCCGCCGCGATTTTCTTTTAAAGGCTCAATCATATGCTGATGAGTTTCTTCTTCAAAAAATGTCATATTCTGCTCATTTTTCTTTTCCGGATCAATCTCGAATATTTTTACTGATGGTTGTTCTAATGCGGACATACGTCTCCAAATCTGATTTTATTGTTTTCACTTTTCCTTAAAATTATTATCGAACCTTTTTATAAAAATTTTACTCTTTTTATTAATAATTTTACCCAATATTTTTTCTTATCTTTCCAAATAATATTTTCAAAAAACCATTTTTATGATGACGGATTTTTTTTACTCAATCGATTTATTCATTTTTTATTTCATCAATAATTCCCTTTCGAATCCTATCTTCGATAAAATTTTTATTTATCTTACGGAAGTAACAAATTGGTATCTGGTTTACGTAATTTTTTGGATGATCCTCTTCTTTTAAAGGAGGCAGAATAGGTAAGATAGCCGCTTTATTCGCTATACTTTTAATTACTTTTTCCGATCAATTAAACAGCTTTTGGCTGAAAGATATTTTTGAAAGAATTAGACCCTGCAGAATTCTTCCAAACGTGAATATTTTGGCGGGATGTACAAGTTCCTATTCTTCTCCATCCTCACACGCAGTAAATAATTTTGCCATTGCCGTATTTTTTTACAAAATATACCCAAAACTTAAATGGGTGCTGTTCGCTGCAGCGTTGTTTGTAAGCTTTTCCAGAATTTATGTCGGAGTGCATTATCCGTCGGATGTTCTTCTCGGAGCTATGATAGGATATATTTTAGGTTACTCATTCGCGCTGATAACAATTAAAATCAACAGCGAGATAACAAATTATTACGACACAAAGAAATCTTGAAAATTAAGTTTCTTTCATTATATTGAAATACCGGAACAAAATGACCGGAGAAATGATACAAATAGTAGATGTTTTTCTATTTTTGGAAGAAAATTTTTAATTCTAAATAAATTGCTAAAACTTATTTAATTTATACAAAAAGTTTTCGATAATAAAATAGAGTATTCTCAAATAAAAAAGGTAAACCCTATGAAAAAGGTTGTATTACCGATTCTCGTTTTTGCGGTTCTTTCTCTAATTAGTGTTGATGTTTCCGCACAAGACGATGCAATAAGATCTTCAATTGATAAAATATTTAAGCTCTGTAAAGATAAGCAGTTTGAGCCCGCGGCTAAAATGATTGCTTATTCCGGCAGCGATGCCGAAAGAAATTATAAGAGCGTTTACGACTACAGCAATAAGAGTGAGAAAAGTAAAGTTGACAGGAATTGCAAGAAGATTAAGGCTTTTTTGGATATAAGCGACAGCTACGAAGTTGGTAAAGCCGCCGCGAATGAAAAGATGGGCCCGGACTTTTACACGGTTAAAGTATCTTTCAAAAGCGGAAGCCAGACGTTAAATACAAACTTTTCTTTTGTAAAAATTAACGGTTCGTTTGCTCTCGCAGAAATAGAATAATTCAATAAAACCGGCTTTTTAAAGCCGGTTTATTTTTTAAATAATTTATATAAACCATAAGCCGCCACTGAAAGTCCAATTATACCGCTCGTATTTTTTAGTACTTTAGAATTAGCAATCGATTCCAGGTTAACACCGCCACCCCTTTGTTTCATTTCGTTATCGCTGTAAATGGAATTCATAAACTCAACTCTATCCTTAAAAGATTTAAAAACCAAAGTAATGTTTGATGAATCGCGTACCGGCGCAAATTTTACGGCACAGGTTCCTGGGTTCTCGGTATCAAATTCTTCCATATTTTCGAATTCCCATTTCCCTCTAAATACAGTATAATTAATCACACTTTTCTTCTCGCGCGAATAGAGAGGATCATTGAATACAAGCACTCTTTTTCCGTTTTCAAATTTTACATCGGGCCCCAATTGATTTTCATCAACATTTATATTTATTTCTTCCTGAAGCGTCGATTTTAAGGACTGACTTTCTCTCGCGCGCTGCTCAAGAACATCTTTACCTTTTAACATTTAATCTCCATAAATTTTATCAGGTATAATAGCTTATATATTTTACTTTTTAAAATCAATAATTTTTGAAAAGAAAAGAGTAGAAATAGTAAAGAAGAGAACCGGGTTTCTACTGTTTGCTATTTACTCTTAACAATTTTTAGTATTTTTGAATTTAATTTTTGCAATCCTAAAAAATATAAACATGAAAAAACTTACTCACGAAGAAATATCACAAAATCGTGCGACGCTGGAAACAATTGACAAAGTAAATAAACTTCCGGTTCAAATAATTCTAAATAGCATTCGCAGCAGTTATAATGTTGGTTCGATATTCAGAACATCCGACGGAGCGATGATAGAAAAACTTTTTTTATGCGGTTACACTCCGACTCCTGAAAAAAAGGAAGTACTGAAAACAGCGCTCGGTTCTCAGGAAAGCGTGGATTGGGAATATTCCAAAGATCCGAAAGATGTAATTTTCCAACTTAAAAAAGAGGGTTATAAAATTTGTGCGTTGGAATTAACCGATAATAGCCTTCCGCATTATTCTGTTCCGTCTACCGATTTTCCATTGGCAATACTCGTTGGTAATGAGATTAGCGGCGTTTCGCAGGATCTGTTGGACCTTTGCGATTTCACTATCGAAATTCCGCAGTACGGCATTAAGCAATCGCTGAATGTGGCAGTGGCTTACGGCATAGCTGTTTTTGAATTACGAAAAATTTTCGACTTGCGGCTTAACGAGCCGAAGTAAAATAATCTTCGCCTCTGTCGTTTGTGTGGATCAAGAGCAAATCTGCCCGTACCAATTTGATCAATGTCCTTGAAGCGCGGCGGGATGAAATATTTGCAATGGAGCTTAGCGTTTTCGCGTCAATCGAATCGTTTTTATTCAGATAATCAAAAACTATTTTTTCGTTCTGCCCAACTTGATAATTTTTAAGCGCTGTGTTGGAAGCTCTGGCCTGAAGAATTTTTATCATCTCTTTGCCTGCCAAAACGCTCTTATCGTTTACTCGGATATAAACACTGGAATTGTTAATATCGATCGTAGTTAAATAATCTTGAATTCTGTGAGGTTTATCGGCGGACTCGAATATTTCGGCTGCAACAATTTCGCGTCCTTCTATTTCGAAAAATGAAATTTCATATTTTAGAGGCGGCTCGCAATAATTCTCTGCTGTTTCTTTTATTAATTCCGCGGTTTCTTTTTCGCTTAAAACTCCATAAATAGAACCATCGTCGTCCACCCCAAAAATTATAATTCCCCCGCGCGTATTAGAGAAAGCAATCATCTCTTTTGCGATTTTTTGATGTGTGGAAAACCGCTGCTTAAATTCCGTATGCAGGTTTTCCCCTTCTTCAATAAACTTAAGAAGTTTCTTTCTAGTCATAATAATTTTTATCGCTACGGTGTAATTAGTTCCGTTGTATCTTTCGGAACTCCCGAATTAATAAGAGTATCTTGCTTCGTTCTTCTAAACCCTTCATCACGCGGCGGTCTTTCTTCGTCGAGCATTCTATCATCAGGATTGTTTAGATTAAGCGAATCAGGCTGAGTAATTATTGAATCCCGCACAGTCTGAATAGGCGGAACAGTCGAATCTGACGGTTCGGGCACCACTTTATTTGCTTCGATATATGCGTTGAGTTTTGCTGAAATTGACCGTGCATATTGAGTGTTTTGATAATTAGCCCGCAGAGAATCATAAACAGCTGCGGCAGAATCCGGTTTATCCAATTTATTTTCGTAAATCCAGCCGGATGTATAAAGCGCTTTTGCTGCGAAGGGTGATTCCGGATATTCTGAATAAATAGTTTTAAGATCTAACAATGCGTCGGTATAGTTTTCTTCTTCAAACTTATTCTCAGCAATCAGATAAGCATCTCCCGCAGGATCGGCGTCCAATTCAATTTCCTCTTTACCTAATTGTCTTGCGGCTTCATTTACAATATCGAGATTTTGATAATTATCATATATATAATTGAAAATACTATCGGCTTTTTCCGGATTATCGTTCGACAAATAATAGGATCCCATCGCATAAATCGCATTCGGTAAGTTAGGAGCATCTTCGTTTTCTACAACTTTTTGGTAATAGTAGAATGCCGAATCAGGTCTTATAATTTCGGTGTAGAAAAAATTTCCTAATTCGAAATTAGTTTTACTCAATAAAATATTGAGTGAATCGGCAGACAATACAGGCCGAACGGGAAGCGTCGGCACATCCGATCTCACACCTGGCTGGTTGGGCTGAGACGCAACTCTTTGTCCACGTGCGGGAACATCCGGGCTGCTTTGAGCGAGATCGGCAACTTCCTGTTGATATTCAGCATAAGCGATTGAATCTTGGGTAAATGATTCCGGATTATAAATATAATCCAACTGGCGGTTATAATTATCGCGCTCATCTTTAATCTTGAAGTATTTATTTAGCTTTTGAAGTTTAGAAGCTGAGCGAGATTTATATTCATTCGGCGCAGATGTGGACCTTATCCTATCGTAAAAATATTTTGCACTGTCAAAACTATTAAAATCATTTTCCCACATTTCGGCTCTGCGGTATTTTGCAATTCCCGAACTTTCAGAATTTTTATAGGTCGTATCAACTACTGTAAATTTATCGTATGCTGCCTCAAGTTCGCCATCATTATAAAGTATTTCGGCAATCTGTAAATCGATAGCATCGAAATGATCTTTGTACTTATCTTCTGCGCGCATTTCATAGAACAAATCCAAACTCTCTTCGTTCTTTCCCATCGCTTTTAATGTTTTAGCGTATTCCAGGCTGCTCTCAAATTCAATTTCATATTCGGGAGAATAATTTTTTACTGATGCAAAAGCTTCTGCCGCGTTTGCTTGATCTTCAATTGTGAGATAAACTTTTCCGAGTTCGTAACTAACGCGCGCATTTAGTTTTTCGTCGTCGGAAACATTTATCAATTCGTTCATTAAACGAATTGCATCTTCGTAATTTTCCCTATAAAGCCGGTAACTGATTTGAGCGGTATAAGCGTCACGAAGAATTTCCTTTTCCTCTTCCTTAACAGCCTCCGCTATTACTCCATTAAGAATCTCCATTCCTTTATCAAAATTGCGGAGCTTGATTTCACTCTTTCCAATCCACAAATTATTTTCAAGTTGAAAATCCGGATTAGCAACCGCTTCTAGTTCGAGAAATTTTCGGAGCGCTTTGGAATAATTCTGCTGATAATAAAACGCTTTACCCACCATAAAAAGCGCATCGTCAAAAAATGCCGATTCCTGATCGAACTGAAGTATGCTCGAGCCTTTTTCGATAACGCTGTTAAGAAGTTTATCAGCCTGTTGGGAAGGGGCTTTTTCCTTATAAATGAATAGTTCTTTTTTTTCTTCATGGATAATTTTCTCTGCCTGGTCAAAGGCTTTTTTCGTATTGTAATATCCGTTGAAGTAAGTAGTAAAATTATTCCACAATCCGCAGCCTGTAAAAAAAACCGCCGCAGCAACTATTGCGAAAATTTTTATCAGATAACTTTTTTTTACTTTTTTCATAATCCTGATTTTTATAATGCTTCCGGTCCCGATTCTTCAGTTCTTATCCTGATGACATCTTCGACGTTATAAACAAATATTTTTCCGTCGCCAACCTGACCGGTTTTAGCAGTTCTGAGAATAGCGTCCAAAGCTTTTTCTACTAAAGAATCATCAAGCGCTATTTCCAATTTAATTTTCGGAATGAATTCAATTTGGTATTCGCTTCCCCTGTAAGTCTCTTTGTGCCCTTTCTGTCTCCCATAGCCGCGGACTTCGGTGATAGTCATTCCTTTTATATCTTCTTCGAGCAATGCCTCTTTAACTTCATCTAATTTGAAAGGACGAATAATTGCTTCAATTTTTTTCATAAAATCCTCTGAAGTTATTTTCCGTGGCAGTGTTTATATTTTTTTCCGCTTCCGCATGGGCAGGGATCATTTCTGCCGACCTTATCTTCTACCCGAACCGGCTGCTGTTTGCCGCGTCTGGCTCCTTCATCCTGGTCGGTGCCCTTAGACTGCATACCCATATTTGTTACGCTGTCTTTAATCGTCGTTAATCTTTGCGTAGGTCTTTGCCGTCTCTCCTTAACTTCTTCTGGAGCCTGCGGGAAAAATTTAAAGCAGAAAGAAACTACTTCATTTCTTATCTGATCCAGAAGAGTTACAAATAGATTAAACCCTTCGGCTTTATATTCAATCAACGGATCTTTCTGACCGTAAGCTCTTAACCCGATTCCTTCCTTCAGGTCGTCCATCTCGCGCAGATGCTCTTTCCATTTTTCATCGATGATGCTCAACACGGCGTATCTTTCCAAGCGCGCCATTAATTCGTGACCGAGCATTTCTTCTTTTCGGCTGTAAAAATCTTTTGCCGCTTCAAGAATTTTTTCTTTAATTCCTTCTTTGCCTATTTGCTCAAAAGTCTCCGGATCAATTTTAACATCAACAAGCAAATGTTGAAGAATTTCATCGTGCATTGCTTCGAGCAGCGCGTCATCATAATATTTGTCAATAATTTCCGTCACAAATTCATCAAGATAAATAAAAACTTCATCCTTAAGTCTTTCACCTTCAAGCGCCTGACTCCTTTTCGAGTAAATGACTTCGCGCTGCTGGTTCATAACGTCGTCAAATTCAAGTAGTCTTTTTCTGATGGCAAAATTGTTTTCTTCAACTTTTTTCTGGGCGCGTTCAACGGATTTGGTTATAAGAGGATGCTGAATAACTTCGCCTTCCTCAATGCCTATCTTACCCATTACGCTGGACATTCTATCGCTTCCGAACAAACGCATTAAATCGTCTTCCAAGGAGACATAAAATTTAGAAGTTCCCGGATCTCCCTGACGTCCGGCACGTCCTCTTAACTGCCTGTCGATACGACGCGATTCGTGACGTTCCGTTCCTAAAATGTACAACCCACCTTTATCCACAACTCCGGTTCCGAGTTTGATGTCGGTTCCTCTACCGGCCATGTTGGTCGCGATTGTTACTGCTCCCGGCTGTCCGGCAAATTCAACAACCTCAGCTTCATGCTGATGATGCTTCGCGTTAAGTACATTATGCGCAACTCCCTGCCGTTTAAGCATACGGCTGATTGTTTCTGAAACTTCAACACTCGTCGTTCCAACAAGAATCGGACGATTATTTTCTTTCATCTCTTTTATTTTTTCGATGACGGCATTGTACTTTTCGCGTTTGCTTCTGAATACCGCGTCGTCTTCGTCTTCCCGAGCAATCGGTTTGTTGGTTGGAATTACATTCACTTCGAGTTTATAGATCTCGTAAAACTCGCCTTCTTCGGTTTCGGCGGTTCCTGTCATTCCCGCTAATTTTTTGTAAAGGCGGAAATAATTTTGAAGAGTAATAGTAGCGAGAGTTTGAGTATCCCGTTCTACTTTTACATTTTCCTTCGCTTCAATTGCCTGGTGAAGTCCGTCGGAGTATCTTCTTCCCGGTAATACTCTACCCGTGAATTCATCAACAATAGCGACTTTTCCGTCTTCAGTTATAACGTATTCATCATCCTTTTCGAAAAGACTGTAAGCTTTAAGAAGCTGATTTATTGTGTGAATTCTATCACTTCTTTCGCTGTAAGTATGATAAAGTTCATCTTTCTTTTTAATTCTATCTTCTTCACTTGTTGTTTCGTCATTTTCAATTTTTGAGATCTCTAATCCTAAATCCGGCAAAACAAAAAATTCTTTCCCTTCAGCGGCTCCAGTAGCTAATTCCTCTCTTCCCTTCTCGGTCAGGTCGATAGAATTATTTTTCTCATCAATCGCGAAGTAGAGTTCGTCGTCTATCTCCGGCATCCGTTTTCCTTTTTCACGAAGGAATTCAAGCTCGGTTTGCTGCATAAGTTTTTTATAGTTTCCTTCGGCAAAAAGTTTTAAGAGCTTTTTATTTTTGGGGAAACCACGGTGCGCTCTAAGTAGATTGATCCCGGCTTGTTCTTTCGGTTTACCATCGCCCGATTTTAAAAGCTCTTCGGCTTCCTGAACAATTCCCGCAACAAGCTGCGATTGTTTTCTGAACATTCTTTCCACTCGCGGTTTCATATCATAAAATTTATGTTCCGTAGAACCGACGGGGCCGGAAATAATAAGCGGCGTTCTCGCTTCGTCAATCAAAACGGAATCGACCTCATCAACTATAGCGTAATTATGTTTTCGCTGCACCGTAAACTCAATTGATGAAGCCATATTATCGCGAAGATAATCGAAACCGAACTCATTGTTTGTTCCGTAAGTGATATCACTCTGATACTGAACTTTTCTCTGTGCCGGATCCATCGTGTTCAAAATACAACCAACAGTCAATCCGTGAAATTTATATATTTCTCCCATCCACTCGCTGTCGCGTTTTGCTAAGTAATCGTTCACTGTTATCAGATGGACTCCGCGTCCGGTTAACGCGTTAAGATACATCGGCAAAGTAGCCACAAGTGTTTTTCCTTCTCCCGTTGCCATCTCCGCAATCCTGCCTTCGTGGAGTACTATTCCGCCCATCAATTGCACGTCGTACGGAATCATATTCCACGTGGTTTTATTTCCCGCAACTTCCCACGATTTACCAACCAGGCGCCGGCAGGTATCTTTCACTACAGCAAATGCTTCTGGGAGAAGTTCGTCAAGCGTTTCTTCATATTTTTCATCGAGTTCATCATTTAGGGCTTCAATCTTGTCGTAAATGGAGTTACGGTCCTCTTCAAGTTCGTCCGATCTTAATTTTTCTTTCAACCCTTCAATTTCGTTTCTCAATTCCAAAGTGGATTCGTTAATTCTATCTTTAAATTCTTGAGTTTTAGCTTTTAATTCTTCGTCTGAAAGATCTTTTAATTTTTCATATTCTTCATTTATCCTAACGACGATAGGCGTCATTTCTTTTATAACTTTCGCATTCTTATCGCCGAATATCTTTTTTAATACAGAACTTAACATTCATATCTCCGTTTTTTTCGCAAGCTCAAAGTTAACTAAAGGGCTCTATAAAATCAATTTAAAGCTGTGCGGGCTAATTGTTCATCTTACTTATAACATCCGCATTTTTAATTTGTTTCAGCCGTAAATTGAAAACTAACGGAATAAATAATAACTTATTATTTAAATAATATCACCGGCGGAATTTGGAATCTAATCACCATAAATTAACGGACGATTTTGTAAATCAAATCTTTTTAGCTTCGGAAGGATTTTTTTCTTCGGACGAGCTCGATAAAATTATTCTCTGCTTTCAAACCGAATCGGACAAATATTATTTTACTTCCTCTTCTGAAGCCAATCTCATCCGAATAATAAATTCGAATTATGATAAAATTTCTTTTCTCAGGGATTGTCTAACTTATCCTCATCACGTGGAAATAGTAACAGCCATCGCGGCAAACAGCGCCTATCTTACCGATATTGTTGTGCGTAATCCTGAATATCTATACCAGATTTTCGGTCAGGATTACTTATTCTCAGAAATTGACGACAACAAACTGGAAGATGAAATTTCATCCGGGGTTGGACGATACAAAACCTACGGCGCGAAATTAAATTTCCTCCGTTTATTTAAAAGAAGAATTTTACTCAAGATCGGATTGAACGATATTCTCGGGAATAATCCTCTTGCCGATACAACCTTGCAGCTTTCAATTCTTGCCCGGAATATTAACGCGCTTTTATTCCAGCTTAGCTACGAAGAAATTCTAAAAAAATATAGTATTGTTAGTCTTCCGAATAAATATGTACTTGCTTCGCTCGGAAAACTCGGCGGACGCGAGCTAAATTACAGCTCGGATGTTGACTTAATTCTTTTCTTCGATAAAAATAATCTGATCGATAATGCCGGCAAAGAGTATTTTGAAATACTTTCGGAAGCCGCTTTACTCTTTATCAAATCTTCCACCGAAATGACCGGCAAAGGATATTTGTACCGTGTCGATTTCCGGCTTCGTCCCGACGGACGGAATTCTCCTTTATGCAGAACCGTAAGCGATTACCTCCGCTATTATGAGTTAAAAGGAGAAGACTGGGAACGGCAGATGCTGATCAAATTAGATTTTACCGGAGGAGACAAAGCGCTTTACAAACAATTTTATGATTATCTCGTCTCTTTCATCTATCCTTATTCGTTTTCTCAAAATATCCTCAGCCAAATCAAAATGATGAAGAAAAGGATTGAAGAAAACTCCGACGGAGAGAGAAACGTTAAACTATTCCCCGGCGGTATCCGCGATATAGAATTTTCCGTTCAGGCTTTGCAATTGCTCAACGGTGGAAGACAAAAAATTTTGCGTACGGGGAACAGTCATAGCTGCAATTAAATTTCTTGCGGAATTAAATCTTTTAAGCGAAAATGAATCTGAAGTTTTAAAAACCGCCTATATTCTTTACAGAAGAATAGAACATTTTATGCAGTTGATGAACGACACACAGACACATCAAATTCCTGAAGTGCCGGAAGAAATAAAAAAACTTGCAGCTTTTCTCGGCTTCAGCAGCGCTGATGAATTAGAGAAAGTTCATTATCGGATTTCCGGATATCGGTGCGGAAAATATTCAACTCGGTTGTTGCCGCTGATGAAACGGAAAATGCAGCCGAGAATAATGATTTCGAAAAAATAAAATTTGTTAATCCGAAACAAGCTGAAAAAAATATTAATTTTTTACGGAGCGGAACCGGTTTGCTGAGCGGCAAGCAATTCGATTCAAGAACAATAAGATTGTTTGCGGAGATTGAGCCGGAATTAACAATCTATCTTTCGGTGTCGCAGATGCCCGATTTGGTTCTCGATAATTTTGCGAAATTTGTTAACTCGGTAAAAATAGTATCTATCTGGTACAAGGAATTTTCCAACAAAAAATTCTTCGAAGAATTTTTGAAGTTGTGCGAATATTCGGATCGGTTCATTCAGCAGATCACTTTCGACCGGCGGTTGAGCGAACTTTATATTTCAGGAATTGTTTTCCGGAAAAATTTGGATTATGAAAATCTTAATTTCTCTCAGGTTCATTTTATTTTAAACGTACAGTTTGCGCTTGGATTAATCTCGCACAAAGAATTCTCAACACAGAAACAATCTTACATAGAAAAAATAATTTCGAATCATTTAGAAAATTATTTTTTCGGAGAAGAATATTTTGCTGCCGCTCTCGGCAGTTTCGGAAGTAACGAAATGCACTTCGCTTCCGATGTAGATTTGATAATTGTAAACGCCGAAGAAAAAGTATTCTGAAAAAATACAAAATGATTGCGGAGAATTTCTTTCTGAGATAAATAAAATTCTTGCGCCTGTTAAAGTCGATTTGCGTTTAAGACCGGAAGGCACGGGCAGTTTACTTATCTGGAATATTGAAAAGTATAAAGAGTATTTACAAAAGCGGGCGAGGGTTTGGGAGTTTCAGGCGCTAACTAAATTGAGATTCATTAAAGGGAGTCAGATTCTTTTTGATAAATTTAAACATTCTGTTCTTGACTCCTTAAAGAAATTCGGCAAAGAAAAATTGACAGAAGAAATAACCGACATCTACAAAAAAATATTGAGCGAAAGCTCATCGGTTATTAAAGAAAAATTTGATCTAAAGAAAAGCCGGGGCAGCCTTCTCGATATTCAATTCACAATTCAAATTCTTCTTTTGAATAATTCCGTTTTAATGAATGAAAACTTAGGGAAAAATAGTATCTCGATTTTGAATGGATTAAGATCCGTTTTAGACGAAGAAGTTGTTAACGACTTGATTGAGAATTTTAGATTCTACAAGAATCTTGAGTTATCGATTCAAACTATTTTTGGCAGCGATAATTCCCTTTTACCTATTGACGAGCAAAAATTGAGAAGGCTGGCGGATTTTCTGAAAATAGAAAATCCCGAAATTTTAAGAAAAAAAATTGATGATATCAGTATTTACAATCATAAAGTTTTTAAAGAAATAATCGGAAACTAAATTCTTATGAAATCTAAATACAAAGGTTTTCTTCAAAGTCTTGGTCCCGGCCTTTTAATGGCCGGAGCTGCAATCGGTGTTTCTCATTTAATTCAATCAACACGCGCTGGAGCGGATTACGGATTTGGATTAGTCTGGGCTGTAATTCTTGCAAATTTATTTAAATATCCGTTTTTTGAATTCGGTCCTAGATACACCGCCGCAACAGGTAAAAGTTTGTTAGACGGTTATTTAAAAATTGGTAAATGGGCAATTACTGTCTTTCTAGTTTTTACACTATTAACGATGTTCACAACAGAAGCGGCGCTCGTTTTAACAACAGCGGGATTAGCGGGAGAATTATTCGGAATTGAACTTACTCCGGTTTGGTGGAGCATAATTGTTGTATCGATTTGTATGGCAATTTTAATTCCCGGAAGATATCCGCTTCTCGATAAAATTATGAAAGTAATAATTTCAATTCTGGCACTTTCTACGATTGTAGCTGTCGTTTCGCTGTTGACTTATGAAAATCCTGGAGTAAATGATAATTTAGAACCTGCGATCTGGACAGTAACCGGAATTTCATTTATTGTAGCTTTAATGGGTTGGATGCCTTCAATTGTCGATATTTCAGTTTGGCATTCGCTCTGGGCGATTGAAAGAAGAAAACAGACAAATCATCAAGCAACAATGAACGAAGCTCTTTTTGATTTTAATCTCGGATATATCAGCACTTCAATTCTCGCTTTGGTATTTTTATCACTCGGCGCTCTTTTGATGTTCGGGAACGGTGAATCTTTTTCCAACAACGGAATTGAGTTTGCAGGCCAGCTTGTTTCGCTTTATACCAGGAGCCTTGGATCGTGGGCAGGTCCGGTGATTATCATTGCTGCGTTTTCTACAATTTTTACAACAACATTAACGGTTACTGATGCTTATCCGAGAGTACTGCAAAAATCAACTGAACTGATTCTGCCGGGATTATCAAAAATTTTTAAGACTGAATCGTTGTATTTTGTTTTTATGATAATTTTAGCTTTCGTAGCAATAATGATAATTTCGTTTTTACAAAGCGGAATTAAATCAATGGTCGATCTTGCAACAACTCTTGCATTCTTAACCACGCCGGTTTTATCTTTTATAAACTATAAAGTGATTACGGATAAACACGTGCCTGAAAATTCCCGACCAAAAACATGGCTTAAAATCCTCAGTTGGTGCGGATTAATTTTTTGGACCGGATTTGCGCTCATCTTTATTTGGATCAGATTTATCGCTTAATCTTCCAATGCTTCCATTAGTTCTTCTTTTCGGTCTTTGCTTATTTCATTTTCCGTCATAAAAGATTGAAGAGTAACATCCACCTGCTGAATCAATTTCTTCTTATAATATTTGGGCGCGTAAATCGAACCGTCCAGCATATAAAGTCTTTTCGTCTCTTTATCATAAAAAGTATAATTTACAAAAGGTCCGCCCATAGCGTTTATCTTATCGTTCATCTTCCACAAACCCTGAGTCATAATTGCGTACTTCCCATTAAAATTTACCTCATCGGACATTTTATAATCATCTTCAATTACAACGTGACTTTTCTCATCCATCGATAAATAAAATTTTGACGTAACTCTATCGCGTATAGCGGCTATCGAATCCGGGTTAAGATATTCGGGCGAAGCGTTCTCAATCCAATGAACGAAAATCCAACGTTCCATATTAGATCCGGGTGCGCGTCTAATCCAAACAAAATTATCTTCCGGTTCATTCTTCGCCAATAAATAATCCGCCTGAACATAAATTATCCACCCATAATCGCGTAAAAATTGCGCTTCTATTTCTTTTCTTTCGAACTTACTGTTGTAGAGACTTCTGTATAATCTTTTATTGGAAATATTCTGGAAATGATAGAGAAGGTTGTCCTGCTCGCTTAAAATATTTTCTTCAAGTTCCTGAATCGTAGGCGAGGTTAAGAACATTACTAATTGGTTTCCCGCCCATAAATCATACTTGTTAAAAACAAATTCTTTATTCTCTTTAACTTCTTGGGTAACGGAAGAATCAAGGACGCCTTTAATATATTTGGATATTTTAGAATCTGAGTCGAGTGGAGCGACGAAGATCACATTCTTTTTATTTTTCACCGATTCAATTTCGGAATAACCCTTTCGCTTCATCGTAAAAAGCGGTTCGGGCTGAGGAGTATAGATAATTTTTCCGAATACCTGGGAGAGTGTACTTTGTAATTCCTCATATTCGGATGAATCGGCAACTACAAATATTTCGTCTTCGTTACCAATTGCGCTTCGTTTTTTATCGCAAGAGCTTAATAAAATAATTGCGAAAAGCGCAAGAACGGAAAGAATAGTTTTGTTTGAAGAAAGTGTAAGTTTCATACTCATTAGCATCTTAATTTATTTTAATTGCGTTTTATACAAAATTTGTATCTTAAAGTTTCAATAATTTACTGAGGTACATTTGGCAAAATTAATTGTAAATCCGGCAATAGAAATGCGTATAAAATCCACATCATAACCCCAATCGAAATCGGAATTGAGAAATTATCGTCCGCATAACCGTAAGAAATATTTTCGGCAATCGCCGCAACACCTACTGCTATAATTCCTATTAAATATTCTATCCAATTCCCTTCAATTTTGGGGGTTAAAAAAACAACTATAACCGAAGATAAAAAGAACGCAAGCGTGCCTTCCAGACTTTTTGACAAAAATTTATGTTTGCCGAATTTTCTTCCTATAAGTGCGGCGGAAGTATCGCCTATTATTAAAACTGCGAGACCCAGTATGGCGAATACTTTGGGGAATATAACAATTACAAGAAGCGCGGAAATAAAAACATATGTTGCGCCACTTAAATTTTTCTTCTTCTGATCCATTTCATGCTCGCGCAGCATAAAACCGAATAACATATAGAACAATTTACCGAGAGCCGGAAAAACATATCTTCCGAAATCCATAAAAATAGAAAATATAGTAACAGGAATTAGCAGCATAACTGCTAATTCCTTAGTAATAAAATAGTAAATGATTGGAATGGATAGAGAGCCGAGATGAATAGATTTTCTTAATAGCTCAACTTTGTAATCTATCGTTGCGCTATCGGTTTTCGCCATTATCCTTTTGGTCCTGTACTTCACTATCCCGGTCTTCACCCGATTTATCTTTATTCCGTTTTTCCATCAGCTCTTTAACGTGCGAAGGAACGCCTTCTTCCTGAAGTTCCGGATCGTGTTCCGGTACAGGATCTACTTTTTTTAGCGGAGGAAGTTCCTCTCCGTTAATAATTTTATCAATTTCTTCGGCGTCAAGAATTTCCCTGTCTAATAATTCGAGAGAGAGTTTATGAAGTATCTCTATATTATCGGAAAGAATTCTCTCCGCTCTTTCCATACAGTTGGTTACGATCGAGCGAATCTCCTGGTCGATCTCTTGCGCAGTTTTTTCGCTGTAATCTTTATGCTGCTGAATCTCTCTTCCAAGAAATATTTCCTCGTCTTTCTGTCCGTAAGCGAGCGGTCCGAGTTTTTCACTCATTCCCCATTCGCAAACCATCTTTCTCGCGAGGCTCGTTGCCTTCTCAATATCGTTTCCGGCGCCGGTTGTATATTTATTGAAGATCAGTTTTTCTGCCGCTCTTCCGCCCAAAGCGTAAGTGATTGTAGCTTCAAGATAATCTTTTGCATAAGTATGTTTCTCATCAACAGGTAGATAAGTTGTTACGCCAAGCGCGCGTCCTCTCGGGATGATTGTTACTTTATGAACAGGATCGGCGTCCGGAATCATTCTGGCAACCAAAACGTGTCCGATCTCGTGATAAGAGGTAAGTTTCTTTTCCGATTCGGAAATGATAAGACTTTTTCGCTCTGTTCCCATCATCACTTTATCTTTCGCTTCTTCAAAATCGAGCATTGTCACTTTAGTTTTATTCATTCTTGCGGCAAGCAAGGCTGCTTCATTTACAAGATTTGCAAGATCAGCACCCGATAATCCAGGGGTTCCTTTTGCAAGAACTTTCAGATCCACATCCGGATCGAGAGGTATATTTCTTGTGTGGACTTTTAAAATTCCTTCGCGCCCTTTAACGTCCGGTCTATCAACAACAACCTGCCGGTCAAATCTTCCGGGACGCAGCAGCGCAGGATCGAGTACGTCGGGACGGTTAGTCGCGGCTATAATTATCAATCCATTATTCTGTTCAAAACCGTCCATTTCCACAAGAAGCTGGTTAAGAGTCTGCTCGCGTTCATCGTGTCCGCCGCCTAAACCTGCTCCTCTGTGTCTTCCCACAGCGTCAATCTCATCAATAAAAATTATACAGGGAGCGTTGCGTTTACCTTGTTCAAAAAGATCTCTTACACGGCTTGCACCGACTCCTACAAACATTTCTACGAAATCCGCGCCGCTTATCGAGAAGAAAGGAACTCCCGCTTCGCCTGCAACCGCTCTGGCAAGCAATGTTTTACCTGTTCCCGGAGGGCCTAAAAGAAGAACTCCTCTCGGAATTTTTCCGCCAAGTTTCTGGAATCTTGAAGGATCTTTCAAAAATTCAATTACTTCTTCTAATTCCTGTTTCGCTTCGTCGGCTCCGGCAACGTCTTTAAATGTTACCTTAGTCGAGCTTTCTGTTATAAGTTTAGCTTTGCTTTTACCGAAGTTAAAAATTCCGCGCTGTCCGCCGCCTCCCGATTGCATTCTTCTGAAAATAAAAATCCACACTGCGATTATTAAAATCCAGGGTAGAAATCCCAGTAAGACAGTCATCCATTCGTTGGTTTCTTTTACAAAAGAATACTTTATATTTTTTTCATTCCATATTTTTGCTTGTTCTTCCAGGAAAGGTTCGAGTATGGTTACCGAAAAATTCTTTAGCTTAACATAATTGTTATCGATAAGAATTCTTTCTTCTGCTTTAAGTGTTCCTTCAAAAGTATAATCGTTGATATCCGTCTTAATTATTTTAGCTTCTTCAATTTTATCGTTCTGTAAAAGCCTTTCATACACGTCGTAGGGAATTTCATTAGCTCCGGAAGGGCTGGAATTAAAAAACTGCAGAACTATAACTGCCGCTACAACCACAGCTCCCCAGCTAAAAACAGTACGTATTACTTTCGACCAGTCAAAATCCCCATCGGGTTTTTTATCGCCGCCGCCTTTTCCTCCGCGCGGTGATTTCGGATTCGGAGGTCTGTCGTTATTTTTATTGTTGGACATCTCAAGATATGCTGGTATTAACTTATTCATTCTGATTTTATTCTCCGTTAATCTTCTAATACATAAATAGATCTCAGGTTCCTGAATTTCTGCGCGTAATCCAAGCCATAACCTATCACAAATTTATCTTCTATATTAAAGCCAATATAATCAATTTTTATATCATATTTAATGCTATCCGGTTTAACTAAAAGTGAAGCAACTTTTAAGCTTGCCGGTTTTCTCGTTCCCATCAATTTTTCAATGTAGCTTATCGAAAGTCCGCTGTCGACAATATCTTCAACAATAATCACGTGCCTGTCGGTAATATCGGCGTTTAATTCTTTCAGCATTTTTACTTCGCCGGAAGATATTTTGGCATCGCCGTAACTCGATAATTTGAAAAAATCGATCTCGCACTTTATTCCTATTTCTTTAATCAAATCGGACATAAAAATAAAAGAACCGTTTAAAATTCCAATAAAGATTGGAAGTTTCCCTTTATATTCATCCGAAATTTCCTCAGCTAATTCAGTTATTCTCTTTCTAATATCATCTTCGGTTATCAAAGGAATAAACTTTTCATTACCAACATAAAAAAAGTCGCTTCCGTTCTCTATCTTATCCATAATTTGTATTTTCTCTCAGTATTGTCATTCACTTTATAACGGTCGTCTATCCTTAAACCAACAACCCATATAATATTGTTCCGGTTAATAAGGACAAATTGTTCTTTTTTATTATTCGCCGGAATTTTCTGTTCATTTAGGAAATCTGATACTTTTTTAAAATTTTTCATTCCCAAAGGAATAAATTTATCCCCGTATTTCCATCTACGCAATATAAAAATATCATCTGTATTATCAGCGGAAATTATTTCAAAATCGTTCTTTTTCCCGTTTATTATTTCATTTTTCGCTTCATCAATCCCGATTTCCCGTGTTCCTATAATACTTTTTTCTCCCAAACGTAATTCCACCGGTTCATTATTTTCGAGAATCTTTTTTTTTGTGATTAAGACAAAACCTCTTTCTTTAATAGCTGAAAGACCTTTCCCCAAATCAATCTCTTTTCCGGTTTGAAGATGGAAGACCCTTTTTATTTTTATATAATTTTCAAAGTTAAGAGTGTAGCTATATTTTTTTTTCAAAATAAATTTTAATAGAGCGCCAAGCGATTCCTCGTCATCTTCCAAAATAGAATCTCTTATCTTTAGATTCTCTCCTTCTTCCTCAACAAATGTTTCGAATATCTGTTTAGTATATTTTTGGATAATTTTTTCACTCTCTTCAAAAATTCTTGAAGAAGAGAAAATTGTTTGATGAAGCGAGGGATTAATCGATTCAAGCAAAGGGATGACTTCATTCCTCAAATAATTTCTTTCGTAATTGTTGGATGAATTACTTTCATCCGTTTTAAAACTTTGTCCGAGATGATTTAAATAGTCAAGAATTTCTTCTCTCGAGATATGCAGAAATGGTCTTATTATATTTTCCCGCTTTGCGGGAATTCCGCTCAATCCAGCTAGTCCGGTTCCCTTAATCAATTTATGAAGAACGGTTTCCGTGTTATCGCCAAGGTTGTGCGCAGTTACAATTTTATCGCAATTATTTTTCAAAGCTATTTTTTGAAGATTAAAATAGCGCAGCTCCCGCGCCGCTTCTTCTATAGAATATTTTTTTTCTTCAGCGTATTTCTTAACATCCGCTTTTATGGAATAGAATTCAACGTCGAGTTCGATGCAAAGCTTTCTGCAAAATTCTTCGTCGCCGTCTGCTTCCTTTCCGCGAAGCTGATGGTTAATATGCGCCGCCGCTATTTTAATTCCGAGTTTATCTTTTTTTTGATGAAGAAACCTGAGCGCAAAAACAGAATCGGCACCGCCGCTTAAAGCTATCAGCAACTTATCGCCTTCTTCAAATAATTTCTTTTCTTTAATTAGAAGAAAAATTTTTTCTTCAACTTTTTTCATCAATAGCCTAAATCTTTAAGCCGGTCTTCAGTAATGCCGGATGCCGATTTTTTGTTTATCATTCTGTCAACATATTTTCCAAGCACGTCGAACTCGAGATTCACTTTGTCGCTAATTCTTCGATATTTAAAATTCGTATTTTCCCAAGAATGCGGAATGACCGAAATCGTGAAATCATTATTTGTAAAATCCACCACAGTTAAACTAACTCCGTCAACTGCAATAGAACCGACGTGAATAATATATCTTTCAAATTCCGAAGGATAGTTTATCTTCATCAAAAAACTTGAAGATAATTTTTTTATATCGACTATTTTCCCTGTTGTATCAACGTGGCCAAGCACAAAATGGCCGCCGAGTTTTTTTGCTAATGTTAAAGAACTTTCTAGATTTATTTTGTCATTTATTTTTAGATGATCAAGATTTGTTTTCTTCAGCGTTTCTTCTACCGCTTCAACAGCGAAGAAATTTTTTCCGAGTTCAACAACCGTCTGGCATACTCCGTTTACATTTATACTTTCGCCCATTGATGCGGCGGCTGCAACCGATTCTGAGTTTATAGTTATTTTTTTCCCGCCGCCAATCGACTGAATATTTTTAACGCTTCCAACTTCCTCAATCAAACCTGTGAACATTATTCTCTCCTGTAAATCAATAAAGCGTCGTTTCCAATCTGTCTTACCTCTTTTAACTTCAATTCCATTGCCTTATCCATTTTTCCGATACCGATTTTTTCAATCGATGATATTCCTTCGCCCAAAATTTTCGGACCGGTAAATAAGTAAATTTCATCAAACAATTTATTGCGAATGAAAGAAGAAAAAACTTTGCCTCCTCCTTCAACTAGTATGGATGTTATTCCGCGGTTATGTAATTTTTCTAAAATATCTAAAATATTTAGATTACCGCTTTCATCTTCTTTAACAAATAAAACTTCAGTGTCGTTCAGTCTTGAATTATTCAAACTTTCTTCATCGGTTTTTTTATTCTCCGAAGCGACAATAATATTTTTTCCGTCAGTCTTCCTGAATATCTTCAGACCGGAATCGAGTTCTAAATTTTTATCCAATATAACTCTAACCGGATCTCTTCCTTCAGACAGCCGGACATCCAACCCCGGATTATCTTTTAAAGCGGTATTTTTCCCAATTAATACGGCATCGTACTCGCTTCTCATCTTATGAACAAACTTTCTCGATTCCTCGGAAGTTATCCATTTCGAATATCCGTCCGCATCTGCAATTTTCCCGTCAATTGTTTGAGCAACTTTTAATGTAACATAAGGTTGGTTCTGCCGCCTGGACTTAAAAAAAAATTTGTTCAGTTCTTCGCACTCAGCTTTTAAAACATCCGCTTTTACTTCTATGCCAGCGGTACGCAAACGTTCAATTCCTTTCCCGTTTACAAGTGGATCCGGATCCTTACTGCCAATCACAACTTTTGAAATTTTTTGTTTTATTATTTCATCAGCGCATGGAGGAGTTTTTCCGTAATGCGAACAAGGTTCCAGATTTACATAAAGCGTGGCGCCTTCAATGCTTTCATTTGCAGAATTTATCGCGTTTATTTCCGCGTGCGCTTCTCCAAATTTTTCGTGGTAACCCTGCCCAATTATTCTACCATCTTTTACAATAACGGCTCCTACAAGAGGGTTGGGGCTTACAGCGCCCCTTCCTTTTTCTGCAAGTTTAAGCGTTAAATTTATGTAATTTTCATCGGACAAGTTTATTCGATATTTAGGATCTCAAATTCAATTAAACCGGCGGGTACTTTGGCTTGAGTTTTTTCGCCTAATTTTTTCCCCATTAAGGCTTTGCCTACAGGTGAAGTTAAACTTATTTTTCCTTCCTCAAGATTAGCCTCTTCGGGTGAAACAAGTTTGTATTCGAAGGTTTTTTTGTTATTTAAATTTTTTACTTTCACTTTGGATAAAATATGAACTTCATCTTTTGGAAATTCGGATGTATCTATTATTCTAGCTTTAGATAACAACTCTTCCATCTTACTTATTTTTAATTCAAATAATCCTTGTTCATCTTTAGCCGCGTCGTATTCTGCGTTCTCCGAAAGGTCTCCGTGGGATCTGGCTTCCGCTATTCTTTCAGCCATAGCTTTTCTTCCGTTGGTTTTCATTTCGTTTAATTCTTTTTCCAGTTCCCGCAGCCGTTCTCTGGTAAGATATACAAAAGCGCTCACTTTAAAAGTCCTTAATATTTTTATTGAGTAAAAAAAAAGCGCCACTGCTTTTTTTGCAGTGGCACAACAAAAATTAATAAAAAAGGGATTAGTATTCAAGTTAAAAGAGAAAGCGGTAAATGATTAATGAATAATCGATCGGATTATTCATCAAACAGAATACCCTCGTTTCTTAGTTTATTCAAAAAATCAAGAGCGGTAAATGTAGCTATGGAAAATTCTTCGGAGTCCGGTTTTTTTATCAAAAGTTTAACTTTATTAACATTAGGATAAATTTCGATTATTGCGCTGTCTTCTCTATCAATATTAAAATAATTTTTGATTCCGTTCGTCAACCGGCTTCCATAATAAAATACTACTTTATCAGGATCATCCTTGACCATTTTAGAAATTAAGTTCTTTGCTTCAGCAAGCCGGTTTTTTTCAATCTCGCTAAACATTAAAGCCCTATGCTAAATAGAAATAGAAATTAAAAGAAATATTAATAGGAAAGTTACAAAATTATATTTTTATATAACAAAAATTTTACAACGTTTAGCTTTAGATTGTTCCTCGCGTAAAAGGAATTCTTTAAAAAGCCCTTGTTTAAAATTATTATTCTATCTAAAAAAAGAAAAGCCTCGTTTATACGAGGCTTTTGCTCCGCGAGTAAGATTCGAACTTACATCCCGAACGAGTTCGGGATAACAGCCGAAGGAAAATCAGAGTTTCTTTTCGCCTGAAATTATTCTCTCAATCATTATTGAACTTTTCCAAGATTTAATTTTTCTTTCTGTTCTTTGAGCTTCACGTTTTGATTCATATTCTTTGATGAAAACAATTTCCCAAGGTCGGTATTTTGAAGTAAACCCCTTCTCAATTGAATTGTGATACTCTAACCTTCTTAAAGGATTATTGGATATTCCAACGTAGAATTTCTCGGCAGGGAGTGATTTTAATATGTAAAGGAAATGTTTCATAAACAAAAAATCCCAATTTATATCGGGATTAAATTCTTGCTCATATTATTCTCTAAAATAGAAAAGCCTCGGTTATACGAGGCTTTTGCTTCGCGAGAAAGATTCGAACTTACATCCCGAACGAGTTCGGGATAACAGCCGAAGGAAAAATCAGAGTATCGCTTCACCTGAAATTATACTTTAAAATAGTAAAGCCCCGGTTATACGAGGCTTTTGCTCCGCGAGTAAGATTCGAACTTACAACCCTTCGGTTAACAGCCGAATGCTCTACCATTGAGCTATCGCGGAATTAATATTTTGAACTGCTAATTTAATTTGATTTTCATTTTTTGTCAAGCTATAATAAAAATTTTTAATATTTTTTTTGGCTTTTAGCAGCATTAGTAGAATTAATAGGCTTAGCTCCAGAAACTTAATGTTAACAATTAAAATATTTGAAATATTTGATGAATACGGTTAAACCAAAGCGACTTCTATCAGTCTCTCATACGGTCGAAGCTCAGACCAAATTTTCACCACATTCCCGTTTCTCCCTTTCCCTGCTTTTTTCATTCCAAAAAATAATATTCCAACTATTGAGAAAGTCATAACTTTTCGATATCCTGATTTATTAAGTTATGTCTCCTAATCAAGAAATTTTTCCTTATTTACTTCCTGTAAAATTTAGGCACACTAATTGTTAATATTAAGGGATTTATATTAAAGACATTATTATAAAAGGACAATGTTATGAATATGAACGATCTAAAGAATAAAGTTCAGGATGCTTATAAGAATTGGGAAGATTCGAATTATCAAAAAGCGATTCAAAAATTCCCCGAACGAAAAGAAGAATTTACTTCGCAATCTTTCACACCAGTTAAGCCTCTTTATTCACCGAATGATTTTAACATTGAAGATTACAACGAGAAATTAGGATTCCCTGGCGAGTATCCATACACGCGCGGCGTACAGCCGACGATGTACCGCGGACGCTTTTGGACAATGCGTCAATACGCAGGCTTTGGAACGGCAAAGGAGTCAAATGAAAGATACAGATATTTATTATCGCAAGGACAAAGCGGTTTGTCCGTGGCTTTCGATCTTCCGACTCAGATAGGTTACGACAGCGACGACCCGATGGCGCTCGGCGAAGTCGGGAAAGTAGGCGTTGCGATTGACACTTTAGCCGATATGGAAATTTTATTCGATCAGATTCCGCTTGATAAGGTTTCGACTTCAATGACGATCAACGCTCCCGCATCCGTTCTTCTTGCAATGTATATTGCAGTCGCGGAAAAACAAGGCGTTAGCAAAGACAAAATCAGCGGAACAATTCAAAATGATATATTAAAAGAATATATCGCCCGCGGAACATATATTTTCCCGCCGAAACCTTCGATGAGATTAATTACTAATATATTTGAATACTGTTCGAAAGAAGTACCTAAATGGAATACAATTTCAATTTCCGGGTACCATATTCGCGAAGCCGGATCGACAGCGGCACAGGAAGTTGGATTTACAATTGCCGACGGAATCGCTTATGTAGAATCGGCAATGAAAGCAGGATTAGACGTTGATGAATTTGCGGGAAGACTTTCATTCTTCTTCAACGCTCACAACGATCTTCTTGAAGAAGTTGCAAAGTACAGAGCCGCGCGCAGACTCTGGGCAAAGATTATGAAGGAAAGATTCGGCGCAAAAAAAGCTAAATCTATGATGCTTCGCTTCCATACGCAAACTGCCGGTTCGACGCTAACGGCTCAGCAGGTGAACAATAACATCGTAAGAGTTGCGGTGCAGACATTAGCGGCTGTGCTCGGAGGAACTCAAAGTCTGCATACAAATTCGAAGGACGAGGCGCTTTCTCTTCCAACCGAAGACGCCGTAAAAATAGCCCTTAGAACTCAGCAAATTGTTGCACACGAAAGCGGAGTTACAAATACAATCGATCCTCTTGCCGGGTCATACTATGTAGAATCGATGACAGATCAAATTGAAAAGGAAGCTCAGGAATATATAAATAAAATAGATTCGCTCGGCGGAATGGTTCCGGCAATCGAAGCCGGATACGTTCAAGGTGAAATTCAAAAAGCCGCATATAAATTTAATCAGGAATTAGAAAGCGGCGATAGAGTTGTGGTCGGTGTAAATAAATTTGCTGATAATGTTAAAGAAGTTGGTGAAATATTAAGAATAGATGAAAAAGTTCAATCGGGACAAATTGAATTTCTGAATAAGATCCGAAATGAAAGAAATAACGAAGAAGTTGAGAATAAACTAGCCGAACTGAAAAAAGCGGCTGAAGGCGATGCGAATTTAATGCCGTTCATTATTGATGCGGTAAAAGTTTACGCGGGAATCGGAGAAATTTGCAATACGCTTCGGGAAGTTTTTGGAGAATACAAAGAAAGCGTTGTAATCTAAAAAAGGAAATAAAAATGGATTTAACACACATAGAGCATATAGGGATCGCGGTTAAGAATTTAGACGAATCAATAAAGTATTATGAAAACGTACTCGGACTTAATTGTTATGCCGTTGAGGAAGTGAAAGATCAAAAAGTGAAAACGGCTTTCTTCAAAGTCGGGCAGACGAAAATTGAATTATTGGAATCGACCGACGCCGAAGGGCCTATCGGGAAATTCATAGAGAAAAAAGGCGAAGGGATTCATCACTTAGCCTTTGCGGTAAATAATCTTGAAGGTGCGCTTAAAGAAGCCGATGAAAAAGGGGTTAAGTTGATTGATAAAGAACCGAGAAAGGGAGCCGAAGGATTGGATATCGCTTTTCTTCATCCAAAATTTACACACGGCGTTCTTACGGAATTGTGCGAAGAAAAGAAAAATAATTAATAATGAAGATTTTGTAACGGGAGAAAATTATTATGGCGATGCAGGATAAAATTAAAGAGTTGATGGATATGCGCCAAAAAGCCCGGCTGGGCGGCGGCGAAAAGAGAATTGAATCGCAGCATAAAAAAGGAAAATATACGGCACGTGAACGAATAGATATGCTTTTGGATGAAGGAAGTTTTGAAGAATTCGATATGTTCGTTTCGCACAGAAGCATCGATTTTGGATTGGATAAACAAAGCTATCTTTCCGATGGAGTAGTTACGGGATACGGAACGATTGACGGAAGATTAGTTTACATTTTCAGTCAGGATTTTACCGTCTTCGGAGGATCGCTCTCCGAAATGTATGCGCAAAAAATTGTTAAGGTGATGGAAAAGGCAATGAAAGTAGGAGCTCCGGTAATAGGCATAAACGATTCCGGCGGCGCGCGTATTCAGGAAGGCGTAAAAAGTCTGGGAGGATACGCAGACATCTTCCAAAGAAATATTATGGCTTCCGGACTTATTCCGCAAATATCGGCAATCTTCGGACCTTGCGCGGGAGGAGCGGTATATTCTCCGGCCCTTACCGATTTCACGATTATGACAAAAGATACAAGCTATATGTTTGTTACCGGCCCGCGTGTTGTAAAAACCGTTACGGGCGAAACAGTTACCGACGAAGAACTGGGAGGAACTTCAGTTCACACTTCCAAATCGGGCGTTGCTCATTTTGCAGCCGACGATGAACAGGAAGGTCTGCTGCTCATCAGAAAATTATTAAGCTATATGCCGCAGAATAATCTGGAAGATCCGCCGATAACACCCTGCGACGATCCGATTGACAGGTTGGACGATACATTGAATGAAATTATTCCGGATTCAGCAAATAAACCTTACGATGTAAAAGAAGTTATTTACTCAATCGCGGATTATAACGAATTCCTCGAAGTGCAAAGAAGATACGCTTCGAACATTGTAACCGGATTTGCGAAATTTAACGGAATGCCGGTTGGAATTGTAGCTAACCAACCAAGTTATCTGGCTGGAGTTTTGGATATAAACGCATCGAGAAAAGCAGCACGATTTGTGCGTTTCTGCGATGCGTTCAATATTCCGATTGTTACCTTGGTGGATGTTCCGGGATTTCTTCCTGGAACCGCTCAGGAATACGGCGGAATAATTATTCACGGAGCTAAATTATTATTTGCTTACGGTGAAGCTACGGTTCCGAAGGTAACCATCATTTTAAGGAAAGCATACGGCGGAGCTTACGATGTAATGTCTTCGAAACATTTGCGGGGTGATATAAACTACGCCTGGCCGAATGCCGAGATAGCGGTGATGGGACCCAAAGGCGCGATTGAAGTTCTTCACGCCAGGGAGTTAAGAGAGATTACCGACGAACAGGAAAAGATAAAATTCCTTAATGAGAAAGAGGACGAATACAGACGTAAGTTTGCTAATCCCTATGTGGCGGCTAAGTACGGCTACATCGACGATGTTATTGAGCCGAGAAATACAAGGTTTAGAATTATAAGGGCGCTGCAAATGCTTTCTACAAAAAAGGATTCTAATCCGCCCAAAAAACATTCTAATATTCCTTTATAATAATAGGATTTGATATGCAAGGAACAGATTCATTAAACGCAGCGATTGATTCGCTGCAAAGCGCAAATGAACTTACTTTTAGTTTAGATAATATTTTTGCGAACGATGGAATATTGATAACCGTTGCCGGATACATCGTAGTATTTTTGGCACTGCTGCTTTTGTATTTTATTTTTACAAATCTCACAAAAGTCCTCAATTTTAATTTGAGGAAAAGATTGCGCGAAGCGGGAAAGGTTTCCGATTCGGAAAGCAAAGATTTAAATATTCCCGGTGAAATAAACGCGGCAATTTCAATGGCGCTCCTGCTTCATTTTCAGGAAGTTCACGATTATGAAGACGCGGTTCTAACTATAAAGAAAGTTCAGAAAACTTATTCGCCGTGGAGTTCTAAAATTTACGGCTTGAGACAAACACCAAGATAAATTAAGTATGGATGAAAAATGAAAAAGTTTAAGTTTACAATCAGAGGAAATCATTACGACGTTGAGCTTCTAAACATCGAAGATAATATAGCCGAGATTGAAGTAAACGGTACAACATACGAAGTGGAAATTGAACAGCAAGTAAAAACTTCTAAAACTCCCAAACTCGTTCGGCCCGTTGCTTATCCATCCTCGGAATCGGATAGGGCTAAAACAAGCAAGCCGACCGCTCAGAAAGGAGCCGGACACGTTAAAGCTCCGCTTCCCGGAACCATTCTGGAAATTCAGGCGAAGGTAGGAGACATTGTAAAACCCGGCGATAAACTGCTTGTAATGGAAGCTATGAAGATGGAAAATAATATTTCGGCCGACAGGGAAGGAAAAATAATCGATATTAAAGTGCATGTGGGCGATTCTGTTTTGGAAGGCGATTCGCTTGTTGAAATTGGGAGTTGACGAATGGAAGGATTGAAACAATTTATTGAATTTACAGGCTTCGCTAATGTAACCTGGGGACATATCGTAATGATCACAGTCGGGATAATATTCATTTATCTCGCGATCAAAAAAGAATACGAACCCTTGCTTCTTATACCGATCGGGTTCGGAATACTTTTGGGAAACATTCCTTTTGTTGAAAACGTCGGATTACAACTCGGAATCTACGAGCAAGGAAGCGTTTTGAATTATTTGTATTTTGGAGTTTTAAAAGGGATTTATCCGCCCTTAATATTTTTGGGGATAGGCGCGATGACCGATTTTTCCGCGCTCCTTTCTAATCCGAAATTAATGCTGCTCGGAGCCGCAGCGCAGGTTGGAATTTTCATCACGTTTATTGCAGCGTTGGCATTAGGTTTTACGCAGCAGCAGGCGGCTTCTATAGGAATTATTGGAGGAGCCGACGGACCGACCGCTATTTTTCTTTCATCTAAATTAGCTCCGGAGTTGATCGGCGCAATCGCAATAGCCGCTTATTCTTATATGGCGCTCGTTCCGGTTATTCAGCCGCCGATAATTAAACTGCTCACTTCATCAAAAGAGAGAAGAATAAGAATGAAACCGCCGCGTTCGGTTTCCAAGTTGGAAAAGATCGTTTTCCCTATTGTCGGATTGCTGCTCACTACATTCATTTCGCCGGGCGCGCTTCCTTTGCTGGGAATGCTTTTCTTCGGAAATCTTTTAAAAGAATCAGGAGTGACAAAACGCCTAAGCGATACGGCGAGTAAATCTTTAATAGATATAGTGACAATATTGCTGGGAATAACTGTCGGAGCTTCAACGCAGGCAACAACATTTTTAACTTATGAATCTATTTTAATATTTATACTCGGAGCTATCTCATTCGCAATTGCAACCGCGGGCGGAGTCTTATTTGCCAAATTTATGAATCTCTTTTTAAAAGGAGACGATAAATTAAATCCGATGATAGGCGCAGCGGGAGTTTCCGCTGTTCCCGATAGCGCGCGCGTTGTTCAGTCGATGGGAATAAAAGAAGATCCGTCAAATTATCTATTGATGCACGCTATGGCGCCGAATGTTTCCGGAGTTATCGGCTCTGCAGTTGCCGCAGGTATTTTAATGGGATTTTTAATGCATCTGTTGTAAAACTTTTTTAAATGTAGAGACAGACATCTTGTCTCTACATTTATCATTTCTTTTTCTTCTGAACTTCTTTTTGTCATTTCATTTTATATCAATTCTTCTTTAAATTGATACATCAAAAAACAAATATTTACCGGTTATGAAAAATATATTTATCCTCTTTTTTATTCTTTTTCTTTTTTCTGAAATTAATTTTGGTCAGGAAGAAAAAAATTACTGCGCTGCGGGAAAAATCGCCGGAGCGAAAGAAAATAAGACACTTAGTAAAATTAATTATCCCGGCGATAATTCGATTGATGTTAGATATTACAACCTCGATCTCAAACTCTTCCCTGATGAAAATAGGATAAAAGGAACAACCGAAATAAAATTAATGAGCGAAGTTGACAGCTTAGACGAATTTTATCTCGACTTCAACCAGGGAATGAACGTATCCGGAGTGCGACTGAATTCTGAAACTGCGACATACTCTCATACACAGGGGAAAATTGTAATTCAGTTAGAAAGAAATTATTCCGACGGAGAAATGATTTCCGTTGAAGTGGATTATGACGGCAACCCGGAAGCATCCGGATTCGGCAGCTTCGCGTTTTCATCATTTTTGTCGGATCCCGTAGTCTGGTCTTTAAGCGAGCCTTACGGAGCGAGCGACTGGTTTCCGTGCAAAGACACTCCCGCCGATAAAGCCGATTCCTCCGACGTCTGGATAACCTGCGCGGAGAATTTAACCGGCGTTTCGAACGGTTTGCTAAAAGAAACGGTTGTAAACGGAGACGGAACAAAAACCTACAAATGGAAAAATAATTATCCAATCGCGCAATATTTGATTTCGATAGCGGTTACCGATTACGACGAATATTTCGATTACTATCATTATTCGGAAACCGATTCGATGCTCATCGCGAATTATATCTATCCCGGAAGAATACCGCAGTATAAAAATAATTTGGATAAAACCATTCCGATGATCGAAATCTTTTCTGAAAAATTCGGCGAGTATCCATTCTTAAAAGAAAAATACGGACACGCTGAATTCGGCTGGAGCGGCGGAATGGAACATCAGACAATCTCTTCAATGGGGAATTTCGGAGAAGGGGTTATTGCGCACGAACTCGCGCATCAATGGTTTGGCGATAAAATAACCTGCGCAGACTGGCATCACATCTGGCTTAACGAAGGTTTCGCCACTTTCTCCGAAGGAGTTTTTTACGAAAATTATTACGACAAAAACCGATACAACAGCTTTATTGTTAACGAAATGAATTACGCAAGAATAGCGCGCGGTTCAATATATGTAGAAAATATAAATTCCATAAATGAAATTTTTAGTCCGGCGCGCAGTTATGCAAAGGGCGGAATTGTGCTCCATATGCTTCGCGGAGTTCTGGGAGACGAATTATTTTTCGAAACTTTGCAAAACTATTTAACCGATCAGGAACTTGCTTATGGAGTTGCGACTACGGAAGATTTTCAAAGAGTAGCGGAAGAAGTATCTGGAAAAGATCTTGAATATTTTTTTAACGAATGGATTTACGGCGAAAATTATCCTAAATATAATTTCGCATGGAACTACGAAGAAATCCGCCGACCAATATGAAGTCCGAATTTTGGTCGATCAGGAAATGAATTCTTCTCCGCTCTATTTTGTAATGCCTGTTCAATTTAAAGTGGAAACCGCGGGCGGCGATTCGATATGCACATTCTTTAACGATCAGGCGAATCAGACTTTCAAATTTTTGATTGATGAAATTCCTACGCAGGTAACTTTCGATCCGGATAATCTTATTCTGAAATCTTTAGAAGTAGTCTCCTCAATAGACGAGATAAATTCTTCCGTTAAGAATTTTCAACTTGAACAGAATTACCCGAATCCATTTAATCCTGAAACCACAATAGAATTCAGTCTTCCCAAACAATCTCACATCAGCTTAAAAGTATTTGACGTTTTGGGAAATGAAATTACTACATTAATGAGCGGCGTTAAACAAGCGGGAAGTTATGAAGTAAAATTTGATCCGGCAAAATCGGGTTTAAATCTTAGCAGCGGCATTTATATTTATCAATTATCCGCCGATAATTATATCAACTCTAAGAAAATGGTCCTTCTCAAGTAGCGGAACCATATTCCAATTTGATTTTATAAAACCTTTCATTTGATGGGATAACTATGTTTATAGATAGATTCGATGAGAAACGCATGTTTGAGTTAATAAACAAACACATCTACAAAAAACCCGAACTCGGTGTAATTTTTAAGGATGATAAAATTATTTTCAGGATATTTTTACGAAACGTCGAAAAGGTTTTTGTTATGATCTTCGATACGCCGGAAGAGAATCCAGTAGAAGAATTTGAATTGAGCAATATCGGCAATGATATTTGGGAAACTATTACTTCACAAAACCTTACCGGTAAATTTTACGGTTACAAATTTATACGCGAGGGAAAATTAACGGAAAAAGTCTGCCTAGATCCTTACGCCAAAGCCGTCGCATCGTTTAATGATTATATAAGTCCGAGACTTGGAATAATTGTAAATGATAAATTTGATTGGGACGATGACGATTGGATAAAGAGAGATTGGCGCGACCTTATAATTTACGAAATGCATGTGCGCGACCTGACGAAACATCCTTCATCCGGAGCGAAGAAACCGGGAACTTACGCCGGACTTATTGAAGAAAATATTACGGGCGGAATCGATTACATACATTCGCTCGGAGTAAACGCGGTCGAACTATTGCCGGTTCAGGAGTTCGCGAATATTGAAATTCCATACGGAAAAGAATTTGCCGGAAGATTAAACGCGTGGAATAAACACGAGCGGAATCATTGGGGATATATGACTTCCGCTTACTTTGCGCCCGCCGCTTTTTACGCGGAAGAACATCCAGAACTGCAATGGAACGAATGGATGGGGAAAAGCGGAGACGCGGTAAGACAGATGAAAGAAACAGTGAAGGCTTTTCATCAAAAAGGAATTGCCGTAATTATGGACGTAGTTTATAATCATTCTTCGGAATACGAATACGCAAACTTAAAAGAACTCGATGAAGATTATTATTTCAGAAAAGACGTAGACGGCAATTTTATATCGGAAAGTTTTTGCGGCAACGACCTGAAAACTGAAAATCCGTTCGTAAGGAAATTGATAATCGACAGCGTTTTATATTGGATGACCGAATATCATATCGACGGATTCAGATTCGATCTCGGGAAATTGCTCGACTGGGAAACGATTGAAGAAATTATTTATGAAGCGAAAAAAATAAATCCCGATGTAATTTTTATTTGCGAACCTTGGGGCGGCGGCTACGATCCGAAAGGATTTTCATTGCGAGGCTGGGGAAGCTGGAACGACCAGATCCGCAATGGAGTAAAAGGCGAAAATCCATTCAACGGAAAAGGATGGATCTTCAATGAATTTTTTGGCGACAATAATACCGAACGAATTAAAAGTTATATTCGCGGAACTTTAATTCGGGATAAAAAAGGCTTATTTCAAAGAGCGGAACATTCCGTTAATTATTTAGAATCTCACGACGGTTACACTCTCGGCGATTTTATAAGAATTGCGACGGGAACCGATCATCTGAAAAAAATTGAAGATTTAAATTCGCACGTGAAATTATCGGCCGAACAATTAAAGCTGAATAAACTTGCGGCGCTGTTCCTCCTTGTTTCCAAAGGAATTACGATGATTCACGCCGGACAGGAATTTGCCCGCTCGAAAGTAATAGCCGAAAATGTAAATGTAATAGACGAACATGCCGGTTTGATCGATCATAATTCCTACGAGAAAGACGACGAGACAAATTACATAAATTACGAACACTCTGAAATCAACTCGGATTTATTGAACTATTATAAAGGTTTGATCGCGATACGAAAAAATTTCGAAGCGCTGCGTCGCGCCGGTTTTAAGGATTATAAATTTTATGAAGATGGGAACGATCCTTTCGTTTTAGCTTTTCAGTTAGAATACAAAAACGATAATTTGTTTATTGCTTTCAATGCCGATCATCAAAAAGAAAAAACTTTTGAGTTGCCGGAAGGAACCTGGAATATTCTGGCGGATGAAAATTGTGCCGGACTTGAAGTTAAAGGTTGCGTTCAAAATCAAATTGAAGTACCTTCAAAAACCGGAACGATCTTAACCAAACGAATAGATTAATGAAATTAAAATTTTTTATAGCACTTTTATTTTATTCTATCGCGGCAGTTTTTCCTCAATCGGATACGGCGGTTGTCCGTTTGCTCGATCTCGATTCGACTATTGTAACGGATGTGCGATACGCTACTGAAAATAATTTTACGGGAAAAATTCTTTATCCAAATGATGAAGTATATATTCGCAAAATAGTCGGAGATAGTTTATCGGCTGCGAACAAATATTTAAAAGAAAATTACGATCTTCGAATTAAAATTTTTGACGCTTTCCGTCCGCTTTCAGTTCAGAAACAGATGTGGGAAATTTTACCGGATAACCGGTACGTCGCCGATCCTGCGAAAGGCTCACGCCACAACAGAGGAGCAGCTGTCGATGTAACGTTGATTGACTCAACAGGAGAGCAGCTCAAAATGGGAACTAGTTACGATAACTTCACTGAAAAAGCACATTTTGC
Source organism: uncultured Melioribacteraceae bacterium (assembly GCA_963821715.1). GTDB lineage: Bacteria > Bacteroidota > Ignavibacteria > Ignavibacteriales > Melioribacteraceae > CAWGET01. The sequence continues at coordinate 630,629 of CAWGET010000006.1, forward strand.
TTATGAGAAAATATCCAGTGAAGAGCGGTATAATAGAAACTTACTTCGGAGCGTTATGGTAAAATTTGGTTTTGAACCCATTACATCGGAATGGTGGCACTTTGATTTTAAAGGCTGGACGAGATTTGCTATTCTTGAGAGTGTACCCCGTTAACAAACGATTTCTTAAGCGATGACTCAAGCGCAAACTTAAACTTACTTAAATTAACCGGCTTCCTGAAAACGTATTCAACGCCGGCCTCTTTATACCTTTCGGATATTTCTTCATTAATATAATTGCTTAAAATAATGAACGGCGGTTCATTTTCAATTTCCGCGTCTTTAATTTTTTTTATCAGATCGTAACCTGTCATCTCCGGCATTCTATGATCGGATATTACAAGCGCCGGCGTTGATGAAAGGACAATTTTTAAGGCTTCTTTTACAGTTTCGGCTTTTAAAATGTTATAATCCGGTAGAAGCGTTTTAATCAATTTGGAATATAAAATTCTATCGCTGGTTGCATCGTCAACCAAAAGAATGTTGGCTGGAGCAATCGGGATCGTAAATTTAAAATCGGAGCCTCTTCCTACTTCGCTCTCCACCCAAATTTTTCCGCCGTGTTTCTGAATGATTTCCTGAACTAATGAAAGTCCCAGTCCGCTTCCCTTTTCCCCCGCTGTTCCGGCAAGTGTAAATTTAGTATCTACCTTGAATAATTTTGCAATATTATTTTTTTCAATTCCCACGCCGTCGTCTTTTACAGAAAACTGCACAACATTCTTCTGTTCCGGAAAAGTAGCCGAGATCAAAATTCTTCCGCCCGGCTTGGTAAACTTTATCGCGTTTGAGACAAGATTATTGAACGCCTGAAGCATCAAATTTTCATCGGCTTTGATATAAAGTGAACTATCTACTTCTGATCGAAGGTCGATATCTTTTTTCATCGCGGCGCCGGATAGCATATGGATGGCACGAGTTATTATCAGACGAGCGTCAAGTCTTTCGGGCTCAAACTCAATCCGGCCCGTTTGCAGTCGAGTCCAGTCCAGCAATGAATTTACAAGAGAGAGCAAATTAAAAGATGATTCTCGGATGTATTTTACATATTGTGTTTTTTCTTCTTCGGTTACGTCCGGTTCATTCAAAAGCAAATCAGTAAATCCTAAGATAGAATTAAACGGTGATCGGAGATCGTGTGAAACGATTGAAATAAATCTATCCTTCGCTTTATTAAGTTCTTTTAATTCCTCGCCGTATTTTTTTAATCTTTCTTCATTTTTTTTACTTTCACTTATATCATTCACGAGTCCGAAGATTTTTTCTATTCCGCCCTGTTTATTACGCACAACCGTAATTTTATTTCGAATCCAAATTATACTCCCCTGCTTATGCAGAATCCTATACTCCAAGGCGCCGTAATCATTAACCGGATTACGATACAAATTTTTCAATTCGTTAATAACCCTGTGCAAGTCGTCGGGATAAATAATTTTATACCAGAGTTTAGGATCGTCGATAAACTGCTTGCGCGGAAATCCTGTTATTTTTTCCGTCGAAGCAGTATAGTAAAAAGCGCGTGGTTTTCCGTTAATATTTTCGGCTGTCCATAAAACTTCCTGCAGATTTTCAATAATATTTTTATACCGTTCTTCCGATTCGAGAATTATTTTCGATGAATTTAGAAAGAGTCCGGTTAGATCAAAAAATAGAAATGCAACGGAACCATCGTCGATTTTACCGCTCTTCAAATACAAATATTTTTGGCCGGATCGGAAAGAGATCTGTCTTTCAATGTGATTCTCGATCAAAAGTTCATCGCGCAATTCTTTTAAATAATCCTCGTTCCATTCTGTTATTACCCGATTAATATATTTCCCGAAGACCTGGCTTTTATCATATCCGAAAATTTCTTTTGCTTTTCTATTCCAAAAAGTGATTTTATTATCGCCGTTAATTGTTACCACGGCGCCGCCGACAGCCTGAGTTATAATTTTAAATCTTCTAAGCTCATTTAATTCGCCTTCGCTTCTAATCTTTTCATTTAGTTCTTTTGTCAGATCGTCAAACAAAACAACAATTTCTTCGGATGAAAAATTATTTCTGTTCAGAGGTAGTATTGTTGTCCGTATCAAAAATATTTGCTCGTCCATTTCCACCGGTAAGTCGGCTATGGTTTTTTCCCGTGAGGATTTAAAATTTTGATAAAGCCTTTCGAAGGAAACGGAAGATATAATTTCACCGACATTCCTTTCAAACAAAATATTCTGTTTGGTAGATTGTACTTTTATTTTTTTATTCTGATCGAGAACCACGAAGTATGCGGAAACATTATCCAGAATTTGCGATAGAAAATTTTCATCAATATTTACGTTTACCGGTTCTTTTGGAGAGGCAAATCGCATATCCTCAAGAATGACAATTCCGCCTCTGAATTTTTCTCCCGAAAAAATGGGTGAGCCTTTTACGATTAGCCTGATTTTATTACCGTCCAATCCTCTTAAGTGGGAGATTTCTTTCTGAAATGATCTAAAATGTTTTATGCCGTCAATTTCTTTGTTCAGATTGAAGGAGGAAATAAATTCAGAATCCTCAATATTTTCTGAGATACTTTCATTCAGTTCATATTCGTGAAGGAAGCTAAGGGAGTAAAAGTTTTTGTTAGTAAATTCAACTTTCCCATACTCGTCAAAGATAAGTATCCCAATAGGAGCGCTCTCTAAAAGTTCTCTTATCGAAGGATCGTAAATTAACGAGCCGGAAAAATTTTCATTCATAATAAAACTGTTTTATTTAGGATAATGTTAAAATAAAAATATTCCGGCGTAATAAAAGTGCACTATATCACACCGGAAAGAATAAAATCTAAGTTATTTTATAAGATAAATTTCTTTCTGCGGTTGGGAGATAAATTCGGCTCCGTTTTTTGTAACGACCACTTCTTCTTCTATCGTCGCTATTCCGTAACCGTCAATTGTAAGCCGCGGTTCAATTGTGTAAACCTGATTTTCCTCAATTTCCATATACGGAAGATTTCCGTAGCGTTCCCATTCGGGCGAAAGAAGCGCTCCGCCGTCGTGAGCCATTCTTCCAATTTGATGCCCGAGTGCGTGTGGATATTCATCGTATCCTTTAGATGTAATATAATCGCGCGCTACTTTATCGGCTTCCAAAGCTTTAACTCCAGGTTTTACTACTTTTGCGGCTTCTTGAATGGATTCTTTAATTACATTAAATCCACGCAGAACTTCTTCCGGCGCTTCAGTTTCGTCTTCTTTCAAAATATACCAAGTTCTTTGAAGATCAGAGCAATAACCCTTGTGATTGATGCCGAAGTCGATGTTCAATACGTGTCCGGGTTTTACCGTTCTATCGGTCGGTCCGGCGTGCGCGCCTGCTGTGTCCGGACCGGTAAAAACCGACGGGCAATAATCTTCAGCCCAAGCTAATCCAAAACCTCTTTCCTTAACAATTTTTTTCATATGTTCGGCAATATCTTTTTCCGTAACTCCGGCTTTTATAAACTTGCCCGCTTCATCAAATATTTTCAGTGTTTCTGTTACGGCTTCTTTCATAATCTCCAATTCGGACTGCGATTTTCTTCCGCGCAGCGCAGCAACAATTTCTTCCGAAGAAACCAATCTCTCTTTGTATTCAGTATCTTTCAGATGATCCATTAATTCAAGATACATTCCGTGCGTTAATCCGTCGGCAAGATTTGAGCTTCGCGAGAAATTTATAGCAATCTTGTTTGGTTTATATTTATCCAACGTTTCGATCAAAGTATCTTTTACGGATTTTAAGTATCCTTTAACTTCCTTAAATGTCCCGACCTCTTCCATATTCGGAACATCGAGCGAACCGAGTATCGCCACCGTGTCTCCACTTTTGTGGATGATGAACGCCGACTGCCATGTGCAATTTGTTCCTACCAGCATTTCCATCATTGGATCGGGAATGTTTGAACTCTCGCGCACGAACGTAATCCACATATCGATGTTTTTTTCTTTTAAAATTTCTACGGCTTGTTTTTGTTTTTCAATTATCATTTCTTTGTGCATTTTTACCTCTTGCAGACTTGGGAAAAAGTATTAAAAAATTTTATCTTTAGTAATGCTAAAAATTAGTTAATTAAGAATAGTTTAGCAATTAAATGTAGGATTTATCGGCGGATCTGAATAAATATTTTACCGACGTTTTATAAAATATATTGGCTGTCGCCGGAAGCGCCACGCCGCTTCCCTATAATCTTCTAATTGCAAATTTTATTTGGAGGGAAAGAGTTTATTCTTTCCACAATTAAAACAATAGCGAATTGAAGGAATTATGACATACGACGTAATAATAATAGGCTCGGGACCTATCGGACTGGCTTGCGGAATTGAGGCAGAAAAAAATAATTTAAATTATTTGATAATTGAAAAAGGATGCCTCGTAAATTCCATCTACAATTATCCTACAAATATGGTTTTCTTTTCCACTTCGGAAAGATTGGAAATAGGCGGTGTTCCTTTTATTTCGCACGGACCCAAACCGACGCGAACAGAGGCGCTTGAATATTTTAGAAGAGTTAAAACATCATGGAATTTGAATGTAAATACTTATGAAACTGTGGAAAATATTTCCGGCGAGAAAAATAATTTTGAAGTCCGGACATCCAAAGCAAAATATAACACAAAGAATATAATTATCTCAACAGGATTTTTCGACAAACCTAATTATATGGGAATTCCGGGTGAAGAACTTCCGAAAGTTTTTCATTATTATAAGGAAGCTCATCCGTTTGTCGATCAAAAGATTTTAGTGATCGGCGGAGGAAATTCCGCGGTCGACGTCGCGCTGGAAACTTTCCGCCGCGGATCGGAAGTTACAATGGTTCTTCTAAAAGACAAAATTGAAGAGAACGTAAAATATTGGGTGAAGCCTGATATTATAAACCGGATTGAAGAAGGATCAATAGCGGCGTATTTTAATTCGCGCGTAACGGAGATTAGAGAAAAGGAAGTTGATATAGAAACTCCTGACGGAAGCCTAACGTTAGAAAACGATTACGTCTTCGCAATGACCGGATTTCATCCCGATTTTGATTTCCTTAAAGCGGCCGGAATAAAATCTAAAGAAGATGGAACACGCGAACCGGTTTATAATGCAGAAACTTACCAAACAAATGTTGAAGGAATATTTTTAGCGGGAGTTGTATGCAGCGGAAAAGATACAGGAAAATATTTTATCGAAAATTCGATAGTCCACGCAGAAAAGATTTTTAAATATTTAAAGACTCAGTAGCATAGACTTCCAATCTGTATCTATTGCTTACCATAATGATTTGATACACAAGCAGGTTAGAAAACCGCTTTATTTTATCAACAGCATTTTACTTGCCGCGTTATATTTTCCCGAACTCAAATTAACAATATAAACTCCGCTGGATAATCCGCCTTCGCCGGTTTCAGCTTTCCAAGTAATTTCATTCAATCCCAGAACCGCTTTACCTTTATAAATCGAATCAATTTTATTTCCGAGTGAATCGAAGATAGAAATTTCTACTTCAATTTCTTCGGGAACGGAAAATGAGATCACTGTTTCGGGATTAAACGGATTCGGATAATTTTGATGAAGTTTGAAATTAAAACCATTGCCCTCCTCAACTGAGTTAGGAGAATCTTCAAAAAATTTATAAATTTTTCCGGTTGTAAATGATGAGAAATAAAGTTCCTCGTTCTCATCCGTTCCGAAAGTCGGAATGTTGTAATCGGAATTAAACACAACTTCATTTCTAAAATCATTTCCGTTTCTACTTAGCGCCCAAATACTACCGCTAACGAAATCGGCGTAAATATATTTTCCTTTTAGCGAGGGAACTGATTTGCCACGATAAACAAAACCTCCTGTAATTGAATATCCTCCCGGCTCATCGTGTCCATACTCCCACACAGGCAAAACTAATCCCGAGGTGTCGCAATTGGAAGAATTATAACAGTGAAATCCTTCCATAATATTCCAGCCGTAATTTTTGCCGGACTCAATTATGTCGATTTCCTCCCATTTATTCTGTCCGACATCGCCGGTCCAAAGTTCGCCGGTCTCAGAATCAAAACTAAAACGCCAAGCGTTCCGCAAACCGTAAGTGTAAATTTCTTCGAGATAGCCTTCAGAATTATCTACGAATGGATTGTCATCTGGAATAGAATAATTTTTACCGTCTGAAGGATTATCGACATCGATCCTTACAATTGAGCCGAGAAATGTTGATAGATTTTGTCCATTATTTTGCGGATCGCCGCTCGAGCCGCCGTCGCCGAATGAAATATAAAGATAACCGTCCGGACCAAACGCAACTTGCCCTCCGTTATGATTTGAGAAAGGCTGATCTACTTCAAGAATAATCAGCTCACTCTCCGGATCGGCTTCTTCGGGATTGTTCGCATTCACTTTAAAGCGGGATATTCTCGTCTCTAAATTCGGCGCTTCAATTGTATAATCGACAAAGAAAAAACCGTTCTCTTCATAATCGGGATGAAAAGCCAAGCCAAGCAAGCCCCTTTCTCCTCCCGATCTTACCATATCTTCGATATCTAAAAATAAATTTGAAGTTGAAGCAGCGGTATCGTTTTCAAAGGCTTTTATTCTTCCCCGTTGTTCAACAACAAAAATTCGTCCGTCTCCGGGAGCCTGAATATCCACAGGACTATCGAATGTTAAATTAGGAAACGCTTCCACAATTCTTATCTGCGCTTCGTTATTAACAAAAATCAAAATGAAAAATAAAAATGAAAATGTAATTATTCTTTTCATCTTTTAACCTCTTATTAATTTATGCTGTTTTTGAAATGGGCCAGTACATACTCTGCAATCACATCTTGATTCGCCCATTCCACTATACCCATCTTTCATACATCTTTATGATTTTGTCTCGCTTTTCACATATAATAATAAATTTTTAACTTTATATTTTGTTAAAAAGATCACTAAATTATCATTAAATAAGATTTGGTATCTTTTATCAATCGGAGGAATTATGTTTAAAATGTTTTTGATGACAATCCTGACTTCCACTCTTCTTTTTGCGGCAAGTCCGGATTCATCAATGAGCGATTTCACTTTAGTCGATTACAACGGAAACGAAACTTCGCTTTCGTATCTTGCCGAAGATTCTGAAGCGGTAGTTGTAATGTTTATCGCAACTCAATGCCCGGTTTCTAATAATTATAATGAACGGATGGCGGAATTGTATGACGAATATCAAGACCGGGGCGTTGCATTTATCGGGGTAAATTCCAATAAGCAGGAAAGCGCCGAAGAAGTGAAAGAACACGCTGCTGATAATAAACTTGAATTTCCGATAGTTAAAGATCCGAATAATGTTGTTGCGGATGAATACGGCGCTTCGGTCACTCCCGAAATTTATCTTTTAGATAACGAGCTAAACCTGCTTTACCACGGAAGAATTGACGATAACCGGAGAGAGAACGAAGTAACCGTGACACGATCTTCGAAATGCTCTTGACGAAGTATTGGAAGGCGAAGAAGTCTCCGTCGCTAAAACTAAAGCCTTCGGATGCTCAATTAAAAGAGTAAATAAATAAATGAGAATTTTATTCGCGCTCTTGTTTTTCGCAGCGTTTACTTTTTTTCAGGCTCAAAATATTTCTGTCGATAAACTGACCGTGAACGAACTGGAGAAAATCATTTCATCGAAGAGACGGGAAAATTCTTCTCATAAACGTCTGGGCTACCTGGTGTATTCCTTGCCGGGAAGAATTTCCCGATCTTGTAAAACTGCGTAAAGAGACTGATGAAACGAAAATCGATATTGTGGGAATAAGCGCAGACTATCCGGATGAAATTGAATCGAAGATCATTCCCTTTTTAAGGGAACAGAAAGTCAACTTCAAAAATTATGTAAACGCTTTTGACGATCCCAATGAACTTATCGATTTCTTAAACCCGGATTGGAACGGCGCGCTTCCCGCAACATTTATTTTTGACGAAGAAGGGAAACAAAAAGTTTTTCTTGAAGGAAAACAGAGTTATGAGGAATTGGTCAAGGCAACACAGACTTTCTAAACTGCAAATTTATATTTGATAACTGCTTAGCGTTACGCAGACCTGCCTGCGACAGGCAGGCTTTCCAGTCTGCGTTTTTTTGCAATCTTCTTATAATCAAACAGGTTGGAAAACCTGTTTTACCTGGGATAATTATTCTTCATCCTTTCTCAACCGGTATTGGAAGCGGAGAACGGAAATGAAGATCCCGCTGAGGGAACGGGATTTCAATGCTTGTATCTTTAAATTTCCTCACAATAGCAATGTTCAAATCAGAGCGGACATAGTAAAATCTTTTCGGATCGTTTATCCAAACGCGTATCTGCATATTCCAGGATGAATCTCCGAAATTAACAAAATGGACTTCAGGTTTGGGGATTGTGAGAATTTCCTTGTTTTCGGACGCGACTTCCATCAAAGCCTTTAACACAATATCAATATCGGAATTGTATGAAACGCCTACATCGAGATCGATACGAATTTTCGGATCGCCGTGAGACCAGTTGATAACTGAAGAAGAAATAAATTCAGAGTTTGGAACGATGATGGAAATATTTGTAAGAGAGCGAATTGTTGTTGAGCGGATATTGATATTCAGAACGTCGCCTTCCTTATCGGCAACAGTAACTCTATCCCCCACTTTTATCGGGCGTTCAAAAAGTAGAATTAGTCCGGCAATAAAATTTGAAGTAATATTCTGCAAACCAAAACCGATACCGACCGAAAGGAATCCAAGTATAACAGCAAGCCCGCTTAAATCAACCCCAACAAATTGGAAAGCGACGATTATACCGATAAACACTATTATATATTGAGTAATGCGGAGAAGCGTGAATTGAATACCGACGTCGATTTTTAGTTTTTGGAAAATCGTCTTAAGAATTTTTTTTCGCAGCAGCCGGGAAAAAATTGCGAACAGAATAATAATTACCACGAAAAGAAAAATCGATGTAAGAGTAATAGGAGTTTGATTCAGTGTAAAAATTGGGAAAGAAATTATCTCTTTAATTTTTACCAGAATTTCAGAAAGGCTCATTCAGGTTCCTGTTATTCAAAATTCAGTTCAGTTTGATTATTGGAATTTAAGTATTTATCGATATACTTTCCAATATCGAATTTTCGTTTAGCGCCGTTGTAACTCATATATCTCACTTTTCCAAACACAGGTCTTTCGCCGAAGGCGCGGTCGTGAACTCCGCCAATCGACCAGGCGATACCGGCGTATCCGTTCGGGTCGCGTCCGTCCAATTCATACTTGTCATTCAAATAAATCGCAATCTTCATTGCGTATTCCGGCGTATTCGTCCATTCAAGAATTTTTTTCGCCCAATACATCCGCATATATCCGTGCATCTTGCCATCGCGCATCATCTGGAATTGCGCAGCGTTCCAAAGATCGTCGTGCGTTTTTGCAAATTCAAATTCATCTTTTGTATATATAAATTCTCTTTCGTCATCTCGATGTTTTAAATGATTTTCTTTTGCCCAATCAGGAAAACCTTTCGGGTTATCATAATTCACATTATAAAAACAAAAATTATCTGAAAGCTCGCGACGGACAATAAGTTCTTCTAAGAAAGCTTTCTGCGATTCATTATATTCGATGAACGGTTGAGTCTCCAACGCAATTCGCTGAGCAGATATTTGTCCGAAATGGAGATAAGGCGAAAGTCCCGACTGCGCGTCTTTCGTCGGATTGTTCCGGAATTCATTATAATATTTTAATTTGTTATCTAAAAAATATTTTAATTTCCTCTTCGCCACTTCTTCGCCCGACGTAACCCATTCTACCGGCTTCACATCAAAATTTATTTTTAGATTTTCGCGTAGCTTTTCCCAATCAATTGAATTTGTCTTCACTGAATTATGATTCATTTTACGAAGCCGCGGAAATTCATCCAAATACTCGTCTAAATTTTTTTCTACTTTCGGACGAAAAGTATACGCCGCAAATTCCGGTTTCGGCGAAGCGATCCAACAGGGAATAATATTATGCGCATCAACTTCATAAAATCTTATATTGATTTTTTTGTAAATCTCCCGTTTCCATTTTTTAACAATATTTAACGGATTGAAATCACTCACAAGAATTCCGGCGTCGGTTTCTTCTATAAATTTCGGTATATTTTCAACGGGATCTCCAACCAATAAATAAAATGGAATATTTTTATTTTGAAGTGAGTCCTCAATTTCTTCCAAGCCGTGTAACATAAAATCGTATTGCCTCAGTCCGGCTTCTAAAAATTCATTTACCAGATTGAATAAAACTATGAGCGGCGTTTTTTTAGATTCCGCCAATTCAGCCGCGTAGATCAAAGCCCAATTATCGCTCACGCGCTGGTCGCGCTGCATCCAATAAATAACCGGACCAGCTTTTTCGTCATCTTTATTAAGTAATCTTACTCTTTTTTCATTCATAACTTTCCGAATAATCCGTGTTGCAGGAAGAATTTAACTTGCGACATAAAATTGATTTTTTAAATTATTTAATCATTTAAAATCGTTCAAGGAAGAAAGAAGTTCAATTGAAATAAAATAATAATTGGATAAATTGGATGAAAGAATTTGAGAATTTGCCGTTACAATAAATATTAGAAGTAAAAGTCGACCATTTCAAACTTGAGAATTAATCAACTCTTCAAGTTCAGCAGTATAAGCTTTTATCTTTTTCGCAGATTCCAACATATCAGCCAAAAGAAACAAATTATTTCTTTTAGACATAGATCAAATCCGGTTCAATCAAACTATAATATTTTTTTTTAATCCCCTTTTTCGAAACTAAATCTACTTTTATTTGTAGCAGATCTTCTAATTCCTCTGCAAGATCAATAAATCGAATTCCAATTCGATCGTTGAATTCTACAAGAATATCTATATCGCTTATTTCCAATTGTTCTTCTCGCGCATATGAGCCGAAAATTGCAATTGATTTAATAGGAAATTTTAAAAATAGTTGCGACCTATTTTCATTTAACTTTGTTTTGATATCGTTTAAAGTCTTCATACTCAAATATAAAAAATTAATTGATTACTTTAACAAAAGCCCCAGAAGAGCGCTCTAAGCAAACATTCAGTTACGCATACTATTTCCCCATTTTCACTATCTCGTCAAACTCTACTTTTGTTACCGGCATAACTGATAAACGATTACCGCGCTGAACAAGTTTCATTTCCTGCAATTTCTCATTCTTCTTTATTTCGGGAAGCGGGACTTCGCGCTTAAATTTTTTGATGAATTTTAAATCCACCATAAACCAGGTCGGTTCGTCTTTATCGCTTTTCGGATCAAACTTTTTAGAATCGGGATCGAACGCGGTGAAATCGGGATAACCTTCTTTTATTACTTCGCAAACGCCGACTGCGGCGGGAGGTTCCGCGTTACTGTGATAAAATATTACCCGGTCTCCTTTCTTCATTTCATCGCGCATATAATTTCTTGCCTGGTAATTTCTAACTCCGTCCCAGAACGTAGTCTGATTCTTATCTTTTTCTAAATCATCAATTGAGTAGGAAGAGGGTTCCTGTTTAACAAGCCAATATTTTTTTGCCATTATAATTCCTTTAAATATTTATTACAGAATTAAAACTCATAGCTAATAATTAAATTCAAACTTTCTCCATCGCTTGCCAAGAAGAAAGGGAAATAATCCCGGTCTCTGTGTCTGCTCACTAAATAATTCCCAATAAAGAAACCTATTGCTGAGCCGGCAATAACGTCCGAAGACCAGTGCTGATCCTGAACCAACCGCTGAGTGGCGGTCAAAAAAGCTGGGGCAAATAAAAGAGTCTTATAAAAATAATTTTCCGTATGCGCCGCCAAAACAGACGAAAGAGAAAAAGCGACGGTTGAATGCCCCGATGGAAACGCAGTAGTTTCATAGTCGAGATTTATTAATTTAAATTTGTGATTCCCTTCTTCCCTAAAAGGTCTCGATCTTCCGACAAAAGTTTTAATGGCCACATTTAAGGAAAGTGAGTAAACAACCGACTCAACTATTTCGAACGCAATCTGCGCAGCTTCTTCATCCTTTTGAGTATAAGCGTAAAGCGATAAACCACCCGCTATCACTCCGCTTATCAACGGCTCGCCATACATTTTACTGATCTTAAAAATAGTTTTTTCTTTCAACTCAGGCCGATCACTAAAATATTGATGCACTTCTTCATCCGTAAAGGAATACGCTAAATAAGTTCCGGCTGCAACTCCGCCAAGTGTAAGCCAGTCTTTTGTTTTCCACCGAAGGGGCTGTGTTGCCAGCGCTTTTCCATCTTCAAATGTTTGCGTATAAAATGGGATATGATTTGAAGAATCAACTTGAGAATAAACTGCAGGATTTAATATAAGAAGAAGCAGAAAAATTATAGCCGAGATTTTAAGCTTAATGGGATTAAAAATAAAACTTGGATTATTCCTGTTGGTTAATTTAGCGACAGGATAATTCCTGACTAATAGTTTGTCCATAATTATTTTATTTTCCGCTTACCAAATATTTTTTATACCATTCTTTTCTGTTCTCGTCAACTTCCTTCCTGTGCGATTTCAAAAAGTGATCGCCGCCTTCAAACATAATGAGCCGGAAAGGAATTTCGAGATCAAGTAATTTATATGAAAGATCGAGCGAATCATGCGGCAATACGCGGTTATCTTTTGTTCCGTGCATTAAAAGCATCGGCGTTTCGCGGGTAAGATTTTCCGCAAAACCGACGATTGACCTAGACTCGCATCTTTTATTAAAATCTTCGTCGCCGTGTTTTCCCATTGTAACTTGATAAAGCCGTTTCATAAATTTACTCTCATCCGCATTGCATCTCAGATTTGCAATTCCGCCGGTAATCACCGCCGCCTTAAACTTATGATATTTAGTTAGTGCGAGGTAAGTCATCATCCCGCCGCGGCTCCATCCTTCTATCGCGATATTATTTTCATCAATAAATTCAAGTTCTTCTGCTATGTCTATTAAATTTAAAACGTCATTCAAATCGCTTCCGCCGAATTCATCTTTTCCTTCACCGCCGGCATTCCCGCGGTATTGCGAAGCGAGAACCGCATATCCCCAGCTCGCCAGAAGTCCGAACATTCCTTTAGCGTTGAACTGATCGATCGCTCCTGCGTTCCCTATTCCGCCTCTGCACCAAATTACAAGAGGAAGTTTTCCTTTAACATTTTTAGGATAAGCAAGATAACCTTTTACTTTCAGACCGTCCGATAAATAAGTAATTTTTTCTACAACGGAATTCTCAATCGCATGTTCGCCCCAGCCGCTTTTTCCCATTTTAATCTGAGTTGGGTTCAAATTAATTTTTTCTTTCTCGATGATCAATTTAGACATCATTTTTTATTCTATAATTTATTAGTTTTGAAAGTTGGTTAAATAAAATAGAACTTAATAATATCGTTATTACTATGTCAAAAAGAAAATTGAAAAAACCAAATCAAAAAAAAGGATTAAAAAAGAGATTTTATCAGGTGGTCGTTTTAATTGTTGCGGCAGCTTTTATTTTATTTTTTATTTATCCGAATAATTTTATGAACAATGAAAATAATGGGAAAGAAAAACTTAGCGGCTATAACTCTTTTGAGTTCGCAAAAGAAGGCGAGCTGACGTTTTCCAATGCCGACGGAAAGTTCATCACACAAATAGATATTGAAATTGCAGACGACAATAACCGACGGACAACCGGATTGATGTATAGAAACGAGATGGGAAAAAATCAGGGAATGTTTTTTATTTTCCCAAATGAAAGTTATCAATCCTTCTGGATGAGAAATACGGTTCTGCCGTTGGATATTTTATTCGTCAATTCGAAAAATGAAATTGTAACGATCCACAAAAATACTATTCCTTTCGATGAGAGTTCGTATCCTTCTACAAAACCGGCGATGTATGTCGTTGAAGTAAACGCCGGCTTCACTGACCAATATAATATAAAATCCGGGGATAAAATTTCCTGGAGAAGAATTTAATTACAAGCAAACCATTTTAACTTTCGGAGACAATAATGTTTAAAAGATTCCTCCCGCTCTTCATAATTATGTTCGTTCTATCCTCTGCTTTATTCGCTCAAAATGAAGGAAAGCTGTTTGTTTCAATTAAGCTGGATAACAAAAAGACAGAGCTAGATAGATTAGAACTTCCGGTTTATCATCATACTGAAAAAAATCTTTTAACAGAATTAACCCGGGAACGATTGACCGAATTGGAGAAAGCGGGTTTTGATATTAAAGTTTTGGATATGGCAGAAAATGCAGCAAATTATTTTATCATCGATAAAAAGAGGGATCAATTACAGGCAGCCGATTTAAAGGAAAATTTAATATCGATTGATGATTTCCTGCTGCTTAAGAAATCGGATGCGGCAGATTTTCCAGATGATATGATAAAAGTCGAAATAAAAAAAACTCCGTTGATTTATAAAAACGCTAAAGAAAAATTTATCTTTAAATCATCGCAAACTTCGATTGATTTCATTCAAAATGTTTTAGATGAAATAAACCAAGACAGCGTAGAATTTTTTATTCAATCGCTTCAGGATTTCGGAACGCGGCATTTGTATAACGAAAAACGTAGAGATGTTTCTTTATGGATAATGAAACAGTTCAAAAAATTCGGGATAGAATCCGCCCGTCTCGATTCATTTCAATACAAAGGACTTTGGCAGTATAACGTAGTTGCGGAAATTACCGGAAGTTCCGGTTCCGATGAAGTAATTGTAATCGGTGCGCATCACGATTCGATAACAAACGCAAATCCTTATGATGGAAATACTGCCGCTCCCGGTGCTGATGATAATGCGTCCGGAACCTCGGCAGTTTTGGAAATTGCCAGAGCAATTATGAAAGCCGGGTATCAACCGGAGAAAACTTTAGTCTTCCAAACTTACGCGGCCGAAGAACTTGGGCTGCACGGAAGTAAAGACCTTGCGCAAAAAGCTCGCGAAGACGGAGCTAAAATTAAATTGATGATAAATCACGATATGATAAGTTCTAATTTCAGCGATTTGGATAATAGCTATGTCGTCGTCAACTACTATTATGGGTCAGATTCATTTAGAGAAATGGCTTACGACCGGTTAGAAACTTTCACATCTCTCTCTCCTGTAAAAGGATCGGCAAGCGGGTCGTCGGACAGCTACTCCTTCGCTCAAGCCGGTTATCCGGCAGTCTATTTTGAGGAATATGATTTTAGTCCCTGGTATCATACCACCGACGATATAATTTCCAATTACGATATGGAATATTGCGCTGAGGTAATTAAAGCTTCAGCGGCAACAGTTATCACAGTTTCGGAATATCCTTCGGCTCTAGACGAAGTTTATGTCTACGATTTAGGAACCGGAAGCTCACTATTGCTTGAATGGGAAAAGAGTTTAGACAAGGATACTGAGCAATATAAAATTTCGATCGGAAAATCATCCGGGATTTACGATGAATTTTTTCTTACTGCCGATACTACTTTTGTATTGAATAACCTTGACGAGGGTGAAGAATATTTTATTGGTCTTTCCGTTATAGATGCAGACGGGAATGAAAGTCCGATACAAGAACGTAACCTTACTCCTAATTCTAAACCATTAATTCCTAAAGCCGCTTTCGCCAAAGCCGACTGGTTAAAAATTAATTTATCATGGAACCCAAACAAGGAAGTTGACCTTGCGGGATACAATGTTTACAGGAGCGAGGAAGATACTCTTGAATTCGAAAGGATAAACGACTCTCCTATTTCTTCTACAATTTTCACCGATGAAAAAGTAAACAGCGGAAGTTATTATTTTTATTATGTTGCCGCAATTGATAAAGACGGAAATGAAAGCGATGGAAGAAACATTTTAAGAAGCCGCGCAGTTAGTTTGGATAAAGGTGTGGTTATTATTGATGAAACCGAGGACGGCGACGGAACCGAACTGAAACCCTTCGATAAAGAAGTAGATGAATTTTACAAAAAGATTTTAAAAGGATTTTCTTTCGACGAAATTGACGCGGACGAAAACGGCGGAATTGATTTAGCTGATCTCGGACCTTTTAAAACAGTTTTATGGCACGGCGATGATAATTCCGATTTTGGTTTTTCATCAGCAGCTGTTCAAGAAATCCAAAAGTATCTTGAGTTCGGCGGAAATATTATCTATAGCGGATTCAAACCGTCTAAGGCTTTCGCAAACAACACAAGCATTAGAACTGAATTTCCGGACGGAACTTTCATGAAAGACTTTTTGAAAATATCCGCCGCTAATTATAATTTATTTGGAAGATTTTCCGGTGCGAGAGGAGAAGAATATGGCAATATGTTTGTGGATACAAATAAAACTTCTGCTTCGTTAGATTATCATTTACGCGGAATCGAATCTATAACAGCCGCCCCGGAAGGAAATGAAATTTTTACTTTCAGTTCAAATTATGATTCCACTTCAAATTTTGCCGGTATGATTGGATATCCTGTTGCTGTAAAATACTCAGGGGAAAAATATAATTCAATCGTTTTATCATTTCCACTTTTTTATATGGAAGAAAAAAGCTCCGCCGATTTTTTAGAGAAAATTCTTGTCGAGTTTGGTGAAGTAGTAGCGGTGGAAGAAAATGAGACCGATGTTGCACCCGAACAATATTATTTAGAGCAGAATTATCCTAATCCATTTAACCCATCAACGACGATCAAATTTTCAATTCCGGAAAATTCTTTTGTAACCCTTAAGATATATGATATTCTCGGAAGTGAAGTAAAAACTTTATTTAGTGAAAATCTTCAAGCGGGTGTATACTCGAAAACATTCAATGCAGGAAATCTTTCCAGTGGTGTTTATCTGTACCAATTGCGGGCAAACGATTTTACGTCTACGAAAAAATTGATGCTGCTTAAATAATAAATATTGTCATCAATAATTTAACCGGATGAACAATAATAATCTCATCCGGTTTTTTTATTTAATTTCATCTCGAAATATATCTTGCATTGCTTCGCGAACGGTTGCCGGAAATATTCCAAAGCTCTCTAATTTCTCAACATTCATCGATACATCCTCAACTTTCACAAAGCCCGGAATGTCATCCATAGAAATTTCTTTTAATAACGATTTATTGTATCCGGCTTCTTCGCACAGAATTTTGCCGAGTTCAAAACGCGAAAGTCTCTCGGGCCCGCCAAAGTTTATTATTTCACCTTTAATATTTTTTTCTATTAATTCGCCTATCATTCTTGCGGCGTCTTTAACATAGAGCGGACTCCTGAATTGATCGCTAAATAATTTTACTTCTCTTTCCGACTTTAAATTTTCCACCGTCTTTTGAAAATGACTCTTGCTTCCGGTTATCCCAAACCCGAATAATAAAGCAGTTCTGAGAATAATGAAATCGCCAAAGGTTTCTTCAATTTTCTTTTCTCCCATCAATTTAGTTTCTGCGTAGAGCGAGACCGGAATCAATTTACTATTTTCGTTCAGCAAAGAACCACGGTAACCGGCGTAAACAAGATCCGTTGAAGTATAAATGAGTCGGCATTTATTGGATGCGCAAAGCTCCGCTATTTTTTGAGTTGAAGATACATTGGTTAAATAAACCTCTTTGGAGGAAAGTCTTTCAACATCGTATTGAGACGAAACCGCCGCTGTGTGAATTACCACATCGGGTTTGAAATCGCCAAAAATTTTTTCTAATGAATCAGAATCCGTAATATCTATTCTCTGATTACTAAACTTTCCGCAATTTCCTTGGTTGTTTTTATAGAGAGTGAGTACATCAAATTTCTTTGACAACTCCACATTTAAATATTCTCCTAGAAAACCGGAACCTCCGGTAATTAAAATTTTTAGGGAAGGCATATTTTCCCAAGAATAGTTGACCGGCTCGCTCCGGTAGTTCTCGGAATGTTCGACGAATTTCCGTTTACTGTTTCGTTAGCTAAAACAGCAAAGCAGATCGCTTCCTTCGCGTCAGAAGAAATGCCGATCTCATCGATTGCTTTTACCTGCACCGAATTGCCAAAGTAGTTATGTAGCGACTCAAATAAATATTTATTTTTCAATCCGCCGCCGCTTACAAATAGTTCATCAACCTCGGCTTCATTTTTAATAAATTTTTCGTAGTTGCGGTAGACTGCGTAAGCCGTAAAATTTGTTACAGTATTCAGCCAGTCTTCTTTCGGCAATTCAGAGAATTCTTCAAATAATCCATCCAAAAATAATTCTCCGTAATATTCCCTTCCGGTAGATTTAGGTGGTTTCCGCTCAATAAAATTATCTTTTGTTGCGAGGGCATTAAAAAGGTCTTCGTTAAAATTCCCTCTTCGTGCGAATTCTCCGTCAACGTCAAAATTTTTGTCGAACAATTTTTTTGCCAATACATCGATTAGCATATTTCCCGGTCCGGTATCGAAAGCCAGGACATCTTTCTGATTGCCGTCTTTTTTAAGCAGCGTTATGTTGGAGATCCCGCCGATATTTAAAAGCGCCCGGTTCTTTTCCCCCGAGTGAAAAATGATATAATCGAAATAAGGAACGAGAGGCGCACCTTGTCCGCCAACCGCCATATCCGCTGTGCGGAAATCTCCCACAACAATTTTATTCAGCAATTTTGAGAGTACCGACGGATCGCCGATCTGAAGTGTCGAAGCAATATCGAACCCGAACATTTCTTTTTTTTCGGGAAGATGCTGGATCGTCTGACCGTGAGTTCCGATCAAGTCAATGTTTTCAATAGGAAAATCCGTCTGTCTGCATAATTCCTCCACAGCCTGTGCGTAAATATGAGGAAGTAGAAAATTCAATCTGCAAATTTCTTCAACGTTGCTCGTCTCCCTCATCGAATTATTGAGCAGGCATTCTTTCAATCCTGGCGGAAACGGAAATTCTATAAAACCCATTAGGTTTATTTCGGTTTCAATCCAACTTCCCTCAATCTCGACGAGTGCCGCATCAACTCCATCCAGAGAAGTGCCCGACATTAATCCGACTACATATTTTTTTTCTTTCTCAAGTAAATCAAAAACTTTTTGCATATCTTTGCCTTTTGGATGTTACTTAGTAACATTTTAATAAATTTTTTCATAATAAAAAATAAAGATTAATGAATCAATTATTAGGCGCTCATACTTCCATTTCGGGGGGAGTTTCTACTTCGGTAGAGCGTGCGGAAAAACTTAATTTTTCAGCTATGCAGATCTTCAGTAAAAATAATAACAGATGGTTTGCGAAGCCGCTTGACGAAGAAGAAGTTAACTTGTTCAAAACATCTTTGGCTTCTTCCAATATCAAATTGGTAGTTGTACACGATTCTTATTTGATAAACCTCTGCGCACAGAATCCGGAGATTTTGGAAAAATCAAAAAATGCTTTCGTAGATGAATTGGAGAGATGCGAACAATTAGGAATTCCGTATTTAAATTTTCATCCGGGAGCGCATAACGGCGCGGGAGAAGATACCGGCATAAAGATGATAGCTGAATCGATAAATATGGCTCACGCGAAAACTTCCGGTTCAAAGGTTGGAAATATGCTCGAAGTTACCGCCGGACAAGGTACCGCTATCGGTTACAAATTTGAACACCTTCGCGATATTATTGATCTTGTTGATGACAAGGACCGGATGAGTGTATGCATAGATACCGCGCATATTTTTGCAGCCGGTTACGATCTCCGCTCTAAAGAAAAATATGAAGAAACGATAAATTTGTTCGACGAAATCATCGGACTAGATAGATTAAAGTGTTTTCATATAAATGATTCTAAAAAAGATCTGGGGACGAAAGTTGACCGGCACGAGCATATCGGTAAAGGATTTATCGGTTTAGATGGATTCAGAAATATAATGAATGATGCGCGGTTGGCACACGTGCCGAAAATCCTTGAAACGCCAAAAGGAAAAGAGCAGCTTGAGGATTTAGAAAATTTGAAAGTTTTGAAAAGTTTGATGATAAAATAGAATCGCTTCGTTCAAAAACTAATTTGGTTTTATTGCCGAATAATTAAATTAAAAAAACTTATAGCTTCAGATGAATTGAATTTAGTTGCCGCGAGCTTTAGCTCGTGGAGACGAAACAAAAACAACTCCTGGCTTGATGTATCCTCAAATACACTTAAGCAATTATCCTCTCGGCTCAAGCGGTCTTCCGACCATAATACCGGATTGCGCCTTATTCTTCTGCACATAAACGGAAAGGGGCGTTTTAGTTATTTGTACTTTCTGTCCCACAATAGGCGCGTGCATAAAATAAATTCTTCCGTCTTCATCTTTTATGGCAATTCCCGTATGGGCAATATCCAATCCGTCAATATTTGAGGTGATCAAAATTATATCGCCGTTATTTATTTTATCTTCAGCTTTGTCAATTTCATTTTGGGGTATAAAATAATTTTCCCGGCTATTTATTTCTATTTCAATTTTTCTTATTGCATTTAGAAAATCATCGTTCTCTTTTAACTGTCGGTAATTATCTTTATTCGCACTCATGAAATTTACTGAATCAGGATATGGAACTCCGCCGATTTCCTGAGTAACATTTTTTACATAACCACTTTTATCATTTTCAAAAAGCCAATCGGATGCGTAATGAAGACGCGAAGGATATCCGTCCATCTCCCCTTCTCTGTACCGAATTTTCTGTAATTCATTCATATAAGAATCAAAATCCGGTGTTCCTTTTTTAACGGCACGCGCCAGCGCCAGTGAACTTTCAAAAAAAGTATAGCAGTCCAATCCGGTTAAATGAATAATTAATTCTTCATCGTTTCCGTTTTCCAAAGTGAACGCTTCGTAATCGGTACCGAGAAAAGTTTTCCCGATCTCGACAATCACATCTCCGATCGGCTCATTCTGTAATTCTTCTTTAGCGGCAAATTCAAATTTAGAATTGCATACCTCCACGTCTTTCTGCGTATATACTTGAGAAAAAAGTGTTGAAGCAAATAGAAATAAAATAAATAATAATTTTTTCATATTGGAAAATCCTCGTCGCTTTCTGGTAGTTGTGGCTGCATCCCTTCTTGATGAAATATATCCCTGTTTTCGAACCGGGCGTAATCTTTAATAAATTGTAAAGTCGCTTCGCCTGTAGGACCGTTTCTTTGTTTTGCTACGATCACTTCAGCAACTCCTTCGGTAGAATTTCCTTCGGAATCGGCCGTGATGCCGTACATTTCCGGTCTGTACAAAAACATAACCACATCGGCATCCTGCTCTATTGAGCCGGACTCTCTAAGGTCTGAAAGCATCGGGCGTTTGTCGGTTCGCGATTCAACAGCTCTATTCAACTGCGAAAGAGCGACTACCGGAATGTTTAATTCTTTGGCAAGCGCTTTCAATGAGCGCGAGATTATCGAAATTTCGCGTTCGCGGCTTTCGATACGCGAACTGCTGCTCATCAATTGAAGATAATCGATTATCACAAGCCCGATATTTTTTTCTTCCTTCAACCGCCTCGCTTTAGCGCGTATTTCCAAAACCGACTGCGCAGGATTATCATCAATAAAAATCTGCGCTTTACTTAATTTATGCGCGGTTCTGCTTATTCGTGGTCCATCTTCCGCACGGAATTTTCCCGTCCGCACACTATGCGCGTTGATCTTTGCTTCGGCGCAAATTAATCTTGTTGCTAATTGGATTGTCGACATTTCAAGACTGAAGATCGCTATCGGTACATCGTGATCCACAGCGGCATTTCTTGCGGCGGAAAGCGCAAATGCTGTTTTGCCCATTGATGGTCGGGCGGCGATTATTATCAAATCCGTTTTCTGCAATCCGCCGAGCATATCGTCGAGATCGAAAAATCCCGTCGGTACAGAGAACTGACTTATATTTTTTGAATGAATTGCTTCGATATGTTCAATGGCTTCTCGTACTGCTTTTTCCATCGACTTGTAAGTTTCTTTTAATCCGCCCTGCCCAATCGCGAATATTTTTTGTTCAGCCGTATCTAATATTTCGAAAACATCTTCTTGTCCTTCATAAGCCGAGCCTGCGATATCGAATGAAGCAGTAATAAGACTACGGAGAATCCATTTTTCAAATACAATTTTTGCGTGATACTCAACATTCGCTGCGGAGGAAATATCCTGCGTAAGTCTTGCCAGATAAGCGGCTCCGCCCGATGATTCCTGATGACCGAGCTTTCCCAATTCCTCATAAACCGTTACTGTATCGATCGGCTCGTTAGCGTTAAAGAGCGACATCATCGCTTCGTAAATTATGCTGTTTTTTTTATCGTAAAAATGCTCGGGCTTCAAAAAATCTATAACTTTGTGAACTGCTTCTTTCTCTAATAAAACAGCGCCAAGAACCGAACGTTCTACTTCAACCGCTTCAGGCGGTTTCTTGCTGGAGTCTTGAATTCTACTTATAGTTTCTGCCATTTTTAATTTTTACTCATTTCGTCATAAAGTTTTCTAAAATTCTGTACGTCTTCCCACGTTCCTCT
Source organism: uncultured Melioribacteraceae bacterium (assembly GCA_963821715.1). GTDB lineage: Bacteria > Bacteroidota > Ignavibacteria > Ignavibacteriales > Melioribacteraceae > CAWGET01. The sequence goes on from CAWGET010000006.1 coordinate 653,056, forward strand.
TTTCCAGTTCGGGTTTCTAAGTAAAGCCGCCGGATGATATGTTACCATCGTTTTAACATTGTTGAATTCGTAAATTTTGCCGCGCATTTCGCCAAGATTTAAATTATTATTTAAAAGATTATTTGCAGCGACTCTTCCTAAACATAAAATTAATTTTGGTTTTATCAATTCAATTTGTTTTAGAAGATAAGGTTTGCACGCTTCAACTTCATTCGGCAAGGGATTTCTGTTCGAAGGAGGTCGGCTTTTTAAAATGTTGGCGATATAAACTTCTTCGCGTTCAAATTTTATCGCTTTCAGAATGTCTGTCAATAATTTTCCGGCGCGACCCACAAATGGTTCGCCCTGTTTATCCTCTTCCGCTCCCGGAGCTTCGCCTATCAAAAGAACATCGGCGTTTGGATTACCTTTTCCGAAAACTAATTTTGTTCTCGTGTCGCCCAAAGCGCATTTTCTGCAGTCTTTAATATTTTCGTATAATTCATCTAACGTTTCCGCTTTTTTGAAATCTTCCTGGAACAGGTTTACCTCCATATACTCTTCGCTTTTTTCGGCGACTTTAAAATTGTCCCGTTTTTCTTCAGGCGTTTCCACAGCTTCAATATTTATTTTTAGATTTTTCGATTCCGGAGTAATATCGATCTCTCTTTCATAAAGATCATCCCCAAAAATTAAACTTTGGTCTTTCACAGCTTCGTAAATTAATTTCTTCAGGTCGGTCATCTAATTTAATTTTTTTATTTCTGATAATATCATATTAGCCGCTTGAAATTTGGACATCCGAGGATATTCTTTTTCATAGTTGTCTTTTCTCAGTATCGTAATTTTATTCGTATCCTCTTCAAATGCTTTTTCCTTTTCCGATGAAGAATTAGCTGCAATCATATCGAGATCTTTTTTTATTAATTTTTTCTTCGCATTTACAATCAGATTTTCGGTCTCAAGCGCAAACCCTACTATCGTTTTTCCTTTGCGTCTAATTGATGAAAGAATATCGTCGGTTTCCTTAAGTTCAATTGAGCTCTGTTTGCTTTCTTTTTTGATTTTAGAATTTTTAATCTCCGCAGGTTTGTAATCAGCAACCGCAGCGGCCATAATTAATATTTTATTTTCTTCAATTTTTTCGTCGACGGATTTTTTCATCTCCGAAGCGCTTCTTACTTTTATTAATTTTATTTCGGGATAAATTTTTTCCGATGACGGTCCGGAAATCAAAGTAACATTTGCGCCCCGCAAATAAGCAGCTTTTGCTATCGCGTATCCCATCTTACCCGAAGATCGGTTGCCGATAAATCTTACCGGATCAATATCTTCGTAAGTCGGTCCCGCCGTTACAAGAATATTTTCTCCCGAAAGATCCTTCGAGTAACCGGAAATTATCTGTTCAACTGAATCAATAATTTTCTGCACGTCCGCCATTCTTCCTGCGCCCGATAATCCGCTTGCTAAAAATCCTTCTTCCGCTTCAATAATAAAAGTTCCGCCGCTTTCAAGCCTTTTAATATTTTCTCTGTTAATTTTATTGTTGTACATATCCATATCGGCAGCCGGAGCAACAACCAGCGGAGAACGTAATGCTGAAACCACAGTCGTTAAAGCATTATCTGCAAAGCCGGCGGAAATTTTCGCAATCGTATTTATGGTAGCCGGCGCAATAAGCATTAAATCTGCCCAAAGGGCATAATCAATATGCCATGTTGAATAATCTGTTCCGCCACTCTGATCGGAAGGAAACATATTAACAATTACATTGTTTTTTGAAAGCGTAGAAAGGGTAAGCGGTGTAATAAATTGAAGAGCGGAAGGAGTCATCAAGACTCGAACTTCCGCTCCTCTGGAAACTAATTCTCTAATTATTAATGCAGATTTATAAGCGGCAATTCCTCCTGTTACGCCTAAAATAATTTTTTTATCCTTTAAAGGATCAACGCTCATTCTTCGTTAGTTTCTTTATAATGATATTGCAACTCACCGCTTAGCAATTCATCCAATGCCTTTAAATGCGGTTTTTCTCTTTTTTCAAATTCCAAAGCAATCCTCAACTGATCGGGATTTTCTTTTTCTTCAAAATCGTCTTCAACCTGCGGCATCATCGTTTCAATATGCGCTTTAAATTCTTCCTTAACCTGGTCGTTAATTATCCGCGCTCTTTTTGCAGAAGCAATAACAGCCTCGTAAACATTGGCGCTTCTTTTGTTAATCGCTCTTATGTCAATTGGTCTTACACCCATTTAATTATCCTCTATATATTATTTTCAATTATTTTTATCACTTCCTCAACTGCGTTTTCAATATCGCGGTTTACAACAATATAATCAAAATGATCTTTATATGTCAGTTCCATTTCAGCGCGTTCAATTCGCTTTTTAAAATCTTCGTCGGATTCAGTCATTCTACTTTTAAGGCGCTTTTTTAGTTCCTCAATTCCGGGCGGCATTATAAAAATTAATATCGCTTCGGGATACTCTTCCTTTATCGACACAGCACCTTTAACATCCAATTCCAAAACAACTGATCGTCCGACGTTTAAACTTTCGTTAATATAACTTCGGGGAGTTCCGTAGTAATATCCGTAAAATTTTTCCCATTCAATAAAGTCGCCGGATCCTATTTTATCTTTAAATTCTTTTTCTGTTATGAAGAAATACTCGGCTCCGTTTGTTTCGGTTTCTCTCTTCTTTCGCGTAGTAGCTGAAATCGAAAAAACTAAATCCGGATAAAGATTCAATATTTTTTTTACAATCGTCGTTTTACCTGAACCACTCGGAGCTGAAAAAACGAATAACTTTCCTGTTCTATTTACCGGCATCTATTCTATATTTTGTAATTGTTCTCTTATTTTTTCCAATTCCTCTTTAACCGAAATTCCAATCTGAGATATCTCGGTAGAAATTGTTTTACTGTTTATCGTATTTATTTCTCTGTTCATCTCCTGCGAAATAAAATTCAGCTTTCTTCCTACCTCACCCGAATTTTTCAGACTTTCCAGAAACATTTTATTGTGGCTCCTGAGTCTGACGCATTCTTCTGTCACATCATATTTTTCCGCCAGAAGCGCTAATTCTGTATTCATCCTATCCGGGTTATCAATAAAATCATCATAAAGCTGCGAAGCTCTGTTTTTAATTTTTGAAAAATGTTCCTCAATAGAGGTTTTATTCAAACCTTCTATTTTATCCACGGATCCATTAATACTTTTTACACGCGCTTCAAGATCAGCAGCTAATTCCTTCCCTTCGTTTCGTCTCATTTCGTTCAAATTGTCTAACGCTTCTTTTATGGCTTCAGCCGCCAGTTTAAATTCACTTTCAGGATCTATCGCTGAATCCGTCATAAAAAGATCTTTAAGCTGTAGTAAATTCTCAATTGAAATCGGTTCCTTTACCTCGCCTCTTTCTTTTATTTTACTAAGAAGTTGTACTGCGTTTTCCAATCCGCTTTCATCGAGAAACCCAAATCTGTTATCAATACCATCTTTCTTTATCAGAACAAAGACAGTAACTTTTCCTCTTTCAATTTTGCTTTTTATAATATCGCGAATATCAAATTCTTTCTGATAAAGGTTTTTAGGAAGTTTTAAAGAAACATCCAGAAATCTGCTATTCAAGCTCTTTACTTCCGCTTCTGCTCTTACATTTTCTAAAGCGGCGCTTCCTTTTCCAAACCCGGTCATACTCGCTATCATACTTACAAACTCCCCGAAAAGTTAAACTTATAATTTACAAAAATTTTATTTTTTAAGAAAGAAGATTAGAACGCTTCACCGATGCCGAGGTTTAATTTGAAAACGTTTTGATTTTCAAAAATAGTTTTTTGATTGTCGGGATCGTAAATTTTAAATCCGAAATCTATTCTAATCGGGGCGAAATCAGAATAATAACGTAACCCGAAACCTGCAGCAATGGCAACTGTTTTAAATTGAAATTCTTCTAAACTGTTCCAGGTATTTCCGTAATCTACAAAAAGCGCTCCTCCAATATTTCCGATGATTCTATTTCTGGTTTCAATTGATCCTTCGAGAATAAAAAATCCGCCGGGAGAAACGCCACGGAGAAGATCCTGATTAGAAACACCTTCAAGATTTATATTCTTAGCCTGTGGAACCAGCTCTCTGGCGCCCCATCCTCTTACAGAGTTACTACCGCCGGAATAAAACCGTTGATTGGACGGTATGCTGAATTTATTTCCACTGTAAGCGTGAATATAACCGGTCTGAAATTTTAATCCCAAGGCCGAAGTTTTTTCCGCATAAATGGGAAGATAAGCTGTTGAATTTAAAAATACTTTATAGTAGATCGGCGAGTTGAAATTGTAAGAGCCAATTTCGCTAATCAAAAATGGAATAGTATTTCCGTCTTCCAAAAGCAAAGCGATATTATAGCCCTGTGTAGGAAATAAAAAATCGTTAGTTTTATTTATCAAAAAGTCGAAACCAATGTTTGCGTTAGTAGTTCTTATTGAATTGTCTCCTCCTAATTCATCCAGCGTTTGCTCTGTCTGGGCTCTTACTTCTTCATCAGTAAGATTTTGCTGTGTATCTTTATAATAGCTGATCAATTGGTCTCTGATATAATTTTCCTGGTAAAGATATCTCGAGTTTTCCCAATTGAGATAAGTTGTAAGCGACGTTAGAAAAACAGATGGCGGCAGTTCAAAGTTAAAACTTAGCCGCGCTCCGTAAATTGTAGCGTTATACTCTTCCTTCCGCTTCTGAAGAGTAATAAAAGGCTCAAGCTGTGTATTAATAGGTTTATTGAACAAAAATGGCTGTTCAATAGTAAGCCTTGCATCGGCATAACCATAAACAGTCGTATCCTGCAGCGAAACGTTTCTTAGCAGATTTGATATATCCTGCGAAGCGATCGATGAAGAAATACTAATTTTTCGGGCGTCACCAAGAAAATTTTTCCTTGTGTAGCTTACTCCCAGACCGGTATTCAGTGCTCCGTCCTGATCGTTTAATATCAACTCGGGAACAACCTCGTTCAGCAATCCTACATCAGCGGAAATATTGAGAGGAACTCTGTCGTTACTCGTGTCGGGTATAACTCCCGAAACTAACGCCGAGGAAAATAAATTGGTTCTGTATAATCTTATTTCAGCCCTTTGAATATCATAGTAATTGTAAACGGCGCCCGGTTCAATATTTACAATCTCTTTAATTAATTTATCGCTTACTAAATTTTTCCCCTTGCCCATTTTATCGACGCGTATTTCATCTATTCTATACCGGTCACCGGGTTCCAGGGTTAGTTCTACTTTTACTTCATTTTTCATCGTATCCACAAGAACGTATACGTTGGGAGTTTGTTTATCGGCAAACATATATCCGTTGTTGCGTAAATAATTTATTATTTGTTCTCTTTTTTGGATGACAAATTGAGCCGAGTATACCCTGTTTGTATCAACTTTTGTCATTTCATTTATATTCTTTTGATATTCCGGTAATACTCCCGCAACTCCCTGAAGTCTCAAATTTCGAAATGTGGAGGCTTCCCCTTCATCAATATTAAATGTAAGTTTTGCTTCGTTGTCATTTTTGTTCAGCTCATATTCTGCATTAACTTTAGCTTCAAAATATCCGTTCTCGGAATAAAAGCTTTTTAAATTTTCTATCGCAGTAGGGATTAACAACGAATCAAAATAGGCGGGGCCTTCACCGTAACTGGTGAATGAATTGATAAACTGGAGAAACCAATTAGGTGTTTCTGTAAAAGGAATTATGGTTTCAAGCTCGGAAGATGATATGTTATCATTTCCTTTAAAGTCAATAGATTCAAGTTCATATCGGTTATTTGTCTGCGCAAAAAGAGCTACGGCAGAAAATATTAAAGTGAAGAAAAATAATATTTTAATTGAAAAAAGAGATTTTATATTCATTGTGTAATTATCACCAGGGTTCCTTTATCCACTACTGAAGAAATTTCATCGACTTCCTTGTTGCTTACTGCCGCTGAACCGTTCGTCCAGTTAAAGACAAACGGAAGATTACTAAAAATATAATCGTATTCACCCATACCGTGTATACCTATTTCATTCCCAAGCCGCGTATCCGATGGCGGACATTCACCATTTTCATACGCCTCTCTAATCAGTTGATATTCCTGTTTCGTTATATTGCCGTTCTTAATAGCTTCCCCCGCGTCCTTAAGATTTGGGAAATTCAACCTTATCAATTTATGATAGTTATAATCATCTACAATTTCACAAACTCTGTAGTAACCCGAAGGTGTCACCAAATCATTCCGGGAAGTTTTTATCATCCCGCTGTTCTGCCCAAAAACCGATTTGTACTCCTTAATTAAAAGAGAATCAGAATATAATTCAATTTTATAATTTTTTCTATCTATTATAAGATGCACATTTTGAAGAGTATCTATTCCTGTTTGCGACATAGCTTCTTCTAAACTTATTTTGTTGCTGTTTAAAACTACACCATAAGCCACCATGAAAAAAAAGAAAAGTAAAATGCTCGCGCCAAAATATGTTATGTTCCTAATCATCAAGTTTCAATTTTAACATACATGAAATTAAAAAATAAATAGGAAACTATCTTGGGCAAATAAAGAAAAAGAGACCGTTCTTATAAAAAACGGCCTCTTAATAAGATTAGTTTTTGTGTTTTGCTTCAACTACGGCAATTGCGGTCATATTAATTATATCGTCTACAGTTGCACCCCGCTGAAGAACGTGGATCGGTTTTGCCATTCCCATCAAAACCGGACCAATGACTGTTGCATCGGTTAGGCGAGCCATTAATTTATAAGCGATGTTTCCCGAATTGAGATCCGGGAAAATTAACACATTGGCTCCTCCTTTTAATGCGCTGAACGGAAATTCTTCTTCAATTATATTCGGAACAACAGCTGTATCTGCCTGCATCTCTCCGTCAACAATAAGGTCCGGCCGCAGTTCCTTCACAATTTCCACTGCCTTTTTTACTTTAATCGACTGTGGATATTTTGCACTTCCAAAATTACTAAATGAAAGAAGGGCGAGTTTTGGTTCAATTTCAAATTCCTTTACAGTATCGGCCGCGGAAATCGCGATCTTTGCGAGTTGTTCGGAATTCGGATCTACATTAACGGTTGTATCTGCGAAAAAATAAACTTTACTTTTTACGATGACTATGTATAATCCGGAAACTACATCAACACCTTGTTTAACTCCTACACACTGCAAGGCGGGACGTATAGTAGCCGGATAATGAGAAGTTAATCCGCCTATCAAAGCGTCCGCTGCTCCCATTTCTACCATCATAGCGCCGTAATAATTCGGCTGCTTCATCAACTGATGAGCCGAACTGTTTGTAACTCCTTTGCGCGATCTTTTTTTGTAAAACGCCTCGGCGTATTCGGCGCATTTATCGCAATCTTTCGGATCGATTATTTCAAAATGCGATGGATCATACTCAAGCTCTTTTATCATGCTGCTTATTTTTTCTTTGTTTCCTAATAAAATAGGATTGCCTATATTATCCAGATAAACCAAATTTGCGGCTCTTATTATTTTCTCTTTTTCGCCTTCTGGATAAACAATTTTTTTCGGGCTCTTACGCGCCTTCTGAATCATAATTCTTATTATTTCTTTGCTGAATCCCAAACGCTCTTTAAGTTCTTCCTCGTAATGATTCCAATCCTCTATTGTAAGTCGAGCTACTCCGCCGTCTATTGCAGCTTTTGCAACCGCCGGAGCTACTTTCCATAATACTCTGGGATCAAACGGTTTCGGAATAATGTAATCGGGACCGAAGGCAAATTCTTCTCCTCCGTATGCACTTACTACAACTTCCGGGACTTTCTCTTTGGCTAGAGCGGCTAACGCTTTTACGGCGGCCATTTTCATGTCTTCAGTAATCCCCGTCGCGCGGACGTCCAAAGCTCCTCTAAAAATAAAAGGAAATCCTAAAACATTATTTACTTGATTTGGATAATCGCTTCTACCTGTAGCCATAATTAAATCATCACGTACCGCTTTGGCGTCTTCGTAAGTTATTTCCGGATCAGGATTTGCCATAGCAAAAACTATTGGATTAGCCCCCATACTTTTTACCATATCCTGGCTTACGGTATTTGCCGCCGATAATCCAACAAAAACATCGGCTCCTTTCATCGCGTCTTCAAGGGAATCATATTTCTTTTCAGTAGCAAATTCTCTTTTATATTTGTTTAGATCGGTTCTATCCGCCGTTATATGTCCTTTGGTATCGAACATAAAAATATTTTCTTTTTTAGCTCCGGCACTTACATAAAGTTTAGCGCAGGCAATACCGGCTGCTCCGGCGCCTACGACGATGATCTTAAGGTCTTCCAATTTCTTTTTGGCAATTTCAGCGGCGTTTAAAAGAGCCGCGCAGGAAATTATCGCTGTCCCATGCTGGTCGTCATGAAATATTGGAATATTAGTTGTCTTTTTTAATTCTTCTTCCACTTCAAAACATTCCGGAGCCTTAATATCTTCCAGATTAATTCCTCCGAATGTTGGCTCAATCAGCTGAACTGCTTTAATAACCTCTTTCGGATCCTGTGTATTAACTTCGATATCAAAAACATCGATGTCGGCAAATCGTTTGAATAAAACACCTTTTCCCTCCATCACAGGTTTTCCTGCTAATGGACCAATATTTCCCAATCCTAACACCGCGGTTCCATTTGAAACGACGGCAACTAAATTTCCTTTTGAAGTATACTTATATACATCATCGGCATTTTTCTCAATTTCCCTGCAAGGCTCGGCAACTCCGGGCGTATAAGCAAGTGATAATTCTCTTGAAGTAAAACAAGGCTTAGTAGCAACTACTTCTATTTTACCAGGTTTCCCCTCAGAATGATACCTTAAAGCTTCTTCTTTTTTGATTTCCATTTTGCGTTTCCCTGTGTGGTACTGATGTTTTATAAGAAATTTAATCGGATATTAATGTCTTACAAGATAAAAATAATTTCTCATATTTTAAAATATTATTTTAGAATAAAATCATACATTATTAATTGAATAATTTCATCAAAGATAATTCCTATCGCTGCTTTTAGAAATTATAGAATATGACGCGCGATTTTCAATCAATGTTCTCCGTTTCACATCTCACCTTTTACGTTTTACAAAATCAATTTCCCGATTCTCCTTTACATACTTTCAAATTTTTCCGCCTCACATTTAACCTCTGGTTTTTCTCGCTTCTCGTCTCTAGTTTCTATCCTTTTTAAAACAAAAAAACCCTGAAAATCATAAAGACAATCAGGGTTTCTTAAAAATAATAAACCTGGCAGCTACCTACTCTCCCACACACCTGCGCATGCAGTACCATCGGCGTTTAGGCTCTTAACTTCTCTGTTCGAAATGGGAAGAGGTGTTTCAACCTAGCTATAACCACCAGGAAACTTAAACTACAAAAAATTTGCAGATTGGAAGACGATCCATCCATAGATAGAACTTAAGACTTTTAATAAAATAATTGGTTAAGTCTCACGGCTTATTAGTACTGCTCGGCTGAACACGTTACCGCGCTTATACCTGCAGCCTATCAACCTTGTCATCTACAAGGAGCCTTTAGTTCCAACCGAAGTTGGAAAGGGATACCTCATCTTGAAGTATGCTTCGCGCTTAGATGCTTTCAGCGCTTATCATTTCCGAACGTAGCTACCCAACTATGCCGCTGGCGCGACAATTGGTACACTAGAGGTTCGTTCACTTCGGTCCTCTCGTACTAGAAGCGACTCTTCTCAAGTATCCTTCGCCCGCATAGGATAGGGACCGAACTGTCTCACGACGTTCTGAACCCAGCTCACGTACCGCTTTAATTGGCGAACAGCCAAACCCTTGGGACCTTCTCCAGCCCCAGGATGCGATGAGCCGACATCGAGGTGCCAAACCTTGCCGTCGATATGAACTCTTGGGCAAGATCAGCCTGTTATCCCCGGAGTACCTTTTATCCTTTGAGCGACGGCACTTCCACACGCTACCGCCGGATCACTAAGTCCTGCTTTCGCATCTGCTCGACCTGTATGTCTCGCAGTTAAGCTCCCTTATGCCTTTGCACTCGACGCACGATTACCAACCGTGCTGAGGGAACCATTGAGAGCCTCCGTTACATTTTGGGAGGCGACCGCCCCAGTCAAACTACCCGCCTAACACTGTTCCAAACCCTGATTCAAGGGTTGTGGTTAGAATCCAAATAAACCAAGGGTGGTATTTCACCGTTGGCTCCACCGAGACTAGCGTCCCGGCTTCAAAGCCTCCCACCTATCCTACACATGATTTATCCGAACCCAATGTTAGGGTGCAGTAAAGGTTCACGGGGTCTTTCCGTCCATATGCGGGTAACCGGCGTCTTCACCGGTACCACAATTTCACCGAGCTCGTGGTTGAGACAGTGCCCAAGTCGTTGCACCATTCGTGCAGGTCGGAACTTACCCGACAAGGAATTTCGCTACCTTAGGACCGTTATAGTTACGGCCGCCGTTTACTGGGGCTTCGATTCAATGCTTTTCCCCGAAGGGATAACATCTCCTCTTAACCTTCCAGCACCGGGCAGGTGTCAGTCCCTATACATCGTCTTAATTGACTTCGCAGAGACATGTGTTTTTGTTAAACAGTCGCTTGGGCCTTTTCACTGCGGCCTCTTTCAGCTCAGAAAGTTAAAACTTCACTTACTTGAGGCGCCCCTTTTCCCGAAGTTACGGGGCTAATTTGCCGAGTTCCTTAACCACGACTCACTCGAGCGCCTTAGAATACTCATCCCGTCTACCTGTGTCGGTTTGCGGTACGGTCTGACAATATTCTCCCATACGAAGATTTTCTCGGCAGTATGATTACGATCAGTTCCGAGCTTAAGCTCACCCGTTCGCGCCTCAGTTTATAAAAGTGCGGATTTGCCTACACTTTCAACCTACACGCTTAGACCACCTAATCCAACAGGTGGCTGATCTTCACTCCTGCGTCCCTCCTTATGGTCAAACAAATATTACCAGGTACAGAAATATTAATCTGTTTACCATCACTTACGCCTTTCGGCCTCAGCTTAGGTGCCGACTAACCCTGAGACGATTAACGTTGCTCAGGAAACCTTAGACTTTCGGCGACCCGATTTTTCATCGGATTTATCGTTACTTATGCCAACATTTGCTTTTCTATACGCTTCACCATACCTCACAGTACGGCTTCAATGCGAATAGAATGTTCCCCTACCACTCCCGGATAAATCCGGAAATCCATAACTTCGGCAAGTAGTTTAAGTCCCGACAATTGTCGACGCTGAGTCGCTTGACTAGTGAGCTATTACGCACTCTTTAAATGAATGGCTGCTTCTAAGCCAACATCCTAGTTGTCTGAGCAACTTAACATCCTTTCTCTGTTAACTACTATTTAGGGGCCTTAGTTGATGGTCTGGGTTGTTTCCCTTTTGGCAATGGAGCTTATCCCCCACTGCCTGACTCCCGAGAAACATGTGTACGGTATTCGGAGTTTGTCTGGGTTTGGTACCCTTGTGAGGGCCCTAGCCCAATCAGTGCTCTACCTCCGTCACACTATTGCTCGAGGCTAGCCCTAAAGCTATTTCGGGGAATACGAGCTATCTCCGAGTTTGATTGGCCTTTCACCCCTATCCTCACCTCATCTAAGCGGTTTTCAACCCACATTAGTTCGGACCTCCATGAGGTTTTACCCTCACTTCATCCTGGACAAGGATAGATCACTCGGTTTCGCGTCTACCTCATGTTACTCTACGCCCATTTCGGACTCGCTTTCGCTACGGCTTCTTCACTTAAAGAATTAACCTTGCAACATAAGAGTAACTCGTTGGCTCATTATCCAAAAGGCACGCTGTCACCCCGATAAATCGAGGCTCCAACTGCTTGTAAGCATACGGTTTCAGGTACTATTTCACTCTCCTGTTAGGAGTTCTTTTCACCTTTCCCTCACGGTACTTATTCACTATCGGTCACAAGAAA
>CAWGET010000006.1:670000-1148380 GCA_963821715.1 uncultured Melioribacteraceae bacterium
CTTCAAAAACATACGCGCTCTTAAAATCTTCTTTTGCGTTCTTTTTTAAAAATTGTATTTTCTCATCATCAAAGCCTTCCTTTTTATACGCCTTAGCTTTGAATTCAACAACTTTTCCATCGTTGATGATTAGATAAATATTTAAGATTGTTTCTTCCAAATAAACGCCTTTTAGTTAATTAGATAGTATAATATTTTTGCAGGAAATTGTAAATAAAAACCCCGGGAAATTCACGGGGTTTTTTGTAAATAAATTTAATTTTAATTTATAATTTGGAATGAGTTCCGTCGCAAAACGGCTTTGCTTTGGATTGTTTGCATCCGCACCAGGCCAACTTTTTTTCTTCGTTAAGCTCGATGTAAACCGGTTTAATTCCCGATCCTTTATGCGATCCATCACAATACGGCTGATTTTCTGACTTGCCGCAAGCGCACCAGGCATATTTTCCCGGCGGCACAGTTTCAATAATAGGTTTTTTCTGATAAATTTTTCCTTCGGGCATATTTTCCTCCATAATTATCCAGTATGCTATATATCTTCGGATTCAACTTTTTTATCCATGTTCGAAACTTGGATTATTTCTTCGGTCCGACCATTTCTTCCGGCTTAACGGCTTTTTTAAATTCTTCGCTCGTCATTAAATTTAATTCGACAGCGGCTTCCTCCAATGTTTTATTTTCTGCAAATGCTTTTTTGGCTATCTTTGCCGCATTGTCGTATCCGACGTGAGGATTTAACGCGGTAACCAGCATTAAAGATTGATTCAAGTGTTGGTCTATTTTTTCTTTATTCGCGGTTATTCCTACAACGCAGTTGTCTGTAAAGCTTTCGCTTGCATCCGCAATCAACCGAATTGATTGAAGCAGATTATAGATCATCACCGGTTTGAAAACGTTCAACTCAAAATTTCCGCTGGCGCCGCCAAAATTTACGGCTACATCGTTTCCCATCACTTGAACACAAACCATCGTCATCGCTTCAGGTTGAGTCGGATTTACTTTTCCCGGCATAATTGAGCTTCCCGGTTCGTTCGCGGGAAGCGCAATTTCCCCGATACCGCATCTGGGTCCTGAACCAAGCCAGCGGATATCGTTGGCAATTTTCATTAAAGAAGCGGCTAAGGTTTTCATCACTCCGCTCGCTTCAACTACAGCATCGTGAGCGGCAAGTGCTTCAAATTTATTCGGCGCGGAAACGAACGGTTTGCCGGTTAACTCGGCAATTTTTTTTGCTGCTTTTTCCGCAAAATCGGGATGAGTATTTAATCCGGTTCCAACCGCAGTTCCACCGAGCGCAAGTTCATAAAGCCGCGGAAGCGCGTTGTTAATTCTTACAAGTCCGTTTTCCAATTGCTGAACGTAACCGGAAAATTCCTGACCTAAAGTTAACGGAACTGCATCCATCAAATGCGTTCTACCTATTTTGATAATATCTTTAAATTCGTTCTGCTTTTCTTTCAGCGCGTCTCGCAATTTTTCTATCATTGGAATTAACCTGCGATGAATTTCTTCAACCGCAGAAATGTGCATTGCCGTTGGAAAAGTATCGTTAGAAGATTGCGCTTTGTTTACGTCGTCATTCGGATGAACCGGTTTTTTGCTTCCCATTTCCCCGCCTGCAATTTCTATTGCGCGGTTGGCTATTACTTCGTTCGAATTCATATTCGTCTGCGTTCCGCTTCCCGTCTGCCAAACTACAAGCGGAAAATGTTCGTCAAGCTTTCCTTCAATAACTTCGTCGGCTGCTTTCACAATCAAGCCGGCTTTTTCATCGCTCAAAGTACCGAGTTCTTTATTCGTAAGCGCGGCGGCTTTTTTTAAAATACCCAGAGCTCTTATTAATTCGCGCGGGAATTTTTCTCCGCCTATTTTAAAATTCTTTAATGATCTTGCAGTCTGCGCACCATAATATTTGTCGGCTGGGACTTTAATTTCGCCCATTGTGTCGGTTTCAATTCTGTAATCCATTATTGCCTCATCTTTTTAACTTTGATTTTTTTATCTGAAATTATTTTGATCTTCAAAAACATCCAATCTTTTTGCGGAAATATATCGCTTGGAAAAATAATCTTCGTCCAACGAAGAGATCGTAACTCCGCCCGAAGAACCTGCGTGCACAAATTTTTGATCCCCGAGATAAATTCCTACGTGTCCGGGATATGAACTCGGAGTTGTATCAAAAAAAACCAAATCCCCAAAATCCAGATTGTCTTTACTGAAGATTGTTATTCCTTCGTCGAATTGTTCGCGGGCGGTTCTGGGAAGATCCACCGAAACAGAATTCCTGAAAACCTGTTCTGTAAATGCCGAACAATCTATTCCGTTTCCGTCGTTGCCGCCGTAAAGATATGGTGTTTCCAAAAAGCGCATAACTTCCAGCAGAATTTTTTCCCGTGGAGTAAGGACGTTGTCTATTTTTTTAATTTCGTTGTATTTGCTTAAAAATGATCCGGCGGGAAAATCGTCGTCGTAACTATCTTCGGGAAGATTATTAAATCTTGTTACTTGGTCTTCTTCTTTTTTAGAAGTAGTTTCTTTGTTGTCTTTCTCATCATCTTCAAATCTTTGATTATAAGTTGCAGAGGAACAACCTGTTACTGTAATCAGTAAAGCTATTCCCGCTGCAATTAATAATTTCATCATCAGCCCAAATATGATCTTAAATTTTTGCTTCGCGATGCGTGCCGCAATCTTCTTATGGCTTTTTCTTTTATCTGCCTTACGCGTTCGCGTGTAAGATTAAATTTTTCGCCTATTTCTTCAAGCGTTAAGGAGTGTTCTTTGTTCAGCCCGAAATAGAGTTTTATTACTTCCGCTTCTCTTTCGGTAAGTGTTGAAAGCGCGCGTTCTATTTCATTCTTTAAGGATTCCGACATAAGCGTATTATCAGGAGTCGGCTGACCGTTATTTTCGAGAACATCCAAAAGCCGGTTATCTTCGCCCTGCGCGAATGGAGCGTCCATCGATACATGTCGGCCGGAAATTTTCAGAGTATCGGAAACTTCGGAAATATCCATTTCCAGTTCCTGCGCCAGTTCGTGAGCGCTTGGTTCCCTTTCGTATTCCTGCTCCAAATTGCTGTAAGCTTTCCCAATTTTATTTAGCGCGCCAACACGGTTGAGCGGAAGACGAACAATACGCGATTGTTCCGCAAGCGCCTGAAGTATCGACTGGCGGATCCACCAAACTGCGTAAGAAATAAATTTGAAGCCGCGAGTTTCGTCGAATCTTTTTGCCGCTTTTATTAACCCGAGATTTCCTTCGTTGATCAGATCGCCCAAAGAAAGCCCTTGATTTTGATACTGCTTAGCAACGCTTACAACAAACCGGAGATTGGCTTTAACTAATTTTTCGAGTGACCGTGCATCTCCTTTTTTGATTCTAATCGCTAGTTCAATTTCTTCTTCGGGTGTAAGAAGATCGACTTTTCCAATCTCTTGAAGGTATTTATCGAGTGATTGACTTTCGCGATTGGTATATTGTTTGGTTATTTTCAAATCTTATCCTCCTTTTTTACTGAATGGATAGAATCTACAATACCTACTATTGACGCGTCAACCGGAGCCATATCAACATCTAAAGGAATCACGGCTTCGCTGGCAGTGATGAAATAAATTATTTCGCCCGGTCCGGCACCAACCGTATCCAGCGCAACTATCGGGTCGCCCAGTTTTTGAAGTTCTCCGTTAAGCGGCTGAACGAACTGCATTTTATAACCTTTTACCGCTTCGTATTTTCTTGTAGCCCAAATTGTACCTATTACTTTTCCGAGATTCATTTTGCTTCAGCTTCAGCTAATTTCTCTTTAACGGAAATATCGAGCTTATCTACTATCGCCATTATTACGGCATCAACCGGTTTATTTTTGGTGAAGGTTGTCTGCCGTGCCGAACTTCCCTGCGCAACCAGAACTATTTCTCTAACACCGGCTCCGACTGAATCTACGGCGACTACAAAATTATTTTTTTCATTATACTCCAAATCGAGTTCGCGGACGATTAAAAATTTTGCGCCGACCAAATTTTCGTCTTTCCTGGTGCTCCAAACCGTCCCTATAACTTTTCCCAATATCAAATTATTTTCTCCTTAAATCTCTTGCATCAATTACTTCAATTCCACTTTTTTCGTATTTCGTTTTGTTCAGCGTCAAAACCGGAAGCTTGTTTATCTTCGCCATCACACAAATTAAAGAATCTCTAACGCCTTCTACTTTCTCGCTGAAATCATTTACCGATAAAGAGTAACGCGCGTGAATGCCCAATATTTTCAGCGACTTCATTAATACGTCAACAGCGTTTTTCTCTTCAGAGTTCTGAACGGCGAAATAAATTTCCGAAGCGTTCAAAACAGTTGTGAAACAATCTCCGGAAATCATAGCGTCTTCCAGAAAAGAATTTGTCTTTTCTTCATGATGAAGATGTTCCAGCAAAACGTCTGTTTCAATTAGATATTGATTTCCTACCATTTTATACGCGCAATATAATTATTATCCGGTAAAGAACCTTTACTTTTCAGAAAGTCCAACACAACATCCTCGGGAAGAGCCTGCTTTTCTTTTATCTGATCGAAAAGATCTTTATCAATTCCTAAATCTTCAAATGTATGGGGAGAATCTGAAAATATTTTTACCGTAAAATTATTTAATCCGCCGGCTTTTAGTTCATCTAATTTTTTACGAAGAGAATCTATTCCGCTTTGGGAATTAATTTCTGTGGAAAATATTTCTGTTTGTTTTTTGTTCATCGAAATTTTAATTTTTTAATCCGAAAGAAAGCTTTCACCTTCCAGATTATTATTCACCTTAAAAAAATGAGCTGCGGTTTGAGCCACATCCGAAAATGTTTTTCTTATGCCTAAATCTCTTCCGGATTTATTTTTCCTGAAAAATAATACGGGAACATATTCTCTGCTGTGGTCTGTGCTTGGCGTCGTCGGATCGTTGCCGTGGTCGGCAGTTATTATTAATGCGTCGGTTTCATCTAATCCCGATAAAATTTCCGAAAGTTTATCATCAAAATTTTTCAATTCCTTATAAAAACCTTCGGGATCGTTTCTGTGTCCGTAGTATACATCAAAATCAACCAGATTTGCAAATATAAAACTTTTTTCATTATTCTTACAGCTTTCAATAATTTTCTTAATCCCTTCATCATTGGATTTTGTGGGAAGAGAAACTTTTATCCCTTTGTAATTAAAAAGATCGTTCACTTTCCCGATAGCGATCGTTTGAACTCCCGTTTCGGAAAGAACATCCAAAATTGTATCTTCAATAGGGTCGATAGAAAAATCTTTTCTGTTGGTTGTTCTTACGAACTCGCCGTCTTTTTCTACAAAAGGACGCGCTATAACTCTGCCGACGGAATGTTTACCTGTGAACACTTCTTCGCGCGCTATTTTACAAATTCTGTATAGCTCTTTAAGCGGAATAATCGCTTCGCTTGCCGCAATCTGAAACACTGAATCAGCCGACGTGTAGACAATAGGGAATCCGGTTCTAAGATGCTCTCTGCCGAGCTCTTTTATAATTTCAGTGCCGGAGGCAGCCTTATTCCCCAGCACGCCTCCAACCCCCGTCCTGCGCTTAAATTCCTCAATCACTTCTTCCGGAAATCCTTCGGGATAGTAGGGAAATTCTAAATCAACTTTTACTCCGCCGAGTTCCCAATGTCCGGTAGTGGAATCTTTTGCGCCGGAAACCTCCGTCATTTTACCAAAACTTGCATCAGGATTTTCTACGCGATTTACCCCTTTTATTCCGGCTATATTTCCGAGCCCCGCTTTTTCCAAATTGGGTAGATTAATTCCGTTTAAATGATCCGCCATATTCTGAAGCGTAGCGCTTCCTTCATCTTTAAAATTACCGGCATCCGGAAGTTCCCCTATTCCGACTCCGTCCAAAACGATAATTATAAAATTATTCATAAAATTTAACTGATGCTTTTAACCGAATTTCCACCCTTCTCCAGCGCTTTATTTAACGCCAGCTCAGCGTTGTGCAACGCCTCGTCCACACTCGACTTTTTATTTGTCGAAGCGACACCGATCGAAACGGTGAATGTTGTCTGTTTAGAAATTACCGCAATTGGTTTGCGCGCAATTTTTATACGAAGTTTTTCCGCCCACAAAAAAACATCCTTGGAAGAAGAGTTAAAAAAATGAATTGCGAAAACCCGCTCGTCCAATCTCCCAAATAAAGTAAGAGGTGTAAGCTCGCTTTTTATAAGATGTACAACCGACTTAAGCACTTTGGGAAAAGGATCGCCTTCAAACAAAGATTCCTGTTCCAGGAAATCGTCGATCTTGATAAGCGCAACGGCGCCAGGAACTTCCAGCTCTTTCGTCTTGGCAAGTTCAACGCTGAGCCTTTCTTTGAACGCATCGAAGTTAAGGGCACTTGGTTTCAATATCAACGGCAAGAAGACTTTTAAATAAATTCTGATTTGAAAATGAATAGAGTATGAATGAGAACATCTTCGTCGCGCTTTTCATAAAACGGACATCGTTGTTGGTGTACATATTTTTCTTCAGACTTTCGAAGCATAGAACGCCGTAACTCTGGTCGTCGTAAATCAATGGAATAGCGAGAAACGAACCGTCGAAAGTTACGTCTTCCGATTTTGAGAAGCGGACAAATTCCGAAGCCGAAGTATCGTCAATTTTTACGGGCATTCCGCTTAGAATTGCCTTACCGACGAGCGTACCGGTTATTTCAATTTCGAGATGTTCGCCTACATATTTTAGAGAAGTGTTATTTACAATTTTTGTTGTCTTAAATTTTTGTTCTTCCGGAAAATAATAGACAAAAGTAAAAGCATCCCATTGAAGTAAAGCCCGGACGGCGGTTTCGAGCGTGTTGTAAAGTTCTTTTTCGGATGCAAAGCGTTTATCCGCGGCAAGAACTCCGAGCAGAGCGTCGAGCCTCTGTTCTGCTATCGATTCAGTATGTTTCTCTTCGAACAGTGCAATTATTACAGAAATAATACGTACCGATCTTCCGAGTGAATAAATTGTTTCTATACCAAAAGCGTCGGCATCTTTCGAATCGAGCGCAAGAATTCCGTAAAGCTGTTTTTTATAGAAGAGCGGCGCACCGACAAAACTTTTAATTCCCGCCGGAAAATTATAATACCGGATCACATCCTGTTCGGCGTTCGGAGAAATTTGGGTCAACAATTCGGGCTCTTCGTTCAATACAATTTTACTTAGAATATCATCTTCAACATCAAACTTTTGTTTTGTAATCTCCGATGACCCGGAGACGAACCGTTCAAGGGTTAATCTGTTTTTCTTTTTGTTGTACCAGAAAAATACAGCCGTGTGCGCCATAAAAGCGTCTTTAATTACATTCAGCAATCTTTCAAGCACAAACCCGAACTGCTCGTTCTGATTAATGTTTGCGGGGAGTTCCTCGGTAGCAATCTTGTCGAAATTTTCTTTAAGATCCGGCGGTTTAAAATAACTTTTCCGGTTTCTCTGCGCATCCGGCGCATAAGTCTCGGCGGTTATTACATCTAGATTTTTATTCTGCGAAACGATTTTAAATTCTTCGCCGTCGTCGGTATCATAAGGGGAATATTCCCGATTCGATGAGCCGGTCGAGTTATCTTCATTTGTTTCGTCTTCATGCGGAGATTTATCGCCAAACGGAATAACGTCCGAAACCGAATCGCGCAGGAAAATAATGAAACCCACATATACGAGTGTAACCACAAACGCGATAGATTTTAATATGGTGTCGTCAACAAAAAAGAATATTGAGAGAAGAATCGGAACGATTAGAAAGATTACTAACCGTTTTTTATTTCTGGAAGTTATTCCCATTCAGAGTCTGGTTTTTATTTATTTCAGCAATATAATAAAAAAAAATAAGATTGGGAATATCAGAATTAGTAATCAGTAAGTAATAAAGTAATGCTTTTAAGAAAGGCGGTTCAATATCTTAATAACTTCGGCTTTACCTCTTCCGCTTTTTGACGAGAACATCACAACTTCGGCTTCAGAATCTTCGCGGAACAGAACTTTAACATCTTTTTTCGCTTTTGCTATTTCAGCTTGTTTTAATTTATCTATCTTACTTAAAATTATTAGAAACGGAATTTCATTTGCGATGAGATATTTATTCAAAATTAAATCTAATTCTGTAGGCGGATGACGGCTGTCTATAAAATGAAGGGCGAGAGATATGTTTCTGCCGCTGCGGAAATAATCGTCTACCAGTTTCTGCCATTTATCTTTTTCGGATTTACTTACGCTCGCATATCCGAAACCGGGCAGATCAACGAGAAACATTTTTCCATCAACCAAATAATAATTCAGCGATCTTGTTTTTCCTGGAGAAGAGCTCGTCTTCGCCAGATTTTTTCTGTTAAAAATTGAATTGATGAACGAAGATTTACCGACGTTTGATCTTCCGCATAAGACAATTTCATGAAATTTTTCTTTGGGAAGATCTTTAAGGTGAAACACCGATGTTATAAATTGCGCGTTTTTCATTTTACGGATTTGATTTTATTGATTTGGAGGCTGCCTAAATTTTTAGATAGCTTGATTCAAAGATTCTCCTCGCTTCATTCCCTGAATAACATTTTTTGGGACAACTTACGTTGAGTAAAATATAATATAAGAAATATCTGTTCGCGAGTACATTTACTAAACGGCAAAAAAAAAGAGTAACCGAATTTTACGATTACTCTTTTCAATTAAAATTTAAGAAAACTATTTTTCTTCTTTATTATCTTTGGAGGAATCTTCCTCTTTGTCCTTGCTTAATTCGCCTTGTTCGGGAACAGATTTCGGCTCTTCGCCTCCTTCGGTAGAATCGGCGCCAGAAGCATCCTCTTCGCTTAGTTCTCCCTGCTCGGGAACAGTTTTCGGTTCTTCGTTTTCATCTTCCGCTTTTACTTCTTCATTAGTTTCAGTCTCTTCAACTACTTCAGCGTCCTGAACTTCATCTTCCTTTACTTCTTCTTTCGGAGCGAATGTTTCAACCGGAGACTCTTCTTTTTTCTCTTTCTTTTTGCGCGGCTTTCTTATCGGCAACTTCGCTGTAATCAACCAATTCAATTATTGCCATTTCAGCTGCATCACCCAATCTCTGTCCTAATTTTACAACGCGGGTATAACCGCCGGGTCTATCGCCGACTTTAGGAACTATTTCATTGAACAATTCCTGCACAATGGCGCGGTCGTTAATATCTCTGGCAATATGTCTTCTATTGGCAACCGAATCAACTTTAGCTTTTGTGATCATCGGTTCAACAAACATTCTTGTTTCTTTAGCTTTAGCCAAAGTAGTTCTGATCTTTTTATGCTTCAAAAGAGCGGAAGCAAGGGCGCGCATAGTGGCTTGCCTGTGACTTTTAGTTCTATTTAATTTTCGTCCTTTTACACTGTGTCTCATAACTGCCTTCTTCAGGAATTATTGGTTATCGGATTTATCTTTTATATATTTGTCAACATCCATACCGAATTCTAATCCGGCATTTTCTACTATATCTACTAATTCTGCAAGGGATTTTCTTCCGAAATTCCTAAACTTAAGCATTTCGGATTCATCGCGTCTTACAAGATCTCCAAGCGATTTGATGTTTGCGGCTTTAAGGCAATTATGCGATCTAACACTCAATTCCAAATCGTCCACGCTTGTGAGTAGAATTTTTTTGATACGCTCGTCTTCGGCGTCTTTTTCGCTTTCTACTTTTTCTTCTTCCGGTTCGGTTTCAAAATTGATGAAAAGATTTACGTGATCTTTTAAAATTTTACTCGCGTTAGAAAGCGCTTCTTCTGGAGTTACTGAACCGTCTGTTTTAATTTCGAGCGTTAACTGTTCGTAATCGTTTCTTTCGCCTATTCTAACATTTTCTACATCGTAACGTACATTTGTTAACGGCGTAAAAATAGAATCGATAGGAACCAGTCCGATTGTCTGATCGGCAATGTTCTGCTCGTTGGAAGGAACATAGCCTTTACCAACACCGAAACGAACTTCCATCGTAAATTTAGTTCCTTCGTTAAGCGTAGCAATATGCTGATCCGGGTTTAGAATTTCGATATCCGGTGAAGCTTGCTGAAGATCCTTAGCTGTGAACTCACGAGGTCCCTCAAGGTTCACTTCAAATTTATTCGCTTTTTTATTGTTAATTTTTAATCGAACATTTTTAAGATTAAGAATTATTTCTGTTACATCTTCTGTAACGCCCGGAATTGTACTGAATTCGTGAAGCACACCGTCAATTTTAACTGCGGTAATAGCGGCTCCCGTAAGAGAAGACAATAAAACTCTTCTCAGCGAATTGCCGAGTGTAGTTCCAAAGCCTCTTTCTAACGGCTGTACAATAAATTTACCATAAGTATCGTTTGCACTCTGATCATCTAAAACAATGCTTTCGGGCATCTTTATAAAAGGATAACTCATTTAAATCCTCACAATATTTTAATTAAGAATTACTTGGAATAAAGCTCAACAATAAGCTGTTCATTTGCCGTTAACGGTACTTCTTCTCTTTCGGGAAGCTGATTGAATGTTCCGCTGAGGGCTGCTTTATCCACAGATAACCAATTATATAAGTTATCTTTAGTTTTTCTTAGTGAATTATGAATAACATCTAATTTTTTACTTTTTTCCTTCACTGTAACTACATCGCCGGGCGATAACAGGAATGACGGAATATCGACTATTCTGTTATTTACCAGAAAATGCCTGTGCTTTATCAACTGCCTGGCTGCTTTTCTTGAAGGGGCAAAACCTAATCTAAACACTGTATTATCAAGTCGTCTCTCAATCATCTTAATAAGGTTTTCGCCTGTAACGCCTTTTTGCCTGTTAGCTTTTTCAAAGTAATTTTCGAACTGTGTTTCTAAAACACCGTAAATTCTTTTAACTTTCTGTTTTTCTCTTAGCTGAACGCCATATTCAGAATATTTCATCCTTCTGTTTAAGCCATGTTCTCCCGGAGGATAATTTCTTTTTTCAACGGGGCATTTTTCAGAATGGCATTTTGAGCCTTTAAGAAATAATTTTTGTCTTTCTCTTCTGCAAAGTTTACAACTTGAACCTATATATCGAGCCATCTAATTCTCCTAATTATACTCTTCTTCTTTTTGGCGGCCTGCACCCGTTATGAGGAATCGGTGTAATATCGCGGATGGACATAATTTGTAATCCGGCGGTATTCAACGCTCTAATTGCAGCTTCTCTTCCGGCGCCGGGACCTTTAACAAAAACATCCAGCCTTCTTAATCCCAAATCGTAGGCTTCTTTTGCAGCCGCTTCGGCCGTAGTTTGAGCAGCGAAGGGAGTGTTTTTGCGCGATCCTTTAAAATTGTTTTTTCCGGCAGACGACCAGGAGATCGTGTTGCCGTAAACGTCGGTTATAGTTACAATAACATTATTGAAGGAGGCTTTTACATGCGCAACTCCAACGGCGTCAACATGAACTTTCTTTTTAGTTTTCTTTGTAGCTTTAGCCAAAACTCAATCTCCTTTTTTTACTTCTTCATAGCCGGTTTCTTTTTGCCGGCAACTGTTCTTCGTTTACCTTTTCTTGTTCTCGCGTTAGTTCTGGTTCTTTGTCCTCTAACAGTCAAACCTCTTCTATGCCTTAATCCGCGATAAGTTCCAATATCCATTAATCTTTTTATATTTTGCTGAACTTCGCTGCGAAGAGCTCCTTCAACTTTATAATCGGAAGTCATAACCGCGCGAATTTTTGCAACTTCGTCTTCGGTTAAATCGCCTATTTTTTTATGCGGATCAACTTTCGCTTTTTCCAGAATTTTCCACGAGGTTGTCTCTCCAATGCCGTAAATATACGTTAATCCTACAAAAGATTTTTTCTGTTTTGGTAAATCGATTCCTGCTAAACGAGCCAATTAAAACCTCCTAATTTCTTTTATCCCTGACGTTGTTTGTGTTTTGGATTTTTGCAAATTACTCTTACAACGCCTTTTCTTTTTATAACTTTACAATTTTCGCAAATCTTTTTTACAGAAGCTCTTACTTTCATTTTAGTACCTATTTATATCTATAAGTGATTCTACCTTTATTCAAATCATAAGGCGATAGTTCAACTGCAACTTTATCGCCAACTAATATTTTGATGAAATGCATACGCATTTTACCAGAAATATGAGCTAATATTTCGTGTTGATTATCTAACTTTACCCTGAAATTTGCATTCGGTAAAGTTTCTGTTACTATTCCGTCAACTTTTATTGGTCCTTGTTTTGCCATAAACCTACTTTGTTAATATTTCCGTTTTACCATTTATAATTGCAATGCTGTGTTCAAAATGCGCAGAAGCTGAATTATCCGCTGTTTGAACAGTCCATCCATCCTCCGCAACCTTTACTCTGTAATTTCCTTGGTTCACCATCGGTTCTATTGCGAGAGTCATACCTTCTTTAAGAACCGGTCCGGTTCCTTTTTTTCCGTAATTGGGAATCTGCGGTTCTTCGTGCAGATAACGACCAACTCCGTGACCGCAAAGATCTTTTACGATCGAATATCCGGCGCTTTCCACATGATTCTGAATAGCGGCGGAGATATCGTGAAGTCTCTTTCCAGGTTTAGCTTCTTCAATTCCCAAATAAAGTGACTCTTCCGTAACTTTCATCAATCTTTTTTTCTCTTCGGAAATTTCGCCTACTGCAATCGTAATCGCCGCATCTCCAAAATAATTATTTTTAAGAACTCCTATATCCACCGAAATTATTTCACCTTCCATCAATATTCTGTTTCCCGGAATTCCGTGAACTACTTCGTCGTCAACCGATGAACAAATTGAGCCGGGAAAATTAATTGATCCGGCTTGAGAATATCCTTTAAAAGCAGGAATAGCGTTATTACTCCTAATATAATCTTCGGCTATCTTATCCAGTTCCCCGGTTGTTATTCCCGGTTTAACATTACTTTTAAGGAGCTTCAATGTTTCCGCAACTATCTGACAACTTTCTCTGATCAGATCAATTTCTTTTTTAGATTTAATAAGAATCAAAACAATATACCGTTATGCACGTCTACTGCGCATTTTACCCGATTTCATAAATCCATCGTAATGTCTCATCAAAAGATGAGATTCTATTTGCTGCAAAGTATCGAGAGCAACTCCCACAATAATCAACAAACTTGTCCCGCCGAAGAATGATGCGAACGAAATTGAAACGCCCATCCTTGTAACGAATGCAGGAAGTATTGCTACGATCGCCAGGAATATAGATCCCGGTAAAGTAATCTTAGTTAAAATATTATCAATAAACTCAGCAGTTTGTTTTCCCGGTCTTATTCCCGGAATAAAACCGCCCTGCTTTTTCATATTATCGGCAACATCTTTCGGGTTGAATGCAATAGCCGTATAAAAATATGTAAAGAAGATAATCATCAGTGCGTAAATAAATGAATACGTAAAAGACGTAAACTGAAAATATCCGGCTAAAGACTGCATTGCTTCACTGTTCGGGAAAAAAGCCAAAACAGTATTTGGTATAAACATAATAGCCTGCGCAAAGATAATTGGCATAACGCCCGCTGTATTTACGCGAAGCGGAATATATTGTGTAACGCCGCCGTAAACTTTTCTACCGACAACTCGTTTAGCATACTGCACGGGTATTCTTCTTGTTCCCTGAGTAACTAAAACTACTCCCGCAATTATGAAAACCATAAAGATCAAAATAACGACTTCTACCACAATGTTTCTAGTACCTGCGGCTACAAGTCTGTATTCATCTAAAAGAGCGAATGGGAATCTGTTTATAATTCCTATAAAAATTATGAGCGAAATTCCGTTGCCGATTCCTTTTTCCGTAATCTGCTCACCCATCCACATCATGAAAACCGTACCAGCAACAAGAAATAAAACAGCGCTAAAGGTAAACCCTATTCCACTAACCTCCGGCGGAACAATCGGAAGCCCGCTGGGAGAAGACATACTTGTTAAAGTAACGGTAACGCCCCAAGCCTGGAAAGCCGAAATGAGAACTGTTCCATAGCGTGTGAGCTGAGTAATTTTTTTTCGTCCCTCTTCCCCTTCTTGCTGAAGTTTTTGAAAATAAGGAACAACCGCTCCCATCAACTGAATGATAATTGAAGCGGAAATGTAGGGCATAATACCCAAAGCAAAAATTGCCGCGTTACTAAACGCGCCGCCGACGAACAGATCGTACAACCCGAATAAATTATTCGCGGTCGAACCTTCCATCGCCTGTGAAACAACGGCAGCATCTACACCCGGTAGAGTGATATGCGCGCCAACCCTTACAATAACGAGTAAGGAAAGAGTATAAATGATTCTTTGTCTTAACTCGTGAATTTTGAATATGTTCCGGAAAGTATCTTGTAATTTACTCATTAAAACTTAGTCTCTTTTATAGTTCCACCAGCAGATTCTATTTTTTCCTTAGCCGCAGCACTGAATGCATTGGCTTCAACTTCTAATTTTGCAGTAAGTTCTCCGCCGCCCAAAACTTTGAATGGGGCAGCAGCTTTGGAGATAATACCACTCTTGTAAAGAACGCTTGCGTTTATTATTCCATCTTCAACTTTTTTATCGTCAACAAGACCCTGAAGCCTTGCAATATTTACAGCCTGATATTCAACTCTGTTAATGTTTGTAAAACCGCGTTTCGGTACTCTGCGCTGTAACGGCATTTGCCCGCCTTCAAACCAGGCTCTTGTTTTACTGCCGGAACGAGATTTCTGACCATTCATACCTCTTGTAGCCTGTCCGCCATGCCCGGAACCTTCGCCTCTGCCAACTCTTTTTCTTTTTTTGACAGCTCCGTCGGCGTATTTCAAATTGCTTAAAACATCCATTTCAAACTCCGGAAGATTATTCTTCGATTTCTTCAAATTTTACTAAATGCGATACTTTGTTTATCATTCCTCTAATCTGAGGAGTATCGTTGTGAACTTTTGTATGATTAGGACGACCTAAACCGAGCGCTTCGATAGTTCTTTTTTGATCTTTAGGCCGATCTATTATACTTTTTGTTTGCGTTATTTTAATTTTTTTTGACATTTATCTACCTACGTATTAAATACATCTGTAACAGAAATTTGACGTTTTTGCGCCATTATACCAGCGTCTATTAAATTCATTAATCCCTGCAGAGTAGCTTTTACCTGGTTATGAGGATTACTTGAACCGAGGGATTTAGTTAAAATATCCTGAATTCCTGCAGATTCGAGAACCGCTCTAACTCCGCCGCCGGCAATAAGGCCCGTTCCCGGAGAAGCCGGTTTAAGCAATACTTTGCCCGCGCCGTATTTACCCAAAATTGTATGCGGAATAGTTCCTTTTACGATAGGGATCTTATATACATTCTTCTTCGCGTCATCAACGCCTTTAGAGATAGCATCAGTAACTTCGTTTGCTTTTCCTAAACCAACGCCTACATT
The DNA here is from genome assembly GCA_963821715.1 of uncultured Melioribacteraceae bacterium. Taxonomy (GTDB): domain Bacteria; phylum Bacteroidota; class Ignavibacteria; order Ignavibacteriales; family Melioribacteraceae; genus CAWGET01. The sequence continues at coordinate 685,398 of CAWGET010000006.1, forward strand.
ACCATCACCGTCGCCAACTACCACAATAGCATTAAAACTGAATCTTCTACCGCCTTTAACAACCTTAGCAACGCGGTTAATATGGACGACTTTTTCCTTTAGATTATCAAGTCCTGAAACTTTTTTATGCCTCAATTTTTACTCCGTTATTTCAAAAAGTATTTCACATTCTGTTGCTGCCGGGAGAGGATTCGAACCTCTACAGACGCCTCCAAAGGGCGTAGTCCTACCATTAGACGACCCGGCAACTTAAAACTAAAATTTTAATCCGCCTTCTCGTGCGCCTTCGGCAACACCTTGAATTCTACCATGGTATCTGTATCCGCTTCTATCAAAAACCACTTCTTTAATTCCTTTTTCCAAGGCTTTTTCCGCGATCAGTTTTCCTACAAATTTGCTCTTTGCAATTTTACCTTCGGCTTTTTTTACATCATCGGCAATTTCTTTTGATAATGATGAAGCCGCTAATAAGGTAGAATTACTTACGTCGTCAATAAGCTGAACATAAATCTGGCTGTTACTTCTGTAAACAGACATTCTTGGTCTTTCAGCAACGCCGGAGATCTTTTTTCTGATCTTAAATTTTTTTCTTATTCTCTGTTCTCTATTTGATATCATCTTAAATTAACTCCCAAAGGATTATTTACCGGCAGTCTTTCCTGCTTTTCTTGTTATTACTTCGTCCGAATATTTAATGCCTTTACCTTTGTAAGGCTCCGGTTTTCTGAATGATCTAATCTTAGCCGCAACTAAACCAACAAGTTCTTTATCAATTCCGCTTATCTTTACCTGTGTCTGAGTCGGAACTTCCAGAGTAATACCTTCCGGCGGAGCAAAATAAATTGGGTGCGAATAACCAAGATTGAACAGAACATTCTTCCCTTTTAGTTCGGCTCTGAAACCCACGCCTACTATATCTAAGGTCTTAGTGTATCCGTCAGAAACTCCCGATACCATATTCTGAATTAAGGCTCTTGTCAAACCGTGCAAAGATCTATTATCTTTTAAATCATTCGGTCTTTCAACCAGAAGCTCTTCGCCTTCTACTTTAACTTTAATATTAGGATGAATATTTCGTTCCAGCTCACCCAATTTCCCTTTAACTTTAACCGAGCTATCCGTTTGGGTAATAGTTACGTCTTTAATATTTATTGGTTTTCTACCTACACGTGACACTTGAATACTCCATCTTTAAAATTACCAAATATGGCAGACTACTTCGCCGCCGATACCTTCTTTGCGCGCTTGTTTTTCAGTCATTAATCCTTTCGAAGTAGAAATGATTGCCGTACCTAATCCGTTTAAAACTCTCGGTAGCTCATCTTTTGAAACATAGCTTTTCAACCCGGGAGAACTTATTCTTTTAAGCCCGGAAATTGCTGGTGAATCCTGTGTATATTTAAGATGAACTCTGAGAACATTCTGTTTATCATCTTCAACTATATTAAAATCCTTAATATAATTCGCTTCTTTCAATATTTCAGCCATTCTGTTCTTCATGTTGGAAGAAGGAATTTCCACATATTTTTTCTTTGCTTTTAACGCATTTCTAATTCTTGATAAGAAATCAGCAATCGGATCTGTAACTGCCATTTATAATTCTCCTAAAATAAAAATTACCAACTTGCTTTTTTGAGTCCGGGAATTTCGCCTTTCAGAGCCATTTCCCTTAAAACTAATCTACTAACGCCAAATTTTCTGTAATAACCTCTTACCCGTCCGGTAAACTGGCATCTATTGTTAAGACGAACAGGAGAAGAATTTTTAGGTAACAGTTGAAGTCCTTCGTAATCACCTTTTTCTTTCAATTCTTTTCGTAAGTCGGCGTATTTCGCAACTAATTTTCTTCTTTTTTCTTCTCTGGCTAATAAACTTTTTCTTGCCATGATAAATCCTAAATTATTGTTGTTGTAATTCTTTTTTTCTGAATGGAACTCCGAACGCAAGAAGAAGTTCGTATGCTTCCGCGTCCGATTTAGCTGTAGTAACAAAAGTTATATCCATCCCGAAAACCCTATTCACTTTATCAACATCGATCTCAGGAAATATTGTCTGTTCCTGAACTCCCAAAGTATAATTTCCTCTGCCGTCAAAAGATTTATCAGGTATTCCTCTAAAGTCTCTTACGCGAGGTAAAGTTATACTTATAAATCTATCTAAAAACTCATACATTCTTTCGCGTCGAAGAGTAGTTTTAGCACCAATTTTCATTCCTTCTCTAAGTTTAAAGTTAGAGATAGACTTTTTGGATATTCTAACACTTGGCTTCTGACCGGTAATAGTTTCAAGGTCTTTTACAGCTTCGTCCAGAATTTTAGGATCCTGAACTGCTTCTCCTACTCCCATATTAACAACAATTTTCTCTAAACGAGGAACTTCCATTACATTAGAATATGAAAATTGTTTCTTCAGTTTCGGAATAATATCATCTTTGTATTTATCAAAAAGCCTTGGAACTACTTTCTCTTCAACGGCTGTCTCTTTCTGAGGTTTTGCCGCTTTAGCTTTTTCTTGTTTTTGTTTCTTGTCAGCCATTTTTCAGTTCAATCCTTAATTAAATTTTTACAACATTTCGCCGCTTTTCTTGCTAACTCTAACGGAGCGTTTCTTCCCGGTTTTATCGTCCATAATAACTTTCGATCCGATTCTTGTCGGTTCGTTGGTTTTTGGATCTATTATCATAACATTCGAAACGTCAATCGGCGCTTCCTGTTCAATAATTCCGCCTTGCGGATTTTGCTGATTCGGTTTTGTATGTCTTTTTCTAAGGTTAACCCCTTCAATAATTATTCTGTTTTTCTGGGGAAAAACTTTTAAGACTTTCCCGGTTTTACCTGCAAAGTTACCGGAAATAACCATTACTTTATCTTCTTTACGAATTTTCATATCGCGTATACCTAAATTTTATAATACTTCTGGCGCTAAAGAAATAATTTTCATGAACTTTCTGTCCCTAAGTTCTCTTGCAACGGGACCGAAAATACGTGTTCCGCGCGGTTCATTCTGCGGATTTAATAATACTGCGGCGTTTTCATCAAAACGAATATAGGAGCCGTCTTTTCTACGGACTTCCTTCTTAGTTCTTACGATTACCGCTCTGGAGACTTCGCCTTTTTTAATGCCGCCTCCGGGAATAGCAGATTTTACCGATACTACAACCAGATCTCCAACGCTTGCGTACCTTCTGTTACTTCCGCCCAAAACTCTTATGCATCTAATCTTTTTAGCGCCGGAATTATCTGCTACAACTAAATTTGTCTCTTCTTGTACCATTTTTCAACTGCTCCTAATCGATTACTTAGCTTTTTCTACAATTTCAACTAACCGCCAGGTTTTTCTTTTGCTCATTGGGCGTGTTTCCATAATTTTTACTTTATCGCCCATAGTGCATTCATTGTTAGCATCGTGAGCCATCAGCTTTGTAGTTTTTTTGAAATACTTTTTATAAATAGGATGAGCAACTTTCCTCTGTATAGCAACTAAAATGCTTCTATCCATTTTGTTGCTTACCACCACGCCGACTCTGGTTTTTCTTAATCCTCTGTTTTCCATAAATTTACATTACTCCTAAAACTTATTTTTCTACTTTTTCTGTTTCTGCTTTAAGTTCTCTTTGTGTAAGGATTGTTTTCATCCTGGCTATATCTCTGCGAACTTCTTTTATTTTAGCAGTATTTGTTAAGTTTTTCAACTCATGCTGAAATCTTAAATCGACTAAATTTTTCTCTTCTTCAACTATTCTCTTTTCAATTTCGTCGCTGCTCATTTCACGTATTTCTTGTGTTTTCATTTACAAACCTAAATGTTTATTCGTAATCTGGCCTAATAACTGCTTTAGTTTTAATAGGTAATTTATTAGATGCAAGTTTAAGAGCTTCGAATGCTAATTCTTTTGAAACTCCAGTTACTTCGAACATAATTCTACCAGGTTTAATAACAGCAACCCAAAATTCGGGAGCGCCTTTACCTTTACCCATTCTTGTTTCAAGCGGTTTTTTCGAAACCGGTTTGTCTGGAAATATTCTTATCCAAACTTTACCGTCTCTTTTCATCTTCCTTGTAATTGCAACCCTGCAGGCTTCAATTTGACGGCTTGTAATCCAAGCCGGCTCAAGGGCTTTAAGACCAAAATCTCCGAAAGCTACCGTGCTTCCTCTCTGCGCTTTCCCTTTTCGTCTGCCTCTTTGGGACTTTCTAAATTTTACTCTTTTAGGCATTAACATAATGTATTACTCCCTACTCAGATATTCTTTTTCCTAAAATTTCGCCGCGGAATATCCAAACTTTCACTCCGATAGATCCGTAAATAGTTTGCGATGTAGCCGTTGCATAATCAATGTCAGCTCTTATTGTATGAAGCGGAACTCTACCTTCTTTATACTGTTCGGTTCTGGCCATTTCGGCGCCGCCTAAACGTCCTGAAAGCATAACCTTAACACCTTCGGCTCCCATTCGTATCGATGAAGTGATAGCCGATTTCATCGCTCTTCTGAAAGATATTCTTCCCTGAAGCTGTTTTGCGATATTATCTGCAACCAATTTTGCATCAAGTTCAGGTCTTTTAATTTCAGATATTTGAACCTTCACTTCTTTTTGAGTTAACTTCTTCAATTCTTCTTCCAACTGAGCAATTTCTTTACCGCTTTTACCGATTACTACACCCGGACGCGATGTATGAAGCGTTAGAATTATATTCTTCGAAGTTCTGTCGATAATAATTCTTGAGATACCGGCTTTACTAAGCCTTGTTCTAATATACCGCCTGATATTTCTATCTTCATTCAATTTGCCGGCGTAACTCTTACTTTCGTACCAGTTGGAATCCCAGCCTCGTATAACTCCGACTCTCAGTCCTATTGGATTAGTCTTCTGACCCAAAAATCCTCCTAAATTTTAACTCTTTGTAGCTACAACTATTGTTAAATGATTCGATCTTTTTCGAACCCTGTAAGCTCTACCCATTGGAGCGGGCATAATTCTTTTTGCAGTTGGGCCTTGATTAACAAAAGCCTCCTTTACAACAAGCTCCGATGGATCATGTCTGTTATCTTCATCTTTGTTATATAAATTCGAAACAGCAGATCTTAAAACTTTTTCAGCATCTTTGGAAGCGTGTTTTGGATTAAAATGTAAAACCTCCAAAGCATAGTCCACAGATTTACCTCTGATCAGATCAATTACTAATCTCATTTTTCGCGGTGATGAAGAAATATGTTTATGTGTCGCTTTCGCTTCCATTATTAAACCCTTAGCTAATCTTTACTTTACTCTTGACGCTTTTTCAGCTTTTGTTCCCGGATGACCTCTAAAAATTCTGGTAGGAGCAAATTCACCTAACTTGTGCCCAACCATATTTTCCGAAATATAAACTGGAATCATTTTGTTGCCATTATGCACTGCAATTGTGTGTCCTACAAAATCCGGCGATATTGTGCTGGACCTCGACCAGGTTTTAATGATCTTTTTCTGATTAGTATCATTAAGTTTCTGAATTTTGGCTTGCAGCTTAATATCAATGTATGGACCTTTTTTTACTGATCTCGGCATATCGTTTCTCTAATTATTTTCTTCTTTTAACAATATATTTATTTGATGGATTCTTTTTCTTACGTGTTTTCAATCCTTTGGCTTTCTGTCCCCAAGGAGAAACCGGATGTCCGCCGCCTGAAGCTTTACCTTCACCGCCGCCCATCGGGTGATCTACCGGGTTCATTGCAACACCTCTAACTTTAGGGCGTTTTCCTAGCCATCTGCTTCTTCCTGCTTTTCCGATGCTGATGTTCTCATGGTCTGAATTTCCAATGGAACCGTAAGTTGCCATACATTCCATATTAACCAATCTAACTTCGCCCGAAGGAAATTTTAATTGTGCGTATTTCCCTTCTTTTGCCATAAGCTGAAGAGCTGAACCGGCTGACCGTCCTATCTGTCCGCCTTTACCCGGTTTTAATTCCACATTATGTACAAAACTACCGAGCGGCATATCTCTCAATTTTAAAGCATTACCTACTTTAATTTCACTGCCGGGCCCCGATTGAAGTGAATCACCAACTTTTAATCCGTTAGGAGCCAAAATATATCTCTTTTCTCCATCGGCATAATGCAGCAAAGCAATTCTTGCCGATCTGTTCGGATCATATTCCAAAGAGAACACTTTTGCGGGAATACCGAATTTATTTCTTTTGAAATCTATAATTCTGTATTTTCTCTTATGTCCGCCTCCAATATGGCGGGAAGTAATTCTACCGTGGTTATTTCTACCACCCGACTTTTTCAGAGCCGAGGTAAGAGATTTTTCCGGCGCTTTTTTAGCCAACCCGTCAAATTCCGAGATCGACATAAATCTTGTGCCGGGTGTTGTTGGATTTAATTTTCTAATAGCCATTTAAGATTGCTCCGTTTCCTTAGTCAACTGCTATGCTTCGCCAAAAATATCAATCGTTTGATCTTTTTTAAGCGTAATTATCGCTTTTTTGAATTTAGGCGTTCTGCCTTCAAATCTTCCTTTTTTCGTAAGTTGGGTTTTCTTTTTCCCTTTATGTCTAATGGTTCTTACATCTACCACTTCAACATCAAATTTTTCTTTTATTGCTTGAGCAATTTGAATTTTATTTGCCCGAATGTTAACGATAAAGCCGTATTTACCTTTCTTTTCCGTTATATCGGTCATCTTTTCCGTAACCAGTGGTCTTATTAAAACTGAATGCATAACTGCGCCTTATCCTTAATTAAGAATACTTTGAATTTTTTCGATAGCCCCTTTTTGCAGGAGTAAAACTTGGCTATTCAAAATTTCATAAGCCGATGCATTTTTTGCATCTAATATATTTACTTTAGGAATATTTCTTCCCGATCTATATATAACTTCCGAAGATTCAGTAGTTAGAAGCAAAGTTTTTTTACCGTTAACTTTAAGTGAATCGAGAATTTTAATAAATTCTTTAGTCTTCGGAGCTTCAAAATTAAAATCTTCCACAACCATTATCTGATCAGCTTTGGCTTTATAAGAAAGAGCCGATCTTCTGGCTAATTTATTAACCTTCTTATTTAATTTTTGCCTGTAATTTCTCGGTTTCGGACCAAAAATTGTTCCTCCTCCGATCCAAATAGGTGAACGCGTCGTACCTGCTCTTGCGGTTCCTCTACCTTTTTGACGCCAAGGTTTTCTTCCGCCGCCTCTAACTTCGTTTCTTTCTTTCGATTTATGCGTTCCCTGACGCTGGTTAGCCAAATAGGCTTTTACAGCTAAATAAATAACGTGATCGTTAGGTTCAACGCCAAATACTTCATCAGCTAAATCTATTGATTCGCCGGATTTTGTTCCATCTATTTTATAAACATCTAATTTCATTATCAGCCCAACTACTTATTAATTTCAACAAATGAATTTTCGGAACCGGGTACTGCGCCCTTTACCATAATAATATTTTTCTCAGGGTCTATTTTTATAACTTTAAGATTTTTAACTGTGACGTTATCGAATCCGGTTCTACCTGCCATTCTTGTTCCCTTAAAAACTCTTGAAGGATAAGAACTTTGTCCTATCGAACCAGGAGCGCGTAATCTATCACTCTGACCGTGAGTTGTACCGCCAACGCCGCCGAAACCATGCCGGCGCATAACGCCCTGAAATCCTTTACCGATACTTCTTCCAGATACTTTTACTTTATCACCAACCTTAAATATCTCAACCGTTACATCTTCGCCGGCTTTGAATTCGTCTTCACCGAAGTTCTTAAATTCTTTAACAACCTGTGACGGATCGGTTTTTATTTTTTTGAAAAGTCCGGCTTCGGGTTTGGAAGTTCTTTTCGATTTCTTTTTACCGTAACCAAGCTGCAGCGCAAAATAACCATTCTTTTCTTTGTCCCGAACATTCAATACTTTACAGGGACCCGCTTGAATGATCGTAACCGGAACGTTGTTTCCGTCTTCGCTGTAAACGCTTGTCATTCCTATTTTTTTTCCTAACAATCCAGGCATTTTAAAATCCTTATAACTTAATCTCTATATCCACACCCGCCGGTATTTCTAACTTACTTAAAGAATCGACGGTTTTGTTGTTGGAATTATGAATATCAATTATTCTTTTATGAGCTCTTATCTCAAATTGCTCTCTAGATTTCTTATCCACATGCGGAGAGCGTAAAACAGTATATAACGATCTTCTTGTTGGCAGCGGAATAGGACCGGAAACTACCGCACCGGTACTTTTAACTGTCTTGATGATCTTCTCAGTTGACTTATCGATAAGTATATGATCGTACGATTTTAATTTAATTCTTATCTTTTGACCAGGCACTTTATTACTCTCCTTGTAACTTAAAAAAAGAAGAGAAAGCCAAGGCTTTCCCTTCCGATTAAAATATATCTACTTTACTTTATAATTTTAGTAACAACTCCGGCGCCAACAGTTCTGCCGCCTTCACGGATAGCGAACCTTAAGCCTTCATCCATTGCAATATCAGTAATAAGATCAATGTGAAGTTTTACATTATCGCCAGGCATAACCATTTCAGTTCCTTCAGGTAATGTAGCAACGCCTGTTACGTCAGTTGTTCTGAAATAAAACTGAGGTCTATAACCATTAAAGAATGGTGTATGACGTCCACCTTCATCTTTTGCAAGAATGTAAACTTCTCCTTCAAAAACTGTATGAGGAGTAATAGAACCGGTTTTTGCAAGAACCATTCCTCTTTCAATTACTTTTTTATCAATACCTCTCATCAACAATCCGGCATTATCTCCCGCCATTGCTGAATCTAATTCTTTTCTAAACATTTCGATACCGGTTACAACAGTTTTCTGTTTAACACCTAAACCGATAAGCTCAACTTCTTCATTCAATTTAACTTCGCCTCTTTCAACTCTTCCTGTAGCAACAGTTCCACGACCAGTAATTGAGAAAACATCCTCAACCGGCATTAGGAACGGTTTATCTTTATCTCTTTCAGGAATTGGAATATAACTATCAACAGTATCCATAAGCTCCCAAATAGAACTTAATCTTGGATCGTCAGCTCCAACAGATTCATCTGAAGCAGCTTCTAATGCCTGAAGAGCGGATCCTCTTATTATCGGAATTTCGTCTCCAGGGAATTCATTTTCATTCAATAAGTCTCTTAATTCAACTTCAACTAATTCTAACAATTCTTCATCGTCAACCATATCAACTTTGTTCATATAAACAACTATTTTAGGCACACCAACTTGTCTCGCCAAAATAATATGTTCTCTAGTCTGCGGCATAGGTCCGTCGGTTGCTGCAACAACAAGTATAGCTCCATCCATCTGAGCAGCTCCGGTGATCATGTTCTTAACATAATCCGCGTGACCCGGACAGTCAACGTGTGCATAATGTCTTTTTTCCGTAGTATATTCTACGTGAGCTGTTGCAATTGTAATACCTCTTTCTCTCTCTTCAGGTGCATTGTCTATACTATCAAAAGTTCTTGTCTGAGCTAAACCTTTTTTGCCAAGAGCCATTGTAATTGCTGCTGTAAGCGTGGTTTTACCATGATCTACGTGACCGATAGTACCAATGTTAACGTGCTCTTTACTCCTGTCAAATTTTTCCTTTGCCATCGAGTTCTCCTTATTAATGTATTCTTATAAAATTTATATTATGCATGTTCACTTGTTTTAGAAAGCGTTTTTTCCGACAATTCATCGGCAATACTCTTTGGTACTTGCGCGTAATGAGAAAACTGCATCGTATTCAAAGCTCTTCCTTGTGTCATCGACCTTAAAACGGTAGCGTACCCGAACATCTCTGCCAAGGGAACCTGGGCTTTAATAACCTGCGCATCTTTACGGGCATTAAATCCTTCAATTCTTCCGCGTCTGGAATTCAAATCTCCCATTACATCGCCGAGATATTCTTCGGGAGTAATTACTTCGACAGCCATTACCGGTTCCAATATTTTTGGATCCGCTTTTCTGGCGCCGTTTCTAAATGCCATCGAACCTGCAACTTTAAAAGAAACTTCATCTGAATCTACATCGTGATAAGATCCGTCGTACAATTTCGCTTTTATATCGACGACAGGATAACCCGCTAAAACACCGTTGCGCATTGCTTCCTGTATTCCGTTGGTAACGGGATTAATAAATTCTTTCGGTACTGCGCCGCCCACTATTGCATTTTCAAATTCGTATCCTTTGCCCGGCTCGTTCGGCGATAATTCCACCCAAACGTGACCGTATTTTCCTCTACCGCCAGACTGCTTAACAAATTTACCTTCGGACTGTACTGTCTTTCCGATTGTCTCTCTATAAGCAACCTGTGGTTTACCTACGTTAGCTTCAACTTTAAATTCTCTCTTCATCCTGTCAACTAAAATTTCGAGGTGAAGTTCGCCCATTCCGCTTATTAAAGTCTGACCTGTTTCTTCATCCACTTTTACTTTAAAAGTTGGATCTTCGTCGGATAACTTCACAAGCGAATCGGATAATTTATCCTGATCGGCTTTTGTTTTAGGTTCAATAGCAATCTGGATAACCGGTTCGGGGAAAATCATCTTTTCTAAGATGATCGGGTCAGTCTCAGTACACAGTGTATCGCCGGTTTTTGTATGCTTCAAACCTACAACCGCAATAATATCTCCGGCTGTTGATCTTTCAAGATCTTGCCTTGAGTTCGCGTGCATCTGAAGAATTCTTCCAACTCTTTCCTTTTTATCGGAAATCGAATTATAAATATATGAACCAGCTTCCATTGATCCGGAATAAACCCTCATAAAGGTCAACTTACCCACATAAGGATCAGTCATAATTTTGAAAGCAAGAGCCGTAAATTTTTCTTTAGGACTAATTTCTCTAACAACTTCGTCTTTTTCATTTATGTGATGACCTACAAGCGCCTCTGTATCGTAAGGCGACGGAAGGAAATCCACCACTGCATCCAATAATTTCTGAACGCCTTTGTTCTTAAATGAAGATCCGCAGAACACCGGAATAATTTTTAACTTTATCGTAGCCGTACGTAAGACATCGGTAATCTCTTTTTCAGTTATCTCTTTTCCTTCGAGATATTTTTCCAACAGCGTATCATCTACATCGGATACTGCTTCCAGCATAATTGTTCTATGTTTGTTAGCCAAAGGAAGCAGATCTTTCGGAATATCTTTATCTTCAAATGTAGCGCCGAATGTTTCGTCGTGATACATTCTTGCTGTCATGCTGATAAGATCTATAACGCCGGTAAACATATCTCCTTCGCCAATTGGAAGAGAAACTGGGATTGCGTTTGCACCCAATCTAGTTCTCATCATTTCAACAGCGTTGTAAAAATCGGCGCCTGTTCTATCCATCTTATTTACAAAAGCTATTCTCGGCACTTTATATTTATCAGCCTGGCGCCATACTGTTTCCGACTGCGGTTCAACGCCGCCGACCGCGCAAAATAAAGCGATTGCGCCATCGAGAACCCTCAATGAGCGTTCAACTTCAACAGTAAAATCAACGTGCCCCGGAGTATCGATAATATTTATCTGATGTTCTCTCCAGTAACAAGTAGTTGCTGCGCTTGTAATTGTAATTCCGCGTTCCTTTTCCTGCTCCATCCAATCCATAGTAGCGCCGCCGTCGTGAACTTCGCCAAGACGGTGAACTTTACCGGTATAAAATAATATTCTTTCGGTCGTAGTGGTTTTACCCGCATCAATATGCGCCATAATACCAATATTTCTTAACCGTGATATGTCAAAACTCTTAGCCATTCTATCCTTTCATTACCATTTGAAATGTGCGAACGCTTTATTAGCTTCCGCCATTCTATGCGTATCATCTTTCTTTTTAACTGATGAACCTTCGCCGTTTGAAGCGGCCATAAGTTCGTTTGCCAACTTAAGAGCCATAGATTTTTCGCTTCTGCCTCTTGAGTAATTTTTTATCCATCTAAACGCTAAAGCCATCCTTCTGTTCGGCCGTACTTCCATCGGGACCTGATAAGTGGCGCCGCCAACTCTACGGCTTCTAACTTCCACCATAGGCTGAACATTGCTTACCGCTTTTTTGAATACTTCCAATGCCGGTTTTTTCGATTTATTTTCGATTATCTCAAAACTATCGTAAAGAACCTTTCTTGCTACCGATTTCTTTCCGTCCCACATAATATAATTGATGAACTTTGCTACCGTTGCATCATTATATTTCGGATCTGCTTTTAAGTATTTGGTTTCTGCTCTTCTTTTTCTCATAATCTTTTACTTAGTTTTTGGTTTCTTAGCGCCGTATTTAGATCTTCCTTTTTTTCTTTCGTCAACGCCGCTTGTATCAAGCGTTCCACGTATTATGTGGTAGCGGACTCCCGGAAGGTCTTTTACCCTTCCGCCTCTTATAAGAACAATCGAGTGTTCCTGTAAGTTATGTCCTTCGCCCGGAATATATGCGGTAACTTCTATTCCGTTTGTCAATCTCACTCTTGCTACTTTTCTAAGAGCAGAGTTAGGCTTTTTGGGAGTTGTTGTATAAACCCTTGTACAAACTCCGCGCTTTTGTGGACAAGAATCAAGAGCTCTTGATTTGCTCTTGGTTATTATTTGTTTACGCCCTTTTCTTACTAATTGATTTATCGTGGGCACGTAAATCCTCCCAAATTTTATGCATACATTAAAAAATACAGATTCAAAATATAGAAGTAAAATTTCTGAAAGTCAAGTAACTCTTTTGAAATTTATTTTTCAATAACGTCCGATGTTTGTTGAACATCTTCAGCTTCCACTTCTTCTTCCTTCTGATCAATTAAAAGATTTTTATATTTCTTTAATCCTGTACCTGCGGGTATTAAATGCCCCATAACTACGTTCTCTTTAAGCCCCGTCAGTTCGTCAACTTTAGCTGCGATAGCAGCGTTGGTTAATACCTTAGTAGTTTCCTGGAACGATGCAGCCGAAATAAAGCTTTCGGTAGATAAAGCCGCCTGCGTGATGCCCAGAAGCACATTCTCAAACGTAGCAGGTTCCGAATCCCTAACTTCAATTAACTGCTTACTTTTTCTTTCCAGTTCAGCGTTAACTTCTCTAAGTTTACTTCTAGTTATTAGATGCCCGGCTTTATAGCTCGATTGACCCGGATCTTCTATAAAAAACATGGTGTCAATTAAAGCGTTCTCATCGTTAAATTTAACGCGGTCAACATAATCTTCATCAATGAACTTTGTGTCGCCCGAATAAACGATTTTTAACTTCTGAAGCATCTGTTTTACTATCACTTCAATATGTTTATCGTTTATTTTTACACCCTGAAGTCTGTAAACATCCTGAATTTCATTTACAAGATATTCCTGCACTGCATTGGTTCCTTTAATCTTCAGGATATCGTGAGGATCAACCGGACCGTCGGTAATCTTTTCACCAGCCGGTATTTCATCCCCCTCCTGAACGAGAAGATGCTTGCCATAAGCAACATTATATACTTTCTGAATCGAGCTGTCGAAAGATTCAACTATAATTTCTCTAGAACCTTTTTTACGAGCACCGAATTTTACTATTCCTTCAATTTCACTTACAACTGCCGGTTCGTGAGGACTTCTTGCTTCAAAAAGCTCTGTTACCCTTGGAAGACCGCCTGTAATATCTCTAGATTTAATATTCGCTTTAGATATTTTTGCAAGGACTGTTCCCGCCTGAACGGTTTCTCCTTCTTCAACAGAAAGATATGCGCCGGTAGGTAGAAGGAATACTTTTTCGTTCCCTTCATCGTCGCGTACTGCTATGCTTGGTGTAAGTGTTTTATCCTTAGTTTCAATTACAACTTTCTGTACGTGACCAGTTTGATCATCTGCAATCTGTTTAATTGTAATGTTATCCACACAATCGATGAAATATACCTTGCCCGGAATATCAGTAAGAATAAGAGCGTTGTAAGGATCGTGATTATATAACGGCTGACCTTTTTTAATTTTCTGATCTTCTGTAACAAGAAGTTCTGCGCCGTATGGTATATCGTATTTCTTTATCTGTCTATCATCGTCATCAAATAGTCCAATCGATCCCCGGCGTCCCGTAACAACTTTTACATTTCCGAATACATCGGATTTTTCAACTATATTTATTCTGTCAAATTTTACGGTTCCCTCTATATTGGATACAACTTCGGATTGACTTGCAATTCTCGATGATGTTCCGCCAAGGTGGAATGTTCTAAGCGTAAGCTGCGTTCCCGGCTCGCCTATCGACTGAGCTGCTATAATTCCTACTGCTTCGCCTATTTCTACCAGTTTACCTGTTGTAAGGTTTCTTCCGTAACATTTAGCGCAAACGCCTCGTTTAGATTCACACGTCAAAACTGTCCTGATATAAACCGAATCTATGTTGCCTTCGTCAATTTTATGCGCTATCTCTTCATTTATCAATTCGCCTGCTTCAACATATAATTCGTCTGTCTTCGGATCATAAATATCTTCCTGCGCAACCCGACCTATTATTCTTTCAGCCAATGGCTCGCGTTCCATTTCGCCGTCTTTAAGCGCCGAAATATAAACACCTCGAATCGTTCCGCAATCTATCTCGGAAATGATCACATCCTGGGCCACGTCGCAAAGGCGTCTTGTAAGATAACCAGCATCCGCGGTTTTAAGTGCAGTATCCGCCAAACCTTTACGAGCACCATGTGTGGATATGAAATATTCCAGTACGGTTAAGCCTTCCTTAAAGTTGGCTACAATCGGGTTTTCAATAATTTCGCCCGATTGCCCGCTTAAACTCTTTTGCGGTTTCATCATCAAACCACGCATTCCGGCCAACTGGCGCACCTGTTCCTGAGAACCTCTAGCACCGGAATCGACCATCATGTGAAGCGAATTGAATCCCTGCTGATCTGTCTTAATTTTATTCATCAACGATTTACTAACGTTGTTGGTTGTATGTGTCCAAACGTCAATGATCTTATTGTAGCGTTCCGTATCTGTAATCAAGCCCTGTTCGTGTTCGCTTAAGATAGAGCCGACTCTTTTATTCGATTTATTAATTAATTCTGTTTTTTCATCAGGGATAATCATATCGCTGTAGCTGATAGAAATTCCGGCAGCAGTAGCGTATCTGTATCCTAAATCTTTTAAATTATCCAGGAATTTAGCGGTAACTTCGTTCCCCATTTTCATAAACATTTTGTAAATAAATCCGCTAAAGATTTTCTTTACAAGAAGTTCGTTGAAAAATCCCATCTCATTCGGGACAATTCTATTAAATATAATTCTTCCCGTAGTTGTAGCGATGTACTTACCATCAATTTTCACATTAATTTTTGCGTGAAGGTCAACAACTTTGTTATCGTAAGCAATAATCACTTCGTCCGAACTTCCGAAAGTTTTTCCCTCTCCTTGTGCTCCCGCTCTTACTTTTGTAAGATAATAGCAGCCCAAAACGATATCCTGCGTAGGAACTACGATCGGACTTCCGTTTTGCGGAGATAAAATATTATGACTCGAAAGCATCAACAGAGCTGCTTCTAACTGCGCTTCGTTAGAAAGTGGTACGTGAACCGCCATCTGATCCCCGTCAAAATCCGCATTAAATGCGGTACAAACCATCGGATGAAGCTGAATGGCTTTTCCGTCAATCAAAATTGGCTGGAACGCTTGAATACCAAGTCTGTGAAGAGTCGGAGCGCGGTTTAGAAGAACTGGGTGTCCGTCAATAATTTTTTCCAGTAATTCCCAAATTACCGCGTCTTTTCTATCTACAGCTTTTCTTGCGCTTTTTACTGTTTTGTAATATCCGCGCTGTATTAATTTTCTAATGATGAATGGTTTAAATAATTCAACGGCCATATCTTTTGGAAGACCGCATTGGTGAAGTTTTAATTCAGGACCGACAACAATTACGGAACGGCCTGAATAGTCAACCCTTTTACCGAGTAGGTTTTGACGAAATCTTCCCTGTTTTCCTTTAAGCATATCGCTTAAAGATTTTAATGGTCTGTTTCCGTCGCTTCTTACGGCACTAGATCTTCTTGAATTATCATACAAAGCATCAACCGCTTCCTGAAGCATTCTTTTTTCATTTCTTAAAATTACTTCCGGAGCTTTAATATCTATCAATCTTTTCAAACGGTTATTACGGATAATTACGCGTCTGTAAAGATCGTTCAGATCACTTGTTGCAAATCTTCCGCCTTCCAATGGAACGAGCGGCCTTAATTCCGGCGGAATAACAGGAATAACACTCTGAACCATCCATTCCGGTTTATTTTCAACTTTATTTTCATTCGCGCGGAAAGCTTCCAGCACTCTCAATCTTTTAAGAGCGTCGGCTCGTTTCTGCTGCGATGTTTCATGCTTTAACTGTTCTTTTAATTCTCTAAATAAATATTCTATATCAGTAGTTTTTAGAAGGCGTTTTACCGCGTCGCCGCCTATTTTAGCAATAAACTTTTTAGGATCGTCATCTTCTAAAGCGTCGTTATCGTGTGGCAGCGAATTAATAATTTCAAAATACTGATCTTCGGAAATAAGATCTTTTACATTAAGCCCTGTAGGACCCGGATTAATTACGACGTAGGATTCATAGTAAATAATTTTTTCCAGTTCCTTCGTCGTCATTCCGATTATGTTGCCAATTTTAGAAGGAAGTGCTTTGAAGAACCAGATATGAACCACCGGCACTGCAAGTCCGATGTGTCCCATTCTTTCTCTTCTTACGCTTTTAAGTGTTACTTCCACACCACAGCGGTCACACACAATTCCTTTGTATCTTATTCCTTTATATTTTCCGCAGCCGCATTCCCAATCCTTTACGGGACCGAAAATTTTCTCGCAAAATAGACCGTCTTTTTCGGGGCGGAATGAACGATAGTTGATCGTTTCCGGCTTTGTAACTTCGCCGTGCGACCTGGATAGAACATCATCCGGGCTAGCCAAACTGATCGTCATTTTTTCAATATTTTTTAATTTTGTTTCTTGAGTTCTAAATCTCATAAAGCTATCTCCTTAATACATAGCTAAGTTTCGGCTAACGTTAATTAATTTTAATGTCAAGCCCTAATCCTTGAAGTTCTTTTATCAAGACGTTAAAGGCTTCGGGAATATTCGGTTCCGAAATATTCTCTCCTTTAACAATAGATTCATACGTTTTCGATCTTCCAGATACATCGTCACTTTTTATTGTAAGTATTTCCTGGAGAATATTGGCGGCTCCGTAACCTTCCAAAGCCCAAACTTCCATCTCTCCAAATCTCTGGCCTCCGAACTGAGCCTTTCCACCTAACGGCTGCTGTGTAATTAATGAGTATGGCCCAATAGACCTTGCGTGAATTTTGTCGTCCACCATATGACCTAATTTGAGCATATAAATATAGCCGCAGGTAACTTTTTGATGGAATTTTTCTCCTGAACGTCCGTCGTATAAAGTGGTTTTACTTCCTTCGGGTAATCCGGCTTCAGTAAGCCATTTATCAACGTCTTCAACTTTAGCGCCGTCAAAAATAGGAGTTTCAAATTTAACGCCCAGTTTATTTCCTACCCATCCAAGAGCTGTTTCATAAAGCTGGCCTAAATTCATACGCGATGGAACACCAAGCGGATTTAATACAATATCGACGGGAGTTCCATCTTCGTGATAAGGCATATCTTCTACAGGAACTATTTTTGCAACAACGCCTTTGTTTCCGTGCCTTCCCGCCATTTTATCGCCGACGGAAAGTTTTCTTTTCTTGGCTACGTAAACTTTAGCGAGTTGTACAATTCCCGGAGGAAGTTCATCGCCGCTTTGAATGTTCAATTTTTCTCTCTTGAAATCTTCTTCTATATCCGAAAGAAGAGAGAAATAATTTGAATATAATTTTTGAACCATCTCGTTAGTCTTTTTATCTTCAAACCAATCGAGAGTGTAATCTAATTTTGTAGCATCTTCAAGCGAGGAAAAAGTTGTATCTTTAATTGATGTTCCGCTGCGCAATACAACAGAACCATCCAGATCTCTTATTCCCTGTGCAGTTTTGCCTTCAGTAATTTTGGTTAATTTTTCAACTAATTTAAGATAATGATTATCCCTTTTCCGCTGATATTTCTTTTCTAATGTATCTAATTCTTTCTTCTCTATCTTTTTACTTTCAGTATCTTTCTTTTTGCGGCTGAATAATCTTGTTTTAATTATTGTTCCCTTCAATCCCGGAGGCGCTTTAAGCGAAGCGTCTTTAACGTCGCCTGCTTTATCGCCGAAGATAGCTTTAAGAAGTTTTTCTTCAGGAGTCGGATCGGATTCGCCTTTAGGCGTTATCTTACCGATTAGAATATCTCCTTCTTTTACTTCTGCACCTTCTCGTATAATACCGGTTTCGTCAAGATTTCTTGTGGCTTCTTCGCTAACATTGGGAATATCCCGAGTCAATTCTTCTTCACCTCGTTTTGTTTCCCTAACCTGAAGCTCAAACTCTTCAATATGTATTGAAGTATAAACATCTTCGGCTACAAGTTTTTCGCTTATAACAATAGCATCCTCAAAGTTATATCCACGCCACGGCATAAAAGCTACCGATACGTTTTTACCTAGAGCCAATTCGCCCGCTTGTATAGCGGGTCCGTCAGCCAGAACTTCGCCTTTTTTAATTTTCTTTCCGGTTTTTACAATCGGTTTCTGATTTATACAGGTTTCCTGATTGGTTCCTCCGAATTTTGTAAGATTATATTCCACTCGTTTTTCATCGTCGAATGAAGTTAAGCTTTCGTAACTATTAGGATTGACTTTATATTTTACAATAATTTTTCTCGCGTCTGCAAATTCAATTTCACCGTCGTCTTCCGCGATCACTATCGAACGGGAATCCATAGCAAGTTTATTTTCCATTCCTGTTCCAACCAACGGAGACTGTGGAGTTAACAAAGGAACCGCCTGGCGCTGCATATTCGATCCCATTAACGCTCTGTTCGCATCATCGTGTTCCAAAAATGGAATTAATGAAGCTGCGGCACTAACTATTTGTGCAGGAGCAACGTCCATATAATGTACTTGCGGCGGAGGAACGACAGGAAATTCGCCTTTATGACGGCATTTAACTCTTTCCCTCTGAAACTTTCCTTTCTCATCAATAGGAGCGTTCGCCTGAGCTATTGTGAATTCATCTTCCTCGTCTGCACTTAAGTAATCGACTTTATCAGAAACTTTTCCGTCTGTAACTCTTCTGTAAGGAGTTTCAAGAAATCCATAACTGTTAACGCGGGAATAAATTGTGAGTGACGAAATAAGTCCAATGTTCGGACCTTCGGGAGTTTCAATCGGGCATAATCTTCCGTAATGCGAATGGTGAACATCCCTTACCTCAAAACCCGCTCTTTCTCTCGTCAATCCACCTGGTCCTAATGCGGAAACTCTTCTTTTATGAGTCAACTCAGCCAAAGGATTCGTCTGATCCATAAACTGTGATAATTGGTTCGTTCCGAAAAATGCATTTATAACGCTACTGATAGTGCGCGCGTTAACCAGATCCTGAGGTTGCATATTTTCGGTATCGCGCATATTCATACGTTCTTTTATTGTGCGCGACATTCTTGCAAGACCGACATTATACTGCTGCATCAATTGTTCGCCAACTGTTCTTACTCTTCTGTTTCCTAAATGATCGATATCGTCAACATTTACATTTCCGTTACGTAGCTTAATAATACTTTTCATTATTGCTATTATATCTTCGATTGTAAGAATAGTTATATCAGAAGATATATTTAAGTCAAGCTTTTCATTCATTCTGAAACGGCCAACTTCACCAAGATCGTATCTCTTCTCGTTGAAGAACAATTTTTCTATTAAAGATTGAGCTGTTTCAACATCCGGTGCTTCGCCCGATCTTAACTGGCGGTAAATAGCATAAAGCGCTTCTTCTCTAGTTTTTGCCGTATCTTTCTTAAGCGTATTTATAATCAAATCTTGTTCGTAAGAAGTATCAGCGCTTACAATTTTTATAGTTTTTACTTCGGAAGATTTAATATTATTTATATTTTCTTCGTTCAGTTCGGCATCTTTACCTACAAATATTTCACCGGTATTCATATCTATTACATCGTCAACAGAAATCCTTCCAGAGTGTCCTTCAGGGTCCAGATTTTTAACTTCAACTTCTTCAACAAGATTAAATAAATCCAAAATTTCTTCATCAGTTGTGTAACCAAGAGCTCTTAAAAGAGTTGTTGAAGGAAATTTTTTCCTTCTATCTATATAAACGTACATTACGTGATTAATGTCAGTAGCAAATTCCACCCATGAACCGCGGAAAGGAATTATTCTTGCGGAATAGATCGGAGTTCCGTTCGGGTGTACATTTTGCGAAAAAGCTACGCCCGGCGAGCGGTGCAGCTGACTTACAATTACTCTTTCGGCGCCGTTAATGATAAACGTTCCACGTTCTGTCATAAACGGAAGATTGCCGAGATAAACTTCCTGTTCAACGGAATTTACATATTCGCCTGTTTCATCGTCTCGTGTAGATAATCTCAATTTACATTTAAGCGGAGCGGAATATGTTAACCCGCGTTCCTCACATTCGGGGATTGAATATCTTGGCTTTTCAATATTGTACTCAACAAAATCCAGGCGAAAAAATTCTTTATTATCCAGAATAGGGAAGTTAGTATTGAAAACCGCTTGAACGCCTAAATTTTTCCTTTCGGATGGTTTAGTTTTCAACTGAAGAAAATCTTCAAAGGATTCTACCTGAATATTGAGAAGATCCGGAGCGTCGATTCCTGGGGTTATTTTGCCAAATGTGATTCTATCCGTTACGGGATTTTTCTTATAATTTTTATCCAAACCTTTACCTCCTAAAGCAAGTTAGGAATCATTTAAATTTAAAAATGAACCAAAGCAAGAAGGCGCACTTCACCGCCTAATTACTTTGGTATCAATCATATTGTGTTCCTTAAAAAGAATTATTTAACTTCTACAGTTGCGCCGGCTTCTTCTAATTCTTTTTTCAGTTTATCAGCTTCGTCTTTGGATACTGCCTCTTTAATCGGTTTCGGAGCTGAATCCACTAAGTCTTTAGCTTCTTTCAAACCTAAACCTGTATGAGCGCGAACAACTTTAATAACGTTAATTTTCTTTTCGCCAATTCCGGCTAAGATAACGTCAAATTCTGTTTGTTCTTCAGCAGGAGCTGCTTCTGCTGCTCCGCCCGGCATTCCGCCCATCATCATAGGCGCTGCGGCTGTAACACCAAATTCATCTTCCAAAGCTGTTTTTAATTCAGAAGCCTCTACTAAAGTTAAGCCCTTAATTTTTTCAACGATCTCTGCAATTTTTTCAGACATTTTATATTCTCCTAGTTCTTATTTTGTTCCTAATTAAATTATTTATGCAGCTTCTTTCTTGCTGATCTGATCAACAAGACTTACAATATCCCGCATCACTGCGTTTATCGCGCCTACAATACCCGAAGCCGGAGCGTTAATACTGCTTAGAATTCCGGACATAACTTCTTCCTTAGTAGGCATGGAAGCCAGCATATTTAATTGGTCGCCGTTATAGAAATTCGATTCAATGTAGCATCCTTTAAGGGAAAGTTTCCCTTTGTCGTCGTGAACTTTTTTGATTATTTTTGCCGGAGCAACAAAGTTTTCGCCGCTAAAGGCAAAACCTGTCATTCCAACTAAAAGATCGTCAAAGTTCTCATAGCCACCAACTTCGTCAATCGCTTTCTTGAACAGCGTATTTTTAAAGACCTTATATTTTACTTCGCCTTGTCTAAATTCTGATCGGATCTGATTAATGTTTTCAACATCGAGACCTTCATAGTTAACAAGATAGACTGAGTCAGATTCATTCAGAAGGTCTTTTATTTCCTGAATTTGATCGACTTTTTCTGTTTTTTTCATTATACACCCAAATCAATTTCTTGATTGAATTAATAGAAGCATTACAAATAGAGTGCGTAAACTTTATTTAGCTTTTACATCCGCTAAAACTTCGTCGCGGGAAAGTTTTAATCCCGGGCCCATTGTTGTAGATAGATATAAACTTCTTAAATACTGCCCTTTAGAAGAAGAAGGCTTCATTTTAATAATCGTATTTAAAAATGCCCTGGTATTATCTACCAGCT
Organism: uncultured Melioribacteraceae bacterium; assembly: GCA_963821715.1. Taxonomy (GTDB): domain Bacteria; phylum Bacteroidota; class Ignavibacteria; order Ignavibacteriales; family Melioribacteraceae; genus CAWGET01. The sequence continues at coordinate 707,427 of CAWGET010000006.1, forward strand.
GCTCTGTGTTAAAACTTAGTTTGCCCAGTGATGCGTGTACGATTCCGGCTTTATCAACGCGGAATTCGATTTTACCTGCTTTAACTTCTTTTACAGCGTTTTCCACATCGTTGGTTACTGTTCCGCTTTTAGGATTAGGCATTAAACCTTTCGGTCCTAAAATTCTACCCAGTTTACCTAGATCGGGCATAGCGTCCGGGGTTGCGATAATAACGTCAACGTCGGCCCATCCGCCTTTAATTTTTTCGAGATATTCTTCAAAGCCTGCATGGTCTGCGCCTGCGCTCTTTGCAGCTTCGGCGGTATCGCCTTTGGCTATAACCAATACGCGAACTTCCTTTCCCGTTCCGTGAGGAAGAGAAACAGTTCCTCTAACCATTTGATCGGCATGACGTGGATCAACACCCAGTTTCACTGCGCAGTCGAGCGATTCGGAAAATTTTACAGAAGAGATTTTCTTCAAATTTTCCACAGCGTCAGTTATAGAATACTCTTTTTTAGCATCTAATTTATCTTTAATATCTTTTTCTCTTTTAGTCAATTTCATTTTATTCTACCAAGTTTTATTCTTCAACCGTTATACCCATGCTGCGTGCCGTGCCGGCAACCATGCTCATTGCGTGGTCTATATCGTTAGCATTAAGGTCTTTCATTTTTGTTTCTGCAATTTCCTTTACCTGATCTTTAGAAACCTTTGCAACTTTAGTTTTATTTGGTTCCGAAGATCCTTTATCAACTTTGGCGGCTTTTTTCAGAAGAACTGCAGCCGGAGGAGTTTTGGTAATAAACGTAAAAGATTTATCCTGAAATACAGTTATTACAACAGGAATAATCAAACCGGCTTTATCTGAAGTGCGAGCATTAAATTGTTTACAAAACTCCATAATGTTAACACCTTTTTGACCAAGAGCCGGACCAACCGGTGGAGACGGATTAGCCTGTCCAGCCGGGATCTGCAATTTAATATAGCCGCTTATCTTTTTAGCCATTATCTTAAACCTATATCTAATTTTTAAATTTTATTTCTCTAATTCCGCCTGAACGAAATCTATCTCAACAGGCGTTTTTCTTCCGAAGATGCTAACCATAACTTTTATTTTCATCTTCTCTTCGCTAACTTCCTGAACAAATCCGGAAAAATTATTGAATGGACCATCTATGATCTTCACATAATCATTCACACGGAAGATAGTTTCCGATCTTTCGGTATCGTCGCTATCGGAAATTCTTCCCACAATTCTTTTAACTTCTTCGGGTTGAAGCGGATTCGGATTATTTTTTGTACCGAGAAATCCCATCACTGAAGGAGTGTTAACAATAAAGTCCTTTACCCGATTATCCAGATCGGCGTGAAGAAGAATATAACCAGGAAAGAAATTTTTTGTCTTGGTTTTTTTCTTACCGTCTTTAACTTCAAAAACTTTTTCGGTGGGAACAAGAACATCGAATATCCTTGCACGTAACTCATCGTTATCGCTAAGTTCCTGTTCAACCAAAGTCTTTACTTTATTCTCGTGTCCGGAAAATGTTCTTACAACATACCATTTAGCGCTATTTTCATCCACTTAAAACAACCCCTTAAAAATCTGAGTTACCGTCATATCAATAGCATAAGTAAAGGCGGCAATAATAAGACAAACCACAATTACAACGGTTGTAGATTCCTTTAATTCTTCTTTTGTTGGCCAGGTAACTTTTTTCATTTCCTTGACCACATCATTTACAAAATTTACAATTTTATCTTTCATAAGTTCTATACTATAAGATTAATTGGCACGTCAGGAGGGACTCGAACCCCCAACCTGCGGTTTTGGAGACCGCTGCTCTAGCCAATTGAGCCACTGACGTATTTATTTAGTTTCCTTAAAAACAACGTGTTTACGAACTACGGGATCATATTTTTTATATTCTACTCTTCCTGGATGATTTCTTTTATTCTTAGAAGTAGTATACCGGTACCCTGTATTTGCGGTACTTTCTAAAATAATCGTCTGTCTTATATTTTTTGCTTTAGCCATCTTGGTCCGTCACCTTTAAAATCTTTTAAAATTAAAAAAGCCAATAAAAAAAATTGGCAAAAACTTATATTTTATAACGATTCGGCTATCCTGTTACTACAAATAAAGCCGAAGAAACTATTATATTCAAAAACAGAGCTCTTTGGATAGAGCTGACGACCGGGATTGAACCGGTGACCTCATCCTTACCAAGGATGTGCTCTACCTACTGAGCTACGTCAGCACTTAAACAGTGAGAGCGGGAGACGGGACTCGAACCCGCAACCAACAGCTTGGAAGGCTGTGACTCTAGCCATTGAGTTACTCCCGCAAAACCTGAAAAAAGTACACAAAGAAAGTGGGCGGCGAGGGATTCGAACCCCCAAAGGCGTTTGCCAACGGATTTACAGTCCGCCCCGGCTCTCCAACTCCGGCGTCCGCCCGTCTATTTCTAATCGAGCCACAAATTTACATTTCTTTTTTTTAAAATGCAAGAGTTTCATTAATCTGATTTTTAAAAAAATTATTTTTACTTAAGATTATCTGTTGAACCGGATCAACAGGAATCCAAATCTTTAAAATATCTGATAGTTGTCAACTATGCTCTCCTACAATCAAGTTACTAAGCTGTTCCAAATCCTTCACAATAAATTACCCAGTTCCAATTTTCCATGCTTTTAAATCTATTTATACTTAACTTTTCATTCTTCAATACGTCCAAAGAAATGTAGGAATAAAATAAAAATCCAGGATATCCTGTGTCAAAAACGAATACCAATTCAATTAAACGAATTTTTGATCTTTATACGAGCGACTTAAGCGTTGACGAAATAGAACGGTTGATTAAAAAAGAATCTTCCGACGTCTATAAGTATTTTGCAAAAGATACAGCGAAACAGGATAAAAATAGAAATAAGTTAATGAGAGCGCTCATCTTTCTGCGTAATCTGTTTAACGCTTTTGTATTGCGGTTAACTCCCGCAAGAAGGATACTTTATCTTGCCGCAATTTTTATTTTTTTTATCGGATATATTCAGAACTTCGACGGCTACCTGCTTTTTTCTTTTTTAATGATAAATTTGCTGCTTGCTTTCGAACTCGCGGATAAACTTACTGCCAAAGATGAATTGACGCTTGCAAGAAAAATCCAGGATTCTCTTATTCCGCAAAAACCTCCGGAGAACAAAAATTATGATATCTCATGTTTTTACGAATCGGCAAATGATGTTAGTGGAGATTATTTTGATTTTATTCCCGACAAAGATAAAAAATTAACTTTCATTATCGGAGATATTTCGGGCAAAGGGCTTCCTGCCGCGCTTTACATGGTGCGGGCGCAGGCGATAATTCATTCGCTCCTTAATAATTTTGATAATCTGAGAAGCGTGCTGAACAACCTTAAAACATACTTCTGCGAAAACTTGCAGCCTGGATATTTTCTAACAGTAACCGCGGCAAAAATTGACGACGAGGGAGAGATTAAATTTTTTAGAGCCGGGCATACTCCCGCGCTCCTTTATAAATCCGATGAAAATAGATTTTATGATGTGAGCCCTAAAGGAATGGGAATCGGTTTGCGCGATAACGGGATATTTTCCGATATACTTGAAGAAAGAGTTTTGCAGACTTCCCCCGGGGATATTGTGATGTTTTATACCGACGGAATTACTGACACACATAATCCGAATATGCAGCAATTCGGTATGGAACCGGTAAAACAAATTGTAAGGGCATACTCGGAAAAATCCAGTGAAGAAATTAAAGACAAACTGATTGAAAAGTTAAATGACTTCCGCGAAACGAAAGACGGCAATGATGATATTACTTTTGTGATTTTTAAAAGAAAGGATAAAGAAGTAAGCAATAATAATACTCAAGTTGAGTCTATATCCTAGTTTTATTGCGGGAATATCTATGAAATTTTATTTTATAATTTTGAAGCTTTCTGTTTCCGGACGTATCTCATCATACATATTTTGAAGAGAGCGCCATGCGGTTTCATTCCCTCTCGATGCGGCATCCCTAAAAAGATTTGCGGCCCGGTGTTTATTTTTCTCAACCCCTATTCCATTTTTATAACAAAACGCTAAAATAGTTTTTGCCAATACCGAACCTTTGCCGGAATAATCTTTAAGCAAACTAATTTCGTCATCTAAATTAAATGGCTTTTCACTAAATATTTCTGTTGAGGCTAATCTTATTTCGGCTTCCCTGCTTCCGGCATTAGCAGCTCTTTCCCAAAGCGATACTGCCTTAACTTTATCCTGATCAAGGAGTTCGCCTGAATAATAAATCAATCCGAGTTCGAGCAGAGCCGGTATGTAATTTTGGTCAGCGGAACTTTGCAAAAAAGTTAAAAGCTGTTCTTCGGTTATTTGAAAATTCAATCCGACAGCGGCGAGTCCCGCAATCACATACAAAGCCGTTGCTTCCCCTTTATCAACTGCCGGCTTCAGTATCGGAAAAAAATTGTTTTCGATTACCTGCTCCAAAACAGACGTCGCGCTTTTATAATTTCCCAGCCGATACGCCTGGAGATAATATGAAGCCGCTCTTATCTTATTCTTCTTTACAAATTTTCCGGTTTCATATAATCTGCCTAAAATATAAAGCGCTTCCGGACTTCCGTAATTCGCCGCAGACTCTATAGCGCTAAGATTACTTTCGCCGGCCTTATAAAATGTTGTATCTGTTATTCCAAATTTTTTCCGAAGCGCTTTTTTGTCGGATGAAATAATATTCTCCAGCGCCGAAGTATCCTGTTCATTTTGTTCTTCCTGCGGCATCAGGTTTAGATAATCAAGACTCAACCCGGAGGAAACTTTGGAAGTGTCAGGCTTATTCGTTCCGCTTACTCTTAATCCGGCTCCTTCAACTTTCATTTGATTCAATACTTCAATTGCCGGTTTATACTTCGCTCTCGCCGATTCCCGAAGCCAGGAGATTCCTTTTTCATAATTCTTGTTAACAACCAGACCGTCTAAATACTGCAAACCAAGTACAAATTGAGCTTCAGGGAATTTTTGTTCCGCGGCATATTCAAAATTTCCGAAAGCTGCAAAAGGATCCCATTCAGTTCCAATTCCATTTAAAAGCATAAGTCCGTAATTATATTTTGCCGGCACAAAATTTTTATCAGCAGCTTTTTTTATCCATTTAACTGCGTTGGAAGTATCGGCTTCGAAGCCTTCGCCTAATAAATATCGGAGTCCAAGCTCGTGCTGAGAAACCGGATCGCCCTGATTTGCTTTTTGTATTAGATTGAATTTAGCCACGAGCGGATAAGAAGGACGCGTAAGATTGTATCGGATACTGTATTTTGGCGAGAAATTATTTTTATACGCTTCACTTCGTGTGGAATCCTGCGCAAAAATACCGATGGAAACAAATAAGAAAAGTGGAATAATAATTTTAATCAAAGGAGCCGAATTCTTTTGCAGCATTTAACATAGCCAGATAATTTTCTAATTTAACGTAATCGGGAATGCTGTTTCCTGAACCCACGCAATAACCTCCGTTATATGCGGCTTTTGCGATGTTCTCCTCGACCTTTTTGCGAACCTCTTCTTCGGTTCCGCGCGCTAGTAAATCAACATCCACGTGACCAATTAAACAGAGCTTGCCGCCGTAACGTTCCTTCACTTCACTTATTTCCATCGCCTTCGGTTCAATTGGATGAATCGCGTCGACTCCGCAGCTTATTATTTCATCAAATACATCGTACAAAATGCCGTCTGTGTGATATATTAAAGGCTTGTTGTATTCTTTAGCAAGATATCCGATCGCCCTCAGCCAAGGGAAAAAATATTCTTTCAATACTTCCGGCGAGACGAGTAAACCATTCGTAAAGGCAATATCGTCGCTATAAAAAAGCGCGTCCACATTTTCGCTCTGCGCAAAATATTCGAACATACTTAAAACAAGTTCTCCAACTTTATCATTTAATTTTTTAATGATTGAAGGATTTTCGAATAATGCAATTGAGAATGTTTCAAACCCCATCATTTCCCACGTCATCGTAAAAATATCGCCGTACTGTCCTACAACTCCCATTCCTTCCGGAAGAAGAGATTTCACTCTCTCGAAATTCTGATAATTGAAATCATTTTTCCCCGGGAAAACATAATTCTCAAAATCTTCATTATTTGTAATTACGCCCTTTCCTTCGGAAGCCCAATCATAAGAGAGCGAACCGTCCTCCTTAATTTTTTCTCTTTCGGAAACACCAATTTTTGCGGGATTAAAATCGACCAAAGGCTGAAGTTTTATATAATCATAACCCGTTTTATGCCAGAATTCAACATCGTCTTCTAATTTTAAAATCGGTCTGCCGAGGATTCGCTCTTTAATTTTAGGATGAATTCCTAGTTCAGCAACAGGGACATAACTTCCTTTTCCTCCTCGTAGCGTTAATAGAAATTCCTCAATATTCGGGGGACGATTTTTTATATTAATTTTTTTCTCCTTTAAGATGACGAACTAGAACCTGTGGATCTTTGAAATATCCGTCAGCGCCAATTTTATTGTTAAACTCCGTTGAGACCGGCGCTCCGCCAATGAAGATCTTCGTTTCGGGATTAACTTTTTTAATACCTCTCACTATTTCCTGCATATTCATCATCGTTGTAGTAAGAAGAGCGCTTAAACCCACATAGCAATCCGGGTTCTCGCTAACCGCTTTTGTAAATTTTTCCGCATCCGCATCAATTCCCAGATCGACCGTTTTCCATCCGTCGCCTTCTAAGATCATCTTTACAATGTTCTTTCCTATATCGTGCAGATCGCCTTTTACCGTGCCGAGAACAAACACTCCTTTATGTTTTGCTTCTCCCGAATCAAAAAAAGGTTTGAGATGAACCATCGCGGCATTCATTGCTTTTGCGGAAATTAATAGATTCGGAATGAAAGCTGTTCCCTGCTCGAACTTTTCACCTATTCTGTTCATTCCGGTCATCAAAGATTTGCTCAGAATTTCATTTGGATTTATTCCCGAGTCGAGAGCTTTTTTTGTCAGCTCGGAAGCTCCCGGTTCTCCTCTCATTTCCGGAGGATAAGCTGAATTCTCATCCGCTTTCCCTTTTTCGATACAAACCGCAAGCCGCTCTAATAAATCGTGCATCTTTTTCCTTTCGAAATTTTATGGTATAAAGATAATAAAAAAGAGATTAGAAAAATTCTGTTGGCTGGAATTTCCTGTTAAAAGTCCATCACTTTTGATAAAGAGATTTTGTGAAAATTATAAAATTAAAAAGGGAGGATTTAGATGGGGCATTGTATCAAAATGCTAACTTAGGCGCAAAGTGCAATCTTCTTTTGATGCGCCTATAAGATTTCTCACTTCGATAAATCCGGATTCGTAATAAAAGCACATAATTGACTAATCGTTATTCTCTCAATAAGGCTTAACTATTCTATTCCCTTTTTTTCTGAAAGTGATTAAATCATCGCGCAGAAGCAGAAAATTCTGTGCGCTGATAAAAAATGTTTTGGGAATGTCGGTTTTATTCTTGTAAAAATCGAAGAGGGATTTTGTCTCGCCGGATGAAATACCGTTTAAGGATTTAAATTCCGATTTCCTTCTGATCCTAATATTTCGGCGCTTAAATTCGTCTTCAACAAAATTAAATATTGCCGAAGCATAAAGATCAGACTCCTCGTCAACAATAATCACAATTGCTTTGGGAAATGATTTAACAATTGCTGAAACGGCTGCAGCAATTTTCTTTTTAGCAAATCCTTCCTCCATCAAAAATTTATCGTCGGTAATATCATCGTTCAAGATTAAAATATATGCCTTTCCGGCTTCAGATATTTCTTTCTGAAATTTTTCAGCCTCCAACGATGGAACTAACGTAACCGCGAAAGGATAACCGAAATTGAAGAGTTCGCTCCGATATCTTTCACTCAATTCATCCGTGTCTTCAATAATAAACGAAACTTCTGCTTCGGGGCGTACTAATTTAGAATCATGAAGAAGTTTTGCTTTAAGTCTTAATTCTTCATCGACGGTTAATTTAAAATTTGTAGCTCCGTTAATTTTTTCCTCGGCGCTCGATACAGCGATATTTAAATCGTGGAAGTTTTTTGTAAGATCATTAACGACAAGAAGCAGCGGAAGATCTTTTGGAATTTTTACTTTATAAATAAGCGTCGAATCATTTTTCTTCTCAGCCGATTGCTCTACAATCCACTCAGGATTTATGGCAAATTCATCAATCGTTGATAAGAATATTTCTCGTATATCGCTTTGAGTAATATCTGTTTTTTCTATTACGGGTTCGGGAGCATAAAAGGCGTCGACCAGTAAATTTGTTGCAGCCAGAATAATTATTATGATGAATAAAATTTTTATTAATTGAATTTTGATATCTAAACCTGATTTTTATTTCTCATGAATTAATTTTTAAAGTCGCAGACTCGAAAAATCTGCGTCGCAGCAGATTCATTCCACGCTTTACTTATTTTTAAACTCCGGTTTTCTCTTCTCTAAAAAAGCCGAAGTTCCTTCTTTAAAATCCTCCGATCCGCAGCAGGCGGCGAATAAACTCGCTTCCAATTTTTGTCCTTCCGATTCCGAAAGTTCATCGCAAGCAACTACCGATTTAACTGCCATTTTAATTGCTATTTGACCTTTGGACGCTATCTTCCTTGCCATCGCAAAGGCATTTTCCATCAGTTCTTCTTCAGAGTAAACTTCGTTAACTAAACCGATTCTGTGCGCTTCACTAGCGGATATAACATCGCCCGTTAAAATATACTGCATTGCTCTACCGGAATTTATCAGCCGCGTTAATCTTTGCGTTCCGCCGTAACCCGGAATTATTCCCAGGTTCACTTCCGGTTGACCGAATTTTGCGTTTTCGGACGCAAGCCTAATGTGGCAAGCCAGCGCTAATTCACTTCCGCCTCCGAGCGCGTAACCTTTTACAACAGCTATTACCGGCTTTTCGGAGTTTTCGATTAAATTAAAAACACCCTGGCCGGTTTCCGCAAAATCCTTTCCGCTAATTACATTTAGTTCATTTAATTCTTTTATATCTGCGCCCGCTACAAATGCTTTCTCTCCCGCGCCCGTAATTAAAACTACCGAAACTGAATCATCTTCCTTGATCGATTCGAATGCGGATTTCAATTCTTCCATTGTTTTAATATTTAAGGCGTTTAATTTTTCGGGACGATTAATTTTTACTATTGCAATATTTTCTTTTTTCTCATAAATGATGTTTTGATAATCCATTTTTTCCTCTAATTAGCTGTTGCAAAAATCGGGATTCTTATCGAAAGATTGAACGAAAGAAATTGATGTTCGTAAAAATAATTATACTCAGCGGTCACATCAAGCAAAAACATCGAGAATCCGCCGCCCGCGTGAAAACCGAGCATCCACTTTGAGTCATCTATATTTGATTTCTCCGTTAATTCTTTGAACTGACTTTGAGTTATAGAGTAACCGAGTGAGCCGCCGGCTTCAATTATCGGCATTAGAATTATTCCCTGGTTTATTACAGGCGGGAAAAAATATCTTATTCCAGCGTCAACTTTTATCAAATTAGTAGAGATGGACGAAAGGTCAGTTTCGAGATAGTAGCTTTGTTTGCCAGGATAATGTTGATACCCAAGTCTGGAATAGATGAAGATCGGCAAAATAATATTATCCGTGTAGGAAAGTGAAATATCAACGCCCGGCCCAAGATTATGTGAGTTTGCAAAAGTACCCATGGGAATCCGCGCTCCCGCAGATGTTGCCATAAAGATTCCCTTTAAATCGCCAAGCTTAACAAACTGTGCGCTAAGCGGAATATTTAGAAGTAAAAAAATCAGTAAAACTTTTTTCATTATTTTTCAGTCCTGTCTTGGTTGTTAAGCAGCTCAGTCCCAATGCCGTATTTATAAACTAAATCCCCGCCATAATTCGAAGTTTCATAAATAAGATAAATTCCGGTAATCGCAAGAATAATAAACAAATATTTAATACCTGTTGCCTGTAATTTTTTGATCGTTACATAAATTTTTAGAATTAATACTCCTGTAAAAAACCATAAAGTAATTGTGGCAAGTGACTCGTGCTTATCTAAAATTTCTCTTGGAAATGTCTTACCGGCTGTAATTAAATTTTCTGCAACTTCTTCGGCTTGGTTTCCGGTTAATACCGCAAACACGGCTGTAAATACTCCCGCCGCCAAAATGATCTAGCGCGGTTTTACTTATAAATTTATTTTCAAATAATATGCCTAATAATTCTAAAATAGCATACAAAATAAAGAAAGCAACGGGAAAATGAACAGTTTGCGGATGAAGTTCGGCCAGAAAGTTCATTTTTCATTCCCGAAAATTTCTTTCATCCTTTTATGTCTGTATTCAAACATATTATTAAGATTTAATTTTATAAAGGGAACTAACGGGATTCCTAAAACTCCGAACGGAGGAATAAAAAATATTTCATCCGTCATCAAAGTTCCTCTTTCGGTTTTTTCAAATCGATGATTATGAAGCCAATGCTTGAACGGTCCTTTTTCCTGCAAATCCGAAATTAAATTCGGAGGTTCCAAATGAAGTATTTTTATTTTCCACTTAATTCCGATTCCGAATTTTGAAATTTTCAATTCCACTTCGGAACCCTGCTCCATCGGAACTTCGTCCATCTTTATAATTTTAACATCTAAATTTTGCGGCGAAACTTTTTCCAAATTGCTTGTATCTCTGTGGAATTCGAACAGTTCTTCAATACCGCAATTAAGAAGGGTGGATTTACTGAAATTATATTTCTTCATTTCAATTTATCCGCATAGAACGCTGCCGCCGTTAACGTTTATTATCTCGCCGTTTATCTGACGCGCGAGCTCAGATGCTAAAAATAAAACCGGTCCGGCAATATCTTCGGCAGTTGCAATCCGTCCGGTCGGGATTTCGCTTTTAACTTTTTTTACAAATTCCTCATCTGAAAAAACATCCGTCGTCATGTCGCTTATAACCCAGCCGGGCGCAACGGAATTAGCAGTTATTCCGCTTCCGCTCAATTCAACCGCGAGAGCTTTAGTGTAGGAAATAATTCCTCCTTTGGAAGCTGCATAGTGTGAATGCTGCGGTTCGCCGCGCTGCCCCGCCGTTGAAGAAATATTTATTATTCGTCCGAAATTATTTTTCTTCATCAGCGGCAAAACTTTTTTTGTGATGATGAAAGTTCCGGTGAGATTGATCTCAATGGTTTCGTTCCATTGTTTTAGAGTCATCGTATCAGCGTCGGCTTCTTTCCAGACTCCGGCGTTGTTTACCAAAATGTCAATCTTACCAAAATCCTTTTCAATTTCATCAACGGTGTTGTTTACATCTTCCTCATTTCTTAACTCAACTTTGTAAGCTTTAATTTTTTTTGATGAAAAAGTATCAAGCAGTTTCTGGGCTTCGTCATTTCTTTGAACATAAGTGAATGCGACAGCGGCGTTTGCTTCAATAAAATATTTTACGCAGGCGGCGCCGATTCCGCGCGAACCGCCCGTAATTAATACTGTTTTTCCTGAAAGATCGATCATAAAATTTCCCTTAATATTTTACTTTGTATAAAAACAATCCTTTTGAAGGTACGGCTTCTCCCGCAAATTCTCTATCTTTTTTTTGCAGAATCTCTAAAAGCGTTTTATCAGATGACCCGTTTTTGTGCGCTTCCAAAAGCGTTCCGACAATCGTACGGACCATCCCGTGCAGAAATCTATTGGCTTCAATATAAAAAATTATTCTATCGCCTAATCGTTTCCAATGAATATTATATATTTCGCAGATATGATTTTTTACTCCGCTTCCTTTACGCGCAAATGAAGTGAAATCCATTTCACCTAACAGATTTCTGGAAAGGAAATTTAAATCATCAATATTAAAATCTTTTGACCTGCGTAAGAAATAGGAATAGTCTTTATAAAAAGGAGATTTTGCGGAAGTGATTAAATAAATGTAGCTTCTTTTTTTTGCGTCAAACCGGGAATGAAAATTTAAGTCTGTTTCTTTAAAATCTTTAACTGCAATACTTTCGGGAAGAATCGAGTTAAGCGAATACTTAAATCTCTTCGTATCCAATTTATTTTCACATTTAAAATTTGCTACCTGCCCTAGCGCGTGAACGCCGGTATCCGTGCGTCCGGATCCTGTAAGCGTAATTTTTTCTTTGGTTAAAATTTGAATAGTTTCTTCAATCATCTGCTGAACCGTAGATGCGTTCAACTGCCGTTGCCATCCGGCGTAAAAAGCCCCATCGTATTGAATTATCAGTTTATAGTTATGCGCATCCAATTGATAAGATTAAAATGATTTTGTAAAACCGAATGAAATATTCGGCGGAAGATTTTTCGGCTGTTTCATTCCGATATTGAGGGACCAGTTCAGATCTTCGCCCGCTCTTTTATTGTTTTTATTTACAAGTCGCACAGCGTTTATCGCGCTCGCAATTCTGTTCAAAATTAATCCGCCAATCGCAAATTGAATATTATTGTATGCCCGTTCGCTCGATTCCCATAACTTTCTGTATTCGCCCCTTCTTCCGGGATTCTGCCAGTTCCAGAAATACTCGTCGCGCTCGTAAACATCTTTAAATTCCCTGTTCAATTCCTGCTCGCGGTTATACTGATCTAAGTTTACATAATTTCCGATTGTCGATAGATATTCTTCGTCTTTACCGTCGAGTTCCACTCCGGCGTAACTTTCAGCAAAAGCTTTATAATTTTCTTCCTGCCAATTTCCGTAAGAATTAAATCCGATTAAAAATCCCCACAAAGTACCTTCGGCTATCGTAAAATATTTTCCGCTCGAATATGCGTCGGCGTACAACTCTCCCATTCCAGGAAGCAGAAGGGAATATATAATTGCCAAACCTTTGCTTTTTTTCTCCGGCTGATAAAAACTTATTTCTTCGACGGCACCTGCGTCTGTTAATTCGGGCATTCCGGCTTTTAGTTCCAGCAAACTTCCGTTCCCGTTCTGTGCGATGATAGAAATTGACAAGAAAAAAAAGAAAACTACATTCAGGTTTTTCATTATATGGCTACTGATTTTATGATAGATTTTTCATTTACCGGCTTGCCCAAACAAATTCCGTCAGCCGTATCTACAATTTTAACATTAACAAATTTATTAATCAATCCATTATTAAATTTTGTTTCCACACGCACATAATTAGAGGCGAATCCTCTCATCATACAGTTGTGTTCATCCCTTTCAAAAAGTACTTTTAATTCTCTGCCGATCATACTTCTGTAAAATTCATTCCGTTTTTTCTCACTCAATATTCTCAGCATATTATTCCTTCTCTTCTTCTCGGAAGCAGTTACCTTTCCTTCAATGCTTAATGCTTTTGTGTTTGGTCTTTCAGAATAAGTAAAAACGTGCAGATAAGAAACAGGAAGTTCTTTTATAAAATTATAAGTTTCCAGAAAATCTTCCTCCGTCTCTCCGGGAGAGCCGACAATTACGTCCACGCCGATGCCGACATCTTCTATCAGATCATTCGCTTTAAAAATTAAATCGCGGTACTGTTCCGTCCGGTAACGCCTTTGCATAAGTTTTAGAATTTTATCGCTTCCGCTCTGCAAAGGAATATGAAAATGATTTACAAGTTTCGGATTTTCAGCTGTGAGTTTTAATATTTCATCGGTCAATAAATTCGGTTCTATCGAACTTATCCTGATCCGAAAATCTCCTTTAACTTTTACGATTTCGCTCAAAACTTTGTAAAGATCGCCTTCCACATTTTTTCCGTAATCGCCGACATTTACGCCTGTAAGAACAATCTCTTTGTATCCGGATTCAATCAAATCATTAAAATTGGAAATTACTTCTCCTAATTCGGAGCTTCTACTCTTTCCACGTGCGAGGGGAATTGTGCAGAAAGAACATTTGTAGTCGCATCCGTCCTGAATTTTCAGGAAGGCGCGCGTCCGTCCGTCGGCATCGGTAGAATAAGCTGAATTAAATTCGGATAGGGATTCTGTAGGAGAAACATATACGCAGGAAACTTCATTCTTTGAGCCGTCTTTAACGTAATTCAAAAGATTAAATTTTTCGCTGCTTCCAATCACCAGGTCAACACCGTCGATCGCGGAAATTTCTTCCGGCCGGAGCTGAGCATAACATCCGGTAACAGCAACAAAGGCGTTTGGATTTTTCCGTAAAGCGCGTCTTACTATCTGTCTGCATTCCTTATCGGCGTTATCCGTAACAGTACAAGTATTTATTATATAGATATCCGATTCCTCTTTGAAATCGACTATCTCGTAACCGTTATTCAAAAACTGATTCCCGATCGTGGATGTCTCGGAAAAATTTAATTTACATCCTAATGTATAAAACGCTACTCTACTCAAAAACTTTTTCCTTTCGTGCGGATAAAAAATCAAATTACAATCTTTGAGATCTTGTGTGTAAAATCTCTACTATACTATTAAAAATAAAAATGGGCTGATCAATAAATTAAAATAAAAATTTATTAATTACAGCCCATTAAAATAAATCAGGAATTACTTGTTTTCTTCTTTATCTTCCTCTTCAACATTTTCTTCTGAAGACTCAGCCTTTGGTTCTTCTTCGGCTTTGTCTTCCGTTTCTTCTTTCGTCTCTTTTTCTTTAACGTCCTCTTTCACTTCCTGATCTTTAGCTTCTTCCTCAACCTCAGCCTCATCTTTAGCTTCTTCTTCAGCTTTAGGTTTCTCTTCAGCTTTAGCTTCTTCCTCGGCTTTCGGTTCTTCTTTTACTTCCTCTTCGGCTTTAGGTTCTTCTTTTTCGACTTTTGCCGGTTCAGCTTTTTTCTTATTAGATCTTGAACTATCGGAACTATTATCTCTCTGCTGATCGTATAAGTTGAAATCGGAAGAATCAAATTCGCCGGCGTCCGCATTTTTAATGTCGTCCACTGCAACTTTTTCCAATTTATATTTCTCGATATATTGAGAAATTTCTTCGTCGGAGTCTTCCTTCACAGCTGCAAGTACACTGAGAACGATTTTTTTATTTTCTTTATCGAACTCTACAACCTTCATAGGTAATTCGGTTCCGACAGGAAAACTGATAGCAAGATTTTTTATTTTTGCCGGAGATAATTGAGTAGCGGGTATAAACCCGTCGACGTCAGCCGGTAATTCGGCAATCAATCCTTTTTCAATTATTCTAACAATTTTTCCGTTAGTTTTTGTGCCTATAGAATATTCGCGTTCAAATTTTTCCCACGGATTTTCTTCAACCTGTTTGTGTCCGAGAGAAATTTTTCTTTGATCGGTATCTACGCTTAAAACAACAACGTCAATCTTCTCGCCTTTCTTAACTACTTCCCCTGGATGACGAATTTTCTTCGTCCAGGATAAATCGGAAATGTGAATCAATCCGTCAACGCCCGGCTCAAGTTCAACAAATACGCCGAAGTTGGTTAAGTTTCTCGCAACGCCTTCGTGCTTGGAACCAACGGGATATTTCTTCATTAATTCCTGCCATGGATCCGGAGTTAATTGTTTCATTCCGAGGGATATTTTTTTATCGTCTTTATCCAGACTTAAAATAACCGCTTCAATAATCTGTCCCATCGATACAAACTGAGAAGGATGATTGATATGATGAGTCCAGCTCATTTCTGAAATATGAATTAATCCTTCAATTCCTTTTTCAATTTCGATGAAAGCGCCGTAATCTGTAAGCGAAACTACGCGTCCTGAAACTTTATCGCCCACTTTATATTTATCTTCAATACTTTCCCAAGGATGCGGAAGTAATTGTTTCAAGCTGAGAGAAATTCTTCTTCTTTCTTTATCGAAATCGGTAACAACAACTTTTATCTTTTCGTCAAGTTTAACAACTTCGCTCGGATGATTGATTCTTCCCCAGCTCAAATCGGTAATGTGAATCAAACCGTCTACTCCGCCAAGGTCTACAAATACGCCGAAATCGGTAATGGCTTTAACCGTACCTTCAAGCACCTGACCTTTTTCGAGTCCGTCGAGAATTTCTTTTCTCTGATCTTTAATTGTTTCTTCAATAAGAGCTTTATGAGAAACTACAACATTTTCAGTAGGAATATTGATTTTTACAATTTTGAAATCCATCGTTTGACCAACGAACGCGTCAAAATCTCTTACCGGTCTGATATCTATTTGCGATCCTGGCAAGAATGCTTCAATGCCCATTAAATCAACAACCATTCCGCCTTTAATTCTTTTAAGAATTTTTCCCTGAAGAATTTCTTCGTGATCGTGAGCGTGAATAATTTTTTCCCAAATTCTAAGGAAATCCGCGCGCTTTTTACTTAACTGAACATTGCCTTCTTCATCTTCAACAGATTCGATTACAATTTCAACGCCTTTTCCTATTTTCAATTCATCTTCGGGTGAAAATTCATTCTTCGGTACGACACCCGACGACTTGAAACCGACGTCGAGTATAACGTTATCATCTGTAATTCCGACTATTTCGCCGGTTATTATTTCCCCTTCTTTAATATTTTTGAACGATTCATCATACAGCTTCGCAAGTGTTTTTAATTCTTCTTCCGAATATTCGTCAGCATTAAAAAATTTATGATCTAACGCCGTATCTTTTTTTTCTTTTTCCTGAACCTGTTCTTTTGTCTCTTCGGACATTTAACCTCCCGGGTGTTTCTTTCAATCTCCTCTTCAAGTCATCCAGAATTGAAGATTGATATTTCTTAGTTTAATTTAACATTAGTTGTTTTATGATGACTTTTGTTTTAATTTATTTACTCTTTCCAATATTTTTTCAACTTCTTCTTCAATTCTTAAATTTGTCGAATCAATTTCATAAGCGTCATCGGCTTTTTTCAGCGGACTTATCTCACGCTGGGAATCGATCCTGTCCCGCTGCATAATATTTTCCTTAACCTCTTCAATGGAAATATCTGATTTCGTTTCCCTGTATTCCTTGAATCGCCTTTCGGCTCTCATCTCCAACGAAGCGGTTAAATATACTTTTATGTCGGCGTCCGGAAAAACGATTGTAGTTGTATCTCTTCCCTCGGCAACAATATTATTTTCAGCGGCAATATTTCTTTGCGCTTCCACCATTGCTTCTCTCACCGCTGAAATTTTGCTTATGTCGCTTACTAAGGCGTTAACCTCTTTCGAGCGGATCTTGTCGGTAACATCTTCATCATCAATAAGAACTTTTGTTTTATTGTTTCCGTTGATAAGTCTAATATCAACTTCTTTTATAAAATCTTCTACCGCCGCTGTGTCCCCAAAAATATTTTTTTTGATTGACAAAAAAGTAACAGCTCTGTACATTGCGCCTGTATCTAAATAAATATAGCCAAGCCTCTCTGACAATGCTTTAGCCAAAGCGCTTTTCCCTGATCCGGCAGGACCATCGATCGCTATAACAATTTTTTCTGACATAGTCTGAAAAAATAACTAAAAAAAATTAAAACTTCAACGATTAGGAATATTGATTTTTCGAAATTTTCCCCGAATTATCTTAGCGGAATGAAATAATTCTTTAACCAGTTATTTTGCAGAGCATGTTTCTTCATGCCGGCAGGCAGGTCGCTACTTTTCTGGAGTTCATCCCGATGACAAGCGGGGCAAAGGAAAGTAGAAAAGGGAAATTATTATGAATGGATTTTATTTACTAGAATATTGATTTACTCGAAGTATGAAATAAATCGCTAATAAAAAAATAGTTAGTAGATGAATTTATAATTATTATTTCAAAAACATCTTTACGCAGCTGAGAAAAATCATAATATAAAATTGGTAATTTGTTTTTAAATAATTCCCCGCCGATAAAGGCGGGAAATTACAATTGAACCTAAATTAATTCTATTTAAATGTATCTTTAGAATCCACAATATTCACCGATTTTATATTTAGAATAAAATCCTCCGTTTCGGAATCTTCCGAAAGAACTTCTTCCGGTAAACCGGCGCGCACGATGTTGGAATAGCTCATCGGAGAAGGCTTATTTTCTTTTAAACTTTCTGCCAGCGCCTCGGCTTCGCTTACATCCGTTACGATAGTGATTTTCATATTCTCTATCTGCCAATATTTTTTTATCGCTTCATTCACGTCCTCCAGTGTCAGTCCGGCGAGCAATTCATCGATTTCGGAAATGTAATCTTCTCTTCCGTACATTTTACTGTCCATTAAATAACCAAGCTGATCCGATGGCGATTTTATATAAAGTTTAATATAACTTCGTAAAAACGCCCTTGTATTATTGAACTCTTCTTCGGTCATTCCGTTTTCGATCAATTTATTAACTTCGCGCAGAGCCATCCGCAGAGCAAAATGAGCATGCCCTACTTCAACGTCCTTCAATTCTTCATATTGTGTTTTTAGCTGTTTGGCAATTTGAACCGGTCTGATCCAAATTGAAAAATAGTTTGATTGCCTGGGAACGCCGGAAGGGGGAAGCATATTACCACCGCCGTTATCATACCATTCTATATAGGAATAATTCCCGTAATTCATCGAACGCTCTTCACGTATCATTTTATAAAGTTTGCCGTAAGATTTTCTATGCTCGCCGAGGAAAGAGTTTGCCACCATAAGAGCGGCAAAATCATCGTCGGCTCTCGTTACAGGAATCGGATAACCCAAAAATATGGCTGAACCGAACGCGCCTTCCTTTGCAATTATTTCTACTTCAATTCCATTCGGCATATTTACTTCGGGTGCTTCAGGAATTTGCGGATCTGTATCGGGAAGTTGGGCTAGATCGGATTTTAATTTATTTAAAAAATCATCCGAATAATTACCGGCAATTCCGATGAGCAAATTATTTTTTGTGAAATATTTTTTATAATGTTCTTTTACATCTTCAATTGTTATCGATTTAACCGATTCAGTTTTTCCTTCAACCATATGCTGATAATTTGTTCCGCGGAAAAGAAAATCTTCCAGCGCTTTTTTGCTATACTCTTCGTCGGATGAAGCGCGTATCACCTGATCGACATACGACTGCTGGTTAGTTTTAACGCGTTCGAAATCCGAAGAATCGAATGCAGGATTTACTATCAGCCCTTTTAGAATAGGATAAAACTCGTCTAACCAGTCTTTATGAACGGCGAACGTAAATATTGAAACTTCCTTATCAACTGAAGAATTATAAGAAGCCGCCATCGGATAAATTTTTTCTTTGATATCACTGAAGGAAAGATCACCCGTTCCGCCCTGCGTAATCAAAGATGCAGTTGTAAACGTTAACCCTTCCTTTCCGTCGGGGTCGGACATCGAACCATTTTTGAACATTAATTTTATAACGACTTTTGCCGAGTTCGGCTGCTTTAGCTCAACCACTTCCTGCGCGGAAATAAATCCGGTTAAAATAAATAACATCATAAATGCTTTTAATATTCTCATTATTGAACGCCTCCTTCTTCGTCGGGTGAAATTGTAGCGATCGTAAGTTTGTTTTCTATATAATATTTATCCGCTACAGTTTTAATATCATCCACCGTAACTTCATCGTAAAGGGAATACAACCGGTTTAGGGATTCGGGATCGCCGGTTAAATAAATGTAGTGGCTTAAAGAATTCGCGATCGCGTCGGGGTTATCGATGTTCATAGCGAAACTATATTTAAGATTTGATTTAGTGTCGGACAATAATTTTTCGTCAACGCCGTTTTCTTTAATGTCTTCTATCGCTTTGGTTATTTCGTCTTTTACATATTGAAAATCATTCTGATCAATAAAAGAAGCTTGAATTGATATCAGATATGGATCGCGTGAATCCATCGCGCCGCCACCGAGAAATCTCAGCTTCCGTTCATCTACAACAAGTTTTTTAAAGAGGTCGGAATTTTGTGAAAATAGAATTGTATTCAAAACGTCTATCGCCGGCATATCTATTTTTTTATCGCTGAAAGCCGGGCCTTTATAATTAATACTCATATATGGCGGTATGGATCCGTTTTGAAGATGCACAAATCTTTTGCCGTCCTGTTCCGGTTCAACAGGAATTTCCGGTTCGTAATTTCCGCGCTTCCAATCTCCGAAATATTTTTTGGCGAGGCTGTTTACTTGTTCCGGTTTTACATCTCCCACTACAACAATTGTAGAGTACTCGGGTCTGTAATATCTGTCGAAAAATTCGAGCGAGTATTCGTACTGATTCGGCATATCGACAATGTCTTCAAAAAACCCCATCGTCGTATGTTTGTATGTGTGTTCGTCGAATGCCGTATTGAGCGTGCTTTCATAAAGCTGCGAATAAGGGCTGGCGTAATTTTTTGTGTATTCTCCTTTAACCGCTCCGGCTTCGGTTTTAAAATCGTGCTCGGAATATTTCAAACTTTTAAAGCGGTCGGCTTCAAGCTCAAACATTGTATCGAGATACGCTACATTCCCGGTCATATGATAAATTGTTCTATCGAGCGATGTATTTGCATTGGCTCCGGCGCCGGTTAATTTTAGCGCGTGCAAATATTTCTCGCGCGGAAATTTTTCAGTTCCTCTGAACATCATATGCTCGAAGAAATGCGCGAATCCGGTTACTCCCTCTTCAACTTCATTACGCGAGCCGACTCTAACAACAATATAAAAAGCCGCGAGTCCGGGGCTGTCGAATGGCACTGTAACTACATTTAATCCGTTTTCAAGTTCTGTTTGATGAATTGGATAAGGTAGAATTTTCTCGCCTTTACCCGCGTACATTTCCGCCGCGGCTAAGCCGATAATTATTAATATGAGAATGATCTTTCGCAAAATTTTTCTCCTTAAATATTAATTGATGATTTATTATGAATGCATATTCAAAATCCCGAGCATGTCTTTATGGACTTTACCGTTTGTAGCAAGAATTTGTTTAGAAAAAATGTTGAGTGGTTCATCTTTAAAGTTTGTTATCCGTCCGCCCGCTTCTTCAACAAGTAAAATACCTGCGCACATATCCCACGGTTGAAGATGAACTTCCCAAAATCCTTCGAAGATTCCCTGGGCTACGTAGCAGAGATCGATGGCTGCGGAACCGAGCCTCCTAACCGCACGGGAGTTCAATAGAAACGCATTAAATTTCTCTATCGATTTTTCCGGATTAGTTTTAATATCGTAAGGAAATCCGGTAACCAAAAGACTTTCGGCTAATTTATCTTGACCGCTAACGTTTAATGGTTTTCCATCATAAAACGCGCCGCTTCCTTTTTCCGCTGAATAAACAACATCGCGCATAACATCGTAAACAACTCCGTAAATTATCTCTTCATTTTTTCTCACTCCGATCGATACAGAAAAGATGGGAAGCCCATGCGCGAAATTTGTAGTGCCGTCAATCGGATCGACAACCCATTGATATTCAGAATCTTTTTCGTGTTCGCCGCTCTCTTCTGCTAAAATTGAATGACCTGGATAATTTTTATTTATAAAATCCATAATCATTTTTTCAGATTTTTTATCAACTTCAGTTACAATATTGCTTTCACTGGTTTTGAATTCAATAGAAAAATTCGTACCGAATTCTTCCCTGATCATATCTCCCGCTTCTTTGGAAATATCAATAATTTTATCGAGCATTTTAAATCTCCGGCTTCAAATTAAAACATAAACTTTAATAATAATATTTAATATAGGGAAATGCCATTCATTCAAACTTTATGTAGAATATTTTCATCTAGCAAATTTACTTTCCCAATTCTACCCTCATGCTCCTATATCGTATCGGAAGCGAAATCTTCTCTCCGCTGCCGTATTGCATTTCGTCTTTGACTCGATTAAAAATTTATTTATATTTTTTTAATAATCTTACCGGGTTTATTATTTGGGAAATTACAGTATAACTTCTGTTCGGCAGATAATTCAAAAAATATTTTTTTGTATGATATTATTATCTACCGGTATGTTGGCACAAGCAGATATTATTAGCGACGAAGAATTTAAATCGTTTGCTGATTATAAAGACGCTGAAGGTAAATACATAAGAAATATTGAGATTAACTCGCGAGATATTTCTTCCGAATCTATTCAGGATAATGAAGCATTTATGCCGAAATGGTTCGGTTCGTTCGTAAATTCGCTTCATATTAATACACAAGAATGGGTTGTGGATAATTATCTGCTTTTTGAGTCGGGCGATAAGCTCGATCTCGAACTCCTTGAAGAAAGCGAAAGACTGCTCCGGGCAAGCGGATTATTTCTTGACGCCAGAGTCCGCATTACAAAAAACTTGGCCGATAGCGTTGATGTTATCGTCATCACTAAAGATAAATGGACCCTTAGTCTCGACCTTTCTTATCAGGCAAAAAATCAATCTGGCTACTTCGGTATCAGCGACGATAATATGCTCGGCTACGGTCATGCTATTAAAGCAAGAGGTTCCTATGAGGGGAGCAGAAATATCGGCTGGGGCGGAGAACTAAACTATCGAGCGCAAAATATTGCAGGAACATTTATTAACGCCGAAGGTTCGCTAGTCTCCAATTCAAGATTCCTTAACAGAAACCTTAGCGCCTCGCGGCCGTTTTATAGGAATGACACCAAATATGCCGGTGGAATATCATTCGCGTGGCTTAACGGAAATGTTGAATTTATTTCCGAAGAGGAAGAACTAATAACAATGGGTTACAAAAAACGCGAGCAGGATATTTGGGCCGGCAGATCTTATCCGGTGTTTTTCGGCCCGGAAATTTTTAGAAAGAAATCTCGACTCATAACTTCATTAAGAATTTCGCGCACAAGATTTCCTTCACGCCCCGAAGTTTCGGAAACTGAAAACCGGCTATACGAGAATCAAACGTTATATTTGGCAAATTTTGGATTCATAAACAGAAGATATTTTAAAGATCATTACATTAATAATTTTGGTAAAACCGAAGATATTGAAGTCGGCGGAATTCTTTCCTTGACACTTGGTTCGGACGTTAGGGAATTTAAAGACCGTTGGTATTTAGGTTTAATGGGCGTTTATTCTAAAAGTATTCCGCCCGTCGGTTATTTTTCCGGTAAATTTGAATTGGGTGGTTTCAAAAATGTGAGTAAATGGGAACAAAATACTCTTAATTTTAACTTGGTATATCATTCTCCGCTCGACATGTATATAAAATATAAAGTCCGGCATTTTCTACAATTCGATTATCTGCTTGGATTCAACCGGTTTAAAGGAGAACAAATATTTCTGAATACTCTTTCGGGGCTAAGGGGAATTGACGGTTATGAATTAAATGGTACTAAACGCGCGGTTCTGAATCTGGAATCGAGATTTTTCACAGGACTATCGCCTTTGGGTTTTGTGATAGGAGGAATTCTTTTTTCAGATCTTGGAATGATCTCTGGAGGTGATCAAAGTATTACCAATAGTAAAGTTTATCAGTCGTACGGTATTGGACTGCGTACCAGCAATGAATCATTTGCCGGAGCCTCGTTTGAAGTTTCGCTGGTTTATAACCCGTTCGATTTTAATGACTCTTCGGGCGCATTTAAAATTCTATTCAGCGGCACCTTTGTTCTCGGATCACGAAATTTTGCTTTTGCAGAACCTTCTATAATCAACTTCGGTGAAAACCGGGTTGAATGACTAAAGAAGTATATAGCATCCGCCAGGAGTTAACTAAATATAAAATTCCTTATGAAGCTATATAATTTAACTCCTAACGGATTAATTTATTTTCTGCGAATCTAAATTCCCCTGTAATTTAATCCCAACGAAATTATTTTTTATTTTAACCGCCGTCAATAACATATAAACTTTTTTTATTAGCGCATCCGCGGCAATTTTTTAATTTCTACTTACCGTTTCTTAAAATTTTGCTCCGACGGTAAAATAATGCACTTCCGTTAAACGGTTGAATTCCTGGTATGCATAATCTACGCGAATTTTTACCGCGCCGATCAACCTGTAATTCAAACCGACTCCTACCGTGAAACCTTTTTCTGAATCGAGTTCGAACAAGGCGTTGTATCCGCCGCGCAAATATAAAAGCTCGTTCCAGGCGTATTCCAAACCGGTATTTAAATATTCAGTATGATCGTTTGGATGTATCGCATCTACCGCTAATGTAACTCTCGATTGATCCGATTTAATTACATCGGCAGCAACTCCTATTCTGAAAAGGAGTGGTAGCTCAAACTCGTCCACCTCAATATCAGTATTTATCAAATTCCCTTCTCCGGAACCAACCTGCTGAACCTGAAGAAGATCTCTTCCTTCCATTTTCATTTTGGATCCGAAATTTGAAATACTCGCTGCCAATCTCAATTCATTTAAGATATTTATCTTATAGAGAGTTCCGATATCAATGGCAAAACCTGAAGCGGACTCATTCCAAATATATTCGTTTATATATTTCGCGTTAAACCCGATAGAGAAATTTTCCGTCAGGTACCTTCCGAAACTTACACCGATTGCCAAAGCTCCGGCGCTGAAATATTCTCCGGTTCCTCTCGGATTCTCTTCAGTTCTTACAAGCATATCATCCATTGAAAGAACTGTAACAAAAGTACCGAGAGTTCCCAATCCCGAAATATTAGAAGCGAACGCCGCGTAATCATAGTTTACACCGCCAAACCAGGATGTATGATTGAAAGCAGCTTCACGGGAATAATTATTGGCCAGTCCTGCGGGATTCCAGTACATGGCGGAAATATCATCGGCTGTTGCCGTAAAAGCTCCGCCCATTCCAACAGCACGAGAGCCCGCTCCGATTTTAAGAAAGGGCGCCGCTGTTGTTCCGGTTTTCGTTAACGTTTGGGAAAAAGAAACCGAAGCACAAATTAGAACCGCTGTAATTATTTTTATAAATTTCATTTATAAACTCCTGATAATAATCCTTCACTTATAGTTTATGCGAATACTATTTTATCAAAGCGAATTTTAATAATTTCTCGCCAATTCCCGGCGCTTCAATATGCGCCATATAAACTCCGTATGCTACTCCAAATCCGTCGCGGTTAAGTAAATTCCAATATTCTCTTCCGTTCGACATTGAAGATTCGTGATATAGAGTAGTTACCGGTTCGCCGCTTAATGTAAATATGCGGATTGTACACTGCTGCGGAAGATTTTCGAAATAGATCCTGCGCTCTCCGCGCGACTGACCCGGCAATTTATTAGTTGGTTCAATAATGCTGTATCCGATATATGGATTCGGGACTACATAAATTTCGTCGAGCGATTCTTCTTTTAAATTCTGCGCAACTTTCGGTCCTTCCGTTTTCAAATAAAAAGTGTCCTGTTCGGTAAACGGTCTTTCGGTCGCTATGTAAAGCACGTCGCCTGTGCCGGGCAAATCAGGTACGAAATTAGAATCCGCGTCTCCGGGTACAATTAAATTGAGCATCCATGTTAATGTATCGGTCTGTAGGCCTTTTGAACCTGGTTTAAAGAAAATGATAAGATCACCCGGATCCCAGGAAGAATCTTTCTGAGTTTTTTGTTCTATCAGTAAAGTTTTAATTGGCTCAGCGATCCCGTTCGTGACTTCTTCAACTTTAAAGTTAACATCTATTGATACCGTAGAATCTGTTCCGGCTTCAGCCACTCTGGATTCAAACTCTTCCTGATCAGAAAAAGTTACTTCGAAATCCCCGGGATATTTTAGTTTTTGTGAAGCTCTTCCGATCGTGGATAAAATAATGTTGTAACTCAAATTTGTTCCACCGGAAATCCAGCCAGTTTCCTCTTCATCAATTTCAACTGTAGAATAATCGGTAATCGTTAATTCAACGCCGTCAAAAGTTGGGTTCGAATCTTCACCTTCAAAATTAATGCTTTGGTAAA
This sequence comes from uncultured Melioribacteraceae bacterium, assembly GCA_963821715.1. GTDB lineage: Bacteria > Bacteroidota > Ignavibacteria > Ignavibacteriales > Melioribacteraceae > CAWGET01. The sequence goes on from CAWGET010000006.1 coordinate 733,114, forward strand.
CAGGATAATATCTATAGGTAACTTCTACCGAAGAACCGCTTGGAATTGAACTTCCCTCAATTCTTCTTATCGTTCCCCTGTTATAAGAAACTTCATAGTCTACGCCTTCTTCATAAAGAATAGGAGTATCGCCGTTCTCTTGTATGACCGATAAAAATTCGTCATCAGAAACATTATCATTGAATAACTGAGAAAATTTTGTGTCGAATAATTTTACGGTTTCCCTCACCGGCTGAAGTTTCAATACGGAGTAATTTTTTGCTTCAATTGTATCCGACTGCCTGTATAGGGAATCAGAAAAGAATAATTTATATTCTCCCCCTTCCTCTAATGCAAGATCATTCAGGAGAGTAAAATCTACATTTCCATTACCGCGCCCTACGTGGAGGATATTATCATTTTTTATCGCCGGCTCAATATATCCCGCCGCTCTTGGACCCGGAATAACCTGAACGGTGTTACGATCGAAGACCATTTCGCCTGTAATCGGATCTCGCGTAATTTTTTTTGTAGTTTCCGATGGCGGAATACCTTCGGAATCCCCACGGTCGTAAGCTACAACAGCGTAATAATAAGTCTGACCGTTTACAACGTCATTTGAATCGACAAAAGAATGAACGAGTCCTGAATTGTTTCCGAGAAAATAATGAATGCCTCTTCCCTGATAAGGAACCGGATGATAACCCTGCCAAGGATCTTCAATCTCACCGGAATATCTTCCGTCTCCGTTAATGTCTTCGTAAGGCTCGCCGCTATCCCATTTGTTATTATTATTCAAGTCGGTAAACGGTTCCACGGTTACTGCTAAATCCCATTTAGCTTCTGTTCCGTCGGCTTTCTTCAGCGGTTCGCTGAGGTAACGGGATCCTTTCCCATCCGTAACTACTTGAATATCATTGAAATTCGGATCCGTGCTTCTGTAAATAACGTATCCCTGAAAATCTTTTCCTGTGATTGGATCGATGCTCTCTTCGGCGAGATCATCCCAATAAAGAGTTACTTTTTCATCTCCTGGAACGGCCGTTACAGTTGGTGTAAATGGAGGTTTGAAAAATCTATAATTCTGATTATAAATTCTTTGTACGGTTTCGGATGTGGTAAGGAGATCATCTAAGTCTTCACCCATCAGCAGCGCCATCGAAATTCTTTTAGTTTCTCCCGGCTGCAGATCAATATATCCCGATCCGAAAATGAATACGAGATCGTCCGGTTCTTCCTGAATTTCATCGAAATTACCCGGAATCGATCTGTTCCACATGGAAACATCATTTGAAACCGCGTCGGTTTCCCAAATCCAGCTGTTAAAACTTGTTAAACCTATTTGATCCGATTCGTCAAGATCGGTTAGTTCAAAATTCGGTTCGCCGGGAAATAAAGGATCGAGTGATCCGTCGGCTAATTTTTTACCCGGAGTCGGAACACCGTCTCCTTCGCCTTCGTCGTCTGTTCCTGCAACTCCGTCAACTCCTACATCGTCACCATCGGGATTCCAATCGCCGTCATTATCAATACCGTCATCCTGCTTTTCATCTATCATTCCGTCGCCATCATTATCTATTCCGTCTATCGCGCCCGGACTTTCTAAGAATTTACAAGCCAGATAACCGGTCGGTAATCCTCTTTCGCCCTGACCTTCAGGATTCCAAAAGTAAACAAGACTTCTAGCATAAACGGGAATATTATCGACGCTTCCGTCGTCCGCGTAAGGAGGAATAAAAAATCCTTTATTAAGATTAAAAACTCCGCCGCCGCCGATATCGGGATCGCCGTAAATTCCAAAGAATACTTTATCGAGCGGTTTGTCGCTCACGTTGGTAATTGTATAAACAAAAAACACAGAGTTTTCCGCCAGCACATTGCTCCACTGAAAAGCCCTTCCGTCTATCTGAACTCCGAGACCTTTTCTGGAAGAATCACTTGGGAAAGGATAATATGGAAATTCTTTATTATCACGATCATCCATTCCCCAAAAAACTTCGGCTTCTGCATTTACTGCATTTTGCGAAAGCAATCCGGGCCAAACGTATTCGCCCAAAGTTTCGTTATACCAATGTCGCGGCCAGCTATCCGGTTTTCCGTCTCCGTCAGTATCCACATCCGGATTATGCGCTATCTTATCCTGATCCGGATCGGCGTATCCTTCTAACGGCTGCCACTGCCATAAAAAATCTTGATTTTCAGGATCCCATTCCCGCAGTCCGCTTCTCGGATAATCCCATAAACCGTCGGAAATGATGCGCAGCTTTTCTCCTGTTTCCGCATTTTCAACTTCTGCGCCTACCAGAGGAGAAAACTGGAAGATGTATGAAAGGTTACGCCAAACAACACCGCCTACTTCTCTGATAGCGTTGTAACCGCCGCCGATTCCTCCGTAATTCCAAATTTCAACATTTACCTTATTCCCGTTCATCAAATAGGATTTCCTATCAGCCTGCTGGTTCGGTTTTAGAAGTATATTCTTATTTACTTCCGGTTTACCTTTGGAAGGTGTGTAGTTTTCATCAGGCGAATATTCGGGCAGATGTCTGCTAATATAATCTTTAACCGCTTGATGTTCTTTTGCTCTTTCTTTTTCGCGGTCCTGTTCCTGCGCAAAAGATGAAGTCGTTCCGATTAAGAATAAAAGAACCGCATAAATTAAAAATTTTCCGTAATTATTGTCTCTCATTTTTGAAGCTCTCCAAAATGGATTTAAAATTCAAAGGACATTCCCAAGCGCACTTCTCTCGGCGCTGAATAATAATTCGGACGCGTGAAATAATCGTCCACAGTATGCATACCTTCAATACGTTCGGCTAATTTATCAACGGCAATACCGGTCGGTCTTTTCTGATCGAGAGAATATGTCGCGCGTCCGGTATCATCATAAACAAATCTCTCATTTAGATTATCGAAGAGATTAAATACTTTTGCGAAGACCGTAAGATTAAACCCGAAAAGATCGAGCGTTTTTTCAGCCAGAAGATCGAATGTTAATGTCGATGGTCTTCTTGCGCTATTGGCTCTTAGGAAGACCTGGTTTTCCGTAAATTGTGGAGTGTAAGGAAGTCCGGTTCCCAATCTTCCGGTCAAACTTACGTTCCAGTTTCCGAGTCTTCCAACCGAAGCGCTCATATTAAGAGTGTGCGTTTGATCCCAATCTAAGTAGACAGGAATTTTTTCCGGCTGCCTTCCGGAAGCAAGATCAATGAAAAAAGCGTCGGGATCGGTATCGTTTCCTTCTGCAACCTGGAATGTATAGTCAAGCGTAGCTCCGAAAAGATCGCTCGCCGTTCTTCTTTTTGTTAAGGAAAATGTAACTCCTTTAATATTTCCGTAATCTTTATTTACATATTTTGTATAAGTTTCCGATCCGCTTATTCTTATTCTTTGAGTGGCGAGCAAATCTCTTACGTCTTTGTAAAATCCGGTAATGTTAAACGCTGTTGCGTCGTTCAGCTGCTGCTGAAGACCAATCTCGTAAGAGACTGTTTTTTGCGGATTTAAATTCGCGTTGCCGTACGGCGTTTGATCCAAAACATATTTGAAGTCAGGATTTGCATACAAGTATGAGAAAGGCGGCATTTGGTAGAAATGACCGTACGAAAAGTGAATAATTCCTTTGTCGGTTATCGGGAAAGAAACGCCTATCCTCGGACTTATTTTATGTTTAACTTTATTATTCACCAGAAGACTGTTTGGATCAATTCCCGAGGGAAGATTCGGATTCTCAGGAGTAGGATTGAAATCATCAATTGCATAAGGTGATTTCGCGTCGAAATAATCGTAACGGACACCTATATTCATAATTAGGTTATCGAACTCCATTTTATCTTGCAGATAAGCTGATATTTCCAACGGTTCTTTTGTGTATTTATCGTGTGAAGTATTAGAAAGATCCTGAATGGTCGGCTCTAAAAATACTACCGTATCACGCTTAATTTCGAAATCCTCAAACTGCATGTTATGGGAACGGATCGAAGCGCCGAATTTTACTTCGTGCTCTGTAGTTACCTGGCTTGTAAGATCGAACTTTCCGCTTAATGTTGCAGATCTTTGGTAGAAATGTCCATTCTCAGTTCCGCCCGCGCGGAAGGTATAAGCCGCCGGACCGGGACGGACTGTTTTATGGCTCGGTTGATATCTTTGATCAATATAATAGTCATTTACATTAAGTCCGGGGTAATAATCAACCGGATTTCCGTCGGAGTCCAGCAATGGGTAAAGATAACGTTTATAGTCATTCAAGTTATAGGAAGCTTTTACATTATAAAATGTTTTGCTGTTCAAGGCATGGCTTACTTCCAAAGAATTTAATAATCCCCATTCATAACGAGTATAATTTGCATCCGGTACATATTTCAAAGCATGATTGTAAGTTTGATATTCCGAATTTGAATATAGTACATCGTAATTTACTTTAACCGCCTTAAAAGGTCTTACAGTAAACTTCACCGTTCCGCTGTATTCTTCGGAAGGATTCATCGGGACAATTGCTCCGTCACCTGTAGAAGAAATTCGAATATCATCCGGATTTGAAGTACTTTTGAAAACAGAATCGAAAACTGTATGCTGTCTTTTTCCGAAAAGCCATCCGCGGTCATTATCATATCTTCCGGAAGCGAAGAACGTTACTTTTTTGCCGGAAAACGGAATGGGTCCGCCCAAAGTAGCTTCGGCTACATAGTTATTAAGAGGATCTACTTCATCAACATTAAAAAAAGTTTCATCCCTCGAGCTGAGATGATCGCCCGAATAAAAAGAGACATAACCGTTATAGTCGCTTCCGCCTTCTTTCGTAACCGTATTTACAACACCGCTAAGCGCATTACCGTATTCGGCATTGAAAGTTCCGCTTACCACCGAAAGTTCTTGTATCGCGTTTGTGGCGATCTGGACGGTTCTTGTATTATCAAACGGATTTGAAATTGAAACACCGTTAACCGTGTATGCAATTTCGTTGGAACGACCGCCTCTTATATGCAGATCGCCTCCCGCGCCTTGAGTGATTCCGGCTTGGAGAGTTAATAATTCGGAAATATTTTCAACCGGAAGACTTTCGATCTCAGTGGCGTCGACCGATGTACGCGATGAAGTTAAATCTTTCCGAATCATCGGAGCTTCCGCCTGTACCACAATGGTTTCAACTTCGATTGCTTCGGTTCCCATTTGAAAATTTAGTTGTGTAGTAAAATCCACGGAGACTTTAAGGTTTTGGAATTCTTTTCGTTGAAATCCGACTCCTGATGCAATAACAGAATAAGTTCCGGGTGGTATGTTATTAATTACAAATTTTCCGTCGATATCGGTAGCGGCTCCCATCGAGGTACCTTCAATAAAAACATTGATACCCGGAAGAGGTTCGCCGGTATCGGCGTCGGTAACTTTACCGGATATTTTTCCGGTTGTCGCCGCGCTCAAAAAATTTCCAATACTGAAAAGAAATAGAAAAATAAAAAGTAGTTTTAATTTCTTCATCATTACTCCATAAAGAAAATGATGTTAATAAATTGATGAACTGATTTAAGTAGAAACGTTGCATGTTCCTGAGATTCTCGAAGTGTTCAACGTCTCATTATTGTTAAAAAAACAATTTAGTATGAAGACTAATTTTTACAACTTTTCCAAAAACCATTTTTGTTTAGATTTTCAACCCACGAATTTATCAGTAGGGAATGAAATCCAAAAGAAAATACAATAATAATTTTAAAGATTTATTATCAGACCATTAAAACGTCTTAAATAATGGTTTCATAGCAGAAGCTATGCGAGAACCGATTCGGTCTTTAGCACAAATTCCATTTTTTTAATCTCTCGAAAGAACACTAATTTGTATATACTCATCCTATTATTAAACATAAAAATAGTGATAACCTTGAATGATAAAAAGATAAAAAGAAAGCCGGGCGGAAAACCCGGCTTTAGAAATTATTTCATCAGAAGCATTTTTTTAGATACAGAAAGATTTCCCGCTTTTACCTGATAAATGTATGTTCCGCTTGCAATATTGCCGGCGTCAAATTTTAGTTTGTAACTTCCGGCTTGCATTAGTTGATTATTTATTAGAACCGAAACTTGCTGACCAAGAATATCGTAAATGCGGACATCGACGTTCATTTCAGCCGGCAGTCCGAATTCTACAGTTGTGGTCGGGTTGAACGGATTCGGGTAATTTTGCTCTACGTGAAAATCCGAAGGTACGAGCTCGAAATTTTCCTCCACGCTTACCGGAGTAAAATTGTAGTCGAGAACTACGATTGCCATTGTAGAATCATTTGATTCTCCGCGTGTATAATCGGATGTATAAAGTATTTCACCGTCAGGATCTCCATCCACATTTGCTATAGCAAGTACGCCAATATCATCACCATCGAATAGGTAGAGAGAATCCACAGCATATGCAATATAATTATTGGAATCAGCAATATCGCCGCCCTGGTATTCAACGCGGGCAACCAAGTTATTAGGCGTACTCGGATTTCTGGAACCAAATACAAAATCCATATTGCCGTCGCTGTCAACATCGCCGTGTGCTCCGCCGAGAATTCTCGGGATTCCCAAAGCACCAAGATTAGCTATAGGTGAAGACATTAAAGTATCCGAATCCTCTTGCAGAAGATACACATGTCCATCTCCAAACCATTGTCCTAAAACAATTTCTTTAGTTCCGTCCTCGTTTATGTCTACTACCTGTGCAGATTTAAAAGAACCGCCTGTATCGGCAACAACACCCAATTGTACCGCTTGCTGCCAACCGCCGTCATAGGCAACTTTGTAGACAAAACCATCTTCATCAAATAAATATATTTTATTATCTAAAACAGCGAGATCCCATTTGTTGGCTGTTCCGTCGAGAACCGGATCTGTATCGCCACTTGCTTCAATAGTCCACGTTTCCGAACCGTCCGCGTCGTCCGGAACATTGTCTACTGACAATACACCGTAATGGAAATTTCCGCTGCTCGCTCTTCTATCTGCAAATATGACTTCATCGGTTCCGTCATTATCCACATCTTCTACATAAAAGCGGATTGGTCTAATCTCCAAACCATTCTCTTCAGTAATAGTGAACGTTGTATTAGGTACTGACGCTCCAAAGATATCAAAACCCATTTGATCTGACCCATCTCCCGCTGATTCGAACACAACTACTCTGGGAGGATTTGGATTAGTCGCATCATCCAAATAGTTTACCGGTCCCCATACAATTTCCATTTTACCGTCCTGGTCAAGATCCGCGGCGGCTAACGCCGGCCATGTATTTTGAAGCGGAACTTCTAGCGTGGCGCTCCAGACAGAATCCCACGTTGTACCATTAAATTCAAATTTGTATATCCGAGGAATTAGCTCCGGATCTCTATCGATAAGATTATTGTTAACCGCGTAGATTTCGACTAATCCATCCTCGTCAAAATCAACTCCGGCCACAAAATTTCCAAAGCCGCCCAATGCGGATAATGGAACGTCAACCATCGATGTTCTTACGAATTCCTCCTGTTGAGCGAAATTATTTACTGCTAAGAAAAGTAAAACCGCCATAAAAAACCTGGTAAATCTTTTCATACTGCCTCCGGGATTGGTTGTAAATGATCGAACTTAAAATCTTGATTTTATTCTTAATTGTCAAGGTAAAGTAAAATGAATCTAAAGCAATTCTATTCAATAAATGGGGTATATCATGTTAATTCGTCCAAAGATATAAATTTGCAACTTTTATTTTTGATTTAGTATTTTATTAATCAATCAATCGATTTATAAAAAAATCGGAAGAACATTTCGTTATCCAATTATCTAATCTGACGACTTGGGCTATATGCGATACGCAATAAAAAATAGCTGAAGCGTTATGCCCGGGTAGCTGAATTGAATTTAATAAAAAAAGGGAATAAAAACACTCTTTACTTTAAAGGACATTTAATCTACTTTTGCGCTTGTTTTTATTTACTTGGAAATTTTGTATGAATGTTAGGGAAATTACAAATCTTAAATTTGATTCAGATGGCAATATAGAAACTTTATTTAATCCTCTGTATAATTGGTCGCCTGTATTAAAAGATGAAGCGATTTTTGATATTTTAAGCGGACATTTTAAATACTTTATATTGCTGCCTGAAGAAATTGAAGTAATTGTGAAATATGAGAATGGAGATCCATATTTATCAATCAGTAATGAAAATTTTGCCGACGCAGCCGACATTGAACTTAATGATATCATCTGTTTTAAATTGGCACGAACTCAAAAAATTTGCGCTTCCTGCAAAAGTCTTGTCCTTAAAGATGAAATGTTCTGCTGGAAATGCCATCAAAAAGAATTTATTTTTGAATTGAAGAAAATTATGACTGAAATAAAGAGACAAAAGTTTTGCTGAAAGGTCCCGAGCAGTATTTTTGCAATGTTTATGCTCAATTCCCCTTTGCGATTCTTTTGAGCAATGTTTTAATTGGCGCACTCCAAATCCCCCCTCAAAAGCCTGTCTCAAAAAAAGCTAAGACAGAAAAATTTGCGAGCGCGCCTCAGAAAAATCAAAATCAACAGCTTACAATCCGAATGCAACCGAGAAAATATGATTAGCGTCGAAATACTCAACATCGCGGTAAGCATAATCAATCTTAATATTCGATTGCCCTAAATTGTAATTCAATCCCATTCCGGCAGTAAACCCGAAAATATATTGATCACTTTCGAGCTCAGGCGCTAATCCGTATCCGCCGCGCAAAAATAACGTATTGGCATATCCGTATTCAACGCCGACTTTATATTCATCGCCGGAAAAGTTATTGTTTTGAAAGGTAGTAGCCACCATCAGACTGTTCATTTCACTTAGCTGCGGCGAATATGAAAGACCGAATTCTAACGTCGACGGAAGTTCAAAAGCTGCCGCGTCTATTTTGTAGAACTGCGTCGATCTTTTGAAACCATTTACCGTTGCCTGAGTGTTGAGTCCGTTGCCGTCGTATTTCATATCCGGGCCAAGGTTCTTCATTACAACAGCAAAGTTCAATCCGTCTAGATTAGCCAGATTTTCGTACATCACGCCAATATTGAACGCGACTCCGCTTGCGGCAACCTGGTCAATCTTTTCGTTGATAAAATTTGCCGTCAATCCAACCGCTATCCTGTCGCTAAGTTTTTTTGCGTAAGAAAGACCTGCTGTTAAGTATAGTGGATTGTAAGTCTGCCCTGTCCCATCCGGATTTTGCACGGTTGTTACCCCGATATCTCCAAAGGAGAGCGCTTTGATACTGAGCGCGAAAACTCCGACTCCGGAAACATTCGCGGATATTGCACCGTAATTCATTGCAATATCGGCAATGTAAGACATGTAAGAAAATGTAGCCTCCACATTTCTATCTCCGTTAGCGAGGCCGGCAGGGTTCCAGAACAGAGCTTCTATTCCATACGCGTTTGCAACTGTCGATCCCCCCAAGGATATACCTCTAACACCAACCGGTATTGTCAACTCAGTTGCGCCGCCTGTTCCGTTCCTATTACCGCCGCCGGCATAAAGCATGCTAAAAGAGATAAGCAGGGCAGCTAACAAGAGCAATTTATTTTTTATTAAAATTTTCATTTTCACTCCGGTTTAATTTTACTTTATTAGAATCTGTCGAGTATCTGCTGTTCCTGAATAACCGCCAGCTTTAGTATTTTTGTGCCAAGATCCGCCATATCTATGTAAGCGACGTACATACCACTCGCAACAGGCAGCCCGGCGTCATTTGCCAAATCCCAGCGGGCAAATTGCGACGCGTCGTTTTTATCTATTCTTCTTACCTGCAATCCGCCAAGATTGAATATTCTTATTGTAGCTTCTTCCGGCAGATGCGAAAAAGTAACAAACCGTTGATATTTATTTATCTCTTCAGGATTAACTCCGTAATACGGATTAGGAAATACATTTATTTTGTCAACATCATCTTCCGCGAGATCACGATTAAACGCAACAGGTTCAGGTGCAGTAAACGTAAAGCTATCCATTTGAGATTGAAGCGGGTTTGCATATTGCAATTCAACAACATCGCCGTTTTCCCAATCGCTTTCATAGAATACTACATCCCATGTAAGGTTATCAGCTTCCGGTCCGTCAGGATCAATAAGTGTTGGAGAATACGCAGTGTTTAATATTTCTACATACATTCTTGCATCCGAATTCCAAACTTTGAATAATGAATCGGAAGGAGTTCCTTCGCGATGATAAACTAGCAGATTAACTTGCCGGTTATCGTCAACATTCCAAACTTCAAAAGGAATATTTATCAGAAACGGATCGTTCGAGCCTGGATTTGGATTAAGAGGATGATCTGCAATATCGTATAGCCTTGCACCGAACAATGTTGCAACAGAACCCGTACCTTCTTTTACTTTTGAGACCAACACTCCGTTAACTACTTCTTCTTCCAATTCGCCGGTAAATCTTAATTCATAATCTTTTTGTAATTCATTAACATCGGTTGTCCCTCTGCCGTTATCTATAGAGCCGTTAACCGACCATCCCGTTGGTTCGCTGAACCAGGTGTAATCAGTAACGGTATAACCTTCTCCCTCAAACTGAGATGCGCCGCCGCCGCTTAAATTTACTCCATTTACAGTAACTCTATTTTGTGTAATTGGAGCATCGTAGCTACCGTTAACGGAAAGCTGAAGCCCATCAAATATCGGGTTCGCATCTGTCCCTACGGTTAGAACCAAGCAGCGCTCCGCCCGATCCACCGGGACCGACTCCCGTATATACATCAGAACCGTTTAAGAAAGTCTGCATCTCAAGGACAACTTCGCCCGAGGTCAGATCCCTTACATTCCAGTATTTAATTGTTGCAAATTCATTTTCTATCTTTTCGATGACAAGCGTTCCTTCCGCGTTTATGGGATTTCCTCCGCTTTCGTATCCATCATCGTGAATTATATAATCAATACTTAATGGAAGAGTTACATTTGAGAGATTTAGATTTAGAACTTCGTCTCCATGGAAAACTCCATCGCCGGTCGTATCCATATTTACCAGACCGTAAATTATATGATTGTTTTCAACTACCGGGATTACATCTCCCCCACCGGCTCCCACATCCGACGCTTTATTTACAACTACATCCGCGGGCAGTGTTAACTCTATTCCGTCTACATAAGCGTCAGTTGGAGAAACCAGATTAAGAATAAGATTCAGATCGACAGTTCCCGGAGTTTTTGCGTAAACTGCTACTCCCGTTAAGGTTGATGGAGAAACATCAAGAACTTTTCCAATCGAATCGGGGAAATTGGTTTCTTTCCAGGTTCCGTCGCTGTCTAAATAATAATGCTGCGTAGTGAAAAATACTTCGTATTCGTGTCCCGTCACTTTTGTGGGATCAACAACGGTTACAACAACTTCGGCGTCGGCGTTTCCCATATGTTCAACTTCAATCTGGTCTCCGCGATTCGCGTTCAGCCGCTCACCGGGATTCATAGAATGTGGAACAGCAACAACTGCAGAAAGCGGATTTTCCAATACGTTTGGTACTGCGAGCGGATCGGGATTATACGAATAAGAAGTAACAGCATAATAATAACGTGAACCGTTATTTAAATCTACTCCTCCGCTTAACAAATCGTTATCTATTTCCAACGATCTTTTAATGCCGGAATCTGTTCCGAACTGAACCGGAGTTAATTCATCGGCTCCTGTCCGAGGATCAAATTCGAAACCATAAATAGTCTTCACTTGGTCAATTACATCGTAAGTAGCGATTAATCTTGCTTCTTCTTTCGAAGCGGACTGAGAAGGAATCTGGTATACATTATATCCCTGGAATTCATATCCGCGTTCTCTGTAATTTTCCGTCTGCCTAACAGCCTGCGAGTCCCAATTCAAAATAATTTTCTGATCCAATTCCGTAGCAGTTACTATCGGTGCGTCTGCTCCGGTAGGAATCTGGAAGAAATTATCGTAGGCGTCTTGAGCTACTATATCGTAGTTCTTAAGAAGATCTACTGAGCCTAATCTATCGCCGCCAATAGCCGCAATCTGAGCTACAACAACTTCCTGAACGTCGCCGGGCTGCATTGTAAAAGGACCGGAAGCCAATCCAATTCTTCTATCGCCCGCAGAAATCAATTGTCCGTCCAACCAACCGGTTCCCGCAACCGGATCGCCCGAAAGGGTGAATGTAGTCGGTTCCGCACCCAAATCTGCCGGAGTCTGGAAAAATTCGCCCGTTTTGCCGATCTTCCCCTGCATGAAGTTATAGAACTGTAAAGTTCCTTCGTAGGATTGAGTAGTAGGATCGGTAACCGATAAATCCGCTCTGGCAAAATAGTAAAAAGCGGTCATCGGAAGATTCTTTTTATCCAAAACTAATGTTCCGTTAACTATGGCGGTATCACCGGGAGAATCTACAACCGGACCCTGGAAAAAATCGAATCCAACAGCCGGAGGAGGAGTATCACCATATGTTGCATCAACAGGACTGGCGTTGTAAGCATAACCGAGGCTCAGAAGTGTATCACTTCCGGCAAAATCGTCGGACGCATCCCCAACATCGGGATCAGACCACATTGTAATGTACATATCTTCAAACGTATCATTACTTTTATTTATAATTGTATATTTTCTGAAGAACATATTTCCCAAAGGTCCACCTTGGGAATATGCCCAAATAGTTGCCTGCATTTCAATTCCCATCGGATTTGAACCGTAAAGATCGGTAGTATTATCCTGGTTCAGATCGTTGGCAACAAACCAAATTGTCTGGCTCGCACCCGGAAATCCTGGTATATCAACCGAAGGATCATAAACACCGTTGGAATCGAGGTCGTTATAAGGTGCACCGTCTTCCGCAGGCCAATTCTGCCAGTCAGTGTCATACTGGGCAAATACTTCATCCTCGGAAACGCCCTCATTTCGAGCTTCATTTTCCAAGCTCGCGGTTCTATAATCAGGTCTAACTCTGTAAATTCTGTTCTTATCCAGATTAGGATCCTCGGCAACTCCCGGAGATAAAATCTTACCGGGTTGAAGACCAGAACTGTAGGCAGAACCTCCGACGCGAATTTCTTCTCCGTTAACGTTGGCTCCCCATAAAAAACCAGATTCGAACACAGCTGTTTTACCGCTTCCTTTTGGAAACTCAAAACCAGAATTTCCATTGTTATCAAGGTCTGAATCTCCGTTACTTCTGAAATACGTAGAGATATTATTTATATTCAGTTTTGTAACGTTTGGAATTCCGTTCGGTTTTCTCAACTTTTTCTTTTCACCTTCTGCCGCTGCATTGGAGAAGTACAAAAGTAAAGCCGCACAAACCAGCGCTATCTTAATAAATTTTAATTTTTTCATTTATATTACTCCCAAATATTTACCAGAGATTTTTTTTAATACTCTAAACGGATACCCAACCGGATTTGACGAGGCGGCCCGTAGAAATAAGGAACCGTAAATAACGCCGGCGCGTTCTGGTATCTTTCGTAGTAATCAATATTTATTGCGTTGTATAATTCAACGTATTCCGGATTATTAGCCAGTTCTCCACTTAACTGAGGATTACTTATGTATCCGTCGTCGCTTGGTGAACCGGTTCTTAGGAACACGTTTTCTATATTTTGACGATCTAACAGATTTATTACAAAAGCGTAAATATTAAGATTTACACGATCGAATAATCTGAATGATTTATCGACTTTAAGATCGACCTGAAAAGTTGACGGCGTTGCAGAAGTATTAAGAGGTTCAACCGGTCTTCTGTCTCTCGCATCTCCTTCAAGATCCGCTCCGCCGATTCCCCGCGTAAACGGATGCCCGTTCGTAAACTGGGCGAGAAGTGATACTCCGAAATTGTGCAGAAGCATGGGGCCGTCGTTATCGCCGAATCTGTAATCAATGTTCATATTTCCTCTGAAAGAATTATTGAATGATAGAGGAGAAATATATTGAGGAGTAAAGATCGTCACTCCGTCCAAAGGTGCACCGACAATTCCTCTATTCGAATTCGGGAAAGAGCCGGTTCCTCGCGCGTCCTGGAATGAAACAGAAGCATTTGCAGCAAGCCGCGAAGTTCTGCGCATATTGAATGTAATTTCCAAGCCTTTCGTTGTGGCGAAATCGCCGTTCCTGTAAATATTATATCCTTTAAACTGAGAGCTTTTATCGGTCTGCTGTAGATCCAATACTACCTGATCTTTTATATCCTTATAATATCCGGTAATATCGAACGAAGCAAAATCGCCCACTTGCTGGGTAAACCCGATTTCATATTGGGTTGTGCGTGTAGGTCGAATATTGAAACCGACCGGAGTATTGATGAATAAACCTCCGACCAATTGATCGGATGTTGCTGTCAATCCTTGATAAATATCATTCAGTCGTGTCTGCTGAACAAATTTTCCGTATTGGGCGTGGAATACTGTTAAGTCCGTTACAGGGAATGAGATTCCGATACGCGGACTTACTGCGTTAAAGCTCGGAACTTTCTTCAGCCCTTCTTGCTTAACAGCGCCGGAATTGAAATCAAAAGTCAAATCAGGTAACGTAGGATCCACAAATTCAAAATTATCTACATCTATATAATCATAACGTAACCCAACATTAAGAATTATATCTTCGAAATCAATTTTATCCTGTACATAAGCTGAAGCAAACACGGGATGTTTAGGTGCAAAAATTCCGTCTTCGTTAGTTTCGTTTCCTTCAAGATCATAACCGTAAGCGTTTACGCCTTGAGCGGCGTTTATTTCAGCGAGCGTCCGCCCCTGCGGATCATCAACAAGTTTAGCCAACGAGAAAACCCGTTCGTTACTAAACGAAAAATTTCTAATCGTATGGTATTCATAATCGCCACCGAATTTAATGGAATGAACATCATCCACTAAAAGTGAAAAAGCTACATTTCCGGTTATATGTTCTCTTTTTGCCTTTAGATAGCCGGCTAATAAATCTCCGTAACCGTTAAAAGAAAAATCATATATATCAACTCTGTCCGGTCGCGTATATCTATCTTTATACTGGAAACCGAATTCCGCGTTCGCTAAACTGTCGCCGTAATTTTGGTAATCGTCTTTCAAATAGGGATCGTAAAGATCTCTCGTTTGATAGAAATACCCGCCTGAAACTTCATAAAACATTGTTGGCGATAAAATATGCGTAAGTTTAATACTTCCGGTTCCGTTGCGGAAATCCTGCCGTTCAATTCTTCCTTCGTTTAAAATATTCGAAATATTTCCGGCATTTCTGTGACTATTAAAAGCGCGCATTCCGTCATTTTCGGAATAAGTTCCGGCAAGTTTTATTATGAACGGATTAAAGTTCAAATTAAAAGTTCCGGTATAAGTATAATTCTCAGCGGAATTTCCTTTAACCGGACCCGGACGATAAAGAAGATTTATTTCATCTCCCGAGACGGGATCGCTTATCAAGCCTAAATCTATACCGGGATACGGCTGCGGATTTGCGTCCCTCTGAAAACTGTAATTTACTAATCCGAAAAATCTCAATTTGTTGCTGAAGAATGGTCCGCCTACCGAAGCTGTAAGTTCATTATATCCGTACCAGTATGCTCCCAATCTTTTATCGCCGTTATAATCGGCGCTGCTTCCTTCGAAGCCGATATTATCGGTAATGTATTCTACTGCCGCTTTAATTTCGGTTGATCCGGTTTTAAGCTGCTGCCTTATAATTCCGGCATTAGCCCCGCCGAATTCCGCCGTATATCCGCCAGCCTGCACCTGAATTTCTTCAACCGCATCCTGAACTACATTAACAGCGTTCCCCCCGGTCATCGGATCGTTTACAGAAACTCCTTCCAGATAATAACCTACTTCATCCAATCTTCCTCCGCGGATGAATACGTTATTATCCTGTAAAACTACTCCGGCCGATAAACCGATGATATTGTTAACACCTCTTACCGGAAGTGCTTCAATATCTTCACTCGTGGTAATTCTTACTTTGTTAGTGTTATCCTTTACAACCAAAGGTTTGTCGGCTACAATTTCTACGGTGCCGACTTCAATCCCCTCCGGCGGAAGAGCAAAATTGATTTCGGTAGTAAGATCCGTGCTTACTCTAACGTTGGATATTGTAATGGATTGATATCCTATATATGAAGCCCTTAGTGTAAAAGTTCCAGTTTCCAGATTGCGGAGATGGTAAACTCCGTCCGCGTCGGTAGCGCTTCCTATTGCCGTTCCCTGAACTAATACGTTTGCGGCAATTAAAGGCTCGCCGGTTTGAAGATCGGTTACCTTACCCTTTATAAGACCCTGCCCGTTTACTAAAGAAGACAGGAGCAATGCTAACAGAATAAGAAAAAATGTTTTTCGCTGCATTTTTCCCCCTAAAAAATGTATGAAAAAAAAGAAAAAAATTTACTGGAGATAAATAGATAAACAGAGTAGATGATTTAAATCCGGTCCGTTTACCCAAGAGAAAAGTGAAACTGATTTAAATCCGTATCAAGATGCGCATAAGCTGTTTCCTCCTATTTTGTTGCTTTATGATTTTTACGATTGTTTATCTGCAAATAACAAATTGCAACCCGCTGAAACAATAGCGCGTTTATGTGGTTCTTAAAGCGTTTTAGGTGGGATGACCGGCTTTACCCGCATAAATATGCAGGCAGCTTGAGAAACATTGCAAAAAAGAATTGAAAAGAAGAATTGCACAAAATGATTAAACAGTGGAATTAAACAAAAGAATTAAAACAGAAGAACTGAAAGATTGGTATTTTAGCCATTTATTTTGCGGACTTAAGGGTTAAAGCTCAACAAGTATAAAACAGGATAGAAAACTTATTTGACTTTTGACCTTTGACTTCTGACTTCAGTCCTCTGTCATCTGGTTTCCAGCTTCTCGCGTTCTTAGATTAATCCTTTCCGTATAGCTTTTGCAACTGCTTCTGATTGAGAGTGGACGTGAAGTTTTTTATAAATATTCCTGATATGATGACGAACGGTATCAATACTGATGAACAGCGATTCAGCAATTTCGTGATAATTATTTCCTTCGGAAAGAAGGACTAAAACTTCTTTTTCCCGGCTTGTAAGATTGCTCTCATCCTCATTTGAAAGTGCTTGATTCTGTTGAAAAATATTTATCACCTTCCTCGCGATATGAGAACTCATCGGCGAACCTCCTTCCGATACTTCCTTTATTGCTTCGAGCAATCTGATAGGCGGAGTTTTTTTTATTAGATAGCCGCAAGCGCCCGAGCATAAAGCTTCGAAGACAAGATTACTTTCATCGTAAATTGTCAGCATCAAAATATTGAGATCCGGTTTTATAAGTCTAGCTTTCTTTACTCCTTCAATCCCGTCCATTCCGGGTAAAGCAATATCCATCAACACAACTCCGGCGTCCAATGAGGAAAGTTTGCTCAAAAAAGTTTCGCAATTGCTGTACGCGCCAATACAATTATAGCCGCTGGTTCCATTAATCAAGGCTGCTAACCCTTCCCTGATGTTATCATTATCTTCCACAATTGCTACGTTAATCATTTTATCCCAAGAATTTTATATCTTTAAATCGTTCTGAAACGGAAGAAACCTTTTTTACAGTTCCGGCTAAATAATTTATTTTGCCTATCTTACCTGTAAAAACAACCAGCGTTCCTCCTGTTCTGTTAGAATTATAACTTATATCTCCGCCAATTATTTTCGCGCGGTGCCTCATATTATCCAAACCATTTCCAAAATATTCTTTCGCATTATCGAATCCCTTTCCGTTATCGCTAAGAGATAATTTTATTACATTGCCGCGAACAAAGGCGTTAAGTATAATTTTGGAACAGCCGCTATGTTTAATACTGTTGTTTATCGCTTCCTTAAAAATAAGATATAAATGCTGTCTATATTCCATATGGAGTTTTACGTTATTCAGTTTTTCAAGATTATTTGTTTTGAAAGATATCCCGGCGTAATTTAAAAAATCGGAATAAGAATCTTTCAAACGAATTATAAGATCGTGAAGAGAATCCCTTTTTGGATTAACCATCCAGACAATGTCGCTCATATTATCAATAAGTTCACGCGCTCTTTCACTTATCTTGTACGAACGGTTAGACGCTTCCTGATTAGCAAAAGTTATATCCTTCGCGATTAATTCGCTCAGGATGGAAATCTCCGTGAGTCCGGAGCCAACATTATCGTGAAGATCGGCGGCTAATCTCGACTTTAATTTCTCAATAGCTAACAAACTTTTAACCCGCTGCGTAATTACAAAAGCAAAAAGCGAGATCAGGAATACTCCGGTTAACAGAATGAACCACCAGGTTTTATAATATGGCGGAAGTATTTTGATATTAATCGACGCGCCTTTGGTATTCCATATTCCGTCATCGTTCGAACCGATAACCTGGAAATTATATTCACCGGCTTCAAGATTTGTGTAATTTGCTATTCGACGGTCAGAGTTTACGTAATGCCACGATTTATCTAATCCCGTCAATTTATATGCATAATGATTCCCCTCGGGATTTGTATAATCAAGAGCGGCAAATTCAAATGAGAAAAAGTTTTCTTCGTGAGAAAGTGTAATTTCTTTCTTCTCACCGGGAACAAGCTGGTTGAAAATTTTAAACGAACTGATGACAATAGGTGGAATATACATATTATCTTTTATGCTGTCCGGGTAAAAATAATTTAACCCGTTAACTCCGCCAAAAAACATTTCACCATCTTTACTTTTAAAGGAAGCGCCTCCGCTGAATTCCATGCTTTGCACACCATCCTTAATATCATATTGGTTCGAAGTAAAACTCTGCGGATTGAATTTTATTATTCCATTATCAGAACTCATCCAAAGATTGTTCTTATCGTCGATCAAAATACCATAAACTACGTCGGTTTCTACGCCGCCGATATCCATAACTCTGGTAAAATTCTTTTCTTCCCTGTTGAAACGGTTTACGCCCCCTCCGTAAGTTCCTATCCATAAATTAAAATTTTCATCTTCTGCAATCGCAATAATTTTATTTTCGCTAATACTCGTAGGATCATCGGGATCATTTTTATATGCAAAAAATTCGCCTGTGTTTTTGTCGAATCTGTTTAATCCCCCGCCGTAAGTTCCAATCCATAAAATTCCTTCGTTGTCTTCAAAAATCGCATACACTCTGTCATCGCTTAGGGTTGTTGAGTCTTCCGGGTCGTTAAGATAAGCTTTAAATTTTATGTTGATGAGATCCCGCTTGTTAGTTATATTAACCTTATTTAAACCTCCTCCGAATGTGCCTACCCAAATTGTCGAGTCGGAATCGATATGGAGCGCCTGTACCTGATTGGCGGAAAGACTATTAAGGTCAAGTATCTCATTCCTAAAGCGGAAGAACTTTTCGTTTTTTTTATCGAACAGATTCAATCCGCCCGAATAAGTTCCTATCCATAAATTACCGAGGCTATCTTCCCCGATAGAACGGATATGATTATCGCTCAAACTAAATTCGTCTTCCGGATCGTATTTAAAGGATTTATATTCATTCGTATTTAAATCAATTCTATTCAATCCGCCGTGATAGGTACCAACCCAAAGAAAATTTTCGTCATCTTTATGAATTGCCCAGACTACATTATTTGTAAGGGAGTTTTTGTTGGAAACCTGATGCGAAATCTTTCCAAATTTTACGAGATTCTTCTGAAGCAGGCTTATTCCCTTTCCAAGTAAAGTCCCTATCCAGATTATACCCGACTTATCTTTACAAAGGGAAAGAATATTATCGTCGATTATGGAATTGTCGTCTAAAGGATCGTGAGTATAAGCCGAAAATTTTTTTGAAGCAAAATCGAAAGTATTCAGTCCGCCGCCGAATGTTGCGATCCACAAATGTTTGTCATCCTCCACCATTGTAAGGATAATATCATTATTAACAGAATTATCTTCGCCTTCCCGATAGTGTCTAAATTCTGCATCACCTGAGATATTCTCTCTTTCACTTTCATGAAGACAATTTAATCCGCCGCCGTATGTTGCAATCCACACATTTCCGAATTTATCTTCGCATACGCTCGTAATCCGGTCATCGCTTAAACTAAAATCATTCATCAAACTATTTTTAAATCTTAAAAATTCTAAATCTTCATCAAATTTATTTCTTTCTTTCCTGTTCGCGTAATTTAAACCGCCTCCAAATGTTGCGACCCAAAGATCATCGGATTTATCAAAGTAAACATGTTTAACTCTGTTATAACTTAAACTCCGATTGTCTTCCGCGTCGTAAAGATAACGTTTGAATTCGCCGGAAGTTTTATTGTATTTTATTAATCCTTCACTCCATGTCCCCAACCAAATATTCCCGTCCCCATCTTGGGCAATAGAAGTAATCGTGTTGGAATTATTTCTTGAAAGAAAAATCGGGTAGCTGTAAAAATCTTCAATCCAGGGAATATCAGTTACATCATCCCTCGGAATGTTGATCCGGTGAAATTTTTCAGTCGCTCTGTCAAATTGGTTCAGCACTCCTTCAATCGTCCCGATCCATAAGTCACCCTCCCTGTCTTCAAAAACAACTGATAAAAAGTTATCCGATATTGAATTTGAATCTTTAGGGTTATGCGGATATAATCTGAAGTTGTAGCCGTCGAAGCGGTTCAATCCGTCGCCGGTTCCAAACCACATAAATCCGCTCTTATCCTGAACTATAGACATAATAGTGCTTTGGCTTAAACCATCCGCGAGAGTTAGATGTCGGAAAATATAATTTTCTCCCTCCGCATTTATTTTACACGATAAAAAAAAGCCTAACATAATTATGATAATGTATTGACAGGTCGATCTCATCCGTCCTCATTTAAATTATTCTTCATAAAAAGTTCGGAATAATGCAGCCGGGAAATTCAATAACGATTTTGGTTTTTACAAGGGCAATTTATAAAATTATAAAAATAAAAACCCTGTATAAAAATTTCTCAATTCGCTGGATGATTTGGATAAGTTAAAAGATACTAAACAGGTTTGGGATGTAGATAGGAAAAAATAGCTGCGATCAGGATTATTCCCGACCGCAGCTAAAGTTTTTATTTATTCAGGTTTTACGTTGGATCCTATTATATTTACCCGAATCTCGATTTCTTCGGCTACTTTACTTCCTATAAGATCATTTTTTACACTATAATCGGATAGGTTTATGTTGAAATCCGCTTTCACGCCAAGAAGATCGCCTCCTCTTTTAACGCGCGCTTTGGTAGCTTCCGATTCTTCAAGATATGTTAGAGTAGCATCGGTTGTAATTTCTTTTGTTACGCCTTTAACCGTAAATTCACCAACTACTTCGGCCTTCATAACATTTTTATTTACCTTCTGCACATTTTTAATATCTTTTAATTCAAAAGAAATCTCCGGATTATTTTCAGAATCAAGCCAGTTAGCGCTTCTTATATGCTCGTCTCTCATTTCAATTCCTGATTTTAATGATGAAGACGGAATAACGATTTCACCGCTCACAGAACTTAAATTATTCAGATCTATTGTAACTTCTCCGTCAACTTCGGAAGACATTCCGGTAATCGATTCAAGCGGAGCTTCGCTGAAAAATACAGCCTGATTTCTTCCCATTTCATCCTTAAAGTAGAAAGTTTCCGTTCCATCCGAATTTGTATCGAAACCCTGACCGAAGCTGACCACGGCAAATGCTATAAATATCAAAATGTATCTTGTTAATTGTTTCATTGTATCTCCTTTTTGTTTTTAAAAATATAAACTAATATTAGGGTTATAACCGAAATTACCGCCGAGACAATTAAAGTAAGATCTAGTCCCGGAATGAATTTATCCTGCCATTCACTGTAAGTTGTGTTAAATAATTCGTCTTCAATTTCAACTAAAACCTGGGTCTTGGTGAAAATTTCCGAGCCGCTTAAGATCCATATCAAAAACATTACAGCTATTAAAGCAACTCCCGTGTAGATAGATATTTTTTGTTTCTTATTAATTTTCATAATCTTCTTTTATTTATTCTAATAAGCTAATGACGTATTATAATCTCAATGCTTAAGATAATTTATTTATTTTATTTTTGAAGATAACCTATGAATTATTTTAAAATTTTAATATTCGATTAGTTATCATTCGACATCAAAAAACTTAACATTAATTTTATTGATAAGGTTCAATTTTAAAATAGTGATTTTAAGGAACTTAAAAAGTTGAAGATTGATTCATCATACTCAATCTTCATCTGAAGGTGGAAATTATTGCACCTTTTATTAGCAATAAATACATATCTTACAATAACTATTTAACCAGAAAGATTTAACGGGAAGTTTCAAGAGGTAAAGATGGAATTGATTTACATAATCGCTTTAATTCTAACGGCTGCTATAGCAGTAAGCTGGGCTTATGAAAAATGGATCGTTCCGCAGCATGTTAAAGATTCGGACGAATACAAAAAGAATAAATATAAGGATGTAAACTGCTGTTAAAGCAGCGTCTTATTAAATTCTTCTTCTATTTCCGGATCAGGCTTTTTGCCTGTTATGCTTGCTATAAAAATCGCCAGCGATGAAAATAAAAATCCAGGAATGATTTCGTAAAGTTCAAAAATTCCTCCCGAAATATTTTTCCAGATAACGACAGTAATTCCTCCGACTACAATACCCGCTATTGCTCCCGACCTGGTTATCCCTCGCCAAAATAGTGAAAAAAGAATAAGCGGACCGAAAGTTGCTCCGAATCCCGCCCAGGCATAAGCAACTAGTTCCAGCACCTGGCTTTCAGGATCCATCGCGATTATGAATGCGATTATCGCCACAAGAACTACCGCGACTCTGCCGACCCAGACTAATTCTTTATCGCCTGCGTTTTTTCTAAATAGAACGTTATAAAAATCTTCTGTAATTGAAGAAGAAGCTACAAGCAATTGAGAATCAGCCGTACTCATAATAGCCGCTAATATTGCTGATAAAAATATTCCGGCCAAAAAACCCGGCATTGTTTTATTAACCAGCAGAATAAAAACGGTTTCTGTATCAGGTCCCTGAAGATTTACATCCAGATAAACCGCGCCGATTAGACCGACAAGAACCGATGCGAACAAACTTATCACTACCCAGTTCATTGCAATAAGTCGAGAGCGTTTTATCATCTTCGCATTTTTTATAGCCATAAATCGAGCAAGGATATGCGGCTGACCAAAATAACCCAGTCCCCAACCAAGCATCGAGAGTATCGCCAGGAAACCGAGCGAAGAACCATCCGATTCGGTTAGAGGTTTCATCCATTCTGCATTTGTATTTTCTACAATTGTAAAAAAATCGGAAACGCCGCCAATTGCCGAGACAGCCACTACCGGAACAGTAACTATTGCTATGAACATCAGCGTTCCCTGGAAAAAGTCCGTCCAGCTAACAGCCAGAAATCCTCCGAGAAATGTATAACTTATTATTACCGCAACTCCTATAATAAGCGCTGAAAAATAAGAGAGTTCAAATATTGTAGAGAAAAGTTTAGCTCCAGCAACAAAACCTGACGAAGTGTAAATGATGAAAAAGATCAGGATAAAAAGCGCCGAAATGATTCTTATTATTTTTGATTTATCACGAAACCGATTCTCAAAAAAGTCCGGCAAAGTAATTGAATCCCCGGCAAACTCTGTATATTTTCGAAGCCGCGCGGCGACAAATTTCCAGTTTAGGTAAGTTCCTGCGGCAAGACCTATTGCTATCCAAATCGATTCGAGTCCTGCGAGATACGCGTAACCCGGCAATCCCATCAGCAGCCAGCCGCTCATATCAGATGCCTGAGCGCTCATTGCCGTTACCCAGCTTCCAAGTCCGCGTCCGCCCAGAACATAATCAGACAGATTTTTTGTTTTACGATAAAAATATATTCCGATGAGAAGCATAAAGGCAAGGTAAAGCCCGAATGAAACGATTAACTGCCAATCAAGGTTGATCATAATGAACCGGTTTTTGTTTGACTAATTTGTTTTGCCCGAATGCGTTGTAATATAATCTGGGGGTTTATCCGCTAATCCGATTATTCCCGATGTTGATTTTGAAGGATACATTAAAAAACTATCGGACAAATTTACGCCGATAAATTTATTCGGAGTTAAAAGGCGAAAAATTTTCTTCTGGTCCGAGATGTCCCAGTCGCCATAGCCGGGCGAATATCTGTTATAAAAAAAAGTTTTCAAACTCTTTTCCTTTGCGTCATTTAAATAAATATTCAGATCGTGAGCAACCATTTCCGCAGCTGCTCCGCCGATTCCATTCAGCATATAAGATTCAAAAACATCTCCGGCATCCGCAAGATTTTTTATCTGGTTGTCAATATCTTCCCCGATTGTCACCACATAAATAAAAATATCAGCCGATTTTTTTTCGTCGGACAGAATAAAATTTTCTGCGAGTTTTCTACTCTTAAATTTGGTTTCTTTTGCTCCAATTACAATTCCGTCCTTTTCCGAATAAGCCGATGTTTTATAAATCAGCGCTTTAGGTTTAATCAAAAAACTAAACTCTTTTAATAGATAGATAAGTTTTTCGATTACCAGATTTGTAGGATGTTTTTTTGAAAGCGGATTAAATTTGAGCGCGGCGGCTAACTCTTTGTAGAAATATTTATAGCGGCTCAACTCCGATAAAATACCCTCAGCTTGACTGCCAAAGTTTCTGGCGGTCAATTCTCTTTCGGTAAAATTAAGCATTTCAAGGATATCAACAATTTTGGGAGAAAATTTATCGAATACAACCTCATTATCAGAAAATGCTTTTATCTCATTTCCAAGGGATCGAATTTCATCAAATAGATTCGGCTTTCTGAAAATTGTTTCAGAAAAATTAAAATATTTTTCCGGATCAATTTTGTAAACAAAGGGATCCGCGACAAAGAGATTATCCGATCCGTCTATTTTAACAAATTTATCTAATTTCAGATCGTCCCCTCTTTATATATGTCCGGCGCAAATATTTATCCGGAAATTATTTTTTGCGTAAAGCTTTAATTAATTCTTCTTTGCTCATTTTGCTTCTTCCGTCGATGTTTTTTTCCTGAGCTAGATTATACAATTCCTGTTTAGTTCTGTCCTCATATTTTTTATTTGGATTTCCGCTTCCCTGAGTTGTTTTATTCGGAGTTCTATCTTCCGACCGCCTTTGTTTATTTACCGTCTTTGCCGCAATTGCCTTTGCGCGCTTAGCGCTTTTTCCTTCATCCTTTTCACTCTTTTTAATGTGCTTGTATTGCCGCTCGTCTTTATCCGACCATTTCTTCGGCATAATGTCCTCCTTGTTATTGTGTTTTGTTATTTTATAATTATCGCCCTCAATCCTTAGCGGAATTAAATTAGTATAAATATTTTCAAATTAAGATTCAAGAAAGCCAAACAACTAAAACTCTTTCAGGTTTTATATGGCGCTTCTTTTTTGCCGACTTGATTTCCTATTTGCCGGAGAACTCTGCAATTGCCTGAATCCTTCATCTTATTCTGACATCATATCCCAAAAATTAATTTGACAAAGGGTTGACTCGATATTATATTTGAATAATGAATCATTATTCATTAAATAAATACATTATGATGACAACAAGTAAAAAAACAAAAATATATTTTCTTTCAGTTCTATTGCTTTTAAGTTTTAATGTTTTAAATGCACAGAGCGTAGGATTAAAAGAAGCCGTAAATATCGCTCTCGCTAAAAACGAAAAAATAAAGCAATACGAAGAAAAGCTCGAGCAGCAGGAATACGCTAATTTGCAAGCGTGGGGGAATTTTCTTCCAACGTTAAGTTTCGAAGGAAAATATAATCATTTAGATTCGCCGCTTGCTATTGATTTGAATCCGATAAAAGAAGTGATTGTAAATCTGCAGGCAAAAAACCAGGTGGAATTTTCGAATCTTGGAAACCTCATGCAAACAGGGGTTCCGCTCGGCGATCAGGAAAGGGCGGCTATTTATTCGCAGTCGATTGCCGGATTAAATTCAGCGATACCCGATTTTACCGAGACATTTAAAGACCAGGATAATAAATCGGCTTCCTTTACTTTGGTTCAGCCTTTGTTTACTGGCGGGAAAATTTTCTTCGCGAAAAAAGCGGCTTCGGCAATGAAAGCAGCCTCCGAGAGGGAATTGCTGAAAACAAAAAACGAAATTACTTCCGAAACCATTAAAAAATATATGACTGTTATACTTTTAAAAGATGTAGTTAAAACAAGAGAGGATGTGGTTGATGGTGTTGCAAAGCATGTGAATAATGCCGAAAAACTGTTGAACAATGGAATGATTGCGAAATACCAGGTTATGAGAGCGCGCGTTGCGTTAGCTGATGCGGAAGTGAACCTAGATGAAGATAAGGCGAATCTTGACTTGGCATTGATGTCTCTGAAGAATGTGTTAGGTTTGGATGAAGATGATTATCTCGACGTCGAAGATTCTCTAAAATATAATTCCCTAGACGCCGGCTTGGATGAGTTTTACTCGATGGCTATGAACTATCAACCGATCCTCAAAATTATTGACCAAAAAAAATCTGCGGCTGAACAAAAATATAAAGTGGAACGTTCGGACTTCCTTCCGACTTTAGCGGCTTTTGGAAAATATGAAACACTGCCGGAATATCAATCGGCGCTGGAACCTAGATGGGCAGTAGGTTTAAGCCTTAATATGACCCTGTTCAACGGCTTTAAAGATTACGCGCAGATGCAGGAAGCTGTTCATCTAGAAAACGAAATTAAGTTTGTGAAAGCCGATGCGGAACGCCAGATTAAATTGTGGGTAACAAAATCATATAAAGAAGCAATTAATGCTGCTTCGCGATACAATAAATTAAAAACGTCCTTGGAATTATCTGAAGAAAATTTGAGACTAAATGAAAAAAGATTTCAGACCGGATACGGGACTTCGCTCGAAGTTATCGACGCGCAGCTTGCGCTCGAAAAGAACGAGGTCGAAATTCTTTCATCGTTACACAATTATTATAATTCCCTAGCGGAGCTTAGTCTCGCTGCGGGGGAGCCCAATTATTTTTTTGACGTTTGGTATGATCAAGGAGTTGAGTAAATGAAGATTCTTAAAAATAAATTTCTCTTATTGATTCCGTTTCTGCTCATTATAATCGCGGTCGGTTTTATTATTGCTACTTCTTTTGACGATGAGAAAGAAATTATTACGGGAATTGTTGAGAGCGTGAATGTTGATGTCGCTTCTAAAATTCCCGGCCGCATCGATTCGATTTTTGTTAGCGAAGGAGAATCCGTAGCTAAAGGAACTTTGCTCGCGCGTCTCGAAAGTAAAGAGATGGAAGCAAAATTAGGTCAGGCAAAAGGAGCGCGACAAGCCGCGTATTCCAAGTTGGAAATGGCGAACAACGGAGCGAGGAAAGAAGAAGTTGAAGCAGTAAAAAATTTATATCTTCAGGCGCAGCATCAGCTTGAACTAGCGGAAAAAACCTGGGATCGAGTTAAATCTTTATATGACGACGAAGTAATTTCATCGCAGGAAAGAGACGAAGTGGAATTCAAATATCGCGCAGCGAAAGAGCAATTCGAGGCGGCTGAATCAAAATATAAAATGGTAAAAGAAGGCGCACGCGCCGAAGAGAAGAGAGCCGCGGAAGGTTTGTTTTTACAGGCTGATAATTCGGTTAACGAAGCCGAAGCTTATTACGATGAACTATCTCTTCGCAGTCCGATAAACGGCGAAGTAAGCGCGCGCATTGTGGATCCCGGCGAAATAATTTCGAGCGGTTACCCGGTCTTCACAATTGTAGATCTTAAAGATTCCTGGATAACATTGCAGATACGCGAAGACAATATGAACAGATTCCGCAAAGGGGAAACTTTTACCGGACGAATTCCGGCGCTTGGAAACTTAGAAAAAGATTTTGAAGTAACTTATATTTCCCCGATGGGAGCTTACGCAGACTGGAAACCGACGGATCAGAAAAATGATTTTGATTTGAAAACTTTCGAGATACGATTGAGAAGCGTTGAACCGATTGAAGCTCTGCGTCCGGGAATGACCGTTAACATTATACTTTAAGATACGCTGCACAATTACGGAATACCAATGTTTGATGTAATGATACGTGAAATAAATAGATTGAGGGGGAATAAGCCGTTTGCTGTTCTTGTAATCCTACTTCCTGTATTGATATCCCTGCTTATTTCCCTGATCTATTCTAAAGGAACGATCGATGAAATTCCGATCGGCGTTTATGATTCCGACAGATCCGAAATTTCCAGATCAATAATCAACTCGCTCGACGCTATAAGCTCGCTCAATATTGTGCGGAGTTTCAATTCCCAAGATGAATTAGAAAAATCAATTTTAAAAGACGAAGTAAAAGCCGCTTTAATTTTCGAGAAAGATTTTTCTCGCGAATTGAAACGCGGGTCCGGCGCAAATATTATACTCATCGAAAACAATTCCAATTTGATCATCGGTAATATAGTTTATAAACAGGTAGTAACTGTAATAAGAACGTTTTCGGGAAAGGCGCTTGTAAAAAAATTGATCACAAATGGAATGATGAAGGATGAAGCCGCAAAATTTGCTAAAGGAATCAATCCGCAAATTAATCCTTTGTTCAATACAAGTTATGATTACAGCCGGTATCTGGTTTCCGGTTTACTTCCCTTTTTTCTTCAGATGATCATCATGATTTCCGCGGCGATTATTTTTAACTCCGAGTTCAAAGAAAATTCATGCGATGATTTACTGCAAGTTTCGGGAAGAAAAGTATCCTCAATAATATTTGGGAAAGCTATCCCGTATTTGTTTATACATTCGGCTAACGTATTTTTTGTATTCGGATTTCTGCTGCCGGCATTCGGAATTTACAACAGCGGTTCGGTAATCAATTTAATTTTGCTCGTAATGCTTTTCGTCCTTTCTTCTTTTTTCGTGGGATTTTCAATCTCGGTATTTCTGCAAGACCAAATGCTCGCTACGGAAGTTGCTTTGTTTGTCAACACTCCGGCTTTTATTTTCAGCGGATACACATTCCCAATTTCGGCAATGCCGGAAATACATTCCTGGTTCGCGAATGCTCTTCCTTTTACTCATTTTCTAAAAGGATTTATGAAATCTTTTTTGATGGGAGGTTCATTCAATTCAATCAAACCGGAGCTTTTAATACTAACTATATTTTTTGCGGTTTCCGTTGCGCTTACTTCGGGCGTTCTCTTTTTAAAAATAAAATATAAATATCAACCGGCAGCGCAGCGATAAAAATGAAATTACTAAAAAACATATTTGAGATTTTCAAAAGGGAAATAAAACTGATAAGAGGAGATAAGGATATCATAATCATCCTCCTTCTTTCTCCTTTTTTTTACTCGCTCTTTTACAGCTCAGTTTATTTGAACAAAGATAAAACCGAGATTCCTCTGACGATAGTGAATATGGATAACTCATATACATCGAGGTTATACACTAAAAATTTAGACTCTCATCCTTTCATTGAAATAAAAGAAGTAAGCGGAAATTTTGAGCACGCGAAAGAATCCGTAATGAATTTGGAATCGTTCGGCATTCTCTACATTCCAAATGGATTTGAAGCCGAGTTAAAGAAAACAAAAGGCGCAGATGTAAAAGTATTTTTGAACAACAGCCGGTTCCTTCTTTCCAATAATTTGAACAGAGGAATTCAGGAAGTTACAGCGGGATTTAATTACGGCATTCGATTTAAATATTTCCGTTCGCTCGGTTACTCCGACCAACAGGCGAAAAAATTAATTGAACCGATTAAAGCAGAAGTAAACTACATTCCTAATTCCACCAATAATTACGGCGGTTATATTATTCCGTCCGTATTAATTTTGGTTTTGATGATGACCTTCGCGATGAGCTTTGCAATGAGTATAGCAAAAGAACGAGAAGAAAATAGTTTTAACATTTTAATGAAAAGAGGAATCTCGACAGTTTTCTTTGGCAAAAGCTTATTTTATTTAGTTCTGTATTTTGCTTACGCGTTAGTTTTTTTCGCGGTAATTTTTTCTGAATTTCAATTACGCTTCAGTGGAAGTTATGTTCTTGTGCTCTTAGTATCGGCTCTGTTTTTTGCAGCGGTTTCGAGCTACACATTATTTTGTTTCAACTTTTTTTAACCGAAAGATTTTTGCGCTTCAATTTTTGGCTTTGTCCTCTTATCCAATTTTCTTTTTGTCCGGCTACAGTTTTCCTCTTGAGTCGATGCCGGTCTTCATAAAATATCTTGCGTTACTAAATCCGTTAACTCCTTACATCGATTCATTTACCAGACTCGGTTTGATGAACGCCGATTTTCACTTCGTATTTCCGCAGATAATTCACCTAGTTTTATTGGCAATCGGAGGATTTACTTTCGCATTTATCAGGTTAAAATTTTTAATCAAAAATAATTGAATTATATAAAAAGATTATTAATTTATATTTATACATAACTTAGTAAGATAAACATATAATGGAAAAAGATCCGCTCGAAATAAAACTGCCGGAAGTTATCGAAGAGGAAGATGTTGAAGTTAAGAACATCCCGCAGTATAATGTTATTCTTTTGGATGACGATGATCATACATATGAATACGTGATTGAGATGCTTGTAAAAATTTTCGGACATAGCGAAAGCGCCGCGTTAACTATGGCAATGGAAGTTGATGGTAAAGGGCGCGTTGTTGTGAGTACAACTTTTAAAGAAAGAGCCGAACACAACCGGAGACAAATAGAATCTTACGGTCCAGATTGGAGAATAATTCACAGTTCCGGATCAATGTCTGCAATTGTAGAACCGGCAGAATAAATTAGCGAGAGACTAGAAGCAAGATGCGAGATTAAAGGATTGATCAGCGCGAATCAGTTTAATCCGCGCCTGCCTTCCGCAGGCAGGTCATTCGTCTTCAATTTTTTTACATAACATTTAAAAAGCTTTAACCACAGCAACCTTTAAACTTTCATCTTCGCAATCTTTAACCCTTTTCTTTTCCGAATTTTTCTTCAAAAATTATTTTGTAAATTATCCTTCAAAATAAATTATCTTTTTCAATGACAAATAATTCTGGACTCCGAAAAAAAATACACGAAATAATATTTGAAGCCGACACTCCGGCCGGAAAATTATTTGACTTAGTGTTGATCGTGAGCATTTTACTTAGCGTTCTCGCGGTGATGTTAGACAGCGTCCAATCAATAAAAGCTGAATACGGCGAAATGCTTTACATTGCCGAATGGTTCTTCACTATTCTATTTACTATTGAATATATTCTGCGGCTTATAAGCGTTGAAAGACCGGCAAAATATGCGAAAAGTTTCTTCGGAATTATTGATTTGCTCGCAATCGTCCCGACTTACGTAAGCGTTGTTCTGCCCGGCAGCCAATATTTTTTGGTGATACGTATTTTGCGCGTCCTTCGTATTTTCCGCGTTCTGAAATTTGTTCAATACATCAGCGAAGCCGCGGCGCTGAAAGAATCTCTTAAAGCGAGCAGAAGAAAGATCACTGTTTTTATTTTTACGGTCTTCACTCTGGTCGTAATTCTCGGTTCGTTAATGTATATGGTGGAAGGTGTTGAAAACGGATTTACAAGTATACCGAAAAGTATTTATTGGGCAATCGTAACTTTAACTACCGTCGGTTATGGGGATATATCGCCACAAACCAATCTCGGTCAATCACTCGCCGCAATAATTATGATACTCGGTTACGCAATAATCGCAGTGCCGACCGGAATTGTAACTGTTGAAATGGCTAACTATAACAGGAAGAAATTGAATACGCAATCGTGTCCATCCTGCAGTTTGGAAGGACACGATTCGGACGCTGAATTTTGCAAACGCTGCGGTAGTAAATTGTAACTAATTTAGTTACCTCCTTTCTTAGCAGTATTTTTAGCTTTAGATTTTGGTGCCGCCTTAGTTTTTGATGTTGCTTTCTTTTTAGTCGTCGTTGGTTTTTTAGCTGCTGTTTTTTTTGCTGCTGTTGTTTTTGTGGCTGCTGTCATTTTTTTAGCTGCTGTTTTTTTAGCCGGCGATTTTTTATCAGCGGCTTTTGTTTTAGCTGTGGCTTTTTTAGCAGTCGATGTTGATTTTTTATTAGTCGATTTTGTTGTTTCTTCGGTCAGATCCTCAACAGGCGCATCGGCATTTTTTTTCACTGTTGCCATTCCGTTTTTCAGGCTCTTTTTTGATTTATACATTTCGCTGCTGCCGACTATATTTTTATTTGCAGCAAGCAAAGAAAAATGCATTTGACCATTTTTAGCTTCCTTAACATCAAATCGTTTATCGTTGGATGAATTTGTCTGAACAGATTTAATTCCTCTTTTCACTCCGGCCTTATTTGCATACCCCTGACTCTGGAGAACAGTTTGTCCATTGCCGGACTTCAGACGAAAATAAAATTTTTTGTCTTTACCTTTGAAGATTTGATATTTAGGATTTTTCATTGGAACTCCTTTAGTGATTGGAAATTTGTTAAAAAAAGATAAGAATTTTTTTTTATAATAACAGTTGCGTGTCAAGAAAAAAAATGAATATTTAAAATTTTTTTTCCATTTTGAAAATAATTCTCGGGAAATAAATGTATTTCACACACCAACAATAAGTCTGGACATGGAAACTTACGAAAAATTAAATTCGTTCTACCTCGGCAAATCAGTCAATCCCTCAACCGGAAAAATAAATGAACAAAAAATTCTATATGATTCCAAAGATCTAACAACCCACGCGATAGCGGTTGGAATGACCGGCAGCGGAAAAACCGGGTTATGTGTTACGTTAATCGAGGAAGCGGCGATTGACGGTATACCCGCAATCATTATCGATCCGAAGGGTGATATGGGAAATCTCCTGTTAACATTCCCCGATCTGCTTCCGGCAGATTTTAAAAAATGGATCAGCCGGTCGGACGCTGAACAGAAGGGTTTGACTCAGGAACAGCTCGCTGAACAAACTGCAGCTTTGTGGAAAGATGGTTTGGAGAAGTGGGAACAGTCGGGCGAAAGAATAAAACGGTTAAAAGACAACGCGGATTTCAAGATCTTTACTCCGGGCAGCAGCGCCGGAATTCCCGTATCAATTTTAAAATCTTTCTCGGCTCCCGATAGCGAAATACTAAACGAAAGCGATCTGTTTCAGGAGATGATTGAGACAACAGTCACAAGTATCCTGGGATTGCTCGATATTGATGCTGACCCGATAAAAAGTAAGGAATACATTCTGCTCGCAAATATTTTTAATTATGTGTGGATGAACGGCGAAGATCTTGACATCGAAAAAATTATATATTTAATTCAGTCCCCACCGTTTAAGAAAGTTGGAGTATTAAATATCGACGTGTTTTATCCTCAAAAAGAGAGAATTGATTTAGCAATGGCGATAAATAATTTAATCGCCTCTCCTACTTTTCAAAGCTGGATGGAAGGCGAGGAATTGGACATCGGCAAACTCCTTTACGATAAACAAGGGAAACCAAAAATTTCCATAATGTACATTTCGCATTTATCGGATAAAGAAAGGATGTTCTTTGTCTCGTTGCTGCTCAACCAGATTATCGGATGGATGCGAACGCAGTCAGGCTCGGCAAGTTTAAGAGCATTAATTTATTTTGATGAAATATTCGGATACATTCCCCCGACTGCGAATCCACCTTCAAAGAAACCTCTCCTTACACTTCTTAAACAAGCGCGCGCGTTCGGATTGGGAATTGTTCTCGCTACTCAAAATCCAGTTGACCTTGATTACAAGGGACTCTCTAATACCGGAACCTGGTTTATCGGAAGACTACAGACCGACCGCGACCGGATGAGAATGCTTGACGGACTCGAAAGTTCATCAGCTGCCGGCGGAGGAAAATTTGACCGGAAAAAATTTGAAACGATAATTTCCGGATTACAGAAACGCGTATTTCTTCTACACAACGTTCACGAATCCGAACCGGTTATTTTTCATACACGATGGGCTCTTTCTTATCTGGCCGGACCTTTGACTCGTGCACAGATAAAATTATTGAACAATAATTCGGGTATTATACATGAATCGCAAGAAAAAGAATCTGCGTTGGATAATTTCTCCTCTCTTCCAATTTTGGAACCTGGAGTCATTCAGTATTTTCTACCACTCCGCGGCTCGGTAACGGATGAAACCCAAGTAAAGTATAAACCTTTTATTTTCGGTTCCGCCTACATTTTGTTTAAGGATAAAAATTTAGGGGAAAATTTATCTAAGACATTTCGAATAGTTTCTCAAGTAAATAATTCAGCCATTCCAATTGACTGGAATAATTCGGCAGAACTGAATGTTGCGGAAGAAGAATTTGAAACCGAACCAGCGCCTTCGGCAAAATATTATGAAGTTCCTGCTAAAGCAACCCGATTAAAAAGTTATAAGGAATGGGAAAAAGATTTTGGTGATTATTTATACAGAAACAAAAAGCTAACTTTGTTCAAAAGTCCATCTTTAAATTTAATTTCCGCTGCGGACGAAGATGAAAGAGATTTTAGGATCCGGGCTTCGCAGACAGCAAGGGAAAGACGCGACGAATGGGTTGAAGAATTACGTTTAAAATATTCCCGAAAGATTCAAAGTTTAGAAAATAAAATAGACCGCGCCGAAATAAAATTGGAAAAAGAAACTGAACAGGCGAAAGACCATAAATTTCAAACAATAATTTCAATCGGTTCCACACTTCTGGGAGCTTTCATGGGAAGAAAAAAATTATCCAAAACGACAATTGGTAAAGCCGGGACCGCGATGCGAAAAGCCAGCGGAGCTTACAGAGAAGCCGGCGACGTTGACCGCGCGAAAAACAATTTAGATGAGTTAAATACCGAGTTAGAAATTCTGCAGGAAAATTTTCAGGAAGAAGTTGATTCCTATTCGAACAAATTTGATACGCTTAATGAAGAACTTGAGACAATCTCAATCTATCCAAACAAAAGTGGAATTGATGTTAAAATGATCTGTCTCCTTTGGATTCCGGTATTTATAAATAAAACCGGGGATGAAATTATGCCAGGCATAAAGTAATACCGCCAGAATAAAATTTATTTTCCGTACTTCGATAAATAATCAGTCCCTTTCTGAAGAATTTCCCACGAGTTGTTCTCGCTTGCGCTGCTCAGTAGTCCTTCATTCTTCATAATTTCTTTTTCGGCTTCAACAATTTTAATCCATTCTTTTTCATCGTTACGGATTAAATCCGAATCCTTATCAGTAAATTTATTTTTCATATCGCGCTTAACGAAATCTAAAATATCCGGAACTTCAGCGCTTCCGCCGAGATAAATTAACCCCTTCAAAATAGGAATCCTATAAGCTTTTTGATCGCTTAACTGGTCATCGCTTTTTTGTGGTTTATCTTTAGGCTCTTCTTTCACTTCGTCTTCGGGTTGGGGTTCTTTCTTATCATCTGATCCGGATTCCTTTTTTTCATCTTCTACCTCAGAATGTCCCGCTCCATTATTATTCATCTGGTTGTGTATCAGCTTCAGCAGTTCACTCTGCGTTTTACTTAACGAATTATATAGAGTTTCCACAGGAATGATACGGCTGATTAATGATTGCGCTTCTTCTACACTGCCGTTCAATATTTCCTCGGAACTTTTCTGTTTTAAGTCCGTGATATAGGTTTTTACACCTGTATCAATTTTATTTACTGAATCCTCAAATTCTTTTTGATTAAATTTCATTTTTTTTCCAATTGTAAAGGTGGATCTATTATTTCTCACTTTTACTATCGAAGGAAAAATAAATAATTTTAGCTACGCGAATCTCCGATAATCTAATGAGTTAATTATTATCCTAAAAGAAATATTTTGGAATTTTTAGTAAATTAATAATGATTTTGAAATGAGGATAAAATGCTGCCAAAAAAATTTAAAGCGGGTGAATACAGGGAACAATACGAATACGAAAGTTTCGAACCCGCGCTTATTAATCGAGAAATGGATTGGTTATCCGATAGAAAAATTTCTCTATCCGCAAAAGTGGATGAGGAGATAAAAGGTTTTAAGTCATTCCTGGAAGAGAATAATGACGTGAAATATTTTGTCGATGTTCTTCAGTTAAAAGAAGCCGGAGCTTCCTGTAGAATGGATGCCGCGAAAGTAAATTTTACCGAAACGCTTCTTCCTTTAGAATTTATTAAACCCGACAGAATGAACGACTGGCTCGATGTTATGAATTATTTGGAGGCTTTAAAATTTGCCAGAGAGAGGATTGAAGATTTACCAATTTCTTTCCGACTGTTAAATGAGATACACAGTATAGCTTTAGCCGGGCCTAAGGGCGAGAAGAAAACTCCGGGTGAAATCAGAAAGAGTCAAACTTGGGTCGGCGGCGAAAATTTATCTAAAGCTAAATATATTCCTCCGCATCCGTATGAACTACAGGATTATTTAACTGATCTCGAAAAATTTATTCATAACGATTATCTTGAAGCACCTTTTCTTACCCGCCTCGCGCTCGCTCATTATCAGTTTATGATAATTCAGCCTTATGTTTCTGGAAATGGGAGAATGGCGCGGTTGTTAGTTCTTCTTATGCTCAATGAACATTACAAATTCAAGTACCCGTTATTTTTATTTAATGATCTAATAGAATTTTATACAGTACCTTTTCACGAATCGATTTTCTCAGTTCCCAAATCCGAGAATATAAACCAATACATAAAATTTTTTCTTAATCGGTTATCCGACGCGGTAAAAAGAAGCATTACGACTTTAGAAAAATTGATCTCAATTAAATCTAAAAAAGAAAGTCTGGTTGACGGAATTCCATTAGAGGCTGAAAAGATTTACTTGATACTTTATGAATTTTATAAAAAGCCGATTCTTCATGAAAAGATTTTAAAAGAAAAATTTCGAGATATGAATATTGTCAATCTTCTTAAAATGATGGAAGAGAAGAAAATAATTGAAGTATTCGACGAGATTGAAGACGAGCGCTTTTATTACATAAAGAAAAGTTATAACCAGCTTAAGATGTGATCTTGGTTTCCAATTCTTCCCGGCTGTATTTCTTTTTAATGTGCCGTACAACTTTTTTTAGAGGGAAATTTTCAGGATCATACAAATAATATATTATTGTACCATCAATCATTGCAGATAATATGTAAGCTTCTGCCTCGGGATTCTTAACTCCGATCCTCTTAAATATTTTTCGCACTTTCGATACGAACATTTTCATGAAATCTTTGCTCAACCTTGCAGCGTTACTTGAAATATCAGGCTGAACCATCAACGCAGATAAGAAACGCCATTCCTCTTCTTTATTCCCGAGCATTGAGAATGTATCTTCGATAATCCGCTGCAATTGATTGTATGGATCTTCAGTTTCCTCAGCGTGCGCGGCTATTTCTTCCGTCTCCCTTAAAAATCGTTCGATTATCGAATCCAGAATTTCTTCCTTACTTTTAAAATAATTGTACGATAACCCCTTCGATATTTTGGCGGCTTTTGAAATTTCATTAATCGAAGTTCCGTGAAATCCTTTTTTTGAGAAAAGTTTGAGCGCGCTGTCCAAAATTGTTTTTCGAGTAGATTCTCTTATTTCTTTATTTTGTTCTTTCGTCCTGGGCATTTTTCATTGATTAAATGTTCAGTCATAATATAATGCCCGGGCTAAAATTAATCAATATTAAATTATACTTGACAAAGAATAAATTTAAAT
The DNA here is from genome assembly GCA_963821715.1 of uncultured Melioribacteraceae bacterium. GTDB lineage: Bacteria > Bacteroidota > Ignavibacteria > Ignavibacteriales > Melioribacteraceae > CAWGET01. Next base: position 770,638 of record CAWGET010000006.1, read on the forward strand.
ATATTTTTTGACTGAACGTTTAGTCAACAGTAAGCGGAGAGTAACGATGAATTTCAAGATTTTTATATTTCTTTTCATTTCATCAATGGTTTCGTATAGCCAGAGTGCGGATAGAATTATAAAGACGGCGGAAGACAAAATAAAAGGAGAAACTTCCCACGCAAAGATAAAAATGGTTATTAAAACACCGGACTACACAAGAGAACTGCAGATGGAAAGCTGGTGGGAAGGAAATAAAAAAGCGTTGATAAAAACAATCGCTCCCAAAAAAGAAGCGGGTAATAAAACATTGAAGATAGGGAATGAAATGTGGAACTACCTTTCTAACACAGAGACGACAATTAAAATTCCACCTTCGATGATGCTGCAATCCTGGAATGGTTCCGATTTTACTAACGATGATCTTGTTCGGGAGTCAAATTATTCAGAAGACTACAATGAAAGATTGTTGAAAGTTGATTCGCTAAATAACTTACCCACTTGGAAAATTGAATTAGACCCAAAACCTGACGCGCCGGTTGTTTGGGGGAAATTGCTCTACTGGGTTTCTCAAAAAGATACACTTCCGGTTCGTATTGAATATTACGATGAATCCGGGGAGTTGATCCGCCAGATGGAATTCAACCAAGTTAAAAAGTTCGGATCCCGTAAAATCCCTTCGCTCTGGTCGATGATTAGTCACACTGAAGAAGGACACACGACTACTTTTGAACTTTTAGAAGCGGAATTCGATAAAAAACTTAATGATAATTTATTTTCTTTCCGCGAATTAGAGCGGGGAAATTAAAAGTGAAACTGCTTCTCAAACTCGGATGGAGAAACATCTGGCGAAACAAAAGAAGATCGATCTTAACTCTTCTTGCAATCGCATTCGCAACTTTCAGCGCCATTTCTATGCGCGGAATACAACTCGGAACTTACGAAGTGAATATCCGTACAGCGGTGGAAATGTTTACCGGTTATATACAAATACAGAAAGAAGGTTATCAGAAAAATCCGTCGCTTAGAAAAAGCTTTAAATTTAACGATCAGCTCCGATCGAAAATAAATTCTGTCGAACAGATTGAGTCCTACTCTCCACGCGTTTACGCGGATGGATTGATAAGCTTTAAAGACAAGTCGCTAGGCGCAGCAATTTTCGGTATTTCTCCGCAATCCGAAAAATCGACTACCGAGATAATAAATAAACTATCCGAAGGAAAATATTTTTCTTCTGATACTTCGATGAATATTGTAATCGGGCATAAATTACTCAATAATTTACATGCCTCCATTGGCGATACAGTTGTTATACTTGCGCAAGGATTTGACGGAGCGCTGGGAAATTTAAAATTTATTATTTCAGGAACGGCAAAAATCGGATCGCAGGAAATGGACGCGATGGCTGTATTTATGGGAATAAAAACTGCGCAGGATTTACTCTCGCTTTATGGCAAAATTCACGCCGTTACAGTTAAGTTAAACAGACTGGATGAAATACCGGAAGTTCAGAAAAAGTTACGCGAACAAATATCAGATGATGAAATAGCAGTATTAAATTGGGAAGAATTGATGCCGGACTTTAAAGAGACAATTCAGTTCGATAATGTATCGGGAATATTTTTTCTCGGGATACTTTTTGTCATCGTTACCTTCGGAATTTTGAATACAGTATTAATGTCGGTAACCGAGCGATTCAAAGAATTCGGAGTCACGCTTTCAATAGGTATGCCGCAGCGAAATCTTGTTTTTCTTGTTCTAATAGAAACCATGTTCATCGCTCTTCTTGGTCTACTGCTAGGCAACCTAATTGGCTGGGGAATAAATTATTACATCTATTTAAATCCGATCGAATTCGGAGGCAACCTTAGCGAGATTTACTCGGAATACGGATTTCTGCCAAGGATTGAATCTTCTATGGACATTTCAATATTTATTAATAATTCATTGATGATCCTGCTTGTTTCAGTGCTTGCAGTTATTTATCCCGCATACAAAGTTTACAATTTAGAACCGTTAAAAGGATTGAGATATACATAATGCTTATTAAAATTGCGTGGAGAAATATCTGGAGAAACCGAAGAAGATCGGCAATCGTACTGCTATCAGTTATCGTTGGAGTTGTAGCTTTAATTTTTACCGACGGCTTGACGAACGGAATGATGCGCCAGATGCTCTTCAATCAGGTAAGCACAAATATTGCGCATATTCAAATTCATAAAAAAGGTTTCATCGATAACAAAATGGTGCAGAATTATTTGCCGGACAAAGAAAAGGCGGAAAGTATTCTCAAAGAAACTTCAATGATAAAAGCATACAGCGAAAGAGTTATAACCTTCGGACTCCTGAGCAGCCCGACTAATTCATCCGGAGTTTATATCAACGGAATAAATCCGGAAGACGAAGCTAAAGTTTCAATTATTGATGAATCCATCATCAAAGGAAATTTTCTTAACGGCAGAGAACGGAGCATCGTTCTCGGAGAGAAACTCGCGGAGAAACTCGACGTAGGAATCGGTGATAAAGTCGTGGCGATGTCCAATACTCCCGAAGGAAATATCGGTTCGGAGTTATTCAGAGTCGCTGGAATTTTTGAGACTTTCAGTTCAGACTTTGATAAATCAAATATCTACATTCCGATCACTACAGCACAGCGAATGCTCGACATCCAAAGCAAAATACACGAAATTGCTATCGTTCTAGATGATTATCAAAATGCCGATGCGGTTAGAAATTCCATAAGAAAAAAGTTGTCCGATAATTATGAAGTTCTATCCTACAAAGATATCCTTCCGTTACTTTTAATGCAGATGGATCTTTACAAAGAGTCCATGATGATTATTAATATGATCATCGGCCTAGCACTTATCTTCGGAATAATAAATACAATGCTGATGGCGGTTTTTGAAAGAATAAATGAATTCGGCGTGTTAATGTCCATCGGCATGAAAAATTATAAAATTTTTCTGATGGTCGTTTACGAGGCTTTATTTATCGGAACGATTGGAACCTTAATCGGAATAATTTTCGGCATCATGATCCATATACCTTTATCGATTTACGGTATTGATTTCAGCATTTTTTCCGAAAGCCTTTCTTCCCTTGGAGTCGGATCAATTATTTATTCCGATATATCATACACGAATTTAATTTCGTTATTAGTGATGATACCTTTTATATCAGTGTTAGGTGCGATCTATCCGGCATATAAAGCGATAAAACTCGAACCGGTTTACGCTATCCGGTATGTCTAATTAAAATAGAAAAATAATGGAAATAATAAGAACAGAAAAGCTCAACAAAATTTATCAGGATCACGGCATGCCTGTTCATGCTTTAAATGACATTGATCTTAAAGTAGATAAAGGTGAATACATTGTAATCGCAGGCCCTTCAGGCTCGGGGAAAACTACATTGCTGAATCTGCTTGGCGCATTGGATAAACCTACGGACGGAAAAGTTTTTTTTGAAAACAAAGATATTTCTTTCAAATCAAAAAAGGAATTATCAGGGATCCGGCTTCACAAGTTAGGTTTCATCTTTCAGGCTTACAACTTGATACCGGTTTTAACCGCGATAGAAAATATTGAATTTAATATGATGCTTACCGGAGTTCCGGAGAAAGAGCGCAGGAATAAGGCCTTAAATATTATGGATGAATTGGGAATAAAAGAATTAGCAGACAAGAGACCGAATTCGATGAGCGGCGGACAACAGCAGCGTGTAGCAGTCGCAAGAGCAATAGTTAACAATCCTTCCGTAATTCTTGCTGATGAACCGACAGCCAATCTCGATTCCAAAACCGGTGATAATTTATTATCCCTGATGCAGAAAATGAATAATGAAAAAAATATAACTTTTATCTTTTCCTCACACGACAAACAAGTTATTGATCAAGCGAAACGCCTTGTGCTGCTTAAAGACGGAGCAATTGAAGAAGACAAAATAATTAGCCCAAATGCGGAAATTTAGAATAGCGATATTTTTAATACTTTTTCTCTCCGGAGTTAAAGCTGAAGGCCAGAATGATTTTGGATTCTCCGGTTACTTTTACGATCTTCCAATCTACCAAAAAGCAAAGTCATCTTTTTTTGATCAGAATTCAAGCAGCGGTGATTTTTTAAATATTTCCCGGCTCCGCTTAAAGCCTACGCTATATTTATCGTCTGATACCAGAATTGATATTGAATATGAAATCTCAACGCTCTATTATGATGCGTCTTCCCCTTTAATTTTATCATCGAACAATAAAACGAGCAGGCAGTATTTCGATTTACGCTGGACTCCAATCGAAGAAAATAATTTTAGTGTCGTTCATTTTATTGACAGGATATATTTGCGGCATGATTTTGATTTTGGAGCGGTCACCATCGGACGCCAAAGGATCTCCTGGGGAACCGGAAGGATATGGAATCCGACCGATTTGTTTAATCCAATAAATCCGGCAAATTTTACAAAGATTGAAAAAGACGGGGCCGATGTAATTTCTTTTAAATACTTTATCGGAAATTTTACCGATTTAAATTTAGTGTTTAACCCGATGAAAACATTGCGCGAAAGCAATTATGGGTTCAGATATAGGACAAACTATTCCGGATACGATTTTGCAGCTATCGGTGGATACTTTGATGAACGAATTGTCGCCGGACTTGATTTTGCTGGGAACCTCTTAACTGCCGGAGTAAGAGGCGAAGGGATAATCTCTTTCGCTAAAAATAATTTTAGTTCAAGTTACGTTAAATTTATCCTCGGTGCCGATTATCAATTTAATTCTAAATTTTATACGCTGATCGAGTATCATTTTAACGGCGAAGGACGAACAGATAAAACCAATTACGAACTGCTTAAGTTAATCAACGGCGAGATTATAAATCTTAATAAAAATTATATTTTCGCAATGCTAAGCTATCAGTATCATCCGCTGCTGAATCTTTCCATCTCACAAAATCAAAATATAAACGATCTCAGTTTTTTCACATCCCTCACAGCAAATTATTCAGCGTCGGAAAATATTTATCTGAATGTAAGTTATCTTTATTTTCAAGGAAATGAGTTGACCGAATATTGGTATTATCCGAATTCGGTTTATCTTCAAGCCGAATATTATTTTTAAGAAGTTCGCACAATTCCATGGTTTTTAATTAAACGATTTATTTTATTTTGGTTTTAAAGTTCTATATTCATTGCCAGTATAATCGTGCTGATAACAGGAAATACAAATGGGTGAATTTAATTTTTTCGATCATACGGCGGATATTGCCGTAGAAGTTTCAGCCGAAACGTTTGATGATCTTTTTTCTATTTCGGCGGCAGCCTGGCTTCATGCGGTTTTGGAAAAGCCGAATGTCCGATCATCCAAAATACGAACAATTACAATAACAGCCGGAACCGTTGAAGAACTTCTGGTAAATTTCCTTTCAGAAATAAACTATCTCCTTCTTTCTAAGAAATGGATTTTTGCCTCGGTCAAAAAAATCCGCATCCGCTTTGAAGAAAAGTTATTTCATCTCAGTGCGGATATCGCGGGAGAAAATCTAAACTTCGATAAACACGCGCTAAAAGAAGAAATTAAAGCCGTAACTTATCATCAAATGGTTATTGAGAAGAAGAAGAATAAATATTCTACAAAAATAGTTTTTGATATTTAAGAGAAAGAGATGGAAATTTCGGGAATTAAAATAAATCAGTTAAACGACAATCTTTGGGAAATTCCAAAGTTCGGCGGAATGAAAGTTCCCGGCAGAATTTATATGAATAAAAATATGATGGAATCACTTCACAATAATGAAGCGATTAAACAGGTTGTGAATGTTGCTCACCTTCCGGGAATAGAAAAATACAGCCTCGCAATGCCGGATATTCATTGGGGATACGGCTTTCCGATAGGCGGGGTTGCCGCAACAAATTTAGAAGAAGGCGTAATTTCTCCGGGAGGAGTGGGCTATGATATTAACTGCGGCGTCCGGCTTGCAAGAACTTCATTAAAATTTGACGAGATTAAAAAAGATGTAATGAAGATTGTGAAGAATTTATTTCAGAACATTCCAACCGGAGTAGGTGCAAGCGGCGCGATAAAAAAATTATCGGCGAAAGAACTTAAAAATATTTTAAGGAACGGATCACAATGGTCTGTTAATAACGGATTTGGAACCAATGAAGATATTGAGTTTACAGAAGAAAAAGGGAAACTCGAAGGAGCTGATCCTTCGAAGGTAAGCGCCCGAGCGATAGAACGGGGATTGGATCAGGCTGGTACTTTGGGATCTGGGAATCATTTCCTGGAGATTGACGTTGTGAGTGAAATCTATGACAATGCAAGAGCGGAAGCATTTGATTTGTTTGAAGGACAGATTGTAGTCCAAATCCACACAGGCTCACGCGGTTTTGGCTATCAAGTCTGTGATGATTACTTAAAACTGCTGGTACAAAATAATTCACAGTTCAACTACGATCTTCCGGACAAACAATTGGCGTGCGCTCCGATAAGATCTAGCGAAGGTGAAGATTATCTTTCCGCGATGAAATGCGCCGCGAACTTTGCTTGGAATAACCGCCAGGTAATTATGCATCTCGCAAAAAAAAGTTTAATGAACTCTTTGAACATATCCGAGTCCTCGCTCGACTTCCGGCTGGTTTATGATGTCTGTCATAACATCGCAAAAATTGAAGAGCATAACATTTACGGCGAAATAAAAAAGGTTTGCGTGCACCGAAAAGGAGCCACAAGGGCTTTTCCGCCGGAAAGTAAATCTATTCCCGAAAAATATAGTTCGACGGGACAACCGGTTTTAATTCCTGGAGATATGGGAAGATATTCGTTCATCTCGGCAGGAACAGAAAAAGCTATGGAAGAAACCTTCGGAAGTTCGTGTCACGGAGCCGGCAGAGTAAAGAGCAGGAATCAATCTTTTAAAGAAGGCCGTGGGCGCAATTTAGTTGATGAATTAAATAAAAGCGGCGTTGTAATTCACGCAAAAGGAATGCGCACCATAGCCGAAGAAATGCCTTACGCATACAAAGACGTTTCCGATGTTGTTGACGTAATGCACAACTCCGGTATCAGCGTTAAAGTAGCTAAGATAAATCCCATTGGCGTAATAAAAGGATGAATCGCTAAAATAAAAGTCAACCAGAAATAAAAATAATTCTGTTAATAATTAAGGTTTTTAAAACAAACCGTCGATGGATAAATATCTTTCCCCGGTGTCGTAACAGAAAGTAAGTATTTTGCTTCCCGGTTCAACTTCTCTTAATTTTTTTGCAACCGCCGCCAAAGAAGCGCCGGAAGAAATGCCAATGAATAATCCTTCCTCTTTTGGCGCCCGCCGCGCATATTCAAAAGCTTCATCTTTTGAAACCTGGATCGCGCCGTCAAGAATTTCCGTATGTAAATTTTGGGGAATGAATCCGGCCCCAATTCCTTGTATAGGATGAGGTCCCGGATCTCCGCCGCTAATAACAGGTGATGTTTCCGGTTCGACCGCGAAAACTTTCAGCTTCGGGAATTTTTCTTTCAGAATCTCAGCAACTCCGGATATATGTCCGCCGGTTCCCACACCTGTAATTAAGTAATCAAATCCTTCGGGGAAATCGTCCATAATTTCCTTTGCGGTTTTTTCCCGATGAACATCCACATTCGCCTGATTATCGAACTGCTGCGGCATCCAAGCGTTCTCTTTTTCTGCTGTCATTTCCTTCGCTCGTTCTATCGCACCTTTCATCCCGCCTTCTTTTGCCGTCAGTTCAAACTTTGCGCCGTATGCGGACATTATTTTTCTTCTCTCGACAGACATCGATTCCGGCATAACCAATATTAATTCATACCCTTTAACAGCTGCAACAATCGCTAATCCGATACCGGTATTACCGGAAGTCGGTTCAATTATTACACTTCCCTTTTTCAAAATGCCTTTTTTTTCGGCATCTTCAATCATAGATAAAGCGATACGGTCTTTAATGCTGCCGCCTGGATTGGCCCGCTCAAGTTTCATCCAAACTTCAGCGCCGCTCTCTTTAAACAAATTATTTATTTTTACGTGAGGTGTCTTGCCGATTGTCGCTAATATATTTTGCGCTTTCATTTTGCTTCCTTTCTTTAGATTACAAAATCAATCAATTCAGGATTCTCTTTATTGCTCCTGAATCTAATTTCATTTTTGTGCGATACTACTGAATAAGGTTCTACACTTGAAGTCAACCAGGCGTTTCCGCCGATTACACTATTGTGACCAATTCTTGTTTCTCCCCCGAGTATAACTGCTTGAGCGTAAATGATCACATGGTCTTCAACTGTGGGATGACGCTTTTGCTTAGCCATCTTTTTATCTACGCTTAATGCACCAAGCGTAACGCCCTGATATATCTTTACGTGATTTCCGATACTTGTCGTTTCGCCTATTACTATTCCAGTTCCGTGATCAATGCAGAATGAATTTCCAATATCTGCCCCGGGATGAATATCTATTGCAGTTACCTGGTGGGCATATTCTGTTAATATTCTCGGGAATATCGGGATTTTCAACTTATAAAATTCGTGTGCTATTCTGTAAATGGCAATCGCGTAGAAGCCGGGATAAGCGAGAATAACTTCGTCAACGTTTTCCGCCGCAGGATCACCGCTTGTAATAGCTTCAGCGTCTTTCCAGAGATCAGCGTGAACTTCCGGAATTCGCTCCATAAATTTTTCAGCAACTTGCGATACATCGAATCCTGAATCTGTATTCATCGATTCCAGAATACTTTTTAGATTCCTTTGAAGGAGTATCAATTTTGCTTCTAACTCATCCTCTGTAAAATAAATTTTTTCCGAAAAGTGAGGAAAGAGAAATTCGAGCATCTCTTCAATAAATTTTTTAGATTCCGATTTAAGCGATAATGAACAGCCGTGACTTTTTCTTTTGTTCAATATCTCCGCATAGAATTTTGAATTCCTAATGGTCTGTAATTTTTGCGTATTCATAATTTTCTTTCAAGTTCGTAATATTATAAGCTATAATAATATAATAAGAAAGTCATTTTAATATTAATGTCAATTGCTTAACAAAAGAGGAAAAGTATTGGTTCAACCGCGATGTGAGATTGTATATCTTTGTTTAAAGATTTTTTAATGCCGGGAATAGCAATTCGATAGAATGATTAAGCATATGAGCCATAAAGAATACTATAAATTTTTAGTCTATTTTATATTTTCATCCGGAGCTTTTTACAAGTTTTTCATTTATTTTTTCTGATCTTTTTTCAATGTTATTTTTTTCATCGTCAGTTAAGTTAAACAATTTAAGTTTGTCAAGTTCATAAGCGGCTTCATTATACAATTCAAATTCTATTAAAATATCGGTGAAGAAAAGTCTGTTATTCACTTTTATTTTTTCGCCGGGATATTTTCTGAATGTTTCCCTGGCAAGAATAACAGCCGATTTTTGATAACCTCTGTTAGCAAGCTGTTTTGCGCCGTTTATCTTTTTTAATCCTAAATCATTGCTGTTTTGAATCGTTTCGGTTTCATCAGAAATTTTAGAACCGTAAACCGCTGTATTTTTTGAATCCGATTTACTCTTGTTTTTCGGCACATCGCGTATTTCCTCCATAGCAAGTGCTAACAGAAGATCGTTCAAACTTACTTCTTTAAGATAATCGAGTTCAAGCGCGCTGTTTTCTTTTAAAATAAATTTTTGATTATTTCTCCCGATAACTATTGCCGAGGAATTTTCTCCCGTTATAATCATATCATCTCCGGATAACATTGCGTCTGATTTTATTTCCACAACATTCTCTGAAGTTCCCTTTAGTGCCGTAACCTCACCGGTTACTTGTTCAACTTTAAACTGCTGCCCAAAGACGGCGGATGCGGTCAAAAATATTATCAATATAAATTTCATTTTCTTCCTCTTAAAATATATCAACGATCTTTACTCTTCCTTTTGCAAGTCCGAGATCCTGAATCGCTTCATTATTAAATTTTTTAGCTGCAATATCCCAAGCTGTGTCAAAATCTGTTAAGGATGTTGTTTCTATCGGTATCCAAACTTCTTCTCGTCCAAGACTGTTTTTACGTACGACGTATTTACCGTCGTTATTCGTTATCAAATATGCCTGTTCCGGAGAAAGTCCTGTATTTATAAGTAAATTCACATGATTCACCGCATCATTATCATCAGCAGTATAATCAACAAAAGCTGTAGCTATCCCAATGCTTTCCAATAGAGAACTAAATCCGACGCTCAGGTCATCGCAATCCCCTCCTCTACGCTGCATGGTCTCCACAGGATATTGAACCGATTCGACTGAAGATCTCGGGTCAGAGACATAAAGCATTTCATCAATAAAATCATTGAACAAAATTTTTGTTTTGATAAAATTTTCAATCGCCGGATTTACGGTTAAAAGTTGTTTTCTTTTCTCACCCAAAATCTGCTTAGCAAGGTTATTGGAATAATCAAAATTTTTTCTTACGAAATATTTTAGATTACTTACTTTTCCGTCCCAGCTATTTTTGTCGTTAACCAAGATCGGTTTATTCATTTCATCTTCGGCCATATTGCCGGATGAGATATAAAACCGAGCCTGAGCGATTTCTCTTTTTTGCGAACTATTTTCCAGTGTTTCGACCAAAGTATAAAATGGGATATCCATTGTATCTGATGGCGATATTTTTACTTCAGGCGAGTAAACAATTTCTTTATTGATACTCTCGATAAAACTTGACGGACGAACCGTCACAATCTTATTTGAAATATTTACAGCTTTAGCGATTGCAAAAGGCTCCGATGAGTATTCGGCTTCGAGAGCAGGGTAAATATCTTTTAAAATTTCTATATCAATAAATTTCACTTTCTGCTCAGGCACAAAAGACAAAGCAAAATTTACACCGAGTAAGATTCGATCGTCACTATACGGATTATTTAAAATATTTCCTATACCTTCTTGCCTAAATTTATCTACAAAATAATATTCATTGTCTGAAAAATATTTTACACCCGATAAAGTAATTCTTAAAATCTCGTTGGAAAAACTTAGTGACGGAACAACTCCGGCTATATACGGATCTTGGTATTTATCGTGAAATAGATCAATCCCAAAACCCGTATCGAATCCTAAAACATCAAAATTAAATCCGAGTCCTGCGGTAAACGAGGAATTACTTTCTATTTTTGAATTGAAAATTAACGCGCTCGAAGGGAAATATTGGAACCCGAAGATGGCTGTTTTATCTTTACGTAATGTATATATTTCCAGTTCAGAATCTGAGCTGCTTTCATTAAAATAAAACAAATTATTGGAAGAAATATTTAACTGAAATTTTTCCGATAACTTGTAATTAAATCCTAAGTCGCCTTTCCAAAAATTATATTCTTTTCTTTCGGTGTCGGTAACAATGTAATTTATTGAATCCGTTAAAATTGGAAGCGGCGATTCTTTCTCGAAATTTTGTTCAAAATACCGCATTGAAAAGCCCGCTGATAAATTTTCCGAAAGATTATAGGAGTAACCAAGTCCGAATCTTTCCTTGTACGCCAGAGTTGTTTTTAATTTCGTTTCGAGAATTTGCGCACCGTTATTAAAGAACAGTTCTTTTTGAATACCCGGTGAATATCTTCCGTAAAAATAATGTGCGCCCAATCTTTTTGCCAGCGCAAAAAGATAAACTGTACCGTCTTGGTTAGATAAACTTCCGCCGAAAATCGCGGATAATTCCCAGTCTTTTGTAGATGCGAAATTATAGGGATTCCCTTCCAGGCTGTTCAGCCTGAAATTGTTTTGTGCGCCGGAAGAAAGAGGATATAGTCCTACCGATGATTGCGCTGATATGTTTACCGATATTGACATAGCACAAACGAATCCGATTATTTTTAAATATTTACTGAACCGGGACGCCAATATTATGTATGCTTTGCGAAACAATATAACTATCATTTAGCTGGTTATTAAAATTTTGCTTATATCGCCTTATTAAGGAATAGACTAAATGATCGAATTTAGATTGATCGATCTCATTCATCAGCCTTTGCGGAATAACAAATTCACCGTCGTCGGCGGTTCTTATTCTGAAGATTGGGAAAATTCTACCATCATTTTTTTGTCTGCCGCCAATAATTATTTCAATCCCCCCGTTTAATTCTTTTTGCCAATGTAATTGAATTTCAAGATTTCGAGCATTCCTGCTTCCCGATATATTGACAGACGCATTTAACGCCGGCGGAGTAGGAATAGCAAATTCCACAGACTGACCAATAAATGGTTCCAACTTAAACTGGACTTGAGTAGAGTATGGAAATCCTTGCTGTTGATGATGCCTTCCGCCGCCAAAAGAATAAAAATGCTGGAAGCCAAGCACAGTATCTTTCATTCCGCCTCCTTGCCCGCGCATCTTTTTATGATTTTCAGCCAAACGTGCCGGCTGATTATTGAATGATACGTTTCCTAAAGCCCTGGATTTATATCCAATAAGCAGGCCATTCGAGTTGCGAACCGGTTTGGATTTATCATAAAATACCGCCAACGCAATTCCGCCTTCGGTTGTAATTTTGTCGAAAGTATTTTTTATTCCGCTTACGCTGACGATAGATGAGAATTCCGGGACAGGTTCAAGAATTCCCGTAGAATCATACCCGGATAAATAATCAATCTCTTCCGGATCGGGAGAAACAATTTCTACATCGTAATTTTCATCAACTGCGGTATCGTCCATAATCAATTCGGTCGGAGAAGGGTCGCCACATGAAGTAATTATTGTAATAATTAAAATCGATATGAATAATTTTGTTTTCATTTTAGTATAATGATAAATTAAAAAATTATTTCCAAGCCATAAAACAGAGACGGGATCTTTTCCCGTCTCTATTAAAATGAATCTTCTATTTTACCTGGTACGGGATTCCCCAAGATACAGTTTCAACCTCAGTTGCCTCATCATGAACTACCTGTTGTGGTAGAGCGGTTACAACAGCGTGCTTATATCCACTGCCGTTTCTTGTAGTCCAGGTTCCTTCGTAAACTTTTGTGTAATATTCGCCGTTAAATTCAGACGAAACGAATTCAAAAAATCTTTTTTCCCGTGCGGCTGGATTAATTAATGTTGCACCGTGCGATAAAGTTAAATAATCCGGTTTTTCATATTTACTTTCAACTTGCAGTCTTATTGTAACTGTTTCAAATCTTGAAAGTGCGGGCATTTCTCTGTGATTACCCCTTCCCTCCACACCGGGTTCGCGGATTATAAAATATGAACCGGGATCATTAATTGAAAGTTGGTCTCCGTTCGGAAGAAAGATAGTCATATTTACAATATTTATATTTTCAGTTAATGTCCCTCCGGATGGCAAAGAAGATTCTGTTATTCTCCAGTCATTGTAGCGATGTAGTCCGTCATATGCGGAGCCGCCCATTTGATTTTGTCCGCCGCTATTATAACCGTTTCCATTATTACCATTTCCTTTCTTTCCGTCTTCATTACCGCCATTTTTACCATCACCATAATGAAAATCATTCGTTCTTTTTTCGAATACTAAATTGCGGGTAATAACAGTTGTAAAAGATTTTTCAATCATTGTATCCACAACATCAAATTCTCCCGGTTCGAATTCATCAAGAGAAGCTGCAATGAATAACACTCCGTCAAAAGTTTTGGTCAAAACTCCATAAGCCGTATTACCGTCGATGGTAATATTCAAATCCCGATTTATCAGTCTCATCCTCTGACCAACATGAACCGGAAATATCTCAGATTCTATTTTTCCCAAAAGTTCACTTTCTGTTCCGTCTTCATTATAGTTTAGATCAAACGACTGAAGCGTTTCATCCTCTTCAACTAATTTATGCAATGCTTCCATATCCGTCATCGACTCGCTCTCAAATCCGGCTACCGAACTTTCATCTTTACATCCTGAAAGCGCGATTGCAAATGCAGCAAAGATTATAAAAAGAGATTTTAATTTTTTCATTATGATTTTCCTTCTGTTTATGATTAATAGACTTTCTGTTCAATTCCAACAATTCATATTGTGTGCCATAACAGAAAAGTGGGTTTTTCACTCATAAACAGCATTTTACAAATAATTAAATGCCTGGTTTTTATACTTAAATGCATGGAATACGGAATTCCTGTCATTTGGTAGGAGCAATGACGAATTATCGGATTAAAAAATCATCAAGTTAGCTTGAGATTTCAGATTACCTAAAACTATGTTCCTGAACATAATTACGACGCAGATTAAATTTAAACAGCAACTCTCACAATTCCTTTTTAATTATTTCATCTAAATAATAATGATACTTTTGAGGAAGGTTTTTATATTTGGCTGAAAACTTATTTTTTAGTATTTCAAAATTCCCGCTTTCGGCTTTTTTAATATCCTTTTTTATATTATTTAAATATGTTGAGACTTTAGATTCCACTTTGTTCAGGACCGTTTCATTATCTGAGGCGGCAATAGATTTAATTGCTGCGTTCCGGTCGAATTTTGCTTCCACATAAGCGCGGAAAGTCTGACCCCTGAAATTTTCCGAAACGATTGTCCTGCTCAAATCTAATTCCGCCGCTGTTTCATTAATTGAAGAATGTGAAAATTCTTTTTCTCTTAACAATTTAAGAATAACATCTTCAATTTTTTCTCCGCTCTCCTTTATTAAGTCATCCGGTAAATCTTTCATTTTAATGATCGAACGCTCTTCGGATTTAGCGAAGATAGCCGCCCGCTTGATTACTGACTGCAGTTCCCGCACGTTACCTTTCCATCTGTAGGCAAGCATATTATCCATTGCCGATTGAGAGATAGTCAATTCTTCCGATTCGCTTCGGGCAAAGTGATTCGCCAAAACTTCAATATCATCAACTCTTTCCCGGAGAGGAGGAATTTTAATTTTAAATACATTTAACCGGTAATATAGATCTTCCCGGAATTTTTTCTCTGCAACTAACTTTTCTAAATCTTTATTTGTAGCGGCAACAATTCTTACATCAACATTTATTGTTTCAGATGATCCGACTCTCTCGAATGTTCCGTTTTGGAGAACACGCAAAAGTTTCACTTGAAAATTTTCGCTGGTCTCGCCGATCTCATCTAAAAATATTGTCCCTTCGTCCGCTGTTTCAAATCTTCCCTTCTTGTCGTTTATTGCATTTGTGAAAGCTCCTTTCACATGTCCAAATAATTCACTCTCCAATAAAGTTTCTGATAGAGCCGCGCAATTTACGGTTACAAAGTTTTCTCCGCTTCTTCCGCTAGTGCGATGAATAGCCTGTGCAACCAGTTCCTTCCCGCTTCCCGATTCGCCTAAAACCAATACGGTAGCACTTTGCGGAGCTACCTTTTTTATAAGGTCGACGACTTCATGCATCTCTTTACTTTTGTAAATAATCCCGCTAAAAATTTTTGTCTCTTCCGGCAGATAATTTAATTCTGCTACAACGGAATCCTGTTCAACATTTTTCAGATAATCAATTTCACTGCGAAGCAAGTCAATCTGGTTTATCAATTCCTGAGGATTTGCTTCGGGGGATAAATTCAATTTTCGTTGTAATTTTAATAGCTGCTTTTCTTTTACAACTAACTTTGATCTAAGCGATTCAGCTTCGTCACGTTCTTTTCTTAGTTTGATAAGGTGCGTAGAGAAATCCGTTGCCAGAAGCGCTATTACTGGAAAGTAAAAGAGAGCTAAGTTGATCTCTATATTCAGATAAATAAGCAAAACAAATCCAGCCAAAATAAATACCGCAAAAGTGAAAATGTATATTATTTTTTTACTGTATCTGGTTTTTAAAAACAGAAGACAGGAAATGATCACTATCAAAAAAAATAATTGAATTAGTATTCCCGGAGTCTTTAAATAATCATCATTCAATATATTATCGATGGCGATAGCATGAAGTCCAAGTCCCGGAAGATCTTCATCATACACACTTACTAAAGTTTTAGCAATGGTCGGATCGCTTATGCCGATGAGAACAATTTTATTTTTTATCAAACCTCTTAATGAATCTTTGTTTTCTTCAAGAGCGAAAAATTGAAGAAGAGAAATGGCTGGATAACTTTTCCAGGAACGGTTGAAGTTTATTTCAATTTCCTGTTCATGAATGTTCTTGGAAGCAGCAGGTGTAAGCTTTGAAAAAGAAATAATTTTAGCGAACGCCGGTTCTTCTTCTTTACCAAAAGATACATCGAGCGGAATTATCAAACCATCTTTACTTAAAAAATAATTTAGATGACCGGTCGGAACTTCAATTTCTTTTTTTGGTTCAGGATAAATTATCGAGTCGGCAAAATAAAAACCGTCTTTTTTTTCCAGATCGGTTGCAACAGAAGAAAGAACAATATTTTGCGAATTCGAAATAACATCATTTAGAAGCTGAGTATAAATGGATTGGAAATAGAGGTTATCAGAAAGAAAAACTTCCATACCTATAAATGCAGGATCATATTCATTTAATTTATTTAAAAGCAAAGCGTAATAATTTCTTTTAAGAGGCCATCCGCCTAAATTTTCAATATCATCGGAGTTTATCGAAATTAAAAAAATATTTGAATCAGCTGTTTGTTCCCCTGCTACGTTGCGGTATAAATTGATAAAATTATTGTTGAATCTGGAACTGACACCGTCAAATGAAAATGCAAGAAGCAGCGCAAAAATTACAACGCTAAGTTCTTTTATATTTTGGATGAAGAATTTTCCGATTTTTCTTGACATTATTTTAAATTTCTTTACCATTTATATATTATAACTTATGAAAATTATTTGAAATATTTTTTTCGAAAGGAACATTTATGAATGGATCAAGTGATGTGAAAGTATTTCATTACGGCTACAGGAAAAAGCCTCCGATAATTTTAATACACGGATTCCCTTACGATCACACCATGTGGAAAAATCAAATCCAGTATCTTCAGGCAGATTATCATATTGTTACATTTGATATACGCGGGCTCGGAGAAAGCATAACTTCCGATTACAGGATAACAATGGAAGATTTAGTCGATGATCTATTTGATGTTATTGAAAAAAATGATTTGAAAGATTCGATTCTTTGCGGGCTTTCAATGGGCGGTTACATTTCTTTTAGAGCTATCGAACGGGATCAATCAAAATTTCGTGCGCTGATAATTATGGATTCCAAAACTGAAGCGGACAATAATACAGCGAGATTAAAAAGAGCAAGCGGAATAAAAATGATAAAGAACGAAGGTCTCGACGATTATTTGGAAAAGACCATGCCGCTAACTTATGCTAAATCGACTTTGGAAAATAATCCGAAGCTCTACAGGTCATTTCTTGAAAAAGCAAAAACATTCGATTCCCGTGGTATTATTGCGGCGCTTTTCGCAATGCTTAGCAGAACAAATACTACCGAAAGTTTAGCTAAAATAAGAATTCCCGCGCTTTTCTTAGTCGGAGAATCCGATAATCTTACAACTCCGGAATCTGTGAAAAAGATTTCTGATATGGTGGAAAACTCTACCATGGAAATTGTGCCGGACGCCGGACATATGTCACCGTTGGAAAATCCCGATTTTGTGAATAAACAGATTGGAAAATTTTTAAGATCGTTCTAACTGTAACCATATAGCCAGTAAACATCGGATATTTTGAAGCAGTCTGAACAAGCCGCCTGGACTTTTCTGTGTGAAAGGGATGTGAAAATTCTCTGACCTTGCTTTAAGGTCTTTACCGATTTCGGCAGTCTGTAACCGTCGGGGCAATTTAATTTTATCGTTTTACCGCAATGCGCGCATTTAACTAATCTTACAGCCGGATCCAAATTTGTCATTTAAGAAAATTATTATTTATGAAACACTACTTTATAATCGACAAATTTTTTGTTTTTATAAATGAACTTTGCGCTGAAAAATTTTTTTTCAAAAATCCATTTCAAAAATATTTTATCGCCTTCCCATAAATTGAGTTCGAACAATTTTTTATTCGGTTTCCATTCAAGATTTCCTTCTGCCGAATTTTTATTTAGTTCCCCGGAAAATTTTTCCGCACGGAAAAGAAAAACATTCCAATCATTTTTTCCGTCAAATTTAGGGAAGACGATAAATCCGCATAAACGCGGGTCTTCAATTTTTAGCCCTGACTCTTCTTCAACTTCACGAACCACGCACTCTTCAGGAGTTTCGCCTTCTTCAAACTTTCCTCCCAGTCCGTTCCATTTTCCCAGATGATGATCGTTCTTTTTCTTAACGCGATGCAGCATAAGCGTTTGTTCATCTTTCATCACATAACAAAGAGTGGCTAAAATCTGCAATCTTTAATCCATCTTTAAAACTTCGTCAATCTGTTTCATCGCATCATCTATTTCTTCTTTTTTGATGACGAGAGGCGGAGCAAAACGGATAACGTTTTCGTGCGTTTCTTTGCACAAAATTCCTCTTTCTTTCAACGCTTCACAAAATCTGCGCGCGCCTTTCGCTTCCGGTTTTAATTCCACGCCGATGAATAAACCTTTTCCTCGGATTTCCTTCACGTGATCGCTTTCAACAGCTCTTAATTTTTCTCTAAAATAATTTCCGAGTTCGTAAGATTTCTCAACAAGATTTTCTTCGACTAGAACATTTAGCGCTTCGATAGCGACAGCAGCACCGAGAGGATTTCCTCCGAATGTTGAACCGTGATCTCCGGGTTTAAAAACGCCGAGAACTTCTTTCTTCGATAAAACCGCGGAAACAGGATAGCATCCGCCCGATAAAGCTTTGCCGATTATCACTGCATCCGGCTTTATGTCTTCATACTGGAAAGCAAATAATTTCCCGCTTCGTCCGAGACCCGATTGAATTTCGTCGGCAATGAACAACACGTTATTTTCTTTACAGATATCGTATGCTTGTTTTAAATATCCGTCGGGAGGAACTATGACTCCGCCTTCGCCTTGAATCGGCTCCACGATAAACGCTGCGGTATTTTCGTTGATCGCATTTTTCAAATCATCCGCATTGCCGTATTCCACAACTCTGAAACCGGGAGTAAGCGGACCGAAACCGTGTTTGTATTGGTCTTCGGTGGAAAAACTTATAATGGAAATTGTGCGTCCGGCAAAATTATTAGAGCAGACAATTATTTCGGCTTTATCATTCTCAATTCCTTTTACTGTGTATCCCCATTTGCGCGCGGCTTTTAACGCTGTCTCAACCGCTTCGGCACCCGAGTTCATCGGAAGGATCATTTCGTAACCGGTCAGCTCGTTCAATTTTTTATAGAGCATCGGAAGCTGACTGTTTCTAAATGCGCGGGAAGTAAGCGTAACTTTTTCCGCCTGATCTTTAAGCGCTTTAATAATTTTCGGGTGGCAATGCCCTTGGTTTACAGCAGAGTAAGCGGCGAGACAATCTAAATACTTTTTTCCGTCAACATCGTATACCCAAACTCCTTCAGCTCTTTCAATCACAACATCTAACGGATGATAATTATGCGCGCCGTATTTTTCTTCCAATTCAATAAAATCAGTTGCCTGCATTTCGTTCCTCTTTTATATTATTAATTTTGATTTCGAGCAAGTAATCTATTAAAATTAAGAATCAGTTTCGAGAAAAATAAGTTGAATTATATATAATCAATATTTTTTTTGATTAATTTTATGGGAATAACAAAGAGAAATATAATGGAAATAAAAACGTTAAGTTTTTCAGTGGAAACAAAGGGTAATAACGATATTATCGACATAACAAGAGACGTACAATCCGCGCTTTCCGGTTCGGACCTGCGAGAAGGAAGCGCGCTTCTGTTCGTGCCCGGTTCAACGGCGGGATTATCAACAATCGAATACGAATCCGGCCTTCTAAAAGATTATCCGGAGTTTATGGAATCTATAATTCCTTCCGGAAGAACTTATCATCACGATGAAACGTGGCAGGACGGTAACGGTTTTTCTCACGTGCGCGCGGCACTGCAAGGCGCGTCTCTTACCGTTCCATTCTCTAACGGAAAATTACTTTTGGGAACCTGGCAGCAAATAATTTTAATTGATTTTGATAACCGATCAAGAAAACGAAATGTAATCGTTCAGCTAACCGGGATGTAGCATGACGCGGAAGACAGTTACGATTTTCGGAAGTTCGTTTCCCAAAAACGGAGAGGAAGAATACAAAACGGCTTATGAATTGGGAAAATTTTTGGGCGAAAATAATCTTAATGTTTGCAGCGGCGGATACCGTGGAATTATGGACGCCGTTTCCAAAGGAGCTGTTGAAGCGGGAACTAAAGCGACAGGAATATTATTGAAAAATTCTTACGGAAATCCAAGTGAACATTTAACCAAACAAATTATTGCAGAAAATTTATTTGAAAGAATCCGGCTCCTCATCGAAAACGGTGACGCTTTTATAATTTTACCCGGCGGAACGGGAACGCTTTTAGAACTAGCGGCTGTGTGGGAATTAATTAATAAAGGAATTATGCCGGCAGAACCCGTAGCGGCTTTGGGCAAAATGTGGCGGAAAATTATTCCTGTTTTGGAAGAAAGAACGGCAGCGGAAAATAGAAAAACCGGATTGATTAAGATTTTTGAAGATTATAAAGAATGCGCGGAATATATTATTGAAAAATTGTAGAGACGTTCAGTGGAACGCCTCTACTTTTTTGAAGTGCAAATTAAAGTTTATATCTACTGTACAGAATCTTTTTCCGCAGTATTTTTCTGAGCGGACATTGCCTGATATTGAGTCATTAGTTGATCTAACTGTTTATCTTGAGGAAAATATTCTTTCAGGTCTTCCACAATTTTTATAGCTTTATTGTATTCACCGAGATTTTCATAAATTTCCAAAAGCATCTGATACGGATTATAATAAGGATCATTAAAGCTTTTCGGATTTTCTTCAATTCTCGCAAGCGCTTCCCGTTCAACATCTTTCGCAATATCATAATATCTATCAACCGCTCCGGCGCGATAATATATTCTTCCTACATCGTGGAGCAATCTGTAATCCATCGGAATCACTTCGCGCGGAAGCTGGTCTTCCATCTCATTCAACGTTTTTACAACCATCTCGTTATTATTTGCGTTCAAATAACTTAAAGCTAAACGCATGTATGAGTTTCTATAATTCTGAGTCAGGCGTTCGTGATTATCGTCAAAGAAAATATTTGGATTATTCAAGCCTCTGAATTTAAATCCCGGTTGATAATCTTTACTGTAACCTTCAGGATGATTGAACAATTGTTCGCTCATTAATTCTCTATCAACATATTCTCCGCCGCCTTTATGCTTAACCGGAGTTAACCGGAAGGCCAATCCTTCCATTTTAAGATAATCGTCAAGATTAAGACGGCTGTCTTCCGAAACAGTAACCGCGAAATAAACCGGACGATCCCATTTGCTCGCTTCAATGATGTCACGAACTACCAAATCCTGCGGTCGCAGCGCATCTATTCCGCCGTAATTTGCCGTCGGCTCCATCTTCCAGCTAAGGTCTTTTATCGTCGTATCTTCAATTCCCAAACGACGAAGATTCTCCTTCGATACCGGGACCGATACGTTTTGCGCGTCAAATCTAACGGGCGAGATTCTATCTATTCTTTCATCAGAAAGTGTCATAGGAATACCTGCCGTTCCATAAGCCTCATTATTTTTCAACTGCTTGATATACCAGGGAGTATTGAGCAGACTTAAATTAGCTATTCGAACGTCGCGTCTTACACCTTCAACATCCTGCAGATACCAAAGCGGGAAAGTATCGTTATCACCATTGGTAAACAAAATTCCATTCGGCGCAACGCTCTGAAGTATATTGTAAGAATAATCCCACGGTACATAATTTTCCGATCTGTCGTTTTCGTGATAATTAGCGAGTATCATTTTTACTGGAACGAGGATGAAGGCCAATATAAGAATAAGACTAACCGCGCCATTTTTGAATTTTGAATCCTTCAGACTTTGTGCAGCTAAATCCAAAATTCCTCTAACACCCAAGGCGATCCAAATGGAGTAAACAAAGAAAGCCCCGACGTAAAAGTAATCCCTTTCCCGAGGCTGCGGCTGCTGCTGGTTTTGATAGAACGCAGTAAGCCATCCTAGGAAAATGAACATCACAAGGAAGACGGAAGCCATTTTCCAATCTTTTTTAAAATGATAATAGACTCCGAACAATCCGATGAAAAATGGTATTGCCCAAAGCTGAGTCCAATCAACTCCGCTATCCTGAACCGTCGATTTCTTTCCTGCGTAATTCCAAAGAAGGTAACGATTGAACATATGATTCATCTGGTAATTCCAAAAGAAATCCAGATCATTTGAATAGTTTGCGTAAATTCCCTGCAAATGCGGCTCGGATGAAAATCTTCTTTTGAACGTAGGAAAATCTCCGTACTGCTCTCTGTTCAAATATGAAACAAGTTCGGAAAATGTTTTCGGACTGTTAAGATTTATTGGCGGATCCTGATTTGACCTGATTATTATTTGAGTATATGATGTAAATCCAAGTAAAGCGAATAAAAAAGCCTTGCCTACGAGATTTAGGGTCTGCTTGTTATTTTTACCGGACCAATAAATTAAATATCCGATTGCAGCAAAAATAGCTACGAGTAAAATTATATCGAAAACTATTTCGTTACCGGCGATACCGGAAATAAGAGTCGGAAAGTATTTAACAATGCCGGGATAAACTGCTATTAAAGCAATGCCGCCGATAATTATCGGGAAATAGAATGAATTGCGCTGGAAAATTTTCTTCCAAAAGACGCCCATATAAATTATGCTGATTCCTACAAAGATCAACAAAAATTTTGTATCGACCGCTTTATATTCTTCAGGAGAAGGCGGTTGAGCAGAATTTTGAGAATACCACATTGCGACCGCAGCGAGGATTATTATCGCCGCGTGTCCCATAAAAATGAATCCGGTATTTTTTAAACTCTCGTTATCGTTAATATATTTTCTGAACATAACAACCATAATTACAGGAACGATCCCGAGAACAGACATAAGGTGAACGCCGGTCGAAAGCCCGATTAAATAGGCGATCATTATCAAATATTTTTCATTGTCGGGTTCGTCGGCTTTCTCGTGCCACAGCATAAGCATCCATGTTACGAAAGCAATAAAGAAAGTTGAAAGCGCATAAACCTCTGCCTCAACTCCGTTAAACCAGAATGTAGAACTAAAAGCTAAAGACAATGCTCCTATCGCAGCAGCTAAATAAGTGCCGAATGCATCAAATAAATTTTGATGAGTTCTTGCTTTATAATTAAGAATCAATTTTACCGCTATCAGATAAAGGAACAAAACGGTAAAAGCGCTGGAAAGAACCGAAACCGTATTAACACGGAAAGCGATATTTTCGGCGAAAGGGATAAGTGAAAAAAATCTTCCGAGTATTAAAAAAAACGGAGTGCCCGGCGGATGCGGGACCTGCATTCCGTAAGCCGAAGCAATGAATTCGCCGGTATCCCAAAAAGAAACCGACGGCTGAACTGTTAAAAAATATACCAAAGCAGTAATTATAAAAACTGCAAAACCAATAATCTTATGAAGTCTATTTTCCGTCATTAAATTCCACCGTGCTAATATTTTCTTTATTGTTTTTTGAAATATTGATCAAAATTTTTCTTTTCGCGGTTGACGTAATATTTTACGTGAAGCGCTTTTAATCTTTCCATGGAGAGTTTGTCCAGATCCTCATCATCCTTATGCCGCTGTAAAAGAATTTTATATTCGTCCGATTCTTTTTTATCAAACTTTCTTTCGAACCGTTTTAAATCATCAAAAAATTTTTTCTGATTTCTTCGACTCATAGTATTATTCCATTTTAGAACAAGTTGCAAATATAAAAAATAATTTGGGTAAATAATTATCTTTTTAGATGAAAAAATTTATACGCGATAAAGTTCCCGTTATTTTTCTTTTAAAACAATCGGGAATATTTTGAGAACAACTATGATTTAATTCCTGCATTTCAAGGCTGTAACTTTTACCCGTAGAAACGTTACGCGGAAAATCTCTACAACATTAAACAGTATTTATATCTATTGTTTAATTTTCATTTTTGATTTCAACTCCGGATACCATTCCGCTGTTTTTTCAAGAAAGTACCGAGCGGAATTTTCCCATGTGAAATTTGAAGCCCAGGATTTTGCTTCATCCGACATCTGTTTTAATTTCTCTTTATCGAAAATTAATTCAGTTATCTTTTCCGATAACTTATTTAAATCGTTCAACTTTACAAGAAGACCGGTTTTATTGTCGATTATCGAATCCCGCAATCCCGGCACATCCGATCCGATCACCGGAGTTCCCATCGCGTTGGCTTCAATAACTGTAATTCCCCATCCTTCTTTATAAGCCATCGTTATAAAAATCCACGCTCTGCCGAGTAGTTCGGCTTTCTCTTCTTCCGATAAAAAACCTAAAAATTCTACATTATTTTGAAGACCTTTCTCTTTCACATAATTCTTAAGTTCCGCAAGATGATCCCCTCTTCCGCCGATCTTCAATTTGATTCCCGAAATTTTATTTTTTATCAAACCGACGGCGTCAATTACATTTTCAATATTTTTATATTTTTTGATTCTTCCGACATAAACCAATAACGGCTCTTCTGATTTTTCAACCTTTACTTTCGAAAACAGATCTTGGTCTATTGCATTGTAAAGAATATCCAATTTATCTTCCGGCTGTCCGAGTTCGATCATTTCTTTTTTGGTGCTTTCGGAGACTACAAATATCGGAGTCTTTTTGTACACCGAAGGAATCCGCCGCTCCGCTCGGATAATATAGTAAGCCATGGGGAAAAGAATTTCTTTGTAAAGAGAATTTCCGTGTATATGATGAAGAATTCCGACTAATGGAGTTTTAATATAATTAGGTGTGAACAAGGGTATTTTCGAAATGTCATCAACTATTAGATCGAAATCGTTTGCGGCAAATTCTTTTAAGTAATATTTCCGAAATTGTTTATCGAAGAAAAATTTATTCCCGACTCTTACTGTTTTTATTCCGTCAATAATTTCAACTGTAGGTGCGTTTTTAAATTGATGAGCGATTAACGTCACCGAATTTCCCATCGCCGATAACCGCCGGAAAATTTCGTGCAGATGAATTTCCGCTCCACCGGCTTCAGGATTTTTTATATCGCGCCAGTTGATAACGAGTATTTTCATTAAACCTGCAAATTAAATCGAAAAAAAATGTTTTTCAAAGATAATGAAAAGAGATTGCAAAAAAGAATTAAACAAAGAAATTAAACAAGAGAATTGTCCGTAGGGATGCTTTTAGCAAACAACGGATTTAAGAACTTTTACCACAGATTCCACAGATTAGCACAGATTTGCACAGATAGAATTGCTCAACATTGAATCCGAGATCAGAAAAAATTAAAACTTTTATTCGTTAACGAGACTCCTGATCAAAAATATTTTGAATCCATTAAATTCAAAATGTTTGTTTCGCTTCTCGTGCCTAGCTTCTAGTTTCCCGTCTCACGTTTGACATTCTTTAAAACGGAAAATCTTCCTGAATCTCTTCTTCTAATTTTTCTTCTTTCGGTTTTTCGGCTTTTAGGTGAATGGGATTACTCTCCACATAAATAGCTTTGTAAGGAATTGTAGGACAGGCGAATTCGCACGCGCCGCAGCCGATGCAAATCTCTTCTTCAACTTGCGGCTCTTTCAAATTTTCGAACGGAACCATTTTTACGGCTTTCGTCGGACAATGCTCCGAGCATGCGCCGCATTCGGTTTTTTCTGTATGGACAATGCAGTTATCTTTTACAAATTTTGCTTTCCCAAGTTGGATCAGTTTTTTCTCTTCTATTTTTACAGGCAGAATCGCGCCCGTCGGACACACTTCCCCGCAAATAGTGCAATCGTAATTGCAAAAACCTTTTGAATAATGCATCCGCGGCTGAAGCATTGCAAAAAATCCATACTCTAAAAATGACGGCTGTAAAACGTGCGTTGGACATGAACTTACGCAGAGAGAACACGCGGTACAATTGTCGTTAAAACTTTCAAGGCTATAAGAGCCGGGCGGGCTGACAGCATTTTTTCTTAAAATAGGAACTGTGTTTTTTTTCTTCGGAATAATTTTCTGCTGCGCATAACTTAATCCCGTGAGGGAAATAAAGAATCCGATACTATTCAAAATAAAATTTCTTTTTTCATAGTCGGTATCCGCAGCCGACGATTTCTTTTTATTTTTTGTAAACACAATTCCTGAACTTGGGCAGACCGAAACGCAGTTAAAACAAACAACGCATCTGTCAAAATCTACTGTACCGCTTTTGGAATCAATACATCCGCCTTTGCAGAATTTATCGCAAACTCCGCAAACCCTGCAATTATTTTCATCAATTTTAATTTTATATAACGATACTTTCGATATCAATCCCAAGAATGTCCCTACAGGACAAATAGTGTTGCAGAATAGTCTTCCATTTTTATAGACGAGCGCGATAATTAAAGCGAGAAATAAAAGCGAAACGCTCAATGCAAAGAGTTCAACGCCTTTAAATTCTACCGGATAAAACGCATAATAATTTGCAGCTTCCAAAATATTTGCGGCGGAATTGTTCATCAAAATAATAACGGGATTAAAAATAGACGTAACAATCCGACCGAAAATACTGAACGGATCGAGAAAACTAAGAAGCAAAACCGATCCCGACACAAAAACTACTACGGTCAAAATTAAAATAGAATAGCGCAGAATAATATAATTGGAAGTGAAATTGTAAAATCGTTTCAACTTAGTTTTGCGGAAAAGTTTATGGATAATATCCTGGAATATTCCGAACGGACATATTGACGAACAATAAATTCTTCCGAATAAAAGAGTCGCCAAAATAATAAGCAGAAATCCGATGGCTGCAAAACTTACAGCATACGAAAATTTTACGAACGAAGGAACAAACTGAAAATAAAGAATGTAACTATCGAACTGAGCAGGGATTATATTTTTTATATCGATGAACAATAACGTGACGGCCAAAAAAAAGAATATCGAAGCGGCAATTCTTATTTTTCGAAGAAGAGCATAATTCATCAATTATATCTTTATCTTCTTTATTGCCACGCTGTCGAGGTCCATTTTTCCGAGATCCAATTCGCTCGCCATCGAGATATATGAGACCTCATTTGGTTCGAGCCCGTACATTTTTGCGGCAGCGCTATCGGCGGCAACAATATCCGGAGAAACAATAAGGGTTTTTAGATTTACAAGGTCGGCTTCCGAAACTCCTCTAGGTCCGTTCCTTTTCATTACAGCGTAAGCGTCTACAATATTTAGGTCCGGCTGACGAAATGTTGGGAAATCGGCTATGCATTGGTTTAATCCGTTCCGGTGCCAGTATCCTCTATCCCAAACAACTCCCATTAAATTCTTCATCGAGATTGTAACCTTTGCCGAACCGTGATTTTTTAAGACCGGAACATTGATAAACACATCGGAATCAAGAATAAGTTCGTGAACTTTCGCGTCGTTCAACTTCTTCCCATTTGGTATTTCTACTTTTTGATAGTAGCCTTCATTAGCTCCGGAGACCATTTTTCCGCCAGCATCTTTAACGGCCTTTTCAATTCCGCTGTTGGAGTAACACCTGTTCCAATTGTCGCAAGTATGGTCGAATACAAAAACATCCTTCGCTCCGGCTTCAACACAATGCTCCACAATTCTTCCTATTAATTCCGGATTAGTATTTGCCGCTTTTTCGGGAATAACATCCCAGCCGATATTCGGTTTAATTACAACTGTCTGATTTTTCTTTACATAATTTTTTATACCGCCGAATACTTTGATTGCTTCGTCGAACATCTGAGCAGGCTCTCCGCCTCTAACCGCTGCAAGTTCGTAGGCGGGTTCTCCCGGCGATCCAAATAATTTTTGTGGTTGAATTATCTGCGGAAAAGTTGACAATGCCAAACCGCAGCCCAATCCGGCACGGATAAATTTTCTTCTTTTCATATCACGCTCTATGATTATATTTCAAATAAGATAATGATATATTTTTATTCTGTCAATTCCATAAGCGGGAAACAGAAAGTAATGAATAATGAGTGGTTAGTTTTTAATAATTTTCTGATTTCAAACATGCCAAAAAGTCATTTTTTTGTTGGCGATATAGGCTAATATGCACTATTGCGGTAATTAAAACCTTTACCGCTAATGCGCCACTAAAAACATCCAATGAAAAATAAAATTTGCCAAAGGTATCGCTATGCAATAATGACTTTTAAATATCTTTCAGATACTTGTTAGTTACTTTCACAATAATGGGAGTTAAAAGTAATAGACCTATCAAGTTTGGAAAAGCCATCAATCCGTTGAAAATATCTGCTATTCCCCAAACTAATCCTAATTTACTAACAGCGCCAACTCCAACAAATATTGTGAAGACCACACGGTAAGGAAAGATCGCTTTTTCTCCTATTAAATATTCTATCGATTTTTCCCCGTAGTAAGACCATCCAAGCAAAGTGGAATATGCAAAAAGTGCGAGGCCGATGGAAACAATATATTCGCCAAGCTTGCTGCCGATTCCTTCAGTAAACGAAACAGCTGTTAATTCTGCTCCGGTCATTCCGCTGTACCAATTATCACTTAAAATTATAACCAAACCTGTCATTGTGCAAACAACGAGCGTATCAATAAAGGTCTGGGTCATCGAAACAAGCGCTTGATTTACGGGATTTTTTGTTTGAGCCGCCGCCGCCGCTATAGGTGAGCTTCCCAATCCTGATTCATTTGAAAAAACTCCGCGTGCAACGCCCATTCTGACTGTTAGCATTACTGTAGCACCCAAAAATCCACCGATTCCCGCAGTCGGAGTGAAAGCCTTTTCAAAAATCAACGCAAAAACTCCTGGAACTTCAGTGATGTGCATAAGAATAATAATAAGTGCGCCGCCCATATAAAATATTATCATGACAGGAACTATTAACCCGGTTACTCTTCCAATCGATTTAATTCCGCCAAGAATTACCATACCGACCGCAACCATTAAAACCAAAGCTGTTATCCAAGTCGGAATATCAAAAGCAGTGTTCATAGCATCTGCGACTGAATTGGACTGCACGGTATTGCCGATTCCGAAAGTAGCAATGGCAGCAAAAAAAGCGAAGAGAGCGCCGAGCCATTTCCAGCCCAAACCTTTTGTAATATAATACATCGGTCCGCCACTCATGTTTCCGTTTTTGTCAACTTCCCGGTATTCAACTGCAAGAAGCGCTTCTGAATACTTAGTTGCCATTCCAACAAGGCCTGTAATCCACATCCAAAATAAAGCTCCGGGTCCGCCTGCCGCAATGGCGGTAGCAACACCGGCAATATTTCCCGTGCCAACCGTAGCCGATAATGCTGTCATCAAAGCCTGAAAGTGAGTAATATCTCCTTCTTCATCCGAATCTTCTTTACGCTTTATCAAAGCCATATAAAGAGAACGCCATAGTTTTGTAAATTGTATCCCTTTTAATCTTATTGTAAGCCATATTCCGGTTCCTACTAACAGTAAAATGGTAGGGACGCCCCAAATTACGCCGCTTATTTCGGCAATAACCGATTCAAAACTCATAGTTAAACCTTTTGGATTTTTTACTGGAAGAAGATGCTTTATTCTTTATTTGAAAAATTCTTAGCAATAACAAGCGTGATATCGTCATTTGTAGGTTCGGATTTTTTGAACGATTTTAATTGTTGAAGAATATCTTTAAGTACTTCGGATGAATTCTTAGTTTTGTTTGAGACTAATATAGTTTTTAATCTTTCTAATCCAAATAGCTCTTTTTCTTCATTCATTGCCTCGGAAAGTCCATCCGAGAAGAACACAAAAGTTTTTTCTTCTTTTAAATCAATTTCTTCTTCTTCTAGAGTTGAATCGAAAATTTTTCCGTACTCCAACCCAAGTCCGATTCCCTGGGATTGGCAGAAACTCGCACTCCCGTTATGACCAATAAGAAGCGGCGCGTGACCGGCTCTGCAAAATTTTACAATTTTCTTTTCCGTATCGAATAATGCTATGGAAACAGTGATGAACCAATTACGCTCTATACTGTTGTAAATCTGGCGATTTATTTCTATAAGCACTTCTTTGGGTGATTTATCTGCGGTACAATATAAACGCATCATTGTCTGCAGTTTAGTCATATAAAAGGATGCAGAAAGACCTTTGCCTGAAACATCGCCAACAACAACGAAAACCTTTGATTCCGAAACTTTTATTACGTCGAAATAATCGCCGCCGACCTGCATAGCGGAAATCATTTTACCGCAAATATCCATTCCTTCAACATTGGGAATTTCTTTCGGGAGGAGACTTTCCTGAATATGTTTTGCATTCTCAAGGTCCCGAGTAATTTTTAATTTTTCTGCTTCCGATTCATAAAGCCGCGCATTTTCGATTGAAATTGCTGCCTGATTAGCAAACGCGTTCAGCAATTCCAGATCCTTCCCCGAGAACTGAGCTCCGGAATATTTTAATCCGAAAAGCAGTAATCCGGTTACACGCTGTTTAATCATCATCGGAATAATAGTGTAAATACCTTCCTCAATCAATTTTTGGTATGATGATGGGCATGCATCTTTAAATTCGCCGCGTTCTATAAAGGAAGGAATATTACGCTCCTCTTTCGTTTCAATTATTTTCTTTATCTGATCTTCATTTAGCGAAACAGTTAAATCCTCCGAGGATATTCCGGCACTCCGTTTAAGCTGGTAATCATTCGTTTCTTCGCACTTAAGCATTATCCCGAATGTGTCAAGTTTCAAATATTCAATAAAAGTCTGTTGGATTGAATCGAGTATGTTATTCAATCCCACAATTATTGTAACATCTTTACTGAATTTAATTAGTACTTTTTGATATGCGAACTGTTCGGGATAAAATTTTGCCGTTACTATCTGCTGAAAACGGTCCTTGGTTGATTGAAAAACGAGTGCAAAAATTACGAAAACTACGCCCGCAATAATTCCCTGATATTGAGTTCCGACAACTCCACCAACCTGCTGCCCTATAAAATAAATTATAAAAAAGTAAATTCCGGCAATAGCAATTGTAGCTATTCCATAAAGAATAGTATTTTTAACTACATCGCTTATATCCATTAAAGAATATTTAAAGATAGAATATGCAAAAGCAATCGGGATTACCGACATCAGGATAACAGGCATATAATATTCCGGTGAATTGAAAATATTATCCGCCAGAACATTTGCAAGCGTTACCGCGTAAATGAAAGAAGCAATTCCTAAAATGAATGAAAAAAGAATTATACCAACAGGTTTTCTCTCTTTTTTATTTTTTAATCGGAAGAAACTTATAGTTAGCAAAATTAGTCCGGCAAAAATTCCGGCTATATAAAACAGGTTTAATATGCCGACAACGGGAAGATTGATAAAAGTCGTAAATTCTTTCGGCCGGAAATATACTAATGTCGAATACAGCGATATGAAGTAAATAATTGTAGGTGTAGCGTAAATAATAATTCTTGTAATTCTTTTCTCGGCGAACTTATACGTTATTGGGAAAACCAGAAAGAAGTGGACAATAAGAAATGGAAGAAAACTGGCCCCGAAAATTAATAGAGCCGCTATTAATTTTACAAGCCATGGATATTCAAAAATTGGATTCGGCGGAGTTTGAAAACTTATAAGATGCGATAAAGCGATAAGCGTGAACGAAGCTCCAATCCTGAAGAAGAGCACCTGGACCAATCCCTGAGGTTTTGCCATTACAACAATGAAACCGACTATCAGCCAAAAGAAAGCAAGAAGTGAAATTCCGAGAATATAATAATTTATTAATTTTTTTACGCGGACTTTAGTTTCAAACATTTCTCCGTTGCGTGAAACTGTATAATCGGCATATTCCCCTTCTTCAAATTTATCGAAGATAATAGATGCCTGAATTAACCCGTGTATTCTTTCCCCGTTTATAGCTATCAGATAGTCGCCGTTTCTTATTCCGGCTTCCCAGGTAACGCCGCCTACTTTAACCTGCTCAAATACAAAAGCTACGCTATCTTTCCCTACTTTTTGCGGATCCCAAACGCATTCATCATTCGAACGCGGAGATACTTCGAATTGAAAATAGAAATTTATCAAGCTCCCGATAAATAGAATTATCGTAACTATAATTACAAGTTCGCGCCTGTATTTCTCTATAAATTTTACTAATCCCGACATTTATATTGCCTTAATTACCATACAAGTAATATCATCCGATTGTTCGGCTCCTTCGCAATGTTCCTGAACGCTTTCCAAGATTGCATCTAAAACTTGTTGTGAAGATAGCTCTTTAGATTTAATAAGCAAACTCTCTAATTTTTCTTCCCCGTATTCATTTTCCTCAACATCCATAGCTTCAGAGATCCCGTCGGTATATAGTAGAAGAATATCATTTTTCTCCATCTGCAGTGTTTCCGATTTATATGGAGTCATTGTGGGCATAACACCAAGCAGCATTCCTCCAACGCTCAGTTTTTTCAATTCACCGCTGCGTAAAAGAAGAGGCGGATTATGACCGCAGTTTACATAAGTCAAACTCAAGTCAACATCGTTTACAATAGCCCAGAAAAATGTAATGAAATTTCCAAGAGTTGTATTTTCGGATACTAAGTCATTTATTAAATTAGTCGCTTCATTCAATAAAAAGTTCTGTTTGGCTATCGATTTCAAAAACGCTTGAAGATTCGCCATAAGCAGCGCCGCCTGAACACCTTTGCCGGAAACGTCACCCACGGCAAACAGCAATTCATCTTTGGATATTTTTATTAAATCGTAATAATCGCCGCCAACCTGCCGGGCGGATTTGCTGTATGCTGCAATTTCAAAATTTTTCATCTTCGGGAATTTACCCGGAAGAAGGCTTCGTTGAATATTCCGGGCTAATTCCAGATCTTTTTCCATTCGCTGCTTTTCAATAGTCTCCTTAAAGAGCCTGGCATTCTCGATGGAGATCATCGCCAGACTACCGACAGACGAAATAAATTCAATATCAGCTTCTGCGTAGTTGATGTTTACTTTCCGGCTTCCCAATAAAATTACGCCTTTCGTTTCCCCTTTAATCTGCATCGGAATTAGCAATTCAATTCCAAGTCGAAACAATTTTTCGAAACGTTTCTCAATTTCATTTTTAAGAACCGGAGCTGAAATATTTTGTATTGCGCAATTTGTAAACGCCGCAGAAAGTTCGTCATGCGGAATTCTCGAATCCAGAATGTTAATTGTACCTTCATCGCAGGTTACAACCGCAAATTTTGTTACAAGCAACTGCCCTATTATAGAATAAACAAGAAGTTTCGCTACCATATCAACTTCCAGAATACCGCTGAATTCTTTGCTCAGATCGAAAAGAGAACTAAGCCGGTTTACTTTGCTGTCCAACTCTTTGTTCATCTGTTTCATCTGATCGACAAATATAGAATTTTCTATTGCGGTTGCACCGATATTTAAAATAGTTTGGATAAATTGTTCGTCTTCTTCATTATAATTTTTCTTCGTCAAACGTTCGCCGAGTAGAAGAACTCCTTTTGATTCTGACTGAAAATAAATTTTCTGCATAAAAGTAAACCGATATTCCTCACGAAAGAAATTCAATTCATCAAACTTATCTTTTTTAACTTCGGGAAAATCCTGCGCGTCGACTCTGCTGATGCCTTTTACCGACCTGATCTTCAGAATTTTATTTTCATCATAAAGGGCAATAATTCCACGGGTTGTATGAAATTTGCCGAAGAAAGTAAGCAGCAGATTATTTAGAATAAAATCGAGATCGAAACTTGAATTTATGAGATTGCTGAAATCGACGAGCGCAGATAAATTCCTGAGAGCGGCATTGGAATCTTTATTCTGCATGATTTAATTTTTATTTAGGTATTTTATTAAAATTACTTGATTCTTTTTATCGGGAAGAGTTTTATAAAAGACGTCGTCCATTAATTTCTTCATTAGGAACATCCCCAGGCCACCAACTCTTTTTTGCGCATGGTACTCTTTAATATTTGGTTCGGGAATCAATTCCGGGTTAAAACTTCTTCCTTTATCCGAAATAGTTATTGAAAATTTAGAATTCTGCATTTTAGCGGTTACAGTAATTTTTCCTTCCGGTGAATAATTATACGCGTGTTTAATTACGTTAGTGCAAGCTTCATCCACAGCCAGTATTATTTTTCCAATATCCTCTTTCCCGAAACCGCATTCGGCGGCGGCCGTTTCCGTAAAATTCCGTATTTCGGATAAGTTATTCGTGGAACTGCTTACGGTAAGTTCCTTGCTATATTTTTTGTTTTTTTGCGAATTCAAGACTATCCCTGTTGGTTGAATTTAACAACGGCTTCATTTTCTTCATCAAAAAATTCGTAAAGCAGGGGAAATCCTAACAGATCAAATATGTTGTATACGCTTTCTTTCATATTCGCGAATTTTATATCGCCGCCGTTATCTCGCATGGTTTCTATATAAGCCATAAAAACTCCGAGACCGGCGCTGCTTATGTAAGAGAGATTTTTGAAATTTACAACAATCTTGTAATTCTTTTCTTCAATTAATTTATTGAATACGCTTTCAAGTTCGGGCGCTGTATGCGCATCTAAATATCCCTCAAGATCAATAAGGTATACCGAACCAGAATTGCGCATGGAGACGTTAAAATTGGGCATTAAGAATCTCCAACCTTTTTGTTATTAAAATTCCATTTAAATAAGACGAGCGTAATGTCGTCATGTTGTGAAACGTCTTTCGAAAATACGGCAACTTCCTTCATCAGAATATTGGAAATTTCATCCAAAGATCGGCCTTGATTTTCGACTAAAAGATTTTCCATTTTTTTATAACCGAACTCGTCCATTTTCTCGTTTTGAGCTTCGGGAATACCGTCAGTATATAAAATAATAATATCGTTATTATTGAGATTAATTTCCATCGGTTTTATAACGTTCGAAAACTTATTGCCGATGTCTAATCCGAGTCCAATCCCATTTGGTGTATAATTTTTAAACGATCCGTCGCGGAGATAACCGAGAGGAGTATGACCGGCGCGCGCGAAAGTCAGAGTCGATTTGGAAAAATCGAATATTCCGTAAATTGCGGTTACGAATGTTTTTTTATCG
Source organism: uncultured Melioribacteraceae bacterium (assembly GCA_963821715.1). GTDB lineage: Bacteria > Bacteroidota > Ignavibacteria > Ignavibacteriales > Melioribacteraceae > CAWGET01. The sequence continues at coordinate 805,642 of CAWGET010000006.1, forward strand.
AGACTCGTGCATAATATTTCATTCGCTTTAATTAAAAGATCTTTCGGATCGGTTATCAACTTGGAGAGCGATTCGAAAATTCCCTTTACTTCCGCCATTACAAAGGCGGCGGAAATTCCTTTGCCGGAAACATCCGCAATTACGAATCCTAATTTGTCATTCGATATTTCGAAGAAGTCGTAATAATCGCCGCCGACTTCAAACGCGGGAATAAATAAGGCGGAAATATCCAGATTTTTATAAGCCGGAGTTTTGGACGGTAAAATTTTATACTGGATTTCCCGTGCGACATCCAACTCTTTTTCCAATCTCTCTTTTTCTAAGGATTCTTCAATTAGATTTGCATTTTCCAATGCGATTGCCGCGTAATCTGCAAAAGCGCTTATAGCTTTTTTGTCGTCTTCATCAAAAGTATATTCCCTTTTCCTCGCTGCGAACAAATATCCTATAACTTCACTGTGAACTTTAAGCGGCGCCACAGCTAATGCTTTATACTGTTTTGCCGCGGCAAAATCATTTCCGCTAAAACTGCCGTTTGCAAGATTAATTGTGCGAGCGGAACTCAGATCATAATTGCCGCTTTTAAGCAATTTATTGGTTAAACTCTCCGCTTCCACAAACCCAATGTTTACCATAGAACTCAATTCGTAATTTTCATCCTGAAACGTTACGAGCCATGCTGAATCCGCGTTCGAGACTTTAAGCGTCGTTCGGGTAACTGTTTCCGCCAATTCGTTTATATCGAATACCTGCGTTATCAATCTGCTCAGGTCCATCATGGAAGAAACCTCTTCGGCTTTCCTGTCAAAAGCTTCTGCGGTAGGAAGATGGAAAAGCGTAGTAAAGAAAATTACACCAAGGTAAATAGCGCCATAAATCATAACAAGTCTTATAAACGTAAGAAGTCCGGGAGAAAAATTTATAAGAATAGAATTAGCCAGATTGGCTTCCGAAGTTAAAGCAATGTTAAATCCGAATAAAACCGGCAGCACAATTGATACCAGCAGCAGTGCCACTTTCTGTTTTTTTGATAAAAATGCGATCCATGCTACTCTTATCGAGTTTATCACGATCAGAATTATTGAAACAACAAAAAATGTATTAAAAATATAATCAAGATCGGGATAAATCCTAACCACGGCAGAAGAAGCAGCCGCTAATATTATAAAACTGAGCATAGTATTGAAATAAGTTTTAGGATCCTTCTTCTGCCTCAAAAAAAACAATTCCTTAAACGCGGAAAAGATATAAGTCGAAGCCCCCATAAAAAGAAAAATTGTAAAAATGGCAAAGAGTTTGAAGAAAAAATTTGCGTCAGAGATAAAACTATCAACATCGTTTATAATTGATGAAGAGATTATAATTATAAAAAAAATAAGTGCTGCCAAGATGCCGACGTTAAAGACTACAAGCAGTGGTGCGAATGTTTTTGCTTCAATAAATTCAAGAATATATTCCGACCATAGAAAAACTACAGTCAGCACAATAAGTTCATTTATTAATATTAATATTAAAGAATCGGCGGAAGGAAATATCAATTTGAATATAAATAGAGCTATGGAAAATGTGATTGCATTTTCCAGTTTATGTTCTCTATTAAATTGCAGTAAAGTTCTCAGCATCAATAACTTCTATTCAAAATATTTAAGATTATTTTTTATTCTTTTTTACAGAGGAACTATCGGTTTCCGTAACTTCAATTTTTTGCGCCATCGAATCCATTTTTCTTCCGAACTCTTCCCAATCCTGCTCATCGCCTCCGCTGAAGATCATCTTCATGCTCTCGCTTACAATCGAATCGATTTGCGTAAAATCCACAACCACATTTGTCTTTTCTCCGTCGGGTGTGTTTACATTTACTTTCATTCTATCGCTGTTTATATCCAGCTCAACGCCGAGTTCTCGAAGCATAACAGAAATACTATCAAGTTCCTTTTTTGCGGATAATAATTCAGGAATATTTTTTGTGTATTCTGAAAACTGATTTAATACAATTCTAAAATTACCGGAATCTTCTTTAACTACCCAACCAGATTTGCCGGGCGTATCATTTAATTCTTCATTCTCAAAATCCAATTGGAGATTAAATTTTTCCAATTCATTAATCTCAAATTTAGTATCGTTCTTCACCTCTTCAATTTCTTTGCGCATCTTTTTCTTATTAAATGCCACCATAGTCTGGAAAACTGTATCGGGATGAATAAGAATATAATTTTCCTTATATCTTTCCTGCGCAGCTTTTTTAAGATCGGCTATCACTTTCTTATCCATAAATATTTTTTCAGGCGGCTCCGGAGCTTTGGGCACGAGAGGTTTAATTACTTCTTCAGTAAAGTTCATCAGATCGGCAACCAGCGCTGAATGTGTGTAAAGCAATTTAGGATTTACTGCTACTGCCTTTCCGGCTGTGTCGCTAAGTATTCCTGCATAAATTTGCCCTTTATAAGAATTTAAAAGCGAATCCAGCTTTTTCTTTTTTTCTGCGTCCAAATTAAGTTTAGAAACAAAGCTTTCGTAATTTTCTTCAGGCTTAATATCTTTCCCTTTCTTGATCTCAAAATAAACATCATCGGAATCCTGGGTACCCATTTGTAAATATTCGTCATCTTTTCTGTTTATTAGAAGATTTTCATTCATCGCAAAATTGAAAACTTCTTCATTGGAAATATCGGTAGTATAGAAAAGGGGTTTAAGATTTTGAGTATAAAAATTCGCGAAAGTAGCTTCAGCAGTATTTACTATTTCATCCAAAGAATTCTTATCATTTTTAAAAAAGAATAATAATCCAATCGTTAATACGATAAGTCCTATTCCGGGAATCCATCTATAAAATTTATTTTTGTTCATCTAAATAAAAAGAATTTAAGATAATAATTCATTTTGAAACGGCTCGAGAATTATTTTCAAACTTTCTCTGGCTCTAAAAATTCTCGATTTTATTGTCCCGACTTCGCAATTCAAAGCGTCTGCAATCTCTTTGTAACTAAAGCCATCCATGTCGCGCATTATTAACGGGACTTTCAATTTTTCGGGGAGTTTTTCAATTGCTTTTCTAACCAATCTCGGAATGTCGAGATTTTCGTTATGAGTCCTGACTCCCGGATCGTGTTCCTGTTCCTTTAACGGAACAAAAATATTACGGACTTTTTTCTTCCTTAAATAATCTCTGCATTTATTAACGGCAATCCTGTAAAGCCAGGTTGTAAATTTAGATTCGAACCTGAAAACTTTTAGGTTATGATAAACATTAATAAAAACATCCTGCGAAATATCGTCAATAAGATCTGAATCGCCCAAAGTGAGATAAATAATATTCCGCACTTTATCCTTGTGCAAATTGATCAAAACCTCAAAAGCCGATTCGTCTCCTTCAATAAATTTTCTTATAAGCCCAAAATCCCTGCTCTCTTCGTCGGCGGGATCTTTAGAATTTATCATTTGATTATTTTGATCTATCATTTTAGACGATGAATAAGTAATTATGTTCCGCAATTAATTTAAGGCAGCGAAAAGAAAATCAATTATGAATTACTACTTTATTTTTTAATTTAGATTACATAATTTAAGTAAATAATATAACTAATTTAAAACTATAAAATTAGTTAGTTTTTAAAGCAACCCAATCTTTACAGTTAAAACAAAAAACACAAATTCATAGGAGAATTTATGAAGATAAAAACTCAAGAAAAATATGGCGCAGTAGTAATTGAACTACGCGGCAACGTGATGGGCGGTCCGGAAGCTCAGGAATTTCACAAACTACTGCACGACCTTTTGGACGAAGGAAAGGGAAACATAATTGTAAACCTTGCTCACGTAAAGTTTATGAATAGTTCCGGATTGGGAATGCTTATAAGCGGCTATACAACAATCAAAAACGGAAACGGCAAATTTGTGCTGGCTAATGCGACAGACAAAATTGAAAGCCTTCTTGTAATTACAAAATTAATAACTATTTTTGAGCATTATCAATCGGTAGATAAAGCCGTTGAAGCTCTTCAGGAAAAAGAATAGTTTCTAAACTAATTTTAACCGAGATTGGCTTAAAATTTTAATTCGGTTTATCCGGTTGTTATTTCATTCTGATTTCGGGAATGAAGTCTTTAACTTTTTTAAAGAAGAATATGGACCTTTCTTAGATTGGGATTCACTTTCTCCCAGGTAAATAAGAATAACTCTACTTTTAACGAAGTTTATTTTGGCGTAATTTTGCTTATGCTCGCAGTCCAAATTTTCGGAGTTTATTCTAGATTTCCATAAAAGTTATATTTTAAACCGGTGTTTTAAGCAAATCTCTTTTTTTATGATGTTAAACAGGATTTAAATATATGAGCGTTACGGTATTAGTAGGAAGCCAGTGGGGCGACGAAGGTAAAGGAAAAATTGTTGATATTTTAAGCGGTCGTTTCGATTATGTTGCGCGTTACCAAGGCGGAGCAAACGCGGGACATACAATTATTATTGACGACAAGCAGTTCATCCTTCATCTTATTCCATCCGGAATTCTACGTGAAGGAGTTAAATGCGTTATTGGAAACGGTGTTGTAATTGACCCTGTTGCGTTATTGGAAGAAATTGATTTTCTCCGTAAACACGATATCAATATTGACGGCAGATTATTCATCAGCCAAAATGCTCACCTAATAATGCCTTATCACAAACTTTTGGATTCGATTAGCGAAAGCGGGAAAAATAAGATAGGCACAACCGGGCGCGGCATCGGCCCTTGCTACATCGATAAATACGCCCGTAAAGGAATTAGAATTGTCGATCTTTTGGATAGAGAAGGATTGGCGGAAAAAATAACCTGCAATCTCGAAGAGAAAAATAATCTTCTAAAAAAGATTTATGATCACGCCGAACTTGACGTGGAAAAAATGATTGAGGAATACCGAGCCTTCGATAAAGAAATTGATCCGTACATTACTGAAGTTCCGACGCTATTAAATAACGCAATCGACGAAGGAAAGTCCGTTCTTCTGGAAGGCGCTCAAGGCGCTTTTCTGGATGTGGATCATGGCACTTATCCTTTTGTAACTTCATCCAATCCTACTTCAGGCGGCGCATGCACCGGAACAGGAATTCCTCCTACAAAAATCGATTCGGTCATCGGCATAGTAAAAGCTTACACAACGCGTGTCGGCTTAGGGCCATTTCCAACCGAATTGGACGGTGAAGAAGCAGATCTGTTACGCGAACGCGGATCAGAATACGGCGCAACAACGGGACGTCCGCGCAGAGTGGGCTGGTTCGACGCTTTTATGCTAAAGTATTCTGTCATGATCAACGGAATCGATTCAGTAGCGATAACAAAATTGGACGTCCTTAATTGCTTCGACGAATTGAAAGTCTGCACCGGCTACGAATTGAATGGGAAAAAATTGAAATCGTTCCCGACCGATTTGAATCGATTGGAAAAAATAAAACCTGTTTACAATACTTTACCCGGCTGGAACCAGGATCTCAGCGAGATTAGAAATTTTGATGAGCTTCCCGAAGCGGCAAAAAATTATCTTAAATTTTTTGTCGGAAGAATGTAATTTTAAGATTAAGTTAGTATCTGTTGGACCAAAACGTTCTCAGACGATAGAATTATAACCTGGAAACAATACTGTCCAAATAATTTTTTTTTAATCAAATAATTGAATTTCAGTTTATTTTAAGGCTCTTCAAAATGTTTTTGAATTTGATCCCTTGCAGGGATTGTTTTTCGCTCCTCAAAAGAATTGCGCCTGCCTGCGCAGGCAGGTGAAGAAAAATCGCGTAATGAAGCGTTAAAAGATAAATTCTGTTTGAGGTCTTCCGCTTTCTTTGAATTAAAGAAATTACCGCGGAAGACCGAGTTAATTTATCTTAGCGGAATGAAGTGATTTTTTAGCAAATTCTTTTGCAGAGCATGTTTCTTCCTGCCTGGCGGCAGACAGGTTGCTACTTTTCTGGAGTTTATCCCGACGACGATCGGGGCTAAGAAAAGTAGAAGGTTAATTTTCGAAAAACATTCCAGTATTTTAAAAAGTTTTGGACAGATGTGACCCGGAAATAAAAATAATCCGCCATTGAAAGTTGCCTTTTCTAAAAGAATAATCTTTAGTAATTTTTACCGGAATAAAATTAAGGTTAAAATATGAAAATGTCCGGCGGTCCGGCGTCTGTAAACCTGAAGCTCGGGCTTTTGGCTATTGCTTTTCTCATCTCATTCGGAACTTTGTTTTACACGCAGAATTTGGTTGAGCGGTTACAGAAACGCGAACGCCAAATTGTGGAACTTTACGCGAATACATTAAAGTATATTGCCGATTCTCCGGCAAACAATTCCGACTTCACTTTTATTTTTGAAAATATAGTTAAGCGGATCGACTTCCCGCTTAATATTAACGGACGAGAACGATAATGTAAGTTTGAGCGGAATGGGTGGCGGGATACGGAATATCAAAATTGACTCCACGCTTTCCAGACCAGAACTCGAAGCATTTGTAGATAAAAAAATAGAAGAACTGGAACAGGAACACGAACCTATTCCGGTAATTTACGGTAACTCAATATTTTTGGGGAAAATTTACTATGGTGATTCCGATCTTATACGAAGATTGAGATACTATCCTTATTTGCAAATTTTTTTCGCGTTCCTTTTTATGTTAATCGCTTATGTAAGTTTCAGTTATTTGAAGAGAAACGAGCAGAGCAATATTTGGGTCGGAATGGCGAAAGAAACCGCTCACCAGCTCGGAACTCCAATTTCAAGCATAATGGGATGGATTGAGATGCTCCGGATCAGCTACGGAAAGCCGGAAAAAGTTCTTCAGGTTACTAATGAAATTGGATAGTGACGTGGAGCGCCTGAATAAAATAGCGAACCGTTTTTCGAAGATCGGCTCTCTCCCCGCGCTGAAAGAGAATGTTGTCGCCGAAGAAATTGAAAAGGTTATAAAATATTTCAGGAAAAGATTGCCTCAGACTGGAAAAAATGTTACAATCGGAATTTCGGGCGATAAAGAAATAAAAGCTTTGATCAATCCCGAATTATTTGAATGGGTAATCGAGAATTTGATTAAAAACGCGTTAGACGCAATCGAAAATAAAAAAGGACGAATCAATTTTTTTATTTCGCAAAACGGAAAAAATGTAGAAATTGAAGCCGCCGATACAGGAAAAGGAATTGATTTGAAAAGACGAAAAGATGTTTTTCGCCCCGGTTATAGCACAAAACGCCGCGGCTGGGGTTTGGGATTGAGCCTTTCCAAAAGAATAATTGAAGAATACCACGAAGGAAAAATCTTTGTGAAAAATTCTGTTCTAAACGAAGGGACTACTTTTAAAATTATTTTGAAGAAATAGAATTTGAAAATCAAAAAAAAATAGATTTTAGCCCACAGATTTATCTGTGGGGATTAGAAAAAGATTTTTCAATGTAAACCGTTTTAACGGTTTAGAAATGCAGAAACCATTAAAATGGTTTCTATTTATGTTTTGCGTTTACATTCCCATAGCTGAAGCTAAGGGTTGTAAAACAAAAATCTAAAGCATGCTGGATAATTTTTTCCACTTAAAAAGCTTTGCACAGATCAAAACCCGAGCCGATTTTTTGCCGAAACATATTCCAAATTATTTTGTATAAAACTTAACGCCGGAAAAAAGAACATTTTTTGGCGTTGTTGTGGTTTTTATAAACCCCTCCTTTAATTACATTCCGGCTGTTATAGTTGTGCCCTCGGCTATAGCAGCCTTTTTTTTACAGAATTAAAAATCATATTCTAGTTAAGAATAATCTTTCCTAATTAAGTAAAATGATCATTATCTTTAAATTCTTTTTTGATCAATTATTAATATGGATTTAGAATGAAGAAAATTTCGTATCAGGGCGAACGCGGCGCTTTCAGCGAAATAGCTGCGGAAAAATATTTCGGAAATGGGATCGAGTTTTTTCCATCTTATTCTTTTAACGATGTTTTTAAAAAAGTAAAACGGAAGTCGGTAGATTTTGGGATCGTACCTATTGAAAACAGCCTATACGGCAGCGTGTTCGAGACTTACGATCTTCTACTTAAATACACTTTGAAAATTCAAGGTGAAATAAATCTCAAAATCAATCACGCACTAATCTCGGACAAACGGTATAAAATTCCTGATATCAAACATCTTTATTCACACCCGCAGGCCTTAGGACAATGCTCCGATTTTCTTTCAAAATACAAAAATCTTAAAGTTCATCCGGCTTATGATACCGCCGGTGCCGTATTACTTACCGAAAAAGAAGATGAACCTTCGGCGGCTATTGCTAGCGAAAAAGCGGCGGAAATTTATGGTAAAGAAATACTAAAAAGAAAAATTCAGAATAACGACGAGAATTACACACGCTTTTTGATTGTAGGAAGAAACCGAAATTTAAATAAAACAGAAAATCCGAAAACGTCGATTTGTTTTGAACTTAAGAGTATTCCGGGCGCTCTGTTCCGCGCGCTGAGCGTTTTTGCGCTAAGGGATATCGATCTGCTGAAAATCGAATCCCGCCCGATTCCTCACAAACCTTTCCAATATCTTTTTTATATCGATTTATCCGGAAGCATGAACGATACCGTTATAAAAAACGCTCTTAATAATTTATCCGAAATTACAACCAGAATAATAAAATTCGGGACATATTCGGCGGGAAAAATCTTTTCTTCTTAAAACGCCAAATACAAATCAGGATTACCTGATTTTTCCAAAAAGGTTCTAGTTTTCCATCTTTGAACTTTTTCATATTATCATTCAACTTTTCAAGTCCTTTGTCTTACGTACTTTGACGCTTCAGAAATTCGTAAATATTTTTTGTAAGTTAAATGTTAATGTTTTTGAAAGGAGTTTACTATTAAAAGGCCTGCTTGGGATGAATATTTTTTAAAACTCGCTATGCTTGTCTCGGAAAGGTCTACTTGTCCGAGGATGCATTGCGGATGTATTTTAGTGCGCGACAAACGAATTCTATCTACCGGATATAATGGATCAATTCCGGGCGAACCACACTGCGACGATGTCGGCTGCTATCTTGAAGAAAATCATTGCATTCGAACTATCCACGCGGAGATGAACGCAATAATCCAATGTTCGGTGCACGGTGTAAGCGCTAAAGGAGCAACTGCATATATAACAAATATGCCATGCACCAATTGCTCCAAAGCTTTAATAGCCGCTGGTATTGAGGAGATCGTTATTTTTTCTGATTATCACAACACACTAGCCGAAGAGTTTCTCGGTAAAGCAGGGGTAAAAATTTCTAGAATTGATAAACCCGATAACTTAATAAGTTATGATCTGAAAAATTTTTCATCGGCTAAAGAATTTAAATAGCCTGCGGATTCCATATCAAATCTAAATAAAAATAACTATCTTATTTCTTATGCCAAAAAAAGATGAGCTAAAAAAATATTATTTGCCAAAGAATTTTTTCAATCGGGATTTGAGCTGGCTTGAATTCAACAGGAGAGTCTTAGCCGAAGCGCTAAATCCGAATATTCCGCTTTTGGAAAGGATAAAATTCATTTCAATTTTTTCATCCAATTTGGATGAATTCTATATGATCCGGGTTTCAGGTTATAAAGAGCAGATACGCGCCAAAGTAATTGAGCCTTCGATAGATGGATTGACACCTCACGATGAGATCAAGAGAATAGAATCAGAGGTAATCCCGATGCTGAATTCGGTTTATAAATTATGGCATGGCGAATTAATGCCGAAACTCGAAGAAAACAAAATATTTATTGCTGAAATAGACGATCTGCCGGAAGAAGAAAAAGAACTTTTACGCGAATATTTTATAAAGGAAATTTATCCGGTTTTGACACCTCTCGCATTCGATCCCGGAAGACCATTTCCGTATATTTCAAATTTAAGTCTAAGTTTTGCAATTTTAATTGAAAAGCCGAAAAAAGAGAAACATTTTGCGAGAGTAAAAATACCGAGCATACTACCGCGTCTACTAAGAATTGATAAAATTTTCGCGGACAAAATAAAATTAAACGGGCAGGAATTTTGCGCTAAATATATCTGGCTTGACGATCTGATCGGGCATAATCTTAATTCTCTCTTCCCCGGTGTAAAAGTATTAGAAGCTCACAGATTCAGAATTACTCGCAACACTGATATTGAAATTCAGGAAGATGAAGCCGATGATCTTTTGGAAGTGATTGAGGAAAATATTAAGCAGCGGAAATTCGGAAGCGTTGTAAGGTTAGAAGTGGAAGAAAACATGCCCGATTATATGATGGACACTTTAATGGAAAACTTCCAGATCAAAAGCAGCGACGTTCATGTCCTGCCGGGCCCGTTGGGAATTAGTCATCTGATGCTGCTGAACGATCTACCGCTGCCGAATTTAAAATATAAATCTTTCCATCCAAATACTCCGCCGGTCTTCGATGAAGTTGAAAGCATTTTTAATTTGATTTACAAGAAAGATATTCTCATTCATCATCCATACGATTCCTTTACGCCCGTAATAGATTTCATAAAAGCGGCGTCGAAAGATCCCGATGTGCTCGCCATCAAACAAACTCTTTACCGCGTCGGCACAAACTCGCCGGTTGTAAAAGCTCTGATCGAAGCGGCGGAAAGGAAAAAGCAGGTCGCGGTTCTCGTTGAATTAAAAGCACGTTTCGACGAAGAAAATAATATATATTGGGCGCGCGCGCTTGAAAAAGCCGGAGTTCACGTAGTTTACGGATTAGTTGGTTTGAAAACTCATGCCAAGATGACGCTCGTCGTGCGCAAAGAAGTAGACGGTGTAAGAAGATATGTACATTTAGGAACCGGTAATTATAATCCCGACACGGCGAAAATTTATACCGACATCGGAATATTCAGCAGCGATCCAAGTTTAAGCGCCGATGTATCTGATGTATTTAATTATTTAACGGGCTATTCGGAACAAAAAGAATTCAGAAAACTTCTTGTAGCACCAATAAATATGCGTCAAAAATTTTTGGAGCTAATCAATCGCGAAATTCAGAATGTAACCTCCGGAGGAAACGGGCATCTCATATTCAAGATGAATTCTCTCGTGGATCCTCTCCTGATTTCCGCTTTGTACGAAGCCTCGAAATCTGGAGTAAAAATTGATCTGATCATAAGAGGAATTTGCTGTCTCATTCCACAGGTAAAAGGATTGAGTGAAAATATAAATGTGGTCAGTATTGTCGGAAGATTTCTGGAACATAGTCGGGTTTATTATTTTTATAACAATGGAAAAGAAGAAATTTATGCGGGAAGCGCGGATTTGATGCCGAGAAATCTAGACCGACGCGTAGAAGTGATTTTTCCCATTGAAGATAAAAAAATAAAAACAAGGATATATGAAAGAATTTTGATGAAAGGTCTCGAGGATAATGTAAAATCGAAGGTGCTGCTTCCGACAGGAAAATATGTGGATAAATCGCCTGTCTTTACTGAGCAGAAAATTTCAGTTCAGGATTGGCTTATGAATAAATCTAGTTTTTCGCCGAAGAAATTAATCCCGAGAGAAGTTGAGGAATAATTTTATAATTACAATTTATATTATTAATTTTTACGTTATGATTTTTTAAAAAGGCTGGAAAGGAGAAATTAATGGCTGATATTTCGAAAGATCAAATATTGGATGCTTTGAGAAAAGTAGACGACCCTGATCTTCATAAAGATCTAGTTACTTTGAACATGATAAAAAATTTACAAATAGATGGGAAAAATATTTCGTTCGATATTGAACTTACAACACCCGCTTGTCCGATGAAAGATAAAATGAAATCGGACGCGATTAATTCGATAAAAAATGAAATTCCTGAAGCTGAAGAAATAAATGTTAATATGACGTCCAATGTAACAGCTCATCAAGATACACGGAAAGAGGCGGTTTTGCCCGGAGTTAAAAATACTATCGCAGTTGCGAGCGGAAAAGGCGGAGTAGGCAAAAGCACCGTTGCTGTAAATCTGGCCGTAGCTTTGGCTAAAGACGGCGCTAAAGTCGGGTTATTAGACGCCGACATTTACGGCCCGAGTATCCCCTTGATGTTCGGAATAGAGGATAAACCGAAATTATACCAGGATCCTCAAACAGGAAAAATAATTCCGCTCGAAAATTTCGGAGTAAAAATTATTTCAATCGGTTTTATGGTTGAAGAAAAAACTCCCGTAATATGGCGGGGGCCCATGGCTAGCGGAGCCGTTAAGCAATTTATGACCGATGTAGATTGGGGAGAATTAGACTATCTGATTTTCGATATGCCGCCTGGAACGGGCGATATACAATTGACGCTGACTCAGACCATTCCTTTAACCGGTGTTGTGATTGTTACAACTCCGCAGGATGTCTCTTTGATTGATGCAAGAAAAGGATTAAAAATGTTTTCTCGCGTAAACGTTCCCGTTTTGGGAATTGTAGAGAATATGAGTTATTTTGTCGCGCCCGATACTGGAAAAGAATACGATATATTCGGAAGAGGCGGCGGAGCAAAACTTGCGCAGGAATCGGACGTACCTTTCCTCGGGGGAATTCCAATTGATCCGCGTATAAGAGAAGGCGGCGACAAAGGAAAGCCGATTGTAGAAGAGAACAACGGCTCAATACATGCCGAGACAATTATGGAGATTGCCAGAAATATGGCAACACAAATAAGTATTACTAATTTAAGCTCAAATTCATCCAAAGTTGAAATTGTAATGGATGACGAGAATTAATCCGGAGCCGAAAAATGAACGACGTTATGAATCAAAAAGTAAACAAAGCGCTGGAATCGATTAGACCGTATTTAAAAGCCGATGGCGGCGATATCGAACTGGTAAAAGTAACAGACGAAGGAATAGTTGAAGTCCGGCTTACAGGCGCGTGCGTCGGCTGCCCGATGTCTCAAATGACTTTAAGAGCGGGAGTTGAACGGGCTTTGATACGCGAAGTGCCCGGAATTAAACGCGTTGAATCGGTTGGATGATAATAAAATATTAATGACGAGGAGTTTATGAGAAATATCGTAATTGCCGGCAACTGGAAAATGAATAAAAACCTGAATGAATCTGCCGAACTTATAGCCGGAATAAAAAAAGAGTTGGACGCAAAAAGCGAGAACGTAAAAGTAATAGTCTGCCCGCCTTTCACATCGTTAGATACGGCCGTTGAATTAGTAAAAGGAACCGAAATAAAAGTCGGCGCGCAAAATATGTATTTTGAAGATTCGGGCGCGTTCACCGGCGAAATCTCCGCCGATATGCTGAAGAGCGTTGGATGCGAATTTGTGATTTTAGGACATTCCGAAAGAAGAGCTATTTTTAATGAAGACGATGAAACGATCAATAAGAAAATTAAGAAAGCCCTTAATGACGGATTGAAACCGATTTTCTGCGTCGGCGAAACTTTGGACGAAAGGGAAAAGAACATCACAAATAAAATAGTGGAGCGCCAGGTTAAAGAAGGCTTGAAAGAAATAACCGAAGATGAATTAAAAAATATCATTATCGCTTACGAACCGGTTTGGGCAATCGGAACCGGTAAAACAGCTACTCCCGGTCAGGCGCAGGAAGTTCATTCGTTCATCAGAAATTTGATAAGAGATTTATATTCGGAAAACGCAGCCGAAGAAGTTGTAATTCAATATGGCGGGAGCGTTAAACCGGATAACGCGAAAGAACTTTTATCGCAGCCGGATATCGACGGAGCATTAGTGGGAGGCGCAAGTTTAAAAGCCGATTCTTTTGTTGGAATAATAAAAGCTGTTTAGATAATAGCTGAGACGTTCCGCGGAACGTCTCAGCCACCACTACATATTACATCCTTCCCAAATTTGTAAAACCTAAAATTGTTAAAGAAAGCGGATGTAAAAGGTTCTAAGAGTTCCAAAATTCCTGTAATGACTCCGGACGAATATTTAAAGAGTTTAAGAATTAAATTTTAATCCGCCCAGATAATACAAAATTTTATTTCCGCCATAATAACCTCAAAACGTACATCATTTACAGTTGGTTTTTTATTGATTTGCCCTCTTTTATTTGTTATTTTAAATGTCTTTATATTTTATTTTTTACGGAAAGAATGACAAGATTTAATAAATTTTCCCTCCCTATTTTTATTGTTTTAATCTGCTTTGGAAGTTCGTTCGCGCAGATTAAAATTAAGGAACTTCCGCCTTCAAAACCATCCGAATTAGATTCGGTTTACTTCGACGTTACGCAAACAAGAAGTATATCGGAGCTTACTAACGGCTGGGTTGTTTACCCGGAAGATGATCCGAACGCGAAAATCCAGACAAATATTCCCGCTGTCTTCGAAGGCGCGGATGAATTGATTTTTGAGAAGGAACTCGGACTTGTCAAAAACTCAGATTCAAAAAAACCGGTTGAAAATATTTTTTGAAGGATTGAATTATTCCGCCGAGATTTCGCTGAACGATCTTTTGATCCATAAACATCCGGGCGGACAAATTCCTTTCTGGCTCGAACTTCCCAGAGATGTTTTAAACCCGAACGGATCGAATATTATTTCAATCAAGCTAAAGCATAAACTCGACGCAAAGAGTACGATACCGGTTAACCAGAGATTTTTGTTTCCGCAGAGCACGGGTGGAATTATTAGAAAAGTTTATCTTCATTCTATTCCGAATTTCGCTATCGTCGCGAAAGAGTTTTCGTATTCTTTAACAGATGATAGAGGTTATCTCGAGTTTGAATCTTCGCTTAAAATTCATAATCCAGATTATATATCCACCGAAGCGGCGGAAGATCCGAAAAAGAACAAATACGAAATAAAATTATTTTTTACTGACTCCGAAAGTTCACTTGATCCGGAATCAGCTGATAAAACAGAAAGGTTTTCTTTCAGCAAGCCGGATGCCGAAGTTCAGATTTCCTCGCGGCTGCGAAATCCGAAAACTTGGAGTCCAGGGAATCCCGTGCATTACACTATCCGTTTTCAGCTTACAAAGAACGATACTTTGTTAGATGAATCGGCAGTACCCGCAGCCTTTTATAGATTAGAAAGCGATTCTGCTAATCTTACGCTTAACGGAAATCCGTTCTATATGAAAGGAACCTCGTATTACAACTCTTACGTCGAGTTTGGTAATTCTACGGATCACGAGCAGATAGAAAACGATTTAGATATTATTAAAAATATGGGATTTAACTCTGTCAGGTTTGCCGGTTCCGCTCCTCATCCTTATGCATTAAGATATTCCGAGAAAATCGGGTTGCTTAACTTAATCGAAATCCCGATAGACGGAGTTCCCACAGAGATAATCACCGGTAAAAGTTTTAACGAGCGTTCGAACAGTTATTTAAGATATTTTCTGAACGCTTATAAAGGTTATTCATCGGTTGCTGCAATTGGCGTCGGCAGTTCGTATTTACCAGACTCCAATCCTCAACGAGAATTTATTTCATCGCTCGCCGCCATAGTCAAGGAGAATTACGACGGATTGTCATTCGCTTCTTTTAATGGTTTTCCTTCTACCGAAATTGAAAACCTCGGCCTCTACGGAATTGATCTGTTCGCAAAAAATATCGTGAATTACAAAGACTCATACTTAAATTCAGTAAATGCTTTGGGTAAAGGAAAAGTTTTTATCAGCGACGCAGCTTATCCTTCCTTTTATGGAAATACCAACGGATATATGAATGAATTTTCGCTCGAAGCTCAGGCTAAATATTTTGAAGACCTGATCGATTTTGCGGAAGAAGAAAATGTAAGCGGATTTTTCATCAATTCAATTTTCGATATACGCGGTGATTTTCATTCACTTGCACTCGGTTATAATGAAGATAAAATTTATAACATAGGTATTTTACGGGAGAACAGAAGCGCTAACGGGCTTTCGTATAATGTAGTTAAATCGAAATTAAATAATGAAGAAAAAATTACTATTCCGATAGGCACCAAGTCGGACGATTCGCCGATCTTCTTCATAATTACAGGGTTGTTTCTGGCAATACTGATGGGAATTTTGATGAACTCCAAACGGAAATTCCGAGAAGACGCATCACGCTCTCTACTCCGCCCTTATAATTTTTTCGCCGATATCCGAGACCAGCGAATTTTGTCCGGACTTCATTCAAACTTTTTGATGATCATTTTATCGGGTTCAATCGCGCTGCTTTTCACCAATATGCTTTTTTACTTCAAAACAAATTTGCTAGTAGAAAGAATTATTGTTTCCTTCGGATCGGCAAATTTTATGTACGCATTCAGTTTCCTAGCTTGGAATCCGGTTTATTCATTTATCGCACTTTTTATTTTAGCGATGATCTTTTTCATCATTCTTTCGCTTATTCTAAAAGTCTCTTCCTTCTTTATCCGGAACAGAGTATTATTTTCCAGCATTTACTTTATGGTGATTTGGGCTCTGATGCCGCTCGTGCTTTTGATCCCAATCGAATTAGTGCTCTACAGAATATTGATGGCGGATGTAGTAAACGCGTACATTTATTTCTTCCTGATAATTTATTTTTTCTGGCTTCTGCAAAGGTTGATGAAAGGCATTTACGTTATTTTTGATGTCGCGCCGTTCAAAGTTTACGGCTATGCATTCCTCTTTATTTTCGTTGTTTCCATAATTGTTCTCGTTTATTTCCAATTGACGGAATCGACAATTTACTATGTGCTTAATGCTTTCAGACAAAGTAGTACAATATAAAACAGGGACGATTTGTATCTATCGAAAGTTGAAATATTTGGTTTCAAATCATTTGCCAATAAAACCGTTATAAATTTAAATAAAGATATTACCGGAATTGTAGGACCGAACGGCTGCGGAAAAACTAATATTGTTGACGCCGTGCGCTGGTGCCTCGGAGAACAGAGAAGCAGTGCCCTCCGCAGCGATAAAATGGAAAACGTAATTTTTAACGGCACCAAGGATAAGAAGCCTCTTGGAATGGCGGAAGTTTCTATGACTTTCGTTAATGATAAAGGAGTTCTCCCTACTGAATATTCCGAAGTAACAATTACCAGAAGAATTTTCCGCTCCGGCGAAAGTGAGTATCTTCTAAACAGAAATATCTGCCGTTTAAAAGATATAACCAATCTGTTTATGGATACCGGAATGGGTACCAATGCTTATTCGGTTATAGAATTAAAAATGATCGAAACAATTTTGAGCAGCAAAGCCGAAGAACGCAGGCAAATGTTTGAGGAAGCCGCCGGTGTTAATAAATATAAATTACGAAGAAGGCTCTCGCTCAAAAAACTCGATGAAGTGAAAGGAGACCTTGTACGCGTGAACGATATCGTCTCCGAAGTGGAGAAGAATGTACGCTCGTTAGAAAGGCAGGCGAAGAAAGCCGACAGATACAACCGGATGAATAAAGAACTGAGCGAAAAGGAAGTCGATCTTGCCGAACGCGAACTTGCCCGGATGACAGGTGAAAAAGAAAACTTCAATACGGAAAAATCTTCGGCAGAAGAAAATAAAGTTGAATTCTCCAAAACTATCAGAGAATTTGATTCGGAACTTGAAGAGAAAAAAAATATTATTTATGATATTGAAGATGAGCTTAAAGAAAAAAGGAATGAGATTTCCAAAGAGAGAGACCGTCTTCACGAAAAACAAAGAATGGTTTATGTTACAAGAGAGCGCATTAAATCAATCAAACAAAATTTAGAAAAGTATAGTCGGGAACTTGAAGAACTGAAGGATCAAAAGATTGATACTTCGGAAATCTTGGAAGAGAACCGGAATGAAATTGAAGAAATAAAAATTTCACTCGAAGTAAAAAGCGAAACGTTGCAGGAACAGCGCGTTAAACTCGATGAATCTAAAAATTTATTTGAGCAAAAGAAAGAAGAACTGAAAGGAAAAAGCGGCGAGATCTTTGAAAAATTCAAAGATATTTCGGCAAAGGAAAATCGGCTTTCGGTTAATAAAAAATCTCTCGAAAATATTAATCAAAATATTGAGAAACTGAATAATAAAATCCAAAAACTTACGGGTGATACAGCAAAGATAGTTGGATATTTAGAGGAACTGGAAACCGAAAAAAGCGACGCGGAAAAGCGGCTTCAGAAATATGAATCGGAATTTTTACAGAAGCAGAAAGAAAAGGAAGATATTCTTTCTGAGATTGGAAAATTAAAAGAAGAAGAAGTAGAGAAGAGAAGTCAGCTTCATAACATAAGAGATAAAATTGATTTTTTTCAGAATCTGATCTCCAATTTTGAAGGAGTCTCGCAAGGATCAAAAATTTTACTTGAGAGCGAAGGTTGGACTTCAAAAGAAAAAACTCTTTTCGCCGACGTCGGGAAGTCGGATGATAAATATAAATTCGCGCTCGAAGCTTCTCTTAAAAATGTATTGAATAATTTGCTCGTCGACTCGTATGAAGATCTTCTAACAGCAATAGATTATTTGAAGAAAAACGATCTCGGTAAAGCTTCGTTTATTTTGAAAGATGAGCCCGGCAAAAAGAACAGAACTCTTTTAGAAAAAATCTCCGACTTTAATTTCAAACGGAAAGCAAAGAAATTATCCGCCGAACCTAAGTTTATCGATTGGGCGTATAATCTTGTTGATACCGATAAAAAGTGGGAATCATATTTCCGGCTTGCCTTAAGCAAAAGCGTAATTACAGAATCGCTTGAAGACGCGATGGCATTGAGCAAAACTTATCCGGGATTTAATTTCGCGACTTTACAGGGAGACGTTGTAGGAGATAACGGAATTGTTGAAGGTGGATCGCTTCCCAAACTTGATGAGACCTTATTCGGACGAAAGCAGCTTCTTACGGAATTAAAAGATGAATATCCGGCACACGAAAAAGACCTGTCGATTCTGAAAGAAAGCATTTTTGAACTAGAAGAGAAAGCCGACAGCATTGATTTGAAGATGATTTCCGAAGAAGGAAAACTTATTGAAAACGATATAAATAATATCGAGAAACAGATAAACCAAATAGAATTTGAGAATAAAAAGACTTCCGAAGAGATAGATAAGTCGCGAGATGAGACTCAGGATTTAGCGTTGGAATCAAACGAGTTGGATAATTTAATAACAGCGCTGCAGGGAGAAGTAGATGAGAAACAGCGGCTGCGGGAAATAGCCGAGAACGAACTAAATGATCTTGAAGAGGAAGTAAAGAAAGCGGAGACCGATTTGAGCTTTATTTCATCGGAGTATTCACAGGAAGAGATCGGACTTGAAAGATTGAAAGGAAATCTGAGAAAGACTGAAGGCGCAATTTCCAATTCCGAACAAAATCTAAAACTCATCGATCAGAATATTTTGAAGCGTGAGACCGACATTAACTCCGCTACAAGCGAGTTGGGAATTTTGGAAGAATCACTTGTTGAGTTTGAAGAAGAATACAATGAAATAACACGCGTATATGAAAAGCTGAAAACAGAGGAATCGGAAATTGAGGAACGGTTAAAAGAATCTAAAGCTTCCGCTTCTGAAATCGAAAAGGTTTTAAAAGAAATTCGCGGAGAGCGGCAGCGCGTTGCCGATAGAATTCACCAGATAGAAATGAAACTTAATGAATTTGATTTCAAACTGGAGAATATAAAAAATCATATACGAGAAGAATATAACAAAGAACTTGAGCTAAAGGGATTTGAAGATTTAGATACATTTGATTTTAAAGCGAGAAGCGAAGAAGTTCATTCATTAAAAACGAGTATTAAAAATCTCGGACCAATAAACTCGCTTGCGTATACGGAATTCGAAGAAGAAAAAGAACGATTAGATTTTCTTTTGAAGCAGCGAGACGATCTTGTAGAATCGCAGGACGATCTTGTAAAAACAATTCACGATATTAATAATACGGCGCTCAATCTTTTTAAAGAAACATTTGAGCAGATACGCGAAAACTTCATAAATATATTTCATACTCTTTTTGATCCCGGCGACGAAGCAGATTTAAAATTGGAAGAAGGCGCCGATCCGTTGGAAGCGAAAATTGAGATCATCGCCAAACCTAAAGGAAAACGCCCGACTTCCATCGAACTTTTATCCGGAGGTGAAAAAACTTTAACAGCAACTGCGCTTCTTTTTGCGATTTATCTTGTGAAGCCGAGTCCCTTTTGTATATTGGACGAAGTAGATGCACCTCTCGACGACGCAAATGTGGATAGGTTTACTCATTTGATAAAGGAATTCAGCGCCAATACTCAGTTTATAATGGTTACACACAATAAACGCACAATGGAAGCGGCTGAAAATATGTACGGTGTTACGATGCAGAACGAGGGAATTTCCAAATTAGTCGCGGTTCAGTTCAACGATCAAATTAAAATTACGGCTTAAAAATGAAAATGATAAACCACAAACGGTTTAAAATATTTTCCGATTTCGACGGAACGATTTCACTGCAGGATGTGGGCGACACGTTATTTAAAAAATTCGGCGACGAAAAAAAAGCTGAAGAAATTATTACATCCTGGAAAGAGGATGAGATTGAAGCGCCTGAAATGTGGCGCGGACTTAGCGCGCTTGTCGATTCTTTCGATATGAAAGTGCTTGAAGAATTTTTGCTTTCAATAAAAATTGATCCGGGCTTCACCGAGCTTGTAAAATTCTGCCGCGAAAATGATCTTGATTTTATGATCCTAAGCGACGGATTTGATTACTACATAAATACAATTCTCAAAAATCTCGGAGTTTCAGACTTAAAAATATTTTCTAATGTAATGGAGTTCGGTGAGAAAAATGAACCGATAGTTTCCTTTCCGCACACCGATGAAGATTGCGGCAAAGGAGCTAACTGCAAGAGGAATCATATTTTAAATAACAGCGGCGACGATGAATTTACTTTTTACATCGGAGACGGATTGAGCGACGCTTACGCCGCACAGTTCTGCGATTTTATCTTCGCTAAAGATACGCTGCTTAAGCATTGCGAAAAGAACAGGATCAGTTATTATCCTTACAAAAGTTTCTTCGATATAAAAGAAAGAATAACCGATCTGCTTCAGAAAAAACGGCTGAGAAAAAGTCATCAAGCCGAGTTAAAACGAAAAGAAATATATATGCAGGGTTAACAGATGAGTTTTGCAAAAAAAGTTTTTAAATACAGAAGCTATACACCGATTCCTTTTTTATTGGTGATGGTGATTTTCCAGGAAGCGACTTTGACAAGTATGCTCGTAGGATTTTTGATAGCGCTTACCGGCGAATTTTTCCGTCTTTGGGGAGTTGTTTATGCCGGAAGCGAAACACGGACAACCGGCGGAGTCGGAGGCACATATCTTGTTGTAAGCGGTGCGTTCGCACACGTCCGCAACCCGCTCTATCTTGGCAACATTCTTCTTTATACGGGAATCGGGATAATGTCAATGGCGCTATTTCCATATCTTCAAATTTTTGCATTCATCTTTTTTTATATTCAGTATTTGATAATTATTGCAGAAGAAGAAAAATATTTACTCGAGACGTTCAAGGAAGATTATCAGCATTATTATGATAACGTGCCGCGGTTATTCCCGCGTATTTCTTCCTACAAAACTGAAAGAGTAAAGCAGCCGCCGCTAAATATAAAAGCGGGTCTTCGTTCCGAGCGAAGAACCTTGCAGGCGTTTTCATCCGTTGTTATTGTGTTGATTATTCTTTATCTGGTTTAATGGTGAAAAGTTTTTTAATCGTAGCGGGGGAAGTTTCTGGCGATATACACGGCGCGGCATTAATTGAGCAGATGAAATTGATGGAAGACGATGTAACATTTTTCGGGATAGGCGGCGACAGAATGATAAAAGCCGGACTTAACGCCGAGTATCATATAAAAGATATGGCGTTTTTGGGATTCGCGGAAGTGATAAAACATCTTCCCTTTATACGGAGAGTTAAAAAAGATCTTTTAAATATTGTTGAAGAAAAGAATATCCAGAATATAATTCTTATCGATTATCCCGGATTCAATTTGAACATCGCGAAGAATTTAAAGAAGATTGGGAAAGAAAATTTTTTATTATATCTCGCCGCAAGTTTGGGCTTGGAGAAAAAAGAGAATTAATACGATAAGAAAAATTGTAGATAAAATGCTGGTGGTCTTCCCTTTCGAAAAAGATATGTATGTTGAATCTTCGGTAAAAGCAGAGTACGTAGGTCATCCGCTTGTTGAACAAATTGAGGAATACAAATATTTAGATAAGAATGAATTATATAAGAAGTTAGCGTTGGATTTTGGCAAAGAAATTTTATTGATTTTGCCGGGTAGCAGAAAACAGGAAGTCGAGAAAATTTTTCCCGAGGTAATTAAAGCGGCTGAGAAATTGTCGGAAGAGTTTAATCTGCAGACTGTAGTTGCTGCCGGACCTTCTTTCGGCGAAAAATATTTTTATGATATGACAACGGTGAAAAATTTTAAAATTATAAAGGATCATAATTACGATCTTTTTCGGAATGCGAAGTTCGGAATTATTAAATCGGGTACATCAACATTGGAAGCGGGACTGTTCGCTCTTCCGCACATTGTTGTTTACAAAACAAACAAACTTACTTTTTGGATCGGCCGCTTAGTCGTTAAAATAAAAAATATAGCTCTTTCAAATATTGTCGGTAATAAAGAAATAGTAAAAGAATTAATCCAAGATGAAGTAAATGCGGAAAATATTTACAGGGAAGTAAAAAATTTAATTTCCGATGAAAATAAGTTAGAGGAAATCCGGAAAGGATTATCTGAATTAAAATTGAAATTGGGTAAAGCGGGAGCTTCAAAAAACGCCGCATCTATTATTCTAAAAGAAGCTTATGGTTCTTAAAAGTTTGAAGAAACGATTTTTGTGGTTTATGGGAAATCATTTTATTTTTTTTGCGATACAGTTGGTCATCACGACATTAAAAATAAAAACGGAAAATTACGGGGAACTGAAAAAATATTTAGATGATGGTCAGAATGTAATAATAGCTTTTTGGCACGGAACGATGATATTACCCTGGTATTTTTTTAGAAACAAAAACTTTGCTGGTTTGGTAAGTCAAAGTAAAGATGGTGAAATTCTCGCGCGCGTTTTGAATAGATGGCATTATTCAACAGGAAGAGGATCGTCTCACAAAGGGGGCAAGGAAGCACTGGAAATATTGATCGATAAAGCCTCGAAAAATTATTCGATAGCAATAACCCCTGACGGACCGACAGGACCGGCATTTAAAATGAAAGCCGGAGCCGTGGTAACAGCAAAGAAAACAGGACTGCCGTTATTTTTAATCGGGGCTGCTTACAACAAAAATTTTAAGTTGAAAAGCTGGGATAAATTTCAAGTTCCACTCCCTTTTTCCGCGGCTGCATTAGTATTTTCTAAAGCTATTTTTGTTGATGAAAATTTAGAATATGAAGCTGTAAATGATTTGATAAATAATGCAGGCAAGGATTTGAACGATTTACAATTGAAAGCGACCAATATTGTTAAATCTTATTAAAATATTATTATCGCCTGTGGCGGTAATTTACGCGTTTATAATTAAAACAAGAAATAAGTTCTTTGATAAAAATATTTTTAAAACGAAAAAAGTAAATTCTAAGATTATTTCAATAGGAAATATAACTGTAGGCGGTTCCGGTAAAACACCTGCTGTAGTTCATATTGTTGAGATACTGAAAAAGTCCGGAATCAAAGTCGGCATTTTAAGCCGCGGATACGGGAGAAAAAGCAAAGGTTATTTACTTGTTTCCGACGGTGAAAATTTGAAAACATCTGTAGCTAAAAGCGGTGATGAGATGTATCTTCTCGCTTCGGAGTGTGAGGTTCCGGCAGCAGTATCGGAAAAAAGAGTTGACGGCGCGAAGAAATTTTTGAAAGATGCTGAGCTCGACGCGATTGTGTTGGACGACGCTTTTCAGCACAGATGGATTTACCGCGATACGAACATATTAATTTTCGATCAGCGTTTTTTGAATAAAACGGGATCGCTGGAACAAAGTCTTCTTCCGATAGGAGTAATGCGCGAACCTTTTTCAGCATGCGAAAGAGCTGACGCGATAATTATAAACAGAAAATTTTCGAAGAAAACGGATATTCCTTTTCATATAAAAAAATATCTCGGCGGCAAACCTAGATTCGAGGCGTTTTATAAAGCAGCCGGAATCTACGACGTTAAAACGCATAAGTTTTACAGCATAGAAGAATTTAAGGGGCAGAAGAGTTTGGTTGTTTGCGGAATAGCGCAGCCGTTTTCTTTTCTTCATATCTTGGAACAGAACAATATTAATATTGATAACAAAATTTTATTTACTGATCATAGGAATTATACAAATAAAGATATACAGCAAATACGCAAAAAGTTTTATGATTCCAACTCATTTTCGGTATTAACAACTCAGAAAGACGCGGTAAAACTTACAAACTATTCGCGTGAGTTGGATGATATAGATATCTATTATCTAAAAATAGAGATGCATATTGAAAATGAAGAGGAATTCGAGAAATTCATTTTAAAATTTTTAAATAACTAAACATAGAATAATATAATCAATTGGAGGACGTTTAATGTCTAAAGCAAAGAGTAAAAAATATGTTTATTTCTTTGGCGGTAAAAAAGCCGACGGCAAAGCAGGAATGAAAGAACTGCTTGGCGGTAAAGGTGCTAACCTGGCGGAGATGGTAAATATTGGATTACCCGTACCGGCTGGATTTACCATTACCACCGACGTGTGTACTTATTACTTCGATAACAATGAAAAATATCCGAAGGAATTGAAGAAAGAAGTTAACGAATCGCTGAAAAAAGTTGAAAAAATAATGGGAGCGAAATTCGGCGATGTAAAAAATCCGCTTCTCGTTTCGGTACGAAGCGGCGCCCGCGCTTCTATGCCCGGAATGATGGACACGATACTTAACTTAGGTTTGAACGACGAAACCGTAAAAGGATTGATTGATAAAACAGATAACCCGAGATTTGCCTACGACTCCTACAGAAGATTTGTGGCGATGTACGGCGATGTAGTACTTGGCCTTAAACCCGTGGATAAACACGATGAAGATCCTTTTGAAGTTATACTCGATAAAAAGAAAAAAGCGAACAAAGTAACCAAAGACACCGAACTCACAACCGAACAGCTGCAGGAGTTGGTTCAGGAATATAAAGCGGCGATAAAAGAAAAAACGGGGCACGAGTTTCCGGAAGATCCGATGGAACAAATGTGGGGCGCAATCGGTGCTGTATTTAGTTCCTGGATGAACGAACGCGCGATAGTTTACAGAAAATTAAATAATATTCCCGCCGAATGGGGAACAGCAGTAAATGTCCAGTCAATGGTATTCGGAAATATGGGCGAAGACTCGGGAACCGGAGTTGCATTTACACGCGACCCGGCAGCAGGCAATAATGTTTTCTACGGAGAATATTTATTTAACGCGCAGGGCGAGGATGTAGTCGCAGGAACAAGAACTCCCCTTCCAATTTCCGATCTAAAAAAAGATGATCCGAAAATTTATAAAGAGCTGGATGACATCCGCGCTAAACTTGAACAGCATTACAAAGATATGATGGATGTTGAGTTCACTATTCAGCAGGGAAAACTTTGGATGCTTCAGGCTCGCGTAGGTAAAAGAACCGGTTTCGCGGCAATTCGAATTGCGGTGGATATGGTAAGAGAAAAATTGATTTCTAAGGAAGAAGCTCTATTGAGAATTGAACCGAACCAGTTAAATCAATTACTTCGTCCTATCTTCGATCTTGAACAAAAGAAAAAAGCGATAGACGAAGGGAAACTTTTAGCAAAAGGATTGAATGCCGGACCGGGAGCTGCATCGGGAAGAATTGCTTTCTCCGCACACGACGCGCAGGAAATGGCAGCAAAGGGAGAAAAAGTTATCCTTACTAGAATCGAAACTTCTCCCGAAGATATAAAAGGAATGAACGCGGCAGACGGTATTTTAACCGCAAGAGGCGGAATGACTTCCCACGCGGCGCTTGTTGCCCGCCAGATGGGGAAAGTTTGCGTTGCCGGAGTAAGCTCGTTAAATCTTAATTATAAAAAAGGTGAACTCAGAGTCGAAGGTTCAAATCAGCTACTGAAAGAAGGCGATTACATTTCGATTGACGGAACTACAGGCGAAGTGATTGCGGGTGAAATTCAGACTAAACCTTCGGAAGTTATTCAGGTTCTCATTACAAAAGAGATGGATCCGAAAAAATCCGAAGTATTCAAAACTTATAAAGATCTGATGAGTTGGGCTGATAAAGCAAGAACGATGAAAGTGAGAACAAACGCCGATCAGCCGGATCAATCTGCAAATGCAATTGCTTTCGGAGCTGAAGGAATAGGACTCTGCCGCACCGAACATATGTTCTTCGGCGGAGACAGAATTACAGCCGTAAGGGAAATGATTCTTTCAGATACCGAAGAAGATAGAAGAAAAGCGCTTAATAAATTACTACCGCTTCAGCGTGAAGACTTTAAGGGAATATTTGAAGTTATGGCCGGAAGACCTGTTACAATCAGAACCTTGGATCCGCCGCTTCACGAATTTTTACCGCACGAGCCCAAAGATATTAAAGAAGTGGCAAAATCGTTGAACATTTCGGAAAAGAAAATAAAAGAAAAAATGGAAGCGCTATCTGAATTCAATCCGATGCTCGGATTCAGAGGATGCCGTTTGGGCGTTTTATATCCTGAAATAACCGAGATGCAGGCACGTGCAATTTTTGAAGCTGCGCTAGAAGTAAAAGAAGAAGGCGGAAAAGTTTCACCTGAAATTATGATCCCGCTTGTAAGTACACTCGCGGAATTGAAACTTCAGGAAGATATTGTAAGACGGGTTGCTAAAGATGTCTTCAAAGAAAAAGGAAAGAAACTTAATTATTTGGTCGGAACTATGATTGAACTTCCAAGAGCCGCTTTAACCGCAAATGAGATAGCGGAAAGCGCGGAATTCTTCAGCTTCGGCACAAATGATTTAACCCAAACAACATTCGGTCTTTCACGCGATGATGCCGGAAAATTCCTGCCAGTTTATGTTGAAAGAGATATTCTTCCGAGAGATCCTTTTGAAAGCCTGGATCAATCCGGTGTTGGACAGTTAGTTGAAATAGGAACAAAGAAAGGAAGATCGGTAAAAGAAAATCTAAAAGTAGGAATTTGCGGCGAGCACGGCGGCGATCCTGAATCTGTTGAGTTCTGCCACAGAACCGGTTTGGACTATGTAAGCTGTTCTCCATTCCGTGTTCCGATAGCGAGACTTGCCGCTGCCAGAGCCGCTTTACGCGATCAGAAGAAACCGACGACAGTAAAAAAGTCCGACAAAAAGAAAAAATCATCTAAAAAGAAATAAGATGTTATGCGATACAGTCCCGGAATTATTATTCCGGGATTCGCTTTAATTTAATTGTGTTTTTGATAAGTGGAGATGGGAGAGAGAATGAAACTGTCTGACTTCAAATATAACTTGCCTAAAACGGCTATTGCGAAATATCCGTCGGAACCGAGAGACCAGGCAAAGTTAATGGTTGTTGATAGAAAAACTGGAAATTTAGAGCATAAACAATTTACTGATGTTGTTGATTATATGTCCAAGGGCGACGTCTTAGTTGTTAACGAAACTAAAGTGTTACAGGCGAGACTTTACGGAAATAAAGAAAGAACCAATGCAAAGATTGAAGTTTTTGTTCTAAGAGAATTAAATAAAGAAGAAAATATTTGGGAT
Organism: uncultured Melioribacteraceae bacterium; assembly: GCA_963821715.1. Classification (GTDB taxonomy): domain Bacteria; phylum Bacteroidota; class Ignavibacteria; order Ignavibacteriales; family Melioribacteraceae; genus CAWGET01. The sequence goes on from CAWGET010000006.1 coordinate 833,210, forward strand.
GTGATAGTAGATCCCGCGCGAAAGGTTAGAATTGGCAACAGAATTTATTTTAATGATAAACTCTGGTGCGAAGTAATTGATAACACAACGTCCCGCGGAAGGACAGTTCGTTTCAATGAAGATGCGGGTGATATATTCAAGGCGATTGAGAAAATCGGTTTAACTCCGCTTCCGCCTTATATTAAGCGCGACGTTGAAAATGACGACAGGCAGAATTATCAAACCGTTTTTGCGAAAACAGATGGTTCAGTTGCTGCTCCGACTGCCGGACTCCATTTTACGAAAGAACTCCTTTCAAAGATAAAGAAGAAAGGGATTAAAGTGGCTACTGTTACCCTTCATATCGGACTCGGTACATTCCGTCCTGTAGAAGTGGAAGATCTAACCAAACACAAAATGGATTCTGAATATTTTGAGATTCCGGATGACGCGTCCGATGCAATAAACAAAGCTCTCGAGAACAAGAAAAATGTTTTCGTAGTCGGCACAAGCACAACGCGTGCGCTGGAAAGCGCTGTAACAGCAGAAGGTTTCGTTAAGCCGATAAGCGGATGGACGGATAAATTTATTTACCCGCCTTACGATTTCAAGATCACTAAAAAATTAATAACTAATTTTCATCAGCCCGAATCTACGCTTCTTATTTTAACTGCAGCTTTCGGCGATTACGATCTGATAATGAAAAGCTATAGGAAAGCTATGAAGGAAGGTTATAAATTTTTAAGCTACGGCGATGGAATGCTGATTCTCTAAAATGAAAACTTTCGCAATAATTCCCGCAGGCGGACTGGGCAAAAGAATTGAATCTTCCCTGCCCAAGCAGTTTATTAAAATTAATAGTAAAGAAATAATCTATTATACTTTAAAAACATTTGACGATTCGGGCTTAATCGACCGGATCGTCATCCCTGTAAATAAAGATTACAAAACTCTTCTTAAAAATATCATTTCTGAAAATAAATTTAAAATTCCTATTGACATTGTTGAGGGCGGAACGGAAAGGCAGGATTCAGTTTATAACGCTTTAAATTCCCTGCAAGCGGCCGATAATGATATTATAGTTGTTCACGATGCCGCTCGTCCTTTGCTTTCTTTAGAAATATTGAATAGTTCAATAACCGGGGCGAAAAGAAACAAAGCCGCTGTAGTTGCGGTTAAAGCAAAGGATACTTTATTAAAAGGCGGAAATACCGTTCAAGAATACATCGATAGATCGGAAATGTATTATGTTCAAACTCCGCAAGTATTCGAATATGGAATATTGAAGAAGGCGATGAATAAAGCCAAAGAAGAAAATTTTTACGGTACAGACGAATCGATGCTTGTAAAAAGATCCGGTATTGAAATTACAATTGTAGAAGGTTCGTCGTTTAATTTCAAAGTTACGGACCAAGCTGATTTAGAAATTCTTAAAATGATGATTCAAAAATGAAGTTCTTGCAAAAGTAGTCAAAAATAAATAACTTTAATTTTATTATCGATTAAAACTTAATATGCTGAATATATTAATAATAGTAATATTCTCCTATTTGGTGGGTTCAATTCCTACCAGTATTATTGTGAGCAAAGCTTTCAAAGGGGTAGATGTACGAAATTTCGGAAGCGGTAACGCAGGCGGTTCCAACATTTTCCGTTTGATGGGCTGGAAGTATGGTGTAATGGTTATTCTTTTAGATGCACTTAAAGGAGCCGTTGCAGTTATTTTGATTGCCAGACTTTATCTAGGCGATTTCCCTTTCGCTAACGCAACTCCATTTGATGATTTTACTTTGGTACAGATTATTGCGGGCGTTTCCGCTGTAATCGGACATATATGGACTGTCTTTGCAGGATTCAAAGGCGGTAAAGGTATAGCAACTTCCCTCGGATTTTTGATCAGCGTTATAACTGTTGATATGCTTTTGGCTTTAGCTGTGTTCGGACTGGTAGTTTACTTTTCAAAATATATTTCTCTCGCTTCACTATCGGCGGCAGTATCAATTCCCCTTATTTTAATAGTCCGTGAAAATGTTTTTGGAGTTGATGTTCAAAGTTACGGCACTGTCCTCCCATTTGCGATACTTATGGCTGTATTGATGATTTATACTCATCGTTCGAACATTGAACGATTGATTGCAGGAAATGAAAACCGGATTTCATTCTCAAAAAAGAAAAATAATTGATGAAAATTTCTGTACTTGGAGCCGGTGGCTGGGGAACGACCCTTGCTATTCTTCTCCATTACAACGGGCATAATGTAACTGTTTGGGAATATAACAAAAGCTACGCAAAACAGTTAAACAAAACAAGGCTTAACAAGCTGTATCTTCCCGGTATAGATATTCCCAAAGAAATAAACATAACTCATTCCCTAGAAGAAGCATGCCATCAGCAGGATATGATCGTGATAGCCGTCCCTTCGCAGTTTATTAGAGGCGTGCTGAAAAACTGCAAGTCTTACGATTTTAAGGACACAATTTTTACAAGCGTAGCAAAAGGAATTGAGAAAGGGACTTTGAAAAGAGTCTCTCAGATTATTAAAGATGAACTACCGAAAATTTCTCTCGATCAGATTGGTGTTTTATCCGGCCCAAGCCACGCTGAGGAAGTAAGCAAAAGAATTCCCACAGCTGTAGTCGCTGCTTCTGCGAATCACAAAACCTCCAAACAGATTCAACTTGCTTTTATAACTTCATATTTCCGTGTCTATTCTTCCACGGATTTAATTGGCGTTGAATTGGGCGGATCACTAAAAAATGTGATAGCAATCGGAGCGGGAATTGTGGACGGTGCGGAACTCGGGGACAACACTAAAGCCGCAATTATGACGCGAGGAATCGCAGAAATGTCGAGACTTGGAACAGCAATGGGCGCAAAAGCGGAAACTTTCGCCGGCTTATCGGGTATGGGCGATCTCATTGTTACTTGTATGTCGAAGCATAGCAGAAACAGATTTGTGGGCGAGCAGATAGGTAAGGGCAAAAAGTTAAAAGCTATAATAAAGTCGATGAATATGGTTGCCGAGGGTGTGGAAACCTGCCGCTCGGTTCACGAGATTGCGTTAAAACAGAAGATCAGCGCGCCGATAGCTGAAGCAACATATAATATTTTATTTGAAGAAAAAGATCCGCAAAAAATTACTTATGATCTGATGACCCGCGATATGAAAGAGGAAGATTAAACTCAACGCTTTCCTTCTAACTCTCATTTTCATAAATTTAACTACACAAAAAATAATTTTAATGAATTCTTCAAACTTAGACCAGCCGGTTCAGTATTTAAAATCCGTAGGACCGAAACGCGCCGAATCTTTTGCGAAAATCGGCATAAACAAAATACGAGACCTGCTTTTTTATTTTCCCACGCGCTATCTGGATCGAACTACAATACTTAATTCTGTCCGCGTTGTACAATATTTGCATAGCGGCTATGAGGGTGAAGTTACTGTAATTGGAAAAGTAGAAGAAAAAGAAACTATCAGATACGGCAAAAAAAGTTTATTCAAAGTTTTATTTAAGGATAACGGCGGAAGATTTGAATGTGTCTGGTTTCAAGGCATCAAATTTTTTAAGGATAAATTTAACGAAGGCGAATATTACGCTATTTCCGCTAAACCAGTTCTGACCAAATTCGGTCATCTGCAGTTTACGCATCCGGATTTTGACAGGTTAGAAGATGAAGAATCCAGCGATTTTTTAAATACCGGAAAAATAATTCCCTTTTACAGATTATCAAAAGAATTAAAATCGGGTTATATCGGCGATCTAAGTCTTCGAAAAATAATTCATAATGCAGTAGAAAACTACGCAAATGAAATTCAGGAAATGTTACCGGAAGAAATAGTTGGCAAACAAAAATTGTGCGGTCTTTCGGACGCGGTTGTAAATATTCATTTTCCTGAAAGCAAGGAAAAATTGAACGAAGCACAGAACCGGTTCAAGTTCGAAGAATTATTTTTTCTCGAACTTCTTGTTGCTCTTCGCAAAAATATTCATAAAGAAAATATAGAAGGAGTTTCGCTTAAGGTTTCTACTGACTTAGTTAAAAATTTTCTTAAAGGGCTTCCTTTCGAGCTAACGGATTCACAGTTGAAAGTATTACATGAAATCCGGCTAGATCTTGAAGACTCTAAACCTATGAACCGGCTTCTGCAGGGGGATGTAGGAAGCGGTAAAACTATTGTGGCTTTAATTGCAATGCTGATTGCAGTTGACAGCGGTTACCAGGCTGCTATTATGGCTCCGACCGAAATTTTGGCTAACCAGCATTTTATCAATATAAAAGAAATCTTAAAAGATTTTGATATAAAAGTAAATTTGTTGATCGGCGGACAAAAAAAATCGCAACGTAAAAAAGAACTTGAAGAAATTGAAGCAGGAGGAAAAAGCATAATTATCGGCACCCACGCTCTGCTCGAAGACAATGTTCTCTTCGATAAATTAGGTTTGGTAATTATCGACGAGCAGCACAGATTCGGAGTTGTGCAGCGTTCGAAGCTGATACGCAAAGGCTCGATGCCTAATGTTCTTGTGATGACAGCTACACCGATTCCGCGGACATTATCCCTGACACTTTACGGAGATCTAGATGTTTCCTCGATTGACGAAATGCCGAAAGACAGAATTCCTGTAAAAACATTTGTGCGGGGAGAAAAAAAACTTCCACAAATTTACCAGTTTATCAAAGAAAAGATTAATGAAGGATATCAGACTTTTATGGTTTATCCGCTGGTTGAAGAATCGGAAAAGCTCGATTTGAAAGCGGCGGAAACCCACTTTGAAGAATTAAAAAAATCATTTTTTAATGATGTAAAAATCGGGATGATACACGGCAAAATGAACTGGCGCGATAAAGAAAAAGCGATGAAAGACTTCGCCGACAAAGAATATGATCTTCTCATTTCAACTACCGTTATTGAAGTAGGAATTGATGTTCCGGAAGCAAATATAATGGTCATCAATGATGCTTTTAGATTCGGGCTATCTCAGCTTCATCAGCTGCGTGGAAGAGTAGGCAGAGGGAAAAAGCAAGCTTACTGTATTTTGGTTACAAATGACAATGCTGCGATCAATCCTAAAAATGTAAATTTGGATTTTGAATATATGTCGAAGTCTGAGATCGAGAAAAATAAATCGCGAATACGATTGAACGCGATGGTAAAATATACTGACGGATTTAAATTATCTGAAATTGATTTGAAGCTGCGCGGACCCGGAGATATTTTCGGAACGAAACAAAGCGGTTTACCGGAGCTAAAATATGCCGATCTCGTGAATGATTTTGAAATTATTGTAAAAGCGAAAGAAGAAGCATTCAAAATTATTGAAGAAGATCAAAAACTGAAAAAACCGGAACATCAAAAATTAAAAAAGATTTTGATAGAACTCTATTCCGAAAATTTGAATTATTCTAAGATTGCATAAGTCGGACTTTGAATTTAACCGATTCTCTCCAATGCTTTTTTTGAAATATATTCACCGAACTGATTTAACAATTATTTCCGTTCATCAGGTATCAACTCGAAAGTATCTTTCAGTCGCTTAACTTTTGATACTATTTCATTTAATACCGGCATAATATTTCTTTCATATTTTAATTAAAATGTTGTATATACTAGATAAACTCCGCCAAGAACTACAAGAATCCCGCAAACTTTTTTAATCAATATTATTGTTCTAGATCCCTCGCTCCAGTTCAGATATTTCTGCACTTTTCCTGTTAATGTTCCTGCGCTAACTATGACAGAGCAATGCCCAATACCAAAAGCGAGAAGAAAAATTATAGCAAGCAAATAGTTTGTCTGTGCAGTTTGAAATACTATACCGAGAACGGGCGCCATATAAGCGAATGTGCAGGGTCCGAGAGCAATACCGAATATCAATCCGAGAATTAAGGCTGCAAGCAGTCCTTTCTTTTTGGTTTGTTTTAGTCCTGCGCTGTTCCAATCAAATTTAATTATATCAAGTAAATATAAGCCCACCAAAAAGAAAATAGCCGCCACAAAATAATTACCGTAAACGCCAACATCGCCCATTAATCTTCCAAACGAAGCGGTAATTATTCCTATTAAAGCAATAGTAATCAATATACCAACAGAAAAAATAAGTGAAATATTAAACGTCCTCCCAACGGAAATTTTTCCCTGGGAACTAATAAAACCAACCACGAGCGGGATGCTTGATAAATGACAGGGCGAAAGTAAAATTGATAAAATTCCCCACGCAAAAGATGCGACAAGAGCGAGCCAGACAGTGCCGGTCATTGCTTCGTAAAGCGTTGTAAAAAGGGATTCAAACATTAAATCTCCAAGTTGGTCAACAGAGCGCTGATTTATTGAATGCAACGGGTTTTTTCTAACTTTAATCCATGTTTATAAGTTTTATCCGTCCGATCTGCGGTCTATTTTTTCTACTTTTAATCCATGCGCCTGCAGCGCCTTATCAATTTCTGCTTCCGGATAAAATCCTTCGTGCCGATGAAACTCCTTTCCTTTTTCATCTAAAAAGACCTGAGTGGGAATTAGTTTTATTCCATATTCCTGCGCAAAATGTTTTTCTTCCGGTTTCCATACATCGTGAAAAACAACATTAATCTGATCGCCGTACTTGGCTTCAATGGCTTTCATTACCGGCTGCATCTGTTTACAAGGAATGCAGTTTACAGAGCCAAGTTCAACAAATGTAACTTTTGCTTTTGTAACTCCATCATTCTTTTTAGTTTCATCTTTGCTTTGTGCGTCGCATCCGGTAAAGAAAAATAAAAAAGCGATTAATAACATTATTGTAACTTTCATTTTCTATTCTCCGTTTATCCATTTTATTAGTTGATCGTCTTTAGGAATAATGCCAACGCTCTTGACTTTCTCATCAATAACTAAACCTGGGGTCATCATAATCCCGTAGTTCATCATTTCCTTGATGTCGGTTACTTTTTCAATTATCGCGTCAATGTTATTTGCATTAACAAGTTCTCTCACTTTGGCTTCGAGCGTTTGGCATTTTTTGCAGCCTGTGCCGAGTATTTTTACTGACGTCATTTTATCCTTTATTATATATTAATTCCTTTAACAAATCTGTCCGCTTCATTTTCTCGTAATAATTCTCACAGTTTTATCCGGTAATTCGCTATTATATTTTTATTCATACAAACTCCTGACTTTAAGGACAAACATTTGGCGCTTCTATATCACCCTTTTCAACTTCACCACCAAAATATTTTTTCTGAAACCAGAGAGCAACGTTCACCAACGCAATCAATACCGGCACTTCTACCAAGGGACCAATAACGGCGGCGAATGCTTCGCCGCTGTTTATTCCGAATACCGCTATTGCAACAGCTATAGCCAATTCAAAATTATTACTTGCCGCAGTAAATGAAAGTGTTGTTGTTTTTGAATAATCCGCTCCGATTTTTTTACCCATATAAAATGAAACAAAGAACATTATCACAAAATATAGTACCAACGGAATAGCAATTCTTACAACATCCAAAGGTATCTTCACAATGTATTCGCCTTTAAGCGAAAACATAACGATTATTGTAAAGAGAAGAGCAATCAAAGTAATCGGACTAATCTTCGGTATAAATTTATTTTCATACCAATCTTTAGTTTTTATTTTCAGCGCAATGAACCTAGTTAGCATCCCCGCGAAAAATGGAATCCCAAGATAGATTAAAACGCTTTCAGCTATCTGCCCGATAGTAATATCAACGGCGAAAGTTTGTAATCCGAGCCATTCGGGTAAAACTGTTAAAAACACATACGCGTAAACGGAAAAGAAGAGTACTTGAAATATTGAGTTGAAGGCAACAAGCCCGGCTGCATATTCGGTATCGCCTTTAGCAAGCTGATTCCAAACAATAACCATTGCAATGCAGCGCGCTAATCCAATTAGAATTACGCCAGCCATATATTCCGGATAATCCTGCAGAAATAATACCGCAAGTACAAACATTAGAACCGGACCGATGAGCCAGTTTTGGATTAACGACAATGTAAGAATTTTTACATTTCTGAAAACATCGGGCAATTCCTCGTAACGCACTTTTGCAAGCGGCGGGTACATCATCAATATTAATCCGATTGCAATTGGAATATTAGTTGTTCCAACTCTGAAAGAATCCCAGAACTTTGCAACCGAAGGGAGTAAATGTCCCGAAAAAACTCCGATAAACATTGCTAGAAAAATCCACAATGTTAAATATCTATCTAAAAACGAGAGTTTTTTTGTTAGGCTGCTCATTTGTTTCCTTTCTTTTTCTAATTTCTTTTTATTGATTATAACTAATGTTACGTCTATTGTATAAATTCGTAAAGACAGTAATCATTTCGTGACTCTCCGATAAAAGCTTGCTTTTATTTTTCAGAAGAATGGCAAAATCTTCTCTTTTTGATTTAGAGCAATTAAAACTTTAATTAAGTATTTAACTTTTTTTAAACTCACCCCATTAGGTTTTCTTTTAATTATCAAATCTGTAAAGTGGCTATCCAAAAGTAAATGATTTAACTCTGAATTTGTTTCAGGGCTAAATGTACTACTTGCGGGCGAATAACCAGATCCGCTCCTCTTAATCTAAGTTTAGACAATTTAAAAGAAGTGATACCTTCAACACAATAAAGTATTTCTGAAACATTCTGATTGCCATTATTCATTCTTCGAATTCATAGTCCTTAATTTTATTTTTTTAAATTCTCTATTTCTAATTTTTCTATAAAAATACTCCAATAGAAATGAGGCTGCGAATGTAATTATCGTTCCGTAAAATACTGCCCTTTGATCTAACCATTGAAAATAAAGAAGTAAAATGAAAACGAAACTGATAATTAGGAGGTTTGTTGAAACAATAAATCTATTTCCTCCTATATCCTTAATCAATTTCAAGTGGGCCAAGAGAACAAAAATATAGATAACTGTAAATACTGAGCTTGTGATAGCTGCAATTCCTCCTATGTTAAATAGGAGAGCAAATAATAAGCCTAATCCCGCAGTTATATACAGCCCCTCAGATGTACCGAACCATTCTTTTCGCTCAAAGAATTCCGGAAGTTCGCCTTCTTTAGCAAATGAATAAGCAATATTTGCACCTCCAAAAAGTGTTGCATTCAAAGCAGAAGAAATAGAAAATAACGCTCCTATTGAAATTAGCATAAAACCAAAATTACCAAGAAACGGTTTGGCAGCAACGGCAAGAGCATTTTCTTGTGATGCGATAAGTGTACTCAGGGGAAGATTACCTACAGCAGCAAGGGCAACTCCAACGTAAACAAAAGAAACCGCCATGATACTAATAATAATTGCTTTGGGAACATTTTTCTGAGGATTATCCATATTTTCAGAAATATTTGTAATGAGTCCAAACCCCATATATGATAGGAAAAAGATTACGGAAGCATGAATAACACCCGTAAATCCAGATGAACTAAATGTTGGGTTAATTAATTCCGGTTTTATAGTAAACAGACCGCCAACAATAAAAACGCCTAATATTAATAGTTTAACTAGTACAATGTAAAACTCGGCTTTACCAATTGCTTTTGATCCAAAGAAATTTAATGCTGTAAAGAAGGATATAACTGAAGCCTCAGTAATTCCTATAGCTAAAGAGGTTACTTTAAAACCAAATAGCGGAAGAAAATAACCGGAGAATCCTTTTGCGAATAAAGCAATTGATACGACATAACTTAACCATAATAGAATACTTAAAGCTCCAACTGTAACTGTATCGCCAAATCCTTTTAATATAAATGCAATTGGTCCGGCGTTTGAAATAATTTTTTTACCAAATTTTGTATATGAGTATGCCACGGCAAAAGCATATAAAGCAGAAAGTACAAACGTCTCCGGCAGATTCTGTTTTGCTAATTTAGCGCCCACTCCAAAAATCGAGAAGATGCTGGCGCCGACCATTGTACCAACAGCCATCGAAACTGCGCCCCAAAGTGTAATTTTCTTTTGCCTCATGTTCGCATAAGTTTTGATTTATGAAAAACATTTCGTTAGCTAAATAAAAGTACTCAACATATAACAGTAGTATTTATTACAGCAATTATAAGAAATATCAACTGTTTAAATATAAATAATAAATAATGTTGCAGCTGTCATTAATTAGCACGACAGTCACTTTTGATTTACGAGATGCGTTTTTATGAACCGGTTTATATTCATTTGTTATTTAATCTAAAATTTCTGCCTCCTCTCAATTCGAAAGGAGGCAATAGTCTAATTACAGATTATCTAAATTATTTTATTAATTCTTTGCTGCACAATCAATACAAACATGTTTTTCATTCTTTATTCTTCCGTAACCTTCAACGGTCATTTCGCCGCATTCTTCGCAAACAAAACTGGCAAAACTGTCTTTATGCGGTTCTAGTTTATAATCAAACACATTTGAAATATTAAGCAGCTTTTCGTTTGGCGCATTAATTACATTATTAATTAATGGTTCGACTACCTCGGCGGGAACGTTACTTGCCGGAACCCCTTTTTCTCTATATTTTTTGAAAAAGTCAGTTTGTTTATTTGCAAGCATAGCTTCAGCTTTTGGCGTTACACGGACGGCTTTACCTGTAGCTTTATCAACAAGCGTAACAGCCCATTTACCTTTATGCGTTTTCTTGATATTGCCTTTTCCGAATGTTGTTCCCATTATTACCTGAAGCCCATCCGCATAACAAGTAGCGCAATGGTCTTCACCGAGATCAACGAAAGCAAGTATTTGTCCGTCTTTTGCTCTTTCTACTCCGAGGGCGTTCATTGCGGCGGCGCCTACTTTTAAGCCCATTGGCATTGCGGGACATTTATGCCCGTGAAATTTTTGTCCGAATTCCAACCATTCTTGTGGATTTGTCATTTTGTACTCCTAATTTTTAATTGAAGAAATATTGAATTTGTAATATTGTTATTGAATTAGTTTTATTTGATGGAAATTGAAATTTATTATTTAGAGAAAATTTAATATCGTTGCCTTGCATTAGATATGAATATCCGAGGACATACCACAGGTCATCAAGCGTTGATGTATTTAAATCATTATACTGCTCAACAGAAAGCGTTACTAAATTTTTTGAAACGAACATATAATCAACAAGCAAATAAAAACCATAAGCTTTTTGATCTCCGAGAGCTTTCATTTTACAACGCGTCTATAAAAAGTTTAATTGCGATAGCAAATAAAACGGCTGCATATAAACTTTTAACCCACTTAGGCTTGGCTTTGTTGCTCATATAACTGCCGCCAAGTTGAGAGCCGATTATTACAGCGATAACCACGATTGCAGTTAAAGACCAGTTAAAATGACCTTCAGCCATATGCCCGAGATAACCAGAGAACGATGAGAATGTAACTACAAAAGCAGTAGTTGCCGCAGCTTCTTTGGTCTTATATCCCATCCACATTAAAATCGGCGCAATTATAAATCCGCCTCCAATACCAAGCAGTCCTCCGGCAAATCCCGCAAAAGCGCCAACTGCGATACCGATTATGGAACGCTTTTTAATATCCATCATTGTTACCGGTTCCGGGCTTTTAGCAAAGAAAACCATTCGTATTGCAGCCCCTAACACTGCAAATGCAAAAAGTATTAAGAGTGTATTAACCGGTACATATTGAGAACTGAACGCACCTATTGGCGCAAAAACCAAAGCAGCTAAAGCCATTGATAAGCCGCCCTTCCAATCAACCAATTTTTTCCGGGCAAAAGGTATTAAGGCAAGCAGTGTGTTTAATCCATTTAGCAGAAGTCCTAAAGGTATTGCAACTTCCTTAACTGAAAAGCCTGCCCACTTAAGAACCGGGACATAGATCATTCCACCGCCTAACCCGAGCATTGCAAAAAGAAATGAAGCAGCAAATATAATAAGTGCTACAATTATATATAACATCATTAACCTCACCGTGACCGTGAAATTCAAATATTCATTCTGGTAATTCAAATTTCACAGTAAAAATTTCTTTTTTATTTAACTATTTATTATGCCTTTGCTTATTAAGTAAGCATTTACTTACTATTGATAATAAATTTTTTTATTTCTTCAATGCCTTCAAAATCAATTTATACATTCTTTTGCAGAAGTTTTCTACATTCAATCCGCTTTGATTAAGTATCAATTCAATATTAAATATAATAGGAATTCCCATATACAGCATTGCCACATCTTCAGGATTTGCTTTTTTATCCCAAACTCCCTCTCTAATTCCATCTTTTACAATTTTTATTACAAATTGCTTCTGTTCTAATAATATTTGATTCAGTTTTTCTTTAAGTTCCTTATCGCCTAAATGAGTCGCTTCAGAAAATAAAAGAATCGTAATTCCTCTATTTTCTTTAAGATATTTAACATTACGGCATAGATAATTAAATAACTTTTCTTCACTTTTTGCTGGACTTAAAACAATGCTTCGCAACGATCCGATTAAATCGTTAGCAACATCATCCATAATCCCTTTAATAATATCTCGTTTAGTTGCGAAATGACGGAATATTGCGCCTTCGGTGAGTCCGATTCTTTTTGCTAAGTTTCGAGTTGAAATGTTATGAAGACCCTCGTCTGCAATTATTTCAAGTACCGCTTTCTTTATTTGCTCCTGTCGTATATCTGTATTTTCTCTAGCCAATTTATCAACTATTAATAATAATTTGTAAACGCTTACTTACAAAAGTATAAGATAATTTTGTTTTGTCAAAGTTATTTTTGTTCAGCGAAAATTTTTTCCAATTTCGTTGTTTGATTTTAAGATAAACTGAAATTTTTAATTCTTCTAAAACTGCATTACCTGTGTCTAACACTACGCATTTTATAAAAAGTTCAGTCCCTGGGTATAATGACATTTTAAGACTTTTTGGAAATTTTAGATACTATAGCCTGGGTATTCTCCTGCTTGTTTGAAGAGAATCGGGTTTATTGTTTGCTCAAACCGATGGCGTTTTCGCACTCGGTATTTGTTGATTTTAAATGTTTGTAGTCCAGGTTAGTCTTTGTTGTTAAGCAAAATTGTAAATGAATATTTATCCGCCTTAAAAGTTATTTCTTAAATTTAGCATTATTGATTCTTGACTTAGGTGCTTGCCGTTTTAAATTTTACTAACCAACCTATCTTGTAAAAAAACCTAAGTTTTTGGATGAGAAAACTTTTCAAGGTTTGTATTATTTTTCTTTTAAAACGATTTCTTCCAAATCTTTTTCTAATGTCTGCTCCGGTGATTCAATTATCCGTCCGGCTTCTTCTCCATTATTGTAAAAAATAAAAGTAGGAACCAATTGAATATTCAAACTATCTGTTTCATCGCTCAAACCTTTCTTACTTCTATCAACCAGATTTAATTTTATTTTTTCTTCCGGATAATCTAACTCGTCGAGTATTTTATAAAAGCGCGGAACTTCCCTTCTGCTGTCGCTGCACCAGGTTCCCATCACAATTGTTATATCGTAATCGGTTATTTCATTTTCTATTTTTTGAAGAGTAACGGAATCTACAGAATAATTTTCATATTCGGAATTGAACCACCATGCAAAATTTGTATCTGCTAACGCGCTTCTATCGCAAACACCTACTAGCATTGGTTTTCCAGATCTTTCTTCCAAAATAACTCTGCATGAATCCTGAGCAAAATTAATCATCGAAGAAAACAAAATTATCGCAAATATATATTTTCCTTGTTTCATTTTAATCCTTTCAATTGTTATTTCTTATATCCAAACCCCAATACAGTTTTTTCCTCAGAACTTCAAAATAGTTGAACGAATGCGGATGAAGTATTTTAATTGATCTTTTACTTTTAAATATTTTTATTTCCATCGGTGAGTTGAAAGTATCAACTCTCTGTCCGTCGGAATTCAACTGCACTTTTTTATGAAGCGAATCGACTGTGATTGAAATTTTCTGTTTGTCCGAAATGACTAATGGGCGCATCGTTAAAGTATGCGGAGCGATCGGGCTTAGCGTAATCACTTCAGATTTCGGGCTTACAATCGGTCCGCCTGCCGACAGCGAATATCCGGTTGAGCCGGTCGGCGTAGCAACTATCAATCCGTCCGCCGAGAATGATGAAACATAATTCCCGTCAATTCTTATTTCCAGTTGAATCATTTTGGGCCAGGGACCTTTATCGATAACGATATCGTTTATAGCATAAAGATTTTCGCCGCTCATATTTTCTGATTCACCTTCGAGCGACATTCGTTCTTCCACAATATACCGTTCATCGCGAATGTCTTTCACAAGCTGATCGATATTGTTCAATTCAAATTCAGCTAGAAAACCGAGCTTGCCGAAATTTACCCCGAGCATCGGCGTATCGGAATTTCTCGCTTCAAAGGCGGTGTTGAGCATTGTTCCGTCGCCGCCGATAGATATTAGGATATCGCTTTCCTTACAAAGTTCCGAGTGTTCGAGGAATTGATTTTCGAATACCAATCCGTTTAAATCCTTGGAATATTCTTTTAGAGTTTCGCTCAACAGGAAATCAAGATTATATTTCCTAAAACTCACGATAAAATCATTAACAACTTTTAAAATATTTTCTTTCTGAATATTTGGTATTATGCCTACTTTCATTGCTTTTCTTTATTTTGTTGAATTTCCCATAGCTTACAATATTTAGTAAAAACATATGTCGATGAAAAAACAGCCAGCATAAATCCTTGAATCCCGTCCCGGAAGCCCGAACGTAAGATAAACATTTTGAAGAAAAGAAATAGCGGGCGGATTAGAATATCGCTCAATTTGAATTTTTTGTTTTTTGCGTTCAACTCTTTTGCCGCCAAAGAAGTGTATTTATTGAACTTTTGGAAGTAATGGAAAATATTCGGATCAGTATAATGAAGAATATCATGTTTAAATTCTCCGATATCCCCGGAAATATTTAAACCTTCGTGCACGGTATTATTATTAAATGAAATTTTATTTTTATTAAACAATCTTGTTATGCGGCCAGGATACCATCCGCTGTGTTCAATCCACCTTCCTAAAAAATTAGCTTTCCGCGGGAATGAATAGACTTCAAATTCCGGTTGAATCTTTTTCCATTCCAGAATTTCTTTCTGCAAACCATCCGAAATAACTTCGTCAGCGTCAATCCATAAAATCCAATTATTCTCCGCAATTAAAACTCCGCGCTGTTTAGTTTTCGAAAATCCTTCCCAGTCCACGACTTCATAATTTACATTCTCTTCCTTTACAATTTGTAAAGTTTCATCCGATGATTCGCTATCGACAAGTACAATAATTTCATCCGCAAAATTTTTCAGGCTTATAATACATCGCCTAATATTTTCAGCTTCGTTCTTCGCTATTGTTAAAGATGATATTTTCATTGCCGCCATTTCAAAATAAAAAATTATTCGATATATTTTATGTATTCCGATTCATTATTCATTATAGGTTTTAATGAATCATAATTCATTTATTCCAAATTCCTCTCGCCTTTCCATTTATAATTTTATGATATTGAATCGGCGCCCAAACAGCTCCGGCAGAAAGACAGATTACCGTCGCAATTATTACTCCGGTTATTCCCAATCCCAAAGTTTTCCCGAGATAAATCGAGAGCGGAATATTTATTATTCCGACAACTATCGAATTATAAAATTGCAGACGTATTTTACCGACTCCGTTAATAAAAAACATAAAAATATTATTCCACATCATTAAAATAATAAACAGTGCCATAAAAATATTTAGGGATAAAGGGATAATAAATTTTTCACCTACCCAAATTTCGTATACAAAATCAGCAACTACAACCATAGATACTGATACCGCTGAAAATATAATCCAAAATTGGAGCAGTCTTTTAATGCTCCTTTTTATCCAGCCAATTTCGCCTTTTGTATATGCATCCGTAAAGGCACTCCAAAACGGATTTAAAATAACGGCGAAGACAAGAAATAAAATATAAAAATATTTATATGCAATATTATAAATAGTTACAGAAGCCGGAGAGAATATTTGAGCGATGATCAAATTATCTGTTGAAAGAATTATCAATGTGGATATTTGTATAACAAAAAACTGAAAGCCGAGAGATACTAACTCACTAGCGTATTCCTTTTTTATAAATGAAAATGAAGGGCGGATCTCTTTGTATTTACTCCCGAATAAAATTATTGAAGCTCCAAAAAAAACCAGGCTTGGCGCGGTGCTATAAAATATTCCTACATTCAACAAAGTTTGAAAATCGGTCAGCGACAAAAAATAAATTGCAATTACTGTCGAAAGATTTATCAGCAGAGTGAATAACCCATTTACCCAAGGACTCTGATCGGCGATCACAATAAAACTGATCAGCTTCAAAATGAAATTAAGAATGAAAAGAGTAAAGACGATAAAAATCAAAATATGCAGCGTATCAGCAAGATAGGCCGGAGCATTCAATATTTTTTCCCAGGGTAAAAAGAAATTGGAAGCCGCGAATAAAACAAATAGTCCGAACGAAATAATACTCAAATAAAAATAGGCGGCGCTAATATATCGTTTAGCAAGCAAGGTGTCTTTTTTGGCAAAGGCTTCGGCTAATTTATTGCGCAGTCCGTTTCCCAGACCAAAATCCAAAGCAATAAACCAGGTAGTGATAGAGCTAACAGTAAGCCAAATACCGTATTCTGTTTCGTTGATAACATTGAGAGTTAACGGAACCAGTGCAAGAGTTAACAATAAATTAAAAGGATGAATAAGAAAAAGCATCAGAATATTTTTCCGAGCCCGTGAAGTTCGATCTTTGCCTTCGGAGAAATTATTTCTGTCTTTAACAATTTTTAGAAAATTTATCATTAAATAAATTTGAATAAATGTTTAAATTGAATATCGACTTGATCTATCTATAATAATATAAATTTAAAGTTAGCATAACTTGATTAAATATCATAAAGGTATTGAATCTAAACGAAATTCAATGAATTACATTATTGTTACCAATACTATTAACCGCAGCAGCGAATTAGTCTCTACAAGTCTTAGAGCTTCTTTAAATCAAAAAGTTGAACCAGTAAAAGTTATTTTACTCGATCAGAACAAAGCTGAATTAGCGCTGCCGGAAGAGATTTCGAAGAACCCGAAATTTGAAAGACAAATCGTAAGAAAAAATTCAGTTTCAGCGACTCGAAATTCGCTTAAAATACCAGACGAAATTAAGTGGATATTTTTTTGTGATGATGACGGATATCCCGCGGACGATTATTCAGAAATTTTATCTGAATTGATAAAAACACATCCAAATGTAGAAATTTTCGCCGGAAGCATAATCCGCAATGATAATTTTAACTTTTATAGTTTACGCCAAAGCCGGCCGGGAAGTTTAAAATACTTTAGAAATACAAAAAAATTGATGGGGTCAAATTTTGTCGTGAAGGTTTCCACGTTTGAAAGCCTTAATAAGTTTGATGAAAATTTCGGAGCGGGCGCCTATTTCGGAAGCGGCGAAGAAACCGACTTTGCCTGGAAAGCATTCTTCAATAAAATACATATGGAATATTTTCCCGAGCTGAAAGTTTATCATGTCCCTCCTTTTAATGAATCGATAAAAACCGGATTTAAAAAATCTTTATCTTACGGAATAGGCAAAGGAGCATTGGTTTTCAAGTGGATTTTTGTGAAGAAAAAATTTAAAGCGTTTTATGAGTTTGCTGAGATGTTTATCATTCCTTTAATTCAATTTGTACGTGGAATATTTACAATAAAATTAGCGCTTATTACAAATAACATCGCCTCCCTTATCGGAAGGATTTGGGGAATATTTAAAGCAGCAAAATTTTATATGCGTAAAAATTAAAATCATATTTTTCTTCGTTATGAAATCTCGATAGTTATTTTCTCCTTTTGATCCGCTTTAAATTCCTAAGTAACTTTCGGGCTCCGATTTTTACAAGAATATTTCTTCCGAGGAAAAATAGAACACGATTTGTAAATCCGATAAAATTCTTGATTGATAAAAAATTATTTTCTTTCAACGATGCGTAACATTCTTTTATTCCGGCCCACTCATTTATTATTGATGTTCCGGTCCCTTCCATTTTAACGATAGGGTCGCCGTCAATATAAAATCCTCTCATTCCCTTTTTTTTCATCCTGACTACAAAATCAAAATCCATAGCAATTCTTTTTGAAGTATCGTAACAACCTATTCTTTCAAAAATCTCTTTTTTGAATATCATCGTAGGATGTAAATACGGAAGACCTCTTCCCAGACTGATCGGCTTTGGTTTCATCAAAAGGTTTCCGCCTATACTATCTTGCAAAAGTAAATTTGAATGGACGAAATCGTAATCGGAAGTTTCCAAAATGTCCGCGGCTTGTTTAAGGTATTCAGGATTTAAAAGTATATCTCCGCTATTTAAAAACATCACAGCGTTTCCGTCAGCGTAATGTATTATTCCTTTATTAAAAGCGTCCGCAATTCCGTTATCTTTTTCTGAAATTGATTTTCCCCAATGACGTTTTAATAATTCGATTGTCTCCGGACAATTGCCCCCGTTAATTACTATTGATTGAATATAGTCTTCTTGCGGGATTGAATTCAACGTTGCTTCTAATTCCGAAAAATTGTTAAAGGTAACCGTAACTACTGTTATCATTTTTTATTATTTTACTTAATTAGACTAAAATGTAAATCTAATTAAAAAATTAATGGGAAACATTATTACAAAAATAGCGCTCGTCCACGAATGGTTCGATACATTTGCCGGATCAGAAAAAGTCGTCCGTTCTTTTGTAAATATCTGGAAAGACGCGGATGTTTATGCGCTTGTAGATTTTCTGGATGCGAAAGACAGCAAATTAATTTTGGATAACAAAAAAGTCAGGACCTCTTTCATCCAAAATCTTCCCTTCAGTAAAAATCATTTTCGCAACTATCTTCCTCTTTTTCCTTTGGCTGTTGAACAATTTGATTTTTCCGATTATGATGTAGTGCTGTCAAGTTCTCACGCAGTGGCCAAGGGCGCTCTAACAAATTCTAATCAGCTTCATTTTTGTTACTGCCATACTCCGATGCGTTACGCCTGGGATCTTTATCATCAATACTTAAAAGAAAGTAAACTAGAATCCGGAATAAAAGGCTGGCTCACAAAATATATTCTTCACCGTTTAAGAATTTGGGATGCCGCCACCGCAAACAGAGTAGATTATTTTATCGCGAACTCAAAATATATCGCCGGACGAATAAATAAAGTTTATAGACGAACCGCCGATGTAATTTATCCTCCCGTGGATATTGACCGTTTCGAGTTAACTTACGAAAAAGACGATTATTATTTAACGGCTTCACGTTTTGTTCCTTACAAAAAAATTGATCTTATAGTTGAAGCATTTTCTAAAATGCCTGACAAAAAGTTAATTGTAATCGGAGATGGTCCGCAATCCGAAAAAATTAGAAAAAGTGCTACATCCAATATTGAGATTGTAGGACATCAAACCGGAGATAGTTTTAAAACTTATATGCAGAAGGCAAAAGCATTTTTGTTCGCGGCGGAAGAAGACTTTGGCATAACAATGGTTGAAGCGCAGGCTTGCGGAACGCCCGTTATCGCTTACGGAACCGGGGGTGCTGCGGAAATTGTTTTGGATGGCAAAACCGGTATTTTATTTGGCGAGCAAAATCATACATCGATTATTGAAGCTGTAAATACATTTGAGAAGAATAAGAATAATTTTAATCCTGAGATAATGAGACAAAACTCAGAAAGATTCTCGCGGGAAAGATTCGAAAAGGAAATAAGAAATTTCGTCGAAACGAAATATATTGAATTCAAAAGTCGATTATAACAAATGATCGTTAATCAAAAATCGATAAATAGTTTAAGGATAATAACAGACTTAATCGTATTAAATTTGGTCTTTATTTTAGCCGCAGCGCTCGCGCAGCCATTGGAAATATTTTTGGCGAAACCTTATCTTATAATTCTGATGGCGCTCGAAAGTTTTCTCTGGCTTATCGGCGGGAATCTATTTAAGCTCTATACTGATTTCCACAACCGACTCCTTTCTGTTCAGGCAGTTAATGTTTTCAAAAATGTCTTCACCCAAATTGTCTTCGCAATTTTCTTTTTGTTCTTCGTAAAAGAATTCCTTTTCACCCGCTGGTTCATGGTATTCTATGCTTTATTTTTATTCTTCTTTATTTTGATGAAAGATTACTTGCTTCGGTATTTCATCTTTTATTTACGGAAGAAGAAAGACAATTTCCGAAATATGGCGATAATCGGAAGCGGAGAAACCGCCGTCAGATTCCGTGAATATTTAGAGATGAACAATAATATCGGCTACAAATTAAAAGATGTTTTAGATGAAGAACGCTTTTTGACTTCAGACCCTGACAATCCGAATGAGACATTGGAAAAATATTTATTGGAAGAAAAAATTGACGACCTGATCCTATCGCTGCCGATGAATAAATTTCATCTTGCTGAAGAAGTTATTAAGATATGCGACCGCAACGCAATACAAAGCTACATTGTTCCGGATGATTTTCAGTTCTTATCAAATAAGTTCCGCATAAGCTTATTCGGCGATATTCCAGTCATAACAACGCGAAGCAATCCGCTGGAAGAAATCCAATGGCGAATGATAAAACGGACTTTTGATTTTATATTTGCCGCGATAATATTTGTTTTATTCCTTTGGTGGTTGCTGCCGCTTATAGCATTAATAATAAGAATTGATTCTAAAGGGAAGGCGCTTTTTGTTCAGAAAAGAATCGGGAAAAATAATAATATCTTCAATTGCTATAAATTCCGCACGATGGAAATTCCGGATGAAAACATGAAACCCGTAAGCGGCGAAGACGATCGTTTGACCGGAGCCGGACTATTTCTCCGGAAATATAATCTGGATGAGCTTCCCCAATTCCTCAATGTGTTAAAGGGAGATATGTCATTAACGGGTCCCCGCCCTCACGCCATACCCTTCGATAATTCTTACAGCGGAATAGTTGAGGAGATTAAGCTTAGGCATCGCGTTAAACCGGGAATTACAGGTTGGGCGCAGATACATGGTTTGCGCGGCGATGTTTTCGACTTCGAACAGAACAAAATCCGTACAAGAAAACGAATTCAGTATGATATCTGGTATATAGAAAATTGGACTTTCTGGCTCGACATACAGATCATCTTCAGAACAGTGTGGCAAATATTACGCGGAAAAAATTTGGGTATTTGATTTGGAAGATTACAGGTTTTTCTCTTTCTAAATGAAGTAAGTATCAAAATGATAAATCCTTTTATACCATTTTAGATTAACCCTTCTTTTTTAATTTTTAGGATCTTCATCCCACGGAATTTAGTACTATCTGAAAAATCGCAATTCTTTTTTGTGCCTTTTTTACTACCGATTTTCGATAGCGGTTTTTGAATTCTGATGCATCGAAATATTCAGAGAAATAATAAACCAAAGCAATGTGATAATTTCATGATCCCCGAAATTCCATTCGGTTAAACCTGACACAAGGAAAGCTGCAAAAACTCCGATAGCTCCAAGGGAATATGCTGATATGAAATTATTTTCTTCGGTTTCATTATAAATTTTAAAAAGCAGCCTAATAATTTTATAGAAGAGAAACATTACCGCAAGAAATCCGAATAAACCAAGAGTTACGAGCAAGTGTACATAATTGTTATGCATGTGTCCTTGAATTTCTTTGTCGTAATAATTTTTGTACTCGGAATATAATTTTGCGAGATCTATATCGCCGACTCCAAACAGCGGATGATCGCTGAACATTTTTAGTCCGGCACTCCAGAACGCGAACCGCGAATAATTTGAGGGATTATAAACATCGAAGATGCTGCTAAGCCTGCTCCGTTTAACATGCGTTGAGATAACCTTGTCATTCATAACATTCAAACTTGAGGGAATGAAACCTAATGTACCCAAAGAATCCAACCTAAGATTGCCGGTAATAGTTCTCCTAAGTTCGCCGAATATTGATTGATTATCGATATAAAATAGTCTGCTGTCATTTTTATAAAAAGAAATAACGGAATTAGGAATTGTAAAACTTCCGGCTAAAACAACCGAATCGCCCAATATCTTATAATCTCTAATTTCATAATCTTCAGCAAAAACGAGCATATTATTCATTTTTAAAATGGCGTTAATTTTTTTCTCTGAATAATAATTCCATAAAAGCTTTTTAGGAAGAAAATTGTCGGTCGAATAAACGGCAATTTTTCCGGGTGCTGAAAAGACTATATTTGAACTGTCGATTGTAAGATTCATGAAATTATTTATCTCTTTAAACCGCAAAGTTTTTACTGAATCATCATTCATTTTAAAAACTGTAAGTCCGCTGTCACTGTCCAAAACATACAAAGCTCCATTAAATATTTTATGATCAACGGTAAATCCTGTTGAAAGATATTCTGATTTACGGATAAATTTATCACTACCTTTTTTCAGTAGTACAAACCGAGTATCTATAAGTCCGGCAAGATAGAGTGAATCGTTGAATTTTTCAAAACTTGTTACCGGTGCTGCGAATTCATTCAACGTTATTAATTCTTCGCCGTCAACTTTTTTTAAACCTCCTTCAAAATCGGCAATGTAAATTACTCCGTCGTCTGAAAAAGTATCGTAAGCTCTTCCTTCCGTATTTATACTGTGTAATACTGTTAAAGAATCATTGTAAAAATTATAAATTTGTATTTGACTAATATTTGATTGGAAAAATAAAATTATGGTACCGAAAATAATTAGCGCTCCGGTTGTCTTCCAATTCTTATTTAAAATTAGAATAATAAAAATTCCCGCAGCAACTCCAATCCAACCGGTTCTTTTGTAAGTAGAAAAAAGAGCGAGCAGCGAAATGCCCAATAAAATCGCTGTTAAAATCCTAAATTTAATTTTTGTTTTGAAAGAAAGAAGGAATGCGAAAAGCAGAATTGACGTAAAGCTTAAAATTTCGCTCGTAGTGATCGGGTATTGCAAAACATCCGGCCCTGCCAAAGTCATCTGATATAAATTATTCACAAAGTAACTATAAGCGTGGAAGAGATAATATCCGGTAGTTAAAACGGCAGCACCAATGAAGATGTAGAAATATTTTTTGTCTTGTTTCAAACTGCCGGATGAAGCCGGTATTAAGTATAAAACCGGGAGTAGAAGCGCACGCTTAAACATATTATTAAAAGACTGCGGCTGATTTGCAGAAAATATGCCCGACAATAACTCCGCCGTTAAAAATATAATGAGCGCGAGTTCGAGTCCATTTTTCCGAAATGGATTTTCTTTTTCGTGACCAAACTTTACGAGGATAAAAAATAATGCGCCGTAATATCCAAGCTGATTAACAAAAATCGAATTTGTCAAGCTGATCAGAAAGACGACGATGAAACCAAAAATTATTTTATCTATTGTTGCGCTATAATTTTTTTGCGGCAAGCGATTCAATCCTAAAATTATTTTTTTACCTAAACTGCATATCGTAAAGTTTTTTGTAAATTCCCTGCTCGTCCTCAATCAAGGCGTCATGTGTTCCGTCCTGAACGATGAGACCATTTTCCAAAACTAAAATTCTATCGGCGTTTTTAACTGTGCTCAACCGGTGCGCAATCACAAATGTAGTTCGGTCATGCATCAATCTTTCTATCGCCTCTTGAACGAGAACTTCGGATTCGTTATCGAGAGCGGAAGTGGCTTCGTCAAAAATCATTATCGGCGGATTTTTTAACAACGCACGCGCTATGGAAATCCGCTGACGCTGACCGCCAGATAATTTTGTTCCGCGTTCCCCGATTATCGTATCGAACTGTTTGGGCAATTCCAAAATAAAATCGTAAGCGTTCGCGGCTTTTGCGGCTTCGATAATTTTTTCTTCGTCGAAATTATTTAAACCATAAGCAATATTATCCCGCACAGTTTCATTGAAGAGAACCGTTTCCTGCGTAACGATTCCCATGAACTGCCGTAAATCTTTGATGAAAATTTCCTTAACGTCCACTTCATCCATTAATATTTTTCCTTCGGTCGGATCAAAAAATCTCGGTATAAGATCTACTAGAGTAGTTTTACCGGAACCGCTGCTGCCGACGAGAGCAATTATTTGTCCGCGCCCGACTTCAAAATTTATATCACTCAAAACATATCCGTCTCCGTCGTCATATTTGAAACCGACATTTTCGAAAACCAATTTTTCGTCGAACGACTTTTTTGAAACCGCATTGGGCGAATTTTTAATTTTCGGATCCGTATCGATTATATTAAAAATCCTGTCAGCCGCCGCGCTCGATTCCTGAATCCTGTTATTCACACTGCTCAATTCTTTTATAGGAGGCATCAATTGAAAGATCGCAAAAAGAAATCCGAGAAATTCGCTGGCGCGAAGCGTTCCTTCCACGAGAACGAGTCTTCCTCCAAAGTAAATTATCACAACGCCAACCAGGATACTTAAAAATTCCGTTATGGGAGCCGCGGCATTTCTGACCCGAACCATCCGCAAAATCAGTCTGAAAAAATTATTTGTTTGAGTAGCAAATTTTTTACTTTCATAATTTTCCATGCTAAAGGCTTTAACTATTTTCGCTCCGGAAATAGTTTCGTGAAGAATAGTAGTAATATCCGCCATCTTTGCCTGGAGTATCGCACTTTGCTTACGCAGCTTCAATCCAATATATGCGATTATGAACAATGAAAACGGGAGCACAACAAGAGAAAAGAGAGTAAGCTTAAAACTAATGGAGATCGCAATTCCTAAAAAAACTACGATAGTAATCGGCTCGCGGATAAGATTAAGGAAAACCGCCGAGATCGAATTTTGCACAAGCGTTACGTCGTTGGTTATTTTTGAAATAAGATTGCCGGTTTTTTCATTCTTGAAATAACTGATAGGAAGTTTATGCAAGTGATTGTAAGCCGCATTGCGTAAATCTCTTATCACGCCCTGTTCCACGTAAGCTAGAAAATACGCCTGCAGGTAAGCAAAAATATTTTTGCCGAGGAAAGCAACTAAAATCAGCATGCATATTTTTATCAACACATCCGATATATCACCCTCAAAAATGTAATCTTTAAAACTATCAACAACATTTTGAGCGGGTTCTCTAATAAAATCAGGAATAATATTTTGCGAGGTTTCCGTGGATTCTACCGATTCCTGTTGATTTTTATTCGCCGATTCCTGAAAAAGAGTATCGAGCAACGGAATTGTAAGATAGACCGAAGCACCGTTAAGCAAAGCATATAAAATCGTACAAACCATCGAAAGCGCAAGGTGCTTCCAGTATGGTTTTACGTAAGATAATATTCTATAATAAGTTTTCATCTACTATCAATATCCGGAAATCGTTACAAACATTCGCACTATCAAATCTATAAATTTAATAAAATATCCCCATAAAGGACTAAAAATAAAAATGAGCATAATTATCATTCCGTAAGAACTCAGGCTTAATAGTTTCGCAGTATATTTATTGGGAAAAATGTCGAATAAAATATGAGAACCATCAAGAGGAGGAATAGGCAACAAATTGAACGCAAATAAAAATATATTAAAGTAAACAGCCATCCAAAAAATGTTAGCGGTAATACCGGAATTAGCATAACCAGATTTTTGAAGAACCAATAAGATTATAAAAAAGAAAACCGCCAAAATAAAATTTGAAATCGGTCCGGCGGCAGTAACCATAGCGTCGTGCTTCAACGGATCTCTAAAATTTTTTCTGTTTATCGGAACAGGTTTCGCCCAGCCTATAATCAAAAATCCTGAAGCGAAAGACATTAGCGGCATAACCAAACTTCCTATCACGTCCAGATGTTTAAGCGGATTTAAAGTTAATCTTCCTAAATTTTTTGCTGTATCGTCACCAAATTTTGCTGCTGTAAAAGCGTGCGCAAATTCGTGAACCGCAATAGATACAAAGAATAAAGGAAGAAATATTAAAAATGAAATTAATTTATCACTTATTTCAATAGCGCCCAATTATTTAGCCTCTCGGATGATGTTCTTTATGTTCCTGTTTAATAAAATCGCGGTCCACGTGCGTGTAGATCTGCGTTGTGGAAATATCCACGTGCCCGAGCATTTCCTGAACCGAGCGAAGATCGGCGCCGCCTTCCAATAAATGTGTTGCGAACGAATGCCTAAAAGTATGAGGATGAATCTCTTTTTTTATATCGGCTTCCTTCGCGTAACGGTCAACTATTTTCCAAACTCCCATGCGTGAAAGTTTTGTGCCGCGCTTGTTAAGAAATAAAATATTTCCGCTTTTAATTTTATTTACAACCGCTGAACGTGACTTTAAAATATATTCTTTGATATAATTTCTCGCAGAACCACCAATTGGGACAATTCTTTGTTTAGATCCTTTACCTAAAACACGGATCACTTCTTCATCAAAAAAAAGATCGTTTAATTTTAAATTTATCAGTTCGGAGACTCGTAACCCCGATGAATAGAGAAGTTCCAGCATTGCGCGGTTTCGTAAACCTAAAACATCGGATATGTCAGGTTGATCGAGAATCTTATCAATCTCCTGAATCGATAACACGTGCGGCAGCTTACGTGATAATTTTGTTGATGCGATCTTTTCTGTAGGATCGTTTTGAATATATTTCGACTGATACAAGTAAGAGAAAAAACTTTTTAATGAAGAAGAATATCTTGCGGTCGTAGAAGAATTCAACCCTTCCTTTTTTAAGATCTTAAAAAATTCGGAAACTGTTGAAGATCCGATAGCATTCAGATCCGTAATATCTTCTTCCTTCACAAAACTCAGGAATTTGGAAACATCCGACGAATAAGCGGCTACAGTATTTTCCGAATAATTTTTTTCGAGTTTAAGTATCGACAGAAATTCCTGAAGGAATGGATTTTCCGGACTATTTTTTTGTAGATTCTTCAATCTCTTCCTGCTTTGGGTAACGGATACGTTTATGGTGCTGACCCAGCAGAATTTTATGAAAAGTTTCTTTTATAATTTTTATATCGTTCAATGTTATCGGAGCTTCATCAAGCTGTCCGTCATCAATTCTCGAGTCAATCAAATTATTTACCATATTTTCAACTTTTTGCGGATCAGGTTCCGTCATAGATCTAACCGCCGATTCAGATGCGTCCGCAAGCATAACAAGAGCGGCTTCTTTCGAATTCGGTTTTGGACCGGGATAACGGAAGTCGTCAATATCTACATTCTCTTCACCGTATTTTTCTTTTGCTTTTTCATAAAAGAAAGATACAAGAAGTGTTCCATGATGCATTGGGATAAAATCGATAATCTCCTTCGGAAGATTATGTTTTTCCCCGAGTTCAACTCCTCTGCGTACATGCTCAATTATCATCTGTGCGCTTTCTTTCGGGTCCAATCTTTCGTGCAGGTTCTCATTGCTCAATTGATTTTCTACAAAAATATCCGGGTCTAACGATTTACCAATATCGTGATAATAAGCGCCAACCCTTGCCAGCAGCGGATTCGCGTGAATTGCCTCTGCCGCATTTTCTACCATAGAGCCAATAGTGAGCGAATGGTTAAATGTTCCGGGAGCGTTTCTGGCCAACTCTTTTAATAAAGGACTGTTGAAGTCTGTCAATTCCAGTAATGTTAGATCCGTTGTAATCTTAAATATTCGCTCGAAGAAAATTATTAAACCGTAAGTAAGAACCGGGCTAATTAATGCATTACTTGCCGCGAAACCGGAATTAATAAGAATTTGCTGAGCTGAATCGAATCGCTCTAAACCGAATGCAATTATACTGACTATATAAGCGAGCAGTATAAAAAGGAAAGACCTAAATATTTGTGAGCGGTTTTTTATATCGCGAACCGTGTAAGCCGCAAAAGCACCGGCAATTATATGCATCACTGTAAAGACGTAATCGTTTCCGCGTAAACCTCCGGCTATGAGAGCAACCGTAATTGTTCCATAGAATCCCACCCTCGAATCGAAAATAATTGTAAGCAGCATAGAAGCTACGGGAACAAGTATCAGAAACTCGACCGGCGCCTGAACGTTTATTTGGAATATTAAAAACGTTAGAAAACTGATAAAGAGAATAATAATTGCAATGAGTAGTATCTTCAAATTATCCCTGTAAATTCCCTGCCGGAATAAATAAATGTAAATACTCATCAATGAAAAGAGAATGATAACGTGAAGAAACTTTCCCAGATTTTGGGAGAAGATTCCCCAAAATCCGGTCTCTTCAGCTTTTGCTACTCTGTAAGATTCTATTTTTAGTTTTATTTCCGGGGTTATTCTATCGTGCTTGCCTACTATTCTTTCATTTTCATTTACTATTCCTATATTGGATGAAACTTTATCGCGGGCAAGATTTTTTGCTTCTTCGGTTACACTTTTATTAAAAATATAATTCGGTTCAATAAAATGAAAAATAAATTCCGCTACCGCGCTGTTCAGATTAAAGCTGTTGCTGAACCGGCTACTTAGATATTTATCGAGAAATATACTTACGGAATTGATATCAAAAAAATTTGATTTAGGAATAAGTCGCTCGAACTTTCCGGAGCGTAAAGCAATACTATCCTTTTCTATTTCGCTTTTTGTAAGGTTAAGCATCCCCTTATTATAAATAGAATCGACGATAGTATTTGCTACCCGAAAAACATCGGAGAGAGATTTATCGGTTTCTAGAGCGAGCGAATTTTCTTCTTTTGCGAGATTTAATAATGTCAAATAAGAACTCTGACTCAAAAAAGTTTTTTGAGAATGCCGCTGCGTGTTAATCGCTATATCATCATAAATAAGATTTTTTAATTTCTGGCTGTATTCAATTAGGGAATCTTTTACTTCGGCGGAAACTGAGTCATCCAAATAAAAAATGGGTATAACTGTGTTTGCCGCTTCCTGAATTTCACGCTCGTAGACTTCATCATCTTTTAGTATTGGGAATGTTGTTGATGCGATAAGATCATCCTGAATCCATATTGATCCAATGGTTGTTTCAGATTCGATCGATTCTCCTTTCGGAAACATCAGCACGATGAGTAAGATAGTAATCAAAACGATTAATATCTTAATTCTCAAACTATATTGTATGTTGGAAATTTCACTCATAAATTTTGTTGTGTTTTGGCGTTATAAACTTTTTCTAAAAATTCTCCCACGCCGTCTTCATTATTAGTCTTCTGCGTAACAAAATCAGCCATTCTCCTTATCTCAGGCACAGCGTTTGCCATAGCAATTTTAAGAGCGCCAGTTTCAAATAAGCTTCTATCATTATACCAGTCGCCCGTAACGGCTGTTTCTTTAATATTGATCTTTAATGATCTCGCCAATCTTTGTAATCCTTTTCCTTTTGAGGTTCCGCCTTTCCTTATCTCGAGATAATAAATGCCTTCGTTGGAATGCGATTTATAATAAGATGTAGAAAGACCGAAAGCATATGGGAAAGCGAATTTATCTTTAACAAGTTTTATACTGTCTTTATAATCTCCTGTAATCACAATCTCCAGGGTTCTTTCCATAAAAGACTTATATGATTCGACTTCTTTGTAAACCGCTCCAAATTTATCCATAATTTGCGGAATGACGGAATTATGGTCAGTATAATAAATAGCTTCATCGTGGCACAACGCTACATTAAGAAGATATTTATCCGCCAGATTAATTGCTCTCTGCACATATTTTACCGGGACAAATGCTTCAAAAACAATTTTACCTTCGGGATGGCTCCTGATTAACGAACCGTCCAAAGTTATTAAAGGAGTTTGAAGATTCAGCATTTCGGCGTGCTGAACAATCGCGCTGTGCAGTCTTCCGCTGGCAATAGTAAATTTTACACCGAGTTTCTTCAGTTCACCAATTAATCGCTTGCTCTCTTGCCCTATCTCGTTATAATCTGAAAGCAATGTACCGTCGAGATCAAAAACAATTAACTTTAATTTTTTTAAAATATCTTTATTCAGCATGATCAGTTAGTAAAGACTGTTTTCTAATATTGTAATAAATAAAGGCACCGCAAATTATACAAATTGCTAACGCAATAAATCCGGGAAGATAATCTTTAAAGATAATTCTACCGGTTGAATATAGAGCGCTGTAAACTAATACAACGCCAAGGAACCAATTTACAAATAATCTGGCATAATTTGTATCTTTTGGCACCTCCGGAAACTCTGAGGCAAATTTTTTCCACCCAATTCCGCCCGGGTGAATTTTTTTATAAAAATGAACAAGCGTCTCTTTCTTTGTCGGTTTAGTAATATAGGTTACAATAAGCCAGACTAAAGTTGTTATCAAAACCGTAGGATATAAAGTCATTGGAGATTCCATACCGAAACCAAACCGAGCAATCGGATAGATAATAAGCGGCGCAATCATTGAAGAGATTTCAGTCCATGCATTCACGCGCCACCAATACCACCTTAAAATTAGCACTGCTCCCATTCCCGCACTGGCGTTTATAATAAATTCCCACGCTCCGGAAATAGTTGTAAGCAGATATTTAGTTATCAGCAGCGAGACAATCATCATCAAAATTATAGAGATACGTGAGACCAGAACATAATGTTTTTCCGATGCTTCCCTTTTAATAAAACGTCTGTAAAAATCGTTTATGATATAAGATGTACCCCAATTTAACTGCGAAGCGATTGTGGACATATAAGCTGCTAGAAAAACAGCAATCATTAATCCCAGCACTCCTGTTGGAAGATATCTAACCATTAATTTAGGATACATTTTCCCCGGATCGACAGTATTTTCGTACGCTTCGTAAAACTCGGGATTTTCAAACTCGCGCGCTTTGCTGATGACATTTGCGTCGGTGGCAAAAAGCTCGTAATCATTCCCGGCGGCTTGTGCTTCGCTGTAAACTTCAAATGCCTGGCTATACTCGGCAACTACATTCGGATCCTGAAGTACGGATGGATCGAGCCGTGGAAGCAAAACTAAAGCGCCTAATGCAACAAGAATCCAGGGCCAGGGACGCAGACAATAATGAGCAATTGTAAACCACAAAGTTGCAAAAAGTGAATGAGCTTCATTTTTCGCGGACATCATGCGCTGGGCTATATATCCGCCGCCGCCGGGATCAGCTCCCGGATACCAGGAGGACCACCATTGAAGACCGATATGAGCGATAAAAGCGCCTACAGTTATTGCAAGCGTTCCACCCAGAATAGGATTAATTGTGGATTTACCAACCTCCGGAGTAAATTCAAAAATCCATCCGGCTAATTTATCTTGAATTCCGTCAACTCCGCCGACTTTTGGAATATTAACTACAATGACCGCAAGGATAATCGTTCCGGCCATGGCTATAACAAATTGCAGCGCATCTATCCGGGCCGTTCCGAGCAATCCCGAAGCGGACGCGTAAATTGCAATAATAACCATACTTATGATGATAAGCGTGAAGGCGTCAATTCCTGGAATAGTTACTTCGAATATCTTTTCCATAGCTTTATTAACCCAACCTAGAACGATAGTGTTCATAAAAAGGCCGAGATATAAAGCACGAAATCCTCTTAGAACAGCAGCCGCTTTGCCTGAATATCTTAATTCCACAAATTCAACATCCGTAACAATACCCGCACGACGCCA
Source organism: uncultured Melioribacteraceae bacterium (assembly GCA_963821715.1). GTDB lineage: Bacteria > Bacteroidota > Ignavibacteria > Ignavibacteriales > Melioribacteraceae > CAWGET01. The sequence goes on from CAWGET010000006.1 coordinate 864,680, forward strand.
AAGCTTAGCGAAAAAGAAAACTGTAAGCATACTTCCGATAGCGAGATTCCACCAAAGCCAGTTTCCCGCTATTCCGTTTTTAGCAACGAGTTCCGTTACGGCAAGCGGTGTATCGGCGGCAAAAGTAGTTGCAACCATCGCAGTTCCGGCTAACCACCAGGGCATATTTCTTCCCGAAAGAAAAAACTGTTCCGTATCCTGTCCAGCTCTTTTGTAATAATAAAAAGCAATGCTGAATATCACGAGGAAATAAACTCCGATTACCATCCAGTCTATCGTATTTAAACCAAACATTTAATCTCCGGCAATACTTATTTTTTTGAAAAAAATGTGAGGATTGACCCCATCGCAACCGTAGCTATTACTCCTACAAGAGTAAACCAGGTCCAAGCCACAATATTTAAAAGGATCACAAAAATCATTACAATAATTCCGAAAGAAAATCCGATTAAGGCTTCTTTCTCGCCAGCTTTCTTATTTATCAATCCTAAAATAAAAGTTCCCAATAAACCGCCGTATGTAAATGAAGCAATACTCAAAGCTAGTTCAACAACTGCCTGCGAGGATTCTTTAAAAAGGATTGCGGCAATAATTAAGAGAACCGCCCACATTACTGTAAATAAACGGGAAATGTGTAATTCTTTCTTATCGGATACCTTTTTCTTCTCGGCATATGGTCTGTAAAGGTCCAGCATCGTAGAAGAAGAAAGTGAACTTATTGATCCCGCAATTGTAGACATCGCAGCGGCAAAGAGACCGGCAATTATAATTCCGGTAACTCCCACCGGCAATTCTTCAAGAATAAATTTCACAAATATTTCGTCCGATTTTATATCCAGTGATCCGTAAAATGCGTAGAGTCCTAATCCGACTAAAAGAAAAATTGCAAATTGTATGATTACGATGATTCCGCTTCCGATGATCGCTTTCTGACTTGAGCGTAACTTTCCCGCGGCGAGCAGACGCTGAACTATAAGCTGATCGGTTCCGTGCGAAGCCATGGATAGAAAAGCTCCGCCGAGAATACCGCCGAGCAGCGTGTAAGGTTCGCTGAAGAATCCCGCTAAATCCAAATTAAAACCTAAGTTGATAACGTCGAGTTTGTTATTGGCTAAAGAAGCGTTAACAACCGAAGCCCATCCTTGCGGCAATAGTTCAAGAAGAAAATATCCTGCAATTATCGCTCCGCCCAAGTAAATAAACATCTGTATAACATCTACCCAGATAACGCCTTTTACTCCGCCGGTGTAAGTATAAACTAAACTTACGATAGCAATAATTATTATTGCTGTAGGATAATTTATATCGAGCATAAGCTTAAGCGGAATTGCGGTTGCGAATAATCTTACTCCATCCGCAGCTGTTCTTGTAAAAAGAAACACCACGGATGCATATGAACGCGTACTTCTTCCAAAACGGTTTTCAAGAAATGCGTAAGCCGTGCTCAATTCCCCTTTATAATAAGCCGGCAGAAAATAAACGGCTACTACAATTCTTCCTATGAGATATCCAAAAGTAACCTGAAGAAAATGCAGATCGGTTAGATAAGCTAACCCTGGAATGGATATGAAAGTAAGCGTACTTGTTTCGGCGGCTACTATCGAAAAAGTTATAGCCCACCAGGGAACTGTTTTCGAGCCTAAGAAATAATCTTTAACAGATTTCTGTTTGCCGCCCGAGAGAATGCCAAACACTGCCACGCCGATTAAATACGCGGCAATAATTACATAATCAATTGTGCGATCCAAAATAATTTCCTATAGTTTTTCAAGGTCCTGTATTGCCTCCTGAACCGTGAGGCAAATAGGGAGAATCCTATCGAGTTGAGATATTTCTATTAGAGTTCTAACACTCTTTTGAGGTGAGGCAATTCTTATATGACCTTCATTGGTCTGTATAATTCTGAATCCTAAAAGTATGGCGCTTAATCCTGAACTATCACAATATTCAACTTCGGAAAGATCAAGAATTAATTTATGAATCTCTTCGGCCTGAAGAAGAATCGTAAATTCCCCTTTCACTAATCCGGCAATCGATGCATCGAACCGTTTTTCGTTAAGTTTAAATATCGCAATGTTGTTAACTTTTTTTAATTCAAAATTGAAATTGTTGTCCATAATGTTTCTGCTCTTTGTTAAAATTATATTAGAACATCTGAATCGAGCCGATCATGTTTTTATAAGAAACTTCGGGTGAAACTGTATTATTTACAATCTGAAAATTATAAAATTTATCTGAATCTTCCTTCTTAAATCCTACTTTTATTTTGGATTTCACGGCATTGGCAAGAGCGCTGAAAAATATATTTACAGTCCGGTTCATATCAATCACCACATCATAAGCCATATCGTCAATTTTTTGGATGAGCGAATCTGTTGGAAGACTTAGGCGCGTCACTTCGGTTAACCCGAAAGTATGAACTTTGTAATTTTGCCTTCCAACAAGCGAGCTGAATTTATATTCAGCTACAACTACAGTTACATTTTTTTTGTGAATACTTAAAAACTTAGGAAGATCGAAGCTGTTTATAAAATCAACATCATTCTCGGGCATCAAAACCAAAAAGTTTGTGTTGTTCATTATCCCGTTGAAGTGAATCTGTTCCGGCTGTGCCTTAAGATATTTCCTCTGAGCCAAATAAGACGCAAATTTAAACTTAAGCAGTTTGTAAGAATAATTCATATTCTTATCCAACTGCTCCAAATTTGCTTTGATATTGGAGATGATACTTTTTTGAGATTCTAAGTTTTCAGATTCATTCATTCTTTAACCAGCTTCAGAAATTCTTCTTCGCTTAAAATTGGAATTTTTAATTTTTCCGCTTTATCAAGTTTCGACCCCGGATTGGCGCCCGAAACTACAAAATCTGTTTTTCCGCTTACGCTCGAAATTACTTTGCCTCCGCCGTTAATCACATAATCCTTAGCTTCTTCTCTACTTAACCCCGATAAAGAACCGGTAAATACAAATGATTTATTCGCTATTTTTTCGTTTAACCTTTTTTGTGAGTTCGATTTTAAATTTACGTTATATTTACGCAAATTGTCAATAATTTCTAAATTTTCTTTTTTCCCGAAGAAATTTTTTAAACTCGCACTTACGCTTGGTCCTATATCCGGAACAGCTTCAATTTCTTCAGAATCGGCATTCATTATCGCATCGATGGAATGAAAATTAGCAGCGAGTTTTTGCGCCGCTCCCGAACCAACATAGCGGATACCTATTGCGTACAATACTTTGGAAAAAGGTTTTTCTTTGCTGTTTTCAATCGCGGTAAGGAGATTATTGACGCTTTTCTCTCCCAATCTTTCAATCGCAATTAATTCTTCCCTTCGGTTTTTAAGTTCGTAAATGTCAGATGCCGAATGCAGAAATCCTTTCTCAACAAATTGATCTATCAAAGATTCGCCCAATCCTTCTATATCCATTGCGCCCCTGGAAGCGAAATGAGCAATTCTACCCTTTACCTGAGCGGGACACAAATTGTTCTCACAGTATAGTGCAACTTCATCTTCAGGTTTAAATAATGATGATCCGCAAACCGGACAATCTTCGGGAGGTTCAACTTTTTTTGAATCCGTCGGTCTGGCTTCCATCAATACAGAGATTACTTTAGGAATTACATCGCCTCCTTTTTCAATAATAACTGTATCTTTTTCACGAATATCTTTCCGTCTTATTTCATCGATGTTATGGAGTGTTGCCCGGCTTATTGTGGATCCGGCTAAAAATACCGGCTCAAATTCCGCTACCGGAGTTACAGTGCCTACTCTGCCCACTTGCCAATTTATTTCCTTCAAGACGGTTTTAGTTTGCTTAGCTTTAAATTTGTAAGCAACTGCCCAACGCGGTGACTTTGCGATGCTTCCCAATTCATTCTGCTGCACGATCGAATTTACTTTAACAACAACGCCGTCAATTTCATAAGGAAGAGTTTCTCTTTTAATTTCCCATTCATTACAGAACTGCAGTACCGAATTTATATCTTCGCATAATTGATAATTTTTATTTATACGGAATCCCATATCACTCAGCAGTTCCAGGTTTTCCGATTGAGAATAAAACTCATCTTTTTCATTTGCTAAATAGTAAACAAATATATCTAACGGTCTTTTTGCGACCATCGACGGATCCTGAAGTTTGATTGTTCCCGCAGTAGAGTTTCTTGGATTAGCGAAAGTTTTTTCACCCTTCTCTTCGCGGCCTTTATTCAGCTTCGCGAAAGCTTCAACTTCCATATAAATTTCACCGCGGACAATAATGTTCTCTAAATCATAATTCGATTTAAGTTTATGAATTCTCAACGGAACCGAACGGATGGTTTTTACATTCGCCGTCACTTCTTCACCTGTAGTTCCGTCGCCGCGTGTTGCGGCTGTTTCTAATAATCCGTTTTTATAATTAAGACTTATTGAAACGCCGTCCATTTTTAATTCCGCTGTATATTTAATTTTGGCGTTTTCCGATAAACTTTCGCGCACGCGCCTGTCAAAATCTAAAAGCTCCTTTTCGTTGTAAGTGTTGGAAAGACTAAGCATCGGAACCGGATGCGTAACGGATTTAAATTCTTTTGTAAGATCGGAACCGACTCTCTGCGTGGGTGAATCCGGAGTAATTAGATCGGGAAATTCTGATTCTAGTTTTTCCAATTCTTTAAGTAATTGGTCGTATTCAAAATCAGAAATTATCGGTTCAGCAGCCACATAATACTGATATTCGTGTTTCCTGATCTCTGCCCGTAAATTCTCAATTTTCTCAAGCGCTTTATTCATTTGCAGAAATTTCTTTATCCGTAATCTGTTTAATACCTGCTGCGGTAATTTCCAGTCGTTTTACCTGATTATCAATTGGGGAAAAATCAACTTTACTTCCATTTAGATATAGTATTGCCGCGCCCGAATTATTCAGGACCAAGACCACTTTTTCCCTTGCGCGCAGCGTCTTTGTATTCCCTTCCTGCAAATTAAATTCAGTAGCGTTTCGTCCGTCCAAAATTGCGCGGTACGAGGAATTTTTTTCCGCTACTATCTTAACGTTAATGCTGTCGGATGAACTTGTAAATGCTGCGGGTTCTTCCACCTCAAAAACTTCTTCATAAAAAGATTGCCCGGCTGAGTCGTCCTTAATTATCGCACTCGAACGGTCTTTGACAAAAAAGATATATATTAACGACAAAAGAAATATAATAATTACAACGATTGCTATAATCGGAAGATAATTTCGTGAAGAACCGGAGCGCATCTCTTCAATTTCCGGCACTATTATCGGAGGATTATTGGACGCTCCGAATTTACGCCGCGGAGCAGTTTCTTCTTTAGCAGCTTCCTCCCCAATCGCTGCGGTTTCTTCGTCATCTTTGGAATATTTCCCCATTTTCGCGCGATCATATTTTTGTATGATTTGGTTTGGGTCAAGATCCACATTTTTGGCATATTCTTTAAGAAAGGCTTTCAGATAAACATCCGGCAGAACATCAAAATCCCCAACTTCAATAGCCTTTAGGAATTTCATATCGATCTTTGTTTTGCTCGATATTTCCTGCAGCGAAATATCTTTTGCTTCCCTGGCGCTTTTTAGTTCAGCCGAAAAAACTAGTAATGATTCGTTCGTTTGCATAGTTCGTAAATTTAATCAATAAATTCGTTCAATTTTAGCGGCAAAAGCGCCGTCTATCTTGTGTATATGTGGATAAGTCTGGACGCATCCATTAGTATCAATAAATTTTTCTTCAAAATTATCTTTCGCGCTTACTAATTTAAAATTCGGATTCGAGAATAAAAACTCTTTCACTATCTCATAATTTTCGTCTGGCTCAATGGTACAAGTGCTATAGACAATATGCCCGCCAACTTTTAATAATGAACCCGCTTTTTTCAAAAGTTCGGACTGCACCTTAGTAATTTTATGAAGATCAATAATTTCCTTTTTCCATTTGATATCCGGTTTTTTAGTAAGAGTGCCCAAACCTGAGCAAGGCGCGTCGAGTAAAATTTTATCAAATCCTTCATCGTCGCTATAGTCGTTTGCATTTTCAACAACTGGTATTACATTGCTCACTCCAAGTCGGTCTAAATTATTTTTAAGAATTTGCATCCGGGCGTCGTAACGGTCTATAGCTACAATTTCTCCCTCGTTATTCATTATGTCCGCGAGGTCTGCTGTTTTTCCACCCGGAGCCGCGCACATATCTAAAACACGCATTCCCGGTTTCGCGTCTAATAATCTGGTCGAGAATCCTGTACTTTCGTCTTGGATAGCAAAATAACCTTTTCCAAAATATTCCCAATCGGCAATATTTGTTAAATTGTCCAGAGTTATAAAATTTTCCAGATGAAGTATAGGATTATATTTTAGATTCACCTTATCTAAAAGTCCCTGCAATTCCCCTTTGTTGGTTTTAATATGATTCACTCTCAACGTAAGAACCGGTTTATTGTTATTAGCTATCATAAGGTGCTCGGTAAACTCTCTTCCGAAGCGGTTAACCCATCTTTTTACAAGCCAAACCGGATGCGAATAATACGCGCTTAGGTAAGTTATCAAATCCTCATCAGGATTAGCATATCTAATTCCATTCTTACTTCTTATTATATTACGCAAAACCGCATTAGTAAGGTCTGCGGGTTTTTGTCCTTGCAGTTTTTTTACAAAATTTACGGCTTCGTTAACTGCCGCGTAATCGGGAATTTTATCCAGCCATAAAATTTGATAAAGCGCAACCCGCATTGCATTTTTCACGTTGGGAATACATTTGGAAAACTGTCCTTTATAAAAGCCGTTCAAAATCCAGTCTATTCTTCCCAGCCATCTGATTACACCGTGAACTATTTCGAATAGAAGAGCTTTATCAGCCCCCTGAAGTTCTGAATTTTTAATTTCAATCTCAAGCAACTTATCCATATAAGCATCGGTTCGGTCAATCCTGTTCAGTATTTTTACGGCAAGCCCACGTACGCCTTCGTACAAATTTAAATTTTTGTAGACGGCGTTGTTTGTTTCATTCTTCATATAAACTTTTTCTAAGTGATAGGAGTTAATAAAATAATAAAATTTTTAGATTTTTGCTTGAAGGCTGATTATGTAAAGACCCTATTTAACGGAACTGCAAAATATTTGATTGATCGATTCCATTCGTTGATTAGATAACTAATCAAAAATAACTCCGTCTCTTGTTAATACGCTGAGTATGAAGTCCGCGTCTACAAAAAAAAAGCCGCTCAAAATAAATTAAGCGGCTTTTAAAAAAATATTTCAGAAGTTAGCTTTGAGCTTTCTTCAATCCGTATTTCTTATTAAATCTTTCAACTCTACCTGTTGAATCCAGAAGTTTCTGTTTACCGGTAAAAAATGGATGACATTCCGAACAGATTTCAAGTTTTATCTGGTCGACTGTTGACCTTGTTGTAAACGTATTTCCGCAAACACAACTTACGGTACAATTTTTATAATTTGGATGGATGTTGTTTTTCATATTCTCACCTTCTTGCAAAAAAATTCAGAACAATAATTTAATTAAATTCGTATCAAATCTCAAATAAATTATTTATTCTGATTTGTTTTTTTAGTATCTACATTTTTTGTTGATTTCATTACCGAATCGAACTTAGCTTTCATCTCCTGCACTTCGCGCCGATTCGATCTATCCCTAATCCAAAAACCGTTGAATTTACTATTACCTACTAAAACCGGGCTTCTAACTTCCGATCTCGGTAGTTTCTCTCCGTTCAAAAATTTGTCGATCTCTACATTATTGTTTTTACTGAAGGGATAAACTTTATCGCCTGCGTTAACTAAGCTATTTTCCGGCTGCGCGGATAATTCCTTTTCGTAATCAGCCGATTGAGCATTCTCAGATTTATTTTGTTCCTGTTCGTTTAGTTGTCCGGCTATCGTTGCATCGTTGGCTACAGGTATTACGTTCTCGCGCGGTCTGGGATCTTCCAGGAACGGATTTTCTGTCTCAACATTATCGCCAATTAAAACAAAAAATAGAATTACAACAGAAAAAACTAATGCGGTTGCAGGAATTAACTTCCAGCCTGCAAAAACTTTACGTTTGGGTGATACCGCGGTTTCAAAACTTTTATTCTTAATCTTCGTTAGAAGATTATATTCAAAATTATCCGGCGCTTTAAGCCGCGGAAGATCTTGTAAGGTTTTTACAAGATCACTAAATTCATTTTCATCGTTATTGTAAAGTTTTCCCATATCTTACTCATTTTACTCTTTATATATATTTTTTAATAATTTTTGTAATTGACTTCTTCCCCGGTTAATTCTCGATTTTACCGTTCCGATAGACAATCCTGTTATTTCCGCAATTTCTTCGTAAGAAAATCCTTCAACATCTCTCAACACAACAACTTCCCTGTAAACGGGCTTCACTTTAAGGAGCGCTTTCTGGATGATCGCATTTTTTAAAACAGCGTCGGCCGAAACATCGGGAGTAACAAAAGCATCGTCTTCAATTTGAAAACTTTTATCGTCGTCGGTATTATCTAACGAAAATATTGTCCTTCGTTTTCTCCGTTTCAGTTCATTTTTTGCCAGATTGCCCGCAATGGTGTAAATCCAGGTGGAAAACTTTGCGAAAGATTTATAGGAGTCTTTATTAAGATAAAACCTTATCATCGTATCCTGAACAATGTCCGTGCAGACATCTCTGTCGCCAACAAATCTATAAACAAAATTTATTAAAGGATCTTTATAACGCTTAACCAAAAGTTCATAAGCTTCCAGAGTATCATTATCCTGGAATTCCTTAATCAGTTCCTCGTCAGTAAGATCTCTTAATTTCTTATTCAATGGTTTTTATACTCTTTAATTTTTGAAAAGGTTTCAATTATTTTAAGCATTTTTAAGTATTACTGCAAATTTATTGAAAAAAAACAAAATATATTCATTTTTAGCTGAGTAATTCGGAAACGAGCATTGCCGCGAGAGTTTTTTGATCGGCAGAAGTGGTTTTAATCTGAAGATCAGCTTTATACAAAACTCTTGCCGCCTTTACTAATTTATTATGATTTCTGAAAAAACCGGGTTTATTACAGTTCTTATAATAATAGTAAGATACACCGGCTTTTTTTGCTGCTTCATTATCGCCAAGTTTCTGCCGGTTCAGCTCGTTTATCTGAGCTAAGGTTGTGACATATCTTGTTAACATCGCCACAATAAAAGGCATTTCCTGTCCGCTGCTTAACAAATTATAAGCAATTTTAAGAGAACGTGGTTTATCGTTTTCGGAAAGAGCGTTTTGAAGATCGAAGATTGAATATTCTTTTGTAGAAGCAGTAAATTTTTCAATTTCAGCGCCTGTTATTTCTTTTCCGCTTTCAAAATAGTTGCGGAATTTTTCCAGCTGCATTTCCAGAAGAGATTTTTCGGGACCTACAATATCCACAAGAAGATTTGCATTTTCTGAAGAGAGCTTCATTTGCTTTGCCAATGCTTCTTCTTTTATCCAATCGATCAGATCGGCGCCTTTTAATTCTCTCGCTTCGAAGATGTAATTTTTGCTTACGAGAGTTTTGTATGGTTCTTTGCCGAGATCGGAAATTTTTCCGTAGTTAATCAAAACTAAAAAGGTAAACTCCGGCGGATCATCAAGATAATTTTTAAGAGTTTTTTTATCATTTACTCTTTCAAAATTTTTTACTGCAATAAATTTTTTCCCCGCGCCGAAAGGGAAAGCAGAAGCTATATCCAAAATCTGGGCCAGGTTATGGTTCTTCTCAGCCGTAATTATTTCTTTATCGAAATCGGAATCTATTTTAATTTCGGCGCTCTTCTGAATCAGTTTAAGCGTATCTTCAATTGCATAAGTGTCTTCGCCGAATATGAAAATTACCGGTAATAAATTCTTTAAATGCTTTTTTATTTGCTGAATAGAATTGACTTTAATTCTATTGCCGGAATATGCCATAATTTATTTTTCGATAGTTACTTTTTCCATCACAACATCTTCAACCGGTTTATCGGAAGTAGTTGTAGGTGTTTTTCCGATTTTACGCACTACTTCCATTCCTTCAATAACTTTTCCAAAGACAGAATGTCTGTCGTCTAAATGAGGAGTTGCCGCTAAGGTAATAAAAAATTGGCTGGTGTTTGTGTTCGGTCCGGCATTTGCCATGGATAATATTCCAGCGGTATCATGGCGTAAATCGGGGTGAAATTCATCTTCAAAATTTCCGCCGTATATACTTTCACCGCCCGAGCCGGTTCCTGTCGGATCGCCGCCCTGAATCATAAATCCATCTATAACCCTGTGGAATGTTACGCCGTCATAAAATCCCTTTTCGGCAAGGCCGACGAAATTATCTACTGTCTTCGGCGCTTTATCTTTATATAATTCCGCTTTAAACGTACCTAAATTCGTTTGAATTGTTGCAATTATAGTTTCTGTTTTGTTCGTTTCGTTTGCTTCCATTTCCGTCTCCTGTTTTTCTTCAATTTTAGAATCGTTGCAGCCGAAAATTAAGGCCGCTAAAAATAAAAATAGTATTTTTTTCATTTCTTCCTCTTATGGAGTTAATATATTTAGACCTATTAAAATAAAAATAGCAAGTCCAAGTAAAATCCTGTAAATAATAAAGATTAAAGTAGTCCTTGTTTTAAGGAAATAAAGCAGAAATTTTATTGTAAGATAACCGCTTATTGCTGACATAATTGTAGCAATAACCAAATTTAAAAGATCGTCGTTGGAAAGATTGGGAAAAGACGTATATAATTCGAACAGACCGCTTCCTAAAATTGCCGGAATACCCAAAAGGAAAGAATAGCGCGCAGCGGTTTCCCTTTTTAATCCGAGAAATAAACCTGCGGTTATTGTGGTTCCTGATCGTGAAGAACCCGGAATCAATGCCATCGCTTGTCCGAGTCCTATTATCAGTGTATCTTTAATCTTTATATCGGTAATCGTCCTATTGAACTTCCCTACTTTTTCCGCAACGCCGAGAATAATTCCGAGAACAATTAAACTTGAGGCAATCACGTATAAATTTTTTGTGAACGCGCCTTCGATAAAATCTTTGAAAAATAATCCGATGAAAATAACGGGGAGCGACCCGATTATTATATACCAGCCCATCCGTGAATCGAAAGATTGATTACGGAATTTCTTCCTCGAAAGGAGGTTTTCATTTATAAATCCGGTTGAGATCCGCAGGAGATCTTTCCAAAAATAAGTAAGCACAGAAAGCAGAGTTCCAATTTGAATAACAGCGATAAAAGCCGTCCATTGTTCCGGACTTTCTTCGGAAACCAGACCGAGAAACTTGCCCGCAATTGTAAGATGACCCGTGCTGCTGATCGGCAAAAATTCTGTAAGTCCCTGAATAATACCAAGTAAAATTGCTTCAAAAATAGTCATAATTAGAAGAAGTAAGATATTCCCAATTTAATTCCAAAAATTATTGAGTTAAAATCCGTCTCCGAGATAAATCTGTTATTTTCACTTTCGTCAAATTTTCCCGGCATATCGTAACGAAGATCGACGCCGATATTTGCATACACATTATCGCTAAGCAAAGTGTGCCCCTGAGCTTTAAGGAGAAATCCAATGCCGGAAGCAGTATATTCGTTCGTTTTGAAAATCGATTCTTCCCAAACCGCAAAACGCGGACCGACTCCGGCGCCAAGTTTTAGTTTGTATCCCTCGCCGCCAAAAACTCTATACATAATCAGCGAAGGTTTATGCATAACTGTCGATAGCTCGTAATTAAAATAAAGTGCGTTGGTGTTATAGGAATAAAGCATATAAGCGTATTCAATCCCTACCTGATAATTTTCAGAAACTGAATAATCCGCTTCGCCGAAAAATTCCACCGATGTGTTGACCGAACCTAATTCGTTTCCGTCAAAATTATAATTGTAATTAATATAATCTTTTAAGGAAGAAGAAGAAAAAAAATTTATTCCCATTCCTGCAGAAATATCGATCTGCGCTAAAATAGAACCGCTGCAAAAAATTATTGTTATGATGATATATTTTTTCACGACTCTCTCTTTCTAAAAACACTTAAGAAATTTTCGCTCACCTCTCCTTTGCGTTCTCTTTTTTTGTTGATGTAGTATACAAAGAAAAGAGTTGAGGAAATAAAAACCAAATAAGAGATAAGATGCGTTACTAATGCGTAAGCAGAACTGACTTCTTTATTAAAACCGAAGATACTAACGAGAACCGAGATCACGATCAAATGGTAAGAGCCGGTTCCTCCCGGAGTAGGGATAATAATTCCAAACGCGCTTATCGTCATTAAGATCCAGGCCGTTCCGTAAGTAACGGTATGTAGTTCATTCATTTCCAAAAGATAAAATCCCAGATAGGAATTATAGCCGTAAACGATCATCATGATAATTGTAAGTACAATTGTCATCACATAATTTTTGGTCCCTTTCAAACTCGCAAACCCGTCGATAAGCGTAGTAAAAATATTCGCCAGTTTTTCGGCGAGAGTGTGAGAAATTTTTCCGGCAATTTTTAAAATTTTATCGTAAAAATTTTGTTTTAATTTTATCAGTAATATGATGAATAAAATTATACTCAATATTACCGCCGCCGCTATCACAATTGCCGATTCCAACCAAGGCAGCTTTTCATAAAGATTGCCCGGGAATATCATCACGCTTATTAAAACGGAAATAAGAAGAGATAATATATCTACAACCCTTTCTACAATCACAGTCCCGAAAATAGAAGTACGTGAAATTCCTTCCCATCTTCCCAAAAACATTGCCCTGTAAAGTTCTCCCAATCGGGGAACAACGCTGTTAACTCCGTAACCAATCATCGTTGCGCCGAAAAAATTTAACATGGAAGTATCTTCTTTTACAGAATTAAGAATATATTTCCAACGAAGCGCGCGAATATAATGAGAAAGCATAAATACGATCAGGAACAGCGCGAGATAGAAAATCGATATATTCGAGATCAGGTGCAGCGTCTCGCCCAAATTTACATTCCTGAAGGCGAGATATAGAAAAACCACCGTAAGAATGAACGGCAGAAAGTATCCGATATATTTTTTTATTTTTTGAAAAATACTTTTATCTGAGGTCAATTACTTTCGTCCCTTCGGGAATATTCAAATTAAACATCGAGTCATCAACTTTTGTGTTGAGAGTTATATCCAAAAATTCGAAGACAAATTTTGAACCGCCGGCGTCAGCAACTTCTATCCTTTTAATCAGATTTTTTTCATCAATCCACAATTTGGCGTAGGAGAAGTTAAGTTCATAATCTTCCGGAATAATTTTAATAATTTTAGCATCTTCATTATTCTGGAGAATTTCGATTCTGCTCTTTTCGGGATATTCAAATATAAATTTGTCAAGAGAAAGCGAGGAAGGATCGTTTGACGTTGTATTGACCACAACCCTGTTAAGATTTTTATTATAGTTCCAGACTTTCTTTCCGTCGGAAACTATCACTTGATCTTCCAACTCTATTCTGTATTTATCTTTCTTTTTATAGAAGAATTTCCCTTCTACGTTAACTTTACCGTCGTCCAAACTGGAAGTTGACAATTGCCGAAAGCCGGCTTCCAGATTTTGAACTGATTCGAATTTATTTTGTAAATTTTCTATTATTTTATCTTCACTCTGGAGAATGCCGAATAAAAACGGCGCTAACAATAAAAATATTTTTATCATAATGATCTCAAAACTGTTTGCAATTCTTCTTCGTCTTCCACCTTAACATCGCGCGGTTTGCTTCCGGAAGGCGGACCTACAATTCCTGCTTCCTCAAGCTGATCCACTATCCGGGCAGCTCTCGAATATCCCAATTTCAATTTACGCTGAAGCAGCGAAACCGAACCCTGCTGATGTTTTACTATTACGCTTGCAGCTTCGTGAAACATCGGATCGAGATCGTCAAGATTTCCTACTCCGGTTTGTTTTTCTACTAGCGACGGCAGCATATATCGCTTAGAATATCCTTTTTGCACATAAATGAATTTTGTAATTTCCTCAACTTCTTCCGTCGAGATAAAAGCGTTCTGTATTCTTATCGGCTTCGGTTCGCCGCCGGGAAGAAAAAGCATATCTCCTTTTCCAAGTAACTGTTCGGCTCCGTTCATATCCAAAATAGTTCTTGAGTCGATCTTGCTCGCAACCTGATAAGCTATTCTCGCGCTGAAGTTCGCCTTAATAACTCCCGTAATAACATTTACCGAAGGCCGCTGAGTTGCGATGATAAGATGAATTCCGACTGCGCGCGCCAACTGTGCAAGTCTCGCTATCGGCTCCTCTACTTCTTTTCCGGAAGTCATCATCAAATCAGCGAGCTCGTCAATTACAACAACAAGATACGGCAGTTTGAAATGTTTCATTTTTTCGGTGTCTTTCGGACGTCTTGTTGAATCGGCAATTTTGTTATTGTAATCTACAATATTTCTTACGCCGGCTTTTGCCAGCTTATCGTACCGCTTGTCCATTTCAATTTCTACTGAGCGCAATATTATTAAAGCATTTTGCGGATCGGTAATTATTTCTTCCGAAAGATCGGGTGAAACCGCAAGATAATGTTTGTTTAAATATTTGTAGAAGGAAAGCTCAATTTTTTTCGGATCGACAATAACAAATTTAATTTCAGAAGGATGCTTGGAAAAAAGAAGCGAGTTGATCATCATATTTATACCAACACTCTTTCCCGATCCGGTTGAACCTGCTACAAGAAGATGAGGCATTTTGGATAAATCGGTAATGTAAACATCGCCGCTAATAGTTTTACCCAGAGCCAGCGGAAGATCGGCTTTGGAATCTTTTATTTTCGAAATTACACTTCTCGCCGCTACAAGTATCGCTTCTTTATTCGGAATTTCAACTCCGATGGCACTCTTACCAGGTATCGGCGCGATTATTCTAATTCCTCTTGCGGCAAGCGCCAATGCTATATCATCCTGGAGATTTACAATCCTGGAAATTTTTACGCCCGGCGCCGGGACAATTTCATATAAAGTTACAACGGGCCCGGGGGTTACGGAAATATTTTTTATTTCGATATCGAACAGCGCAAGTTTTTCTTTCAGCAGTTCAGCGTTCTTTTTTAATTCTCCTTCCGGAATTTTGACATCTTCCTCGGACGGCATATTTAAAAGATTGATCCTCGGCGGATTGAATTTAATATCTTCTTCCCATTGCTCCGGCAGATCTTTTTCCTTCAGCCAGTCAATCTCATTCTCGTCTTCTTCTATCCGTTCTTTACCTTTATCTTCTCTAATATCTTCGTCAAGTTCCGGTTCAATAATTTTTTCCTGTTCATCGCGCTGAACGATACTAATTGTTGTTTTGTGCGGAACGGTTTCTTCTTCTGCCGGTGTTTCCGCTTCCGGAGTTTTGCTCTTCTTCTTAACAACTCTTAATTTTTTGATCTTTGAAATATTATCTTCCTGTACGTCTTCCTTTTCTTTTTTTATTTGGATTGCTTCCTCTTTTTCCGAGAAAGCGTCTAACCACCATTTTTTGAAAAATGAAAATATCTGTTCAATTTTAATATCGAAAGCAATGATAAGAACTACGACAATTAAAAAGAAGAAGAGAATAATTCCCCCGATTTCACCGATCAGTCTTCCGATTGCCGCACCGAAAATATAACCTACCGCTCCGGACATCTCCACATTATCGTAAAACGAAATATGTTCAAATCGCAATAATCCAAAAAATGAAGCGAATAAAATTCCCGCCGCAAGAAGTAGATTAGAAATATGAAATGAAATTTTGTAAGGAGAATTTCGAATGATCGTATATCCCCAAAGGAATAAGATGACAGAAAAAATTAGCGAGAAATAACCGATGGTGGAATTAATCAGAAAATCGGAAACGTACGAGCCGAAGATGCCGAGCCAGTTTTGTGTATCATTTACTTTATGCGCAAACGCCGGATCGGTGGAAAAAACTTTTACAAGGTCCTCATATTCGAGCGTAAGTATGGCTTTATCGTAACGGGAAAATGAAAGTATGCTTAGAGCGGAAAGAAGTGAAAGGATTATTAGAAAAAAACCGAGTATTTTTTTCTTTTTTTCTACTGAAATTACAAAATAATTACCGCCGTCCTGTACGGCTTTTTTCTTCTTTTTTACCGCCATTTCTAATTCTTTCCGTTATCATTATCTTTCTTAACATTAGCGGCAGAGTTTATCAATTTAACTACTCCGGCTTTCATCGCCGGAATCGAGTCAATATTATTTAATTGAGCGCAATATTCAATATCGTCTTCAAATCCATTTTCTCTCAGTTTACTGCCGTGTTCGCAATTGTATAAAACATCGTAAACATCCTTTCCGTATTTATCCGCGAGGACAACACTAGCTTTTGCGGCGTCGGTAACTTCAAGTTCTTCAACTTTTTCGCCTATAAGCTCCAGTAGTTTTCCGGCACAGACGGTATCTTCAATACAGAACATTCCGTTGTAAGCCGAGCATAAAATCTCAACGTCCTTGCCAAGTTTTACAAGATGATCGGCAACCGCGTTCAAATTGTTGAAACTGCACATGAATAAATTTTCGGAAAATTTTGCTTTTACAACTGCTTTGGAACCATTGGTCGTGAAAAGGATGATTGATTTTCCTTTTACCGCTTCTTCTTTGTATTCCAACGGGGAGTTGCCGAAAGTAAATCCATCAATTTTTTTTGTGTTGCGTTCGCCGCCGAGAAGCGTTTGGCCGCCGAAAGCATTGTTGGAAACTTTCATCGCGAACTCGACTGAGTTTACCGGAATAACTTCTCTTGCGCCGTTATTCAAAGCGGTTACAATTGTTGTCGTGGCGCGTAAAACATCAATAACCACGGTAGTTTTATCTTTAAAATAAAGCTCATCAACATTTAGCGGTGAAAGTAAAACGTGTATTTTCATTATGACTCGACAAATGGTAATTTAGTGACTGTAGCGTTAATCTCTTTATTCCGAATGAGAAATTTTACTTCTTTTCCCGATTCGGCGTATTCGAGATCAAGATAACCAAGGGCGATCGGTTTTTCCAATATCGGAGAAATTGTTCCGCTGGTAATGTAGCCAACAACTTTATCGTCCGCTTTAATTTCGTATCCATGGCGCGGAAATGCCTTTTCTTCACTTATCATCGGAACAAGTTTTCTTTTTAAACCGTCTTCCTTTACTTTGAGGAGTGCATCTCTTCCAATGAAATCTCCCTTTTTCAATTTTGTAATCCATCCTAAATTTGCTTCCAAAGGATTTGTAGTTTTATCAATATCATTGCCATACAAACAATAACCTTTTTCCAAACGAAGAGAATCGCGAGATCCCAAACCGGCAGGCTCAATATCGAATTCTTCGCCGGCTTTTATAATTTCGTTCCATACTTTTTCGGCTTCTTCTTCGTTCCCCGTAAAATATAATTCAAATCCGAGTTCGCCCGTATAACCTGTTCTGCTAACGACCATTTCTTTTCCGGCGCATTCTGCAATCATAAAAGTATAAAACTCAAGATCGTCCAAATTTTTATTGCAGACTTTCTGCAAAACTTTTTGTGAATTCGGTCCCTGAACCGCGAGAAGAGAATATTCATCGCTTCTGTTTGTAAGCTCAACTTCGAACGAATTATTTTTTTCGAGCCATTCAAAATCTTTTTCAATGTTGGAAGCGTTTACAACAAGCATATATTCGTTATCCGCCATTTTATAAACAAGCAGATCATCAACTATTCCGCCGTCTTCGTAACACATACAGGAATACTGAACTTTTCCCGGTTCAAGTTTGGCGGCATTATTAACGGTAACGCTTTGAACAAAATCCAAAGCCTTTTCCCCTTTTACAAAAAACTCGCCCATATGAGAAACATCAAAAATTCCTACGGAATTACGAACAGCTTTGTGTTCGGCAATAATTGAGGAATACTGAACCGGCATTGCGTATCCGGCAAATTCTACAATTTTAGCATTTAAATTTTTGTGGATATCGTAAAATTTAGTTTTCTTCATTTATTATCCATTATTGATTTAATTTTTTCCAATCGCTTAAAAATTTCTCAAGTCCGGCGTCTGTTAAAGGATGATTAAACAATTTATTAATAACCCCAAACGGCATTGTCGCAACATCGGCTCCCAGTTTAGCGGCGTCCAAAAGATGCATTGGATGACGAATGCTCGCAACCAGAACTTCCGTTTTGTAATCGTAATTTTTATAGATCTGCACAACATCTTTAATAAGCGTCATTCCGTCGGAACTAATATCGTCGAGTCTTCCTATAAATGGACTTATATAAGTCGCGCCCGCTTTAGCCGCCAGCAACGCTTGAGTCGCGGAAAAACATAAAGTAACATTTACTTTTATTCCGTCGTCGGTTAAAGATTTTACCGCTTTCAAACCTTCTTTTATAAGTGGAATTTTTACGACTATGTTTTTATGTATCTGCGCAAGGTCGCGCGCTTCTTTTAAAATATCGTTGTATTCTGTAGAAACCACTTCCGCGCTTATCGGTCCGTCCACAATTTTTAAAATCTCGTCGAGTAATTCGCGAAAATCTTTCCCTTCCTTGGAAACCAGCGAAGGATTAGTTGTAACGCCGTCAAGAATTCCAAGAGATGCGGCTTCTTTTATTTCGTCGATGTTAGCGGTGTCTATGAAAAATTTCATTTTTTACCTTTCCGAAATATTATAAAAACATTGATCTAAAATTAAAAAATATTTTCTACTAATGATAATTGTTTTTAATTAAGAAAATTCCTCCGTAAGGTCTTCCTTGGATCTGGAGGAAAGAATCTTGAATTCGCTTGGATTCATTTTTTCATCCTCAACTAATTTTAGCCGAAGCAGATATTTAAATTGTAATTTAGCCAAGCGGGAAATTTTACCTTCCCTGAGTTTAAGGCCGAGAGAAGGATGAACATTGAGAACCAACGAGCGTTCTCTGCCTTCATTTTTATAGTGCTTAAGCCATTCTTCAATTTCGTGAAGAAGATTAGATTTTTTAGTAAGTAATCCGGTTCCGAGGCAGTAAGGACAAGCTTCGTGAGTAGATTGAAGAATATTTTCCCTTACTCTTTGTCTCGTAATCTGCATTATTCCGAAATCGGTCATCGGCAGCATCGCCATTTTAGCGCGGTCTTTTTTGAATTCTTTTTTCAGTTCGTCGTAAATTTTTTTCCGGTTTTTTTCTTCTTCAAGATCGATAAAATCTATTACAATCAATCCTCCGATATCCCGCAATTTTAACTGCCTGGCAATTTCGCGCGCTGCTTCAAGATCCGTTTTAAGTGAATTTAATTCCTGCTCTTTTTTCGCCGCGTAACGTCCGCTGTTTACGTCAATCACAATCATGGCTTCGGTATGGTCAATAACAATATGGCCGCCGCTCGGCATCGAAACTTTTCGTCCCATCAAAGTTTTTATCTGCTCTTCAATTTTAAAGGTCTCGAAAATAGGAGCGTTTCCTTTAAAAAATTTAACTTTATCCACGAGTGCCGGCTGAACCATCTGAAGATAATTTCCAATTTCGCGATGAAGTTTTTTGGAATCGACGAAAACCTGCGAAACATCATGCGTAAAAAGATCCCTTATTACGCTCGTAGTTGTTTTTACATCCTGATAAATTAAGGAAGGAGGCTTTTTGTGCTTAACTGAAATAAGCATATCTTCCCAGGTTTTAAGAAGATTTTTGACGTCATTTGCGAGGGATTCTTCCGATTGCTGCCTGGCCGCGGTTCTTATAATTAAACCGCTGTCTTTTGGAAGAATGGAACGTGCAAGGTTACGGAGTCTTCGTCTCTCTCTGTAATCGCTTATCCTTTTTGATACTCCGATCTTATCGTCGAAAGGAAGAAGAACACAGAATCTTCCCGGTAAAGAGATTGACGAAGTTATTCGTACGCCTTTCTCGGCAACCGGTTCTTTGATGATCTGCACAATTATTTCCTGCCCCTTGTGCAGTTTTGGTATTGTTCTTTCTTTATCCTTTTTTTCTTTCTTTTTGGCGGCCGGCTCGTCGCCGTCGTCTTCAATTTCTTCAATTTCAGTATCGTCGTCGTCCTCAATTATTTCCGAAAGCGCCTCGAGTCGTTCGCCAATATCGGAAAAGTGAAGGAACGCATCGTGTTTTAAGCCAATATCTACAAAAGCGGCTCTTATTCCGGGGAGAACTCTGGCTACTTTACCGAGATAAATGTCCCCAACCATTTTTCTTTTTTCAGGATTTTCAACGAAGAAATCAACCAAGTTGCCGTCTTCTATAATCGCAACCCTATTCTGAGAACTCGATGAGTTTATAACAATTTCTTTTTTCATTTATTTTTCTATACTATTGATTGCAACATTTCTACTTTATTTTGATCCAACCAAAAAGATACCTTATTTCTAAATTTTGCTTTTATCTTTTTCAGATCTATTTTATGATATTTTTCATTCCTAATTTTTGCTACGTGCTCGTGTAAAAATTCTTCAAGAAGGTCAAAATCTTCAAAAGAGAATATTCTGTCAATCAGATGATCAATTCCCTGGTAACCCAGAAAATACCAAATCAAATGTTTTTTCGATCTGCGGAGAGCTTCGGGATCAGCATATTCCTGCCTTAGCAATTTGATGTGCCAAAGCGCCGTGTTTAAAGAATCTTCCGGTTTAGGCGGTCCCGGGTCAACTCCGGTTTCCATTAAAGCATTATAACGTTTGAAAATAAACGGGTTACCCAAAGCTCCGCGCGCCGCCATTACCGAATCGCAGCCGGTTTCTTCTTTCATCTTTATTGCGTCTTTTGGCGAAAAGATGGAACCGTTTCCTATAACATTAATATCAACTTCGTCCTTAATCCTTTTGATCCAATGCCATTCCGGATCAGAATTATATCTGTCCGCCGCTGCTCTTGCATGAACAATTACAGCATAAGCGCCGTTATCTTTTGCCGCTCTTGCGGTTTCAATAACATTTATATTCTGTCTGTCTTTTCCCAATCTTAATTTAACAGAAACAGGAATACCGCCCGCCGCCGAAACCATATTATCAACAAGTTTCCCCAAAAGTGACGGGTTTTCCAGAATGTTGGCGCCCATTTTTAGGTTGCAGACTTTTTTTACCGGACAGCCGCAATTTATATCTATTAAATCCGGCTTCAAATTTTTTACTTCTTTTACCGCAAGATGTAAATAGTGAGGATCGTTCCCCAAAAGTTGAACGCCAATAGGTTTTTCTTTTTTATTGAACGCCAAATAACGGAGTGAATTAAATTGGTTTTCTATTATGCCTTTCGCACTGACCATTTGAGTAAAGGTTACCCCTGCACCGAATTTTTTCGCAATTTTTCTGAACGGCGCATCGGTAATCTCAGCCATCGGAGCTAAGATTATTTTTTTGTCTAAATCTATTCCGCCAATATTCATATTAATCTTTTATGATACTCTTCGCCAAGATACAGGCATTTTTCAAAAAACATCACATTTAAAAGAAAATGCTGAATTTTACAATTCAGCATTTTTTTCTGTATTATCCTTTTTCTCTTCATTCAAAAGCGCTTTTCTGCTTAAGCTGTATTTGCCGTTTTCAACTTTAAGAAGTTTTACTCTTACAATCTCACCTTCTTTTAAATGATCGCGCACATTTTTTACATGTGTATTATCAATTTGAGAGATGTGCAGAAGCCCTTCTTTATTCGGCATAATTTCCACGAAAGCACCGAAATCCATTATTTTGGTAATTTTACCTTCGTAAATTTCACCAACTTCCGGAGTTCCGGTTAACAATTTAATGTACTCACGTACTTTATCGGCATTAGCCAGATTCTGCGCAGCGATGTTTATAGTGCCGTCGTCATCTATATAAATTTCGGCTTCAAAATCTTTCTGCATTTTCTGAATTACTTTTCCGCCGGGTCCTATAACCGCGCCGATCTGATCGGTATCTACTTTCATGGAAAGAAGAGCTGGAGCAAATTCCGATAATTTTTCGCGGCTCTTGTCAATAGCTTCATTCATAATGCCGAGAATTTTCATTCTTCCTTCTTTTGCCTGCTCTAAAGCTTTTTC
Organism: uncultured Melioribacteraceae bacterium; assembly: GCA_963821715.1. Lineage (GTDB taxonomy): Bacteria > Bacteroidota > Ignavibacteria > Ignavibacteriales > Melioribacteraceae > CAWGET01. The sequence continues at coordinate 886,646 of CAWGET010000006.1, forward strand.
CATAATCTCGTAGTTTATTCCCTGAATTTTAATATCCATTTGGAACGCGGTGATACCGTCGCTCGTTCCGGCTACTTTAAAATCCATATCTCCGAGATGATCTTCATTACCGAGAATATCGGAAAGCACAGCGTATTCTTCGCCTTCTTTAACCAATCCCATAGCAATTCCCGCAACGGCTTTTTGAATAGGAACGCCGCCGTCCATCAACGCCAAAGAACCGGCGCAGACAGTGGCCATTGAAGAAGATCCGTTCGATTCAAGAATATCTGAATTTAACCTTACGGTGTAAGCAAAATCTTTTTCTTCAGGAATTATCGGCTTCAAAGCTCTTTCCGCTAAATTACCGTGTCCTACTTCTCTTCTTCCAACGCCCATAAATCTGCCTACTTCTCCAACGCTGAAGGAAGGGAAATTATAATGAAGTAAAAATCTTTTTTTGTATTCTGTTTGAAGACCGTCAATAATCTGTTCGTCTCCTTTCGATCCCAAGGTTAAGGTTGTTAAACTTTGAGTTTCGCCGCGTGTAAAAAGCGCCGAACCGTGAGTTCGAGGCAGAACACCGAGATCCACAGTTATTTGCCTGATGTCGGTCAATCCTCTTCCGTCGAGTCTTGCGCCTTCCTTGAGAATCCTTTTGCGCATCAGATCTTTTTCCATATCATGAAGAATCGTTTTGATTTCAGATTCCTGCTCAGGATATTTTTCGGATAAGCTATCCAGCACTTCCTTGTTCAAGTCGCTGTTTTTCTGTGCTCTTTCCTCTTTAACCAAAACTGAAGAAACGATTTCTTCATATTTTGAATACGCAAGATCGTTAACGTCTTTCGCTAAATCTTCGTCAACTTTCTTCTCTTCAACAGCCATTTTTTCTTTGCCGCATGCTTCTCTCAAATCATTTTGAAGCTGAACAATTTTCTTAATTTCGCTGTGAGCCTTTTTTAATGCTTCAAGAAGATCGCTTTCGTTAACTTCTTTGGATTCTCCTTCAACCATCATAATGGAATCCGCGGTTCCGGCAACTGTTAAGTCCATATCGGATTCTTCCAATTGCGAATGTTTTGGATTAACTATATACTCGCCGTTAACTCTTCCGATTCTAACTTCAGCTATCGGTTCTAAAAACGGAATATCGGAAATTGTTAACGCAGCCGAAGCTCCGATAGCGCCAAGAATATCAGCGTCATTTTCTCCGTCATACGAATAAACCAGAGCTATAATTTGTGTATCGTTCTGATAACCTTTTTGGAATAGCGGTCTTATCGGTCTATCGATCAAGCGTGCGCTTAGAATTTCTTTTTCCGAAGGTCTACCTTCTCTTTTGAAAAATCCGCCCGGAATTTTACCGGCAGCGGATGATCTTTCCCTATATTCTACTGACAACGGGAAGAAATCTATATCGTCTCTTGCATCTTTTGAAGCGACTGCGGTAACCAAAACCATAGTCTCGCCATATCGTACCATTACCGAACCGTTAGCCTGTTTAGCCAGCTTACCGGTCTCGATAGATAATTTTGTTCCGCCAATCTCAACTTCTTTGGAATGAATCATTCAAATCCCCTTACTTTCTAATATTTAATTCCTTAATTAAACTTCTATACTTCTCAATATCTTTGCTCGCAATGTAATCAAGCAATCTTCTTCTTTTTCCAACCATTTGCATCAAACCGCGTCTGGAATGATGATCTTTTTTGTGTTCGGAAAAATGTTTGGTCAACTGATTGATCCTGGTCGTTAAAATCGCGACTTGGACTTCAGCTTTACCCGAATCCTTTTCGTCCTTCCCGAATCTTTTTACCAATTCAGCGGTTTCTTCTTTCTTCAATGCCATTGTGTAACTCCTTTATATTATACGATTAAACCCCAGTGTAATTTTATTATTTCCACCGAGATCAATTAATTAATTATCTTTCTTTTCTAAAACAATCTTTTCTTTAACCAACAACAGAGCAAATTTACGCTAATCATTGATCAGCTTTCTTCCTGCTTCTTTATCCTTTGTTATCTGCTCAACTAATTCTTCTTTGGAATTGAATTTTTTTTCATCTCGTATTCTTTTTTTGAAAAAGATTTCTAATTCTTCTCCGTAAACATTTTCATCAAAATTATAAAGATGGACTTCCAACACCAATTTTTTATCATCTTCAAATGTCGGGCGTACGCCGATATTCATTATTCCGGGAATCCTCTTTTCGTTTAATATACATTCAACGAAATAAACCCCGTTTTTTGGAATAAGTTTATTTTTAAAATCACTCCGTACGTTGGCTGTGGGAAAACCAATGGTCTTACCACGTTTTGAACCCTCAACAATTTCACCTGTTACATTGTAACTGCGACCTAAATATTCCTCGGCAGTTTCAACATTTCCATCATTAAGAGCTTTTCTTATTTTAGTGCTGCTTATAACTTCGTCTCCGGCTTCAACAGGTTGAATACAATCAACGTCAAATCCGAATTTCTTCCCCAGTTCTTCCAGCTTATTTTTATCGCCGCTGCGGTTCTTACCGAACTTATGATCGTAACCAATAACAATATGCTTTGCGCCAATTCCTTTTACAATGTATTCTTGTATAAAATCGTCATAATCCTTTGAAGCAAATTCTTTTGAAAATTTCAGCACAAGAAGATTTTCAACTCCCAACTCATTCAAGACTTTTTTCTTTTCGTCCAAAGAAGTTAGCAGCTTTATATTATTTTCTTTTGAAAGAACCAGCCGCGGATGAGGTTCAAAAGTTACTACAAAACTTCTTCCTCCGGATTTTCCGCTTTTTGCGATTAAAGTATTTATAATTTTAAGATGACCTTTATGAATCCCGTCGAAAGTGCCTAAAGTTAAAAAAGTATTTTCATCTTTTTCTATTTCCGAAATATCTGTATAGAAATTCATAATTGGTTATGCCTTACCGGCGATGCTTCTGTTACGGATCAATTCCTCAAATTCATTTATCTTCAGCGCATTGGTTACGGAAATATCTCCAATTTTTTCTCGTCTTAATTCTTTAAGATAGGCCGCATTATTCATACGCTTTCCGAAATCATCGGCAATTACCCGAATGTAAGTTCCCTTTGTGCATTCTATCAAAAAATTAATTTCGGGAAGATCTACATTCGTAAGATCAAATTTTTCGATTCTTATTTTGCGCGGCTCCCGTTCAACTTCCGTTCCCTTCCTCGCCAGCTTGTATAAAGGTTTTCCTTTATATTTTAAGGCAGAGAACATAGGAGGAATTTGAAGTGATTCACCTAAAAAACTATCTCTCACGGAAATAATTTTCTCTTTATCAATTCCGTCAATGCTTAGCTCTTCTATCGCTTGGGATTCGGAATCCATCGTGGGAGTAGCCTTCCCTATTTCAATTTTACCGGAATAAGTTTTATTCAAATCCTGATATTTGTAAATTTCCTTCGTCATCTTTCCGGTATTCACAATAAGTAATCCGGTTGCGGCAGGATCGAGAGTTCCCGCATGCCCAACTTTTTTTACCCGTATCAGATTCCGTATTTTCTTAACAACATCAAAAGATGTAAAGCCTTTTTCTTTGTCGATGAGAATCACTTCGCCCGCGGTAAAGTCTAATTCATCTTCAGGCTTGGTCTTCTTTGTTATCATTCTTATGAATATCTTTAAAAATATTTTCTATCTTCTCTACATAATCCAGCGTATCATCTACAAAAAAGAATAATTCCGGAACGTGGCGAAGACTTACTTTTTTGGCCAGTTCTGTCCGTAAAAATTTTTTAAGATCGTTAAGCTTTTCCAGAACTTCGTCTCTGTTCGATTTTTCGTAAACGGAAACATAAACTTTCGTCTGGCTTACATCAGGAGTTGTTTTTACTTTCGTAACGGTAACAAGTCCCAGCGCCGGATCGTCCATTTTATGAAGAAGAATAAGGCTTAACTCTTCTTTGATTAAACTATTTATTTTCTCTAAACGAATAGACATAGTTAAGTAAGTTTCTTTTTGGTTTCAACGAATTTGTAAACTTCAATTATATCGCCGATTTTTATATCGTTAAAATTCGTGATGTTCAAGCCGCATTCATAACCGGCGTCAACTTCCTTAACATCGTCCTTAAACCTTTTCAGCGTAGCGAGCTCACCTTCATAAATTACAATTCCGTCTCTTATCAAACGTATCTTGCTGTTTCTTGTAACTTTTCCGTCCAGAACATAACAGCCCGCAATGGTTCCGACTTTGGGAACTTTGAAAGTATCTCTCACTTCTATATTACCGATAATTTCTTCCGAGATTATCGGCGAGAGCATACCTTCAAGCGCAGACTTAACTTCGTTAATCGCATCATAAATAACATTATATAATCTTATATCAACTTTTTCACTTTCGGCTAATTTTCGTGCGTTTAGATTTGGACGCACGTGAAAGCCTATAATTATTGCATTTGATGCAGCGGCAAGAAGAACGTCGCCTTCCGATATTCCGCCAACACCTTTATGAATAACCTGTACCACAACTTCATTGTTCGAAATTTTCATCAGAGAATCGGAGAGAGCTTCTACTGAACCATCAACGTCACCTTTAACGATTAAAGGAAGTTCCTTAACTCCGCCCTGGCTAATCTGACTTGCAATCTCGTCGAGAGTTATTAATTTAACCTGCCGCTGATCCTGCTCGCGTTTAAGCTGCTGACGTTTTGTACTTACGTCGCGCGCTTCCCGTTCGCCGCCTACTACAACAAATGCATCGCCGGCTTGCGGAGCGCCTTCAAATCCGAGAACAAGTGCCGGAGTTGAGGGTCCCACACTTTCAATTTTATTATTTTGTTCATCAAACATTGCACGAACTCGACCGTGATGTACACCGGCAACAAAAGGGTCACCAATTTTCAATGTCCCTTTTTGTATTAATACTGTTGCTGTAATTCCGCGGCCTTTATCTAACTGAGACTCTACAACTACACCGCGAGAGTTCCTATCCGGATTAGCTTTCAATTCCAGCAGTTCTGCTTCCAAAAGAATTTTTTCTAAAAGAAGATCAATGTTCAAACCTGTTTTAGCAGAAACTTCAACGCTCTGATATTTTCCGCCCCAATCTTCTACAAGAATATTTCTATCGGCAAGCTGCTGACGGATTTTCTCAGGGTTCGCGCCCGGTTTATCAATTTTATTTATCGCAATGATTATCGGAACGCCCGCCGCCTGCGCGTGGTTTATCGCTTCAACTGTCTGCGGCATTACTGCATCGTCCGCCGCAACTATAAGAACAACAATATCAGTCACACTTGCTCCTCTGGCCCGCATAGCAGTAAAGGCTTCGTGACCCGGAGTATCAAGAAAAGTTATCGACTTATCTTCCATCTTCACACGATAGGCTCCGATATGCTGGGTTATCCCTCCGGATTCTCCAGCTACTACATTCTCGTGACGAATATAATCGAGCAGGGATGTTTTTCCATGATCGACGTGTCCCATAATAGTTACAACCGGCGAACGGTCTTTTAATGTTTCCTCAGGATCTTCATAATCTTCCAAGCTTTCAGCTGTAAACTCTTCCTGCTTTTCTACTTCAAACCCAAATTCATCGGCAACAAGAGTAATAGTTTCCATATCCAAACGTTGGTTTATCGAAACCATTAATCCAAGGCTTATACATTTCTGAATAACTTCGCTAACAGAAACATCCATTAAATTGGCTAATTCGTTAACGGCAATAAACTCGTTAACTTTTATCACATTGCTTTCGCGTTCTTTTTCTTCCTGTAATTTCTCTTGAACTTCGAGCTTTTCTTTTCTCTTTCTTTTTCTCGCGCTCGCTCTGTCGCTTGTAGTCGGAGTTTCATCTATGGAACTAAGCGTTCTTTTAAGTGCTTCTTCAACTTCTTTTTTATCAACTTCAACGCGCTTCGTTCTTCTTTTACGTTTTGCTTTATCTTCTTCTTCTTCCTTCTGAGTTTTCTTTTTAGCTTTAAGTCTTTTCTTTTTCTTCTTACTTACAATTTCATCTGTTTTTTCGCTCGGCTTGGCGTCTCTTGTAGTTTTACCGCTTGCTTCTTCTTTAGCCGGTTCTTCTTTTTTCTCAGCTTTCTTAGGTTTTTTCTTTTCACCTAAGTCTATTTTACCAACAACTTTTAAACCTTTTCTTCTTTTCTCAAGTTCAATTTCTGCCGGAGTTCTGAATGAAAGATTTTTTTCTTCTACCGGGTCTTCTTCAGGCACTTCCAAAGGCTCCTCGGTTTCGGGAAGAACCTCTTCAGGAGATTCTTCTTCGGCTTTAACAAGCTGCTCAGCAGGTGTCTCTTCATTATCGAATGCCTTAACTTCCTCTTCAGCCGCTTCTACTTCAGCTTCTTTTTCCTCAACCTCTTCTTCCATTGCTTCGGTTACTTCCTCATCCGCTTTCTCAGAGGTCTCGGCAACTTCTTCTTTGCGTTCAACAGGCGCTGCCGATTCCGGTTCTTTTTCTTCCACCGGTTTTTCTTCTGAGTCGGCTCTCTTCTTGTTGAATTCAGATATCTTTTTATAATGCTTTTCTGCTTTTTCAATATCTTTTTTGAAATGCTCAGCAACATCGGAAAGCATATCGTCCGTAAGAAGACTCATATGCCCCTTAATTTCGTATCCTTTTTCTTTCAAGAAATCGACTAATGAATCGGTAGCGAGATTATACTCCGAGGCAAATTTGTAAATCCTGAGTTTTTTAGTTTTGGTCTTTTCAGGCATATATTTCTACTCTTCTTCTTCAAATTGATTCTTCAAAATTTCAATAATTTCTTCTGCTTTTTCTTCTTCTAGTTCTTCTATTTCATTTAACTTTTCAATTCCCGCTGTCAAAACTTCAACTGCGGTATCGAAGCGGTTCATAATGAGAAGCTCAACTATATCGGCTCCTAATTCTTCTTTCAGATCCATCAATTCAATATCTTCTTCGTATTCTTCGTAAGGTTTCTGTTCTCTTATCACTTCAATTTCGTATCCGGTAAGTTTCATCGCCAAACGAATGTTGACGCCGTTTCGTCCAACAATCAAAGAAACCTGGTCGCTATCGGCTGTTACCACACATTTTTTATTCGTCTCATCAATTTCTATTTGCTTTAATTTAGCAGGAGCTAATGCACGCTGAATAAAAACTATCGGGTCGTCAGAAAAATTTATCACATCAATATTTTCATTATTTAGTTCTCTAACAATAGCGTGAATCCTGATCCCTTTCATTCCTACGCAGGCGCCTACTGCATCTATACGGGCATCTTGAGATTCGACGGCTACTTTTGCTCTTTCGCCGGGTTCACGTGCAATCGCTTTTATGTCAATTACTCCATCGTAAATTTCGGGAATTTCAATTTCAAACAATCTCCTTAAAAAGAGATTATCGCCGCGCGATATTATTATCAGCGGCCCGTTATTGTTCATCTTCGATTCTTTAACAATCGCACGTATCGTATCCCCTTTTCTGTACTTCTCGCGCGGGATCTGTTCGTGACGTGGTAGAAGTAATTCGTTTTTATTATGATTTATCAGGATATCGTTCTTCCTAACCTGATAAATATCGCCTACTACAATTTCGCCTTCAATTTCTTTGTACTCGTTATAAACAAGTTCTTTTTCTATTTCGCGAATTTTCTGATTCAGATTTTGTCTTGCAAGATTTATTAATCTTCGACCGAATGAACTGAGCGGTAAAACTTCCACATAATCTTCGCCAACTTCCAGCTCTTCCTCATTCCCCTTTTGGTTTACTTCATCAATACTAATTTCAACACTCGAATCTTCAACTTCATCAACAATAGTCCGTTCGAGGAAAATTTCAATATCTCCTTTATCCATATTAACAACTACATCGTATCGCGCTTCCTGTCCGTATTTTTTCTTAACCAGTAAACCAAATATTTCCTCGATAATGCCTGCGAGCACATCTTTATCAACGCTTTTGTCCCTAACCATCTGGGCGAAAGATTCAACTATCTCCGCGTTCATTTCTTAAGCCTCCATTCAAAAACTAATTAATACTTTTGAAGATTTAATTTTCTCAAACGGTATTTCAAGCTCTTCTTTTTTATGTTGAAATATCAGTTTGTCTTCATTTATACTTTTTAATTTTGCTTCTATTTTTTTTACTTCTTCATCGGAAGTAAATTCAATTTCAAATTTTCTGCCAATATGTTTGTAGAATTGATCAAGATAAATAAGGCTTCTTTCAACACCGGGAGAAGAAACATCGAGCCGGTATTTTCCGTTGAAGAGATTTTCTTCGTCAATGTATTCCTCGATTTTCCTGCTGATTAAAGAACAGCCCGAGGTTGTTACGCCCTCTTTGTTATCGACAAATATTTCAATGATCTGATTTCGCTTATCGCCTTTAAAATTCAAATCGATCAAAAAATAATTTTCGTCTCTAACTAACTCATCTATTTTATTTCTTAAAATTTCTTTATCCATATTCACACAAACAAAAATCGCCCTCAAAGGGGCGAATAAACAGATTCCTAAGTTAATACTTATTTAGGTAATTATCAAGTTATACAACTGAAGAGAAGAATGAAACGAGTCTTCAATTTATTAATCTGATTGTGAACGGATATCTGTAATGTTCCCCGTTATTTGCCTTAATGGCGGCAACAACAACAAGAATGAAATCTACTATAAACACGACTATCAAAAGTGCTATGCCGACTAGAACAAGAACCAGTACTCCGGCAATAAGACTGTAAATCGTCATTGAAATTTGAAAGTTTAACGACTCTTTTCCCTGATCATCAACGAATGAATACTCGTCTTTCTTTATAAGCCAAACGACAAGCGGGCCAAGAATGTTGCCAAAAGGGAAAATAAAAAAAGCAAAAGATGTAAGGTGGCAAAGCATTCCCCACATTTTTTCATCTTTGCTTAATGTTTGGATTGTGTTATCATTTTGAAAAGTATTATTTTCTTCCATGTTCCCTCACGCTATTTTGTTGGATTGGATAGTTATAAAATAAATAATATTACAATCAAAAAAAAGATTTACCTCGATATTACTATATGACTATTCCGCATCAATTAAGAAAATTTATCGTAAACGGATATCTGTAGTATTCTCCGTTGTTAGCTTTTACCGAAGCAACTATGATAAGAATAAGATCGGCAATCATAATAATTGCCATTAGTAAAATTCCAATTACCAATAACGCCCAAGTTTCAGTAATGCTGCCATAAATTATTGAAGCAATCGCGGCAATTCCGTATATCAGCAGAGAAATTTGAAAATTCAAAGCTTCCTTTCCGTGATGATCAGCAAATGCGTATTCATCTTTTTTGATAAGCCAGACTATGAGCGGACCGAAAATATTACCCAGCGGGATAATAAAACCGCCAAATGATGACATATGGCAAAGCATTCCCCAGGTTTTTTCGTCTTTGCTTAACGTTTGAGTAAAATTATTGTTTTCCATTTTACACCTTTTGTGATGAATAACTTTCCTTCGCTTTGACCTTTGACGTTTAATCAATCTCAAAAGTTGCGCTAACTACCGCAGTAATTTCTTTTTCGATTGAGCTCGTATCATTAAAGCCGTAATCGGAAACCATTGTAGAATTTTTGGGAGTAATTTGAATCACGCCCATCCTCGCCTGACGCAGCGAACCGAGTTCACGTCCGGTTGCTTCCGCTATTTCCTTCGCGCGTTCCATTGCATTCTTTGCGGCGGCGGCCTGCATTTCAATTTTAAGATCGTCGATTTCCGAATAAAGATATTCTGGCTGTTCAACAGTAAAGTTTACTCCAAGTTCAACAACCGAACTAATATCTAATGAAAGTTCTTTTATTTTTCCCACATCTTCCGATTGAACTTTAATTCCCTGCGAATAAACATATTGAACAACATTCTGTGTTTGATATCCCTGAGAAGTCATTTCGTAAATCGGGTAGCTGTTTACAGTTGTAAATTCTACGCTGTCTTCGGGAAATCCGTTTTCCGAAAGATAATTTAAAAGTGCCGGGATTTTTTTTTGAAGTTCGCGGTAAGCCGCTTTCGCATCTGGGATTTCTTACTTCAATCCTGCCGCGTAAAACTGCATGGTCGGATGTTATTCCTTTTTGGGCAGAACCGGTTACGGTAATTGTCTGTAATTCGCTCCGCGCGGATTTGAACGCCAGCGAAAAAATAATTACGGAGATTAAAATTGTAATTCCAAGAATAGAAAACGGAATGACGAGATTGTTGCGTTCGTTCATAATCTTCTTCTTCCAAATAATTACACAAAAATAAATAAATTGATGATGATTAACAAAGGGAGTGATGATTTGGGAAATAACGATTAGCGAATTATGAATTTATTAAAGAAGGATGTGTCGCGGTTCTACATCCGGGTCCTGCTTTGAATCCATCTCCTCGCTTTTTATTTTCTCGCTGATTTCGCGGATCAACGAAGATAAAAGATCGCAGATTTCTTTGCGTATCTTGAGCACATTCAAAGATGACTTGTTAATTCTTTAAAAGACTTAGACAAGAATTTCACTAATTATCAAAATATACAGATTTTTGATTCAAACGAATTCGTGTAATTAGTATCAGTTCTTTAAAAAATCAAGCAAGACTTAATTTTCTTTGGACTGATTTCTGATCTCTGTTGTCTGTACTCTGTTTTTCCGACACCCGTCACCCGTCACTCATTACCTGTCACACTTTTAACGTTTCCCCTTCCGTCTTAGCTATTATCGCAGCGCCGCAGCTATCGCTCCAGACGTTTACGGTAGTCCGGCACATATCTAAAATTCTATCCACTGCCAGAATTAGTCCCACTCCCTCGAGCGGCAATCCAACCGCCGATAAAATTATTGTTATCATCACAAGTCCAGCCATCGGAATTCCCGCAGCGCCAATTGAAGCAAGCAGTGCTGTTATAACCACAATTATTTGTTGAATGAAACTGAGTTCAACGCCATATGCCTGAGCAATAAAAATAGCGGCGACACATTCGTAGAGCGCCGTACCATCCATATTTATTGTTGCTCCGAGCGGCAAAGTAAAACTTGTAATTTTATTTGAAACTCCGGAGTTAAATTCCACCGCTTCCATTGTTAAAGGCAGCGTGGCGTTTGATGATGAAGTTGAAAAAGCCGTAAGCAGCGGAGTGGTCATCGCTTGGAAATGACGAAACGGGTTTATGCCGCCGATGAACTTCAGCATTAACGGCAAGGTTATCATTGAATGAATAATCAGCGCGCCCAGAACGGCAATCATATAAACGCCCATTCTTCCGCCAATATCTATAAGCGCTTCGGCGTCGCCGGCTTGCTCGGCTACTACTCCGGCTACGATTCCCAAAATCCCAAGAGGCGTAAATTTTATTATCAGCAGCGTGATTTTCATCATAACTTCAAAAACTGCGTTGAAGAAATCCGTTAACATAGTCGAATATTTTTCCTCAACACGAGTAATAAAAAATCCGAAAAATATAGCGAAGAAAATTATAGAAAGCATCTCTCCGTTCGCAAACGAATTGAAAATATTGGTAGGAATAATGTTAATAAGCGTCTGCCCGAAAGAATCCTTCGCAACGGAAAGCCCTTCAACTTCCTTGGAAAATCCCAAGTCGGCACCAATTCCCGGCTGCAATAAATTTACCAAAAGCAATCCGGTTACAATTGCGAATAAACTTGTTGTAAGATAATAGCCCATCGTTTTCAGCCCGAGTCTGCCGAGGTTTTCCGCATTGCCGATGTTCGTTACTCCGGAAATAATGGAGCTAAGAATTAAAGGCACTATCACCATCTTCAGAGCGTTCAGGAAGAGCGTTCCCATCCATGTCACATATTCTACATATTCGGTCAGGTATAAACCGTAAAGGACGGCTAAAATAAGCGCAATTAATATCTGCCAGTGAAGAGCGATTTTCTTCATTTTAATACCGGGTTTTTTTACAGAATATTTAATAAAATTTCATCGCAGACTGCATAACCTTTTTTTGTTAAGAATAATGAATCATCATTCATTTTAACAAATTCGTCTTTATGCAGTTCTTCAAAATAAGGAAGATTTTTATTTATCCAATCGCTTCCGAATTTATTTTTTAATTCGCTAAAATTTATTCCTTTGCCGCGTAAGTTCAGCATAATATATTCTTCAAATAATTTTACTTCGTCAAGCTCTTCAAAATTTGCAGCAGCATTATTTTTTTCATCAATCGATCTGAGATAAAGAGAAAGATTTGAAAAATTCCACCATCGTTTTTTGTCTGCGAAAGAATGCGCCGATGTTCCGAATCCGAGATATTCCTTATGCTCCCAATATATTTTGTTATGCAGACATTCAAATCCTTCCTTTGCAAAATTGGAAACTTCGTATTGCCTGAATCCTTTTGCCTCTAATAGATCGATGCCAATTTCATAAAGTTCGGCGTCGTAATCGGCGTCCTCAATTTTTACTTTTCCGTCCAGAACCATTTTATTTAAAATCGTTCCCCGCTCTAAAATTAAACTGTAAGCAGAAATATGTTTTACGGGAAGCGTAGCGGCTTGTTCAAGATTCGAACGCCAAATTTCTTTCGTCTGATTCGGAAGATTGAACATCAGATCGATACTGATATTATCGAAACCGGATTCCTTCACGGAGTAAACGGTTTTTACCGCTTCGTCTTTGTTGTGAATCCGTGTTAGAAATTTTAATTCATCATTGTTGAACGATTGGATACCGACGCTTATCCTGTTCACTCCGGCATTTTTAAATTCATTTATTTTTTTTCGATCGACTGTTCCGGGATTTGTCTCAAGTGTGATTTCAGCTTCATCGTCAACAATAAATTTTTGCCCGATGAACGAAATTATTTCATTAATGAATATCGGTTCAATAAAGGAAGGAGTTCCGCCGCCGAAGAAAACTGAAACTATTCTTCTGCCGGAGGAATATTTTTCTGCGTAAAAAGAAATTTCTTTCTTTAACGCGGAAATATATTTCTCGATATTATCTTGTTTTGTGATTGAATAAAAATCGCAGTAAATGCATTTATGATCACAAAAAGGAATGTGTATATAAATCCCGGTCTCTTTCAAGAAATCTTTCTGTTGATTGATAGTAACGAAATATACAAAAAAGATTTGCGAAGAATGAAATGAGACTAATTGAGTGAAAAGTGATTAACTGAAATTTTAAAAAATCAGTCAATCGTCCAATCACCCCAATCTTTTTTTATTTTGATAATCTTGGTAGAAAACAATTTGGGTAATGCTTTTACTCTATCTTCGTTTCAGCTTCGAAAACGATATCAATAATTCCCACTAATTCATTATCGCCGCTTCCATCTGTAATTTGCAAATTTACTTTTCCGGTAAAGCATGTTCCGCCGTCGGAATCGAGATACTGATTCATCAAATTAATTTCTTCATCGCTAAGTTGTAGAACGTAAGGATTTTCTTCAAATTCAGCCGGACTAATGTTATTCAGTTCATCCATAAAAATTAAATTTCCCGAAGCGTCCATTAATTCAAAAGAAATATTGCCTCTTAAATTAGTAGGCGAAAAAGATTTTGTTCGGAAAGAAAGTTCTACAAAATTAATATCTTCAATATCGCTTTGGTATTCATTGAAGTCAGGGAAATTTTCCAAACAAAAGTTTTGCGTCTCCGAAAGATCGTCTCCATTTCCGGAAATAGAAACGGGAAGAGAAATCGGAATATTTATGGGTAAAGTTTCAAAAGAATTAATCACATCGCAGCCGGAGTTTAACAAGAGAGACCCAGCGAATAAAAGAGTTATAAAATAATTTTTCATTTTTGCCTCAAATTAAAATTCTAAAGTTAAACCGCTCGATAAGACTGAATGTTTACCGATACTATATCCTGCATTTAAAACTAGGAAAGCTAATTTTGCTGATCCGCCTATTGTAGCGCGAAAATTATTTTCCCCGTCCAAATTTACTTTTATTGTCTCGCCGTCAAACTGACTAAATAAATCGGAGCTATTGTGATTTACATAAGTGTACTCAAGGTCAAAGTTAGTCGACTCGTATTGAAGCCCGCCGTAAGCGGTAAATAGTCCGAACGTTTTGCTAAGCTGAACATTGAACGCAGTGTTAGTAACATCCACAACATTGGTCATCGTAAAAGAATTATACAGAAACTGAACCGCCAGATCTACCGGTGAAAGTGGAATATATTGACTGATACTATGTTTCAAACCGATTCCAAAAAGACTTAAATCCGTTTCGCCGATATCAATTTTAGGAAGATAACGGAGCATCACTTCGCTTCCCATAAAACTTACAGAAGCCTGCGGGAACACCATTGGCAAATTTGATTCATTAATTCCCGGAGGATAGACAAGATATCCATCGGCGCCGGTATATGCCGTTCCTTTATCACCAAAAATCGTTGCGGTTTCTTTTTCAGAAGAATAACCGTTGGGAAGATTCGGTTTAAATGTCAGATCGTCGTCGGGAACCATTACTAACATTCCTCTAACGCTGAGCGAAAATCCGAAGAGTCGGGGAACCTTTGCGGTGTAAAATGTGCCCGAGTTGAAAGCTACGCCGGCAGCCGTAGCCAGAGGCTGCGCATATTCTTTAACGTCTTCTTCAAGAAGATAACTGAATCTGTCCTCAATTTGTGCGAAAGTCATTGCCGAAGAAAAAGTTAGTAATAAAAATAAATACGGAAAAAATTTCTTCATTTTAATCCTTCTTTAATAATGTTTCAGATTATAATAATAAATATAAAAATAAGTAGATGTGATGCACGATACATTATTGTAAAAGTACTTATTTGATGCTTTTCATCAACTCGCGCGCGCCTTCCAAACTTGATTCCGTTACTTCTTCGCCGCTCATTAGCTTTGCAACTTCACGGACTTTTTCTTCTTCATCCAGTTTTCTTATTGAACTCACAACTCGGTCGGATGATTTTTTCTTTTCCACTGCGTAGTGATGATCGGACAACCCGGCTATTTGCGGAAGGTGAGTAATGGCTATTATCTGATGAAATGCCGCGAGTGATTTTAACGACTGCCCAACTTTCTGCGCTATGCGTCCGCTTACTCCGGAATCGATCTCGTCGAAAATTAAAAGTGGAAGCCTATCATTTTTTGCCAAAACAGTTTTCAAAGCAAGCATTATTCTTGATATTTCTCCGCCCGACGCGATTTTAGCAAGTGGTTTCGGATCTTCCCCAATATTGGAAGAAATAAAAAATTCTACTTCGTCAAATCCTCGCCTGTCGTATTTATAGTGCTTATTTTCAAAAATTACTGAATCTGCTTTTCCATCATCAGAAATTTTTTGTTGGATTAATACTTCAAAATTTGCGTCTGGGATGCCGAGATATTTGAGTTCTTCCTCAATTTCTTTTTTTAATTTTTTGGAAGCAGCGATTCTGACAGAGGAAATCCTTTTCGCTAAGGCGCCGGTATCTTCACGCAGCCGGTTCAATTTATTTTCAAGCTCTTTTATTTTATCCGAAAAGGAATCGGCAAGATCAACTTCAGAATCGATTTTCTTGCGGTATTCAATCACTTTTTCTAAAGTCAATCCATATTTCTTTTTAAAAGACTGAACGACCCAAGACGCTCCCGAATCGCTTCAATTCGTTCCGGGTCCATATCAATTTTGTCTTTGTAACTCCGGATGAATTCCGCGATGTCGTTTATCAATGCAAGCGCTTCAGATGATTCTTTTGTCTTCTCGTCAAACGCGGAATCGATTCTTCGCAAATCCGAGAGAAGCTGATTCGCCTGACTTAAAGCATCTCTCGCGTTGCCTTCAGCTTCGTAAAGCAAGCCGTAAACTTCTGTTGTCAGCTGAAGAAGATTCTCGGAGTTTTCCAGGATTTTTAATTCATCTTCAAGTTTTTCGTCTTCACCTTCTTCCGGGGAAACTTCGTCAATCTCCTTAATTTGAAATTGATAGAATTCTTTTTTTTGCCGGAGTTCCAACTCCTTGCTGAGGAGTTCATCAATTTCTTTTTTCTTTTGAAGAATATTTTTTCGAACCTCTGAAAATTTATTCACTTCCGCTTCAAGTCCCGCGTATTCGTCTAGCATTTCAATATGAAGTTCAGAACGTAAAAGAGATTGATGCTCGTGCTGGCCGTGCAGATCCACAAGTAAATTGCCGACTTCTTTCACCAATGAGAGCGGTGCCGGAGTATCGTTAAGAAAACATCGGTTGGAACCTTTGAGGGAAATTTCGCGCCGAACAATAAGTTCATCATCAAAATCAATTTCATTTTTCGTAAGAAGTTTAAAAACTTTTTCGTTTTGTTTTACGTTAAAAAAGCCTTCAACAATTGCTTTTTTAGAACCTTTGCGTACAACTTCCGTGGAAGCGCGTTCGCCGAGAAGCAGTCCCATCGAATCGATAATAATAGATTTTCCCGCGCCGGTTTCGCCTGTAATTATGTTAAGACCTTTATTAAACTCAGCATTAATGTTTTCTATTAGCGCGTAATCTTTTATCATGATTGAATTTAGCATAAACAAAAATAATATATAGGAAGATTAAAAGAAATTACTTTATGAAATGTATGAATCGATTGGCGGATTTGGATAATAACAAATTTTTATAATTGTCTTCCCGTTTAACAATATCAATTAAAATAATTAGCGGTTAGGGTTGAGGTTAAGATTTGAGCGGCAAAATAATTTTTAATTATAAGGAAAGGGCTTGCCCCTTCCACATTTTCTAGAGATTTAGAATGCAGCGACTTTACGTCAAAAAAATATTGATTTACAATTTCTCCCGAGAAGAAAAATTTCCACAAAATATTTAGATGATAACAAACTTCTAACTCAGTAAGAAATTGAATAAAGATCACAACCAAATTAATTACCTTCTTGTGTTTTATCGTCCATTGACGTATATTGATTTATGGAAATAATTGAAACTTCCATATTTACAGGAAAAGTCAAATCTCTACTTTCCGATGACGAATATAGAAATCTTCAAAATGAATTAATTTTAAATCCTGAAAAAGGCAATGTTATTCGTGGAAGCGGTGGTTTAAGAAAAATCCGTTATAAAATTAAAGGTAAAGGAAAGAGCGGCGGGGTTAGAATTATTTATTACTGGATTTCGAAAAAGCAGTTATTATTACTACTGCTTATCTATACAAAGAATGAACAAGATAATCTGACGCACGCTCAATTAAAAATCCTTAAATCGTTGGTCGAAAGGGAACTTATATGAAAGAAGAATTATTCATAGAATTACAAGAAAGTATACGGGAAGGGGGAAAAATATTAAGCGGTATGGTTCCAGCTTCACGAGAATATAATTTTTCTGATCCGGACGCAAAAGAAATTCGTTCGAATTTAGGGCTAACTCAGGAAAAATTTGCGCGGATGCTCGGCATAAGTATTTCAACACTTCAAAATTGGGAACAAGGCAGAAGAAAACCGGAAGGAAGCGCAAAAATTCTATTAAACGTCGCAGCTAAACATCCCGATGCAGTTTTAGATACGGTTTATAATAAATAAGAAATTTTGTGAAGACATGCAATGCCGCTTCTTTACAACATTCTAAATTAGCAATATTCCCAAACGTCATAAACGCCAAATAAATCGCCATAGCCCGTCGCTTTTTCTTTTGACGTTTCACGTCTGATAAAAACGGGAAATAGACGATCGCCTTATCTATCCACCCAAATACTTTCCTCTCTTTGCAAAGGCACCGTAAATTCCGCCGGTATGAAGGAACAAGGTTTTTGTGGTTTTCTTTTCATTCAGAAATAAATCATTGAAGGCGAAGAATGCTTTTCCCGCGTAAGTCGGGTCGAGCAATATTCCTGTCTGTTTTGCAAATTGACGGAAGAGTTCCACTTTATTTTCGGAAATATGCTTGTAACCTTCCTCTGAATATCCGTCGATCATTTCTAAATTATCCGGATTAACTTTAACGTCAATTTTATATTCAGCAACTGCGCGTTCAGCCAAATCAATTATTTTAGATTTGAATTCATCCGGATCGTATAAAACATTTACTGATAAAATTTTTACGGGAAGATTATGCAGCGCGGCCCCGACCAGCAATCCCGCCGATGTTCCGCCGCTTCCCGCCGCGTGTAATATCGCGTTAATTTTATTTTTCGAAATTTGCGTTTTTAATTCTTCAACAAAATTTATGTATCCCCAAATTCCGAGCGGCGAAGATCCTCCTTCGGGAATTACAACCGCGTTCAATCCGCGAGCCGCAAATTTTTCTTTCTCCTCTTCCATTTTGTCGTCGGCAAACCGGTAATCTTTTTTATTTAAAAAATTAATTTCCGCGCCTACCATCTTATCCAAAAACAGGTTTCCTTCGGCGGTTTTTCGGTCTTGTCCCCATAAAAACAATTTCGATTTTATACCGACCTGTGCCGCCGCTACAGCAGTCGCACGCGCATGGTTCGATTGTTCTCCGCCTCGCGTAAATACATAATCAGCTTTTTTCTTCTTAGCGTCGTAAAGTAAATATTCCAGTTTTCTTATTTTATTTCCGCTCAACTCTACTCCGGTGTAATCGTCGCGCTTAATAAAAAATTCCGATCCGTTAAATTTTAATTTGTGAACCGGAGTCGGAATATTTGCGAGGTCTAATTTTTTTGGAGTTTTCATTTCTCATCCTTATTTAAATTTTCTTTTTCTCTTAAATATTTATTGTAGAATTTCCGCGCGCGGTCAAGGTCTTCCGGCGTATCGACGGAAAGAGTTTCATATTCGGTTATCACCACCTTTATTTTGAAGCCGTTTTCCAGCATCCGCAATTGTTCCAAATTTTCCGCTCGTTCCAAGTCGGTTGGTTTTAATTTTGTAAATTCCATCAGCGATTCTTTCCTGTAAACATAAAGTCCGATATGCTTGTAAATATCGAACGACCGGATCGCTTCCAAATGCGTCTTCGAATCGCGAACAAAGGGAATTGGAGAGCGAGAGAAATAGAGCGCAAAATTTTCATAATCGAAAACTACTTTAGGGATTGACGGTGATTTTAATTCTTCCACAAATTCTATTTTTTTTGCAAGTGTAGAAACATTTATTTTTTTATCGAAGAGAAGCGGTTCAATTGCCTGGTCAATCATCTTTCCTTTTATGAAAGGTTCATCCCCTTGAATATTGACGATTATGCTCGACGAAGGAAATTCTTCGGCAACATGCGCAATTCTGTCGGAACCGGTTTTAATATTTTTAGGCGTCAATCTCGCATTTCCGCCAAATTCTTTTATCACATTAAATAATTTTTCGTCGTCAACGGCTATTATCACCTGACTCAGCAATTTAGATTTCAGCGCGCTTTCGTATGTCCGCTGAATCATCGGCTTTCCTCCGATATCTGCGAGCGGTTTTCCCATTAATCTCTGGGAAGCAAATCTGGCGGGAATAATTCCAATAATCATCAGCGCTTTATCACTTTAGGGACTTTAAAAAATTCCTCATTACTATCAGGCGCGTTTCTTAAAGCTTCTTCTCTTTTTACAGAAGGCTTTTTTTCGTCTTTTCTAAAACGGTTTTCTTTCGGTTCAACCGGATGAGAAAGCGGCTCAACATTTTCAGTATCTAACTCGTTCAGCTTATCCATATACTCCAAAATTTTATTGAACTGCTGGGTGAAATTATCAAGCTCGTTCTCTTCAAATTTTAATCGCGCCAACTCTGCAATTTTTTTTACTTCTTCTTTAGAAACTGACATTTGCTCAACTCACTTTTATTGATTCTATATAACCGGTTCTTTTTTTTATTGAAGGATGACTGTAAAAAAACCATTCAACTAAAGGGTGAGGATCTTTATCACCAAGATTTTGATCCGTTAATTTTTCTAATGTTTGAAGAAATGCCTCTTTCTTTTTTGTAGATTTTACCGCATAATCGTCTGCTTCGTATTCGTATTTTCTTGATATCGCCGCGCTTATCGGGGTTTGAATTAACCCGATCAACATTCCCCATAAAACTAAAAGAGGAAGAGCCGCTACCTGGGTGATTTGGGAAAATCCAAACCAGGAAAGAGAAATTTTATACAACACGGCTAAAAGAAAAAATGTAATGAAACTGAAGAAAGTATTAATAGCAATATTTTTGATGATGTGTTTGTATTTATAATGTCCAAGCTCGTGTGCTATAACAGTCTCGATTTCATCATTTGAAAAATTTTCGAGAAGAGTATCTCCGAGCAAAATTCTTTTCGATTTTCCCAATCCGGTAAAAGCGGCGTTCGCCTTTTTAGTATTTTTACTCATATTAAATTGAAATACATTTTCAACTTTCATCCCAACTTCAGAAGCCAAACGTAAAATTCTTTCTTTCAGATCTTCGTCATCCAATGAAGTAACTTTATAAAATAATGGAAGGATGAGAATCGGGACAATTTTGGCAAGAACCACCGAAAGCAAAAACATAATTATACCGAATGGAAGCCACCATAAATTCCCGAAAATCTGAAGAACAAAATAAAAGATGAGCAGAATGGGAACGCCGATAACAGAGCCAATTAAAGCGCCTTTAAAGTCTTCCCAAATCCAGGACCAAAAAGATTGATTGGAGAGATCGTATTTATGCTCAAGATAGAAATCGACATAATAGCTAACCGGAAAAAACAAGATCGAACTTGCGAAGCCGATTACGAAAACGAATAGAACTAAAAGAAAATAATTATTTGAAGTGAAGTCATTCAGGTAATTCACAAGCGCGGAACTGAAACCGAGGGCCACAAATAGAAGAATAAGAAGGAATGTTATAAATCCCTTTCCGATTCCAAAAGCTAATTTAATATTGTTATATTTTTTTGCGTTCATTAATTCCAAAATTTTTCTTACAAAGATAATGAAAATTTACAGATTGGCGAATTGAAGGTTATGTTCACTAATACCAAAATTTGGTTTTAAGTGGGATAGCAAAGAGTTGTATAATCCGTTGTTTTTAACTGCCTTGCTTATTTATCTGCACTTAACATTTGTAGGCTGCGGTAAAGCAGACTTTTAAAGTAAAAAAGCCCTCAAAACAAATTTGAAGGCTTTTCATCATAAAAAAAGAATTTTTGCTTTTACTGAAGAGTTTCCAGTTCGTATTCACTCAAGTTTTTGTATTGCGGATCTTTTCTGCCCGCTTCAAAAGCTTCAATAGCTTTTTCTTTTTCGCCCAAAGCTTTGAATGCCATTCCTTTGTAATATAGCGGACCGCCTCGTGAAATTTTATTTCTGTTATTCAGCGCTTTGTCTGCAGCTTCCAGAGCTTCGGCATATTGGCCTGTTTCAACATATATTTGAGCGAGTGATAAATAAGCGGCATCATAAGGTGAACTTGCAACGGCTAAGGATAAATATTTCTTTGCGTTTTCATAGTCACCGTCGGATTTGGCCGATTCTCCCAACTTAGTGTAAGCCAAAGCTACGTATTGATTTGCTTTATCTTTGTAAGCAGGTTTATCGCTCATTTCCGCAAATTTCTTAAAAGTTTCTGCTGCATTCAGGAATTGTCCTTCACTGAAATAAACTCCGCCAAGAGCGTTATAAAATAGATAAAAATCAGGATTCATTTCGATACCCGCTTTTAAAGCCTCTTCGGCGTCCTTGTATTTTCTCAGTTTTTTTAATGTAACGCCTTTTTGATAATAAATTCTATGATCTTTAGTCGTTTCCAAGGCGGTATTATATTTTTCAAGTGCGCCGGAGTAATTACCGGCTTTCATCATCTGATTTCCCTCGTTATAAGCAGTTGCGGCTTCAGGATCCATTTCCGTATCTTGAGCATTTATATTAAAAAGTAACGCAAAAAATAGCAGTAAAAGGAGTTTGAATATTTTTTTCATTTGTGACCTCTCGTTTTGAAAAAAGCTTTGTGCGGAAGGCGGGACTTGAACCCGCATGCCAATTAAGGCACTACCCCCTCAAGATAGCGTGTATACCAATTTCACCACTTCCGCAATTTGCAAAGCAAAAATATATGCTAATACAAAAAGATGCAACTTTTTTATTAATTTTTATAATTTAACAGAATGAAGGGAAGTTTGTTCCCGCATTACTGTCGCCCTCTTCCTCGTCCCATTCGCTCTTTCATCAGCAGTTTTCTCAGCTCCCGCCTGAATTTATGCTCGAAAACCAACAATTTTGCCTTTTCTATTGGATTAAAAATATCGTCTAAGGATTCAAAAAACCTTTCCCGTTCATCAAGAATATTTTCTTCCAACTTAAAAATCTTTTTGTATTTATCTTGAAGAAGAGACTCGTCTGCACCATTTTCAATTTCCGAAGCTAAATTATCAAGAGCTTCATTTCTTGCGTCAGTCAATTCTTCCATCTTATTTTGATGTTCATTTCTGCGCGTGAAAAATCTTACTGAAGTTTCTTCATCCAAATTGAGAGTTTCAATTAATTTAACCCTTTCCAACTCCCTAATTCTGCTGTCTTTCTCTTCGTGACCGTGAAAGCCCTGCGCAAAAGTTCCGCTTAGAACCGCAAAATTTATTATAAATAAATAAATATATTTTTTCATTTTTATTCCTATAAATATTTTCTGTTTTCTAATGATTTATAAATATTATTAAACTCTTCTTCCGTAATCTCATCGTAAATATTATAATCTTCAATAATCGGCAGAGTATTTTGTTCCATTAAATCAATTTCCTCCGCGTCAATATTTTCTATATCATCTTTTAACAGACCCGTTTCGTAAGAAAAGTTGGACGCAAAAATATCCTCCGCGTCATTTTTATAATATGATAAAAAAGTTTCTTCATCGGCGTTTTGATAAACTTCTTTTGCGAGTTGCTCAATTCCGTAGAAAGAATTTTGAGCCGGAGTTTGCAATATTATCATTAAAATGATTGCGACCGCGATAGAAGAAAATGCGTAAATCCACTTACCGTAACTTTTTTCTTTTGGATGATCGATTTTTTCTCTTATCCTAGGAAGAAGAGCAGCGAAATACCGGTCGTCAATTTCCGGTTCGGATTTTTTCAATTCCTCAAATGATGATTTTAATTCCCTGAAACGGAGATTTAATTTTTCGGAAGAATTTAATTCATCTAAAAAAATACGCTCTTCTTCTAATTTCATTAAACCGGAAAGATATCTTAATATTTTATCGTCTCTATTTTCCATCAAAATTTGCCTTCACTTTTTTTAACGCGTGAAAATAATTTGCTTTCAGCGCGCCAACGCTCTTTCCCGTTATTTCCGCAATTTCAGGGTAACTTAACTCATCAAAATGTCGGAAGATAAAAACTTCCCTCTGTTTTACGGGAAGAATTTTTAACACTTCGTCCAACTCTTTAAGTTTCTCTCTGTCATCAATGTTTTTTTCAATTTCTCTATCGGGATTTTCATTTTCCGTTATTTCTTTTGCGTCATCCAGACTAAAAAATTCTTTAACTTTTCTCTTCCGAATATAATTGATCGATTTATTCGAGGTAATTCTGTAAATCCAGGTCGAAAGCGAAGAGTTAAAATTGAAAGAACCGATTTTTTTATAGATAGTTATAAAAACTTCCTGCGTTACTTCGTCCGCGTCCTCGTGGCTGCCGAGCATTTTACGGGCGTGCCAATAAACTTGTTTGTTGTGTCGCGAAAATATCTTATTAAAAGCCGATTCATCGCCGCCCAGAAACCTATTTATTAAATCCGTATCTTTTTCTTCAGTCATTTCTTTCATTATCTGAATATTAGACAAATATAAGAGAAGAAAGGTTTAATATAAAGCGAGACGCCAGATGCAAGAAGCGAGAAATAAAGATTAAAATTTGGTCTTAATCTGAGAAAATCTGTGAAATAATTTGTGGTAATCTGCGAAACGTTTTAAGATTTTATGGCGAACTTTTATTCTACGATGTATCCATCCTCCGCTTCGCTTATCTCCTTCCTCCGCTTTTAATTAAATGTTTTGTCTCGCTTCTTGTCTCTAGCCCTTCCGCCTCACGTTTCACGTTTGACATTTGACATTTGACATTTGACATTTCAAATTTGATGTTTAACCTTTAAACCATTTCCAAAGTCGATTTGTCTAAGTATCAGAAACCAAAATTAATCTTAAAATAGAGGAGATACAAAATGAAGAAGATATTTGTTTTTTTGATGGCAGTGAGTTTTGTTTTTGCCGGTAATTTATTTGCCCAGAAAAATCAGGTTGGACCTAAAAATCCTGCTCGGCACAACGCATTTATGCAGCAGTTAAATTTAACTGAGCAGCAGGAAGCAAAATTCAACAATATACAGAATGATCATCAAAAAGAAGCGATCGATTTGCGAGCCGAAATTCAGAAAAATCAGTTAGAAATAAAATCGATGATGCAGAGCGGAAATATTGACGAAGGGAAATTAAAAAGTCTCACAAATAAAAATTCCGAACTTCACGCTCAGATGCAGAATTCCAGAACTGGAATGTGGTTAAAAATCAATAATATTCTTGATCAAAATCAGAAGAAAATTTGGGCGGATCATTTTTCGCAAATGGGCGGAAAGGGATATGGAGATAAATCCGGCAAAAGAATGCACAATAATTGCGACGGCTGCGGAAATCGTCCGATGAGAGGAGACCGACAAGGAATGGGATACGGACAAAGAACAAACTAAAGAATCCATTTGCTTACAAGTTATAGAAGACGGCGTTCTGCAAAGAACGTCGCCTTTTTTTTAAAGAAAACAGAGCACAGAAATCAGAATAAAAAATTTACATAATTTTTCATCTGTGCAAATCTGTGAAATCAATCGGAGTGAATATGTGATACAATCTTAAAATCATAGATAACTCAGATTCTTACAAATTCATCATTCAAATATCAACATTCCAAAATACTCGGGTTGATAGGGCGGATAATTCTGCATTTTACTCCAATCCGATTGAACTATCTCCGCCTGCTGACGATGACGTCTGACATTAAATCCCCATTTATCGCCGGGTTCAGGCATTTTCTGATCTATTTCTTCAAACGGAATTTTAAATTCTGCGCTCCAAAAATCTTCTCCTGTAAATGCTTTCACTTCAAAATCGAAAGTAAATCTTCCTTCGGGCGAACTGCTTAAAACAGTTCCGACGGGATTTACCATTAACCTGTAAAATGTTTTCAAATCTCTGTTTGTATCAAAGAATATTTCAAAATCGTCATCGGCAAAAACAAGTGGAATATCTCCGTAAGCCTTTTTCGAAAGTCCTGCGGGATTTGGTTCTTCGCCTTTTATTCCGACGTAAATATTTTCATCGTCATAAAAAAGTTTTATGTAAGTTTTTTCTTCCGCCGGAGTATTTTCTTCATCAGTAAAAAGATTCTGTATTCCTTCGCTCTCATTCCAAAAATCTTCGTTAAGTTTTCCGTCTAACTTTATTTCTTCATCTAGAAATTGCGCAGTAATTTTTGGCGGATAGAAAAGTCCGACAAAATAAGAGCTTTCGGTTTCTGCGCCGGTTTTGCTCGTGTAATCGGAAGAAACGAGCAACTTCGGAAGTTCATGCCGATTAAAATTTCCTTTCGGTCCTGCTATATGAAATTTAACGGAATCGGTTTCCTCCGGATCCACTTCAACTCTTTCTAAAGCCGGATCGAATTTCCATTTTTCATTTTCGGTTTTCCACGCAAGGCGGAATTCCCTTTTCTCATCCGAATTATTCCGAACGGGAATTACTAATGTTGTGTCTATTTCCTTCAATGCCGGATTTGTAATAATCGCCGTTTGATCGGAAGAGAAATATTTTTGCGAACGAACATATTCATCTGCAGCTACTGCGTCTTCAGAATAAATATTATTTTTATTTACTACGGCAATCGAAACGGAATCGCCCGAAACTGTTATGAACAAGAAATTATGCGAACGCCCGGCGAGATGATTTTCATAAGGCATATTTCCCGATGAAGTTAAATTAATGTAGCGGATTCCGTCTTTGATTTTAAAATCGTAAGTGTGATAATGCCCGGAAAATATTGCTCGCACCGGATATTTTTTTATGATATTATGCACGGAATCCCAATTGAATTTGTGCCCGAGATGAAGAGGCGAATGCATCGAAATAAAAATATTCTCAGAGTTCTTCGCTTTTTCCAGATCAGCCGAAAGCCAATCGACTTGAGCTTCGGTAAGTTTATCAAACTTTTGGTCTTCACCCGTATTTAAAATTATGAAGTGAGAATTTTTAAAATTGAAAGAATAGTTTAGTTTATCTTCGCCCCAGTTCTCTATGTAAGCAGGTTCAATTTCTTTTGTAGTAATATCGTGGTTCCCGGGCGTTGGATAAAACGGCGCGGAAAGATTTTCGATCTGACGGTTAAACCGCTTCCACTGACGCCGCGCGTTATCGATGTTGTAACTGTAGCCGTGAATCATATCGCCAACATGAAGATATAGATCTGGCTTCAGCAGTTCGGCTTTTTCTGTAAACGCTTCAAAGACTTCTGGATTTTGAAATTGCGAATCCCCAAAAACCACAAATCGGAAATCCTGAGCAAAACTCTGAGTGACGAAAATCAATAGGAATAAAATTGTTCTGGACATAATACTCTTTTTTATATAATTTTATAAAAATAATCGTTTTACTTATGTTTCTATCTACAATAACGAAATTATTCCAGCCTCGAAAATCAGACGGATATTCTTTTTTAACTGTACTCCGAATCCTTTTTATAAAAAGATAACAATAATTTTATGAAAAAAATATTCTTATCATTTTTAATTGTTTTCTTTTCGACCGGCATCGCAAAAGCTCAACATGATTTCTTGACTGTAGGACTAAAGGTTGGCTACGCTTTTGGTCAAAGCGGCGGCTTAGTTATGGGAATCGAAGGTTCTTATTTTCATCTCGCGGGAGACGGCAAGTCTATAGGAGCTGTTATATCTATAGACGGCTTTAAAGAAGACAGACGGCTCCATCTCGGGATCGAATCGAATTTCAAAACAAAAGCGAAAGACGTAATGGAATTAGCCGGTTTTGAAGTTGGACCGACCATACTTATGCACGATGGCGGATATGACATTGGAATCGGTGCAACTCCTTATTTTGGAGTTTTTATAATTCCATATTATACTTTTACTTTTTATGATAAAGATTTTCAGACGCACGAAGCGGGAACGTATTTAAAACTTCCGTTTTTAGTAAAAGGCGAAATTAGATTTTAGAGTGCTTCATTAACTTCACGAACATTACCTGCTTACTCATCACGGATTAGTCGGACGAATATCGATATCACTCGCCAAAGCTCTAATCGGCAATTTGATTATTGAAGAGACAACTTCCGCAACATCTTCAACTTGAAGGATCTTGTTCTTTATTCGGCTTTATACTTGTTCCATTAAAAAATTCTGTATTAACAGATCCGGGACAAACTGAAGCAACACGGATATTGTATTCCCGAACTTCAAGCATCAACGATTTTGTAAATCCCAGCACGGCATGTTTTGTAGCCGAATACATCGCGCCGGTTGCAAATGAATTTTTGCCCGCCAATGAAGCTATATTTATTATCGATCCGGACTTCTTTTCGATCATCGAAGGAAGAACGGTGTGTGTGAAGTTGAAGACACCGTAAAGGTTTGCGTCCACTTGTTTTTTAAAATCATCAAGCGAAGCGTCCGCAATTTTTTTGAAGACACGCGTTCCCGCATTGTTAATCAGATGATCTATTTTGCCATATTTTTCTAAAATTTTATCGACTGAATTTTTTACAAAATTTTCATCGGCAACATCACCCACAAATATTTCCGAGTTCACATTTTTAGATTTAATTTTTTCTTCTACTTTTTTAAGAGCCGAATTTCGTCCCTGCCAAAGAGCATAACATCTTTACCTTCGTCCGCAAAACGTAAAGCTATTCCCATCCCGATTCCCCGGCTTGCGCCTGTTACAACTGCAAGTTCTCTTTCTTTCGACATTTTGAATATCCTATTTTTTTAAATTAAACGAACGCAGGTTAATCTGATGGATAAATTTATAGTCTTTATAAGTATATTATGTTTCTATTTTTGATATTTATTCAGAGCAAATCTATGATCCTAAAAAACTCACAGATTAATCTTTAAATCTTTTAATTCCGTTGTGCAATGCTTTTGTGCCTTTAAAGATCTCCCGTTACCGGTCTTAAAACAATTTCCTCAACTGTCATATTAGATTCGGATGAATAGATTTCAAAAATCATTTTTGCTATATCGTTCGGATTCATCATCTTATCGCCAAATTTCTCTAAAGAATTTTTACCCCAGATAGGAGTTCTGGTAGCGCCCGGATAAATATTAACAACTTTGATGTTGTCGTTGCGCAATTCTTCGCGCAGACTTTTAGAAAACGCCGCCAATCCGGCTTTCGAAGCCGCATAAACCGAGCTTTTTGTAAAAACAGTATTAGCCGCGACCGACAAAATGTTTATTATAGTCCCGCTTTTGTTTTCAATCATTTTCGGCAGAACCGATTTAATTAAAAATATCGCCGCCGTTAAATTTGTATCGATGATATTTTTGGTAACATTGAGCGGAGTTTTTTCCGCCGCAGTGAATGACGTAACTCCGGCGTTATTTACGATGCAGTCAATTTCAAATTCTTCCGAAATTTTTTTATAAGTTTTTTCAATCGAATTTAATTCTGAAATATCTACCGGATAAACTTTAATTTTATCTCCGGCTTCATTTTTTAACGCGCTTAATTTTTCTTCATTACGCGAAGAAACAGCTACATTGTTTCCATTCTTTGCAAATTCAAGAGCTATTGCTCTTCCGATTCCCGAACTTGCGCCTGTTATCCAAGCTATTTTTTCTTTTTTCAACATTAAAATATTCTTTTTTTATCTATCAATTTAATAAACTCATTTCTTGTTCTGTCGTCTTCTTTAAAGACTCCGCGCATGGAACTTGTAGTTGTGATAGAATTTTCCTTTTGAACTCCTCGCATCATCATACACATATGAAGTCCTTCGCAGACGATGCCAACGCCCTGGGGCTCCAGATAATGGTCAATCGTTTCTGCAATCTGCTGCGTCATTCTTTCCTGTACCTGCAAACGCCGCGAGAAAACGTCAACTATGCGCGGTATTTTACTGAGCCCCACAATCTTCCCATTTGGAATATACGCGACGTGAATCTTTCCGTAAAACGGAAGCATATGATGTTCACATAGGCTGTAAAAATCTATATCTTTTACGATGACCATCTCGTCGTATTTTTCTTGAAAGATTGCGCCGTTAATAACTTCGTCAATATTTTTGTGATAGCCTTCGGTTAAAAATTGATATGCTTTTGCAACTCTGTCCGGCGTTCTAAGCAGTCCTTCACGGGAAATATCCTCGCCAATTTCTTCCAAAATAGTCCGAACGCTTTCCCTTACAACTCCAAGGTCGAACTCTTTAGTCTCCTTTATATTCAGCATAATTGTTCTCCGTTTCATAAATCTTTACCGAAAAAAGTTTTCCGCTCAGTATATTGTTTTCAAGCTGCCGCCAAATTGCTATGGCAATATTTTCCGCGGTGGGATTAATTCCATTCATAAAATCGACGTCGTTGTTCAAGTGTTTGTGATCCATTTTAGCAGATATTTTTTCTTTGATTATCTTTTTAAGATCTTTCAGATCAATTACATATCCAGTTTTTGGGTCGGGTTCTCCGGCGACGGTAACTTCCAAAATATAGTTATGCCCGTGACCGCTGGGATTATTGCACTTATCAAAAAGTTCTTCGTTCTCTTTATCGGATAGATTTTCATTATGAAGCCTGTGCGATGCGCTGAAAACTTCGCGGCGCGTTACGTAAACCATTCTATTTGCCTTCAATTACTTTTAAAACTTCCTCTGTATGTCCATCGACTTTTACTTTCGGGAAAACCTTCAGAATTTTTCCGTCTTCGTCAATTACATAAGTTGTGCGAACTACGCCCATATAGGATTTGCCATACATTTTTTTCTCCTGCCAGACACCATATTTCTCCAGGACGGTTTTATCTTCGTCGCTTAAAAGGGTGAAAGGGAGTTCATACTTATCTCTAAATTTCTGATGAGATTTTTGTGAATCCGGACTTACTCCCAGAATAACAGCCTCTAATTTTTTGAAGTCGGGCAGGTTATCCCGAAACGAGCATGCTTCCTTAGTGCAGCCGGAAGTATTATCTTTTGGATAAAAATAGAGGACTACCTTTTTCCCCTTGAAATCTTTTAATGAAACTTTATTTCCGTCGGAATCCGGCAAAGTAAAAGCCGGAGCTTTTTTCCCTTCTTCAATCATATTGTTTTCTCCTTGTTTCAGGTATAACAGAAATTTTTATTGAATTAGTTCCAAATGTGAGAGGTCAAACGTCAAATGTGAAAAATAGAAGAACGGACTCGCAGCAATTTTTGTCATTCCTCCGTCTCACATCTCGCTTGGCCCGGCGTAGTTACTTTTTACGAACCTGTCTGCTGAAAGCAGAGCCGGACTTGGCCCGGCGTAGTTGCTTTTTACGAACCTGTCTGCTGAAAGCAGAGCCGGACGTCTCACATCTTTTTAATAACTAATAGATAATAAAAAACAACTAATATGTTTTTAAAGAATCATCAACTTCATGATGCCAGCGATCAATTCCACCGACTAAATTGTAAAGATTCTTTATTCCCAATGAAGACAGATAACTGCAAACGTGCCAGCTTCTGTTTCCATGATGACAGTAAATTAATTTGTGTTCACCGGTACGGAATTCTTCAATCCTGCTCCCGATTTCTCCCATCGGAATTAATTCTGTATTTTTAAGTTGAACATATTCATTCTCCCACGGTTCGCGAATATCTATTATCCGGTCGAGTTTTCTTTCCTTAATTAATTTATCCGCTTCTTCGGGAGTTATATCTTTGAATTCTTCCATTTTTCTTTCTTAATAAAATCTTACATTCTGTGTGATTTATAATTTCTGTTTTCTTATCTTTTAAAGAACACACCCCTAAATCCCTCTCAAGAGGGGACTTTTAAATCCCGCAAATCAAAAATAAGTCTCCTTTTTCTTCGATCCTCCGCTTTTTCTCGCTTCTAGCTTTTAGCCTCTATCTTTTTAAGAGTTTCCTTTATCGCGTTGTAGTCCGGTTCTTCGCCCGGGTTTTCCAGAACTTCAGCGTATTGAATTTTTCCCTCTTTATCTATTACGAATGCGCTTCTTTTAGCAACGCCTTTGTAATCTAGCCTTCCGGGAGAATAAAGTTCGTAAAATGCGTCATATTTCTTTGCAGTTTCTTTATTAAAATCGCTTAGCAGCGGAAATTTAAAGTTATGCTTTTCCGCCCAGAGTTTCTGCGAGAAAGGGCTGTCGACGCTAATTGCCAATACCTGCGCATCAGCATTTTGATAATTCATTATATCTTCGCTCGTATAAATCAATTCCTTTTCGCATACGGATGTGTTTACCAAAGGAAAAAATAAAATCACCACATTTTTCTTACCGGCATAATCGCTTAAAGATACATTGTCCAAATTATGACTTTTGAGCGTGAAATCCGGCGCTTTATCTCCGATATTAACCGACATGATCTCTCCTTATTTTTTCATTCCTAATTTCACTTTTACCTGAAATTCCACTTTTCCCTCTCCATCTATTCTTCCTCTCTGCTCAATCACCTCGAACCAAGCTACGTTTTTCTCTTCATTCGCTTCAAGAACAACTTGCCTTACCGCTTCGTCCATCGATTCTGTTGATACTCCGGCTCTTTCAATTACATTGAATGTTGCAGACATGCTTCCCTCTTTCATTATTGAATAAAAAACAGATAAGTTAAAAATATAATTTAAAAATGCAGAATTTACAAATTTCAAATTGGTTTGAAGATTGTAATGTTAAGTTTTTCTACTTTAGGTGTTTTTTCGTTTCTCCGATTTTATAAGCCGATTAAAAGATGAAGAAAAATTAATATCTGCGCGTAGGTATTTCTTCCAAATAAAAGTTTTTAATATTTTATCTTCTTATCCAGTTATTTGCTTTAGCTCAAGTTGATCGGTTATAATAATATTTTAAATAAGACATGAAGATTTTATTGGATTATTTAATAAATATTTTTATTTTTATATGGACTTAATCTAAATAAAAGCAACGAAATTGAAAAAAGAAAAAGCGCACGAAGTTTTTAAAGAATATCTAAAGCGGGAGAAGCACCGCGTTACACCGGAACGTTTCGAAGTTCTCGACGCAGCCATTGGTTTTACTGGGCATTTCGGCGCAGACGATCTTTACATAGAGATGAAAAACCAGCGGTCAAATGTTTCCCGAGCTACGGTTTACAATACTTTGGAACTTTTGACGATTTGTGATTTACTAAGCAAAAGGAACTTTGGCGATAATAAAACCAGCTATGAGACAAAAATCGGGCGTAAACAGCACGATCATCTGGTTTGCACAAATTGCGGTAAAATTAAGGAATTTTCGAATCCGGAAATTAAAAATATGATAGAAAAAATTTGCGATGATCTGAATTTCGATTTTTCCGGTTATTCGTTCAATATTTTCGGCAAGTGCCGCAATAAAGAAAGCTGCGAGTTTAGCGATAATGAATGAAACAACGCTCGATAAAGCGAAAAAAAATATGGCTTTTACAATATATTCTCTGCCGGAAGGAAACATCAAAGTACAGCTGATACGGCTGGGAATAGGCGAAGGCGACACGGTAAAATGTTTGGAAAGGCTTCCTGGCGGAACAATCGTAATTCAAAAACACAGACAGGAAATTGCTCTTGGCTACGATTTGGCAAAGAACATTAAAGTAATTTCGGCAAAATAGGTTTAGAATGAAATCAGACAACATCATCAATTTATCAAAGCATAAATTAAATTTTGAAGAAAATAAATTATCTCTTCTCGAAAGAGAAAAAGTGGTTTTAGTCGGCAATCCTAACGTCGGTAAATCGTTAATCTTCAACCACTTAAGCGGAATGTACGTGGACGTTTCCAACTTTCCTGGAACCACAGTAGCAATTTCCAAATGCAATTATAAAAATATAGAGCTGTTGGATACGCCCGGAATTTACGGCGTTTCATTCGTTTAACGATGAAGAAAAAGTTGCGCGCGATGTTATTATTGAAGGCGATAGAGTCATCAACGTTGTTAACGCTTTGAACTTGGACAGAGATCTCTTCCTCACTCTTCAGCTAATCGATATGGGGAAAAAAGTTACTGTTGTTCTTAATTTTGCGGACGAGGTCAAAAAAAGAAAAATTAAAATTGACGTAAAAAAACTTTCCGAGATACTCGGTGTCGAGGTCATCGAAACTTCCGCCGTAAATAAATCAGGATTCGACAAACTCGATTACGCCATCGAAAATGCTCGCGTAGGAAACCAGAGTTTCGATATTCATTTTATGCTTCAGCAATATTTATCCAAGGTAAAATCACAGGCGGAAGCTCTTTTAATTGCCGAAGGTGATGAATTTGTAGCGGAAAAATACTCACTTCCGCTCGGAACCGGAGATGACCGGGAAAAAATTTATATAGGAAGACGAAACAGGATAAGCGAAATTGTAGATGAGATTGAATACGAAGACTCCAAAAAAGGATATTTCTTAAACACTTTGGGAAGACTTGCTTTGAAGCCTTCAACAGGTCTTCCGATGTTGGCGGTTGTTCTCGTTCTCGTTTATCTTTTTATAGGCGATTTTGTTTCGCAGCGCGTTGTTGATTTTACCGAGAATACAATCGGAGTTGAATTATTTGAAAACAATTTAAAATCATTTGTAGCCGAATATTCAAGTTCAACGATTAATGTTGAAATCTTAAATGCGAACGAGGAAGTAATTAATACCAAAACATTTCTGTTTCCGGATGGAATGAATGCCGATCCTCAACTTCAAAATTCATTCAGAAGTTTTTCCGATAATCCCGACGCGGTTTTGAATTTCCGTTTTAATAATCCGGTTATGCGGATATTATTCGGAGAGTTCGGTGTATTTACGATGACGATCACATATCTATTATTTTTGCTTTTTCCGCTAGTGATAGCTTTCTATTTTGTAATGGCTTTGCTTGAAGACAGCGGCTATCTTCCGCGCCTTGCAACTATGCTCGACCGCGCTTTCAACAAAATAGGATTAAACGGACGCGCGGTAATCCCGATTATGCTAGGCTTCGGGTGTATCACAATGGCAAACGTTACAACAAGAATTCTAGGCACAAACAGGGAAAAATCAATAGTTACAGCAATTCTGCAGTTCGTAATACCCTGCTCTGCGCAGCTTGCAGTGATTGCCGTATTGCTAAGCGGAGCCGGAGCCGTTCCTCTAACTATTTACGGCGTAACAATTTTAACTGTCTTAATTACGCTTTCTACAATTTTGAATAAAATGATTCCGGGCGAAAGTTCTCCATTACTTATCGATCTTCCGACGATGGGAATTCCGAAATTAAATAATGTTGTTAAAAAGACAGTTTTCCGTTCCTACGCTTTTATGAAAGAAGCGGGAGTATGGTTTTTCGTCGGCGCTCTTGCAATCGGATTGATGGAAGTTACCGGATTACTTGAAATTTGGAAGAATGTTTTAGCTCCCGTTACAACCAACTGGCTTCAATTACCGGCGGAAGCTTCAACAGCTTTTGTGATGGGAATGGTTAGAAGAGATTTCGGCGCGGCCGGATTATTCGATCTTTCGTTAACCACAATGCAGATAACTGTCGCTATTGTAACTATCACATTATTCGTTCCGTGCATCGCTTCCTTTGTAGTTATGCTTAAAGAACGCGGATGGAAAGAAGGAATCTCGATCTGGTTCGGGACCTGGTTTACTGCCTTTTTGGTAGGCGGAATTTTATCTCAAATTTTGATTTAACAGAAAGTATTTTTTGATGAACAACAAACTCCATCCAAAATATCCTCTCATCTGGCAAAAGGATGATTTCTTTATAAAAATATTTTGCTCAACGCCCAACCTCGCAACGGGAATTGTAATTTCTGCGAAGGATAAAATATTTGTCGTAGATCCGGGCGACGGAATTTTGCGCGATCTGAACAATGAGATTGGCAAAAAAAACATTCTCAAAATTTCCGATATTTTTGTTAGTCATGGTCATCACGATCACATCGGCGGATTATGGTCGCTGCTTACTTATCTTTCCGTAATGCAGCGCGAAGCGCCGCTAAAAATTTATGCTCCGAAAAATTCAATCGAAATCAAAAGTATTTTACGCGCTTTTCACGAAGTCTATTCAAAAGATCTGACTTATCAGGTTCAGTTAGTAGAAGTTGAAGATAAAGCGCCAATAAGGATTGATGAAATTGAAGTGATTCCTTTCAAAGTAAATCACCGCGAGCCGGGAGAATCTCAATCGGTTCCGGTTCCTTCGCTCGGCTTTAAATTTTTGTATGATGACAAATCGATTTGCTACGGCGGAGATACTGCTTATTGTGATTCGATAGCCGAGATGGCAAAAGATTCCGATCTTGCGATAATTGAAGCCGGCGCCGGAGACGAAGAATATTCCGACCTCCATTTAACTCCGGACCAAGCAACGGAAATCGGCACATCTGCCAAAGAATATTTTTTGGTGCATATCCCTGAATAAAAGTATTACAAGAAAGGCGAGAGGCTAGACAGAGTTAATCAGCGTAAATCCGTTAGATCAGCGTCATCAGCGTTCCATTGCTTTTTTGTCAAACGTCAAAAGAAAAAAGTAAAAGTAAAAGAAATTTAAATATCAGCTTCCCATCATTCCATTCTTTTTGGATCACGGATTTAACGGATGCAACTGATCTGAACGGATAAGATTTTGATTTTAATCAGTGTGATTCTGTGTAATCTGTGGTAAAATATTTTTCTTCATTTTAGCTTCTCGCTTCTCGCCTCAAGTCTCTAGTTTCCCCCTTTAACGTTTGACGAATTAAATAATCTTACTATATTGTTATAGAACATAACATCTGATTAAAAACAAATCCCAAAGAAAAAAATGGCACAGCAAAACATCGAAAAATACCATAAAGAATTATTTGATCATTTCGGTTATAACTTCGGCTTTGTTGCCGATCTTCTAGAAAAATATCTGGAGGATAATGCTTCCGTTTCAGATTATTGGAAAAAATATTTCGCCGAGTTGGTAGCGAATGGCACTGAAAAAAGTGTCGGCAAGAAAATGGATCAATCGGAAAAAGAAAAACAAGAAACAACAAAAACTAAATCCTCCGCAACAGCAAAATCCTTTGAAGTTTCCGAAGATGATGAACTCGAGTTGATTACAGGAGTCGGCGCAAAAATTATTGAAAATATGGACAACAGTCTTTCTATTCCAATTGCCACATCGCTGCGGAATATTTCAGTTAAATTATTGGAAGAAAACCGTCGCATCATCAATCAACATTTGAAGATTAGAACCGGCGGGAAAGTTTCATACACTCATCTCGTTGCTTTTGCTGTTATTCAGGCGCTGAAAAATTATCCCAAAATAAACGATTCGTTCGCAGTGGTGGACGGCGAACCTTATCACGTAAAAAAACCTTATATAAATTTTGGAATAGCTGTCGATATGGAACGCCGCGATGGAAGCCGGACTTTGATTGTGCCGAACATTAAAAAAGCCGGGAAGATGAATTTTGAAAAATTTTATGACGCCTTTAACGACTTGATAAGCGCGCGCGAAAAAAGGAAAGATTGAACCGGCGGATTTTCAAAATACAACAATTACGCTTACAAATCCGGGCGGACTCGGAACGGTTTCTTCTAATCCGAGATTAATGACCGGACAAGGCGCAATCATCGCAATCGGAGCGATCGATTATCCCGCCGAATTCAAGGCGATGCACCAGAATGCTCTCGCATCCATCGGCGTGGGAAAGGTGATGAGCATAACTTCCACATACGATCACCGCATAATTCAAGGAGCAGAATCGGGCGAGTTTCTCGGCGTGATAGATAAACTTCTTCTTGGCGAAGAAAATTTTTACGAGAATATTTTTGAAGATTTGCAGATTCCTCAGCGTCCGGTAGATTGGGGCGTTGATACGACTTCAAAGTATTACGGCGATCTTCAGAATAAAGAGGAGATAGAAAAGCAGGCGCGTATTTTACAATTGATAAATATGTATCGCGTTCGCGGACATTTGATAGCGAACCTCAATCCTCTTTCAAATACAGCGGCTTATCACGAAGAACTCGATCCGGCTTATTACGGATTTTCAGTTTGGGATTACGACCGGTATTTCATCACCGGAACTCTCGCCGGATCGGAGACCGCAACGCTGCGCGAGATACTGGAAATTATGCATAAAACTTATTGCGAGAAAATCGGCGTTGAATATATGCACATCCAGAATCACGATGAGAAAGAATGGCTTCAGCAAAAAATGGAGCCTAAGCGTAACACTCCGGACTTCGATGCAAAGTATAAAAAACGAATTATGGAAAAACTAATTCAGGCGGAAGCGTTTGAACATTTTCTTCATACTAAATTTATCGGACATAAAAGATTTTCTCTCGAAGGGTCAGAAACTTTAATTCCCCTTTTAGATCATATTTTCGGTTTAGCCGCCGATGACGGCGTTGACGAGGCTATGCTTGGGATGGCGCACAGAGGAAGGCTTAATGTTTTATCAAACCTGATCGGGAAAGCCTACGAAGATATCTTTTCCGAATTTGAAGAATATTTTGATCCCGACTCCACTCAGGGAACCGGCGACGTTAAGTATCATCTCGGTGCAACGGGACAGTGCACGACTTACGGAGAAAAAACGATCCAGATTTCCGTGGCTTCAAATCCAAGTCATCTTGAATGGGTAAACCCCGTTGTTGAGGGAAAAGCGCGCGCAAAACAGACAAGGATTAACGACAACGAAAGAAATAAGATCATTCCGATATTGATACACGGCGACGCAGCTTTTGCCGGACAGGGAGTTGTCGCTGAAACGCTTAACTTATCGCAGCTCTCCGGTTACAGGACCGGCGGAACGGTTCACGTTATAATCAATAACCAGATAGGTTTTACTACGGCACCGGAAGATGCCCGTTCTTCGCCTTACGCCACAGACGTAGCAAAAATGGTTCAGGCTCCGATCTTTCACGTAAACGGAGACGACCCGGAGGCTTCGCTTTATATTGCGCAAATCGCGTTTGAATACCGGCAGAAATTCAAAAAAGACGTAGTTATAGATCTCTTTGGCTACAGACGGCACGGACATAACGAGGGAGACGATCCGGCTTATACTCAGCCGATTCTTTATAAAAAAATTAAAGCTCAGCCTTCTGTTAAAGAGCTTTATCAGAGAGAATTATTAAAAGAGGAAATTTATACAGAAAAAGATATTGAAAGATTAGATAAAGAAATTTATGACGAGTTGGAAAAATCGCTTAAGAAATCGAAAAAGCAGACTGTTAAATTTAATCCGGATAAATTATTAGCTGTTTCTGAAGAGGAATATAAATCTGCTGAAAAACGAGAAGAAACAAAAGTATCGTTCGAGGCTCTTTCTACTATCGTAAAAGGATTGACGCAATTTCCAGACGAATTCAGTGTAAATCCAAAGTTAAAAAAACATATTCTAAAGCGCAGGGAACTGCTGCGCGGAGATGCCCGAATCGATTGGGCTTTCGGAGAAGCCCTTGCTTTCGGATCGCTCCTTCTCGAAAATATTCCGGTCAGGTTAAGCGGGCAAGACAGCGTGCGCGGAACTTTTAGTCAGCGGCATTTAGTTTTAACCGATACAAACAGCGGCGAAGAAGTTACGCCGCATAATAATCTTTCTGATGATCAAGCTACTTTGGAAGCTTTGGATAGTCTCCTTTCCGAAGCCGCGGTTCTTGGTTTCGAATATGGTTACAGCGCCGCCGACCCTCTCGCGCTGATAATATGGGAAGCGCAGTTCGGCGATTTTGCAAACAGCGCTCAAGTTATCATAGATAATTTTATCGTAAGCTCAGAAAAAAAATGGCAGCTTCAGAACAGCATCGTTATGCTTTTGCCGCACGGTCAGGAAGGTCAGGGTCCGGAACATAGCAGCGCGCGTCTCGAAAGATTTCTTCAGCTTTGTGCCGAAGATAATATTTATGTCTGCAACCCTACTACTCCGGCGCAGTATTTTCATTTGCTCAGGAGACACATCTGGCACAGGAAAGAAAAACCGATGGTGGTTATGACGCCGAAAAGTCTGCTAAGACTTCCGGCCGCGCGTTCAACCGTTGAAGAATTTACCGAAGGAAAATTCCATGAACTAATTGACGGCGGCGGTGAAAAAGATAAGAGCAAGGTGAAGAAAATAATTTTAACTTCCGGTAAAATTTATTACGATTTGTTAAAAGATTTTAACTCGGATGAAAATGATGAGATCGCCATCGTCAGGATTGAACAATATTATCCGTATCCGCAAAGCGCCCTAAAAGAAATTTTCTCCTCCTATGGTAACGCAAAAAAAATAAGCTGGGTTCAGGAAGAACCGAAGAATATGGGCGCCTGGAGTTTTATGCTTCCGCGTTTACTCGAAGATAAGCCCGGAAATGTTGAGTTAGAATATATCGGGCGACCGGAAAGTCCGAGTCCAGCAGCCGGCTCAACAAAAATGTTCAAGCAGGTTCAGGAGAAATTGATTAAAAAAGCTTTGGGAATATAGCAGATCAGATAAATATTGATTAAGAAATCTGTCTTGCTTTTTGCAAGATTTCTCACCGGCAAAAAGCGCTGTGTTCGAAGGAGCGAATTGACTGAGAAATCTTTCCTGACTTTTGCTAAAATTTCTACCTTCAATCGTATTGAGATTAATTCATATCAATAGCCGCAAAATTAAATGATGAATTTTCCGGGATCATATTTAATTTTTCTACATAGATATTTTTTACTTCTTCGTATTTATTGCGATATTTTTTTTCTACCGGTTCAACTGAAGGAAAATCCTGATTAAGATAATTAACCGGCGAACCGTTTATCCAAAAACGAAAGTCCAAATGAGGGCCGGTCGCTACGCCGCTGCTTCCAACATAGCCGATTATATCTCCCTGTTTTACATATTTACCGGAACGAATTCCTTTGGCGAATTTTGACAAATGTAAATAGCCGCTGCTGTAAGTTCCGTTGTGTCTAATTTTAACGTAACGTCCGTTACCTCCTTTATAAGCGGCGAAAATAACCTGCCCGTCGCCAACAGCCTGGATAGGAGTTCCGGTCGGAGCCGCATAATCAATTCCCAAATGCGGACGATAAACTTTATGAACCGGATGAAGTCTTCTACGCGAAAATTTTGAGCTGATCCGAGAAAATTTTAATGGAGCTTTTAAAAACGCTTTCCTTAAACTATTTCCTTCAAGATCGAAGTATTCGCTGCGATCTCCCTTATCAAAAAAGATTCCGTAAAATTCTTCTCCGCTATGG
The DNA here is from genome assembly GCA_963821715.1 of uncultured Melioribacteraceae bacterium. Lineage (GTDB taxonomy): Bacteria > Bacteroidota > Ignavibacteria > Ignavibacteriales > Melioribacteraceae > CAWGET01. Next base: position 926,787 of record CAWGET010000006.1, read on the forward strand.
ATAAATTGAGCGGCGTAAATTTTACCTATGCCTACCGATTGATCGCCGACGAATTCTTCTTCATAAATAATTTTAAAGCTGTCCCCTTTTTGTATCCTGTAAAAATCAATTTGCCATGCGAATACTTGTGATAATTCCAGTGCAATATTCGGACTAAGATCTTTCGACTGAAGAGTTTCATAAAGTGAATAATCGATTGTTCCCGAGACGGCTTTTTCCACGACGCTCACAGGTTTCTGTCCCCTATAAACGTTGATGGAATCAGACAAATCAAAAACATAATAATTTACGGGATCGGTTTCATAAACAAAATAAGGAATGCTCTTAATGGTATCGTCGGCGCTGTAAACAATAAAATTTTTGCCAGACTTGATTTTGCGTATATCAAAAATTCCATCGGATGCGTTAACTATCTCCAATATTTTTTTTGATGAAACTCTGAACGGGAAAAGGAGATCGGATAAAGTTTGGTTTCTTTTTACTACCGATTTATGTTCTTCTAATCCGTTAACAATAATTCCGAATTCATTGAGCGAATCCAGGACCACTACTTCTTCGGCAGGTTCGGCGATCTCAGCAGGCGTTTCTTTTTTGTTTGTGCAGGATGCGATTATAAAAACGAATCCTAAAAATAATAGTATAAATCTATTCACACTAAATTCCTTTTAAATTCTCTAAAGAAATTATTTTTCATCTAATAATTTATTGATAACATCAGTGGATTTAATATTCTCAGCTTCTGCATTAAAGCTCGGAATAATCCTGTGGCGGAGAACGGGTATCATCGATTCTTTTACGTCGTCAATATTCGGAGTAAATCTGTCATCCAATACAGCACGGGTTTTGGCGGCTAAAATCAAATACTGCGAAGCCCGCGGTCCCGCACCCCAGCTTACCCATTCTTTTATATAAGGTTTAGCGTCGTCATAATTTGGTCTGGTCATCTTAACTTTCTTCACTGCATATTCTATAACATTATCCGAAACAGGCACCCGTTTGATCAAATTTTGAAAACTCATTATATCATCCGCGCTCATAATTTTATTAAGGCTGGCAATGTAGTCGCTCGTCGTCGATTTAATAATCTTTACTTCTTCATCAAATCCGGGATAATCGAGCCAAAGGTTAAACATAAACCTGTCGAGCTGTGCTTCCGGCAAAGGATAAGTTCCCTCCTGCTCAATCGGATTTTGTGTTGCCAGTACGAAGAAAGGTTCATCCAGAGTATAAGTAACTCCGGCAGCGGTTATACGGTGCTCCTGCATTGCTTCAAGAAGAGCCGCTTGAGTTTTGGGCGGAGTCCTGTTTATTTCATCGGCTAAAATGATATTTGCAAAAACCGGTCCCCGTATAAATTTAAAACTTCTGCTTTTTGTTACGGAATCTTCTTCAATTATTTCGGTCCCGGTAATATCTCCCGGCATTAAATCGGGAGTAAATTGAATACGGTTAAATTTCAGATCGAGAACTTCTGCCAAAGTTTTAATAAGAAGCGTCTTAGCGAGTCCGGGCACACCAACTAAAAGGCAATGCCCGCGGGCAAATAAGCTTATCAGGAGTTCATTAATAATTACTTCCTGACCAACTATCACTTTGGATATTTCTTTTTTTATATCCTTAACTGCCCGGCTTAGTAAATCTACCAGTTCTTTATCATTTAATTTTTCATTTTGCAAATTCAATAGGCGCCTTTATATTTTCACTTCCCAATAAATCTTTTCTTTTAGTTCATCCATCCATTCTTTATATAATTCCTGCTTTTTCCTGAAAGAAGCAAGATTTTCGAGGTCGGCGTAATCCATTGCCAAACTTGGTTCGTGCGCCGCAACTTTATCTTTTAATTTAATGATGTGAAATCCGTAATTCTTTTTCCCGAGATCTAGTCTTTTTGGATAACTGATCTCCCCTTTTTTTAAGGCGAGAACAGCGTCGCTAAAAGCCGGATCGAGCTCGCTAGATTTGAACGTGCCGAGATCTCCTCCGAAAACCGAGCTTTCATCGTCGTCGCTGTATTTTTTTGCGTAATATGCAAAGGAGTTTTTACCCGATAAAATGCTGTCGCGTATCTCGGTTAATAATTCAATAGCGTCGAGGTCGGCTTCATCGTCCGATTCAACTTTAAATAAAATATGTCTAGCGTGGATGGCGTCTCCTCGTCTTTCCAAAAGCTCGATGATGTGAAATCCGACAGGAGATTCAATAACTTTAGAAATTTCTCCGGGCTCAAGAGCAAATGCGGCTGCTTCAAATTCAGGGAAAAAGACTCCTCGTTTTACAAATCCCAAATCGCCGCCTTGCGACGCGCTTCCGGGATCGTCGCTTAATTCCTTAGCGAGTTTGGCAAAATCTGCTCCGTTTTTTATCGAATCGAGAATCGTTCTCGCGTATTTTTTGGTTTGAGCCTTTAATCTTTCATTCTCATTTGGGTTGATAAAGATGTGTGCAATTTCATATTTCTCCGGCATCGTACCAAGCGAATCTTTATAAGATTTGAAGAACTCTTCAACTTCGCGGCGGGTTACTTCGATGTTCCTGAATTTTTCGCCCTGAACTCTTTGCGCCATTAAATTCTTCCTTACGTCTTCGCGCAATTCTCTTCTTATTTTATCAATACTCATTCCATACATCTCTTCAACTCTTTCCCTCGAGCCGTATGTCTGTATGTAATAATTCATCTGGTAATCCAACTGACCGTCAATTTCTTCGGGAGTAATAACGATCGTATCCGCTTCCGCCTGCGCATAAAGTAGTTTTTCTTCAATCATCATGTTCAAAACTTGTTCCCGCACTTCGGGATCGGACGCATTCACTCCCTGTTGAGCAGCAAGCATATTAGTTCTGAACTCGACTTCGGACTGAAGTATAACTTCGTTATCCACAATTGCCGCAACCTGGTCTAGAACTTCCTGTGCATAATTCAGATTTATAAATACTGAGAACAATAACAGCGTTAATAATTTCTTCATTGATTCACTTCCACTTGATTTTCGGAGTATAATTTGTCGATGTATTCTTTGTAGATAAGTTTCTTTTGATATGTGAGAAACCGCTCCTTCACTACATCGCTGACATATTCGAAAGGAGGGACTTCTTCCTTTGAATACTTTTTTATTAATTGAACAATTTCAAATTTTTTAGGTTCCGCTTCAACAACTATGCTTACTTCATCCGGCATCATTTCATTCAATATCCTGTAGATTTTTGCCGGCTGTATTTGAAATGGATATAATAATTTTTTGGTTATTATATTTTCCGCATCATTCTCAAAGCCAAATTCTTCAACACTTTTGTCCCAGCTATTTTCTATAAGATGATTTCTGAATTGGATAGCCTTTTCTTCTTCGGAAAAACTCGCTTTGTTAATTACAAAAGCGTCCTGCGGCAGTTTAAAATCCTCGCTGTTCAATTCATAATAAGCTAATAGAGTTTTATGTTTTATTTCCGGATTTATTCCCCTGAAATGATCGCTTAAAAGTAAAGCGGCGGCCAATTCTTTTTTCGATTTTTCGATTATCCGTTCGTATTTTTCCCTGTCAAGAATTCCGTTCTTTTCCGCTTCCTGCGCGAGGAGTTCGTTTTCAATCCACTGAACAACAAACTCCTCTCTAAACTTTAAGCTGTTTTCCAATTCCTCGTCAATTTCAGCTTCTGTCAAATAAGAGTCGTTAACTCTTGCCGTATAATTATCGGGCGGCTGTTTTTTTTCGCAAGCCGTAATTCCGAAAATAAATATCAGACTAATCGGAGCTATTATTCTTAAAGGCTGCTTGTAATTTATCATAATAAATTTTGGGATGATAAAGCTTTTTTAATTTTTGAAGATATTCATCTTCCAATCTTTTGCTTTCGGCTTCCTGAAACTTGCTTGCAACTTCCGGCTTCGCTTCTTCAAATGTTTTTTCGCCGGCAGGTTTAAAACTATTTAGCTTAACAATCGACCAGCCTTTATCGGATTTAAATGGTTCTGAAAATTCACCCGGTTTTAATTTAGCCGCAGCTTTGGAAAGATCAGACTCATCAACTTCCAACGCTCCCCAATTCCCCGCTTTTTCTCTGAATGATCTTCTTTCAGTTACAGCGGACGCAAGCGAATCAAAATCTGCTCCGTTCTGAAGAAGAGAATAATACTCTTTAATTGCCGCTTCGTTTCTAGCGAATATTTCACTTAAGTCTACGCGCTCATCCCATCTGTAATCTTCTTTTGTTTTATTGTAGAAGTTTTTTAGAGCGACTGAATCGATATCAATTTTATTCCAGACTTCATTTTCCTGCAAATTAAAAATATAAATTCCGTTACGGTAATCCTGCATCAGATTAGCGAACTCGGGATCCTGACGATCGAGCACAAGAGCTTTATTTTCCAAAAGAAGTTCCGTGCTGTATTTATCAATCGCATCACCGAGGGTCTTTTCATTTATATCACTGTTCTGCAATTGATTATCTGATTTTACATTCATCATCAGCGAATCGAGAATAACACCGTTATTATTTATTGAAAATAAAACTGTATCCTTCGCAGCATCTCTCAATTTGCTCTCGTCATAGGCAATATTGAATTTTGCAGAATCTGAATGCTGTAAAACATAGTCAATACCGCTTTCATTTTTAGAGTAATTAAATTCATTTTTTAATGAATCGATGAAGTTTTTATATTCCTGCTGATAAGTAGTTTTTTGAAAAATCTCTCTCAACTCCTGACGTTGTTCTGCCAGCGGTGGATAATCTTTAACATCAGTAACTTTTATGATATGATAACCAAACTGAGTTTTAACGATATCGGAAATCTCACCTTTATTAAGAGAAAATGCTTCCTGGTCGAAAGGTTTTACCATTTGTCTTCTTCCGAAAAATCCGAGATCGCCGCCTTTTTCCGCGCTTCCCTTGTCATCTGAATATTGTTTTGCTAATGCCGCAAAGTCCTCGCCGCTTTCCAGCCGCGCCTTAATTTCCTCTGCTTGTTTTCTTGCCGCAGCGCTATCTAATTTTCCCGTTTCATCCTTAAAATCAATTAGAATATGAGATGCTCTTATCTGCGGTTTTCTTTCCTGTATGTCGGTCACCTTTATAATATGATAACCATACGGAGTTTTTACAGGTTCAGGATAAATTTCATTTTCGGGCGTATTGTAAATCGCATCTTCAAAACTTGGGATGGTCATTCCCGCAGTTATATAATATATATCTCCGCCTTCTTCACGCGAGAAAGTATCCGCAGAATATTGTTTTGCAAGGTCTTCAAATTTTTCCCCCGCTTGTATTCGTTTCAAAAGCGAATCGGCAACAGTTTTGGCCGAATCAAAATTTTCATTTAGGGGTTTTATCCAGATGTGCTTTACTCTTATTTCTTCTTTTCTTTTTTGATAAAGATCTTCAATAGCCGGGTTAAAAAGCGCTCTTTCCAAAATGTATGAACGACCAACTTGTTTCTGATAATCATTTAGTTCTTTGTTTACTTCCGGATCGGTAGCAAGTCCTCTTACTTCGGCGTTTCTTAACTTCATTTTATAATTAACAAAAAGATCCAGAAAATCCTTATACTGACCCATCGAGTCATCCTTAGCCGCTTCATAACTGCCCGTATTTTTGGCATAAGCATTTTCAAATTCATTTAATGTGATATTTTCATTCCCGTATTCGGCAACAACTAATTCTTTATTTCCGCTGCATGAACTTATTATGAACGAAAAAACAATTAAGATAGCAGAAATTATTCTGAACTTCATACTTAGTTCTCTCCATTTTTATTTTATATTTAAACTCAAATTTTAATAACAGAATAACCGAAAATCAAGCCGGGTAATTTTTATTTTTATACAAAAACATGTCTCAGCCTTGAATTCGATACTCCCGTTTCAGTAATCTTTTAAAAACTAAACTTATACTTGGTTCCCCGTTTTTATTTTTCTTTGTCTTTCCCCAAAAGTGTTTCTTTCCCAAAAAACTCCGTCTTCATAACCTTGAATTGATAAATTTTGTTCGGATTCTGCAATTCTTTTTTCGGCAAGGCAGGCAAATATATTTTCTTTCTCAATTCCAACGTAATTTCTGCTCAATTTTTTTGCAGTTACCGAAGTAGTTCCCGATCCCAAAAACGGATCAAAAATTACATCGCCCGGATTACTGCTGGCGAGTATCAGTTTCGCCAAGAGTTTTTCAGGTTTTTGCGTTGGATGTTCTGTGTTTTCCGGCATAGACCAAAACGGAATGGAAATATCCGTCCATATATTTGATGGATATGTTAATCGAAATCCGCCGCTTTCTTCCTCCGCCCAATCTTTCGGTTTTCCGTTTTCTTTGTACGGAGCGATAACTTTTCTCTTTAGTTTCACATCCTCGACATTGAAAGTATATTTGCCCGAACGCGTTGCGAACCAGATATCCTCGGAGCTGTTTTTCCAATTATATTTTGCTCCTCTTCCTTTCTCCCGTTCCCAGGTAATCCTATTTCGAACAATAAAATATTTTTCAAGAAGAAGATGGATGGAAGTTGAAGATCTGAAATCGCCGCAGAAATAAACCGACGCGTTTGGTTTTAATGTTTTTATTAGTTTACTCAAAAACGTATCGATGTATTCGGTATATGCTTCAATGGGCATACTTTTAAATTCGGCAGAATTGAATTTTCTATTCAGATTGTAAGGAGGATCGAGAAACATAAGGTCGGCAAAATTTTCCGGCAGAAGATCAATTACGTCAAACAGATCCTGATTGATAGTTTTGTTTTTTATCTGACTAAATTCTGTTTTGTTTTTTAGATACAAAAGTTTAGCCGAATATAAATCTACTTCGTCATTGTTTAACGTGATTGTTCTATTTCGCGGCGCTTTCTCTTTACCCATTTATTTTACTATCGTTCCAGGTTTAACCGAATCATCAACGCTAACCAGCTTCATATTACCATCGTCGGTTTCCGCTGCGAGGATCATTCCATTGGATTCGTTGCCGAAAAGTTTTACTGGCTTTAAATTGGCTACTACTAATACTCTTTTACCGATAATATCTTCCGGCTTGTAATGTTTTGCAAGTCCTGCAACTACCTGTCTTTTTTCGAATCCGAGATCGATTTGTAATTTGAGTAATTTATCACTTTTCTTTATCCGTTCAGCCTGGTAAACGGTGGCGGTCCGGATTTTAATTTTTGCAAAATCGTCAATCGTTATCTCTTTATCTTGGACAGCATTTTCTTCGCCGCCATTTCCTGTTTTTGATTTCTGTTCTTCTATCATTTCGTCTTCAATTTTTGTAAATAAAATTTCAGATTTATTAAGTTGATGACCCGGCTTTAGATTTTCTTCGCCCGATTTGCTCCAACCGGTTTTCTCAGCATTTAACATCTTAAATATTTTTTTGGATGAAAAAGGAATTATCGGCTCGAAGATTTCCGCCAATGTATAAATAATTTGCAGTGATACATAAATAGTGGCGGCGCATTTTTCTTTATCCTGCTTAACGGAAACCCAAGGTTCGGAATCGTTAAAATATTTATTCCCTGCGCGCGCTAAATTCATCGCTTCGAACACGGCGTCTTTTATTTTATATCTTTCTATCAAACTTCCAACACGGTCAGGAAATTCCGAAAGAGATTTCAGCATTTCTTCATCTATAGCTTCGAGTTTTGTTTTTCCCGGAACTTTTCCTTCAAAGTGTTTATGTGCAAAAATGAAAGTCCGGTTTATAAAGTTGCCTAGAATATCTGCGAGCTCTCCGTTGTTTCTTCCCTGAAATTCTTTCCAATAAAAATCGGTGTCTTTGGTCTCCGGTAAATTTGCAGCCAGTGTGTAGCGGAGCGGATCTGCCGGAAATAGCTCAAGAAATTCTTTTACATCAATTCCCCAACCGCGCGATTTGGAAAATTTCTTCCCTTCGAAATTTAAAAATTCATTAGCCGGAACGTTTTGCGGCAGAACATATTTTTCTTCATTATTTTGATTCCAGGCCTTCAGCATTGCGGGAAAAATTATCGTATGGAAAACCACATTGTCTTTGCCGATGAAAGCTATGTATTTTGTTTCAGGATCGAGCCAATATTTTTTCCATAGTTCAGGTTCATTTTTTTTATTGGATAGATCTTTTGTAGCGGAAATATAACCAAGCACCGCTTCGAACCAGACATATAAAACTTTTCCTTCCGAGTTTTCGAGCGGAACTTTTACGCCCCAGTCAAGATCGCGTGTTACGGCTCTGTCTTTTAATCCGTCTTTAAACCAGCCGCGGCAATATTGAAGGACATTTTCTTTCCAGTTATATTTTTCGTCCATTTTGTTTATATATTCTTCAAGATCTTCCTGAAATTTGCCGAGCGGGAAAAACCAATGCGAGGTTTCTTTCTGTACCGGAGTTTCGCCGGAGATTTTACTTTTAGGATTTATTAATTCTTTCGGATCATAAAGAGCGCCGCATCTTTCGCACTCATCGCTGCGCGCTTCTTCAAATCCGCAATTTGGGCATGTTCCTTCGACGTATCGATCCGGCAAAAACATATTCGCTTTCGGATCATAAAACTGAAGCGTCTTTTTTTCGTTTAATAAACCTTGCTCATAATAATTTAAGAAAAATTCTTTTGCCGTTTCGTGATGAACCGGACTGCTCGTTCTGGAATAGATATCGAAGCTCATTCCGAATTTCTCAAATGCTTCTTTGTTGGCGGAATGAAATCTGTCGATAACAACTTGCGGTTTAACACCTTCTTTATCGGCGGTAATCGTTATAGGAACTCCGTGCTCGTCGGATCCGCAGATATAAATTATATCGTCGCCCTTTAATCTTTTGTATCTAACATAAATGTCTGCGGGCAAATATGCTCCGGAAAGATGTCCTAAATGGATATCTCCGTTGGCATACGGCAGCGCTGAAGTAACTATTATTTTTTCTTTAACCACTTCATTTTCCGTTTTTAAATAATTTTAAATATAAGAAAAAATTGAGTGAGAAACTTAGAAGGAAAAAGGAAAAGTTAGAAGTGAGATGTTAAAAGCGTTATCCTTGGAAAATCAGATATTTCTGCGAATTCTGCTGCCTATTACGTTGTAAACAGCAACCCCCGAAGTACAACGAGAAGGCTCAGAGTCACAAAGTATTCTTCCTTAGCAATAGATTAAGACAAAACTATATTTTAATTTCACCAAGTTATTCATCAAGCAACTCTGCGTTTTGGCATCTCTTAATATTGATTCTTCTTTCCAAGCGTATTCAAGTTTTTATGAGCGCAGCGGCTATTAACGCCTTATCCTTCCAGTTTACTGTACATATCGTCAATCAGCTCGCCGTATCTCTCTTCAATCACTTTGCGTTTTACTTTAAGCGACGGAGTGATTTCTCCGCTCTCTATTGAGAATGGTTTATCGAGTACGGCGAATTTTCTTACGCGTTCGAAGTTTGCGAGATTCTTTTGGAATTTCTGCATCTCTTTTTCGAGCATTTCATAGACTTGTTTTTTATCCACAAGATCTTTTTCATCTTTGTAGGAAATTCTATTCGCGTCGGCGTATTCTTTAAGCGCTTCAAAATCGGGGACAACCAGCGCGCTGAGAAACATCCGCCTATCTCCGATCAGAACAAATTGATCGATATATTTACTTGCGAGGAACATATTTTCAATCGGAGTGGGAGCGATGTATTTTCCGCCCGAAGTTTTGAACAGATGTTTCTTCCTGTCGGTAATAATTAAAAATCCTTCTGCGTCGAATACTCCGATATCGCCGGTATAAAGCCAGCCGCCTTTAATTGTAGCGTCGGTTTCTTTTTTATTTTTATAATAACCCTGCATTATATTCGGTCCGTAAGCGAGTATTTCGCCGTCTTTCGCTATTTTGATTTCTACACCGGGCATGGGTTTTCCAACAGAGCCGAATTTATAATCATTCAATCTATTTGCTGAAATTACCGGCGAAGATTCCGTAAGTCCGTAACCTTCAATTATCAGAAGTCCGATCGCCTCAAAAAATTCCCCAAGATCTCTGGCGAGCGCGGCGCCGCCTGAAATAAAGAACCTTATTTTGCCGCCGGTTTTCTCTTTTAGTTTGGAGAAGACGAGTTTATTCGCGAGTTTATGCTTAATCGCTAAATTAACTGAAACATTATCTGCCTTTTTTGCATGCACATATTCTCTTCCTACTTCTACCGCCCAGTTAAATATTTTCTGTTTTGATTCGGACTGTGACTCGACATTTCTGTTTATCTTCGAGTAAATCCTTTCAAACAAACGGGGAACCGCCGTCATAATTGTAGGATGAATTTCTTCCATATTCTGAGCGATCTTTTCCACTCCTTCAGCGTAAACTATCATACCGCCGCAGGAAAAAGCTGTGTAATAACCCGCCATTCTTTCGAAAATATGAGACAATGGAAGAAATGAAAGAAATACGTCATTCTCATTGAGATCAAAAATTTCGTGCGCGGACTTTACATTCGAAATTATATTCTTGTGTGTAAGAAGTACGCCTTTTGGTTCGCCGGTGGTTCCCGAAGTATAGATGATCGTGCAAGGATCATTTTCATTAGAGAGGTCAATGTTATTCCAAAAATAATCCGGGTGCTCTTTTTAAATTCATTCCCGAGAATCTGAATTTGCTTCAATGAATAAACACCTTCTCCGTAACCGGTATCGGGGTCGTTCATCATAATAATATATTTTAAATTTTTACAATTACCTCTTATCTTCAATACCTTATTCAGCTGGAATTTATTTGAGACAATGATCCCTTCGGCTTCGGAATTATTTAAAATAAATTCTATTGAATCGGCCGTTGAAATGGGATAGAGCGGTACATCAACTCCGCCCAAACTGAGAGCTGCCATATCGGCATAAACCCATTCCGGACGGTTTTCAGAGATAATAGCCAATTTACTTTTTCTCCTGAAACCGAGTGTCGCAAGTCCAAGAGCTAGACTTTCAGTCTGGCGGATGAGTTCTTCATAAGAAATATCAACATATTCTCGATTAACTTTATGCTTAAGTACTGCTCTTTCTTTTCCTTTACCAAAATCGGTCGAAATAATTTTAAATAGTTCGGGTATTGTTTTAAAGTCTTTATAAATCGGCATTTAATGCTCCGCATTATATTTTAAGCAGGCAATTTAATTGCGCATTTGCGAAATAGCAAATATTTAATGAATGATTTTCCCGGAAATTCATTTATTCTATACTTTGATGAAAATCTTTTTAACGTATAAAATCCACATCAACCCGAGCCAGATCATTACATATGTTAATGCCCATAACAAGGAAGCATTTATAGGATCGAGCCAGGATAAAAACAAATTATTGAAGAGGTAGGTTTTGAGCGAGATGGCTTCATCTCCCGAACCGGAAACTTTTATCAGATATAAAAGTCTGCCGATTATACCGGATGCGAAGAAGACTGCAATGGCGTTCAGACCGTAAATGTGGAAAGGTTTTATCCACCACTTAATATTTTTTACATCGATCAGCCAGTAACAGAACGCGAGGAAATTCAGCGCTAAACCGCCAGTGTAAAGAACATACGAGCTTGTCCACAAATTTTTATTCATCGGGAACCACATATCCCATACATAACCCGCAAACATTAAAACCACGCCGTAGAAAAACATCCAAACTGTTTTGTTGGCAGCATCTATCTTACTTTTTAAAAGATGACCGGTTAATATGCCTATTATTGTTGTAGATATTGCCGGAATAGTACTGAGAATTCCTTCCGGATCCCATACTTTTGTGACTGACCATAAATGACCGTGCAGCAGTAGATTATCGAGCCATGCGGCTAGGTTTGTCGTCGGTTCTAAATTTGCGTAACCAACTCCCGGAACCGGAATCAATGTCATCATCAAAAAATAAATTACAAGCAGCGCTGCGCCGGTATACATCTGAGTTTTAACGCTGGTTTTTAAAAAGAGTATTGAAGAGATTAGATAGACAACCGCAATTCTTTGGAGCACTCCGGGAATTCTAATTGAGCTGAGATCGAAATAAGGAAATCCAGCAAGTATCATTCCGAGCAAAAATAAAACTGCGCTTCGGCGCAATATCTGCAGCATTAATTTATTCTGATTGTCTCCGCGCGCTTTCCTTTTGCTTAACGAAAATGTAATTGCTACACCCACAATAAAAAGAAAGAATGGAAAAATTAAATCAGTAGGTGTAACTCCGTTCCATGGCGCGTGGCGTAAAGCGGGATAAATATCTCCCCATGTTCCCGGGTTGTTTACAAGTATCATCCCCGCTATAGTTATTCCGCGGAAGACATCGAGTGAAAGTAATCTTTGAGATTTTTGCGGTTCCATTTTTTTCGACCAGTTAATAAGAATTATTAATGCAATTTAAAAGAGAATAGCAACTTATTAAGATTACTTTTGATTAACAAATTATTGTTCATTTAACGATTTATTTTTCTTATAATTACAGTTTTGATAAAAGGGATTTATGGGCTGGGTAAGAAAAATATACGACTGGATTTTAAAATGGGCGGAAACTCCTTACGGACCAATCGCGCTCTTTATTTTATCATTCGCTGAGGCTTCATTCTTCCCAATTCCTCCGGACGCTCTATTGATCGCTCTCGTTTTAGGAGCAAGGACAAAAGCTTTTAAATTTGCGTCAATTTGCACTGTCGGGTCATTACTCGGCGCTTTTCTAGGCTACGCAATCGGGTATTTTGTTTGGTGGAGCGGCGATCAATCTTTTTCCAATGTGGCTGTTTTCTTTTTTGATAACATTCCCGGGTTTACAGAAGATATTTTTTACCGGGTTCAGGAACTTTATAAAGAATGGGATTTCTGGATAATTTTTACCGCCGGATTCACTCCTATTCCCTATAAAGTTTTTACAATTACCAGCGGAGCTTTCGAAATAAATCTTCCTATGTTTGCATTTGCTTCCTTGGTAAGCCGCGGTGCAAGATTTTTTCTAGTCGCGTTTTTGATCTGGAAATACGGGGAACAAATAAAAGGATTTATTGATAAATATTTTAATCTCCTTGCAATCGCTTTTACAGTATTACTAATAGGCGGTTTTGTAGTTATTAAATACGCGCTATAAAGTATATTTCAAAGAAGAATTTACAAGATTACAAAATTGTCGCGCAGCGACACCTTTGGCGCAAGATTTATTTTTTTTCTTTTTTATGCACAATTCATTACGTTCTTCGTTTTTAGCTTTTTTAAACAAAATAGGAACTATGATGACGCTGAAAGATATGATTCACACGGATAAAATAATCAGCGAAAATATTTAAGAAATGTTTCTACACGTTTGAAATCTGACCGATGAATTTCACAAAGTCACACAAAGTTTGTACAAAGTTCCGCAACGAATCTAAATAGTCTTTCAATTCCATTGTTTAATTCTTTTCAATTCCTTTGTTTAATTGTTTTTTGCAATTATTTTAAAGCCTTTTTTACCTTTTTACAGGTAAAAATTACCGATAAGATATTCTTACATACCGAAATTCTATCATTATAATCTAAAAATCAACTTTTTGGATTGGCACAAATTTTTACTCTCTCTACAAGAAAATTGATAAACAAAAGATTAACAAAAATTGTGCTTTCACCGATAATGAGATTAGATAAAATGATACAAAAAACATATAACAGACATACAGGTATGAATTTTTATAACAAATCACTTTTGATAATAATGTTTTTATTTAGCGCCGTCTTATCCGCAGCGCCGAAATATATTATGCAAATTGAGAACGAAACGCTTACAGATGATTGCGTAATTGAATTTGAGGTAGTGATAAAAAGTACAGAAACGGACTTTAATCTTACTTCTTATCAATGCTCGTTTTCATTTAATAATGAAGCTTTGAACGAGAATAATTTGAAATTTGAATATATTCAAGGTACATCCGAATTAACCAATCCTCCTTCATCAGCTATCGGAAATAAATCTTTTTCCGGAACTCATCATCTTACTTTCGCTTCGAGAGCGGGAACGGACGTTATTCCGAAAGAAGGAAAAGTTATCGGGAAATTCCGTTTGGAAAATTCTGAACCGATTCTGGCGGTAAATCCTAATTTATTCTGGGATTTTGATCAAATTAATAATACAATTTTAACCGACGAGCAGTATAGAAATATTGTAAATCCCGATAATCACGAAGATCTTTATTTTTCGCTTTCTATGAACGTAGTAACTCTCGACGCTATGAAAGAAGGAAACAGTATTAAATTAAATTGGGAAACGACTTCCAATTTCAACTACGATGGTTTTGAAATTGAACGTGCCGAAAATAACGGCGGAGAATTGGTATGGAAAGTAATTGATTATGTTTCTGCAGATTTGAACAACTTAAATCCGACTTACGAATATACCGATCAATATCTAAACGACGGAAGTTATTTCTACAGAATTAGAGAAATTGATCTCATTGGCTCAACAATCGCTTACTCGCAGCGCGTAAAAATAGACCTGAATGTGGTTACGGGTATTGATGAAACAATGCCGCGTGAATTTGCTCTTTCTCAAAATTATCCAAATCCTTTTAATCCGAGTACAAAAATTAAATATTCAGTACCAAACGAAAGCAATGTAAAACTAACTATCTATAACATATTAGGCGAACAAGTCGCCGTACTTGTAAATGAGATAAAAGAAGCCGGTTATTTTGAGATAGATTTTAACGCTTCTAACCTTAATTCGGGAATGTACATCTACACAATCGAAGCTTCGGCTCTCGGCTCCGATTCTAAATTTACAGATGTAAAGAAGATGATGCTTGTAAAATAGTAAGTAAGAGTTCAAACTTTGCAATAAAAAAAGCCGGACTTCATTGAAATCCGGCTTTTTATTTTATTTCTACTGTTAATTTATTTTAGAGTGGTTTTCTTCCCTGTATTACTCTAATAATAACGACAACAATTGCAATTACTAACAAAATATGAATGAAGCCGCCAATCGTGTAACCGCTTACTAATCCTAATAACCAAAGTACTAGGAGTATTATAAAAATTGTCCAGAGCATTGTTGCCTCCTATTAAGGAAATAGTTATAAATTTAGTCCATATCTTCGTTTTCTAATTCTCTTTCAACTTCATTTCCCCAGGATTCCAAAGTATTTCCTACATCGTTTAATGTATTGTTAACGCCGGTTTTAAATTCTTCCCAGTTCTCTTCGGTAGTATTGCCGACTTCTTCAAGGTCACCGTTTAATTCATCTTTCGCGTCCTGAAGTTCTTCTTTTCTCTCTTCAAGTTCTTCCTGCATATCTTCGTCAGCGCCTTCCATTTTGGCGTCAATCTCTTCTAACTGAGCGTCGATTTCGTTTATTCTTTCGTTTATATTGTTCTGCAGTTCAGTTTTTTCTGTGTTGTACTGCTCCGTTCTCATTTCAGCTTCTCTATCCGTGCAGGAATATAAGAAAGCAACTAAAACTACAGACAATAATAAAGCAGAGAATTTTGTGAGATTCTTCATGGTTTTAACCCCTTTGTTTGTGATTATGTTTATTAAAAACTAAGATAGGATTTCTATCCTCCCAAATAAATATATTTCAAGGAATGGATATTTGAGCCCTCATATTTAAATATGATTTTTTCGTTTAACTGAAATAAAATATACGAATAAATTTGTTTAAAGCAAATTGATATTGCGAACATTGCTGACGCTTTTAAGCTTAAAACATTTTTCAGGAAATGCAATAGAATGAAACCTGAGCAAATCGAGCAAGTAGACGTAATTCAGTAATTAAATGAACTCCAGAATCATATTGGAATTAGGTGAAGTCTATAAATCAGATTTGACCTTTAAATTTCTTTTCGTAATTTATTTTATTCCAAACAAACCGGATAAAATATGCTGCTTCCGCTCGGCGACGATAACCGCGATAGAACGTTAACTCCGTTTATAAATTACATATTTCTCGCAATAAATATTTTGGTATTTGTAATGTTTCAGGGAGCCGGTTCTAATCCTGATTTTACTTACGCATTCTCAACTGTTCCGCAGGAAATTGTTTCCGGCGAAGATGTAGTTACCGATGACAGAATTGTTGAGGATCCGGCGCTCGGTCAACGCTTTACAATACCCGGTTTACAGCCGACTCCCTTTACCGTTTACATCACACTGTTAACTTCAATGTTTATGCATGGAGGTATCGCACACATTTTCGGAAACATGCTTTTCCTGTGGGTTTTCGGTGATAATCTTGAAGATAAACTTGGGCATTTGCGATATCTCGGTTTTTATTTATTGGTCGGAATTATCGCTTCGCTTGCGCACGTTTTTACAACTTACTTTACCGGCGGAAATATGCTAGTCCCAAGCCTCGGAGCGTCAGGCGCAATATCCGGAGTTCTCGGCGGATACGTTCTACTATTTCCTAAACGAAGAGTAAAAGTTTTACTCTTTAGATTCTTCACCCAAGTCTCTGCGCTTACTGCTCTGGGAGTCTGGTTCGTGTTCCAATTGATAAGCGGATTAGGATTACTCGGCGGAGGATCTCAGGAAGGCGGAGTTGCTTATGCCGCGCATATCGGCGGATTTATTGCCGGTCTCGCACTTATTAAATTATTTCCGTCTAGAAAATAATCTCCGCTAAAATGAATTAACGGGTTGGTAGATTTTTGGCATAGAACTCGCGCATCTGCGGCTGTGTTAACAATGCCATCCCGTTGGGAATTAATTTTTATTTATATAACCATTTCATCCTCCCGGAATTTTTTCTCATTCAAAAAAACATCTTGTTTTTCGATTTTAGTCTCTCGCATCAAGCTTCTTGTTTTTCTTTTTTGTAAATCACTTCAGAAAAAACTATTTTTTGATACTCTTTTTCCGAAACAACAGGATCCTGAATAATTGCAAATCAAAAAGATAATTTCTAATCTCGGCTTTCTAATCATTGTAGCAACCGCCGCAGGAATTGTTGCCGGAATTCTTCTCGGAGAAGACGCGCAGATATTCGCTCCGCTCGGTGAACTTTTTATTCTTCTCATCAAAATGCTCGTTATTCCGCTTGTTGCAGTATCCGTTATTTCGGGCGCCGCATCTTTAGGCGGAACGCGATCGGCGGGAAAACTCGGCATCGCTACTTTTGTCTATTATCTTGCAACTACCGCTATCGCGGTTTCAATCGGATTGATTTTCGGCGAGCTGTTCAAACCCGGTTCGGGACTCGATATCACTACGGTTGAGCATATGTTTTCGCAAGCTGAGGCAGTTGAAGGAGGAACCCCGGGTTTTTGGGAAACCATTTTTGGAATAATCCCCGAAAATCCGTTCAGTTCTTTTGTCGAAGGAAATATTCTACAGGTTCTCTTTTTCTGTCTGTTTCTCGGTTTCGGCATCGCGTCCCTCTCTTCAGAAAAAAAAGATTTTATGCTTAACATCTTTAACGGTCTTACTGAAGCTTTGATCTGGATGGTGAAAATTGTAATGTACACCGCCCCGATCGGCGTATTTGGATTAATGGCAAGCGCCGTTGGAACTTTCGGTTATGAAATTCTGGAATTGGTTCTAAAACTTCTCTTCATTTATATTGCTGCGATTGTTACGCACGGATTATTTGTTTACACCGGAATATTGAAAGTCTTCACCCAAATGCCTTTAAAAAAGTTCTTTTCGAAGATGTATAAACCGCAGCTCGTAGCGCTCTCAACTGCTTCTTCAATGGCTACTCTTCCGGTGAATTTTGAAGTCTGCGAGGAAGAACTCGGCGTTTCCAAGGAAACCGCTTCGTTCGTTTTACCATTGGGCGCTACAATAAATATGGACGGCAATGCTATTTATTACGCATTAGCCGCCATTTTTTTTGCTCAGTTATTCGGAATAGATTTAAGCGCGACACAATACGCGGCAATTATTTTAACGGCTACTGTTGGATCAATCGGGCAAGCCGGAGTTCCCGGACCGACGCTGCTTGTTGTTGCGGTATTACTTGCGGCTAATATTCCTATAATCGGCCTCCCATTACTATACGCAGTCGATAGAATTTTTGATATGATAAGAACTTCGCTTAATATTACAGGCGATGCCGTTTGCGCAATAGTTGTTGATAAATTAAATTACAAAACTGATGAAAATTTATAAGGAAAATTAAATTGATTTATTGGGATGTTGATCCGGAGATTTTTCAGCTCGGACCTTTATCAATCAGATATTATGGTTTACTTTTCGCCTCGGGTTTTATCTTCGGATATATGATTATGAATTGGATGTTTACAAAAGAAAATAAACCTAAAACAGATCTGGACGATATGCTTTGGTACATGCTGCTCGGAACTGTGATAGGCGCGCGGTTGGGACATGTTCTATTTTACAGTCCTGGATATTATCTCTCCCATCCGATCGCGATTTTAAAAGTCTGGGAAGGCGGGTTAGCAAGCCACGGCGCAGCGATTGGAATATTGATCGCGATTTATCTTTATTCGAAAAAGAAAAAAGATCAGCCTTATTTATGGGTAATGGATAGAGTTGTTATTACTGTAGCGCTCGCAGCCTTTTTTATACGGATCGGTAATTTGATGAACTCGGAAATAATCGGGAAACCGGCTGATGTTGCATGGGCTTTCATTTTCGCAAGAGTCGATCAGATTCCTCGCCACCCAACTCAACTTTACGAAGCGCTGGCTTATTTAACTATCTTTTTCATTTTGATTTCCATCTACAAAAAAAGAAACGCGGTTTTCCCGAACGGCTACATATTCGGATTGTTTCTCGTGATGCTGTTCTCATTCAGAATATTTGTTGAGTTTTTTAAGGAAGATCAATCGGCGTTTGAAGCCGGAATGATTTTGAATATGGGTCAAATCCTCAGCATTCCATTGGTTTTATTGGGGATAATCATTTTGGTTTCTATGAAGAAATGGGATACGAGCGGAAAACCGGAGATTAAGAAGTGAAAGTTTTGTCATAAAATAATCTTGCGCCAAAAGCATCGCTATGCGAGTAATTTTGATAAAAAAGTTTTCTTTTAAGCGCAGCGATTTTTATGAAAGCGGTAAAAATATGCCGCAAATATGCGCTTGTAAAACAGGTTTTCCAACCTGTTTAGTTTTGCGAAGCGATTGTACAAAAAAAGCCACAGACTGGAAAGTCTGTGATACAAAACCTTGAGCGAAGCAATTCAAAAACTTAACCACAAAGAGCGCCAAGAATGCTCAAAGAACACAAAGCAAACGCAACGTTAATCTTTTAATTCTTCTGTTTAATTCCTTAGTGCAATTCTCTTGTTTGCCAAAGGCATCCCTTCGGGACAATTCCTTTGTTTAATTCTTTTGTTTAATTTCTTTGTTCAATTCTTTTGTGTAATGTTTTTCTTAAGCGAAGCGATTTGACATAAATCACACCCAAATTTTTATACTTGACAAAAGAATCCGGTGATATTAATTTGAACCAACAAATTTTCTTTGGGTGAATAAATGAAAGAAATAAGCGTTCTTAAATTAAAACAGCAATACCCGCTTGGTATATTCCCCAAACCATACTTTATTTTTCCTGAAGATTTAATCCCTTTAGTAAAAATAATTCCCAAATAATTAAATAATTAAAGATACTTTTAGATGAGAGCAGAATATTTCTATCCGACTGGTTTTGTGTAGTTTAGATTATGGGCAAAAGTTCAATAGTAATTTGAGATTTGGAAAGCTTAATCATATCAAATAACTATTTCAACCTGCGCAATAATTAAATATTAATATAATAAAAGGAGAGAAAATGAAAGTAATAGTGAGTTTTTTAAAATTAAGTTTATTATTTTTTTTGGGATTAGCTTGTAGCGATGATCCTGTATCTTCCGAAAATAATTCACAGCTGAACGGCACATACGGAGCAACTACATTTATTGAACCTGGGAGCGCCGATGGAGGCATTGATATCCTTGAAAACGGAGGGGAGCTTACAATGGAATTTAGAGATAATTACTTTGTGGAAGGTCGTCTTATGATACCGGATAATATCGGTTCTAATTTTTCACCTGTCGACACTAATTACTCAGGTTCCTATTCTTTGAATGAGGATACAATAAGGTTTAGTAATACTACTGATTTATTAGATAGTCCGACAATATATTTTCTTCTTCGCGATTCTTCCCTGGAAACGCCCGATTATGAAGGAAGATTATCATTATTAAAAATAATTTTAGAAAAACAGTAGATTATTCGATTTAAGTTTAAGTTGTTAAATAACACAAACTAATAATTAGAGGTTCTCATGAAATCCATATTTCAACTTTTATTATTATGTTCATTACTTTTACAAACTTTGTATGGACAGATCGAACGTTCGTTAAAACAAAATTTTCCGAATCCGTTTAATCCAACAACTATAATTGAATTTTCTCTACCAACTCCTTCATTTACTAAGGTTTCGGTTTTTAATTCTATCGGTCAGGAAGTTGCTGTACTAAAGAACGAAATGCTTAATCCCGGAATTTATAAAGTTAAATTTAATGCGGCTAATTTATCAAGCGGCTTATATTTATACAAAATTCAATCTGGAGATTTTATTGAAACAAAGAAGATGAATTTTATTAAATAAACAATACTTTAAAATTGAAATTTTGCATCGGGCGGGCTTGCCTTTGGCAGTCCTTGCCCGCTCCTAATCAGGATATGCAGATGCGCTAATAAAAGTAACGAATGATTTGCATGCGATCAATGTTCGCACATCGAGGCTGTTTAAGTTCAGCGAATTCGCTTGAGCGAAGCGATTCAAAAACTAACCACAAAGAGCGCTAGAATCCGCTACGAACACCAAGCAACCCCGGACTTTTTAAATTCTCTTTTGTGCCGAAGGTATCGCTATGCGATAATGCTTTTGTCGAGCATAATCTTTTAATTCTCAGGAATATAAGCAGAGATAAATCGCGCGCGACCTATCCCTGCTATACCTTGTTCGGCGCAGTACGTTTTTAATAACCGTTATCGCGTTCTGCGTCCTCAGTTCTCCGTTCTGTGTCCTCAGTTCTCCGTTCTGCGTCCTCCGTCCTCCGTTCTGCGTCCTGCGTTCTGCGTTTAAGCTACTGTAATCTCATCATCCAAATAAACATCCTGAATTAAATTAAGCAGCTTCACTCCTTCATTCATCGGGCGCTGAAACGCTTTTCTTCCGGAGATCAATCCCATTCCGCCCGCGCGTTTATTTATTACTGCGGTTCTAACTGCCTGCGCAAAATCGTCTTCGCCCGAAGAAGCGCCGCCGCTGTTTATTAATCCGGCTCTTCCCAAATAGTTGTTAATCACCTGGTAGCGCGTCAAATCTATCGGATGGTCGGAACTTAAGTCTTCATAAACTTTTTTGTTTGTTTTCCCGAACTTGATCGCGTTAAATCCGCCGTTATTCTCCGGCATTTTCTGTTTGATTATATCCGCCTGAATCGTTACTCCGAGATGATTCGCCTGACCGGTAAGATCTGCAGCGAGATGATAATCTTTATCCGCTTTAAAATCGGAATTGCGAAGATAGCACCAGAGTATCGTTCCCATTCCCAGTTCGTGAGCATATTGAAACGCTTCGCTCACTTCAACAATTTGGCGCGAACTCTCTTCCGAACCGAAATATATTGTAGCTCCGACCGCGGCTGCTCCCATATCAAAAGCCTGTTCAACTCCCGCAAACATTATCTGATCGTATTTATTCGGGTAAGTTAAAAGTTCGTTGTGATTAAGTTTTAAAATAAACGGGATTTTATGCGCATATTTTCTCGCCGTCATTCCCAAAACTCCCAGCGTGGAAGCAACCGCGTTGCAGCCTCCTTCGATTGCGAGATTTACAATTTTCTCCGGATCGAAATATTCAGGATTTGGGGAAAAAGAAGCTCCCGCCGTATGTTCAATTCCCTGATCGACGGGAAGAATGGAAACATATCCCGTTTTGCTCAGTCTTCCGGTATTGAATATCTGCTGCAAATTTCTCAAAACATTCACGTTCCTGTCGGTCGGCATAAATATCCTGTCAACAAAATCTGGTCCGGGCAAGTGTAATTTTTCTTTTGGGAATTTTGCCTTGTAACTCAGCAAGTCGTCGGCTTCATCGCCAAGATATTTTTTAATTTCTTCTGACATTGCTCCTCCTTTTACAATTTGGTTTTAATTCAATATAAAAAATTAAATTTAATTTATTGAAGTTCCGCGAGCATTATCATCAAACTTTTATGAATATTTGTTACAAGATAAGAAGCGCCGGAATAATTATTAGCTATGAACGAAAACGCGATCATTCTTCCGTTTCTGTCTTTAACATATCCGGAATGACTTTTAACTCCGCCTATTGTGCCGGATTTTATCCGCGCGTTTTTCTCTATCGCGGTTCCGGAACCAAAACCGGAAAATGAACTGATATCCACCGGATCTCCCGTTAATGCAAGCGAATTATAAAAAGAATCAAAATATTTGTTTTCACTCATAAAGTCGAGAAGTTCAACCATCGTTTTTGCCGAGATACCGTTCGAGCGCGAAAGTCCGCTCCCGTCCTGCAAATTCAAGCCGCCGGAATAAATTTTATTCGTCTCGAAAAAATTTTCTACCGCGTCTATTCCTGCATCGATATTTCCTTTTTTGTTTTTGGTCAATCCCATCAGTTTAAGAAGCTGCTCCGCATAAAGGTTAAAACTTTTTTTATTTACGATATATACAATATCTTTTACGGGAGGAGAAAAAATTGAAGCTATCAAATTTTCGTCGTCGTAAGTTTTTCTTTCATCCAGCAAAAAAGATTTTTGCGCGACTTCAATTCCGGCTTCCTCCATTTTCTTTGTTAGATATTGCGCCGCGAATAAAGGCGGATTCGGGATCGATCCTTTTATTGAGAATTCGTTATATCCGGCTGGAACAGTCCCACGTAGCTCGGCTTCAAAATCTTCCGGCGAAGAATAAATATATCCGTTATCGCCGCTGCCGCGCGTTCCGGTTTTCATAAAATTTTTGAAAGTAAGTCCCGGAATTTCCGGTTCCGTCCGCAATACCTTTGCACCTGCGCCCGCAACTGTGGCGGGCTTAAAATATAGTTTGTATAAATTATCGTTTATCGAAAGAGCGTTCGTCTGCGTGCCGTAATAATTTCCAATGTCGATCCAATACCAGTCATCGGGAATAGATTTTCCATCGAATAAAAGTGCGTCGCCTACCACCGACCCGTTTACTTTTTTTATTCCGGCGTTTTTGATTTCCGTTATTAGTGAATCTATCAATTCATCTAACGGTAAAGAATTTTTTACGAGATCTGAACCGAGCGTAGGATCGCCGCCGCCGACGAAATAAATGTTTCCGTTAAGAGTTCCATCGGCGTCGACATTGCCGTCGTAAAAAAGTCTTGTTAATAATTGTTTATCCTCTCCCAAAATGTTGAGCGCCGCCGCGGTTGTAACTAATTTTAATCCAGAAGCCGGCGCAAGAACCTTTTCTTCATTAAACGAAATTACAACTTCGTCATTATCGATATATTTTGCGTACAGACCCCAGGTTGCGAATTCCAAAGATTTTTGACGGCTGTATTTCTCCACTTCATTTTGAACCGACTGGTTTTGAGAATTGATATTGAAAGTTAATAGCACGAATAATAAAAAAAACAGAATTGGTTTTGTCTTCATAAATAGATCCTTTTGCTTGCCTTTTATTTAAGAGGAATCAAAAATAATCGCTAATTTTATTGATAAAAACAAGAGTTGAGAAAAAAACTTTTTTTGATGACTAACTTTGTATTCTGTAAAAGAATCTTCTTCTTAAAGTTCTATCGCTTTGGTTTTTTAGAAAAGTAAATCCATAATGGTTCCCAATATAAATTAAACCGTTGAAACGGTTACAATTTTAATAAGGAAGTTCTAAGACCCACGGTTGAAAACCGTGAGCTGAAAATCTAAAACAAAAACATATTTGCAAAACTTCGATTTAGCGTTGTGCGGCAAACTGTATGGTTGAAAAATTATTCAAGGAATAATCCCATCGGGATTAAATTTCAGTAGAAATAATCTACCGATAAAAATATTAACTCCGTTAGGAGTTAAATTATAAAAATGCGTATCTATTTTGGATGCTGAAAAACTCTGCAGAAAACTCACGCGGCATTTTTTTAAGAAAATTTAACGTTAACTAATTCGGCAAACGTAAAATTAATCAAACTTTATCATCAATGGAAAAATAAGTTATAATTTTTATCTTTATTTATTACTATTTTTGAAATTAAAGAAAACTGAATAGGATTTTTCACATATATGGCAGAATATCTTTATTCTACAACTGAAGGAAAGAAAACGCGCCTGAATTTTTTGCTCAATTCGTTGACACGTCAGAAAACAACGGTTTTTATTTCTATTATTTTACTCGCTGCTGTTTCGTTGGTATATTATTTTTTGCAGGAGAAAGATTTTCGGGCAGCAGCATTCATCCGCTTTGACGAAAACGCTTCAATTTACCTCTCTGACAATCAGACTTTGAAAATAGATGAAGAAGCTGATTATATCACTTCGGATGATTTTTTGAAAAAAACGGCCGTTGATATTGTCTCCTCCGGAAATGCCGAACAATCGGTAAATTTATTTCTTGGTGAAAAAACTGAAATTCCGGCGGGCGATTCCTCCGCTTTGGTTAATTCTGTTTTTGAAAAATTACAAGAAAGTACCAGTGTAGAGCAGAACAGAAATTCTATAATCACTTATGTCGAGGCTCCGTCGGCAGAAGGAGCGATGACTGCGGCAAAACAATTGGCCGAATCATTTACAAATTATATTTCGGAAAAATTTGATAAAAGCTCGCGTGTCACTTCATTTATAGATGAAAAAATTACCGCAAGGAAAACTGATTTAAATACGAATCAACAGGAGCTTAACGATTATAAAGAAACTAACCGCACTGTTATTCTGGCAGGGAGATATTCCGACCTGATCAAAAATATTTCTGTACTAGAAGCCGAATTGGAAAAGAAAGAAATTGAACGGCAGCTAAGTCAGATTCTTCTTAACGGTTACAGAAAAACCTTAAGCAAAATTGATTCGGAAATTGCCGAATCGGTTATGAATATTGAAGATCAATATATAAATCAGGTAAAAGGAAAAATCTCGGACCTGAAAGCGGAAAAGCCCGGTGCGCCGGCGAAAGCAAATGCAAATTTTGAGAACAGACTTTCTTCTTTGAAAAATGATTTACGTACTGCCGTAAAGGATTATGTAGATGATTTAATCGGCTCCAAAAGGTTTCGGAAATCTGAAAGTGAAATTATTCATCAATTCGCCTATAATGTTCAGCTTCTTCAGGTAAACGAAAGCGCTTCGGAAAAGAGTAAAGCCAATATTTACGATCAGCTTACTAATTATGAAAATCAGTTCGGCAGAATTCCTTCGCGCAGCGCAGAACTCGCTAATTTAACACGCCGCGCTAGTTTCGATCAGCAGGTTTTAACAAAACTGCAGACTTTGGAAAATGATAATAACTGGCTTGAATTTGTTTCGGCAAATAATTTTGCCGGACTTGATTACGATGTTTCGCTGATAGGCCAAACCGGTTACGGAATTTTTTCGCTTCTTCTTATCGGCTTGGGCGCCGGTTTAATAATAGGCCTCATCATAGCTGCCGGATTGAACATGTTTTTCAGCTACATCAACTCACCCAAAGATATTGATTCATTCGGTTTAAAACTGATTGCCATAATTCCGAAACTTAAAACAAAAGATTTTGCTGATAAAAAAACCGATGAAGATAAAAATTTATCCAATTCTCTTCTTTTCTCTGATGAAAATTATTTACTCGCTGAAGAATCTTTTAAACGACTTGAAGATTATTTGAAGAACGCCTTTCTGGATAAATCCGTAAAATCTCTCATTGTTACCAGTTCGGTTAAAGACGAAGGTAAAAGTACTATAGCCGCAAACTTAGCTATAACGATTGCCAATCGTGGTTCTCAGGTTTTACTCGTCGATGCCAATATGCGCGACCCTCGTCTTGCGGAAATCTTTAACGTCGAATCTTCCTCCTCACTTCCTCATTATTTATTTAAGAAAAAGGAATTGAACGAAATAATTATCCCTACTCATGTAAATAATTTAAAGCTGGTCACATCAATTGAATTCAATCAGAATTTATCTTTAGTTCTTTCCTCCAAAAGGATGATTAATTTTATGCAGCTCGTAAACTCTGAATACGATTATGTGATCTACGACACACCTTCGGTGAGTGAGGCTACCGACGCGCTTTTAATTTCCGATAATGTAGATGAAACAATTTTAATTACGAGCGATGAAAAGACCAGTTTCGATGATCTAAAAAAAGCAATAAAACAGTTTGATGCTAACGAGATTTCCATTGGCGGAGTTGTTCTAAACGCTTACAATATGCAGAAATTATCGCCGGAATATGAAGAATATTATGGCTTCAGTCATCTTCTTAAGGAATCGAAAAAGAAGAAAACTTCCGGCTCGGAAAAGATAGATCTGTCTGAAGAAATTCCTTTTGATTTAAAAGATGATGATCAGAAATCAAAAAAATAATTAACTACTCTAACACGAGAGGCAAAAATGTTCAAATCTAAACTTCTTATTATTGCGTTATTTTTTCTTTTCGCCATATCGCCTTTATTCGCACAGCAGTCGGGCAAAGGATATTATGTTATCCAGGATAATCCGGGCGAATTAAGTATGAAGATAAACTTATGGGGATTCGTAAATGCACCCGGCCGGTATGAGACCCCGATTTCAACAAACTTAATTCAGCTTATTACTTACGCGGGCGGGCCTAAACAGTATGCCGAAATGGATGAAGTTAAAATTTACCGCTTAAAGGACGACGGTTCGAGAGATATGATTGAAGTAAATATTGAAAACCCGGACAGCACACCTGAATCTCAGTTGAGACTTTATGATGAAGATACAATTGTTGTGGATCACAGTTCGGTTGTTACCTGGAAGGAAATATTCAGCGTAATTTATGCTCCCTTATCGCTGGCGTTAAGTATGTTCTACATCATCGACAGGATAAGCAGAAACTAATTAATTGAATTTGTTTTTTATGCAGATCGCTTTGGTGATCTGCATTTTTTATTTAAAGATATTTTTACAGAACTAATTGTAGTGTAAAAAATAACAATAAAGCGAAATAAACAACGCTCATATAAGATTTCATGACTTCCTTATTCTCTAATTTTTTAGTAAATGATCTAAGCTCGCTTTCGAGAGCGAAAGTAATTCTGGAAATATGAAAAACCAAAGTATAGTGATTGTGCATTTTATGAACCCATTGTTTATTTAATTGTTCAACTATCCTGCCAAAAATTTTACTGCATTTTTATTAATTTTGAAGAAAAACCCACCGAAATTTGAACATCTGGCTATTATTCCACACTCTATTATCGGCATAACTTTAAGAATGTTTAGAACTGAGCGCAGGAAGCTGTAAGATTTCTATTTTTTTGAGTGAATCTGAAAATAAATCTATGCGAATTTGTGTGACCATTGCCCCCCTTTTTCTTCGTTACCTCAATTTGGCATTTACATTTTTAAGCCGAAGACAAAAAAGACTAAGTTACAACTTCTTCACTTGTTGATATAAAACATTTCAGGTAAAAGATTTTTTTTTTAATTTACGCCAATGAATATTTATGATAATATAATTGAAGTAATTGAAAATAGAGGCGCTGCATTTCTCGTTTTAATTGATCCGGATAAAATTGGGCAGGATAAACTGAGCAGATTTGTTAAAAATTGTGAAAGCGCCGGAGTTGACGGATTTCTCGTCGGGGGCAGTTTGATACTTGATGGAAATTTGAAAACTACTATCGACCGGATAAAAGGAGCGACCAAGCTTCCCGTAATAATTTTTCCCGGCAATGTAGTTCAGGTTGTGCCCAATGCTGACGCACTTTTATTCATTTCGCTTATAAGCGGAAGAAACGCTGATTTCCTTTTCGGGCATCATGTGCTTGCCGCGCCGATCATCAAAAAATTAAAAATTGAGCCCATCGCGACCGGCTATATGATTGTTGAATCGGGGAAAGCGACTACTGCTGAATATATGAGCGGGAGCGCGCCTATTCCGCGGGACAAACCGGAAATTGCGGTCTCTACAGCTCTTGCCGCGCAATATCTCGGGATGCAGTTCATTTATCTCGAAGGCGGATCGGGCGCTGAAAATCCCGTCCCCGATGAAATGGTAAAAATGGTTTC
Organism: uncultured Melioribacteraceae bacterium; assembly: GCA_963821715.1. Taxonomy (GTDB): domain Bacteria; phylum Bacteroidota; class Ignavibacteria; order Ignavibacteriales; family Melioribacteraceae; genus CAWGET01. Next base: position 954,851 of record CAWGET010000006.1, read on the forward strand.
CGAGAACTGTTCTATTCCCGTAATCGTAGGCGGCGGCATTAAAGATCCGGAGACAGCGCGGAGAAAAGTTGAAAACGGCGCGAAGGTGCTCGTAATCGGCAATTATTTGGAAGATGAAAAAAATTGGCGGATGCTGATTAAGTTCTCCGATGCCGTTCATCTGAAAAAATGAATTTTGCCATTTCTTTTTTGCGCTCAAATTGTTAATCTGAAAAAAAACAGTATAGGAATTTGAAGTGACCCGACTTATAGCAATTTTTATTTTGATCCTTTCCTTCTTAAACTCTTCAATCTATTCTTCCAATCAAATAATAAAAAAAGAAAACCAATATTTTGAAGCCGGAAAAATTGTTGTAAAATTTAAAAATGAAGTGCGGCTTCAAAAAGGAATGAGCGGCTTCCCGGCAAAAATTTCAAAAAGATTACAGGAACTTGGAGTTGCTGAAATCTCTCCCTTCTTCGAAAAAGTAAACGGAATCTCTTCTGAAAATTTGAAGACAATTGCCATTCTAAATTATTATTCACCTCAGGATATCGATTTTATAATTTCTAAAATACAAAAATTAAACGAGGTTGAATGGGCTGAGCCGTATTATCTTCACGAACTTTCGCTGGCGCCGAATGATCCGAAATTTACCGACGGAACGCAGTGGCACCTAAAAAATATTGAGGCCGAAGCGGCTTGGAATGTTTCGCAGGGAAGCGCTGATGTGGTTATCGGAATAATTGATACGGGTGTAGATTGGGATCATCCGGATTTACGCGCCAACATTTGGGAAAACGACGATCCTGTTAACGGAAGGGACGACGACGGGAACGGATATATCGACGACCATTTTGGTTGGGATTTCGGCGGAGAGGAAGGAATTCCAGACAACGATCCGAACGAAGATAATCCCGACCATGGAACGCACGTTGCCGGAATAGCGAGCGCTGTAACTAACAACGGAATTGGAATTGCGTCCATCGGATACAATTGCAAAATTATGCCGGTTAAAGTTTCGCAAAACGACGTGCGGGATGAAAATGGAACCGCGCTTGTTTCATACGGTTATCAGGGAATAATTTACGCGGTGGATAATGGTGCAGATATAATTAACTGCAGTTGGGGAAGTTCATCTTTCTCATCGCTTGGTGAAGAAGTTGTTGATTACGCTATCGCAAACGGTTCGCTTATTGTTGGCGCGGCGGGAAACGAAGATAACGACGCAATAATTTATCCCGCCGGTTATAACGGAGTTTTATCGGTCGGAGCGGTAAACATTGAAGATATCAGAAGTTCATATTCGAACTACGGAAAAAATTTGGACGTTGTTGCGCCAGGCGGTGACGGTGCAGGAAGAATTTATAGTACGTGGAAAGACGACTCTTACCTTCAAGTTATCGGCACTTCGATGGCAGCACCTTTGACAGCCGGTTTAGCTGGATTAGTAAAATCCGCAGCTCCGGCTCTTCATCCTTTGCAAATAGCCGAACAGATCCGAGTAAACACAGATGATATTTATGATTTAAATCATTCAGATTTTACCAAACTTCTCGGTTCCGGAAGAATAAATGCACGGAAAGCTATGACTAATTTGAACTCTGTTTCCGTCCGCGCTACTGCATTCGCAATTGACGAAGAAGGAAATGAAAACGGAATTCTGGAATCAGGAGAGACATTCAGAATGCAGGTTGAATTTATTAATTTTCTTAATCCGTTAAGCGGATGTAAAATTACGCTCAAACCGGGAAATAATTTTCTCACAGTTTTAAATCCGCAATTAGTTACCGGCTCAATCAATTCCGCCGAAGTTTTTTCGAACGCGGGAAACGAATTTATTATTGAAATTGCAGAGGGTGCGCCTGAAAACGCCGAAGTCGATTTCATTCTTGAATTTGAACAAGCCGGCTACAGCGATTTTCAATGGCTTTCAACTATAGATGTAATAACCGTTAACCCTACTTACGTAAATCAGAACGCAAATAAAGTTAATTTTACAATCGCTTCGGCGGGAGTCTTTGCGTTTAACGATTATCCGAGCAACCAGCAGGGAAACGGATTTTCCTATAACGATGGACCGAATCTTTTGTTTGAAAGTGCTCTTATTTACGGCACGGATGAAAATCACGTAATGGACGGCGCCCGAATTTTAGAAAAACAGAGCTCTGATTTTTCCAGTATTCTTTCGCCGAAAATTTTCACGGAGAGTCCGACAGCCGATACGGAAGTTTATTCGGTTTTTAACGACGACGGAGCTGGCGTTAATCAGTTGAATATCGAAACACATCTTCACTCTTACGCTTTTTCCGATGACGCGAATGATCAATATATTCTACTCGATTTCAATTTTATAAATAAGAGCGAAGAAGATATTAATAATTTTTACGCCGGTATTTTTTATGATTGGGATATCGGGATTTCTGGTCAGGGCGATTTTACGAGCTTCGACACAAATCAGAATTTCGCTTACGCTTATAATTCGGATGGAATTCCGGTTTCTACATATGTCGGTTCGGCTCTCGTCTCGTCAACAAAATATAAATTCAACGCAATAAATAACGACGGCAGAAATAACAGCGTAAATATTTACGACGGTTTTACCGACGCGGAGAAATGGAATTCTATTTCCGGAGTCGAAACAAAAGTAAGTTCCGACACAGGAGATATTTCTTTTGTTATTTCCGGCGGTCCATTCCTAATTGAGAAAGACGATACGCTTAAAGTAGGTTATTCGCTCGGAGCCGCGGGAAACTTAACTTCGCTTACCAATGTGATGATCAAAAGCCGCGAAAAATATTCCGCTATAATTCTCGGCAATAAAGGCGGGGAAAGAGTATTCAACTATCAGTTAAAATATAATTATCCGAATCCTTTCAATAATTCCAGTACGATCGAATTCATTCTAAAGGAAACGGAAAACGTATCGCTTAAAGTTTACGATATTCTCGGCCGCGAAGTTGCGATATTAATTAAAAATGAAACGCTGGAAGGAGAAACTCTTCATACCGAAATTTTTAACGCGGGCAGATTTAATCTCGCAAGCGGAGTTTATTTTTACAGATTGACGACTGATAATTTTTCCGATACGAAGAAGATGGTTTATTTGAAATAGATTTAAAATTTAAAAATCGCTTCGCTCAAGATTGAAAAATCGCTTCGCTGAAAAATTCTTTTTTTTATTTTTCACAAATTGTAAAAACGTTTCGTCCAGTTAAGCGTTTCCGCTATTCCTTCTTCATATGGCGTTTTCGGGATTGGGCCGAACTCTTTTTCGAATTTAGTTCCATCCAATAAAATTTTTTCCTGTTTAAGATACAGCATTTCAGCAAATTCCTTTGCCAGCGGATTGAATAATCCACCGAGTTTAACAATAAAAGTTAAGTTCAGCGTCCGCACTTTAGAATCGGAACCGGCTTGAGCCGCGATTTCATTCAGAAATTTTCGCGCTGTAGTTTCTGAAAATCCGGGAACATTATAAACTTCATTTTTTGATTTTTCGGATAAGCCCGCGCTTACCATTGCTTTTCCCGCGTCGTCAATAAAAATAAATTCAATCGGAACGTCGAGATCGCCGAACCATTGGATCCGTTTCCCCTTAACGGCATTAATGAATAATTGTTCATAAAAACCGTTTATCACAAAAGGTCCGTAAAAATCGGGCATTCGGACGATTGTGTAATTCAAATTATTTTTGAGACCGGCTTCCTCAATCATCCGCTCCATCTCAATCCGTATTTTTCCTTTTTTGGTATGTGCTTCATGCGGATGATTTTCGTCGATGGGATTATATTCGGGATGACCGTAAACATAAACGTTTCCGGGAAAGATGAATTTGCTGTTCGTTTTTTCCGCGGCGGATAAAGAAGTCTTCAGTAGAGATCGAGCCTCTTTTTCCCAATTTTGATAAGGCACATTAAGCAGATAAAATAAATAGTCGGTATCTTCGGCGGCTTTAAGCAGGTCGCTTTCTTTGGAAGCGTCTCCTTCAAAGATTTCATACTCGTCTATATCAAAATATTTTTTAGCCTTGCTTTTACTTCTTACAAAAAGTTTTACCAATTCGCCTTTTTGTTTTAAGGCTTTAACAACAGCCGGACCCAAAGATCCGGTAGCTCCTACTATTAAACTTTTTCTGTCAGGCATCAATCTCCCCTAAAAATTGAAAGTAATAATTGTATGTTATGCTATTTATTTCAAATGAGCAAAAATATTTTATATTATTTATATTTAATCAATGGAAATGAATAGAAATAGAATTAAGCAGATCATCAAAAATAATAGTATTATCTGGCGTAAACATGCTCTTCAAAGAATGTTTGAAAGGGGTATTACCCGAACGAAATTAAAAGAGTAATTATCGAGGGTAAAATAATTGAAGAGTACGTTGATGATAAACCATTTCCAAGCAAGTTATTTTATCAAAAATTCAGTAATCGCGTTTTACATGTTGTTGCAGCATTTGACGAAGAAACTAATAAATTGCATGTAATTACTTCTTACGAACCTTCGTTAGAAATTTTTGAAAATGATTTTAAGAAAAGGAAGAAAAGATGAAAGGAAAACTTTGCGCGGTTTGCGGCGGGAAAGTGATTGATTCCACCACAAGTTTTACTGTTGATTATAAAATCGGCGTCGTTGTAATCAGAGATGTACCGGCGAATATTTGCGGGCAATGCGGCGAAGAATGGATTGCGGATGAAGTTGCTGAAAAATTAGAGAAAATTGTAAGCGCCGCAAAGAATCAAAATCAGGAAATCTTAGTGGCAAGTTATAATAATTATTCTTTAGCTTCATGACGGACGCTCCCAATAAATTTTACAACCGGCGCCAACATTGAGATTCCGGATCACCCTGATACGTTACCAAAAATAATTTTGATATTCATAACTTCCGGTCGGCTTCCCGTTCTAATCGGAGGTCCCCAGCCGCCCACGCCGCACGAAACATAGTAATGAGTTTCTTCCTTTTGCTTATATCCCCAGCTCAATTCGTAAACCATATCGGTAATATAATTAAACGGATAAATTTGCCCGTGATGCGTATGCCCTGAAAGCTGTAAATCGATTCCGTGTTTCATCGCTTCTTCGAGTTTAAACGGCTGATGGTCCATTAAAATAACCGGTTTTGATTTATCAATTCCCGAAAGTAATTCTCCTAAAGGTTCCCGACTTCCGTTCGTAAACGAAGAAATAGCTCTGTCTTCCCTGCCTACCACGTAAAATTTATCGTCAACCAAAATTGTCGTATCGCGAAGAAGATTTACTCCGTGATCATTTATGTATTTACTCGCCGATTCCACTCCGCCTATATATTCGTGGTTTCCGGTTGTTCCGTAAACACCGTATTTAGCTTTTAGTCTAAGCAAAGCGTCGCCGGCATTATTTTCAATAACCGGCTTAACGTCCTCATCAACAATATCGCCGGGTATCAAAATGATATCGGGATTAAGCGAATTTATTTTTTCAACGATCGTCATTCCGCGTCCGCGTCCGATAATAGTTCCGAAATGAATATCCGAAACCATTGCGATTTTAAGAGAATCCAAACCCTCCACTTGTTTATCTACCTTTATTGTAAGATTTCTGATCTGTGGTTTTATCGAATTGATATATCCCGCAGTTACAATTAATGTAGATAAAGCGACAACAGAATAGAAAGCGATCATCTTTACCTGCTCGTAATTTTCTTTTATTGAAGTCGGATAGAACCCGATAAAATGATTAAGCAGCCGAATCAAATCGATGATTAAAAGAATCATGAAGAAGTGGACCATAAATGCGAGCCAGAATGATCCTATCCAGATAAGAGCCGTTGAAAACCAGGTAATGGATTGATTCTCCAAAACGCGTCCGCCAATAAAAGCAAGCGCAAAAAAGACGACGAGAATTACGAGCCAAATTCTGAAATTAGAGTCATTCGGTAAAGCCTGCAGGCCGCGTCTGATTATATAATAATTAACACCTGCATATATTATAAATACAATAGAGAAGAAGAATATGAAGTTCATTTTTTTCATTTTTCAGTTAGTTAAAAAGTATAAAACACAAGATCCGTATTATTAGTTTCGTTTCTCAAATGCGGCTAAAGCCGTAACTCGCTTTGCTCTATCAAAATTCGTCAGTTAAAACTTCCGGCATTAGAATACGAAATCATTTTTTTACGCGAAAATATTTCGACTCACAATCCACTTGTCGCGGCGAAGTCGGAGACGAAGCCGGACATTTGACGTTTGACGTCTTCGCCTTACCTCATCCATTCTTTTTATAAATCGCGTTGTTGTATAGATCCAAATAATTTTCCGCCGAACGCTTCCAGGAGAAGTCGGCGTTCATTCCGTTTTCTATTATCTTCGACCAACCTTCTTCCTTCGCAAAATTCTTCAAAGCTCTTTTTATAGATGATAAAAGTCCTTTGCTATCGTAATTTTCAAATACAAATCCGTTTCCCGATTCGTCTTTAATATTTTCATCCCAATCATTAACGGTATCCGCAAGTCCTCCGGTTTTTCTTACAATGGGAACTGTTCCGTATTTTAAGGAATAAATTTGGTTCAATCCGCAAGGTTCATATTGCGAAGGCATTAGAAACATATCGGCTCCAGCTTCAACGAGATGCGAAAGTTCGTTGTTAAAACCAATGTATGAGGCGATTTTTTTAGGATGATCTTTTTCAGCTTCCTCAAAAAGCTTCTCATACTTCTCCTCACCGCTTCCGAGCAGAACTATCTGAAGATCTAATTCCATCAGGTCGTCCAAAATTTCTTCTATTAAATCGAATCCCTTTTGCGAAACCAGTCGGGAAACTATTCCAATAACCGGAGTTTTTTCATTGAAAGGAAGTTCCATTTTTTCCAGTAGTTTCTTCTTATTAATTTTTTTATTCTCGAGATTAGTCAATGAATATTGGCGTTCGATGTGATGATCCTTCTCCGGACTCCAAACGTTATAATCAACTCCATTCAAAATACCGTAAAGATCTTTCTCACGAGCATTCAAAATTCCGTCCATTCCGGCTCCATATTCATCAGTTAAAATTTCTTTAGCGTATGTCGGACTGACTGTGCTGATCAAGTCGGAATAAACAATTCCGATTTTTAAAAAACTTATTTTATCATAATACTCAAGCGGTCCCATCGGGTAAAAATATTCTGGTTTTAATTCGGCGCTTATCAATGTCTCTTTCGCAAAAACACCCTGATAACCGATGTTGTGAATCGTGAAGAGAGAAGCTGTTTTTTCAAATTGCTTCTTGAAATTTTCTTTTATGTAATATGGAATCAAACCGGTTTGCCAATCGTTGCAATGAATAACATCAGGCGTCCAATCCATTCTCTGCATTGATTCCAAAACTGCTTTGGAAAAAAATATAAAACGTTCGTCCTCGTCAACCTGGTTTGTGTAAAGTTTATCTCGATGAAAATAATGAGGCGAATCTATGAAAAAAACTTCTACATTCGAATTTGGAAGAAATCCGGAAAACAGATGCGCCGGATGTTCTTTTTCTTTTATCTTTATGAAAAACTCTCCGACTTTCCAGTTGTAAGTTAAATTATTTTTTGTTTCGTCAATTATGTCATACTTCGGCATAAAGATTTTTATATCAGCGCCAAGTTTGCTAAGTTCTTTAGGGAGCGCGCCGGAAACATCCGCCAATCCGCCCGTCTTCGCAAAAGGAACAACTTCGCTCGCTACAAATGCTGTTTTCATAATTCGTCCTCAACTTTTGTTAAAAGACTTCCTGTTTTTATTCTTATATCAACCGCGTGTAACTCGTTATCATTTGAAACGATCAGCGGATTTAAATCAATCTCCGCCACCTCTTCATTTTCAAGCATTATTCGTGCGATGGATTTTATTACACTTTTTAGTTTATCCGTATTCAGAGCTTTCTCGCCTCGCACACCTTTTAATATCGTGCCGACTTTTGTCGAGAAAATCAAATCCTCAATATCTTCATCGTTCAAATATGCCGATTTTATTGACGTATCGCCGATCGTCTCAACATATTTTCCGCCGGAGCCGAATAAAATTAACGCGCCGAACGAAGGATCGCGGAATCCTCCGACTATCAATTCATGTTTCGCATCAACAAACGGCTGAACTAAAAAGCTTTCCGCTTCCAACGAATTTTTCTCAAAATTATTTTTTATTTCAGCCGCGGCTTCAAATAATTCTTTTTTATTTTTGATATTCAGCTTTACAGCATCCAATTCGGATTTATGCGAAACGTTTTTATTTATTCCTTTTATTACGAGCGGAAAATATTTATCATTGATGGAGTCGAGTTCCTCAAATCGCAGAATTTTATCTCTAATTATGGGAAGGCTATAATCTTTGGCGATCCGGTTTATCTCATCTTGTTCTAAAAATCCTGGTGTAAAATCATAATTATTTTTTAATGAATATTTTTCTCTTATATTCATTTTTCTTTTATCGGAAAAAAGCAACATATTCCATATTACTTCAGCCGGATCTTCAGGATTTCTAAATATCGGTTTTTTAAACTTTGAATTCTCCCGGTAATTATTCCAAAATTCGGGCAGCGGCATTACAACCTGAAAAACGGGCTTCTCTGATTCTATAGAATTGATTCCTTCCACAACCTCTAATGGCTGAACCATAACCGGTTCTACAAAAATCGAAATTACAGCGTCTACTTTATCATCAGCTAACACAATTTCATTTACTCTTTTGTAAATTTCCGCCGTTCCGCCCGGAAGAAGATCGACTGGATTTTCGACCGAACCTTCGGGATGAACAATCTCTTTTAATTTTGATTTTGTTTCTTCGGATAATTCAGTAAGCGTTAATCCTTCCGCTTCAAGTTTATCGACTGCGAGAATGGCCGGTCCTCCTGCGTTTGTTACAACCGCAATTTTATTTCCTTTCGGTAAATTAAAATTCTCAAAGCCCTTTGCCGTATTGAACATTTCGTTTAAATCGTTCGCGCGTATAATTCCGAACTGGTCGAGCAATGAGTCGACAAGATTATCTTCGGCGCTCAACGCTCCGGTATGCGATGAAGCGGCTTTCATTCCACTCTTTGTTTTTCCCGCTTTTAAAACGATTACAGGTTTTTTAATTTCATTTTCTAAAAAGGGTTTTATAAAATTTTTCCCATCGACAAAACTTTCAAGATACATTGTAATCACGTCGATGTTTTCATCTTCATTCCAAAACCGGAGAAAATCGTTTTCGTTCACGTCTGCTTTGTTGCCGACGCTAATAAAGTGGGCGAACCTGATATCGGTTTCGCGCAAAGAATTTAGAACGGCGGCGCCGAGAGCTCCGCTCTGAGACAAAAACGCCGACCTTCCTTCATGCGGTGCTTCCGCTACAAATGTCGCGTTAAGTTTTACTTGGTCCATCGCGTTTATTAAACCCATACAATTTGGACCGACAAGCCTTGCGCCCGCTTCTTTAATTTTATGCACAATACGTTTTTCAATTTCAGCGCCTTCGGGTCCAATCTCTTTAAATCCCGCGGTGATTAGAACAATTGATTTTACGTCTTTAGTGAGAAGCTGGTCTATAGATTCTTCCACAAAAGGTTTGGGTACGGCAACTATCGCAAGATCGATCTGAATTTTGATTTCTTCGATGGAATGGAAGCACTTATATCCGAGAATATTATCCGCCTTTGGATTTACTGGGAAAACTTTTCCCCTAAAATTATATTTTTTAATTGTGTTAAGCAGTTCGTAACCGATGCTTTTTTCTTTTGTAGAAGCACCTGCTATGCAGATTGACGAAGGATAAAAGAAATTTTTCAATTCAGTATTCATTTTCAGATCAAAATTTGTTAAACGAATAAATTAAGAATTTTATTGACAATATTCATCTTTAGAAAATAATAAATTGCTGCAAATACGGCAGGTTTGAATTTGTTTTACTAAATGATTAAAATTGGACTAAACAAAGTCGGCGTTATGATAAAATCTACAGATGTTCTAATACCGCAGGAAACTATCTCATCTAAAATTTATTTGATACGTAATCAAAATGTATTGTTAGACTCCGATCTTGCAAAACTTTACGGCGTTGAAACTAGAATACTTAAACAGGCAGTAAGAAGAAATATAGAGCGGTTTCCTTCAGATTTTATGTTTGAATTGAAGAAGGAAGAGTATGATTCTTTAAGATCACAATTTGTGACCTTAAAACGCGGAAAGCATTCCAAATATTTGCCGTTTGCTTTTACCGAACAAGGCGTAGCTATGCTCTCCTCCGTTTTAAATAGCAAGCGAGCTATAAGCGTAAACATATCTATAATGAGAGCCTTTGTTAAATTGCGCGAGTTTATGCAGAGCAGCGAGAAATTAGCGTTTAAATTAGCTCAGCTGGAAAAAGAAACCAAAGAAGAATTTTCTAAACAACAAGAACAAATATCTTTAATTTTTGAAGCGATAAAAGAATTGATTGCTGAAGAATCAAAACCTAAACGGAAGATCGGTTACTAATCAGTCTTCTTTTAAAGACCGTTTAAAAGTTTTATGAAAACACAAAACATCATAAACGAATTAAAAGCTCGATTCTAATTCTAAAAATAAAGAGGGAATGGCAAGGTTTGGTATTAATCCCGAAAACTGCTTTGGGATTGAGTATGCCGTTTCTTAGAAATAAAGCCAAAGAAATCGGGAAAGATCATCAGCTTGCGCGCGAGTTGTGGGAATCGCGAATTCACGAAGCCAGAATTTTAGCGACTTTGATCGACGAACCACGTCTCGTTACAGCAAGTCAGATGGATATGTGGACTAACGATTTTAATTCCTGGGATCTGTGCGATCAATGCTGTATGAATTTATATGTAAAGACGGATTTTGTTCACGAGAAAATTTTGGATTGGTATGATTCCGAAAAGGAATTTACGAAACGCGCGGCATTCGCGCTTATTGCCGTTTCCGCCGTTCATAAAAAAGATTGGCGCGACGAGGATTTTACGCGCTACTTTCCGTTGATAAAAAAAGCATCTTCCGACGAACGGAATTTTGTGAAGAAAGCCGTAAATTGGGCGCTTCGGCAAATAGGGAAAAGAAATCTGGCATTAAATTCCGAAGCGATAGAACTCGCGCAGAAATTAATCGAATCTAAATCAAAGTCCGCCGTCTGGATCGGCAAAAATGCTTTGAAAGAATTACGAGAAAAAAGAAAAAATCTAAAATAGAATCTATTTATTCTTCTAACGAAAGTTCTACTAATTTAGAATTTACTCCTGGTAAAACTTCCAGTTTTCTCGCTAATTCCAGTTTCTGTTCGTCGGTTCCGTAAAGCTCGCAGATCAGCAAACCTTCGTCGGAGCAGTTATCCAAAACGCCATCGTGAATTCCCAAACGCGTTTTAATAATGCATCCCCAAGCGGTTAAAATCTGCTGGACTTTCACCGCTTCTTTTTCTCTCTTCCCAATAAGAATTAATAGAACTGTTTTTTTCATCCGGTTTCCTCTTAGGCTTGAATTACAAATAATTATCAATTAGAATTGGAGAAATAATTAAATATTAAGGTAAAATTTTATAAATAAAGAAGCTATTTTCTTTCGCTAAATAACATCAGGAAATTAAGTGTAGAGGAAAACCTTTTTATCATTGATATAGGAGAGTATTTTTAATTCCAGCAAAGAAATTCCGCTAACGGATTATCAAAAAAAGGAGTTGAATAAAAGACTAAAAATTATTTGGAAGTTTCCGGAAATGTCATTTCTTGAAAAGATATTATTGGTTATTATTATTCGCGTATTAGCGGCAAAAGGTTTTCCGATTTTACGGATTTATTTGCGAAGTTTTAGTTTGTCTATTGAAGAAATTAGAATTCAGCAAGGAGAATTTTTAGGCGTAATTTCCCACAAATTTTTATATTTATCGATAAAAAAAATCCGTCGCCCAGCGCTGTTCCTTTCGAATCTAAACGAGTTTTAACAAAATTAATTCACACCGCAAAAATCTGATTCCAATCCGAATCCTTCTGAATATTTTTCATCTAATTAAATAATGAAACTCTTACCGCATTAAAGAAGTTTAAAAAAGTAACTATTTATACAAACGGCATTGCATTATTTTTTTATATTTGTGATTCCATTTTTTAAATAACTAAGTAAACAAAACGGAGTAAACGGATGAAGGGATTTTCAAAATCATTTTTAATTGTAACGATTGGAGTTTTAATGACAGCATTTACTTTTACAGGCTGTTCCGATGAAAAGGAATCGAAGGGTCTGGACGTTGAGAATATCGATTTTACTGTTGAACCGGGACAGGATTTTTATCAGTACGCCGTTGGAAATTGGATGGCAAACAATCCTATTCCCGCCGAATATACGCGTTGGGGAAGTTTTGAAGAATTAGCTGAACGGAATTACGTCATCTTGAAAAAGATGATGGAAGAAACATCAGCCGATAGCGGGGCAGAAAAAGGAAGCGTCTCGCAGTTGGTCGGCGCTTTTTACGCATCCGGGATGGATTCCGCCAAAATTGAAAAGCTCGGAGCCGAACCGCTGAAACCGGAACTTCAAAAAATAGATAACATAAAAAACAAAACAGAATTCGCGAAGGAAGTAGCGCGGATGCATATGTATACCAGCAATCCTCTGTTTTATTTTTATGCGGGACAAGACGCGAAGAACAGCGAAATGGTTATCGCTCAGTTATCACAAGCCGGATTAGGATTACCCGACAGAGATTATTATCTGAACAAAGATGACAAGTCGAAAGAGATTCGTGAGAAATATGTTCAGCATGTCGAAAATATGTTTAAGCTGATGGGACAAGACGAAAAAGAAGCTAAGCAAAACGCAAAGACGGTTATGGATATTGAGACTAAGCTGGCTAAAGCTTCGATGACGAGAGTGGAAAGAAGAGACCCGAAAAAAACTTACAACAAAATGTCGCTGGCGGAATTGGCGAATAATTCGAATGGTTTTGATTGGAAGCTTTACTTCAATACGCTTGGGCTTGAAAGAACTGATGCCATAAATGTAGCTCAGCCGGAGTTTATGCGCGAAGTAGGAAAGCTGACTTCGAACGAAAGTTTATCAAATCTTAAAACATATTTGAAATGGAATTTGGTTAGATCGTTCGCGTATTCACTTAGTTCTGATTTTGTAAATGAGAGATTCGGTTTTGCGGGAACATTTTTGAACGGAGCCGAAGAACTGCAGCCGAGATGGAAAAGAATGATCAACTCGACGAACGGCGCTCTCGGCGAAGCGGTTGGGCAAGTTTACGTTAAAGAAAATTTTCCGCCAGAAGCTAAAGAAAAAGCACTTGACCTTGTAAACAATGTTTTAGCGGCAATGGAAGAAAGAATTAATAATCTTGAATGGATGGGCGAAGAGACAAAAAAACAGGCGATCAAAAAATTAAATTCGCTAACAGTGAAGATCGGTTATCCGGATGAATGGATTGATTACTCGAACATCGATATTTCGCGCGATAATTATGTGCAGAATGAAATGAATTCCAATTACGCCGCGTTCCAAAGAGAACTTGCAAAAATTGGAAACCCGGTTGACAGGAACGAATGGGAAATGAACCCGCAGACGGTTAACGCCTATTTCCATCCGTTAAAAAATGAAATCGTATTTCCAGCTGCAATTCTACAACCGCCGTTCTTCGATGCCGAAGCCGATAATGCTGTAAATTACGGAGCTATCGGAGCAGTAATCGGACACGAAATTACACATGGATTCGATGATCAGGGCAGACAATACGACGCCGAAGGAAACATACAGGATTGGTGGACGAAAGACGACGAAGAGAGATTTAATTCGCGCACAAAATTTTTAGTCGATCAATACAATGAGTATATGCCGGTGGATACTTTCCGCGTGAACGGCGAACTGACGCTCGGCGAAAACATTGCCGATCTCGGCGGCTTGAACGTTGCGCTTACCGCTTTAGAGAAAGCGAACGAAGGAAAAGAAGTTGAAGAGATTGACGGGTTTACTCCCGAGCAGAGATTCTTCCTATCCTGGGCGCAAGTATGGAGAAACAATATACGAGATGAAAATTTATTGGTTAGATTAAAAACCGATCCGCATTCGCCCGGCAAATATAGAGTAATAGGACCATTGGTAAATATGCCGGAATTTTACGAAGCGTTCGAAATTCGTCCCGAAGATCCGATGGCAAGATTAGATACCTTGCGAGTGAAGATCTGGTAATGTTTAATTTATTGTAGATGCGGAATATATTTCGTATCGCTTCAGCTGTAAAACTTAAACAAGAGAGCCGCCTATTAAGCGGCTCTTTTTTATTTTTTCCAAAAAAATTTTCGCGCTGGTGTTACTTTGAATTCAAACATATTGGAAAATCTATTTTATCTTAGTGCTTCTGGGCAATGTTTTTAGCCAATTTACCTCGCTTTTTTTTCAATTAATAATTTTTAAGGCTCTAGAGACGCGGCATGCCGCGTCTTTACATTTAAATTTTCTGATGAATTATTCTCTGAATTTTATTAGTTTCAACAATCATTTCAAAAAATATGAGTTATATGGAAGCTCTCTCAATTCAAAATCTTACAAAAACATTCGACAAAACAATCGCCGTTAACAATGCATCTTTCTCCGTTCCCGAAGGATCGATCTTTGGTTTGATAGGACGCAACGGCGCCGGGAAAACAACAACGCTTAGAATGATAATGAATATTTATCTTCCCGACAGCGGCGAAATTATTTTCCGCGGATCCGACACCGGACAGGATTTCAAAAATCGCGTAGGCTATCTTCCCGAAGAACGCGGACTCTACAAAAAAATGAAAGTTATAGATACGCTTCTTTACTTCGCCGAACTAAAAGGAAAAACCGGAAAAGATGTTGAACGCAGCGCGGTTGAATATTTAAAAAGATTCGATCTTGAAGAAAGGAAAAACAGCAAGATAGAAGAACTTTCAAAAGGGAATCAGCAGAAAATACAATTCATCCTAACTATTCTTCACGATCCTGAGTTTTTAGTTTTGGATGAACCTTTCTCCGGACTCGATCCGATAAATACTAATCTTCTTAAAGAAATTATTTTGGAAATGAAACGGAAAGGAAAGGTTATTATTTTTTCAACTCATTTAATGGACTTTGCCGAAAAAATGTGCGACCACATAGCGATAATAGATAATGGCGAAATAATCCAGACCGGACCCCTTACCGAATTAAAAAGGAAATTTGCTAAACGAAACGTAAGCCTTAATTATGAAGGCGATATTTCATTCCTGAAAAATAATCCAATTGTGGAAAAGATAGAAGACTTCGGGAATTCAACCGGCATAAGGGTTAAAGAACACGATCAAATACAGGAGCTGCTGAAACTACTAGTGGAAAACAACATTCTGATAAAACGATTCGACGCTAACGATATTTCTCTTCACGAAATTTTTGTTGAATTAACCGGCGATGAGTTGAAAACCGCGGAGGTAAAAAATGTTTAGCAAAAGAACTCTCGCGGTAATGAAAAGAGAATTCAGAGATAAACTACTTTCCAAGACATTTATTATTATGACGGTTTTGATACCAATATTTTTATTTGGAATTCTCGGGCTGCAAACTTTTCTTCTATCTTTTGACGACGACGAAGGCGCCGTTTTGGATATAGTTTCTGCTTCGGAAGAACTTACTGTAACATTGAATTCTGAATTTTCAGATCTCGACTGGATCGATAACCGGGATTATAGTCTCTCGTTCGAAACAATGGACAGCGCGCGTTTCAGGGAATATTTGCAGACGAGAAAACCCGATATTTTGAACGGCAGCCTGACCGGAATGATCTATATTCCCGAATCCGCAATGACCGATAAAAGGATTGAATATTATTCGCAAAATCCAAACAACAACACATTGTTCAATAAAATAAGGGGAACGATAAATACAGCGTTTGTCGATCTTTATTTTGAAGGTAGAGATATTTCTGATGACGATATTGATTTCGCACGCAACGGAGTTGATTTTAATCCGTTTAGAATTACTGAAGACGAGGAAATTTCCGAAGAAGGATTCGGGAATGAAATCGTCGCATTCTTGTTCACATTCCTCCTTTACTTTAGTCTGATTATGATCGGCACAATGATGATGCGTTCGGTTGTTGAAGAGAAGAACAACCGGATTGTAGAGATTCTTTTATCATCAGTAAACTCAAAAGAATTGATGACAGGAAAAATTCTCGGAACGAGCATAACGGGATTGATCCAAATGGCAATTTGGCTCTCCCCTGTAATGCTGCTCATTTCCACTTCGTGGTTTGTTCTACCCAAAGATCTTACCGTCAATATAAGTATGATGCAGATACTTTATTTTCTGATCAATTATTTTATCGGGCTTGTAACATTCACCGGATTGTTTGCATCTGTCGGGGCGATTTTTGATAACGATCAGGATGCGCAATCGGGAATTTGGCCGATTATGATTTTGATTATGATTCCGTTTTTCATAGCGATTACGGTCCCGACAAATCCGCAAAACGTTATTGCCCGCGTCGCTTCCATTGTTCCGTTCGGATCGATAATGGTAATGCCCGCGCGCGTTTCGATGATCGACGTTCCGGACGTGGGAATTTATTCTTTCCTTAGTTCTAAGCGTGGTTACCCTGGTTCTAATTTTTATACTCGCCGGAAAAATTTACAGAATCGGAATTTTAAAAACCGGCAAAAAACCGAAATGGAGCGAAGTGGTTAAGTGGGTGAAATATAAATATTGATTTATATTGAAGAGGCAGGAAATAACCTGTGTATATGTACTAATGCTATATTTACTATTCATTGTTTAACAAAAAACAAACTAATTCTTAATGAAAAAATTATTGATTGTTTTTATACTTCTTGCGGCGAATTTTTTGTACTCGCAAACTTCAACCAATTCCAAGAATAATTTTAGGTTAGGCTTTATTATTGGAGATCCCACGACCTTCATGCTTGCAGCCGGAAAGGATATGAATGATTATTCATTCAGGATATCAACGGGCGGCTGGATAGACGAGACATACACAATACAAGGCGAACTAATTTATAAGTTGTATGAGCGGGATACTTTTGAACAAAACATCGGCTTGATTGCAGGATATAATAGAGGTAAAAAACTTTACGAAAGAACATTTTATAATTACTATTTCCATTGGAATGTAGATCATCCCGGGAAAACAAACTCTTTTTATTTAGGACCGAGTTACAGGATAAATTGGACGCATTTTTTCATTCAGGCGTCCGCGGTTGTCGGAACTGGAAATTTCAAATATCCCAGATTATTAATGCAGATCGGATATTACTTAGATATTTAAAATTCAAAATTTAGTCCGGCGAAAAATTGCCGTCCGGCTTCGGGCAACCCCCATTGCGAATAATAAAGTTTGTCGAAAATATTATTTGCTCTTATGAAGAAAGCCAAATTTTTGTTTGAGTCTATCGCAAGATTATAAGCTAACCTCGCATTCAGCAAAAAATGATCCGGCAATTTCTGAAGGTATTCATTCCCTTCCTGGTAAGCGAATTCAACTCCCGCATAATTAACTTCTATAGAAGGAAGTAAGTTTTTGATCTTATAACCAAGAAATAAACCGGCTATAAATTGAGGTTTATATTCAAGAGTGTCGGTGAAATCGCCGTCATCATTTTGAGAAAACGAGTTCAGGTATGTAAAATTAAAGTTGGTTTTCAAGTTTTTCAAAATTTTAAATTCGGAAATAAATTCCACGCCGTAGGTTCTAATCTTATCTTTGTTCACTCGCTGGAACTGTCGGTCGGGCAAAGCAATCCGAACAATTCCACCATTCACATAAGAAAGGAAAAAATTCAAGTCTGATTTTCCTTTATCAAACTTCCGGGTAAAATTTAATTCACCGGTGTAAGCAACTTCAGATTTTAACTTCGGATTCGGGACGAACCGCCCAAGAGCGCCGGAGAAGGTTTCGCGTAATGTCGGGAATCTCGTCTTCCTACCGAAGTTTAGTTGAATAGAATAATTTTTAACAGGAGCATAAATGAAAGCGGTATTTATGCCTACATCCGAAATGGGATCCTTCGAAGGTTTGTCGCCTGTTTTCGGAGTCGCGGAACCGTCAAGACTAAGTCCGGCAATCGCAGTAAAATTATTTTCAATAAACTCATACTCGGCGCCAGCGCTGTAAATGTATTGAGAATATCTTTCAATTTGGTAATCGCCCGATAAAAATTGCTCATCATGAATTGTGGATAAGCCGTTGAGCGCAAAACGGACGAGCGAGTTTTTGTTAAATATTTTGGAATAGATAAGCCGTCCGTTGAAAATCAGATCTTCATCTTTTTCAGTGTCGTCAATTTCCGTAAATGATTGATCGGTGTATTGATCGATCTGCATATTGAACTTTGACGCGGCAAATGAATAGACCAAAATAGAATTCCGTCCGGCAAGGTTCTGCTTTCCATTGATATTGACGGTAGATTTGCGCCATTCAGGATATCTCCAGAATCTCGGCTTCCCGACATTGCTCTCCGGCGGAACTCCTTTTTCCGAATCGATCAATGAAAGCGATAGATTAACGTCGGAAAAATCATCGAACTTATAATTTATTTTTGAGAATAAACTGTAACTCCGCAGAAAGCTGTTTATTCTTTCTTTAGATGAACCGCTTTCCGGCTGATTATATGATTCGGGCAAATTAAAACCGGAGCTATTTTTGTATGAAGCCGAGGCAGCATAAAATAACTTTTTTTCGCCTCCTGAGATCAAACCTGAGTAACTGTGAAAATCATTCCCGCCGAATTTTGTCGAGATCAGTCCTTTTTGATTACCGCTCTGAGGGTTTACTGTATTAACGTTTATCACACCTGCAATCGCGTTAGCACCGTATACAACAGATGGAATTCCACGGGTTACTGTAATTTCTCCGATTGCTTCGGTAGGAATTAAACTCAAATCAATGCGGTTATCCCAAGGAATATTTAACGGAACGCCTTCAAAGAAAAGCGCTATTTGCCGTTCTCCGGATCCTCGCAAATAAAAAAGAGTTTCTCCGCGTGAGTTTGTCTGACTTTTTATAGATGGGATTACTCTTCCAAGCTCAATAAGATTTGAAGCGTCGGCTTTTTTGATTTTTGCGTAATCAATTTCCGTAACGGTTTTTGGTTCGATAATTATTCCGCTTTTGACGGTTATCTCATCCAATTTGTAAGTTTTAACCGAATCTTTTTTTTGCGCGAATGAAACGCTCGATAAGAGAAAGAGTAATAGAAACAGGCGGAGAAATTTTTTCATTATGTATTTTTTTAAATATTCAATTATATTTTAATTCTTTAGCAATTCTGTTTCCGTTGGCTTCAGCCAACGGAAACAGAAACACAAGAACTCGAAGGGCTTTAGCCCAATTTAATTTTCGACTTTAAATAATTTTTTATTTTACTAATTTAGAAACAGCTTTAAACTGATCTGTGCCGCAAACGTTCAGTAGTTCAAAAAGTATTGATTCCACAGTTGTCACTTCGGCGCCGTTCAGCCTCATCCTCTCCAAAGCAATTTTGTAATCAATCTTTTTTCTGGATGAAACCCCGTCCGCCGCTACATCAACCTGAAAATCTGCCGAAATGAGATCCAATACAGTCTGCTGTACGCAGACGTGCGATTCAATTCCGCAAACTACCACCTGCTCTATATTTTTCTTTTTAAATCATCAAAAAGATCGCCGGCGCCAGAACAGCTGAAGCTCATTTTTTGAACTGCTTCGATTTCGGAAAGTTCATCTTTTAGTTCGGCAACTGTCGGTCCAAGTCCTTTTGGATACTGCTCTGTATAAAAAACCGGAAGCTGCATTACTTTGAACCCTCGCAGCAGCTTTAGCAGATTCTCCATCAGGTTTTCGTGTTTCCGCATAACTTTCAGAATTCTCTCCTGAACATCAATAATTAAAAGCGCTGTATTTTCCGATCTTAAGATTTTTTCATTTCGCATATTTTTGTTCTTCAAGATTCTATTCCTTTTCTTGATATTATTCCATTTGTATAATAATGCTTCACTTCTTTCATCTCTGTAACAAGATCAGCCAGATCAATTATAGCATCAGGACAATATCTTCCCGTAAAAATCAGTTCAATTCTTTCCGGCTTCAGTTTAATAAATTCTATTACATCTTCAATGCTAAAAAGTTTAAAATATATTGAAACGCAAATTTCATCTAATATTATCAAATCGTAATTTCCGCTTAACATTGCTTCGCGCGCAAATTCCAAACCCTTTTTGGCTTTTGCCAATTCCTTTTCGCCGGGAAGTTCTTTTCTATAAACAAAATCATCGCCGGCAAATTGTTTAATCGTAATAAATTCTTCCAAATATTTTAGAGCCGTCAGTTCGCTGTAAGGAAATTCTTTCATAAACTGAATGATACAGCAACGGAGTCCGGCGCCCGCGGCTCTCAACGCCTGCCCGATAGCGGCAGTCGTTTTTCCTTTACCGTTCCCGGTGTAAATTTGAATAAATCCTTTTTCTAACTTTACCAAATTAATGTTTAGTTATGTAAATATTCTTCGAGTGAATTTAAATCGTAATCAATAATCAACGGCGGTTTCTCGTCCCGCGGTTTATCGCTCTGTAAATAATATTCAAACCATCGCATTGTTCTTAAGCTATAATCGAGCCTCGCAGGATTTTTTCTGTTCCCGTGTCCTTCGCCGGGATAATAAACCAACCGCACCGGCGCTTTCCCGAACATTTTCAGCGAGCGGAACAACTCAAGACTTTGCGAAGGATGAACGCGCGGATCCGCTTTTCCAGCAAGGATCAAAGTCGGCGTGTGCGACTGATCGGCATATTTAACGGGACTTCTATCATAAACGAGTTCCAAATTTTCATTAGTCCAAATTCCCCAATGGACATAATAATCCTCCCATGGAATATCGGTTGTATTTCTTTTGGAGATCTGGTTGCTTACTCCGACAAAAGAAACCGCCGCCGCAAATCTATCTGAATATTTTGTAGCTCCCCAAGCAGAAAAATATCCGCCGTAACTTCCGCCGCCTATTCCTACTTTCGCGCTGTCAACCAATCCTTTTTCAATCAGAAAATCGACTCCGTCAATCACATCGTCAAATTCTTTTCCGGCAAGATCGCCGAATCCCATCATTGTAAATTCAACTCCGCGTCCGGCGCTCGCTCTGTAATTCGGCATAAAAACAAAAAATCCTTTCGCCGCCGCAACTTGTCCCCATCTGCTGTAAGCCGTTTGCCATCCGTTAAGCATAGCGGATTCCGGCCCTCCGTGAACGTAAGTAATTAAAGGATATTTTTGGCCTTCCTTGAAGTTAAGCGGATAAATTAAAACTCCGTCTATGCGCAATCCGTCGTTCGCGTTGTAAGAAATTTTTTCCTGCTTAGCTAATTCAATATCTTTCAGCCATTCGTTATGAAAAGTTCGCCTCTTTAATTCTTTGTTTTTAAGGTCAAAAGTAAATACTTCATTGGGATGATCTTTTGTATCGCCCGCAAAAGCCAAAACTTTTTCAGCCAATGAAATAGAGCTAAAAACAACGTTACCGCCTTCCAATAAAATATTTCTTTTATCTGAATTAATTTTCTGCTCGCTTAAAACCGCGTCAACGCTTTCTTCCGCGACAAATAAAACAGTCTCATCATCCTTCCAATTAATGTCCGTTACCGATCCTTCAAATTCGTCGGAATATTTTTTTAATTCCTCAAACTGCTTTGAGTTATTCTCTTCAATAATAAAAAGACTTCCAGTAACCGCGTCGTTAATTGAAGCGGCGGAAACAAAAGCTAAATGTTTGCCGTTCGGACTCCAAGCCATAGCGCCCAATTTGCCGGGATTCTCCACTAATTTTTCAATTTTTCCCGTTTCTGCGTCGATAGTATAAATTCTTTTCAACATATAAGAATCGTCCACAAGATTTTCCGGCGCTATTGCCGCCGCTATTTTTTTTCCGGAAGGATGCCACTCAAAATCAAAAACAGATTTGTCTTTCGTAAGTTCTTTAACTTCGCCCGAACTCAGATCTTTAAGATATAAAAGCCGCTGCGGAACATTTTCCTCAACAATTTCCTGATTGAAACCGAGAGAATCGAGGGGATTAATATCCTTCATTTTTTCTTTCGAAACAAAAGCCAAAGTTTTCCCGTCAGGACTTAACTGATATTGAAGAATACTCGAGTTCCAATCGGTGAGCGCTGTCAGGTTCTCCGGAGTCGATGCCTATCGAATAAACATGGCTTCGTTTATCATCTTCAAATTTTTCTATGAATAAAATATTTTTTGAATCTGGGGTCCAGGAAATTGAACTAATCGAAACCTCGCCTTCAACCAATTTCTTCACGCTGGAATCATTTAAATTAAAAAGATGAAGTTCGCGGTAGTTTGCTCCGGGCTCGTCGTCAAAAGATTTGGGTGTTGATAAGGTAAATGCAATATAATTTGCATCAGGAGAAATTATCACCTCGCTAACGCTTTCCATCCTAAACAAGTCATAAGAATTGAATCCCTCCGCTTGCGCAAATATGATTGCCGGAATAACAAGAAAAATTAAAATCCACTTTTTCATTCTGCCCTCGTATTAATTTTGTAATTCATTAACAAGCCTTTCGGCTTTATATATTTTTTTCAGCGCTTCCATTAAACCTCTGGAATCAACAGCGATTGTGCGGTTGCTTTCGGGAAGAAAAATAAATTTTCCGGGAAGACTTTCCATGTTGCCGTCGAATACAAGTCCCACAATTTCAGCATTTTTATTGATCATCGAACTGCCGCTGTTACCTCCGACGATATCATTTGTAGAAGCAAGGTTCAGTGGTGTAGAAAGCACAAAATCCGCCGGAGGATTTTTCCATCTATCCGGCAATCCCCACGGATATGTTTCCTGGTCGAAGGAATAGAATCTGTCATACATTCCGTAATATGTCGTGTTTTTCGGCGCGATCGTTCCGTTGTATTCATAAGGCGCAAGAACTCCGTCAGAGATTCGCAGAGTAATTGTCGCGTCTGGAGGAATTCGGTCCCCGTAAACCTTAAAGGATAATTCGCCCAACTGCTGATTAAGAACCTGAAGTGTATTTCGTATCTCAGCTATCCTTTCCTGCGAATTTTTCAGATCCTCTTCTGTGCTTTGTAAGAAATGAATAAAAGGATCATCACTGTTAAGGATCTCATCCGGCGATTTAGCCGCTAATTCTTTAACGCTCTCTTTAGAAGTTAACATTGATTTATTGAGAATCAGCCTTGCGGTTTCTTCATTAACTTCGCCCATAAACATTTTTTCTACTAAGGGATGGTCTTCTCCCAATACTCCGGCAACAAAAAGAAGATGAGCTTTAGCAAGTTCATCGTTCAGTTCTTTATCAAATTCAACAGGAAATAAATTGTCGAGAGTTTTTTCGAGTTCATCCTCTTTATATTCCGGATTTCTGTCTGCTTCCGACAATTTCATTTGATTGGCGAGGTCAATTAAATCTTTCGCGATAGCAAAATACTCCGACTGTCCATAGCCGTATCTTGTGAAAGCCGTTTGGTGATCGATGTAATTTCTCAATTCGTCCAGAGAATTCGAAATCGATTCCCAAACTTTGCCATATTGTTTATTCAGTTCGGGATCATTCTTCACTTTTTCTTTAAAGCTTTCTTCAAAAACTTCTTTCCGTTTCATCAAATATTGATCGTTCAATCCGTCCAGCAATCCGGCGTAAACTTTGCGCCCATTTCCAACGCTCATTAATCTGTGCAGCAGTTCCGATTCACGCTCCGGATATTTTTCATATAAATCATAATATGTATTGTAAATCCCGTTCAATAAACTCAGGGTATTCGGATATACTTTGTCCCGCAAATATTTTAATTCAGCAACCGATAAAAGTCTGTCTGTATCGCCCGGTCTGCCGACAACAAAAATCGGTTCCCCTTCTTCTGCGCCGTTTTTGCTCCAGTTAAAATAATGGTCCGTATGAACCGGACTTCCACTCGAATCGTACGCGCGGAGAAACATAAAATCTAATTCGTATCTTGGATATGTAAAATTATCCCAATCCCATCCTGTGGAAGCTATTTGAAACTCCGGTGACATAACCAAGCGGATATCTGTATATCGCTTGTATTTATATAAAGAATATTTGCCGCCGTTATATAAAACAACAACTTTGCATATTAAGCCGTCTTCGCAATCCTCTTGGAGCGTTTTTATAATTTCATTTCTATTTTCAACCTTGGCGGAATCCGTTTCGCCTTTATTCATCGCTTCAATAACTTGTCCGGTCACGTCTTCAATTGAAATAAGCTGATCTGCAAAGAAACCGGGAATTTTTCTTTCATCTTCCTGAACTTCAGCGTAGAAACCTTCCATCATCAAGTCTTCGCCTTCCTTTTGAATTGAAGCGAGTCCGTGTCTGCCGCAATGATGATTGGTCATTATCAATCCGTCGGGCGATACGAAAGCCGCGGAGCAGCCGTTGCCAAATTGAAGCGCGGATTTCTGAACGTCGTCTAACCATTCATCGCTTGGCTTAAAGCCGTATTCATTTTCCCAATATTCGTAAGGAATATCATCGAAAGTCCACATCTTCCCGAAATCTTTCAAAGAGTATTCAACGTCTTCCAAATCAATTGGCTCGTAAATACTCTGCTGCGCTAAAAGCGAACCACCGGTGAAGAGAGAAATCATTAAAATTAAAAGTAGATTTTTTGAATTCATTTTGTATCCTGTTATGGTTATGATAACATTTTGAACGTTCTTAGCAAATAATTAAATTCTATTGCCGTTGGCTTTAGCCAACGGAGAAAGAGAACCAAGAACTTGAAGGGCTTTAGCCCCATTGGGTTTTATCAACTAGTTCACAAATTCATCTTTATTTTTAATGATGCTGAAGCCGGAATATGTTTTTTCATCTCTATCCGTCCTCTGAAGCGGATGGCAATAAACTTTAGACTCATCTCAAAAATTCTATTGCTGTCACTACCCTGTTCTTAATAATAATTCTGTCAACTTTAGAGATATTATAGAAAATTTTTTCAGATTTTCAGCCTACAGATTTATCTGTGGGATTTGAAAAATATTAATAATATGTAAACCCTTTTAACGGTTTCAAAACGCAGAAACCATTAAAATGGTTTCTATTTGTATCTTGAAATTACATTTCCATAGCTGAAGCTATGGGCTGTAAAACAAAAATATATTCACCACTATTAGAATTTATCGAAAGCCATACGTCGCAAATTTTCTATTCCTGCTCAACTTCTTCCTTCGCCGTTTCCACAATCTTCCCGGCTTTTAATTCTCCGGCTAATCTTTCTGCTTTATAAATTTTGGATACAATTTCTAAAATTCCGCTCGACGCGACGGAAACCATCCTGTTCGCTTCGGACGAATAGAGAAAACTTCCGGGGAGACTTTCGATATTCCCATCGAACGCCAATCCAACTATCTCCTGGTTTTTGTTTATTACCGGACTGCCCGAATTTCCGCCAACTATGTCGTTCGTCGAAACAAAATTAAAAGTTGTGGTTAAATCAAAATCTTCCGGATAGTTGACCCATTTTTCCGGTAAGTCCCACGGAAATTCTCCATCGCTCCCAAAATAGCGGTCGTAAATTCCATATATCGTGGTTTTGGGAATTGCAAAAGTTCCGTTGTAATTGTAGCCTTTCATTTTTCCGTCGTTAATTCGTAGCGTAAAAGTTGCGTCAGGGGGAATTGAAGTTCCGTAAATTGCGTATACCGCTCTGCCTAATTCATTTTCCAGCGATTTTTCCGAATTCTCAATCTCTTCAATCCGACTTTTATATTCGCGCCAGTCATTCGATGTTTGCTGTATAAAATAGATGAATGGATCGCCGGAGTTTAGGATCTCTTCCGAATTTTTCGAGGCCAAATCTTTTAATTTTTCTTTGCTCGCAACAAGAGAATTATCAAGCGCATATTCCGCGGCTTTCATCCCAGTTCTGCCGCCAAACATTTTTTGAACAATCGGATCTTCTTTACCGAGATTCATTATTATATAATCTGCTCTAAGGGCTAGCTTCAGCTTTTCGACTTCTTCATCAATTTTGGCGGGATAAATATCCGCAATCGTCGAATCGAGATCTTCATTCTTATACTCTTCCATTCTTGCCGATTCCGGCATTCCTTTTTGTTTGGCTAGTTTAATTAATTCATCTGCCAAGGAAAAATAAACCGGCATTGACGAAGAGGAATAATTATAAGCTGCTAACCGTTTTCCGTATTTTCTCTGTTCGCTCTTCAGCTCGTTCATGGAACTCCAGATGTGACCGAACTTTTCTTGCAATTCGGGATCGGCATTAATTTGCTTTTTCAATTCATCTTCAAAATCTTTTTTCCGCGCCATTAAATACGGATCGTTAAGCGCTTCAACCAAACCTTTGTATACTTCGGCGGAATTCCCGGTATAAATTAATTTGCCTTCAAATTCTTTTTTTCTTTCGGGATATTTATCTACCATCGTCTGATAAATGTTCATCATCCCATTCAAAATGAAAGAAGCATTATTATAATCCACATCACGCAGATATTCATATTGAGCCATTGTTTTGAGGCGTTCAGTCGAGCCCGGATTTCCGATAACAAAAAGAAGTTCGCCTTCGTCGGCTCCGTCTTCACTCCATTCAAAATAATGATCTGTCTTTAACGGTTCACCGTTTTCATCATAAGCGCGCATAAATGCCGCATCTAAATTGTATCTGGGATAAGAAAAGTTATCCGGGTTGCCGCCGAAAAACCCTACGTTATATTCAACAATAAAAACCGCGCGGATATCGTCGTATCTCTTGTAGCAATACAACGAATATTTTGCGCCTTCGTAAAGCGGCTGAACTTTGCAGATCAGTCCGGTCTCTTCTGAATAATTTTCTTCGATCTCGGCAATTTTTTCAGAAACTGCTATCCCACCTTCTTCAGCAGCTTTTATCTGTGCTGTAATGTCTTCAACCCTAACCAACTGATCAACATAAACTCCCGCGACTTTTCTTTCATCTTCGAGAGTTTCGGCATAAAATCCGGTTTCGGAAATATCCTCTCCTTCACGTTCGATTTTTGGAATTATAAAATCGACGCAATGATGATTGGTCATAATCAATCCATCCTGCGAAACGAAGGATGCAGAGCACCATGAAGCGAATTTTAAGGCGGACATACGCGCGTCCTCGAGCCACTCTTCCGACGGAGAAAAATTATACTCTTCTTCAAAATAATTTAAAGGTGCATCCTCAAAAGTCCACATCTTTCCTGTATCGAATCTTTTAGCTTTTACCGTATCGTATTCTGATTGGGCGCTTTCAGGTTTTGGATTTTCGGACTGAATTTTTTCGCCGGAGCTGCAGGCGGCAAACGATAAAAAGATTAGTAAAAAAATTATGTTCAAAAAATTTCGATGTGCGGATTGCATAATGTACCTGTTTTTTTGATGATAAGATTTTCCATTCTTTTTATCCGGAATATTAATCTTAGAGAAGGCATGGAGTTAATTCAACAGATAGAAAGAAAATATTTCATTAAAATTAATGAAATAAAATTAACTTTATTCTGAAAGGTTTCAAAATTTTTCTAATAATGGATTGAAATTTCTCTTATAGGTTAGATGAAAGAGTCAGGAAAAATGGAGGACGAAATTTTCCATTCATCTTCTATTGTTCCGCTGCAGTGCGAGCATTTTTCTACAGTGAAAGAAACCGGCTCGTCTTCAAAATCGTGGGGAATAAAGCGTATAATTGATTGACAACTTTTGCATTGAACTACGTTGGATGAAGCGAGTTTATCTTTGCAGCTTGTACAAAAAATATCCGAATCTTTTTTTAATTCGGCGCTGTCAAGTAAAAAAATTGATTTGCATCTTGAATTACTGCAGATTGCGAATCTGATTGAATTTGTAAAATTGTTTTGAATTGCGGCCTCCGCGGATATTTGAACAAACAAATGTAAACAACTAAAATATTGAAAACTATGGAAAAATAAATACTACCCAAATTGATACCATAATTTTTTTTTTTATATTGATGCAATAACTATCCCAAAGAATATAAATTTCAGGAGAATTAAAATGAGTAAAATCCCCGGATTTAAAGCATACGATATACGAGGAAGAGTACCCGAGGAATTGAATGAAGACATTTCTTATAAGGTGGGTCGCGCATTTGTAAAATTAACCGGCGCCAAAAAAGTTGTAATAGGGCGCGATGTTAGAGAATCTTCGCCGGTTATTTCCAAAGCTCTTGCCAACGGATTGACCGACGCGGGCGCAGACGTTCTCGATCTCGGTTTATGCGGAACCGAAATGATTTACTTTGCAACCCCTTATTCGGATTCGGACGGCGGCGTGATGATTACAGCAAGTCATAATCCGCCCGAGTACAATGGATTAAAATTTGTTAAAAAAGGTTCTGTGCCGATGGGCTACGAATCCGGTTTAAGCGACGTGGAAAAATTAATATCAGAAAACGATCTTGGAGAAAAAGCGGATAAAAAAGGTAAAGTTAAGGATTACGATATAATGAACGAGTTCATCGAAAACCTTAATAAATTTTATGACGCCGAAAAGATAAAAGAGTATAAAGTTGTAGTGAACGCCGGGAACGGATGTGTTGGTCCGGCATTAAACAAACTTGAGCCTAAGCTGCCGGTCAAGATGATTAAAGTTCATTTCGATCCCGATTCAACTTTCCCAAACGGAGTTCCGAATCCGCTCCTCAAAGAGAACCGTCAATCGACAACCGACGCGATAAATGAACACAATGCCGATCTTGGAGTCGCGTGGGATGGAGATTATGATAGATGTTTTTTCTTCGACGAGAAAGGAAATTTTATTGAAGGCTACTACATTGTTGGCTTGTTGGCAAAATCGATATTGAAGAAACAACCCGGAGAAAAAATAGTTCACGATCCCAGACTTGTTTGGAATACAAAAGAGATTGTTGCAAACAATGGCGGCGAGGCAGTTGAATCGAAAAGCGGACATGCTTTCATCAAACAGAAAATGCGCAAGGTAAACGCGGTTTACGGCGGTGAAATGTCGGCGCATCATTATTTCCGGGACAATTTTTATTCCGACAGCGGATTGATACCGTTTTTATTATCGCTGCAGCTTATGTCGGAAGAAAATAAAAAATTTTCTGAATTGATTGAAGAGATGATTGAAGAATATCCATGCTCCGGCGAGATAAACACGACGCTGGACGATCCAGCGAAAAAAGTTGAAGAGATAAAAGAAAAATATTCCGATGGGAAAGTTGATGAACTCGACGGTGTAAGCGTTGAATATGATAATTGGCGATTCAATGTGAGGATGAGCAATACCGAACCGCTTTTACGTTTGAATGTTGAAACGCGCGGCGATAAAAAATTGCTGGAAGAAAAAACAGAAGAATTATTAAATTTAATAAGAAACTAATTTCAATTTGATTCGTCTAATTTGAATAAAGCATATTTTAACAGGAGAAATATAAATGGCTGACGAAAAAGAAAAAACTATTGACGTAAACAGACTGCTGAAAAATAAACTAAAAACCATCAGCGTCGGCTCTTTGGAAGAAGGAATCGCAAAAGTTGTTAGCGATCTTGTTGGGGAAGATTACAAGTGCACAATCGGTGAAGTTAAATATACAATGTTCAGCGGTGCCGATTTTCATATTAAACTAGAAATGAGTTACGATCCCGAACAATAAACAAATTCACACTTTATTTTGAAAGGCAAAAATCATATAATGATTTTTGCCTTTTTTATTTACGCAAAGCTAAATATATGTATTTATACAAATTTTAGAAATTAATTAAATGCTTGTTTGATGTAATCACAATAAACAAATTTCATTTAACAGATAAAAATTTTATGATTCTCAACATAATTATTGTAATTGCAACTATTGCAGGACTATGGTACGGCGCTACCTGGATTGTAAGTTCGGCTTCCAACTTCGCTAAGAAAATGGGAATGTCCGATCTTGTAATTGGACTTACTATTGTGGCAATTGCAACTTCAGCGCCGGAGTTTGCCGTTACTGTCTCGGCAAATCTTGGAGGCAAATCTTCCATTTCGGTAGCAAATGTTATCGGCTCCGATATTTTTAATCTGGGATTTATTTTAGGGATCGTGGCACTATTCGGCGGAATTAAGATTTCAAAACAACTTTTTTATAGGGATGGACTTTTTCTTCTTTTTACAGGAATTTTACTTTTTATTTTTTTCCTGGATTTTCGCTTGTCTTTATTCGAGGGGATTGTTTTTACTCTTTTGCTCATCGGATATTTGCTTCTTCTTGCGAAACAAAAAAGAACTTTGGATGAAGATATTCCATCAGGAGTATTTAGCTGGTTAGATATTCCAAAATTTTTAACAGGAGTCGGAGTAATAATACTCAGTGCGCATTTTCTCGTAGAAGCTGCGTCGGAAATCGCATCAACACTCGGAGTTTCTGATTGGCTTATCGGCATTACTATTGTTGCGGCGGGAACATCGGCTCCCGAACTCGCTACCTCGATAGCCGCACTGGTTAAGGGAAATCACGGAATGTCTATAGGTAATTTAATAGGCAGCGATGTTTTTAATTTGCTCGGCGTTCTTGGAGTAGCAGCAATTCTAAAACCCCTAACAATCAATCAGTCGGAATTATATAACATTTTAATTTTGGTTGTCGCTCTTATAATTCTTCTGATAATGATGCGGACACGATGGAAACTCGGAAAAACAGAAGGAATTATTTTGCTTGTGATCGCAATTATACGCTGGTCGGTTGATTTAGTAATTTAATAGTTCGAAAAAAGCTTTTGATTTTTAAGTCTTAAAATGATGGCAAAAAGTAAAAACAATATCGAAAAGCGCCTTTACACAAACCGGAATCTGAACAGATTTAATTCACAAGATATTTCATTTCTTTGTCGCCGTTTTCAATTATGTTCTTTACTAACTCAACAAGATTTGCGGCACGTTCAAATGTATAATTATTAAATTCTTCTTTATGAAAAATGGAAGCAAGCGACCGGATCGAAGTAGTAACTATCTCTATTAAATTGGTTTTTCTTGTCAGCAAATCCGCCGGGAGCATTATAACCAGATCGAATGCAGCAGTCTCAGCTATTTTTATCAACTCACAATAATCGAGTTCCATTAAAGCCTTATCGGGCGAAATAATATTTGCTTTAACACGCATCCCAATTTCGTAACGCATTCTGTCGGTTAACAAAAGTACGGCTGCATCGGTTGATATTTTAAGCTCTATCATATGTTCCTTATCGGTTATTTTTATTTCTATTATCGATAAATATTGATCAATATTAAGTTTTGTGTGATTAAAAATTTAAGTTATGAACTCTTACGACTATAATTGAATATCCAATAATTAAAAGCGGTATTTTATAATCCAGATTTTTATCGCGGTAAAATGGAAAGTAAAAACCATTGTAATAAATATTATTTCTTTATTCATGATCTGTCTTTTAATTTTGAAAATTTGATATTTTATCGTTCGGCTCAGACACTCTTTCATCCTCGCCAAGTTTAAATTGAAATATCAGATCATTTAACTTTGCCATTAGTCTATTCAAGTTCTCCGTCGCCTGCGCCACTTGCTGCGTTCCGGCAGCCGATTGTTGAGTAACAGAAGATATCCCTTCAATATTTCTACCGATTTGCTCGGCTGCATTGGCCTGTTCTTCGCTTGATCCTGCAACCATTGTGATTACTTCGACAACCTTATTAGTGGACTGAGCAATTTTTTCAAGGGATTCGCCTGATTTTTCCGCTAAGATTTTGCCTTTTTCTACTTCTTCACTCCCTTTATTGATAGACTCTACTGCGCCATTTGTGTCTTCCTGAATATTGTTTATCATTCCGGCTATTTCTTTTGTTGCTTTACTGGTTCTTTCAGCTAATTTTCTTACTTCATCGGCAACAACGGCAAAGCCTCTTCCCTGTTCTCCCGCTCTTGCGGCTTCGATTGCAGCGTTTAATGCAAGCAGGTTGGTTTGATCGGCTATATCGTCAATTACGCCTATAATCCGCCCTATTTCATCACTCGAATCGCCAAGTTTCTGAACAATGGTTACGGAATTATTTACAACCTCGGCTATTCGCGTGATTCCGCCAATTGTTTCCTGCACTATGATTTTACCTTCTTCTGCAATTATACTTGAGCGCTTTGAATCTTCTGCGGCTAAATTAGAATTTTTACTGTTTTCCATTATTGTTTTCGTCATCTGTTCAATAGCGCTTGCAATTTCAAATGTTTGTGATGATTGCTCCTGGGCGCCTGCTGCCATCTCCTCTGTGCTTGAAGATATTTGAGCGCTTGCGCTAGAAGTAGCTTGAACAACTTCGCTAACTCGAATTATCATATCTCTTATGTTTCTTACCGACTTATTAAATCCGGCGGTTATTCTATTGATTGATTCTTCATCGCTCTTTATATCCATCTGAATATTTAAATTTCCTTCCGAGAATTTATCCATCTCGCTTATTATCTTTTCTACATCTTTGGAAAGAGCAATCCTTCTTTCATCGGCTTCTTCTGCAATTTTAGAAATTTTAACTTTTTCTTCCGATAGTTCCGCGCTATTCTTCTTCAGGTTAACCACCATTAACTGTAAAGAATCTGAAAGAATTTTGGTCTCATCTTCGCTTTCAACTTCAAGTTCTACATCCAACTCTCCGAGAGCTATTTTTTCGGCAGATTTTGTGAGCGATACAATATTGGAGACAATCTTCTTTTTTATGAAGAAATAAATTAGTCCTATAACAGAGGATATAATAATCAGCGAAAGAAATATTAATAACAATCTGTTTTTCGCTATAGACGCATACACATTTTCCATAGAATATCTTAAACTTATAACAGCAAGAACGTCGTCAACCGCTCCTTCGTGGCAATTTATGCACGTTTCGTCCGAAAAAATAAGATCAATTTCTCTTAAGACATTTTCACCGTTAAACGTCTCTTCAGAAACAAATGCTTTTTTAGAAGTTAATACTTCCTTTTCATCAGCGTCTAAATTTTTTTCACTTCCTTCTTCAATCAGATCAGTTGGAATAACTCTTAATTCTTTTAGATTTTCAATTTTTTCCATTCTTTGGATAAATGGCGCTACATCACTTACACCTTCTCCCATAGAAAAAACAACTGATTCATTGATCGTGCCGGAAAGTTCGGCAATACTCTCCTTGGATTTTGAAAGCATCATTTGTTTTTCATTGATCATTATTCCAATTAAACCCGTAGATAAGGCTACGATTAAAATAACCGCTACTATGAATGCAATTTTTGCAGATAATGAAGAATTGATTCGTTTCATTATTTTTTATTTTCCTTTATAAAAATTATTAACTTACTGAAGTGTGAAAGAAATTTTTTGGATCTTTAGTATATATTCGAAATTAAGTTATATCAGTTTAGAAATAATAGAAATTTTGATCATTTTCGATCAGCTTTATAAATATTTAAATTTGACAAAAGATGAAAATTCTACTAAATTTGTAGACTAAAAACTAATGGGATAAAAAGATGGCGCATCATAAATCTGCGAAAAAGAGAATACGCACGAGTGAAAAAAGACGCGAGATGAATAAAAATGCAAGTTCGCGGATGAAGACTTTGGTTCGTAAAGTGTTTTCAACTCAAAATAAAGAAGAAGCTGAAAATAATTTAAAAGAAGCCGTTTCCATTCTGGATAAAAATGTATTGAAAGGGCGGATTCATAAAAATAACGCTTCGCGTAAAAAGTCCTCGTTAACAAAATATGTTAATAACCTTTCAAGTTAAGCGTTTCTAATTAAATTTTCTGTATTAAAAAGCAATGGCGTTTGGCCATTGCTTTTTTTTTGCAAATCTTAAAGTCAAAATCTAACAAATAGCTAGCGATTGTAGAGAAACGCCTGCCTGGCGGCAGACAGGGCACGCTTCCACACAAGCAGAATCCTGAATCAGTGTAAAAAGTAATTTTATAAGAAAGATTTATTCTTCAGTGACTAAAATAATGTCAGTAGAGACGTTCCGCAGAATATCTCTACCATAAATAAAAATTTTAACAGGGAACTTTTTTAATGAAGGTAAAACTTACAACTCCCTAACCATCCATTAATATTTAAATTTCCTCAATCGCGTCAATTCCTTCTGGCAGTGGAAGGAAAAAGCGTACTGGCTGAATCGTTCCGTCCTTTTTAATTAATTTTTCTACCTTCTTTTTTATCAGCACGCTATGTTCAATATGGATATCATCCTCTATCACCGAACCGAAAATATAACTCGTCCCTTTTATCAAAACATTCTTCCCAATCCTCAGCGGGAAATTGTCGCTTCCCGTCATATTTACGCTCGATTCTATCCTGGAATTTTCGCCGATCCGGATATTCCCTTTAATAATATCACCCCATAAAATTTCCACATTGTCTCCAATCTCAAACCTCTGGTTTTTAAAACAGGAGAGATGCACATTTTGCCAAACAGTTGCGTTTTTCCCAAAGATTACATTTCCTTCAACATAAACATTTTTCTTTAAATGCAGATTGTAATTCAGCTTTACTCCTTTGCCAATGTAAACGCCTTTCTCAATTTTGATATCGAGTGGAGTTCCTTCTTCGTCCTTTTTTATTATCTGTTCAATAACGTCTTCGTCAATAAAAAAATCATCCTTATCTGCAATCTCAATCATATCTTTTAACCGAGCATAGGTTTTTTCTCGCGCAACTTGTTCCATATCTTTTAAAACGGATTTATTGTTGAATCCCATAATCACATTCTGATCTTTCGGAGAAACCGCGTCTACTATCAATCCGTTTTGATTAAATATTGAGATCAAATCCGTTACATAAATTTCCTTCTGAACATTGTTACTTTTCACTTCGTTAATAAATTTGTTTAGATATTTAAAATCGAAAGCGTAAACTCCAGAGTTAAATTCGTTATTTTTTATCAGTTCATCTTTTGTGTAACTGTATTCTCTTCCGTTAAATGTAACGCGGTAAGGTTTATCTTCTGGCAGACTAAGAATATCTTTATGCTCCATAATTTCAACAACTTTTCTCTCGTCTTCGCCGGCGGCATTTCCGTTTATGTCGGTTTCTTTAACACGGATTATTCTTCCATAATTATTATTTTTTGGATCTCCTTCATATAATCCCGTAAGTACCATCATATCGCACGGCGAAGATTTAAATTCCCTCTTAAACATCGCAATCGTTTCCGCATCAATCAATCCCATATCTCCGGCGAGCACGTAAACGTCACCGTCGTAAATTTTTTCATCTACTGGTTTCAATCCCATTTTTACAGCGTGTCCGGTCCCGTTCTGTTCTTCCTGGTAAGAGAATATCGCGTCGTCACGTTTTCCAATCACTTCCATAACGTCTTTGGCTTTTATTCCAACCACAAGTATGATATTGGAATTTTCCAATCCATTTTTGCAAGCTGAGTAAACTCTTTCGACAGTAGGAACGCCCCAAATTTTATGCAGCATTTTGGATGTCTGAGATTTAATCCTTTTGCCGTGCCCCGCCGCTAGTATAATAGCGGTATCTTTTTTTGCATTATCGAAGTCTGATGAATATTCGAATATTATATTTTCTATCTCATTCTTTTCTTCTAACTCTATCATTTTTCACCTAATTTAATTTTTGTGATATTAAGAAACGGAATTTAGCTTCCGAAGAAATTTAATTATTTTTAATTTATCGTATAACTTTATAAGTAGCATAAAAATAACGAAAATTGAAAACATTATTTAAAATTCGTAAAAATTCTGTTAGTTTTATTTTTTTTGGATTTGGGAGTGATAATGAAAAAGCTGATAATTTCGATAGTTATATTTCTGAGTATAACGATAACTAATTTTGCTCAGCCGGCAGAAACAGGTGTTGGTTTAATGATCGGCTCACCATCGGGCATAAGCGTTAAACACTGGCTAAATAAAAAGAATGCACTCGGCGCCGGTCTTGGGTTTTCATTTATAAACGACTCACGTTTATATCTAAACATAGATTACTTATATCATCTTTACGATCAGTTTGAATCGGAAGAGGAAATTCCCTTTTATTACGGATTCGGAATAAGACTTCTGACCAAAGAAAAGAAAGAAGGCATTTTTGGAATTAGAGGAGTTGCCGGACTAAACTGGTTCCCCAAAAACAAACCGTTCGATCTTTTCTTCGAAATCGCTCCGGTCTTCGAACTTATACCGGAAACGGCGATGAACTTGGACGCTTCTATTGGATTTAGGTATTACTTCCGCAAAGAGTAAAAGATAGATTTTTTTAATCTTTTCAATCTTTTAATTCTTCTATTAAACTCCCATTTGAATTCATTTTGCAATGCATTACGGATAAAACCTAAATCCGATTCCAAAATCGAAAGCCGAACCGACTTCCGGTGCAATGCCTACAAGCGGCCCCATTTCGATAAATAATTCAAACGGAATAGTGTTAGGAACAACCGCTAAACCAATTATTCCCCGAACCGCGATGCCTGCTTCGCTTTCTTTAAGATCATAAAATTTGTCTGATTTATCTTTTTCATCCTTCGATCCGATTCCCAAAATAAATCCCGGACCTGCATATAATTTTAATTGCTCAACATGGAAAGGCTCAAAATGCCACAAGATAATCTCCACCGATCCTCGGCTTTCCGAAATAGGAACTGCCGACGCTGAAATTCAATGCATTTGATCCGGAAGTCCAGTATTTCAAGGTTCCTCCTAACGGATCGCCGAGCATAATTCCGAATCCAAGATCTTTACCCGCCGGACCGTTTGCAGATAGATTTACAAAGCCCACAAATAGAAAAATAATTGCTAAAAATTTCTTCATTTTATTTTGCCCTCAAAAAAAATCTTTTACAATTTAAATAATTTTTCTTATTATCAAATAACACATTGTAATAAAGCCAGGGCAATCTTTACTTACAATTAAAAATACACATCAACTTAGAGGAGGGTATTATGTTAAAATGGGCATTAATATTTTTTGTAATAGCAATAATCGCAGCTATTTTCGGATTCGGTGGAATTGCCGGAGCAGCAGCAGGAGTTGCTGAAATTCTTTTCTACATTTTTCTTGTAATTTTTATTGTTATGCTCATTATGGGATTAGTTGGCGGAAAGAAAGTAGTATAAATCAATTTATTATAGATTGAATTTAAGCCCGGTTTAGCCGGGCTTTTTAAATTTTTAACCAGGAAATTTTATGGGAATTAATTTTAGGGCCGAATATCTTAAACGCTATAAAGATATGGCGTTGTTATTGATTAAGTATGGTCACTCCGATCTTGTATCAAAAATGGGGATGGATTCTTTACTCGAAAGTAAAGACGATTTAGTTGAAACCGATTCATCAAAAGCTGAAGAATTACCGGAAGATCTCGAAAAACTTGGACCTACTTATATTAAACTCGGACAATTTTTATCGACAAGATCCGATCTTCTTCCTTCAGAATATCTTGATGCGCTGTCTCGTCTTCAGGATGAAGTGGAACCGGTTCCGTTTGAAGTTGTGGAAAAAACCTTTGCAGCCGAACTTGGCGTAAGAATTTCAAAGGCCTTTTTAAATTTTGACGAAGAACCGATGGCGGCAGCTTCATTGGGACAAGTACATAAAGCCGAATTGCGAAGCGGGAAAATAGTTGCGGTTAAAATTCAACGTCCGGATATCCGCGACAAAATTTTTACCGACCTTGAAGCGTTTGAAGATGTTGCTGAATTTTTAGACGAGCATACGGAAGCAGGGGAAAAATTAAAATTCAAAGTGATGATTGAAGAGTTTCGCAAAGCTTTAATCCGCGAGCTCGATTACAAAACCGAAGCGCGGAATCTAACTACAATAAAAAATAATCTTAAAGATTATCCTAATATTGTAATTCCTCTTCCGGTTGAAGATTATACAACTTCCAAAATTTTAACAATGGAATTCATTGTCGGCAAAAAGATAACCCAGATTACACCTTTGGGTAAAATGGATTTCGACGGCAAGGCTCTCGCGGACGAACTCTTCAAAGCCTATCTTCAGCAGATTTTGGTAGATGGTTTTTATCACGCCGACCCTCATCCCGGAAATATTTTTATTACCGAAGATCATAAGCTGGCGCTCCTCGATCTAGGAATGGTTGCTCACGTTTCTGATAGAGTTCAAAAAAAATTACTGCAGTTTCTTTTTGATGTTAGCGAAGGAAACGGAGAAAGCGCGGGTAAACACATTTTGGAGATGAGCGAAAAAACTGAGGACTTTAATGAGAAAGAATTTTACTCAAAGATCAATGACCTCGTGATTAAATACCAGAACTTATCCGTTTCTCAAATTGAAGTCGGACGAATAGTTTTAGAGGTAACCCAAATTTCCACCAATACCGGAATAATATTCCCGCGCGAAATGACTCTTCTGGGTAAAAGTCTGCTCAATTTGGATAAAGTCGGCAGAAGTCTCGATCCCGATTTCAATCCTAACGAATCGATACATCGTCATTCAGCAGATCTTCTTTCAGATAAGATGCGCCAGGACGCTTCCGCAAAAGGATTTTTTAATACGTTGCTGGATACAAAAGAATTTTTTACGATGCTCCCCGAAAGGATAAATACAATTCTCGGGAATTTAGCAACAAATAAATTGTCGGTAAACGTAAACGCGATTGATGAAAAATACTTAATGACCGGAATTCAGAAAATTGCAAACCGAGTTACTTCCGGTTTAATTCTTGCCGCTTTAATAATCGGCGCGGCTTTGATGATGAACGTTCCAACGAATTTTACGGTTTTCGGTTATCCGGGAATCGCGATTATCTTTTTCCTTATTGCGGCCGTCGGCGGTTTAGCGCTCGTTTATCAAATAATTTTCGGAGATGAGAAAAAACAGAAAGAGCACAAATAATGTTAGAGATAGCATCTGTTTTAATACTCGCATCCGTACATCTGTTTGCACAGAAATTAACATTCATCCAATATAAACCTCGCAGCGCTTATCTTTCCTTTGCCGGCGGAGTAAGCGTCGCTTATGTTTTCATTCACCTTCTTCCTGAACTTTTAGAAGCGCAAAAATTTTTAGAAGAAGACCTGCTCGCTTCAGTAAAATATTTAGAAAATCATGCGTTTTTAATCGCGCTTATTGGGTTAATAGTTTTTTACGGACTTGAACGCCTCGCGAAAATTCATAAGAAGAAAACGAAAAGTTTTTCCCCCAAGTTATACTGGATCCATATTTTCTCGTTTGCCGTTTATAATTTTATAATCGGTTACGGAATTTTACATAGAGAAAATATGAGCGATAAAAGCCTTGTATTTTACTCAATAGCAATGGCGCTTCATTTTGTGGTAAATGATTTCGGACTTTACAATCACTTTGAAGAACGCTATTTAAAGTCGGGCAGATGGGCTCTTACATTTTCTATTTTACTCGGATATACCGCCGGGATTTTTATTGAAGTTAGCGAAGGTGTTTTAATAATTTTGATTTCGTTTATTTCCGGTGGAATTATTTTGAATATTTTAAAAGAAGAACTTCCCGAAGAAAAAGAAAGTAAATTTTCGGCGTTTCTTATCGGAACTTTACTCTATACTGTAATGCTTCTTGCTATCTGATTTTTATTATAGAAGTCATCGCAGTTTTCAGAACGGATAGAAATATTCAGCGATACAGAAACAATTGAATTTCAGTAAAATAAAAATCATAAATAAAAATATGTACAAAACAATTGGCGTCATCTCGGATACCCACGGACTTTTACGGCCGGAAGTTTCACAAATTTTATCCGGAGTAGATTTGATAATTCACGCGGGAGATATAGGCGATTTAGAAATTATTGAAGCATTAAAAAAGATAGCAAAAGTTGAAGCAATAAAAGGGAATGTGGATAAAGACATTAGGTTTGATGACTTGCCCGAAACCAAAATGTTCGAATTCGAAGGTAAATGGTTTTATCTTATCCACAATCTGAACGAACTTGATCTTGATCCGAAAGCGGCAGGAATTGATGTTGTGATTAGCGGGCATTCCCATCAGCCAAAAATATTTTATAAAAATCATGTTTTATATCTGAATCCCGGTTCAGCGGGAAAACGGAGATTCAAATTGCCCGTTACCGCGGCTATAATTAGAATAGCCAAAAATGTAGAAGCGGAAATAATAAATATTATTGAAGAATAGTTGAGTTTCCGAACTCGATCAGGAGTTGTATTTCAGTAGCATTTTTTCAGCCGGAGTGTAATTGTTATGAATAAAAAATTTCCTCTTCACGGAACTATCGGAATAATTTTAATAGCCGTATTCTGGTATTTGAACTGGAATCTAAATGGTCTCCGGACTCATTGGGGATTTTTCTTTCTCTGGCTCGGTTATATTTTATTTGTCGACGGATTGGTCTTCAAAATAAAAGGTTCTTCTCTTTTATCCAGATCTGCAAAAAAATTTATTTTTCTATTTCTAATTTCAGCGCCGGCTTGGTGGATCTTTGAAGGTTTTAATTCAATAACACAAAACTGGCGTTATCTCGGCAAAGAATATTTCAGTGATCTGGAATATTTTCTTTTAGCAAGCTTAAGTTTTTCCACCGTTATTCCGGCAGTTTTTGAAACCGCTGAACTGATCGCAACCACTTCATTCACAAATAAATTCAGAAATTGGAGGAAAATAAATCCTACTAAAAATGTTTTAGTCGGTTTTATTCTAACAGGCATTTTTCTTTTTATGATGATAATTATATTTCCTGAAATATTTTTCCCATTCGTTTGGGCAACGGTTTTTCTAATTTTGGAACCTTTAAATCATCTAATAAAAAATAAAACCCTTTTCGATTTTTGGGAAGCCGGCAATTGGAAGCCTGTGGTTTCACTCGCAATCGGATGTTTGATATGCGGATTTTTCTGGGAGATGTGGAATTTTTACTCATATCCTAAGTGGGAATATCATTTACCGATTGCAAATTTCCTTCATGTTTTTGAGATGCCGGTTCTCGGGTATCTCGGCTATCTCACTTTTCCGCTCGAATTATTCTCAATCTATCATCTAACCGGAAGATTTTTTGAACCCAAAAGCGATAAATCATTCTTACAAATTGATTAATTCAGATAAATGTTTTATAATATAAAATTATCCAATTGGGCAGATTAAACTATGAAATGGGGACTGATAACAAACTTCGCCATCGCGCTTCTCGCAATTATAAATCCCATAGGTAAGATACCCCTCTGGCTAGACGCTTCGGGCGATCAGCAAAAAGACGTGCAAAACAGGCTTGCCGCATTAATAGTTTTTACGGCGGGAATTATTCTCTTGATATTCCTCTTATTTGGGAAAGACGTTTTAACTTTTTTTAATATTGATCTTGCCAGCTTTAAGATCGGCGGCGGAATTGTAATCTTGCAGCTCGGTTTAAGTATGCTTCGCGGTAATGCCGTTAATATTGAGAAAGAAGAATTTGACGAAGATACCGGACTTATGGAACGTGTAAAATCACGGTTCCGGCGAGTAGTTATACCGATGGCTGTTCCGATGATCGCAGGTCCAGGATCCATAACAACCGTAATAATTTACGGCTCCCGCGCCGGTACCTTTACGGATTATGCAGCTCTTAGTGGAATTGTTTTAATAGCGCTGGCCTCTGTCTACCTTATTCTAATAAGCGGAACTACTATTAAAAACTATACCGGCGAACTTCCGCTGATGGTTATAACGCGCTTATTTGGATTAATTCTCATCGCTATCGCAATACAGCTAATGGTTGAGGGACTTGGGGAAGTATTTCCGAGCTGGTTGGAATCTAACGGTTCGGTTCCTCAATCACAATTACAAGATGATATACAAGCCGATAGCTCAGCTGTAAAATAAAAAACGGCAATAAGTGGCGCTTAGTTTACGGGTGAGTTAAGTTTATATAATTGTTCATAAAAAAGCGTTCATTTAAATTGATTGTTTCAGTTCCTTATTATTAACTCTTTTTCAATTTAACGTTATTGCATTGAAACTGATTGTAAAACTCTCAGTACATTACCACCCAAGATTTTCTCTATATCATCCCTTGAATAGCCCGATTTCAACAACGCTTCTGTTAGGGTCGGGAAATTGGAAACGTCGTTTAATCGGGACACGATATTATCTCCAATACCGTCAAAATCGGAACCGAGCGCGACGTGATCAATACCGACTAAATCCACGATATAATTTATATGCTTTATAACTGTTCCGATTGTTGCGGTTCTGCCATCGGTTAAAAATGGAGGATAAAAAACCACTCCGATTACGCCGCCACTCTCAGCGATTTTTATTATTTGTTCGTCGTATAAATTTCTGTAATGATCCAGGATGGCTCTAACGCCGGAATGAGTGGCGATTATCGGTTTATCGGTAATCTGCAAAATATCTTCTATGGTTTTTAATCCAGTATGCGAAACATCTATCATCATTCCGAGCGAATCCATTGTTCGGATTACATCTTTGCCAAAATCCGAAAGTCCCACAGTTTTCGACCTGTCGTCTTTTGCCGAAACCGCCCAATCCGTGCTATTGTTCCAGGTTATCGTCAAATAGCGGACTCCGAGATTATACAAATTTTTTAATTTGTGGAGATCATTTTCTATTGCGTGACCTCCTTCAACTGCTAGTATTCCCGCAATCTTCCCTTCGCTCGTAATTCTAACAGCGTCCTCGTAATTGTAAGCCTGCTCAATTTCTGCCGAGTTTAATTCAATTTCATTTTTAAAAATATCAGCCATTCTTAATGCTTCTTCGTAAGGATTATTAGAATATCTAGAAGGACTTACCCAATCTGCAAAAAATTGAATATCGACGCCGCCGGTTTTCATTCTCGGAATATCAGTATGATTTTTATTATTTAAAACTCCAAGGTGATAACTAGGATCTGCCGCCATTATTTCGAGAACGTCGTTGTGAAGATCAGCAAGAATAGCTTTTGAATGAATTGTTTCGAGAATAGTCTGGATAAATTCTCCGCCGGAAACCAAAGTTTGAATTGTATCGGGAACGTATGCAAATTTCGAAATGATTATTCTATAATTTTCCGAAGAAGATTTATATACATTCGATTCTGATATTCTTCCTCCGGATCTAATCTTTGAAAGACCTTTACTGCCTGAACTTCCGTCAAGTTGAATCATTTTCTTAGTGAGAGCGCGATCTTTAAATCTGATAGTATAAAAATAAACACCGGCGCTCGCGGCTCCATTCCATTTAATGGTATAACTTCCTATATTTAGAATTTCTGATTTATAATCAAGCAATTCTCCTAAAATGTTATGAATCGTGATTTCCACTGTTCCCGCCTCAGGAATTTGAAAATCTATATTTGTTGAAGGGTTAAATGGATTAGGATAATTCTGTCTTACTCTAAAATCGTCCGGCAAGAAATCTTCTTCTATTCCTGCAACTAAATCATAATCCCAATTTCCATTAATATCTGAAAAGAGAGAATCAATAAAATTACTTTCCGTATTTCTAATTTCTATTAACGCATTATTTATTGGTTCTGAGGAGTTAAAATCTGTTACGCACCCGCCGATATTAGACGAATAAAAATTTTCAAAAACAAAAAGAATAAGTATAACTGGAAGAAGCCGCCTCT
Source organism: uncultured Melioribacteraceae bacterium (assembly GCA_963821715.1). GTDB lineage: Bacteria > Bacteroidota > Ignavibacteria > Ignavibacteriales > Melioribacteraceae > CAWGET01. The sequence goes on from CAWGET010000006.1 coordinate 998,312, forward strand.
TCATAAAAAAGCCCTTTCATATTTTCTAAAACTTGACAATTAAGTTACAACTTATCTATATTAAAAATAGGTGCAAATTAAGCCGATATCATACGATTATAAAAATCATTTCTAAAAATTTTAATTAAATCGAAAATATGAACTTTAAAGAAATTTGGAAATTTACGAAAGATACAATTAAGTGTTACAGTGATGACAATATTCCGAAGCTCGCGGCGTCTTTAACTTATTATACTATTTTTTCTATCGCTCCGATAATTTTGATTGTTATAACTGTTGCCGGAATATTTTTCGGGCGTGAAGCGATTCAGGGACAAATAACGCAAAATTTAAGCAGATTCGTAAAACCCGAAACCGCTTCACTAATCGAATCTGTCGTAAAGAATACGAGCGAAATGGGAACGGGAATATTTGCAATTGTCTTTGGAGTTATTGTATTGATCATTGGAGCGACTACTGTTTTTATGGATATGCAGGATTCGCTTAACATTGTTTGGCGAGTTAAAAAAAATCCTAACAGCGGAATTTGGGACTTAGTTAAGAGCCGCTTGATTGCTTTTGTAATTGTTATCGGCGCCGGAGTTCTTCTCCTTCTTTCTTTTCTTATTACTTCACTTATTCCGGTTCTACAAGATCTGATCACTCAGTTTATTCCGGTTCCGCAGTTTCTGCTTAATTTACTCGGTTATATAATTTCTTTCACTGTTGTATTTGTGATGTTCTTAATGATCTTCAAGGTTCTTCCCGATGTTGAACTGAAAACTCGCGACGTTGCAATAGGAACTTTTGTAACTACAGCTCTATTTGTTCTGGGACAGTTCTTAATAGGATTATATTTAAATAGCGCATCAGTGGGAGAGCGGTTTGGTCCTGCAGGCGCTCTTATAGCTTTCCTCGTTTGGGTTTATTACACATCACAGGTAATTTTTATCGGCGCGGAAATCACGTATTCATATGCAGTAAAATACGGCTCGGGAATTATTCCGAGCAGCCATGCCGTTTCTGCGGATAGTTAATCTTCTTCATCCTTATTTTCTTCTTTGAATCTTTTTGTAAATGGTGTTGCTGTAATTCCATGAATAATTATTGATGAAAAAATGATCAATGTTCCTAGTATCCAGATTTTTTCATCTCCAATCTCGCTAAGAGAAAAACTAATATAATAAAGCGCTGCAACTCCGATCGGTCCAAACCATCCCACGAAAGCCGCATCTCTGCTGCCTTTTATAGGTTTAAAAAGCTTCTTTAGCAAATATACAAAAGGAAGTCTGCGGAATAGTAATATTGCAATGCAGAGAATTATTCCCAACCAACCGACTTCTCCCCATTTGCCCCATGGAAGAACCATTCCGAATAAAACAAAAACCGGCAGAGTAAAAAAATGATTAACTGCTTCCTGGACATTATCCTCTTGCGATCTCTCTTTTGCCTTCACATATTTTCCGAAAGTTAATCCTGCAACGAAGACTGAAAAAATTCCGTCTGTACCAATTATTTTAGCAACAGTCAATGATATTAATGAAATTGCAATAGTATAGCTTAGGAAATAAACATTCTCAATTGTTCCTTTATCTTCGGCAAGTATTAATAATTTAGCGCTGATGTACCCGATTATTATTCCTGCTAATGTGGCGCCGCCAACTCTCCACAAAATTATTTTGAAGAACCATTCACTTAAGGCAGTTTCAGTTGAAAATTGATAAAGTAATATAGGCAGTAAAACAAAAGGGTATGCCAGACCATCGTTTGCTCCGGCTTCGCTGGAAATAAATCTTCTTAAACGGCCGGGGATTTTACTTTCTGCAAGATTTCCTGTAACTATAGCAGAAGCGACTACCGGATCTGTTGGAGTGATGGAACCGCCGATGATCATTGCGATCAAAAATGGAACTCCTGCTATTGCATATGTTAAAATTCCGCTGGAAAGAAACATCAAAGTCATTCCGAGTAAAAGTATAATTAGAATTGAAGTTCTATATTTTTTTATGTAATCGAAAGGAATTCTCAATGCTACACTCATTAAGGCTATTGCCAGCGTTACTCTTGAAGTTTCTTCTACAATTTTATGATAATTACTCATCGTCAAAGGGTTCATCAAGTTCAGTATTTCCGGTCCAAGCAGAATACCAAAAATAGTTGCGATCAAGGGAACTGAGAGATATAATTTATCTTTTATAATTTTTGAATAAAGCCCAATGCCAAAAACTATTAATCCAATTACCAATAAAATATAATTCAGGTCCATAGCTCATTTATCCATTTTATTTTACAAATATTGATCTTATTCCTTTAAATAGTCCCGAAATCAAAATGATAATAGGAATTACTTCTAATCTTCCCAGCCACATATAGAGTATAAAAATAATTTTTCCTGCATCAGGCATTTCAGGGCCGGTTATTCCTGTAGATAAACCTACACTTCCCAATGCAGATGATGTCTCGAAGAAGATATTGCTTAGCGTAAATTTATCAGGTAAGATGTAAATAAGAATAAATGTTCCAATCAAGATAAGGGAAAGCCACATAAATGTTAAAATTCCGGCGGCAATAAAACTTCTGTCAACGGTTCTCTGCTGATCCCCTTCCGTGTCTGCAATTTTAAATTGCTCAGGATCTTTAGAGACCCAGGCAATATTTCTTTTGATCCATTTAGTAAAAATTATAAATCGGGAAATTTTAATTCCGCCGGTTGTAGATCCCGCCGCACCACCGATTATCATTCCGAATGCAAGAATTAATTGCGTTCCAATACTCCAGTCCTGTTCTTTAACTGTGCTGAAACCGCATGTTCCCAAAGCGGAAGCCCATTGGAAAAAAGAATCTACCCAAAAAGGATTCGACTCGCTTATCCAGTTTAAAAATACAATTACGATGGTTCCCAAAGCGATCAATATTAATAGATATTTTGATTGCTGATGTTTCCACAAAGCAGAAGGCTGAAAGTTTCTCAAGATAGCTGAATGTGTAGGAAAGCTGATCGCTCCCAGAATCATCACCAGAGCAACAACTAGTTTAATATCGTATGTATAACCTCCGATACTGTTTGAGGTAATTGAAAATCCTCCTGTTGAGATTCCCGTTAAGGAATGATTTACAGCTTCCCATACAGGCATGCCGAAAACAACAAAAAGTGTAAAAGCTAAAATCGTATAACCTAAATAGATCCACCAAATAACTTTTGCGGTATCTTGAATAGTATTGGCAATTTTATCTTCTCTGCCTTCAGCATAATAGACGTTATATTCATTCACGTCTAGATTGAATGCAGAAATGATAAACAAAATCATTCCGGCGCCGCCTATCCATTCCATAAAAGAACGCCACCATTGAATCGTGTGAGGCAATTGACTTGGATCAGCAGCCATCGTAAGTCCTGTGCTTGTAAATCCGGATTGAGCTTCGAAAAAAGAGTTTAGAAATAATCTAAAATCCATTACAGTTTTAGGAATGACGTCCCCGGCAGGAAATTGATTTGCAATTAAATAAATCGGAAGAGCCCCGACTACCGGCACCATTATCCAGGCCAGGGCTGTGCCCATTAATGAATGAGAAACATTGGAATCGTAATCGCCTTTAGTCAAATGATATAAAATCTGACCTGAAATAAATGAAACCGCCGCGGTGATAATGAGAGGCACATAAGCATAATTTTCGTGGAATATTAAAGGGATTACAAGGGAAATTATAGCCATAATTCCTGGTATGTGCAGCAGCACGGCTAAAATCCTGAATATCGCTTTGTGAGAAATACTTTCCTTCATCATTTATTAATTAATATTTGAATCTTTTTGACGCCATCCTCAATGGCAAATTCAAAAACTTCCGGCTCTCTTTTTTTAATAATACTGATTTCACCGTTACGTTCATGAATTGCTTCTTTAATATTTTTAATATCAAAATCGCCTAATTTAACTCTTAATTGTTCATTAATATCTTCTTCGCTTAAGTGAATCTTCCTAATTTCACTCATGTTTATCTTTCCGTCTTCAATAATTTTATGCTGCTTCCCTTTCGCAAACATAGAAATTTTAGGATGATAAAATGAGAGATAGGCTATAATCCAGTGAAACCCCACTAAAACAATTAGTGCGCCGATTGTTGCGAACATTCCGGCAGATCCGTTTATTGCGCGGCTTGTAACAGATCCGATAATAATTCCCAAAATTACATCGAATGTAGTGTTTTTACCTATGAATCTCTTATCGCCGATCCTGATAATTAATAAAGCTACCAGGTAAAGAAAAGCAGCTCTTGCAGCCATATGGCCGAATGTTAAACTATCGGAATTGACACCGAATAGTGAGTGGACTATTTTTATGAATTCATCCATATTGCCCTCGTTGGACTCATAATTTAATGTATGAAAATTTTAATACATCATCAAATAATGGCTGAATACCATACAATCTTATCGAATAACTTTAAATAAAAAAACCCCTTAATAATAAGGGGTTTTAGGCACTACGATAAATATTTTTTATTAAAAGCCGGAAATAAATCCAAAACTTAGTGTAAGAAATTTATTCTCTTCATCAGTGAAATTATAAGTAGCTTCCGCGGCTATTCTCAGATTTCGTCTTAAAAGATAACCGATATGTCCGGTAGCTGTTTTATAATCAAGACGATCGAGATCGGAATTGACTAAATTGAATAAGGCTACTCCATACCACTTACTGGCATCGCCATTAGGAGTATAAATCAATTCGGCCAATCCTCCGTTCGTCTTTAATTCGGAATCGAACATCATCCTGTTCCCTTGAGATAATGTGTAATCATCCTTCCTGAATAAATATTGAAGATTCAATTCCAGTTTATCTCCCATTTTAAGAGTTGCGTCGGGACCATAAATCGTAAGATCATTTTCCGTAAGTTCATTCCCGTCTTCAATATTATCCATTCCTAAATAACCGAAAGCTCCGATTCTGAAATTCTCACCAAAATCCTGCGAAATTCTAAGCGCAAAATTTTTATTATCGTCTTCGTCAAAAATATGAAGATTATTTGCTCCTCCTAATCCGCTTCCATTTATCACTTCGAGAACAAAAGAAGTTCCTGTTTCGAGGCCGAGAGTAAACATAAATCCGCGATCGTAAGCAAGATTTGCGCGTGAGTATGGCGTGCTTACTTTGTAAATTTGATAATCTTCTAGCGTTAATCTTAATTCTCTTTTGAAGAGCGGATCGGAAACCTGAAACTGCCCGAGATAAATATCAAAATCGCCCCCGAACAAATTATTGAACATCATATAAGCATCTTCAACTCCGGCTACTTCTCCTCTTTCATTTAGATAGAAATAAAAATAGTATGCTATGTCTTTCGAAATCGAGCCACCGGAAAGAAGTTTCATCAAATACGGCATCCCAAAATCTGATCGTTCGCTGTTTCCGAGATTGTAAGTTAAAAATCCTTCGAACCTTAACGCTAAAGGAAATTCCCGAAGAAGAGATAGTTCTTCGTCCCCTGTTTCAACAAAATACCCGCGCGCTTCCTGGTCGGAAAGCTGAAAACCGTTTGCGGCAAAATCGTCGCCATAAGGTTTCAGTTTTGGAAACGGCGCGTGGCAAGTTTGGCAGCTCATTCTATACTTTCTCGCAAATGCGGGAATTGCTAAGAGCGTCTCGCTAAAAAACATAAACATAAAAACAGATAAAAATAAAAATCCAATGTACCGTTTCATTTCAGCTCCAAATTTTAATAGACAGAAATTTCAGTTGAGTGATCATTTACTTTTACTACTTCATATTCCGACGGAGGAACTTCTAAAAATTCTCCAACGGGAGTTACTAATTTTTGGTAATTAAGTACGGCAGTAACTTTTAATTTTCCGGGTGCTACGTCGTATGGAATTTCGAATGTAAAGGTTTCAAGTTTTGTTTCCCGCGGACCGATTCTATAATCGACACCCTGACTTGCCGTATTCCACTGCTGGATTGTCATCCGACCCTGCGGATCGAAATAAGGCATACGGAAAATCCTGTCCCCTATCGGAATTCCGTCTCTCTGAACGCCTTTGAAATTCGGATCGTCAAGCGCAATACCCATATCCTGATATGCGAGAACATCGCTTCCTATTGTGTATTCTTCGCCTTCAAAACCTTTTTTGTCAACGGGAAGATGATATTTATTTCCTGCTTCGTCTTCAGCTTCAACGTGCAGCCATACTATCCTATCTTCAACGGAACCGGTCGGAAATTTATGTCCCGTTTTCTGATTGAACAGAGCGACTGTAAAAACAACCGGCATTCCCATTTGCGTTTCCTGAATATCCGGTTGAATTCTAAGTTCGATAGTTCCTCGTACTTTTCCCGGATCGTGTGCGCCGTGGAATAAATGCTGCCGCGCGTCCGGATATTCCGCGCCCATCTTCGCCGTTCTGGATTGCGCCTTAGGCATATGACAATCCTGGCATTGAACTCCTTCTTTTGAATAAGGCCCTTCTTTCCATTCTAGATGAGTCGATTTTACCCAGACTCCGTATGGACTTTTTTCGTTGTGGCAAATTCCACAAAACTCTCCCTTTGAAAAAAGATCATTCTGTTGAATTTCGTGATTTGGAGATTTCGTTTTTCCTACTCTAGAACTGTATTTTGTCTTTCCCGCATCAACTATGTAATTGAAATTATAAGGAGTATCGCCTTCGAATCCGGTAATATTGTGGCAGACTTCGCAGGCAGTTGATTCATTCGCACGCGAACCTTCTTCGGGAGGAGGAGGAGGTGTATCGCCCGATAAATACGATATAGCGGCGTGGCAGCCGTTGCATCCGTCTTTTACTTCCGCAACTTTCTCATCCTTTTCTGCGTGCGGAACCGCAAGTTTAAAATATTCTATTTCGTCCCATTTGTGGGTATAGCATTTGGACATCATAGCCTGTGACCATTGCTGGTAAAAATCGTTATGACATTGCCCGCAGTATTCCGGAGTTTCGAAATTCTCATATTTTTCGGAATTATATTCCGCTTTCTTTTCTTGAGAATAGATTGATGTGATTGCGAAAAAAGCGGCAATTAAAAAAATGGTAGGTTTGTTCATCCCTTTTCCCTCAATTATATTAATGAGTAATCTTACTTAAATGATATAAAATTTTTATATGATATTCAAGACCGTAATATCTTTTTATTGAAGAAAATTTTCTCTTTATTTTCTTCTTCGTAGTTGTGATATTTTCAGGTTCCAGAGCTTGTCGAAGTATGCCATGTTTCATTTATAACTTTTTGCTTTTGCAAGAGTCTTAGGAATAGATTATGGATAAATTCCGGACACTCAAAGATCTACAGTGAGGAGCAATTATAAAATATGAAAAATGAAAGATCTTTAATATTAGGCGCGTCATTCGGCGCTGCTTTCGGTAGTGCAATAGGGGTTCTGACGGATAATTTGGCTTTATGGATTAGTTTGGGAGTAGCGTTTGGTACCGCAGTCGGTATAATGATAAGTCAAAACAGAAAAAAAGATAATGACGATAAAAGCTAACTGGATCATTCTTTTCTAAAAATCTTTCTGCCGAGTTTCCGCCCCGCAGAGACTATATTTTGGTGAAGCAAAAAGTTTGAAATGATTCCCTTTGCGATATTTGTTTTTTCGCTCCTCAAAAGAATTGCGCCTGCCCTGTCTGCTCAGGCAGGCTGCCGTCAGGCAGGTGTAGAAAAATCGCGGAATGAAGCGTTAAAAGATAAATTCTGTTTGAGGTCTCCCGCATTCTTAATGTTAAAGATAGTTTGCGGGAGACCGAGTTAATTTATCTTAGCGGAATAAAGTGATTTTTTAGCAAATTCTTTTGCAGAGCAAGTTTCTTCCTGCCTGGCGGCAGACAGGTTGCTACTTTTCTTACGCTAAGAAAAGTAGATAGTATTAAACTGAAATTCAATTATTTGATTATTCTTAAAATTAATTTGGACAGCAATGCGGCATTTGATTAAAAGTAATTCGCAGATAATTTCATAAAACTTTTTCAAATTCCCCGCGTCTAATTCAATTAGTTAAAAAACTATTTTTCTTGATGAACTGATTTCTTTCTTTTATTTTTATCTATAAATTTTTGGGGAAATCCTTTCCTATGGTTTTTATTCGAACAAACAACTTTGATTCGCTAACCATATCTTTTTCCATAAAACAAGACAAGGAGCTCTTATGAGTTCGAACTTATCACGAAGAAAATTCCTTGAAAGAAGTTCTAAAGGAATTGTTGCGGCTGCGTTTATTCCTGCTTTTCTAAAAGCGGAACCGCTTACGGCTTTTGCCGCTCCGAATCCCGCGATTATGAAAACCAACGATTATCTCTCGCATTTCGGCGTTTCGGAAGAAATGATCAGCGATGTAATGAGAACCGCTCTTTCGAGAGGCGGCGATTATTGCGATCTATACTTCCAGCATAAAATTAATAATTACATAGGTCTCGAAGACGATTCCGTAAACCGGGCTTACAGCAATATCGGTTTCGGCGTTGGAATACGAGTTTTAAAAGGAGACCAAACCGGTTATTCATTTACAGAAGAGATTACGCCAAAAGCAATGAAACTAGCCGCTTCAACCGCGGCAAATATTGCGGATTCTAAGCAAAATACTGATCCCGTAAAATTAAAATTTTATGAAGCGGCGGATTATTACCCGATCAAAACACCCTGGGAAAATGTAAAGATCGACGAAAAAATTCCTTATCTAAAAAAAATAAATGATAAAGTTTTCGCCCGCGACAACAGAGTTATCAAATCGAACATTTGGTTTACCGACGAAACTTCCTACGTTCTCATTGCTACTTCAGAAGGCAAATTGATTTACGATTATCAGCCGATGGGAAGCATTTTTGTAAATGTAACCGCTGAACAGAACGGCAAAAAAGAAGTGAACAGATTCGACCTGAACGGCAGACGCGGAATAGAATTTTTTACTCCAGAAAATATCGACCGCCTGGCTAATGAAGCGGTGGATAGAACAATTCTCCTCTTCGACGCGATTAAACCGGATGCGGGAGAAATGCCTGTGGCGCTTGCAGCCGGAAGCAGTGGAATTCTTCTGCACGAAGCTATCGGACACGGAATGGAAGCCGACTTCAACCGGAAAAAAGTTTCAATTTTCTCCGATAAAATAGGAAAACCAGTTGCAGAAAACTTTGTAAATATTATCGACGACGGCACGAACCCGAACGTTCGAGGCTCAATCAACATTGATGACGAAGGAAACGATTCCCAAAAAACTTATTTAGTTCAGGATGGAATTTTGACAAGTTATCTTCATGATAGAATAAGTGCTTCTCATTACAAACTAAAACCAACCGGTAACGGAAGACGCGAATCTTACCGCCATCCGGTTCAGCCGAGAATGAGGAACACTTATATGCTCCCCGGTCCTCATACAAAAGATGAAATTATTGCGAGCATCGATAAAGGAATTTTAGCCGAAACATTTACAAACGGAGAAGTTTTTATCGGAGCCGGCGATTTCACATTCTATGTAAAATCCGGTTATTTAATTGAAAAAGGAAAAATTACAGCGCCGATAAAAGATATAAATATCATCGGCAACGGTCCGGACATTTTAAAGAAAGTTACAATGGTTGCAGACGACTTCAAAATGGCCGAAGGCGGCTGGACTTGCGGAAAAAATGGTCAGGGAGTTCCCGTCTCTATGGGATTGCCAACCATCAAAGTCTCAAGCATTACTGTCGGCGGAGTAAATTCGTAAACTAAAAAATGTTTTTCTCAAATTAATTTGAAACCGGAAATAAGGATTTAAAATGAATAATAAAGAAAGGCTGGAACTTGCTCTTTGGACGATGGAGCAGACAAAAAAAGAAGGCGCGGACGAAGTTAAGGTAAATATTTCAAATGGAAGAGAAATAAATATCGAATTCCGCGACAGAAAATTAGAGAATTTGAAAGAGTCAACTTCAAATTCCTTATCGCTGGATATTTTCGCGAATAAACGTTATTCGGCTCATTCTACAAGCGATTTGCGCAGAGACGCTTTGAAAAAGTTTATTGAAGAAACTGTGGCGACTACAAAATATTTAAGCGAAGATGAATTCCGTTCTCTTCCCGAACCGAAATTTTATCCGAAGGATCTCGACGTTGACCTCGCGTTATCAGATAAAAAATATGATTCTGTAAGTTCCGATGAACGGAAAAGGATCGCCTCGGCGATTGAAGATTCTACGTTATCCCAAAGCGATAAAATTATTTCTGCCGAATGCGGTTACAGTGACGGATATTATGAGTCGGTTAAAGTCCACAGCAATGGATTTACCGGCGAGAACGCTTCCACATATTTTTCCGCCGGCGCATCTGTTACGGTTGACGATGGTAAAGGAGGTCGACCGGAAGATTGGTATTGGATAACATCCCGTAAATTTAGCGAATTGCCGAAACCGGAAATGTTCGGGGAAGAAGCAGTAAGGCGCGCTCTCAGAAAAATTGGGCAGAGCAAAATCGAATCCGGTAAATACGACATTGTTGTTGAAAACAGAACCGGCGGAAGGCTCCTCGGAATGCTCAGTTACCCGATGACTGCTCAGGCACTTCAGCAGAAGAGTTCTTTCCTGGAAGGAATGCTCGATAAAAAAATTGCTTCGGAAAAATTAACGCTTATCGACGATCCCTTCATCATAGGCGGATTGGGTTCCCGGCTTTATGACGGTGATGGAATTGCCGCAAGAAAAAAAACCATCATCGATAAAGGCGTTTTAAAAACTTTTTACGTAGATGACTATTATGGCAAAAAGTTGGGAATGGAACCGAATTGCGGCTCGACTACAAATTGGGTTTTCAAAAAAGGAAATAAATCCGCCGACGAAATTATTAAGGATATTGAAAAAGGAATTTTTGTAACCGGATTTATCGGCGGAAATTCAAACTCCACAACGGGAGATTTTTCCTTTGGATTGGTAGGACTATTAATTGAAAACGGCGAATTGGTAAAACCGGTGAACGAATTGAATTTAACCGGAAACGCTAAAGAATTCTGGAATAGTTTAGCTCAAGTTGGGAACGATCCGAATTTGAATTCATCGTGGCGGGTTCCCACACTTCATTTTGAAGGAGCAGATATTAGCGGATTGTAGAATTTGATTCAGTTTTGAGAGACGCTGAACACGGCGTCTCTCAAAAATAAGTAAAATTATGCGGGGAGCGTTTCCAATGTTGGCTGGTCTAAATTATTCAATGTTTCCAAAAGTGAAATTCTGTGTTTAGTTATTGCGATACGAACTTCGTTTTCCAAAAATGAATAGTTGCAGACTCGACATTTATATTCATAACTCTGCACCAGATCCCAAACCGCCGAAGAAGAAAGAGAAGAGCACTTTTGACATACCAATGGTATATCCCTAAAATTTATCAAATTTTTCATGCCCGAAATGTACTACCGAAGGTCTTATAAAACAAGTCCGATTAAAATGCCTGCATCCTTTTTCCATTGCCGTAATAATTAACAATTAAACTTTTTTTCCGATAATAAATTATTAAAAAGTGGAAGGGGAAAATAATGTTTTCATTTATGAAATCATCAACAAAAAGCAACCGCAGCAGCTCTGAAAATCCAAACGACCAAATGAATTTCATCAAAGAAATGAATGACGCGGATATTTATAAAAAAGTAAAAAAAGCTAACCGCTTGCAGAAACGAATCGCTTCATCTGCAAAATAATTGCGACTTTAGAAAAGCGAGAAACTAGATAAGATACGAGATACGAGAAAATAATCAAAGTTTAAATACTGCCAGACAAATTTCATCTTAAAATTTTATAATAAATAATCTTAATACTTATTTCTGATTTCCAATAATTTTTTATTTTTAATAAAAAAACCGCGCAGTAGTGGGGATTTCAATCTGTCTTCTGATTTCTAACTTCTATATCGTTACTGTTTTTTCCCGTGCAATTTTCAAATCCTTTTCGTAATATTTATTCTAATCTATTAAGCCAATGAGGGAAATTAAAAATGAAAACTTTTCTGAAAATAATCGGAATTTTGTTTCTGGTAATTATCGCTTTAATGATCATTCTACCATTATTTTTTAAAGATGATCTGGTTAATCTCGTAAAAGAAAAAGCGAATGAACAAATAAACGCCGAGCTTCAGTTTGAGGATTTTGGGATGAATCTTTTTTCAAATTTCCCTGATGTTACTGTAAGCGCCGAAAAGATTGCTATAATAAATAAAGAGCCTTTTGCGGGGGATACTCTTGCACGCGTTAACGATCTTGAAATAACTGTTGATCTTTGGAGTATGATTTCCGGAGATCAAATTACAATTGAAGGCATTTCAGTTCACGAGCCGGATATTTTTGTTTACGTTGCGGAAGACAGTTCAGCTAATTATGAAATTTTTAAAGAGCCGGAAACAGCCGATACTTCCTCTTCACAGATGAAATTCGATCTTCAAAATTACGAAATAGTAAATGCTAACATTGCTTATTTTGATAAGACATCGGATATGAACGTGTTTATGAAAAATATGAATCACAGCGGGAGCGGCAATTTTTCCGCGGATAATTTTGAATTTACGACTGAGACTAAAGTTGAAGAATTAACTTACGAAATGTCGGGTGTAAAATATCTCAATAAAGTTTATGCAGACTTAGAAATGAAACTGGAAGCCGACATGGAGGAACAGAAATTTACTCTTCTGGATAACAAATTAAAGATAAATAATCTTCCATTAGAATTTGAAGGATACGTTAAGCTGTTGGAAGAAGGAACCGAAATGGACTTGAAATTCAGTTCACCCGAAGCAAAATTGACGGAAATCATTTCACTCGTTCCGGCAATTTATTCCGAAAATGTCGAAGATTTGCAATCGTCCGGAGAATTAAAATTCAGCGGTTTCGTGCGCGGAACTATGACGGAGGAAGAAATACCCAAATTTAAAATTGATTTAAATGTAAATAACGGAAGCTTAAAAAATTCCGATATGCCTTCGGCGATTGAAAATATTAATGTGAATATGACTGTTGAAAACTCCGGCACAACAGTCGAAGCTGTAGTAGTAAACATCGAACAATTCTCTTTCAATATGAGCGGTGAACCTTTTGTAGGAAACCTGCTCGTCCGCAATTTTGAAACCGGACCAAACTTCAAAGCTAAACTTCGCGGAAAAATAAATCTTGCCGAATTAAACAATGCAATGAAAATGGAAGACGTTAAACAGTTAAGCGGAATAATAAACGCCGACTTTTCCGCTTCAGGGAACCTTGCAAATATGGAAGCAAACCGCGCAGCGGAAAATATTAATGCGGACGGTAGTTTAAGTTTTTCCAACATAGTATATGAAGCCAATGAAATGCCGGAGCTAAAAGTTTCCAGCGGAAATCTTACATTTACGCCAAAGCAGATTAATCTGAATAATTTTTCATCTTCTTTCGGCGAGAGTGATTTACGCGCTTCGGGAGAATTGACAAATGTCTTTTCCTATTTTTTGAGCGATGGAATATTGAATGGAAATCTGGCTCTGAACTCAAATTATTTAAATCTCAATCCGTTTCTTTCCGAAGATGAAACTGCCGCCGCAAGCGATGAAGGAGCGAATATTCAAAAAGTTGAAATTCCTTCCAACATAAATTTTACAGCGTCCGCAAAATTCAATACGTTGATTTACGATAATCTTGAAATGAAAAACGTGAACGGCAAAATTATTGTAAAGAATTCCAGAGTTAATCTGGAAAATTTACGTTCAGAGTTATTGGACGGAGTTTTAACTGCAACCGGTTATTACGAAGTTGACAAAAACGGAAATCCGGATATTTCTTTTAACTTGGATATAAATAAATTCAACATAAAAGAGACTTACCAAAAATTTGTAACCGTGCAAAAGTTTGCTCCGATGGCACAATATATAAGCGGAAATTTCGGCGCGTATTTAAGCATGTCAACTCCGCTGAATGATAAGATGGAACCGGTTTGGAATAAGTTCAACAGCTCCGGAACGTTAAAATTGAATCGCGCTGAGATAAAAGATTTTAAACCGTTCGATGTTTTAGGTAACAAGCTGAACATCAACGAGCTGAAGAATCCGATAATAACTAATGTAAATCCATCTTACAAAATTGAAAACGGAAGATTTGAGTTAGCTCCATTTTCTTACGATGTTGCAAATTACACCGCAACATTATCCGGTTCAAACGGAATTGACGGATCGCTGAATTATAAAATGGGTATTGATATTCCGGCTGCAAATCTTAAAAAGAACGCCAACCAGGCGATCAATAATTTGCTAAAAAAAGACGTTAATCTTATTCAAGCAAGCAAAGTAAACGTCGCTGCTTTGATTGGCGGAACGATAAACGATCCGAATGTTTCGGTAAAAGCGGGCGATGTGATCTCAGATACTAAAGAACAAATAACCGAAACAATTAAAGAGGAAGCAAAGGCAAAAATTGAAGAGACAAAAGCCGCGGTTCAGGATACGGTAAAAAGCGTAGTAGAAGAAAAAGTGGATACTGTGAAAAAAGAAGTGGAGCAAAAAGTTAAAGATAAGTTAAAGGATATCTTTAAGAAAAAATAAAAAGGGAAATTACAAGATTATCACATTGCAATTTCTTTGATTTAGATTTTTGAATTTTAGTAATGAAATTCGCAAGGTGGCTTCGAAGAAGCGAAGTGATTTAGAGAAAATCCTTATGTGGAATTTATTTTTTGTGCAAATTTGTTACTGAATTTAAATTCCTGCGGAATTATTACTTGCAAAATTTTCCGCTTGCTAATTTTGATTTTTGTAAACATTTATTTTAATTCTCTTTTTAAGGGTTCTTAATTCCCGCTTCATCTCCGAAGACCGAATATTGCCCAGACTCATCTTTCGCTCTTATCTTGTAAATAACCGTTTTGACATTTGATTTATTTATTATTCCGGAATCGAAATATTCATCTACATTTTGCTGAACGGAATTTATTTTTTCATATTCTCCGCTATTTATTTTCCGCCATATTTCGTATTCCTCAATATCCGGTTCAATATTTAATTCCCATTTAAGATCGAATTCCGTTTCCCGATCTTTTTAACTCTTAAAAACTGCGGTTTCGAAGGCGGAAGCTGCAGCGAAGAATTTTTATCCGTAAATACTTTTAATTTTATTTCAGTTCCTTTTTGTTCAACGAGCTGGACTGAAATATTATCGAATTTTTTATAGATCGAACTCGGATTGCTCCAGGGTGAAAATATTTCATTATAGCCGATATTGAAAGCGTCGGTTTCGTCTCCCATTTTATCGCGCGTCAAAGAAAACTCGCCAAAGAGATTTGTATCATGCCAAACTTCCCACCATTTATTTTTTGTTGGGAATTCCAAAACTCGTTTTGCTCTGTCACTCTTCCCTTTTTCTCTATTGACCGCTGTTCGTTTGGCTAACGGCATTATTTCCGGCCAGCCTTTCGGCATTTTCACCGTATCAGCTAATTCCCAATCCCAATTTCCGTCCGCCGTTTTTAAATCCATAATCGGAGGAAAACTATTGCCCCTCCTCACTAACCAGATATAAATTCCGCTTCCCATCTTCGTCTCAAAATCGTATCTTCCTTCCAACTCGGCGCCTCTCGCAATCTGATCGTAGGGACTTATTCTTTGATGATTTTCTATCAGGTAATAATTTTCCGATTCCGGATTATCAATTGGTATTGGGATTTTCAAAATATCGCCCGTAGTAAGATAATCATCCAGAGTTACCGTAAATCCATTTTCATCCGCTATTACAGGTTTAACGTAGCCGAGTTTAATTCTTTCCCAGCCGCTCACCGCGTAAGTATCACTTCCCATAACTCCGCCAGTATTTGTATGAGCGTATCCGAAATAATAATGCCCGAGTTCGTGCGAAACTCTTTCGATGAGATCAACTTTCCCCCTAAGTCCCTCTCTTACTGTAATACCTGAAGCCTTCTCTCGCAATTTTCCTTTTACAACTGTGCTGTCATCATTGGTTATATAATCTTTTCCGAAACTTGAAATTGCAGTAAAAGCGCCGTAATGACCACCAAACCATTTTTCCGGATTCCTATAAATAATTATAATTAGATCGACTAACCCGTCGCCATTTCTTTCATCTAATGTAAATTCTTTTTTATCATTGGAATATTTCCATTTGTCGTATTTTTTGAAATCAACTTTTTTATCAATAATCCTCAATACATCCTGGTTCGGTTCTTCATAATCCACTTTTCGAGCGATATACTTTTTTTCTTCAGGAAGAATTACAAGTTCCGGATATACATCCCCAATAAAATTAAATTTGCCTAGCGACATTTCATTCCAGTAATCGGACAGAGTGAATTTTCTGTATTCTTTTTTTACTTCGGAATCGATAAAATCAAAAGCCCAATTAGGAAGTTTGTTTAATTCCCAAGATTCATTTTTTCGTTTATCATTTTCAAATTGGACGAAGACAATCAATGCGCGGAGATATTCGCCTTCTTCCGTTTCGGAAGCTTTATAACGACCGCCGGTTTGAGCTGAAACGGAAAGATTAGTTAGTAGAAGAATTAATATAAAATATAATTTTTTCATAGTCTCATCATTTTTTATATGAGACAAAGTATTAGAAGTTAAAGTTTCATTTTGAATCGCTGCGCTAAGGGATGAGGAATGAAAAATCGTCTCGCTTTAAAGAGGCAAGAGTTAGATTTCTCTTTGGAAGAAATAATCTGTGCGAATCTGAGAAATCCTGCCTGCGGCAGGCAAGCTGTGTTAAAAGCTATATCGCAGATTCTCCCGGATTAAATCACAGATTTGCACAGATTAAAATCGAAAACTTCGTCACTCGTTACTTTCTTTTTGGTTTATAGATATGCGTTGCGTGACCGAAAAACATTTCAGCCGATTCCATTACTGTTTCCGATAGCGTCGGATGCGGATGGATTGAAAGCGCAACATCTTTTGCAAGAGCCGCCATTTCAACGGCCAAAACTCCTTCGGCAATCATTTCGCCCGCGCCGACTCCCACAATTCCCATTCCTAAAACTCTTTGAGTTTCTGGATCGATCAACAATTTAGTTAATCCGTCGCCCCGGTCTATTGTTGTAGCTCTGCCGCTAGCGCCCCAAGGGAAACGGACAACCTCTACATCAATTCCTTTTTCTTTAGCTTCGAGTTCCGTCAATCCCGCCCAGGCTAATTCAGGATCGGTGAATACTACAGCCGGAATAGCGTTTGGTTCGAACGCCGATTTTTCCCCGGCAATAATTTCCGCAGCTACTCTTCCCTCAGCCGTAGCTTTATGCGCTAACATCGGATCTCCGGCAACGTCGCCAATAGCCAGAATATCCGGATCCGCAGTTTCCTGGCGTTCATTTATTTCTATAAAACCTTTTTTGTTTACTTTTACCTTTGTGTTTTCCAAACCAAAACCGTCCGTAACAGGTTTTCTCCCGACGGAGATTAATATCTTATCAAATATTTCCGATTCGCCATCCTTCTCTTTTCCTTCGAAGGTAACTTTTAATCCGGACTTTACTTCTTCAACTTTAGCTGCTTTTGTTTCGAGAAGAACTGCTTCTGTCATTTTAACGATACTTTTTGCCAGAATCTTAACCATATCTTTATCCGCTCCGGTTAAAAGCTGAGGCAGCATTTCTACAACTGTAACTTTGCTTCCGAGCGCCGCATAAACAGTGCTTAATTCTAATCCGATATATCCGCCGCCGACAACCAAAAGTTTTTTCGGAATATCTTCAATATTTAATCCGGCTGTAGAATCCATTACGCGTTTTGAATCATAAGGAATCCCGGGAATTTTTGTAGGAACGGATCCGGTTGCGATAATACTTTTATCAACTTTAATCTCTTCGGTTCCGCCTTCGTGTTTTTCGATATGAATGGTTTTGGAATTAAGGAATGATGCCGTTCCGCGGATGTAATTTACTTTCCGCTGCTTACTTAAAATACCCAGACCGCCGGTAAGTTTGCTGACCACATCATTTTTCCAATCGCGTAATTTATCCAAATCAATTTTCGGATCGCCGAATTCGATTCCGAAATTTTTCGCTTCTTTCGATTCATTAATAACTCTGGCTGCATGGAGCAGCGCTTTTGAAGGAATGCATCCGCGATAAAGGCAAACTCCTCCGGGATTTTTCTCTTTGTCAATAAGCGTTACGTCGAGTCCAAGATCGGCAGCTAAAAAGGCGGCTGCGTAACCGCCCGGTCCGCCTCCGATAACTGCAACTTTAATTTTGTCTGGCATTTAATTTCTCTCCAATTAATTCAAGCATTCAAAAACTATTGCCTTTGGCTTCAGCCGGAACTGCAAAAAACTTAATAGAACAATATTCAAATTCTATTGCCGTCAGTTTTAACTGACGGAAAAATAAGAGATGCATGCAACAGGCTTTAGCCGCATAGTGAAAACATAATGGGGCTAAAAGCCCTTTTTTTTATTTGCTTTTTATTTCCCGTCCGCTGAAGCGAACGGCAATTGAATTTATCCCTCCAACGAAAGCAGGAACGGCTGCTCAAGCGCAGTAGCAACCCATCGCAAAAATTTTATCGCGTCCGCGCCATCGATAACTCTATGATCATATGAAAGCGATAGCGGCAGCATCAATCGCGGAACGAATTCACCGTCTTTGTAAACCGGCTCGTAAGCTCCGCGCGAAACGCCGAGTATCGCGACTTCCGGCGAATTTACAACCGGCGTAAAATATGTTCCGCCTATTCCGCCTAAATTGCTTATTGAAAAATTGCCGCCCTGCATCTCTTCGAGCGTTACTTTTTTATTGCGCGCTTTTTCCGCAATCTCCGATAATTCAAGCGAAAGCTCGATAATATTTTTCTTATCGACGTCTCGAACAACCGGAACAATCAATCCTCTGTCAGTATCAACGGCAATTCCAACATTGATATATTTTTTGTAGATAATTTCTTTGTTGTTCATATCTACGCTCGCGTTGAACTGCGGGAATGCTTTCAGCGCCGAAGCGATTATCTTCAATAAAATAGCTGTGACCGTTAACTTGCCGCCGGCTTCTTCAACTTTTTTGCCGAACTGTTTTCTTAGTTTTTCGGTTTCTGTTATGTCCGCTTTATCGAACTGCGTTACGTGCGGAATTGTGGCCCAGGCATAAGAAAGATGTTCAGCTGTCTTCCGCCGGATGTTGCTCATCTTCTCCCGTTCTATTTTTCCGAACTTTGCGAAATCGGGGAGCGCTTCCTGCGGAATTCCAAATCCCCCGCCTCCTTTTGCAATTTTCTCATTCATATTTTTTGAATGAACTTTTACGTCTTCGATAGAGATTCTTCCGCCCGGACCGGTTCCGGAAACCTGATGAATATCTATTCCGATCTCACGCGCGAATCTTCTAACCGAGGGCGCTGCCGGCGCTATTTTCTTAGGCATATCCGAGCTTTTAACTGTCGGTAGATATTTTGTTTCCTGCTTAATTTCTTTACCGGAAGATTTTTCTTCTTTCTTTAATTCCTTCTTTTCCTCTTTCTTCGGCTCTACCTTTTTACCTTCTTTTTGTTCGGATTTCTTTTTAGTTCCGGCTTCTTTATTCCCGCCGGTTCCCGAAGATTCAATTACAAGAATTACATCGCCTACTTTTACTTTGTCTCCTTCTTTCACGTTCAGCTTAGTAATTTTTCCGCTTACTTCAGAAGGAACTTCGACTGTAGCTTTATCAGTTTCAATTTCAATCACCGGATCATCTTTTTGGATATCGTCGCCTTCGGAAACAAGGACTTTTATCACATCGGCTGATTCAATATTTTCTCCGAGATCAGGAACTTTGAATTCTTCAGTTCCGCCGCCGCTTCTTTTCATCTCTTCTTCTTCATCTGATTCTTTATCTTCGCTTTCTTCCTTTTGCTCAACTTCCTCCGATTCCGTTTTCTCATCTGCTTCTTTTTCGGAATCTTCCTCTTTTTCATCTCCGACTTTATCTTTTCCTTCGGGCTCTTCTTTCTTTTCTTCCGTTTCGTTTTCTTCGACTGTAAAAATTACGTCGCCCACTTTAGCGGAATCTCCTTCTTTCACATTTACTTTTTTCACCGTTCCGCTTATCTCTGAAGGAACTTCCACCGTAGCTTTATCAGTTTCAATTTCAATTACGTTCTGGTCCTTTTCAACTTTGTCCCCTTCGGAAATCATTACTTTAATAATATCCGCCGATTCAATATTCTCGCCAAGTTCGGGTAATTTAAATTCAGTAGCCATCTCTTATTCCAAATATTTAATTTTAAATTTTACGATCTGATCGGATTTGCTTTCTTTGGATCGATCTCTAATTTTTTTGCCGCTTTCTTTAAAACATCGGCTTTAATTTTATTGTCCCTCAATAATCCATAAAGCGTAGCGTAAACAATATGTTTAGCATCGACCTCGAAAAAGTCGCGCAGACTTTTTCTTCCTTCGCTTCTTCCGAATCCGAAAGTTCCGAGCGTAAGCAGTTTTCCGGGAAGCCATTTAGAAATCGAATCTTCGAGAATCTGCACGTAATCAGACGCCGCTACAAACACGCCGCTTTCATCTTTTGTTATCTGAGCGATGTAAGGCTCTTTCGCGTTTTTGGCGCCGTTCAAAATATTTTCGCGCTCGGTTTCCATCGCATCTATGTGGAGTTCTTTGTAGCTGGTTACGCTCCAAACATCCGCAGAAACATCGTAATCTTTTTCTAAAATTTCCTGCGCTTTTAAAACTTCATTCATTATTGTTCCGCTTCCGAGCAGGTGAGCTTTCGTCTTTGACTTAGCTTTATCCGACTTTTTGTATTTATACATTCCTTTTAGGATTCCGTCTTTAACTCCCTTCGGCATCGGCGGCATCGGATAATTTTCATTCATCACAGTTATGTAATAAAAAATGTTTTCCTGTTTTTCATACATTCTGTAAATACCGTCGCGGACAATTACCGCGAGTTCATAAGCGAAAGCTGGATCGTATGCTTTTAAATTAGGAATCGGATAAGCCAGCAAATGGCTCTGCCCGTCCTGATGCTGCAGCCCTTCGCCGGCGAGCGTTGTTCTTCCCGCTGTTCCGCCGATCATAAATCCTTTACAGCGCATATCTCCCGCAGCCCAGGCTAAATCGCCAATACGCTGAAATCCGAACATCGAATAATAAACGAAGAACGGAATCGCATTTATTCCGTGAGTCGCGTAAGCAGTTCCAGCAGCGATAAACGAGGACATCGAACCCGCTTCGGTAATTCCTTCTTCCAAAATTTGTCCGTCTTTTGCTTCTTTGTAATAAAGAAGACTTTGGCGGTCAACCGGATCGTAGAGTTGTCCTTTCGCCGAATATATTCCGACTTGTCTGAAAAGCGCTTCCATTCCGAAAGTTCGCGCTTCATCAGGGATAATCGGCACAATCAGTTTTCCAACTTCCCTATCTTTAAGAAGTTTGGCAAGAATTCTCACAAATACCATCGTTGTAGATGCTTCCCTGCCTTCGGTTCCTTCGTAAAATTCTTTGAACAATTCATCAGAAGGAGTTTGTATCGGCTGATTGCGGACGATTCTCTTCGGCATATATCCGCCAAGATTTTTTCGTCTTTCTTTCAGATATTTTATTTCCGGACTATCTTCCGGCGGTTTATAAAAAGGAGCTTCGGCAATTTCCTGATCAGAAATCGGAATTCCGAACCGCGTTCTGAATTCCCGCAATTCCTCTTCATTCAATTTTTTCTGCTGATGAGTAATATTTTTTCCTTCGCCCGCTTCTCCTAATCCGTAACCCTTTATCGTCTTAGCCAGAATTACAGTCGGTTTTCCATCGGTTTCCACAGCGGCTTTGAAAGCTGCATAAACTTTCTCCGGATCATGCCCGCCGCGTTTCATTTTAGAAATCTGCTCGTCGCTCATATTTTCTGCTAATTTCAACAGCTCAGGATATTTTCCGAAGAAATCTTCTCGGACGTAACTTCCCGGCTCTACAACATATTTCTGAGATTCGCCATCGATCATTTCGTTCATTCTTTTTACAAGAAGACCCGATTTGTCTTCTTCTAAAAGCGGATCCCAATCGCTTCCCCAAACCACTTTTATTACGTTCCAACCTGCTCCGCGGAATACGGCTTCAAGTTCCTGTATGATATTTCCGTTTCCTCTAACCGGTCCGTCCAACCTCTGTAAATTGCAGTTGATTACAAAAATAAGGTTATCCAATTTTTCGCGCGAAGCGAGAGAAAGTGCGCCGAGAGCTTCCGGCTCGTCCGTTTCGCCATCGCCTAAAAATGCCCAGATTTTATTATTACCTTCTTTTAATAATCCGCGATCTTTTAAATATTTACTGAAGCGCGCCTGGTAGATTGCCATAATCGGACCGAGTCCCATAGAAACAGTGGGGAATTCCCAAAAGTCAGGCATCAACCAGGGATGCGGATAAGAAGATAATCCTCCGCCCGGTTTCAATTCTCTTCTAAAATTCTGTAATTGCTCTTTGGATAATCTTCCTTCAAGAAACGCCCGCGCATAAATACCCGGCGCGGCGTGTCCCTGAAAATAAATCAGATCGCCTTCGCCTTCGTCTTTTCCCTTGAAAGAAATGATTGAAACCGATTTCATACAAAGTCGCCGCAGAAGCGTAAGTTGAAATATGTCCGCCGATTCCGGCTTCTTCCCGGTTTGCGCGCACAACCATCGCCATCGCATTCCACCTGATTAAACTTTTAATCCGCCGCTCAATCTCTCTTCCGCCCGGAAAATGCGGCTGTTTGTCTCTCGGTATTGTGTTGATGTAAGGCGTATTAGCCGTAAAGGGAAGGTCTACGCCGGCTTCATTTGCGTAATTACTTAAATCATGCAGTAATTCTCTAACTCTTTCGGGTCCCTGTTCGCGTAAAACATACTCAAGCGATTCTAACCATTCTTTCGTTTCAATCGCTTCAATCTCCGCTTGACCATTATTTTTAGTATCAGCCATAATTTTATCCTTATTATACTTTTTGCTTTTCAGAACTTGCCGTTGAGACGCAGCGTCTGCGCCCTTGATTGTTATAATGATGTGAAAAAGATGCCAAACAATAATTTAATAATTTTTCTTTAAACTAAAAGAAATTCGAACCCTAAAAATAATAAAATTAGATGGAATTTCCAGATAGGATGTCGGATTATTTTTGAATAAATAATCTTTTTTGTAGAGAAGCAGAGCTCCCCGTCTGTCGCCAAACTGGTTCTAAAGTAGATAAGCAGCATGCTACGTCTCTACAACGGCAACATTTTTTACGAGAAGAAGACTAATAGCAGGTTGGAAAATCAGTTTCACATTCGCCGCCGTTATTCGCTCATTCGCGGCTGTTTATATAATGTCATCCCTTCGGGATTTTCTAACCCAACGCCGAAAGCGTGAAATTATGATAGAAAAGGATGGAAAAAGAATTAGAACCTCGAAGAGGTGAAACTATTTAAAATAAATAGCATTACGGGGGTTTAAAGTTTTCTCTCGCCTCACGCTCTTTTTAACTTTGAGAAACTTCGCGAAATTTTGTGCAATTATTCAACTTCTTTTTCTCTATGCTCTTTGCCCTATACCCAACGCTTTGGAACTGAAAAAGCTGATTGCTATGATTTTCGCTGAAGATACAATCTGTGAAAATCCGAGATATAAATCTGTGCGAATCTGTGATACGCTTTTTAACTCACGATTTACGCTTTACTGCAAAATCATACACCCCTAACTTGAAAATCTTTTTGAAACTATGAAATTTCTTCGAGGGATAAATTAAAATAATACTCCTAATGTAAAAAAACTTGTTGCTTCCTTTTAAATTCCGCTCCAACAGCCATTCTAAGTTGGATATTTGAGTTTAAACTATAATTTAAACCGGCGCTAATCAATGTTCGCGTTTTATCGTCAAAAGGATATTCGTTGGCTGTAATCTCAAAGATGAAGCCTGTTCTTTTATTGTAATTATAGCTAAGTCCAACCCCAAGTTGATCCGTATTATCGGTAATTCCGGGATTATAATTAGAGAGGGGAATCAAAATCCAAGAATTTAAGATTTTATTTAAAACTACATTAAGCCGTAGTTTATCATCGATTTTAAAATTAGCGGCTATAAAAATGCCTTTTGAATCGCCACCGTCGTTTATTATTTTCGACCCGATATCAAAGATGAAGTATGCGCCTATAGAAGGATTGACTGCGCCGAATGAAGTTCCGTATTTAAATGTTAAAGTTAAATCAGAAAAACCAGATTCGGTTACGCTTACATAATCGTAGCCGAACCTGCTTCCAAATTCAATATGCCGCAGAATCGGGAAGATAAAAGAAAAATTTAATGCTTGGAAACCTTCACTATTATTTAAAATTAAATCATAGCTAAGATTGTAAGAAGGAGCGGTCGTTATTTCGCCATTACGAAAAAAATTTTGAAATGATGGAACGATTTTCTCCTGCGAAAAGACGATTGAATTAATAACGAGTAAAAATAAGAAACAACCATATAGTTTGATTTTAGTCATAATGCTCACTTTTTACCATCTTGTAAATCTCAATAATAAATAAACAATTAAGTAATTTTAGATAACTCAATTGTAATTTCCAACACATTTCTGAAAATATTCCTAATAATTAATAACATCACAGTTTTGTAGATGACTGAAAACAGTTTGTTATTCGCTGTTTTTAATAGCGCATTCGCGGCTTATTTGTTTCGTGAAAATCGGCATTCGGAAGCAATAGAGAGGAGAAATATTTATGAGCACGGATTGCAATTTTTATAGTTTTAAACATCCGGATATTTTAGCATCTCCTCTTTCACTTTTGGCATTTACAATTATGAACCGGTTTTTACTTATAAACATTTCCTCTAAAATCAATATTTACTATTGTCGCAATTATAATATTATCGGATTTTGAATATTTAAAAATTATTCGAACGTCCCCTTTTCGTATCCTGAAATATCCCAGAAGATTTCCGCGCAGCAATTTTAATTCTACATTTTCTTCCTTCCCATTTATCTTCCTCACCGCTTTTTTTATTAATGCGCTGATTTCATCATAAGATACGTTGTTCTTTTTAATAAATTTATCTGCCTTCTTTTGAAAATCTATCCTTAATGTTTTCTTCATTATAAATCAATATCGTATGATTCTGACTTTGATATTTTTTTCTCATCGACAGTCGCGTTTTTTAGAATCGATTCTATTTCATTTTGCTCCTTATCGCTTACAGGAGGAATTTTCAATTCAATTGGAAATTCTTTACGCTTAACCAGATTTCGAAAAAAAATTCTGACCGCTTCGGATTCGCTCATACCAATTTCTTCTAAAATTTTTTTCGAT
The DNA here is from genome assembly GCA_963821715.1 of uncultured Melioribacteraceae bacterium. Taxonomy (GTDB): domain Bacteria; phylum Bacteroidota; class Ignavibacteria; order Ignavibacteriales; family Melioribacteraceae; genus CAWGET01. The sequence continues at coordinate 1,023,515 of CAWGET010000006.1, forward strand.
TTTCTCTTCAATGAAGGCTCCAATAAAACTCTAACCTCAGCCGTTTTTCTTTCCGACATCTTTCCCATATCTTACGCTCCCATTATATTCCATTTTTATGGAGTAAATTAAAAAAACACTAAAATGAAATCAAGTTAAATAAAATCGCTTCGCTAAAGAAAAATTGTTAAAAGTTTGAATGTTGAAAAGTTATAAAGTTAAAAGGTTAACGCAAGAAAGAGGAGAGCTAAGTTAGAAAACGCAAAATAACTAAATTTTTCATTCGTTGTTTTTATTCGCGTATTAGCGGCTGTTTCCATAATACCATCCCTTCGGGAATTTACAGATCAACGCCGAAGGCGTGAAATTATTTTAGAAAATGAAGTAAAAAGAATTAGAACCTCGAAGAGGTGAAATTATTAAAAATGGCATTAGAGATTTCAAAAATATTTGTCTCGCCTAAGAATCGTTTCGCTCAAAAATCGCAGCGCCAAAAAAACATTACCAAGTATTACTCGCATAGTGATGCCGTTGGAAAAAAAATAGAACACGGACGACGCGGATCAAACGGATTTAAACTGATTGAAAAAACTCAATCATCCTTTCCGTTTGACATTTGACTTTTGACATATGACATTTGACCTTTGACTCTTCACGCCATTTCTTCCTCAACAACCGCGCTTCTGATCTCCTTCCCCAGCAGATCCAAAATCTCTTTTACAAATTTTGTTGCCGATTTTATAACTTCTTCCGGCTCTTTGTATTTGTTGTTGAACTCCAGCTTCATCACATTTTTTTCCTGCCGGAATCTGATCTGCTTTGAATAATTATCAATTATGTAACTCATCAGCTTCGGAAAATCTTCTCTGTAAAATTCTTCTCTTTCGGATTTCGGAAGAATGATCACAACTTTTTCTTTTGTTATTACAATCCTTTCAAGCAATGCCGCCGACGCGTAAAACCTCAGGATCGCGGTTAAAAATAATCTCTCTGCTTCAACGGGCGGTTTTCCGAATCGATCGATAATCTCTTCCTTCAGTTCATCCGCTTCTTCAATATTCCGCATAGAGAAAAGCGCCGTGTAGAAACTGAGACGATTCGCCTGATCCGGCATAAAATCTTTCGGAATTCCGATTTCGAAATATGTATCAACGGTTGGTTCGGAACGCTCTTTTGTCTTTGGTAAATCTTTAAATGTTTCTGTAAATTCCTCGCGCTTCAATTCTTCCACAGCTTCATCCAGCATTTTCACGTAAAGATCAAATCCGACGGAATTGATCGCGCCGCTCTGTTCTGTTCCGAGTAAATTTCCCGCGCCGCGTATTTCCAAATCGCGCATCGATAAATTAAATCCTTCGCCAATTTCAGTAAACTCCTCAATCGCCTGAAGCCGTTTAAGCGCTTTCTTCGTCATCGTTTTAAGCGACGGAACAATAAAATAAGCGTATGCGCGTTTATTCGATCGCCCGACTCTTCCCCGCAATTGATGAAGTTCCGCCAATCCGAACCTGTCGGCGCGGTTCACAATAATTGTGTTTACGTTGGGAATATCGAGACCGGATTCAATAATTTTCGTAGAAATGAGAATCTGGAATTTTTTGTTTAGAAAATCGTGAATCACTTTTTCTAACTGCGACGGTTTCATTTGTCCGTGCGCTACGGCAATGTTTACTTCGGGAATATGACGCTGAACATAAGACGCGATTTTTTCAATTGACTGAACGCGGTCGTGAACAAAATAAATTTGTCCGTCCCGTTTTATTTCGTCCAGAACCCATTCGCGAATTTTCTGGATGTTAAACACATCCACTTTAGTTTTAATCGGCTGCCGGTTGGGCGGCGGCGTTCCCATAATAGAAAGATCGCGGGCGCCGAGCAGCGAAAGATTGAGCGTCCGCGGAATCGGCGTCGCAGTTAAAGTAAGAGTATCAACATTTGCTTTTATTGATCTCAGTTTTTCTTTCGCCATAACTCCAAAGCGATGCTCCTCGTCGATGATCAAAAGTCCGAGATCTTTAAACTTGACGTCCTTGGAAAGAATTCTGTGCGTGCCGATCAAAATATCCACTTTTCCTTGCTGCAAATTTTCCACAATTACTTTCTGCTGCGATTTTGTCTGGAATCTTGAAAGAACTCCGACTTTAACCGGGAACTGCGAAAGCCTGTCCTGAAAAGTGTTATAATGCTGTTCGGCTAAGATAGTTGTCGGCACAAGGAGAGCAGTCTGTTTGCTGTCAACAGACGCTTTAAACGCGGCTCGGACTGCAATTTCCGTTTTGCCAAAACCGACATCGCCGCAAACCAATCTGTCCATCGGGTTCTCCGATTCCATATCGACCTTCACTTCCTCGGAAATCTTTGACTGATCCGGCGTGTCTTCATAGTAAAAAGATGCTTCCAATTCTTTCTGCCAAATTGTATCCGTGTTAAAATTGTATCCTCTGGAGGCTTTTCGCTTTGCGTATAATTTTATGAGCTCTCGCGCAGCTTCTTTTATTTTTGATTTTACTTTCTTTTTCGTCGATCGCCATTCTCCGCTTCCAAGAACAGATAGTTTGGGTTTTACATTATCTTTAGATGAAAACTTTTTAACGAGTCCGAGATAATTTAAATTTACATAAACTACTCCGCCTTCCGCGTAAAGAATTTTTATCGACTCCTGCTCAATCTGCCCGATTTTTATTGTTTGAAGACCGGCGTATTCTCCTATTCCAAAATTTTCGTGAACTACAAAATCACCCCGTTTTATTTTCGCGAAATCTTTCGCGCGCGATTTTGAAGTTTTTGCTTTGGACGAAATTTTCGTCCGGTAAGGTTTGTTGAATATCTGATAATCGGAAAGAATAACGAGCTTATCTTTTTTCGAAATAAATCCTTTATTGATCGCCAAGGTAAGAATTTTCACATTTCCGTTTTCAATAAGCGCAGCCAGCTCTTCGCGGAAATCGGAAAGAAGAGCGTTCATTCTTTTTGCCTGAAGCTCATTTTCCACCGTAATAATTACCTGATTCTGTTTTGCCGAATATTCCTTTATAATATTGAACAGAAGTTCAAAGTTGGAATTGATTGCCGGCGGTTCATTCAGATCAAGCTGAAGGCGGTTGCCATAAACGCCGAGTTCATCTTCAATAATCCATTCCGCTTTTTTAGTATAGAGATCGTCGACTTTTTCAATCTCTAATTTTGAATTTATTATTTCTTTATGAGGATGAACCGGCTCAACTTCCTGTTTCTCTGAATCATAAAGTTCCTCCTTTAATTCTTCATCCATATCGTCGGCAGCTGCTTCTTCCGTAAGTTCTTCCGCCGCCGGTTCTTCATTCTTAAATAGATTTTGAAGTTCAAATTCCGAAGCAATGACCAAAGGCTCGTTCAAAAATTCAAAAATATCGGAATATGTCTCAGAATCTTCTCCGTCAACTGCTGCAGCTAGAGTTACCGATTCAACATTTCCCAATGATCTTTGGCTGTCAACATTGAAATATCTAATCGATTCAAGAAAATCTCCGTCGAATTCCAAACGGCACGGCTGTTTTTCGCTGTAGCTCCAAAAATCAATTATCGATCCGCGCACAGCGTAATCGCCTTGCGTATCTACAAACTTTTCACGCTGATAATTCAATAAATTCAGATACTCAATTAAGCCTTCATATTCTGTTTCGCTTCCGGCCTGCAAAGAAGTGGTATTTTTCTCAATCTCACTTTTGGAAGGAAGGCGGAGATTCAGAATGGAGTATGTGGCAAGAAGAATATATTTCTTCTTATTGGAAAGCTCGGTTAATTTTTCCTGAATCGATTCTTTTCTTAGATTATCCAAAGCGATTGTTTGATCGCCTAGTCCGAGAATATCAAACTCGACCTTCGCTTCATTTACATTCTGGATTTCGGGAAAGAGTAAAACTAATTTCTCTTTTTCGCTGAATATTGATTTTGCGAATAATATTTTTGCCGATCCGGCGAGCGGCGATATATAAATCTTTTTAAACCCGTTTTGGATTTCATTTTTTAAACGATTTGTAAAAGCTAAATAATTGAAAATTTCTTCAAATTCTGTCTTCATAATTTTCTTCTTTTTAAAATAGACGCACGTTTTCCTAATCCGCGTGGCCGGATGGAATTATAATTACGTTCATCATCAAACGTAAAAGATATTAACCTTTAATATAAGGATTTTGTTGCAGAAAAGATGTTTGTCGCGAAACTGTGCATTTTTTCTAATTTATAATTTTTGTCATTCAGGATTCATTTGGAAATCTCTACTGATTAGATGCTGAAACAAATTTGCCTGCTCCAAGCAGGTTCAGCATGAGAATTTGAATCTAATTGAACTTAATTTAAGACATGACTTGAAATTGAGATCTACGGGCTGAACAATTTCCAGATCTCTCTCAAACACTCCATTATTCCGTGCTCTTATTGAATTCATACCAATATTTATTTATCTTAAAAGATATTTTTCTCTTAAAACTTCCGGATGGATAATGCCATTACTCAAAGCTCCCAAACACAAAGAACTTAAACCTGATGATTTAAAATGCTCCTGCGACCCGGACTTTTTTGATTTTGATAACACAGATGGAATTGACGCTGTTGAAGGAATTATTGGACAGGAACGCGCGCTTAAAGCTCTTAAACTCGGCGTTGATATCAGAAGCAGAGGCTATAATATTTTCATTACCGGATTATCGGGGACCGGCAAGCAGACTACTGTTAAACAAATGCTAGAATCAATTTCCCCTGACTGCCCGAAACTTTACGACTACGCTTATGTTAATAATTTTGAACGATCCGACAATCCTATCTTCTTTCTTTTTCAGCCGGAAGCGGAGCTGAATTTAAAAAGGATATTGATAACGCGATAAAATTTCTTAGAAAAAGCATTCCTGTTATTTTGGAAAACGAACCATTCGCCTCGCAAAAGAAAAAACTGATTTCAAATATAGCAGATAAACAGCACGCGCTTTTTCAGAGTTTCGAAAAAAAAATCAAGAAAGATCATTTCGCTCTGGGTCAGGTAAAAGTTGGCGAAGCTCTTCGTCCTGAATTACTTTATGTAGTAGGTGATAAAGCAGTTTTCATACAAAATCTTGACGAGTTAGTTGAAGAAGAAAAGCTTTCTGAAAAAGAAGTTAAAAAAATCAATGAAAAATATGAGTCATATCAAGATGAACTTCAAACAATCTTCAAAAAAAATCTGAAATCTACTCAGGATCTACAAGACCGTGTTGCGAAACTTGAAAAATCATCGGTAAAAAATATCATTGATATAACCTTCAGCGATATTATAGAAAAATACGGCGACGAAAAGATAAATCAGTATTTAGAAAAAATGATGGAAAATATTCTATCCGATCTTGAACTATTTAAGAAACCTGTTGAAAATAATAAAACCAAAGATGAAACAAATGAGTTTTTAGATTACGAAGTAAATCTTCTTTTAAATAATGAGCACACAAAAAAATGTCCGGTAGTAATCGAAACATCTCCGAATTTCAGCAATTTATTCGGCGTGATAGAAAAATATTCCGACGGCAACGGCGGCTGGTATGCCGATTTTACCAGGATAAAATGCGGCTCGCTCTTACGGGCGAACGGCGGCTATTTGGTAATGAATGCGATGGATGCGTTTTCCGAATACGGCGTCTGGAAACATTTGAAACGTGTTTTGCTATATGGAAAACTAGAGATACAGGATATACAAAGTTTATACAACTATCATCCAAGTATTTTAAAACCCGAACCGATACACATTTCAACCAAAATAATATTGATCGGTAACAATCATATTTATTCATTGTTAGCAAATAATGAAGATGATTTCAACAAAATATTCAAAATAAAAGCCGATTTTGATTATGAGATGAACCGGACTGAAAAAGCGATGCAGCAATACGCAAAAGTAGTGAAGAGCCTTGTAGAAAAAGAGAATCTTCTTCCGTTGGATAAATCCGGCGTAATAAAAGTTTTGGAATACGGAGCCCGCTATGCGGGAAATAAAAATAAACTTACAACTAGATTTGCATATATCGCCGATCTGGTTCGTGAAGCGAATTTTTGGGCGGCTGATGTAGGAGATAAAATAATAGGAAGTTATCATATAAAAGAAGCTTACGAAGCTGCGCAGGAACGCCATGGTTTGATGGAATCCAAACTTTCCGAAATGATGAAAGATGATGTGATATTGATTGATACAGAAGGAGAAAGGATAGGGCAAATAAACGGACTTGCGGTCTATGGCAACGGAAATTTTTCATTCGGCAAACCGACGCGCATAACCGCGAGCGTTGCCTTGGGAAATGGAAGTATTATAAACGTTGAGCGCGAATCCGGTTTGAGCGGAAACACTCACAACAAAGGAATGCTTATTCTAACCGGTTTCTTTCGGGAAACTTTCGGCGCCAAAGTTCCGCTTTCATTTACTGCGAGCATTGTTTTTGAGCAGGGATATTCCTACGTTGACGGCGACAGCGCCTCGGTAACAGAGATATGCGCCTTGCTTTCAACTCTTTCGCGTGCACCTATAAAACAATCATTCGCCATAACCGGTTCTGTAAATCAAAAAGGGGACGTACAGCCGATAGGCGGTGTGAATGAAAAAATTGAAGGATTTTTTGATTTATGTGAAGAGCGCGGACTTACCGGAGTACAGGGAGTTATTATTCCACGACAAAATGTAAATGACCTGATGCTGAAAGATGAAGTTATTGAAGCGGTTGATAAAAAGAAATTTCATATTTATCCGGTAGAACGTGTTGAAGAGGCAATTGAAATTCTTACCGGATATAAAGCCGGCAAGCTTTTAAAGAACGGTAAATATCAGGCAAATACAATTTTCGGATTAATAGAGAAAAATCTTTTAGATATGAGAAAACGAATTAAACCGGGTATGACTAAACGAAAAACAAATGAGAAGAAATGAATTCCGAAATTAAAAAAACAAAAATTTTGGCAACACTAGGGCCGGCTACTAATTCGCTTCGAAAAATACAATCGTTAATAAACGAAGGATTGGACGGAGTCCGGTTAAATTTTTCACATGGAAGTTATGAGGATCACAGAAAATTTTTTGATTTGATTGACCAGGTCTGCCGTAAAAATTCAATTCCGATTGCGGTTTTGCAGGATCTTCAGGGTCCGAAAATCCGCATCGGGAAACTGAAATATGAAAAAGTGAAATTATACGAAGGAGAGGAAGTTGAATTAACTTCTTCAGAAATAGAAGGTACGGAAAAGAGGCTGACGGTTCGATATGATCGTCTGGAAAACGAAGCGGAAATCGGAAATAAAATTTTAATTGATGATGGATTAATTTCCCTTTTGGTTGTTGATAAAAAGAAGGACGCAATTATCGCGCAGGTAATTGAAGGCGGAACAGTGAAACCTCACAAAGGAGTTAACTTTCCCGGGATGAAGTTAAGCGTACCTTCGCTAACGGAAAAAGATTTCCGCGATCTCAATTTTGGACTCACTTTTCATACTGATTTTATTGCTCTTTCATTTGTAAGAACTCCCGACGATATCTATAAACTCCGGGAATATCTCGATTCAAAAAATGAAAAGAAAAAAATTATTGCAAAAATTGAAAAAAAAGAAGCGGTGGATAATTTTGATAAGATAATGAAAATTGCCGATGGAATAATGATTGCACGCGGAGACCTCGGAGTTGAAATGGAGCCTCACAAAGTTCCTCCTATTCAAAAATCTATTATACGTGAATGCAACGCCGTTGGAAAACTTGTAATTACTGCTACCCAAATGCTGGAATCAATGATACAAAACCCGGTTCCAACGCGTGCGGAAGCTTCTGATGTAGCAAACGCCGTCTGGGACGGAACAGATGTTGTAATGCTCAGCGGAGAAACCGCAGTCGGTTTATATCCTGTTGAAACTGTGAAAGTGATGAACAATATTATTTTGACTACCGAAGAGAAAAAAGAACTAAGGACACTTACAAACTATATTATTCCTGAAGACCTGAGTGATAATCTGTTTGATTCGGTGGGCCGGGCAGTAGCAAGAATTTCACAGCAGATAGAAGCTTCACTGATTGTTGTTTTTACACATTATGGAAGGAAGGCCAGAATTATTTCCAAATTCCGTCCTGACGCTCCCATTATCGCAATATCGAATAAATTTGAAACTATGAATTATTTAAGTCTTATTTGGGGAATAAAATCGTTTTTTATGGATGATTTTGAGAACGAGATAGAAGCAATTGAAAAAGCGACAAAGATTCTGAAGGAAAACTCTCTTGTAAAGTCAGGTGATATTGTATTATTTACAGCAGGTTCTCCATATGGCGAAAAAGGAAGAGAAAGCTGGGTAAGATTTGTGGTAATCTAATTTTCTTTCATTTCTTATAAGCGAATCGAAATAAATGATCACTCTAATTTTATATCTAATTCTCGCGCTGGTAGTAAGTTTTATCTGCTCAATTTCCGAGGCGGTAATTCTTTCCGTCTCGAAAGCGTTTATAGATTCTAAGATTAACGAAGGAAAACGCGGAGCAAAACTTTTAGATCGGCTGAAGTCCGACATCGACCGACCGTTAGCCGCTATTCTTTCCGTAAATACTGTTGCTCATACAATAGGCGCAGCCGGAGTAGGCGCACAGGCGGTAGCTGTTTTCGGCGAAGTTTACTTCGGCATAATTTCAGCCGTGTTAACTTTGCTTATCCTTATCTTTTCCGAAATAATTCCGAAAACAATAGGCGCGATGTTTTGGCGCGAGCTTTCGATCCCCTCGGCGCGGGTGATAAACGGAATGGTTTATATTTCCTATCCGCTTGTAGTTTTATCGGAATATATTACAAAGCTGATCGCGCGGAACAGAGAATCGTCCACTCTAAGCCGGGAAGAAATTACAGCGCTCGCAAAACTAGGAACCGCTGAAGGCGTTTTAGAAAAAAGCGAGAGCAGAGTAATTTCCAATTTGATAAGTTTGCGGAATATAAAAGTAAAAAATGTGATGACTCCCAGAACCGTCACGGCGATTGCTCCGGAAGATTTAAAGATTGAAGAATATGTTACGAATAAAAAATATCTTCAATTTTCCAGGATTCCCGTTTATTCTGAATCGCCGGATCATATTACGGGTTATATTTTAAATTCCGAGGCGTTGGAATATTTTGCTTCACAAAAAGGCTCACTTACATTAAAAGATATCCGCAGAAAAATAATTCTCATCTACGAAAACATTCCTCTCCCGAAACTTTTTGAAGAACTGCTTAAAGAGCGGGAACATATAGCCGCCGCGGTAAACGAACACGGCGGGATTGAGGGAATAGTAACTATGGAAGATATTATCGAATCACTGCTTGGATTGGAAATAATGGACGAAAAAGATATTGAAGCTGATATGCGTCAGTTTGCAAAAAGGAGATGGAGATTCCGAAGAAAAAATTAATGGCATATTTTTTTGAAACAAAATCCGCTTTTTCCAGTTAAATTAAGAATGGAGAAAGATAGATGATAAAAGAAAGTTTTAAGTTAGCAAAGTGGCAGGAACCAGCCGATAACGGTAAAATACTTTGCACGCTTTGTCCACGATACTGCACTATTGGCGAAGGACAAAGAGGTTTCTGTTATATTCGGCAAAATATAGATGGGAAGCTTTATTCATCGGGATACGGAAGACCAATAGGATTCGGCATCGATCCGATCGAAAAAAAACCATTAAACCATTTTTTACCCGGAACCGAAATTCTAAGTTTCGGAACTGCCGGCTGTAATCTTGGATGCAAGTTTTGTCAAAACTGGTCAATGAGTAAAGCCAAATCCGATAATCTCAATTCTCTTTACGCTTCGCCTGAAGACGTTGTAGCGCTTGCGAAAAAATACGGAGCTCCTTCAATCGCTTTCACCTACAATGATCCAACAATTTTCGGTGAATATGTTGAAGACGTTTCCAGCATCGCTCGTGAAGAAGGTTTGAAATCCGTTATGGTAACAGCCGGATATATTGATAAAAAAGCGAGAAAAGAAGTATACGAAAATATTGACGCCGCCAATGTCGATCTTAAAGCCTTCAATAAAGATTTTTACAAAAAATTAACTCTTTCAAATTTGGATGATGTTCTTGATACTCTCATCTGGTTAAAAATTGAAACGGACATTTGGTTCGAAATCACGACCCTTTTAATTCCGGGAGAAAATGATTCTGACGAAGAATTAAAAAAAGAGAGCAATTGGATATTGGAAAATTTAGGTGAAAATGTGCCTTTACATTTTACAGCGTTTCATCCTGATTATAAATTATCCGATAAAGAACAAACTCCGCTTCTAACTCTTGAAAGAGCCAGAAACATTGCTCTTGAAAGCGGAATAAAATATTGTTATCTCGGGAACGTTCACCATAAAGAGGGACATACAACCTTCTGTCCGAATTGCAATTTCTCTTTAATAAGACGAGATTGGCATTCCGTTGCAGAAAATCTTATAAACGACGGAAAATGTTCCAACTGCGGCGAGCCGATCGCAGGAGTATGGAAATTGACGAACTGACAACCAACCAAAAAACAAAACTTCCAAATTGCATTTAACTAATCATATAAAGTTGTTATATTCCGAATTAATAAATTTAGGAATTTATGGATCCGATTAATATTCTTGTAGCGCTAAATCTTTTTGTCACTGTTACGGCAAATTTATCGGGAGCAAAAACCGGTTTTAAATCTTCGATGATTCAGGTTGTGGAAAGACCTAAAAGTTATCTGCAGAAAATTCCGGGGAATGTTTCAGCAATTGTTTTGATACTTGTGATATTGGGAATCTTTCGGATCGGCGTTATTAACGTAGAAGAGAATACTGATCTATTCGCGGTTAGAATCTTCGGATTAATAATTTTCGTGATTTTTTCCTGGCTTCAGATCGCATCATATAAAACATTAGGAGAACTTTATACGCAGGAAATAGTTATAAAGAAAGGTCATAAACTTGTAACAGGAGGACTTTATAAAACCGTAAGACATCCTCAGTATATTAGTCAGATGCTTAGCGACCTTGGAGCCGGACTTGCGGTAATGAGCTATCTTGCGCTTCCCGTTGTAATTTTAATTGAGATTCCTTTATTTATTTTACGCGCTAAACAAGAAGACAAATTATTGGAAAAACATTTTAAGGAAGAATTTACTTCATACAAAAAAAAGAGCGGATTTATCATTCCGTTTATCGGTTAGTGATTTATGAAAAACAGATTAATATTTTTTTTATTTATGTTCATTTTTTTTTCAGGTTTGACTTCTGCACAAAAGGAATCGAAACTTAAACTCTCAATCGGCGGCAAAGTTGAAAACATTTCCTATTTCAACCAAAAAGGGATTGACTATATTTCTTCCAAAGAATTGGCGAAAGCATTATCCGGCAATTTCTATTACAGTGAAAAAAAGAAAAAAGTAGAACTGAAGTTCAATAATTATACATTGAAAACTACCGCGGATAATCCCTTCATCGTTTTAACTTCGCGCGCGGATAATTCGCAAAATGTATTCCAGCTTCCGGTAGCCGCATTGGAATTTAAAGATGATGTTTTCATTCCAGCTAAATATACGTTAGAATATTTGAATCTCGCTTTCGAAAAGGAATTGGTTTACGATGACAAAGGAAAACAATTATCGGTTTCATCTATAGATATAAACACAACTGCGAATTTACAAAAATATGATTCTCCAGAATCGTCACATAAAAAATCCGTCGAAATCCCTGAAACATTAAAACCTGTAAAGGAAACAGTCAACTCCCGTTTTGATATTTACGGCTTAAACATCGAGGAAAAATCGAACGGTACATTGATACGAGTTAAATCGCAGAAGGGACTTCCGCGTTACAGAAGTTCGATAAAAGACGGCACGCTGTTTTTATTTTTGAACGGAGTCACGGTCGATCCAAAAATTAATTCTTCTCACAAACCAGCCGGACTCGTAAAAAGGATACGAACAAAAAAGATCGCCGGCAACGTACAGCTTGAATTCGATTTAAACGACGATTATTCAACTTCCGAAGCATTCAGCGACAGCGAGACCAACGATATTTTGATAACGGTTCATAATAAACTTTTTACGCAAAATGAAGAAGTTAACGAGAATAAAAACAAGTGGCTTTTTAATACAATTGTTATTGATCCCGGACACGGCGGTAAAGACGCCGGAGCTATTGGCGTTACTGGAGTAAGAGAAAAAGATGTAAATCTTGCAATCGGACTTAAGCTTGGAAATATGATAAAAGAAAACCTTCCCGGAATGAACGTAGTTTATACAAGAGATTCCGACCGGTTCGTTGAGTTGTACAAGCGGGGAAAAATTGCCAATGAAAATAAAGGGAATTTATTCATATCAATACATTGTAATTCGATAGCAAAAAAACCTTCCGCTGCAAGAGGATTCGAAGTTTATCTTCTCCGCCCCGGAAGAACCGACGAAGCGATTGAAATTGCCGAGATGGAAAACAGCGTAATTAAATATGAAGACGATCAGCAGAAATACAAAAAATTAGATGATGAGAATTTGATTTTGGTTAGCATGGCCCATTCGGCGTATCTCCGCTTTTCCGAAGAATTTTCCGATCTACTTAATCAGGAGTTCCAAAGTAAAGGAGTAATTCCCTCGCGCGGTGTTAAGCAAGCCGGATTTTACGTTCTGGTCGGAGCTTCCATGCCGAGTGTTTTAATTGAAAGCGGTTTCCTTTCCAACAGAATGGACGAAGCATATCTTAAAAGCGGCGAAGGACAAAATGAAATTGCGCGTATAATTTTTAATACCGTTAATAAATACAAAGAGCGATATGACAAAGAATTTGAAGACGAAATATCATTCCAATAAAAAGAAATCAGAATAAATAATAAAATACAGATTTAATTAAACGTAATTTTTTAGAAAGGGAAATATGACAAACGTTCAAAAATGGATACTTGCTGCATTAGTAATTTTTATAGGACTTTTTATTTTAGGAAAGGCTACTGAAAATAACGAGCCCGCAGAAGACGCTGTATATTATGAAGAAGCTCCGGCGCAGACAGACGGCGCTTCTCAAATACAAAATTTATTTACCGTTAATAACTGCTTTAACTGCCATGGCTCCGATTTAAAGGGTACAACTTTGGGACCGACCCTTTATACCGCCGGAGAATATTGGGACAGAGCAGATTTAATAAATTACCTTCGCAACCCGGCTGATTACAGTGGCGATGAAAGATTTGAGGCTTTTAAGGAAAGATATAATCATATTGTTATGCCTTCGTATGATAACGTGGACGTAAAAGAACTTGGTAAAATGGCGGATTATATTTTGTCGCTTCAAAACTAACTTGAACTTTTATTGTAGCTTAACCGTTCTTAGAGCAAAAAGAAAATTAAAATGAAAAAATATTTTATTTTGTTGATTATTGTTGGATTTTCCGCTGTTTTTGCTCAACCGAAGGGGACGATAAAAGGGACAGTAATAGATAACGTTACGCTTGAACCGCTTCCCGGAGTGAATATAATTTTATCCGGCACCAATATCGGAGCGGCTTCGGGAATTAACGGCGAATTTGAAATCTCCAATATTGATGTAGGGAACTACAGATTAAAAGCTTCGGCTATCGGCTATCAATCGGCTGTAAAAACGGATGTAATCGTCAGCTCGGCTAAACCCGCTTACGTGGAATTTAAATTGGCGGAACAAATTATCGAACTCGGCGATGTTACCGTAACATCGGATTTTTTTGAATCGACGCCGACTGAAATTAACAGCGTAAAAAGTTTCAGCTACGAAGAGATACGAAGAGCGCCGGGCGGATTTGAGGATGTTGTACGCGCTCTATCTGTACTTCCCGGAGTAGCGCAGGCTGAAGCCGGACGTAACGATCTTGTTGTTAGAGGCGGCGCGCCTTCGGAAAATTTGTACATCATCGATGGTTTCGTCGTTCCGAATATTAATCATTTCGGTAGCCAGGGAGCAACGGGCGGAGCTTTAAGTTATGTGAATCTCGACTTCGTAAATGAGACGACATTTTCGTCCGGAGGATTCTCTTCTATTTACGGCGATAAACTTTCTTCCGTTTTGACAATAGATTTACGCGACGGAAGAGACGACCGAATAGGCGGAAAAGCAACCGTTGCGGCAACGCAGTTTGGTTTAAATGTTGAAGGTCCGATTTCCGAAAAATCAAATTTTCTTTTTTCCGCAAGAAGAAGTTATCTCGATTTTATATTTAACGCCGCGGGTTTTGGATTTGTGCCCGAGTATTACGACGTACTGTCAAAATTCACCCATAATTTTGATAGCAGGAACAGGATTTCATATTTGTTCATTGGAGCTTTCGACCGCGTAAATTTTAATAATGATACCGAAGATAATGTAATCGATAATTCGAGAGTTTTGGGAAGTAACCAGAATCAATACTTGGCCGGAGTTTCATTCCGGCATCTGCACAGCAAGGGTTTTTACACAATAAAGCTCAGCAGAAATTTTGTTGATTACGACTCCTTCCAAAAGGATACACTATTTAATCCAATTTTTCAGAATAAATCGCGCGAGGGTGAGAACGAACTTCGAGGCGATGTAGTTTATAAACTATCTAAAACTTCAGAATTAAATTTCGGCGTTTCCGGTAAACTGATTAAATTCAGCGCTGATGTGAGGCTTCCCATTTTTGTAACCACTTTCGGCGACACTCTAAGGGTTAATTCTTTAAATGCGAGCGAGTACTTTTCAAAATCGGCCGGATATCTTCAGTATTCAAATCTTTTATTCAACAGGTTAAAGGTCTCTTTGGGTGGAAGATTGGATTACTTCGGTAAGATTGAAAAGAAATTTTATGCGAGTCCAAGGTTTGCAGTCGGCTATCATTTAAATGATAAAACTGTAATAAGTTTTTCTACCGGAATTTACTATCAAAATCCTTCTTACATATGGCTGATTGCCGACGAGCAGAACACAAATTTAAAAGCTGTGCGCGCCGATCATTATATTGCCGGAATTGAACGGCGGCTTAGAGACGATACACGCCTAAAAATTGAAGGTTTTTATAAGGACTATAAAAATTATCCGGCTAGTACGCTCCGTACATATCTCTTATTAGCTAATACAGGCGCGGGTTACGGCGGCGCAGATGATAATTTTAACGCTTTCGGTCTGGAGCCTTTAACGAGCGACGGAACCGGCGAAGTAAAAGGCGTGGAGTTGTCTATTCAGAAAAAGTCGTCGCGCATTCCGCATTACGGATTGGCAAGTTTAACTTACAGCCAATCGACATTTGTACCGATTAACGGAGTTGAGAGTCCGGGTCAATATGATCAAAAATGGATATTTAATTTGAGCGTCGGATATATTTTTAATCAAAAGTGGGAAACGAGTTTGAAGTTTCGCTACGCAACGGGAAATCCGTATACGCCGTATAACTCAGATGGGACGCAAAATGTAAGTGAGTATCTTTCCGCGCGTATTGAACCAAATCACAGTCTGGACCTAAGAGTAGACAGACGATGGAACTTTAAAAGCTGGAACTTAATAGCTTATCTCGATGTGCAGAATGTATACAACCGAAAAAATTCGTCGAGCGTAAGATGGGATTTTAAAGAGAATAAGGTGGATGAATCTTCATCAATCGGTTTACTCCCATCCATCGGCATAAGCATTGAGTTTTAATTTGTGTAAAGAAATTACCCCCTTATTTTTACAATGGATTTGAATCGGACTAATAACTTTTTTGATTAGATTTTTCAAAATCACTTTCCGCATATTATGTTTATTAATAACTATCTCTTCATTCCCTACAAAAAGCACAACTCTATCGCATTGATTCGTGTCACATTCTAATGCGATATTTTTTGCATTTATGGCTAACATTCTTGCAGGTTTCACCGATAATCAGGTATAGAATGAATTTATATTATAAAGAGGAACTACCATGAATATCATCAAATCTCTTCTTTTGGTGCTTTTTGTTTCACTATTATTTTTTAAAACACCTGTAATTTCAGCTACTAATGAAGGCGAAGAATTCTTAGCATTTGCTGAAACTATGCCCGAGCCTGTAGGCGGATTGAAAGCGATTTTTTCAAATGTAAAATACCCTACAATCGCTAAGAAAGCCGGACTCGAAGGAAAAGTTTACCTGCTCGCAATGATAAATGAAGACGGATCTGTGCATGACGTACAGGTAATAAAGGGTGTGGGCGGAGGCTGCGATGAAGCCGCCATGGAAGCAGTTAAAGTTGCAAAGTTTGCTCCTGGCAAGAATGCCGGAGTTCCTGTAAAAGTAAAACTCTCCTTAGCTATCGACTTTAAATTGGGAAAATAATATGTCCGAAATAAAAAAAAGTAAAGCCACAATATTCAAATCATTCCAGAACTTAAAGTTCGTGAGAAAAATTCAGCTCGGTTTTCTTTTGATCGCAGTTATTTCAGCTCTGATAGCCGGGAATGATTATCTTCAAATGAATAAATTTGAAGAAGCTAAAGATTCGATCTTCGACGAATACGTTCAACCCCGGGAACAGATAAGTGAACTTTATGCAGAATTTCAGAAAGTTCAATTCATAATGTTAAAATTTTCTATAGCTGAATTTGCCAATAATTTTCAGACTGATGTAAAAAACTTTAGCACACACAAATCTAAGATCGACACATTGCTTGTGCAATTGGAAAAATCCAATTTAAGTGAAGCCACGTTGGCGGAACTTAGCGAAGTTAAAACGATCTGGCAGAATTATAAAAACTTAGTCGCCGATGGAATTGTAAGCGCGGCAGTTACAAAAAATTATGAGATGGCCGCGGTAGTAGCAACAACTTCGGGCGAAGAAGTTGGAACACAGCTTGTTGAAAAATTCGACAATATTATTGCGGGACTCGAAACCGAGGCCGAAATTCTGAATGCTAATATCGACGCGGAAATAAGTTCTACAAGAATTTGGATTATCATCGGAATGCTTGCGGGAAGCGGTATATTCTTATTGAGTATTCTAGTTTTAGCTCCGGCAATTTCTAAACCGATAAAATCTCTGATGAAAGTTCTGAAAGAATTCTCACTCGGAAATTTTGACGCTGAAGTCGATATAAAATCCAAAGATGAATTCGGAGATTTGGCGGATGCTATAAAAGATCTACGAACCTCGCAGAGAGAAAAAGTCTCGGCAGCGGAAAGGATTGCAGAAGGTCATTTCGAAAAAGTAAAACCTGCTTCCGATAAAGATGCTTTAGCACATTCCTTCAACAAAGAAGTTGAAACGATTGAAGGACTATTGAAAGAAGCCGAGAAACTGATAAAAGCAAACCGCGAAGGAAAACTTGATGTCAGAGGCGATTCGTCAAAGTTTTCGGGAAGCTGGAAAGAAATTATCGAAGGTATAAATTCGATACTCGAAGCTGTCGTCGCACCTATCGATGAAGCGAGCCAGGTGTTGGAAAATATGGCAAAGGGCGATTTCCGCGAACGGATGACAGGCGACTACAAAGGTGATTACCAGCTAATCAAAAATAATGTTAACAAAGTAGTCGATTCACTCAACAGAGTAATCGGCGAAGTAGCCGAAAGTTCAGAAGCGCTTTCTTCTTCGGCTTCGCAAATATCTTCCAGCACGGAAGAGATGGCGGCAGGCGCAAGCGAACAGTCTTCCCAAACTACCGAAGTTGCAAGCTCTATTGAAGAAATGACCAAAACGATTTTGGAAAACACAAAAAATGCAACTGACGCGGCAGGCTCCGCTAAAGAAGCGGGCGACAAAGCGAAAGACGGCGGTGAAGTTGTTGTAGAAACAATTAGAGGAATTAATCGAATTGCGGAAGTTGTTTCCAAATCCTCCGAAACCATCAAACAGCTCGGAAAGAGCAGCAATCAGATTGGCGAAATTGTACAAGTTATTGATGAGATCGCGGATCAGACAAATCTTCTCGCTCTTAATGCCGCAATAGAAGCAGCGCGCGCCGGAGAACAAGGAAGAGGATTTGCAGTTGTTGCGGATGAGGTAAGGAAATTAGCCGAGCGCACAACCAAAGCTACAAAAGAAATCGCTACGATGATAAAACATATTCAGAACGATACGAGCGGCGCAGTAGAATCGATTGAAGAAGGAACGAAGGAAGTTGTTAAAGGAAAAGAGCTTGCAAATAAAGCAGGCGACGCGCTTAAGGAGATTATCAATCATTCAGAAAAAGTTTCGGAGATAATAGCCCAGCTTGCATCTGCTAGCGAGGAACAGACTTCCACAAGCGAATTAATAAGCCGCAACATCGAAGCGATCAGCAATGTAACGCATCAGTCTGCTCAAGGCACGCAACAAATAAGCCACGCGGCGGAAGATCTTTATAATTTAACCGCAGGTTTGCAGGATCTAATCAATCACTTTAAGTTAGACAGAAAAAACAAAAGCGAACATTCCGAAATGTCTGTAAGAGAAAACGGGAAAATGGTCGCATATTAAACTTCAAAAAAGTTGTTCTTAATTTCTCAGCCCCTGAAGCAAGTTACCATCCGCATCAGGGGCTTTCTCGTCTCACTCATCACTAGTACCGTCATTACTATTTATATTTCTTCGGGTATTCAAAAAATTCAAACTTCCCTGCCCCAGCTTCAACTTCTTTCCATTGATCGATATCGAGAGCGATTTTTACCACACCCGCGGTCGGAATATTATCGATGTATTTTTCAGTTAAAAGATTTTGTAAAGTCGTTATTCCGGGATTGTGTCCTAACATCATAACGGAAGAATATTTATCCGGAAGATTGTGGATTGCCTGTAATAATTCTTTCACTCCCGCGGCGTAAATTTCTTCGTTTATAAAAAAGCTCTCTTCATTTAAGGTAAAGCTTCTCATAATTATTTTTGCTGTGTTTAATGCACGTAACGCCGGACTTGTAAATAATGCCTCAACCTCAACTTTTTTCTTTTTTAATATTTCGCCCATCATTGGCGCGTCTTTTTCGCCGCGTTCATTCAGAGGTCTTTCAAAATCATCTAGGGAATTATCTTTCCAGCTTGATTTTGCGTGGCGCATTAGGAATAATGTCTTCATATCTGCTTTTCTATTATTAAATGGATTTGTATTTTAAAATTTAAACAAGGATCAATCTCATTAAAATATAATATTTCTTCGTCTTGAATAAAAAAATAATTACTATAATAATTTTTATGCTGATATGTTTTCAGGAAAAGTTTGCCCAGCAGTTAAAATGGGAAAATTTCTCGGTCGGCATTTTAGTCCAACATTACGAAACAAATTCAGATTTAAATAAATTTTGGGACGGAAGCCCGGGAGCCGGAGTAACTGTGAGATACCGCGCTGACAAAAATCTTTTTCTCGAAGGAAATTTGGTTGTTAGTAAATTTTCTTCGAACAATAATGAGTACGCGGATTTTATTTTGATAAGCATGCCGGCTTCCCTTCAATATAAATTTTTCCCCGACTCAAAAATTAGCGCCGGTATATTTTTCGGATTGGAAAATAACTCTTTCCTCTTTACCGGAGAAGCATCGGATAGAATTCGCGAGAATGACACCGAATCAGAATTCGGAATTTTTGGCGGAACAAGCGTATCAATTCTTGTATCTTCAAAAATTGAACTTGAAGCGTTTTATAAAATTCAAAATATTTTCTCTTCGCCTGTAGAGTTAGTCGTTCAAAATTTTGGCGTTAAATTTTTTCTTCGGAATATATTTTGAAAAAAATATTTCTAATAGTTTTGGTTGCCGGCGGAATTTCATTTGCGCAAAATCCTTTCGCTACGCGGTACGGAGATTCCTTTCTGCGTAAGCCGGGAATAAATTTTTATTCGGTTTCAAGATACTTACCTGTCGTTGCGATTTCAGGATTGAACGGCAGAAGTTCAAATTCAAATTTGTTCACGATCGATAATATTCCGTTCAACATAATTCCATTTGATTTTCTTTCGCCCGATCTTATTCCGCTCGATTTTCTTAACTCACGATTTGAAACAAGCCGCTCGACTCTTTCCCCTTTTTCAAATCATGCGTTTGGTAAAATGAATTTTTTACGAACACCTATCGCCGATTCAACCAACGTCAGTCTACGAGGATTTTTGGGAAGCGTCACGGGCGACCCTTTGATATTCACATTTACCCGGCACGAGGAAGAAGTCTTCAACCGGAATAAAATCGTTCCTTCGGGCGTTATCTCATTTTCGTCCGCTAAAAAAAATTTAGCGTTTCGTTTAAGCGCCGGTTACTTCGGTTATTTTATCACAGGTTCTCTTAATGATAAATTAATCCGCACACTCGATTCGTACTATTTTAAAAAACAAAATAAACAAGTTTTGCTCTCGGCAGAGGGTAATTATAAATTAAACGATGGAAGATCCGTTTCTCTTTTTTCTTCTTTTATAAGCTATTACGGCTGGGATGCCGCGCCGTTTCTGTTTTCGTTCAATCATCTTGAAATGTATTTAAATACTACGCGGGTTACTTTCGAAAATTTTATTGAAGGATTGGACTTTACTCTGTTGCGGGACGGAAGCATCGGACAAATAAATGAAAACAATTTTACACCGGCGGCAAAATACGGCGTTTCAAAATATTCATTTCTTCCGGTTTATAAATTACAGTATAAAGATCTTGAATTCAAAAGTTCGGGAAATATAAGCCGGTATAATTTTGAAAATCTTGAATCAAATAAATTTAATTCTTATCAAAGTATTTTTTCCATAGAAAACAGCAGACTTACATATTTTATTGCTGAAGAAATTTCTGCTCCTGTAAAAAATCTATTTAGGATAAACGCAAAAATAAGTCTGGCGAAATATTTAAATGACGAAGAAACCGTAAGCGGATTAATTTCTTTCACAAAAGTTTTTGACAATCTTGGAGAAATAAACTTATCGCTTTCTTCTATCTCAAATCCTCCTTCGATAATTCAATTATACGGAAAGTTTTATACAATCGCGACAGGTGGGGGAAATGGAAACGAAATATTTTACAAGTGGGAATGCCGATTTGATTTCAGAGAGAATAAAAAGAATAAGTATTCAATATAATTTTGAAAAGATGGATAAATTTCAATTTTAAAATAGGATGCATTTTTGAAGAAATATCAACTCCTGTTTTACCTTTTTACAATAGCACTATTAGGTCGCTCGACGTTCAGGATATTGTGCGAGACGCGATTTATGTGAACGGAAAAAACGGAGAATATTTCGGAATAAATTTAAGCGCCGGTTATAAACCTGTTGATTTTATAAAGGCAAGCGCAAGTTACAACTATAATAACGCACGTAATTTTTCTTATCTTACAGAAAATAAATTTTTGTTCAATGTGGTTTTCAATATCGCAGAAAATGGTTTCGTCCATGTTTCATATTTTAACAGCGGCGCATCTGAATGGGAATCTTTTAAAGTGAAAAAAGATAATGATTATTTTTCTGACTCAGGCTTTGAAGCAAAACTTGAATCGTTTTATAATTTCAATCTTGGCATCGAACAAAAATTGATAAATTTCTACGGAATTAATTCCCTAAGTATCGGACTTAATATTGAGAATATTTTTAACGAGCGGATCAAATATTTACCGATCGGAAATTACATCGATAGAACGATTCTTTTATTTGTGAGTACCACCATTTAATTTAGAGATCCGGGTAATTCCCGGTTCTTAATTGTCGCACTTCAGCGAAATAGCGTAGATGAATTTGATTTAGAATGAGCTTCAACAATTTTAAAATAAATTTAATAGATGAATAGAGATTCAGTAATAATCCTTGGCAGCCGAGTCGATTTATTTGACGATTATGAAGCCGTATATTCGGCGATGAAAAATTATCTGCTAAGTTCTTCATCACCACAACTAATTACCATCAACAATGTTCACACAATAGTTGAAGGCGCCGCAAATAAAGATTTCAGAAGTCTGATCAATTCTTCTTATCTATCAATTCCCGACGGACGGCCTTTGTCCATTATACAAAGGATAAAAACAGGAAAGGGCTCCAGAATTTTTGGCCCGACACTTTTCGAAAAAATTATAAGATGGAGCAGACACAGCGAATTTAAACATTTCTTTTTCGGGAGTGACACTGAGACCTTATTGATGTTAAAAACAAAAATTGAGAAGAAATATTCAGGAGTAAAAGTCGCCGGATTCCTAACGCCGCCGTTCAGGGATTTTTCTAATGAAGAGAATGAGAATTTTATAAATATTATTAATGAGGCGAAACCGGATTTTGTATGGGTCGCTCTCGGCGCTCCGAAACAGGAAAAATGGATTTACCAAAACTATAAACAAATGAATAAAGGATTGATAATCGGCGTAGGCGCCGGTTTCGATTATTTCACTGGGAAGCTTAAACACGCACCAGTTTGGATGAAAAATATTTCGCTGGAATGGAGTTTCCGCTTGGCGCAGGAACCAAAAAGATTATGGAAAAGATATTTCCGGGCGAATACATTATTTATGTATTATTATATATTAAAGTTTTTGCACATTAAAAAATTCTGATTTTTCTTCGGAAGGTTTATCATCGCAATGAAAAAGATTTTGCTTTTTACTTTTATATTTTTTCAAACTCTTACTGCACAAACTGTTTTTGAGCCAATAGATAGAGACGTATATGATTTCCTGGAAAAAATAAGCGCCAAAGGAATTATTGAATACAATGATCTGATTAAACCGCTCCCCAGAAAATATTTAGCGCTAAAACTATTGGAAGCACAAAGCAATGTCGACTTATTAAACACCCTAGAAAAAGAAGAGCTTAAATTTTATAAGAAAGATTTTTTCATTGAAATTTCTTTCATAAATAGTAATTCAGAAAAATTTCTCTCCGCTTTTGAAAAAGATCCTGCCGGTCGATTCCGGATTTTTTCTTATTCAGATGATTTACTGAAGTTGAACGCGACTCCGGTTTTAAGTTTTGAAACTGGAGCAAGAAACGGCGATTATTTTTATCATCTAAAAAACGGCGTTTCTTTTTATGGATATTTGAACGAATACTTTGGATTCAAATTTAACTTTTGGGATAACCGCGAGCAGGGAAATAATTTAAATCGCGATAAAATTTTTACTCCCGAAACAGGAATCGTTTCCAACAGCGCCGGAGAAAATTTTATTGAGTACGCTAATCTAAATGCAGCCGTTACGATCGATTGGAAATGGGGCGACTTTTCGGCCGGACAAGATTTTATAAATTGGGGCTATGGCAAAAGCGGAAAAATTATTCTCTCCGAAAAAGCTCCCGCGTTTCCATTCATACGGTTAAATTTATACCTGACTGATTGGCTCCGGTTCAATTATTTTCATGCGAAACTTAATTCCGATATTATAGATTCAAATTCTGTTTATCCCGTCCCATTGGAAATATTGGGAAATCGTTATTTATTCCGCGAGAAATATATTGGTTTCTCATACGTTCCAAGTTTCACCTTTAAAAGGATTGCAGATAGCTCTCGGCGAATCGATGATTTACAGCGACAGATTCGAGCCGGTCTATTTGATCCCGATAATTTTTTTCAAAACAGCTGATCATTACCTAAGCGACTATGATCCGCGGGTCGGAGATAATTCCCAATTCTTTTTGAATCTAAGTTCGAGAAACCATCTAGCAAACACTCATTTATTCGGAACACTTTTCATCGACGAAATTTCCGTTTCTAAAATATTCAGCAGCAACGCGAAAAATCAGCTCGGCTACACTTTCGGTTTTACGACTTTCGATTTTCTTCTGAATAATTTATCCGTCCATTCCGAATACACACGCGTTCTGCCCTTTGTTTACAGTAATTTTATACCGGCTCAAAATTATTCAAATCATGATTATACAATTGGTCATTGGATAGGAAACAATGCCGATATTATATACTCCGAGATAAATTACAATTTTAATCGAAAGACAAAATTTAAATTTTGGGGGGAATATATTCGGAAAGGATCTCCGGGAACTATTGAACAGCAATATTCACTGCCGAATCCAAAATTTTTATTCGGTGAGAAAAATTACTTTACAAGAGCCGGAGTTAAAATAAATTTCATTCCAATTCACGACACTGGATTTGAGTTGAATATCGTCTATAATAAATCGACAAAAAGTTTCGATAATTATAATATTGAAGAAAAAAAGTTTTTCGAGTTTTCGGGAAAAGTTTACTACGGCTTTTAATTTTTTCGTCAAATTTATTAATAAATTATTATATTAAAATTCAGAATTGGATACCGGAATTCAAGGAAATTAATGCGTAAAATTTTTTATTCCTGTTTAATATTTATCTTTGCCGCTTCTTTTATGGATGCGCAGCAGACAACCGGATACAGAATGCATCCGTTTTCGGGTACTTTAGTTTTTTCCCTGGAGGGTGGATTAGATTACGCGTTTACAGATTATAATGATAATGGTGCGGCTCCTGCACTTAGATTCTCCACAGAATATTTTTTACCCGTTAAAAGCAATTTAGTTTACGGTGCCAGGGCATTTTTAGGATACGAAATTTTAACCGGTAGCGGTAAGACCGGATGGTTTCTTGAAGATGAACCGGAGACCTTCAGAACTCCGATGATTCTTCTTGGCGCAGGTCCAATTATATCCTATTCCATAAACGATAAATATTTCCCATATTTTTTCCCGAATCTCTCCGTGATTAATTTTAATCCGAAAGACAGCGAGGGAAATTTAGCCCCGGGTAATTCCGTCAATCGATATAAAGAAGTAACATATTCCGTAAATACAGAATTTGGATTTCGCTTTTTGGTGGCGGAAAACATCAGCGTGAATTTAAATACCGGCTTACATT
This sequence comes from uncultured Melioribacteraceae bacterium, assembly GCA_963821715.1. Taxonomy (GTDB): domain Bacteria; phylum Bacteroidota; class Ignavibacteria; order Ignavibacteriales; family Melioribacteraceae; genus CAWGET01. Next base: position 1,048,201 of record CAWGET010000006.1, read on the forward strand.
TTGTGCAGGACGATAATCTCGACGATAGAAATGTGGGCGAAAGCAACGATTTTTATATTTCCGGATTAGCGGGTGTTTCCATTTCCCTTTTCGGGAAAAAGGATTCGGATAAAGACGGACTTTACGATAATGAGGATTCGTGTCCCGATCAGCCGGAAGATTTTGACGGCTACGAGGATGAAGACGGCTGCCCTGATCTTGACAACGATAACGACAGAATTAGAGATACGCAAGACCAATGCCCGGAAGAAGCCGAAGATTACGATGGATTTCAGGATGAAGACGGCTGTCCAGATCCGGATAACGACGGCGACGGAATAGTTGATGTGAGAGACGGTTGCCCGAACCAGGCGGAAGATTTTGACGGTTTTAAAGACGAAGATGGTTGTCCGGATCCCGACAATGATTCGGACGGAATTGAAGATGAGTTAGACGAATGCCCGAATGAGGCAGAAGTATTTAATGGTTTTGAAGATAATGACGGCTGCCCCGATTCTGTCGCAGCTCCTGAAGTTGAAGCCCCGGTTGAGGAAATTGTTGAACCGGAACCGCAGCCTCAAACCCAGGAACTTCCTCCGCCGCCCAGTAGGTTTTTGCTCCACGGTACACTGACTTTCGATCAGGGATCGTCGGAATTAAAATCTGAAGCAATAGGTGAGTTAAATAAAATAGTGACTATCCTTAGACGCTACCCAGAAACGAGATGGCGCGTTGAAGGCCATATGGGAAGCGAAGGAACCGAGAATGAGATCAATCAGCTTAGTTCTGCAAGAGCACAGGCTGTTATGAGTTATTTGATAGACGCCGGAATATCCCCCACACGTTTAGCCGCTGTTGGACTTGGAGACAAGTACCCGATTGCCGATAACAATACCGTATACGGTAGAATGAGAAATCAGCGTGTAGTTGTAAGGTTAGTCAGATAAGGGAATTTTATTAATGAATATTCTAAGCAACATAATTGTTTATTTTTTCCGGATGATCTTCTATGCATTTTTTGCTGTGATGATTCTTTCCCCGTTTTATTTGATTTGGTTTTTGACCGATTTTGATATTTATCAGAAATCATTTTCCAGTATTTTCTTTTTGATAATCGATATCATTGTCTTCTTCGTTTTTTTCAAAAAAAGAAGTTATCTAATGGGGCGCCCGGATTGATAAAAGCCGATCATCAATACTGGGCACGCTTTTTATTCAATCCTTATCTTAATCATCTACTTAAAAAAAATTTCTCTTCATTCTATCTGGCAAATAATTTTCCACAATTAAATCTCGAGAACGGTTTAGTTGTTTCGCCAAATCATTTTAGCTGGTGGGACGGATTTTTTATTGATTTTCTGATGCGCGAAAAATCCAACCGTAAACTCCACATTATGATGCTTGAAGACCAGTTGGAAAAATATTGGTTCTTCAAAAAACTGGGAGCCTTTTCAATCAGTCCCGGCAAAGCTGTTTCCATTAGTCGTACAGTTGCCTACACCAAATCTCTTATACAAGATAAAAACAATTATGTGGTAATATACCCACAAGGCGAAATTGAACCGTTTGATAAACCGAAGTTAAATTTGAAGCCGGGTTTAAAAATTTTTCTTAAAGATTTGAAAAATGAAACTTCTGTTTTGCCTGTTGCATTTAAAATTCAGTATGATGAACGATCGAAACCTTCGGTTATTGCCAGGTTTGGCGAGACAATAGAACCGCGTTTGATCTTGAATAATTTTGATGATTTTAAAAACAAATTCATAGATAATATAAATAATTTACAGACTGCCTCGTTGAATAAAACATTTACTGAAGATCTATTTCAATAATAGTAGAATAAATTGACTCTAAATTTAATTTTCTTTTTTCTTGCCGCTGTTTCATTTTCCATTTTAATAAATGCAGTATATAATTTTATTACCGCACCTGAGTTCACCGACAATGAAATTGAATTGGAAGACAAAGGCAGCATATCAGTTCTTATTCCCGCAAGAAATGAAGAACGTGCAATTCGCCAATGTTTAAATTCTGTGCTTGGGCAAACTTATCCGAATTATGAAATAATTGTTTACGACGATCAATCGTCCGACAGTACAAAAAAAATTGTTGAAGAAATGATGGTTGAGTATGGGAGTAAAATTAAATTTATTAGCGGTGGAAAGTTACCGGAAGGCTGGACGGGGAAAAATTGGGCTTGCCACAACTTAAGCCAAAAAGCAATCGGTGAATATTTCTTATTTATTGACGCAGATGTTTTGATAAATAAAAAAGCAGCAGCAAGAGCGTTAAATTTACTTGTCGAGAAAAGACTTTCGTTTCTGTCTTCCTTTCCCACACAATTACAACAAAGTTTAGGAGAAAAATTAATTGTTCCCCTGATGAACTGGCTTCTTCTCAGTTTTCTCCCTTTGAAAAATATTTATACATCGGCAACCAGTTCGCTGCTTGCCGCAAACGGACAATTTATTTTGATTCCGAAAAATATTTATGAATCAACCGGCGGTCACAAGGAAGTTAAATCTCAGGTTGTTGAAGATATGGCGCTGGCGCGGAAGGTGAAGGATAGTAGCGGCAAAGTAATGACTCTACTCGGAGGGGATTCTATTTTTTGTAGAATGTACGAAAATTATTCTTCTGCGTTTAACGGGTTTTCAAAAAACTTTTTTTTAGGATTCAATACATCACCTTCTGTCTTCCTGCTCCTTCTTTTTTTATTCGAGATAATATTTTTTCTTCCGTTTTTTTTAATGTTTGTAAACTTTAAATTCATCTGGATTGTTATAATAATTTTAACAAGCAGGATTTTGATTTCTTGGAAGAGCAGGCAAAATATATTTTGGAACACAATTCTTCATCCGGTACAGATGATAATTCTATTTGCAATAGGAATAAATTCGGTTCGGATTTTTTATTCGGGGAAAATTTTTTGGAAGGGAAGGCGGATATAATATTTAAATATTCACTCACTTTTCTTTTGATAATCTATTCTGTGGGCATTGCCGGACACTTAATTCCGGAAACACGCGGTTTGATGATCGTTCTGACTCCTGCGACTCTTCTTATTACCAGCAGTGTAGTTATTTTTAATATTTTTCTAAATAAAAACAAAAATCTGTTTTATTGGATGATCACAATTTTTACCGTAACATTCACCGCGGAAGTGGTCGGAATTCATACCGGATTAATTTTCGGAAGTTATAATTATGGCGAAGTCCTCGGCATCCAGCTTTTCGGCGTTCCTCTGATAATCGGTGTAAATTGGGTCCTTATTATTTTGGGCGCTATTCTTCTTGCCAATAAGATTTCCGAACGATTATTAATTTCGGCTTTACTTACCGGCATGTTGGCTTTCGCATTCGATTATATTCTCGAACCGTCTGCTGTAAATCTTGGTTACTGGCGCTGGGAAAACGGAATAATACCCGTGCGGAATTATATAAGCTGGTTTCTGCTAAGTTTTCTTTCAGGACTTTTATTTAATATGATGAAGATCAAGATCGGTTCAAAATTGCCGGTTTACTATCTTCTTATCCAAACTGTATTTTTTCTTACGCTTTTATTTTTCATAAATTAAAGGATCGATAAGAATGGGTGTTTTAATCGCTATAACGATAATGGCTATTTGGGCCGGACATCTTACATATATTTTAACCTCTGTCGAAGTAAATTTCTCGTCGCCAGTAATTTATCTTCATATTATTCTACAGGCATATTTTTACACGGGGCTCTTTATCACAGCTCACGACGCGATGCATAAAACCGTGAGCAGAAACAGAAATATAAATAATTTCATTGGAACGGCGGCGGCATTTTTATTTGCCGGATTATCGTATAAAAAATTAAAGACAAATCATTTTAAGCATCATAAGGAGCCTGGAACAGAAGCAGATCCGGATTTCTACGCAAAATCTCAAAACTTTTTTTTATGGATTTTTGCTTTTATGAAAAGATATACAACAATTCTTCAGTTATTAATTATGGCAATCGCGTACAATATTTTAAGAATTTGGATTGATGAGATAAATTTAGTTTTATTCTGGATTATTCCCGCTTTTTTAAGCACGTTCCAGCTCTTCTTTTTCGGAACATACCTTCCACATAAAACTCCGCACGATCATGAAATGGAACCTCATAAAGCCCGCACGCAGAAGAAGAATCATTTATGGGCAATGATTTCCTGTTATTTTTTTGGTTATCACTTCGAGCATCACGATTCTCCCGGAACTCCATGGTGGAAACTTTACAAAGTTAAGCAGACAAGCTAAAATAAAATTTGCTTTTTATTTCACTATTATTTAGAATAAAAACTAGCACATCAATAAACAAGGGCATAGTATGGATATTCAAGCTTCATTTGATCTTGTTACAAATAAAATTGAGAATTGGATTCAAGCAATAATTAAGATGGTACCAAATTTTCTTGTAGCTGTTTTAGTGATTATTATTTTCTTTTTAATTGCTAAACTGATCAAGAAAATTGTAAGCAAAATCACCTATAAAATCTCTTCCAGCGATGCGGTAAATAATTTAATTTCCAATATAGTTTATATAGCACTTCTAGTCGTCGGTATTTTTGTAGCGCTCGGAGTGCTTCAATTAGATAAAACAGTTACTTCCCTGCTGGCAGGAGTCGGAATTATCGGTTTGGCTCTCGGCTTTGCTTTTCAGGATACAGCCGCAAATTTTGTTGCAGGAGTTATTATCGCCTTCCGTAAACCATACGAGGTTGGGGATGTAATTCAATCGGGCGATTTTTTCGGCAAGGTGATACGCATAAATTTAAGAACGACAGATATCCAGATTTTTCAAGGACCCATTGTTTTAATCCCGAACAAGGATGTTTTTCAAAATCCCGTAACAAACTTTACGGTTCATGGTAAGCGCCGCATAGATCTTAGTGTCGGAGTTTCATATGGAGATGATTTGGAAAAAGTGCGAAGTGTTACAATTGACGCTGTAAAGAAAGTGGAAAATCTTGAAGCATCAGAAGATGTTACTTTATTTTATGATGCGTTCGGTGACAGTTCGATTAATTTTAATGTCCGGTTTTGGGTAAAATATTCTAATAAACAATCGGATTATCTGCAAGTTAAGAGCGATGCGATAATGAAAATTAAGGCCGCTTACGATGCAAACGATATTATGATACCGTTCCCAATCCGCACTTTGGATTTTGGAATTAAAGGCGGAGAAAAATTATCCGAGATGAAAGTGAACGTTAACCGGCCGGATTAAAATGAATTTCTTCGAAGAAGTATTTATAGATCACGAACTCCAGCTTATCATTGTGGCGCAAACGGCATTCGCAATGTTTCTCGGAGCGTTGATAGGAATTGACCGGGAATACGCTAATAAGCCGGCGGGAATAAGAACTCAAATGATTGTCGCCGGTGCATCTGCATTAATTGTAAGGCTCGGACATGTAATTATTACCGTTTACAATGCTTCTGTTGGCGCAGATGTTTTACGCGGAGATCCGACAAGAGTGATTGTCGCGATAATCACAGGTATTAGTTTTATTGGAGCCGGGACAATAATTCGGCGGCGCGAAGCTAACGACGTTGAAGGACTTACAACCGCTGCTTCGCTTTTGTTTTCTACAGTTGTTGGAATTGCGGTAGCGCTTTCTCAATATATTGTTGCAACCGGTGCAACGTTGCTTGCGCTTGCAACTTTATGGCTTGTGGGAAAACTTCAGGATAAAGTGGATATGGATCAAAATAGAAATCAGAAAAATTGAATAACTAATATTAATACATAAGATATATTTAGGTGGAGAATTTTTTGATAGGTTCCACCCTTTTGCGTGTTATTCTTTCATCACTCTGTTCGGGCTTTTATAAAATAACCTTTCGCAATTTTTCAAATTCTTCCTGAATAATCTTCCAGGCTTCTTTAACGTGTTGTTCCTCCTGTCTAATTCCCGAAACTACAAGGCGTATAGTAAATTTACCGTTTAGTTTTGTGTGACTCAAAAATAATTTTCCCGTGGAATTGATGTTCCGCATCAGCCTTTCATTAAATTCATTTATCGTTTCAACATCTGATGCCGAATCCGGGACAGCGCGAAAACAGACAACGCTAAAAGGAGCCGGAGCAAGTCTTTCAAAATTTGCGCTTGTATCAATCCAATCTTTAAATAAATTTCCAAGACGGATATGCTCGCGCAGAATTTCCTGCAAGCCGTGTACGCCGAAATATTTTAGTGTAAACCATAACTTTAACGAGCGGAATCTTCTTCCGAGCTGAATCCCGTAATCCATTAAATTCTCAGCTTCTTCGTCAGATTCAGTTTTCAGATATTCGGGCACAAGACTAAAAGCGCGCTTCAAAACTTCAGGGTGCTTGGTATAAAAAATGCTGATATCTATTGGAATAAAAAGCCATTTGTGCGGATTTACTACAATAGAATCGGCGTCTTCCCATCCTTCAAAATAAATTTTACATTCGGGAAGCATAGCAGTTACTCCGGCAAAAGCGGCGTCAACGTGCAGCCATACATTTTCTTCCTTACATATTTTTGAAATTTCTTTTACCGGATCAGCGCTGGTAGTGGAAGTTGTGCCGATTGTTGCAGCAACACAAACAGGAAGAGAACCTTTCTTTTTATCCTCCAATATTGCCTTTTTTAATTCGGAAGGAATCATTCTAAAATTTTCGTCAACCGGAATTTTTCGAATTCCTTTTAATCCAAAGCCGAGCGTTAATGCTCCTTTTTCAATTGAGGAATGAGCTTGTTCCGACATATAAATCCGAAGCGGCGGAATATTTTTATTTCCTGCAAATCCATCTTCTCTAAAATTATATTTCTGTAGATATTTTTCTCTTGCGGCCGCTATTGCGTGCATTGAACTAACAGAAGCAGTATCGTAAATAATTCCCCAAAAATCATCAGGTAAATTTAGTGTTTGCCTAAACCAGTTCATCGTTACTCTCTCGAGTTCCGCAGCCGCGGGAGATGATTTCCAGTTCATTCCATTTTGATTGAGAGCAGCGATAATAAACTCGGCAAAAATTCCCGGCGAGCCGGAAGTTGAGTTAAAATAAGCCATAAACATCGGGTGATTCCAATGTGTTACAGCCGGAATTATTTTTTCATCAAATTCTTTTAAAATATTATTAAGCTCTTCTGCGTGTTCAGGAGCAGATGCAGGGATAGATTCTATCAAATCTCCTGGATCCGTCTTTGATAAGACGGGGTATTTTTCAATAGTGCGCAAATATTCATCAATCCAATTGATTATTTCAACCGCTTCATCTTTAAAATTGTCAGATTTTTTTTTCATGTTCATCTTTTATTTTTCGCTATTCTTAAATATAATTAATAATATAAAATAAAATAATTCTAACAATACTTTGGATTTGAAATGGGATTGAGGACGAAGATATTAAGCGGATTTTTAATCTTGGCGGTGATGCTTTTAGTGGCCGGTGTATGGTCGGTTCTTGAGCTGCAGAATATCGGTTTATCGGTAGGAAATTTGTTGGAAAATAATTATAAAAGTATAAACGCCGCAAAATCCATGAAAGAAGCTCTCGAGCGAGAAGACAGCGCGCTGCTCCTTATGTTGTTAGGTAAATCGGAAGAGGGAGAGAAAATTTTAAGTTCTGCCGACAGCTCCTTTAATAAAAGTTACAAAGTCGCGAAGAACAATATTACCATTGAAGGTGAAGAGGAAACAATAAAGCAGGTAGAAAAAAATTACGCTGAGTTCAGTAAATACTGGCGGGAATTATCATCGCGTCCGGAAGATGAAAGAAATTTGGATTATTATTTTTCAAACATTCATGGCAGCTTTAACGAAACAGTTAATTCACTGGATAAACTTTTAAATTTGAATGATGAAACTTTATACAAAACATCAGTCGGTATACAAAGTAAATCCCGGCGTGCAATAATGCCGGGCATAATAGCTATAATAGCTGCCGTGGTTTTTACGCTTCTTTTCACTTATTTTATTAACGGATATGTAATAACGCCAATCATTATAATTACAAACGGTATAAAGAACTTTGTAAGGAATAAAGTTCCTTTTGATTATACGCCGGAAACAAAGGACGAAATTGCGAAATTATCAAATGAAGTCACTTTATTAATTTCATATGTTGACGCAGACCGGACAGGCAAATGAGGCTTAGTTTAGTTTTTCGGTATGTGGGGTTTATTCTACTTCTTAATTCCTTTTTTCTGCTTCTTTCGGCCGGGGTTTCGTTTTATTATAACGACGGCGCTTTTTTCTCTCTTCTTTACAGCGCGGTTATGGCTTTTTTATTTGGAGTTTTCCCGCTAATTTTTGTTCCTCCAGCCGAAAATATAAATAACAGCGAAGGTCTTGTAATTGTAGTTGCGAGTTGGCTTCTTTCTTGCCTTGTCGGGATGATTCCGTATATGATGTGGGGCGGAGAATTCACTCTTACAAACGCTTGGTTCGAAAGCGTTTCGGGTTACACAACAACAGGCGCAACAATATTAGTTGATATCGAATCGCTGCCGGAGGGTATTCTGTTTTGGCGGGCTTCCACACACTGGATGGGTGGAGTCGGGATTATTATATTCGTCCTTTCCGTTCTTCCCTCGATGGGAATAGCCGGGTTGATATTATACCGAGCCGAAATGACAACAGCCGCAATTAATCAATTTAAATTAAGAGCCCGCGAAACGGTTAAAATAATTCTGTACGTTTATCTCGGTCTAACATTTTTAGAATCGATAGCGTTAATGATTGCGGGACTATCTCCTTACGATGCCGTAACACATTCATTTGCTACAATCGCTACAGGAGGTTTTTCTACAAAAAATTTAAGTATCGCTTCTTTCGACAGCTTAACTGTCGAAGTTATAATTATGATCTTTATGATTTTTGCCGGAACAAACTTTACCCTGCTCTATGCTGCGATCATTGGTAAGTTTTCCGCTCTTCTTAAAAATACCGCGCTTAAATATTATCTGCTCGCTAATTTAATCGGTATTACGTTGGTAACCTTAAACAATTTTGGATCAATGTTCGATTCGCTAGGTGAATCACTCCGCTATTCTTCTTTCCAAATATTATCTGTTGGAACATCTACAGGGTTTGCTACAGCCGACTCATCCGTATGGCCTCATTTTGCACAATTAATAATTATCTTCTTTACGCTTCAATGCGCAAGCGCCGGTTCTACTTCCGGAGGGATAAAGGTGGATAGGGTTATGATAATGATTAAGTCGGTTTCACGCCGCTTAAAAAAAGTTATGTATCCCAATGCGGTAATTCCTATAACTTTAAATAAAGAAAGTGTTGAAGAAGAAGCGATTGACGGAAGTGTATTATACATCGTTTTTTATATGATGATTATTTTTATCTCTACACTGCTGTTAACATATTTTGACGTAGACATTATGGCTGCTTTTTCTGGCTCGGCGGCTTGTATGGGAAATGTGGGCCCCGGAATGTCTACGGTCGGATCTCTCGAAAACTATGCTTCAATTCAAAACTCCGGTAAATTAATTCTTACATTAACAATGCTGCTGGGCAGATTGGAAATTTACGGTTTCATAATTTTCTTCTTGCCGAAAACCTGGAAGAAATAGAAACCTAACGATTTTTCAAACTTTGCTTTAACGTTTCTATTTAATTATTTTAAAAGTTTATATTAAAAATTATGTGAGAAGATGAGATTAAGTAAAAATTTTGTGCCGACCTTAAAAGAAGTTCCTTCAGATGCAGTAATCCCCAGCCATATTTTGATGATAAGAGCCGGAATGATAAGAATGGTTTCAGCCGGAATTTATTCTTTCCTTCCACTTGGATATAAAGTATTAAAAAAGATCTCAGAAATTATCCGAGAAGAAATGGATGCTATAGGAGGTCAGGAATTTCATCTTCCGGCATTAAATCCAAAAGAGATTTGGGAAGAAACCGGCAGAGTTGAAGCTTTCGGCGATACAATGTTTCATATAAAAAACCGCGAATACGTTTTGGCACCTACACACGAAGAGATAATGACTTTCCACGCTAAAGGCGTATTGAAATCGTACAAAGAACTTCCTCAGATATGGTATCAGATTCAGACGAAATTTAGAAACGAACCTAGACCAAGAAGCGGAGTTATACGCGGGCGACAATTTTTGATGAAGGATGCTTATTCATTTGACGCAAGTTGGGAAGCCCTCGACGAATCATACGCAAAACATGACGAAGCATATAGAAAAATATTTGACAGGTGCGGATTGAAATATTTTATTGTCGGCGCTTCGAGCGGGGCTATGGGGGGAAGTCAATCGGAAGAATTTATGGTTAAATCCGATGCGGGTGAGGATACCGTTGCACATTGCGAAGAATGCGGTTATGCCGCCAATGTTGAAGTTGCCAAATCGATACCGGAAAAAATATCGCGCATTAAAACGAGCTCCGAGGTAAAGGAAATACATACACCCGGCGTAAAATCGATAGATGAATTATGCGAGTTTTTGAGCATCAGCGAAACTGAATGCGCGAAATCCCGGATTTATATTAATAACGACAAGCCTGTTCTTATCTTGATGCAGGGAAACGACGAAGTGAACGAATCGAAACTGGAAGGGATTTTGGGTGGAAATGTTCGTCCCGGTCATCCCGAAGAACTACAGAAAATAACAGGCGCGGATGCCGGATCCATTGGTCCGGTTGGTTTGAATTTCAGAATTATTGCTGACGAAAAATTACGTGATCGCAATGAACTTTACAGCGGCGCAAATAAGAACGATTATCATGTAGGCGGAATCGACTTAACTCGAGACGTTCCAAATATTGCATATTTCGATCTCCGATTGGTTGAAGCAGGCGAAAAATGTACCCGGTGCAAAGGCACGCTTGATGTTTTCAAAGCTATTGAACTAGGTCACATTTTCAAACTCGGAACAAAATATTCAGAATCGATGGGAGCTAATTTTATTGACGAAAACGGAGAAGCCAAACCGATAATAATGGGAAGCTACGGTATCGGCGTTGAACGTGTTATGGCTTGTTATCTTGAACAAAATCACGATGACGGCGGAATAATTTGGGATAAAAATCTTGCGCCGTATCAGGTTCATTTAATCGGCTTGAATCTAAAAAGTGAAACAGTTTTTAACGCGTGCAATAAAATTTATAATGAACTGATAGATTCGGGAATTGAAGTGCTATTCGATGACCGTTTAGATGCGGGAGCCGGATTTAAATTTAATGATGCCGATTTGCTCGGTATGCCGACACAAATAATTGTCGGAGAGCGGAACCTTAAGAATAATGAAGTGGAACTAAAGATACGAAGAACGGGCGAAAAGAAAAAAGTTGCTTTAGACGATATTATGGATTCGATAAACGGTTAGAAGATGAAAGTATTGAGCGAAGAGAAAAACCAGAAATGAGCCGGGAAATTTAATACGAGGATAATGTCGCGACTATCCGGAATTCAAATTTTGTAATTTTTTATTGAATTTTTTTATCTCTTATATCCATTAATATTTTGAGATTTGCGGAGAGTGCCATAAAAATCAGCGCGGTCATAATTCCTAAAACGATAATTAAAATTGCAGGAATGATAAAATTCTCCAGAAGGAGAAAGAGTATTACAGCCAATACAATTGAAAAAATAAACAGGAAAATTGCGAATAGATAGAGGAAGTTAGCGAGTTTCAGTTCCTTGCCTTCAATCGTCAAAATCATTTCTCCAATTTCTTTATAGCTTTTTCTAAGTCGGCGCCTTTACCCAAAACAGGCTTAAAAATATCTCCTTTTTCTTCCAATCGAGAATGAATAGTTTCAATATTAAAGTCCGTTGGATTCAATCCCGGTTTAACTTCATCCCATTCAAGCGGAGTGGCAACAGGCGCACCTGGACGCGGACGCAAACTATATGGCGCGGCGAGCGTTTGCCCCGTTCGGTTTTGGAGATAATCGAGATAAACTTTTTTTTGTCTTTTTTTCGGACTCCTCTCAATGCTCGTTATTTCCGGTATCTTCTGGTTAACCATCTGTGCAATTAAATGAGCAAAATTTTTCGCCACATCGTAATCATATTTCGCGTTCAACGGCACATAAATATGAAGTCCCGTAGCACCGGATGTTTTGCAGTAGCTTTTTACTCCGGATTTATCCAATACTTCTTTAACCTGTAAAGCAGTTTCAATAACTTTATCAAACTCAATATTTTCAGGGTCCAGATCGATTACCAAGTAATCCGGTCTATCCAATTTCCCGACGCGTGAAAACCATGGGTTAATTTCGATGGCGCCAAGATTTGCTACATAAACTAAAGCAGCTTCGTGATTGATTACCAAATAGTTAATATTTTTGTCATTCGATTCAGAGTAAACAGATTCTGTTTTTATCCAGGCCGGCGGCATATCACCAACATCCTTCTGATAAAATCCTTTCTTCTTAATACCGTTCGGATGACGATTGAGCGATTCCGGTCTGTCTTTTAAATAAGGGAGCATATAATCGGCAACGCTTCTGTAATATTCTACAACATCTCCTTTTGAAATTTTTTTATCGGGGAAATAAATCTTATCCCAATTAGTTATCTTTACTTTTTTTCGGCTGATGACTAATTCCCGATCGGATTTTTTATTTGCTCTTCCGTCTTCCTCTTCTTTCTTTTTATTGGAAGATTTACCGGAAGCCTTTTTCGTCTTGGTCTTCTTCTTCGTTTTAACGCCTATACTTTGCTTCTTCTTTTGACCGTTTCCGCTTTCTTTAACTACTTCAGAAGCCTCCTTATCTTCCCGAAGCCCAATAAAAATGGGATGACGCATTAATCCTTCATCTGTCCATTCCGAGAAATTTACTTCACAAACAAGTTTAGGAGTAACCCAGGTAGCGGGAGTATTTGTCTTTGGTTCATCCTTAAACGGAGATGTTTTACGTTCCAGCCGCTTAAGTTTTGAATGAACTTCTTTCAGATCCTCTTCATTGAATCCGCCTCCTGTATGACCAATGTAAATCAACTCATCATTTTCATAAACCCCTAGTATCAACGCCCCGAAATTGGAACGGCTTCCTTTCGGTTCTGTAAATCCGCCTATCACTGCTTCCTGCCTGTACGATGTTTTAACCTTCAGCCATTCTTTGGATCTTTTTCCGGCACGGTAAGGGCTGTTGCTTTTTTTTGCTATCATTCCTTCCAACTTTTTCTCAGCCGCAGCGGTAAAAAAATCGGTTCCGTTTTTTTCAATATATTCGCTGATTCTTATCTTGGGTATGTCAGGCAAAAATTCTTTTAGAATTTCTTTTCGTCTTAGCAGCGGTAAGTCCTGCAGATCATATTGATTTAGATAAAGAATATCAAAAACATAATAAACAATATTTCCTTTGCCGGTTTTCTGATAATTCTGCAGAAGCTGAAAATTAGATCTCCCCTCTTCATCAACAACAACTACTTCTCCGTCCAGAATTACATCCGTTTTTATTGAAGAAAGCGCGTCCGCAATTGCACCGAATTTTTGATTAAAGGATTTATGATTACGTGAATATAATTCTACTTTCGAGTTTTCGATTTCTGCAATAGTTCTGTATCCGTCCCATTTTATTTCAAAAATCCAATCCTCATCGTCAAACGCATCATCGGTTAACGTGGCAAGTTCCGGTTTAATTTTGTGCGGCATCTTTTTTTTCTGCCGTCCGATGCGTCGACCGTCTTCTCTTTTGCCGTTTCCGATCCGGATTCCAGATCTTCAATTGTTTTACCGGTTATAACAGATTTGTTTTCCTTAGTAACATCTTTTTCTGAAGCAAATTGATCTTTCTTTTTTAACAGAAGCCAGGAATTATCTTCCTTTTTCATTTTAACGAGCGCGAATTCTCCATTCAGTTTTTTACCTTCGAGGACAAATTTTAAGTCGCCTTTTTTTAATCCGGCTTTCAATTTTTTAGTTGATTCTTCAAGGTCATCGGTTTCGTTAGAATGATAAAATCCTTCGTCCCATACAATTACTTCGCCCGCGCCGTAATTCCCTTTTGGAATAACTCCTTCGAACGTCCTGTAATCATACGGATGATCTTCAACCATCATCGCTAGACGCTTGATCTTTGGATTAAGCGAGGGTCCTTTTGGTACTGCCCAGCTTTTCAGAACTCCGTCTAGTTCGAGCCGAAAATCATAATGTAAATGAGACGCGCTGTGCTTCTGGATAACAAAACGCAGCGCATCTTTTGATTTCTTATTTTTTCCTTCCGGCTCACTTGTTTCCGAGAAGTCCCGTTTCTTTTTATACTCCGCTAAAGTCATCGGATTTTCTTCCTGGATAGTTTTCAATTCCGGGTCTAGTTCTATCGCCGTAAAAGCGTCCTTCGCTGAAATACTCCTCGTCGTAAAATTCCGCTTCGCCCGGTTTGTCGGTAAAATTTTTACCCGGATTATAAACTTTGCTCATCTCAATTTCATAATCACGCGTAACAAAATCCCCTTTATATTCAGGCATTTTATTAAGCGTATCTGCCCCGAATTTATGAAGAATCAAATCATCGTCTTTTTCCTTCATCTTAGCAGCGCCAAGCGGTACAAGTACATGTTTGTCATTGTCTTTTACTTCCACTTCAAGATAACGTACTCTTTCCATATAAGGATCTGCGATCACTTCATCAACCTTACCAATTTTATTACCATCTTCGTCGTAAACATCCCAGCCTTTTACGTTAGGACGTACAAGATTTTCTTTATACTTTCCAAGGTCTTTCGATCTGTATAATTTATGCACGCGGCGTTTCCCGAAAAATCGGTGCTCGTCGAAATGCTCGTGTTCGTAAAAATCTTCCTCGGATGTTTTTGTTGTTTCCGGTAAAAGCGCTTTTCGCAAAGTAGATTCATATTCCCGCGTAACCGGTTCACCTGTATATTCGGGATAATCCTGAATTGTCTGTTTATTGTAACTGTTGATATGAACTTCGTTTTCTGTATCGTGAAGATTTGCGATTCCAACAGGAACTAAAATAAAATTCTCGGTTGATGAGACATCACTCGATAATTTAACCTGGATGTATCTAAGATTCCTGTCATTAATGTCAACCACAACGTCTTCAACGGTACCGAACTTTTCTCCGTCGGAGCCGTACACATCCCAACCCCTCACATCGGGATCGCTTTCATTCACTCTAAAATCCTCTAGTTCTTTTGATCTTTTTAATTTATAATCATTCATAATGCCCTCCTTTAAATTTTTAATCTCGTAATTTTTCCGGTACCGGAGTATCTTTTTTCATAACCTGAACAAGTTGGTTAGCTGTGTCAAAAAAGGTCTTCACCTCTTGATGCTGTTCTTTAAAAGGAACTTCGCCGGTAATTTTATCCGCAGATTCCGTAACTGCTTTCATCTCATCCTCAAGTTGGGGATAAACTTTTTCCTGAATTGACTTCATCAAATTTACGGCGCTTCGGATTCCGTTTTTATAGAGCCTTGTATTTGATGTGTCTCTATCGATATCTCTTACCGCTCTATCCAGTACATTTCTCTCCTCGCGTAAATCCTTCTCGGAAACATCCTGATTGTTCACAATAGCATTTAAGGACTTGGAGAGGCTTCTCAGCCCATTAAGTACATAGTAATTTTTAACGTCAACTTCCGCCGAGTCAGTAAAAGATTGTAGTTCTCCCGAGCGGGCAGTCACGTTTGTGTCAAGAGTATCAAGAAACATAACGTATTCCTGCTCAACCACATTTTCGGTTTCATAAGCGTTATCTGTTTCCACTTCGTCAACGTCATTATCAATCGAGTTAAAGTAGAGCCATATTAAAACAATAGCGACGATAAGCAGTAAAAGCCAAATCCACGCTTTGCTTTTTTTTCTTTGAATTTTAATTTCCGCCATTTTTCCTCCCTTTTATTTTCTCTTATTAAAATTTTACGCTGCACTTTTTTTGTTTTCTTCTATACTCTTCTTTAATTGAGACATAATATCAACAACTTTTGCAGTCTGTGGTTTTTTACCTTTTGCTTTCGTTTTTTTGCCTTTAGATTTCGCTTCAATGATTCGCTTCAAATCTTCTACATAAGTGTCGCTATATTCTGCCGGTTTAAATTTAGAAGTCATCTGATCAATTAATGTCATTGCCATTTTTAATTCTTTATCGCTTGCTTTTTTTTGATCGGGAAGATTCAGATCGTCCGATTCTCTAATTTCATCATGATAGCGAAGCTGATTTAAGACGAGGAGTTTTCCGTACGGTTTTAAAACCGCAATATGTTCCCTGCTCCGCATAACAAAACTTGCGATTCCGACTTTCTTAGATTTATTTAATGCATCCCTCAGAAGAGCATAGGATTTTTCACCGTTTTTATCCGGCGCCAAATAATAAGGTTTTTCGTAAAAGATTGAATCCACTTCATCTTCATTCACAAAATCCAAAATATCTATTGTACTCGATTTTTCAACATTGGCTTTATCAAAATCCTCTTTCGAAAGAACTACATAATCACCGTCCTCGTACTCATATCCCTTAACAATTTTTTCATAAGGAACTTCTTTTCCATCGGCGCGGCAGACTCGTTCAAATTTGATCGGACAGTTATCGCCTTCGCGAAGAAGATGAAATTCTAGTTTATTGCTTTGCGTTCCGCTATAAAGTTTCGTAGGAATGGTTACAAGTCCGAAACTTACAGCTCCAGACCAAATTGCCCTCATATATGATCTCCTAAAAGTGATATGTTATACGATACAAATTATAAAAGAATTTATCAAACGAAAAAATGTTATAGAAAGCACTGCAGAAAAAAATTACAAAGATGAATTAAGATATAGAATTGAAAAATAAATTAATTTATCAAATCAGATCCAAGGCAAAGGTTAAGGTTTCACCCATCATTGTTCCTTTTTGGTTTTCTCCATCTACTCAAGACTATCTGCCGCGCCCCTGCACAAAGCTTCTTAATTATTCCATATAAATTAAAATTTTATTATTATATAATTAATTTTACTTTTTCTCTCTTGAAATTGCATTCCTAAAGGCATAACAGATATTATTATTTTAATTAAGCTGAAAGATCTGCTTTACCGCGTAAATAATTTTCTAAATTAACTAAGGGATTTATGAAAAATCAAAATATAATTTGGGAACTGCAGAAAGGAAGCGGACCTTTGGCGGCTACAGCTATTCACGATGGTCACGGATTGAGAGATGAAGTTTCCGCAATAATGAAGTTGAGTGACCAAAAACGGCTGCAGGAAGAGGACCCGTTTACAAGTAATTGGACTGTAATCGGCGATACTCAAATCACCGGACTTAGATCCAGATTTGAAGTAGATCTTAATCGGCCCCGGGAGAAAGCTGTTTATATTAAACCCGAGGATGCCTGGGGATTAGATGTATGGAAAACCAATCCGCAAAAGGAAATTATTGAGCAATCCCTCTCCGAATACGATGCATTTTATACGGAAATGTTTGCAGTATTTTCTGAAATGAAGAAAGATTTCGGACGCTTTGTTGTTTACGATATTCACTCTTATAATTATTTACGCGAGGCACCTGACGGACCTCCTTCGGATCCGGATAAAAATCCCGACATTAATATTGGAACGGGAACAATGGATCGCAACCGCTGGTCTCCGATAATCGATCGGTTTATCGGAGACTTGAAAAATTATGAATATCCCGGGCGAAAACTCGATATAAGAGAAAATATAAAATTTAAAGGCGGTCAGTTTCCGCGCTGGATACATCAAACATTTCCCGAATCGGCTTGCGCTATCTCAATAGAATTTAAGAAATTTTTTATGGATGAATGGACTGGAAAGCCGGATGAAGATCATTTAGCCGCAATTGAATCCCTTTTGAGATCGACTGTTGCAGGAACACTTGAAGAATTACAAAAACTTGGAACAAAGTGATAAAAGGGAAATCCATTTCAAATCAATTTATTGAAACCATAAGCGGCCGGTTATCCGAAAATAAACAGGTGCGCCGCTCGCTTCCTATATGGGGAAGAGTGCATATTGACAGACAGCTTCCATTTCTTTGTGTGTACAGAAGATTAGAAGATGATGAAAATTCTCTTTCGGAACGTTTAATAACAGGTGAAGCCTCTTATCTAATTGCCCAAGGAAAACGTAACCGCCAAAAAGAGATTTCAGCTTTGGTGCAAAGCATTGCCCGGACTCTAAAAAGTAGTTTCGGTTCATTTTTAATTGTAGAAATTTGGATTAGGCAAAATAAAGAATCGGAATCTAAACCGTCGTCATTTAAGCCCGGTTTCAAAATTTTTCATTTCAAAAAATCTCATATCGCATCAACGGTAGAAACACTTGAAAGCGCATTAAAGGAAATCAAGATCCGTAAAGAACGCGCTGAAGTTACGGTAGAAGAAACGGCAAAAGTATCTCCGCCCGGATTGCCGCCAATCATTTCCAAGAATGAAGCTAATACAATAGGATGCGATATAATCGGCATCGAAATTAAATCAATCCATCAGAATAATCAGAATCAGGTATTTCCATTAATAAGAAGAGACCTGCAGAGAAGATTTTCGCGTGCGCTGAAAAACAGCTTTTTTGAATTTACGAATAAGCATACGCCCTACCGGCCGATGCATTATCATTCGCTTGGACGCTGGAGTATGGTTAAAGCAGTATGGGAAGCCGACAGACAGCTCGCCGATATTTGCAGCGGCTTCGATTTTCTTCTTCAGGTTACACCTACAAATACAAACGCCGCCTGGGCCGAATTTAAAAAATACAGTTTTGAAAAAACGCCTGAATTCAAATATCGCCCTCTGCCTATTGATCCGTCAATTTCTAAACGTAAATTATTTAAAATTCCTCTGGAGCGAATTGAAGATCCAACTTTAGCTCAGCTATTCCGGGAACAGCAGCTCGAGCTGGATAGAAAATTTACAATGCTTAACGATAGAGGAACCGAACGATTTCTATACGGAAGTCTACAGGTTTATGGAAGCATCAAAGAGCCATTAATTAAGCTCGCGTTGGAATTACTGAGTGAACCTTTCCCCCCGCAGCAGAGATGAATCTGCCAAAAGATTTATGGATGCAAATGCATTTGCCGCACGCGCCAATAAAGAGCTTTCCTTTTTCAGGAAATCACTGCCGAATCACCGAAGCAGAGTTATTGTAAGGGAAGATGTACTTGGTTTAATGGTTTCTAACGGTAATCTTTTAATCGGCTCCGGCACAAAAATTCCCGAAGAAAGAGTGGAAGCGCTTATTCAGCACGAAGTAGGAACGCATGTTCTAACTTACTTAAATGGGAAAGTACAACCGTTCCGTCAATTATACATCGGACTTGCGGGATATGAAGAACTCCAGGAAGGACTGGCCGTTCTCTCTGAATATTTCGTAGGCGGTTTAACCAGACCTCGCTTGCGGCTGCTCGCTGCTCGGGTTGTTTCGGCAAAACAAATTACCGGCGGAGCTTCGTTCGTTGATGTATTCAGGACTCTAAATAAAGATTACGGATTTGAACGACGTACTGCTTTTAATATTACTGTGCGAACTTTCAGAAGTGGTGGTTTAACTAAAGACGCTGTTTATCTTCAGGGGCTAGCACGTCTTTTATCGTTTATTCAGGATGGCGGGAATTTAGAAACTTTACTCATCGGAAAAATCTCCTCGAATCATACTGCTATGATAAAGGAACTGCAATGGAGGAAGGTATTGCTTCCGGCACCGTTAAAACCGCGTTATTTTGATGATCCTGAGACTGCAGTAAAATTAATTGAGCTAAAAAAAGGAGCAACAATTTTTAATTTATTAAAAAGGAGCAAATAATGAGAATAGGATTAGTTGTTAATGACCTTAATACAGAACAAGCCGGTTATACTACAACCCGTTTGGGAATGTGGGCTGTAAACCGCGGACATGAAGTTTGGGTTATGGGCCTTGGAGACTTTGCATACGATGCTGATGAAAATATTCGCGCAAGGGCGCGCTCAGTTCCAAAAAAACAATTTAAATCCAATGAACTTTATCTTAACACTTTAAAAGGTAAAAATGCTCTTAAAGAAAGAATCACTGTCGACGACCTGGATGTATTACTTCTGAGGAGCGATCCGGCCAACGAAACGGGACAGAGATCGTGGGCAGCTACGGCGGGAATTAATTTCGGGCGGATTGCAATGCGGCACGGAGTTATCGTTTTGAATGATCCCAACGGACTTGCGAAGGCAATCAACAAAACTTATTTCCAGCTCTTCCCAGACGAAGTAAGACCGAGAACATTGATTACTCGTGACCTGCAGGAAATAAAAAATTTTGCCGATGAAGGAGGAACGATAGTGCTTAAACCTCTGCAAGGTTCCGGCGGATCTGGTGTATTTTTGGTGAGACCCGAAGACCGGGCTAATCTCAACCAAATTGTGGAATCTCTTCTACGGGACGGATACATAATCGCGCAGGAATATTTACCCGCCGCTGCGGATGGCGATATAAGGCTTTTTATGCTGAACGGACAACCATTGCGCTACAAAGGTAAATACGCTGCCTTCCGCCGGAAAAGATCAGGAGATGATATGCGGAGCAACGTCCATGCAGGCGGTAAATTAGCGCAAGCTGTTATCACCAGCGAACATTTGAAGCTCGCGGAAATTGTACGTCCAAAGCTGGTGCAGGATGGTATGTTCCTGGTCGGTCTTGATATTGTAGGCGATAAACTGATGGAGATAAACGTCTTCAGTCCCGGTGGTCTCGGCAGTGCTCAAAAATTTGAAAAAGTAAATTTCAGCAATGCGGTAATAGACGCGCTTGAACGTAAAGTAGAATATATGGGTTACTACCGTAGAAATTTTGATAACGATGAAATGGCGACGCTTTAGGTTAGGGGTCAGAGGTCAGAGAAAATAAATTGAGAAGCAAATTAAAGTTTTACTTTGCAGCTTTGTGCAATTTGTGACCTACAATCTCTTGCCGAATGTCCTCTGCCATAGAACTCTTAAAAAGTAGACGGTTAAGATTTTCGCTGATAATATATTCGCATAATCGCGGCGTATTTTAAAGTGGCGCTCAGATTTTTATTCTTTTGCTAAAAAATCCTTAAGAAATACTAATAGCATTGCAAATACTTGTAAACTCAAAGCTAGCTTTAAAAGAAAGAAATATCATTACTAAGAGCCGAACTTTCCAAATTTAATTTTTGAATTTTCCTTCTTAACTTATTTATTACTATTTCCCATGTATCTTCAAAGTTCTCGTCCACATTTTGTATTATTGCAACATTATTTTGCATCGCATCAATTACTTCAGGAGTATTTTCATATTCATTGAACAGCTTAGTTATACTCTTTATTGGAACAAGAGGTAGTTCTGTCTTAAGAGTTTGATATTCTAAACTAGCCGTACCAATCGAATCCAGCGCTGTAATAGATTTAGTTATTGCCCTTCTTCTTTCAGACAATCCCCTTATTAACGCGAGTCTTCCCTGAGTAAGCAAAGCGTTCCGCGTGAATACATTTTTGCCCGGCGTTAAAACATTTAGAATTCTTTCGGATGCAATTATCTGCGCCGCCGCACTCAAATTTAAGCCGTGATCACTATATCTCTGAGATTCGAGAGAATAAATATTGTTCAGATAATTTATTGAGTCAATTTTGTTCTGCCGTAGTTCTTCAAGCGAAGGGACATAGAATCCGGCTACTAATAGAGAAATTAATGTAAAAGAGAATGCTAGAATTATTGTTGCTTTTGATGATACGCTTAATGATTTCAATCTATCATTCTCCTTTGGTTTCTTCCTTTAATTCAAATATGTCTTGAGTTCGAGTTGGATTTGGTTTATTGATTGAAGCTGAGTTAATAAGTAGTAAAAAAGACCAGTTTTTAAAAAGTTTTTCAATCAATTTTAATTCAATTTGATAATAATAAGGGTAATATCGTCGTGAGTAAGGGTTGTATTCTTAAATTGATTCACCGAGGAGAGAATTGCATCGGCTATTTCGCCAGGCGATTTAGATTTATTCTCGTATAGGATTTCATTAATCCTTTCTACTCCAAATTGCTCTCCTTCCGAATTCATCGTTTCATTAATTCCATCGCTGTAAAACAA
Source organism: uncultured Melioribacteraceae bacterium (assembly GCA_963821715.1). Taxonomy (GTDB): domain Bacteria; phylum Bacteroidota; class Ignavibacteria; order Ignavibacteriales; family Melioribacteraceae; genus CAWGET01. The sequence goes on from CAWGET010000006.1 coordinate 1,070,170, forward strand.
AAAAATATCACCCGTTCGGAACGGAATATTTGTATGATTGTAATTGATGGTTTTAATTACTCCCCATGGAAGTTTAGGAGATTTGGATTCTATCGGCACAACCTTTTCATCACTTAAATGCAACGCCTTCGGTTGCCCGCAGTTATAAAATGTTAAAACTTTCTTTTCAAAATCAAAAATCCCTAAACTGACCGCGACGAATAATCGCTTATCCGGTTTTCTTTTGTATAGAGTATCGCTTATGCTGCTCATTAAATTATCATTGGATTCGAAGCCGTCTGAAATTGCCTGCCAAAAAATCCCCGAACTTAGAGCGCCCATAATCGCCCCTTGCATTCCTTTCCCGGTAACGTCGGCGGTTAAAATACCGAATTTTTTATTTTCATATTGTATAAAGTCATAAAAATCTCCGCTCACTTCGGTTGCCGGAATACATTTTGCGTAGATTAAAAAATTCTTATTCTCCGGAATGGTTTCGGGAAGCAGAGCTACCTGCATCTTTCGTGCTAACTGTAATTCTTCCAGGTATTTTTTTCGTTCGAATTTTTGTTTATAATTTTCGTTATTTAAATCAATTATTCGAGTAAATTCTTTATACATAAATAAAAGAAAAAGGCTGAGAGAAGCTCGCAGGACGATAGTCCCAACAGGAATGATAATGAAATTAAGGAAGAGCATGTACGAAATGAAAAATGTAAATAAAATGGTTACGGTAAACAGACTAACGTTCAAAATAGGATATTTATAGTAAAAGTAGAATTGTGATACATTAACAAGAATCAGTATTACAACTATTAGGAAAATACTTGTTCTCTGAATTTTAGAAAAGAAGTTACCGGTTAAAAAACTATTCAGCATTGCGGAGTGCATCATAATTAAAGGAACTGTACCGCTTATAGGAATTTTAAACAAATCTACACTCCCAGTTGAAACATCCCCGATAAATATTATTTTCCCGCTGAATTCATCAAATAACTCCCCTCTTTTTCCCGGCATCTCATAGTATTTCATAAATTTTTCAAAAGAAATAGAGGAAAAATCTAAACCCCATGGATCTGTGAAAGGTATATATGTTCTTCCCATATTGTCTATGGGAATTGATTGATCTTCATTAAGCATATTGCCGTTATTTGCAGATAGCGTAATCTCCTTGCCCCAATTAATAAAAATATCATCGTACTCAATTTCCATATAATTTAGATAGATCGCGAATGCGAGTGATGGAATATATTTATCCCCCTTTTTTAGTAATAGTATCGATTCCCGGACTACATTATCGTCATCTTCTACGATATTGATATGACCCGAATTTTCCGTGGTATTCGAAAACATCGGAATGGAGGTAAATACATTGGCTCCTACATATAATGGGCTTCCGTCTTTCTCGTTAATTGATTTAATATCAAAAAAATATTTTTGCAGCCGATTTTTATCAATGGAATTAGCTATAGATTCTTTTTGAGAAATCGAAAATGCAACCGGTAAAAATAAATTGTCAATATTCTGAATTTCTTGTTTGAACTTTAGATCGCTTAAGGTATCGCTGGGATAGGGTAAGATAAGATCAAGGGCAATGTATTCTACTTCCAGACTGTCAAGTCTTGATAACGCGCTTCCTAAAATCTTTCTATCTAATGAATTGCTTTTTAAATAAGATTCGTATGTAGAATCACTAATATACAAATAAGAAATTTGAGAGGTTTTCTCGATTCCTTTTCCCAGTTCAATTTTATTTTTGTGAAAGCTATCATTGATAATTGAGTCAATTTTATAATAATGACGAGATTCCACTTGAAGAAAAAACCAATTAGCAAAAAGCGAAAAAGAAACAAGAAAAATTAAGAGATAGAATCTTTTACCTTTTAACATAAAAACTGTATTTCTTAATAAAGTAATTATCGATAAAGAAATTTTTTAATTTAATATTATCGTAACTTCTCATATTCCCGGCAATTCTGGGCATTTCAATGTTTCCGATATAGTTGAAAAGACTATTTTTAGAATAATTTTTTTCCAATACTTCCCACTTTTCATTGGAAACCGGACCGGAACTGAATAATTCTTCAATCAAATCGTTTTCTTGGCAAAAAACAGCCAGGGTAATTGTTTGTTTTGTAGAATGGTCTGAAAGAATCCCCGAATTAAATTTGAACGGAATGCAGTATAGTGAATTTGGGTTTAGCACTTCCATTTTTATCAATGCGGACTGAGAAACATTAGATTTTATAATATAAAGATGTGTTGTGATATTAGATTTTGCATACAAATTAAGATTGCACGCATCAATAATTTTATCATACGTTTTAACTTCCCGATAATCCCCGGAATTTTTAGAATTTACTTCCAGTTTGACTGAGAGCGTATCCTGGCAAAAACATTTTTCGCCATAACTATAAAAGATTAACATCAGAATGAATAGGATTGATAATTTTTTCATTTTGGAGTACCCGGATTATTAGAAAAACTTACAAAACAAATATGAACTGAATTTCGAATTTTTCAATAATACTATCCCACATTTGAATTCCTACATTTTCATCGCTGTACAGTCCTTTTGGTGCATAAACATACGATAAAAGGTTAGAGGGATTTGAATATAGCCCAAAACCTAATCCCGATTTACCAAAATCAAAATAGATTGAAGGATTAAATGCAAGCGGAATCAAATTTACACTTCCTATAGCATTATCCTTTAAGGATCCTCCTTCAGACATAGCTAAGGTCGCACCAATATTTAGGATATTTAAGCCGAGACGAGTTGTAATCGCAAACCCGTTTTTAAATACATAAGTATATTCCGGGGTTATATTCATAGAGAAAAAATCAATATTGCCAACATAAAATTTTGTTCTTTTTGGGAAATGGGCTGGAGGAGAATTAAACGTTTCAGTTCCAACTCCTAGACCAAGTCTAAAAGAGCCATCTAAAAGAATATTGATTTGATGGCTATTATGTACAGGAATAGCAGCAATTTTAGATAATAAATAATTCCGCTGATATCTTATACCTTTTTGTTTAAGTTCCTTTCCGCCTAAGTATAGAGATGTATTAAGATACCCAAACATGTCTTTATTAACTTCGTTTGTGTAATAAACATACTTATCAAAAACACTAGTTTGAGCTGATGAAAATGAAGCCATAAAAAGTAATAAGCAAGTTAAAGTCGCTTTAATAATGATATTCTTCATTGCTATTGCTCCATAATTTTTTTGAATGTATCATTTCTTTATAAAAATAAAATCGCCCGTACCTTCATCCCCGGCGCGTTGTATTGTTCCGTATGCCGGAGTCTGGTTATTTATGCTGTTGTTAGTAACAGCGCTCTTTAATCTGGTATATAATATCTCGGCAGGTAAATATTTTTCCTGATTTTCCTCCAAGCGTTTAATGAGATATTGAATAAAGACACTTTTGTCCGGAACTTCTTGAACATATCCGCTAGTCATAGCTTTTCTGCTTTCAGATTCATAAGCAAGTTTGATGTCCGGAGTTACGTCCCTAAAAGCTTTTCGGGATTGAAATATCGATCCGCTGAAGCAGGCATCGGCAATTAATAAGGTATGTTTGGATTTTATGCTTCTAATATAATCTCTTATATCGCTGTTGGATATCCAATCGGCTCTGTTTTCTTTAATTGCATCGCTTGGTAGCCAATATCCCTGTTGAGAATTATCATAAAATAAACCGTGTCCGGCATAAAAAATCAGTAGATTATCATTGCTTTTAATCCTTCTTTCAAGATTTGAGAATGAACTGAAAATATCTCTTCGGGTGGGATTTTTCAGAAAGTAGATGTTTTCTTCTTTGAATGTGTATTTTTTTAAAAGAACGTCTTTTATTTTTTGCCCATCCTGAACAGGAAAATTGAGTTTATTTATATTTTCATCCTTGTAATTCTCAATAGCTATTATTAATGCGTGATAATCTCCGGTTACTAAAATCTCAGATCCATTTTCTACTTCTTCTTCTATTATATCGGAATTTACGGGGTTCGTATTTACCCTCTTCATCACCTGGTTTCCATATTCGTCAACAACCTCCACATCAATTATTTTGGGCATTGGATATAATTTGAGACTATATATATTTTCAAATTCATTCTCCATATCCTGATTATTCGCTGTAACTTTATAGAGATTACTCTCATCATAAACTCTAACCCTCAGTGTCGATTCATCTACTAAAGAATCTATAACGGGCTCATCACCCGAGACAATTTTTATTCCCCTTTTAGCAGCTTGAGGCGATAATATATCTATTTCAGGAAGGCGAACATCTATTCCCGGGTCGTAATAAACTGTGAGGTGCTCAGTAGTCGCATTTCTTCTTTTGTCTTCTGCATGGATGTAAATTTCATTGAAGCCATTTTCTAATTTCTGTAGGATTGTAAAAACACTGTCTCCGCCTAAATCGATTCTTTTTTTATTTACTTCAACAAAATTGAGGCGTTTGTTATCTGCTACTAGACCTTTTAATGTTAGATAGTCAGTGTTGGAATAGATCGGCTTATCAGGAATAATATTCAGCATTGGTGCAATTATTTCCACTGTAGGTTTAATAGTATCCATAAAGGCAGAATGAGTTATTTCCAGGCTAACCGGCTCGGAGGTAATTTGAAATTTTTGAGCTAATAGAGCGGAACTAAAATAATAAGACATTATTAAGAAGACTGTTAATTTAATCTTCATCATTTCTCCAATTTATTAATTTCTGTTTATTTCTTTCACGACTCTAAAACCAACATCCCCTCTGGCAAAATTTGGAGGTAATGAATTGCGAACTGTAGTCCTTATTTCGAATGGAGAAGTAAACCAAGACCCTCCCCGAATAGTTTTCTCAGTTCCAAACCAGGGGCCTGATGGATTATCTTTTTTACTATGAAAATATGAGTTCCTTTCGTACCAATCCTGACACCATTCCCATACATTTCCACTTAAATCGTATATCCCCAACTTATTCGGAAGATATTTACAGACACGCGAAGTCGTACCTAAATATTTTCCTTCGATTGTATAATTTTCGGAATCGAAACGATGCTCTGCAAGCGGATTAAAATTAATCTTATGAGCGTCTGCAAGACTATCCCCATTTCCAAATCTAATATTTTCTCCCATTTGTCTTGCCACATACTCCCATTCCGCTTCGCTCGGCAGGCGATATCCTTTATCACGGTAGAAATTGCAATACTCATGCGCGCCATACCAAGTTACATTAACCGTGGGATAATAATCTTTTCCAGGTGCCGGTCTCCAATTAACTATTTTTCCTAATTGCTCTTTTATTAGTCCGTCCGAATGTTCGTAAAACAAGGGTTCACCTTTAAATTCGCCTGACTTCACTTCCGTACTACCATAACTTTTTATAAAATGATAAAATTGATTATTAGTAATTTCATAAGAGCTTATCTCAAAATCATCAAGGTTTACTTCATGAAGTTTATTAGCATCGGATAAACCTTCGTGATTACGATCCCCCATAGTAAAAGTTCCGCCTTTTATTTTAACAAATTCGGGAAAACTTGTGGATCCTAACACCCAACCTTCAATGAGGAAAACATAGTTCTCACCATTCAATTCAATGTCTTCATCAAGCGGCATCCATTTAATCGTCTTCGTATTTCCGGGTTCTATATGGCTTCCAATGTCTCCGGTAAGTTTAGCGGGATCAATGTTAAAATCAATTCCTGCGTTTTCTGATACTAAAAGATCGATACCCAACACGTCATCCGGCAAACAACCAACTATATCGTATGTAATCATTACGGTATCGAGGTCGGAACTAACACGGAGATTAGTAAAATTTTTGCTGGTGTGAACGGTTCGAATTTGTGATGAAACCAAATTCGTAATAAAGAGATTTAAAAGCAGAGTGAAAAAGAAAATTTTTGAAAAGGAATTAATTATGCTATTCATACCTTCATTCCTCGAACTTATAATTAACAGATTTTATATGATACTTTATCAGTAGTACAAAAAAGACTAATTTTGAAATTGTTAATTAATTTTTTTATAAATATTTTAAAAAACTTGATAAATAAAATAAGCTGATAACAAAATCGGTGCGTTCATTATGAAAAAACTATTACTAACTTTCTTCGCATTATTTATTTTTTAAATCAAAATTACTATTCTCAAAACTTCGGGAAAGGCTTAATTCTTGAGGACGAGAGTTATAGAAACGCCCCAAGCTCGGCTAAACTGATGCGGGGAGATTATCTTTCCCTACCAGATTCATTTTCCATAAAAGTATATTGTCCTACTCCTAAATCTCAGGGGAATTTATCGACCTGTACAGCCTGGGCAACAGCTTATGCAGGGAACACAATGTTAAAAGCAATAGCTTATAATTGGTCTAAAGAGAAAATCAATCAGGAAGCCTTTTCTCCTTCCTTTGTATATAATATTTTAAAGATTGATGAAAGTTGTGATAGAGGTTTGTCATTAATAGACGCTCTCGATGTTGTGAAAAATATCGGTTCAGTAAAATACTCTAGTTTTGGCTATGAATGCGACAAACAGGTCAAAAAACAACATATAGATGTAGCCGATGAAAATAGAATTTTTGAATACAGGGAATTATTCTGGAGAAAAAATCCAGAAAAAATAAAATTGGTAAAAAAAAGCATTTCAGAAAAAAAGCCTGTGGTAATTGGCATGGAAAGTCCGTTTGAAGTAGTAGAAAGCGATGTATGGATACCCGACTCGAATGATTACAAGACAAACTCCGCCGGTCATGCAATGGTTGTTGTGGGATACAACGATAGTCTTTATGGCGGGGCGTTTGAATTGATGAACAGTTGGGGAACCAACTGGGGCAATGAAGGTTTCATTTGGATTAGATATAAAGATTTCGATCATTTTTGTCATTTTGGATTTGAATTAATAGATAAGACCATAATACAAAATGAAAATTTCGAACTATCCGGTTCACTGATTTTTATTGATAAAAAAAATGATGATATAGAAGTTGTATTGGAAGACGGAATGTTAAAATCTCAGGAATCATATAAGTCCGAAACAAGATTCCAAGTTCTGATGTCAAACCAAAATCCAATATTCATCTACGCATTTGGAACAGATAGGAAAAATAACGGAAGTATGTTGTTTCCATTTGAAGACAGAATGTTGGCATATTTTCCCTACACTAACAGCAATATCGCTCTTCCTTCGGAGGATTCGTTTTACGCTTTAGATTCTACGATTGGAAAGAGTTATTTTATATTCTTGTATTCTCTTGAAAAACTGAATGCTGATAAATTTCTTGAGTTTTTAGATAAATCTGAACTTTCAGTGGAAAAGAGTATAAATCTATATTTCAATCAAAAAATTATAGATTATGAAAACATCGCTTATGATCTATCATCCGGGATAAATTTTGCTGCAAATTCAAAAAACGGGTCTATTTTGCCAATTATTGTAGAAATAGATCATGTAAAATAGTTGACTAACATTGATGTCTTTCAGCACTATTATGAATTAAATTTAATGTAGCATCTACACATTACAGCAGGACCGGGCGCAATTTCTATCTCTTCCGATGAATTATTTCGCACTCCGATTGCATGTTTTAATTTGTTGATTTTACCTTACATCTTCTTGAATTAATGTCGGGCAATAGCAATATTAAAATCTTAATATATAATGAGAAAGGTAAAAATGATAAAAGCTGTAATTTTTGATATGGATGGACTTCTAATTAATTCCGAACCATTATGGTTTAAAGCTCGAAGAGAATTCTTTAAAAGATATGACGCAGTTTGGACTGAAGAAGATCAAATAACAAATATGGGAGTTTCTACGAAAGCCTGGGCGAGTTATATGGCTGAAAAACTGAACCACAAATTGAGTGAAGAAAAAATAGTACAAGCTATTGTTGAAAAAATGAAAACTTACTATGGGACCGGAAAACTGGAGGTGATGACAGGAGCGGATGAGGCATTAAAATATTCTTCGGGCAAATTTAAAACCGGCTTGGCCAGCGGATCTTATAAGGAACTCCTATTTAAAGCCGTAAAATCAAATCAATGGGAAAAATATTTTGACGAAATTCTTTCGAGTGACGATCTTGAGAAAGGCAAACCCGATCCTCTTATCTATATTGAAACTTCAAAAAGACTTGGTGTTGAACCGGGCGAATCTGTAGTTGTTGAAGATTCTAATGACGGAATTAGAGCCGGAATAAATGCGGGCGCAAAAGTTATTGCGGTTCCCAACAAAAAAGAAAATCTGCCGGAGGATTTAAAAAACAAATCCGCTGCAGTTCTTGATTCGCTGAAAGAATTTACGATTGCGCTTGAGAAAATAGTTAATTCGGAATAAAAGAATATGGTAATTAAATGCTTTTCGAGATCAAGTTTAAATAATAGTTCCGAATCCGTTTGACTTTTTCATCCGGGAATAGAATTCTTTCGTTTCAGTTGTCTAAATCTTTTTGGTGAAATATCATATTTTAATTTAAATAGATGATAAAAATGACTCAAGTTTTCAAACCCGCTTTCAAAAGAAATAAAGGGAATATTCTCATCTGTCGAGGTTAACAAATTAGCGCTGTAATTCAACTTAAGGTTATTAATAAATTTAGTCGGAGTAACTCCGATATATTTTTTAAACTCGCGGCTGAGATGCTCTTTTGTTTTACCGGAAATATCTACCATTATTTTTATTCCCTGCACAAAGTTTTCTTTTTTCTGCATTTCTGTTACAGTTTCTTCCAGCCATTCGGGCATAGTGCTTTTTTCTTTCCAGTTTTCTTTCGAAAAATGAGTGGATAAAATTTCAGCCAATAGAATTCTAAGTCGGGTTTTTATTTGATCTTTTTCCCGGATCGGCAATAGATGAAGCCTTTCGAATTTTTGTTTTAAAATATTTTTCTCTGTTTCCGTTAACAACTTTGAAGGCGCAAATCTGCTTTTTAATAACCTTTCCGATTCGAAACCTTTGCCGAGATAGTTAAACAATTCCATTAAGGTCTTTGGAGGAAATGCCAGATTGATTATTTCGCACGTGCTTTTTTCATACTTCATAAAATTATGAATGTCGGAAGGTCTTATCAGGACTAACGAACCTTTTCCCAAGATAAACTCAGCTGCGTTTATAGTATGTATTAATTTACCTTTTGTTACCAGAAATATTTCATAAAAATCGTGTGTGTGACGTATAGTAATTTCTTTTATTGATCTATGAAATGCGTAGTGAATTTCTGTTTCAGGATCGATTATATCTTGTGTATAAATCTTTAATCTTTTCATAAATATCAATATAATACAATTTTTTAATCATTTACAAACAAGATTTTGATAGTGAATATTATTAAATATAAATAGTGTTAATAAGAAGACATCAAATAATATGAACAAAAAAGATTTTAAAGTAGAAAAAGAGTTTACAAGAATTTACAAAGAATTTAGAAACAGCCCGCTGCCTGTGCGAGAAGCAAATTGTCTTAAGGCGCAGTATCCAGGATATTTTGCCTCAATAGAAAAAAGCGATCTATTTGCAGGAAGAATAGATCACGGCTTAGTCGGTTTCAGTCCCGATGAATGGGGTTCAACTGCTTTCGGTTACTACTGCCAATTCGAAGAACTAGAAAAAGAAATTGCAGAACCTCTTTATTCCGATCAGGAAAGAGAAGAGATAAAAGATATAATCGATTTCTGGAAAGATGAAGATACTTCTGTAAAATTGAGAAATGCTTATCCCGAAAAAATGAAAAAATATCTTCCATCTGATAACTGGATGAATTCCTCTGGGATCGCTTTTCCTCTTTACAGATTAACCGGTGGCAATGTTAACTTCGATAAATTACTAAAACTCGGAATTCCCGGGCTCAGAAAAGAGATAGAACTTCACGCTGAAAAATCGGACGAAGAGACAAAATCATTTTACGAAGGTTCCTTAATCGCTCTAGATGTCCTTAACTCCGTTTTTGATTTTTACATAGAACAGACCAAAGTTTTTTCATCAAACACCGGCGATGCACAATGGAAATTGGAATTAAATAACATCGCCAACACACTTGAAGCAATTAAAATAAGCGCACCTAAAAATCTTCGCGAAGCAATACAGCTCTTCTGGCTTTATTCTCTTATCGGAGATATTCGGAATTACGGGAGAATGGATGTTTATCTCGGAGACTTCCTCGCAAAAGATCTTAATGACAAAGTTTTAAATGAAGACGATGCACTGAAACTACTGCAGTCGTTATGGAAACTGATGGCTGCAAGAAACACTAGAGTGCACGGAAGAATAATAATCGGGGGACTTGGACGCAGAAATGAAAAAAATGCCGATCTGTTTGCTCTCCTTGCAATGGAAGCTACTCGCACTGTTCACGATATTGAACCTCAGCTTTCAGTAAGAATTTATTCGGGAATGAATGAGGAACTTTATGAGAAAGCTCTCGATGTATTATCTGAAGGAAGGACTTTCCCGATAATTTATAATGACGATGTAAATGTTCCTTCAGTAATAAAAGCTTTTAATTTCCCAAAAGATGAAGCGCTTCAATATGTTCCATTTGGCTGCGGCGAATATATTTTGGATCATTCGAGTTTCGGGACTCCGAGCGGAGTAATAAATTTACTCAAGGCTTTGGAGGTCACTCTTCATAATGGTTATGATCCGTTTACAGGAAAACTGATTGGAATACAATCAGGCGAATTTAAGGATTTTGAAAGTTTTGAAGATTTATGGAATGCTTACAAAAAACAGGTTGAATTTTTTGTCGATCTGATGGCACAGCAGGAAGAGCTCGAATATAAAATCGCCGGCGAGTCTGCACCGTTTTTGTTTATGAGTCTTCTTTACGATGATTGTATTGAAAAGGGGAAAGGAATATTTCAAGGCGGAATTCGATATCTCGGTGGTACACTGGAAACTTACGGGAACACAAATACAGCAGACAGTTTAACGTCAATAAAAAATTTAATCTTTGAAAAGAAAAAAATAGATAAACCAGAATTACTGAATGCGCTTGATTCAAATTTTGAAGGATTAGAAGAACTCCGAAAAAAATTATTAAGCGAACCTAAGTACGGCAATGATAACGAGCAGGCGGACGATATGCAGGTTAAAGTCCACGAGCATATCTGCAAATATGTACAGAGCCAGAAAGAAAAGACAAATCTGCATTCTTATCTAGTGGTGATAATTAACAATTCCGCCAATACATTGATGGGACATTATACTTCCGCATCGGCAGACGGGCGTTTATCCGGGACTTACATGAATAACGGGAACGCGCCAAGCGGGCGGAGCGGATAAAGAAGGCGTAACTGCTATGCTGAATTCTATCGTAAAACCGGATTCTTCATTTCACGCCGGAGCTGTTCAGAATATGAAGTTCAGCAAAAAAATGTTTACAGAAAATCGTGCTGAGCTAAAAGCGCTTCTTAAAACTTATTTCGATAAGGGCGGAACTCAGGCGATGATTACTGTTGTGAACAGAGATGATCTGGAAAATGCTATTAAAAATCCTGAAGAGTACAGTCATATATTTGTTAGAGTAGGCGGATTTACTGCACGTTTTATAGATTTAAGTGAAGATGTACAAAAAGATATTTTAAGCAGAACATTATATTAATGGATGATTTAACAAAAAATATGACGGGCAATATAATTGACGTACAACGATTTTCCTTAATGACGGGCCGGGGATACGAACAACCGTTTTCTTAAAAGGATGTCCTTTAGACTGTAAATGGTGCCACAATCCCGAAGCAAAATCTTTCAAGCCGCAGCTTTATTTCAATGAATCGAAATGTGAAAAGCTGCTTACGATGTGTTGAGGCTTGTCCTACAAATTCTCATCTTGAAGTCAGCGGTAACCACCAGGTTAATTTTAATTCGTGTAATTTATCCGGCGAATGTATTTCTGTTTGTCCGAACGATGCACTTAAAATAATCGGAGAAAAACTTACAATCGATGAGGTTATGAGAATCGTTCTGAAAGATAAAGAATATTATAAAAATTCAGGTGGAGGATTAACCTTATCAGGAGGCGAACCGACCGCACAATTTAAATTTACTTTGGAGTTATTGAAATCTGCAAAGAGAAATAATATTCACACCGCAGTAGAAACCTGCGGTTTTGTTTCGCCTGAAAAATTCAACCAGATTGCCGAGTTTGTTGATTTATTCATTTATGACTATAAAGAAACCAATGTAGAAAATCACACTGAATTTACCGGTGAAAGCAATGAATTAATATTACAAAATCTCCGTCTGCTGAATAATCTTGGTTCAAAAATTTTGATTCGCTGTCCAATCATACCAGGCTACAATGACAGGAATGATCATTTTGAAGGAATAGCTTCTATTGCTGCCGAAATTAAAAATCTTTACGGAATTGAACTTATGCCTTATCACGATATCGGGAGAGATAAAAGAAAAAATTTAGGCTTGCCTGAACTACCAATGACTCCGGAAATTCCGACAGAAGAAACTAAAAAAGAATGGTTGGAGATTTTGAAAAGCTACAACTGTAAAAAAGTTAAAGTAGCTTGACTTGAAATTATTTATTCAGAGTAATTCTATATAATCCGGATCCGGCAGTAACGTATAAAATATTTTCATCCTCATTATCAAATTCCAGATTGCTGGGAACATCTTTTAAAATAATTTTATTAATTAATAATCCTTCTATATTATAAACATAAATCCCAGGCAAATATTCATCTCTAATTGCTGCATAAATATTCCCTTTGCTGTCTACTTCTATTCCATCAGGTCCGGTAGGAGGAATAAATTTTGCGATATATTTAACAAATTCAACATTGCCTGAATCTTTTAATTGATATTCCGCTATAAAATTGCCGTTTTTAAGATCAGGATTGGCTGATTGTTCCTCCTCAAAACATCCTACATATAATTTCTTCTCATCGGGAGAAAGAGAAATACCGTTCGGCATAGATATATCTTTTATCAGGAGATTTATTTTGCCTGATGGAGAAACTTTGTAAACTCCCATAAATTCCTGCTCAAGATTTTCGTTGCCGGAATATCTCGGATCGGTAAAATAAATTTCGCCTTCTTGGGAAACTTTTATATCATTAGGTGAATTAAATTTTTTATTCCGGAAAGAATCTGCGATTACTTTCTCTTCCTTTGATGATAAATCAATTGAAATAATTCTTCTTTCTCCTGTATCCGCACCTTGGCAAACATAGATTTTATTATCTCTGATGGCAAGTCCGTTCGACTGTCCGCTTGGATCTTTAAATACTTCAGTCTCTCCGTTCTTTTTTGAATATCTTAAAATCCTTCCTGTTTTGTCCGGGTTTTCCTCAGTAAATACAAGATCAGAAAAATAAACAAAACCGTTATCAGATATTGCGGGACCTTCGGTAAAAGTTCCTCCGTCAAAAAGAACCTCTACCTGATCTGCATCTTGATCTACTTCATCAAGAAGATCTTTAGCACATCCGCATTGTGCCGCTGCGGTTATACTCAAAAATATTATAGAGACTGTTAAAAGTATTTTCATAAATTATTTATCCTGATTCAAAAGTGAATTTACTTCTTCTGCAGCATCATTAAGAGCTGTTTCAGGATCGGTATTTCCGAGCAGAGTTTTCTCTATTGCTCCTGCAATCTTTTGATTTATTTCCATACGGTGATGTTTAATCTGCTGCCTTGCATAACCGATTTTAAATTGCTCAACGAAAGCAGCAAGTTTCGGATCTGTCTCTAAATGTTTTTTATATTCAGGCAATTCCAAAGTTGATTTTCGTACTGGAAGATACCCAGACTTAGTCGAGAATTTTGCCTGAGTTTCCGGATTGGAAAACCACTTAATAAAATTCCAGGCTTCATCAGGATATTTGGAATTTTTAAATATTGCCAAATGTTCTCCGGCTATGTAAGTCGCTCTTTTTTCTGGTCCTTTTGGAAGAGGAGCAATTCCCCATTCAAAATTTTTGATAGAACGCATTGCCGGAAGATTCCACGGTCCATCCATTATCATCGCACATTTCTGCGAAATAAAACTGAGATCGTGACTCAAAGAAAAGGAGACAAATCCTACTTTATCATAAATCTTTTTCCAGAGTGACAGAGCTTTTATCCCGGCTCTGCTGTTAAAAGTCGCTTCAGTATGGTCACTATTTAGAATTGAACCGCCAGCCTGCCATATAAACGGCTCCCATTGCAGCAGCACCCAAATGCTCAAAGGTCCTGATGCGGGAAGAGCAGGAACATAAAATCCGTAGTGGTCGATTTTACCGTCTCCGTCTTCATCAAAAGTTAATTTTTGAGAAAATTCTTTTAGTTCTTTCCAATCCTTAGGCGGATAATTTGGGTCTAATCCTGCTTTTTTAAATAAGTCTTTATTGTAGAGCAATGCAAGAGTTGTGGCTTCGACAGGCAATGCATAAAGAGTGTCATTCCATTTTGCGCCCGCCAGCAATTGAGGGAAAAAATCTTCAAGCTCTTCTTTTGAAAAACCATTTACACTATTAACAAACTGATCCAAGTTAAAAATCGCATCAGCTTCAATAAGTTTGTCCAAAAAATCAGAATGTATCCAGGAAATATCCGGTGTAGTTTTACTCTGGATAGCCGTAATCAACTTTTGAACTAAAGGATCTCCCGATGGTACATACTGCTCGACTATTTTAACATCGGGATTCTCTTTCTCGTATTCATTAATTAATTCAACCAATGCAGGACGAGTATTTGCAACGAAGCTGTGCCAGAAAGTGATTTCAATTTTTTCTTCTTTATCTTTACCGGAACAAGAGAGAAGGATAGTAAGAAGAAAGAGAATATAAATTTTTTTAAATTTTCCTGACAACTATTTTACTCTTTTGCCATTTTCCAGGAACTTTACATCAAGACCTTTTAAACTTCCGTCAGGTTCGTAAATAACTTCAGGCGAATATTGAATTGCCCAGGCTCTCCTCATATTATCAGTATTGTTTGGACCCGAGCGATGAAGAACAGTACTTGAAAATACAGCTATTGATCCCGCTTTTGCCACAACAGTTTCGCCTTTTTCACTTCCATCATACCCGATTCTATCTTTAGAATCTTCCAACTGTTTATGCTCAATTTTTTCTTTCGTTCCCGCTAATTTATAAGACAACAAACTGATCGTTCCGTTTTCTTCGCTCACATCGTCTAGAGGAATCCAGCAGTTAACATAAGGCTTATGCGGATTATCAACATAACCGGAGTCCTGGTGCCAGGTAAACTCAGCTCCTTTTTTATCTAATCCTTTTACTACAAACTGCTCCCAAAACAAATACGCATCGTTGCCAATTGTTGCTTTGCAAATTTCTTCCATTAAATCGCTGAAAATAAATTCACCTAATCTCGGTCGTTCTTTGTAAGAAAGAAAAACGAAATACCGACTGTTTTTTCTTGAAAGCTCGAGTTCGGTAACTCCTTTTTCTTCCATCTCTTTATTCTGCGCCTCAATTAATGTATCGCATTCTTTTCTCAGAACATCTAGAACATCCTGAGGAATTATCTCGTGAAGAATGAAATATCCGTCTTCTTTATATTTTTGTTTAAGATCTTCCGATATATCAATACGTGCAAGTGAATTCATTTTTACCCTCGACTGTTTATTTATAAATATTTTTTTCTGTTTTGCTGTCGAAGAAATGCATTTTCGCAGCATCAAAATATAATTTCAATCTCTGCCCAGGTTCAGGTTCTTCTACTGCGGGAATTCTTGCTATCATATTCGATCCAGATATTTCGAAATACAAAAAGATCTCATTTCCCATCGGTTCCGTTACATCAAGTTTCACTTCAACTTCCTGTCCTGTTATGCGGCTGTCGGACTTATTATAATGAATATTTTCAGGACGAATCCCTGCGGTTATTTCTTCGTCAATATAATTTTCTAGTTTTTCGATATGATTTTCAGGAATCTTTAGTTTTACTTTTTCATCTTTGCCGATAAAAAATATTCCGTTATCCCGGACTATTTTCCCTTCTATAAAATTCATTGCCGGACTTCCAATAAATCCCGCAACAAATCTATTGACCGGATTATTGTATAACTTCAGCGGCGTATCAATCTGCTGAATCAATCCGTCTTTCATTATTACAATCCTGTCGCCCATCGTCATAGCTTCCGTCTGATCGTGGGTTACATAAATCATTGTTGCTTGAAGTTTTTGATGTAATTTGGAGATCTCTGTTCTCATTTGAACCCTTAATTTTGCGTCCAGATTACTCAGCGGTTCATCGAATAAAAATACTTTCGGCTTTCTTACAATAGCTCTTCCAACGGCTACTCTTTGTCTCTGACCTCCGGATAAAGCTTTTGGTTTTCTTTCCAGAAGATCTGTAATTCCTAATATTTCTGCGGCATTATTAACGCGCTCTTTAATTTCCTCTTTCGGAAATTTCCTTAATTTTAATCCAAAAGCCATATTATCATAAACACTCATATGCGGGTATAATGCATAATTCTGGAAAACCATTGCAATGTCCCTGTTTTTGGGGGAAACATCGTTAACAAATTTACCGTCAATATACAATTCACCTTCTGTTATATCCTCGAGTCCGGCAATCATTCTAAGAGTTGTAGATTTCCCGCAGCCAGAAGGCCCGACCAATACCATAAATTCTTTATCCTTAACTTCTATATTGGCATCTTTTACGGCAAGTGTTCCGCCTTCGTAAACTTTTGATACGTTTTTAAGAAGAACTTCAGCCATTTTTCACCTTACTATTTATTAAATTTTATATTATTAATTTATTTAATTTTTATTTCTTTCCGATCCACATATTTTGCAATCCACTCAGACAATCTCTTTCCAAGCCTTTTGCAGGAATCTATTTCTCTTTTCTCTCTCGGCTCTCCTGCAGAAATTGCGCCGTAGTGTAAAGTAAATTTATCGGCAACATAATCTGTTATTCCGAAAACCAGAAAACCGAAATTCATCATAATTGTCATCAACGACATACAGGTGATTTCTGCTCCTCCTCCCCAGCCGCCCTGCGATGAAAATGCACATCCAATTTTACCGTCTATTTTCCCCCAGACCTCATCGCCAATTTCATCCCAGAACTTTTTCATTTTCCACGAAACTATTCCCATATTTGTTGGCGAACCGAGTGCAATTCCGTCGCACCATTTTATATCTTCCGCTACAGCTTCCTCAACTTTTTTAATTTTTACTTCAATATCCTCAATGCTTTCCGCTCCTTCTTTTACATACTCTGCCATTACTTTTGTATTTCCTGAAGCACTATCATATAAAATTAAAACCTTACCCATTATTTCTCATATAAAATTTATTGTAATTTTCAGTCCAGAATATATTGTAATACCAGTGCGGATAAAAAGCATCCGGTTTACTTACTTCATTTAAGATTTTCATTTCATCATCCGAGAGTGTCCATTCAGCGGCGTCTATGTTTTCGCGTAGCTGTTTTTCGTTTCTGGCTCCAATTATTACTGAAGAAATTCCTCTCTTCTGCAGTAAATATTTTATTGCTATCTGACTCATAGAAACATTCTTGTTTTCCGAGATCGTCTTCATTTCATTAAGAATTTTGTCTCCCTTTTTAATATTATAAGGATTATGATCTTCCGGTTTTTTCATCCTTGTATTTTTAGGATGATCTTTTTTTTGATGATATTTACCTGTCAATATTCCACCGTGCAACGGTCCCCAAACAGTTGTTCCGATTCCGAACTCGAGCGACGCTGGAATTATGTCGAATTCCAAATCTCTTCTTAACAGGCTGTAATTTGCTTGATGAGCTACTATCTTCTCAAAGCCGTTTTTTTCTGAAACATAGAAAGCCTTTGTCAGCATCCACGAAGGAAAATTTGAACAACCGATATATCTTACTTTGCCGTCTCTCACTAACTGAGTTAATGCACTTAAAGTTTCTTCCAATGGAGTAACAAAATCCAGAGCATGAATTAAGTAGAGATCAATATAATCTGTGTTTAATCTTTTTAGACTTTCTTCGCAAGCATCTATAATTCTTTTTCTTGAAAGTCCTTTTCCGTTAGGATCATCTTTCATTTCGAAGCCGAACTTTGTACAAACTACCGCATCGTTTCTATTTTGCCTGAGAGCTTTTCCAAGCATTGTTTCCGATGTACCGCTTGAGTAAAAATCTGCAGTATCAAAAAAATTTACACCTTTATCTAAAGCAATTTTTGTAAGCCGGTTAGCTTCCTGCTGAGAAGTCTTTCCAAGATGAGTCCATCCTTTCGTTCCGGTAAAAGTCATAACTCCGTAACAAATTTCAGAAACATATAGTCCCGAATTGCCTAAACGATTATACTTCATTTATTATCCTTTTTCCACAAATGTCCTTCTCTCATTTTCCCCGTGAGAGAGGTTTCGAACCAAATACCTTTTATTTCTTTTTCTACAATTGGGAAATCGTGATGATCTCCCGCTTTAGTGTAAATACAATCTGCTTGATTAACTTTATATCGCTTTCCTTCAGTTACAATTTCGCCGGCTCCATCTACAATTATCCAAAATTCATCGCAGTCGTGGAAATGATTATCAAAAGTTGTATTACGAATGTAATCAACCGGATCTCCAATATTCTCCGGATTTTCCGATTCCTTTAAAGTAAATATTCCATAACTGCCATGTTTTTCATTCCAATCACCTCCGACTCTTACAAGAACTGAATCAGAGTTAACTTTAATCTTTTTGATTTTATCAATATCAAAATAATACTTTTTGAAAGATCCCGCTTCCGATATTTCGGAAGAATTTTCTGTAATAATTTCTATCCCGCCGGTTAGCGTAAAAACGACTTCTTTTTGGCGATGATCATTTATTGAATAAAAATCGTTATTCTGAAGTCTAAGTATTTTTATAATATCAACTTCACTCTCTTTCGGAGGCAGTTCTTTTTTACAATTGAATACCGGCATTCTATCCTCTGTATTCCGGAAGCATCGGAACAATGTTAATATCAGGACCAAAAAATTTATAAATGATTAAATCTCTTTCTCCGGTATTTACAATATCAGTTTCTTTAACTGCTGTATCATGACAAATCAAAAGCTCATCCTTCTCGAAATTTTCTCCTTCGATTTCAAAATTTCCGTATGTTCCTTTTCCGCGCCAGACAAGAATATTGTAAACTCCATTCTCTCTGCTTATAAATTTTCCTCCGGGTTTTAAAACGGTTTTCTTTCCGCTGAATTTGTTCGTATTGTAAAATATCCAATATTCCTCTCCACCATCCTGTTTATTTTCTTCAATTAAAACAGGCGGAGTGTGACGATTTTCGTAGAAATATGGATCTCCGCTAATCTCCCAATTAATCATTTCAAGAATTACTTTTTCAGCTTTTGCTTTTCTGTCATCTTCTGTTACATCTTTATAAAGCAATTCTTTGTCAATAATTTTACCGCCGGTTTTTGCCTGGAGCATTGCGAACACATCGGAATCTTCCTGAAGTTCAATAGTTAACGCTGAACCGGGAGCGTGCAGAGTGCCTGAAGGAACATGAAATCCGTCTCCGGAAATTTGTTTGAAAGCTCTTGCATGCTGAAGGATTGCATCATCTTTCCATTCAATCATATGCGGCAAAAGTAAATCATATTTTTTTTGCTGAGCGATATAAGGATGAACTCCGAAATAAGTTTCCGCTTCCTCACCCAAATTTACTTCTTCCGGAAAATAATAAGCTTCTTCTTTTGAATTGCATCCTACTAATTTTGCGTGATCCTGCATTTGATGAATGTGATAAGGAAGTCGATATTTATAATCGAAGATCTTGGGAAGCCGATTCAAACCTTTGTGGTCTTCAGAATATTCAATTCCGAGGATTTCTTCCGGCAGTAACTCGACCGCTTCCTTTAAAGTAATTTCTTTCTCTGAATCTATATTTAAAACGCTTAGTCCTTCATTCTTTACTGAAATTTTATTATCGGCTTTAGTGGTTGAACCGATCCATCTTTCACATATTCCGCCTCTTTCTCCAAGTTCGTATTGTTCTTCCGGAAGTCCAAGCCTTCTTCCCGGAGGAAGAAAATCGCGCGCAACCCAGGCAGGCTTTAGCCTTAGGATTCCGTTGTTTTCCTCAATTGCTTTTACTATCAAATCCTTTAGTGACGACATTAATTCTCCTAAAAACTTATTAACTTCTTTTTGATATAGTTAACTTCGTTCTCCCATTGTTCAGCAAATTCTATTTCTTTGTTTCTATTTGAATATCCGACAGAAGAACCGGAATATTCACTTATATAATAATTTATTGTTTCAGGCATCCATTTTTCAAACGGAGTAGAAGTAAAATTGATATCCTCTTTCGCCCGGTCTATACTGAAGATCGCGGTTCGATAAGTATTGAATGGAAAAGCATGTCCTTCTGAACTTGTGCTGAAAGGTAATTTTTCAAAAACATCTAGATCAACATTTATTCTGTCCGGATATCTGTTAAGTATGTAAGTCAATCGTTCTAAGTAATCATTAAGAGAGAGTATTTCTTCCGAGGCAATATTATAAGCTTTTCCAATTGTCTTATCGGTTTCTATCAAATCTGCAAAAGCTTTTGCAAGATCTTCAATGTATACCGTTTGCGTTGCATAATCTCCGCTTCCCGGTATAAGCAGCGGCGCTCCGTCAAGAATTCTTTCTATCCAGAAATAATCTCTTTTTGCATTATCATTGGGGCCGCATACATACGGCGGTCTTATCATCGATACTTGAAACTTATTTTCCCGATGAGCTTTCCAAAGAACATCTTCGCATCCTCTCTTATCAATTCCGTACTGCATTCCGAAAGGATTTCTATCCCAAAATTCCATTAAAGGAAATTTATCCTGATCTTCTGTTATAGGATTTCGAACATCGTGGGAAACCATATAAACCGAAACCGTACTCGTGTGAATCAGCCGGGGAATTTTACCGCCGAAGACTTCAACTATATTTTCCGAGTCTTCTTTTGTAAACGCTATCATATCGTAAAGAACATCAAAAGAATTTTCCTCGGAAATTTTCTTCAAAAGATTTTTATCTCGCCTGTCTCCGGTTATGACTTTTAATTTTTCATCATCGGATAAATTATTTTTAGATAAACCTCTTGTTAATATTGTTACCTCGTGTTTTCTTTCAAGAAGTTTTTTTACGACGGCTCCGCTGATAAAGCCGGTTCCGCCGATCATTAAAATTTTCATTATTTAAGTATCACCATTTTCTTCGTTTCAATTTTGTCATTATAGTTTATTCTGTAAAAGTAAACTCCTGATGAAAATTGTGTACCGTTGAATTTAACTAAATGATTTCCTTCAGGTTTTACTTCGTCCAATCAGAATTTCCAGTCTTTGACCAAGTGCATCGAATATTTCAAGTTTTACGTTTCCTGCTTCCGGAAGCGAAAAAGAAATCGTAGTTACAGGATTAAAAGGATTCGGATAATTTTGATCCAGTGAAAATTCTCTTACAACCTCAGTGTTATTAGATGACTTAATTCCAACTACAGTTTGAATAGTATCTGCAAGATCAAAAATTCTTGTTGTGTATTTTTCAACGGGAATTGTATAATTGTCTAGCTCAAAATAATTTGCTTCAAAAGATTCTCCGTTAATCAAATCCGTAAAGTAATAAGTTTTTCCTGGAATCAAGATTCATTTCTTCAACGGGAAGTGCAAGCGTAACATCAGTTTCAATATCGCCCATATTTATAATGCTGACCATCTGTTGGTTTTCATTCCAGCGTCTGAATGCAAAAGTGTAGCTGTCCGGCTCGATATTAATTTCTTCATAATTATCGCTGAATAATGCTGTATTATTTTTTCTGATCTCAATTAATCTTTTATAATAAGGAAAGAGATCATAGAAGTCTCGTGACTCGATTGAAAATCCGTTGTAGAAAATATATTCAGTTTCATAAGGATGACCTTCAATTCCAATTTCCTGTCCGTTATAAATTAGCGGAATTCCGTTAAGCGAAAACATCAATGCAGCAACCATTTTTGTTTGTTCGAGGGAATGATGGGTAATAAAATGGAAGACATCATTGTTTTCCATAAATCTTAAAATCTTTGCATCATCAGCATATCCGTTGCCGAAGTTAGTTAAAGAATTTCTGAGCTGCAGCGCTCTTGTATTTTGATTGTATCTATTGAAAATAGTAGGATTGGAAGTTGGGCTGTAGTCGGTTTGCCAGACCCAATGAGAAACCCAAGACTCTTCTGGGAACCAGTCATACCCGACGTCAAATCTTTCGTCGAAAGTTTCCGGCCAGGTTGCTTTATCTTCGGCTAAAAGTAACGCTTCCGGTTTTATTCTTTTTAATGCCAGTCTAAGATCTTTAGTAAACTGCGGTGCTCTTGCATTTGGTCCCCATATTGCATCAAAGCGATATCCGTCAATATCGTATTCTTCAATCCAATATTTTGCTGCTTCTATTATCCACTTTTGAACTTCGGGATTATCAAAATTATACAGCCATAGATCCGGCCAAAAATAATACATAAATCCGTTTGTTGTGAATTCGTAGTGTTGAGAATAAGGTGCATTATCTTCATTTCTTTTGTAAAAATTATAATAGTGAGATTCCTTTCCGTATTCTATTGCATTCCGAGCATATCGATGTGCGCTTGAGGAATGGTTCGCAACAAAATCGAATAGAACTCTCATCCCATATTCTTTTGCAGTATTTACAAGTTCTCTTAAATCTTCTTCCGGACCTAAATCACTCCTTACTTTAAAGTAATTTGTAATATCATATCCCTGTCCTTCTCCGTAAGTTTCCATTACAGGTTGAATCCACAAAGTATTTATACCGAACTCTTTTAGTTCAGGTATCTTTTTAGTGATGTTTTTAAACTCACCATGGTTTACAAAAATGTACGGAGTTACTTCGTATATAACTGCAGAATCTATCCATGCAGCATAATCGTTTTTAATATCAAACGGTTCTATTGAATTTGAATCGACGGTAACGTAAGTACCGAACTTCACTGTATCATCTTCAGAAGTTATTACTCTTAATCTAAAATAATATTCTCCGGTTTCCGCATCGGAAGGAATATCAGCAGAAGCCGAAGTTCCATTCTGCTGCAAATTTAATTCTAACGGATTAGTATCATCCGTATACCATTCATACTTCAAATCTAACTCTTTCGGATTATCCAAAACTTCAATTTGCAGACTGATGGTTCTACCTTCAACTTCAGCATAGGCATAAACTTCCGGAAGCAGATCGTACATCAAAGTATAAATTAAAGTATCTGTGGAAATTTTTACACCGGCGCTGTCCGATTCAGCATAAATTTTATTTTCTCCTTCATCCAAAATAATAGGAATAGAAAATGAACCTTCCTCCGTTTCAAAAGGAATGACTTGAGAATTGACAATGAGGTTGCCCGGTTCTTCACTTTGTCCGGTTATGGTTTGATACCTGGACCACACTTCTGCATCACGTTGATCCAATCCAACAGACTGTGCTGAAATAAAATTTGCAAACAGGAATAAAGAAATTATGCATTTAGTAAACTTCATCACGACCTTTCTTTTTTCTCCGGGAGATGTCCCCAGGTTTCTAACAAATTTTTTAATCTGGCAAATGATCTTTTCGGGGTTGATGATTCTGTAACCAATCCTCCGTTTCTGATGAAAGGACGGAAATCGCTGAAGTCATACCAGTTAATTCCATGGATATTTTTTCTTGCATAGTAAAGATTATAAACCTGCTCGAGCCATTCTGCCTGCAGTTCTTCATCCCATCGTCTGTGCCATTGATAAGGTTCGTCCAGGATATCCATTTCATCAAGTTTAATAGCCTGCTCAGTATATCCGGCACTTGCACCGATTTCAGTAATATATATTGGCTTTTCAAACTTCTCAAAACGTTCAAGCATTCTTACAATATCCGAAAGGTCACGATGAGGGAAATATACTTGTATTCCGAGAATATCAAAGTCTACTCCGGCATTTAAAAGATCTTCAATATATTTTCTCGGTGAGCGCTGTTGTCTTCCCGCAGGTTCTTTTGATCTGGCGTAACTGCCGAAAGCCGCATATTCAGCCCAGGGTGCACAATTGTTGATCAATCTTTTTACTTTGGGATTAACTTCTTTTACAGTATCACAGGCGAGTCTGGTAATTTCAGTAATTTGTTCCGGAGTATGATGATGAACATTTGCCCAGTCGTGATATTCGTTTACCACTTCCCAGCTGCTTATTTTATCGCCGTAATGTCCTACCAAAGCTTCTGTATGTTTTTTAACGTAATCATTCAATTCAGGAAAATTTTTCTTCAAAAGCCAGTCGGGAGTTACAACAGGATGAAACCAGAATAAAGGTCTGCCTTCAATAGTTACGTTATTATCAAGGAGCCAGTCAACGATATCGTCTTTAATTCCAAAATTATGATCTCCTTCCTCCGGTTCAAAAAGCGGGTACCAAGTATCCCACACGTAATGAGTAACAGTTGCAAAATTAAAAAGTTCAACAAAACGTTTTGTCATATCTTCTGATTTTGCCCAAATATACTGTCTTGTTTCACATCCGAAATGACAATCTCTTTTTCCGAATTTTTCAATTTGCTGTGCAGCTTTTTCAAGCTCCATTTTTTCGCCCGACCAAAGAGCATAGTAAAGAGAGTTGTTTGCGAGTTCTCCTGCTTTTTCAGGATTGTTGAGCAACTTAGTTGAACTTTCGTAAAATTCTTCAGCCAAGTCATTCAGTTTATTTGTTTCAAACGAAAACTTTATTCCTTCATTTTCATATCTGTTTTTAACTTCCCTATTCCTGGCTATTCTACTTTTGGCAAACTCATAATTTAAATTATTTGTTTGAGGCAGTTCTTTTGCAGAATAAAATTCTCCTCCGTTATCTGCGGCAAGCGAAACGAATCCAAAACCTTCAATAAACCAGCGTGTATTTACTGAAAATTTTTTGTTCCCAATATCTGAAGGAATTACAATCCCTTCCTGAGCTGTGTTAACCGATGATACAAACGGATCGTAGTTTTCATCCGCCAGATAAACATATCTCATCGGAGGCATCCATTTATGTGGATATGGTTTAAGAACAAATCCTTTATTTGTTTTTGCAAAAATTGATGACCAGTTCATCGCAGGTGCAGCACCGACAGCAGCCGCACCCAGAGAAGTGTTCTTGAGAAAATTCCTTCTTGATAATTTTTTCATAATCTTAACTATAAATTATTCCATTTTTTTTGAAGTTTTTTTAATCGATACACCGAAGCTTTTTTCTCTCCGTTTGGAGTCCGGAATAATCCGCCTCTTTTTAGAAAACTTGAAGTATCAACAAGGTCATACCAATTTGCCGCTTCAACATAATCTCGACTGTAAGCATAAGTAAAAATGTATTCCAGCCAATCAGCCTGCAGTTCTTCGTCCCAATGACGATGCCATGCATAAGGATATTGAGAATAATCTTCAATGTGAGGTTCGATGAATTCCTGTTTAATTCCCGCAGACGGTGCTCCGACTTCGGCAAGCTGAATCGGTTTACCGAATTCTCTAAATCTTTCCAGATTGTAAATTACATCGGAAGTTGAATGATAATTGAAATAAACCTGGTAACCGATAATATCAAAATCTACTCCTGCTTCAACAGCCTGTTTAATAAACTGATAAGGAGTTCTTTGCGGAAATTCAGCTTCGCGTTCGTGCCACTTCCCGAGCTGGACATAATCGCCAAAAGGTCTGCAGTTGTTGATCAATAACTTTATGTTTGGATTTGTATCGCGTGCAACATCACAGGCTAATTTTGTCAACTCGATTGACTGTTCGTGGTTGAGCCTGACTTCATTTGCCCAATCGTGCATTTCATTTACAACTTCCCATATTTGAATTTTATCGCCATAGAATTTTACTACCTCACGCACGTGTTTTTCAACATACTTCAGAAGGTCGGAATAGGATTTGGCTTTTATCCATTCAGGAGTTACCCAGGTGTGAGTCCAGAATAAAGGTCGACCGTTAATAAGAATATCGTGCTTCCTGAATTCATCAATGACTTCCAGTCTTTCTTTAAATCTTTTTTTTCCTTCAACTTCTTCAAAATTATGAATATCCCCGATGAGATAATGTGTAACCGTAGCGTAATTGAAAAGTTCAGTAAAAAATTTGGAAAAATTATTTCTATCCATTTGATAAAAGCCGCGCGTATCACAGCCGAAAAGAAAGTCTTTTCTCGTTCCGTTTTCTTTAATTCTGAATCGTGAGTATTCAAGTTCAAGTAAATCGCTGACCCACAACGAATTCTTTAATGATTTTTGAGAGTATTCGGCTTTTATAATTTCATCATCAGTTCTTTCAGCATCGGATAGGAAATTTTGAGATAATTCGTGAAGCGTCTTTATTTCCCTTGTTGGTTCCCAGTCTGAATATAATTGAAGTCTCTTGATATTTCTGATAACAACACTTTTAGCAAATTCATAGTTTAGGTTATACTCAATTCTGTCACTCGACTTCGAATAAAACTCTCCGCCGTTATCGGCATTAATATAGATCATTCCGAAACCTTCAACATTCCAACGAACATAAATCGAAAATTCCTTTTCACCCGTTTCAGATATCGTAATTACTCCATCAGAAAAAATTATATCTGATTTAAAAACATCTCCGTTTTTATCCGCGGCAAACATAAATTCGTGGATGTGAGGTCCAACTCCGTCTTGAACAAAATGAGGTTTGAAGATTATTTTGTTATTCATAATATATTATTCTTTTTTTAACATTAACTTTTTTTAGACATTGAATTCCATTTCTTCCGCATCTCTATTACCCTTTCATATGCAGGTTTTGTTTCTCCTTTCGGAGAACTAAGCAGTCCGCCATTTTGGATAAAAGAATATGGATCAACAAAATCGTACCAATTGATAGCTTCGACCCACGGCTTTGAATAAAATATTGTATAGATCTGCTCAAGCCATTCTGCCTGCAGTTCTTCGTCCCAATGCCTGTGCCACGGATACGGGAGTTCAGGTAATTCCATTTCTCCGCTCATTATAGATTCTTTTGTTGGTCCTGATGTCGTTCCTATTTCAGTAATTTGAACCGGTCTGCCGTATTTTTTTAATCTCTCCGTCATCCTAATATTATCTGCAAGATCTCTGTTTGTATATTGGAAATAGAGCTGCTGACCTGTAATATCAAAATCAACTCCGGCCTCGTCACACATCTTTATAAAACGATGAGGAGTTATGATGTCAAATTTTTCATCGAATTGATCCCAATCTACAAGCTGCACATAACTTGCCTGAATACAGCAATTATTAATAAGCCTATGAACATTGGGAGATGCATCTTTAGCCACATCAGCAATAAGTTTAGCAATTTCCACCATCTGATCCGGCTTTAACTTTAAGATGTTTCCATAATCGTGAGCTTCGTTAATTATTTCCCAGGCATACATTTTATCGCCATAATGCCCGACTACTTCTCTTGTATGTTTTTCAACATATTTTAGAAGTTCCGAATAACTTTTATCTCTAAGCCATTGAGGTGTGCAGCATTCATCCGCCCAGAATATAGGTCTTCCTTCTACTGCAATTCCGCGCGCTCTCAACTCTTTTACTTGTTCATCTCTATCGAGATAAGTATATTTTTCTTCTTCTTTTTCAAATCGGGTAAGATAGTGTGTAATAGTAGCATAATTAAAAGCATCAGAAAAAAGATCCAGAAAAACATCTTTATCCATATGAGGATAACCTTTTGTATCGCAGCCGATAAAAAAGTCATCCCTGTATTTACTCAATTCTATCTGTTGATGCGCTTTATCCAGTTCAAGCATTTCTCCGCCCCACATAGAATAGAAAAGTGATTTCTGAGAGAGTTCTGCCCGGTTCCATTCGTCGGCTTCAATCTTTTTTGCATCGTGGAAATATTCTTCACTTAGATCAAGATAAGCCTTCACTTCTCTTGATGGAGAATAATTTTCCTGCCTGAATTGTATAAGCCGTTCATTATTCTTTGCCAATCTGGATTTTGCAAGTTCATAGTTTAAATTATATGATTTTGTTTTTCCCGAGGAAGGCAGTTCGTAAAATTCACCGCCGTTATCTGCTGTCATATATATGAAACCGAAGCCTTCAACATTCCATCTAACATTAATTCCGAATTTATCTCTCCCTTCCGAATCAGAAATTTTTACTCCTTCAGGTGTAGCAAATATATTTGAATAAAATGCATCCCAGTTCGCATCACTCGCGAAAGCCCATTGCGGGAAAGCCCAATCTTTTTCGCCTAATGTTTTTAACGATTTTACCATTCCGTAGTGGGGACCTTTTCCGTCCTGAACAATATAAGGCTTAAGAATCAATTCGCCTTTTTCAGTTGAAGGTCTAACTCTTGATTTGGTGAGAATTGTCGGGGCGGCAAAAATTGAACTTCCCGCATAAACAGCCGCTCCTGCAATAGCGCTTTTTTTTATAAAATTTCTTCGTTTCATACAGATTCCATTATGACTTAAGAGAATATTTTTCTACAAATTTTTGTAATCGATGATACGATTCTTTTTTTTCACCATTGATTGATTTCAATAAACCGCCGTTCTGCATATACGAATGAGGATCAACAAAATCGAACCCGTTTCCGCCGATAATGAAAGGTTTACTGTAAATAAGAGTATAAAACTGTTCAAGCCAGTCTGCCTGTGTTTTTTCATTCCAATGATGATGCCATAAGTAAGGTTCATCGGAAAAACCGACTGTTCCCAATTTTATCGATGTTTCCGTGGGACCTCCTGGACATCCAATCTCGGAAATCTGGATAGGTTTCCCGAACTGCTCATATCTTTCAATCAGCATTATCGTATCCTGAAGATCACGGTAAGGGAAATACATCTGCTGTTCAATGATGTCGATATCTAATCCTGCTTCCATTAGATCTTTTGTGAACTGAATCGGAGTTCTTTGAGGATAAACAGCCGGGCTTCCTGAGTAACTTTTCATCTGAACATATTCGGCAAACGGACAGCAGTTATTAATAGTTCGTTTAACGCCGGGCGCAGTTTCTTTGGCTGTTTCTGTAATTAAATTTGTCAGTTCAAAAATCTGATCGTGAGTAAGATGAAATTCATTGGCCCAATCGTGCAGCTCATTGACCATTTCCCAGGCGTGCATTCTATTGCCAAAATGCCCAACAACCTGCTTAGTATTTTCCTCGGCGTACTTCAAAAGCTGATCATAACTCATCCCGCGCATCCAGTCCGGCATACAGCAATCGTGGAACCAATATAGAAGTCTTCCCTGTGATTCTATATTATATTCGGCAAGTATATCAACCAGATGATCTCTGATAGCAAAATTATGCTTCCCTCTTTCAGGTTCAAAATCGCGGTTAACAGCATTTTTGCTTTGCGGAACGAAAGTGATATTTGCATAATTAAAAAGCGGTGTAAAATTCTCAAGAAAAATATCCTGATCCATCTGATAAAAAGCGCGTGCATCGCAGCCAATAAAGAAATTTCTGTTGCCGCCGAATTGCTTTATATCAAATTCTGCTTTTTCCAACTCTAATTTTTCGCCCGTCCCAAGCGCATATAAAAGTGCCTGCTGAGAAAGCTTCGACTTGTTAAATTCGTCTGAAGATTTTTCAGCATCTTCATATAAATTTTTGGATAAATTATGTAATCCGGAAACTTCAGTAGAGGGAACGAAACCTGACTTATTATGAAGATCCATTCTTTTATCATTTCTTGAAACTCGGCTTTTTGCAAATTCAAAATTCAGGTTGTACTCTTTTATCTTTCCTTCCGGGGGAAGTTCATAAAAATTTCCTCCGTTATCGGCGGTAATATTTGTATAGCCGAAACCTTCCACATTCCATCTGGCATTAATGCCGAATTTTTCTCTACCTTTTGAGTCGGATAGTTTAATCCCGTCTTGATCTAATTTTATGTCTGAATAAAAAGTGTCCCAGTTTTTGTCGGTAGCCCAGACCAAATCATAAAGATGCGGACCCGTCCCTGATTGGACAAAAACCGGCTTGAAAATCAATTCTCCTTTTTGTGTCGAGACAGAAGTTCGGGATTTCGTAAGAATTTTTTGTCCGGAATAGAGAACAGAAGGCGCCAGACTTAAACCTAAACCCGTTACAGAAGTTGATTTTAGGAATTTCCTTCTATCCATTCACAGATCCCATATAAACTTTAACTTCCTTAGGATTTAGTTGAAATATTCCTTCCGAGTTTTCTTTGTTGATATTTAACTGAACTTCTTCCCCTGAAAAAATTTCTTTAAGAAAATTTGTCCCTGAAGGTATTCGAATTAATGTTTCTTTTGTTTCAAAAGATAAGTTTTGAAGGATGACAATTTGTGATTCCGCAGTCGACAAACAATCAACTCTAACATCTTCAAGAATTGTGTAATTGCTTTTAACGTCAGTCTGTTCTTCGATCAATCCGGCGAGCAAATTGGAAAAAACATTATTGTTTTTTTGAATATATTCCAATCCTACAAATGAAGCAAAATAAAGCGCTTTACCTTTACCGAAAGATGAGATAGTAGCAGCCGGCTCACCGTTTGAAAATTCGGCAATAACTTCGGCATTATTAATCTCAAGAAATTCGCGGATTATCGTTCCGGAAAATTTATTTCCGGCTTCCGCTCTTCCAAAATTTCGATTTAGTGAAAATTCAGAATTATTAGAAGTTTTATGAATAGACGAATCTTGGACAAAAAATGTCTCAGCCGAAATTCCATTTGAATTAACTTCTCCGGCTCTGCTGAATATATCTTGTGAATGTAATTCTATCTTTGAAAGATTTTTTATTTCGATAGGTTCCGCGTTTAACTGTTTAACGCCGAAGACTTCGTCAAATCCATGCCCCGGCACAATTTTACTATGATGACCACAATCAATATTCCATCCGCCAAAATAACTTTCCGAGATCAGGAATCCTCCTTCTTCAATCCAACTTTTCAGCTTGCTACAAACGTTTCCGCTCAAAACGTAAGGGAAAGGAACAACAATAACTTTATACTTTTTGAAACTATCTTTTTCGAAATCTTTGGGATGAATAAAATCAACAATAAAATTATTTCTATATAATGCCCGATGATAACCGAGCAGAGAGTGAGTTGCTGATTTTTCATTTCCCGTCGAAGCCCAGGCAAAAACTTGATTTTCCGGATTATAGAGAATCGCTATTTTTGCTTCTTGGGGTTTTGCTTCTAGAAATAATCCGGCATTTTCCTGAATTTTTTTTCCTACTTCAACAAACGATTTTAGCCAGGAGGTTTCTTTTCCGTCGAGAGTTGTTAATCCCCAGGTCGGAGCCTCACGTCCGAGAATTTCAGGTCGGTACTGCCAAAAAATAAATCCTTTTAAATTTCCCGCGATTCCGCTGAAAATATTTTTTTTGATCAGATTGACATCTGCAAATTTCGGAAGATCTAAAGTATATCCCGGAAGCAGCAGCATTTCTGCCGACATAACAGGTTTTCCCTGAGCACTGGATCTTAGAACGTCAATCATCATTGAATCATCCATTTGGGTAAATCCGTGCAGATCGCCGTTTTGCGCAACATTCCACGGATCATTCGCAGTCGAAGTAATTGGAAATCCCTGAATAAAAACGTGATGACACATCAGCGGATGTTTTCCATTATCTATTTCTGCGGCTTCTTCAAATCTTCTTTTTACATTCTTCCCAATGGTGTCGACAAAGAACATTCTCCAGTCTATTACATCATTAAATGTATTACGTGTCTTTGGTAATTCTGCTTCTTCGAAAGAGGAATAATTTCTGTTCCAGCTTTCATTCAATTTTTCAATATTTTTATATCTCTTCTTAAGCCACTCTTTAAACTTCGAAGAACAGTTTTCGCAGTAGCAAAGCATATCATCAATTTTTGCTGCATCGTCTGCAAACGCTCTCATCTCAGCCATACTGCTTGTTAGTTCAGGCTCGCTTCCTACATTCCATATTTCTAAGGCAGGATGATCTTTGTACCGCTCGACAGTTGCCCTTAAAAATTCAAACATTTTATCTGCTACAACATCATTATTGAAGCACCATCCCAAACCTCCAATTTGTCTGTGAGGCTGGGATTGAGGACCTATTTTTTTGCCTCCGAGAGTAATCATAGATGCATCCGGCACATTCTTGTAGATCCACGCCGGTGCGACATCAAATATTGTATTTAACATAACCCGAAGGTTATACTTTTCCGCCAGATTCATTAATTCATCAATGTCATCAAAATAATATTTATCTTCTTCAGGATTATTCCATCTCCACTGAACCCAAAACTTTACAATATTAAAACCGTATTCGGACATTTTCTTCAGATCAGTTTCCCAATCTTCACGATGAGGTGAAGGGGCTCTGTAATATTGCGTTCCGAATGGAAAGTATTCTCCGCTCAATAAATTTTTCATCCTTGTCTCCGTCAAACTACAAATTGAGATAAATGTTTTAGTCCTAGCTTTAATCCGTCTTTCACTTTCTTCTGACTTCCCTCCCAGACTGGGTCTTCATGCTCTATTGATAAAGCGTAATCATATCCGACTTCCTGCAAAGTAGTTATGAATTTCATCCAATCAATTTCTCCCAAGCCGGGAATTCTGTAACGCCACCATCCGGATTTCCAGGGATCAGCTTTTAACCTCTGGCCTAAAATACCATAGCGCTGTAATCCATCCGGCAGGATTTCTGTATCTTTTGCGTGTGCGTGAAAAATTTTTGGAGCATAATCTTTTAATACCTGGATGTAGTCAATTCCGAGCCAATAAAGATGAGACGGGTCCATATTTAAACCGAAGTTTTCATCCGACACTTCATTAAACAGCGCGTCCCAGGTTTCCGGCGAATAAGCATAATTTCCCGGCAGACCGAATTTTACCCAATTATCCATCGGGCAATTTTCAATCATTATTTTTCTTCCCTTATCAGCAGCATATTTAACAATCTTTCGCATTTCTTTACCGATTTCTTTCATCATCAAATCAGGAGACGCATCTCGTCCACCAACGAAAGTCCCGACTAATTCAACATCAAGAAGTTCTGCCGCATCAATTACATTTTTAAGATGTTTTAAATATTTCTCTCTCTTCCTTTTATTCGGATGGAGATTATTATCGTAATAAGCCATTGCCGATATTTCCATTTTGTTTTCGGCAAATAGATCTTTTATTCTTTCCGCATCGTCTTTTGTTAATTTTTCTGCGTCTATTTGTCTCGCCTGATAATCTCTCGATGATTTAACCGGCCACGCGGCAAGTTCCAAAGTTTGAAATCCCTGTTCAGACGACCATTTAACAAGATCTTCTAATTTTACTTTTGGCAGACAAGCTGTTAAAAACCCTAACTTCATTTTATCAACTCCGTTTTCTATTCAACATTAATCCAATTATTTTCTTTTGAACTTTTTAAAATTGCTTCGACTATTAAATTTTCTTTATGTCCGTCGTCAAAAGTCGGAAAATCTTTTTCATCTGATATAGGATCTTTTCCTTTCCTGATATAGTCATAAAAATTGATGAATAAATTTTTAGATGTGTCAGGATAACCTTCAGGATGACCTCCGGGATAATGAGCATATTTTTTTGTTCCCGGATTCATCAAAGCCGGATCTTTGATGATAACTTCATTTCCTTTTTCACGATGACCAATCCACAATTGATTAGGTTCTTCCTGATTCCAGGCTAATGCTTTTCTGCTTCCATCAATTTCAATTTGAAAATTATTCTTTCTTCCGGCGCTAACCTGTGAAACTGTAAAAGATCCTCGCGCACCGTTTTCAAAATGAAGTAGAACCGATGCAGTATCTTCTGTGTTTATTTCTAGTTCATCATATTCCTGATTGGCTGTTTCTTCTTTACCCTTAAAAGTTTCTGCTGCTTTTTTAGGTTTATTTCTTTTTTTATGGATTGTTGTTAGATCCGCAAAAACCTCTGTTATTTTTGATCCGGTTAAGAACTGAACCATATCACACCAATGAGATCCGATATCTGCAACTGCTCTCGACTCGCCGCTTAGCTCTGACTCTAATCTCCAGTTGTAATCGCTTTTTAGATAAAGCCAGTCCTGAAGATAATGTCCGTGAACTAGAAAAATTTCTCCGACTTCATTTTCTTCTATCATACTTTTAGCATGCTGAAGAAGAGGATAGAAGCGATAATTATAATTAACTGCATTTGCAACATTATGTTTTTCCAAAAGCTCAAGCAATTCAGCCGATTCTTTGGAAGTAATCGTTAAAGGTTTTTCGGAAAGGATATGTTTTCCTTTTTTAATAACAGCTTTGTTAATTTCAAAATGAAGATAGTTCGGCGTGCAGTTATGAACTACTTCTATTTCTTTATCACCAATTATATCTTCCCAATTTTCATACACATTCGGTACATCATATTTTTTTGCAGTAACATTCGCGCTGTCCGGATCGTCTGAAGCTATAGCTGTAACTTTCACTCCTCCAATTCTCTGCAGCTGTTCAACGTGCGCAGTTCCCATAAATCCTGAGCCGATTATACCGACTTTTATTATTCTACCATTCATTCTATTATCTCAACTTTTTTTACATCTTTTTTTTCAACGTCCTCGGAAGGTGTTCCGAGTCTAAAAATCACAAAGTATGATGACTTTTCTTTCCCGACAGGAATACAGGCGCCATGCCAAACTCCATTATTTATAACTACAGCTTCGCCTAGACCGACAACAAAAGCTTCCATTTTTTCTTCAGAATCATTCTCAAGAAGAAGCGGGACTATAAAAGGAGCGTCGATTGGAATTAATATTTCCGGCGTTCTTAAATGACGCTCGACTCCTTCAACAATATTTTTTTCCTGCTTATACACTGTGCAAATACCAATTTCTGTTTTCCCTTCAATTTCATAATGCGAAATATCGGACCAGAATTTATAATCTTCAGCTTGCGCCGTCGGTTCAGTAGAAGGAAGTTTTACAACTTTACCAAACTTCTTAAAATTTTCTTTAGAAATTAATTTAGCTTTTACTTCCATTATTACTTCCTCAATTCTAAAATTGCGATTTCTCCGCCACGTAAAACCAGATCTTCAATGACAGTTTTTCCTTCCTCTGATTTTACTTCAGAATAGTCTACGGAATTTCCGAGTTCATCATATAAAGTTACATTTCCACTTAACTCATAAGGAAGCTTGTAAGTAATTTTCTCGACTCGCTTATCTTTAACCATTCCGGATGTGTCATCAGATCTTTTTTCAGGTTGATGGGTTTGCAACCAGGCAAAAAGTAGAACATCACCGGTTTCTCGTTCGAAAGCAACAAAGCGGCTGTCGGAATTTTGATCCGCATTTGTTGTTACAAAAGAATCGATACTTTTAACCGGAGTCTTTAAAAGATTGTTAATAAAAATCAGCGCCTGATTAGCAGGTTTTGGAGAATGGTCTGCGTAAGCTATTCCAAGATGTTTATTGTTGTAAATATCACCAATTACTTCATCGCTTTGCGGAAGGTCTTTGATCTCATACCAGGCAAGTGCATCAATTTCTCCCGTCGATCTTACAAGTGCGATTCTTTTCACTAGATCTACAGCCTGATATTCCGGAGTATGTTCGTAATTATAATAATTAGAATACTCTGAAGAAACTAAAGATCCCTGCCGGAAAGTACTATATCCTACCTCAGCCATCCAAATAGGTTCGCCTTCTCCATACTCGTTCACTACTCGGTAAACTTCGTTTACATATGGAACAATTTCTTCGACAGGATTTTTGTGCCAGGTTTCATAATAATTGTGACAATTAACTACATCAACATACTCAGCTACACCGTAATCACGGAAGAGAGATTCAATCCAAGCCGGATCATAAGCAATTCCAGCTAGAACAACTTTAGCTTCGGGATCAGCTTTTTTTACCGCTCTGGCACCAATTTTTGTAAACTTAGCAAATTGCTTCAGATTATGTGTTCTCCAGTAAATTTCAATATCAGGTTCGTTCCAGATTTCCCAGGTCTTCAGCCATTTTTTGTAACGGTTTACAAGGTCATACATAAATTCGCCGAATTCTTCCATATCCTGTGCAGGATGATTCCAATATAAAGCAGAGTCCGGCGGATCGGGAGAATTCCAAGCCGGTGTGTAGCAAACGTAAGGGACCATGGTTATTCCGTATTCTTCTACTCCGGTTTTTACGAAGTCATCCCAAAAGAGCCAGTCGTATTTATCTTTTTCATATTCAATAGCGTCCCATCCGAAAGATATACGTAAAAACTTTATGCCCGACCTTTTCAATACTTCAAAGTCGTTAATGTAAATTTCCCGGGTTGTTGTTTCTTCGGGCCAGTCTTCGCAAAGTCCTAAAGGCATATGATAAAACTCAGATTTGTTTTTTGTTGTGAGTTTATCATAAATTAAGTTTTCCTGTAAAGCATTCTGCGATAGAAGCGCTGTAGAGGAAAATAAAATCAGCAGGCAAATAGGAATTATCTTTTTCATTTTTTAGCTCCTCAGATATTTATAATTAAACTTCTTCATTCCAAAAATCTTTTCTCCAGGCAAACTTTGTTAGTTCTTCTTTCTCTTTTTCTGAAAAATATTCTCCGTCGCTTACAGCAGTGTTTTTCTCAGCCTGATTAATATTCCTTATTCCGGGAATAACTGTCGAAACAGATTCTTCACTTAGACAAAATTTCAAGGCAAACTCAGCCATAGTCAGATCAGGATATTTTTCGTCTTTATATTTTTTTATTTCTTCAACTCTTTCAACAACGGCATTCAAATTATTTCCACGAAAGTAAAAATTGCGAGTATCTCCTTCTTCAAAATTTGTTGTTGGCGTATATTTCCCCGTCAAAGCTCCTTCATCGAAAGGGACCCGAACAATAACTCCGATTTCTTTTTCTTTACAAAGTTTTAAAATATTCCATGCCGGGAACTGTTCAAACAAATTATAGATTAGTTGAACTGAATCAATTTTACCATCGATCAAAGAACCGATAATGTAGTGTGGCGTTGTGTCGGGAACAGACGCTCCTGAAGCTCTTATCTTACCTTCCTTTTTTAATTGTTCAAATGCTTCAAACCATTCATCCTGAATATTAAATTTCATAGACCAGGTATGGAATTGATAAACATCAACATAATCGCGTTGAAGTCTTTTTAAAGATTTTTCGCATTCAGAAATAATATATTCTTTAGGAAAAGCTATTTTAGAATCGTAATCCATACGCGGCGGAAATTCGAATTCTTTTGGTGGAACTTTTGTTGCAACGTATATTTCTTCATTTCTTTCCTTCAGAACTTTTCCGATTAATTCTTCACTCTTTCCTTCACCGTAACCTTGAGCCGTGTCGATAAAATTAAGTCCGAGATCAATAGCTCTGTGCAGCGCTTTGATGGATTCATCATCGCTCTGTTTTCCCCAACCGCCGCCAATTGCCCAGCCGCCGAATCCAACTTCCGAAACCTTCCATCCTAATTTTCCAAATGGTCTATACTTCATAATCTTCACTCTTTAATTCCGGGTGTCTGGCAATTAATCTTTCAAGTGCTTCTCTTCTCCCGGTCTCTTTTAATCTTTCAATATATTTCTTAAGACCATACCTTGTATGAAACGGACCGCCTTCATCCAGAACTTTCCACATAGGATCAACCGGATGCTCTGCAGAACGCATCATGTCCGAATGCCAATCCTGTAAATAAGCTTTAGCTTGATTAACAACTTCGGGATATTCTTCAGCAATATTATTCTGCTCGTGAGGATCTTTTTTCAGATCAAAGAGCATATCAGGGGAAAAGTCGTGATATCCATCGTGGAAAGAATGAATAAAAATATAATCTCCGAATCTTACACTTCTTTGACAGGTATGTGCGCCTTGGGATAAGACGAGAAAATCTCTTCCTGCAGATTTTTTATTTTGCAAATCTTTATAAAAACTTTTACCGTCCCAATTTGATGGAACTTTTCCGCCAACTGATTCTATTAATGCAGCTGCAAAATCAAAATGGTAATGAAGAGAATCTTCAACTCCTGTACCGAAATTTTTTCCTTTTATAATTAGAGGTATCCTGGCTGTGAATTGATCTGCAGTCTGATGATCATAATAGATATTTAATTCACCAAGATTTTCGCCGTGATCAGCCGAAATTATAATTGTTGTATCTCCATATATCTTTTTTTCTTTTAGAAGACTTATTATTTTCCCGATGTGTCCGTCTGCATATTTTATCCCGGCATCATAATTATCAAACATTTTTCTTACTTCATCCATTGATGAAATTGCATTCGGTTGCCGCGGATATTTTTCCGGATCTGCATAAGGATGTTCACCTCCGTATCCCAGACCTTCCTGTGCGCTCCATGATCCGTAGCTGTTCCAATGCTGCTTTCTTACTTCTTCTGTTAACCATTCCGGCAAAGGATCATTTGCAAATGGTTCTCCGAAGCTTTCCGGCGCTCTGTAAGGTGTATGCGGATCCCAAAGATTCACGTGTAAAAACCAATTGTCATTCTGATGATTTCTATTTAACCAGTCGAGTGCTATTTTGGAAACATCATCTGCGATTTCTTCGCCCATACCTCCGGGATTGTAAATTTCCGAGAATCCGGCATACCAATGCCAGGCAGAATGCCGTTCAGCAAAAGACGTAATAGTTGCTGTTTTTAATCCGACTTTTCGCAAAGCGGATATCCAATTAGTTTCGCCGTATTTTGAAAAGAACCATCTTCCTTTTCCCTGGATAAACGGATCGGCTGTTGAATCTCCATGTCCCACAACTCCGTTATGAATTCCAAATCGACCGGTAATTAATGATGTTCTGCTTGGAAGACAAGGCACATCGGAAGTGTAACAGTTTTCGAAGCGTATACCTTCTTTGGCAATTTCATCAATGTTGGGACTTGTAATTCGGTGGTATCCATAACAGCCGAGATGATCGGGACGTAGAGAGTCGATATCAAAATAAATTATTCTCATTCAGTCGACCTATAATCATCATAAATTAAAACTGATAAAAATTTTTTGAAGAAATTTATCTTATTTATAATAGATTTTTTAATGACGGAATTAGTCAAAAATTTACTCCCGAAATTAAAATTACATTTGCATAAGGTGTAGCTTCGCCCGTTCTTACAAAGAAAATGTTTCCGTCTTCCCGCGTAATTTCTTTGAATTTTTCATGCGGCTCTGTTTTAACTTCAATGTTTTTTAATTCGTTATTTATCAAATTGTAATTTTCATCTTTAGATTGTTCAAGTTCCTCGGCAATAATTGCTCCTTCAACTTCCAACTCATTCAGGATTGCAAGTAGTGTATCTTTAAACGAAGGAATATTTTTAGTCAGAGCTAAATCAATTAGCTTGGCACCTTTAGGAATTGGAAGCCCGCAATCACAAATAACAAGCTTATCCGTATGACCTAAAGCCGCAATTATTTGACTTAAAGCTCCATTGAGTATTCCTTCCTTTTTCATTTCAATTTCTCCATTAATCTTTCAATAATTTGACTTCCTTTAAAGTAGGCATCGAACTTTGTGCTCCATTTTTTGTAACGGAAAGCGCTGCAGTTCTACTTGCAAAATTAACGGCATCTTCAATTTCATAATCATTCGCAAGACAGAATGCCAGAGCACCGTTAAATGCATCTCCTGCCGCTGTGCTGTCTACTGCATCTACTTTAATAGCGGGAAAATTTTTCGATCCTTCTTTATTGATAAGCAGACTCCCGTTTTTTCCTAATGTTACAATTATATTCTTAACCCCAAAGTCAAGCATTACTTGTCCAGCTGCTTCTAAAGATTCGTCATCATCAATTTTTTGTCCACTCAGAATTTCGAGTTCAGTTTCATTTGGAGTAAGAAAATCTACCAACGGGTAAATTTCTTTTGGTAGTTCCGAAGCCGGAGCCGGATTAAGAATAAATATTTTCCCTAGGTTCTTCGTCATCTTTGCAGATTCCAACACAGTTTGAATAGGAACTTCAAGCTGCGATAAAACCACTTTTACATTTTTAAAAACATTTTCTTTTTTGGTGATATCATAAGGATTCAATTTCATATTACTGCCCGATATCACAATGATTTCATTTTCACCTGAATCATCCACGGTTATCAAAGCATTGCCGGTTGCTTCTTCTTCGTCAATTAACAGATGATCGAGAATAACACCGTCTTTCTTCATACCGGCGGAGATAATATCACAGAATTCATCCCGACCCATCTTACCAAGGAAAAATGTTTCACCGCCAAGTTTAGCGGCAGCCACTGCCTGATTTGCACCTTTGCCTCCCGGAAACATTTCAAATTTTTTCCCGAAAATAGTTTCGCCGGGCTCCGGAAATCTTTCCGTATAAACTACCATATCCATGTTAGCGCTGCCGACTATTAATATTCCTTTATCTGACATCTTATATGCTCAATATTTTAAATCGTAATAATTATAAAAATTGATTCTTGGTTCTTTCAATAAACCGGATTTTTTTCTTACACCTTCCAGAATATTTATTAAAGTATTTGTCACTTTTATCCTTATTTCATTTTCTCCTTCCTTAACCATATCACCTATATCAATAGAGTAAGGATTCCACGGAATAACTTTAGTTTTTCCATTAATTTCTACTTCGCAGACATCTTCCCCGCAATCTGTTTCTAAGATCATTTTTGTATTTAGATGCTCGTCTTTTAGATTAAATTTTGTGGAATAAACAGCAGTACCGGAATAAAAGGGAAGTCCTTTTTTTGTCCAATCTCCTTTTGCTATCTCAGGTTTTAACTTTTGAATGGATAATGAATTATCTTTTTCTGATAGAGAAAATTTACCTGTTATTTTCAGCAGATCAAGTAATCCATCTGTTCTTCTTTCACCAATAATTTTTACAGCAACTTTATTTTCACCATCCACAACATATTTGGAAATATCGACTTCTTTTATTTCTGCATCTAAATAACTTCGTTTCCCTTTATCCTTAACTTCTTTCCCGTTAACAAATAACTTGTAGCTGCTTCCGCTGAAACC
The DNA here is from genome assembly GCA_963821715.1 of uncultured Melioribacteraceae bacterium. Lineage (GTDB taxonomy): Bacteria > Bacteroidota > Ignavibacteria > Ignavibacteriales > Melioribacteraceae > CAWGET01. The sequence goes on from CAWGET010000006.1 coordinate 1,111,036, forward strand.
ATCTATCATCAAATTTAAATAGTCGGGCATATCCTCCACATTAAATGAAGTTCTATACCAAAGGATTGCTGGATAGATTAATTCTTCACGTTCCTGCGGGAGCTGCATTTCCCAAGCGCCTTTCGTGACATCCAACCATTCGGAATCATTAAAATCAGGATCAAAATAATTTTCACCGGATTCTTCATATTCAAAATGCATTTTCCATTTATCTATCAGCAGGACATTATCATTTTCAATTTCAAAATGATATTTATTTCCCAGCTTCAACTGACTCAAACTTGATTTAGCTTTTTGTTTTAATGTTTTCGCCGATCCACTTTTTTGGACTTTAACTTTTATCTCGTCATCATTATTTAATTGATAGCCTCTTACCAAATCATTTTTAAATTCCTCAATAACTAGATTTGTATCCGTTATATATGAATCGGAAAGTTTGTTCTTTAGAATTACAATATGAGATTCAGTAGAATCAAAATTAAGAGTGAATTCTAATCGATTATTATTTACCCGATAATTATAAATCTTTTGTAATTCCCCATTAACAGGATTCCATAATTCAGGCTGGCCAACTTTTTCCAGCGAAATATTAACTTTACCGGCTTTGTTTTGCTGAATATTTACGAAAAAGTAAATATCATAGCCGTCTTTAATTCTATGAAGATAAAAAACATCTTCATTATCAATTGATACATCCGGAACAACTAGTTTTTCCAAAGCATCTTTTATCTTTTTTCTTCTCTCAGTTTTTGAAATTCCTTTTCCGTGAATAACGAAAACATTCTCTTTTTTCTGAGTTTTTACTTTTTTATTTTTTCCTCCATTGTAAATATTCAGCAGGTCATCCGGGTCAACTCCGAAAAGTTCTTTCACTTGATTAACCGCACCATCTTTTTCAGAATCGAGGAAGGATACAGGAAGAAAAGTATCTGCAAGTACTTTCCCGCCGCCTTCAACAAATTTTTTAATTGAATCGAAAGTTGTTTTGGTAATGTGAGTTATGGGAGGCAGCACCAGAACTTCAAATTTTTCATCACGTATTTTGATTTTACCATCTTTAATTTTTGCACCGTTGAAAATATCTTCATCGGCATAATCAAAATCATAATGAAATCTTAGAAGTGTATCGGTAACAAAATTAAAATGATTCTCGATAATTTTACTAACAACATCTCTTTTTTGTGGTTTATAGTTTGTCCATATACTGTTCATCGGGAATAACATTAAGAGTTTAGCAACATGCTTACCTCCGGATAAAATGTGCCCGAGTCGAGCCATATATTCTGTAAAATGATTATAATATTTCCACCATGTGTGATGATAAAACTGCGACGGAGGCCAGTCTCTTTTCCTTTCGCCTTCAATGGAATAATGATAACCATGATTATTAAAAATGTTAACTCCTAGAACATACTCCCAGTTTGCAATCCACTTCATCCGTTCAAGGGTACAATCCCAGTAAGTTCCGCCCATCGATTCGCAAAGTAAACGGTTGCTTCCGAAATGATGTGCTGCGGAGCTGCCGATCTTTAATGCTACATGCTGATCAGGATCTTTTTTACTTCCTATTTTGGGATAAAGATGGTCAACGCCTGTAATATGAAATTGTTCTAAATATTTAAATACATTGCCTTCGCACCTTGCCATTAAGCGAAGGACTTCTTCGAACAACAAATGTCCGGTGAACAAAACACCGTTATCTTCGCACCAATTCCTGATCTGCTTGAAATAACTGTCGCGGTACTGTTCGGTTAATGTTCTCCAGAAATCATAACGCACTTGTGCTGTTTTTTCTCCCATATCGAGGAACAGAGCTGGGAGTAATGGTTTTAGATCATAGCCTCTGCGCTCTCTAAAAATCTTAAACATCTGGCTCGACCAGGGAATTACATGATTCTGCCGTCCGACTTCAAAATAATGCATTGCCGGCTCATCGGTGTAGAATCCCGGCACTATTTTTCCGAATTCATTGCCGACGCTCTCTTTATATTTATCGTGAGTATATTCTAAAAATTTTTTTGTAGAATCAGGATTAAGAGCATCAATATAATAATCAACTTCTTTTTCAAGGAAATATAGCAACCGCCATTTTCCTTTGGGAGCTTCCCATGGAATAACCTTATTAAAAGATAAATTTGGAGTAAGATCAATTAATTCTTCAATGCTGTTCTTAAATTCTTTTTCGGTACAGGCGTATGCGGCAATTGGTTTTGAATCGCCGGTATTTACATAGCGTGAATCGGTCGCTTCCAGAAATGTAAAAAGCGGTCCATCGACATTTAAAGCAACAAGTTCCAAATATCGCTGTCTTAACTTTGGATTTTCTTTCGGGACTGTTCTGTTTGCTGTTCCACTCGGCCAATTCATCTCATCGTAAACCCAAACATCAATTCCAATTTCCTTTGCTTTTTCAACAGCAAACTTAACACGGTCAAACCATTTTTCTGATAAATAGCCGAGTTTATCGCCAAACCTTCCATGTATAAAAAATCCCGGAATACCCTTAGCTTTGTATTCCTTCATCTGCCATTCCATTTCTTCTTCATTCATTTCACCGTTCCAGAACCAGAAAGGTAAAATCCCCATTTCTTTAGGAGGATTTTTGAAATTCTCTCTTGTGAGTTTTTCGCCGTCAACAACAATTTTCGAAAATGCCATATTCTCTCTTTCTAATTATTTTTTAAAATTTTATCAGCTTTTTCTGCAGCTTCCTTTAAAGCCTTTTCGGAAGACATTCTTCCGATAGTCGCTTTTTCAATTGCTTCTGCAAGAATTCGGTCAATCTGCATACTGTTATAGTCAAGCGATCTCCTTGACTGAGCAACATCCATTTGTTCAACATAAATTTTCAAATTCGGATTTTCTTCCAGAAATTCTTGGTATTCTTTAATCTTAAGAACCGATCTTCGAACAGGCAGATATCCCGACTTCATTGACCAGAACGCCTGAGTTTCCGGTTTGAGAATCCACTTTAAAAATTCCCACGCTTCCTTTGGATGATCGGTCTGCTTGAAAATTACTAAAAATTCTCCGCCGGTATTTGTTGCAGCTTTTGCCGGACCAACTGGCAGCGGTGCTACAGACCAACGGATATTATTCAAAGTCTTTTTGTACTGAGGTAAATTCCAGGGTCCGTCGAAGATCATAGCCGTTAGTTCTGATGCGAATGCCATATCGTGATCAGCAGAAAAATTTTTAAGGTTTAATTCATCAAATATTTTCTTCCAATAATCTAAAGCCCGGACTCCTGCATCAGAACTAAATAAAGCTTGCTTTTGATCAAGACTTGTTACGTATCCGCCAGCCTGCCATAAAAAAGGAACCCATTGCCAGACCATATAACCTCCTAAAGGTCCGGCTGCAGGATAAACAGGAAGAAGAATTCCCGGTCTTTCTAATCTTCCATTACCATTTTTATCAAGACTTAACTTGACTGAATAATCATATAATTCCTGCCAATTCTTCGGCGGAGAGTCTGGATCGAGACCGGCTTCGGAAAACATATCCCTGTTATACAGCAGAGCAAAATTTGTAGCTTCCATAGGCAGGCTATACATTGTATCTTTCCAGGAGGCGAGAGGAATTAAACCTTCATACATATCCTCAATTTCATCGTTGGAGAATTCATCATCACTTTTCATAAAATGATCAATCGAATAAATTGCATCGGCTTCCACAAGATCTTTATATGAACCTGCATAGATCCAGGAAATATCCGGAGTGTTTTTGCTTTGAACCGCAGTAACTAATTTATATAGTAGAGCATTTCCCGAAGGAATATATTGCTCTTCGATCTTTATTCCGGGATGTTCTTTTTCAAATTTATCAAGCAATTCTTTCAATGCCGGAACACTGGAAGAAACCATACTGTGCCAGAAGGTCAAGGTTATTTCTTCCTGCTCAACTAGATTTTCCTTATCTCCACAAGACTGAAATAAAACGAGCGGGATAAGTATCAATATCAAATTATATTTTCTAATCGATCTCAACATTCTTCTGTAAAAGTTTGTCCTCTATAAATGATTTAGCTTCTTTAAATTCTTCCGGTTGAACGTGCTCAATAATTCCCCATTTTCCCGGAGTATATTTTTCTATTAACTGGGCAAGTAATGAATAATTCATCTCACCTTTTCCTGGTGCCGGATAATCAAACGGCCAGGATTCATCATCTCTTCTCTTTATATCTTTAAAGTGAACCATCGAAATATCATCGCTGAGTTTTTCAAATAAATTTTTTAAAGTATCTTCTTCGTTCTCAAATCTTTCTGTTGTCATAAAATTCGGCGGATCCATCACAACTTTTAATCTATTGTTACTATTCAGGTTTTCTTTCAACCGCAGAAAAGATTTTTCATTGTGGATGATATGAGTAAAGAAAGTTTCGATTGCCAGTTCGCCGTTCACCGGTTCAAGTTTATCTAAAATTGTATTGCAGGTTTCCGTTAATTTTTCGAATGCTTCATCTGTATGATTTTTTTCATCGGGATGAAACATATGTACATCTGATAAAGTACCGCTCCAAATTAAAACTTCTCTGCTTCCTAACACCGGCATTAACTCAATCAAGTTGAAAAGCTTTTTCAGATCGAAGTTCATTGTTCTTTCTTCAGGCTTTAATCCGCTTATGTATCCTCCTACCGGACCTATCTTTACATTTTTATCATCACATATTTTATTAATTTCTTTTGCACGTGCTTCTGTTAAATCGTCATCGCGATAAAATAATTGGCAATATTTATAGCCTGCATTGGCTGCTGCATCAAGATGTTTTTTGAATATTTCAAAACTATCAACGTCTACGCTGATGCCTAACTTCATTGAACAATCTCCTTTTTTTCAAGAACATCTTTTGGAGAAACCGGAATTCCATTTTGATCTGCAGATTGATATGCGGCTAGAACTAATGCCAAGGCTTCAACTTGATCTTTGGCATTGCTAAAAGGTTCTTTGTTCTCTTTTATACAATCGACGAAATGTTCTAATTCTTCCGTCATTCCTCCTTTTGCAGGAATGGTTTTTTCCAGCGTTTCTCCATTTTCATTCATAAAGAATTTCTGCGAGATAAGATCAATATAAATTGCTCCTTTTGATCCAAGAATTTCAAAATCGAATTTAGGTTTACTCCATCCCGATGCATTTGTAAAATGGAACAGTGCGGATGCTTCCTCGTATTTCAGCATCGAGAAAAAATTACCTTCAACTTCTTCTTTAGGATTGGTTTTTTCAGAAAATCCAAGTACAACTTGAGGCATTCCTAATATTTTTTTCACAACTGAAACAGCGTGAATTCCGGCGTCAATCAAAATTCCGCCGCCCGATTTTATTCTATCGAAACGCCAGTTATTTGCTGTATCGTTTTCAGAATCAGATTTTAAGCCGGGAAAGTCTATGTTTGATTTTATGCTGAAAGGTTTTCCTATTGAGCCTGACTTAATTTTGCTGATTGCTTCTGCTACCACAGGAATGTAATACCAATTTTCGGCAACCATAAAAATTTTGTCTGAAAGTTTTTGAACTTCCAGAATCTTTTTCGTGTCAGCTAAGGTTAGCGCTATTGGTTTTTCGCAGATTACGTGTTTTTTAGAATTCAAAGCTTTAATTGAATATTCTGTATGAAGAAAATTCGGAGCGCAGATATCAACAATATCAATTTCTTCATCTTCTAAAACTTTATTAAAATCAGTTTCAATATTTTCTATCTTCCATTTACCCGCTTTTTCCCCGGCAGCTTTTTTATTAACATCTACAATTACTTTTACTTCTGCATCAGGAATATTCTGCCATCCTTCAAAATGGCTGTCGCTAATAATTCCAGCTCCCACTAAGGCAACATTATACATTAATTTTCTCCGTCATTTACTAATTCTTCGGAAACAGAATATGGAGGATTTTCCTTTCCCCATTCCGACGGTTTATCATTCATCGTAAGAATTAATTCTCCGCCATTTATCATATCATTGTGAGTAAACCAGGCTTTATTGTGATTCTTCCCATTCAATTTTGCTGCGGTTATATAAATATTTTCCGGACTCAAATTTTGGGCTGTGATTGTAAAATATTTTTTGTCTTTTACTTTTATTTTTATTTCATCGAAAATCGGTGAACTCATTAAATAAAGATTTTGTCCGGCATTAGGATAAAATCCCATCGCGCTGAAAACATACCATGCAGACATACATCCGGCATCGTCCTGTCCCGGCAATCCTTGAGGGTCGGGAGAATATTCATTTTTTATAATTTCTCTTACTCGGTTAACTGTTTTATCAGGTCGTCCGGCATAAACGTATAAATAAGGAGTTAATATATCCGGCTGGTTATGCTGAATGTAATGTCCTTCATCGAACATTTTATCTAAAAATCTTACAAAGTTTTCTTTACCTCCATGTCTGCTGATCAATCCTCCAACATCGTGCGGAACCGAAGTAGAATAATGCCAGGGTTCACCTTCGTAGAAATACGGACCTTCCCACCATTCTTCAATTCGGAAATCGGGCGAAAAACCTTCTACCCAATCTCCATCGGGAGTTTTTGTCCAGAAGAATTTTTCATCGTCTAAAAAAAGATTGTATGAATTCATAGATCGATGAAGATATTTTTGACGATCTTCTTTTTTATCTAATATTTTTGCCGCCTGCGAAACGCAGAAATCATTAAATGCATATTCGAGTGTTCTTGAAGAGCCGCACCATTTTCCCGAAGAAGAATAACCGAGCTTTAAATATTCGTCACTGTCTCTGCCGTATTCATATGGAGAATCCGAAGGGACTTCTGCATTTTTCAGCATAGATGAATATGCTTTTTCGTAATCAAATCCTTTTAATCCTTTGACCATTGCATCGGCAAATAATACATCGCTGTTTGTACCGCCCTGCATAAATGCGAAGCAGCCCGAAGACCAATTGTCCGGGATCCAGGATGTATGTTCGTAAATATCCAGCAGACTATTTAAGATTCTAATTTGATTATCTTCATCAATTATAGTGTAAAGAGGATTAACTCCGCGGAAAGTATCCCACAATGCGATAAAATCCCAGAATGAAGGTTGATCAGTTTCCCATCGTGGATTCTCTCCGGTGATATCGGTAGGCATTAACATTGTATTGTAAAGTAATGAATAGAATAAAATTTTTTCTTTTTCTCCGCCGCCCTTTACCTGAATTTTTTCTAATTCGTGCAGCCAAATTTTTTGAGCTTTTTCTTTCGCTTCATCAAAATTAATTCCAGAATATTCTTCCAAATTTTCTTTTGCTTTTACCAGACTGAGAAATGAAATTCCTACTTTTAGTTCTATTTGAGTTAAAGCCGGATTTTTGAAAGATAGAAATGCCTGAACAGAATCGCCGTATGCTTCTTTTGTCCCTTCATAAATTTTTGAATTTCTTACAACGCCTACGGTATCTGCAGTGTGATTTACTTTTCCATGAAAATAAACTGTGTAAGGAACGAACGTACCAATTCCGCCAATGTAAGTTCCGTAACCTTCAAATTCATTATTGCTTAAGAATTTTATATATGAATGAATATTTTGTCCGGGATTGAATTCAACAACGTTAACTGTTCTTCCCAAATCGATCAATAAATGATGATCTTGATTCGTTGAGAAAGAATATTTATGAAATCCGACTTTATGAGAGGCTGTTAATTCTGCTTTTACATTCCATCTATCTAATTTAACTGAATAATATCCTGCAGTTCCTATTTCATCTGATTTTTGCGAAGAATAATTTTCTATCTTCAGATTCCCAGATTGAGGAATCACCATTATATTTCCATATTTTCCCGCTCCGCCTGTTCCGCTTACATGAGTATGGCTGAATCCTTCTATCGGAGCGTTGGGCACATAACCGGAAGTATTTTGTGGAAGCGGTGTATCAGGTCCAAGTTTAACCATTCCGTGCGGGACGCATGCTCCTACAAATGTTGCGCCTCCGCCATTCTCTGTACCTATAGTTGTATTTACAAATTCTAGTAAATTTTTCTGCTGGCTGAACGAATATCCGAAATTAATTACTAGAAAAAGTGTTAATATCTTTTTCAAAAACTTTCCTATGAATTAAAGACCCATTGTAATTGTGAATCTATGAGGAGCTTGGAGAAAATCATGTTTTACGTAAGCGTAATCGATTTTCAATCTTAAAAAATTTGTATCATATTTAAATCCGAATCCGGCGCTTAAATTACCTTCTTCATAATTAAGCTTGTAGCCTCCTCTCAGTACCAGCATATTGAAAAGACTATACTCAGCGCCAAGATGAAGTCTTTCAGCATAATCGTTTGTATGAATTGCATCTACATTGAGCGTTAATGCCTGCTTATCAGGATTGCCGCCTAAAAATAATTCTTCTCCACCGAGCAGATCAATTGAAATTCCGATTCTATAAACAATCGGTAATTCGTATGTCTGTTGTTCTTCTTCCTTTGTAAAAAGCCATCTTGCCTGACTTGAAAAATTTTGAGCGCTCATTGCAATTCGAATTCCGCGCCAGTTGGTGTTATAAAAACTTCCTACATCGAATCCCCATAAATCGCTATAATAGTCGTGCAGGTCTTCCCGCATATATTTTAGATTAACACCGATAGATAATTTATCTGTAAAATTTCTTGCCAAACCTACTCCAAATAATAAATCACTTCCGGTAAAAGTTTCACCGGTTCTAGTATCAATGTTTCCGCTTGCGCTCGTAACAAAGGCTTCCGGTATATCACCGTAATCCAGAGTTATATAACTAAATGTCAAAGTTCCTATTTGATCGAAGGAAGCCCCGATGGCACCGCTTAAAATATTTAAATCGGCAATCCAGCTTGTATATCCGAAAGATGCTTCAACTCCTTGAATTCCGGCGGTTGCAGCAGGATTCCAGAAAATGGAATTTACATCGCGGACGCTTGCAATATTAGCATCGCCAAGTGCAACTTGTCTCGCTCCCATCCCAATCTTCAAAAACTGCATTGAAGTTCTTCCTGCTTTATTGAATTGAGCCTGGCTAATTCCACAGGATGCAATGATCAAAATTAATGTTACTAACTTTCTCAATTTATCCTCTCCTTAAAAAGAGTTTTAATTTTTATTGTGATGAGCTTTATCGTATGATCATCAACTTTCCGTTCGTTTTATCACCAGATGATTCTTCGGCTTCCGATTTAATAACATAGATATACAACCCGGGTGCTACCAAAAGTCCTGAATCAGAACGCTGATCCCATGCAATACTTCCGGAGAGATTTCCCTGTTGATCGGGTCCATGCTCTAACGTTCTCACCAGATCGCCTGAAATAGTAAATATTTTTATTACGGCTTTCTCAGGTAAATTCCTGAATTCAATTTTCCTGGGAGTCGGTTCACCGAAGCTGTGGTTAGGATCTCCTTCGATATATGGATTAGGCGCAACAAAAACATCCCAGCCAACTTCAGAAATATTTAATGGTCCTGGTCTGGCTGCGGTTAGTGGAGTTCGGTTTTTATCTGAACTTAAGAGTTCGGGAAGGTTTTCTACCAAAGTTCCATTTGCCGAAGTCCAGGGTTTCGGGTTAGAATTATATGCTTCGACGTAATAATAAAACTCGAAACCAAACTGCAGTCCTTTATCGAGATATATGTAAAGTCCCTGTTCTTCATCCCAATAATTATCAAATTCTGCTCTAGGAATATCGGCTACTAATTCCCAAATTCCTCTTTTATCAATTCCTCTGTATATCCTGTATCCGCTCAAATCAGTTGAGCCGTCGTAGAAAATTTCACCCGAGCCGTCAATAAATTGAGCCTCTTCGGCATTCTTTTCCCACTGAATTGCAATAACCGCTGTGTCTGTTCCTCTTGATGCATTAGCCGCTCTCGTAACAGGAGCCGGGGGAGATTCGGGCACATCGGCTGCTAAGTTCTATTCCGTTCACTTCGGCACCAATTCCCCATTTAACAGCATTTCTAACCGCTTCAACATTTCTTTCAAACGCCGCGATTGTACTGTCGGGATATTTATGATCCGGATCGCCTTTAATTACATCCCACAAATCCATAACTCCCGCAACCTCTGCAACAATAATCCTGACGCTGTCTCCAGGAGCTAAGGTATATGGACCGAATGAGCTTGTATACCAATTATAGTTTTTACCATTGTTTGTAGGAAGATAATCGTGAGTTGCAAATTGATAAATTTCTTCCATACTAAATGTTGTTAAACCGAATCCTTCAAAATCAACCGTCTTCCCATTAAATTTATCACCTTCATCACTGTAAATATTAAAATGAGTCGGGTCTGCATCAAAAGGATTTCCACTTGAGCCCTGCGGCGGTGTGCGGTATAAAAATGCGAATCCAAATGCAGAAGGATCCTGAAGTTCCGGTTCCCATTCCGGGCGGACTTTTAATAATTCTCTCCAATTATTTTTTATGCCATGCTGATCCCATGGTTTAGGTTCGCGTCCTCCGTTAAAATCACGACTGTAATAATAAAGTCCTTTCCCGTCATTCTGCTGATTTTCGACAGCATAATAATCTGAATATCCTCCTCCGGGATGCCAACCAAAAGATCCTGCCGGAGCTGTGGAGGATAGAAAATCGGAATCGTAGTGAAAATTTATTACTCCTTTTGTGGAAACCTGCAGCCCGCTGTGGAAAACAATCCAAACTTCTTCGAGAGTCTGCTGCAGTTCTTCTACCCGGTTTACCGAGGGCAAAGCAATTTTGCCTGTATTTTTGTAAACATAATCGTAGATGATGAAATCATCATAACCCGGGAAACTCCAAGCCATAGATCTTTGCTTTACTGTTATTCCTGTAGCAGTATGAAACTGCGTATAATTAACTTCTTCCGGGAATAAAGGATCAAAATCGGAATTCTCCACATAATTTTCGGTTCGCTGGAATGGAGGAATATTTTGAAGAACACCCATATCTCCTGTAGCAAGAGAAGCGTGGTAAAGTAGGTAATCTTTTTGTTCCGGCGTAAATGCCGGTGGAACAAGAGTTTGGGCATCTTTTACAATTATCCAAGGTCCGGTTCTGAAGTTATGAAAATTAGCGTCTGTTATAAATCCATTAGCTTGAAATTCATCGGTCGGAAATTCATACCCTGGGAATCCCGGATAAAACCCGATACCTGTTACCTGAAGGTAATCCCATGCACCGGGATCGCCTATATAGCCGAAGTTATATAATGTTTCCCAGAGTTTTCCTCTTGTATGAGTCGTTGATATTTCCTGAGGGAAAATTTCTGAAAAGACCAGCGCTACAAAAACTATAATTAAATATTTTTTCATCTTAGCTACGCTTTATTTTTCTTTTAAAATTGTATTGCAAAACCAAAAGTTATTGTCCTGGGTAAATTCCTGTATTTAATTACATCGGGAAAAGGAGCTCCATTTGTTTTGGTCTCGGGATAATCATTAAATCTCGAATTTATAAATCTAACTCTGTCTTCCGGTGAAGCAGATTTAACAGCGTCAATGTTAGTCCATGTATCATTAAAAAGATTTCTCACTTCAACAAAAATTGCTGGTTTTAGAAATCCAAAATCGAGATCTTTTCTTATTCTTAAATCAGCATTTTTATCCGCTGTGCGAATGAATTGAGTTCCGGCTTCTGAAAACACATGACTGGATATTTTATCGTGAGGATAATAAACCTGGTAATCCAAAGCAATTTGTATATTTGCAAAAACTCCCATAAAGAATGTAAGATCAGTTGGAGTCAATAAGGTCAATCCAAATTTCAATCTTGACGGATCATAAAGGATGAAGTCGCCGATGTCCTGGACTCTGCTAACTTGAATATTTGATTCCGGCGGTGCTATCACATCCGGATCGCCCGATCTTCCGAAAATTCCTGTGCTCCAGGAATAATTTAAATATCCGCCCCAAATCCCTCTTAAAGGTCTTCTTATCGAAACTTCTATACCTTTTGCGTCTCCATAATCACCGTTGCCTGTGGTAAGGTATCTTCCACCGGTTCTTGTAATTACAGTAATTGGTCTGATTGTATTTGTAATATCTTTGTAATAAGCAGTAATGTCTGTTACAATTCCACCGATATTATGCTCAATTCCCAATTCGTAGGCGACAGTTTTTCTCGGCTTCAGATCTCTGTTGCCTAAGTTATATGGAGCCGGATATACGGCATCGGGATTAGCTATATAAGTATTCAATATTCCGGAAACCATTTGATCTTCGGCGTCGCCTCCGGTTCCTTCTCCGTAATTTCCAAATGCTGCTCTTTGGAAGAAATGCCCATAACTAAAATGGAGAACGGTATTTTCAGAGATCGGATGCGATATTCCAAGTCTCGGCGACAATTGCCCGAATGTTTCGGTTTTCACTGTAACAGGATTCGGAGATCTACCTTCTCGGGAAGCGGTATAAACATCAAGAGGATCATACACATCAATGTACTTTCTGTCATTAGGATTGTAGAAATCATATCTGAGTCCGAGATTCATTATCAACCCTTCAAACTCCAGTTTACTTTGAGCATATACGTTTCCTTCAAAAGGATTATATACTTTGTCTTCTATTGCTGTAAAAGCTTTTGCTTCCTGGAATCTGTCCAGCACATAATAAGTCAGATCGGCGCCGCCTTTGAACTGCCAGCTTTTGCTGAACTGGCTCGTGTAATCGAATGACAAAGTCCAATCGGTGTTTCTGTCTTCACCTCTGTAATAATATCCTGTTGTGTGGAAACCAATCAAATTGCTAAAACCACCCGGAATTGGGTTGCCATTTTCATCATAAGCGCGAAGTCTGTCAAACTGCGGAACACCTTCTTCCCAGCCGTTTTCATCGTCAGGAAAAATTGAACGGCTTCTATACCTGAAAACTCTGTTTAATTTTATTTCGTAAAAAGTACTCGAACTCAATACGTGAGTAAATTGAAGCGTCAGTCCGTTAATTTCGCTTTCGGGATAGCCTTCAAAATCGTAATAAGCGTATTTATTTTCCAAACCATGACCAAAAACCCATCCGGCGTTCATATAGTCCATTCCAGGATTTGTATTTGCTTCTCCGTAAAATCCTGAAAACATTAATTTAAATTTGCTGCTCAATCGGTATGTAAGTTTAGCTGAACCGTCAACCCAGGTTCCTTCGCTTCTGTAACTATTTCCTGTAATTGGCGGCTGAGATCTAAATTTTCCCGATACAAAAAAGTAAAGGTTATTTATAAGCGCCGGGCCTCCGATTGATATTTCGGTTTGATAACTCGCTTGGTTGGTATAATCATTTAATGGCTGATGAGTATTGATATAATCCTGATAGGCTTCCTGCGGAGTCCAGGACGTATTCGGATCATTTCCTGAAACGCCTTTTGGATCTACCCATTGATCGGGATTATCTATCCACCATTGAAGATGCCTTGCATGCGTATTCTCCCAATATCTTTCAGTAGAATAATCGTAAAACGCAGTTCCCCAATGTTTAAGTCCGGGTGGCGTATATCTACCTTCAGCATAAAAATTTATATTATTTGTACCATCTTTAGTAACAATATTGAAAACTCCCGAACGGGCTTCTCCATATTCTGCATTAAAACCGCCGGTAATTATTTCTAATTCTTGTATTGAAGTAAGATTAATATTGGTATAAGGTTCGAAATCAAGAGGATTTCTTGCACGGATACCGTCTATTAAAAACGCCACCTGGTCCAGACTTCCTCTTCTTACAAGCAATTCGCCACCTGCGCCCTGATCTATTCCCGGTAGGGTTGTTAAAATTTGCGATAATTGTTCTGCAGGTCTTGATGCAATTTCCTTCGCATTTACAAAATGCCTCGTAGAAGTTTGATCCTGTTCTACCAGTGGTCTTTCAGCGACTATAACTACATCTTCACCGACTTCGATGAAAGTTGGTTCTAATTTAATATTAACACTTGTTGTATGATTGATACTAACACTTACAGCCTGTACTATCACAGTTTTATAGCCCACCATTGACGCTCTAAGATCATAATTTCCGGGAGGAACATTTAGTATATAGTAATCGCCATTTATGTCCGAAGCTGCCCCAAGGCTTAATTCTTCGATTAGAACATTAACTCCGGGTAAAGGAAGTCCTGATTCTGCATCGACAATTTTGCCGGTTATTTTGCCTCCGTCGGCAGCCGTTATATTTATAATTGAAATAAAAAAGAGAATCACGCAAGAAATTATTAAGCGATAGTAATATTTTCTTTTAATCTTCATTGCGGCATTCCTAAATAATTATTTATTATTATTTATCAATTCAGCGTAACAACTGCTTTAATAAAACCTTCAGGCTTTTCCTTTGCAGCTGTGAACGCTTCTTCTATTTGTTCTAATTTATATTTGTGTGTAACGAGCGGCTTCATTTTTATTTTTCCGGAATTCACCATTTCCATCCCTCTTCTTGATCCATCAAGAATAGTTCTCATATCTCTGAAATGTGCATTAACTATATCGAAAGCCATCCAATTCCAAAATCCCAAATCTTTAATAACTCTTTTGCCGGGATGGAATCCGAAAATAACAACTTTACCTTCCATTCTTGTAATTTTCGGAACTAAATCCAATGTAGCCTGAACTCCGCCGACTTCAAAAGCTACATCAACTCCCTCATCATCAGAAAGTCTTTTAATTTCTTTTTCCAATTTTACTTTTTGCGGATTTAATACAATATCAGCGCCCATCTTTTTTGCCTGTTCCAGCGCTTCATCTCTTACATCAATAGCTATAATTTTTGAAACACCCTGGTGCTTTAATTGCTGCAACAGAATCAAACCCATAAAACCGACTCCAACAAGTGCTACAGTATCAGATAATCTTACACCAGCCTTTAATAAAGCATTGGTAGTGCAGGAAATCGGTTCGGCTAATGCTTCTTCGAAAGTTATTTTTTTCGAGATCGGAAAAACCTGTTCTTCTTTTACAGCTACTTCTTCAGCAAAACCTTTCCCGAAAATCCACAAAGCGACACGATCTCCAACTTTGAATTTCTTAATCTTTTTACCTGTTTTAATTACAATTCCGGAAGCCTCGTGACCAATGAACCGTGGGTATTCCAAATTGGGAATTTTCTTTTCCCACTGATGAAGTTCTGAATGACAAACTCCGCATGCTTTAATTTTTACCAATAATTCATCTTCTCTATATTCAGGAGATTCAATATCTTCAATTCGCCAATCGTGTGGACCGTAAAGTAAAGCAGCTTTCATAAATAATATCCTGTATCAATATTTAGAGGTGCGGCATTATTCATACCGCACCTTTGAATAAACTATTTAAGTAACAACATTTTCTTAGCTATTGCAGAATTACCTGCACGAAGTTCGTAGAAGTAAACTCCCGTAGCGAAACTAGATGCATTCCATTGAATTGAATGTTCACCGGCTGTTATAAATTGATTGTTAATCAATGTAGCCGCTGTTTGTCCCAATACATTATAAATTCTCAAGGTTACTTTGGAAGCCTGAGGCACAGAGAATTTAATAGTTGTAGATGGGTTGAACGGATTTGGGTAATTCTGGTCTAATACATATCTATCGGGAATAAGACCACCAGTGTTAGGATCTTCAACACTTGTTACACCGGATTTGAAATTAAGCATTGCCCAGTAATCAGAGTTAGCTAAGTTATAGAATCCCGGATCTGCTTCTGCAGGAGCAGCCCAAGGATCGTTTGGAACATTCGGCTGCCAGGTGTAATATCCGTATGCATCTCCGTATTGATCGAATGCCTGTGTTGAACCCATACTTCCTCCGACATTAAAAGCTATAGCCGACTGAGCAGCGACATGAGGATTGTAAATTGCCATTTCAACTTTCCACAATCCGGTCGCTTCATCGGTAGTAGCAACAAATCTTCCATAATTTGTAACATCAGGAACCATGAGGGAATCATCAGGACATCCTCTATATTGGTCGGGAACATAGGTAGTATCGCCGCCGTTCAGAGTTACATTCTCTTGGAGAATCCAATAATGATACGGACCATCAGGAGCGGCGTATCCATTTCCATCATACCAGCCCATCATATTTACACCAAGACGATTAGAAACAGAAACAAACAACTGATCTCCAATCCATTTCTCATCACCAAAAAGATCTGTTGAATCGTTTACGAATTCATCAACTACCATGAAAACAAAAAGAGTATCTTTGGTCCAGAGTAGTTTTCCGTAGAGTTCATCAAATTCGGGCTCGGCAAGATCTTCCCTATAATATTTATTCGCCCAAATGTTATATCCGGTGTTCGAAATAAGATTAACATCTGTTGCATTATTCCAGACTTCTTCATCCATCATACCGTCTATTGTAACAGCTCCTGAATCGACCATAGGAACATCAAATTCCTCTCTTACAATATCATCCGGTCCAGGGGTAAACACAAGAATTGCCCAATGAGATGATGAAGCTAAATTGTAAAATCCTGGATCGGCTTCAGCAGGAGCAGCCCATGGATCGTTAGGGACGTTTGGCTGCCAGGTGTAATATCCGTATGCATCTCCATTTTGATCGTTAGCGACGGTAGATCCCATACTACCGCCGATGTTGAATCCTACTCTTCCCTGTGCATTCACATTGGGATTGTAAATAGCCATTTCAACATCCCATACTCCGGTTTCTTCATTAAGATTAACAGAAAAACGACCATAATCTTCAGCATTTAGAACCATTGAAGAGTCGCCCGGACATCCGCGATACTGTTCGGGAATATAGGTAGTATCGCCGCCATTAAGAGTTATCTGATCTCCAAGAATCCAGAAGTGATACGGACCATCGGGTGCGGCATATGAATTACCGTCATACCATCCCATCATTTCATTTCCGAGTCGATTCGAAATAGAAACAAAAAGCTGGTCTCCATACCATTTCCCAAAGAAAAGATCTGTTGAATCATTTACGAATTCATCAATATGGACAAAAACATAAAGGGTATCTTTATTCCAGAGCATTCTTCCGTATAATTCATCGTACTCAGGCTCTGCGAGATCTTCCCTATAGTATTTATTTGCCCAGATGTTGTATCCAGTATTTGTAATAAGATTAGCTTCCGCTGCAATTCCCCATTCGGCTTCATCCATAACACCGTCAATGGTTATTGCGCCGGAGTCAACTTTTGGAACCTCCAATACTTGACGTTCAAAATCTTGTGAAAAAATAGTCCCGGCTAAAAACAGTAAAACCAGCCAAACAATATGTAATTTTAGTTTGACCATATTATACCTCCTTTTTGTGAAAGAGTTGATTTATGTAGTTAAAGAACTACAACTTTTTTAAAATAGATATTTAATATTAACTGAGGGAAGAAAAGTATCTCCCGAATATTTTCCTGAATGAAATAAATTTTCTTCTTCATTTATCGTTTTTTCAATTCCTTTGGAATATGCCAGACCTGCATCCATATATAAATCTTCAAACCAAAAACCTACACTGAATGAGATCCAATGATTATCAACATGGGGGTAAAGCATGCTGTAAGTTGAAGCGCTGTTTTGAGTTTTGCTAAAACGATAACCGAAACGAAGAGAAAGATTCGAATCAGTTATGTATTCTAAGCCAAACCCTATATTGAAAGAATTGTCGTAATTCAGCGGGAAATCTGTTCCTGAATATCCCGACAAAGAATCAACTTCCTTAAATCTTCCGCTCCAGGTTTGATTATCAAATTTGTACTGCTGATTTTCATTTACACCGCTCCATAAATAATAAGCCGCATCAACGTTTAAGTGTAATTTATTATTGAAGCTGTAGAGAATTCCGATCCCGAAATTCCAGGGAAGTTCAAAATCAGAAGAGAGATTAGTTTTTGCATCGAGCGAATCAAGATCAGATACCAATTTGCTTTCTGCAGTTCCTTCCAATGAAGCAGTTACAGGACTTTTAATAAATGCGCCGAATTTCATTTTTTCCGAAAGTTCCGCCTGCAATCCTATTGTTCCTCCGAATCCCCAACTATCCAATCCATACTTAACCTGATATGCAGCAATTCCGCCGACCTTTGATTCCCAGCCGGCATTTCCTCTGTAAAATGATAACTTATGATTTACCTGATAAATATTTGCGGAAACACCTATTCCAACTTTCCCGAATTTAATCCCAACGGTCGGATTAATATTCTTAAATGAAAAATCATTGTAATGATCGAAAGCCAAAACTGCTGTGCTGGAATCTCCTTGTACAAAAAGTGCAAAGGGATAACTAACTTTATATTGATACGCCGAATTATAATCAACTGCGAATGTCAAATTTTCACTCAAATTCCAGAACAATCCAAGGCTCACGCCTATATCATCGTCTCTGAACGATCTGTAAAGATCATTGTTTTCATCGATGTAATCCTGCTGACCAAGCCGATCAAAGATAGATATTTCGAATGAACGTCCTTTCAGGAATGCAATACCTGCAGGATTTGTTGTCAGATTGGAGATTCCATCCGAACCTGCTGCATAAATCCCGTTGAGGGAAAAAGTTTTTGTACCGGAAAACGGAAAAAATGACGGTAGTCCGGCATATAAACTTGAAGCCAAAAATAAAGAGCTGATTGTGAGTATTTTGAATCTTTTCCAATTCATTACTTTACTCCGGAATTCAATTCTTAATTTGTATTAAAAGTTGCATAAGCATATCCGGCGGCAAAACGAAGTCTGCCTTCGCCGTCCCATAAATCATTTGCAATCCAGATATAATATGTTTTATCTCTTTCCAAACCTTCAAGTTCAAACGGAACAAATGCTCTTGTCTGTGGAATAGTATCACCAACATTCAACGGTGAATTTATAACATTGACAGCGCCGTAAACAGTGTTACCGTTCTCGGTCGATTCAGAATAGACATCCCAGATAGTCGTTCCCGGATCATATTGAGATCCTTCGCAAATCCCAATTACGGAAATAGCAGAATCTTCAACGCCGGGCTGAGTAATTGTCCAATCAATAATGGGTCGGCCGCTGTTAGTTTCTTCTACGGAAATAATTCCCAATTGTCCAAATGTGCTTATTCCATCTATATTTACAAATACATCTAAGCTTTTGGAATAATTGGCGAAGAAACTTGTTGATAAAAACAGTGAATCTGCATTTACTATGACTTGTCCCGATTCAATAAGTGAATCTGCAATAAATATTTTCCCGGTTTGGCTCGAAGCTTTGTCCCATGCATCCTGTTTCATAACCCAGAATGTGTAATCCGTATCTTCATTTAATTTTTCAATAGAATTTCCGCCAAATTGAGCAGTTAAATTTTGAGCCCCGGAAGGAGTTTCTCCGAAAAGCAATGGATATTCTAAATTGTTTCCCTCAGCTTTTACAAGCCATACTAAGGAAGAATCAAGTTTTGCCTCAGTTCCGCGGTTAACACCAAATACTGCAGCATAACCACCCACCCAGGTTATGTTTGGTTTAAATGAAGATTCTTCGACCAGGATTGATGAAAGTTCAGGTCCGCCTGAATATGGTGCTAAAACATTATCATCTTCCGAGCAGGAAATAAATAATGGTATTACTGTTAGAAAAACTATAACCACGTTAATTAAATTTTTATTCATCTTAATTTCTCTTTTATTAAGAATGATTTCCAATTACATTCTCTGTAATTCTTCTTTCCACAATGGATTGCTGACTTCACCTTCTTTATTAGAATGAAGAAGCGTATATCTTCCGTCACTTCTTAGATCTCCGAAAACAAAATAATAATCTCTCTGCTTTTGATAATTCCATATCTGATAAGGTTTACTTGAACTCTCAGAAGGATATCTTTCGATATTATCAGGCATCCCGTATTTTATCAAAATTAATCCTCGGTCGGTTTTCCATCCTTCGGTTTTTCCCCAGGAAAAATTTTCGTTTGCATATTGATATCTTCTAATTATACGATCCAGCAGATTTTCATTTCCGGTTCCGCTTTCATTTCTGCTCCAATACTGAACAATAAATTCTGTTTTTGCGCTAGTATTCAATTTTTGATATAGTTCATATTCTTTCTTATTTGAAGTAAGACGAATTATCTCTCCAAATAATTCTTCCTGTTCTTTGGTTAATGCAGGTTTTTGTGTTAAATAATCGAGCTGAAGAATTTCAAAATTGCGCTCAACTGAATCAGATTCAGCAGAAGAAATTCCAGTCACGTTTATTTTTAGTTTATAAATTCCCGAAGGAACCGAAGCAATATTAAATCCTCTAGCTATTCCCGCAGTTCTACCGGAAACCGATATTGAACCTTCGTCAAATTCTTTTACAATTTCTTTTTCATTATTGATGATTTGGTAATTTGCCGAAAACAAATTCTTCTTTTCTTCCGGATTATTAATTTCCACATAAAAATAAAGCAGCGGATTCAGCAGACCATACTGGCGCGAAGGATTTGGAATTACAGATAAATTTCCTTTTTTGAATATTTCCGAATCACGATTATCTTTTACTAAGTCGGACGCGAATTCAATATCACTTAAAAATATATCTGGTTCATCAGGAAAAGAAGCTTTGAATTTTTTAGAAATCTCGCCGGATTTTCCGCTAAAATTATCCTCGACTGTTAGCAAAATTTTATAACCTCCCGGCTCCAGGTTTGTTTTCCAGATATCTTTAATAATAAGATTATTTAATTGTTCAGAATCCTGTTTTATCTCTGCCTCGGTTGTCCAGCTTTCTTTTTTTACCGTTTGACCATCGCTTGTAATTTCAGCTGTAAACGTAAGATCGGAGTATTGTTTATTGAGCCGTTTAGTTAATTTTAATTGATCGGCAAAAACGGATATATAAAATTCCTGATAAATTCTATCTTCATTTGAGAAAGAAGCTTCATCAAGATAAAAATCGACTTCTCCCGAACTTCTTCTTGGAATATCTTCCTGAGCGAAATTATCCTTTACAGATAACTGCAGAAGAATTAATGGAAGAAAATATTTTACAAATGACTTTTTCATTTACTCTTTCAATCCACTTAAAGTTATACCTTTTATAAAGTATTTTTGTGCGAAGAAGAAAACAACCAGTATTGGCAGAACAGCCGTTACAGAACCAGCCATCAGCAGATCCCACTGTGTTAAATATCTATCGCGGAAAATTGCCAGTCCAAGCTGAACGGTGCGCATATCTTCCGAGTTAAGTACAATCAACGCCCAGATGAAATCATTGAAAACGCCCATAAAAGTGAAGATTGCCAGAGTTGCCAATGCCGGTTTTGCAAGCGGAACGATAATTTTCCATAAAACCTGCATCCTTCCGGCGCCGTCGATGTATGCAGCTTCTTCAAGTTCTTTGGGAATTGTTATAAAAAACTGGCGCAGTAAAAAGGTACCAAATGCTGATGCGAGACCGGGAACAATAAGTGCGTAATAAGTATCTATCCATCCTAGCCAGTAAAGAACAAGAAAACTCGGGATCATCGTAACATTATATGGAATCATCATTGTAGCAAGGAAAAGATAGAAGAGAACGTTTCTTCCGGGGAACCGCAGCCGGGCAAAAGCAAATGCAGCCATAGAACAAGTTACAAGCTGACCGAGAGTTACAGCTACAGCTACGAAAATCGAGTTAAAATAATATCTTCCAAAAGGCGCCGCTTCAAATGCTTTTTTATAGTTCTCGAAATGAAATTCGGAAGGAAGAAATTTTGGAGGATAAACAAAAATCTCTCCCATATCTTTAACTGAAGTAAGGATCATCCAGATAAAAGGCGCTAGAGTAATAAAAGCGAGTATATAAATTACAACATGCTTAATTACCGATTTCGAAATATTTAGAGTTTTTCTTTTTTTCATCAGAACGAACCGTGAATTCTTGACTTCATATATTTTATTTGAATCATCGTAAGCGTGATTAGAACTGCAAATAAGAAATAAGCAACTGCCGATGCATATCCCATTTCGAAGAATTTAAATGCGTATTCATATACGTAAAAGACGAGAACTTTCGTGCTGCCCAACGGACCGCCGGATGTTAAAACGTATACTAAATCGAATACCTGGAAAGATGAGATCATTGACATAATTAAAATGAAGAAAGTGGTGGGACTCAACATCGGGAGGGTAATTCGCCAAAACTTTGCCCATTTTCCGGCGCCGTCAATTTCTGCCGCTTCGTAATAAGAGTCCGGAATTCCCTGAAGCCCTGCAGCGAAAAGAACCATATTAATTCCGAAGGTCTTCCATACTGCCATAATTATTAACGCAAACATTGCGGCAGTGGGATCATTCAGCCAGTTGATTGCGTCAACGCCAAAGAAACTTATGGCATAATTTAATAGTCCGTAATTAGGATCGTAAATCCAGCGCCAGATTACCGCCGCGGCCACCGGGGAAATAATTACAGGCGCGAAAAATGCCGTACGCAAAAATTTCTTTCCCTTAATTTTTTTATGAAGAGCCGAAGCAATTAGAAGCGAAAGTATCATATTCAAAGGAACTGTGCCGAATGTAAAGATCGCAGTATTTTTAAGAACCTGCCAGAACTCCTCACTTTGTAAAAGCCTTGAATAATTTTCTAACCCGATATATTGCGCATCACTGCTGAACATATTCCATTGCTGGAAACTTAAATAAAATGAAAAGATAACCGGGAAAAGTATGAACGTAGCAAAGATAATAACCGTCGGTGAAAGGAAAAATAGTGCACTCGCAGAATCACCTTTTTTGTACAGCCTGGGTTTTTTCTTTTTTATTTTAATGTCGGATTCCTCTTTTGGAGAGGATCCTTTCCGATTGTTTTTCATTTATTTTTATTTTTGTTTGCTTCGTCTAATACTTTATTAGATTTTTTTGCCGATTCGTTTAAGGCTTTTCTTACATCCTGATTTCCCACAGTTGCTTTTTCGATGGCTTCCGCTATGTGCCGTGCAATCTGTAAACCACCGTAATCTATCGGACGTTCAGCCTGAGAATATTCCATCTGATCTACAAATACTTTGAAGTTCGGATTTTCTTCCAGATACTTTTGGAATTCAGGAACCTGTAGAACTGCATGGCGAATTGGAAGATAACCGGATGTCATCGCCCACTTAGCCTGAACTTCGGGACTTATTATATATTTGATGAATTCCCACGCTGCATCAGGATTTTCACTCTGTTTGAAGATAGCTAAATATTCTCCGCCTACTATTGTTGCTTTCTTTTCAGGACCTTTTGGAAGAGGCGCGTAAGCCCAGTCCAGATTTTTGAGAAGATCTTTATAGCGGGGGATATTCCATGGTCCATCCATCGCCATTGCAAGATTTTTCGATGCAAACGCAACATCAAAATCAGCGGTGAATACATTTAATTTTAAATCGCGAAAAATATTTTTCCAAAGAGTTAATGCCTGAACTCCCGGTTCTTCATTATAAATAACTTTTGTCTGTTCCTCGTTTATTTTGTATCCGCCGGCTTGCCATAAGTATGGAAAGAATTGCCAAACCATCCATCCATTTCTCGGACCGGCAGCGGGATAAATAGGAATGAACATTCCAACTTGTTCAAATTTTCCGTCTTTATTTTTATCAAGGGTTAATTTTTTTGCATACTCGTGTAATTCTTTCCAAGTTGCAGGAGGTTTTTCAGGATCCAGTCCTGCTTCACGGAACATATCTTTATTATATAACAGCGCTAGGTTTGTCGCTTCCATCGGCATGCTGTATAAAGTCCCCTGCCAGGAAGCATATTGAAGAAGCGCCGGATATATATCATCCATATCTTCTTGCGATATTCCGTTTTCTCCTTTAATAAAATCTTCCATTTTATAAATAGCATTTGCTTCGACCAGATCTTCCATATAGTCCGCGTGAAGCCAGGAAATATCGGGAGCAGTCTGACTTTGTATAGAAGTGATTAATTTTTGAATTAAGGCATCGCCGGTTGGAATGTACTGTGCGTTAATATTTATATCCGGGTGTTCGGCTTCAAAATCTTCAATTAAAGAATCTAAAGCAGGAATGGTTGAAGAAACAAAACTGTGCCAGAACACAACTTCGGTTTTATCACCCGAGTCTTCATTTCCGCCGCATGTAATTAGAATTAAAGAAAGAATAAAAATCAGAAAAAAAGTAGTAAATTTTTTCAACTTATATGCCTTTATGGTTAGTTAACGCAAACGTTTGTGCTAATTTGTAAATTAATAACCGCTGTAAACAGCTGAGAATTCTTCCTTCCCGGATTTCAAATTATAAACAGATTTTCTTAAGATTAATTTCGGATCCAGGACCATTCTTTCCTTCTTTCGCATTCCTTTCGATTTAATATCATCAATTAAAAGTTTTACTGCCATCTGCCCCATCATATCCCTCGGCTGTCTTACTGAAGTTAAAGGCGCTACCAGAAAGGGAGCATAATCTATATCATCAAATGCAACCAGAGAAATGTCCCTTGGAATACTTTTCTTTTCTTCTTCAATAGCCTGAAGTGTTCCGAGAGTGATCAAATCGCTGGTTGTGAAAATTGCCGTCGGAGGATTATCCATCTTTAACAATATCTTTGTTTCGATGTAACCATTCTCTTTACGAAAGTCATTCCCGACAATTAACCTTGGATCTATTTTAATTTTATTTTCTTTTAAAGCGTCAATATATCCCGAAAGGCGTGCATTACTTGTGGAGGTATTTTTAAGCCCTTGGATGATCGCAATCCTTTTATGTCCATTATCTATAAGGTGTTTCACAGCTTGGTAAGAACCCTTTTGATTATCAACAACAACGGCATTTGTATTCATATCGCCGAAACATCTATCGAGAAGAACAAAAGGTTTGTTCTGATCGAGCAGTTCGTAAATGTGTTCTTTCTTAGTCCCGACAGGAAGAATGATATAGCCGTCAACTCCTTTTCTTCTCAATAATTCGATTTGTTCCATTTCCAGATTAATATCTTCATCAGTGTTACAAACTATCAGACTATATCCGGCTTCGTAAGCGTGTCTTTGAATTACGTGAGTAACGTATGCGAAAAACGGGTTGGAAATATCGGGGACTACCAAGCCGATTGTATGCGATTTCTTTAATCTTAATCCGCGTGCGAGTTCATTTGGTCGGTATTTTAATTCTTTTGCAGCTTCGAGTACAAGTTTCTCGGTCTCATTGCTGATGCGGAACTGTTTGCTTTTATGGTTTAAAATTCGGGAAACAGTAGAAACCGAACAATTGGTTTTTTGAGCAATATCTTTTAGTGTTATTGACAAATCAGCTCAATTTTTGATTAATTTGCACAAACCTTTGTGCTATGAATTCAAATATATTACAATAAGATATTCTTGTCAAGGAAAAACTAGTTGACCTTCGAAAATTATCTCGCTGCGACAAAATAAAGTAATATATAACTGGTGGTTAGGAAGAAAAGCTCATTTGTTCAAAAAATTTCCTTCAAAAAAGAACAGTACAATTCTTAAAATATTATATTTATTTTTATATCTTTATCGATACTATTAATCAATATCATATATATTTTTCCTTATTATACGGAACATCTTATGAAAAACTTTCTAATTGGATATGACATTGGCAGTTCTTCAATCAAAGTTTCCCTAATAGATGCCGATTCTGGTGAACTTATTGCTTCTGCATTTTCTCCAAAAAATGAGTTAGAAATAGAAGCCCCGCGACTTGGTTGGGCGGAACAAACACCAGAAATATGGTGGAAACACTTAATTATAGCCACACAAGAAATATCCAAAAAAGCAAATATATATGATTATAAAGTTCATGGAATAGGCATTTCTTACCAGATGCATGGACTTGTAGTGGTCGATCAAAATCAAGAAGTTCTTTATAAATCTATTATATGGTGCGACAGCCGGGCTGTGGCAACAGGCAAGAAAATTGAAGAAAAGATCGGGGTGAAGCATTCTTTCAAGAATTATCTAAATTTGCCCGGAAACTTTACAGTATCTAAATTAAAATGGCTAAAGGGAAATCACCCTGAAATTTACAGCAAGATATATAAGTTTATGTTACCGGGAGATTATATCGCAATGAAGTTAACCGGCAAAATATCTACTACTATTTCGGGTCTAAGCGAAGCTATTCTTTGGAACTTTGAAAAACAAAAACCGGCTTATGAGTTACTTGAAGCTCTAGATATTGATAAAGAATTCATTCCGGAATTAACACCCACATTCGGAAACCAAGGATTATTAACCAAGTCAGCGGCTGACAAACTTGGGCTACAAGCCGGGGTACCAATTTCTTATCGCGCCGGCGATCAGCCCAATAACGCACTCTCATTAAATGTTCTTAAAGAAGGTGAGATAGCCGCAACAGCAGGAACCTCCGGAGTCATTTACGGTATTACGAAAAAGAACGTAATTGATGAATTTTCCAGGATAAATTCTTTTGCACATGTTAATTATTCAAAGGACAACCAAAATAAGGGTGTTCTGCTCTGCATCAATGGAACTGCAAGTTTGTATAGATGGTTAAAACAGGAATTATTCTCAAATAATTATTCGTATGAAGATTTAAATTCTCTATCTGCAAAAGTAGCAGCGGGTTCAAATGGATTATTTGTTCTACCATTTGGCAATGGGGCTGAAAGAACTTTGAATAATGAAAACATAGGTTGTAATATTATTGGAATTGATCTTAACCTTCATACTAAAAATCATCTAATCCGATCCTCACTTGAAGGTATTGCATTTGCATTCCGATATGGGTTAGAGATAATGGAGGAAAGCGGAATGAAAGTATATGTAGTAAAAGTCGGAACCGCAAATTTATTTCTCAGTGAGGAATTTTCTCAGATGTTTTCAAATATTTGTAATGTAAATATAGAAGTATTCAATACTGATGGAGCGCAGGGAGCCGCAAGAGGAGCGGGAATAGGAGTCAGTTATTACGACGGATTCGATGCTGCATTCCAAAATCTTCTAAAGGTCAAAAGTTTTAAAGTAAATAATCAACTCCAAGAACAATACAACAAAATTTACAATTCATGGAAAAATTTTCTGCTTAAATTTATGGAGCAGGGCAAATAAAAACTATAAAAAATCCATTTTTTTGAAGAAGCTATAAAATAGTTTAGAAAGTTAAATCCATTACCCTGTCCTCCTAAATAGTTAATTGATGGTTAAAAACAGTCTGGTTACCTAATAATAGACGTATTTGCGGGACCTTATGTTTATTACGATATATTTTAGATAGGTGCTTCCCATTAAGACTGCTCCGGATATTTAAAAAGATCGGGAAAAGAGTTTAAAAGAATTACTGTGCATTAGAGGCTATTAACGGTCGCCTTGGTGTCGGCGGCTACCAGCCTTCATTGTCAGAACACAACAATATCGTTTTTATTCCTGACAGTTGTTGAATGCCGGAGGAGGAATTGCTGAGACCGAGAAAATAATTCACACCATTTATAATCTCAAAAAGAGACTGAAGGGCTAGAAGAGTCTCGCGGAAAGTTAGCTGCAACTAAAAAAGCAGGAGCGATTGCGACAAATGAAGAAATTGCAGCACTTCAGAAAAAAACAAAATACCTGGAGGAGATAAGAGCTTCTACAATGCTCATAAATAGCTTATAATCGCAATACGCGAGCTTTTAAATTTAGAGCGGAGAGTCAGGGATTCGAACCCCGGAAGGGCTTGCACCCTTGCTGGTTTTCAAGACCAGTGCATTCAACCACTCTGCCAACTCTCCGTAAATATAAACGTATAACTTTTCAAGACCAGTGCATTTTCCGCTGCGCGGAACAGGCAACCTTCATCCCGCAAAGCGGGATCTCTGAGAAAAATTTTTATCATATATGGCAATTAAATCAATTATTCAATCTTAACAAATTCCGAAATTTAATATTGCCTTTGTAAGATTTAATCTCTTTCTCTCTTCTGAAAGCTTCTTCTCTATTTTCAATTTCTTCGAAGTATGCAATTTCCCAAGGCATAAAAGCTTTTGTCGATCTGACTTTTCCATTATTATGTTCGCTCAATCGTCTTGATAGATTTTTTGTACATCCTATATAAGTTCGATTTTTAAACTTACTTATTAAGATATAAACATAATGCATAAAATCATCTTTAGCATTTTCCGCTGCGCGGAACAAGCAACCTTCATCCCGCAAAGCGGAAGCTCTACCAACTTTTATCCCGTATGCGGGACTCCGTATATTCTTTTTTAATCGCATGTATCGATTAAAAATTTCTAAGCCTTAATTATAATAATTTTTTATCTAAATCTCCAATTTAAAAAATGGCGTAGATAAATGGAGCCAGCGCTGAACCTTGAGTTAAAACTATTAGTCCGCCCAGCAAAACAAGAATTATTACAATCGGCATCAGCCAAAATTTTTTTCTCTCGCGTAAAAAAAGCCAGAGTTCCGATAGTGTAGATAGTTTACTCAAAATTGTCTTTCCGAATTTTTTGGATTATACTTAATTCTTTCCCGATAGTTCCAATAGCTTTGCCGGTTCCTATCAATTTTCAATTCCAAAAATCTTTTGCTAAATAGTTTGGCAATAAAACTGATCGGGGTTAAAACAATATAAAATACCAACGCCAGAATTACACGGGACATAAAAAATCCCATCACTAAAGCCAAAGCCATCCATACTTTCTGCACCGGTTTCAGTAGTTCAGGAACGGTAAGACCCAGCGCAATTAGAAGTCCACCGATCGATGCAAAAATCGTCCAGGATGTTTTATCAAAAAAGAGAAGTGCAGCGCCGATCAATATCAAAACAGCACCCACAGTGTAGGCAAATTTCTTTATTTCCTTTTTGCCGCTGTCAATATTTTTGATTTCATCCCAAAGCATCAGTCAAGCTCAAATTCTTCGGCTGCGGTTTCAATTTTAGTTTTATCCTGATTCTCTTTTTCTAGTAAAAAATTTCCAATCACAAGATAATCCATTTCTGTCCGCATAAAACATTTGTACGCGTCTTCGGGCGATTCAACAATCGGTTCGCCACGCACATTGAAGGATGTGTTCACAATTACCGCCGTTCCGCTCAGTTTTTCAAATTCAGAAATCAATTTATGATAGTCCGGATTCGTCCCGGCGTTTACGGTCTGCAAGCGCGCGGAATAATCGACATGCGTTATCGCGGGAATATCCGACCTTAGCAAATTTAATTTTTCTATCCCGAATAAATTTTCTTCTTCCTCGCTCATCGGTTTCCGCCGCTCCTCTTTTACATCGGCAACCAAAAGCATATACGGACTCGGACGATCGATCTCAAAATATTCTTCTACTTTTTCTTCTATCACTGATGGCGCAAAAGGACGAAAACTTTCGCGGTATTTTATTTTTAAATTCATCTTCTTCTGCATTTCGGGTGAACGAGCATCGCCGATGATGGACCTTGCGCCAAGCGCCCTCGGACCAAATTCCATCCTCCCGCGGAACCACCCAATCACATTTCCGGCGTCAATTAGTCCGGCAGCTTTCCGCATCAATTCTTCTTCGTCAAATTTTTTATGATGAATTTTATGATCGCTTAAAAATTTTTCAATCGCTTTATCCGTGTATTCGGCGCCTAGATAAGATCCTTTTTGCAAATCTTTGCCGGAAGAATTTTCTCTCGGATTATCCAAATATTGATACCATCCGAACAACGCAGCTCCCAAAGCTCCGCCGGCGTCTCCAGCAGCAGGCTGAATCCAGATATCGTCGAAAATTCCTTCGCGCAGAATTTTCCCGTTGGCCACGCAGTTAAGTGCTACTCCGCCGGCCAGACAAAGATTTTTCTTTCCGGTTTCCTTTCTCACGTTCCGGCTAATCTTCAGCATTATTTCGTCCGTAATTTCCTGGACTGATCTCGCCAAATCCATTTCGCGCTGCGTCAATTTCGATTCCGGTTTCCTCGGAGCTCCTCCGAATAATTTTGCGAACTTTCCGTTCGTCATTTTTAGTCCGGCAACATAATCGAAATATTCCATATTCAGCCGGAACGAACCGTCGTCTTTTATGTCAATCAAATTATCTTTAATTATATCAACGTATTTCGGCTCTCCGTAAGGCGCCAGACCCATAACTTTATATTCGCCGGAATTGACTCTGAAGCCAGTAAAATATGTGAAAGCCGAATAGAGCATGCCGAGCGAATGCGGAAATTTTATATCGGCTAATATTTCTACCTGGTTTTTTTCTCCGATACCGAAACTTGTTGTCGTCCATTCGCCAACTCCGTCGATCGTCAAAAAAGCGGCGTCGTTAAATGGCGACGGGAAAAATGCAGAAGCTGCGTGAGATTCGTGATGCTCGGGGAAGATCACCTTCCCATCAAAATCTAATTCTTTTTTTAGAAGATCTTTAATCCAAAGTTTTTGATTTATCCAGAGAGGCATTGCTTTGAAAAAAGATTTTATTCCTTTCGGCGCATACTCTAAATATGATTCTAACAGACGTTCAAATTTTAGAAAAGGCTTATCGTAGAACGCGAGAATATCAACATCTTCAATTTTTAGATCCGCGTAATCAATGCAAAATTTAACTGCGTTTTTAGGAAAATTGAAATCATGCTTTTTCCGCGTAAATCTTTCTTCCTGAGCAGCGGAAATAATTTCTCCGTCACTCACAAGACAAGCGGCGCTGTCATGATAAAAAGCCGAAATTCCTAAAATGTTCATTCTTTTATTTCAATTATATTTAAAATCAAAAATAATTTAATACGTTTTTAATTACAAGTAGATTAAGGAATTGCATTCAAAGGAATTAATCGTTTTGTAGAATCACAGCAAGATACGTCTCTACAGCCGCTATGTTACATCATAATTTTTTGTAAATTATAAGATTATATTACTTTTGAATTCAGGAGCCGTATTGAGTTTCACATCAAAACAAAAAAATTGGATCGATAAAAATAAGAATCGTATCAGCATTGCAGAAATGTCAAAGGTTCTTGGCGTGGACGAAAATCAGATTGAGGAGTATATTAAACTGTATAAGGCTTCTTCTTCCAAAAAGAAAAAGTCCCCTTTTTATTTTTACCTTGTTCTGATCTTAATTCCAATTTTCTTTTTTGTTTTGCTCGAAATCGGTCTGCGCGTTTTCGGCTACGGCTACAATACCGAACAATGGATTTCCGTTACCGAAGACAAATTGATGCTTAATCCGGATGTTGCGAAAAAATATTTCTTCGCTACAAAGGCTTCTCCAAATTCAATCCAGGATGTATTCGATAAAGTAAAAAAAGAGAACGCGTTCCGTGTTTTTGTTTTGGGCGGAAGTTCGGCAGCCGGTTATCCGTATATGCCGCTTGGCTCTTTCTCGCGCTATCTTCAAAAAAGATTGGAGTTGATTTATCCCGAATCCAAAATTGAAGTCGTAAATTTAAGTATGACGGCAATTAACAGCTACACGATTCGTGATTTTATGCCGGGAGTTATTGAACAGCAGCCGGATTTAATTTTAATTTACGCCGGACATAACGAATATTACGGAGCGCTCGGAGCCGGATCTCTTGAATCGCTCGGCTCGAACAGAACCGTTGTAAATAGTATTCTTTATTTGAACAACTTCAGAACGGTTCAACTAATAAGAAATTTTATTCAGAAAACCGGAAGCGTATTTGCGGATAATAAACCGCAACAGGGAATTTTGATGCCGCGGATTGCTCGCGAGCAAACTATCCCTTTCGAATCAGAAAAATATTTTGAAGGCTTAAAACAATTTGAATTAAATATGCGCGACGTCGCCTCGATGGCTGCGGAAAATAATATTCCTCTTGTCTTCGGAACTTTGACGAGTAATTTAAAAGATCAGCCTCCGTTCACTTCTGTTACTCAGCCAAAGTTTCCTCCGGCAGAAACTGTTTACGAAAACGCCGAAGCCGAATTGAAATTCCGCAATTTGTTGATTGCTGATTCATTATTCAGATATGCGAAAGATTTGGACGCTCTCCGCTTCCGCGCTCCGGAAAGAATCAATAAAATAATCAGCGATTTAAGCGTTGAGTTTAATCTTCCCACCGTTCCCATTGATGAACGGATTAATCAAATCAGCAAAGATAATATTGTAGGAGATGAATTGATGGCCGATCATATTCATCTTACTCTCAACGGCTATCAATTAATTGGTGATTTCTATTTTGACTTGATGGAGCGGGAAAGCCTTCTGCCTAAAACGCCGCCGCTCGATTTATCCGATTCGAAACAGGATTCGTTAACAAGAGCAGAGTTTGTTTTTTCACAACTCGATTCGACAATTTCGGATTTTAGAATTAAATATTTAAAAAACGATTGGCCCTTCACACAACCGGAAGATAAAACTCCGGTCAATCAATTATTCGTCATAAATAATTACATCGATTCAATCGCAGCTCAAGTGGTTTCAGATCAGATAGATTGGAAAACCGCAGAAATGAAAGCCGCAAATTGGTATTTGAAGAGAAACAATATTTCCTCATTTCTCTCAATTATCAATGTTCTCGATTCGCAGTATCCGTACCTCACTCAGCATCTCGATTTGGCGATCGAAGAATTGTTGAAACGCGAAATGTATGATGAAGTTTACCCTTATTTGAAAAGGCGATATAAAATTGAGCCGGATTATTTAACCACTAAGTGGATCGGAATAATTGATCTTTCAAAAAAGAGATTATTCGGAAGCTGAAAAATATTTGAAGGAAAGTCTTTTCTTACGATGCTAATGATCCGCAGACGCTTTATAATCTGAGCGGTGCTTTAGCGAAGCAGGAAAAAATTGATGAAGCGATAAAATATATAAACAAAACTATTGATGTTAAACCGGATTATCCGCGGGCAAATTCATTTCAAAGCAGAGTTGGAAAATTAAAAGAGATGGAACGTTGATGAAAGATCGAGTATTGTGCGGATTGAAACATTCAATTTTTCACAAAAATTTTATATCATTGCGGGAAAGGCAAGCACCTTCCTAAATAAATAATTTTGGCGCATAAAAAAAGCCGGATTTATTCAATCCGGCTTTCGTAAAAAATAGATCAACTGCAAATTACTTCAACAGCATCATTTTCTTTGTTGCGCTATAGTTTCCTGCTTCGATGGAGTAGAAGTAAATACCGCTGGCAAGCTGCGAAGCTTTGAAATTAATTTCATAAGATCCGGCTTTCATTTCCTGATTTACCAGAGTAGCAATTTCCTGTCCAAGAAGGTTGTATACCTTCATAGAAACCTTGCTTGCCTTAGGAATTGCAAATCTGATTATGGTCGAAGGATTAAAAGGATTTGGATAATTCTGAGCCAATTCAAATTTATTGGCAATTACATCCAGGTCCTTAACCGAATTAACCCAACCTTCCGGCTGGTCTTCGCTTTCGGCTGATTTATCTTCTTCATTTGTCCAGGAATCCTGAGGCATATTATACGGGGAATTGAATGTTCTCGCTGCAGTCATTGAAGCATATCTTACTCTGTAAGCGAAATCTTCAAATCCGCTGGGTTCCTGCGTGAAGGTTCCTTCACTTTCATCGTAGAAAGAATATCTGTATTCAAAAGCGTTCCAGGCAGGCCCATCAACCATAAGACTTCCTGAGTAAACCATATCTCCATCAGAATCAGTTAATTCCAGAACTCTCATTGTGTCGGAATCAACCCATCCCATAACTCTTGTAAAGGCAGGTTGTTCAGGCAGCCAGTAAACTTTATCTTCCGCAGGATCGAAAGGAATTGCCTGTAAACTAGCGTTTGTTGCTGGAGTCATATCGACGTTGAAAGTTACTTCAAGTGTTGTTCCCTCCGGGACAACCCAATCAGGATGAACATCGTCAAAATAAGAAACACCGGCATCCTGAGTTTCCGAGCCTTCAAAAGCAACGTCTCTGTTTCCGCCGCCCTGGCTTAACGGTCTTTCATACCCGTCTTCCCAGATATCTCCTGTATCGGCTAAAGAAACAAAATATTTGAAATTCTGGATGGCGCCAACTTCTGCTTGAACAAACGGAACTTGAATATTCCAGGAAGCTGGATCGAGGAAATCCTGGTTCAAACGACTATCATCAGGATTGCTGTCATTCCATCCGTTAAACCCGCCGCGAATTTGTACCGAATCAGTAACAGGATCGAAAATTCCAGCTTCTTCCATTACACTCATATCGAGACCAAACAGAATGTTTCCGTTTGC
This sequence comes from uncultured Melioribacteraceae bacterium, assembly GCA_963821715.1. Lineage (GTDB taxonomy): Bacteria > Bacteroidota > Ignavibacteria > Ignavibacteriales > Melioribacteraceae > CAWGET01. The sequence goes on from CAWGET010000006.1 coordinate 1,144,966, forward strand.
TAATTCTACGTTAGGGTTGCTATTGTTCCAGAATCGTGTAAGTCCGGTATCAGCATCTACAACTCCGTAAACTCTATTTCCGTTTCCGGCTACATCGTCACCGGCAAGATTATCTTCCCATGTTCCGGATGCAGCGTCGCTTCCGCTGTATATAAATTTGTAAAAAAGAGTAGTTCCAGATGTAATTGTATCTACAGTGGCAGTGTAAACAGAATCCCCATCAGGGTCTTCCATCTGAACTGCCGCATTCGCCCAATCGGAGAAATTTCCGGCAACGAAAACATAAGTTTCTTCCGGTGTAACATTCCCTTGATTAATTGGAAGAGTCGTATCTTCATTAAACTCAACAGGAGTTTCTACGCTAGTATATTCGCCGCCCATATTGAAGTAGAACGTTCCGTCGGTTAATGCTGAGCCCGCAACAACAACTTGTCTGTTACCGTCGTTACCTTCAAATTTACTATCTTCCCATTGAAGGTCTTTGCCTGGTCCGGAAAAAGTAAATTTCTAGAAATATTCGCCGTCTTCAAGAGGAAGAGTTACTTCGTAAACATACTCCTCGTCAGTTTCGGTCCGAATATGTCCTTTAGCATTCCAGTCGTTCATGCTGCCTGCTATCCAGACGGTATCAGTTGCAGGGTCAAAAAGATCTTTTGCATCATAGATCTCCATATCCACACTGAATGTTACGTCGGATTGGGCAAACGCAGCAGCGTTCAATAATAAAAGCGTAAAACGGTGCTGATTGTAAGTAGTTTCTTCATTTTACCTCCTTAAGTGAATGTGAAACATTTTATTCAAATGATATAGCTTAAATTTAATCAACTTAAAATCCTAAGGACACGCCAAAAGAATGAACATCTTCCAGATACTCACTCTGTTGGAAAGAATAATCAAAAGCTATTCTAAAGAATTCTAGTCCACCGTAATTAAGTCCAAACCCGAGGGCGAGTCCTTCCTGGCTATCATCTAAAAATAGTGTTTTATAACCGCCTCTCAAAAATATCATCTCATTAAAAAGAGCCAGCTCACCGCCTACATTCACCCATTGATTATTATCATTCGGATGAGCCGCGTCCAAAGCAATTGTAAATCTCTGATTATTTAAGAATTGAAAATCTCTCGATAATCCAATCTGAAGTCTTAATGGAAGATTAAAATCGTCAGTTCCGAGATAAGCATCTAAGGATTCGTTATTACCCGTACTCTGAGGATCGGAATCGTATTGGCGGAGAAGGTCCTGGCCTTCCATTTTCATTTCGTCCATAATTTGAAATGCTGCTCGCAAATTTTACACCGTAAAAAGGAGTATTGAAAATCGTTCCGATATCGAATGCAAAGCCCGAAGCGCTTGAATTAAAAATATCTTCCCGAATATATTTTGCGGTAACGCCGAGCACAAAATCCTCAGTAATATTTCTGGCCAATGAAAGACCGAAAGCGTAACTGCCGGCGCCGAAAGTTTCGCCGGTACCTTCGGGGCTTAATTCTGTTGTCAGCAGCATTTCGCCGTAATCCAAGGTGTTTATGCTGAACACGATATTTCCAAATGATCCTGCGGGAATAACGAAACCGACAAAATTAAGATTAATATCTGCAAAAAGCGCTGTATGTGAAAAATAAGCTTGATACTCGTTTATTTTAGCTATACCGGCAGGATTCCAGTAAAGAGCGGTTGCGTCGTCTGCAATTGAACTGTAAGCTCCGCCCATTCCGTTTGCCTTAGCTCCTATTCCGATACTGAGAAACTTAGCGGCGGTGGTTCCGGTTTTTGAAACGGTTTCCTGCGCATAACCGCTTATGCTTAGCGAAACCGTTAAAATTATTACAATAAATCTGAATTTTCTATACACTTTTAACTCCCAAAAATTTGCTTAGAGTTTCTTTACTTGATAACTGCAAACTTACCGATTTTCTCTCCTATGCCAGGAGCTTCAATATGATAAACATAAACGCCATAGGCTATTTGAAGATTATCTTTAGACAGCATATCCCAATCTGCAGTCCCATCGTTAAGAGGTTCATTATGTTCAATTGTTTTAACCAGCTCGCCGCTGACCGTGAATATTCTAATTGTACACTGAGCGGGCAGATGCGTAAAATGAATTTCTCTTGGTCCCCGTCCTGAAGTAAACGGATTGCTTGGTTCCCATTTTGCTTCTGCCACATAAGGATTAGGCACTACTTTAATTTTATCTCCAGATCAGCTTTAGCAAGATTGTTGTCCACCGATGGAGATTGCGCCGTAAACGAAAATACATCGCCGGATAAAAACGGTTTGTTCAAATAAACACTAGCTGTATCGCCGCCCGCCGGAACCCGGAAATTAGGATTAACCTCCGAACCGCTCGGGAAATAGAACCACCAGGTAAAAACATTCTCTCCTGCAGCGTCCGGTTCCAGGAATACAATTCTATCTCTTCTTGCTCCGCTGACAGATAATTTTCCCGCTCCGTCTGCCTCATCAAGTTCAATAAAACCAAAATCAATAAATTCGCCGCTGCTCAAGTTTTTAACTTTAAAGTTAACATCCTTTGCCGGGAATGAATTAGATCCGAGAGTTATTGGAGTAGAAGTTCCGAAACCGACATTATCATCAAATATAATTTGATAATCGTTTGGTCTTCTTTCGCCTTGAATTGTTCCGGCGGCCAATTTTTCAAAAACAAAATTGACCATAGTCGAATCGGACCATCCCGATCTTTGAGTATTAATGGAAACTCGATCTTCGTTAAAAAACTGAAGTCTGAAACCATCTGTTAATGGCTGCTCGTAATCTGAATCTAAATTATTGCTTTGATAAATAAGGACGTCCCCTGTAGTTGAATCAACCAACGTAAAGGATTTGGTTGTAAGCGTATCCGATTGTGTGCGGAGACGAAGCAGCTTTTAGGTATTTATCTTCAAAAGTAATATAATATGTGTGCCCTTCCTTTAATGCAAACGGATCAACTATATCGTAAGCGATTTGTGCCGTGGTAGTTCCTTCTACTCTTTCAACTTCCCCGAGTGTTGCGGGAACATATCCCGCGGCAGGAGCTCCAGAAGTAACCACTACCACATTTGAACTTGTTACGGTAGTTCCGTCACTCTTTACAGTAATACTTAAAGGCGATTCAGCTGGAATTATTTCTCCAAATTCATATCCTCTGTCGAATGAGACAACCGCATAGTAATATGTAAATCCGTTCTGTACCGTGGAATCCACAAAGGAATGTTTTACTCCCGAATCATCTCCCAGATAATATTTTATCCCATCCAGATCGATAGGATGGAATCCATTTATTCCGTTATCAAGATCGAAGATTGCAAGCGGAGTTTTAAAGGTCGGTGTTCCGAATCCACTTGTTATACTTTCTATATCCTGAAACGCCGGATCGGTTGAACGATAAACTCTGTAACCTTCAAAATCATT
>CAWGET010000007.1:0-198121 GCA_963821715.1 uncultured Melioribacteraceae bacterium
AAAGTTTTAACCAAGTAAATCAAATTAAATATTTTAATAATAATATACCTAGTGTATAACCCGCGCCTCAACACCGACCGCCATTTTAGTTCGGTGAACTTGAGATTTTTGAAATTGTGTTTTAGTTAAAGATTTTATTCAAAGTGTTCTTACTTAATTAATTAACTTGCAAACCGTGCTTGCGAAGAAAGTAAGCACGGTTTGCTAAATCTTCGGCAGTTGTAGTTTCATTCGGCAGTCTTGTTCTGGGCTGCGGGTTAAGCACAACGCCGTTATACAACCGATAAAATGGATGAAAATATTTTGGAAGTAAGAAGTTTGATGTTTCTAAAAATGGCTGTTAATTATTTACAAATAGTTGAGACTATTTCTGGTGAGTTAATTAGCCAAGGGAATAATATTGTAATATTAACTGACTATCAAATAACACCTGAAGAGTTTGAAGAAAAAACAAAATGGAATGATTATAAAATTGCAGAACCTTTTTTCTTCAACTTTTATCACGGTCTGGAATTATTGCTTAAGGGATATGTTTTCTTAAAAGATAATGAATCAATCGAAAACAATCATAAAATAGAAAACCTATATAAAATATTTTTGGAATATTTCCCAAATCAAATAACAATGATTAGAATTCTTGAAAAATATGTTGGGCCAAATATAAAACTAATTGAACCATTAAAAACATTTTTCATAGATAATAATATTACAGTTAATAAATTTTATGAGGCACTTAAATATCCAGAAAGCCGCAATACTCAAGTAAAGTTTGTTTATGATAGTCTGAAATATAATGGCAATAAAGCTTTAGAATTTTACAAACAACTCAAGGATGATATTTCTACGATAATAATAGAAACTGTTTCTTTTGGTAGAAGTAATCTTTATTAAAGGTTGTATAACCAGCGGCTCAACAGCGACCGCCTAATCGGTGCGGGGTTTTAAGGTTTTGGCATTGGTTTTTCGTTCAGCATTTTGTTCAAGGTAGTAGTTCTAAATAACATTTTTGCAAACTGCGCTTACGAGAAAGTTAAGCACAGTTTGCTTAACAATTGGCAGTTGTGGTTCTAACCTGCCCGTCAGTTATGGGCGGCGCGTTAGCCGCAACTCCGTTATATGCTATGATAAATAGATGAGTATTGACTTAAATAAAATATTCGATGGCATTGATTTTTGCATAAGGGATGCTAATTACGATAAAGCAATCGAAGGGCTAAAATTATTAAAACCAACCGTCGTAGATAGCTTCTCTAGATTTTCAGAAATCACAGAAATAAAAAAAAGCGATAAAAGAAAAGATTCCGAGATTATCCTGATTCTAAACTATTCTGGCTTTTCAATTGATTGTGGAAGTGCAATAAAGGACTCATCAATAATTGAAGAAGGTATTAGTTATGCAAAAGGAATCTTTGGCAAACTAAATCACAACCATAGATTATATTCAAACTTTGGCTATAACATTGCAAATGGTTATGGAAATCTACTTCAAATTAAACAACACTCTTCTGAACAACATTATTCGGTTGGAGATGATTGGGCAGAAGAAGCTAAAAGATTATACAGAACATTGATAGAGAAAATCCCCGAAACTGATGATTTCATTTTGCCCATTCTTACTAATTATGCAAATTTATTGAATGGTCGGCTTGGAAGAAGTCTTGAATCATTGCAATATTATAATCGCGCTATATCAATTAATCCAGAATTTTCAATGGCTCTTGGGAATAAGGGTTATGTTCAAAGTTTATTTTCTTCTGTAATTGACGGGGAAGCAAAGGCAATTTTTCTTCACGAAGCATATATCAATTTGAAAAAGGCGATTAGAATAGGACTAGATGTAGGTCCCAAAAATTATTTTACCGAGATAATGGATGGAATCAAGAAGATATTTCCTAACGTTGTTAATTTGGATGAAAACACTGATTGTAAAAATGTATTAAAAGATTCCAATAAATTTGAGCATTATTATAAAAGATTTTGCAACACACATAATCTATATCTTAATCCAATCTCCAATACTCATAAATGCGAAGCGGCTTTGTATGACCCATTAACAATAAGAAAAATGATTGTTAAAACCGGTGAAGACGATAAGTATTTTAGATTTACTAGTTACTTTAACCAAATAAAACAAGAATTCGTTTTTGCACGTTATCTTGCCGCACAATCATTTCATCAAGATCCTAAAATTAAATTTCTTGACGAAGGTGTAGTTCTGCTAGACACACTCGATTATTCAGCACATAATATTTATTTAGAACAAGCTAGAGTATCTTATCGTATTTCGTATAGTATCCTTGATAAAATAGCATATGTATTTAACGAATATCTCAACCTTGGATTAAAAGAAAACTCAATCTACTTTTATAAACTATCGCCATTGTTTTCAGATGTCGTTTTTAATAAACTTACGCCGATTCAAAATCCCTATATTTCTGCAATCCTTGATCTTGCAAATGATTTTAGGAATGGCTATTTCCAAAAACAAAGTGAAATAAGAAATTCTTTTGAGCATAAGTTTAAGTCCTTGCATATTTATGCTTCTCCTAGAAGAATTACACCAGCCGACGAAAAATATAAAGAAAGTGATATGCTAACTACAATGGAATTTAGAGATATATTGATTGATTTATTGAAGATTGTAAAATCGGCAATATTTTATTTGGCTTTACTGATAGATTGGGAAGAAAGAATAAAGGAAAGAAATAGTAATAGTATTTTATTTCCAATGCACTTATATGAAATACCCGATGAACTTAAAATCGAATAAATCGCATATAACCCGCCAATCAAGCGGACGCCGTTCGCGCACTTGGCATTTTATATAATATAAAGTTAGTTGTTACGTTTCGGCTAATTTATTAAAGGTATTTTTATTAAATAACATTGTTGCAAACTGCGTTTACGATGAAAGTTAACCACAGTTTGCTAAATTTTCGGCAGTTGTTTTATATGCGGCATCGCTGTTCTGGGGCGCCGCTTATCGGCAACGTCGTTATATACAAACGTGAGATTGAAGAACTCAAAAAAACTGTTTTTGAGAAGGCAACTCAAATTCAATCTGACGAAGATATTTGGGAATTGCACAATTTTCTTACAGAACGAAGAGATGAAATTGATGAAAAATATTATTTTGATTGTTGTCTTTGGAATTCTTTTAAGAGAAAAATACATTTTTGAAAATGAATTGGATGGACTTGATAAAGAAAAGGTTCAAGTTATAAAATCCATAGGAGAAACTTAGCAGGTTGATTTAGTTGAATAAATAATTCTCAAGTTTTTAACAGAAAACCAAAAACAAAAAGCCATATAACCTCTTTAATAATTAAGAGGTCAAGAAGATAAAGTAATCCCTGACAATAAAAATTGTAAAAGTTCTTTGGAGAAGTTGAAAGAATTTATTTTTCATCGACGGGAATGAAATAGACCAAAAAGCTTTTATTTTAGATTGTTCATCGTTTTTACAGCTAACTTAGCGCCTCCAGCATTAGCAAAAGCACGGGCAATTCTTTCAGCTCCAGATTTACATTCCAGAGCTTTTTTGATAGCTTTCTGTAATCGCTGTTCATTCAACTTTTTTTTAGGAATCATTGTACCTGCTCCGCTTACCTCAACTCTGCGGGCTGTTTCACTTTGATCGCGCCCACAGGGAATAACACATACTGGAATCCCTGCTGCCAACGCGCGTTGTGTAGCTCCCATTCCACCATGGGTAACCATCAGATCCATTTTATCTATTATCTGTGGATGTGGTAGGAATTTTGTAATTTTTACGCGGTCGTGAGGAGCTTTGAATTGCAGTGGATCGAGTGCGGCGGTTGTAACTATCAGACTAAAATTCTCGTCAGCCAGTGTCTGCAAAGCTATTTCAATTATTTTACCATCGTCCTGCTTTTCCGTCGAGACACAGATTAGAATTCGAGGAGAGGGGAATTCATCTATCCATTCAGGTTCATTTGCTGGAGGAGCCCAAGAGCTGGGTCCAATAGGAAGAATATTCCTTGGCCAATTCTTTCTTGGATAATCAAAAGGCTCAGCCGTTCGATACAGTACTAAGTCAGTATGATTAAAAATATCTTCATATCTTGTCAGAGGTGAAACTTCCATCTTTGCTCGTATCTCATTTAACTTTTTAATGTATCCTTTAACTGCGTTTTGCACAATTCCATTTACTATTATATCTCTGAGGCGATGAAATATATTAGTAGGTGGTTTAAATCCCGGGCCGAAAGCCGGTGTATCCGGAGATGCAATAGGTAGACAGTACGGCATAAACATAACCCACGGTTTATTCTGGGCTTCCGCAAAAGCTCCTGCCCCCCATGTGTTTACATCTATGATCAGTATATCGGGATTAATTTGGTTATAGCTCTTTTGTAGATCTTCAATTTCATAAGGAGCCCTTGCAAGCCAGGTATTAAACGCCGATTTAATCTGAGATACAGGATTCTTTTTGTAATAATCTTCAAGGGGTAATCCCTCTATATCGGATGAGATGGACAGATGCTGTAGTCCCTCACTTATTATTATTTCTCTTTCTTCTGCTAATGTTTGAATGAAAACTATATGTCCCTCATTCTTCAATTCAAGGGCAATGTCCATCATAGGATAAAGATGACCGCGTGCAGGCGAGGTATATATTAAAAAGGTTTTCATGAAACCTCCAATATTTTCTTTGTAATGTCCGTTATTATATTTTTTGTAATCTTCTGATTTCGTTTTAGATCTAAACGAACTATTTTCCATGTATAAATATCGGTAGCTACAACAAGTTCATCTATGGTTTCTTTTTTCTTTTTAGATAAATATTTACCAAAGCATTTTTCGACCCAATTCTTATGAAATGCTCTGCCATCTCGAGTAAATTGAGATGCAATTATATCACCGCTTTTTTCCTGCGCTAAAAGATTCAGTACAAGAGTCCCTTCGGTTTCATAATGATCAACTAGATCAGAAATCGCCGATTCAATATTTTTATAGTCTGTTTTACCCCGTTGTATTTCTACTCGTTCAGCAACAACAGAAGCGACAGCATTCAGGCAACCCTCTCTATTTTCAAAATGCCTTAGTAGAGTTTGAACACTTGTCCCGGCTTCCTCGGCGATAGTCTTTAGATTAATTTCCTTTAGTGATTTATTAATAAGAAGTTGCTCGGTTGTGGCAATAATATTATCCTTTGTTTCGGCCGCCTGCTTTGACCGGGTAGTCATACTATATTTACGCGTCATAATTATAATTCATGTTAATGTAATTAATATCAATATAACAAGCTGAACATAAAAATGCAAATTCGCATTAAAGAACCTAGTACAAGTTAAATAGACGGTTGGGGAGTCGAGCAATATTATGTAATATGAAGAGTTTTAGTATAACCTGGAGCAGGAAAATACGAAGTGTAGAGATATACGTGATGTTAAGATCTAAGGTCAGAAAATACTTTCATAGTGCGCAGTTGAGTCAGAATCTTAAGAAGTAAGTATATGATTATGTCTGCTGTGTCGAAACATAGCAGGGTACATGTTTCTGTTAAACTCAACAAAGGGGTCTGTTACATTTACCTTACCGACGAACGATCCGGTAAGAGAAAATCCAATTCCATAAAACGAATAAAGGTAAGGGAAGAGTTTACAACCGTTAATTGTGGAAAGAATAATATTGTGGTCAAATAAAAGGGGACCTATTTAAGTCCCCTTTTAAAACTTGGTGAGTAAGTAATTTATTAGCTCTTAAATATTAGTTCGAAGAGTTATTCCCGCTCATTGTTCTTCCGCCATGATCTCCGACGAGAACCCATTTGCCATCTTTTTTCATTAGTATATCCGTCCATATACCAGTACGGGGAGTTTCCTTTCCGCTTTCGGTATTTTTCGAAATCTGCGCAAAAGTATAGTGAACATATGCAAAGTTATCTTTTACCCAAATTGTTAAAGGTGTAATTGTATGGAGAACGGTCGAGTTGTTTTTTGAATCATTCTGGATCCATTTCTGTGTATTTGCCTTACTTTGAGGAACTCTCGATTGATTATTCCATCCTGCATAGCTTTCATCAAAATAGGACAAGAATTCTTGTGTGTTGCCATCTGTATCTGCTTGCCAGTACTTTTCTACTCCGGCCCAAACTTCTTTTTGTTCAGCAGTCCATTCCTGAGCAAAAGTAACGCTTCCTATCAGGAATAAAAATAAGGATGCTGAGAGTGATAAAAATATTGATCTTTTCATTTATTCTCCAAAAAATTATTATAATTGATTAATGTTGCAATGAAAAGTATGAAATTGATGTCGCTAAATCTTGCACTAATTGCGCAAAGGTTAGGACTTTTTGATCAATTTGAAGCTTTAAAGAAAGTTAGTAGGCAAAAGTTGAGATTATTTTAAGTTATCAGCAGTTTTTGCAAAAATAAACCATTTGTGTGATCTTGGTCACGGCGCTAAATAAATTTAATCCTTAAGTTGATGTCACATCTATTCCCTTAATGGATGAAAAGGTCTTGGGAGAAAGCTGAATTTCGGCGGCTTTCTCCTTTTTTTTATTTACGCAGCGCTTCCGCTTCTACAAATATTCTTTTTATTTCCGGGTTCGCCTTTCGGATTTCATTTTCAAGTTCATCTATAATAAGTGGAATTCTTGCCGCGGGTGTTTCTTCCTTAAAATTTATATTCATATTCAGCAATATTTGTTTCGGTCCAAAGTGCATTGTCAATACTTCGTAAACTTGAGCTATCTCCGGATTTCTATCCGCAATTTCTTTTATGCTCCTTAAAGTTTCTTTATCCGCGCTCTCGCCCACCAGCAGTCCTTTGCTTTCAATAATTAAAAAAATGGCGACGCTTGCTAAAATTAATCCGATAACTATTGAAGCAATTCCATCGAATATCGGATTGTTATAATAATGCCCCAAATAGACCCCTAAGAAGGCAACAATAACACCCGAAGTTGCGGCAGTATCTTCTGCAATTATAGTAAATACGGAAGGATTTTTGCTTGCTTTAAAAGCCGACCAGAATTTTTGATTTCCCTTTTCTTTTTTGAATTCTTTCATCGCCACAAACCAAGCGGTTCCTTCAGCCAAAAATGCAATTGCTAAAACAATGTAATTCCATGTCGGATCTCCGAGTTTTGCCGGATGTTGAATATGTATTATTCCTTCGTAGAAAGACATTCCGCCGCCAAGTCCGAAAAGTAAAATCGCAACAATTAAACTCCAAAAATAGAGTTCTTTGCCATGGCCGAAAGGATGGTTTTCGTCCGCAGGTTTTTTGCCCCTTTTTATTCCAACCAAAAGCAAAGTTCCGTTGCCCGTATCTACTAATGAGTGAATTCCTTCGGAAAGCATTGCCGAACTTCCGGTCATTATCGAGGCAAAAAATTTAGCGCAGGCTATTAAAAAATTAGCGGCTATAGCGCCGTAAACCGCAATTGGTTTAGAAGATTTGGATTCCATAAAATTCCATCAGTTTATTTAGGTGTATTAAAAATTATACAGAATTTATCACTTTATAACCAGAACTTTTTTACTTTTATTTTGTTAAATCTTGAATTATATTTGTCAAATTTATTGGAAGAATTAATAGAGATAAATATAAATTACGGGTTTTATTTTTCGATAGTAAAACAAGATTTTTTATTTTGAGGTTTTAAAATGATTATTATGCAGCGTTTTTCAGGAAGAAACGAATATATTAATTCCAGAATTGAGGAGAGCGTTTTTAATAAATTCGGGTCAAACAAAAATTATTCTTTGTTGGAAGATAACGACAAGAAACTTGTCGCGGATTCAATGAAAGTCTGCGACACATGCGAAGGGCTAACCTTGGCGGACGAAAAAGTCTGCTGGGATTGCGGCGGAGAAGATCTACTTGCCGATTCTGAAAGAGTTTCCCGGGTGATTGATAAACTCGGATTATAAATTAGTAGAGTTCAAATTTTGCGAGGCGTCCGTCTAATCCGCCGTTTTGAAGCGGACGCTTCCATTTAGCCCGGAGACCAATTTTTTTAAGATATCCGCGATCTCCGAAATAGACGTATGCCTCCGATCCGGTGCATTTCTGTTTTAAAAAATCTCCAAAACTCTTGTAGAAGTCCGAAAGATCTACATTTCTTTTCATCCTTATTCCGTAAGGCGGATTGCAGACAATGGTTGTGTTTTTCAATTCTTTTATATCGTAAATGTTTGTTTGCCGTATTTGTATTTTATTTTGATGATCGATTTGCGCGCAGTTTATTGCGGCGTTTTTTACCGCAAGTTTCGCAACGTCGCTGCCGGCAATTAGACCATCCTCAATTTCTACGCACTTTTTTTTCGATTCATTTATTACATCGTTCCAAACTTCTTTATCGAAGTCCGGCATCAATTCCAATCCGAATTTATTTCGCAGTAAAGCGGGCGGTGTTTTTGTGATATGAAGATAAGCCTCGCAAAGCAGAGTTCCCGAACCGCAGAAAGGATCATAAAGAGGCTGTTCACCGTTCCATTCGGAAAGCTTTATTATTGAGGCAGCAAGTGTTTCTATCATCGGAGCTTCAACGGATTCTTTCCTGTATCCTCGCCTGTGAAGCGATCCTCCCGAAGTATCCAGACTGATTACCGCGTGATTATTTTCGATGTGAAGATTAAGCCAGACATCAGGATCTCTAGTATCCACCGAAGGACGTTTTCCCGTCCTGTCGCGGAATCTATCCACAATCGCGTCTTTCAATTTTAGTGCGGCAAATTTGGAATGATTAATAGCGCTTTGCTGAACCGAAGCGAAAACTGCAAATGTATGATTAAGATTGAAAAGTTTTTCCCATTCAATTTTATAAGCCGTTTTATATAGATATTCTTCCGAATGACAATCGAAAGAAAACAGGGGAGCGAGAACGCGGTTTATTAAAGCGGTATTATAATTTACACGGTAAAGAACTTCTTTCGTTCCGTTAAAGTAAACTCCTTTGTAGCCTTCGCTAATATCATCCGCGCCGAAATTTAATAGTTCACTCTCAACAATATCTTTAATATCATCCGCGCATTGCGCAAAGTATCTGTTCGATTTTTGGTAGTTATAATTCATCTTTTCAAAACATATAAATTTAAAGATACAAATTTAATATTAAACAGAGTTAAATAGTAAATAATTTTAAAAAACGAAAAGCTGAACGTAAGGGCGCCTAAAAAGAGCGTCGCAAATAATGAACGCAAAAGAATTAAAAACGACTGATTTTAAAATAAAAAAGGACGGATTTCTCCGTCCTAGTTTTCATTTAGGGAAATGAAACAATAAAAGGGAACCACAATAATATCATCGGTAAACCATCGGGATTATAAAGTGATCTATATCATAGCTCCGAGCAGATAGCGGAAGCCCTTAAACTTTATTTATCCATTAACGCTTCATTACGTAAATTTTCGTCACCTGCCCGACGGAAATTCTTTTGAGGAGCGAAAAACAAAACAATAAATGATTTAAAAATTAATTTGGGCAGCAATATTTATTTTAATCTGTAAAATTTAATTTGACTTACCCATTTTATCTTTCCATCTTTCCGCACAAAAATCCTAAGAATGAACACATCAAAAATACCCGCAAAATTAATCTTAGAAGATAATTCAATTTTTAACGGATACTCATTCGGCGCTAAAAAAAATACGAATGGCGAAGTTGTTTTTAACACCGGGATGGTCGGTTACCCGGAAACTATGTCCGACCCATCTTACTGCGGACAAATTCTAGTTATGACTTTTCCTCTCGTAGGGAATTACGGTGTTCCAGATAACAGTCGCGAAAATGAATTATTAAAAAATTTTGAATCTGAAAAAATTCAAATAAGAGGATTAATAGTTTCCGACTATTCAAAAAATTATTCCCATTGGAGCGCTGTTAAATCACTTCACCAATGGATGACGGAGGAAGATATTCCGGGAATTTTTAGTATCGACACGCGGAGACTTACGCGCAAAATACGGGAGAAAGGCGCCATGCTCGGAAAGATTATTTATGACGAGCCGACCGAAGAATTTTCCGTAGAAGATCCAAATAAGAAAAATTTAGTTGCGGAAGTTTCTATAAAAGAACCGAAGCTATATCAAAAAGGAAATAAAAAAATAATTCTGGTAGATTGCGGAGTGAAGAACAATATTCTTCAGGCGTTTTTAAGAAGAGATATTACCGTTCTCCGTGTTCCTTATGATTTTGATTTTTCAAGTGAAGAATCTGACGGTGTAATAATTTCAAATGGTCCCGGAGATCCTAAGATCTGCAAACGAACAGTCGAAAACACTAAGAAGTTAATTCATCAGAACAGACCTGTTTTAGGAATTTGCCTCGGTTGTCAAATACTTGCATTGGCTTGCGGAGCCAATACATACAAATTAAATTATGGTCACCGAAGCCATAACCAGCCGGTGAATGAGTCAGGGACAAAAAAAACTTACATCACTTCTCAAAACCACGGATACGCAATTGACGGAGAAACTTTACCGGAAGACTGGCGGGAATGGTTTGTTAATGACAACGACGGAACCAACGAAGGAATTATACATATTTCAAGGCCGCTCTTCGGCGCGCAGTTTCATCCGGAAGCCTCTCCCGGACCAGACGATACTGAATTTATTTTCGATATGTTTTTGCGGGCGTTAAAATGATAAAAAAAAGAAAACCAAAAAAAGTTTTAATTCTCGGCTCGGGCGCTCTCCAAATAGGGCAGGCGGGCGAGTTTGATTACTCAGGAAGCCAGGCGATTAAAGGATTGAAGGAAGATGGAATCTCGACCGTTTTGATCAATCCTAATATAGCGACCATTCAAACATCGGAACAGCTTGCAGATAAAGTTTACTTCCTTCCGGTTCAATTTGATTTTGTAAAAAAAGTAATTGAGAAAGAGAAACCGAATGCGATTCTGCTCGGCTTCGGAGGGCAAACGGCTTTGAATACAGGCGTTGAACTTTATGAAAAAGGTATTCTTGAAGAACACAATATTTCTGTTCTGGGAACTTCGGTTGAAACAATTAAAAATACGGAAGACCGGCTTCTTTTCACTAATAAAGTGAACGAAGTGGGATTGAAAGTTCCGGAAAGCAAACCGGTTCATAATGTTGAAGAAGCTCTTGGCGCCGGACAACAAATCGGCTATCCTTGTATGGTTCGCATCGCTTACGCTCTGGGCGGATTGGGAAGCGGCATTGTTAACAGTGAAAAAGAATTGAAGGAAAAAGCCGAACGCGCTTTCGCATTTACTAATCAAATTTTAGTTGAAGAATCTCTTTATGGATGGAAAGAGGTTGAATACGAGATCGTGCGCGACCGATATAACAATTGCATAACAGTCTGTTCGATGGAGAATCTCGATCCGATGGGAATTCACACCGGCGATTCCGTTGTAGTCGCGCCTGTTCAAACATTGACGGCGGCGGAAAATTTTAAGCTTCGTTCAATCGGAATAAAATTGATACGGCATCTCAGCATAATCGGTGAGTGTAATATTCAATATGCGCTAAATCCGGAAAACGGAGATTACAGAATCATAGAAGTGAACGCCCGGTTGAGCAGAAGTTCAGCACTCGCTTCAAAAGCAACCGGTTATCCGCTTGCATTTGTAGCGGTTAAATTATCATTGGGTTATGGCTTGAACGAAATTGAAAACGTAATAACGAAAGAAACTTCCGCCTGTTTTGAACCCGCTCTCGATTACATAGTTCTGAAATTTCCGAGATGGGATCTGCAAAAATTTACGCAAGTTAGCGCTCAACTTGGTTCGGAGATGAAATCCGTAGGCGAAGTGATGGCTATTGGAAGAAAGTTCGAAGAAGTTCTGCAGAAAGCTATCCGAATGCTTGATATAGGATTGAATGGTTTTTCGGGAAATAATTTTATTGTTGAAGATCTGAAGAAAGCCGTTTCCGTTCCGAGTGATAAGAGGATCTTTTATTTATATCAGGCTCTTAAATCCGGCATTTCTGTGGAAGAATTAAATGAACTAACTAAAATTGATAAATGGTTTCTTTATAAGATGAAAAATATTGTAGAACTGGAAGAAACCTTGAAAAGTAAAGAATTAAAAGAATTGGATACAGAATTACTTAAAGAGGCAAAACAAAACGGTTTTTCCGATGAACAGATTGCTAAGTTAACGGGAGCAAACGAACGTGATGTAAGAAAAATACGGGAGCACGCGAAAATTATTCCTTTTGTAAAACAAATTGACACTTTAGCAGCGGAATATCCGGCGCAGACAAATTATTTATATTTAACATACAATGCTGAGCAGGATGATATTGAGATGGGGGAGCAAGATCAAATTATAGTTTTGGGAGGCGGAGCATATCGAATCGGTTCTTCAGTTGAATTTGATTGGTGCTGCGTAAATTCTGTTCAGACTTTAAACAAGTTAAACTATAAAACCATAATGATCAATTTCAATCCGGAAACTGTGAGTACAGATCACGATATTTGCGATAAATTATATTTTGAGGAAGTTTCACTTGAAAGAGTAATGGATATTTATCAAAAAGAGAATCCGGCAGGAATAATAGTTTCGATGGGCGGACAAATCCCTAATAATCTTGCCGTTAAGCTTCATAAAAGCGGGGCAAAAATTCTAGGAACATCCGTGGAGCAGATTGATAATGCGGAGAACAGACACAAATTTTCCAACATATTGGATGAACTCGGTATCGATCAGCCGGAGTGGAATGAATTGACGGATCTGGACGCTGCTAAAAGATTTTCTGATGAAGTCGGATATCCTGTTTTGATTCGTCCAAGTTATGTTTTGAGCGGTGCGGCTATGAGCATTGTAATTTCGGAAGACGAACTTGAACTTTATTTGAAAAAAGCGTCCGATATAAGCAAAGAGCATCCGGTAGTAATAAGCAAATTTATTTTGGATGCGAAAGAAATTGAAGTGGACGCGGTTGCCGATGGCGGCGAGTTATTCTGCTACGCGATTGCGGAGCACGTAGAAAATGCCGGTGTGCATTCAGGCGATGCGACAATCGCGCTTCCGCCGCAACGAACTTATCTTGAAACGATGCGCCGCGTTAAAATAATAACCCGGCAAATAGCAAAAGCGTTTCAAATTACCGGACCTTTTAATATTCAGTTCATTGCAAAGGATAATGAAGTAAAAGTAATTGAATGTAATCTGCGCGCTTCGAGAAGTTTTCCCTTCGTTTCAAAAGTGCTAAAGAATAATTTTATCGAAATCGCTACAAAAATTATAATGAATGAGCCGGTAAAAAAAATAGATAAATCTTCATTTGATTTAGATTACGTTGGCATTAAGGCTCCGCAATTTTCTTTTACAAGATTAAAAGGTTCCGATCCGGTAACAGGAGTTGAGATGGCTTCGACAGGGGAAGTCGGCTGCATTGGAGATGATTTTTATGAGGCGTTTTTGAAATCAGTTTTGTCGACTGGTTTCCGGATTCCGAAAAAAGGAATTATGCTTTCTACGGGAAGTCCGAAAGAGAAAGCTTCGCTCTTAGAGGAATTGAGAAAGTTAGATCATCTAAAATTATACGGAACAAAAGGAACGGCTGACTACTATTCTGCGAACGGAGTAGGCGTGAAAACTTTAATGCGTCCCTACGACGAAGGCGAGCCTTCAATCATAAAAGCGATGGAAGAAAAAAAGTTTGATCTCGTGATAAACATACCGAAAACAAACGAGAAAGTTGAATTGGATACCGATTATCTCATCCGAAGAAAAGCTGTTGATTTAAATATTCCGCTGATAACCAACATCCAATTTGCACGGCAGTTTTTAAAGGCGATCATCCGCTTTGAAAATGAAGAGCTGCAGATAAAAGCGTGGGATGAGTATCTTTAAAAGCATTACCAAAGATTACTAAAATTACCAATATTACAAAGCGCACTTACCTGATAAAATAATCATCATCTCCTAACTGTGGCAGGCAGGTTCGATTTAATACTCCGGAGGAGCATAAAAATTTAAAGTAACCAATCTATCTTCACTGTTATTTATAATCTCGTGAGTTTCGCCGGCTTCAATTAGGATTAATTTTCCCGCGCCGAATTCTGTTTCCTTTCCATCAATCACAGCTTTTCCTTTGCCGGAAATTACATAGAGCCATTGGTCGCTTGAATCGTGTTTGTTGTCCGGTCCGCCCGTTTTATCGCCGGCTGCCAGAACCATTGTTGCAGATTGAGATTTTTTCGTTCCGCCTAAAACTTTAAATCCTTCTTCGGGTTCAATTTTAAAAGTCTTCATAGCTCTCTCCATTTTCATTTAATATAAAAAAAGTCCTGATCATAATGCAAGTTCCCGAACTCTTCTATTTTCCGTTTCCAATCTGTTATTATTAGCTAATAATTTATTTTCATATCTTGATTTAAAACACATCATTTTTCATATTAATTTATCATCTTGTTTTAAAAATTCTCCGAAGGATTAATCTATGCGCAAAATTTATTATGCTGTTCTTACAGCCTTGTTAATGACGACGATACTTTCTGCCCAGGTTGTTTATCAAAATTTTGATAATGATATTTATAAATTTTTAGAAAGACTTGCGATAAAAAAAGTTATCACTTTAAATGATCAGGTAAAACCTATACCGAGGAAAATAATCGCTGAAAAACTTTTAACTGCGGAGGATAATCAGCAAAGATTAACAAAACTCGAAAAGGAAGAATTAAAGTTTTATCTGAAAGAATTTGGACTTGAACGCCGATTCGTTGAAAATGAAATAGCAGGTGTTGATAAAGCTATATTTACGAATGATAGATTTGATCGGTACAGATTTATTTCTTATTCCTCCGAAAATTTTACTATAGCCGCTAATCCGATTTTCGGAGTAACAATGGGTGAAAAGAAAGAGAAGGAACGAAATTATTTTCCTCTCGGGCTGTACGCTTTCGGATATTTAGGAAAAAATTTCGGCTACAGCTTCAGAGTGGTAAATAACCGGGTTGAGCCGGGAAGTCAGTTCGATTCCCGCCATCAATTCACATGGCAGACCGGAGTTAATATTGATCTTGCAGACGACGACAGGACCGAATATAGAGAAGTGCGAACAGTTGTTTCGGGAAACTGGGAATGGGGAACTTTTAGTCTCGGAAAGGATTTTCTTCAATGGGGTCAGGCGGAAAGCGGTACGATGGTTCTTTCCGATAAAGCGCCTTCGTTTCCGTTCATAAGATTGGATATTCATCCAACCGATTGGTTCAGTTTTAATTATATTCACGGCTGGCTCAATTCTAATGTAGTCGATTCTACTTACATCTATTCGACTTTCAGGGAAGCGACAGAAAGATTTAAGTACCGGCAAAAATTTCTAGCCCAGCATTCGGTAACAGTCCAGCCGTTCAAAGGATTTTATTTCTCCTTCGGGGAATCAATCATTTACAGCGACAGAATGGAAATGGTTTATCTTATACCGATAATGTTTTTTGATCTCGGGGATGAATATATCAGCAGGCACAGTAATCTTGCCGGCGATAACACGCAATTTTTCTTCGGAGTAAATTCGGAAGGAAATATCAAAAACACAAAAATCTTCGGAACATTTTTCGCGGATGAGCTGACAACCAACGACATAACTGATCCGGAAAAACAATATTACAAATTCGGATTCACACTCGGCTCCGAATTCGTGGATCTGCCGGTTGAAAATTTAACTCTCAACGCCGAATACACAAAAATTTATCCCGGGGTTTATCAGCATTTCATTCCTACGCAGTCTTTCAAGAGTTCCGACTACGTCCTCGGACACTGGATGGGAGATAACGCGGATCAAATTTATTTTGCGGCTGAGTATAGCTTTATACGCGGACTCGATCTTCAACTTACATACCGTTATCTTCGTAAAGGCGCCGAAGCGACAGGGAATACAGCATACGTAAAACCAATTCCGGAATTTTTATCCGGACTTGATAAATACTATACTTACTACGGAATAAACTTGGAGTACGAAGTCATTCACGACTTAAAAGCCGTCGCAAATTTACTGCTCGTTCAAAGAGAAAGGGAACAGAGAAGCGGAGATTTTATAACGGATAATCTTGATGAATGGTATATAGGATTTTTGTACGGACTATAAATGCGTGGAATTGTTGGGAAGATGGAATGATAAGTAATTTGTCTTCGCCAATTCGGTTTCGCCGAGATGAGAAAGGGAAAAGTAAAAGTGGTAAGATTTGGTTTGAATGAAGGAATAGCTATAAAAATGAAAATGGGACTCTTTCACCAATTTCTATACATAACTAAGCTGATTAGCGAACACAATATTAACCCCGGTGTATTCGCTGGGGAAGTACTAAGCTGGTAAATGACCGCAAAATAACTCCGGCGTTTACGCTCGGCGATTAAATTCCATTTAAAAGAGAACAAACTTGGGCTGAAGCCCTAACCTTATTTTAGAGTTAGAATAGGATACCCGACAGACCTAAAGGCATTGCGGTATAATGTAAAACTTTAAAAATAACAAATTTTAGCTGTTTATAAACAAAGCATTAACCCAGAGCGAATTACGCCGGGGGAGCACTCCATAAGATCCAAACCCCCTGGGCTTTAGCCCATCGAATTCATTGAAAATCAGGTGACGTTGTCAATAAACTCATCATATTTTTCCTGAAAATATCTTTTCTATGATGATTATCCTGATTATTTATATATCGATTCTAAAAGATTCTAATTGAGACACCCCAGCTGAAACCGCAAAATATCTATCCGCCCAATTAAAATTTGTGCGGAATAAATATTTTCGTTAATCCAGAAAGAAGATTCACTTTGATCAAATTTAGTGACATTTGAAATAGTCTGTTCCGAGTTCCCCAGAAGAAATGAGACAGTGTAGAAATGTTCAGATCCGCCTGAGTTGATAAATGTTAATCAATATAAACTTCATTTGACATAGAATAGTCTTTAATGTGATGGATAATTTGAATTTTGTTTTCTTTAATTAAAAAAGGATAGTCTAGTTTTATCCAGATTGCGAAAACAAGATGGATCCAAATTTTTACAAAAGACATTTAAAAAATCCTAATATTGAAAATTGGAATGAAGCCCTGTCTTTTTTGGAGTGAGTCGGATCCCAAAGACTAATTAGGCTGTGGTTAATTATGAAGAACTCGTCGGTTCAATAGTCTGCAAAACAAACTCCTCCCAAAAATCTGAGAGGAGTTTTTAAATTCCGCGAATTAAGGAATCAGTTCCTGAAAATATTACTCCGAATAATCCGCACATTCATTCCGTTTCCGTTTTGGATAACCGTATAATTTTTCGCCGCGGTTCCATCTTCAATTTGAGTAAGAGAATTGTTATTTCCGTTTTGGATTAGAGTAAAGACTAAATTCTGTCCCCGGAAACGATTTTGCCGAGATAAAATTTCCCGAACCATTCTGGCTCAAGATAAGCCGCAAAGCTATTCTCCTTCCATAAAAATCTCGGAAAAATTATTGCCGAACCGTTTGTTCAACATAACTTATATTTCCAGAACCCGATTGGAAAGCAGAAGCAGAATTACTATTACCGTTTTGCTATAAATTCGCGTAATATAATTTCCGCTCAGGTATCCGGATTAATTTGCAAAACCGCGTGAAGCCGCGTTATAATTTCCGTCCTGAATAGTATTCCGGAAGAATTAAAATGAAGCGGAATTTCAAATTGCATCAAATAGATTTCTTCGAAATATCGAAGTTAAAATTTTCACCTCCATACAATTGTTTAATTATTATCTGAAATGTTGAGCGGAAACCGGCGATTGATCGAGAAAACGAAAAAGAATATGAATATTTATAGATTTAACCTATACATAACGAATCTAATTTTGTACCGAAACAGCGTCGTTTTCATTTCCATTCTGGAAAATATAAGAATAATTGCCGTCGCCTCTCATTTCCTGACTTGCGTCATTATCATTATTGTACTGCTCAATGTAGGCTTGGTTATTAATATTATTGGTGTTGCCGCCGCCTAATAATAGATCCTGTTCAGCATTGTTTCCATCGCCGTATTGATATACCCAGCCCGTATTATTAAATACCTTCATATCTCCTGGGTTCCATCACCTTCCATAACTTGATCGGATTCATTATCGTTTCCGTATTGGTAAGCTTCGAACCATGAATCATTGACTGTTTTTCCTATTTCGTCCCCAAACTCCTGGTCGGCTTCATTTAGGTTCCCAATTTGTTCTATATATCCTTTTGTTAATCCACCACCACCCCATATTTCAATATTTCCGTCATTATCATTTCCTCTCTGATAGATTTTAGCCCAACTATATTTCGTTCTTGAAAAATAACTGCATTGTTTTCTTTGCCATATTGCTCAGTATAAGCTTCATGATCTGAGCTTATATTGTTCTATATCTGATTCGTTTTCATTTCCGCTTTGATAAGCTTCTGCGTATTGCGCTAACCCGCATGACCATTATTATCCTGATATACATCTGACTCGTTATCATTGCCTATTTGATCAACGTAGGCCTCATTGCCGTCAAAATCAGTTCCGCCTCCGACAAATTGTTGTTCAATATCAGCGTCGTTGAGGTTACCGTCTTGGTATACATCATCGATATGTTGTGCAAAAGTGAGGCTTGTGAATAATAAAAGAGTGAGGATTACAAATAGATGTTTCATTTTTTGCTCCATGTTTGGTTTACAAATAATTTGTTTATTAAATGTTACTTGAAACATGGCATTTGTAAAGAACAGGATATTTATCTCAGCTGTATCTGAGGTGAGATAAATATAAGCAGCTTCAGTGCTGGTTTAGAAGAGAAGATTTAGCTGCAGCGAGGACATTACAGCAATGCCATCAACTGCACAAAATATTTTTTCTAATTCGCCTCCTTTCTTTTGTTATATAAATTATATCCGCCTATTTGTTGGAAGAGTAATGCTGAATACACCAACGGTAAATAGTATTTTAATTTTTTGTTTTTGAATTTTAGATATAGATGTGATAAGGTGGATTCCGGTGATAGGATAAATTTTGAAATAAAAATTTGTTTATAATTTTTTTTCAATTTTTAGGCTGTAAAATTATTAATAGAAAAAGATCAATTCTTAGCAGATAAATAATAAAAAATATTTTTATATGCAAATTAATATTTAAATAAAAATGATATTTATTTTTAAAAATTTTGTTGTGATGGGAAATTTGCTTATACAGCTCACTTAATGATTTGCAAAGATAAGTCCGAAATTAATAATCAGCATAGGATCCTACTTGGAGCAGGTAGGATTTGATGAAAAGCTTTTACACAGCCTGCCTGTCGCAGACAGGATTAACACAAAATAATCACAGATTCACACTAATTTTAAAAAAAACTCCTCCCCAAAATTAATCGAGAAGGAGTTTTTGAATATTCCGGAATGATGGTTTAGTTTCTGAAGATGTTGCTCTGCACTACTTTAACGTTCATTCCGTTTCCGTTTTGAATAACGGTATAGTTCTTAGCCGCCGTTCCGTCTTCTATCTGGGTTAGGGAATTGTTATTCCCGTTCTGTATAAGAGTAAAATTTAACCCGTCGCCGGAAAGCCTCTGGTTTATTCTGTTGCCGGCTCCTTTTTGAGAAAGGAGAGCGATGATATCGCGTCCGTCGGATTGAATATCGAGTTCATTATCAAATCCGTCTTGGACGATACTGCTTTCATTCCCTTCTCCGAATTGAATAACAATGGCGTTGTTTCCCCAATTTGTCTGTGTTACTTCAGCAGAATTAGAACTTGATCCATCGCAGACCGGAAGCTGCGCGATGAAAACACCGTTCAAACTTCCATTCTGATTGACCGCGGCATGGTTAATTCCCTGAACAGCCGCTTATCTGATAAAGTTCGGCCCACTGAGCAGAACCTGTCTGCTCAATGGAACCGCTGTTATCATTATTGATCTGAGTTATTCTGGCGGAGTTAAACTGCGCCTGAACAAACAAAGGAAACATAAGAACTATTGTTAACATTGTTTTAATCGTGATTTTCACTTAAATCACCTTTTGCTATTGATTAGTGTTGAATGACATTAATGCGTAGTTTCTGCTACCAATAACATTATTGTGTAGACTGTCATTATGAATTACCTAATTGCTGAAATATCAACAGTATTATGTTCATATTGCCAATAATATTGTATTCCATCACAGGCTCGAAGTATTGCTGAACTCCATGTATCCAACTTTCTGTGTTACATCAATGTCATTTTCATTGCCAGTTACGTTAACATCTGAATATGTCTTATAGCCATTCTGCATTACCGTCTACTCAGTTATCACTTGTCAGAATGATCCCACATGTAAGCATAATTTTCTACATGTACCTTTCTGACGTAATCACCATACTATATCTTCTACTTCCAAGATATTCATCAACTGATCCAGCTTATCATGAAATTGTTCAATATGCATTATCGTCGAGCTGCTCATTTCATATGCTCTACTTTGCCAAGTTTTCATCACCTTCTGGTCTAACCTTTAGCATTATGTCCGTCATTGTAGTATACCACTGCTTAGTCATGATAGATCGTCATTATTAGCATTCCTACTTGTTCAATACAGTCTTTATTGTCATTACTTGAATTGTGACTTAGTATATAGCTTCTTTATAATTTCCATTCCTGTGTTGATTAATATTGCTTTATTACAATCTTCCTTTTGATGATATATTCCTGCAGATGAGCTCATCGAAATATTGTGTTACCAATGTTTCACCAACACATATTATCTATCACCACGCTGTTCAATTATCAATTTCGTTTCGGTTCCAATCTTGAACACCTGTTGCTTTATTTTTATCGCCATTTTGTTCAACTTCTGCTTATTTTGCATCACCGCAAACGTTTACAACAGTTATGATTTACTATACCGTTCTGATTAGATTCCGCTATAGTTTCATCTGCTAATCCTGTTTGCATTTCATAAGATGAACCGTTCATTTCACCTCTTTGTTCTTGGATAGTTTTGTTAGATCCGTCATCATAAGTTACAACACCTACCTGTTTTACACCTGCTGAATTATTTGCTGATCCCTTTTGCATATTGTTGTTCAACACTATCATTCGCTTACACGCGGATCATGATCTCGATTTTTATCGGAAGCTGAATTTATCATTACCAGCTTGTTCGATGGCAATTACTAGTTATCTTCATCCGAATACATCTTGAGTTGCTGAATTACTTTCTGCGCCAATGTTAATCCGGCAAAAAACATTACATAATAAAACTACAAATAACTTCTTCATTTTGTTACTCCATGTTTTGTTAAAAAGTTAAACATTTAATTAAATGTTACGATTATTAAACATGGTATTTCAGTGCACTGTTTTGTATTTACAGAGCTGTGTTTTTTATTTAAGTTTAAAGCAATGTAAATACAAGGCGGCGTTTGAGATTTTCCTGCCAGGGAATATTCTTTAGTTATAAAGAATATTGATCTCGCGCTGCCTTTTTATTCCAGTACCGCAGCATACCATAAACTGCCTGCAAATTTTCTTTCTTTTCACCTCCTTTTAAGAACTTTTTTAATACATCGCTAATATTACAACAACCGTGCCTAAATAATTTTAAGATATTTAGGCGGTGAAATATTCAGTTCAAAAATTTTCAAGTGAAGCTATATTTTCCTTATATCAAATTTATACTCGTCAAGACCCTGTTAACATTGACGTTTAAGAGTTGTTTTATTTGAGCGCGGTTTCGCTGTGGATTTGTTTTAGCCAAAAATTTACAAATCCGCAGGATCATCTTGTCACTTCAAAAGTTTTGATATTAAATTATTTAACTTTCAGGAAAGAAATTTAACTCCCGACTATTCTAATTATGAGACTTCGGCGTTTCAAAATGAGACGAAAGGACGGAGGACGGAGAACGGGGCAAAGCCGGGCAGTCTGCAGAGAGCGGAATTTTGATTCTAAGATCTTATCAGCTTTTAAAATTCAACTCCTATTGGAGTTGGATTGCTTTTAATATCTATTCCTACTGAAATGTAACTCCTAACGGAGTTGGAAAAATTTAAACGTTTTGTTTCCTTCTTAAGCAAAAAATTACACTTAAATTTTCTAATATCTTAATTAGGAATAATTCCGAAGGAATTAAATTTCAGTAGAATAAATAAGCGCAACTAGGATAATAACTCCTTAGGAGTTAAATTTAAATCAATTTTTGGTTCACAAAAAAACATAAACGGAGGACGAAAACGGTGGAAGGAGTTCGGTTCTAGAATCTTTTCACAGATTTGCTCAGTTTAAAATCACAGATTCACACAGATAATAATCATATTCCAACTTAACTTGCCGACCTGTCAACCTGCCAACCATTGCCGTTATCTTTTCCAGTCCGGAAAGAGACGCGTTTAATTAATTTAGTTCTGCCGTAAACATCGTTAACATTCTCTTCAAGATCGATAACATAAATATCGGCCGGGGAAGAATTATCATTGATTTGATTATTAAAAATCACCTGCGATCCGTCGGGGGAAAATCTCGGATTGAGATCGTTAGTTCCGGCGGGTTTTCGAGTGGAAATATCGAGCGTATCGGATTTATCTACATTCATAACAAAAATATGAGAATCGAGCTGGCGCCCCGTCGGTGATTCAAATCCCGAAACGTCGCGCGTAAATAAAATCTGTTTTCCGTCAATGGAAAAAGATGGACGTTCTATCATACCGGGTAAACTATCTACAAGAACTTCCATTCCGCTTCCGTCTGCGTTCATCAAATAGATCTCAGAATTGTACGGCTGACTTCCGATAGCGAGAGCGACTATTTTATCTCCCATCGGACTCATTTGAACTTCGCGGAAATTTTTTCCCGCGGGAGCCGCCGCAATTTCAGTTAAGCCGGAACCGTCGGAATTTACTCTGTAAATTTTATCGTAATTGCTGTAAAGAAATCCGCCGCCGTCCGGCAGCCAGGAAAATCCTACGCCGTTATTATGAAATCCTGCGACCGGAAGAGAAGTTATTTTCCGCACTTCCGAACCATCTTTATTCATCGTATAGATGTGATAATCTACATCCCGGTTGGAAGAAAAAGCTATTTTGTTTGATGACGGACTTAATACAGGAAACCAATCTCTCGCAACGTCGGATGTTAATTTAATTGAATCGGTTCCTTCTTCATTGGCTGAATAGATGTTATAATCTCCGTCCCAATCCGCCGCAAAAACGATCGGATTATTCGGAAGCGGACGCGTTGTAAAAGTCCAGACTTCACCGTTTGTTACATTATCCGACGAATCTTTAGCGATTACCTGCCAGAAATATGTGGAACTATAATCGAGGTCGTCAACGGTAATTGTAGTATCAGAATATCCCGAAGCTATCTCAACTTTCTCGGTTGAGTTTGATTCATACAGATAAACATCATAAACCAGATTATCTTCTACGTCGGGATCGGACGCGCTCCAGGTTAAAGTTACATCAACCGGCTGATCTGTTGATTGATTTTCCGGAGTAGGATTCGAAGGAGATAACGGCGCGCTGTTGGCATCTGTTTTACGCTGAAGCATAATCGTTGCGGTTGTAGTTTTGCCCGATTTTACGGAAACGCTCACACTCTTTTTATCGTAGCCCGTTTTCGTAATGGAAACGGCATATTCGCCCACGGGAATATCGGTTATTTTAAATTTGCCGTCTCCGCCCGTTACAAGCGCTTCGGTTGCCGGACTTGTAGTTATGCTCGCCTCGGGAAGGGGAGTAGTAAATTCGGCATCTAAAACAGTTCCTTCAATCGAGCCGAATAATTCGGGCTCAACAGTATCTTCCGTACAGGAATATATAAATACAATGGAACAGTAAGTATCATCATTAATTTTAAAATGGATCTCAACATTTAATTAGCTCCTTCGTTATGTAAATTCAGCTCAAGGCTGTCTTTTGATACAATATTTTTATTATCGAAAATTAATAGTTTTATTTGATAATCGGAATCGTCTTTATTTAAAATTGTTTTGGAGAGAAAAACTTTCTCATCCGGTTCCGCGGTAAAATCTCCCGATTGTTTTGTAGATGAATTACCGGATCTCCCGGATTTGATAGTATTCATCTCGTAAGAAAATTTTACCGTAGAATCGGAATGATTTATAAACATTCCTTTGATGATAATATCATCTGATGATTCGTCTGTATCAATCCTCGCCTCAAAATTTTGAGAGAAGATAATTGACGACGCGAAAAATAATAATATTAAATATTTCATAATTTTTTAATCCGTTGTTAGTATTTTGAAACCGTTAAAACGGTTTCCCGGTTTATTAAATTTTAATTCTATTTCCACGGTTGAAACCGTGGGTTGAAAATCTAAAAATAGAAATAATGTGAAACTTAATACAAATTTCCCGCTTCGTTATTTAGCCCATAGCTTTAGCTATGGGAATATGAAAATGGCAAAAATATAGAAACCATTTCAATGGTTTTCGGGATCCAATCCATATTTTTTCAAGAACAATTTATATTCATCTACAAAAGAAAGATTTTTATGATGTTCTTTTTGATTTTCAATATATTTTTGAACTTCATCTATCTTACTCTCGCTTACGGAAAAGGAACCGTAACCTGTTTGCCAGGCAAATTTATTTTTTGCAAAATTGTTTTGGTTGATCCAATGTGAAGATGCGCCTTTTATTTGATGAAAAATATCTTTGATTGCATAATTAACATTTAACAAAAACAGCAGATGGATATGATCTTTTGTTCCGTTAATAATTTTAGAGCTGCATTCAAGTTTATTATTTAATTCTTTTTCCAGAAAAGCATATAATTGTTTTTCAAAGGATTCATTAATTAATGGTACCCGATCTTTTGTTGAGAATATGCCGTGAATCCATATTTTTGATTTTGAATGAGACATAATTTTTATAAACCGTTGAAACGGTTTTTATTTATTTTATTTGTTTTGCCCCACGGTTGAAACCGTGGGTTATAAATCAAACAATTTTATGTTTTTCAGCTCAAAGCTTCAGCTATGAGAGTTAATGATAAAGAAAACAAACACCAATTAATGGTTTCGAAAAAAACGTTAAAAACAATTATCGATCCGGTTAAATTTTATTTAATCCCACAGTTAAAACTGTGGTTATAAAATAATTCGTTCCTTAAATCATTATTCATTCTATTCCCACAGATAAATCTGTGGGCTGAAAATCTTTAAAAATTATATGAAACAAATTAATCTTTAAAATTTCTTGTTTCGTTTTTCAATTCATAGCTTCAGCTATAGATGTATTTTCTATAAACCGTTGAAACGGTTTTTGTTTTTATTAATTTATTTATTTACCCACAGATAAATCTGTGGGCTTAAAATCTAAATCATTAAATTTTTTAGCTTGTTTTGCAACCCATAGCTTCAGCTATGGGAAAACAATAAAAAGAACATAATAGAAACCATTTCAATGGTTTCCGTAACAAAATAAAAAAAACAAACTCCTCCCAAAAATTGAGAGGAGTTTTAATTTCCGGACTGAACATTAGTTTCTGAAAATATTGCTCTGCACTACTTTCACGTTCATTCCGTTTCCGTTTTGAATAACGGTATAGTTCTTAGCCGCCGTTCCGTCTTCTATCTGGGTTAGGGAATTGTTATTCCCGTTCTGTATAAGAGTAAAATTTAACCCGTCGCCGGAAAGCCGCTGATTTATTCTGTTTCCCGTTCCTCTCTGATTTAAGAGCGCGGAAATATCCATTCCGTTTAGTGATATCTCAATATGGTTATCATCTCCGTCCTGCAACACATTGCTTTCATTTCCGGAACCCGCTGACGGCAAAAGCGTCTGCTGAGTTTTATCCGCGGAATTACCGCTCAACCCAATTGAACTGAAAACGAAAATCGTTACAGACTTCCATTTTGAGAGAGCGACGCGTATTGAGATCGTTTTGCTGAAACAAAGCCGCCCATTGAGCAGAACCTGTCTGCTCAATGAAACCGCTGTTAACATTACCGATCTGGTCTATTCGAGCTGCATTATTCTGCGCCTGAACAAACAAAGGAAACAT
Source organism: uncultured Melioribacteraceae bacterium (assembly GCA_963821715.1). Taxonomy (GTDB): domain Bacteria; phylum Bacteroidota; class Ignavibacteria; order Ignavibacteriales; family Melioribacteraceae; genus CAWGET01. The sequence goes on from CAWGET010000007.1 coordinate 25,934, forward strand.
AAGAACTATTGTTAATATTGCTTTAATCGTGATTTTCACTTAAATCACCATTTTATTTTAGTTATATACATACTTTATTAATCGCTTTTACGTATCCCCAAAACTAATGAGAATTACAAATGATATTTAAAATAATGTATTATTGCTGCAATGTAACAGCTGTGTTCATACCACCAGTTTGTGTTATAGTACTCGTGTTTCCACTTGTAATTGCTGTTTGAGTTGCTCCATTCAAATCACCAATTTGGGTAATTGTGAGCACATTACTATTATCATTAGCTAATTGTATAGCTATATTACTATCATCAGTTTGGGTTATGGTCATACTATTCCCACTTACACCGTATGCATCTAAACTAAGTACAGTTTGAGTAGCTTCGTTTGAGTTACCAGTTTGAGTGATATCCATATCATTACCCTGAAGGAAGCGTTCTTGGCTAAGGTCTTGTGTAGCTTTGTTACCACTCAATTCATCCACGCCACCAACCTGTGTTATATTCATATGGTTTACACCGGCGGTAGATTGTTTCCATTGGTAAGCTTCATTATAATTGCCGTTTTGAGTAATTGTAGCATATATATAACTTTTAGAATAACCATCAGTTCCCTGGTCATGAATAGCATAGTTTTCATTACCAGTTTGTGTTATATCTACTCTACCACTTCCACCAACTTGAACTATTATAGCATCGTTATTTGCACCCATCTGGTGTACTTTACCATAACCATTTCTAACTGTTTGGCCATAAGCATTATAAGTCCTATCAAAAGTTCCAGTTTGTGTAATGTTAGCTAAGTTTCCTCCTCCAACTCCTTCTAGAGCTTCCTGGAGAATTTCTGCATCGTTGTCACCGTCCTGATCGATTTTTCCTTGGTCATCCGAAGATAATTGTTCGATTAAAGCAAAATTTCCATTACCACCTGAAGTTGCATCCTGTAGAATTTCACCAGTATTAGAGGAACCTGATTGTGTAATAGTTCCATCATTACCATCACCATCTTGAGTCACCGTTGCTGTATTATCCTGTGCCATCATTATTCCGGCAAAAAACATTACAAATAAAACTACAAATAACTTTTTCATTCTGTTACTCCATGTTTAGTTAATAGTTAAACATTTAAAAAAATGTTACGATAATAAAACATGGTATTTCAGGATCTGCTTTAGTATTTACTAAGCTAAGTTTTTTGTTTAAGTTTAAAGCAAAGTAAATACGGGCGGCGTTTGAGATTCTCCTGCCACGGAATATTCTTTACTTGTTAAAGAATATTGTCTCTCTCGCTGCCTTTTTATTTAGTTCCTCAGCATACCAAAGGCTGTTGTTTTGCTTCATATTTTATTTTGCACACCTCCTTTTTTTTAAATGCTAGACGCTAGAAGCGAGGGCTAGATTATTAATTGAATTTAATTTGTGTGAATTTGTTTGATCCGAAAGCTTCTAAACGCGCGGATAATACACAGATTATTAGCAGATACTCTTTATTAATCTTGCAATTTATGCTAACCTTAGATAATTAATCATCAAGAACACACGGCTTACCTTAATGTCTTCGCTTCGTTCAGAATTCCGGACTCCTTCGTCAACGAGAGGGACTATTTGTAAAAGAACACACCCCAACCTCCCGACAAGTCGGGACAGGCTCTCTCAAGAGGGGACTTTTTATATTTAAAAAGTTATATAATATTTTAATCCCGCTTGTCCGTTCAAGGAATAATCCTGTAACTTTCCTTGTTCTAATCCGTCAAGATTATCATTTAGTGAATATTTCTGGCTGAATAGAAAATCGAGAGAAAAATTATTGTTAATTTTATATTCAATACCCGCGCCGAGATTAATGAAAGGGAACCATTGTTCCTGCAATTCAAAATATCCGTCGTCCTGAACAAGAAGTCCGCTTCCGAGAACCAGATACGGACTTAAAATATTTTCCAAGAACGGTTTGTAATTGAAATCGAAACCGACATAATCAACCGTTGCGTCGAAATAATTTCTTCCGGCGAGCTGTCCGCGTCCGAAGTTAAGCGCGATACCGAGATCTTCAGTCAGATCGTGCGAGAAGGATATTTCACCGGTCGGTCTCCAAAGCGGATTGGGATAATCGCCGTGGTAAAGCTGTCCGCCGAAACTTGCCGTAACTCCAAGATCGCTTTTTTGTGAAAGAAGATCGAAATCTTTCGGCTCTTCCATTTCTTCTTTTTCTTCAATATAATTTTGAACAACTTCTGAATTCAAATCATCCGGATTTTTCATATTCCACAATCCGTCTAGCATTCCTTCAATTACAAGACTCTGCACAGCTTTTTCTATCGCTTCGGTAACGCAAACCTGCGGCGGTTCGTTGTAGCTGAATCCGCTTTCGACTTCGAGTAATCTTTTAAATTCTACAAATCTAAATAATCCGATGTCCACCATTTGAGAAAGAATTGTTTTGGTGGTATGGACGGTTTTAAGCACTCTTCCGTTCTGCGTTGAAGTTGCGCGGAGATAAATTGTAACTCTGTCCTGCCGGTATTGTCCCGAAGCTCCGGCTCCGAAATATTTTAATCCTGCTCCGCCCGTAATTATATTTGTTTCGTAAGAAACTATTCCGCCTTCAAGGATTATTCCCGCGAACAAAAGGGGAGGAAGAAGCGCTTCGTTTTCGTTTCCGCCTTCGTAAGTGGCGCGGCTGGATCGGATAATTTTTCTTTCATTCAGAAGATTGGATAATCCTTCTCTTTCGATCGGTACAAACCAGCCCGATTCTTCCAAAGCTTTAATTAAGATGGAAGTCGCGCCCTGAGTTACGGCAGTGCTCCAACTTGCTCCCGTTTCCGACGGTTTATACTGACCGGTCTGGTCGCGGAATTTATAGACAGCGGCTACAATTTTTTCATTGGGCGCGGGAAGAGATTTAAGTTCTGAATTTATCCTTGTAGGTTCGCCTATCTTTGCCGGTTCCGTCCCGATTGGAGCGAGTGAAGAGGAACATCCCGAAAAAAGAGATATTAAGGTTGTAATTATTAGCGATATTTTAAATAATTTTATCATTTTATTCTTATTTTTTTTCATCTGAGTTAATCTGTGTTAATTAGTGTGAGTCTGTGGTTAAAGACTCTTGCACGGATTTTCACAGATTTTTTAAACTTTTAATTTTTTAATTCTTGCAATAGATCTAGGAACACACCCCTTAGTCCCCTCTCAAGAGGGGAAATTTTATTAGAAATAGGGGACGATAACCGTTGTTTCGTCTCCGGTTCCGAAATCAGTAATTGTAACTGAAACTCCTTCGGATCCTTCCGAGATATCAACCACAAAATTTCCAATCTCATATCTTCCGTCGGTTAACTGTTCTTCACCGAAAGTATTGGAAACCAACTGCCGAGAGATCTGACTGAGAATTTGTCTATTTAGACTCTCTTCAAAATCCTGTAAAGGATTTCTTTCGAACCTGTCGTAAGTATCCTGACTTTCGGTAATTTTATTTTGCGACTGTGCTTCGTTAAAAAGCCAGCTCGCGTTATACGGATTTCCGCCTGCGAAAGAAGGATTAATCGGGCGGTAAACCAATTCCTGAGCCTGAACGTCCGCTCATCATAAAAAAAGCGATTGTAAAAAATCCGATTAATAATATTTTTTGTTTCATAATATCCTCTTAAAAAATTCCCGATCCCGCAAGATCGTCACCTTGTAATTGTTTCTGAATATCCTCGTAATTAGCAATATATTGCGCGGCAGCCTGAACAGCATAACTGCTCATTTCTTCTATAACTTCGTAGCGCGGCTGCATTCTCTGCTGGAAGATGAGATTCTCATCAACTGCAACTGAAATACGCGTTCCCATTCCGGGCGCCGGTTCTTCGCTGACGATAATCGTATAACTTTGAGATGACTGCGGTTCCTGCCACTTAGAATAGAAAAGATCGTAAAAATCTGAGCCGATTTTTGTTTGAGTTTCGTTAACGATGAGTCCCTGAATTTCAAGTCCGTCCAATGCATTTTTTTCTTCCTGCCTTTCTTCTTCAATTTTTGATTTAACGGCGTAAAGCCGTTCTAGGTTTTCGCCGAGTATCGCTGTTTCATTATCGACAATAAGAAAGCCTTTTTCACTTTTGTCTTCCTGAAGCTGATAAATTTTATCTTGTAATGTTTTATGAGTTAGTTTATAAAATGGGGGAGAAGACTTACCGGATTCTGCTTTAATGAATTTAATTTCGTCTGTAATAATTTAATGTCAGTGTCCGCGCCGTTCAATTCCGCTATCAAATTCTTTATATCCGATTCAAAATTATGGATAGAAATTGAATCGCTGTAAATTTTATTATAAAGATCTAAAATTTGATTTTCTACATTTTCGAATTCGGCTGTAGTAATACCCGATTCTTGAGTAAATAAAGAATCAAGATGATCATTTAATGATCTTATCTTGGCTTCAGAATTTTGAGACGCTGCTATTGTAGGTATAATCAATAGAAACAAGACAACAAAATTCATTTTTTCAATACTAGAAATTCGGTGCAATATTTTCCGCATTTTAAATGTTTTCAAATTAGGTATTCAACACGCATATATAACTGCAATGTTAATGCCAAACAATTCTTTGGATTAATCGCGAAATTTGAACGATTTTACTTTTGCAAAGATTACAAAAATTTAACACAGTGTAAAGTTTTTTTACTGTCAGGAAGAAGAGAAATTTCAGAAAGTGATTGAACCTTTGTAATTCAATTATAAACATAGAGAAAAAAATTGCGTTTTTGAAAAATTAAATTAAAAAAAATAATTTTTTTTTCGATTATCAAAAATCAGTGATGCGTTATGTACAATGAGAAGAGCAGCTTTTCTTGTACCACAACATGCCTACCGCAGGCAGGATATACATAAATTATTCATATATCAGCTCATATTAAAATAATAACTCCTTACATCCGCCCCCATACTACTTGCCCTCTGCTCTCAGCTCTTTGCCCAAAATCTGAAACCATATAATCAAAAATTTATCTAACTTTATTATATTCAATATTTATTTGCAACTTGTTTGCCTTCGATTATGTTTAAGAGAAAAAATTAAGAGAACTATGAATAAGAAAACAATTATCACAATCGCTGTTGTAATAATTATTATTGCGGTTTTAGCTATCCCCAAAATCTCCTTTACGGATGAGAATAAGAAAGAGGTGCAGAGAGGCGGCGGAGGTCCTGTTCCCGTTGAAATAAAGATAATTAAACCGGAATTTTTGGAAAATAAAATTTTCGCCAACGGAACTTTAATAAGCGACGAAGAGATTGAACTTCATCCCGAAACATCGGGGAAGATTACGAAAATTTATTTTAAGGAGGGCGAGCGCGTAACCAAAGGCGAACTGCTTGTAAAGATAAACGACGCCGATCTTCAAGCGCAATTAAGAAAAGGGGAAGAGAAATTAAAATTATATAGAGATAAAGCGGAAAGACAAAATCTGCTTTTAGAAAAAGAACTTACGAGTCAGGAAGTTTTTGATGTTGCGCAGAATGAAGCCGCTTCCGGCGAAGCCGATGTAGAATATATCAAAGCGCAAATCGCAAAGACAGAGATCCGCGCTCCGTTCAGCGGGACTGTCGGTTTGCGTTATGTAAGCGAAGGAAGTTATGTAACGCCGAATATTAATATAGCGAAACTGCAGAAAATTGATCCGATTAAAATAGAATTTTCTGTACCGCAAAAATATTCCGGCATAGTTAAGGAAGGGCAGAGCGTACAGTTTCATTTATCTTCGGACGATAAAGAATATACGGGAAAAATTTACGCAATCGAGCCGAAGATCGATCCTGATACACGGACACTTAAATTACGCGCTGAAGCTCCGAATGCAGACAGAAAATTATTCCCGGGATCGTTTGTCGAGCTGAATCTTGTTCTCGGTAAAACTGATTCGGCTAAATTAATTCCTACCGAGGCAGTTGTGCCTGATCTTCAGGGTGAAAAAGTTTTTGTATTTAATAACGGCAAGGCGATGCCGAGAAATGTGGAAATCGGAATACGAAGCGAAGATGTAATCCAGATCACCTCCGGAATTGAAAGCGGCGATTCTGTGATAGTTTCCGGAATTATTCAGCTCAGACCGGGATTGCCTGTGAAAGTAGTGAAGCAGTGAGCAGTGAACAGTTAACAGTGAAAAGAGCTAGCAAACAGAACGAGGCATTCAGAATTTTGTAATCAGGAATTTATTTTTCTGACTTCTGATCTCTGACTTCTGCTTTAAATAATTAATAATTAATAGATAATAAAAAATAAATTTCTATGAGTCTTTCATCCTTAAGTATAAGACGCCCGGTACTCGCTATCGTGATGTCGATAACAATTATTTTATTCGGAGTGATCGGATATACCTATCTCGGTGTGAGAGAATATCCGAGCGTTGATCCGCCGATTATAACCGTAAGCACGACTTATATTGGCGCAAACGCGGATGTAATTGAATCTCAGATTACGGAACCTTTAGAAGAATCGATCAACGGGATTGCCGGAATAAGAACTTTAACGTCCGTAAGCCGCGATGGGCGAAGCAGTATTTCGGTCGAGTTTGATGTGGATACGAATTTGGAAGACGCCGCCAACGATGTGCGCGACAGAGTTTCGCGCGCGCAATACCGATTGCCGCCTGATACTGAACCGCCGATAGTTTCCAAAGCCGACGCTGACGCGAGTCCGATTGTATTTCTGAATATTAAAAGCGATAAGAGGGATCTGCTGGATCTTTCCTCGATAGCTTTAAATGTTTTTAAGGAAAGACTTCAGACGATTCCGGGTGTAAGTCAGGTGCAGATTTGGGGTGACAAACGCTACTCAATGCGTTTGTGGATGGATCCGGCTAAGCTGGCGGCGCACAATTTAACTCCGCTCGATATCCGGACTTCTCTTAACCGCGAAAATATTGAGCTGCCTTCCGGCAGAATTGAAGGGAGCAATACGGAACTAACCGTTAGAACTTTGGGAAGACTGGAAACGATTGAGGATTTTAATAATCTTATTTTAAAAGAAGAGAACGGAAAATTTGTAAGATTCAAAGACGTCGGCAGAGCGCAGGTCTTCCCGGAAAACGAAAGAAGTATTTTGCGCCGAGACGGAATTCCGATGGTGGGCGTTGTACTTATTCCGCTTCCCGGTTCCAATCATATTGAAATTGTGGACGATTTTTATGACCGGGTTGAACAGATCAAAAAAGATCTTCCCGCCGACCTTGAACTAGGAATCGGATTCGATTCAACAGAATATATCCGTTCATCTATTAAAGAAGTAGAGCAGACTATCTTTATCGCTTTCGGGCTGGTCATCTTAATTATATTTTTGTTTTTAAGAGACTGGCGTACGACGATCATCCCGATTATTGTAATTCCTATCTCGCTTATCGGTTCCTTCTTTATTATGTATATCGCCGATTTTTCGATAAATGTTTTAACGCTTCTCGGAGTGGTGCTTGCAATCGGTTTAGTGGTTGACGACGCGATTGTTGTTGTGGAAAATATCTACAAAAAAATTGAACAGGGAATGAACCCGATAGAAGCCGGAGTTAAAGGATCGAAGGAAATTTTCTTCGCAATTATATCAACTACTGTGGCTTTGGTTTCGGTCTTTCTGCCGATAATGTTTCTATCCGGTTTAACCGGAAGATTGTTCCGTGAGTTCGGTGTTGTAATTGCCGCGGCTGTAATAATTTCTTCGTTTGCCGCGTTAACTTTATCGCCGATGCTGAGCACGCGAATTTTAAAGCAGAGGAAAACTCACAATAAATTTTATAATAAAACCGAACCGTTTTTTGTTAGACTAAGCGGCGCGTATAAAAATTCGTTAAACAGTTTTTTAGATCATAAATGGCTCGCTTTTGTCGTAGTTGGAATTTCGATTGCCCTTATCGCAATACTTGGTCCGGCTCTCCCGAAGGAATTGGCTCCCCTTGAAGATAGGGGAGCGATGCGCTTAATTTCTACGGCGCCGGAAGGAACGTCCTACGATTTTATGGACCGCTATATGAGCAATATGATTAAGGTCCTGCAGGATTCAATTCCCGAAACGGAAGCGATAATTTCGGTTACTTCGCCCGGCTGGGGAGCTTCGGGTTCGGTAAACAGCGGTTTCATCCGCTTTATGCTTACCGATCCAAGCGAACGCGGCAAAACTCAAAGTCAGGTTGCAGAACATGTATCTGATGTTGTTGGTAATTTGAGCAACGCGAGAACTTTTGTAATTCAGGATCAGTCGATTGGAACAAGGCGCGGCGGGCTTCCGGTTCAGTATGTGCTTCAAGCACCAAACATTCAGAAATTGAAGGAAGTAATTCCGAAGTTTATGGATGAAGCGAGAAACGATCCCACATTCAGAATGGTTGATGTAAATCTAAAATTTAATAAACCTGAGATCCAGGTTGAAATAAACAGAAACAAGGCACGCGAAATCGGAGTTGCCGCAATAGATATTGCTCAGACATTACAGCTTGCATACAGCGGGCAGAGAATAGGATATTACATTCGCGACGGGAAGCAGTATCAAGTAATTGCGCAGGTAGAGAAAGAAAACAGAAATAAGCCGCTCGATTTAAAATCGCTTTACGTAAAAAATAAAACGGGAGAACTGGTTCAGCTCGATAATCTAGTAACGCTTACGGAGAAAAGTAGTCCGCCGCAGCTTTACAGATTTAACCGCTATGTTTCAGCAACGGTATCCGCAAGTCTGGCACCGGGAAAAACAATCGGCGAGGGAATAGAAGCGATGGATGGAATTGCGGATAAGGTTTTGGACGATTCTTTCGCGACAGCGTTGGAAGGATCTTCGAAGGATTTTGTAGAAAGTTCATCAAGTCTTGTTTTCACATTCGCGCTTGCAATAATTTTAATTTACCTTATTCTTTCGGCTCAGTTCGAAAGTTTCAGAGATCCGTTTATCATTATGTTCACTGTTCCGCTGGCTATTGCCGGAGCGCTTTTAACTTTGTGGTATTTTAATCAGACGATAAATATTTTCAGTCAGATTGGGCAGATTATGCTGATTGGTTTGGTTACGAAGAACGGCATTTTGATTGTGGAATTTGCTAATCAACAGAAGGCAAAAGGGTTGAATATAGTTACTGCTGTTAAGGAAGCCGCGGTGCTTCGGTTCCGTCCTATTTTGATGACGAGTTTCTCAACTGTACTAGGTACATTACCGATTGCTCTCGCGCTGGGAGCCGGTTCGGAAAGTCGTATGTCAATGGGAATTGCCGTAATCGGAGGACTAATTTTTGCGACGATCCTGACGCTTTATGTTATTCCTGCTATTTATATTTATTTTACGGATAAGAAGAAAAAATTGATAGAACTGAATGAAAAATATTTTGATGAAGAGAAGAAGGAAGAGGAAGTTGCTGTTTATTAGAAAGATAAAAATTATTAATTATTAAAATATAAAAAATAAAAGATTAAAAGATTAAAAAGATTTAGGATTAGCGTCGAAGGCTTCCGGAGTTCAAATTAAAATCTTTTTCTTGTTTTTTGTCTCACAGCCTGTCTTCCGAAGGCAGGATTCACACAGATTATTCACTGATTTCCGCAGATTAAAAACATTAACCACGAGGAACACAAAGAAGGCACGAAGCACACTAGGGGAACGATTTTTTGCTTAGTGAATCTTGGCGCCTTCTCACGCGAACTTTGTGGTCAGAGGTTATTAAATTATATTTATCAGTTTAAATCCGTTGAAACAAATCCGAAATTCCTATTCACAGACACGAATTACACGAATATTCTCGCTCTTTATCGCCCACACGCTCCAAGCTCTAAGCTCCATGCTCTCGGCTCTATGCTCAACTTAAGGCTTTATTTCCGATTCGGCATAATCGCCGATAGAATATTGCGGTTTATAAATTCTTTCCATAAAAAAGCGTACCGGATTAGCGGCATACAATACCGCGTCTTTCTTTTCCTTGCCGTATTTTATCCAGGTATCTTTTATCTTATTCAAAATATCTCCAACAAGATATTTAGTAGTCGAATTAATAACTTTTGAAGACGGGTATAAATCACGTTTTGATTTGATATAAAGAAGTGAACAATAGTTTTCCGTTATAAGGGAAACCCGTGTAAGTAGAGCCGCATTCACAAATCCGTCGGCAATGGAGCCGAGAATTTTTTCGGCAAAAGGGATGCTTTTCATTCCACCTGTAGCGAATTTGGAATAAATCTCTTCAGCTGCGTATTCTATTCCCTCGGAACCGCCTATCGCTATAGAATAATAGACTTGCTTACCGATCGAAAGAAGATCGCGGTTAGAGGTTCTTCCATAATAGAGTGTAAAAATTTCCTTTATCAAATTTGTACTCGAAGATAAAATCAATATCGCGTCCAAAAATCCATTCTGTACGATTGACGATCGATAAAACAATTGCGATACATATTTTTTTCTTATCCTGTCGGTCTCTTTAGTAAGATGCGCGACTACTTTATCGTATCCTTCACGATTATTTTCAACTCCGGTGAAATCAAATTTGCTTGAAAGAAGAAATTTATTTTTACGGAATCTTTCCATTCTATAATCTATAACATCCTGAACTTTAGATTTATCTTTGGCGGGAGGAATGTTTCTTGGAATTTTAAATATCTGTATTGCCGGAATCAAAATAAAGTAGATGGAAAAAGCCGCAACCGCAGCCAGTGTAGCATATCCGAATAATGGGTCGATAGAGCGGGTATAATAATATAATTGTAAAAATTCTTTTACGATGAAATAAATAAGAAACAGCGAGGCGGCGAATAACAATTTTTTGGCGATTTTCATTTTGCTCTCATAATTCTTTTTCTAAAATAACAATAATCGAAAAATAAAAAAATGATTATGGAACTTTCAGCGATAAAAATACATTATGTCTATTAAACTATTCATTCTAACAAAAACGAGGTAACAGATATGAAGCAAAAAAATAGATTTACCATATATTTTTCTCTTTTAGTCTTTTTTTTAGGGGTGAACACTTTGTTCTCCCAGGCTAGGCTACAAGTGATTCATAACGCGGCTGATATTGCCGCAGATCCGGTAGACGTGTATCTCAATGGTACTTTATTGTTGGAAGATTTTGCTTTTAGGTCGGCAACTCCTTTTATAGACGCACCAGCCGGTGTTGAGCTTAATGTGGGAATAGCTTTACCCAATACTTCTGTGGATGATACATTAAGAAACTTTAAGGCTACACTCGAAGATGGTGAAACTTATGTAGCAATAGCGAATGGAGTTACCGCTCCGGACAGTTACGCTTCAAATCCTGACGGAAGAAGTACAGCTTTTACACTTTGGGTAAAACCAATGGCGAGGGAAATGGCAATGGATTCTTCTATGGTTGAGTTCTTTGCAGTTCACGGAGCTACTGATGCTCCGACGGTTGATGTTATTGCCAGAGACGTGGCAACTTTGGTTGACGACGCGGCTTACGGAGATATAACGGATTATCTTTCGGTTCCGGCTGCAAGCTACATTCTTGATGTAACTCCGGGTAGTGATAATGAGACAATCGTTGCTTCTTTTGATGCAGATCTTTCAGGATTAACAGGCGGAAGCGCTGTGGTGTTAGCTTCCGGATTTTTAGATCCCGCACAAAATCAAGACGGCAATAGTTTTGGACTTATAGCTGTTTTGGCCGACGGTTCTGTAGTTGAATTCCCGATGTACGAACCGACCGCGAGATTGCAGGTTATCCATAACGCTGCGGATGTTGCAGCCGATCCTGTTGATGTTTACTTAAATGGCGATCTGTTTCTGGAAGATTTCGCATTCCGTTCCGCTACTCCTTTTGTGGATGCTCCCGCTGGAACTGAGTTGAATATTGGAATAGCGTTACCCAATACTTCTGTTGATGATACATTAAGAAATTTTAAAGCTACACTCGAAGACGGTGGAACTTATGTAGCAATAGCGAATGGCGTTACCGCGCCTGACAGTTACGCATCAAATCCTGACGGTAGAAATACCGCTTTTACACTTTGGGTAAAACCGATGGCAAGAGAATCGGCTGAAGAAGCCGGTAATATTGACTTTTTCGGTGTTCATGGAGCAACCGACGCACCAACTGTTGATTTAGTTGCGCGCAATGTAGGAACTTTAGTTAACGATGCGGCTTACGGCGACATTACTGATTATCTTTCTGTACCTGATGGCAGATATATTCTTGATGTAACTCCGGGAAATGACAGTAGTACTGTTGTGGCTGCTTTTGATGTCGATTTAAGAGGACTCGGAGGATCAAGCGCTGTTGTGTTAGCGTCAGGATTTTTGGACCCGACGCAGAATCAAGACGGTGAGAGTTTCGGCTTGATAGCCGTATTAGTTGATGGAACAGTTGTTGAATTCCCGATGTACGAGTCGACCGCAAGGTTGCAGGTAATTCATAATGCTGCCGATGTAGCAGCCAATCTTGTTGATGTTTATTTGAACGGCAATCTACTTCTTGAAGACTTTGCTTTTCGTTCGGCTACGCCTTTTATCGACGCACCCGCAGAAACTGAATTAAATATTGGAATTGCTTTGCCAAATACTTCGGTTGATGATACTTTGAGAAATTTCAAAGCAACACTTGAAGACGGCGGAACTTATGTAGCTATAGCAAATGGCGTTACGGCTCCTGACAGTTACGCTTCAAATCCTGATGGAAGAAGTACAGCTTTTACACTTTGGGTAAAACCAATGGCAAGAGAAATGGCTGAAGACAGTACCTCAGTAGACTTCTTTGCGGTTCACGGAGCTACAGACGCACCGACAGTGGACGTAATTGCCAGGGATGTCGCTACTTTGGTTGACGACGCAGCCTACGGTGATATAACAGATTACCTTTCAGTTCCGGCGGCGGAATATACTTTAGACGTTACGCCCGGAGCAGATAACAATACTGTAGTCGCTTCATTCAATGCCGATTTAACTTCCTTGGCAGGCGGAAGCGCAGTGATTCTCGCGTCCGGATTTTTGACTCCGGATCAGAATCAGGATGGACAAGCATTTACTTTGATTGCTGTATTGGCTGATGGAACAGTATTGGATCTTGGAGGTGTTACAAGTGTGAATGATGATTTCAGCGATTTAATTCCTGGCGAATATCAACTTTCTCAAAATTATCCCAATCCGTTCAATCCTACTACTAAAATTAATTTTAGTATTCCCACAAACGGATTAGTCACCTTGAAGATTTACGATATACTCGGTAAAGAAGTTGCAAATCTAGTGAATGAAAATTTAGAAGCCGGAAATTATATTGTTAACTTTGAAGCTGCACGTTTATCTTCAGGCGTTTACTTTTACCAGTTAAAAGCAAACGATTTTGTTGAAGTGAAGAAAATGAATTTAATTAAATAAAATAGTGTAATTTCATTTAGGTCGTATTTCTGATTAATAACAGAAGTACGGCCTTTTGTTTTTTGTTGATACTAAAATTTAAAAAAATTATTATGTGTTTCTCTTTAACAGATATAATATTAATTGAAAAAAAATATATTCTATATAATTTTTACATTTTTGATCAGCACAAACGCCTTCTCTCAAAAAACAGAAAATGTTTTTATCGTAGTGATTGACGGATCCCGATATACTGAAACATTTGGAGATTCATCATATAAAAACATACCCAATTTGGGAAATAAACTAAAACCGCTCGGAACATTATTTCCCTCTTTTTATAATGACGGGAAAACTTATACTGTTTCCGGGCATTCAAGCATTTTAACAGGTACCTGGCAGATTTTAGCAAATGATGGAAGCGAACGCCCCCACAAACCTACACTATTTGAATATTTTAGAATGCAAACAAATTCTTCTCTGAATAAAAATTACGTCATTCATGGAAAAAGCAAATTAAACGCAGTAAATTACAGCGATCACTCTTCATATGGGATTAACTATAAAGCTTCAGTTGTTGAAGCAGATAATTATGACGATAAAGCTGTAATCGACAGTGCAAAAAAAATTGTTGGGCTCAATCATCCGAAATTGACATTAATTAATCTGCCGCAGATTGACCGTTCCGGGCATGATAAAACTTGGGATGAATATGTTGACGCAATTAAACAAGCGGATAGTCTTGTTTATGATTTTTGGAATTTTATTCAGAAGGATTCAGTTTATCATAACAAATCAACAATATTTATTACAAATGACCACGGACGACACACAGATAATTATAAAGAGCACGGAGATTCTTGCGAAGGCTGCAGACATATTATGCTGCTGATGATTGGACCGGAAATCTTTCAGAATAAAATAGATACAACTTACTATTCCCAAATTGATATTGCTTCTACCGCCGCGCGTCTTTTGGAATTTGATGCTTTATATAGCGAAGGAAAAATAATTAACGCATTTATTCCCCCAACCGGAATTACAGAGAAAACTTTTCGGCCTGAAGAATTTAAACTCTTCCAAAATTATCCAAATCCGTTCAATCCAAATACTAAAATTAATTTTACTATTCCCGAAGAAAGTTTCGTGGAGCTTACTGTTTTTGATATTTTAGGAAAGAAAGTTAAAACTTTAGTTGATCAATATTTACCTGCCGGTATACATTCTTCAATCTTTAATGCAGAGGATTTATCCAGCGGAGTTTATTTTTATCAGTTAAAGGTAGATATGAATATTTCGACCAAAAAGATGAATCTTATTAAATAAGTCTATGTTTTATTTGGTCGATAATCGAAATAATTCCGATCCTTTTATTAATCTCGCAATCGAAGATCATCTTTTAAGATTTTCCGATAAAACATTTTTATTTGTTTACATAAATTCACCATCAGTTATTGTGGGACGAAATCAAAATATTTATGAAGAAGTAAATGTTAAATTTGCATCGGATAATGATATTAAAATTGTCCGGAGAATTTCAGGAGGAGGAGCTGTTTATCACGATAAAGGAAATTTAAGTTACAGTATAATTTCAGATTATAAACGCGAACTTTATAATAATTATAAAAAATTTTCCCAACCTGCAATTTTGCTATTGCAAAAATTAAATCTTAATGCCGCGCTAAATGAAAGAAACGATATAGTGCTAAATGGTAAGAAAATATCCGGCGTCGCACAGTTCACATCAAGAAACAGGATGATTACTCACGGAACTTTACTGTTTAACACCCAACTCTCAACATTAAGAAGAGTTCTTGAAGTAAAGCAAGATGAATTTGTGTCCAAAAGTACAAAATCAAAAAGAAGCTCAGTAATAAATATTGCGGATGAATTACAAAAAGAAATTTCAGTCGATGAATTTAAAGATATGCTGATAGAAGAATTTTCGGATTTTTATGGTGGAATAGCAGAATTCAATTTTGGTGATGACGAATGGGTTAAGGTAAAAGAATCGGCCAAAGAGAAATTTAAGAACTGGAACTGGATTTATGAAAGAATCCCAAAATTCCAAATAAATAGAAGAAGAATTATTGGTGAAAAAAGTTACACATTATTTATGAAGGTTGATAAAGGAATCATTTCCGAAATCGAATTAAATTCAGAGGGAAATTATACCGAATTAAATTTCTTGAAAAAGAGTTTAATAGGAAAAAAATATTTTTATGATGAAATAAGAAATCTCTTGGAAGAAAATCAGGCTTTCCAAGATCGAATGGATCTGCTGCAAATTTTATTTTAGCTTTTTTCTATAGGTTTCCAGATTGTCTCTATTTGGCATACTTCCTTTTCCTGATCAGAAATTAAATGAACGCATCTTTTTGAATTCTCTTCATCTATTATTTCAAGCTTTGAATGTATAATCCCTTGCGAATCAGCTTCTTTTTTATAAACAACCTTCAGATCAGTTATCTCGTAATTTTTTACAATTTCCTGCGGAACAACTTCCAAAGCCCAGGCTATATATTGAACATTATTAACATGGTTATTTGTGTCGATATCAGAATTTCTTACAGAAAAAGATTTTTCATAATCGGTGGTTCCCGGAACCTGAACCGGGCGCATTTCTAAAGGAAGATTGTCCTTCTCGGTAAGTCCATATTTATTGAACATTTCTTCAATAATTTTTATAGGTCGTTTCTTAACTGCGTCAATAAAAAGCCATTCAGTATGGGCTTCAACAATCATTTCCTTTTTATCGTTAAGAATCTCAAAATACCTGTAAGCATAGAAACCTTTAAATGAATTTGGTTTAGTATTTACCACAATCTCATCTTTGAATTTCGGGTATTTGTAAATTTTTACATCCCACTTGTGAAGCACCCACAAAACTTGATTTTTCTTGTAGTAATCAATACCGACTCCAAGATTTTCACTCTGCATAACTGCATTGTTTTCACAGAACCTTAAAAGGCTGATAACTTTTGCTTTTAATTCAAGATCGACATCGTAATAATTTATTAAGTATTTTTGACTGTAAACATTACTCATTTTTCTTTTTTCTACTCTTTAATTTCAGAAATAATTTTTTTGCCCAATCATATTCTAACGCTAAAATGGCTAATCCCAACGGAATTATTATAAACGCCGGACCCGGAAGAAAGATCAATAAAACACCTATAAATATAACTATCGAACCGGCAATTGTTATTATTATTCTTTTAATATTTCTAAGTATCTTCAATCTTTTTCTCCGCAACCCATCCTTTATCTATTTTATCGTACGATGTTGTTTCCTTTCCGATGAAAGTTTCACCGTTCCAGACGCGAACGTTAATGTCGATGTTATTTGTATCAAGATAGATCATGTTGTATGCATTTGGTTCTTCTCGTATACGGTTTGAAATTGCAGTTGCAGCCTGCGATACGATTGTAGAGCCGACAGATTTTGGATAGTACGGCTGGACGTTTCCGGAATATTGAACGTGAAGATGGCCGGCGAGTAGCAAATCTATAAAACATTTATCAATAACTACCAAGGCTTTCTGTGAACGTCCGACTAATTTAATTCCATCATCATCAGGCGGCGGAATAAATGGATGATGAGTTACAACAATTTTGAAAACTTCATTTGGAATTGCGCAGAGCTTTTCTTCCATATCTCGTATTTGCTCGTAGGAAATTCTTCCCTCTTTCCAGGTTAAAGATCGAGCGGTATTTATTCCATAAACCGCAATCTCACCGTCGTTAAAAAGCGGAGCTAAATCATCCGTAATTATTTTTTTGTATCTCTTTAGCGGTGCAAGGAATCTTCTAAAAATATCGAACAACGGAATATCATGATTTCCAGGTACGATAATTTTTGGAAACTTAAACCTGTCTAAATATTTTTTTGCAGCTTTGAATTGTTTCGTCCTCGCTCGCTGAGTTAAGTCGCCGCTTACTACTATGAGATCGGGTTCGCATTTAGTTATGTCTTTTAGCAAGGCTTCTGCTATCTCTTTGTTTTCAGTCCCAAAATGAAGATCGGAAATATGCGCTATTTTTTTCATACTATTTTATTTTATGCTGTATTTATAAAAAATTAATTTTCATTAGATCGTGAGCAGCTAAATTTTTGCCTCTGCTTGTAAGTGCATAAAAGAGCCTTTAAAGATAAAGAGCTTAATTTTTTTTTGGAATAAAAACACTTAATCTTTTAGGCAGAATTTTATAATAGAGCGGCGGAGTTAAGTTGAATATCTCTCCGTCAATTGCCACTTTAACTTTTTTACTCCTTGTTTCCAGCGTTACATTTTCAATCAATTTGAGATCAAAATTTTTTGACTGACTTAATCTGTTCAGCAAGGTGAAGGAAACCATTTTTAATATATCGAAACGGCTATTTATATTGGCAGTATATAAATATAATTTATTTCCGGTAAAAGTTGTACGTCTTCCTAAATTGAACATTTCAAATTTGTATTCGTTGTTCCCTATAAATATAAACGGAGTGGTAAAATTATTTGATTCGTTTCCGGTCTTAATTTTCACAGTAAAGAGTGGAAATCTCTTGAAGATAGTAATTATTGCGATGAACATTGCCGCCCATTTAGTGCCGCCCCATTTTCTTAAGATATTTTCCCGAAGTTTAACGGCTTTGGGATAAAGTCCTACCGATGAATTATTTATAAAAATTTTACCGTTAACTTCACCGGCGTCAATTTTTGAAGGCTCTGTTTCGGCAATTAATTTTACTGCTTCTTTAAGGGATAAAGGAATTCCGGCGTCTTTAGCAAAGTGATTGTAAGTTCCGGCGGGAAGAATCCCGAGCGGAATATTCTTGTCGATTATAATTTCGGCGACAGAACTTATACTTCCGTCGCCGCCTGAAACTACAATGATATCGGGGCTTTCTGCAAGGGAAGCGTTTACTGCCGCGTTTATATCTTTTCCGGTAACTACTTTTAGGTGTACTTCAAAATTGTGCTTTTTAAATTCTTCTTCTATCAAGTCGGGATTCGAAATATCAGGTCCCGATTTTTTATTTACAATAACAGCGGCTTTCATTTTTCGCCTATAACATCTACTTTATCGCCTAATGAATCTTCAATATAAAGCATTTGAATAATTACAATTACAATAACGAGAAGGGGAGTGGCGAGAAATAAACCAAACACCCCGAGCCAAACTCCGACTAATATCTGCACCGATATTAAAAGCGCGGGCGCCATCGAAACAGTCCGCTGCTGAATCATCGGAGTAATTAAATAACTTTCTATCCATTGAATTACGATGTAAAGAAGCGCGACGTATACGGCTTTCATTGGGCTTTGTATCAATCCAATGAGTATTGCCGGAATTGCCGAAATAACCGGACCGATATTCGGCACAAAAGTTAAAATTGCCGCGATAATTCCTAGAGTAATAGCGAGCGGGATATCGAGTATTGCAAGCCCTATTGCCGTAAAAATTCCGATTATGGACATTGAAATTAATCTTCCCACAAGCCACCATCCGAGCGCCGTGCTTATTGAATCTGTTACTTCCGAAATTCGATCCCGCTTCTTTTTCGGGAATAATTTTAGCAATCCCTTTTTATATAAATATGGATTGAACGCAACGTAAATACCAATAATAAGAATAATGAAAAAATTGACAAGTGCGCCGATGGTTGTGGAAAAAATACCGGTGATACGCTTAACCACATCCTTGTCTGCCACACTCTCCATATCCATTTTATTAATTTCGCTAACCAGGCTTTTCCCCCAACTATAATGCTCAACGTTTTTCTCTAACTGGTTAACAGCTTCGGGAAGAGTTTTTTGCAGCTGAGTAAATCCGTCCGAAATACTTGGCCCGAGAAGAATTACAAAAAGATAAATAATCAGGATCATCAGAGTAAGAGTTATAGCGACTGAAATTTTTACAGGGATAGGAATATACTTTGAAATGAAACCGGCTATTCCTCTAAGAAAAACAGAAAAAAGTAATCCTGCAAAAACCAAAAGAAAAACGTTTATACCGTAAATTATTAGCACGATCGAGCCGATAAAAAGAGCCGCAATTCCAACAGCTGTTAAAACTTTTTTAGAAAAACTGAGAGAGTCGTTTGACATTAGAATCCTGATATTTATGTGTTATATCAGAATATAAAATTAATACTAAAATTACAAGAAGAGGAAGGGGAGAGATGACGGTTGAAGAAACTTAATGCCTAAGTAGGTTTCACCGTCACCATATTTAAATTAAGAAGTTTATAAACCGAGTTGCCGTAATGAACTTCATTAGTAAAACCGGAATGGTTTTCATCTTGCCGGAAAGAATTTTGATCGATATTTAAAATGTATTTTATTTTATCTACAATTATCCCGAAATAATCGAATCCGCGTTCGAATAAAATGATGCGGCTGTTTTCATCAATTACCGGAAATTGATATCCAAGATCGGAATGAATATCTATCAGTTCAATCTGTTTGTCATCAAAATTTACAAAAGGATTTATCCTTTTAGCAAACGGATTCCCGCTGAAATATTTATCGGCTTTTGTTATTGCCGGAACCTGCTGAAGATCCACGGCAAATTCTTTGCCGTTTATTAAAAAAACTATTATTCCTTCTATCATTTCTATCCTTTCGTATTAAGCTTTTTATAAGATGTTACAAATTGAATGCCAGTTTAAAATTCAGTTTTTACCCGTTTTTGATTGTATTGTATTTATTATAAGTAAAAGAATTTTATTACAGCGTAAAGGTTTTTCCTTTTAATTATTTCTAATTAAGAAAAACTTTCAGTTCTTTATCCAATTCGTGGGAATACAAATTGATTTTAATCTCCGTACCGTCGTTTTCTCTGTGAACAAAAGCATGGTTTTTCTGATGAAAGAGATCTTTCATAAAATCTTTTTGATTCAGCGTATTCTTGTCTACAACATTTTTAATGCGTTTAACTGTGTCGTTAAAATTGATCGGCTTCAGAATATAATCGCTGATATTTAAGGGAAGAGTTTTGTTGATGGAGCTTTTATCGCCAACCGCGGAAATTACAATAACCGGCAGGTCGGAAAATCTTTTCGATTTTCTTATAACGCGCAGCATTTCTATTCCGTCCATTTCCGGCATAGCAATATCAAGCAGGATAATGTCAGGATGTTCTTCATCTAAAATAGATAAAGCCTGCAGCCCGTTTTTTGCAAAAAATAATTGACAATCGAATTTTTTGGTTAATACTTTTTCAATTATTAATCTGGAAAAATAATCGTCTTCAACAATAAGAAATTTTAATTTCATTTTTTAGTAGAGTATTGTTAGTAAAATATATCATTTTACTTTTATATAAACAATTACAGTACCAAAAAAATAATGCATTATTGAAGCGTAAATTACATTTAACATATTTACAGGGGTAAAAATTATTTACTGAAGATAAAAAATCTTAACAAATTGTGATTTAAATCAAAGTTGTAATAGCAGGAGAAGCGAGGTTTCTTATATAAATGTCTACATTAATTTTAAAAATTATATCCTGACGGGACTCTACTCTCTAAACTTCAATCGGTTCAAGTTCATATTTTTCTATTTTGCTGTAAAGCGTCGGTTTAGATATATCCAAAATTTTACAAGCCCGCTGTTTATTCCACTTAACCTCATTTAACACTTTTTCGATATGAAATTTTTCAACTTCATCCAAAGTCCGGTTATGATCGTAATGATTATTTTTTGAAAAATGTAGCTGCGGTAAAAGAACTGTTTCTTTTTCCAGAACGTCTCCTTTGGAAAGAACCACAGCCTGCATTAAAGTGTTTTCAAGTTCGCGCACATTGCCTTCCCAAATATGGTTCTGCAGCATTTCCATCACTTCGTAAGGAACCTTGCGAACATTTTTATGGAGTTCCCGATTTATCTTTTTCAAAAAATGAATTACAATCAGCGGTATGTCTTCGCGTCTTTCACGCAATGGCGGAATCTCTATCGTAAAAACTTTTAGTCGATAGTAAAGATCTTCACGGAATGTCCCTTCCTGAACCAGCTTTGCCAGATCTTTATTTGTTGCGGCGATAATTCTGGCTTTCATCGGTATTGTGGATTCTCCGCCGACTTTTTCAAATTCTTTTTCTTGAAGGACTCTTAAAAGCTTTACCTGTATGTTTGGTGATATTTCAGAAATTTCATCAAGAAAAATTGTGCCTTCTCCGGCCAATTCAAATTTACCTTTCTTATCCCGTATCGCCCCGGTGAAAGAGCCTTTTACGTGTCCGAATAATTCACTTTCCAAAATTGTTTCCGAAAGCGCTGTGCAGTTTACCGCAACAAACGGATTATCTTTATTGCCGCTGTAATGAATTATCTTAGAGACCAATTCTTTTCCGGTTCCGCTCTCTCCTTCAATTAAAACAGTTACTTTATTTAACGAAAGCTGTCCGATGTATTTGTATATTTGGCGCATGGAATTTGTTTTGCCCACAAGACTATTTTCAAGTTGATATTCTTCTGAATCTTCTGAAATGTAAGCGGAAATCCTTTCACTCAACGTCTGCGTTTCTAAGGCTCTATCGATCCTTATTTTTAGTTGAGAAATATCGAGAGGTTTTTGAATATAATCAAACGCCCCTTTCTGCATAGCCGAAATAGTAGAACTAATATCATCGAAAGCAGTTATAAGAATAACCTGCGCGCTTTCATCAATCAATTTTATGTTTTCCAGAACTTCAATCCCGTCAAGATCCGGAAGCCTGAGATCGCAGAGTATCAAATTAGGATGATGTTTTTCAACCAGTTCTATTCCCGTCATCGCGTTCTCGGCAAGAAATACTTCGTGCTTAAAATCCTCAAGATGAAGTTTTAAAGTCTGCCTTATTAATTCGTCGTCGTCAATTACAATTATTTTTGCCATTTATTGTAAACCTTCTTTTCTGCGGTTTTAGGAAAACTTATTTTAATAACCGGAATCTCGTCTCGCTCAAAATAATCCAATGTTCCTGAGTGGTAAGAAATTATTTCTTTAAAAAGATGAATATCCAGATTCTGCGAAAGCTCATTTCTATCGAATGTCTCAGCCGCGAACATATCAATCTCTAACCAATCCAAAATACCGCTGTTTTCTTTTCCCGCTGAATAAATAAGAATAATTTTTTCATTGTTTTCTTTTATTGAAATCTCGGCTCCGCCGTTCATTAAACCGGGAAGCGTTTTAAATATTTTATGAAGAAGAACTTTATCTCCTTTGATGATTCCGTTTTTCTTTTTGCCGGATTTCTCAAATTTAATCGACGACGAAGGATCTTTGGAAATTAAATCTTCCATAATTTCATAAATATTTACATCCTCGAAGTTTTTCTTCAATTTGCCCGTACGTAATCCGGTAAGCAGTTTTAGATTCTCCAAAAGGTGGAAAGATTTTTTCGCGGTTTTATTTATAGAAGCTACAAATTTTTTTATATCGTCTTTCTCAATTTTATCGAACATATCGAGGAGCAGATCAGTAGAACTGATTATGCTTCCGATTGGTCCGCGCATGTCATGCGAAACCGCCGCTATAAATTTATCTTTTGCTCTGTTAACTTCACCGAATTTTTCCACATCGTGCAGAAGATATTCGTTGATGCAGACATAATCGCTTCCGTTCTTAATCGATACAAGCGCATATTCGTCGCCGTCAAAATGACGAAAATTATTTTGCAGTTTTATAATTGTATGCTCTTTACCTTCCGCATCTATAAGTGAGTCCACGTTCAGATCATTTTTAGAATTGAAAAATAATTTTATGCAATCATTTCCTTTGGGCTCCGTTTCCCGACGAAAAATCTCATCTTCTTGTTTACCCAGAATATCGGAATGATTAAATTTAGTTAAGGCGCAGAAGTAATCGTTCGCAAAAACTATTTTGTTTTCGGAATCTGCAATATAAACCGGATCGCTGATATGATTAAGAAGATCGGCAATAGCGCTGAAATTCCTGGCTTTAGCAGGTAAAACTGAAATTGTTGGTGCCATCAATCGCTTATTTGGTTAACGGAATATTTCAATAGTTATTATCGGGTGTTTTTAGGAAAATATTAGCTTTTCGATTTGATATAAATAATTTGCTAAAATAAATATTTTTTCTAATCTTCTATTTCAAATCTATATTCTACACAAATAGGAGTTTTTCAATGAAAAGATTATTATCTGTTTTATTCTTATTTTCATTCTTGTTCCTCTTATCAAATCAGTATAACGCTCAATCAAATGTCCAGTTCGAATCGGTAGGGGCGAAAGTAGGTTATATTATGCCTTCGGATGGTATTGATAATACAATAGGAATAAACGTGAACGCCGGCTTGGGAACGTTATTTACTCCTGATTTTCATTTTGGAGCTTTTATCGAATATTGGGGAAAAACGTATAGCAGCGATAATGGATTTAACAACTCAGAAGTGACCTGGTCGTCTATTGTGGTGGCTCCTCAATTAAAATATCACATACCAATGGAAAACAGTTCCATTCGACCTTATGCCGGAGCTGGTTTAGGTTTACAATTTTGGAGCGTAGATTATAGCTCCGATCTAACCGATGACTTTTTTGGTTTTGGTCGTGATGCTTCAACATCAGGCTCCGCTCTTGCAATTTTCTTTTTAGGCGGAATTGAGTTCCCGCTTTCGCCTAATTTTAATGGAGTTGCAGAATTAAAATATACAGTTGCTGATGCCGACTATTTTGGTATCTTTGCGGGCGTTCAGTTTTATTTGGACAAATAGAATAACAAATTTCTTTTTACCAAATCCCAAATTCTTAGCAGAGTTTGGGATTTTTTTTATAGTAGTAAAGATTGTAAATGCTATTAGCACAGTATCTAAACTGCTCCGTATTGAAATATGTAGTTAAAAAACAAACAGATTAGAAAAACTTTTTCCCTTTCACTATTTATATTCTCTTTTTCTCGGCTGTTTCCGATTTTTATTAGATACCTTTCTTATAACCTTGCAACTAAAAAACTTGAGAGCAATAATTTTAAATAGTAAATTGAATGAATGTATCAATCCTCAATTGAAAAAAATTATTTACACAATCCGGGAATAGGAAATATTGCTGTAGGTAGAGTTACGGCTTTGTGGGCATTCAGCGAAGCGGCTTTCGGCGGAATTCTTCACGCGCTTAAAATTCCTTTTACCGGATTATTTATCGGCGGCGCGGCTGTAGTTTTTATTTCACTCATCGCTTATTTATCGAATAGCAGAAATGCAATTCTCAAATCAACTTTAATAGTTATTGCTGTTAAAGCGATCGTTAGTCCTTACACTCCTATCAACGCATATTTTGCCGTAGCGCTTCAGGGAATTGCGGGATATCTCCTTTTCTTCAATAAAAATAACTACAAAACCAAAGCGGTTCTTTTAGGGATTATTACATCTTTATTGTCCGGTTTTCAAAAAATAATCGTTCTAACAATCGTTTTCGGCAACACACTTTGGGAATCGATCGATCTTTTTGCTGTATATATTTTTCGACAAATGGAATTTATCAATTATTCCGGCGATTCATTCAGTCTAAGCGCTATCATTATTACAGCCTACATAACTCTTCATCTAACAGGCGGAATTACGTTTGGAATTTTAGCATCGAAAGCTCCTGACTGGATTAAGCGAAAATCGAAAGAAAAAAATACTGTTAGATATCTGTCGCTTGATGAAGAAGATGAGATCAAAAGAAAAAAGGGCAATAGAAAATCCTGGTGGAAAAGAAAAACCGGTATTGCAATTTTTTTATTCTCTTCTATTATGATTTTATTGTCCTATCTTGTGCCTGATCTGGACAGCAATTTAATCATGAAAATTTTGATCATGCTTCTACGGTCAATTTTTATAATGATTATCTGGACATTTTTAATTTCCCCGGTTATATTAAAATATTTTAATAAATTTGTGAAGAAAAGAAAATCGGAATATTCGGAAGAGATTGAAGAAATCATTTTACTCTTTCCGTATTTCAAAACACACTTGAGACAGATAATGCGGCAAGCAAAAAATTATTCAGGCGTAAAAAAAATAAAATTTATATTCGGTAATTCATTATACTCTTTACTAACAGGCAATATAAAAAATTGACAAGAAAAATTTATTTACTATGCGGACCGGTAAGAACCGGTAAAACCACAAGAATTATGGATTGGTCTTCTTCTTCGGAGAATGTCGACGGTATAACCGCTCCCGTTTATCTGAACCAAAAGCATATGTTCAATTTAAAGACCGGAGTGATGAAGAATCTGGAAAATGTTTCTGAATGTGCTGAAGACAAAATAATCACAGTCGGCACTTACAAATTTAATCCCGAAGTTTTTGAATGGGGAAGAAAAAAACTTAAACAGGCAGCAAGCACAGTTGATTTAAAATGGTTAGTAATTGATGAGATTGGCTTACTTGAACTCGACGGCAGGGGTTTGGAACCTGAAGTAACTAGAATCCTAAATAATAGGAATAATTATAAATTTAATATTCTTTTGATTGTAAGGGAATCGCTTGTAGATGACGTAATGAAAAAATATAATTTTACTTCCGATGATATTGAGGATTTTACCAATCATTTGATATAAGCGATTGGACAATTTCAATTTTAAAACTGCTTTTATCGCTTATAGCAATTATTCATTAAAAGTCATTTTACCATCATTCCCTGAGTAATACCCACAAATTCGGTAATTGGATTCCTATTTGCATTGCGAAGTAATTGCTGAAGAATCGATAGAGCTATTGAGTTTCACGATTAAAGTTTTTAAATTGGACAAAAACCTTTTATTATAGATTCTTTAATCTCCAAAAATAGGAGACAGAAATGGGTAAATTTTCCCGCCGTAAATTTATAAAAGGTGTAGGAACCGGAGTTGTCGGTTCGTATGCCGTTCTTCCAAATTTAAAAACACTTTCTAAAAATCTTCCGCAGGAAATTCAAGAAAATATCGAAGGAAAATTTCCGCTTAGCTTAACCGTAAATGGTAAAAAGGTGGAAGTTTATGTAGAGCCGCAAACCACTTTGGTGGAACTGCTTCGGGAGCATTTAAATCTAACCGGAACAAAAACAGTATGCAATCACGGCGAATGCGGCGGCTGCACTGTTTTATTGGATGATAAACCCGTCTACTCCTGCCACATGCTCGCGTTGGATGCCGAAGGAAAGAAAGTTACAACCATTGAAGGATTAATGTCGGGCGAAAAACTACATCCAATCCAGGAAGCATTTGTGGAACATGATGGACTTCAATGCGGATATTGCACTCCCGGACAGATTATGGCGGCTCAGGGATTGTTGAAGAGATAATCCATCGCCTACGAAAGAAGAAGTCTCTGTTACGGAATGTCCGGCAATATTTGCAGATGCGCCGCATACCCGAAAATAATGGAATCGGTATTGGGTGCGGCGGAAAAATCAAAATCATAAAATTTGACGAAGGTAGAAAATGGCTCGTAAAATAATTAAATCCAAACATTTCTTTGAAGAAGGATTTATCGAATCGATTGCCGAAGTATCCGAAGATAAATGGGAAAATCTTCCTCCGAATGAGCAGTTGAAATATATCGGCAAACCTGCTGAAAGAAAAGACGGATTCGAAAAAGTAAGCGGCTCGGCGGTTTATACTACAGATATCAAACTTCCGCGAATGGTTTTCGCCAGGATTTTGCGGTCGCCATATCCCGACGCAAAAATTAAGGAACATCGATACTTCCGAAGCGGAAAAATTAGACGGAGTTTATAAAATTATTCATTATCAAAATACTCCCGAAATAAAATGGTTTGACGATACAACGCTGCTATTCGATCCGCACGTCCGGTATCAAGGCGATGAAGTAGCCTGCGTTGCTGCGGATAGTGAAGAAACAGCAATTAAGGCGATGAAATTAATTAAAGTGGATTATGAAGAATTACCTTTTGTTGTCGATGTGAGAAACGCTATGGAGGAAGGAAGCCCGAACGTTCACGAAGACGGGAATGTTATGTTCGGGGGACCGAATAAATATTCTCGCGGAAATTTAGAACAGGGATTGAACGAAGCGGACGAAGTAATCGAAGATGAATATTCTACTCAGGTTGTAATTCATAATCCTACCGAAGTTCATTGCAGCGTTGTTGATTGGGATGATAATAAACTAAAAGTTTACGATTCGACGCAGGCAATTTTTGGAGTGAGAGATAAAGTCGCTCAAAGCCTCGATATGCCTTCGGCAAACGTGCAGGTCATCAAAAAATATATGGGCGGCGGTTTCGGCAGCAAACTTGAAGCCGGAAAATATACAGTTATGGCTGCCTTGATCTCGAAGGCAATTGGAAGACCGGTAAAAATTTTGAACGACAGAAAAGAAATGAATCTTGCGATGGGAAACAGACCCGATTCGGTTCAGAAATTAAAAGTCGGAGTAAAAAAAGACGGAACAATAACCGCGCTCGATCATTATTCGATCGGAACCGGCGGAGCTTATCCGAGCGGAGCAGGATGCAGCTGGCCTTTACGCACAATGTATAAATGCCCTAATGTGAACGTTGAAGAATACAGCGTTTACACAAACGCCGGAAGAGGGAGACCTTTCCGAGCGCCGGGGCACGTGCAGGGATTTTTCGGATTGGAATCTTTACTCGATGAAGCCGCCGAGAAAATTGGGATGGACCCGATTGAATTCAGATTGAAAAATTACGCCGAAGTTGATCAGGCGAGTGGAAATCCATACACAAGCAAAAAATTAAGAGAAGCCTATAAAAAAGGCGCGGAGATGATCGGTTGGGAAAATAGGACGAAACCTGCGGGATCGGGAAGCGGAGAAATTAAGCGCGGAATCGGAATGTCTTCTCAAATTTGGTGGGGCGGCGGCGGTCCTCCGGCTTATGCAACAATTCATCTTAACCGAGATGGAAGTATGAACATTATGAGCGGAACTCAGGATATCGGAACAGGTACTTATACGTTCATCGCGCAAGTTGCCGCTGAGGTTTTGGAAATCCCGTTAGATAAAATTGAAGTCAACCTTGGAGATACTGACAATCATCCTTACGCTCCGTCGAGCGGTGGAAGTCAGACAGCGCCGTCTGTAGCGCCGGCGGTTAGAGACGCAGCGGAATTGATGAAACAGAAATTGTTATCCGGCGCGGCGGCTATTCTTGATACGAATGAACAGAACTTAGTTTACAGCGAAGGCAGAGTTAAAAACAAATCCGGTGATAAAGAACTGTCCATCAACGAAATAATGAACGAGATGCGCGAACGAATTTTAGTTACAACCGGTGCGCGTTCGGCTAATCCCGATAAGTTTGCAATTAATTCATTCGGCGCCCAGTTTGCCGATGTTGAGGTTGATACTTTGACAGGAAAAGTTACTGTTAAAAAAATTGCAGCCGCTCACGATATTGGTCGGGTTTTGAATCAGAAAACAATGGAGAATCAATTCCATGGCGGAATTATGCAGGGACTTGGATATGCATTAATGGAAGAAAGATTGATAGATGATTATACCGGAAAGGTTTTAACTACAAATCTTTACGCATATAAAATGCCAACCATTATGGACATTCCTGAAATTGAGATCGAGATTGTGAGCGAAGCCGATCCGCTGATCAGCAATTTGGGAGTTAAGGGAATCGGCGAACCGGCTATAATTCCTACAGCCGCCGCCATCGCGAATGCTGTTTACAATGCGATCGGAGTCCGGGTAAAAAGTCTTCCGTTAACACCGGACAAAGTTTTAATGGCGATAGAAAAAAATAAACAGAGGATGAGCTGATCATCAAAATAAATTTTTGGAGAGATTCTTATGAATCCATTTACCTATTTACAACCTGAAACATTGGACGAAGCCGCAAAAGCGCTTACCGACAATAAAGAAAAAGCTATTCCATATTCGGGCGGAACCGACGCGCTCGTTCTGCTTAAGGACGATTTGATTAATCCCGAGTTTGTGGTCAATCTAAAAAAAATAAAAAATCTGGATAAAATAGAATACACACCTGGGAAAGGATTACGTATCGGAGCGCTTGTTAAAATCGACGATATTGCGAATCATCCAAAGTTGAAAGAAAAATATGCTATTCTTTCTGAAGCTGCTCGCGATATTGCTTCGCCGCAATTGCGGAATATGGGAACTGTGGGCGGAAATCTTTGTCAGCGGCCGAGATGCGAATACTTCAGGGAAACATTCGACTGCTTGCGAAAAGGCGGCGATATGTGCTACGCTTACGATGGGCATAATAAACTCCATTGCATTGTTGGGGGCGGACCTTGCTACATCGTTCATCCTTCCGATCTTGCGGTGGCGTTTCTGGCGTTGGACGCAGAGGTCGCAATCCATTCAAAAAATAATCCGAGAACAATTCCGATAAGCGAGTTTTATATTTTACCGGAAGATGATTACACAAAAGAAACTGTTTTGCAGCCTGACGAATTTGTAAAGGAAATAATTGTAAAAGATTTGCCGGAAGGAACGCGAAGCGGCTATTTCAAATTTATGGAACGCGCCGTTTGGGATTTTGCAGTTGTGTCGCTCGGACTTGTTCTTGAGCCGAACGGAAATTCAATTAAAAAGGGAAGAGCCGCCTTCGGAGGAGTTGCGCCGAAACCGTGGTTGGAAGAAAAAGTCACATCAAAATTGAATAATTTTACTCCTAACGAACAAAATATAAATGAGTTGGCTGAGAGGGCTTTCACCGACGCCGAACCTCTAGAGCACAACGAATATAAAATTCCGCTTTCGAGAAATATTTTAATTAAAATGATGAAGAGATTAACTGTATAATGAATCAGGACTCAGTTTTAAGAAATAATTTGATCAATCTGATTAAAGGCGGCGAAGCGCATTTACCTGCGAAGAAAATTTTAGAAAATATCGTAGCCGAAGTACGGACTAAAAAACCATCCGAAGAAATAAAATCAATTTGGGAGGAACTCGAGCATCTTCGTCTATCTCAGAAAGATATTTTAGAATATATGTTGAAAGAAGATTATCAAGCGATGAATTGGCCTGATGAATACTGGCCGGATAAAAATGAATCATCGGATGAAGAATGGAATTCGGCAAAAAATAATTTTCTAGACGATATTAAGAAAGCGGTAAACTTGATAGAAGATGAAAATTTTAATTTGTTCGCGTCTGTGCCTTCAAATAAAAATCATACAAATCTAAGAGAGATTTTATTAATCGCCGATCACAATGCGTATCATCTAAGTAAAATTGTTCAGTTAAGAAAATACTTTGGGGATTGGCGGTGAGACATAAAGTAAGAGTTCAGAAATGAAAATTATAAATCATTATTTTCCGTTTCGATAACCCGCTAAACCATTAATAACTCTTTATCTGCCACTTACCGGTTTTAATTTTATTCGAAATTATTTTTACCGCGTATTTTATATACAAAGCACGTGTTGCCGGAATCAACATTGTAATGCCGAGTATATCTGTAATAAATCCCGGAGTGAGCAAAGTTAATCCGCCCGCTAAAACAAATAAACCCTGTAATAATTCATTCGCGGGAATTCTTCGTTCGTTGATCGCGCTTCTGATGTTCGCGAAAACTTTGAATCCTTGTGATTTGGTTAGATATGCTCCCAATGTTGCCGTAGCTAAAATGATCAGTATTGTGCTGAGCGCCCCGATCTCTCCGCCGATTTTTATAAGGAAATATAACTCAAGAACAGGAATAACAGCAAAGATTAGGAATAATTTTAAAAACATAGCCCGTCCAAATCAAATTTAAAAATGTTTACGATTACGTTTGTATATTACAAGATTAATATTTTTTAATTTATGAAATAATTCCGATGCAGGAAACAATAATAATTATATACATATTTTTACTAACGGCGCTTTTTATTTTTGCTTTTCCGGTCTCTGCGCTTATGTTTTATAATAAATTTTTTAACCGAAGAGAATTTCATATCCCGGCCCGGGAAGCGATAAACAAAAAAGTAACTATTCAATTACCGATTTACAATGAATTTTACGTAGTGGAAAGATTAATAAACTCTGTATGTGAAATTGAATATCCGAACAATCTTCTCGAAATACAAATACTTGATGATTCAACCGATGAGACCAAAGAATTGATTGATAAAATCGCGTACGAAAAAAAAGTTTCCGGATTTAACATAAAAATATTACGGCGTGAAGAAAGAACCGGTTATAAAGGCGGGGCGTTAAGGGCAGGATTAGAAAGCGCTGAGGGAGAATTTATCGCGATATTTGACGCCGACTTTGTGCCTAAAAAAGATTTTCTGATAAAAACTTTAAGATATTTTAAGGATGAAAAAGTCGGCGTTGTTCAAGCGCGCTGGGAACATCTTAACGAAAAATATTCTATTCTTACTAAAATCCAGGCTTCGGTTTTGGATAATCATTTCGCGATCGACCAGCTTCAAAAATTTAAAGCAGGAATGTTCATCAATTTTAACGGGACCGGCGGAGTCTGGAGAAAAAAAACTATCCTCGATTCCGGCAACTGGCAGGACGATACGCTTACCGAAGATCTAGACTTAAGCTACAGAGCCCAATTGAATGGATGGAAGTTCATCTATTTGAATGACGTTTGCGCACCGGCGGAACTTCCCGTTGAGATAAATTCAATAAAGTCGCAGCAGTTCAGATGGACTAAAGGCGCTATTGAAACAGGGAAAAAACTTCTTCCGAAAATTTGGAAGGCGAATATTCCTTTGAGCAAAAAAGTATATTCGACATTTCATCTTTCGAGTAATTTTATTTTTCCAATAATAATATTATTAAGCCTGCTTAATCTTCCGCTGTTGATTATCAAAAATCAGGGTTTGTTTCCTGCGCTTTTCAATTTTATGTCAGTGTTTCTTTCGGTTCTGCTAATTACATTCGTCATTTATTTATTGGCGCAAAAAAAATATTATTCCGATTGGAAAGATCGTCTTAAATATTTTCCCGCATATTTGGCGGGAACGATGGGTTTGGCGGTTAATAACAGCAAGGCAATTTTCGAAGCTCTCTTCAACCGGAAGTCCGAATTTATACGAACACCTAAATTTAAAATAATTGAAAAAAGATCGGATTACAGTGACAACAAATATTTAAACCGAACAAAAATAAATTCTACTATATTTTTTGAAACAACACTTGCGCTTTATGCATTAACTGGAACGGCAGTTGCAATTTACTTTTCAGACTTTGCTTCTCTTCCAATTCAATTATTGTTTTCAATTAGTTTCCTTGGCGTCTCTTTTTATTCTCTAAAATCAATTCTACTTCAAAAATTAAACAGAAGAAATAGATGACTTTTGATGATTTAAATAAAGACTTAGTAACATTAGCTCCTCCTGCCTCGGTGGAGTTCAACGATAAAATTAAGCGTATGATCTCGGAAGGCAAAAATATAATCCAGTTCCAGGTCGGCGATCCTGACTTTAAAACTCCTGAATCTATTATTCAAAAAGCTAATCAGTTTATGCGGGAAGGTGCAACGCATTATGTGAACAGCAAAGGTTTGCCGGAATTGCGAAAAGCGGTTAGCAAGTTTCTTAAAATGAATATTCAAGTTGATTACAATCCTGAAAAGGAGATTCAGATTACAACAGGCGCAGTTCATGCATATTATGCCGCAATTAAAGCGATACTAAATCCGGCGGATGAAGTTTTGATGCCGAATCCGACATGGCCGACTCATAAAACCATGGTTGAATTTGCCGGAGGAAATCCTGTAGAAGTTAGATCTGAAAAAGAAAATAATTTTTTCCCGGAAATTGGGGAACTACAAAATAAAATATCCCAAAAGACTAAAGCAGTTGTTTTAAATTCTCCCGGAAATCCTACTGGCGCCGTTGCAGAAAAAAAATATGTTGAAGAACTTGTGAATTTTTCGGTGGAAAATAATTTGTTCATAATTAGCGATGAAGTTTATCATAAAATTATTTACGACGGCGCTGAACATATTAGTCCGGCGCAAATCCCAGGAGGAAAAGAAAGGACGATTGTAATAAATAGTTTGTCGAAAACTTTTGCGATGACCGGCTGGCGGATTGGATATTTAGCGGCATCCGAAAAAATTATCCGTCTTGCTCAGAAGGCGAGCCAATTTACCGTAACCTGCGCTCCGCAATTCATTCAGCAAGCGGCGGCGTTTGCGTTGACTGATAATGATGTTCAGGGCGCGTGTAAAAATATGGTTGATATCTATTCCAAAAGAAGGAATGTTATCTTCCAAAAATTAAAAGAAAATAATTTTGAGGAGATCGTCGGTCTTCCGCCCAAAGGAGCTTTTTATTTTTTTCTCAATCTTACGCGGTTCAACACCGAATCAGAAAAATTATCCGATCGTATCTTAACCGAAGCGGGAGTCGCTTTAACTCCCGGAGAAGTTTTTGGGGATTCGGGGAAGGGATTTTTGCGGCTCTCATTCGCAGCTTCTTTGGAAGAGATTAATTTAGGAATGGACAGATTTATTAATTGGTTAAAAGAAAATTATGAGAGAGATTAATCTGTTTCTACTTTTCTGACGTTTACACGATGTAATCAGGAATAAGAGAAGTAGAAAGTAATATTATTTTTAATTGTTTTAGTTTTTAGCAAATCCAAAGTTTAGTGTTGATAGATATGTTTAGCGTCATGATAAAAGCTAATCACAAATTTATAATATTTTGAGTAAGAAGAATTATTATTAAATTAAAAGTTTAATCTATTATTATAGCACCGGAGCAGAATGATGGTTGTAATTTTTGAACGAAAAGCCAAAGAAGAAGAAATATTAAAAGTAATTTCACGACTTGAGAATTACGGTTTTACTACAAATAGATCTGACGGTATTCAGCGAACTATTGTTGGAGCCATAGGAGTTGCCGAGAACTTCGACGTCAGGGAGATAAAAGTTTTATCTGGCGTATCGGATGTTTATAGAATTTCTGATCCATTTAAATTGGCTTCCCGAAGTTTTCAGGAAGAAAACAGTGTAATAAAAATTGGTGATGTGGAGATCGGAGGAAATAACGTAGTGATGATGTCGGGTCCTTGTTCTATCGAATCCGAAGAACAGATATTTCAAACTGCCGAACTTGTTGCAAAATCGGGTGCAAAAATTTTAAGAGGAGGCGCTTTTAAACCGCGCTCTTCGCCATATTCATTCCAGGGATTGGGCGAGGAAGGATTAAAAATGATGCGCAAAGCTGCGGATGAATTTAACTTGTTGATAATAACGGAAGTGATGCAGATAAGCCAGATTGAAACGGTGTACAAATATGCGGATATTTTTCAGGTAGGTGCAAGGAATATGCAGAATTTTTCCCTAATAAAAGAATTGGGTAAAGTTGATAAACCTGTAATGCTGAAGCGGGGATTGTCGGCGACGATTGAGGAATGGCTGATGTCCGGCGAATATATTTTAGCGAGCGGCAACCGCGATGTAATGCTTTGCGAAAGAGGAATTAGAACTTTCGAAACATATACGCGGAATACATTCGATCTTTCGGCAATTCCGGTTGTTCACAAAAAAAGTCATCTGCCGGTAATTGCGGATCCTTCGCACGCAACAGGCTTGAGAGATCAGGTTCCTCCGATGGCGCGAGCCGCAGTTGCCGCGGGAGCCGACGGAGTTATGCTGGAAATTCATTTTGAACCGGAGAAAGCTTTATCCGACGGTCCTCAGGCGCTTCTGCCGGAAACTTACCTTCATTTGATTGATGAATTAAAAATTATAGCCAAAGCTATTGGCCGCGGCTTAAATTAAATTTCGGATGAAAACTAATATCTCCATAATAGGATTGGGGCTTATCGGCGGCTCAATCGCCAAAGGATTGAAGAAAACTGATCCGGATATTTTAATTAGCGCATACGATAAATACGAGGTTTTGGAAAAAGCCTTAGATGAAAGCGTGATTGATATTGCACTTTCTTCAATGGATGAGGCTTTAAAATCTAAATTGATATTTCTTTGCCTGCCTGTAGAACAGAGCATTTCCGCTCTTAAGAAACTGGCTCCTCATCTAAAAAAAGAACAGATTCTGACTGATGTTGGGAGTGTGAAACATATTTTTCATAAGACATGGAACGAAATTTCTTCCGAAGGAATTTACATCGGAGGTCATCCGATGACTGGAAAAGAAAAAAATGGATATGAAAATTCCGATCCGCTGTTGTTCCAAAATTCGGTCTATGTTTTAACAAGAGAGCATGATGAATCCGATTTAGATGAGAATCTTTTGAGGATTGTAAAAAATCTCGGTGCGAGAGTTTCGATAATGGAACCGGTTGTTCACGATTTAATAATGGCGCGTGTAAGCCATATGCCGCAACTACTTTCAATTTCACTGATTAACTCGGTGGCAAATGGAAATTCTTCATTCAATTTATTAGATTTTGCTGCGGGTGGTTTTCGTGATATGACACGAATTGCATCGAGCAGTTTCGAAATGTGGGAATCAATTCTGAAATATAACCGTAAAGAAACAATAAACGCGCTCGAACGTTATATTGAAGAAATTTCTCGTTTAAAAAATTATTTGGAAATTGACAATTACAGAAAAATACACGAAGCATTTAACGAGGCAAGAATGAGCAGAGATGAAATTCCAAAAAATCAAAAAGGTTTTCTTTTTCCGCTGTATGATGTTTATGTATTTGCGGAAGATAAACCGGGGATACTCAATACAATTACAAGAGTTTTATACGATGAAGATATTAACATCAAAGATATTGAACTTTTGAAAATCCGCGAAGGAACGGGAGGTACATTCAGACTTTCTTTCGGCACGGAGGAAGACGCAAAGGCCGCTACAAAAATTCTGCGTAACAACGAATTTACAGTCAGTTAGAAAATAGCTTGCATTAGAAAATAAAAATTATTAGTCTATATACTACCGCAAAATTTGGAGGGCAACAAAAATGGAAGGTATTACTTTATACATTATCCCTTTGTTTAGTATTATCCTATTTCTCGACAGGCTTTTTTATTTCCGAATTAAAACAACTAAGTTAATTTCCGCAGTTTCATTAAGTGCAATAATTGTTGGATGTTCGGTTAATCCCGCAACCGGCAATAGGCAGTTAAATTTTGTAAGCGAATCTCAGGAAATTGAAATGGGAAAAGAAGCCGACAAAAATATTGTTGCTTCTATGGGGCTTTATCCGGATCAAGGATTGCAAAATTATGTGCAGACTCTGGGAAAAAAGTTGGCCGTAAAATCAGAAAGACCGAATTTACCTTGGACATTCCGTGTTATTGATGATCCGATAGTTAATGCTTTTGCGGTACCGGGCGGCTTTATTTATGTAACCCGTGGTATACTTTCTCATTTTACAAATGAAGCAGAATTGATCGGAGTACTTGGGCACGAAATTGGCCACGTAACCGCGCAGCATTCCGTAAACCAAATGAGCCAGCAGCAATTAACGCAGCTGGGAGTCGGAGTGGCGATGATTTTAAAACCGGAGCTTCAGCAATATTCGCAGCTGGCGGGTCTCGGGCTGAATTTACTTTTCTTAAAATTTAGTCGTGACGACGAAAGACAGGCGGATGAATTAGGCGTTAGATATATGAGTAAAGCTAATGAAAATCCTGCGGAATTGATGAACGTAATGCAAATGCTCGAGCGGACTTCTCAACAAGCGAATGCGGGAAAAATGCCTCAGTGGCTTTCCACGCATCCCGATCCTGAAAATAGAATTGAACTTATAAAGGAAGAAATAGATAAACTGAATCACTCGGGTAATTGGGCTTCAGTAAACCGCGAAGGATATTTGAACAGATTGAACGGAATGATTTACGGCGCAAACCCGCGGGAAGGTTTTTTTGAGGGGAACACTTTCTATCAGCCGGATATGAAATTTAAATATGAGTTTCCACAGGGATGGAATGTAATAAATCAAAAACAGGCCGTATTTGGAGTAAGTAAAAATGAGGATGCCGTTCTTCAAATTACTCTGTCAAATCAGTCGTCGCCGCAAAACGCCGCGCAAAATTTTGTAAACCAGGAAGGAATACAAAGCTCCGGGTTTCAGAATTTAAACATCCATGGATTGCAGGCTGTCGCCGCAAATTTTGCAGCTGAAACACAGCAGCAGGGAAATATCCGAGGAAGAGCTGTTTATATTGCCTATGGCGGAAATGTTTTTGAACTTGTTGGTTATACCGGCGACGGAAGTTGGAATAATTACGACAATGTTTTTACAAACTCCATAAATTCCTTTAGTCCGCTGAATGACCCGAATAAATTAAATGTTAAACCGAAGGAGATAAAGATAATTTCTTTGGATAGAGCAATGACGCTGCAGGAGTTTAACAAAAGATATCCATCAACTATAGATATCGAAGATTTAGGCATCATTAACCAAGCGCAGGCGAATACAAGATTTGAAGCCGGTACAAAATTAAAACAGGTTGTCGGTGGAAGATAGAAATAGAAGACAGAGAACAGAGGACAGACATCAGAAAGACAAATGTAGAGCTACGCCACGGCGTGGCTCTATTGTATACAAACTACCATTTTACTTCAAATCCTGAGATGCTCTTCTTAGCGATGAATCCGATTTTGTTTTGTAAATAATTTACATTACTGAACAAAGCTTCACTTCATTCAGAATATTTATTCCAAAAAATAAAATATAAAAGAAAAAATATTACTAATTCTATTGTGTATTCCGATTTTACTTGACAAAATAATTTATACTTCATACCTTAAAATTAAATTGTAAACGTTTACATTTAAAGAGAGAAAGATGTGGCGGTAACAATAAAAGAAATTGCTCAAAAGGTCAATGTCTCCATCGCAACCGTATCCCGCGCCTTAAACGGAGATTCCAAAGTTACAGACAAAACCAAAGACCTCGTCCTCGCCGCCGCAAAAGAATTAGAATACAAACCGAACATAGTCGCAAGATATCTCGTAAATAAAAGCAGCAAAATTATCGGCGTTATACTTCCTGAAATCATTGACGAATTTTTTTCCAGCGTAATTAAAGAGATTGACAGAATTGCGCACGACGACGGGTTCAATATAATCGTTTCCGGTTCTCATGGAAGATTGAACGGCGCCGAATCTATCGTAAACTTTATGGATAGAAGTATGGTGGAAGGTTTGATTTTAATGGCGCCGAAACTCGACGGAGAAATACGAGAAGTAATAAATAATTCTCGCCACCCAATTGTGCTTTTAAATTCCGGCGATGCATTTGAAAACTCGGTTAAAATTTCGATAGATAATTTTCAGGGAGCTTACGCTTCCGCAGATCATTTAATTTGGCACGGCTGTAAAAAAATTGGGATGATCAAAGGTCCTTCGGAAAACTTTGAAGCTCGCGAAAGATACCGAGGATTCAAAAAGGCGCTCTGGGATAAAAAAATTAAGATCGATCAGGAACTGATAGTTAGCGGAGATTTCACAATAAAATCGGGCTATTACGGTTTCATTAGACTTTTCAGTCAGAAGAAAAAACCTGAAGCGATTTTCGCCGCTAACGATATGACAGCAGTGGGAATTTATGAAGCGGCAAAAAGTTTAAATATAAAGATTCCGGAAGACGTCGCAGTAGTCGGATTCGACGATATTTTTTTGAGCAGATTATTAAATCCGAGGCTCACGACTATTCACGTTCCTATCGACGAACTCGGCGCCAGAGCGGTAAAATATTTATTGAAAATGATAAAAGGAAAAGCGGACAAAAAATTATCGCATAAAGAAACAATATCCACAGGCTTGGTTATAGGCGGATCCTGCGGATGCAAAAACGGCGGCAGTGCAAACTTAATTTAATTGTAAAGACTAAGTTCTTTTTTTATTAAATCCAACAAACAACATCGGGAGGTGTTATGAAAAAGATCATATTACATTATCTTCCTCTTTTCTTCTTACTCTCACTAACAATTTCCGCCCAATACGGAGAGCGCGAAGACGCTGTTTGGGCAAGAATGACCGACCAGGAAATAACTTTAGACGGAGTTCTTGACGAAGCCGCTTGGGCAAACGCCGAAGAAATAACCGTCAATTACGGCGAACCCGGCAGACTTCCATTCAGCGGATATGAAATTGACGGCGGCGGCGGACAGGGCGAAGTTACCGATCCGACAACCGCGACAGTTAAATTTTTGGTTACACAAGATAACAATCTATATATTGCATTTGACGTGCAGGATGCGATTGTAGGCGGCAGCGCTACTTGGCCTAAATGGGAAGGTATATTGATGTCAATAAAAAGCCGTACTACCGAAGACTATTTAAACGGAAATCCTTCTACTCCTTGGGAATACTTTTACGCGCTCTTTTACGAAAATTCACCGATAGAATATGGAGTTGGAACTCCTCCGGTATTTAGAGGAAAATTTGATAATGAAATTTTTGATACAATCGCCGCAGTTCCCTCAGCTTTCGACGGTTATTGGCAGACGGATGGAATTACCAACGACAGCCTTGCCGATAACGGCTGGGTTGCAGAACTTAAAATCGGACTTGATACTCTTGGTATAGACGTTACGCAGCCCGGCGGAGATATTATTGAATTAAATTTTTCAATCTGGGATCACGATTATACTAAGGGCGATCCTTTGGCTTCATATACTACAAGAACATGGCTCCAGAATCCTTGGAACAGCCAGGATAATCCGGAGAGAATTTATGCAAACCCCAATGTTACAACAGAAACCGCAAGCCTTCCGATG
Organism: uncultured Melioribacteraceae bacterium; assembly: GCA_963821715.1. GTDB lineage: Bacteria > Bacteroidota > Ignavibacteria > Ignavibacteriales > Melioribacteraceae > CAWGET01. Next base: position 65,821 of record CAWGET010000007.1, read on the forward strand.
ATTGAACCCGACTTGATTTTCAAAAGCGGAGCGGGCGTGGACGATCCAACAATAGACGGAGTATTGGATGAGCCGGTTTGGGACGGCGCATATCTTTTCGATCTTGCTTGGGAAAATATTGAAGTGCGTAAAACTTACGGCGGAATCGGACCTTACAGAAGCGGAAGATTCCAGCCGGAACTTGATCTTGACGACGACGGAAACGTAGATCCGAAAGCGGTTATTCTCGATCCGGTTGTTGCGCACATTTACGGTTTTTTCAAAGATAATTATTTGTATCTCGGCGGAGTAGTTGAAGATAAAGTTGTTCAGGGAGTCCGGGATTCCGAATACGATATGATGGACGCTCTTACTTTCAGGATTGGAGAAAGAGACACTCTTGACCCGAATGTGCACAGATTAATTTTCCGCGAAATGGGTGTTTTCTTCGATACGCTCGGTAATGTGGATACTCTTAAACATCTTTCTACGTTATTGAAGGAATCCGGCAGCGAGTTCGGAGTTTCGTTACTCGGCAATACTGTTGTTAACGATCAGTCGGCTCTCGACTCCGGTTACGCGGTAGAAATGAAAATCGACTTGAGTTACTTCGGATATCCTTACGAAGATAACGCCATATTTTTCGGAGTAATGGTTCAGGACGGAGACAAGAGTGAGACAGATCCGTTAAGCGGCTATGGTACCAGAAGTTGGTATTTCGGAGAATCGGGCAATTGGGCTGTTGCTTGGTCTGCGATGGATCCGAGTCAAGTTATTGTCGGCGTTGACGATAACGCTTCACTAATACCGGAAAAATTTCAACTGCTCGGAAATTATCCGAACCCATTTAATCCGGCGACAAAAATAAAATTCGCAACTCCCGTTGCGGGCGCGGCAAAAATAAATATCTATAATGTTATCGGGCAGTTAGTAACTGCGATAAACGTTGCCGATATAAACGCAGGCGTTAACGAAGTTAATTTTAACGCGGGCAGCCTTGCCTCGGGCGTATATCTTTATAATATTTCTCTGCAGGATAAATCCTCAAATCAGTTATTAAAAAGCTCAACAGGCAAGATGATCTTGATGAAGTAGATTTTTGAATTTTACGAGCGGGAAAATTTTCCCGCTCTTTTTATTAAGCATAATGAGGAATAAAATGCATTCGAAATTTATGCTGAAAAATTATTCGTCAATCGCGTTTGCACTGATTATTATTTTGTTTTCCTCTGATTTTTATTTCAGTCAGACAACCGGAAAACTGACGGGAAGAGTAACGGACGAAAATGGAGAGCCGCTGATAGGAGCGAATATTTTAGTCCGTGAAATTAATACCGGCGCGGCGACAGATGTTGAAGGCTACTACACAATTCTGAATTTGCGAGCCGATAATTACGATGTGGAGTATCGTTTTGTAGGATATCAGACCAAAGTTGTTGAAGGAATACGGATTAACGGCGATAAAACTACGGAGATCAGCGTGCAGCTTTTTCCGCAGGCGGTTGAAGGCGAGGAAGTTGTGGTAACAGCGCAAAAGCCGATTGTAGAATTCAATGTTACAAGTTCGGTTTCCACCGTGACGACGGAAGATATAGATAATCTGCCGGTTCAAAGTCTGGATGAAATTGTAAATCTACAAGCCGGAGTTATCGACGGGCATTTTAGAGGCGGAAGACTCGGCGAGGTGCAGTATCAAGTAGACGGTGTTACAGTAAATAATCCTTACGATAATTCTTCAACTTTAAGATTAGACCGATCCATCATCGAGGAAGTTCAAGTGATCAGCGGAACTTTCGACGCGAAATACGGTCAGGCAATGTCCGGCGTTGTTAATGCGATTTTAAAAACAGGCGATGAAAATTTTGAATGGAGCGGCGAAGTTTACGGAGGAGATTACATTCCATTCGATAAAAGCCGTTATCCGAATAACGATGATTTGAAGCCGCAGACAATTCAAAATTACCAATTGACTTTAAGCGGTCCGACTCCTATTCCTAAAACTACTTTTCTGCTAAGCGGAAGAAGATTTGTAAACGACGGATACCTTTTCGGCGAAAACAGATTCGTTCCTACCGACTCGAACGATTTTCAGACTCCGGAATTTTTCCCGACTGGAAACGGCGAATTAATCGCGATGAAAACAAACGAGACTTGGAGCGGGCAGGCGAAACTAACTACAAAAGCTTTTCAAAATTTTCAGATTAGTTATCAGGCAATTGTGAACGACGTAAAAGGATCGAGTTACAACAACGCATACAGATTGAATCCGACCGGAATAAAAGAGCAGAATACATTTTCGATAACACACGGGTTGGATTTTACGCATACGCTTACAAATGTTATGTATTACAATTTAAGCTTCAGGCAAAACTTTTTCGAATACACAGATTATAAATATGAAGATTTATATGATCCGCGTTATCTGGAAGCCGGAGCTCCGCGCAGCAGCGCGAATTATGAAGACGGCGCCATTGTCCAAGGAGTCGATCTCGGACGATTCAAGCAAAGAACCGACGCGTTCATAGCAAAGGCGCAATATACATGGCAGTTCGATAGGAAAAATCTTTTGGAAGCCGGAGTTGAATTTCAGACGTTCGAAATTCTTTTCGGAAGTCCCGGATTTTACTCGGACGTAGTTGTGGACGGAGTTCAGGTTCTTATTCCTCAAATAGGAACGCTGCCGTCGGATCAAAAAATTGAAGTCTATTATCCGAAAGAATATGCAGCTTATTTGCAGGATAGAATTGAGGTCGGCGATATAATTGTAAGAGCCGGAGCAAGGTTTCAGATGTTCGACGCGAACTCATCCATCCCCGGCGATCTTCGAAATCCGGCAAATTCAATCAGAGGAGTTCCGTCATCCGAAAATGTAAATACCGATATTAAATACTCCCTCTCGCCGAGACTTGGATTGAGTTTTCCTTTGACTGCCGCCGCGAACGTTTATTTTTCTTACGGTCATTTTTATCAGATGCCGAACCTGCAGCATTTATATAATAATTCAAACTATCTTGTTTTGGAAAATCTTCAAGCGGGAATAACAAGATTCGGAACTTTGGGAAATCCAAATTTAAAACCGCAGTTAACAGTTCAGTATGAAGTAGGGCTTAAACAGGCTCTTACAAATTACCTTGGACTTCAATTAACCTTTTTCTATAAGGATATCCGGGATCTTCTCGGCGCCGAATTTATTTCCACTTACAACGCCGCGGAATATGTGAGATTTACAAACATCGATTTCGGCAGCTCTTACGGCTTTACAGTCGTTTTGGATCAGCGGGCTATCGGACCGATAAGCACAAGTTTGGATTATACGCTACAATTCGCCAACGGAAATTCGAGCGACCCGAACGAGACTGCGAACAGAGCCGAAGCGGGAAAAGATCCCCGTCCGCGCGATATTCCATTTAATTGGGATCAGCGGCATACGCTTAACGCAACCGCGGTTTTCAGCGATAGAGAAAATTATTCTATCAGCGCAATTCTCAAATACGGAAGCGGGCAGCCTTACACTCCGGCGCTAGGAACCGGATTTAACGCAGACCTTGAAACAAATTCCGGCAGAAAAGAGAGTTTTATTATTCTCGATATGCGCGCGGAAAAATTCTTCAATTTCAGCTTTTCGCGTTTAAGTCTTTTTGTAAGGGCGTTTAATTTATTGAATACATTCAGCTCAAACGGCTTTGTGTTCAACACTACAGGCTCGGCGGATTATTCGCAGTTCCCGTATTTAGATAGAGTTGCATTAAATAATCCGGGACGTTTTTACGAACCGCGGAGAATAGAAATTGGGTTTTCAATAAGAAGCAACTAAGCAAAAAATTCTTCTTTTAAGAAGAGAGAAAAAATGAACTCATCTATAAAAATTTATAATTCAGTAAAAATCATTTTTATGATGATTTTTATTTTTCAGTTCAACAATGTTTCTCCGCAGGATCTGGTTCCTGTTGTTCCCGATTCATTAAGAGGAGATTCAGACTTTGAAAGGTTGGGGCAGCACGATGCAAACAATATCCGGACTCGTTTTTGGAATTACGGTATGGTCGGCGATTATCCCCGCGATCCGATCAACGTCGATTTAACGGTATTTCATTCTATGGAATGGCCTAATGGGAGTATGGAAAATTACAGCGACGGGCATACGCCTTATGTGCTTGCTAAAATCGAACAGCGGAATGGACGGGAAGCCTATATTATGGAAACCGGTTTTCGCGAACGTCAGGCGCAAAGTCCGTTTGATCCTACTAAAACAATGAGATACGAACCGCGGCCCGGTTATTTCCAAATAAGCGAAGCTATAAATGTTAATAAATCTCCGGCTATGAGTCACGACCCGCGAACCTGGCCGGATTTCTGGATTGATAAACTTGACGATCCGGACGATCCCGGATGGTCAGGTTCCTGGAACGGCTACTTCGGAAAAGCGATCGTCGCTGACCAAGAAAGCTTTGTTGTTTACGATGATAATTATTACAACGCCTGGGATTTTCAGCCCGATTCGAGAGACCCTTCGAGAAAAGGATTGGGACTTAGAGTAGAGCAGCGCGGGTTTCAATGGGCTAATCCACAGGCGGGGAATGTGATATTCTGGCATTACGATATAACTAACGAAGGAACTACAAATTACCGCGATAATATAATTTTTGGAATTTATCTCGATTCAGGGATTGGCGGCTCCGGAGTCGGACTCGACGGCATTCCCGAATCGGACGACGACAACGCTAGTTTTCAGAAAACCGTAGGGCTTAACGTTGTTTACACGTGGGATAAATTTGGTCGAGGAACAATCGGTCCCACAGGTTATCTCGGCTACTCATACTTGGAAACGCCGGGCAATCCATTCGATCTTGAAGATAACGATCTGAACGGAATTACCGACGAAGTGAGAGACGGCGGTCCCGGAACTAAGATCGAAGGTCAGGACGCGATAAGAAATTATTTTGAATCCAACTACAACACTGCAAACTTCGAACAATTTTACGGAAAGCTGGAAAGTATGCCCGCTTATCAGGAAGGCGTTTGGTGGACAGGCGACGAAGATATGGATTGGGTTGCCGAATTTCACGATACGGGAGCGGACGGAATTTTTGCAAATGAAGATACGCCTCCCGACAATGGCGAAAAAGATGGAAAGCCGACAGAAGGGGAAGCTAATTTTGACAGAACGGATATTGACGAATCGGATCAGATAGGATTGACAGGATTCAAGATGAATAGGATCCGCGCCGGAGCTGGAGCGCCGGAAGGAGAAGTGGACGGAATAGTTTTTTTCACCAACACGGAACAGTGGCCGATGAGGCTTTACGATAAATTCATTTCTGACGATCCGTTCGATCAGGCTTTAGTTCTTAATTACAATATTGGATTTTTATTCGCATCGGGACCTTTCAGATTGGAAGCGGGAAAAACAGAAAGATTCAGCTTAGCTCAGGGTTTTGGAGCTAACTTGCGCGAGCTTGAAAATACGTTGCGCGTTGTAAGCCAAATTTATAAAGCTAATTATCAGTTCGCTGTTCCGCCTCCGACTCCGACTGTAAAGGTTTACTCCGGCGACGGATTCGTAACTCTTTATTGGGACGATAAAGCCGAACGCGGTTTTGACCCGATTACTCTTAAAAATGATTTTGAAGGATACAGAGTTTACAGAAGCACCGACCCGACTTTCCTCGACCCGCAAGTGATTTTTACCGGAACCGGAAGCCAGCCTATTGGCAACGGAAAACCAATAGCGCAGTTTGATCTGATAGACGATATCTACGGATTTTCAACGATCACTGTGGAAGGAGTCGCATATTTCCTCGGCGATGAAACCGGACTAACGCACACTTTAACGGATTCAACCGTTACAAACGGGCAGCTTTATTATTATGCTGTTACGGCTTACGATACTGGCGAAGACTCTCTCTACAAAGTCTATCCGTCCGAGAATTCAATTTCCGTCAGCCAGACTTTACGCGGCGGAGTAATACTCGCGAAAAATGTTGTAGAAGTAAGACCTAACGTTCCGGCAAAAGGATACGAGCCCGCCAAAATTTTGGAGCTTGATCATACCGAAGGCGAAGGAACGGGAAACGTTGTAATTCAAATTGTAAATTCGGAATTGATTCCCGACGGGCACGAATACAAAGTTGATTTTGTGAACCTTGGGAATAATGTCAAAGCCGATTTTTACAGATTGATCGATGTGACGACGCAGGATACTCTGTTTAAATCGGGAAAAGATTTTGGTGGATTCGGAGTCGGTCCCGTCGCATCAGGAATTCTTCCGATAATCAATACTCCCGAGACAATTCAGATTGACAGCGTGGAGTCGGGATTCACGGATAACAGTTCTACGAACGCCGCTCTCGGTTTTCAATATAACAACAGTGGACTGCCGATAAATTTGAAGAGGGAGGCGTTTCCCGCCGATATAAAAATCATTTTTAGCGATTCGTTCATCGATACTTCGCTCGGTTCGCTTTTGTCGCCCGGAATCCCCACAAACTTTCGTCCGATGGCTTTGACCGATGCGGGAGAAAAAAATCTGAACTTCTTTTTTACCGACGCAAACAAAAACGGGCTGCTGGACGATTTGCAGGATGTAATTCAGATAGTAACTTACGCCGATGAAAACCCGTCGCAGCCTGTCGTTACCTGGCGCATTAAATTAGATACAACCGGGCAAAGTCAAAGAGGAACGCTTGATCCGCCTGGAGAAGGAGATGAATATTATCTCGCGCTTAATGTTCCGTTCTCTTCTGAAGACGAATTTACATTCATTGTTCAAGGACAAAAAATTGATCTCGAGAAACTGCAGAACGATGAAAGCGAACCTTACGTTGTGCCTAATCCTTACGTCGGCGCCGCGAGTTTTGAACCGCAACGTTTTGCAGTATCGGGAAGAGGTGAAAGAAGGATCGAATTTAGAAATCTGCCGCCTAATTCTACTTTAAGAATTTATACCGTAACGGGAGAACTGGTAAATACGCTCAATCACGAAGGCGATATTACTAAAGGAATAATTCCGTGGAATCTGCGCAGCAAGGATAATCTTGAAGTGGCTCCGGGATTATATTTCTATTCGGTCGAATCATCCGACACTGAAGCGTTCATCGGAAAATTTGCCATAATAAAATAATATGGTAACACTATGAAAATTCTAAAATATGTTTTAATAGTTTTAACAATCGGCGCGGTAAACTTTCAGGCGCAAAGTAAAACCGGAACGACAATTGGACAGTTTTTGAAAATTGATCCGAGTTCTCGGGGCGCGGCTTTGGCTGGAGCGAGTTCGTCTCTGCACGATGAAATAGCCGCTTCGTTTTATAATCCCGCTTCGCTCGGCTGGGTCGATCGTATAGGATTCCAGTTCACGAATAACCAATGGTTGGCGGATGTAAATTTTAATTACGCTGCCGCCGCCGTCCCGATCGGATTTGGAACAATCTCGCTTCAGCTTACTTCATTGAATTCCGGCGAGATAGACGTTAGAACCGTTGACCAACCGCTTGGAACTGGCGAGCGGTTTACCGTTACAAATTTTGCTTTGGGCGCCGGATTTGGGACGCCGCTTACCGAAAAAGTATCGGTCGGTTTCCTTGTAAATTTTGTTCAGGAAACTATCTGGCACAGCAGCTTTTCTACCTTTTCGCTAAATATGGGAGTTATTTACCGCGTTCCTTCAAACGGATTCAGCATCGGCGCGAGCGTTTCTAATTTTGGTCCGAGAGCCGGATACGACGGACGAGATCTTTTCATCGATTATGATTTTGATCCCGATAAATACGGGGACAACGACGGGATTCCCGCAGAGCTGCGCACCGATGAATTTTCACTGCCGACTTTGTTCCGCGTCGGGATCTCATATCCGGTAACTTTTTCGGAAACAAATAAAGTTATCCTTGCCGTGGATGCTCTCCATCCGAATGACAATGACGAAAGCGTTAACGCGGGATTAGAATGGACGCTGATACAATATTTATCTTTGCGCGGAGGCTTCCGGAATTTATTCCTCCCCGATTCGGAGGGCGGACTGACTCTGGGCGCCGGACTAAATTTTGATTTTTCCCAAATGAATATTTCGTTCGATTACGCTTACGCCGATTACGGAAGACTTGAGCAGGCGCACCGGTTTACTCTCGGACTTTCATTATAGAGAATAATTGTGAAAAATATATCTTTACCCATATTTATAATTTTATTAACCGCATTATCGTTTGTTTTTTGGAATCAACAAGATTCTGCAAATCAATACCGAGTTGAATATTCAGCGTCTCCCGAAGAAGAAGCTTTTCTCGATTCTCTTCAGTATAAAACGTTTTTATATTTTATGAACGAGATAAATCCGGCGAACGGATTAGTGAAAGACCGATCGACCGAGAATTCTCCCGCCAGCATCGCAGCTATGGGATTCGCCGTTCCGATTTGGGCGATCGGAGCGGAGCATAATTGGATAACCAGAGAAGAGGCGGTTGAACTTACCCTCGCGATGGTTCGGTTTCTTAAAAATTCCGAACAGAGCGCGGAGCCTTTGTCCACGGGTTACCGCGGGCTTTATTATCATTTTCTAGATATGGAAACCGGCAAACGCATTTGGGAATGCGAACTTTCGACAATCGATTCAGCCTGGCTATTAGCCGGACTCAGATTCGCTTCGCAATATTATAACCGAAATACAGAAGCCGAAAAAGAGATAAGGGAAACCGTAGATTATTTAACTTCCCGAATTGAGTGGGATTGGACTACGACTCCCGACACCGCGAAATACGGCGGAGGAATCAGTATGTCCTGGCATCCCAAAAGGGGTTTGAGCGATCATAGCTGGCTCGGATATAACGAAGGACTGTTCGTTTACATTCTCGCGGGCGGGATCGGTTATTCGGATTTGGAAAGCTCTTATCAAAATTGGATTGAAAGATACGAATGGTGCGAGCCTTATCCCGGACTTGAGCACGTTGTATTCGCGCCGCTGTTCGGTCACCAATATTCGCAAATGTTTATCGATTTCAGAAAAGTGAACGATGAATATATGAGAGAAAAAGGAATTGATTATTTCGAGAATTCGAGACGGGCAGTTTTGACACAGAGGAAACATGCAATTGAAAATTCTAAGGGATGGCAAGGATATGATTCCCTGACTTGGGGATTAACCGCGTGCGACGGACCGAGAAAACATTTAGAATATCTCGATCCGAAAATCTACGGAAGCTACAGCGCGCGCGGAACTACTAACGGATGCAGTTGGGAATTCGACGACGGAACTATCGCTCCAACAGCGGCGGGCGGGTCTGTTGTATTTCGCACCCGAAATAACCATCCCAACATTGAAAGCTATTTATGAGAACTTATAAAGACAAAGGTTTATGGGGTAAATACGGATTTAAGGACGCGTTCAATCCCACAGTCGATTGGGTTGATACCGATTATCTCGGGATCGATCAGGGACCGATTGTGATTATGATTGAAAATCTTAGAACGGGGTTAGTCTGGGAATATTGTATGAAAGATCCTCTTCTAAAAAAAGGATTAGAAAAATTAGATTTTATCGAAACAGAATAATTTTCGGCTTTATGTAAAATGTTGATTTAAAGTTTTAATCTCATCCCAGGATGGGACTGTTCAAAAAGCGTCATCGAGACGAACGGATTGAGGAGAAATTTTTTAAAAAACACGAAATAAGATCTCTTTCCCGATAAACCTGCCTGCGCAGACACTGGCGGATCAGGGGAGAAATGATATTGGAGTTATTTTATGTTATGCTTTTATTTTTTTCAAATTGAATAGGCGACCTCACCCCAACCCCTCTCCTTACTAAGGAGAGGGGCTAATGAATTTGATAATTAGAAAGAAATTTGCAGGGTGAGGTTATAGAGATTAATGCTTTATAGTTTGAAATTACAATACTCTAAAATTAAAAAAAAGTTTTTCAGAAGTGGTGCAGTTTGGCAAACGCTTGCTTTTAGAAATAAATCGCTTCCTTGAGTATATAATGAATTAGTTTAAGCGCTAATAATAAAATAGATCAATTTTAAAATGAAAAAAACATCGCGAAGAAATTTTATCAGAACGACGGGAACTGCCGCGGCGGCGCTGCCTCTCTTCGGATTCTATCCCGATCCAAAAATTAATGAATCATTATTCAGAAAAAATATTGAAGGGCGCCGGAATATCATTTTTATTTTGAGCGACGATCACCGCTATGATTTTGTGGGATTTCTAAACAAACCAAAATTTTTAGAAACTCCCAACATGGATAAAATGGCGGGGGAAGGTGCTTATGTTAAAAACGCGTTTGTAATAGATCAAAAAAATAAAAGATTTTGTCATTCTATAAATAAAAGCAAGCTTTTATCGGAAATTCAAAATGACAACAATGCATTAGTAACGCATCGCTTGGATTAATGCAAACTTAGGAGAGCATAAGATCCTTATTGAGTATTCTATTGAAATTGAGACAATTAATAAACGCAAAAAAATAAATATTTTATTTCTAGATTGCTGTTCAAATTACCAGGAAGGTTATGTCCAAGTTCGAAACAAAATACGGTTACTTTACGGATGACGGAAACGAGTATGTGATTAAAAGTCCCCGGACGCCAAAACCATGGATCAATGTAATTTCCAACGGGGATTACGGATTGACCGCTTCGCAAACCGGCGGCGGGTTTAGCTGGCTAACGCACTCCGAGTTCAATAGAATTACGAGATGGCATCAGGACTTAATTAAAGATGACTGGGGTAAATATATTTATCTGAAAAATAATTCCACCGGCGAAGTCTGGAGTCCGACTTGGTCGATCGTTAAAACTGAATTGAAAAAATATGAATGCAGACACGGCTTCGGCTACACTATTTATGAATCGGAATTCAGAAATATAAAAATAACGCTTACTATTTTCGTGCCGATGAATGATTCGCTCGAAGTCTGGAATTTAAAAATAAAAAATAATTCCGGACAAAAAGTTAGTCTCTCAATCTTCACATATTTTGAATGGGTACTCGGCTCGTCGAACGATCATCATCGCGAATTTCATAAACAGTTCGTCGAAACAAAATTTGACGACAAGTTAAATTCAATCATAGCAAAGAAAAGAATTTGGGATATTCCTATTGAAGGAAGAGGACATTGGAATACAGAATATAAATACACCGGATTTTTTGCTTCATCTGTAAAACCGGAATCTTTCGATTGCGATAAAGAAAGTTTTATCGGTCAATATTGTTCTCTGCAAAATCCGGCGGCATTAGAAAAAGGTCTGGAGAAAAAAGCCGGACTCTTTTACGATCCGATTGCATCGTTTCATACTTTAGTTGAATTGGAGAATGAATCGACCAATGAAATAAATTATTTTTTAGGATTAAAAGAAAACGAAAATGAAATTGCGTCAACGATTGAAAATTATTTACGCAGAGAAACGGTAGCGGCGGAACTGAAAAAAGTAAAAGATTTTTGGCTTGGGCTATTGGGAAATCTTGAAGTATCTACTCCCGATGACGCGATGAATATTGGCGTGAATAAATGGTTTCGGTATCAGGCGATAGCCGGAAGGCTTTGGGGCAGAACTGCTTATTACCAGCAGAGCGGGGCGTTTGGTTTTCGTGACCAACTTCAGGACAGCTTAGTTTTCCTTCCCGTCAATCCCAACAAAACAGCAGAGCAAATCAGGCTTCACGCCCGTCATCAGTTTGAAGACGGAACCGTTCTGCATTGGTGGCATCCGATTACTGAATCCGGACTCGAAACCAAAATGACCGACGATCTCCTTTGGCTTCCGTTTTTGTGTGGGCAATATTTAGACGAGACCAACGACTACGATTTACTAAAAATAGAAGAACCGTTTTATAAAAGCGAAACCGGCGCTTCAATTTATGAACATTGTAAAAGGGCGATCGATAAAGTTTTTTCGAGAATGAGCGAACGCGGACTCCCATTGATTGGCGCCGGAGATTGGAACGATGGATTGAGCGCGGTAGGACTTGAGATGAAAGGCGAATCATTTTGGCTCGCGGAATTTTTATATTTTATTCTCAATAGATTTTCAGGGGCGGCTTCAAAAATTGGAGATAACAGTGTCGGCAAAAAATATTTCGAAGCCGCGAAAGAATTGAAGCAGCGTTTTAATGAATACTGCTGGGACGGAGAATGGTTCGCTAGGGGGACAAAAGATTCCGGCGAGATGTTGGGAAGCAGAACAAATAAGGAAGGGCGTTTGTATTTGAATCCGCAAACCTGGTCGGTTATCTCAGGCATCGCTTCATCGGATAGCAAAAGAAAAGCAATGGACTCGGTAAAAAGTCATCTTCTTAAAAAGAACGGATGTTTGCTCTTGAGTCCGGCGTATTCCAAACCGGATGAATTCATCGGCTACCTTTCGCGTTACGCTCCGGGCAGACGAGAGAACGGCGGAGTTTATTCTCACGCAGCGGCTTGGGCTGTATGGGCTTACGCAAAACTGGAAGATAATTCGTCGGCGTTTGAATCATACAAAAATCTAAACCCAATTTTGTCCGGGATGAAACCTGATGAATATCGCGCCGAACCTTACGTTATGCCCGGAAACATTGACGGTCCTGACTCGCCGATTTACGGAATGGCAGGATGGACTTGGTATACTGGTTCCGCGGCTTGGTTTCAAAAAGTGATTGTGGAATGGATACTCGGAGTTCGACCGACCGAAGATGGTCTGCTGATCGATCCCTGTATTCCGAATAAGTGGACAGTATACAAAGTTAAGAGATTTTTCAGAGGAACGAATTATAACATTGAAGTTCTGAATGAAGACGGCGTTTCCGGCGGAGTAAGATGTTTGGAAATAGATGGAATTGAACAGGAATCGAATTTAATTAGTCCAACGCAAAAAAAAGAATTGATAGTAAAAGTATATTTGGGAAAGCGGGAAAAGTGAAATTTAAAATTATTTTAATATTATTTTTATTTCTGAATATAAATTCACTAACAGCGCAGGATTATATTTTTTTTGACGAGAGTCAATCTTCGGAATTTTACTATCCAAGTTTTGGATTTGTGAACGAGCCAAGTTCTCTTTCTCTTATAGGAATAAAATTCCCGGTCTCCGATTCCATAAAATTTTCTGGGTCGAACAGCCTTAAATTAAATTGGATATCATCTCCTTCCGGCGATTGGGGACTTGCCGTTGCAGAACCGGGTTGGATCGCGCACGATGTAAATCAAAAAGATTTTATTTCCTTTTATGTTTATTCGGTGGAAGGAATCGATTCAAGCGCTATGCCGGTCATCTACTTAGAAGATCTTTCAAACGCAAAAACTCCCAAGCAAAATCTGGAGTATTTCACTTCGTCTATTTTACCGGAAGCCTGGATAGCAATTGTTGTTCCGCTTCAGCCATTTAAAGGCGATCCGGACAGCGCGGATCTTACTCAGATAAAGACAATATTTTTCGGTCAATCGGAAGCCGACGAAGTTGAACATACCATGTTTATTGACGAAATCCGTATTAAATCGGAAAACATAAACGATACGATCAGACCGTCTGTTCCAAAAAATTTTGTCGCGAAAGGTTATGAAAAACATATCGACCTGAGTTGGGACAAAAATTCGGAAACCGATTTAAGCGGCTATTATATTTACAAAAAAGAAAATAATGAATTTAAGATTATCTCTACAATTGACAGAAAAGAAAATTTTTATATTGATTTTATCGATGAGACGGGAGTCGGCTTTGAATATAAAATATCGGCGTATAATCGTTCCGGGATAGAATCGGAATTAAGCGCCGCTGTTTCCGCTTCAACAAAAGAGATGGACGACGAAGAATTTCTCGATATGGTGCAGGAAACGACTTTCAGATATTTTTGGGATTTCGCTCATCCGCAGTCCGGAATGATCCGGGAGCGATATCGATCTGATAATACTGTAACGACGGGAGGTTCTGGATTCGGAGTGATGGCTATTCTCGTTGGCAGCGAACGCGGATACATATCTCGAGAAGAAGGCGCAGAAAGACTATTGACTATTCTCGATTTTCTAAAAAATAAAACCGCGCGGTATCACGGCGCCTGGGCGCATTGGATAAACGGCGCAACCGGATCGACAATTCCGTTCAGTCAATATGATAACGGCGGAGATTTGGTCGAGACAGCTTTTATGATTCAAGGATTGTTAACAGCGCGAGAATATTTTGATTCGGATATTGAGAGCGAAAATCAAATCCGGTCGATGATTACGGAACTTTGGGAAGATGTTGAATGGGATTGGTATCGAAGACTGCCGTATAGCGATTTTCTTTTCTGGCACTGGTCTCCCGATTACAATTGGCGGATAAATCTCCCGATACGCGGATGGAACGAAACTATGATCGTTTATCTGCTCGCCATTGCTTCTCCAAGCCATTCGGTTCCGGCGGACTTATACGAATCCGGCTGGGTGAGGAGTGGTTACGAAAACGGAAAATCATTTTACGGAATTCCGCTTTTTGTCGGTCCCGATTACGCAGGACCATTATTCTTTACACATTATTCTTTTCTTGGATTTGATCCGAGAAACAAGCGCGACGCGCACGCTAATTATTTTGAGCATAACAGGAACGCGGCTTTGGTGCACCGCGCTTACACAATTGATAACCCAAAGAAATTTACCGGCTATGGAGAAAACCTTTGGGGACTGACTGCGAGCGATGATCCGGATGGTTATACCGCTCATTCGCCGATGTTCAATGATAACGGCACAATAACTCCAAGCGCGGCGCTTTCATCTATGCCGTTTACTCCGATTGAATCTATTGAAGTTCTGAAAAATCTTTATAGAAAATACGGCAAATATATTTGGGGCATCTATGGATTTAAAGACGCTTTTAATCTTTCGCGCAACTGGGTTACTCCCGGTTATCTCGCGATCGACCAGGGACCGATAATATGTGATGATCGAAAATTACAGAACTGGTTTACTTTGGGATAAGTTTATGAGTAATCCTGAAATTCAACCGATGCTCGACTCAATCGGATTTGCCCCGGACACAGTCACTTCCGCAGCGGATGAAATCGCGGATTATGACTTTGAGTTATTTGGGAATTATCCGAATCCGTTCAATCCGGGAACGACAATAAAATTCAATCTTCCTTCAAAACAAAATATCCTGATCAAAATTTTTAATTCGCTCGGAGAGGAAATCAAAAATATAAGTCTGCCCGAATTAAACCAGGGTGAAAATAAGTTTTATTGGGATGGAACGAACTCATTCGGTAAAGAAGTAAATTCCGGAATTTATTTTTATTCAATAATGACAGAACAAAAAAGATCATCAGGCAAAATGGTTTTGATCCGATGAGATATAAATCTGCAATAACAATTTTTATTGTTACGGCTTTTATCATTTCTTGTTCTGATCAAGAAAGCGAAAAAATAAAAATTAAATTTTGGACTTTCGGCGCCGAAGGAGAATATGTAAACCGTTTGATTCCGGAGTTCGAAGAAAATAATCCGGAAATCGAAATTGAGCTGCAGACCATTCCCTGGACTGCGGCGCAAGAAAAATTGATAACCGCTTATGCAAGCGAAAATCTGCCGGACGTTTTTCAGCTCGGCAATACGTGGGTTCCGCAGTTTGAAGCTCTCGAAGCTATTGAAAACTTAGATAAGTTTATCGATTCTTCGAGTATGATTTCCGAACAAAATTATTTTGAAGGTATTTGGGAAACAAATAAAATAGGCGCTTCAGTTTTCGGTGTTCCCTGGTATATCGATACGCGGATTTTATTTTATAGAAAAGATTATTTGGAATCGGTCGGATATTCCGCTTCGCCGAAAAATTGGGATGAACTTTATGACGTCTCGAAAAAAATCCGGCGGAAATATAAAGCCGAAAATACTTACCCAATTTTTCTTCCGACAAACGAATGGGCTACGTTCATCATCTTCGGATTGCAGAATGAAAGCGAATTATTGAAGGAGAATAATTCCTACGGAAATTTTGAAAGCGCTCAATTTGAGGAAGCGTTTAATTATCTCGTTAAATTTTATAAAGAAGATCTCGCGCCGAAAGGTTTTCTGCAATTTACAAATATCTATCAGTCGTTTGCCGACGGCGATATCGCGATGTATATTTCGGGTCCCTGGAATGTGGGCGAATTTAAAAAATGGATGACCGGCGATCTGCGGGATGATTGGATGACGGCGCCGCTTCCCGGTCCCGATTCAGCGGGAGTTTCGCTCGCGGGAGGTTCGAGTCTTGTGATCGCTAAAACTTCGGTAAATAAAAAAGCCGCTTGGAAATTTATTGAATTTTTATCTCAGCCGAAAACGCAGATAAAATTTTATAAATTGATTTACAATTTACCCGCAGTTAAATCAGCCTGGGAAGATTCGATTCTGACTAACGATAAATATATGTGCGCTTTTTACGATCAGTTTCAAAACGTGGTTCCGATGCCGAAAATTCCGGAGTGGGAGCAGATCGTATTTTCGAAAGTGCAGCAATATGCAGAGACGGCGGCGCGCGGAGTTTTATCGACGGAAGAAGCGTTAAAAAGATTGGACAAAGACGTGAACAAAATTTTAGAAAAACGCAGATGGCTTTTGGCTAAAAAAAATGAGGAATAATTTTTTTGACTCTTGGTATAAAAAATAATTTCTACAACGCGGCTTATTTATTTTTGGCTCCCGCTATCGGCGCGATATTTATTTTCTTTTTTATTCCAGTAATCGCGGCGTTCGTTTTAAGTTTTACAGATTTCGATATCTATTCCATCAACAATTTTGATAAGGCGAGATTCATCGGACTCGGAAATTACATCGATCTTCTTAATGACCCTTTATTCTGGAAAGCCCTTAAAAATACTTTTTATTATGTAATAACAGCCGGACCTTTATCCATAGCTGTCTCTCTCGGCGCGGCGCTTTTGCTTAATTCTAAATTATTAAAATTTAAATCAATTTTTCGTCTTGTATATTTTTTGCCCGTCGTTACAACTTTAGTAGCGGTTGCGATTGTCTGGCGTTTCATTTATCATCCGCGGTTTGGAATACTGAACTATTTTTTAGGATGGTTAGGAGTCGATCCTATTGATTGGCTCGGCGATCCGACTTGGGCGATGCCCGCGATTATTCTGCTGACTGTCTGGAAAAATTTCGGCTACAATATGATCATATTTATCGCCGGACTCCAGAACATTCCAGAGTATCTATATGAAGCCGCCGTTATTGAAGGAGCGGGAAACTGGCAAAAATTTAAATCCATCACATTGCCGATGCTCGCTCCCACAACTTTGTTTGTAGGCATCATCACGATGATCGGATTTTTTCAACTCTTCGCCGAACCTTACGTGATGACGCAGGGCGGACCGCTGAACAGCACTTTGAGTATTGTGCAATATATGTATCAGGAAGGATTCCGCTGGTGGAATATGGGCTATGCGGCTTCAATGGCTTTTGTTTTATTTTTTATAATTTTTATCGGGACAGTCATCCAATTGAAACTTCAAAAGGAAACCGATTAAAATGAATTTAAAAAAAATTGCTCTATATCTTTTTCTGATCTTCACGGGCTTTCTTACGTTGGCGCCGTTTATTTGGATGATCTCTGCTTCGTTTATGGCGGACGGCGAGGCGAGCGTCTATCCGCCTAAATTTATTCCCAATGAGTTTACTCTGAACCAATATAAAAATTTATTCAGCAGACTGAATGTAGCGCGGTATTTTTTCAACAGTTT
The DNA here is from genome assembly GCA_963821715.1 of uncultured Melioribacteraceae bacterium. Classification (GTDB taxonomy): domain Bacteria; phylum Bacteroidota; class Ignavibacteria; order Ignavibacteriales; family Melioribacteraceae; genus CAWGET01. Next base: position 83,467 of record CAWGET010000007.1, read on the forward strand.
TTTCCTCGCCGTATCGATTACATTTATTTCGCTTTTTTTCAATTCGATGGCGGGTTACGCTTTCGCGAAATACAGATTCAAAGGAAAGAAGAAACTCTTCAAATTATTATTAAGTTCTATGGTAATTCCGGCGCAGGTAACAATGCTGCCGCTGTTTTTGATGCTGAAGGAAATCGGAGTGATCAATACTTATATGGCGATAATCATTCCCGGACTTGCAAATATATTCGGAATATTTTTAATACGACAATACGCGCTTTCGATTCCCGACAGTTTAATCGAAGCCGCAAAAATAGACGGCGCAGGAGATTTCCAAATTTACCTCCGCGTAATTTTACCGCTCGCAATGCCGATACTTGTTACGCTCGCAATCTTTACATTTATGGTGGCGTGGAATGATTTTCTCTGGCCTCTAATCGCGTTGACCGATAACTCCATGTATACGCTGCCGGTAGCTCTCGCTAATTTAGTGGGCGAACATCAGAAAGATCCGGAGTTGATGATGGCGGGTTCGGTTGTAACAATTTTACCGGTTATAATTGTATTTCTTATTCTTCAAAAATATTACATTAAAGGAATAATGTTAGGCGGAGTTAAAGGATGAAAAAATTAATTTTGATTTTTGTTTTATTGATAAGCGTTTCAAGCACGGCACAGTTTCCTAATTATGAAGAGAAGATTGATTCGCTTTTATCGGTTATGACGCTTGACGAAAAGGTCGGACAGATGATTGAAATTGTAGGACCGCAAAAAATTACTCCGGAACAAATCCGGAACGGAGAATTGAGTTCTGTTCTTGGAGTCAAGGACGCAAAGACGGCAAACCGGCTTCAAAAAATAGCGGTGGAAGAGAGCAGACTTGGAATTCCTTTAATTTTTGCGAACGACGTAATTCACGGGTTCAATACAACATTCCCGATTCCGCTTGCCGAGGCTGCGAGTTTTAATCCGGAATTAATAAAGCGGGCGTCCGAAATAGCAGCGTTCGAAGCCGCCGCGCACGGAACTCATTGGACTTTCGCGCCGATGGTTGACATTGCGCGGGACCCGCGATGGGGAAGAATTGCGGAAGGCTCAGGCGAAGATCCTTATCTCGGAAGCGTTCTCGCAAAAGCGAGAGTTGAAGGTTTCCAGGGAAATAATTTGCGCGACAAAAAAAGTATTGCGGCTTGCGCCAAACATTACGCGGCTTACGGAGCGGCTGAGGGAGGAAGAGATTATAATTCAGTCGATATGTCCGAACGGACATTGCGCGAAATTTATCTGCCGCCGTTCAAATCTGCAATTGACGCGGGAGTTGTAACATTGATGAGCGCGTTCAACGATCTGAACGGAATTCCCGCATCGGCGAATCATTTTTTGATGACGGACATTTTACGCGATGAATGGAACTTCAAAGGATTTGTAATAAGCGATTACAATTCAATAGGCGAATTGGTTTATCACGGATTCGCTGAAGACAAAGCGGAAGCGGCTATGAAAGCGGTCAATTCCGGAGTCGATATGGATATGGTAGGCGATATCATTGACGGAGACGCGTATGCGCCCCATCTAAAAAAACTTGTTGAAAATAATCTGGTAGATGAAAAAACAATCGACGAATCGGTGAGACGAATTCTCCGGGTAAAATTTAGGCTCGGACTTTTTGAGAATCCTTACGTCGATACCGTGTTTTATAATGAAAATGAAATTACGTTTGAAGAGAAACAGGAAACGGCTTTGCAGCTTGCCAAAGAATCGATCGTTTTATTGAAGAACGAATATGATCTTCTTCCTTTAAAAAAAGATTTAAAAAACATAGCGGTAATCGGACCTTTATCTGATAATCCGCATCAGGTTCTCGGACCTTGGAACTCGACTCCGATTTTGGAAAACGTCGTAACGCCGCTGCAGGGATTAAAAAAACATTTATCCGATTCCGTAAATATAAAATTTGTAAGAGGCGTTGATATTGAAAGCGAAAGGGAAACCGGAATTGACAGCGCGGTTTCCGCAGCCAAAAACTCCGACGTTGCTATTTTATTTATTGGCGAAGCCCGCGAGATGAGCGGCGAAGCAGCCAGCAGAACAAGTCTGGATCTTCCTGGGAAACAATCGAAATTAGTCAGGTCAGTTTACGAGACCGGAATTCCGACTGTTGTAGTTTTACTTAACGGAAGACCTTTGACGATAAACTGGATTGACGAAAATATTCCGGCGGTTCTTGAAGCCTGGTTTTTGGGAGATCAAACCGGAAACGCAATCGCGCAAGTTCTCTTCGGAGAATATAATCCTTCGGGAAAATTGCCAATTACATTTCCGCGAAAAGTCGGACAAATTCCAAATTATTATAACCAGAAATTAACCGGAAGACCTTTTCAGGAAGAGGAAAAATATACATCAAAATATTTAGACGCGCCGAATACTCCACTTTATCCGTTCGGCTACGGTTTGAGCTATACGGATTTTAAATATGATGAATTGACTCTCGACTCAAATAAAATATCTCCGGAAGATTCCGTCATCGTTTCGGTTGAAGTTTCGAACAATGGAAAAGTTAAAGGAGAAGAAGTAGTTCAACTTTATATTCAGGATTTATCCGCGTCAGTAACTAGACCGGTTAAAGAATTAAAAGAATTCAGAAAAATTATGCTGGAGCCGGGAGTAAGTGAAACTGTATCATTCATCATAAGACCGGAAACCCTTTCGTTTTATGATGTTGAGATGGATAAAAAAATTATAGAGTCCGGGAAATATAAAATTATGATTGGCGGAAATTCTGTAGATTTAATCTCCGAAGAATTTGAAATTGTAACAAAAAATTAATAGGGAAAAAAATGTTACGAAAAACAATTTTGATTATAAGTTTAACTTTAACCGCCTGCGCGACAAATTATACCGACAGGATAAATTCTGTTTCCTCTCCAGATGAGAAGATCAGAGTCAACTTTTTTTTGGATGAAGGCGCCCCGACTTACAATGTGATTTTTGAAGGCGATACTTTGTTTAAAAATTCATCATTGGGAATTCAGTTCAAAAATTTCGAACCGATGAATTCCAACTTTGAAATAATTGATGTAGAGGAAAATAATTTTAACGAAAGCTGGGAGCCTGTTTGGGGAACCGATTCCGTCATCTTCAATAATTATAATGAAGCCAAATTTTATTTGAAGAAAAATAATCCATCCGGGAACGAAATGATCCTGACTTTCAGAGTTTTTAACGACGGCCTCGGATTCCGTTATAAATTTCCTGAAGGAGGCGACAGCGTTTTTATTACATCGGAAGATACATATTTTAATTTTGCAAACGATATGCAGGCTTGGTGGATCCCGGACGATTACGACAGTTACGAACATCTATACAAAAACACAAAGATGAGCGAATTGGAAGGCGTGAATACTCCGGCGACTTTTGAGTCGGGCGACAGTCTGTTTGTAAGCCTGCACGAAGCCGCATTGTTCGATTACGCCGGGATGACTTTAGTCCGGGATAAAAATAATTTGCTCGCGCTCAAGTCGGAATTAGTTCCCTGGGCTGACGGGATAAAAGTGAAAACGAAAACGCCGTTCAAAACTCCGTGGCGCACAATACAGATAAGCAAAACTCCCGGCGGTTTGGTGGAATCTCATATCCTTCAAAACTTGAACGAGCCGTCGAAAATAACAGATGCATCTTGGATAAAACCGATGAAATATATCGGGATTTGGTGGGGAATGCACATCGATAAAAATACCTGGATGCAAGGCGAGCGGCATGGCGCGACAACGGATGAAGCCAAACGGTATATTGATTTCGCGAGCGAGAATAATATTTCTGGCGTTCTGATTGAAGGCTGGAATGAAGGTTGGGAAACGTGGCTGACAGAAGGGGCGGAGTTTAATTTTTTAAAAGCTTATGATGATTTTGACATCGTGGAAGTTACGGATTACGCGAAGGAAAAAGGAGTTGTTATTATCGGGCATCACGAAACGGGCGGCAACGTTCCGGTTTACGAAAGGCAGTTGGATTCGGCGCTTGCATTGTATAACGAACTTGGTATTCCGGCTATCAAAACAGGATACGCCGGAAAAATTTATCCCGAAGGCGAGCATCATCACGGACAGAAAATGGTAAATCATTATAACGAAGTTGTAAGAAAAGCCGCCGATCATAAAATAATGATAGACGCGCACGAGCCGATAAAACCGACGGGCGAGTCTAGAACTTATCCGAATATGATGACGCGCGAAGGAGTGCGCGGGACGGAATATCAGGCATGGGGCGGCGGCAATCCTCCGGAACACCTAACAGTATTGCCTTTTACTCGAATGCTCGCCGGACCGATCGATTATACGCCGGGAATATTTGATTTAAGATTTGAAGAATACAAACCGAATGATAAAGTTCTTTCAACTCTTGCAAACCAGTTTGCGCTCTATGTTGTGATTTACAGTCCGATGCAGATGGCGGCGGATCTCCCCGAAAATTATCTTGATAAAATGAACGCGTTCCAATTTATAAAAGACGTTCCGGTTGATTGGGATGAGTCCAAAGTGTTGCAAGCCAAGATAGGCGATTATGTTTCTATCGCGCGGCGGGCGGGAGACAATTGGTATATCGGTAGCGTGACGGATGAAAACGCGCGGGAGCTGCAGATCAATTTGGATTTTCTTGAAGAGGGAAAAACATATCTCGCCGTAATTTACGAAGACGGGGAAGGCGCAGATTATGAAACGAATCCGCAGCCGTATAAGATTCGCGAAGTAGAAGTAATGAAAGGCGATGTTATAAAAGCAAACTTAGCAAGAGGAGGGGGACAAGCCGTGGAAATCAAATTTATATAGGGAAATACGAATTCTGAATTATTTTAAATAATTAAATTTAAATCTATCAAATACAATTTATGCCGCTTCTTAATATTGAAATAAAAGCTCGATGTCACGATCATACCAAAATAAGGGAAATGTTAAAACGCCACAGTGCTGATTATATAGGGACGGATCATCAAATAGATACTTATTTTGAAGCTAAATATGGTCGATTAAAATTGCGGGAAGGTAAGATTGAAAATTATCTAATCCATTATAACAGAGAAGACAAATTAGGTCCAAAACAATCGGATATTATTCTTTTCAAAACATATCCAGGCTCAGAGTTAAAAGTTCTTTTAACAACAGCGCTTGGAATTTTAGTGGTGATCGATAAGGAAAGAGAAATCTATTTTATCGATAATGTGAAATTCCATATTGACAATGTTAAAGGGTTAGGCGCATTTATAGAAATAGAAGCGATTGACAAAAATGGCGATTTAGGAAAAGAAAAATTGTTAGCGCAATGTAATTTATATCTTGATCTATTCGATATTTCGGAAGCCGATCTAATTTCCGGTTCTTACAGTGATTTATTATTGGGGAAGTGATTTAGAGCTAATCAAAGATTTTTTATCGAAAGGCAAATGCAACTAATTGAGCTACCTTTTTCCATTGTAATATAAAAAATTTATCATTCTCTGTTTTTCCTTCATCTCTTTTCAAAATTCAATATATTTATCATTTAGAAAATTGAGGAATAATGCATTTAAATATTCTGTTTGTTGGAGATATTGTCGGTAAGACCGGGCTGGATATGGTTTCGATGTGGCTGCCGAGTCTTGAAAAAAAATATAACGCCGATATGATTATCGCAAACGGCGAAAACGCATCTGAAGGGAAAGGCTGCACCGAAAAGGAAGGTAATGTTTTGTTCGGACTGAACGTTAAGGTGATAACCGGCGGAAATCATACTTGGGATAAACATCAGTCGCAGGATTATCTTAAAAAGGAAAACAGAGTTTTACGCCCGCTGAATTATCCGCGCGGGACTTACGGAAACGGTTTTCATATTGCAGATACAAAGAAAGGGAAAGTCGGAGTTTTGAATTTACAGGGAAGAGCTTTTATGGCTTCAATCGATTGCCCATTTCGTGCGGCGGATTGGGCGGTTAATAAAATTAGAGAGCAAACCAAGGTAATTATTGTCGATTTTCACGCGGAAGCCACGGCGGAAAAATTAGCGTTGGCAAATTATCTTGACGGTAAAGTGAGCGCCGTTATCGGAACACATACGCACATCCAAACGGCGGACGAACGAATTTTAACTAACGGAACCGGCTACATAACCGACAGCGGAATGACCGGACCTTACGATTCGGTGATAGGGATGAAAACCGAAGCGGCGATAAACAGATTTCTCTATCAGACGCCGCAGAAATACCAGGTTGCTTCGGAGAATAATCATCTTTGCGGACTTTTTGTTAAGGCGGATATCGAAACCGGAAAGACTTCTGAAATTGAAAGATTCATCATTCCGGAATTTGATAGAAGCAGATAATCAAAAAATATTATGGATTTTTACTAATGGAATTGATCGACGGGAAAAAAGTTGCGGAAGATATCCGCGCCGAACTGAAAATTGAAATTGAAAATTTAAAAGAGAAAAATGATAAAGTCCCCGGACTTGTAGCGATTTTGGTCGGCGAAGATCCCGCTTCGCAAATTTATGTAAAAATGAAAAGTAAAGCTTGTTCGGAAGTAGGGATTAAAAGCAAGATAGAAAATCGAGACGCGGATATAAGCGAAGATGAATTATTGGATTTGGTTGAGAGCTATAACCAGAACGATGAATATCACGGGATTTTAGTCCAGCTGCCGTTGCCGGACCATATTGATGAAAGCAAAGTTTTAGAAACTGTAAGTCCGGCTAAAGACGTTGATGGATTTCATCCTATAAATATGGGCAAATTGGTCGTTGGTAAAGATACGTTTTTCCCTTCGACTCCGAATGGAATTTTTGAACTGCTGAAGCGATATGATATCGAGACAAAAGGGAAACACGTTGTTGTTGTGGGACGGAGCAACATTGTCGGAAAGCCGATCGCGAATATGATGGTTCAAAAAAAGGATCATGCAAATTCGGTAGTAACAATTTGTCATTCTGCCGCAAGCGATTTGAAACATTATACACAGGACGCCGACATTTTAATTGCCGCGATAGGACGGGCTAAATTCATTACAGCCGAAATGGTTAAAGATGGCGCGGTTGTAATTGACGTTGGAATTAACCGGGTTGAAGATTCGAGCGCTAAGAAAGGATACAGAATAGTTGGCGATGTTGATTTTGAAAATGTTTCAAAAAAAGTATCTTACATAACGCCGGTTCCAAAGGGAGTTGGACCAATGACAATTGCGATGCTGTTAAAAAATACATTTAAAGCGTTTAAAAGTTTGGAAAAGTTAGATGGATAAAATCGAACTTAAAAAACTTGACGGTTCCAAGATCGATAGAATTATTTCCGAGGTTTTTACAGAGAAAGCCTTACGAGATTTTTACTGCTCAGGAAATACTTGCGAAGGGTGGGAACGGAATATCGTCGATCAGCCGCAAGCTGTAAAAAATATAATCAATAACGGCGCGGACCGCGTTGCCGCCGGATTGGGAATCGGGGAAAATTTACCCGACCAAAATTTAGCGCCGTATATAGACCACACTTTATTAAAGCCGGATGCGACGCCGGACGATATAAAAAAATTGTGCGAAGAAGCGCGTGAATATGTTTTCGCTTCGGTTTGTATTAATCCGGGTTATGTTAAAATGTGCAGCGATCTTTTAAAAAATTCAAGAGTGAAAGTCTGCACTGTTATCGGCTTTCCTTTGGGCGCAACAACTACCCGCATAAAAAGATTGGAAGCCGAGGAAGCGATTGAAAACGGCGCCGAAGAAATCGATATGGTAATGAACATCGGGATGTTAAAGCAGGGCGAATATGAATATGTTTTTGAAGATATTAACCAGGTTGTATTGGCTGCAAAAAGAAAAAGATTGATATGCAAAGTAATTATTGAAACAGCTTTATTAACGGACGATGAAAAAGTTCGCGCTTGTTTGATAAGCAAATCCGCAAAGGCAGATTTTGTTAAGACGTCAACCGGATTCAGCAAAGGAGGAGCTACAGCAGGCGATGTAGCTTTGATGAAATATGTCGTCGGAAGTTCGGTTGGAGTTAAAGCATCCGGAGGAATTAGGTCTTTCGAAGACGCGGAGAAAATGATTGCAAGCGGAGCGGATAGAATAGGCGCGAGCGCTAGCGTAAAAATTGTGAACAGGGAAGAAACGAAAGCCGCGGGTTATTGATGGTTTTGGATTTAATTGTGGTAAAAACAGAAGATGGATTTACCGGAGAAGTTCCGTCGATAAAAGGATGTGAAAGCTGGGCGCACGAGGAAGAGGAGGTAATCGATAAATCCTTAGAATTGCTGAATTATTATTTGAACCTTCCGGAGGAATCAGAGATTAAAGTTGATAAAGCGCGAAGAAATAAAAACAGAACAGTTTACAAATTAGTTTTTGAAAAGTAATCGTGCGTAAATTTAAAACCGAACGACGTCTCGAAAAAATTACAAACGCAGTAAAAGCCCGCCAGCATTCGCTAAGATTGATTTTGGAAAACATACACGATCCGCACAACGTAAGCGCGATTTACCGAACTTGCGACGCAGCGGGAATTCCAAAAGTAGATCTCCTTTACAATGTTGAGAAATTTCCAAGAGTAAGTATGGTAACTTCCGCTTCGGCATTTAAATGGATTGAAACGGAAAAATTTTCTGAAACAGAAAAATGTTTCTCCTCATTAAAAAAAGAAGGCTTTAAAATCCTCGCAACCAAAATCGCAAAAGAAGCAAAAGACATACATCAAATAGATTTTACAAAAAAGACGGCGATAGTTTTAGGCAATGAACATCGGGGTATTTCGGAAGACGTTGAAAAATTGGCGGATGAATTGATTTACATACCGATGTTCGGGATGGTGCAGAGTTTAAACGTTTCTGTTTCGAATGCGATTATTTTATACGAAGCTCTGCGGCAAAGAAAAGCCGCCGGAATGTATGACGAAAGCGAATTTGGAACCGGAAGCGCTCGAACAAATAATTGACCAATGGTGCGCAAAATAAAATTCAGTAAAATCAATAATATAAGTGGAACGCTCTACTTACCGGGTGATAAATCAATCTCGCATCGCGCGTTGATTTTTTCGGCGATGGCTGACGGCGTTTCAATTATTGAAAATTTATCAAATTCCGAAGACGTTAAATCGACAAAAAAATGTTTAACGGAATTAGGCACCGACATTTGGCTGGAAGATAATTTAGTTAAAGTTAGAGGAGTTGGATTTAAAGGATTTCGTAAACCGAAAAAAGATTTGGACGCCGGAAATTCAGGGACGACTGCTAGACTTTTAAGCGGACTTTTAACGGCACAAGACTTTGAATCAAAAATTACGGGTGACGAATCCTTGAGCAGTCGCCCGATGAAAAGAATAATCGATCCGCTAATTGAAATGGGCTCGGGAATCAAATCCACTGAAAAATTTACTTTACCTGTTGAAATATTTTCTTCAAAAAAATTAAAAAGCATTTCTTATACAATGCCGGTTGCAAGCGCGCAAGTTAAGAGCGCTTTAATTCTTGCCGGACTTCATCTTGATGTAACATCCGAAATCATTGAAGAAAAAGAAACACGCGATCATACGGAAAGAATGCTTGGATTAAAAGTTGAGGAAAATTCCGGAATTAAAAAAATCTACTTTTCAAAAAAAGATTATCCGACTCCTAAAAAATATTTTGTTCCATCGGATATTTCAACTGCTTCATTTTTTATTGTTCTTGGATTACTGACTAAAAATTCAGAATTGACGATTAAAAATATTTCCCTGAATAGGACCAGAACCGGACTTCTGAATATATTAAAAAAGATGGGAGCCGATATAGAAGTCACAAATAGAAGTTCGAGTAATTCAGAAGAGTTCGGCGATTTAATTGTAAAAAGCAGCAAGTTGAAAAATATTGAAATTGAAGAAACGCAAATTCCAAACATCATCGATGAAATTCCCATTCTCGCAATTGCCGGAATTTTTGCCGAAGGGGAATTTAAGATATCCGGAGCAGAAGAATTGAGATTCAAAGAATCTGACAGAATAAACGCAGTCTGTTCCAATCTAAAATTATTAGGTTTGGATATTCATGAATCGAAAGACGGTTTTACTATATCCGGATCGATCAAAAATAGTAAAACGGAATTTGACAGTTTGGGCGATCATCGTATAGCAATGAGTTTTGCGATTCTTTCTTCCTTGCTGGATGGAGATTATTCAATCAACAATTTTGAATGCGTAAAAATTTCCAATCCGCAATTCCTGAAACAATTAGAGGGAATTTCCTTTAAATAAACTGAAAAATTTTGTGATTCAGTTTATCCTTGCAATAAAATCCCTTTCCAATTAGATTTAAATTTTAAACTAATGTTTCATCTCTATTGAATCTCTTATCAAAATTAAAATATATTATTTTCATTGTTGTTTTGCTCCCGCCTTATATCCATTCGCAGAGTTACGATAATATAATTTCTGTCCGCGATACTTTTGCTATAAATCTTGAAAATGAATATCCGCTTTCCGCAACAAATGTAATTTCAAATTCTGATTCGGTTTTTTTAAATCAGAGATTGATTGACCCGAGTTTGTATAAAATTCATCAGAATAAAATGCTTTTATTTCTTTCCGATAGTTTGGAATATTTTATCAGCGATACGATATATGTACGCTATAAAGCATTGGATTTCGGACTAAAGAAAAATTACAAGCGCAGAGAGTTGGTGCGAAAAGTTGACGAATCCGGAGACACCATATCAGTAATTAAATCTACTAAACCGGTTTTATCTTCAACCGCAATTTTTGGCGAAGAAATGAACAAAAGCGGATCCCTGATTAGAGGATTCACGGTTGGTACCACAAAGGATTTTTCTCTCAACAGCGGATTGCGATTACAGCTATCAGGAAAATTAACGAACGAAATAGATATAGTCGCTGCTCTTACAGATGAGAACACACCAATACAGCCTGAAGGGAACACCGAAAGCCTTGATGAACTTGACAAAGTCTTTATTGAAGTAAAACATCCAAATGCGATTGCAACCTTCGGGGATTACGATTATATAGAAACCGGAGGAGAGTTCGGTTCGATCAACAGAAAACTTGAGGGATTGAAGGCGCAGGGATTTTATAAAAATCAATACGGCCAGGCTGCGATTGCCGGAGCGCGCGGAAAGTTTACTACAAATTTTTTCAATGGTCTTGAAGGCGTGCAAGGTCCTTACAGACTGACCGGTCAAAATAATGAAAGAAATATAATTATTATAGCGGGAAGCGAAGAAGTTTTTATTGACGGGCAAAAGCTAAAGCGTGGTGAAGCGAACGATTATGTTATCGATTATTCGAATGCAGAAATTACTTTTACACCTCAGCGACTCATCACTTCCGCCTCAAGAATAAATGTGGATTTTGAATACACCGATAGGCAGTTTAAACGTAATTTTTTAGGAGCGAATTACTCGGGAAATTATCTCAATGAGAATCTGATTGTCAGCTTCGACTATTACCGTGAGAATGACGATGAGAATAATCCAGTGGATGTAGAGATCTCCGATGAGGATTTGAGAATTTTGGAAATTGCAGGCGATAATCAGAATCTTGCCGCGAGATCCGGAATAACGTTAGCTCAGCCGGACTCTCTCGGCATTACGCGCGGAACATATATTAAGATCGATACAACAATTAATGAACAACCGTTCAGTTATTACGTTTATGCGCCGGGACAACCGGAAGCACTTTACAATGTTAGGTTTTCGTACGTGGGCGAAGGAAAAGGAAATTACATAAAACAGAGTCTGGGAAATTACAAGTTTGCCGGAATAAATGGCGGATCATATTTGCCTATCCGTTTTCTACCTCTTCCTCAATCTTTACAGCTTGGGAATTTACGATTAGCTTCAAAACTAACTGATGGCATAAAACTAAATCTTGAATTGGCTGGAAGTATTTTTGACCGGAATAGATTTTCCAATTTAGACGATGATAACAACAATGGTTATGCGAGGAATATTTTCTTTTTGATTGAACCGAGGGAATTAAATGTTTTAGGTAATAGTTTAGGAAGTGCCGGGATTACTTTTAAAGATCGTTACATTGAGAACCGATTCAATTCATTAGATCGAATTAATGAAGTAGAATTTGAAAGATACTATAACTTACCCGCCGGAGCTTCGGGAAGTGAAACTTTGCGTGAATTCGGATTAGATCTTCTTCCTTTCAACGGGCTGAACGTTAAATCCAAATATGGTCTTGTTAAAAAAGGAAGTTACTTCAGTTCCAACAGATATTTTAGCGAAGCTAATTTGTTAACAGGTTTTATTTCGGCAAAATATAATTTTGATTATGTAGAATCGGACAACAATTTAATAAAAACTGATTGGCTGCGGCAAAATGGTAATGTAACTTCTACGTATAAAAAATTAAATCCTGGAATAGAGTTTCTCTATGAAAAAAAGAAAGATAACTTAAGGAGTAGAGATTCGCTGTTAAATACCAGCCTTAGATATGAGGAAATATCGCCGTTCATCACAATCGCCGCGGTATCGGGATTTGACGCGACGGGAAAAATTTCTTTTAGAAATGAATACTTCCCGGTGAATGGAGAAATGGTTAAAGAATCGGAAGCAGTTACAAAAAGTATAAATTTAAATTACAGAGGAAGTCGGAAAGTGACTTCGCTATTGAGCGTTGTTGTCAGAAATAAAAATATAACAGAGCAATTTAAGCGAAAAGGAATTGCCGATAACGAAACGATCCTAATCAGATCTCAAACAAGGGCTAATTTGTTTAATGATTTTTTAACCGGAGACCTTTTTTATGAAACCGCAACGTTACGTACAGCCAAGCTGGAAAGAGTGTTTATAAGGGTTCCCGTTGGGACAGGAAATTTTATTTATCTCGGTGATGTAAATGAAAACGGAATTGCCGATGAGGAAGAATATGAACCGGCAATTTACGACGCCGACTATATTCAACTGACCGTTCCTACTGATGAACTTTTTCCCGTAATTGATCTTAAATTTAATTCAAGATTGGAATTTACTTTCGCCAAAATTTTTGAAAAGTCAAAAAATTTAGTTGCAAAAATTTTGAATCCGGTATCGACAGAAACGATGTTCAGGGTTGAAGAGAACAGCAGGGAAGTGAATACGGAAAAAATTTATCTACTGGACTTTTCAAATTTCCTAAACGATTCTACAACTATCAGAGGTTTTAATTTTTTTCAACATGATTTTCATCTTTACAAAAACCAAAACGATTTTTCATTAAGATTTCGTTACACTCAGAGAAAATCTTTAAATCAATACAGCGCCGGGCTCGAAGAAAGTTACTTTCGGGAAAGGAGTGTTCGTCTAAAATTTAGAGTTGCAGAGGAGATCGGCAACCTGACGGAATATATTCATCAGTCGGATAATCTTTCGGCGCCTTCAAATTTTAACAGGTCCAGGATATCGACCAACAATGAAATATCGAGCGATTTTTCATATCGTCCGGAGCGTAACATTGAAATCGGGTTTAAATTTCGAGTAGGACGAAATATCGATTACTATCCCAAAACTCCGACTGAAATAAATCTTAACTCCGAGTTAGTCAGAATAAATTATTCAATCGCGAATAAAGGACGGCTTCGAATTGAATTGGAACGAACGGAATTAACAGCAAATACAACTCGGAATGTTATCCCTTTTGAAATATTAAAAGGAAATTTACTTGGTAAAAATTATTTTGGAAGAGTAAATTTTGATTACCGTGTAGCCGGAAATCTTCAAACGACGATTGCCTATGACGCTAGAATACAGGGCGAAAACAAAACGGTGCACACGTTAAGAGCGGAAGCGAGAGCATTTTTCTAAAAGGAGCATTGATGAAAATAACTTCTTATTTAATTGAAGCGCACATTTTTAGAGTGAAGGAAAATCAGCTGGAATTCCTTTTGATGAAAAGAGCCGGACATAAAATTTTTCCGGGAGTTTGGCAAATGGTAACAGGCAATATCAATCAAAATGAAAAGGCGTATGAAACGGCGCTTCGGGAAATTAAAGAAGAAACAGGGTTAATACCTAAAGAGTTTTGGGTCGCGCCAAATGTAAATTCTTTTTATTCGGCTGACGATGATTCCGTTTGTATTATTCCGGTCTTCGCGGCAAAGGTCGCTCGCTCTTCAATTATCAGATTATCAGAAGAACATGTAGAGTACAAATGGCTGCAAAAAGAGGAAGCTAAAAAACTTCTTGCATGGCAGGGTCAAAGAGATTCGGTTGATATTATTCAGGAATACTTTTCTTCTGAAAAAAGTTTTTTAGAATTTGTTAAAGTATCAGTTCAATTATAATTGCTCATATAAAGAAATATATGTCCAAAAAGAAATTAAATATTCGGCTAAATTTAAAAGTTCAGAAACAAATTATTTTAGGTGTGAAAAACATTCTAAAACCAGATTCATTTTACATATAAAAGTAATTATAGGACAAAATATTCTTCGGCTAACCAAGAAAAAACTAAAAATTTAGTCCGAAAAAAATTAAATTAAGTTTTTAAATAAAAATGACTTAGATTATTGAAAAAATATTTTTTTGTTTCTGATCTGCATCTTGGATTGCAGGATAAAGAAAAAGAAGATAGAAAAGAAAAACTATTCGTAGAATTTTTGCGGTTCGCTAAATCGGAAGCCGATGAACTATTTATACTCGGTGATCTTTTCGATTATTGGTTTGAATACAGGAGAGTAATCCAAAAAGGATTTTACAGAACTCTCGCCGGATTAAAGGATTTGACTGAAGCCGGAGTTACGGTACACTATCTTATCGGGAATCACGATTTTCTTCACCGTGATTTTTTTGAAACAGATATAGGTGTACGGGTTTATAATAATTCTGTAATAAAAGAATTAAATGGTAAAAAATTTTTTCTTGCTCACGGCGACGGGATGGTAAAGAATGATATCGGCTATAAAATTTTAAAAAAAATTTTAAGAAATAAATTTTTGCAGCGGATTTACTCCTATATTCATCCGGATGTCGGAATTTCTATTGCGAGTTCAACGAGTAAAAAAAGCCGTGATTACACAGCCGAAAAGAATTACGGAGAGATTGATGGATTGTTTGAAGCTGCAAAAAATAAAATTAACGACGGAATGGATTACGTGATCTTTGGTCATTCGCACGTAAGAAGTTTTGAAAATTATAAGCATGGTTACTACATAAATCTCGGTTCATGGTTATCAGAGCCGGGTTACGGAATTTTTTCTGAAAATAGTTTTGAGATTATAGACTGGAAATAATATGAAGCAGCAGGACCCTAAAGTTAAACAAAGAAAAAAAGATAAAAAGAAAAAACAGATAATTTTATATTCCTCAATCGGTGCGGCGGTAATAATTCTCATCGGTGGTTTCTTTTTTATTCAATACATAATTGAAGGCCTTCCTTCTCTTGAGCAGTTAGAAAATCCTACACCGCAGCTCGCCAGTAATGTGTACAGCTCCGAAGGTGTGCTTATCGGGCAGTTCTTTAAGCAGAACAGGATAGAAGCCGACCTTGACAGTATTCCTTCTTCCTTTGTTGACGCGCTTATTGCAACTGAGGATAGAAAATTCTTCGATCATTGGGGAGTTGATCTCGACCGTTTTGTAAAAGCTATGATCAAAAATGTTTTTCTATTTAAGCGGGAAGGCGCAAGTACAATTACGCAGCAGTTAGCGAAGAATCTGTACGAACTAAAGACTGTTGACGAATCTTTATATGATACAGGAGTGAGAAAAATTCGTGAATGGATAACAGCAATACAGATTGAAAGAACTTACACCAAAAACGAAATTTTGGAAATGTATTTCAATATTTCATATTTCGGAAGAAGCGCATACGGAATTGCTACGGCATCGAATGTATATTTTGACAAAGACGTTGAAGACCTGACAATTCCGGAAACCGCTGTGCTGATTGCTCTTTTGAAATCTCCTCTCTATTATGATCCGGTTAGGAATTATAATAATTCAGTCCGGCGCAGAAATTTAGTGATGTACAATATGGTGCAGGTCGGATTTTTGGATGAGAATACTTACGAAAAATTTAAGGCGCTGCCGATAAAAGTTTCCACCGATAGGATTTCGAACGCGTTCCGAAGCACCTTTGCACCGCACTACGTTGAATACGTGAGACAGCAACTTTCGAAGATGGCGGACGAATATGGTTTTAATTTATACGAAGACGGTTTACAAATTTATACTACGCTCGATACAACAATGCAGAAAGTAGCCAACCGGGCAGTCGAGGAACATCTGGCGGAATTCCAGGAGCAATTTGACGGTTATTGGAAATGGAGCAAAAACAGAAAATTGCTCGACAGTATAGTCGAGAAAGCTATACGCGAAAGGCAGGATTACCAATCTGCGGCAACGCGCGAAGAAAAAGAAGCTGTTCTGGAAAGATTAAAAGATAATGTAGCATTTATCGATTCGGTGCAGAAAATTGCACAAACAATCGAAGTAGGTTTCGTAGCTTTGGACGTTAGAACCGGCGAAATAAAAGCTATGGTAGGAGGACGGAACCAGGATTTTAAATACGGATTGAATCACGTAACACAGATAAGACGTCAGCCCGGTTCAGCATTTAAGCCGATAATTTATTCCGTTGCACTCAACAGCGGTTTATATCCGGCTTATCCAATTCTAAATCAGCCGTTTGATTATCGCGGCTGGAGCCCGAATAATTTTGATCATTCTGTAGGCGGCTTCGTTACACTTCGCGAAGCACTACGAGAATCTTTGAATCTTGTGAGTGCACGGTTAATAATCGAAGATCATGTTCAACTTTGGAAAGTGGGAAGAGTAGCAAGTGATCTCGGAATTAAAAGTAAACTCGATCTTGTTCCGGCAATTGCTCTGGGAGCTGCGGAAGTTACACCGCTCGAATTGACGAATGCATACGCAACTTTGGCTAACGAAGGAATTTATAACGAACCGATAGCTATCACAAAAATTGAGGATAACGACGGAATATTGATCGATGCATTTTATTCAAATTCCCGCGAAGCAATTGATGAAGAAACGGCCTATATGATGACGAATATGATGCAGACTGTTGTTGATGAAGGAACGGGAAGAAGAATTAGATCGATTCATAATTTCCATAGACCTGCCGCCGGTAAAACGGGAACAACACAAGATTACGGTGATGCATGGTTTGTAGGTTTCACGCCACAAATTGCCGCGGGAGTCTGGGTCGGTTTTGATGACAGACGGATAAGTTTTACAGGAAGTTATGGACAGGGCTCCAAAGCGGCAATCCCGATTTGGGCGAATTTTATGCGTGAAGTTTATGAGAAAAAGGATCTTCCGTTAGAAGATTTTAAAATGCCGCCCAGCGGTGATATTGTGAATGCTGACTTTTGTAAAGAAACAATTTTTGAACTCGGCGATCCGAAATTATATTCAAGCGATTGCCCAAGTGAAAAATATACTGATCTGATTAAAGTGAATGATATTCCCGCGACCTATGATCCGGAACGGGATACTGAAATAAAAATTTTCGAAAAATATATGGTGCAGGATTCTACTTCGAATGAAGCCGTTGAAATTATTGAATAATTTTTTGTAACTTTAAATTCAAGTTTTTATAGATTTATGCCCGGATGGTGAAATTGGTAGACACGCTAGGTTCAGGGTCTAGTCGGCGCAAGCCGGTGCAGGTTCGACTCCTGTTCCGGGCACTTTCCTAATAACGTTGTGATTATAATAACGAGTAACGCAGACTTTCTGGTCTTGATATTTAAATTAGTAGAAAATATTTCCTTCTTGCATCTAACATCTGATATCGCCCATCTTCCATAATCATTTGCTTTATTGAATCGGATTAAATATCTTAAATGAATATTTTTGAAAAAAATTCAAAAATTGAATTTGGGGGAATGAATGAAATACACGGTTGAAGTAGAAATTGATCGGCCTGTTGACGAAGTTGTAAATCTTTTTGATAACCCGGACAATATGGGGAAATGGATGGAAGGATTACAAAGTTACGAGCATATTTCCGGAGAGCCAGGACATCCGGGCGCCAAAACAAAAATGAAATTTAAGATAGGAAGAAGGGAAGTAGAAATGGTCGAAACTATTATTTCAAGAAACCTGCCTGCAGAATATACTGTAACTTACGACGCGAAAGATGTTCACAATATTGTTATAAACCGTTTCATTCCTCTTGATAATAGCAGGACTAAATACCTAACAGAAAACGAATTTCAATTTAGCGGATATATGAAACTATTTGGGTTCTTTTTGCCGGGAACTTTCAAAAAAGCTTCGATGAAATATTTGACCGCTTTCAAGGAATTTGCCAAAAGAGTATAATCGGCCTGAACAAATCATTTTATTTCTTAATTAATTTATCCTGTTATAATAACGACGAGATATGCCCAAAAATAAAAAAACAGAAATCAAAGAAAAACCTTCATTTATTTCACGTTTTCTTTCCATTATAGAAAAAGTCGGTAACGCGCTTCCGCATCCGGCAACACTCTTTCTACTTTTCGCTGTGGGAATTATTTTTGTTTCAGGCTTTGTAAGCCTGTTCGATTTTTCAGTTGAACATCCCGGAACCGGGGAAACGATCACCGTAGTAAATCTTCTTTCGGTAAAAGGGCTGCATCTCATCCTAACGGAAATGGTAGAGAATTTCACTTCGTTTGCTCCTCTTGGAACAGTGTTGGTTGCAATGCTCGGAATCGGTATCGCCGAATCGAGCGGGCTGATCGGAACAGCCTTGCGGCTGCTCGTAATTAAAGCGCCTAAAAGATTATTAACTTTTGTAATTGTGTTTGCCGGAATTCTATCCAACACAGCGAGTGAAGTTGGCTATGTTTTGTTGGTTCCTCTTGCAGCCGTAATTTTTCTCGCAGTAGGACGTCATCCTATTGCGGGTTTAGCCGCCGCGTTTGCCGGAGTATCGGGCGGATACAGCGCCAACCTTCTGCTTGGAACAATTGATCCTTTGCTGGCGGGACTTTCGGAAGAAGCGGCACGGATTATTGATCCGACTTACCAGGTCAATCCCGCCGCGAATTATTATTTTATGGCCGCTTCTACATTTTTTATCGCGCTTGCCGGAACATGGGTTACCGAAAAAATAGTAGTTCCCAGATTAGGAAAATATAAAGGAAGCGCCGAAAAAGAAGAAATAAGAGATTTAACCGGCGACGAAAAACGCGGATTGTGGTACACTCTTGCCGCCACAATAATCATGACCATAATAGTTCTTTGGGGAATAGTTCCGGCTGACGGGTTTTTGAGAAATCCCGAAACCGGAAGTTTGCTTCGTTCTCCCTTTATGTCCGGCATTGTAGCTTTCATATTTCTCGGCGCGGGAATTCTTGGTGTCGCTTATGGAATCGGAGCCAAATCTTTAAAGAACGACGCCGACGTGATGAAAGGAATGGGAAAGGCGATGGAAACTCTCGGAATTTATATCGTCCTTGTTTTTTTCGCCGCGCAGTTTGTTGCTTATTTTAACTGGTCGAACATCGGATTGATAGTGGCAGTGGAAGGAGCTAATTTACTGAAAGCGTCCGGACTAGGAGATATTCCGCTGATGGTTACTTTTATTTTTGTCGCGGCGTTTATAAATCTATTTATGGGAAGCGCTTCGGCTAAATGGGCTATTATGGCGCCGGTATTTATTCCAATGTTTATGCTCCTCGGATACACGCCGGAGTTTACGCAGGTGGCGTACCGGGTTGGAGACAGTGTTTCAAACATCGTAGCTCCGATGATGTCTTACTTCGCTTTAATAGTTGCTTTTGTAGAACGCTACGAACCGGATGCGGGAATCGGTACGGTGATTGCTACAATGCTTCCTTACACTTTTGCTTTCTTGTTTGTATGGACGGTTTTCCTTATCATCTGGATCTTGCTCGATATTCCTATTGGTCCGGGCGCGGGTTTGTATCTTTAGATTTTATTATTTTAGGTTTGTGTGTAATATTATTCTGTATAAATCCTTTTTGATTTAATAATGAACTCGGACAAATTAATTAATTATTATAACGAAGAAAAAGCATATGCAACCGCGTTAAACTTCGCCAATTCTCACTACGAAAACTTTCCCGTTATCTCTTTTTTCGTTCCGAAGGATTTACGGAAACATATCGCGATAGTTTACTGGTTTGCGAGAACCGCTGATGATATTGCCGATGAAGGAAATTTTAGCCGAAGAAGAAAGAATTGCAAAATTAAATAATTTATGCAGAAACGCTTTCCGCGAAACTGTTGGAAGAAAATTATTCGAAGACGATTTTGAGTTTGCACTTTATTTAAAACAATAAGCGAAAAAGAAATAAGCCCGGAACATTTTTACGCTCTCATCTCAGCCTTCAAACAAGATGTTACTAAAAAAAGATATTGTAATTATGAGGAAGTTTTAAATTATTGCGAACGTTCGGCAAATCCTGTTGGAAGAATAATTTTAGAACTTTATGGAATACGAAACGAGAGAGCGGATTATTATTCAGATAGGGTTTGCACCGCTCTGCAGCTCGCGAATTTTTACCAGGATGTAAAAATAGATCTCGCGAAGGATAGAATCTACATTCCGCAAAACGAAATGGATAGATATGGAGTTGAGGAAAAACAATTTGAGTTGGGGCAAAATAATATTAAATTTCAACAATTGATGCGTTTTCAAGTTGATCGGAATAAAGAGTTATTCAGGGAGGGCAGAGGATTGCTGAACTTTTTATCCGGCAGGTTGAAAATGCAAATATCCTGGACGATCTTGGGCGGCGAAAAAATACTTGAAAGAATCGAAAAAATAGATTATGATGTATTATCAATCCGGCCAAAACTGAATAAATTAGATTATTTATCATTGATGCTGAAATCTCTATTTAAATGAAAAGCGAATCCAAAAAAATAGCGAAAAAAAGTAAAAGCAGTTTCTACTATGCTTTTAACCTTTTGCCCGAAGATAAACGGGAAGCGATGAATAATGTTTACGCTTTCTGCAGAAGAACGGACGATATTGTGGATGAAGGATTTGACGCGGCCGATGTTAAATATGAAAACCTTCGCAAGTGGCGGATTGAATTGGAACTGGCGCTTAACCTTGAGTCGAATTATGTTATTCTGAATAAATTATCCCAAACAATAAAAAAGTTTAACATTCCGTTGGATCCGTTCTTTGATCTGATACTGGGAATGGAAATGGATTTACAGCAAACCCGATACCTGACCTTTGATGAACTTCTGAAATATTGTTACCGCGTCGCGTCCACTGTAGGATTAATGAGTATAGAAATATTCGGTTACAAAAATAAATCGACCAAAGATTTTGCAATAAATCTCGGTCTCGCGCTTCAACTGACAAATATTTTGCGCGACGTTAAACGGGATGCAGATCAAGGAAGAATTTATTTACCGCAGGAAGATATGCTTAATTTCAATTATTCCGAAGAGGAACTTTTGAGCGGCGTTTACAACGCTAATTTTGTTTCACTGATGAGATACGAAGCAGCGAAAGCGAAAGTATATTTTGAGAAAGCTAACGACGCGCTGAATTTTGAAGACAAACCGACACTTTTTGCGGCTCGCGCTATGCAGCACATCTACGAAAAATTACTTTTAAAGCTTGAATCGGAAAATTTTAATGTTTTCGAAAAACCGATCAACGTTTCAAAATTTGATAAAACCAGTATCGCGCTTGGCGTTTGGGTTAAATACAATTTAGTTTATTAATGAAATGTTTAGTTTTAGGCGGCGGATTTGCGGGACTTTCCGCCGCTGTTTACTTATCTAAAAACAATATTAAGGTAACTCTTCTTGAAGCATCGCCGAAACTGGGCGGAAGAGCTTATTCATTTCCTCACAAAAACAATAGCGAAAAAATTATTGATAACGGCCAGCACATAATGATGAGCTGCTATCGAGATACCCTCGATTTTCTTAAAGAAATAAAGTCAGAAAGATTTATCGATATTCAGGATAAACTCGAAGTAATATTCGTTACACGAAATGCGCGCCATTATTCATTGAAAGTCAATTCGAATCTATATCCAATTAATATTGCGGCCGCGATGTTTCGTTTCGGCGCTATTCCGGTCTCCGACAGGCTGAAAATAATTTATCTATTTTCGAAATTGTTCTTCGAGAGTACGGATAAAATTCAAAACCTATCCGTAAAAGATTGGTTGGGAAAAAATCATCAAACAAAACGGGCGGTAAAAGCGTTTTGGGAAATCTTAACTGTCGGAACATTAAACACTAACATTCAGAAAGCGTCGGCTTGGCAGTTTGTTACAATCTTAAAAGAGATTTTTTTCAGGGGAAATGATTCGACAAAAATAGTAATCCCCAAAACCGGTTTAAGCGAAATGTATTGCGCGAACGCTTTAAAATATATCTCCGAAAGAGGAGGAGAAATAAATCTATCGGAAAAGGTTGAAAAATTAGAAGTAAAAAATAATAAGATAGTTTCGGTTCAGTCATCTAAAAAAAAATATAACGATTTTGATTTTGTTATTTCAGCGCTGCCGGAGTTCGCGTTAAAAAAAATAATTGATGACGAAATTGATTTGCCCGATTTGGAATACGCGCCGATAATGACGATCCACCTTTGGATGAGTACGAATCCATTCACGGAAAAATTTTACGGGCTTATCGATTCTGATATTCATTGGCTATTCAATCACAATTCTCACATCAGTTTAGTAACAAGTTCCGCTGAAAAATTTTTAGATGTTGAAAAAAACAAATTGTTATTTCTAATTTATTCGGAATTAGAAAATTATTTTCCTATTTTCTATAAAGATTTGGTAACCGATCACAAGATCATAATTGAGAAGAGAGCTACTTTTATACCGACTGTAAACTCTCTTTACGAGCGTGAGAAAATAAAAACTTCTGTAAAAAATTTAGTTATTGCCGGCGATTGGACGGACACAAAACTGCCTTCGACAATAGAAAGCGCCGTTAGAAGCGGCAGGACTGCAGCGCAAGAAATTATTTCGTATTCACATAGATAAATTTAATCAACCAGGTTGAAATAATATGGAGGTGCAATGTCAAAATTAAAAGACACACTACAGCAGAAAATTGAAGAATGGCGTCCGAGGACAACACGCTTGTTAAAAGAGCACGGCGATGTAAAAGTGGGTGAAGTTACCATAGCACAGGTAATCGGCGGAATGCGAGGAGTGAAGTGCCTAACCACAGATATTTCTTATCTAGATCCGTTTGAAGGAATCAGGTTCCGCGGATACACAATTCCCGAAACGATGGAAAAACTTCCAAAAGTAAAAAACGGGGAGATGCCTTATGTTGAAGGATTTTTCCATCTTCTTTTAACCGGCGAAATCCCATCTGAAGAAGATGTTAACGAAGTGGCAAAAGAATTTAATAACAGAAAAAATGTACCGAGCTATGTTTTTGATGTGCTGAAAGCAATGCCGAAAGATTCTCATCCGATGGCAATGCTCTCCGCGGCGATTATGTCTATGCAGAAAGAATCGGTGTTTATGCAGAAGTATAACGAAGGCATAAGCAAAATGGATTATTGGGATCCGTATTATGAGGATGCGCTGAATCTGCTTGCCCGGCTTCCGCAGATTGCTGCATTTATCTATCGTTACAAATATAAAAACGGCGATATAATTGCTCCGGACCCGGAATTGGATATGGGCGGAAATTTTGCCCATATGATGGGAGTTGATAAACCTTACGATGATCTTTCCAGAATGTATTTCATTCTTCACAGCGATCACGAGAGCGGAAATGTAAGCGCGCATACCGGACATTTGATAGCAAGCGCATTATCCGATATGTATTATGCTATATCGGGATTGGTGAACGGACTTGCAGGACCGCTGCATGGACTTGCGAACCAGGAAGTTCTCCGCTGGATTCAAAAAGTGAAAGAAGATATGGGAAATAAAATTCCGAGCGAAGAAGAAATGAAGAAATTTGTTTGGGATACATTAAATTCAGGTCAGGTTATTCCGGGATTTGGACACGCAGTTTTGCGTAAAACAGATCCGCGTTATAGTGCACAAAGAGAATTCAGTCTGCAGCATTTACCCGATGATCCATTGTTTAAATATGTAGATCTGCTTTATAAAGTTGTTCCTCCAATTTTGGAAGAGCAGGGGAAAGCAAAAAATCCTTGGCCTAACGTAGACGCGCAGTCGGGAGTTATACAATGGCATTACGGCGTAACTGAGTATGATTTTTATACTGTAATGTTTGCTGTCGGCAGAGCAATCGGAGTATCGGCTAATATTATTTGGGCTCGCGCGCTTGGTTATCCGATTGAAAGACCAAAATCGATAACAACGGATATGATGGAAGAAACAGCAGGAATAAAAGAGAAGAGTTAAATTTTCCGACCTCACTCAAACCCTCTCCTAATCTAGGAGAGGGTTTTTTATTGATGAAGCTAAAGATAGATATTGCCTAATGCCGTCCGTGTTTAACCGAAGAATTGGGAAACAAGATTTACAGAATTTAGAATTTAAATAATACTTAAGAATTCGAGAGTTTAAAATATGTCAGTGAATGAAAAAAATCTATTGGATAAATCTCAATTAAAGAAACTCCGAGAAAAAATTCTTGCGGGTAAAGCCGCTTCAGATGAAGAAAGTTTTAATGATTTGCTTGAAGATTTTTCTTCAGTATTTAAAAATTTTGTTAAAAATGAATCTGAATTCAGTTACGCAGAAGTTATCCCGGAAATATCAAATTCTATAAACGCGTCTTTTCAATCTCAAACAGCTTCAGATCTTGCTGCAAAAATTGATCCGGATAATTTTTATGATTTCGGGGAAAAACTTTTAAACCTGGATTCAGAAACCGAATTTGATACAATTCAAGAATTAATTTTCGCTTATTTAAATCTATTTAGATTATCTGATTTTCTAAAAAGGATTTACAAGCAAAGAAAATGGGACAATCTAATTTACCAACTTATTGATAAGAGTAAGTTTACAACAGCAGCTTTATTTGAGCAGAGGAGAGTGACATATCCAAACAAAACACTTTTCAAAGTAATCCACGGAAAATCCGAAACAAACTATAGCTGGGATACCAGCGCGGAACAGGTCGCAGCGTATCGACGCTCATTTTTCACTCTGATGGATAAAGAAAATTTATCGGGTGAAAAAATAGCGTTCCTGATGGACAATAGCATTTATATGGCGATGCTGGATATTGCTTGTTTAACTTCGGGCATCGTAAACATAATGATACCGGCTAATTCAGTTCCGCAGCATATTTTGTTCATTCTTAATCAATCGGAAGCTCCTCTTGTTGTTGTATCGGATGAGAAACAGCTCGCAAAAATTAAATCAATCAAAACTGAATTAACATTTCTTAAAACAGTTATACTCCTGCAGGGAAGAAGCGCGGAAGATTGGGTTTATTCTTTCAATGAATTTTTAGCATTGGATAACGAATCGTCTGAGCAAATGATTTCTGAATCATTATCCAAAATAAAGCCGAAATCTCTTGCGACGATAATGTACACTTCTGGAACAACGGGAGAACCCAAAGGGATCATGTTTTCCCATATGAACATAGTTTCCAAACGATTCTACCGCGCGATGGCTTTGCCTCTTATAAGTTCGAAGGATAAATTTCTCGCTTATCTCCCTTTGTATCATACCTTCGGAAGGTGGCTGGAAATGATGGGTTCAATCTTTTGGGGTGCGGAATATACCTTTATGGAAAACCCTTCAGTCGATACAATGATTTCAAACATGGAACAAACGAAGCCGTCAATATTCATCAGCATTCCTAAAAAATGGAGCCAGTTGTTTGAATATATTTCAGCGCGCGTTGATTTAGAGATGGATGAAATAGAGGTGATTAAAGAAAAAGTGAAAGAAGTTACCGGCGGCAATTTGCGTTGGGGTTTATCTGCAGCGGGATTTTTACCGCCCGAAGTTTTTACATTTTTTCAAAAGAATGGTGTTGAGTTAATGAGCGGTTTTGGAATGACGGAAGCTACCGGAGGAATTACAATGACGCCGCCGGGAGAATATATTCCGAATTCATTAGGGGAATCCCTTCCGGGAATTGAAATTAAATTAGCCGAAGACGGAGAACTGCTTATACGCGGACCTTACGTGATGATAGGTTACTTCGACGAAACAGAAGAAGAAACTTTTTCCGATGGATGGTTCGCAACCGGCGATATTATGAGGATGGATGAAAATAATTTCATCGAGATTATCGACAGGAAAAAAGAAATTTATAAAAACATTAAAGGCGAAACTGTCGCGCCGCAAAGGATTGAAAATTACTTTAAAGATTTCAAATCAATAAAACAGGTTTTTCTCGCGGGTGATCATCGTCCGTTCAACACTCTTCTAATTTATCCTGATTTAGAGGAGAAGGATTCACTTATTTCACGAATGACAATTCAGCAGCGGCAGGAATATTTTTCCTCTGTAATTGTGACGGTAAATAATTTTCTCGCACCGTTCGAAAGAATAGTTGATTTCAAGATAATCAAAGAACCATTCTCCGCCGAGAAAGGAGAGTTAACCCCAAAAAATACATACAAGCGTAGAGTAATAGAAAAAAATTACGCAGAAGAAATTGAGAGTATGTATTCGAAAAATCATACCGAAATTTTTGTTGGAGGAATTGAAGTTTGGATACCGAACTGGTTTCTGCGTGAAAAAGGAGCTTTGATTAGAGATTTAATCGCTATTCCGAATGGCATAACAATTCCCAAACTTCAGATAGAATTAAAAATTGAAAGGTGCAAGGACACGCAAAATTATTTTATAATCGGCGATTTTGTGTATAAAATTTCTACTAAGCATATTGATCTTCAGCCTTTCTTCACAAATCCGGTTTATTGGCTCGGCAACCAAAGCCTTGTGTCCTTCACTAGGGAAGCGATTTATCAATGGTACAGGCAGTTTCATAAAATTACTAAGGTGGAATTCTCGCATACGCTTGTTGAAAAATCTATAATTCAACAGCAGCGCGAAGAGATGAAGAAAATTCTGGGAGCGGGAGAACAATCCTTAAATGGTCTTCATCTCGCAGCACAGATGCTCCAGTCCGCGGATCTTAACGACGGGTATTTAGCAGCCCAGTATATCAAATATATTCTTGAGGATGAAAATCTTCATCTCTTTAATTTGGCTTATGAAATTCTTTTCAGACCTGCGTTGATAGACCAATTACCAATACGACGAGAAATATTTAAAATTGCTGCCGCAAAAATAAGTGGCGAAGATTTCCAACGGCTTATGGAAATTTACCTTGATGAAAATTATGATCTGTTTGACGAAGCGGTTATTAGGAAACTCGTTGATGAAAGATATAGCGAAGATATTATAGAAATTATAGAATTTACTTTGCGGGATTATGTGGAGAAATTTTCAAGTGAGGATGATCTTTCGCACTCGCCAATCCCGAGTTTATTCAATCTTTTAGCTGCCTACGGAATACAGCATCCTACAAAATATCAATATATACGCCAGATAATTTCTAAGTATCAATTAAGCCTTGATTTTCCGCAAATCGGTTTCATGGCCTCAGGTGCCCGTACAAAAATGCGCGACGGATTCAGAAGCTGGCTCGGGGCAAATCAATCGGTCGCAGTAGATATGGAAACCGGCGAGGAATACCAGTGGAAGGATGTGGTAAT
The DNA here is from genome assembly GCA_963821715.1 of uncultured Melioribacteraceae bacterium. GTDB lineage: Bacteria > Bacteroidota > Ignavibacteria > Ignavibacteriales > Melioribacteraceae > CAWGET01. The sequence continues at coordinate 111,032 of CAWGET010000007.1, forward strand.
AACCGAACCGGATATGGATGATGAAGACCGTGACAGGATAATAAAAGCGCTTACGGAAACTTCCATTCTGCGTGAAGCTTTATTTCTTTTTTCTAAAGGAAAATTGATCCGACTCGACAACATTTTACCGGGAGGTGTTTGGATAAGCCATTTGAGAAGTTACCATGATAAATCAGTTTACAGGGTTTCTGTTCAGACGCGTTACCAGGGATCTTTCGACATCGTATTGAATTTGAATAAGGAACTTTCCGCCGAGAATGTAAAAGAAGAAGTTAACTGGCTGATAATGGCAGGTTCGAGGTATTTCATTCAGGAATTGATTGAGGATTTCGGCGGCTACTGGGAAGAGTACGATATGTGGAGCGGCAAATTTGTGCCGGGCGATACGGTCGCGAGATTTTTAATGCGGGAGTCCAGGAAAAATGATAATCTCACACAGAGAAAGCTTCATAGCCTTTGGCCATTTTTTGTTTGGAATGCAGCAGCAGCCTATATTAATTTCTGGAAACTGACTAATCATCAATTAAAACTTTCTGATCCTTCGACAAATAATTTTCTCATTCCGACTCACGATTATCAGACAGGAACCAAAGTTGTTTCGTTCTCAGAAAGAATTAAATCTGAATCAATGGTTGACCTTTTCAATAATTTTTATGAGAAATTTGTATTGGCAACCGAAGAGCAATATTTTTATTTAAAAAAGATTTCGATTTGGAATTACATATTCTCCGGAGTTATTAACGCTGAAGGAGAGAGAGTTGGAGTAGAAATTCTGAAAGAGTTCAAAAATGAATTGAAAAACTCTGAGCTCAATTACAGAGATGATGTTCTAATCAAGCTCAATTTATTTTTAAAAACACTTGAAGAAGATGGATTCATTCCGAAGCAACTATTCTTCGCGATAAAGCGATTCCACAGATGGTTTTTGCTAAACGAAGACGCGGCGCTCGAAGCTCAGGCCGAAATGCTTTATGAACTTTATGAGACTTATCATTTAAGCGAATTGGAAAAAAATTATCCTGAAACGAGAACGAGGTTTTTCCTCGAAACAGCATTCAGCGATTCATCTAAAGATTTAAAAAATTTATTATATGATATAGTAAAAAATCAGCATAAGAAAGAATTATCGCATGACGAAACTCTCGCGCTGCTATCAAACATTCCTTCTGAATTTGAATTAGACAATAAAGAATCATTTTTCCTAACTAGATTAAGTTATCCTCATTTGAAACCCAGCGATTCCGCGGCTCTGCTAAAAACAAGATCCGGAGGAACACAAAGCGCGAATCTTGTTGTTGAGTTTGAAGATTATGACGGAGCCATTTATTACATAAGAAAGCCGAATTCACCCAAAGAAATTTCACGATTGCATCAACTTTTCATCGATACAAATTTATTGGTTCATTTCAGGATCGATCATAATTATCTCGTGGCAGTTTCTGAACGCGGGTTTATTATCGGCGGTTTGTTTTATGTTCAAACTGATGAACAGACCGTTCACATGGAAAAAATTGTAGTCTCAAACCGTTACAGGCGTAAAGGAATAAGCGAAGGTTTAATGAATGAATTTTTTAATCGAATGAAAGACGAGCATATCAAATTTATTACAACGGGTTTTTTCCGCCCGGAATATTTTTACCGGTTCGGATTCAGTATCGAGCGGAAGTATTCAGGTTTGGTGAAAGAATTAAAAATGTAGCAGATGTGAATCATGTATAAAAAATTAGAAGTAATTTTGGACCTTAAATATCAGCCGAGCGTAATTCTTTGGGAAATATTATTCTGAAGGTAGTGCCGGAATTTTTCTTGCTGCTTACTTTCACCTGAAGATTGTTTATCCTGCAATATTTTTCGATCAATGCAAGTCCCAGGCCGTTACCTTCAAATTGTCTGGTGTAACCTTGATCTTCCTGAGAGAACGGCACAAATAAACTTGGTAAATATTCTTTTGAGATTCCGATCCCGGTATCAACTATATCAACAAATAAACTTCCGTCCTGCCCTTCATTTGCACGAATATTAACTTTACCATCTTGCGTATATTTTATAGCATTATCGATGAGGTTGGAGAATATCTGCTCCACGCTATGTCTATCGGCAAAAACGTTGCAATCATCACAGGAATGTGTAAATTCAAATTTTAATTTTTTACTATTTGCGATTTGGGAATAATCAAAATAAATTTTGTCAAGAATATCTTCTACGATATTTAAGTAAACAGGTTTGAATTCAAATGATCCTGTTTGTATTTCAGCCATATTAAGAATGAGATCAATCGTGCGGATAATTCTTTTTCCAGCGCGATCAATAATTGTAAAGCTATCCTTCAGATCATCGCTTACTATATGATGCAAATCATCTTTTATTAAACTGGAAAAGCTTATGATAGCATTCAGCGGAGTTCGAATTTCGTGCGACATTTGTGCCAAAAATTCCGACTTTAGTTTATCGGAGTTTTCGGCTTTCTCTTTAGCAGTAATCAGCTCATCTTCAAACTGACTTCGTTGAATTGCCGAAGCGAGAATATCGCCGGCAGTTTTTAAGGCGTCAATTTCTAAAGGACTCCAATCGCGTTCCTTCTCGCAATCATCAAAACCTATTGAGCCCCAGAATTTGTTCCCGACAAAAACAGGAATTGTTAGAATCGATTTGATTCCGTATCCCGATAAAACTGACCTTTCCACTTCGGGCAGATCTTTTACTTTACCGCTTATCACTTTCCTGTTTAGTAATCGTTTCATCCAATCTTCAAAACCGATATCGATATAATTCATGTTCTGCAAATCAGCTATATTATCCTGAGCGAATTTTGCGTCTGTTACAAATTCATATTTGTGTGATACCAAAAGGGTTTCGTCATCAGGATAATCTGCAACAAAAATATTAGTTCGCGAAACACCTGCGGCGTTTGTTAACTCTTTTAAAACAAGAAGAATATTATCCTTCCAATCCGAAGAGCGGAGAAAATATTTGGAAGCGAAATTAACGGCGTTAAGTATTTCTTCCCGTTTTTTGAGGGCTAAATCGTGCTCTTTCTTTTCGGTTATGTCAGTTAAGACACCGCTAATTCCAACAAATTTTTTATCTTTAATTTTGATTCGGTTTGAACTTCTAACCCATCGCAGTCCGCCGTGTTTATGATAAACTCTCATCTCAACGGGTTCAAACTTCCCCGAAAAAGATCTCTTCAGAGTAGTTTCGAGAAGATGCCTGTCTTCCTTATAAATAATATTTGAAATATTCATCCCTAGTAATTCATCGCGTTTGTAACCGCTTATCGATTCGAGACTTGGACTTACGTATTCAATTATTAGATTTTTATCAAGGGAATAAATTATTTCGTTTATATTTTCAACCAGATAGCGGTATTTTTCTTCCGAATCTTTCAAGGATTCTTCGGCTCTTTTTTTCTGATCGATATCCTGAACAAATCCTTCGAATAATTTAAATTCGCCCGTAGTATGTTTTACGGGATAAGCGTTTAACGAAACCCAGATCGGTTCTCCGTCTTTTTTCTTCCAGAGAAATTCATATTCTTCTCCGCCGCCGCCGGTTAAATGTTTTTCAACTGTTTTCTTTCGCTGAGTACTATCAAAGTATAAGTCTTTTTCCAAATCGAGTTCCAGTAATTCATTTTTGTTATACCCGAGAATATTAGCCAGAGCTTCATTAACTGTAATGAACTTTCCTTCAAGAGTCGATTGAAAAATTCCTATAGGGGAAGAATGAAAGAGATATTTATATTTTTCGTCGGAAATTCTTAAACGTTTCTCCGCGTCAATGCGGTCGAGTGCGGCGGCGCAATGATCCGCCATTATTTGTAATATTTCTTTATCGTTTTCCGAAAATGCATTGAATTTATAACTGTGTATAGATAGAATACCTTTAACTTCGTTCGCTTTTCTTACGGGCACAATTAGCATGGAAGCGGATGGACGAGTTTTATTTCCGAAGGGAGTAAGGTCCTTAAATCTAAGATTTTCTTCTTTTCTGTGAATTAGTTTTGCGCCACTTTGAATTACTTCCTTCGAAGTATTTGAAGGCGGAGCGTTGACATAGGTCGGCGGAAATTCTTTCCGTTTTCCATCAATAGTATCGATTAAAACTACTGGATAAATTTTGTTTTCTTTTGCGTCGTAAAGGTCGAGGCAGGCGGCATCCCAGCCGATTAACGATTCAGCAGCATCAAAAATTATTTGAGCAGCTTCTTTTTCGTCAATCGATGCACTTAATTTGCGTCCTAATTCAATAAAGATTGCATTGAACTTTTCTTTCTTTATTTTATCCGTATCTTCATAAAAATTTATCTGGAAGAGATTTTCTCCCGGAAGTTTTTTGATTTCCAGTTCAATATTAATTGGATTCTTTTCTACATCTTGAGCTGAAAAAACTTCGCGAGCAGTTGATGAGGATTGGGAATGTTCAAAATTTAAAATATCTTTCCCGAAAAAATCGCTAAGGTTATACTCGTTAATGGCTTTGCCGTTAACCTTCAGCAGATTATGTGCCGTAAAATTTCCGAAAAGAATTGTCCCATCAGCGGATGAAATTAATACTGCCGGTTCGTTGGATAAAAGCAACTGTGATGTATATGGCTTCTCTTCCTGAATATTTCTTTCAAAACCCTTTAAAATACAATCCTCAATAATTCATTACAAAAAAAAATCAGATGCAAATTTAAACGTAAGCCCTTAATTATCCAAATTTATTATCGTAAACCATTATTAAATTGTTTAGTTCCCGTAATATGTTTTTTAGTTTAACTTCTTTTTCTTATTTTGCGTTCAAAAATTACTGTGAGCTTATCTTGAACCAAAATGATTTTAAGAAACAGGTAAAGTATATTTTTATTACGGGCGGTGTAGTTTCCTCTCTGGGTAAAGGCATTACAGCTTCGGCGCTGGGATTACTGCTAAAATTACGTGGTTACAGTGTTACAATTCAGAAATTTGATCCTTACATAAACGTTGATCCGGGGACGATGAATCCATTCCAGCACGGTGAAGTTTACGTTACCGACGACGGCGCCGAAACTGATCTCGATCTTGGTCATTACGAAAGATTTCTCGACGTGAACATGACCAAAGACAATAACACAACAACCGGACAAGTTTACGATTTTGTAATCAACAAGGAAAGACGCGGCGATTATCTCGGCGCAACGGTTCAGGTTATTCCTCACATTACAGATGAAATAAAAAGAAGAATGAGACTTCTAGGAGAATCGGGGAATTATGATATTGTAATTACAGAGATTGGCGGAACTGTGGGAGATATTGAGAGCCTTCCGTTTATTGAAGCAATGCGCCAATTAATGATGGAAGTCGGCAGAAAAAACGCTATCAGTATTCACGTTACATTAGTTCCTTACATTCATTCGGCCGGTGAAGTTAAAACGAAACCGACTCAGCACAGCGTTAAAAGTTTGTTGGAGTTAGGAATTCAGCCAAAAATCCTTGTATGCCGATCGGAGAAAAAATTAGAGAAAGAACTTCGGGAAAAGATTGCTCTTTTCTGCAACGTAAATACGCGAGAAGTAATTTCCGCGCACGATTCATCAACCATTTATGAAGTCCCGCTTGTTTTATATAAACAAAATTTAGACAGACTCGTTTTAAAAAGATTGAAAATGCCGGACATAAGTTTTGATATGAATAAATGGGCGGAATTTGTAAACAAAATTGAAAACCCGAAAGATGAAGTTACAATTGCAGTCTGCGGCAAATACACAGAGTATCAGGATGCGTACAAAAGTATAAATGAAGCATTTGTTCATTCCGGCGCCGAAAACGAAGTAAAAGTAAATTTAAAGTTTGTGAGTACGGAAAAGATTGAAATGAGTTCCGCCGAAAAGTTACTTAAAGGCGTAAATGGAATACTTGTTCCCGGCGGATTTGGCGAAAGGGGAATTGAAGGAAAAATATCAGCGGTGAAATATGCCCGCGAAAACAATATTCCTTTCTTCGGAATCTGTTTGGGAATGCAGGTGGCGGCAATAGAATTTGCAAGAAATGTTTGCGGAATAAAAAGGGCAAACAGTTCGGAATTTGTTAAAAATAAATTCAGTGTTATACACATAATGCCGGAACAGCGCAAAGTGAAGATGAAGGGCGCTTCCATGCGATTGGGAGCGTATCCCTGCAAAATAAAAAAGGGAACGAAAGCCGGAGAAGCCTATAATAGCACCCAAATAAGCGAGAGACACAGACACAGATATGAGTTCAACAATAAATACAAAAAGCAATTTGAAGAAAGCGGAATGATCGTCAGCGGAATTTCGCCAGACAACAAATTAGTGGAAATGATTGAACTTTCGGATCACGACTGGTTTGTCGGATGCCAGTTTCATCCGGAATTAAAATCGCGCGCAACAAAAGCGCATCCATTATTCCGGGAATTTGTAAAAGCGTCTCTTCGACACAAAAATAAAGTGAACAGCAAAGAGCAGTTAAAAGCTCTATAAACAGAAATCTGTATTTAATCTCTCAATTAAAAGATTTTAACCACAGATTTATTTTTCGCCTTAGCCTAAGTTTTCTTTAAATGCTCAAATATATTTTTTTAATATTTTTATTTAGTCAGAATCTTTTCCCTCAGAAAAGTGATGAATCGAGATTAGAAGAGGGAATTGAATTCTCTTATAATTTGGATTTTCAAAATTCGGGAGATATTTATCATTCATTGATAAATAAAAACCCGAACCTGCCTGACGCTTACCATTATCTTTCGCGGGATCATCTGTACAGATTTTTAGGCTCCGGAGAAGAAGAAGATTATAATTCATTTTTGAATTATTCCGATGAAGCGGTTGAAAGATCAGAAAAACTTCTCGATAAAAATGCCAAGAATTTAAGCGCAAGATTTATTCTCGGCTCCGCTCAATTTCTGCGGACGATTGCGCATTCCTACAAAGGAGAAAATCTCGACGCGTTCTGGTCGGCTAAAAACGCCAAAGGAAATTTGGAAGAAGTTGTGGATGAAAATCCTGATTTTTACGACGCTTATTTGGGAATCGGCGCGCTAAAATACGCATTAAGCGAGATTTCCGGAATAGCTACATTGGCTCTTAAACTTACCAGGCTTTCAGGAAATAAAGCAGAAGGATTGGAACTTGTAAAAAAAAGTTTTGAAAAAGGGGAAAGATTAAAACCCGAAGCCGCATTTCAGCTATCCAAAATATATAATGATTATCTCGCATATTATGATGAAGCTGCGTCGGTACTGGAACCTTACCTGAAAAAATATCCGGAAAATGTTTTGTTCCTGTATCAATATGCTATTGCGCAAATTAACGCTCGCAAACTGCCTAAGGCTGAAGAGATTTTGGAGAGGATAATTCAAATTGAAAATCCGGGTTTTAAGCAAACAACTTCTTTTTCATTTTTTCTTTTGGGAGATGTTCATTTTAAAAATAATAATTTTGAAAAGGCTATCTCGTTCTACAAAAAGTTCTTGCAAACCTCAAATGAATTAAGTTATACCGGTATCGCGAATTTGAGAATCGCAATCTCTTATTATTTTCTTGACGACGAACTTGAAGCAAAAAAACATTTACTCGCCGCGCGTAACGGAAATCCCGACATTAAGGAAGATGAATTCGCAAAAGAGCGGAGTAAAATTTTATTCCGTAACGGTTTAAGCGAAGATGAGAAAAAACTTATTTTCAATAAACATAATAACGAAGCGGGGAAATATGAAGAGACTGTTGAAAACCTGAGCAATGAGAAATTTTTCACAAATGATCTTGAACTTGAGAGAAAAAGCGTTTTGACTGAAGCGCTTTTTCATCTCGGAGAATATCAACAGGCTTTGGAAATTTCGGAAGAAATAATTCAAAATAAAAATGAAGATAGTCGTGCTTTTGTGTTCGCGAAATATATCGCAGCCCAGATTTATTTCCGGCAAGACGATATTAAAAAAGCGTCGGAATTACTGGAAGATATTGAAATAAAAGAGGAGTTTGACCAGAGCGAAAAACTGAAAGCGATGGTTGAGGGATTGCGAAGAAAAATTGGGAAAATGCCAAATGAGAATTGAAAATCTCAGTTGTGCTTAAAAAGATTGGAAAGAACTTAAATATACTTAAAACTTAATTGATTATTGTTACTCAATTCGGTAAATTTTCTGGATTAATATTTATTTATATGCTAAAAATAGCGATTTTCGTTTCGGGGCGCGGCTCAAATCTTAAAGCAGTTGTAAAAGCAGTTGAAGATAAAAAATTATCGGCCAAAGTTAATTTTGTGGTTAGCAATAAAAGGGAATGCGAAGCCTTCAAATTTGCCGCCGAAAAAAATATTCCGGTGCTTTGTGCGGGATTGACTACTAGAAGAAGATACTGTTTCGTATGAAGATTTAGCAAAACAATTTAAAAAAGAAGAAATTGACCTGGTTGTCCTGGCGGGATTTCTAAAAAAAATTCCGGATGATTTTATTGACGAATTTCAGAACAGAATAGTAAATATTCATCCGGCACTTCTTCCGGCTTTTGGTGGAAAGGGAATGTACGGAATGAATGTTCATAGAGCGGTTTATGATTCTTCGGCAAAAGTCTCCGGCGCTACGATTCATTTTGTTGATAAAATTTATGATAACGGTAAGATAATTACACAGAAATGCGTTGATATTACGAATGTAAAAACTCCGGAAGAAATCGCAGAAATAGTTCTGGCAGAAGAACATAAACTACTTCCGATGACGATAAAATTATTTTCTGAAAATAAAATTAGAATTGATAAAGACCGTGTCTTTATCGATAGTTGAATGGGGATAGATTGAAAAAATTTGCTTTAATCAGCGTTTCAGATAAACTGAATGTTGTTCATTTTGCAAAAGAATTAAGAAAACTTGATTATGAAATATTAGCTACCGGAAATACGTCAAAACTTTTATCCGAAGAAAATATTGAATCTATCGAGATTCAGGATATAACCGGTTTTCCTGAAATATTTTCCGGCAGGGTAAAAACACTTCATCCGAAAATTTTCGGAGGAATTTTGATGCGGCGCGATAACGAAAATGATAAAAAGGAAGCCGGGGAAAATTCCTTAAATCCAATCGACATTGTTTGTGTTAATCTTTATCCTTTCCCTGAAGTTGTTAAAGATGCGAATAAATCGCTCAGCGATAAAATAGAGAATATCGATATCGGTGGACCTAGTTTGATAAGAGCCGCCGCTAAAAATTATAAGTATGTTTCGGTCTTAACCAATCCTTCTCAATACGATAATTTTATTGAAGAATTAAAGAACGGTGAAATATCTAACAGTACAAAAGAAAAATTAGCTGCCGAAGCTTTTTCTTTAACCGCCTATTATGATACACTGATCGCGGATTATTTCGAGAAGGAATTTTCAACAAATTCTGAATCCTTGCGCATAAATTATCCCCGCACAAAAGAATTGCGCTACGGTGAAAATCCTCATCAGAAGGCGTTTGTTTACGGAGATTTCCAGGATTATTTTGATGATATTCACGGCAAAGAATTATCATACAATAATATTATCGATCTTACGGCTGCAGTTGAGTTAGTTCAGGAATTGGAAGAGAATTCCTGCGTTATAGTAAAACATACAAATCCCTGCGGAGCAGCAACTTCTGATTCGGTTTATTCCGCTTATGTAAACGCTCTTTCGTGCGATCCGGTTTCTGCTTTCGGAGGAATCGCTGCTTTTAACGAAAAAATTGATCTGGAAACGGCGAATAAAATGAATGAGATCTTTCTGGAAGTTATTTGTGCTCCGGATTTTACTGATGACGCTTTGATAGAGTTGAAAAAGAAGAAGAATCGTCGTTTAATTAAAATTGGTAAGAAGTTTTACGATAATACGTTACAGGTAAAAAATATTCCCGGCGGATTTGTAGCGCAGGATAAAGATCATTCAGTTTTGACAGATGAAAATTTAAGATTAGTAACAAAGAAAAAATATACACCGGATGAATTGGAAGATTTGAAATTCGCCTGGATAATAAGCAAACATACTAAATCCAACGCAATTATTTTCACAAAAGGCAAAAAAGCGATAGGAGTTGGAGCAGGACAGATGTCGCGTCTCGATTCCGCAAAAATTGCTGTGAGTAAAGCTAAGGAGCATGGACACGATCTCTCAGGAGCTGTGGCTGCTTCGGATGCTTTTTTCCCATTTGCTGATGCCTTGACTGAAACGATTGCCAACGGGATAACGGCAGTAATTCAACCGGGAGGATCAATCCGGGATGACGAAGTTATTGCCGCCGCTGATGAACATAATATTAGTATGATTTTTACAGGAATAAGAAACTTTAAACATTAAAGAGGAAATATGGGTTTCTTCAATTTATTTTCAACAGATATTGCTATTGATTTAGGAACTGCAAATACATTAATATATATTAAAGGAAAGGGCATCGTTCTCAACGAACCTTCCATTGTTGCGTTTGACAGAAGTTCGAAAAAGATAATCGCTTTAGGAAACAAGGCAAAAGAAATGCAGGGACGGGAGCACAGAGAGATTCGGGTTTCCAGACCTATGCGCGACGGCGTAATTGCCGATTTTGAAATTGCCGAGGGAATGATTCGGGCTTTCATAAAAAGAGTAAGCGCGGGATCATTGTCCAGCAGGAGAATTGTCGTGGCTGTTCCGAGCGGAGTTACGGAAGTAGAAAAGCGTGCGGTTAGAGACAGCGCGGAGCACGCGGGAGCAAAGGAAGTACATCTTATTGCCGAACCGATGGCAGCCGCAATTGGCGTAGGAATTGACGTTGAAGCCCCTGTTGGAAATATGATCATTGATATCGGCGGCGGAACAACTGAAATTGCTGTTATAGCTCTTGCCGGAATCGTAAATGAAGAATCGATTAGAATTGCCGGCGACGAAATGAATAACGCGATTATGCAATTCTTCAAAAAAAATTATAACCTTTTGATAGGTGAAAGAACGGCTGAAGCGATAAAATGCGAAGTTGGATCTGCTGTTCCGCTACAGGAAGAAATAACTATCCAGGTTAAAGGGCGCGATCTGGTCGGCGGAGTTCCGAAAACTGCAGAAGTAAGCTCTGTTGAAATACGCGAAGCGCTTAATGAGAATATTGTACAGATAGTTGAAGCTGTTAAGCAGACTCTTGAGAGAACACCACCCGAACTTTCAGCGGATATCTTGGACCGTGGTGTTATGATAACAGGCGGCGGCGCTTTGCTTAAAGGGCTTGACGAAAGAATTAGAATGGAAACTAATTTACCCGTTCATATTGCAGACGACCCATTGACGGCGGTTGTGCGCGGAGCGGGAAAATCAATAGATAATCTAAATAGATATTCCAAAGTATTCATACGGAACAGAAGATATTAATGTTTGATTTCCTTAAGAAATTATTTTATGAATTTAAAGAATATCTTGTAGTTGTAATCCTTTTAATAGTTAGCCTGTCGATTCTCTCGCTAAACAATGAGCCGGGAATAAGAAACTTCAGAACCTTTTCACTCGGAGTTTTTGCAGTCGTAAACTCAGCTTCAAGTTCGTTAACAAATATTGTTGCCGGAGACGTAAGCAAGGAAGAGCTGGAAAATACCAATGCTGAGTTAATGCTGGAGTTAAGCAGGCTTAGAGAAGCACAGAAAGAAAATGTTGAGCTAAAAAACCTTATCGGCATAAAAGATACATCAAGCTTTCCTCTAATTCCCGCTTCAATAATTTCAAAAGATATCAATCGGCTTCAGGGAAGCTACATCCTGAATGCCGGAAAGAATGACAGCGTCGAAATCGGGATGCCGGTAATTAATGATAAAGGATTAGTCGGATTAATAACCGGAACAGCAGCCGATTATTCCATTCTTCGAACATTAATAAATAATGATCTTAAAATTGCAGTGCGGGACCAGGAAAGCAACGTAAACGGCGTGCTGAACTGGAACGGAAGAAATCTCGTAATCAAAAATATTCCAACTACTTACGATGTTGAAATTGGCGACAGAGTTGTCACCTCGCAATTCAGTACTATTGTTCCGCCTTCAATTCCGGTTGGTTTAATAACGGAGAAGGAGACTACGGTTTCCGGATTATTAAGTAATATTATTGTAACACCGTTCGTGGATTTTATTGGAATAAGAAATGTATTTGTACTAAAAGTAATTGAAAGCGAGCAGATAGACAGTTTAGAATTAAATATGTACAGACCATAAATGAGAATATCTTTTCAGCAAATATTGCCCGTAATTATTTTTTTTCCGGTTGCAGTCATTCAGTTAACTGTGATTCCATTTTTTGAACTCGATTTTGTTACGCCTGATTTAATAATGATTTTACTTGTATATTTTACTTTGCAGCAGGGCCAGCTTTACGGAACAATATTAGGTTTTACTTTCGGGTTTTTCTTCGATTTAATGTCCGGCGGTCTTCTTGGAAGTTCAATGTTCTCAAAAACTTTAGCCGGATTTATTGCCGGATATTTTTTCAATGAAAATAAGTCGGATAGAAATATTGGAAGTTATTTTTTCGTGCTCGTAGTTTTTGTTGCTGCTTCAATCGATTCCTTTTTCTACGCACTATTCGGTTCGGCTGAAACTACCAGAAACATTTTCGCAGTAATATTCCGTCATAGCATTCTCTCAGGAACATACACCGCTGTGGTTAGTTTAATAGTTGTAATATTTAAACCATCAAAAAGATTTCAATGAACGATAATTTTTTCGGTTCTCAGTTAAGAAAAAAAATATTCCTCGTGGTGATAATCGGGTTTGTAGCGCTGCTGGGATTTCAGCTTTTTCAGATGCAGATTCTAAATAATCCGGTTTACCAGGCAAAATCCAAAGAGAACAGCATCAAAGAAATTCCGCAAACCGCTGCGCGCGGAGTTTTCTACGATAGAAATTTTAACATTGTTGTAAGCAACAAACCTTCATTTACTTTACAGATAATTCCCGCGTTATATGACCGCAAACTTAATCCGGTCATCGAAACAGCTATCCAGGCAGACAGCGGATATGTTGAACGCATCCTCGAAAAAAACAAAATGTATAATAAATTTTCTCCCAGAAAAATAAAACGAAATGTAGATTTTGAAATTATAGCCTGGCTTGAGGAAAATTCGGAGCATCTTCCGGGTGTTGAATATGTAGTTGAAACTCAGAGAGATTATTCCTACGGAGTTTCCGGTTCACATATGTTCGGTTATTCAAAGGAAATTTCGCAAAGTCTTCTTGAAAAGAATAAAGAGAAATATGCTTTAGGAGATTATGTAGGATACAACGGAATAGAAAAAACTTACGAAAATTATCTGAGGGGAAGTAAGGGAATTAATTATGTATTGGTCGATTCCCGGCAAAGAAAGATTGGCGAATATAATCGTGGTTTGAGCGATAGAGCTCCTCACAAAGGAACAGATTTAGTCTTGTCAATCGATGCAAAGACACAGCGCGTTGCAGAGGAAGCTTTTAAAGGAAAAACCGGAGCTCTTGTGGCTATGGAGCCATCGACCGGAGAAATAATCGCTCTCGTAAGTTCTCCCGAATATAATCTTTCCGATTTTGCCTCCGTAACTCCGAGGACAGTTTTAGACAGTCTGAATAGAGATGAAGATAAACCCTTATTCAACAGAGCTACTATGTCAATCAATCCTCCGGGCTCCACGTTTAAGATGCTGATGGCCATTGCGGCTTTGGAGGAAGGAATTATTACGCCGAATACTTATGTAAATTGTAAAGGCGGATATACATTTGGCAGATATTTCAGATGTCACGGGGTTCACGGAATTGTAAATGTTGAAACCGCTCTCGAAAAATCCTGCAATACTTTTTTCTATCCTTTAGTTTTGAAGATTGGTTTCCAGAAGTGGGCTGATTATGCAAGGCAGTTCGGCTTCGGCACGAAAACAAATATTGATATCGGAGAAGAAACGCCGGGTATTGTACCCGATCCCGCTTACTACGACAGGGTTTATGGAAAAAATCGCTGGACGGACGGCTACTTGATAAGCCTTGCGATAGGTCAGGGCGAAATAAGCGCAACACCCGTTCAGCTTGCTAAATATATTTCATTAATTGCCAACTACGGAAAAACAAAAACTCCGCACGTAGTTAAAGGATACATCGACAGAGAGACGGACGAATTTAAACCTTTTATTTATGATGAAGTAAAAGTTGATATAAGCAAAAAAACTTTTGATACGGTTAGAAGAGGAATGTGGAAAGTTGTGCAGGGAGAAGGAACCGGACGATGGATAAGAATGGCTGAAGTGGAAATTGCCGGGAAAACCGGAACGGCCCAGAATCCTCACGGAGAAGATCACGCGCAATTTGTAGCTTTCGCTCCTTATGATAATCCTAAAATTGTGGTTGCTTTAATAGTTGAAAATGTTGGATTCGGCAGCACTCACGCGGCACCTATTGCGCGCGATGTAATTAAAGCATATCTGGTAAAGGATGAAGAAAATTTAAAAGAAAACAATATGATTACATCTAATTAAATTATGAGAATCGATTATAAAATAGCCGATAAGTTCGACTTTGCCGTTTTTATTCCGGCATTGATGCTGGCTATCATAGGACTTGTGGCAATTTTCAGTTCTACTTATAATCACCCGGTTGCCGGCGGAAATTTCGAAAGGCAATTTTTCTGGCTCATCGCATCGTTGGTTGTGTTTTTAATAATCTACTTTTTACCCGCAAGAACATTTTTCATTACCGCTGTTCCGGTTTACGCTGTTTCTCTTCTTCTGCTTATTGCGGTTTTGTTCGCCGGTAAAACGGTTTACGGCGCAAAGAGCTGGCTCGCTCTCGGTCCCGTAGGATTTCAGCCGTCCGAATTTGCGAAGATTGGGACGATTTTATTTCTTGCTTACTGGCTTGGTAAAAACAGGGGAGATATAAATAATATTAAAGATATCGGAATAGCGATGCTCATCGGTTTCGTACCGGTATTACTGATACTTATGGAACCCGATATGGGAACCGCGATTGTTTTTATGTTCATAACTTTTATTATGATCTTCTGGAGCGGAATAAATTTATTCAGCATTTTTGTGGTTGTTTCTCCGGCTATTGTTTTCTTCGCTTCGTTGTTCGGAACCGGAGTTTTCATTTTAGCTTTGATATTTGTTCTGATTGCTCTCTATTTTTTCAAAAGAAATTTATTTCTGAGCGCGACTGTTTTTGTAATGAACCTGGCGGCGGGATTTTTCTTCGATTATGTTTACCGTTTTCTCCAGCCGCATCAGCAGAAACGATTGGAATCTTTTATAGATCCGAACGCAGATCCACTGGGCTCCGGCTATAACGCGCTTCAGGCTAAGGTAGCTATAGGCTCCGGCGGAATATTCGGAAAAGGATTTATG
Organism: uncultured Melioribacteraceae bacterium; assembly: GCA_963821715.1. Lineage (GTDB taxonomy): Bacteria > Bacteroidota > Ignavibacteria > Ignavibacteriales > Melioribacteraceae > CAWGET01. The sequence continues at coordinate 126,338 of CAWGET010000007.1, forward strand.
GAAGGGAATCAGACTCAGCTCCGTTTTATTCCTGAACAATGGACTGATTTTATTTATTGTGTAGTCGGCGAAGAATTTGGTTTTATCGGAAGTATTTTTGTCTTATTTTTGTTTTTAATGATTATGGTAAGACTGCTGGATATTTCTGCAACTACCAAAAATAATTTTAGTTCTCTCGTTGTAATCGGAATTTTAAGTATGATATTCGTACACTTCGCGATTAATATCGGGATGAATGTCGGCATCACGCCGGTAATAGGTTTACCTCTTCCGTTTGTAAGTTACGGAGGAAGCTCGCTGCTTGTAAATATGATGATGCTTGGAGTGGTTCTAAATATTTACAAGAACAGAAAACAATACGCTTAAAAGGAATTATATGATCCTCACCGATAACGAGATCCTTTCTGAAATGAAGAAAGGGACAATAATCATCGAACCATTCCGCGAAAATAATCTGGGTACAAATAGTTACGATGTTCATCTCGGCGCTACATTAGGAATTTACGAGAGCGAAATTCTCGACGCGAAACTTCACAACAAAATCGATTATATGGAAATTCCCGAAGAAGGATTTATTCTTCTTCCTTCCAAATTATATCTCGGCGTTACGGAAGAATACACGGAAACACATAAACACGTTCCGTTCCTCGAAGGAAAATCGAGTATTGGAAGACTCGGAATCGATATTCACTCTACCGCGGGAAAAGGCGACGCGGGATTTTGTAATACCTGGACTTTGGAAATTTCAGTTAAGCAGCCGGTAAGAATTTACGCCGGAATGCCGATTGGGCAGATAATTTATTTTGAACTAAAAGGAGAGATTGGAACTCCTTACAATTCCAAATCAAGCGCCAAATATAACACACGAACTGACAAACCTGTCGAATCAATGATGTACAAAAATTTTAACGGAAAATGAAAGCAGGACAAAAGTTAGAAAAAAAAATAAGTGAAGGAAAACATATTTGTGTAGGGCTGGATACCGACATTAACAAAATTCCTCATCATCTTAAATCATCAAAAAATCCCATCCTCGAATTCAATAAAATAATTATAGACAGTACAATTGATAACGCCGCCGCGTATAAAATAAATTTAGCTTTTTATGAAGACGCCGGTTCCGACGGAATTAAATTGCTGGAAGAAACTTTAAAATTTTTACCCGACGATATTTTTGTTATCGGCGACGCAAAACGGGGCGATATAGGAAATACATCATTAAAATACGCGCAATCACTCTTTGACCATTTCGGCTTCGATTCCGCAACTCTTCATCCGTATATGGGTTTCGATTCGATAGAGCCGTTCCTTAATTACGAAGACAAAATTAATTTTGTACTGGCTTTAACATCTAATAAAGGCTCAGCCGATTTTGAAAAGCTCCGGCTGGAAAATGGAAAATTTTTGTATGAAGAAGTAATTGAAAAAGTGAACGAATGGAATACAAAAAATAATTGCGGTATTGTTTTCGGGGCTACCAACCTTGCTGAAATACAGAGCAGCTTTTCTTTGTTCAAAAAACTATATGTACTTCTTCCCGGTGTTGGCGCACAGGGTGGAGACCTGGAAAATATAGTAAGATTATTCAGGGAAAAGGAATACAACAAATTTCTGATCAATGTTAGCCGGGGTATAATCTATTCCGGATCAACTGAAGAATTTGGAGAAATCGCAAAAAAAACTTTGATTGACTATAACAATAAAGTGGAGAAATACTTATATTAATTTTTAAATAGTTCTCTGCAAAAAATAATCCTTTTCTAAATAACCTAAAAACATAAGGGTTTTTCAAATGAGAAAAGCGCCGAAAGTTTACGAAAAGCAAATCCAGCATATCTGGAAAAATCAGTTATTTCAAAAATCCTTACAAACAAATCTCGGCGATGAAATTGAAGTGCTCGACGCCGGCGTAGAAAATACGGAAAACGGCGGTCCAGATTTCCGCAACGCAAGAATTCGCATCGGTAATTTTACATATGTTGGCGATATTGAGATTGACAACGACTACAGCGACTGGAAACAGCACGGGCATAACATAGACAGGAAGTACAACAAAGTTATTCTGCACGCCTCCTTTACCAGTAAATTTAATCAGGGTTATGTTTATAATAAAGACGGAAGAAAAATTCCAAGTGTCTGCCTTGATGGATTTCTGGCATCCGAACTAGTTACCGAACTTAAATCAAAATTCCGGACTCCTCATTCAAACTTAAGCAAAGAACTTAAATGTTACGGTTTAAATGAAGATGTGGGCTTCGGCAAAAAAGAAGATTTTATTAAACAACTCGGTATTGACCGATTCAAAAAGAAATGCGATAAAAATTTTCACCGATTAAAAGAACTGGCTTTTCTGAAAGCACACAAGATAAAAGAACCGGTAGTTAATTATGAACTCTCTCCTGAGTTTCAGAATAAAGATTTTTCGAACGAAGATTTTAAAGAAAAGGAATTATGGCAGCAGTTATTATATGAATTAATTTTTGAAGCGCTCGGGTATTCCCAAAATAAAAATGTGATGCATAATCTCGCCCAGTCAGTAAATGTTGATTTCTTAAAAAAACTGGGTCACGATACTGAACTCGTAAACCGGTTCGAATCGGTTTTGTTCAATATTTCCGGGCTCGTTCCGTCGGAAGAAAAAATTCATCCCGAAGCGAAAGGTTATGTAAACTCCCTTGACAGTGAGTGGGAAATTATAAAGCGCATTTACGACGGCAAAACTTTCGATGAAACCCAATGGCATTTTTTCAAACTGCGGCCGCAGAATTTTCCTACAATTCGGTTAGCCGGAGGAGCGAGATTACTTAATACTATTCTTTATGAAGACCTGATAGGGACTCTGATTAAAAAAACCAAAGAGATAAGAAACCTTAAGGTGCTTATTAATTCCGTCCGTTCTTTATTCGTCATCAAATCTGATGGATTCTGGAGTAATCATTACGTATTTAACGAACCGGCGAATGGTGAAATAAAATATTTCGTTGGAGCTTCGCGCGCGGATGAAATTGTTATAAATGTTGTTCTTCCTTTCCTGGCGGTTTATTTCAACATATTTGATGATGAATTGATGGCGAAAAAAATATTGAAGATCTTCAGTATTTATAACCAGCGAAGCGATAATAAAATTGTGAGAGACGTAGCAACCGGACTGGATATGAACGGACTTTTAAAGCGTACGGTTTACAACCAGGGGATGATAGAACTGTTCCGAAACTATTGCTCAAAAAATAAATGCCTCGATTGCGAAATCGGGAAAGTGGTTTTTAATTGATGTAAAACAAGACTGGGAAGAGAAGAATCAGAACCGCAGATAAGTTTAACCGGTTACGCCTGTGTTCTATTTCTTGTATGAGGAATTTTATATGAAAGTTAACGGAGAGTTTGAAGTAAATTTAACCGCTTTGGATTTTACACATCCCGCCAAGAACGGCATCAATCTCGGACGAATGTCAATCGATAAATCCTTCAGCGGCGAGCTGGAAGCCGAAAGCAAAGGAGAAATGCTAAGCGCAATGACAACAACAAAAGGTTCGGCGGGTTACGTTGCAATTGAACAGGTAGACGGAAAATTAGAAGGGAAGAGCGGAAGTTTTGTACTGCAGCATTTCGGTACAATGAAAGAAGGGAAAGATAAACTTATTCTTGAAGTTGTTCCCGACTCCGGAACCGGCGAATTGAAAGGAATATCGGGAAAAATGGTAATATAAAAATAGAGAATGGAAAGCATTTTTATGAGTTTGAGTATAAGATTAGAAAATAGAAGTATTGATGATTTTTAGAAAAGGATGATTATATTTGTAGTATACAATAATTTTATTTATACCGCTAATCCTGGTAATAATAACAATTGAATATAAAATAACTTTAGCGATAATGTTAAAAAAGCACTTCCGAAACGATAATTAGGATTTGATTATCTTTACAAGAAAAATAAATTAAATATGAATTATTCGATAAATCAGTTAAGAGATTTTTCTTCTCTATTCTCTAGAAGTGAAGTTAATCGTTGGTTTGAAGATGATTTTGAATCAATTGATTTAAAACTTCAAAGATATAAACTGTCAGAAAAAAATAAGGGGAATTCATATTTAAACGTATTAAGACAAACCTATAAGATTTTAGAAAAAAATTATCCAAATGAGTACATTTTAAAAAATGAGTTTCTAACTCAATGGCTAAAAAAAGAATTAGGTAATAGTGATTCAATAATCTTTAATGAATTAAGAATTGGAAAGGCAATTGCTGATTTAGCAATGTTTAATGGAAAATCAAAAGTATTTGAAATTAAGACTGTTTTAGATAAAGAATATCGATTGTCAAACCAACTTCAAGAATACAAAAAACTTTTTAACGAGATTTATATTATTGTTCCTCATGAGTTACTATACAAATATATTGAGTTTGATAAAAACATTGGGATTATCACTTACGATTCAATTTCTAAAAACTTTGAGTTGATTCAAAATTCATTCTTCAATAGCAATATTGATGCGGATGTTTTAATGGAAGTACTTCATACTAAAGAATATCTCGGTATTGTCAAAAAATATTATAATGATATTCCTGAAATGAACTCATTTAATCAATTTAATATTTGTAAAAAATTAATTGCACGGATTCCAGATGAAGAGTTAAGCGAATTATTTATAAGTGAAATGAAGGAACGAAAAATAAACAATCTGTTCTTCAATAAAATTAATAGTGAGTTTAACCAAATTTGTCTCTCGTTAAATTTAGAAAAATCAGAACGAGATAACCTAATTATGAAATTAAAAACAAATAAGATATAGTTATGTACTTCCCATATCTAAGAGCGAGACAATTTGAATTAATTACTCTTCGAGATTTAGTTTGCGAAAAAGTATTACAAGGCAAGATTATGCCTGTTATTGAACCTGTTAAAGAAACTTTTAATAATTTGGACTTAGCTCATAAAATATTTTTGGAGAACGATTTTTATTTATACTTAATTGTCAATCCGTTTGAAGGAGATGTTTCTGGAGATAAAGATTATTTTTTGAATTACATTACCAATATAGAAGATTCAAAATACCTTCCAGCCTTTCATTATTCAGACAATCAAGCATATATAAATTCAAAAATTGAAAAGTATGAGTTAAAAGACTGTATGATTATCTGCTTAGATAATTTCTCTAATGAAGATGGATTTAGGAAATTATGTCAGAACCCCAATATTAGTCATATAATGCTGTTAGAGCCTCATAAATATAGGAGCCTTGATCGGTTTATAAAAGGTCTTAACAAATTCTATATTAGGTTAGATGACCCTTTTGAGAAGCAACAAAGAAATGCAGATTTTTTAGATATCTCTGGACATAAATTCACCGAAGAACATCTATATTATTTAGAGGATAGATATAACGGTTTTGCTGACTTTACCATTTTACCCCGAGAGTTTATTGACGGAGGGAGCACCCCAAGAGCAGTCGTTATACATTTGACTTATCTGAATGCCCAAAGTGAAGAGCAAATATGGATTAGGCATTTTACATCAGAGACAAATGATTCAATATCAAACGTTCAAGGAAAATTTGCTGAAGCCGCCGAAAAAGCAATTCAATTTTGTGATGAATTGCCATTGGACAATTCTGCAATTACCGAACTACGCAATTATTATAATGACCATAAATATCCAGGTTTAGGAACAGTTAAGAAGATTTCTATAAAGAATCATTTACTTATAGTACGTAGCTTTTTAGATTAGTTATGCAATTTGTATGTAAAAACTGCTTTGCAGATAAAGAATTAAATGGCTTTATAACATCTCAAAATACAATTGGGAAATGCAGTTGCTGTGGATGTAAAGATATTGAAATAATTCCGATAGAAGAGTTATTCGATTTCTTTAAAAGAATTATTTGAAAACTTCCAACCTAAATCGAGTGGGGAACGATTTATCTCTAAAGTTCAAGGTAATTGGAGGTTATTTAGTGACCTTACAAACGGACAAAGAATTATTAATTTTGCTTTAGATAAAATTGATTCTTCAATTAAAAATTCTGACGAATTAGTTGATTTTAATGAAGAAATTCTTGAAAATGTAAATTTTTGGTTCAAGTTAAAGGAACAACTAAAATGGGAAAGACGATATTTAACAAACATTGGTTATTTAACAGATGATTTAGGTTGGGATAGCTTTTTTGAAAGCAAAACAGTAATTAGCAAAGACGATATTTTTTACAGAGCGCGTTTACATAAAAATGCGGATGAAAAGCTTTTCTCAAAAGAAGAAATGTTTTGTCCTAAAAAAGAATTATCTACTGCTGGTCGAGCTAACCCAAGTGGAATACCGTATTTGTATTTAAGCGATAATGAAGAAACAATTCTTTATGAAATTCGGACATCGTATCTTGACGAAGTTTCAATTGCTTCTTTTCATTTGAGACAAGATTTAACTCAAGATATTATTATTTCCGATTTTACAGAAACTCCTTCACTTTATGCTCCAAGCGAAGTAAATCAAAGGATAAAATCAACTCTATTAAAACAAATTATCAGTAGAGACTTATCAAAGCCAATGAGAAGATACGATTCTGAACTTGATTATATCCCGACTCAATTTATTTGCGAATTTATTAAGGTTTTTACCAATGTACATGGGATAAAATTCAGAAGTTCACTTCATGATATTGGTAATAACTTAGTTGTCTTCAATCAAGATATTATGGAATGCAAAGAGGTCAAAAAAGTTCAAGTTTCAAAAGTGTCAATAGATTCAAAAGAATTATAAAAACACTACCGTAAACAAAGTGCAAATTTCATTGTGGTTTTAGTTTGGACAACAAAGTTCATAGCTCGATACATAAACAGCGCAGCTCGTAAGGAAACCACTCCGAAATTCGCAACGCAACTTACCTTACAGTAACCGTTGATAGTAATTTGCAACTATCGTTAATATCAATCATCTTAATCGTAAAATAAATTATGAACAAAAACAAATATCCATAACACTAATTCTTATTTTAACTGCAATTATTTCAATAAGCTGCCATCAAAAGAAAGACTTATTGACTAAAGTAAATCCAACCGACAAAGGATTCTCACAAACTAAATTGGATTCATTAAGCGCTTTTTTAGAGGAGACAGGTTCTGAAGCTTTGATGATTCTTGACAGATGGAAAAATTGTATATGAGTGGGGGAATACAGATAAAAAGCTGCTTGTACATTCAATTAGAAAAGCTTTACTAAATTCTCTTTACGGAATCTACATTGAGAATGGAACTATAGATACTACAATGACTCTTAAAGAACTTGGAATAGACGATATCAATCCGCTAACCGAAACAGAAAGAACAGCTACCATAGCAGATTTATTGAAGTCGAGGTCGGGTATTTATCATAATGCAGCCGCAGTTGCCGAAGGAATGTTAGCAAAAATGCCTAAAAGGGGAGTCCATAAACCAAATGAAGCTTACTACTATAATAATTGGGATTTTAATACACTTGGTTTTATATTAGAAAAACAAACCGGAAAAACGATTTACGACCTGTTTAATACGCATATAGCCCAACCTCTGGGAATGGAATATTCAAATAATTATATAACTGTTAAAAATCCCGATGACGATTGGACAATACCGGATGTGGACGGATTTTATCAATATGAAGAAGATAAATCGAAATATCCTGCATATCACTTCAGATTATCAGCAAGAGATTTAGCTCTGTATGGTCAACTCTATTTAAACAAAGGGAAATGGAATGGCAAGCAGATAATACCGGAGCGATGGATAGAAATTTCTACTAAACCATATTCAATAACAAATGAAGAATACGGAATCGGATACGGAATGCTCTGGAATGTATTGATTCCTAACGAAAACCGAAAAAGCAAATCATTTTTCCATACAGGTGTTGGAATTCATATGCTCGGCATTTATCCCGCATCTAATTTAGTTTTAGTGCATAGAGTTGATACGGAAAAGGAGTACAAATTCCACAAGGGAAATTTTTATGAAATGATATCATTGGTTTGGAATTCAAAAGAAGACTAAACTAAAAAACTATACGGAGCAATGTGTATAGGCAATACAATTTATGGTTGATATGTTTTCAAAAGACTTCTATACATATTTAGCAAATAACACGTTGATTGAAATAAAGGGAGGATTAACGAGACCGACTTTTTTAAAAATTTGGATGGTAGAGGTAGATAATAGGATTTTCGCAAGAAGCTGGAATAAGAGTGAAAATAGTTGGTTTACCGAGTTTCAAAAATCAGGAATCGGAGAGATAAAATTCGGTGATAAAGTTATCAGAGTAACTGGTGAAAAAATTGATGCAGATAACCCAATAAATAAAAAAATCAGCCAGGCATATATTAAAAAATACAATCAACCGGAAAACTTGAAATATGCCCGAGGAATTTCAAAACCTGAATATTTTAATTATACGATGGAATTTTTCAATCTGCAATCCGCTTAAAATTACTACACACAACATGATTAGTTTATTTCTTTAATAACGCTGCAAATTTTTTTGAACTGAGTGAAGAGGAAATTGAAAAAATTATATTATCAAATAAATAGAAAGATATATTAAAAAGACTTATCCAAAACAAATTTGAATAAGTCTAATTAATTATAGAGTAAATTTTAAACGGTCTATTAATTACTACCTTTTAAGTGATGTAATTCGTCCCGTATTCTCGCGGCTCTTTCGTAATCTTCCTTTTCTATTGCTTCTCTTAATTGATTTTGCATTGCCGCAATTTTGGCTTCTTTAGTTGTTTTGCCGGTCTGTTTCGGCTCTTCAAATTTTTGTTCGTCAAGCGGATTCATTTTTTGTTCTTCTTCGCTGGAAGGAACAAAAGCCGCCGACTTCATAACTTCTTCCGAAACAAAAATAGGCGATCCCGCTCTAACCGCAAGAGCTATTGCGTCGCTTGGGCGCGAGTCGACTTCATTAGTCATTCCCGAAACTTCCAAAATGATTTTGGAATAAAAAGTATTCTCTTTTAATTCGTCTATTATAATTTCAGTTACAACTGCGCCTAGATTATCGATCAGATTTTTTACAAGATCGTGAGTTAATGGACGCGGCGGTTTTATGCCTTCAATTTCCAAAGCGATTGCCTGGGCTTCGAACGTTCCGATAATAATCGGGAGTCGCCGCATTCCGTAAACTTCCTTTAAGAGCAAAGCGTAAGCCCCTCCGGCGGAAGGGCTTGAAGACAAACCTAAAATTTCAACTTGAACTTTATTCAATTTCTTCACTTCTTTTTTTATGAATTTAATTTTTTTATTTCTTCTATCAACGCCGGAACAACTTCGAAAGCGTCGCCTGTAATTCCGTAATCGGCAACTGTAAAGATTGGCGCATCTTTATCCTTGTTTATAGCAACAATATATTTAGATGATCGCATTCCGGCGAGATGCTGTATAGCTCCCGAAATTCCGATTGCAATATACAAATTCGGCGAAACGGTTTTTCCGGTTTGGCCAACCTGTTCGCTGTGAGGCCTCCAACCGGCGTCCACAACAGCGCGCGAAGCTCCGACTGCGGCGTTTAATTCTTTTGCAAGGTCTTCAACAAGATGAAAATTCTCAGCTTCTTTTAGTCCGCGTCCGCCCGAAACAATTATCTCGGCTTCGGCAACGTCCATTTTTCCGTCGGATTTTTTCATTTCAGAAACTTTGCTTCTTAAATCTAAATCATCAGCGTTTCTAACTTCAACCTCAGCGGCGTTTCCCGTAGCTTCTCCCAAGCTAAATGTATTGGGACGAAGCGTTAGTATTTTTTTGGCCGAGTTAAACTTAACATCAACTAAAGCTTTACCGGCGTAAATCGGCCGCGAGGCGGTTATATCTTCGCCTTCAACATTCAGTTCTGTACAGTCCATCGCAATTCCTGCGTCGAGTTTTACAGCGACGAAAGGTGCGAGATCTTTTCCCATAGCAGTATTCGCCATTAAAAGAATATCCGCTTCGGTTTCCTTCGCGTAATCCGCAACTAATTTTGAATATGCGGATGAAGAATAGTTTTTCAAATTTTCATTTTTAAAATGAACGACTTTTTTTACTCCATTTTCGCCGGCTTTTTCAAGTTCTTCAATTTCATTTCCGACGGTAACCGCCAGCAATTCACCGCTTAATTTATTTGCTAATTCTTCTCCGGCTTTCGCGGCTTCCATCGAAGATTTTTTTATTTTTCCGTCTCTTTGTTCAAGGAATACCAAAATTTTATGCGACATAATTCCCCCTTAAATTACATTAGCTTCGTTGTGTAAAAGATCAACTAATTCTTTAACTGCGCTCGCGTCTTCGCCCAGAATTCTGCCTTGTTGTTTGGGCGCGGGTTTTCTCATCTTAACAATCTCAAGTTTATTTTCCTGAACGGAAACGTCTTTCTCTTCGATTGTTTTTCTCTTAGCCGCCATAATTCCTTTAAGAGATGCGTATCTCGGTTCATTCAATCCTTTCTGAGCCGTAATTACTGCGGGTAGTGAAGTCTCAACTATTTCTTTCCCGCCTTCAATTTCTCTTTCAGCTGTAATTTTTTCTCCGTCGAGTTTAAAATCCACTACAACCGTAGCGCAGTTATATCCGAGTAATTCCGCGGTTAATTGTCCGGTTATGGAATTATCATAATCGACAGATTGTTTTCCGAAGAAAACTAATGTTGCTTCTATATTTTTTATTTCGTCGGCAAGGGCTTTTGCCACATTGAAAGAGTCGAGTTGAGTTTCATTCTTCAATAGAACCGCGTTATCGGCTCCCATTGCAAGAGCTTTTCTTATAGATTCTTTGGAACTGTCGCCGCCCAAAGTTATAACGGTAACCTCGCCGTCGGTTTGTTCCTTAATTTTTAATGCTTCTTCAATTGCAAATTCATCGTAAGGATTTACTACATAAGTAACGCCGTTTGGATCGATAGTTTTTCCGTCAGAGCCGACATTGACTTTTGCGGCTGTATCCGGAACATGATTTACGCAAACCGCTATTTTCATTATTCCTCCTTTGTTTTCAGCTAAACTAAAATATAAACATACAACTGCTGAATTTCAAAAGCAATTTCATGTTTTTTGCAGATTCAATTTTTTTATTGAAATCTATGAATCGTTAATCCGAAAATGGAGTTATCCAATAATTCCGAAGATTTTTTCCAAACTATTTTTTAGATTGAAGTTTCAAATAAATATATTGGTTATGTCCAACGATATTAAAAATCCGAAGATCAGAAGGGAAGAAGAAGAGGACGAAGGAGTAGAAACCGGTCTTCCATTTAGAGTAATGCTTTTTAATGACGACTGGCATTCTTTCGATGAAGTGATAATCCAAATTATTAAAGCCGTTCAATGTTCATTCGACGAAGCCCGCAATTATGCATTCGAAGCTCACGTTAACGGGAAAACGATAATTTACCAAGGCGAGTTAACGCGCTGTCTAAAAGTTACTTCTGTACTGGATGAAATTGCGCTTCACTCTCAGATTGTTTCGTAAAAAAAGAATTAAACAAAGGAATTGAAAAAGAGAATTAAAAAAAGCAATTAAAAAAGAGAATTAAACAAAGGAATTAAAAGCTCTTAGATAATGTCGGTTTAACTTCTCGTTATCCCATCTCACGTCTCAGGTTTGGCATTTAATCTTTCATGCTTACACACCTTTTCAATTATAAATTTTAATTAAAAATATTTATATTAAGTCTTTAATAGTAATGAGTTTTAATCTTTTATTACGGAGAAATTGATGCAGATTGGATTGGCAGGATTACAATATTCAGGCAAATCGACACTTTTTAATACGCTCGCGCAGGTAGAAAACCCCGAACAAAACCTTAAAGAAGAAACAAAAATTGAAGTTGTAAAAATTACAGACGAACGATTGGATAAACTTACCGAAATTTTTAATCCGAAGAAAACGGTTAACGCCACAATTGAAGTTTTGGATATCCCGGGACTCCGGACTTCCGACGACGGAAAAGTTAAAATTACATCGGCATTTCTAAACAGTGTTAAAAATAACGACGCACTTTTTTACATAGTTCGTCAATTTAAAGAAGATACTGTCCCTCATCCGATGAACAGAAATGATCCAACGGGAGATATCCAATTCCTCGCAACGGAATTCCTTCTTTCGGATCTTGCACAGCTCGAAAACAGAACCGAAAAACTGAAAAAGGATATTCAGAAAACGAGCGATGAAAAACTTAAAAGGGAATTGAACTTAATAGAAAACTGCATCGAGCATTTGGAAAACGAAAAACCTTTGCGTACAATGAAACTTAGCGAAGACGAGACTAAACTATTAAGCGGCTATCAATTGGTAACGCTTAAACCGCTGGTTGTAGCCGTTAATTATGACGAAGAATCGATTGAAAGTGCGGCTGAAGATGTTGAAAAAATTAAAAATGAAATTGGCGAAATAGGTGCCGAGGTTATTCCGTTTTCGGCTAAAGTTGAGTTTGAACTTTCCCAGTTAGACGATGAAGACAAAAAAGAATTTATGCAGGATTACGGAATAAACGAATCGGCGCTTGACAAAATACTCGGGACATCTTATAGTGTTCTCGGCTTACAATCATTCTTTACTGTTGGCGAGGATGAATGCAGAGCATGGACAATTAAAAAGAATTATACGGCTCAGGATGCGGCAGGAGTAATTCATACCGATTTTTACAACAGATTTATTCGTGCCGAAGTAGTTCATTACGACGATTTTATCGAATACGGTTCCTTCGCTAAATGTAAAGAAGCCGGAGTTTGGCGTCTTGAAGGAAAAGAGTATATTGTTAAAGACGGAGATATTTTATCTATTAGACATAATTAAAAAAGTTATAGGAGATTATTTTCATGGGTAAAGAAGCAATTGAAGGTTTGAAGCCTGAAATTTTATGGCAGAGATTTTATGAAATAAGTCAGATTCCACGGCCATCAAAAAAAGAAGAAAAGGTTGTTCAGTATTTAAGAGATTTTGCGGAACAGCATAATCTGGAAATGAAAGAAGATAAGGTGGGAAACATAGTTATGAAACTTCCCGCAAAATCGGGCTATGAAAAAGCGCCTACGGTTGTTCTGCAAGGTCACGTTGATATGGTTGCTGAAAAAAACAAAGGAACCGAACACGATTTTGAGAAAGACCCGATTGAATTAATCCGCGACGGAGAATGGATTAAGGCTAATGGAACCACTCTGGGAAGCGATAACGGAATAGGTGTTGCAGCCGGACTTGCCGTTGTGTCGGATAACGAAGTAGTTCACGGTCCTCTCGAACTTTTATTCACTATAGACGAAGAAACCGGTATGACCGGAGTGAATAATTTAGAACCCGGATTCATTGAAGGAAAAACATTGCTTAATATGGATTCGGAAGAAGACGGAGCATTTTACGTCGGTTGTGCCGGCGGGCAAGACACTGTTGGATACTTTGATATTCATACAACTGATTGTACAAAAACTTTTGAAGCTTATGAAGTTATCGTCTCCGGGTTGAAGGGAGGCCATTCCGGTTTGGATATCCAGGAGGGAAGAGCAAACGCTATTAAATTGCTTGCGAGGTTTTTAACAAAACTGCATGACGTAAGTTTTGAAGTTGCAGATATTTCGGGCGGTTCCAAAAGAAACGCGATTCCGCGTGAAGCAGAAGCTCTGTTAATGATTGATCCGCGGGACGAAGTGCAATTAAAAACTCACGCTCAAAAATTTAAAGAAGAAGCGGCTCAGGAATTCAGAACAGTCGATCCGAAATTAGATATTCAGATAAATAAAAAAGAAGAATTTTCAGAAAAAGTTTTCTCTCGAGAATTCACAAAGAAATTAGTTGATTTGCTTTTGGCGCTTCCGCATGGAATTATTGCGATGAATCAGGATATTCCCGGACTCGTTGAAACATCAACGAATTTGGCAACTTTATCTAAGGAAGACGGCAAGCTACGAATTGGAACAAGCCAGCGCAGCTCGACCGAGTCTGCGAAAGAATATATTTCATCAAGCGTTGTAGCTGCATTTTCTCTTGCCGAAGCAGAAGTGAATGTAGGCGACGGATATCCTGGATGGAAACCGAATATGGATTCTAAACTATTGGAAACATCTAAAAATGTTTACAAAGAAAAATATAATTCCGACCCGGAAATAAAAGCTATTCATGCCGGACTCGAATGCGGAATACTGGGAAATAAATATCCGGGCCTCGATATGATATCCTTCGGACCCACGATTGAAAACGCTCATTCGCCCGATGAAAGAGTGAATATAAAAGATGTAGAAAAGTTTTATGATCTTTTAAAAGGTATCCTGGCAAATTTTGCAAACAGAAAATAGAGCGAAATGAAAAAAGAAATAAAACTTTTTGATGTTCCGAGGATCAGTTCGGTGCAGGATATGGTGCTCCGCTCGGGAAGAGAATACAAAAACAAATTGGCGTTGGAAGATCTGAATCCGACGCCAATTTCACAATTAACTTACGGAGAACTTCTTGAAAACGTACTGCGTTTCGGAAAAGCTCTTCAGGATCTCGGGATAAAAGAAAAAACTCATATCGCATTAATCGGAGAAAACCGTGTTCAGTGGTCGTTAAGTTTTTTAACGTGTATGAGTTTCAATTTTGTGGTAGTCCCGATAGATAAGAATTTAACTCAAAATGAAATTCTTAATATTGTGCATGAGTCGGACGCGGAGGCAGTAATCTTTTCGGAATCGTTCTCTGATATTTTTTCCGGCACTCATCTCTTTCTTAAAAAATTAAAACATTACATCTGTATGGATGACTGCGGTTCGATTAACGGTTTTCTTTCGATGAAGAAAATGATAATCGATGCAAAAGAATACGGAAAGAATTATCTTCCGGAAATTGATCCGAACTCACTGGCGGAAATAATTTTTACATCCGGGTCCCTCGGACGAGCAAAGGGAGTTATGCTTTCGCAAAAAAATCTTTCTTCGAACTTAATGGATATGCTGAGCATGCTGTTTATGTATCCTGAAGATAGATTTTTATCGGTGCTTCCTATTCATCATACTTATGAATGCACTTGCGGAATGCTTTGCCCGTTATACAGCGGATCTTCGGTGCATTATGCACGGTCTCTTAAAACGGTAGTGGATGACATTCAAAAAGTAAAAGCGACCATTATGCTTGGGGTTCCGCTTCTTTACGATAAAATGTACAAACGCATTTCTAAAACTATAAAGGAAGATAAAGTAAAATCGATATTGGTTCCGGCATTGGTCAAGCTTACGGACGCCGTCGAATCAATTGGTTTAAAATCGAAGAAAAAGATCTTTAAGGAAATTCACAATAAATTCGGCGGGCATTTAAGAGTTTTTATTGCAGGAGGCGCGGCGCCCGATCCTAAAGTAGCAAAAGGCTTAAGAGAATTCGGTTTCAGTTTTATTCAGGGTTACGGCTTAACGGAAAGTTCTCCTATTGTTGCACTCAACAGGATTGATAATTTTAAGGACGATGCCGCGGGACTTCCGCTTCCGGGTGTGGATTTAAAAATTAATGAGCCCGATGAAAATGGTAACGGCGAAATTTGGGTTAAAGGTCCGAATGTTATGATCGGTTACTATAAAAATGAAAAACTAACCTCAGAAGCTTTTGAGGAAGGATGGTTCAAAACGGGCGATGTTGGATTTATTGACTGCGAAGGCTTTCTGCATATAAACGGAAGAAAGAAAAATGTAATTATTTCTAAAGCAGGAAAAAATATTTTCCCCGAAGAGATAGAAGACATCTTAAACAGAAGCCGCTATATTCTTGAATGTATGGTATATGGCGAGAAAGACGCCAAACACGATGAGATAATTGCAGCTCAAATTGTAGTGGACGCTGAGGCATTTATTGAAATATCCGAAGATAAAGAGATTCAAATTACGGATGAACTTATGCGTAAAGTAATTGGTGAAGAAATTGCTAAAGCGAATAAAGAACTGGCATCGTACAAACAGATACGAAAGTTTTATGTAAGAGATAGCGAGTTCGAAAAAACTACTACACAGAAAATTAAGAGATATTTAGTAAGGAAAGAAGAGGCGGAAGAAAGAAGAGAAAATTAAAATTTGTATTAGAGTAAAAGAAATAAATAAAATAATCTTTTAGGAGAAATAAAATGTATGCTCGTCAAACTACATTCCAGATAAGCAGAGAAAATCACGAGAAGGCAATCGAAATATATAAGACGCAGATAATTCCGGAGGCTGAAGTGCAGAAGGGATTTAAAGGCGCGTACTTTTTGTGTAACAAAAACGCGAGCAGGTTTATTTCGCTTACGTTTTGGGATAATTTTCAATCCGCTTACGATAACCAAAAAAACGGATATTTCCAGAAACAGCTCGATAAACTCGAGGAACTGGTTGTTAATCCACCGGATGTAAACGGTTATGAAGTATGTTCTTACTCCGAGAAAAAATCAGTACATAATTAGGAGTAGAACAAACATCATCAAAATGAATAAGTAAAAAGTATTAAAGCCCGCCCTTGCTTTAATAAAAGGAACTTGAAAAAGTTCAGAAAGTTTATGTAAAAAAAGGTCTTTAATATGCACAGGTCTGATTTCGGTTCTGGACTGCATGCCTATCCTTTCAATTTGTTAATTCCCTTAATATTGCCTTTGAATATAAGACGTTAAATTCTTTATGTCAATAGCCGAAATTATTTTTCTCAGTTTCTTTTTAAGATAATTAATGTGATATCGTCGCTCTGCTCGGCGCCTGATGTATGAAGTTTTATTTCATCCAAAATTTTCCCTTTAATTATTTCAGCGCCTTCACTCATATTATTTCTAATTAAATCTTTAACCTTCTCGAGACCGAATTCCTTTTTTTCAACATTCATCGCTTCGGTAACTCCGTCAGAATAAATTAAAAGGATATCGCCATTATCAATTTCAATTTTTTCTTTTTTATATTCCGATTCTTCCATAAAGCCAAGCAGCATTCCTGTCGCGGGTAATTCAACCTCATCACCTTTTTGTTTAAATAAAAGCGGCGTATCGTGTCCGCCGTTGCAATACTCGAGGTTGTGATTTACGGAATCCAATACTAAATAAAAAAGCGTTGCAAATTTACTTGCTTCAGTACTTCGGAATAATAATTTATTTGTATTCTGCACGCTCATCGCGCAGTCGGTGTAAATTAAGGACTGACTTCTTAAAGCTGCCTGGAGATTCGACATAAGAAGTGCGGCGGTTATTCCTTTCCCCGTTATATCTCCGAGACAAACTCCGGTCCGCCCGTCTTCAAGATCAAAAAAATCGTAGTAATCGCCTCCAACTTCTTTTGCAGGAATTGAGATTGCTGAAATTTGATATCCGGAAATTTCAGGAATTTTATCCGGCATAAGCCTCTGCTGTATTTCCGCCGCCAGCCGCATCTCTTCCTTTAAGCTAAAAAAAGCTTTTTCTTCTTCGTATAATCTTCCATTCTCAATTATCTGCGCGGACTGCACAGCGATTATTGATAGTAAACGTTTATCTTCTTCGGTAAAATCGCTTTTATCTTTTTTGTTGAAAACCACTAAATATCCAATCAATTTTCCTTTTATCATCATCGGTACGCAGAGAAGAGAATTAAAAAGAATTGATTCATTTTCAAGATATTTAAAACGTTCGTCTTCCTTTAAGTCATTTACAAGGAGCGGTTTTTTATTTTTAAGCATCCAACCGGTAAGCTGATTATCCAATCTGTATGGAAGTCGGACTTTCGAAACATCCTGTTTGCGTATCATAGTTTTAAATTTCTGCTCTTCTTCAACTTCCTCCAGTAAGCCGACAGATCCTTCTTCTACATTAAGGTGTTTGATGCATCTGAAAATTATTTTTTCGATTATTTGTTCAACCGGCTGCAATGAATTGATAGCTGTAGCAATATCGTTTAGAACAGAAAGCTCAGTAACCGCGTTGAGAAGCTGTTTATTTTCCCGCCTTAATGCTTCTTCCATTTTTTCCCTTGCATTTATAATAATTTGAAGATAAACAAATTTGATGAAAAAAATTACGAAAATAGAGGAAATGTCTTTTATTTAAACTAATTTAATATTAAATTTTATAGAAATAGAATAAATTGATTAACTATTCACAAAAAAGTTTTACACTCCTTCCACTATTGATAATTTGAATCAGTTTTTACATTTAAAAAACGTAATTAAGGCTGCGCAATAGAATGATCGGCAAAAAAATATTACATTATAAGATCCTTGAAAAACTTGGCGAAGGCGGGATGGGCGTGGTATATAAAGCCGAAGATACCAAGTTAAAGAGAACTGTAGCGATTAAATTTTTGCCGCGCTATATATCTAACAGCGAAGAAGACCGCGCACGTTTCCGATTGGAAGCACAAGCCGCCGCGGCGCTTAACCATCAGAATATCACTCAAATATATTCCATCGAAGAACTTGATGAAGAAATATTTATCGTAATGGAATTTATCGACGGTGAAGAGCTGAAGAGTAAACTGCAGGAAAATACTCTGGAACTTGAAGAGTCGATTGATTTAGCTGTAAAAATTAGCAGAGGTTTATCGGCGGCTCATAAAAAAGGAATAGTTCATAGAGATATTAAATCGAGCAATATAATGTGCTCCGTCGACGGAAGAGTAAAGATAATGGATTTTGGACTTGCGAAGATGCAGGGAAATTCCGATATGACGAAAAGAGGAACTACGCTAGGTACCACATCATATATGTCGCCAGAGCAGTTCAGAGGCGGCAATGTTGATGAAAGAAGCGATATTTGGTCGATGGGTGTTTTAATATATGAGATGCTTTCCGGCAAAATGCCTTTTTCCGGCGCTTACGAACAAGCGGTTATGTATTCCATATTGAATGAAAATTCTATGGATATTCGTCAGATAAAAAATGATATACCAATAAGAATTAAAGAAATTATTGATAAATGTCTTGAAAAAGATGTTGAAAACAGATACCAGTCGGCGGAAGAATTGGCTGAAGACCTTGAAGATATCTTTTCTGTATCGGGTAGCAAAAAGACAACTGAACATAAATTTGATCTTTATCAAAAAATCAATACAGGAATTAAATCTAAGATCACTTATGGTATAGGCGCTACTTTTTCTTTAATCCTTCTAATTTATTTTTCTTTATTTTCGGATAATAATTTTATCAGCAATATATTTTATTCTAACTCAGATTCCGAAATCCGGAGTCTTCTTATTCTTCCCTTTACGAACATCGGAAACGATCCGAAAAATCAGGCATTTTGCGACGGTTTGATGGAAACGTTAACAAGTAAATTGACAGAACTTGAATATCACAGTTCGTTGATGGTGGTTCCTTCAAGCGAAGTGAGGCGGTTTGACGTAAAAAGTCCTGGCGAAGCGCGAAAATCATTCGGAGTAAATTTAGCGGTAACGGGAAGTCTGCAGCTTTTCGATAATAAAATAAGACTGAATTTAAATCTCGTTGACGCTGAAAATATGCGGCAGATAAGCTCTGCAGTAATTGATGTATCGGAATTAGATTTTCTAACTCTTCAGGATAATTCTGTATTGAATCTTGTAAAGATGTTAAAAGTAGAAATTGACGATAATACGAAAAATTTAATAAAAGAAGGCTCCACCTCAGAACCGGAAGCTTATGAGTTTTATCTTCAGGGATTGGGATATCTTCAACGATACGAACTTGAAGAAAATTTAAATACCGCTGAAGATTTTTTCCATAAAGCGATCGATGCAGATCCGGTTTACGCGCTTGCTTACAGCGCTCTCGGAGAAACGTACTGGCGGAAATACGAACTCTTGAAAGATGTAAGTTATGTTGACCTAGCCGATTTTTTGTGTAAAAAGGCTTATTCTATTGATCCCAATTTGGCGCCTGTTAATAAAAATCTGGGAATAATAAGATTTGGAACCGGAAACTACGATGATGCTATCAAATATTTTAATAAAGCGCTGGACCTTGATCCAAAGAGCGCCGATAGCTACCGGGGACTTGCTAAGGCGTATGAAGCCCTTGATTTAGTTGATGAAGCCGAGGATACTTACAGAAGAGCCTTAAAGCTGAAACCGGGCTATTGGGCCGGATATAACGATCTAGGCGTATTTTATTTTAGGCACGGCCGTTATGAAAAGGCAATAAAAGAATTTACCAGAGTTACAATTTTAACTCCGGATAATTATAAAGGTTATAATAATCTTGGCGGAGTTTATTACCGGATGGAAGAATGGCAAAAAGCACGGGAAATGTTCGAGAAATCCTTTAAAATAAATAAGTCCTACAGCGTTGCCTCAAACCTCGGAACGCTTTATTACCTGGAGGGAAATTTTAAGCTGGCCATAAAAAAATATGAACTGGCCATTGAATTGAATAATGATGATTATTTAATGTGGGGAAATTTAGGCTCCGCTTATTACTGGTCGGATTCAGCAAAAGAAAAAGCGGAAAACGCATTTAACAGAGCGATCCGGTTAGCAGAAATAAAAAATAAAATAAATCCTAATAATCCGATTATTTTATCACGATTAGGCGGTTATTATTCGATGACCGGGAATAAGGAGCTGACTTTGGACTATTTTAAAAAGGCGATTAACCTTGAGCCGGATAATCCCGAAGTTATGTATCTTTACGCTGCGGCTAAAGAAAGGATCGGCGAACGGGAAGAGGCTATAAAATGGCTGCACCGTAGTATAGAAAAAGGATATTCAAAAGCTGAAATTTCACTTCAGCCGGAGTTTCAATCGTTACTAAAGGATAAAAGGTTCGACCTTAAATTTTCAAACAACTAACAAGGAGAGATATATGAATAAATTATTGCGTAAGGCAGCCTACTGGTTTCTGTTTTTGGGATTAGTGTTTTTCTGCATAAATCCGGTTCAGTTAAATGCCCAGCAAGTGGACAGCTCCGTGACGCATAAATTATCAGTAAAAAAAACTGGCAATAAGTGGAAAACTTTCGACAAGAAGAAGAATGTTGAAAAGCAGCCAAAAGTAAAAAAGGGCGATTATGTGGTTTGGGAAGCCGACAGCAGCGATGTATATTTTCAATTTATTGATGAGAACTTATTCGGCGTTTATAATGCATTTCTAAAACAGGGCGAATCACTTAGATTAGAAGTAGGGAAGAAGGCCAAAAAAGGGAAAAATTATTATTCCGCTTTTATCTATAACGATAAAGCATATATGGAAGGAAACTCTCCTCCCGCAATTGTTGTAGAATAGTACGCTTATTATAGAGACGTTCTCTGCAACGTCTCTATTTATTTAAAAATTAGAATTTCTTCTTGACATTTCCTGGTTTCAATATTACATTTCGTTAAATAACGAAATGATAATGGACAACGACAACACTAAAATATTTAAAGCACTTTCCGACATTAACCGGTTAAGAATTTTAAAAGCGCTCCAGTCCAAAACATTATGCGCTTGCGAAATTCAGAATCTGGTAAAATTAGCGAATTCAACAATTTCCCAGCATTTAAAAATCCTTAAAACAGCCGGATTTATTAAAGAAAACAAAGACGGTAAATGGATAAATTATTCTATAAATCCGAATGCGGAAGATCCAAGGATAATATCTATTCTAGCTTCACTGGACTTTTGGATCAACGATGAAAAATTGATCATCAATGATATACGAATAGTAAATAAATTAGACCGTATAAAAATATGCAGTTCCTGATATTTCGAGAGATGACGAAATGAAAAACAAGAAGATCTTAATTTTATGTACCGGTAATTCATGCAGGAGCCAGATGGCGGAAGGATTTCTAAAATCATTTGATGATGAGATGGAAGTATTTTCAGCGGGGACGGATCCCGCGCCGAAAGTTCACCCTTTTGCGGTAAGAGTTATGCAGGAAGAAGGGATTGATATTTCGGAAAATTATCCTAAGAATGTTGCTGAATTCGTTGATTCAGATTTTGATTTTGTTATAACAGTTTGCGGTAAGGCTGAAGAAACTTGTCCCGTTTTTACCGGAATAGTAAAAGAGAAATTGCATATTGGTTTTGAAGATCCAGCCGATGCTGAAGGAAGTGAAGAGGAAATATTGAATGAATTCAGAAGGATACGGAAGCTGATTAAAAAGGATCTTTACAATTTCTATTCAAAAAAATTAAATTTTAAGAATATTGTCAAGAAATGAAAGTATTAGAAGAAAAAGAAATAAAGGTTGAAGACAGAATTGATTCATCGAAAGCTGAATCAGAAAAAAATTATAAGAAATTATTTTATCCTTTGGCCTTGCTGCCGGTTTGGTTTTTGATTTATTTTAATTTGGAATCCGCGACTGATTATTTAATCTATTCAATTTTTGGATTGCAGCCTGAAACTCATCTTACCGAAGCGATTTGGTTTTTTATTTTCGAGTTACCGAAAGTTCTGCTGCTCTTAACACTCATCGTATTTTTTGTAGGTATTATTCGCACTTATTTTTCACCGGAGAGAACCAGAAAAATATTGGAGGGCAAATCGCTCTTTGCCGGTAACGTTCTGGCCGGCGGACTTGGAATCGTAACTCCATTTTGCTCTTGTTCGGCTATCCCTTTATTTATTGGTTTTATAGAATCCGGAGTACCGCTCGGAGTTACTTTCAGCTTTTTAATTGCGGCTCCTATGATAAATGAAGTAGCGGTGATTTTATTGTTTGGTTTATTCGGATGGGAAACAGCGTTAATTTACACCGGAACCGGATTGTTCATCGCAATATTTTCCGGGTGGATAATCGGCAAGTTAAAGTTAGAAAAGTATGTTGAAGATTGGGTTTACAAGATTGAAGTCGGCAAACAGGAGAGCGTTGAAGAAAAATTAAGTATTAACGATCGGATTGAAGCGGGATATTTGGCGGTAAAAGAAATCGTGGCTAAAGTTTGGGTTTATGTCGCTCTTGGAATTGCAGTCGGCGCGGGAGTTCACGGATATGTACCGGAAAATTTTATGGCTTCATTAATGGGCGAATCGGCATGGTGGTCTGTTCCGGCATCCATCCTGATTGGAGTTCCTCTCTATTCTAACGCCGCCGGGATAATTCCGATTGTACAAGCACTTCTTGCAAAAGGCGCATCGCTGGGAACTGCTCTCGCGTTTATGATGTCCGTTATCGGACTTTCACTTCCCGAGGCTATTATTCTTAAAAAAGTTTTAAAACTTCCTATGATAATTATTTTTGTGTCTATTGTTGCTTCCGGAATTATGGCGGTTGGATTTTTATTTAATTTTATCTATTAAAAAGTATTTGACAAAATTATCCTAAAACAAATATGATTTAAATTATAAAACATTTTAATCATCAAAAAAAATAAAAAGCGGAGAAGAAATGGTTGTTAAAATTTTAGGAACGGGATGCGCAAAATGTAAAAAGCTGGAAGCGAATGTAAGAGAAGTAGCTTCGAAAAATAATATTTCAGCCGATTTCGAAAAGGTAGATGACATTCCCGATATAATGAAATATGGAATTTTGAGAACGCCCGGATTGGTAATTAATGAGAAAGTTGTCTCAAGTGGTATTATTCCAAAGGATGAAGAGATTTTAAGCTGGCTGCAGGAAGCATAATAGTATTTCATTTGAGAGTAGGTGAGATCTTAATAAAATATAGTTTAGAGACGTTGAAACAACGTCTCTAAATTTACCTTAATAATAGATAAAATATTTATTTTTAAAGTTTATTAATTATTCCACCACTTCATAATTATTCTCAATTAAATTACGCTTTGCTTCTTCAAGCGTAACTTCTTTTAGATCCATTCCGCACTCTGGACAAGCACCGGCTTCATCAGAGATTACATTCCAGTCCATCGGATCCTGATAAACCATTCCGTCTCCGTTTTCATCAATTGCTGCTAGGTCAATTTTACCTTCGCGTATCCAGTCTTCATCGACATTTAAATCCGATTCACCCATTACCATTTCGGTTCCTTCTCCCATATCTTCATATACTTCATCGGTTTCTTTTTCATCGCCGCAATATGTAAAGAGGAACACTGAAAGTAAAACTATTGTGAGCAGACTTAATAACTTTTTCATATAACTCCTTTTTCGTTCATTGTATAAGACTTACTATCTTAATAAATGAAGAATAACAATTCGTATCAATAATTGCAAGAGCTAATTCTATACTATCTTTTCTCAAATTGCATAAGTCTGCTAACTTTAGAGAAATACAAAACGTGAGAAGCAGAGTGTTTATTAATACATTCGTTTTTTATATCTTAATTAAGATTATTGAGGAACAGAGATGAAACATTTAATTCTTATTGCTTTATTTAATCTAAATATGTTAACTGCATGCGCCGATAATAATGTAAATGAACCTGCCAATACTTCAGGCGGGGATTTATCTTTTATAGAATTGCCTGCCGGATTTTCGATCGAATATTATTCCGACAATGTACAAGGCGCGCGCTCGATGGCTTATGCCGAAAAAGAAAATGTTCTTTTCGTCGGGACAAGAGGAGAGGGAAGAGTTTACGCTTTAAAAGATAACGACGGCGATATGAAAGCCGATGAAAAATATTTAATTGCCTCCGGACTAAGTTCACCGAACGGAGTCGCACTTCGGAACGGAGATCTCTATGTAGCAGAAATTGATAGAGTGATAAAATTCCCCGGTATTCTTTCGAATTATATGAGTTCTCCATCGTTTGAAATAGTTAACAATAATTTTCCATCGGATGCCAGCCACGGATGGAAATATATTGCTTTTGGTCCGGACGATAAACTTTACGTTCCGGTAGGCGCGCCCTGCAATGTTTGTCTTAGAGAAAATGAAATTTACGCTTCCATTACAAGAATGAATCCTGACGGATCAGGATTTGAAGTATTTGCCGAAGGAATAAGAAATACAGTCGGATTCGATTGGCATCCAGAAACCAGATATTCTTTGGTTTACCGATAACGGCAGAGATTGGCTCGGTGATAATCGTCCCCCCGATGAATTAAACCGCGCGCCTGAGAAAGGAATGCATTTCGGATTTCCGTTTTGTCACGGCGGTGATATAGCAGACCCCGATTTTACAGAACGAAATTGCGACGAATTTATTCCGCCAGCTCAAAAATTAGGTCCCCACGTTGCAGCTCTGGGAATGAAATTTTACACCGGCAACATGTTTCCCGCAGAATATAAAAATCAAATTTTTATAGCCGAGCACGGTTCCTGGAACAGAGACGAAAAAATCGGCTACAGAGTTATGCTTGTTCGATTATCCGGAGAGAATGCTGTAAGCTACGAATCGTTTGCAGAAGGATGGCTGCAAGGAGAGAATGTTTCGGGAAGACCGGTTGACGTTGAAATTCTGCCCGACGGTTCGATTCTTGTTTCCGACGATTACGTCGGAGCAGTTTATAGAATTTATTATGATGAATAAAATTACATTCATGTGCTTTAGCTCAAACTAATTTTCCGGTCTCTCGTCTTGCATCTAGACTCTAGCATCTAGCTTCTCGCTTCCGGCCCCAAAAACTTCTGCCGCAGCTTTGATATGTTCATAAGTTGTGCCGCAGCATCCTCCTATATAATTTACTCCGAGTTCCAAAACATTCTTTACAAATATTTTAAATTGTTCCGGACCCTCCTCATAAACCATCTTTCCGTCTTTCAAGACTGGAAGACCCGCATTGGGCTGAACTAATACAGGCAATGAAGTCGATTTTCGAATTTCTTTTGCCGCTTCAAACATATCGGAAAATCCCTGTCCACAATTCGAGCCGATAAAATCAGCGCCGGTTTCTTCCAATCGTACTGAAACATCTTTCGGACTTTCACCAAAGCTTGTGCTGATTCCTGCCGGCGTTTTATTGTAAGTGATAGAAACACCAATTACTTTTGCTCCGGAATTTTTAGCTGCTTTAAGAGCTATAAGCGCTTCATCGAGCGATATCATTGTTTCGATTAATATCAATTCAATACCCGCATCCACCAGATAATTAATTTGTTCCGAAAAAACATCGCCCGCTTCTTGTTCCGAAACCGTTCCGAAGGGTTCTATCAGACTTCCTAATGGACCAACCGAACCGGCTGCATATACTTTGTCTCCGGCAGCTTCTAATGCTATCTCGGCCGCTCGTTTATTAACAAATTCAACTTTATCCAATAGTTCCGTATTTTCTAGTCTTTTCCGGTTTCCTCCAAATGTATTCGTTTCAATAACATTTGATCCGGCATCAATATATTTTCTGTGAATAGATTTAAGAATTTCAGGATTTTCAAGGTTAATTATTTCCGGGGGATTAGCTTTTTTTACGCCGGAACTTTGAATCGAAGTTCCCATTGCGCCATCAAATAAAAGAGGGCTTTGTGAAAGAAAATCATTCAATAGTTTAATTTTTGTGTTCATAACATTATTTCGATTTATTTGTTGGTTTTATAAAATTTAAATACGTACATTAAAATTTAAAGTTATTCTGAAGTAGGGCACTTCTCAATTCTTATAATATAGGAAATTCGGAAATCAAAATAATGAAAAACATTCTGCTTCTTGCACTCTTCCTGTTTTGTTTTATCTCCGTGAACGCGCAGAATCAATTCGGCGCGGGTATAATTTTAGGAGAACCTACAGGGTTGAGCTTTAAATATAAAATTAATGGTTCAAATTCCTTTGAATTCGGATTCGGTGAATCGGCAATACGCAATCAACACAGAAATTATTATTTTTTAGATTACCAGTTTGGGATAAACAATCTAATGAATTTTAAAGGAAGAGAAACTGTTTACGCCGGAATTGGGATTCAACACATCACCAAAGGTGTGGCTAACGATCTCACTTGGGGAATGCGCGGAGTAATGGGGGTTGAATATATGATCGACTCTCTCCCGGTCGATATTTTTTCCGAAGTCTCTTACGTAGTTAAGTTCGCCTCCGAATTTAATCCATCCTACACAATAGTTATCGGCAGCCGATTTTATTTTAATTGAATTATTTTCGCCGGATGTTTGTTTTTACCTAAAACCGGAGAGGAAATCTTGGAAAATAAAATTCTTGGAATACATCACATCACAGCGTTAGCATCTGAACCGCAAAAAAATTACAATTTTTACACGAAAATCCTTGGATTAAGGATGGTTAAAAAAACAGTCAATTTTGACGCGCCGGACGTTTATCATCTTTATTACGGAGATAAAAAAGGAACTCCTGGCACGAATTTAACTTTTTTCCCGTTTCCAGATGCGACTAGAGGGAAAAGAGGAGTCGGTGAAATAAACAAAATAATCTTTAGAATTCCAGCAAACAGTCTCGAATATTGGATAGACCGTATTACAAGTTTTAATATTTCATTTAGTATGACACATAGAAACGTTGAAAGAGGAATCGAATTTTTGGACCCGGATGGAATGCTACTAGAATTAAGAGAGAACGAGGATAGTGTAAGTTTGGAATATTGGGAAGATAGTCCGGTTCCTCAAAAATATTTTATTTCTAATTTCCTCGGCGTAAAAATTCTGATTCAAAATAGAGAGAAAACATCCAAAGTATTGACCGACTTGTTAGGATTTGAATCTGAAAAATCCGAATCAGGAAATATATTTACTGTTGAAACAGATCAGGGAATTCAAATTATTGAACTTGAAGAACGAAAAGATCTACCCAATGCCAGGATTTCAGCCGGATCGGTTCATCACATCGCCTGGAGAACCAAAAATAAAAACGAGCAGTCCGAATGGAGAAGGAAAGTAATAGATTTTGATCTGCATTCAACTCAAATAATTGATCGACAATATTTTGACTCAATATATTTCCGGGAACCCGGCGGAGTTTTATTTGAAATAGCGACTGACGAACCTGGATTTCTAATTGATGAAAAGATTGAGGATTTAGGCAAGTCTTTGAAACTTCCTCCCCAATATGAAGAACAGAGGAAGATGATCGAATCTGTTCTACCGGAGCTTGTTCAAAAATGATCGAAATGCAAAATGTAAAACTTCAAGGCAACCTCAAAGCTCCATCAAAAGCAATGGTAATGATTCACGGCCGGGGCGCCAACGCAGATGATATTTTATCACTTTCAGAATATTTTAACGTTGACGATATTCTTTATGCAGCTCCGCAATCTGAAAACAATTCCTGGTATCCTTATAGTTTTCTAAATCCCGTAGAAGATAACGAGCCTTATTTATCAAAGGCGCTGGACTTGATCGATTCAATATTTGCGGAATTGAATGAGAAAGGGATTTCGAATGAGAATATATTTATTCTCGGTTTTTCACAAGGCGCTTGTCTAGGTCTCGAATATGCCGCAAGAAAAGCGCAGAGATTTTTTGGAATTGCGGCTTTAAGCGGAGGTTTGATAGGCAGAGAGATAAATACTAAAAATTATAAAAGCAATTTTTTCGAAACTCCAATTTTTATCGGATGCTCAGATGATGATCCTCATATTCCAATGTATAGATTGAGGGAAACAGAAAAGATTTTAAAAGCATTGAAAGCGAACGTAAATCTAAAAATTTATGAAGGAATTGGTCATACAGTTATACAGGAAGAGATTGATATTATAAACCATATTTTAAGCACAAACAGATTTTCATAATAACAACTTCATCACGGTTGTATTCTACCAATTTATATTTCAGATTAAGAATAAAGTAAGTTAAAGAAATACTTAGGAATGGAGTTTCCTCTTTAAAAAATAAACTATCGCCTTTTTCTTTTTAAATAAGAATTATTATCTTCAATCTATACGAGGGCATGAAGTTTATGATTCTAAATTCATTTTCGATTATCGGACTTATATTATTAGCGGCGCTCGGTATAACGCTTCTTCTGATAGCGTTTTGGAAAGCGCTCCGGATAAAAATTAAAACGCCGCATTCATGGAATTCCTATCGATTCGGATATGTAACTTATTCTCTTATCTTCCTCGCGTTCGATATGGAAATGATTTTCATGTATCCATGGGCAGTTGTGTTCGCCGATATCGGAATGAAAGCTTTTCTCGATATGTTTGTTTTCATTGCAATCCTGTCTTCCGGCATCGCATATTCCTGGGGAATGGGAGGATTGAAGTGGGAATGATCTCCGGCGCGATTATAACTTTTCTCATTCTTTTTTCCGGCGCTGCGGTAACGCATCTCATCGAAACGCGTTTCTTCCCAAGTTCTGAACCAGGTCCGGCGTCAAAATTAAATTTCAAAAAAGATTACCATATTAATCATACTGATAGATGGCTTTATCATTCAGCGCCTTTTGTTGCGTTCATCGGCGTAGCGATGGCGGCGGCCGTTATTCCGCTTAATAAAGATTTTATCGGGTCGGATGTAAACATCGGCCTTTTCTACTTTATCGTTGTAGTCGATTTTGTTGTTCTCGGAATTTCGCTCGGAGGCTGGGGCGCAAATACTCCAAACTCAGTCGAAACATATTACAGAATTGTAGCTCAGTTAGTAGCGTATGTCGTCCCGCTTGGTATGGCGATCATCGGACCGATAATGATGGCGCGTTCGATGAGCGTTCAAAATATCATCGCCTCTCAATCATCGCTATGGTTTATTGTATCACAGCCTCTAGGCTTTGCGCTTTACATTGTTTGCGCTTTGATGCAAAGTTACCGGGCGCCTTTTCTGGAACCGTTTGCGGAGAATAACGAAAAAGGATTTATCAATTTTTACGGCGGATGGAAAGCGCTTCTTTGGCGGATTTCGTTATCGGGAGTTTTATTCGTCATTGCCGCAATGGGCGCAATTTTATTTTTGGGAGGATGGAACGGACCATTTTTGCCGGGCAGTGTTTGGATGATTTTAAAAATTATTTTTATGATTTTCTTAATGCTGTTTGTCGGAAGAAAAACAAAAAAATTATCCACCGCAAAAATGCTGGAAATATCCTGGAAATATCTAATCCCGATCGGGCTGCTAAATGTTTTGGTAGTTGGAGGATTAATTTTATTGGGAGTTGGAGGAAAATGAACATTTCGCCGATCGCTGAAATATTCGCATTTTCTATTTTCGCTTTCATCTCAATAGCTGGCGCAATCGGAATGACCACAACGATGAGTATGTTCCGAAGCGGAATATTTTTAATGGCTTCTTTCATTGGAGTTGCCGGACTATTTATTTTACTATCCGCGGATTTGCTCGGACTTCTGCAAGTGATGATGTATATCGGCGGCATGCTTGTGATGATATTATTTATGGTTCTCTTTTCTCACGATCCCGGAGGTGATATGATGGCTAAAATGGATATGCCTTTTCTTGAACGATGGTTCAGTAAAGGATTATTGCCGGACGAAAAAGAAGAGGACAACGGAGGAATGGACGGAATGATGGACATGTCGATGTTTACTTCGTTAAAAAAATATGCTGCTTTTATTGCCGTTTCGGTTTTTCTTTTGCTGCTTATCCTGATATTATTTTCAAATTGGAATATCTCCACGAAAATTCCAAATCAAGATTCTCCCAAAATGATTGGTGAACTTTTAATGGGAAAATATATGATGACTTTTGAAGGCGCCGGATTGATGATCCTGCTCGGAATATTCGGAGCTATTTATTTATCGCGCGTTTCCGGTCATCACGATTCAACCGAACGCGGAGCGGCCACCGCTGTAAACGAAGACCCCGTAAATATTGCCAATGAAAATATTGAACCATATTTCAAAATTAATATCGACGAATTAAAAAAAGAAGAATCCGAATGACTGTTTCGCTCAATGTATATTTAATTATTTCCGCAGTTCTGTTCTCGACCGGAATTTATGCTGTTCTGGCTCAGAGATCCGCGGTTATGGTTTTGATGGGCGTAGAACTTTTGCTGAACGCAGTCGGATTAAATATTGTTGCATTCTGGCGGTTCATTCAGCCGGGCGATTATTCGGCTCAAATATTTTTAATTGTAATTGTTACTATCGGCGCTGTCGAAATGGCGATCGGACTTGCAATAATGATGATGCTTTACAGAAACAGAAAAACCGTTCAAGTAGATAAATACAAGGAATTGAAGGGATGAATATTTTACTTCTCCTAATTCCGATTATTCCTTTTTCCGCTGCGTTAATAATTTTCTTAATGAAAAGAAATAATCATACTTTGTCCGGAATCGTGGCAACGCTTTCGTTTCTTATATCGTTAATTTTGACTGCATTTTTGTTTGATGAAGAATTGAAACTTAGCATCGAATTATTCGCAGTCGGAAATTATCAAATTGAAATAGGTTTATCGCTCGACGGGCTTTCCTGGATTATGTCGATGATAGTCACGTTTATCGGAACGCTGGTTTCAGTTTATTCCATCGGGTATATGAAAGGATGTAAGTGCAATTATTTTGCGATCTCTTCCTTTTTCATCGGTTCGATGCTGACTTTGGTTCTCTCCTCATCATTCATTTTGATGTTTGCCGCTTGGGAATTTGTCGGACTTGCATCTTTTATGTTGATCGGTTTTTGGTATGCGCGTGATGATTCACGGTTCGCCGCTCGCAAAGCATTTCTGATGACGCGCATAGGCGACGCCGGATTTTTATTGGCAATGCTTTTTATATTTACCGCAACAGGAAGTTTAGACATTCAGAATTTTCTTCAATCAACTTTTTCACACTATCAAATAAACTTGATTGCTATATTTTTTCTTGTTGCTGCTTTGGGCAAAAGTGCTCAGCTTCCTTTTAGCGCCTGGCTTCCGGCGGCGATGGCGGGTCCTACTCCCGTTTCGGCTCTAATCCATTCTGCCACAATGGTTGCCGCAGGCGTCTATCTGATAGCAAGAATTTTTCCGGTATTTGAGCTTTCATATGTGGCAATGAATTTAGTTTTATATGTCGGAGGCTTTACTGCTTTTTGCGCGGCAATTATTGCCGCAACCCGTATAGATTTCAAAAAGGTTCTAGCATGGTCAACCATTTCGCAATTGGGCGAAATGTTTTTTGTCCTCGGACTCGGTGGCGCGCTTGCCGCTATATTTCATCTTGCGGCGCATGCCGTTTTTAAATCGGCTTTGTTCCTTACAGCCGGCGCTATAAGTCACGCCACCGGAACGCGGAAGATTGATGAACTCGGCGGACTGCTGAAAAAAATGCCGGTAGTATTTGCAATATTTATGATAAGCGCTTTGTCGCTCGCAGGTTTTCCGCCGTTTGCAGGATTCTGGAGCGAAGAAGAAATTTTGGCTGACGCATTTGGTCATAGTTTATTGCCCGGATTATTTATGCTTCTTCTTATTTTTCTCGCCGGTATTTATATCTCGCGCGCAGGCTATACAATCTTCGGAA
The DNA here is from genome assembly GCA_963821715.1 of uncultured Melioribacteraceae bacterium. Taxonomy (GTDB): domain Bacteria; phylum Bacteroidota; class Ignavibacteria; order Ignavibacteriales; family Melioribacteraceae; genus CAWGET01. The sequence continues at coordinate 158,442 of CAWGET010000007.1, forward strand.
AATGGAATGGAATGAAGAATCCAGAAGCAGAAAAAAATTCTAAATTAATTTTAGCTCCAATGGCTCTGCTTGCTTTAACCGCGATTGTAATTGGAATTGTTTTAAAGTTTTATCTCCCGGAAATTTTATCCTTCAAAAAAGAATATCATCTAGGATGGACCTGGAGAAGCGCGGCAATTATTGTGAGCTTCCTGGGATTACTTTCAGGATCGGTTTGGGTAAGGATATATGGAGCTAAACCTTTGTTTGAATCTGCCGGATTATTTATTCTAAAAGGAGTCAATGGTGTTGTAAAAGAAACCGCCGTTTTGTTTGCATATGTTTCCGATGTAGTCGAAAAAATTGAATCAGGTTTTGATACCGCTGCCAGGCTAATAGACAAAAAGATTTTTGTGATTTCAAATGCGGCAGAAAGTGCAGAATATTTATTAAATGCTTCTGCGGAGAATCTGAGCGCTGCTTCATTATCCGCCGCAAAATTTACCGACGATTTTGAAATATACGGATTTGAACAGGGTACAGATGATTTTACAGATTCAATTTCACGAGGATCCCTTAAATTAAAATCTATTCAGGGCGGAAAGATTTTTGTATATCTGCTCGGTTTAGTAATCTGGTTTATTGCAGTTTCAATAAGCGCTGTATTAATTTTAATTAATTAAAAGAACATAAAATGCTGAACATAATAATATTCATACCACTGATCTTTGGAATTATTATTCTCTTTTTGCAGAAAGAGAACGGAGCCGGCATCCGAATCACCGCTTTTATAGGGACGCTTATAAATTTTATCCTTTCTCTAGTTCTGCTTTTTTCATTTGATACCGGCGCAAACGGTTTGCAGTTTGAATATCAGAACGAGTGGATCCCTTCCATCGGCGCGAGTTATCATATCGGGATTGACGGAATTTCCTTACCAATAATATTACTAACCAATCTGCTGATGCTGTGCACAGCGTTTTATGTAATCAAAAATTTTGAGAAGCCGAAGGAACACGCTTTTCTATTTTTACTGATGCAGACCGGGTTGCTCGGTCTGTTTTCTTCGCAAGATCTTTTACTCTTCTATCTTTTCTTTGAGGTTGGTTTGGTGCCGATGTATTTCATAATCGGGATTTGGGGAAGCGATAACCGGAAATACGCGGCGATGAAATTTTTTATTTACACGCGCGCCGGAAGCCTTGCAATGCTTCTTTCATTCCTCGCGCTTTATCTTGCCGTGGAGCCGAACACATTTTCAATCGCTGAGATTTCCTCGGCACATCCTTTTGCCGGAAATTTAACTTCCGGGGGTTTTGTCCTCCTCGGTTTGATGATCGGATTTGGAGTCAAACTTCCGTCGTTTCCTATTCATAACTGGCTACCGGACGCGCACGTTGAAGCCCCGACTGAAGGAAGCGTAATCCTCGCCGGCATTCAATTGAAGATGGGGGCTTACGGAATAATTAAAATAGCTCTAAATGTGGTTCCGGAAGCGGTAAAAGAATTCGCCTGGTGGCTGATCTTATTCGCTGTAATCTCGATGATATATTCCGCTCTTGCTGCTCTGGCTCAAAAAGATTTGAAGAGATTGATCGCATATACTTCAATAAATCATATGGCTTACGTTATGCTCGCCGCCGGAGTTTTTGGTCTAGCGGTTCAGTCCTCCGTAAAACAATTAGCGGTAAACGGCGCAGTTTATCAGATTCTTAGTCACGGAATTTTAACCGGCGGAATGTTTTTTATTATCGGGATGCTTCAGCATCAAGCCGGAACAAGAATCATCAATAAATTCGGCGGGCTGCTCGGAGTAATTCCTGTATTCAGCGTTCTGCTCGGGCTTCTCGCGTTCGGCTCTTTCGGTCTGCCGGGATTTTCAGGATTCATCTCTGAGTTCCAGGTGATTGGAGCGGCAGTCGGCGTAAGTGTTACTGTTGCGGTTTTTGTTGTTCTCGGCTTAATTTTGATGACGGCGCTTTATCTAAAAATAATTATTAATGTTCTGATGGGAAAGCCGCCTGAAAATATGCCGGAACTTCACGAACTGAATTTAAGAAATAAAACTATCGTCATTGCACTTGTAGCTGTTTCGCTATATCTCGGTCTGTTGCCGGGCTTTTTTATTTCAATAATAAACACGGCTTCTGCGGCGCTCGCCGGTTTATAAATCTGGAAATTTATGATCAAGAAATTAAATAACACGAAAAATTATAGATGAAACTCTGGGCGATAATTCCTGAATTGATTATTGCCGGACTAAGTTTGGCGCTGGTTCCTGTAGCGGGATTCGCAAAAAAGAAAGCGAGAATTATTCCGGTTCTTGTTTCGATTGCCGGACTTATTGCCGCGGGATTATTTACTTTCAGGATGCTTGATTGGAATTCATTTTCAATTTTCGAAGGCACTTATGCCGTTGATCCCTTCGGGAATGTTTTTAAGATTTTAATTTTTACCGGATCGATTATTGTTTTGCTGCTGCTGGTTTTTTACTTCAAAGGTAATTACCAAATTGCGCACGCACCTGTGGCGCTTATGTTTGCAACGCTCGGAGCAATAGGAATTACATCGAGTATGGATCTGGCTTTGATCTCACTCTTTCTCCAAATGATGAGTCTTGCAACTTATGTTTTAGTGGGATTAGTAAGAACCGATCCGTCGTCGAATGAAGCCTCATTGAAATATTTTATATTCGCCGCGGTCTCATTGGCTATAATGATTTTCGGTTTAACTTTTCTCTACGGATTAACAGGCAGTCTCAATCTTTCAGTTATTGGAGAAAATTTGACAGGAGCAAATAAACATTGGGTTTTGTTTGCTCTCTCACTCGTTATTTTGGGATATGGATTTGAAGTTACTCTTGTTCCGTTTCACTTTTGGGCGCCCGACGTGTACTCAGGGACTACTGCGCCTATTGCCGGGTTCATTTCAGTAGTTCCCAAGATTGCCGGATTCGCCGGATTAACTCGTATTTTGATTCTCGCTTTCCCGGATAATTTAATGCAATGGAATATCATAATCGCTGTTCTCGCTGCGGCAACAATGACCTTTGGAAATATAGCCGCGCTTAAACAGAATAATTTAAAACGGCTTCTGGCTTATTCCAGCATCGCGCAGTCCGGCTATGTTGTAATGGCAGTCTCCGTAATTGGAAGATCGGAGATGCCGCTTTCATCAATCGGATTCTATTTGCTCGCATATATATTTATGAACCTTGGAGCGTTCGCAGCGGCCGCACAAATAGAAAGAAATTACGGTTCGGATGGTTTTATCCTTCTTAGCGGACTTGGAAAGACAAATCCTCTCACATCAATTGTTTTATCCGTTTCACTTTTATCACTCGCAGGTATTCCGCCGCTCGCAGGTTTCGCCGGAAAAATATTTTTGTTAAAATCCGTAATGGATTCCGGATTTATCTGGCTTGCGGTTATCGCAATTTTAAATATGACTATAGGTTTATATTACTATATTTCGATTATCTCAAAGATCTATATGAATGAACCGGTTCTGAATAACAAACTTGTCTCCGGCCTCGCGATTAAAGCACTATTTGTGATCGTATTGATTGGTTCAATAATTTTTGGAATTTTACCTTCCATTGGATTAGAGTTGACGAATCTACTCGATAGAATTATATAAAATATATATTGGTTATATACCTGAACGAAATGTTTTAAATAAAAAAATTAAGATACCGCTCTCAAAATTGTTCCATTGTAACACATTAATTGCGGCGGAGAGCCCTTTTATTCTTCAATTCTGTTAAGATAAAACTCACTTATGAAAATCTTTTCCGGGTAATTTGTTTTAAGAAAAACGCAATAAGGTATCCAAGACCGGCGACTAATATTATTGAAGCACCGGCGGGAAGGTTAGCGAAGAAGGAAAATGAGAGTCCGGCAAAAACAAAAATTAAAATGAAAATTATTGAAAGAGCTATTATCTTTAACAAATTATTGGAGAAGAGGGAACCGATTGCCGAAGGAAGTGTGAGAAGCGCAATAGACAAAATGATGCCGACCGTTTGAACCAAAACAACTATCGATAGAGCAATTGAGACAAGAAGCAAAGTGTATATCAGATTTACTTTTATTCCCCGCAGCGCCGCGTATTCTTCGTCAAAAATTACGTAAACGATTTGCCGGAAAAACACAAAAGTAAAAATCACAATTACGAAATCGAGAATAAGCAAAATCCACAGGCTTTCGCGCGTAACCATCAAAATGTTGCCGAACAAAAAGCTGAGAAGATCCACATTATAGCCGGGCGTAAGCTGCGCGAAGATGATTCCGATTGCCATTCCGACAGCCCACAGAGCGCTTATAGCAATGTCCTCATTCTGTTTTATTTTTAATTTTACAAAGCCGATAAGAACAGCCGAAACGATTGCGAATGCCGCGGCGCCTATCAGCGGATTGAAGTTAAGGAAATACGCGATACCCAAACCGCCCATAACCGCGTGCGCTATTCCGCCGCCGACGTAAGAAATTCTTTTTACGACGATGAACGTTCCGTTGATTCCGCAGGCAACGCTCGCCAATATTCCGGCGAGAACAGCGTTTGTTAAAAATGTATAATCGTTAAAAATGGAAAACATTATTTATATTTTGCATTGATGATGAATGATGCTGTATTTATCGCTGTAAACTTCTTTAAGGATTGTGCCGGAGTTGATCTCTTCGGTTTTATGCAGAGATAAATTTTTATTTACGCAAGCCACTTTATTAACATAGTTCGAAATAAATCCGATGTCGTGCGAAACCAGTAAAATCGTTATTTCGTTATTCAGATCTTTTAGAAGTTCGTAAATATCTTCTTCAACCGAACTATCAACGCTTGAAGTCGGTTCGTCCAGTAAAAGAATTTTTGGTTCAGCCGCCAAAGCCCGCGCAATCAGAGTCCGCTGCTGCTGTCCGCCGGAAAGCTGATTGAAAGATTTTTCCGCAAGGTCTTCAATTTTTACGGACTTCATAATTTCTAATGATCGTTCTCTTATCGATTTTGAAAACCAGGGGAACATACATCTCGCGCCGCACAATCCCATCGCAACAACGTCGATAGTTTTGATAGGGAAAATTTTTTCCGAAGTTCCGAACTGCGGCACGTATCCGATTTTGCTCCGGGCCGCAATAGGACTTGAGTCCAAAATTTTTACAGAGCCTTTTCGCGGGATCAATAATCCCATAACAATTCTTAGCAGAGTTGTTTTTCCTCCACCGTTAGGTCCTATAATTCCAACAAAATCCTTTTCTTTAACTTCAAGATTTATATCTTCTAAAATGTTTATTCCGTTAAACGAAAAATCCATATTTTTTATTTCGATCGCGTTATTCATCTTTCATCTTTTCTATTCCGGCTATTAATTGTGCCGTATGAATTAAACTAGTATAGTAATCTTCCGGGAGCGGATCAATTCGCTCCACAGCGCCTCCAATTTCTTTAGCAATTGTTTCCGCTGATCTTACGCTGAACTGAGGCTGGACAAAAATAGTTGTAAGATTGTTTTTATTCAATAGATCTATAATTTCTGTAAGTTCTTTCGGCGATGGTTCTTTTCCTTCGACCTCAATAGCTATCTGTTCCAAATTAAATTCATCCCCAAAGTAACCCCACGATGGATGAAAAACAACAAACCTCCTCATTTTCAAGCCGGAAAGTTTCTTTTCGATTATTATATGAATGCTGTCTAATTCATTTTTGAATTTATTCAAATTTATCCTGAAAATTTTTTCTTTTTCCGGATATACGGCTGTTAATCCTTCAAAAATATTTTGAGCCTGAATTTTAACTAAATTCGGACTAAGCCAAATATGTGGATCGAGTCCTGCATGATCGTGAACTTCACTTACTGAATTTTTAGTTTCCAACAAAGCGTTTTTCATTTTGCGTAATTTTATTCCTTCGCGAGTATCAATAATTTTCAACGCGGGATAATTTTCTTCAATCCTTTTCATCCAAGAGTTTTCGAAAGGCGCGCCTACTTTGAAGAAAACGCCGGCGTCTATCAATTCAGTCATTTGCCGGGGAAGAGGATCGTAAGTAGCAGGACTCATTCCGGGCTGAACCATAACCGAAACTTCAAGAAAATCTCCTGCAATTTTTTCTACGAAAAATTTTTGAGGAAGAATAGAGACGAAAACCTTCCTGCCGGATCTTTCCTTGCTGGAGCATCCAAATAAAATTAAAAGCAGAATTAATGTGATAGATGTTTTTTTCATATTTGAATTTATTTAACGCTTTATTAAGTAGTTTTTATTCGCGTAATTCTTTTGAAGACCGAATAATATCTACGTTAAAGGAGATAAAATTAAAAAAATAATTTATGTCACTCTAAGATAATCTAAAATTAAATATTTTATTTCTTCAAAAGTAACTGGATAAGCATGATCAAAAAATAAATTAAATTATTTTGAGATTATACTTCAAATTAACCAAAAATAATTTATCTTTAAAATTGACCGCGAAGGAGGGCTTCCAAAAAATAACGGACTTAAAATGAAGAAAATCAAATTAGGAATTATTGGAACCGGTATTGCAGCAAAGGATTTACATTTACCCGCATTACTAAGACTTCAGAATTATTTTGAGATAACCGCAGTTTGTAATCACACTGAACCGAAAGCAAAACAATTTTCAAAACTTCTCGGAGGCGTACCATATTATCTGGATTATAAAAAATTTCTAAGAGAAGCCGATCTTGAAGCCGTGGATATTGCTCTTCCGATTGAATTAAATTATCAGACGGCTAAAGATTCGCTAGACGCGGGGAAGCATGTCATCTTAGAAAAACCTCTTGCGGTAAATTTAACCGAAGCAAAAAAGTTGGTAGAAGTAGAAAAGAAGACTGAACTTATTACCATGGTCGCTGAAAATTTCCGGTATAAAAAAATATTTAACAAAGCAAAGAAATATTTGGAGCAGGATAAAATCGGGAAACCTTACGCGGCGGTTTGGAATCTTTTTAATAATGTAAACGAAAAAAATAAATACGCTCAGACAGATTGGAGAATAAATCATAAATATCCGGGCGGATTTATGACGGACGCCGGAGTGCATAATCTTGCCGCCATAAGAATGATCCTGGGCAACTTTTCTGAAGTGTCGGCATTTTCGAAAAGTGTTAACCCCTCAATTGGTAAGCCTGATACGCTAAGTATTCAATTCAAGACGGACAAAAATGTTTACGGGGTTTTTAACATTTTCTTTTCGGTGAAAGGACATCACGAAGACCGATTTGTGATTTTCGGAGAGAAAGGTACTATTGAAATTAACGAGAATAAATTGTCAATCAAAAAGGAAAAGGGGAAACCAATAGTTGAAGAACTAACTAAAGATTTTGGATACTACGAAGAGTTCAAATCATTTCATTCAGCAATAACAAAAGGGGAGAAGGTTTTCAGCAGTTTTGCGGAAGGCTATGAAGATTTTGAAGCGGCAGTTAAAGCTCTTAAGTCTGCCGATAAAAATATAAAAATCAAGTTCAATTAATCGTATTAAAAAACAAAAGAGGGAATAATGGAATATCGTTATTTAGGAAAATCCGGACTAAAAATTTCAGCTCTGTCTTTCGGAGCCTGGGTTACATTTGGCGATCAGATTGGTGAAGATGTAGCTTATGAATTGATGAAAGAAGCTTACGATGCCGGAGTAAATTTCTTTGACAATGCCGAGGCATATTCTGAAGGGAAAGCGGAAACAATGATGGGTAACGTAATAAAAAAAGCCGGCTGGAATAGGTCTGATTTGGTTGTATCGACAAAAATTTATTGGGGCGGGCAAGGACCGAACGACCGAGGACTTTCATTTAAGCATATCATTGAAGGAACGAATGCTTCGCTAAAAAGATTGCAGATGGATTACGTTGATCTAATTTTCTGTCACAGACCTGATTATCATACTCCTGTTGAAGAAACCGTTTGGGCGATGAACCAAGTGATCAAGCAAGGGAAGGCGTTTTATTGGGGAACGAGCGAATGGAGCGCGGACGAGATTATGCAGGCATATCAGGTTGCGCGAAGACATAATTTAATTCCTCCGCTGATGGAACAGCCGGAATACAATATGTTCAGAAGAGATAAAATAGAAAAAGAATTTATCCGATTGTATGACCGGATCGGGTTAGGAACCACAACCTGGAGCCCTTTAGCGAGCGGTATTTTAACGGGAAAATATAACGACGGAATTCCCGACACATCTAGAATGGGTCTGGATAAATATTCCTGGCTTAGAAAAATGCTGGAAAGTGATGAAGGGAAAAAGAAAATAGAAAAGACAAGGAAATTGACTAAGATAGCCGAAGAACTAGATATGACGATGGCGGATTTTGCGCTTGCGTGGCTGTTGAAAAATCCGCACGTAAGCACTGTGATTACCGGCGCATCCAAACCGGAACAGGTTAAACAGAATATGAAAGTGATTGATAAGGTTGATAAGCTGACTCCGGAAGTAATGGATAAAGTTGAAGAGATACTCGATAACAAACCAGAACCACACACAGATTTTAGAGAAGCATAAGATTCTATTCTAATCATTCATCAGTAGAGACGGGAGATTTCCCGTCTCTACATGTCTAACAATAAATGAATCACGATTTATAATTCATAGAGAAAATTCGAATTAAAAATTATAAGTAAACGCTATATGAAATAAATTCGTAGCCAGTTCGCTCGTGCTTGCGTTGTATTCGTTTGCAATCAGACTTTCATTTTCAGCTGTCAATTCATTATTCATCACCATTTCATAAGCCAGGTGCGCGGCGAATGAATTGGTAAATTGATAACTGCCGCCGAGCATTATATGATTTTCTACTATCGCTGGAAAGACCGGAAATATAGTAGATTCGGGAACCGGATTGCTGCCGTAAGCATAACCTAGACGAAGAGTCAGAGCTTCTGATGCCATAAACTCGCCGCCTATTTTAGCGATGATCGAGTTTTCCCAATTCAGCGGAAACGTCATTTCAAAATTTCCCTCGTTGCCGAGCATTGTGTTAATATTGGAGTTATTGCCGTTCGATAATGCAAGTTTCATTTCGTCGAAAGCGGCTTCCCAGTTCAGCCATTCGAGATCGAATGACAAACTAAAATTATCCGACGCTTTATAAGCGAGTCCAAAGCCGATCGACTGGGGAAAATTCAATTTTGTTTCGAGATCATACTCAGCCTTTACGCCCTGTTGAAGATCAACTCCCATACCTCCGAACTGCTGCATAATTGCCTGCTGAGCTTCTTGCTGCGAAGCTCCTGGATTCTGCATCATATAACCTTGAATAGCTTTGCCGAACGCGTCATTGAGCTGCGCTGTCATATCCATCGAAGCGGAACCGTTTTTGAAAGTCATATTGGTCGGGGAAGTGTAGCTTAAACCAAGCGTCAGCTTTTCATTAAATTTAAACGCGAACCCAATCTTTCCATTAAATCCGAGTCCGGTTAAACCGCTCATTTCCGCGGAAGCGGTAACTTCGTCATAACCGAATCCGCCCATCGAAGGAGGAGCCGAAAAAATTTGTCCGAAAGTCATTCCCGGCATGGCGGTTCCCTGCATAATTGATGGGTTAAGCGAATAAGGCATCCAGAATTCCAGTGTACTGTAAACGAGATGAAGACTAACGCCCGCAGAAATCATTTCGTTGAATTTATATGCAGCGCTCAATCCGCCTTGGAAAGAAGCGAGCTGCGAATGATATTCCTGCTGATTAAAACTGCCATCCTGATTTCTGAACAACGCATGATCCAAAGTGAAATCAGCGCCCATACCGCCGTAGGTAAAAAATCCCAATCCCCAGGAAAATTTGCTCTCATCGTATTTATTAACATAAGCGAGCGAAGGAAGCGGAAATACATTATCGTCGCCTTCGGTATCATTCAAATTATTTTTAAAATGGAGGGAAGGGAGCATTAATGAAAGATTAGCGTCCAGCATAGAATTTTCCAGAAAAGAAATTCCCGCCGGGTTCGTCATCATCAAGCCCGGCGTGTCAAAATTTCCGATTGAAGTTCCGCCTCGTCCGAGCGACTTAGCGTTAAAATCAACCATTCGGGTTCCGTTCTGTGCAAATACAGCAGAAGAAATAAATAAAAAAGAAAGCATAAGTTTAATAAAAGATTTCATGACCAAGTTATCTCCTTATTGTCTATGTTTATATGTGAAAAACGATTTCTAATTATTAATTTTTACTTTCAGCTTTGCGGAAGCGGAGTCCTTTTCGTTTTATCTAGAATTATTTTGCCTTTCACGGTCGCGCGCTATTTTCTCTTCATCGGTTAAGATCTCATTATCAACCAATTCACTCATTTCCCGCAAGGCGCGCAATGTATCTTCAGCTTCCTGTTCGTCAATTTTGTTTATCGCAAAGCCTGCGTGAACTAAAACGTATTCGTCAATTTTTACTTCCGGAAGCCAATCAATGCAAATATTTTTTGTGACTCCGGCAAAATCAACCTTCGCCATTTTCAATTCGCCGGATGATTTATCAAATGAAACTACTTTACCAGGAACAGCCAGACACATTTATCGCCTCAACAATTATTTTTGTTTTATCTTTCTTTTACAGCTTCCAAAATTGCAGCCGCAATTTGATTCGGCTCTAATCCCGGACTGCTTACTTTTTTTTCTTCATATGTTTTTTTGATTGACGAGATTATCTTTTCCTCAACCGGTTCAATTCCTTTTAAACCGGATTCAATTTTTGATATTGAATCAGACGGCAGAATAGTAAAATCACCAGAGATTGTTACATCGTCAATCAGATTATTTTTGAGCCGGACTGTTGTTCTTATCAATCCGCCAGGAGCTTTAAGCGCCGATTCATACATCCGAACGTCTTCATGAATTTTTATTCCGGATTCTTTTCTTCCAGTTTTATGGTAAAGCCATTCTTCCGATGAAAATCTATCATCCAATCTTTTTGCCATCGATTCTTCCTCGTCGGTCCAATCGCCGTAATAATAATCCATATTCAAAGCTTCGCTTGTTTTTTCGAGATATATCTTTTTAATCTCCTCGCGCGATGGAACTTCAGATAATTGTTCTTTGATTGTCGTCATATATTCTTCCAAACTCTGATAAATTTTATCACGCATTTTTTCCGAGGAAACACGAAGAATTTTTGACATTGTTTTTTTGTTGAAGTCGAGCATTAAACTTCCAACTACCACTTCGGAAATTCCCATTTCCGCTGCGCCCGTACCTCCGATTTTTTTACCGTTCACATGAATATCGTTTATAGGTCTCAGGTTTGCATTTATTCCAAGCGCTTGATAAGTTTCCACAAGCGGCTGAGCGTAGATTTTAAAGCGTTCTTCAACAGACATAGGTAAAATACCTGGCTGAAAAATCCATTGCGTGAAAATTTGTCCGTCGTCCAGATAAACTGCTCCGCCGCCGACTTCGCGTCTGTAAATCGGCAAATTTATCGATCTGCAATATTCCAGATCGAGTTCTTTTTCAACTTCCTGGTGATAACCAACGCTGGCGTAAGGTGAAGAAGGACTAACTAAAATTATTGTATTGGGCGTTTCTTTATTCATCGCATAACCGACTGCATGATAAACCACTTGAGAGCGCATCGGCGAGATTTTATCTAAATCCAGGATCCGTATTTTTTCCATATCTCCAGTCTCTATTTGATTTTGCAATAGTAGAAAAAGGGCTTGCCCTTTCGTTGTATACAGTATAATATCTTCTATTTAGTTGCGGAAGAGGCTAGCTGCTTCCATACAATAAAAAAAACATCTACCAACTCTTTACTATTTCTTCTGCTCGTCTCACCAATTCAGGCATTTTCTTTTCAATGGCACTACTTAAACCTACACCAATTTTTGTGTCAACAGGTTGAAAGCCGAGCAGAAAAAGATTATTCGGAAGTCTTTCACGGATATTTGCCAATCCCAAAACTTCCTGAAATGTAATTTGATGTTCAGACATTTTAACGTCTCGGAACATCGGAATTTCTTCGCCTTTCATTTCAATCAATGTTCCCGGCTCTTTTCCGGCGTCTATTGTATCCAAAACTAAAAGATGGCTGCAATCTTCCACAAGTTGAAGTAAATTCAATCCGAGGGTTCCGCCGTCAATTAATTCAATCCCCGAATTTGAATTATCGATTTTTTTTAGAGCATGAACGCCGAGACCTTCGTCGCGGTTTAATGTATTGCCGATGCCAAGAATTATTTTCCGCATAAATCCTTTTTATGTTATCAGATTTCACTAGCACGAAACTTAAAGAATTAAATTCTAACTAAAACCTTCTAATATTATTTCTATGTATTACAAACATTTAATCCGGTTACGACTTTACCGGCTTCTTTTCCGGTCGCGTCAATAGTATGAATTGCGCAAGCCATACAAGGATCGAACGAATGAATTGTGCGCAGTATTTCTAACGGTTGATCGGGAACAGCAAGTTTAGTTCCGACCAAACTCATTTCGTAAGCGCCCGCCTGATTTTTGTGATCACGCGGAGAGGCGTTCCATGTTGTAGGAACGACTAACTGAAAATTCTCAATCTTGCCGTCTTCTATTACGCACCAATGCCCGAGCGCTCCGCGGGGAGCTTCCATAAATCCGAATCCTTTTGCCGAGGAATCCCAGGAATGAGGTTCCCATTTTTCGTTGTTGAAGGTATCGGTATTTCCCGCTTTAATTTCATTAATTAATTCATCGTAAAAAGTTCTTAACGAATCAGCCATATATTTTGTTTCTATTGCGCGCGCGGCTGTTCTGCCGAGTGTAGAAAATACTGCAGCCAAAGGAGCGTTCAATTGTTTTAAAACAAAATTGGTCAGATCGACAATCTGCTCATTACCGGTTGCATACATCATCAATACGCGCGCAAGCGGACCCACTTCCATCGGAGTTTCATTCCAGCGTGGAGCTTTCAGCCAGCTATATTTTTGATCAACTTCCAAAAATTCATAAGGCGGCATCGGTCCGCTGTAATTAAATTCTGTTTCACCGTTCCATGGATGAAGTCCGACTCCGTCGCCGTCTGCATATTTATACCAGCTATGCGCAACGTATTCTTTCATCCTGTCGAAGTCATTCGGGTCCGGTTTTATAATTTTTTTAATATCGCGATTTAAAATTATTCCTCTCGGAATTAAAAACTGATCGGTATCTTTCAATCCGGCTTGAGGAAATTCTCCCCAGGTTAAAAAATTTCCGAGTCCTTCACCGAGCGAAGCGTAATCCAAATAATACGGCGCTATCGCGAGAAGATCCGGAATATAAACCTTATCCACAAATTCAATTATCTTTTCAATAGAATCGTTTACAATTGATAAATAATGAGCGTTTATTGCCGCTTCGCTTTCGAGATCAATAGGCATAGGAACTCCGCCTACTACAAAATTCGGATGAGGATTTTTACCGCCGAAGATCGTATGGATTTTTACGACTTCAGCCTGCCAGTCCAGCGCTTCCAGGTAGTGAGCCACCGCGAGCAAATTAATCTCCGGCGGAAGTTTATAAGCCGGATGCCCCCAATATGCATTGGCAAAAATTGAAAGTTGTCCGCTGTCAACAATCGCCTGAACTTTTTTCTGAACCGAAGTAAAATAACCAACGGACGAATTTTGCCACGTAGAAATTGATTGCTGAATCTCGGAAGTCTTTTTCGGATCGGCTTTTAACGCGGAAACAACATCAACCCAGTCCAACGCGTGAAGATGATAAAAGTGCATCACATGATCGTGAACGTATTGCTGTGCGATCATCAAATTCCTGATCAGATTAGCGGCTTTCGGAATTTGAATATTCAGCGCGTCTTCAACCGAACGTATGGAAGCAAACGCATGAACGGTAGTGCATACACCGCAAACCCGCTGAGTAAAAGCCCAGGCTTCGCGCGGGTCGCGTCCTTTCAATATTTTTTCGATTCCCCGGACCATTGTGCCGGACGAATACGCTTTAGTAATTGTATTGCTCGCGTCTAATTCCGCTTCGATCCGAAGATGACCTTCAATTCTTGTTATCGGATCGACTACTATTCGTTTTGCCATTTTTTGCTCCTATTGATTGCGAAGCCAGTCAAGAGCTTCGGCTTCCGACTTGAAAATTTTAACTTCTTTTGTGTAATAACTTTCCGATATTTTTGTTAGATCTTCCGGAAGTTCCGCTCCGAAAATCGCGGTAACCGGCATCATCGGCCGGAAATGTTTTATATTCCTCGCGCACTCCTCGGCAGTAGTCTCCCTCAGATCAACCAATAGTTTTCCATCATAATCTTCAAAAAACTTAGCTAGCGTTTGAACGTCTTCAGGCGAAAATTCGCCGGTATGTTTACATCTCATTATTCCTTTTTCAACAGGAGTAAGAGTAAATGAAGACATCTTGATTCTCCTAATTTTATTGGTTATTCTTCTTCTTCCATCGCTTCTGCAACCATTTCCGTAAGGCTTTTCACTTTTACCTGATGATTAAAGTGATTAACGCCGTCCACAAATTGAAGTCTGCAATTCGAACAAACCATCGCGACGCTATCCGCTTTAACTTTTTTAAGCTGATCAACTTTTAATCTGAATGCGGCAAACCGGTTCTCGTCTGCTTCTTTTATAGAAATAACTCCGCCGCCGCCGCCGCAGCATTGCGATTCTTCTTTATTTGGCGACATTTCTTTAAAAGAATTCGGAGCTAAAATGTTCATTAAATTTCTCGGCTCCTGAATAAAACTGCCGCGTCTTTGAATTTTACAGGCGTCGTGGAAAGTGATAGTTCCGTTATCAAAGGATCCTTTCTTTACTTTGATTTTTCCGCTCATTACTAAATCGTTAACTACTTTTACGATGTGCGTAACTTCTAATCCATCGGGAACATCCATAATATTTTTCGCCGTCCACCTGAAAGCATCGAAAGCATGGCCGCATTCCGAAATTATCATCCGCTTAACGCCCAATTCTTCAACGCCATCGAAAACGCGCTGCATAAATAATTTTGTTAATTCCATATCGCCTTCAAAAAATCCGAAGTTCACGACTTCGCGTCCTTTAGATGAGAGCGTCCAGTTTATTCCGGCTGCATTTAAAATCTTTGCAACGGCTCCGATATTAGTCGGGAATTTCATCATCTCTATGGAAGTAAAAACTACTAGTGTATCCGCACCTTTTTTATCTATCGGAATATCGACTTCAAACTCATCGGCAACCCATTCTATCCGTTCTTCCCAAGTATCTAAATCAAGACCAAGAGGCGATCCGATATCTACTTGTTTTTTTGTAGCTGTTCGAAGATCTTCCGGCACAGCTTCTGCGGCTGATAATCCCGTGCGGACATTATGCAAAATTGGTCCAAGTTGAATCCCCATGGGACAAACCATCGAGCATTTATTGCAGACCGTGCAAGCTTCAAAAAGTAATTTGCTGTGTTGAAGCAGATCATCATTGGTTATAGCTTTATCAACACCGAGCGCTAATTTCAATTTTCCGCCCAGTGTAAACCGCTGCTCGTAACCGCGCCTTATCAATTCCATTTTATAAACCGGTGCATATTCAGGAATTCCGGTCGCCTGATAATAATGACAAGCCTCGGCGCAAATTCCGCACCGCGTGCAGGCTTCCAATTGAGAAGCGACCCAACCGCCTGTTTCTTCTACAAAAGCGTTTAATGCATCTTCTGTTCTCATATCGCTTTCTCCTTTACGGCGTTACCGCGCGTTTACCGAATTGCGCGCCGTGTATTGATTTTGAAAAAAAGTAAAACATAAAATGGGATATTCTGCTGAACGGAATCCATATCAGTAAAATATTTACGAAGAGCATATGATATGAATAGAGAACTTCGTATTGAAAAAATAAATGATGCGTCATCGCATAACCGCTAATCATCGGAAGAAAAACTACTGTCCAATTTGCTATTTCGGAGGCGCCTGTAATTAATTTGAGTACCGGATGAACAAATCGGTTTGCTAATAAAATAAGCAGACTAATAATTGTTATAGCAGCGAACCAATCGACTACAGGAATCGGCAATGTAGGCCATCCGAATCCGAGAAGACTTTTCCAAACCAGCATATGCGGCGTGCCGAAAATTAAAATAACTATCAGTCCGAGATGAAAAATTCCTCCGGCTATGAAAGTGATAAAATTTCCTTTAAAAGTATTTTTTACCCAGGGAATAAAGGGCCAAATTAAAATTCCTTTTAAATAAGAAATCATGACTCCCTTTGCTTTGCTTCCTTTTGAAGGAACTTTGTCTTTAGTCCAGCCGAGGGCGAGAATTCTAACCAGACGGTAAACCATTCCGCCGATAAATACAAGAAGCGCGACGTAGAACATCGGACCTCTTAGAAAATCTAAAATATCATTCCAAAACATATAGAACTCCTATCCTTTATGAAGTTGTTTTTTCTTGGAATTATTTGCGACAGCCATCCCGGCTCCCACAGCGGCTCCTACGGCAGCCGCAGCTCCTACGGTAACCATTGCCGGTTTGTTAAGCGGAGTCGATTGACCCTGATAAAATCCACCGCCATCCCAAAAGTTCGGTTCCGAACATCCGAGGCAGGGATGATTCGACTGAATCGGGAAAGATAAACCGCCGTTCCATTTTATTGTAGCGCAATTGTTATAAGTAGTTGGTCCTTTGCATCCGAGTTTGTATAGGCAGTAGCCTTTCTTCGCGCCTTCGTCGTCAAAGGAAAGAGCGAACTCGCCCCTTTCGTAGAATGGTCTACGCAGACATCTGTCATGAATGGTATTCGCGTAAAATGTTTTAGGACGGTTGAGCGAATCTAATTCCGGTATAGTGCCGAAGATTAAGAAGTTTGCCAAAACACCGGTAAATACTTCGGGAATTGCAGGACATCCCGGGATATTTACAACCGGTTTATCCGTAATTACTTTCCAGACTCCGTATGCATCTGTCGGATTAGGATTCGCGTGAGGAATTCCGCCGAACGCAGCGCAGTTGCCCGTCGCAATAATAGCTGCGGCGCCTTTTGCCGCGTCTTGTAGAAGGCTAAGCGATGTTCTTCCACCAACTACGCTGTAAATTCCGTCATCGCCAATTGGAATGCTTCCTTCCAAAATTAAAACGTATTCACCGTCGTATTGCTTCATAATTGCTTCGCGGTGGTTTTCAATTTGATGACCGGCGGCGGCAGATAGCGTTTCGTGATATTCAACAGCGATGGAATTTAAAACCAATGAGGATAAAGTAGGGGATAGGCTTCTGCTTAAACCCTCGGTGCATCCGGTGCAGCTTTGCATTTCGAGCCAAATCACCGGAACTTTCGGCTTTGTTTTTAAAGATTTTTCAACTTCCTTAGCCAAAGTTTTCGTCGTATCTTCAGTCTGCGCGAAAACTTTTCCGTTTGCAAAAGGAACCTGGCTTAAACCTAACGCTCCCGCAATCACTCCGCAGGTATTGAGAAATTCCCTTCGGGTTACGCCCGAGATTTTCATTTCTTCGTAAATGGTTTTTCTTGCCATTTCTACTCCCAGATAATTTTTTACTAAACGCAAAAAATCTTATAAGGTCTATATGTCTTATTTAATTCGGTAAAAAATTCTTCGCGCTTAACAATGTTATTTTATTCGCAGGATATTCCTTCGGCTTCTAATTTTTCTTTATAGTTGGCTAAACCTTCTTCGCCAAAAGCCAGACTTCCTTTATCGCCGTCCCAATCAGCCGGAGTCATTTCCACAATCCAACCCTCCCCATATGGATCTTCGACAACAATATTTGGATTAGACGCGACTTTCTCATTTGCTTTAGCGAGTGTTCCGGTAACGGGTGCGGGAACCGGTCCCACAAATTTACTGCTTTCTAAAGTCGCTACGCTTTTCCCTTGATTAATTTCGCTCCCTATTTTTTTCTGCTTCACTGTTACAGCAATCAAACTTCCGCCGGATAATTTAACCGCTACGGTGCTCATCCCGACTCGAATATTTCCGTCATCAAGCGGTTTTACCCAAATATGTTTATCCGTGTAATAATAAAGATCGTCCGGTAAATTACATCCTTTAATATTTGCCATTTCTTAATCCTCTTAAAAAGTTAAAACTGTTTTGCAATCTTCCGCGGTCTGCCACATATAAGCTCCGCCTACCATTTTAACGTCTTCAATTAAGTCTGAAGGTTGAAGATCGTGCAATTCGGTAGAAGCCGTGCAGGCTGTAAACTTTACGCCGCTTTCCATCGCTTCGTCCAAAAATTCTTTAACGGATTTTCCGCCCTCTTTCGGATAAATTTTTTCGGCCTCTCCTTTTTTAAGCAGCAAAGTTCCGTCGATTGTAAAAAACATAGTAACGTCGTAATCCATAGCGGCCGCCAAAGTAGCAAAAAAGAAAGGAGTTGCGCACCGGCGTGGCGTATCCGGTCCGCTGGTCATAATTATCATTACCTGGTCTTCCATAAAAAATTCCCCTTAATTAAAAAGTTAAAGTAATTGCGTTTTTACTCGCGAATTCCAAAAAAGTAGCCGCGCCGCCAATTTCCAATCCTTCCATCAATTCTTCTTTTTTAATTCCGAGAACGTCAAGCGTCATTTGGCAAGCGATTAATCTTACTCCCGATTCCAAAGCTACTTCTAGAAGTTCGCTTAATTTGGCGACGTTAGCCTTCCGCATCCAGCTGTTCATCATCGAAGTTGCGGCTGTCGTCATTCCCGGCAGCATTCCTATAATGTTCGGTATAGGAATAGGCATTGCGGGATTTGCTATTGGCGCTACTTTCAGTTTGTCGGCTTCTCCTTTTTTGATGATATTCAATCCGTAGAATGTAAAAAATATCGCAACTTCCATATCCATTGCGGCTGCGGCTGTTCCAAGAATTAAAGGCGGATAGGCTGAGTCGAGCGTTCCGTGAGCGGCAACAATAGCTAATCTTGTACTTGTGTTTTGTTCTTCCATTTTTTCCTCTATATTTTTTTTGAAGAACTATTTTGTCTTTTTGATGAAGAAAATATACTTGCCGTCTTTCTCTTCAGAACTCAATACTTCGTTGCCCGTTTTCTTCGACCACGCTTCAACATCGGGAATAGAGCCGGGATCGGTAGCTATCATTTTTAATACTTGGCCTGTTTGCAATCCGTCGATTGCTTTTTTCGTTTTGATTATCGGCATTGGACAAGATAATCCACTGTTGTCTAAAACCTGATCTTCCTGCATTGTTCCTCCGGTTGTTGTTATATTAATTACTGCTTATCTCTGCAATATTTTTTAATTTATTAAGAAGTTCTTTTCTTTCACGGCCCATTCTTTCGAATGATTTTGCAACTTTGATGATCCACTTCCCTATAAAATTTTTAGTCCGCTCGTCTAAAACCGGTATTTCTCTTGCGAATTTTAGTAATTCCTTTTCCGGCAAATCATATTCTTTAGCTAGCATCTTAATATTTTTCTTTAATACAGAGTCAGAAGGTTTTTTGTTGTAGAATTGTCCAGCGACAAGTTTCGCCGCTTCATTGCCTTCAAGTTTAATGGAAGCGCCTGAATAATTCAATCCGGCGTGGCATTTATTAAATTTTGGATTACCGTCGTTTTTTAATTTTAAGTTGTGCCAGGATCTTAAACAGCCTTGTAATCCTTTTTCTGAGGATTGGATTAAGCTGCAGAAGCTGCAGTGATTACTGATCTGTGTTAGGGGAATACCATTCGGATCGGTTGTCAAGGAAGCAACTTGCGCAATGTCGGCAAATACTTCCTGTATCGGTTGAATGCAATGAAGAGGGAGAATCTCTTTTGATATTTCAGGGATTTTATTTTCGGATGGTGTTGAGCGGCCTAACATTTCGTCCACTTCTTCTTTCGCAAACCGCCAATGACTACCTACTTTTACGCCTTTTATCCTTTCTTCCCGCAGCATCCGGTATAAAGTTGTCCGGTCGATCCTTAATAGATCGATTACCTGCCTGGCGGTTAAGAATGCGCTCATAACTTTTCGTGCAATAGTTTGCAATAGTTTACAACAGAAAATATGAAATTATGATTTACTTTGTCAAGTTAATTCGTATATTAGCATCTAAATATTCATTTATTTTTCGATGTTTATTAGAATACATTTTTTATATAAATAGTTCTGAAATCGAATTCCTTAATTTTTTTTCAGGAGCCTTTTATGCTGATCATATTTACAGCTTTGTTCGCGGGATTTCTTCACGTTCTTGCTGGACCTGATCATCTCGCCGCCGTTTCTCCTCTCGCTATCGAGACCAAAAAATCCGGCTGGCTTATTGGACTTAAGTGGGGAGTCGGTCACACAGCCGGAGTTTTCCTTGTCGGTTTTCTAGTTCTACTTTTCCGAGAAATCATTCCCATCGATCTCGTTTCATCTGTCAGCGAAAGAATTGTCGGAATAATTTTAATTGGAATCGGATTATACGGATTAAGAACCGCTTTCAGAAATAAACTTCACATTCACGAACATAAGCACGATCAAGTAAATCATTTTCATTTCCATCTTCATAAAAAAGATATTCCGCATCAAAATAAAAAAGCCCATTTTCATTCGCACACAGCGCTCGCAATTGGAGTTATTCACGGTTTAGCCGGAAGTTCGCATCTGCTTGGAGTTTTGCCCGCGCTTGCGCTTCCCACCAAAGAAGAAGCTGCCGTTTATCTTGTTTCGTTCGGAGTTGGAACTATTGCAGCAATGATCGGTTTTTCTCATGTTTTGGGAATTGTGGCGTATAAATTCGAGAATATTGGAGCAGTTTTTTACAGAAGATTATCGTACATTTTTAGTTTTTCGGCTATTGGAATTGGAATATATTGGATCGGATTATAGAATCGTCTTGCTCAGAAAGGCAATATAGAGAACGCTATATATGACATCTCGATAGCTGGATATACTTTAGATTAATTTTTAACAAAGGCGCTTTCTATATTTCCTACCGGAAGCCAATCATCCATATTGGAATGATTGCTTCGACCAAACTTTGCCGGTTCGATTTCCGTAAATTCCGTTATCTCGATTAAGCCGGGATATCTTTTACCGGACCATCTTTTTGTCTGATCCGGAGTTAAGTTTAATTTTTTCTGATTATTTTGAATTAATTCAGCCGATTCGTCTTTACTCAACTTATCCGAATTATATACCGACTTGACTTCAACTTTAGCCGTAATCAAACCTGAACCATCGTTCTGAGTAATATATAATTCGTCACTTTTCTCAACTCTTCCATAAGCGAGTTTTCGTCCGGCGGCTCCCCGGATTATCATAGTTTTTTACCAAACAGAGATCTTTTCAAGTTCTTTGGCTTTCTTGTCTAAATATACAATATGATCCATTTTGGTAACAGTTTTATTCAGGGATTTTGAAATCTTTATAATATTTAATAATGATAAAAGTAGAAAACAAAATATAAATAATTAAGGAAATATAGGAAAGACTGCCGAGTTTTGGTTCCGGCATTTGATTAGCTTTATAAATCTCGTAAAACAATACATCTAAATAAAGGATTGTGGCTGCGCCGAAAATATAGCTTATATCTTTTGTTTTATTCAGAGAATATTCCTTCCTTTCCGGCCGAAGCCAGTAATCTTTATTTGGAAGGTTTAACCATTTAGTGGGAATTTTATGGATGAATTTCCCGATCAAAAAGAAGACGATTCCGATTGAAATTACCACCATAAGATTAACTACTAGTAAAACATCTTTGCCTGCATAGCTGTCAACTTCTCCGTAAACATTAAAGTGGACTGCCGCTTCGTCGGGTAATTTAGAATAAAAATAAAACGAGAGCAACAAAGAGATTGCGACTACTAAAATGAAAATTAGAAAATTGTTTTTGGAGGAGTTCATTAGAATTCAGTTTGTTTATGATTTGGAAGATAACAAAAAATATAATAATGATAGAACTTAGAGAAATATTTTAAAGCGTATAACAAATCATCACAAATAAATACACAGATTTCTGATAAAAAATTATCAAAAAAAATGAAAAGGATTTGGTGATAAATGAAGAAAATATTTATGAAGATATATAGTCTTTATTCATAAAAAATTGTATTTTAATTTTAACTCACATCCAAAGAACCAGGAGGTAAAATGCCAAAAGAAAATCTTTCCGGAGAAGTTTTTTATCCATCAGAAGAAGTAATTAATAAAGCGCATATTAAAGATTGGAATGAATTAAATAAAAAAGCTCACGAGGATTATGAAGGATTTTGGAGCGAAATGGCGGAAGAATTACATTGGTTCAAAAAGTGGGATAAAGTTCTCGATGATTCCGAAAAGCCCTTTTATAAATGGTTCACCGGTGCAAAGACTAACATTTCCTACAACTGCCTGGATGTTCATACAAAAACTTACAGAAGAAATAAACTTGCATTAATTTGGGAAGGGGAGAACGGCGATTTTAGAACCTTCTCATATTTCGCGCTTCACAGGGAAACATGCAAATTTGCCAATGTGCTTAAATCGCTTGGCGTAAATAAGGGGGACCGCGTTACAATTTATATGGGTAGAGTTCCTGAAATTGTGATTGCTATGCTCGCTTGTGCGAGAATCGGAGCTATCCATTCCGTTGTTTACGGCGGATTCTCCGTAGAAGCGCTTCACGAAAGAATTGAAGATAGTCAATCAAAAGTTCTGATTGTGGCCGACGGCGCTTATCAGAAAGGGAAAATAGTTCCGTTGAAGGATATTGCAGATGAAGCGCTTCAGCGCGCCGCGACAGTAGAACATGTGCTTGTAGTGAAAAGAACTGATCACGATGTTAATATGGAACCTGGACGAGATCTCTGGCTTCACGAATTGATGCGGCTTCCGATCGCCACGAGTTCATGCAGTATGGAAGAGATGGACGCCGAAGATCCATTGTTTATTCTTTACACTTCGGGCACAACGGGAAAACCAAAAGCAATTCTGCACACCCACGGTGGTTATATGGTTGGAACATACACAACTTTGAAATATGTTTTTGATATTCACGATGAAGACCGCTTTTGGTGCGCAGCGGATCCAGGCTGGATTACCGGTCACAGCTACATTGTTTATGGTCCGCTTCTTAACGGAACAACTTCTTTTATGTATGAAGGTGCTCCGACTTTTCCGTATCCAAACCGTTGGTGGCAGATGATTGAACGATATGGAATTAATATTTTTTATACGGCTCCAACGGCGGTTCGCGGATTAATGCGTTTCGGCGAAGCTTGGGTCAACCGGCAGGATTTAAGTTCGCTGCGACTGTTAGGATCGGTTGGCGAGCCGATAAACCCGGAAGCATGGAAATGGTATCACCGAGTAGTGGGGAAAGAAAAATGTCCGATTATGGATACCTGGTGGCAGACAGAAACGGGAATGTTTATGATTACACCGATGCCGTCGGTTCCGCTAAAACCGGGTTCCGGTACCCGACCTTTCCCTGGAATTGAAATGGATATTTTAGATGAAGAAGGTAATTCTGTAAAGCCAAATGAAGAGGGATATTTGGTTATAAAAACTCCTTGGCCGGCTATGATTAGAACTATTTATAAAGATTCCGAAAGATATGTGGAGCAGTACTGGAAAAAATATCCAGGAGTTTATTTAACCGGCGACAGCGCCAAGCGTGACGAAGACGGATATTTTTGGGTGATTGGAAGAGTCGATGACGTTATAAAAGTATCCGGATACAGATTAGGAACTGCGGAGATTGAAAGCGCGCTCGTAAGTCATAACGCAGTTGCCGAAGCGGCAGCGATTGGTTTGCCGCACGAAATAAAAGGAAATGCGATTCACGTATACGTTATTCTAAATCAAGGGGAGAGCCCGTCTGAAAATTTAGCCGAAGAATTGAGAAAATACGTCGGTCATGAAGTTGGTCCGATTGCGAAACCGGAGAAAATTGAGTTTGTTGATTCGCTGCCAAAAACAAGAAGCGGAAAAATAATGCGCCGCGTTCTAAAAGCTAAGGCGCTCGGTCAGGATCCGGGAAATCTTTCTACACTGGAAGATTGAGAAGCAAACTAATTTATTCTCAAGGCGCAAACTAGATTAAGCAATAAGATGTATCAGTTCGATCGAAAATCATTCATCTCCGCAAGAATATTTTTATTTGCGGAATGAGTGATTTTTGGGATCTCTATTATAAATTTCGATCCGTTACCAATTTCGCTCTCTAAAGAAATATCAAAATTGTGTCTGTCCAATATTTGTTTTACGATGAAGAGCCCGAGTCCGGTGGAGGATTCTCCGCCTGTTGGCGCAGCGCTTAACCGCTGAAATTTCTGAAATAATTTAATTTTGTCTTCTTTAGAAAATCCGGGTCCGTCATCTACAATTTCCAATAAAAATGATTCGGTTAGCTCAATAAGAATAATGCGTATCCGCGAGTCTTTCGGTGAATATTTTATAGCGTTCGAAATAAGATTATCCAATGCTTCCTTAAACCAGAATTTATCTAAATTAACATACGCTTGCTTTGCATTTAAGCGCAACTCGATCTCCTGATATTTTCTAGCCGCCAAGATCTTTTGTTCGTTCACTGAACTTTTGATAATTTCAGTCAGATTTGTCTGCTTTAGTATTAGCGCTAACTGAGTAGCGTCAGCCGCTGCGGATTCTAAGGTTTCGGATATCATTCCGAGCATTTTTTTCGCGGCAGTAAAAATCGATTCGAGCATTTCCTCTTCCTCGGTGGTCAGATTCATATCTTCCTTATAAAACTCGTACCCCAAAATTACCTGCAGAGGATTTTTCAAATCGTGTGCGGCGATGCTAAGCAATTGGCCTTTCAATTCATTTGCAGCCTGCAATTGCCTCTTCGCTTTTTCACTTTCGTTAAATGCAATCTTGGTTTTAATTCTTTCTTTATTCAACTCGTCGGTTCTTTCCAGAACCTTTTGGTTCAATAATTTTTCTCGCTCCAAAGCTCTCTTCAAACGATACTTATTGAAATAAAAATTTCCGATTAGCATTAATGTTAAAGCAGCTAATATGTAAAAAGGAATGATTTGTTTTGAAAAATACCATGGATCGGCAACGCTGAAAGGAAACTCCATAATTTCGCTTTCGAACATACCCGGATTATCTGCCTTAACCTGTAGAATAAAATCGCCCGAGGGAATATTTTGGATATTTAATCTTGTCGCTGAGCCTTGAACAGTCCAGGAAGAATCCAATCCTTTCAGCCTGGTAGAATAAGTTGTCCTGTCGGATGGATAACTGAGTGTTGAAAAAATTGCTGAAAGATTTATTCCTGACAACAGTTTGTCTTCCGGATAATTATAAATATTATTCTCTTTATTGAATCGAACATCAATTATTTTAGGCTTAGAGAGCCGGCTCAAAGTTTCATGTTTATTAAAATATGATAATCCGCTTGGCGTTCCAATCCATATTCCGTCTTTCGAGGCCGTGATACCATGAAGAGACACAGTAGAATTCGGTAACCCATCTTTCTGATCAAAAAATATAAATCCATCATTTTTGATAAAAAATAAACCGAAGTCAGATCCACACCAGATTTCATCTTCATCGTTTATATAAATGGATTTAATCACCGGCTTATTACTACTATGCGGGAATTTCACAGAAACAATTCCCGACTCAGTTAGTTTCCATAAACCACGGTTTGTAGCTAAATAAAAATTTCCGTCGGAAGTTTTGTCAAAATCAAAAATAGATGTTTGAGATTTCGAGTTTTTATTCATTACAATTGATTCAAACTTCTCGGTTTCTTTATTAAATTTAGAGAGAACCATTTCATTTCCTACACCGGAAATATAAATGTCACCATCAATTTCTTTCAGCGATTCGATATATATATTGTCATCAAAATCTAAAGCGTATTTAGTTTGATGGTAATTTTCATCCACAGATAAAACAGTATGCGATTCTTCTAAATAGCTCCATAGAACATTTTCCGAGTCAAAAGTTAAATGACTCGCTCTTTCACCATTTAATTCGGTCTTATAAATTATTTGATGATTTTTCGTCAGTTTTATCAATTCACTTTGTCTTGTAGAAATCCAATAGTCACCAAACCTTGTCGCAAAGTCATAAATTTTATAATGCTGATTTATTCTCTGTGCCGTAGTAGACCTTGAATTTGGATCGTAGAGATAAAGATCATCTTTGGTGGTGAAGAAAATATTTCCGGCTGTATCTGCGTTCACTTTGCGGATATAAAAATTTTCATGAGTAATATCTTCTTCGTCCAAATTGATTTTTTTGAAGAGATTTTTTTTCAGCAAAAATAATCCTTGATCCGAAGCGATCCAAATACCATTCTCTCTATCTTCAAAAATATTTTTAACTACAAGCGTTTTCAATTCTTCAATTTCAGTAATTTCATGTGTAGGCGGATCAAAAATATAAACGCCGTTGTAATTTGTTCCGAAAATAATTTTATTATTGTTCCATCCAGAAACTGAACTAATATTTTTTATTCCTGATATTTTTTCCGTTATTATTAATCCGTCCACTTCCTTAAAACGAAACAGACCCTTAGCAGAGGCGAGATAAAACCAATCGCCTATAAATTTAAGACTGTTATAAAAATTATTTTTGGGAAGATCTGTTTGGATTAATTCAAAATTATTTTTTGTTTTATTCAATTTTAACAAAAATCCACTATGCGACGCGGTGAAAACATCTCCGTCTCTATTTTGAGCCGGCGAAAAAGAAGAAATATAATCGTCGCTTAGATACTTACCTTCAAAAATATATTTTTGGGATTTCCCATTTTTGTATTTAGTTAGGCTTCTGTTATCGGAGATCCAAATATTATTTTCATTATCCTCAAAAATTTTCTTTGGATAGAAGAGGAGAGAATCGGTAAAAAAAGTTTTTCCTTCAATTACTTCTTCAACTTTAACTTCATCATTTTGATTAATGATTTTAGAAACTGAGAGATCGGTAGCAACTAACAAACTTCCGTCTTTTTTAAGAAAAAGATCTTTCAGATAGATTGATGGAAGAGAATCGTTATAAGCGATGAATTTGCTGCCGTCATATTTTAATAACCCGCCATCCGTAGCAATCCAGATAAACCCATTATTGTCCTGTGCTATATCCTTAATTAGATTGCTTGTAAGCCCTTTAGTATTTTCAAATTTGATGATCCTAAATTGCGATTGGGATGCAACGATATTACCGCCTGAAAAAAGTGCGAGAATAAGTACTAAGAGTATATGAAGATTGCGGTTTTTCACGATTTATTATCGAAAGAATCGTGAAGAAATTTAATCAAAAAATTAATTTTACCTATAGATGATACGAAGAATTTTAAGAAAGAAATTTAAAGTTGTGGGATTAGATAAAATTAGTGATCGGTCTTTAATTAAGCAAGCACCGAAGACCGGAGTCGAATCTGCCTGCGCAGGCAGGCCGGCACAAGAAGTTAACTCAAAGACTTAAGAAAGCTTCTTCCTTCTGATGTTTTAAGGTATTTCTCTTTTTCTCTTGCAGAAATTCAATTGGGAAAAAATTCAGTGTAAATTAAATTTATAAGGAAGATAAGGTTTAGTGGTTCTGTTGTATCCGGAGCTATGCTGATTGACTTTTCGTTCCAGATTATTGGTTATACCAATATAAGTATAATTTCGATTAATACTTTTAATTGCGTAAACAAAATACATGGTACCGAAGGCCGGAGTCGAACCTGCCTGCGCAGGCAGGCCGGCACAAGAAGTTTAACTCAAAGACTTAAGAAAGCTTCTTCCTTTTGATGTTTTAAGGTATTTCTCTTTTTCTCTTGCAGAAATTCTATTGGGAAAAAATTCAGTGTAAATTAAATTATAAGGAAGATAAGGTTTAGTGGTTCTGTTGTATCCGGAGTTATGCTGATTGAATCTTCGTTCCAGATTATTGGTTATACCAATATAAGTATAATTTCGATTAATACTTTTAATTGCGTAAACAAAATACATGGTACCGAAGGCCGGAGTCGAACCTGCCTGCGCAGGCAGGCCGGCACAAGAAGTTTAACTCAAAGCCTTAAGAAAGTTTCTTCCTTTTGATGTTTTAAGGTATTTCTCTTTTTCTCTTGCAGAAATCCTATTGGGAAAAGATTCAGTGTAAATTAAATTATAAGGAAGATAAGGTTTAGTGGTTCTGTTGTATCCAGAGTTATGCTGGTTGAATCTTCGTTCCAGATTATTGGTTATACCAATATAAGTATAATTTCGATTAATACTTTTAATTGCGTAAACAAAATACATGGTACCGAAGGCCGGAGTCGAACCGGCACGAGGTTTAACCCTCACTGGATTTTGAGTCCAGCGCGTCTACCAATTCCGCCACTTCGGCTCAAATAACAAGATTACTAATTTAATAAACTTAATTTAGTCAAGCAATATTTATTTATTAATATTTTACATCTCTAAATATATTTTGATATCGCCGCGATTCTGATTACTTGTTCTTTATTTTAGCCCAACTATCCCGCAGCGGAACTGTCCTATTGAATACTAAATTTTCCGGGGTGGAATCCTTACTGTCAATCACAAAATAACCGGTTCTTTCGAACTGAAAATATTCTCCGGCTTTGGCAGATTTTAAACTTGGTTCCAGCTTAGCGTTTTTTATTACTTCCAAAGAATCCGGATTAATAAAATGTGTAAAATCTTTTTCTTTATCGGCTTCGGGATTTTCAACAGAAAACAATCTGTCATATAATCTTACTTCCGCGTCGACCGCGTCTTTTACCGAAACCCAATGTATTGTTCCTTTTACTTTTTTATCGCTCTTTCCCGATCCACTTTTAGTTTCGACATCGTAGCTGCATCTCAATTCCTTAACTTCACCCAATTCATCTTTAACTACTTCATCGCATTTTATAATGTAAGCATAACGCAAACGAACCTCTCTTCCAGGAGCTAAACGGAAAAATTTTCTGTGCGGTTCTTCCTGGAAATCAGTTTGTTCAATGTATAATTCCCGCGTAAACGGAACTTTCCGTGTTCCCATCGATTCGTCTTCGGGATTATTTACAGCTTCCATCTCCTCTGTCTGATCTTCGGGATAATTGGTAATGATTATTTTAAGAGGACGTAAAACGCCCATTACACGCTTTGCTCTCTTATTAAGGTCTTCCCGTACTGAATGTTCCAACAGCGAAACGTCGATAACATTTTCGCGCTTTGCAACTCCTACGCGCTCGGAAAAATTTCTTATCGATTCGGGCGAATATCCTCTTCGTCTCAGAGCGGAAATTGTCGGCATTCTCGGATCGTCCCAACCGTCAACATATCCTTCCTTAACAAGCTGCAGTAATTTTCTTTTACTCATTATTGTATAATTTAGATTAAGACGCGCGAATTCAATTTGCTGAGGATGATAAACTTCCAACTCGTCCAAAAACCAATCATATAATGGACGATGATTCTCGAACTCGAGAGTGCAGAGCGAATGTGTAATTCTTTCGAGTGAATCGGATAATCCATGAGCGAAATCGTACATCGGGTAAATATTCCATTCATCTCCGGTTCTGTGATGATGAGCTTTTTTGATTCTGTAAATTACCGGATCGCGCATATTCATATTAGGCGAAGCCATATCGATCTTTGCTCTCAGAACGTGAGAACCGTCCGGGAATTCTCCATTCTTCATCTTCTCTAAAAGTTCAAGATTTTCTTCCGCAGAACGATTGCGATATGGGCTTTCAACTCCCGGCTGAGTCGGCATTCCGCGCATTTCTTTAATTTGATCCGGAGTGGAGCTATCAACATAAGCTTTACCTTTTTTTACAAGCTGAACTGCGTAGTCGTAGAGATGAGGGAAATAATCAGATGCATAATAAAGTCTATCTTCCCAGTCAAAACCAAGCCATCGGACATCTTCCTGAATTGAATCGACATATTCGACGTCTTCTTTTACGGGATTTGTATCGTCGAACCGTAAATTGCAAAGTCCATTATACTCCTTAGCTACGCCAAAATTCAACACTATAGATTTAGCGTGACCTATGTGCAAATATCCGTTCGGTTCCGGAGGAAATCGAGTGTGAACTTTTCCTTCGTATTTATTCGTCTTCAGATCATCTTCAATAATTTCTTTTATAAAATTTTTATTTTCTGATATCTCTTCGTTTATATTATTCATTTTCGTTCGATTTTTTGATTTTAGTTAATGCTGTATTTATTCTTTCAACTACTTCATCTTTTCCTAAAATGTGGAGCAGATCAAAAACACCCGGCCCTGTTCCGGTCCCGGAAACCGCCAGACGAACCGGATGGATCAATTTCCCCGCGCCTATTTCCAATTTTTCCGCTGTCGATCTGAGAGCCGATTCGAAATCTTCTTTATCTTCTCCGGACATACTATTAAAATTTTCAGAGAGTTTTTTTAGATGATCGGGCGTATCATCCTTCCATCTTTTCTGAATGACTTTTTCATCGTACTCTTTCGGTTTCTCGAAGAAGTAATAACTTTTTTCGATAAATTCCTTCACGAAAATTACTCTTTCTTTCATCGAGGAAATTATTTGAAGTAAATATTCATCGGAAAAATCCTTTTCATCATATTTGGAAGCATTTAATTCTTCTTTAAGTAAGGGAAGAATGTCTTCATCGTTCTTTGAACGTAGATGTTCGCCATTAAGCCAATTAAGTTTTTCTACGTCAAAGACGGCACCTGATTTATTAACCCTATTGAGAGAAAATTTTTCGATCAATTCATGCATCAAATAAAATTCTTTGTCGTCGCCGGCGTTCCATCCAAGAAGAGCCACAAAGTTTACCAGCGCTTCTTTCAAATATCCTTTCTCGCGGTAATCCTCAACGGCAACGTCTCCCTGCCTTTTGCTCAATTTCGATTTATCCGGATTTAGAAGAAGGGGGAGGTGCGTAAATATCGGAAGTTCCCAGCCCAGATATTCGTAAAGAAGAACGTGCTTCGGAGTTGATGAAAGCCATTCTTCGCCGCGGATAACATGCGAGATCTCCATTAAATGATCATCCACAACATTGGCGAGATGATAGGTGGGATAACCGTCGCTTTTGATCAATATCTGATCGTCAACCGTCGAACTGTCGAACTCAACTCTTCCGCGTACTTCATCCTCAAAAACGATTTTTCTGTCCGATTCCACATTAAGCCTTACAACGTAAGGTTCGCCGCTTGCTAATTTTTGTTTTACTTCATCTTCGGTTAAACTAAGCGCTGCTTTATCATATTTAGTCTGTAATTTTTTTGCTGTCTGTTCTTCCCGCAGTTTCTGTAGTCTTTCCGGAGTATCGAATGCATAATATGCTTTTCCCTTGGATATTAATTCTTCTGCATATTTTTTATAAAGTTCTAATCTTTCCGACTGCATATAAGGCCCGAAATCTCCTTTTTTATCGGGACCTTCGTCATACTCAAGTCCGACCCATTTTAAGGAAGTGATTAAATTCTCAACGGCTCCTTCAACAAATCTTGAGCGATCGGTATCTTCAATTCTTAAAACAAATTTTCCGTTATTACGTTTTGCAAATAGATAATTATATAAAGCGGTTCTTAAACCGCCGACGTGTAAATAGCCTGTAGGGCTGGGTGCAAATCTTACTCTAACATTTTCCAAATTCATAGTGATCTTTATAAGTTATTGAACTTTGATTAATAATAATTGTTTCGAAATATATTGCAACAAAATTAACAATTTTTTTATTACTTAAAAATTTAATCTAAAATAAAACAAGCAATTCCATCGATTTCAGTTGTTATTATTTATTTAAAAAATTAATTTGATTTTTTATTTATCTAAAACACCGGAGGTATAATGAAATATTTTTTCAATTTGCTGTTTTTTGTTCTTCTAGCAATACCCGGCCTTATCTTCTCCCAGATTGTGACGGATTCCGTCGCTTACAAAGGTCCTGCTGAAGGTTTTTCACTCGAAAATAATTATACAAATACAGAAAATTTCTTTTCTTCACCTGAGACCGAGTATCCAAGATTAAAATTATTTAATAAAAATAGACCGCAGGATTATGACTTTGCAGAGCCGGGAAAATCACCTTCTGCACCGGAAGGTTCAAACGTAATCATAAACCGCAGCTCTTCCAAATTAAATAAACCTTTAACCGAAGATACTGTTTTGGTCTTCTCCAGCTTCTATGGAATTGCTCAAACCAACTCCATACCTCCGGATCCTTATATTGCTGTGGGACCTGAACATGTGGTACAAGTGGTTAATAGCCGCTTCAGAATAACGGATAAGGAAGGGAACACTCTGAAAACCATAAGCGCCGGAAATTGGTATAGAGAGCTGTTACCAAACGTAGGCCCTTTCGATCCAAAAGTGAGTTACGATCATTTCGCAGAAAGATGGGTGATGGTATGGCTGCATGTAAATGACGCAACGAGCGAAAGTTATTTTCTTGTTTCAGTATCCGACGATTCAAATCCACTCGGTGAATGGAGAAACTGGCTTATTCCTTCCAATGTTAACGGAGATTCTCCGAGCGGCAATTGGGGAGATTACCAGGGAGTCGGATTCGACGATAAAGCTATTTATATTACTGCGAATCAATTTACCTTTGGCGATAACGCCAGTTTTGATTATACAAAATTGCGTATCATCAAAAAAGAATCGATTTATGCGGACACATCAAATCAAGCGGAATGGTTAGATCTTTGGGATATTTCATATCCTTATGGAAAAGTCGGATTCAGAGAATATTCTCAGTTTGGAATTCGGCCGGCAAGAATGCATACAGCTTCCGATGAATTTTATCTCGCAGTACAATCGCCATTCGGCACAAAAAATACTTTCGGATTTTATAAATTATCCGATCCGGTAACTAATCCAAAATTGACGGGATATGCTCTACCGGTAACTGAATATAGAATTCCGCCTAATCCATTGCAGCTTGGAGGGGGAAGTCCAAGCCTTGACGGTGGAAGCGGAAATTTGAGAAATGAACCATTTTATCAGGATGGTGTCTTATATCTTGTTCATGCCGCCAGGTACGAAGAAAATTTTGCAGGTACAAGATTCCTTGAAGTAGATGTAGAAACTGATGCAGTTATTAATGACATTCTTTTTGCCGACGAACCTGATGAACTTGGGCAGAATTATTATCATACTTATCCCGCTGTAGCTGTTAATAAGAAAAACGAAGTTGTACTTACTTTTTCGAGAGTTAACGCAAACGAATATATAGGCGCATTTTTTATGATTCTTCCTGCAGATATTAGAGTTCCCTTGGGAACGCTTGTACTTCAGGAGGGAAGAGGAAATTATGTCGTGACCTATTCGGGAACGAGAAACAGATGGGGCGACTATAATGGTGCCTGGAATGATCCCGCCGATTCAAGCGCTTTTTGGGTTTTTACCGAATATGCACATGATGTTAATACTTGGGGAACCTGGGCCGCGGGAATTAGAACCGAAGCTTTTGCAACCCCAACTGTTATTGTTTCCGCGCCTCTGCTTCAGTTTGATGATATAGAAATCTCCGAAAAAGACACTGCCTTTTTTAGCTTGCAGAATTTAGGTGACCCCGATCTGGTAATTGACGATATTTCCTTTTTAGATGGAACAAATTTTAATTTAATCTATCCTGAAACGCTGCCTCTTAATCTTTCAGCCTTCCAAATGGATTCTGTTATTGTTGAATTCGAACCGGGAGAAATTGGCGTTTTGGTGGATTCTTTGATTCTTTCAACTAACGATACTTCGAAAAGCAGAATATCGATTGGTTTGAACGGCAGTGCCTATACTATTGCAGCTGTTCAAAAAGGTGATGTTTACGCTTCGTATGACGCTGATGTAAGTACAATGGTTTCAGTGAATTTGGAAGATGCAACAACCGAAATTGTCGGACCAACAGGAGCCGAAAATATTAAAAGCCTTACAGTTAATCCGGCCAACAACGAGTTGTATGCTCTTGCTCCAGCTCCGGGCGTAACCAATATAGTTAGAATTAACGCCGATTCCAGCGATGCGCATATTTATTTCTCATCAAAGGTTGAACTTAATGCAATCGCATTCGGTGAGAATTCAAAACTGTATGGTGTTACAGATGAACAGAAATTATACGAAATAGAAGCTCCTTCCGGAGATACAACTTTTATAGCAAGCATACCCTACGAAGTAGGAGCTATTTCCGTTGAACCCGGATCAAATAGAGTTTGGTTTACTCGAGCAGAAAGTAGGAACGACTCACTTTATTTTATTGATACTGAATCGGGTGAAACAATTTACGCCGGTGAAACAGGATTCGATAGCAGGATTTACGCAATTCAATTTACGCTATCAGGAGTAATGTACGGAGTTCACTACGGTTTACTAAGAAAAAGTTATCTCTTTTCTTATGACATTAATACCGGTTCAAGTAACGAGATCGGATATATGGGTATAAGAAGTGTAACAGGATTAGGCTTTATCCCCGATACTGTTACAACGGATGTTGCAGACATTACTGTTCCGGCAAAATTTTCTCTCGAAGCAAATTATCCGAACCCGTTCAATCCGTCAACAACAATAACTTACTCACTCCCGGCAAACGCGAACGTAAAGTTGTCGCTGTTTAATGTACTGGGTGAAGAAGTTAAAGTTTTAGTTAATGAAGATTTGAATGCCGGTTATCATTCTTTCAAATTTGACGCAGGAAAGAAATTGAGCAGCGGAGTTTATATCTATAAAATAGAAGCCAAAACGGCGGAAGGGAAGTTGTTTACTGAAAGCCGAAAAATGATGCTGTTGAAATAATTGGAATAACAAATATTATTTGTACTATTCTATCGATTTCAAAAAAGCCCTCTTCTTCCTGAGAAGAGGGCTTTTTATATCATAAGATCTTCAATAAAAAAATTAATGTTTCTGACAATTTTATACTGATCTATTTTCACTATTATTTTAAATTTTCTACAAAATAATTTGTTATCAATCTATAAAGATGAACTGCATCGTTACCGCTAACACCGTGTCCATGCCCGATATACGGAAAGTAATCTAAATCTTTATTTAACTCTACTGCTTTTTGAACAAACCTGAGAGAATTCTGCCAGACTACAGTCGGATCGTTTGTACCGTGAATCATTAAAAGTTTTCCATTAAGATTATCAACATAATTCAGCAAATTAGCTTTACGGTAACCCTCGGGATTTTCTTTCGGTGTATCCATATATCGTTCAGTATACATCACTTCATAAAGATTCCAATCGATAACAGCACCGCCTGCCACTCCTACATCAAACTTATCGGTTCTTAACATTAAAGAAGTTGCCATAAATCCTCCGTAACTCCAACCGTAAACTCCCATCCGCTCCTCGTCAACAAAATTAAGTCCGCTAAGATAATTCACTCCGGTAAGCTGATCTTCAATTTCAACCGTTCCCAACTGCCGGAAAGTTTCTTGTTCAAAATCAAGCCCTCTGTTTGCCGATCCACGGTTATCCAAAGTAAAAATTATAAAACCATTCTGCGCCATTTGCTGAAACCAGAAATCGTATCTTCCGAAATACCATTTGTTCAAAACGAGCTGCGCGTGAGGGCCGCCGTAAACATAAAATACAACCGGATATTTTTTCGTCTGGTCAAAATCAACCGGATAAATCATTCGGCAGAAAAGCGAATCCCCATGCTCATTTTTTATCGGGAAAATTTTTACTTCACCCAAAGCATAATCTTTTATGGGATTTTCTGCTTTATGTAAAGTTTTTATCAAATTTCCGTCGGAAGATTTTAACTTGGTTATTCTCGGAACATCCAGACTGGAATATTCATCGATAAAATGTGTTCCCATGGAATTGACTTTGGTTTTGTGAATGCCGGGTTCATCAGTAAGTTTTTTTATATTTGTCGAAATAATTCCGGCTTTGTAAAGCTGTCTTTCGACAGGTGATTCTTTTGTTGAAAGAAAGAAAACGTTTTCGCCTGCTGCGTCAAAGCCTTCAAAGGAAGTAACTTCCCAATTTCCTTTTGTTACCCGATTAACAAAATCGCCTTCGTTAGTATAAAGATAAAAATGTTTCCATCCGTCTCTTCTCGAAAGCCATAAGAATTTGTTCGGATCTTTCGGTAAAAAATATAAAGGATATTCAGGCTCAACATATTTCTCGTTTTCTTCTTCGAATAAAACTTTTACAGGATCCCCGGTTCGGAAATTATATTTTATTAAGCGAAGAT
Organism: uncultured Melioribacteraceae bacterium; assembly: GCA_963821715.1. Classification (GTDB taxonomy): domain Bacteria; phylum Bacteroidota; class Ignavibacteria; order Ignavibacteriales; family Melioribacteraceae; genus CAWGET01. The sequence goes on from CAWGET010000007.1 coordinate 194,401, forward strand.
AATCCTGCGCCCTGTTTAAATGGGCGACATAAATAAATTGTTCATCCGGGCTCCAGGTAACGGAGGTTAAATATTGATCTTTCGGTTCGCCTGTTCTTAGATAAACAGTTGATCCGGTATTTACACTGTAGATTCCTATCTTTACCTGATGACTTATTGCACCGCTCATTGGATATCTAATCAGATCTACTTCAGCAGGAGTTTCATTTAAATTAACCAAAGGATAATCCGTCACCATCGATTCATCCTTTTTGTAGAATGCTATATAATTATTATTGGGCGACCAGAAAATCCCTTTGTCAATTCCAAATTCATTCCGATGCACTGATTTACCGCTTACGATTGTGCTTTTGGATTCATTAGTAACTTGTTTAATCTCGTCATTACCCATCGATATGAAGAGATTGTTGTCTTTTGTATAAGCGACATATTTATCATTTGGAGAAAGCTCGATATTTTCTGCGTTTTCATCTAGTTCCGCTATTACGGAAATCTTTTTGGATTCCACATTGAAGGAATAAAAATTATTTGATATACGAAACAAAAAATTTTGTTCGTCAGTCCATTTCAATTTTGGGAATGAAGCAATATTTTTGCCGACAGTATTTTTAACCTTTTTAGAAAAATCCTCTAATGAAATGATTCTCTCATCATTCATATTCATTCTGGCTCTAATTAATTCATCATTGCTAACGAAAGAATAGAAATCGGAATTAGGGATCCACTGGAGCATCTCCAATTTAGAAGGAACCAAATCCGAATATGATCTTATAGCAACATCTTCGGCTGTAAACTCTTTACTTTGCCCATTAAGGACAACATTAAAGATTAACAGAATGATAACAGAAAAACTTCTTAACATTATATCTCCATATTTGTAGAATTAAAAAAGGGGACTTTCGTCCCCTCAAACTTAAATAATATTTCTAATAAAATTATTTATTTTCATCTTTTTTGTTTCCGGGAATAATTCTTTTTTCAAGAACATTATCAATAAGCTTATAAGTTTTTGCTTCCTCAGATGTTAGAAAATAATCTCTGTCGCAATCTTTCGCTATTTGATCAATTGATTTCCCGGTGTGATCAGCTAAAATTTTATATAATGTATCTCTTGTTTTCAACATTTCACGAGCATGGATTTCAATGTCCGCTGTTTGTCCTTGCAATCCGCCGACCCACGGTTGATGGATCATTATTTTAGAATGGGGAAGAGACGAGCGTTTATTGTCTGCGCCGCCCGCTAATAAAACAGCTCCCATACTCGCGGCCAGGCCAACGCAAATTGTTGAAACGTCCGATTTGATATATTTCATTGTATCGTAAATCGCAAGTCCGGCGCTTACGCTTCCTCCCGGAGAATTGATATAAAGATTAATATCTTTGCCCGGATCTTCGGCTTCCAAAAATAAAAGCTGCGCAATAGTTAAACTCGCAACATGATCGTCAATTGCGGTTCCGAGAAAAATTATTCTTTCCCTGAGAAGTCGGGAGTAAATATCCATTCCGCGTTCGCCGCGTCCTGTTTGTTCTATTACATAAGGCACTAATTGATTATAAATTTCAGGTTTCATTAATTTTTTTCCTTGTCCTTTTCGCTTTTCGCGTCTTTATTATTTTCTGTTTCTTCAGTTTTATCATCGGATTTTTCTTTATCCGAACCTTTATCTTCTGAATTTTCTTCAGCGGATTCTTTTTCTAATTTTGCTTTCTTTTCTTCTAGTTCCTTCACCAATTGATCTGCTTTTTCCTTTTCAGCTTGATCTTTTTTTACTTTTTCATCGGCGTCAATTTCTTTAAGATTATTATTATCCTTTAAATATTGAACTACTTTATCTTCAAGAATTGCGGCGCCCCGGTTGCTCTCTTTATAATATTTCATCAATTTATCTTGAGAGATGCCGGTTTTTTCTGCTTCTTTAGCCGCTAACTCTTCAAGGTCGGAATCTTCAACTTTAATATTTTCCTTCTCGGCAAGTTTATCCATAATAATCTGCCATTTAGCATTCCACTCTGCCTGCGGTTTTAATCTTTCAAAAGCCGACCGTTCATCAAAACGCGTTCCCTGTCTCTGCGCATTTTGTTTCTCCATATCCACCATATTTTTATGAATATTCTGGACAAATTCATTCGGCGGAACAAAGTTATTATTTAAAACAACCTGGCTGAGTAATGTATTTGTTGTATCGCCGGCTCCCGGGTTCCGACGTGGCTGTTGCACAAACCGGTCCACGAACAGGTGCGTCAATTAGTCGTGGGACAACAGCCCTCGCTTGGCGGTGTGAGGCCGGCGCTTGTGGGACGACGCCACCCCAGGAGCCGATGTCAGTCCGGTCGTCCCCACGTTGCGAGCGCAACTTCTTTTCGGTGCTATTTACACAGGACAGCCTCCGACGAAAGCAGAAGTCCCGAATAAGAATAAGCGCCTATGCCGCGGGGGCGAAGAAGTCGATGAGCAGTTGGTTGACTCGTTCAGCCTCGTCGTGATGCACCCAGTGCGACGCCTCGGCCAGGCCTCGACCGGTCGAATCGGGCACGTCGTCGCGTGCGGCTGGCGAGGTGCGGCCGAGGTACGATCGCCCTCTCCCCAGATGACCAGTGTCGGCGCCGGAACCGGGCGAATCTTTGCTCGGCTCCTTCTGGGACAGTCTTACCGCGGCGCGGTAGTAGTTGATCATCCCGCCGCTGCCCCTGGCTGGGACCACGCCTCGACGTAGCTCGATATCCTAGGCTTGTACGGCGGGTTCGCGTCTGCAGGAAGTGTCTGAAGAAGTGCCAGTCTCTGGCGTGCGCCACGTCCTCGGGCAGCCCCGGTAACTGCAAAGAAGAAGAAGTACCAGGACCTCAAGAGCTGACTCGGGTGTGCAGTCCCTCGTTGGAGCCGCCGCGGATGGGCCGCGTTCAGGATGGCGAGTCGGTCGACCACCTCGGGGTGGTTCATCGCCATGGCCCAGGCGATGTTCCGCCCCAGTCGTGACCGACCAACAGCGCGGACTCCGCACCGAGTCGCCGATGAGACCGCGGATGTCGTCGGCGGGCAGGTCGGCGGCGTAGGCCTCGAAGCCCTCAGGCCTCGATGACAGGTTGTAGCCGCGCAGTGTCGGGGGCGACCACCCGAAAACCCGCCGTCACGAGCGGCGTGATCTGTTGCCGCCAGCCGAACCAGAACTCCGGGAAGCCGTGCAGCAGAACGACCAGCGGCCCGTCGCCGGCCTCGACGTAATGCAGGTCCAGGTCGCCGACTTGGCGTAACCCTCCCGAAGCTCGGTGCCGGCGTCAGGGAGGATGCCGGCGGTGGTCATGGAGGACCTCCGTGGGGTAGGGAACTTGGTGCGCGAGACTACGCCCGCCGGTCTGGAGAAGCAACGAGGTCACCAGGCCGCCGCGACACAATACACCAAGGCGGTCAGGGGACATTCCCGAGCACTTCCGCCATGGACGACCCGCGGCAGTGCGACAAGGATCCGACCGCGCGCCGGCCGCGCTGCTGCATCGAGGCAGAAGCAGCGGCCGGCTCGAGGACGAGCCCTGCTGTCGGAATGGACGAGGAGGAGCAGTCCGGCGGACGCGCCCTCGCACGGAAAGCAGGCGCTCCGGTCGTTTTGGCGGGGGGTTCATCGCGGCAGGTCGATGGTGGTTCGGCGCAGCAGAGGTGGATGAGGGCGATGAGGGGCGCGGCGGAGTGGAAACCGAAGCTGCGGTGGGTGATCAGGCGGATGCGGCT
>CAWGET010000008.1:0-228450 GCA_963821715.1 uncultured Melioribacteraceae bacterium
TATTAATTGCGAAAAATGGAAAAAAGGTTGTTATTCTTGTCCTAAACTTAAAGCTTATCCTTCAAGTTATTTTTTTGATAATTCAGAAAATAATTTTACAATTAAAAAATCACTTTATTCAAATCTATCAAATTTACATATCGTTGTACATTCAGAATGGCTTAAACATTTAGTAAAGCGATCTTTTTTAAAAGATATTCCAGTCAGTTTAATTAATAATGGAGTTAATCTTAATGTTTTTAGGATTAAAGAGGAATTATATCAAACAAAAAACAAAATTATCCTTGGTGTTGCTAATATTTGGAATGAAAGGAAAGGATTAAAAGACTTTTTAGAACTAAGAAAGTTATTAGATGAATCATATGAAATAGTACTGATTGGGTTATCAAATATACAAATAAATAATTTACCCTCTGGCATTTTAGGAATAAAAAGAACTGAAAGTTTAGAACAACTAGTTGATTGGTATAATAAAGCAACAGTTTTTGTTAATCCTACTTATCAGGATAATTTCCCGACTACTAATTTAGAAGCACTTGCTTGTGGTACTCCTGTGATAACTTATAATACTGGGGGCAGTCCGGAAGCGATTGATAGAGAAACTGGAATAATAGTAGAGAAGGGAAACATTAAGGCTTTATCTCAAGCCATTGAATTTATTGTATCAAAAGAGAAAAATATTTTCTCATCTAATTGTAAAAATAGAGCTAATGAATATTTCAATCAAGAGGATAGATATAAAGATTATCTAAATTTGTATAAAAAAATAATCTCTAAAAGTAGTCCTAAATCAACAAATTAATTATGAAGAAATCTTTGATCGTATTCTTAAACCAAAGTTCCGGCCATCTGATGATTGATATTGTCAATGCCTTTGCAAAACATTATCAAGAATTGGTATTGATGACTGGATGTTTAAATCCAAGAAGCAAAATTTTGGATGAAAAAGTAAAAGTTGAATGGTTGCCCGAATATAAAAGGGATTCAAATCTGCAGAGAATAAAATCATGGTTTTTAGCTTTTATTAAATCTCTTTTTTTAATAAAAACAAAATATCGGAAAAGTGATCTGTTTTTGGTAACTAATCCTCCGTTTTCTGTTTTTATTCCTCTCTTCTGTAAAAATAAATACAATTTACTTGTATATGATATATACCCAAATGCCCTTGTAGAATACAATTATTTTAAAAGAAACTTCAATAATCACAAAATTGTGGGTTAGAGTCAATAAATACGTTTTTAGGAAAGCAGATAGAATTTTTACCATCTCGCAAGGAATGAAAAATAAATTAGAAGATTATGCGGGTAAAAAAGAAATAAAAGTTGTTTCGGTTTGGTCAGATAATGAGTTTCTAAAGCCGGTGAAAAAAGAAGAAAATGGGTTCATAAAAGAACTAGGTTTAGATAATAAATTTATCGTTATGTACTCAGGAAATTTAGGCAAAACTCATAACGTAGAAGTTATGATAGAACTTGCTAAGAAGATAAAAGACAATAAAATATTTTTTCTGATTATTGGTCAGGGTGACAAGTACGTAAAAATAAAAAATATTATTCTCGAAACGGACTTGAAGAATATCATATTACTCCCATGGCAGCCAACTGAGAAATTACCATTTACTTTATCCTCTGCTGATTTAGCCGTAATTACATTAGGTACTGAAGCAGCAGATTTAAGTATTCCGAGTAAAACATTTAATTTTATGTCAGTTGGGGTACCAATATTAGGAATTTGTAAAGAGGATTCATCCTTAGCGGAATTAATAAATTCATTAAAGATAGGACGAGTATTTTCATCAGATAAATTAAATGAAATAGCTGATTTTATATCAGCTTTAAAAAATGATAAAAACCTGTATTCTACGTTCGCTGAAAATTCATTTCGTGCTTCAGAAAAATTCACTTCAAAAAATGCATTAGAATTTGTTAAAAATGTATAATAAAATAAAAAGGTTAATGGATTTATTCGGGAGTATTATTATCTTAATATTTATTTCTCCCATTCTGCTTCTCTTATATATTACTTTATTTATTTGATTTAAAAGAAATCCTGTATTTATTCAACCAAGACCGGGTAAGAATGAAGTAATATTTAATCTTATTAAATTTAAAACTATGAGTGATAAAAAAGATGAATACGGAAGTCTCCTACCTGATAATCAAAGGATCACTAAATTAGGTAAATATATAAGAAATTTTTCATTAGACGAACTTCTCCAATTCATAAATGTACTAAAAGGAGATATGAGTTTAGTAGGTCCAAGACCACTTTTAGTAAAATATCTTAAAAATTACACACCAAGACAAGCAAGAAGACATGAAGTAAAACCGGGAATTACCGGATTAGCTCAAATTAAGGGGAGAAATAAATTAGATTGGGCTGATAAATTTGAATTAGATGTTTATTATGTGGATAATTATAATTTTATATTAGATATGAAAATTCTATTTTTCACAATAAAAAAAGTTGTTTTCAGAGAAGGAATTAATTCATCCGAATTAACTACAATGAAACCATTTGAAGGTAATAATAAATAAAAAGTAATTTATGGAGATTAAAATGAAGGAAAAATTTATTGAAGATTTAAAGGATACGCTTGAAATTGAAGATAGAGAAGTTAATTTATCAGACAAATTCAGGGATTATCCGGAATGGGATTCTTTAGCTCAATTAACTTTAATAGCTATGTTAGACGAAAGATATGAAGTTGCAATAGAATCTGAAGATCTTGCTAACATAAAAACAGTAGAAGATTTAATGTTGGAAGTTGAAAAAAGAAGAGAGAATTAATGGCATTTCAAGAATTTAGTAGTATCGGTATTAAAGGGATGGCAGCGGCTGTACCTAAGAGGATTATCAATAATCTGGAATATACAGAGTATTTTCCCAAAGAAGATGTTGTCGAAATAGTTGAGAAAACCGGAATTTACGAAAGAAGGTTCACGGATAGTAAAACATGTTCCTCTGATTTATGTTTTACAGCGGCAGAAAAACTTTTTGAAGATTTAAAAATAGATAGATCTGAAATTGATGCTTTAATTTTTATATCTCAGACACCTGATTATAGAATGCCGGCTACAGCAATTACTCTACAGGATAGGCTGGGCCTTCCAAAGTCAACTATTGCATTCGATATGAATATTGGCTGCTCCGGATTCATTTATGGAATGTCGATTGCTTACTCTATGATCCGGCAGCCATCCTTTAGAAAAATATTAATTTTAGACGGTGAAACAAGATCTAAAGTATATTCGCCAAAAGACCGTCAGGTCGCATTTCTGTTTGGAGACGCGGGCGTTGCGGCAATAGTGGAAAAGGATGAAAAATATGGAGATAGTTATTTTACGCTTAATTCGGACGGGTCAAGAGCAGAATTAATACACGTTAAAGCCGGAGGTTATAGAAACCCCAGTTCGCCTGAAACCGTGAAAGAAAAAGTAGTTGATGAATACGGAAATATTAGATCAGACGAACAGGGTTATATGAATGGGAGCGATGTTTTCAACTTTTTAATAAGAGAAGTTCCAAGAGATATTAAAGGTCTTCTCGAAAAAACTAAAGAGAAATATCGGAATTTGACTTTTTCGTTTTTCATCAGGCTAATAACTTCATGAACAGTTATCTTGTAAGAAAGATGAAATTAGAGAAAGAAAAAGTTCCGATGTCCATAGAAAAATTCGGCAACACATCATCAGTTTCAATCCCTCTTACTATTGTAACTCAACTGCAGAATAAATTAGAAGGTGAAAAGAAAATATTACTTTCCGGCTTTGGAGTCGGTTTGTCCTGGGCAACATCATTTATTAATCTTGTGGATTGTAAAATCAGCGATCTGGTGGAAGTATAAAGTTGATGGAAAATAATAACCCTTTCTCACTCAAAGATAAATTAATATTAGTTACGGGCGCTTCTTCCGGTATAGGAAAGCAATGCGCCTTAACTTGTTTTGAGCTAGGAGCTAAAGTTATCATAACCGGGAGGAACGAGAAAAGACTTAATGAAATTAAGAATCTATTAGGAATATCAAAAGAACAGGCATTTTTCCTCGATCTTACAGAATACGATAAAGTAAATAATACTGTTGAAGAAGTTAATCAAAGATATGGTAAACTTGACGGAATAATTCATTCTGCAGGCGTTTCAACAACACTGCCTCTTAAACTTTCAAATCCTGAAAAACTTAATGAACTCTTTAACATAAATGTTGCTTCCGCATTTAATTTGACAAAAACAGCAGTTAGTAAAAAATATTTTAATTCATCGGGAAGTATAATATTTATAAGTTCTGTAATGGGTGTTGTAGGTGAAGTAGGAAAGACAATCTACAGTACGACAAAAGGCGCTTTAATTGCAGGCGCTAAATCCATGTCTTTGGAATTGGCAAAAAGAGGTATAAGAGTTAATACTGTTTCTCCAGGTGTAGTGGAATCGCCTATGAGCGCAAATGCTTTTTACAGCAGATCTCAAGAATCAACGGATAAAATAATAGAACTTCATCCTTTAGGTCTTGGTAAGCCTGAAGATGTATCATACTTGTGTACCTTTCTTTTATCGGACGCCTCTAGATGGATAACGGGAACAAACATAGTAATTGATGGAGGTTATACAGCAAGATGAAGAAAAAAGTTATTATTATTGGCGCGGGAGGACATGGCGCCGAAATAAACGAATACATAAATTTTACTTCTTTATCAAATGAAATAGAAGTTATTGGATTCCTTGACGATAGTTACGATAATTACTCTTCATATAGTTTACATGCTCCTTTATTAGGCGGTATTAAGGAACATCAAGTAAGAAAAAATATACATTATATCATTGGGATTGCAAATTTAAAGTATAGAAGATTGTTTGTTAAAGATTTTTCAAGTAGAGGAGCAAATTTCTTATCTATAATTCATCCTACAGCGTATATATCTCCATCGGCTAAATTAGGTGAAGGAATTGTAGTTGCTCCAATGGTTAATATCGGTCCAAATGTGAAAGTAGGGGATTTTACTATGTTAAACTCACGCTGCAGTTTAGGGCATGATACTATTATCGGAGATTTTAATTTTGTTAGTCCAAATGTATGTTTTTCTGGATTCACTAAGGTCGGAGATAATAATCTTTTTGGAATTAACAGCGCTACTATTCCTGGTGTTTCAGTAGGAAATGGTAACAAAATAGCAGCCGGTATGGTTTTACATAATAACGTTATCGATGATGAAGTAGTTTTTTACAGATATAAAGAAAGAATAATAGCAAAACCAAAAGATAAATAAATGACAACAAACTTTTTATATTTTGGCAACGATTCCGTCGTATATCCTTTAGCCAAAATAATTCATCCTGAAAATATTTTTTTAGAAGATAAGGCAATAATAAGTGACTTTTGCTTTATTCTCGCTTCTAAATATATAAAGATTGGTAAATATGCACACTTGGCTCCTTACTCTATGATAACCGGAGGCGGTGAAGTAACTATTGGCAATTTTGTTGAAATTTCTTATGGCGCGAAAATAATATCTGGCACTGATGATATTTTGGTGAAAATCTTTTTACTCCTTCTATACCCGCTGAATTTAGAAATATTAATAGAGGAAAAGTTGAAATTGGTAATCTTACATTTATAGGCGCGAATTCAATTATTTATCCAGGAGTTAAAATAGGAGAAGGAGTTATTGTAAATCCAGGCACTATTGTAAAAGAAAATTTAAAAGCCTGGAGTATTTATGAAGGAGCAGAATGCCAGTTGATCGGAAAAAGAAAATATAAAGAACAAATTTTAGAAAAAGCTCAGAAAGTATTAAATAGTCATTTTGAATGAAAAAAGAGCATGAAGCAAGTGGATAAGTGTTTGAGTGGTTTAGAGCAGAGAGCCTGGAGCAAGGGAAAAAACAGGTGGATAAGTGGTTGTGTGGATAAGAAGATAAGTAAAAAGTGGCAAAGCCATGCCTGCGGCAGAAAAAGGGAAAATACGCAGTTTATTTAGCAGAAATTTACCTATTTTAAACTGATCTTTAATTGAGGAATCGATGGAATCAATAAAAGTAAAAAGAAAAGTAAAATCGTCTGTCTTAAGAATAAAGGAATTAGAAAAATTCAAAGATAGAAACGTTTTAATCTCAATTACTCCCATAACGTCATTTGAGAATGATGATAAATTTGAAAAAGTAAAAGATGAACTGTTGACAATTTCAGTTTGGGATGAAAGTGAAAAAGATCTAAAGGTAAAGAATTGGAAACTCCCGGCTTATTGATTGATACATGCAAAGAGCGTCCGGCTTCGTCCCAAAGCGATTACGCCGAGATAAAGTGGATGTGTGGCTGAGTGGATGTGTGGGTAAAGGACGAAGTAAAAAGTTCAAAGTAAAAGGAAAAAAATGACAGAAAACGAAAATGTTCTATATAAACAGATAAATGATAAAGTGGATCAGTTATAAATAATTTTTCAAATGGAGATATAACTTCTCAGACATTCCCGAAAAAAACAACTATAGAGCTTAAAGGGGCAGATATTAATAAAAGATACGAAACCTATTCCAAGATTAAGCCTGTTATTATAATAAAGATAAGAGATAGTGAGATTAGCATAAATGTAGTAAAAAGAAGTTACACATTTTTGGAGAATGTAAATAATAAGGATCTTAAAATAGAAGATGAGGGCGTTTTTTCAATAGAAGAGATAGACGAAGAAAAAATTACTCAATTATTTAATAAGATCAATAAATATCAGAAACTTTGGAAAAATTAAATTAGTAAAATTTCTTTGTCGCGCTTATTACCGGGTAATTTAAGGCGTATGATTAAGATAATTATCTAAATATTTTTCATTATATTTGATGAAATTGCAAGAAAACTGGGAAAATATTATGATTCAATTAGCGCATATAGAAATAAACACAGCAATACTGGCAGGAAAACCAATAATCCGCGGAACTCGGTTTCCGGTGGAACTTATTTTAAAATTAGTGGCACAGCGCTGGACGGATGAGCAGATTATTCAAGAATATCCGACTTTAAAAAAAGAAGATATTCAAGAAGCATTACTGTATGCTGAAAAGCTTGTTCAAAATGAAGAAGTTTATCCGATAATTGGGCAATAATGAAATTTCTTGTCGACGAAAATATTGGTTATAGCGTAGTTAAATATTTGCGCAGCCAGGGATACGATACAAAATCAGTAACAGAACTTTATCCGTCAAGAGATGATACTTTTCTTTTTAATCTTGGATACCAGGATGATCGCATCATTGTTACCAGCGATAAAGATTTTGGGTATTTAGTATTCAGAACTGAGCTTCCGCCGCCTGCTGTTATCCTGTTACGTATAAGAGATGAATCTCCGGCTTTAAAGATAAATGTTATAAAAGCTATTTTAGATTTTCCAAAAGAAAAAATATTAAATCATTTCATTGTAGCCAGCGAAGATAAAATTCGTATCCGTCCATTAGTAAATTAAAAATATACTCTTCTGAATAGTTAAGTTGATTTTGTGTTCAACTCATAGATTGGATTAGAGCATCCGGCTTCGTCTTCGACTACGCCGCGACAAGAAAGAATCCGGCTTCGTCTTCGACTACGCCGCGACAAGAAAGAATCCGGCTTCGTCTTCGACTACGCCGCGACAAGAAAGAATCCGGCTTCGTAGTTGCAGCTTCGCCGAGATAAGAGGCGTGGAGCTAAGAGCGAGGGGCAGGGAGTAAAAGCAGGTGGATAAGTGGTTGAGTGGATTAGAGCATCCGGCTTCGTCTTCGACTACGCCGCGACAAGAAAGAATCCGGCTTCGTCTTCGACTACGCCGCGACAAGAAAGAATCCGGCTTCGTAGTTGCAGCTTCGCCGAGATAAAGGGGCGTGGAGCTAAGAGCGAGGGGCAGGGAGTAAAAGCAGGTGGATAAGTGGTTGAGTGGATTAGAGCATCCGGCTTCGTCTTCGACTACGCCGCGACAGGAAGTAATCCGGCTCCGTTTCTACTACACTTCGCCGAGACAAGAAAGAATAAATTTGAGAGGAAATGTAGTTTAAGTGAAAGTCCAGTTATTTAGTTTTTTATATATTTTAATAATATGTTCAGCATATTTCTTCAGAATAATTTTCTAAATAATGAAGATGTATATTATTTTTTAGAAAGACTTGAAGTTAAAGGGTTGATAGAACTTAATCATCATCAGAAACCTTATTCAAGGCAGTTGATTGCAGAGAAATTAGAAGAACTGGAAAAGAAGAGAGAAAAATTAAGCGAAACCGAAAAAGCGGATCTTGATTATTATTTAAGGCAGTATTCTTCTCATATAGATCAAGCCAAAGAAAAAGAAACTACATTCCTCGGGAAAGACAATTCGGGTATTTATCAGTTTTTCAGCTATAAAGATTCTCTGCTTAATCTCAATCTGCAGTTCGACGGCGGACTGGGATACGTTTTTAGAAAAGATGAAATTCCATCATTTGAATACTGGAACGGTTTAAGTTCATTCGGGAGTATTGGCAGTAATTTTTCGTATGATCTTAAATTTAATGATATATCTATAACTAATTACAGCAAATTCACTTCAATAGATTTTTCCGGCAAGAAAAGGAATAGCGTTTGCGGTCGGCAGGAAGGAAACAAATTCTTTTAACTTCGACAGAACGACCGGCAATATTACATTTTCCTGGAAGTGGGGGAATGTTTCGCTCGCTAAAGATTATAATTATTGGGGAACGGGATATAACGGAAAATTATTTTAGGGGATAAAGCGCCTCCTTTTCCTCAATTAAGGCTCAAAGATATATCCCGCAGAATGGCTCGAGTTTTCAGTATATTCACGGCGAGTTGTATTCAAAAGTATTGGATCCTTCCACATACAGGCAGACGGGCGGAACGAGATATCATATTCAGGTAGTGGATAAATTTTATGTTTCGCACATTATATCATTACTTCCATTTAAAGATTTACGCTTCAGCATCGGCGAATCGGTAATTTACAGCGACCGGTTTGAATCTATTTATCTTGTGCCGGTTTTATTTTTCAGAATTGCGGATCATTATTTAACCTACAAAGACGAAGCCGCCGGAAACGCGCAGCTTTTTTCTTCTCTCAGTTATAATATTCCCGGTATAAATATAAGGCTGGACGCAACAATTTATATTGATGAATTGAGTCTGGTAAAATATGCATCAAGACCGTTATCATTTGCATATAGTTTCGGCGCATTTGTAAGCGGGCTGGGATTTGATAATCTTGATCTGCAGTTGGAATATACGAGGATAAATCCATTTGCATACCAGCATTCGGACGACGCGCAGACTTATGCAAGCTACGGATATCAGCTCGGTCACTGGATAGGGAGCAATGCGGACCAGCTTTTTACAAGGCTTGTTTATTTTCCTTTTTCAAGATCAATTGTCAGGGCGGAGTTTGAGTATACAAGGAAAGGGGATTTTGTAGATATCTCGGAACCAATTTACCAGGATCATCAGACATTTCTTTACGGCGGTAAAAGCTATTACTTTTCTACCGGACTTTCATTCAGCTATGAAATTCTAAATAATCTTTTCTATGAATTCAGCGTAACCAATAGCAATGCCTGGGGCGCAAATAACCTGCTGGATGTTGAGGATTATAAGTTTACGGAGATGAGGACAGCGGTGAGATACGGGTTTTGAGAAGATCAGTTGATTAGTGGATATGATAGGGATAAGGGAGAAAGCGATAAGTGGATTAGAGGAGCGCAGAGAGCAAAGCGCAGGGAGCAGAGCGTAATAACAGAACGTAAAGGGCAGGAAGTATTATGGTGAAATTTAGATTTCAGGATTTAGTGATATGGCAGAAGTCGATAGATATTTCAGATGACCTTTTTGACATTGCCGACGATCTTGAAAAGAGAAAGCTTTTCAGATTTGCGGAACAATTAAGAGGTTCGGGTTTATCAATGTCAAATAATATTGCTGAGGGTTCAGGATCAACGTCAAATAAGGAATTTAAGCAGTTTCTAAATTTTGCGCGACGTTCACTTTTTGAAAACGCCAATATACTTTTGATATTAAACAGAAGAGATTTGCTCAAAGAAGAAAAATTGGATGGTTTACTTGAACGATTGGATCATTTAAGCAGGCAAATAACTACTTTTAAGAATAAATTATAAATTTTTATCGCGCGGCGCTTAGTCCTTAGCGCTTAGCCCCTTGCTCTATGCATTAAGACTTTTCCGCTATGCGCTCTGCTCTCTGCGCTTTGCTCTAAACATATCAAATAAATAAAAATAAAAAATAATTATAGACAAAGGTTAGCAAATGAGTAGTACAAGAAAAAATCTGGCTCTCATCGCCTCATATGGGCGGGGAAGAGTTGAAATTTGTTAAAGAGGCGTTTGATTTGAACTGGATAGCGCCTTTAGGTCCGCATGTAAACGGATTTGAAGAAGACTTGTGTAATTACACACATGCACAATATTCTACAGCATTAAGCTCCGGGACGGCTGCAATTCATCTTGCATTAATTATGCTGGGAGTTAAAAGAGACGATGAAGTTTTAGTATCTACATTTACATTTTCCGGTTCTGTAAATCCAATTTTGTATCAGGGAGCGGTTCCTGTTTTTGTGGATAGCGAAGAAGAAACGTGGAATATGGATCCTGTGTTGTTGGAAGAGGCTATTAAAGATCGAATATCGAAAGGAAAGAAGCCAAAGGCGATCATTTTAGTCCATTTATATGGAATGCCCGCTAAAATTGATGAAATAATGGAAATTGCCGAACGTTATGAAATACCGGTTATTGAAGACGCCGCCGAGGCGCTTGGGTCTACTTATAATAAACAACATCTTGGGACTTTTGGAAAAATTGGTATCTTATCTTTCAACGGGAACAAAATAATTACAACTTCGGGCGGCGGAGCAATAATTACAGACGACAAGTATTATGCAGACAAAGCCAAATTCCTCTCAGAACAAGCCAGAGATCCCGCACCGCATTATCAGCATACAGAGATAGGGTACAACTACAGATTAAGCAATGTATGCGCCGCAATAGGCAGGGGGCAGATGTTAGTATTGGATGAAAGAGTAAAAAGAAAAAGAGAAATTAACGCTATATACAGAGAAAATTTAGAAGATTTGCCCGGAGTAAAATTTTTAAAAGAAAATGAAGAAAGTTTTTCAAATATGTGGCTTTCTTGTACTACTATTGTACCGGAAGAAAGCGGAGGAATTACAAGGGAAGTAATTCGGAAGAAGTTTGAAGCTGAAAATATTGATTCGCGTCCCTTATGGAAACCGATGCATCTTCAGCCTGTTTTTCAAAATTATCCGAAATACGTAAATGGTGTTTCGGAAAAATTGTTCAATAACGGTTTATGTTTACCTTCTGGTACGAATCTTGATGCTAATGAGATGAAGAGAATAATTTCCATCTTCAAAGAAACGTACAATAAGATTTAAAATTTATGGAGAAGTAATGCCGTATAAATTTTTACACGATGTAACAAAAGGTTTAAGAAACAGGCATTTTCTAATAATCGATTTTGTAATACTTGCTCTTACTCCATTTCTGGCTCTTTATCTACGTTTGGACGCAAATCTTGACTTGGTGTTGTACGGAAAAGGTCTTGTCGAGGCTACAATCCTGTTTTTATCAATTAAACTATTTGTTTTTTATATTTTTGGCTTGTACAGAAGATTTTGGAACTCCGCCAGTATTGATGAAATGGCGCGTTTATATGTAATTGGAACAGTGGCTGTAACTATTCAGTCGATAGTTTATCTAAATTTAAGACAAATCGGATTTTTAGATCTTGCCGGTCTTCCTCTTTCAATAACTTTAATCGATGGAATAATTGCCGTTTCTTTGATATCAACCTTAAGATTCAGTATAAGACTATTTGAACGAGCTAATGAAAGATTTAAAAAGGGAAGTAAGGGAAATAATGTAATTGTAATAGGTGCGGGGCAAGCCGGAATAGCTATCGTACAGGAGATGCAGAGGAATCCGCAGATCGGTTTAATACCTGTAGCCTTTGCAGATGACGACCGCTTAAAGAAAAATATGAGGATAAGAGGTGTTCAGGTACTTGGAACAACTTCGTCAATACCTGATATAGTAAAGATTACTAATGCAAAAAAAGCTATAATAGCAATGCCTACAGCTTCCGGAAAAGTTATAAGAAAAATAGCAATGCTTTGTGAAAAAAGTGATGTGGAAACCTTAACAGTTCCGGGAATATTTGAAATATTGAATGGTAAAGTAAATATAAATACCATAAGGAAGATACAAGTAGAAGATTTATTAAGAAGAGATCCTATAAAAACAGATGTTATTGCGGTTAACCGTTCGCTAAAAAATAGAAGAATTTTGATAACGGGAGCAGGCGGTTCAATAGGGAGTGAATTGTCAAGGCAGATTTTAAAGAGCGAGCCGAAAGAAATAATATTGCTTGGTCATGGTGAGAACTCGATATTTGATATTGAAAACGAATTGAGAAGGCGAGCTGTCGCAAATAATATTAAGACGAAATTAACATCCAAAATAGCAGATCTTCGGTTCAAAGATAGACTTAGCGCTGTGTTTAATGAATACAGACCTGAAATAGTATTTCATGCCGCCGCGCATAAACATGTACCGTTAATGGAGGCAAATCCGGCAGAGGCTGTATCAAATAATATTATCGGAACCAGAAATTTAGTAGAATTATCAATTGAATTTGAAACTGATTCTTTTACTTATATATCAACAGATAAAGCTGTAAACCCGACAAACGTAATGGGAGCTACAAAACGAGTGGCGGAGATGATTGTATTGGATGCCGCAAAACGTACGGGCAGAAAGTTCGGCGCCGTAAGATTCGGTAATGTACTAGGAAGCAGAGGCTCGGTACTACATACCTTTAAGAGGCAAATAGCTTCGGGAGGTCCGGTTACAATTACTCATCCCGATATTATCCGTTACTTTATGACAATACCGGAAGCCGTTCAGCTTGTCCTACAGGCTTCTACTTTGGGAAACGGTGGAGAAATATTTATGTTAGATATGGGTGATCCGGTAAAGATTTCAGATCTGGCTAAAGATGTAATTAAATTGTCCGGTTTTACCGAAAGTGAAATTAAAATTGAATATTCCGGACTTAGACCCGGCGAAAAACTGTATGAGGAATTATTTATTAAAGGGGAATCTTACGAGAAAACTTATCATGAGAAAATATTGATTGCTGCAAATGCTTCGAACTTTATTTGCGAAGATCTAAACTTTAATATTGATGATCTATCGTTTGAACTCTCATTCCAAAATAATTACACGATAAAGCATAAATTAAAAAATATAATACCTGAATATGATCCTCAGGATTTCCCTGTTAAAGGATCTCCTCAATACCTGGAGTTGCTGAAAGGGAAGTAGTTTAAGTTTTTTGTTAAAACATTTCAAAAGCGGCTGATGGCCGCTTTTTTTATTTCACGCAGATTTCGCAGATAAACGCAGATAAAAACCGCAGATAAAAACTAAAATGTTCTGCGTAAATCAGCGGGGTTAGCGAGAATAATTTTGTTCTTTCACGCAGAATTCGCAGATGAACGCTGATAAAAGCCGCAGATAAAAACTAAAATGCTCTGCGTAAATCAGCGGGATTAGCGAGAATGCTTTTGTTCTTTCACGCAGATTTCGCGGATAAACGCAGATAAAAGCCGCAGATAAAAACTAAAATGTTCTGCGTAAATCAGCGGGATCAGCGAGAACGCTTTTGTTCTTTCACGCAGAATTCGCAGATGAACGCTGATAAAAGCCGCAGATAAAAAACTAAAATGCTCTGCGTAAATCAGCGGGATCAGCGAGAATGCTTTTGTCTTTCACGCAGAATTCGCAGATGAACGCTGATAAAAGCCGCAGATAAAAAACTAAAATGCTCTGCGTAAATCAGCGGGATCAGCGAGAATGCTTTTGTTCTTTCACGCAGAATTCGCAGATGAACGCAGATAAAAGCCGCAGATAAAAACTAAAATGCTCTGCGTAAATCAGCGCGATCAGCGAGAATGCTTTTGTTCTTTCACGCAGAATTCGCAGATGAACGCTGATAAAAGCCGCAGATAAAAACTAAATGCTCTGCGTAAATCAGCGGGATCAGCGAGAACGCTTTTGTTCTTTCAAAGAATGTTAAAAACTAATCAAAAATTTTTGATTTTTTATATAAAGAGTTAAATTGTAAACAAATAAAACGATAAGGTAAAGTATGAAAATAATTTCAGTAGTGGGCGCAAGGCCTAATTTTATGAAAGTCGCGCCCATACACAGAGCGTTTAAAAAGTATGATAATGTTGAGCATTTAATATGCCATACGGGTCAGCATTACGATGAGAAAATGAGTAAGGTATTTTTTGACGAATTGGAACTGCCTAAACCCGATTTTTATCTGGGAGTAGGAAGCGGATCGCACGCTGAGCAGACCGCAAATGTTATGATGAAATTCGAAAAAGTTCTTCTTGAGGAAAAACCGGATCTCGTTATAGTTGTCGGCGATGTTAATTCAACTATAGCCTGCAGTCTAACTGCCGTCAAACTTCATATTAAGACAGTCCATGTGGAAGCGGGACTAAGAAGTAACGATAGGCATATGCCCGAGGAGATAAACAGGCTTCTTACGGATGCGATCGCTGATTATCTTTTCATTACAGAAAAGAGCGGGATGGAAAATCTGAAGAGGGAAGGCGTACCCGATGAAAAGGTTTTCTTCGTAGGAAATGTGATGATTGACAGTCTCGTTCACTTTTTGGAAAAGACTAAGGATGATGAGACACTGGAAAAATATAGTGTAGAGGCTTCTAATTATGTTCTTGTTACATTGCACAGACCGAGTAATGTGGATGAGCCTGAAGAGTTGAAAAAGTTGTTTAACTTACTGAATAATGTAGCGGAAAAGCGGAAGGTAATATTCCCGATCCATCCGCGTACAAAAAACAATCTGGATCGTTTTAATATTTCGTCTCATTTGAGCGAAAATATTATACTCACCGATCCGATAGGATATCTGGATTTTCTGGCTTTGATGAAAAACGCAGAGTTGATAATAACAGACAGCGGCGGCATTCAGGAAGAGAGTACTTATCTAGGGGTACAGTGTATAACTCTTAGAAAAAATACTGAGCGTCCTTCTACTGTGGAAGTCGGAACGAATCAGCTTCTCGGGAATGATCTTGAAAAAGCTGAAAAAGCCGCGTTGGATGTTTTGGGCGGCAAGAAGAAAGAGGGAAGTGTGCCCGAGTTATGGGACGGTAAAGCCGCAGAGAGGATTGCGGAAATTCTTGTGAAGCTTCAGTTTGAGAAATGAGAAATTTATATTAAAAATAATACTTTTGTACTTTCACGCAGATTTCGCGGATAAACGCAGATAAAAGCCGCAGATAAAAAACTATAATGCTCTGCGTAAATCAGCGGGATCAGCGAGAACGCTTTTGTCTTTCACGCAGAATTCGCGGATGAACGCAGATAAAAGCCGCAGATACAAAGATGAAATAATTCTGCTTAAATTGGCGTGAACGTTTTTGCTTTAGCGTATAATTAACTACTTAAATATACTTATGGTTAAAGAAAACGATATATCTTATGATATTAGAGGAGCTATTTTTAAAGTATACAATAATCTTGGTCCGGGACTGTTGGAATCCGTTTATGAGAAGGCGCTGGCTTATGAGATAAGGAAACTTGGGCGAAATGTAAAAACTCAAGTAGCTCTTCCGGTTGTGTATGAAGATCAATCAGTCGAACTTGGATTTAGACTGGATTTAGTTGTAGATGGTTTAGTAATTGTCGAGATTAAATCGGTTGAAGCTTTGGCGCCTGTTCATCATAAGCAATTGCTAACATACCTTAAGACTCACTGATCTAAAATTAGGGATATTAGTTAATTTTAATTTAGATGACATAAATAAAGGTATTGTTAGAATTGTTAACAAATTGTAAAGGGTTTCACGCAGAATTTCGCGGATAACCGCAGATAAAAGCCGCAGATAAAAACTAAAATGTTCTGTGTAAGTCAGCGGGATTAGCGAGAACGCTTTTGTTCTTTCACGCAGATTTCGCGGATAACCGCAGATAAAAGCCGCAGATAAAAAACTAATAATGTTCTGCGTAAATCAGCGGGATCAGCGAGAACGCTTTTGATCTTTCACGCAGATTTCGCGGATAACCGCAGATAAAAGCCGCAGATAAAAACTAAAATGCTCTGCGTAAATAAGCGGGATTAGCGAGAACGCTTTTGTCCTTTCACGCAGAATTCGCAGATGAACGCAGATAAAAGCCGCAGATAAAAACTATAATGTTCTGCGTAAATCAGCGGGATCAGCGAGAACGTTTTTGATCTTTCACGCAGAATTCGCGGATAACCGCAGATAAAAGCCGCAGATAAAAACTAAAATGCTCTGCGTAAATCAGCGGGATCAGCGAGAACGCTTTTGATCTTTCACGCAGAATTCGCGGATAAACGCAGATAAAAGCCGCAGATAAAAACTATAATGTCTGCGTAAATCAGCGGGATCAGCGAGAACGCTTTTGTTCTTTCACGCAGATTTCGCGGATAAACGCAGATAAAAGCCGCAGATAAAAAACTATAATGTTCTGCGTAAATCAGCGGGATCAGCGAGAACGCTTTTGATCTTTCACGCAGAATTCGCGGATAAACGCTAACAGTCATAAAATTTGCTCCGCAGATAATATTTATATTGGGAGAGTTCGGAAAATTGTAATGAGTAATTTAGCTGCGATAAAAAAATCAGCGCGATCAGTGAGAACGTTTTTGATCTTTCACGCAGAATTCGCGGATAAACGCAGATAAGAGCCGCAGATAAAACTAAAATGTTCTGCGTAAATCAGCGGGATCAGCGAGAACGCTTTTGTCTTTCACGCAGATTTCGCAGATAACGCAGATAAAAGCCGCAGATAAAAAACTAAAATGTTCTGCGTAAGTCAGGATAGAGAACGTTTTTGATCTTTCACGCAGAATTCGCAGATGAACGCTTACATTCATATAATTTTTCCGAAGAAAATTCTTATATTGGGAGAGTTCCGAAAATTGTAACGAGCAACTTGGTTGCGATCGCAAAAAAATAAGCTCAATCAATCAAGCGCGGTATATGGAAAAATCTTATTCTGAAGCTAAAAAATTAGGAACTTTCGGC
Organism: uncultured Melioribacteraceae bacterium; assembly: GCA_963821715.1. Classification (GTDB taxonomy): domain Bacteria; phylum Bacteroidota; class Ignavibacteria; order Ignavibacteriales; family Melioribacteraceae; genus CAWGET01. The sequence goes on from CAWGET010000008.1 coordinate 17,120, forward strand.
GGGGTCTTTACTCCCGATGTGCTTACAATCCTCGGCGTAATAATGTATCTGAGGCTTGGCTGGGTGGTTGGCAATGCGGGCTTTCTCGGAGCTGTGGCAATAATACTCCTTGCAAAATCGATTACAATCTGCACAGCTCTTTCAATGTCTTCGATTACAACCAACATTAAGATAGGGGCCGGCGGGGCGTATTCCATCATTTCTAAATCGCTCGGACTCGAAGCCGGGGGAAGCATCGGCATTCCATTTTACATTTCCCAAACTTTATCTACGGCTTTATACATTATAGGATTTACGGAAGGATGGCTGCGCATTTTCCCTGATCATCCCGCGATGCTTGTCTCCACCAGCGCGTGGATTTTAGTGTTAGGCATATCTTACGTTAGCGCCCATTTCGCAATTCGGATTCAATACATAATATTGGTCGTAATATTTTTATCGATTATATCTTTTTTTATGACGCCGGCGACTCCGACTCCGATTACTTTAATCGGTGGATTTAGAGACGCTAACTTTTGGCAGGTATTCGCAATATTTTTTCCGGCTGTAACCGGAATTATGGCGGGCGCTAATTTATCGGGCGATCTCAAAAATCCGCGGAAATCAATTCCCAAAGGAACAATAAGCGCAATCTTAGTTACGCTTGTAATTTATATCGCGATGGCGTACATGGCTGCAAGATTTGTTTCGCCCGATGAATTAAGGACAAACCAAATGGTGATGGTGGATATTTCCTTCTGGGGTCCGTTGGTTTTAATCGGAATTCTGGCGGCTACTTTTTCTTCCGCATTGGGAAGTATGATCGGCGCGCCGCGGATTCTGCAGGCTTTATCGGCGCAGAAAACTATTCCTTTTCACAAAGTTTTTGCCGCTAAAGCCAAAGATAACGAACCGCGCAACGCTATAATTTTTACGGCTGTAATTATTTTCATTGCGCTTGTCTTCGGCAACTTAGACGCGCTTGCCGCGCTTATCACAATGTTTTTTCTTATCACTTATGGGATGATCAACCTTGTGGTTTTCGCTCAGCAGAGTATGAAGATAATCAGTTTCCGTCCTACATTTAAAATACCCCGATTTGTTTCTCTGCTCGGCGCGCTCGGCTGCGCGTTCGTAATGTTTCTAATTAATTCAATCTTCAGCGTCATCGCAATCATCACAATTATTATCATTTATTTTTGGCTGGCACGGCGCGGATTAAAAGCCGATTGGGGAGATATCCGGGGCGGAATGTTTTTGGTTTTGGCAGAACGCGCTTCAAGAATTGCGGCAAAATTTCCGCGTCATCAAATTTCCTGGAAGCCGGATCTATTAGTTCCTATCGACGATCCGAAAGTATGGTCGGGTTCGCTTCTCTTCATAAAAAATATCGCTTATCCTTCGGGAAGTATTTTCGCGTTCACTGTAAAAACAGAAAATGTTGAAGCCACAAATAAAGAATTAGACGAGCTTTTAAAACCGCTTGAGAACAGCGAATTGCTGGTTAATTCAACCGTGATTCAGGATACTGAATTTTTACACGGCGCGCGGCTTGTCATCCAAACGCTTAAAGCCGGCGCTCTTCGTCCGAACACTCTTTTTCTCACTCTTGGAAACGACAAAAGTAAAGATCCGGTTCTGGAGCAGTTGGCACGGCACGCATTTAAACACGAACTCGGAACAATAATCCTCCGACTTCATCCGAGGCTTTCTTTTGGGATGCAGAAAAATATAAACCTTTGGCTTCGCGATAAAAGTCCTAACTGGCATCTTGCCATGCTTATTTCACTCCAGCTTCAAATGAACTGGGGCGGAAGATTGAATCTGATTACGACTACAACTTCTCCCGAAGAGAAGCAGCGTTTATATGAATTCCTCGAGCAGTTGAGCGATCAGGCGCGGCTTCCATCGATGACTGAGTTCCATGTTTTGATCGGGGACTTTAAAGAGTCTATGTTACATTCTCCGAATGCGGATATAAATATTTTCGGAATGGCGGATAGAATTCCATTCGATTTTATGCGCAGCGCTCCGGAGCATACTCGTTCGTCCTGCTTATTTATTAAAGATTCCGGCTGGGAAAGCGCGCTCGTTTAAAGACATTGCATAAAAGAATTGCAAGATTAAAAATGTAAATTCAAGCTTGTGGATTTTGAAGTTTTTTCAAGACATACTAACTTCCGTCCTCCAGCTTCTGATTTTTGCTTCATTTTTTCCTTTTTCTATTATCCTTTTATAATTTAAACTACTTTAATATTTAATTAAGTAGATGATTTTTATTAGAAATTATGTATTTTAGAAATATGAATAAAAAAGATATCTCATCCCGTTATCTATCCTAAGAACACAAATAAAATATTAATTTCACATGGAGGCCTGCAATGAAGAATCGTTTTTACAATGTTTTTATTGGTATAACAATGCTTGTCTTTTTGCCTAACATACTATTTTCTCAAATCTCTGTAACTTCGGATGATTTATTGTCGCTGGTTGGGAAAAATTTTACAACTGAGGAAGATACTTCTATAAGTATACAGGTTAACGTTGGAAATTCAGGAGCTAATCAGATTTGGGATTTTACTTCTATGACGATTGAAAATCCGGCATTAAGTTCCAATGAATTTATTTCTGCGACCGGAACACCTTTCGCGGACGATTTTCCAAACGCAAATTTGGTAAGCAAAACAAACTCATCATCAGAGGGATATGATTTTGAACTATATCAGTATTTTAATGTAACGAGCAATCTTTTCGTAAATCTCGGTTCGGGATATTTCTCCGCATCACAACCGGAGTTTAATTCTGTTACATTTTATGATGACGATTTAGCACCTCTTCCTATGCAGTACGGCTCTGCCTGGACTTCCATTACGTCCGATACAACAAGTTTTGATGCGTCGAGCGGATCCATCTATAAAGACTCGACAGTGAACACAGTAGACGCATGGGGAACGGTTCAGCTCCCGTCCGGAAACTATCAGTGTATAAGAATTAGAAGTGACAGCTGGACGGTTACGCAATTATATTTACCCGGTTTTGAATTTCCTCCAGATACATCAAAATCAATTTCATATACATGGATAAACAATGAATATTATATGGTCGCATCGACAGGAAGCCAGGACGGTGATACAAATCCAAATTTTACGGATGCCTCATACTTTTCCAGAATGGCAAGTGGAACAGTCGATGTTGACGATGAGCGGAATTTAGTCCCGGAGAATTATTCTCTTTCGCAAAATTACCCGAACCCGTTTAATCCTGCGACGCAAATAAAATTTTCCATTCCGGAAGCTTCCCGCGTAAACCTGCAAATATTTGATATAACCGGAAAGGAAATTAGAACTCTGGTGAATAAAAATTTTGAAGCGGGAAATTATTCCACCGAATGGGACGGGAGGAATAACAGCGGCGAAGTTGTTCCGAGCGGAGTTTATTTTTACAGAATTATGGCGGATAATTTTGTTGAAGCGAAGAAAGCGATTCTTCTAAAATAAAATTTATTACTGCATAGATATTTAATCTGTGCAGAACATTTTTTTATGCTAAAAGATTATGCGAACAAATTGGCAAGAACTAAAATTTAGGGTGAGTTCGCTTTTAGTTTTTTAATTTTAATACGGTTTTCCGCCTCGATTAATTTCGTTCGATCTCCCGGATAAATCCGGGTGTTAATAAAAAGTTGGTAGCTTAAAAGATTAATTCTATTGCCGTCAGTTTTAACTGACGGATTTAAATTAAGCAAAGGACAATCGGCTTCAGCCGCATTTTTTATTTAAGAGAGACGCGGTACACTTCGACAAGCTCAGCGACCTGCCGCGTCTCTACGATTTAACCCGCGGATATAAAATTCTGAAAAAAGTTATTTTGAATTTGTATTGAAAAAACCTAATGCGGCTAAAGCCGAAAATTTTTAGAATCGTTCCCCGTCCGCTGAAGCGGACGGCAATAGACTAAAAAAAATCTGCATAATCTTTTACAACCGAGCAAATAACCCAAGCGTTTACGCTTGGGATTTTAATATCATAATTATATTGGGATTCAGCTCAAATTAGTTTTGAATTTACCAAAGATCATTTAGGCTAAAGCCATATCAGATTTGTTTCAGCCTAGTCCCAAGCCTGAAGGCTTGGGTTAATTTTAAACATACATTGCTTAGCAACTCAAAATTGTTAATTCCATTGCCGTCAGTTTTAACTGACGGATGTAAATAAAGCAAAGGGCAATCGGCTTCAGCCGCATTTTTTATTTAAGAGAGACGCGGTACACTTCGACAAGCTCAGCGACCTGCCGCGTCTCTACGATTTAACCCGCGGATATAAAATTCTGAAAAAAGTTATTTTGAAATTGTATTGAAAAAACCTAATGCGGCTAAAGCCGAAAATTTTTAGAATCGTTCCCCGTCCGCTGAAGCGGACGGCAATAGACTCAAAAAAAATCTGCATAATCTTTTACAACCGAGCAAATAACCCAAGCGTTTACGCTTGGGATTTTAATATCATAATTATATTGGGATTCAGCTCAAACTAGTTTTGAATTTACCAAAGACCATTTAGGCTAAAGCCATATAAGTTTTGTTTCAGCCTAGTCCCAAGCCTGAAGGCTTGGGTTAATTTTAAACATACATTGCTTAGCAACTCAAAATTGTTAATTCTATTGCCGTCAGTTTTAACTGACGGATGTAAATTAAGCAAAGGGCAATCGGCTTCAGCCGCATTTTTTATTTAAGAGAGACGCGGTACACTTCGACAAGCTCAGCGACCTGCCGCGTCTCTACGATTTAACCCGCGGATATAAAATTCTGAAAAAAGTTATTTTGAATTTGTATTGAAAAAACCTAATGCGGCTAAAGCCGAAAATTTTTAGAATCGTTCCCCGTCCGCTGAAGCGGACGGCAATAGACTCAAAAAAAATCTGCATAATCTTTTACAACCGAGCAAATAACCCAATCGTTTACGCTTGGGATTTTAATATCATAATTATATTGGGCTTCAGCTCAAATTAGTTTTGAATTTACCAAAGACCATTTAGGCTAAAGCCATATAAGTTTTGTTTCAGCCTAGTCCCAAGCCTGAAGGCTTGGGTTAATTTTAAACATACATTGCTTAGCAACTCAAAATTGTTAATTCCATTGCCGTCAGTTTTAACTGACGGATTTTAAAGCAAAGGACAATCGGCTTCAGCCGCATTTTTTATTTAAGAGAGACGCGGTACACTTCGACAAGCTCAGCGACCTGCCGCGTCTCTACGATTTAACCCGCGGATATAAAATTCTGAAAAAAGTTATTTTGAATTTGTATTGAAAAAACCTAATGCGGCTAAAGCCGAAAATTTTTAGAATCGTTCCCCGTCCGCTGAAGCGGACGGCAATAGACTAAAAAAAATCTGCATAATCTTTTACAACCGAGCAAATAATCCAATCGTTTACGCTTGGGATTTTAATATCATAATTATATTGGGATTAGCTCAAATTAGTTTTGAATTTACCAAAGATCATTTAGGCTAAAGCCAATAATTTTAATTCCAGCCTTTTCCCAAGCCTGAAGGCTTGGGTTTTGTTAAACATACATTGCTTAGCAACTCAAAATTGTTAATTCTATTGCCGTCAGTTTTAACTGACGGGTGGGAAATAAATAAAGAGTAATCGGCTTAGCCGCAGTCCGCTAAGTGGACGGCAATAGACTCAAAAAAAATCTGCAAAATCTTTTACAACCGAGCAGTTGCCAACAGTAATTAAAATATTCTTCGTTCTAAAAAAAAGGACAAGCATTAGCTTGTCCTTTCAACATTTAATATTACGACCAAAGATTATTTTAGAAATTCTCTTATTGCTTCATTCACTTTTTTCGGACTTTCAAACTGCGCAAAGTGTCCGGTATTTTCCAGCATAACCAATTGACTGTTCTGAATTTTCGAATGACCGAATTCTGCGATGTCCCTTGTAAATCCGGGATTGAGATACGGATTAGGAATCAGCTGATCATCCTCGCCGAAAATAATTAGAACCGGTTGTTTAATATTTTGAAGAAAATCAATTACCGGTTCATTCACCATTCCGTTAACAGACTGCACAACCGCGTAAGCGTAATTCTCAAAACCTTCCGCTCCTTTCATCGCTATCCTGTCGGTAATCATAAATTCCGCATCGTCGGGCATATTGTAAAAGTTAGCGTAAACATTTGTCCTTATCTGCTGGTTGCTCGTTAATGCGACTCCGTCCACAGTCATAACTTCGCGGAACCATTCTTTTTCCCCTTCGGTAAATTCTTCAAATCCCGCCGGAGCGATAAGAATTAATTTGGAAATTGCTTCGGGATATTTCAACGCCGCGACCATCGCAATTTGTCCGCCCATCGAATGTCCTCCGAGCACAAATTTTTTCAATCCGAGTTTAGCCGCAAATTCATTTACTACATCCGCATAAAATTCCATGCTTCCGGAATGAACCTCTTTACTCGATTTTCCGTAACCCGGCAGATCCAAAGCAATCACTCTGAAATCATTTTTCAAGCCTTCTATGTTTTTCTTCCAGGCAGGGAGGTAACTTCCTAATCCGTGAATAAAGATTATTACCTCGTCTCCTTCGCCTTCGTCTACGTAAGCTATTCTTCTTCCATCGTCAAGATTAATATATTCCACTTCGTAGGGATAATTAAGATCTTTAAATTCCATATTTTTTAAATCTCCATAAGGCGAGCAAGCCGTTAGTGAGATGAGGAGACTCAAAAATAAAATTGACAGTTTCATATTTGTCTCCTTTTTTAAAATAGTAACCATTTGAACACCGTAAATATTGTATAAGGATTTTCCGGTTTTTCCGAAACGCCGCCGTTTACCTGAGAGCTGTTGTAAAAATCGCCGAGCGATAAATAAGCCGCGTGTAATTGTATATCCATAAATACTGCGGGTTTAAATCCAATCATCCCGTTAATTTCAGTTCCGATAGTTGAACCGCCGTTTTGCGGATTGACGATGCTTTGCGCAAAAGCCGCTCCGATTTTTGCCGTTAATTTATTTGGAATAAATGATTTGCTGAAATTTAACGTTCCGCCTATTTGTCCCAGCCCAATATTGGATAAGTCGCTTACCGCAGAGATAAATCTGTTAACAACATTTCCGTGCGGATAAAGAAGATAAGCGCCGCTCGAAATAAAAATAGCGCCCGGCGAACCCCAATTGTTTCCGGTTAGAACGCCGCTGTACTCTCCGTCCGTCAATCCGTTGTCGTCGCCCGATGCGAATAGAACATCCGCTGTGATATTGTCTTCGGGAGTTGCGCCGTATTTGTATCCGAATCTCGCGTTGGCGGAAACGCCCATAATGTCGGCGGCTTTTTTATATTCGCCATCCTGCTCGGTATTAATTTTTCCAAAGTTGCTCATCACAAATCCGTTTAAGGAAAATCTTCCTTCGGTATATTCCGCGTTATAATTTCCGTGTGTTCCTAACCAGAAAACATCGGCGCGATACGAATTTCCTCCGAGCGGAAATCTGTAAACTCCGTTGTAGTTGGCGAGACTGCTGTTCAATCCCTGACCCAATATTGAAACGCCGCCTTCACCGTTTCCGCGGTCGTAAACATAGTAAGCCGAGAATCCGTGTCTGTATCCCGGAGTCACATCTTTCTCAAAAGTCAGTTCCCATAAAGTTACGTCGTCGCTTTGGTTCGGATTATTTTCGTATAACTGATAGAATCCGCCTTTCAATCTCGAAAATGCCCAATCATACCGGGCTGAAATTCCGACAGCGTCCGTTCCCCAGAACATTAATCTGTATGCGGTTTTAGTCATCTTATCTACAAAAGTTCTGTATGGGTTATACGGAGTATCGAAGAGACGCTGCAGCCCGAGATTAACTGTAAACCGGTTAAACGGTTTTAATTCCAACTCAATATTTTGGGTTTGAAGATTAACCTGGTCGGCGGAAATAGCAGATCCGAAATTTCCTCCGGCTCCGTAAGAAGCGTCGCCCCAAGTCCAATCTATTTCAAATGACATACGCAGTAAAGCTTTTCCGTTGAGAAGTTTAGGCTGATAAATAATAAACGGAATCAGTCTCTGTTCAAAATAGATCGATTGCTGACCGGTATTAGTTGTGTTACCGCCGAATAATCTTCCAACCGTCTGACCTTTAAGCAAATCGTTCTGCGCGTAAACATTGTTCATAACTCCCTGAGTGATGAAGAAAGATAAAAATTGAAATTCATCAACCGGCTTTTGCGGGACTCTATCCGCATCAAAATCCCATTGATTATTTTGCGCGAATAAGGAGCAGCTTAGAAAAACAGCAAGTAATAAAAGTATTTTTTTCATATCGATTAATTATTTGTTTATAAAAAGTAGAGGTTGTCCAAAAAATAATTTTTATCATTTCGATCCCGATTTGATCGGGAGAGAAATCGTAAAATTTGAATAAAAACAAAGATTTCTCTTTTGCTACGCCTGCCTGTGGCAGACAGAATGTCGAAATGACATCTCTAAACTTTTTAGACAACCCAAATATATTCTGAACTACTGCCTTACATAATATTGAACATTCATAGTTCCTAATGCTCCGCCGTTTGTGCTGCCGAATCCGCCTGCTGCAGTTGGAGGAACTGCTCCGATTGAAGGAGAAGTCTGAACAACTTCGTATTTCATTACGTCAGGATCTTGAGTAGTTGTCACTTCATAAATTCCTTCGGAAGTAAGCGTAGCCGGAGCTTGCTGATTAGCTGTAATTGTATAAATATCACCTACTCCGCTTTCTTCAACTTCATAAGTTCCGGTTAAAGTTAATGAAGTGTTTGCGGAATCAACCTGGACTACAGTATATGTTCCGTTTTCGTTAAAGGTTGCCGTTACTTTTGTTATCTTGAATAACGAAACCAAAAGCGGAGCTACGTTTTGTCCTTCCGAAACCCAGGTACCTACTATACCTTCTTGCTCTGCCGGCGGATCAACTACGTTATTCTCGTTGTCATCCCCGCAAGCTATAAGTGATAATGCAAATAATGCGATCATCAAAAGCGCTGTTAATTTTTTCATCTCATACTCCTTTTATTTAGTTGATTTATTGTTGTGTATTTCCAGCAAAACTTTTTTGTCTATTTTTCCCGCTTCGTTTTTCGGTATCTCATCTACAATAGTAAAATATTTTGGGATTTTGAACTTGGCTAAATTCCCCAAGCAATAATTGTAAAATTCTTCTTTGTCTGCTTCTTTGTCTGCTTCTTTGTTCTTATTCAATACTATAAAGGCTTTCCCGACTTCGCCCCATTTTTCATCGGGAACACCGATAACTGCAACTTCTTTTATTTTATCGTTTGTGTATAAAAATTTTTCTACTTCTGCGGGATAAACGTTTTCGCCTCCGCTTATGAACATATTTTTCTTCCGATCGACTACATAATAATAATCCTCTTCGTCGTATCTCATCATATCGCCGGTATGAAACCATCCATCGGTAATCGAATTTTGTGTCGCTTCATCGTTCTTCCAATATCCCGGGGTAACAACTGGAGATCTTGCCCAAAGTTCTCCGACTTCATTCACTTCGCACTCATCGCCTTTTTCATTTATAAGTTTTGTTTCCATATAAAAATTCGGAAAGCCGATCGATCCTTTTTTTCTTATAGCATCGTCGTGGTGAAGCGAAAAAACATTCGGTCCTACTTCGGTCAATCCGTAACCTTGTCTGATGAATACGCCTTTCGCGTGCCACTTTTCAATTAGCGGAATCGGCATAGGCGCGCCTCCTACAATCGCGTATCTGACCGAAGAGAGATCTGCGTCGTCGAACTTCGGAGAATCGCTCATCATCTGAAGCATAGTTGGGACGCCGAATAATATTGTGGTTTTTTCTTTCTCCATCAATTCCAAAATCAGATCGGGGTCAAATTTTGTTAAAATTGTGCTTGACGCTCCGGAGTGAAGAAAAGGCGTAAACAAAACATTCCATCCTCCGGTATGAAAGAACGGGGCATAGCTTTGCGTATGGTCGCCGGAATTTAAATCTAAACGAAGCTGAGTATTTACGGCGTTCCAGAAAAGCATTTTATGCGTGATGATTGCGCCTTTCGACATTCCCGTTGTTCCTGCCGTATAAAGGATCATTACAAAATCATCCTCGGTGAGTGAGTCATCTATATAATTTTTTCCTGTTTCTTCTTTATCAAAAAAAGTTTTTATTTGATTGACTGAGATCCTTCTGCAATTATCAATCGACTTCAACTCATTTACATTCCCGGAAAAAATATCCTCATAAATAAAAAGATTTGGCTCTGCGTCGGAAATTAATTGATCCAATTCCCGCGGAGCCAGACGAAAATTAAGCGGAACGAGAATGATACCGGTTTTAACGCAAGCCGCAAAGAGTAAAACATATTCGGCGTTATTACCGGAATAAACTGCGAGCCGATCCTTTTTTTGGAGTCCGAGTTCATTTGTTAAATAATTAGCAAGATGATTGGCTGCGTTATTGAATTCGGAAAAATTCCATTCCCGGTTTGAATTATATTCACGAAGAAATAATTTGCCGGGAGTATATTTCGCCCATTTCGAAAGCCAATCTACCTGAAAGTTAAACATTCTTTTCCTTTGTAAATTGATGAACAATAAACGCCGCGGCTATGGAAAAAATAATGGCGACAGCGGCAGCTACTCCCGGATTTTCTCCGGTCGCTGCGGTAAACGGCACAGGAAGTTTTCCGTAATACATAATAAAATGAGTTACAACGGCAGTTACCGAAGAAACGATAACAACTTTTTTATTTGAAGAAGAGCTGAAAGTGCCTATTAATATTGGGAGAAAAGCTGCGGCAAAATAAGCGTAAACTCCGTTCTGCGCGAAGATCGCAACGCTCAATTTGGGATTTACAATTTGATCGTAAGAAAGTATAATAGTTATTATCGCAAGAAAAATTATTACAATTTTATTTAGAAGAACCGTCTGCTTGGAATTTGAAACCTCCTGCACAGAAAATCTTGATTTAAATATCGGCTTTATAATATCGGATGTAATTGTTGTAGAGATTGATTGAATCAATCCTTCGAGCGTGGAAATGCCCGCAGAGATTAAACCGAGAACAACTAGAAGCCCGATGTAAACCGGGAATTCTTTTACAACGTAAGCTGAAATTATTCCGTCCATTTTTAACGCTTCGCCGCCGAAGGTTAGATCGGGGAAAGTTAATCTGGCAAATAAACCGGTGATCACAACCAGAAAGAAAATTAATTCCACAATTATTCCGACCACCAAATATTTGTTAACGTCTTTATCGGTTTTAAGGAGCAAAGATTTTGTAATGATATGCGGCTGGCATACTATCGCAACTCCGATAATAATTTGCGCTACAATAATTTCAAAATAGTCCCGGAAGAGAAAACTGGCATCGTTAGTCGTCTGTGTCAGTTTCGGGTCGATGGCATTCAGCTTCGCGATGAATCCGTTGACGCCTTCGCTGAAATGTTCGTAGCCGGAACCGAGTAAAATGAAAGCGACAATCAGCATAAGAACCGCTTGAATTGTGTTTGTATAAACCATAGAATTAGCGCCGCCGAACATCATATAACCGAAAATGAAGACAACTATCCCGACTAAAATATAAAGCTCGTTAACGTCCAGAGTTTTGGAAAGGACTTTTGTTAACCCGACCGCGATCAGCACGATAAAAGTAATCAGCAGAAGCGAAAGGAAAGCAAAAAATAAACCGAAACCGTTGCTCTTATATTTGGTAGCCATCCATTGCGCCATCGTAAGCGCTTTTACGGAACTTCCGTGTTTTCGGAAACCTTTTGTTAACACAATAAGCGAAACCATAGCTGCAAGCGGAAGAACAATAGCGTAAGATATAACCGCGCTGAATCCGTAAAGCGCAATAAATCCTGGATTGATGATAAACGTAGCAGCGGATGTCATAGAAGCGGCGAGTGCGAGCCCGACGGAAATAGGGGAGAAGTTAATATTGCCGACAGCGTAATCGCTAATATTCTTAATTTTTAGCGCGCCTCTTACAACGAAGAAAATTATAACAGCAGCGTAAACGGCAATTAAAATCCATCCGGCAGTTACTAAGTTATTTGTTTCGGTTCCGTTCATAATTTACCAAATAAAAGCCGCGCAGGCGAAAGCGAGTCCGCCGCCCGAACCTATAAAAATTATTTTATCACCTTGTTTAAGTTTTCCTTTTTCGTAAGCGTCGTTCAATGCCATCGGAATACACGCCGAACCTGTATAGCCATATCTGTCCATTATCGTGTGCGCCTTTTTTCTATCTACATTTAAATTATCCAGCGTTTCCCAAATACTGTTTATGTTTATCTGGGTCATAAAAAAATGATCGACGTCCGAAGATTTCCATTCGAGTTTATCAAGCGCTTCGGTAATCATCTTTGTCCAGATCTTAGGATTCAATTCTTTCGGAAATTTCTTAACAAATTTTAAAAGGTGATCTTTTTCAGCAACGACTTTTTCCGTAACCGGCTGTCTTGTTCCGCCTGCGTAAATTCCCATCCATTCATTATATTCACCTTCTGTATAAAGCCGGCTGGTTTGAAAACCCCTTGATTCACTCTCGACAGCGGAAACAATTACTGCTCCGGCTCCGTCTGCAAAAAGAGTCACCGTTTTCTTGTCTTCCATATTTAAATACTTGCTCATATTGTAAGCGCCCACTACGAGAATATTTTTATACTTTTCGTCTGCGATTATAAATTTAGACGCGGTATCCAAAGCGGTTACAAATCCTGCACACGCAGTGTTGAGGTCGAATGAGCCGGCGTTCACAGCTCCAAGTTCGTGCTGAACTACAGAAGCGGTTGAAGGTGAAATAAATTCCGGAGTATCAGTTGCGATAATAATTAAATCGAGTTCTTCGGCTGAAATTTCTGCTCGCTCCATAGCCGATTTTGCGGCATTGATGGATAAAGTTGAAGTCGATTCTCCTTCGCTTGTCCATCTTCTTTCTTTTATAGTTAAGTTTTCCCGCAGCCAGGTATCTACATCCTCGCCGAGCAGTTCGTTAAAATAATTTATTCGGAACAACGCGGGAAGGGGCAAAAGCCCCAACTGATTTTATGTATGCGTTTCTCATATTTTATCTTTTTAATTAGTATTTCTAAATTATAAATCATTAAAATTCATTGTTTCATTTGCCCCGAGCTTCAGAGGCTGTAAGAAAAATTATAAAACTAAAAGCAAACTCACCCTAAATCCCTCTCTTAAAAAGAGAGGAACTTTGAATAATCCGTTTTTCTCTCCTTCTCTTTTTAAGAGAAGGGGTCGGGGGTTGAGTTCAGCGCTTAGTAAAATATTTTTACACAAGCCTAAAGGCTTGGGTTAATGTTAATTATGCATTGCTTAGCAAGTCAACATTTTAAATCTATTGCCGTCAGTTTTAACTGACGGATAAAAAAAGTAAAGAGCAATTGGCTTTAGCCCCATTATCGCATTCAATAGGATTAAAGTCCCATGTGTTTTGAGTTTTTATCTGAATCCAAGAATTATTTAGTCTTCAGCTACGCACGCTTTAACTGACGGATTTTAAAATGTAAAGAGCGTTCGGTTTTAGCCGCATTAAAACCTAATGAGGCTAAAGCCTTTTTCATTATTAATTTCTTATCCCGTCCGCTGAAGCGGACGGCAATAGACTTAAAAAAATCTTTCAGTATTAATCAAATTACAATTCCGCCGTCAACGCTAAGCACAGCGCCGTTGATGAAACTTGCTTCATCGCTTGCAAGAAACGCATAGGCATTTGCGATGTCTTCCGGCTTACCCAATCTGCCGACCGGAGTTTTTTCACGCATTCCGGCTAATACATTTTCGGGCATTGCGGCAACCATTTCCGTTTCGATAAAACCGGGTGCGACCGCGTTGACAGTAATTCCTTTTCTTCCGAGTTCGCGAGCCCAAACTTTCGTCATTCCTATTACTCCGGCTTTGGAAGCAACATAATTCGTCTGACCGAAATTACCATAAATTCCTACAACGGAAGTGGCATTTAAAATTACGCCTGATTGTTTTTCAAGCATATATTGGCTTACGATTTTTGTGCAGTTAAAAACTCCCGTTAAATTCACGTCGATTACTTTCTGCCATTGTTCCGGCGTCATTTTCTTCAGTGAAGAATCCATCGTTATTCCGGCGTTGTTCACAAGAATATCAACTTTGGAATACTTTTCGACAACATTCTTAACAGCTCTTTCAACATCTTCAATATTTGATACATCTACTTTTTGGAAAGAAACCTTCGAGCCCAATTCTTCAAGTAAATTGTTTCCAGCTTTTCCGTCAAGATCCCAAACGTCAACGGTCGCGCCTTCGCTCACAAATTTTGCAACTGTCGCTTTGCCGATTCCTTTTGCGCCGCCGGTTATAATCGCTACTTTGTTTTTTAGTTTCATTTAATCTCCAATGTTTTCATCGTTTGAAATTTTTCAAACGTTAATAACAAAAAAATTATTTGTAAATTTTTTCTCTTTCTTCAGCCCATTCCGTCAGAAAATTTTCGTTATGCTTTTCCGTGAGCTCGTAAAATTTCTGCATCTCTTTTAATCTCAATTCCAGATATTTAAGATCTTTTGATTTCTCCTTGCTAACAGTTGCTTTCAATTGTTTTGCAAGCCTGGTGTTGGCTTTTATAAGTTCATAATTATTTCGGAAAGCGTTCTCAAAAATTTCAGGCTGGATTTCGTAGTAGTCTTTCCGGCTATTAGTATGCCAGACTCTTCGAATAAGGTTCCTGTCGCGCAATCTTTTCATTATCTGGCTAACAGGACCTTTGCTTCTTTCTAACTCTTTTGCAATTTCATCCAGTGAAAGCGGTCCTTCGGTTGAGATGAGGAGGGCGACCACGTGACCCATCAGTTTACTTAGACCGAACGCTCTGTATGCGTGACCGAAATTCTGAATTATTTCTTTTTTAATTTTTTCTTCGGAGTTCATATTCTCAACGTTTGAAATTTTTCAAACAATAAGAATTTAATCTTTTTTAGTTTCGTTGTCAACAGAATTCGAAAATGTAAAAATCTTAATTTATCTTTCACCTATCTGCCGCAAAAAAATTACAAGGTTAATAAAATTATGGAAAAGAAAAATATTTGTTGTGGTAATATTTTAAAATAATTTTTACCTTAACGTCATCAGAAATTTAAACTTCTAATTATGAATTATCTTTTTTTTATTGCTGGGATCTTATCTGTTTTTTTTGCCGTAATCCATACGATGCTGGGCGAAAAATTTGTTTTCTATGAGTTCAAAAAAAATCCGATCGCTAAAAATCTTTATAATAAAATTTTCATTAACTGGGTTCAGGTAACGGCAAGTTTTTTGGTTATCGGCGGTGCATTGATTTATATATCATTTCTTCCGCACTTAAACCGGAGAGATTTTGCTCCCGCCTTAATTCTCATTTTTCTAATAGTTGATTTTTTAATATTTCTTTCCGTTCTCTTCTCACGTCAAAAAGAAAAACTCATAGCGTCTTCGCCACAAATATTGTTATATATTATTATTATTATTCTCGTATTTATTGGGATTGTAATCTAAATTTATTGGTTAATTCCAGATTGGCTATTGATTAGAAAATTAATTAACTAAAATTGAAATGTATGTAACTACTCCATCCTTGCTGCCTTGCGGCGAGGTAAAATTTTATTGCAGTTGTGTAACTGTTATGATCAGAAAATCTTGTGTTTTAACTCTCCCCGGATTCCGTTTTTGAGTTTTTATCTTTTTAGAATCAAAATTGTTTCTGTTCCGTCTTCCGTAAAATTGTAACTCAGTTCGTCAAGAAAAGTTTTCATAATATGAATTCCGCGTCCATTGTCCTTGAGAATATTTTCCGGTTTTGTCGGGTCGGGTACTTTTTGAGGATTGAATCCATTCCCTTCATCTTTAAAAATGATTTTAAATTTCTCGTCATCGACTATAACCTTAATTTTTAGAAATTTATTCCTATCGGATTTATTTCCGTGCACAATGCTATTGGAAGCCGCTTCCGCTACCGATAGTGCCAGGCTATTAAATTTATCTTCATCTAAATTATTTTCCTGAGCTATGGTTAAAATAAATTCTTCTACGTCAGGCAGAAATTCAGGGTTACTCGGTATCGCTTTTGTATATGTTTTTTCCGACAAATCATCTCCCAGATCATTTTAAAAAATGAAATTAATACATTATCGTATAATAAAATTTTTGCTTTAATTATAAAAGCCAATTCATCTGAATACTTAAATTTACAAGTTCGCGTTTGCCGTCGCTTTCGTTGTTAACAAATTCATACCAGCCATAAATTTTAAGATACAGATCATTATTTAGTGAATAGATAATTTCTGAAAGGGGACCGATACTGGTGTACTCGGAATCTTTTTCTTTATGGTTCTCTTGATTAAACCTAAATGTGATTAGGGAAAAAAAACGAATTCCGGCGCCCAGGGAAATTCCCTTCCTTTTGTAAACAAGTTTTGGTTCTAATTGTATTTCCTGAAGATAGCGCGCAGGTTTGCTTGTAAAATTTGTCCATTTAAAATCGCCCTGCTCAGCCAATTTAACATTTCCGAAAAAATCGAAATCTACACTGGAAGTAATCGCAAATCTAGTTGAATCTTTGAAAGAAAATTGTCTGAATGCAAAGCTTTGAAATGTTGGATTAATTTCTTCAAAATCATAAACTGTATAATTTGCAGAGACTTCGGCTGTATTTGTAGAACGCAATCTTTTCCCCCTGAAATTTCCGCCTGATGATAATTTTAATATCCGCTTAATATTATTGTTTGAACTGCGTTCGTTAAAAATATAAACAATGTGATTTATGCTTCCTTCCAGATTAACAAAAAAATTAAAGAATGAATTAAATTTGCGAAGATACATTAATCTGGAAATAGTTAATACCTCGTCCCGGTCGTCGAAATTCACTTCGCTGGGAGTATCATATTTTAGTTTCCGATGAAAAACACTTGCATAGAGATTATCTTTTTCGGATAAATCGTACGAACCGGAGAGCGCAATTGTAGTTAGAGAAGAAGTATTATTCTTCTGTTTTTCAATTTCCTCCCGTTCATCAAAAAAAATCTCATCGGCGCTTTCATTCCTTATCACCTGATGTTTTTCGTCTCTTTCAGAAAACGACGCACGTGCCTCTCCGGAAAATTTATCGCTTCTGTACTGACTGTTGACATCAAGATTTAAACGGAGTTCCTCAATGTTGGTATCGAAGCGGGATGAAGATAAAACCAGGTCGGTCCTGTAACGGGTTTCGCGCGCTATCTTTCTCCAGGCTCCGCCGCCAGCAACATTAAACGAAAAACCATTCCCGGAAGGAATTAAAATTATCTGATCCCGGAAAGAATAATTCCTTTCTACACGGCTCTGAATATTATTTGTAACGTTAAACTTTTCCTTCACTAGCGAATCGGCTTCAAAATAGAAATCGCGCCGCAGTTCGTTATAATTTGCGTTTATCCTGTTGAATAAACGTTCGTCAAGTTCACTAAGGAGATCGAGATCCAAAAGACGCTGATAATTTTTTCTCGGTGAGATATCTTCATTTTGAAATTTAAATCTTGAGGATAATTGAAAATTTGAAAATTCAATTCTGTTTATGGAAGCTTCAGCTCCGTAAATAGAACCTTCGTCGCTTTCGCCTATCTGTGTATTGTCGGTATATCCCGCAAAAGGAGTAAGTGCAATTTTTTGGTGCGGAATAATCTTAGTATAGAGTAAAGCGTTCAGATTTGAAGACTCGCTTACAGTCAGTTTTCTATCGTCGGAGTAAATATTGTTGAGGAAAAAAAATCCGAATTTCAGGTAATCAACAAAATTATATTCCGATAACAATTTAAGAAGCTGTTCATCTTTTATGTTTTTATCAGCTGATTTTATAACTGTGCTTCTGTATTTTTCATCAATACCAAAGAAAAATTTTCCGTTCGCAGCTCCATAATTCAAACCGGAATTAAGCTGGTAAGTATTTAACTGTTTATTTAATCCGGTATAAAAATTTTCTTTTTGGAATGAAGAGAGTACGAGATCGAGACTATCGCCAAACGTTTGCGCAAAGAGAGAAACAGGTAATAGTAAAAAAAAAATATTTAAGATGAATTTCTTCAAAAGCGCCTTAATTAATTTACGATGGAGAAACGAAAAAAATCGCTGCTCGAATTAGTAAGTCCCTTTTCCTTTGTGTATGCGTAGATTATCCAATTATAAACCTTGTATCTTTCCAGACGGGCATCGGAAAAGTCAATATCGATAATAGAATTCGTCTTTTCCGAAAAAAAATTGATTTCGTAAACCACATTCATTCTTTCAAAAAGCCAAACTTGCAGGCTGTAATACGCGGGAACAGAAACAGTTTTAAATCTGAAAGTTGAAAGATCATTTAATGTTGTATCGTCTGGCGGAAAAATTAATTCCGGTTCGTCAAGAACCAAATCGCTCTGAACGTAAGAAGGCACGCTTTTTAATCCGCCTTTATCCACCACAATAGCTTTGTAAAAGTATGGCGTTAATATTTGGATATTATTTGTATCTCTAAGAGAAAAAGATTCTGAAAAAGCAAGAAATGTTGAAGAATCGGTCTCAAAATTTTCGGTTCTGCTTTTAAAAATTTCATAACCGAGAATATCCGATTCATTATTAGGCTCAAAATTTAATTCGAACTGTAAAACGCCATCCAAATTCCTTCCGTAAACCAGCAATTCTCTAAGGGGAAGAGGTTTGTATTTATTTATTGGTTTAGCGCTAACAATATTTGAAGGTTCGCTTTCCTTCCCGTTTAAAGAACTTATTGCAGAAACTTTATAAAAATAAACCGAATCGTAATCAAGATTTTTATCAAAATAATAATCTCTCCAAGTTTCGGTTCTCAATTTAAATTGGGAAGAGTCGTTAATGCTTCTGTAAATATTGAATTTTGTTTGCCGTTCAGAATCGTACAGCCATTCGATTCCCGCCTGTCCGTCGGCTTCGTAATAAACTCTCAAATTTTCCGGAGGCGCAGGTGGAAGTCCGTCGTCGACCGGCATAACAATCTCTTCCCTGTTGCAGTTAGTAATCAGAAAAAGTAATATGAAAAATTTTATGAAAAAAAAATATCTCATTGAATTCGAAAAATATTGTAATATTTGTAACCTTTAAAAATTTCACGTCCGGCAGTCCTCAATACAGTTGCCGTCGGAACGGCTATAAGCATTCCAAATACTCCTAAAACCTGGCTTCCGATTAATATCAAAATTATTATCATTAACGGGTGGATATCAGTACTTTTCGAAAAAACATTTGGCTGTATAAATCCGTTATCCAAAGTGTAAACAATCAGGAACATAATTATTATCGCAGGGAGCATGGAGAAATCGCCGAACTGGATTATGGAAATAAATGCGGCGGGAATACCGCCAACTATTGGTCCGAAGTAGGGGATCAGGTGCCCTACACCTGCTATAAAGCCAATCGTTATTGCATTATCTATTCCAAGTATCATCAACCCGATGGCGCTTAACGCTCCGACTATAAAAGCGTCCAGAATCCATCCTCTTACAAATCTTCCCAGCTCATGACTGATTTGTTTAATTACGGAATAAAACATTTCAAAGTAACGGTTCGGCGCTATATCTATAATTCCTTTCATTATTCGGTTCTTATCTTTTAAAAAGAAGAATGTCATAAAAGGGACTATTACGGAGATTGCCAGCACGGAAAGAATACTTGTAAGAATTTCGCTAAGGTTCGCGAATGAATCGAGAATTAAGGTGGATAAAAATTCTTCAACCTGAACTGCGAGATTTGTTGAATTTATGAACGGCAGATAAGTTTGGAAAAAGCTTTCTATTTCTGTCAGGATGCTGTTTATGTTTCGCTGATTGAGCGTTACAGCAATTGTATTCATCTGATTTGCTATTTTCGGAATTAATAAAGAAAAACCCGATAAAACAATGATTGTTGAAAATATAAAGACGAGCAGTACGGATACAAGCCGCGGAATTCTCCTTCTTTCGAGTGCGCTTACTACCGGATTGAAAATCATCGCAATTAGAATTGAGATTATCATCATAATTATTATATCGAAAAAATAATACGATAGAAAAATTACGAGCGCGGCAGCAAGAATTGAAAATATTACTTTTCCTAACTGTTGAAGAAATTGATCTTTTCCCTGCATAAATTCCCGTTTTTTGTTTGGATGTAAAATAAGAAAAATATTCTCGTTACACACCATTTTTATTGAATTCAAATTCATTTAACCTTAATAATTAAAACTGATTTTTATTATATTTGTTGAAATTATTTTTGAAAAGAAACGGGTAAATGCAATGGCAGATTTAGAAGTATTAGAGAATATTAAATCGAAAGCGGCAAGATTAAAAAAGACGATAGTATTGCCGGAATCGCACGATGAAAGGGTTTTACGCGCGGCAGAGATTTTGGAGAAGAACGGAATTGCTTCTGTAATAACAATCGGGAATGAAGAAGAAGTTAGAAACAAAGCAAAGGAATTATCAATTGATTTACAGGGCGTAAGAATTATGGACCCTGAAAAATCCGATTTGACAAGCAATTTTGCAAATATATTTTTCAATTTGAGAAAACATAAAGGGGTTACGATTGAACAGGCGCGGGAAACAATAAAGCGTGATCTTTTCTTTGGAGCGATGCTTGTTAAAGAAAAAATGGCGGACGGATTTGTTGCCGGATCTACAGCTTCAACTGCGGATGTTCTTCGCGCGGCAATTCAATGTGTTGGAATGCCGGAGGGAATATCGATCGTATCCAGTTTCTTTATGATGATATTCCCGGATAAAGTATATAGCTTTGGCGATTGCGCGGTCGTACCTAATCCGGATGAACAGCAGCTCGCGGATATTGCTATTTCAACAGCGGACAATCATAGGAAATTAACCGGCGAAGAACCTTATGTTGCAATGCTTTCATTTTCTACCAAAGGAAGCGCTTCGCACGAACTTGTAGATAAAGTAATTGGCGCAACAAAAATAGTTAAAGAAAAACGTCCCGACCTGAAGGTAGATGGCGAAATGCAATTTGACGCCGCTACTATTGATTCAATTGGCAGAAAGAAAGCGCCGGAAAGCGAAGTAGCAGGACGAGCGAACGTTTTGATTTTTCCCGATCTTCAAGCCGGAAATATCGGTTACAAAATTGCGCAACGATGGGGCGGAGCCGAAGCCGTCGGTCCCGTAGTACAAGGATTGAAGGAGCCTTTGTTCGATTTGAGCCGCGGATGCAGCGTTGACGATATTGTTAATACATCGGCAATCGCCGCGCTTATGAGCGAAGCTTAATTCTGATTTTTTTCTTATGAAATAAAAAAAGAAAGAATAGTCGCATCAATAAATTAATTAACTGTGAAATTTATTGCGGATAAGTTTAAATATTTTAATAGAAAAGATAGATACGGGTATTATCAATAAGGCGGAAAGCCAATACATTTCTTCTGCTGCCGTTTTGATCAGCAGATAAACGTGAAAAAAAAGCGTCAGCAGGAGAAAAATTATTTTCCAATATTTTTTCAATCCAAAACCTTTCCCAGAAATTTATCTATTTGGAAATCTTTTATGGAAAGTATAAAGAAGGGAAGCGCGAAAATAAAGTAAACGATATCAAAATAGCTTTTAAACAAAGCGTTATAAATTCCGTAATTCCAAACTTCTATCAGAAAAGATGATAATGTGAAAAGAAAAATAATCATCCCGACGGCGAAAAATAATTCCCGCAAATCGGCAATAATCCATCCGGCATAAACCATTAAAATAACAAAAAGTATTATCGAGAAAAACGGCAAATACGAAGATTGGACAGCGAAAGGTCCGTCTAGAATAAACAGTTCGGGATACCAGAGAAAAAACGGAAGGTTGACTAATGAAAAGATTAATATTGAAAGAGAGCCGAAAGTATAAAGATTGAAAAGATTTCGCCGAAAGTGAAACATCAAAAAAAGAAACAGAACCACAAACGATATCATCCTTGTAGCGAGAGCCAATCCCCAGATAATGCCATAGAGGAAAAATAAACTATTTGTTTTCCCCGGATCTACAAATTTATATGTTAGGAAAATCAGAATTATTAAAATTCCGATGTTGAATGTCAGATCGCTCCTCGCAAAAATTTCGTAATAAAACGGAAGAGATAAAACTATCAGGGAAGATCTTAACAAAAGCTCTTTTCTGTTTGAAGAATAAAAGATCGCCAAAAATAAAATGATCCCAATTCCAACAACCGGCAGTAATTCTAATAAACCCATAAAATAAAAAGGCGATACAAGAAAAAATAAAAACGGAAAGGGGGAAAATTTTTCGGAGCTTATATACGGATAAATCCCATCCTGAAAATTTTGCAGCCAATCCTTTATATTGTTTATTCTATTCTGATTCGCAGATTCCGGCATGGCATAAAGCAAGACTGTTAACAACAGGAGAAAAATAATTGCGGAAATATAATAGTATTTCTTATCTTCGATTGAACTTCTTATTGCAATAAATTTGTTAATTATGATCAAGGAAACGAAAAAAAGTGAATACAAAATAAATCCGACAATATAATAGTCTGTATCTTTTGATAAATGTTTAATCAAAAAAATCTGATTTATTATAAAGATCAGCGAGAGTGAAATCCAATTTATATAATGCTTTTTAGAAAACATAACTCAAATAAAAAATTAGAGGATAAAATGAAAAACATAATTATTGCTTTCTTTTTTCTTGCAGCCGCAGCGTGTGCTCAGGATAAAAAAGTTAATTTAGAAGATAACAAAAACGAAAATAAAAAAATGAAATCCGTATATGAATTTTCTGTAGCAGATATTAACGGCGAAAAAGTTGATTTGGAAAAGTATAAAGGCAAAGTATTGCTTATTGTAAACACCGCGAGCAAGTGCGGTTTTACTGGGCAATATGAAGGCTTGCAAAAAATTTACGAAGATTATAAAGATAGCGGGTTTGTTGTATTAGGTTTTCCATCTAATGATTTCGGAAATCAGGAACCTGGAACAAACGAAGAAATAAAAGAATTCTGCTCGCTCAATTACGATGTTGAATTTCCGCTCTTCGATAAAGTAAAAGTTAAAGGAGATGATAAAGTAGCATTGTATAATTTTCTTACGACAGATGAAAATGTAGAGACAGGCGAAATTAAATGGAATTTTGAGAAATTTCTCATTTCCCGCGATGGAAAAGTTGTTGCAAGATTTCGGAGCGCCGTTGAACCGGAAAGCGAAGAACTCCTTTCAGAGTTAAAAAGGGAATTGGGGAAAACTGCGGAATAGAAATGTAGCGCAGATTTTCTAATCTGCGGCTCTAAATGAAAAAGCATGGGATAATGGAATGTTGGAATAATTGAGGAAGCATGGATTTATGCTAACTAAATAAGATTTGTGAGTGATAATCCTGCCAATCAATTTAATCAAGTAAATCATGGTCAATAAATCATGTGAATCATGGACTTTTTTTCCTATTTTAAAGATTTAAATTTTCCGGGAACGCGTTTTTGAAAATAGTAAAAATAAATAAAGAGAGTCTGTTTGATAAGAATTTTTTCCGCACAAAGTTATTTTTTTATACTGCGGGATTATTTATAGTTTTTCTACTGATCTTTATCTACACATTTTTTATTCCGAATAATTGGGATAAGGACGGGACCGTCAGCCTCC
The DNA here is from genome assembly GCA_963821715.1 of uncultured Melioribacteraceae bacterium. Lineage (GTDB taxonomy): Bacteria > Bacteroidota > Ignavibacteria > Ignavibacteriales > Melioribacteraceae > CAWGET01. The sequence goes on from CAWGET010000008.1 coordinate 40,740, forward strand.
GAGTAGAAAAAGGAGAACCGCTCATCAAGGTAATTGAAGAACTGCATCAAAAGGAAATCATCCCGAGTAAAATAAATATGAGAATTTCGGCGCTGCTCTATGGTGCGGAAAATAAAGTTAAAGCGGGAACTTATACTATTCCACAATCAATAAGTTATTTGGGATTGACGAGATTGCTTGTAAAAGGGCAGCCCGAACCTCAGAAGTTAGTTACGATTCAGGAAGGGATTTGGCAGTTCGAGCTGGCCGGTCTTCTTAAAAAAGAACTTGGGCTAGACTCGGCAAAAGTTATGGAATTAAGTAAGGATAAAAATTTTCTTTCCAAACTTGACGTCGACGCAAAATCTCTGGAAGGATATCTACTTCCCGAAACATATTATTTTTTCATCGATATTTCTGAAGCTGAAACTCTGGAAAAATTGAAAATCGCAATGGATGATTTTTTTACCGATTCAATGAAAACTCAGATGCAGAAACTTGGAATGACGAAGCATGAAATTTTAACAATGGCTTCGATTATCGACGGCGAGACAAACATCGCGAGCGAATTCAAAACGATTTCAGGCGTATATCATAACCGTTTAAAAATCGGAATGGCGCTGCAAGCCGATCCGACTGTTCAATATCTTGTACGGAAAAAAAATCAAAAGAAAGTTTATTTCAAAGATTTAGAAATCGATTCTCCGTTCAATACGTATTTGTATCCGGGGCTTCCTCCCGCGCCTATAAATAATCCTGGTAAAGGTGCTATTCTCGCCGCTCTTTTTCCTGAAGAACATAAATATTTATATTTTGTAGCCGACGGAACGGGAGGCCATCATTTTGCAAAATCTTATAACGAGCATGTGCGTAATGTGCAGAAATACCGTGAGTGGCGGAGAAATCAATAATGATAAAAAACATTTCTACCCTTTTTTTAATATTTTTTTTTCTCAGCTGTGCCGGGCAAGTTCCTCCTCCGGGCGGAGACATTGACCGCATTCCACCTGAAGTTGTTGAAGTTTATCCTAAAGACGGAACATTAAACTATGACCGCGGCTTTATCGAAATTAAATTTTCAGAATATGTTGATAAACGTTCAGTACAGGATGCCATTTTTATTTCGCCTGTGATTGAAGGTAAAACAGAATATGATTGGAGCGGTAAATCAGTAAAGCTAAAATTTGAAGAACCGCTGCGCGACGACAGGACTTACTCAATTACAATTGGTACTGATGTTAAAGATCTGAATAACGGAAATAAAATGGCACAAGCCTTTAATTTTGTTTTCGCAACCGGCAGTCAAATTGATCATCTGAAAATTTTTGGGAAAGTTTACGCAAAAAAATATGACGGAATCTTGATCGGAGCTTATTTGGAAGATGAAGAACAAATTGATCCAACAGAAGAAAAACCGGATTACATCTCACAAGCTGGATCTGATGGGAATTACAAATTAGTTGGACTCGCTGAGGGAACTTACACCGTCTTTGCAATAGCAGATAAGTTCAGAAATTTGACTTATCAAAAAATGGAAGATGAGATCGGGATCCCGTTTACGAAAGTGAAACTAAATGAAAGTGATTCTGTTTTTTACGGTTTAGATTTTAAATTAACAAGGGAAGATTCTATCGCCCCGGAAATTTTAACCGCGACTATGACTGACAGAAATCATATTCAAATTGAATTTAATGAAGGCGTGGACAGCACGAAAATTTCCGCGGAGAATTTTTTCATTTATGATTCGACTTCAAACAATCAAATAAAAGTGAATAATTTTTATAAAGGGAAAGAAGGGAATAAAAAATTCCTGCTCTCATTCGATGAGTTTGACGCTGAAGCTGAGGATCAACTTGTACTTGGCGTAAAAAATATTTTTGATAGAGCTGGGAATTTTCAGGATAAAAGTGAGACTTCTTTTATCGTCTCCGATAAACCTGATACGACCAAACCTAAATTATTAAAAGTGAACACTAACCTAAGCGGAAATCTTGCCGATATAGACTCGCCGGAATTTACTTTTATTTTTGACGACGGAATTGCGATGGATTCTTTAGATAAAGCGGTTACCGTTTTTAATTCTGCAAATGAAAAACTTCCAATAATAATAAATAAAATTGACGGCTCATCGTTCAGAACTACTATTGATAAAAAACTTGCACCGAATTTAAATTATAAAATTGAACTTAAGTTAAATAGTTTAACTGACGCCGCGGGAAATTTTAGTGATTCAATTTATGTTCATAAATTTAAAACAATAACGGGACTAGAATTTTCAGGCGTCTCAGGAAATGTAAATCTGTTAACTGACGAATCTGTTTATGTAATCTTAGAAAGTGTAAAAGCAGATAAAACTTACAAGCAATTAGTTGATGAAAATAATGAGTTCAATTTTATGAAAATAGATCCGGACAAATACCGGTTATGGAGTTTTATTGATAGCGACAGCAGTGGAGAATATAGTTTCGGCAATGTTGAACCTTTTGAACAATCGGAAAAATTTAAATATTATCCAGACACGCTAAATCTCCGTGCTCGTTGGCCGGTAGGAGATATTATTTTAAATTATTGAAAAAACGTTAGATGGAAGAAAATGCTGCATCTCAAAATCTATTTAAAAGTCTTATCTCCATTTTAAAATATTTCAGAAATTTCATAAATATTTTCATATATTCTTTTAATCCGTTCTGACAATGTTTCCCAAGATTAAATGAATATTTTCGAAATAGAGGACAAAAGAGAAATTCTCTATACAGCTTTACGTTTAAAAATATCCTCCAGACGTAAGTTTGTATTAATTCTAGATTTCCTTATTCAACTTAATTCTAAGTCCAACCAATCGGTTTTCGAAGTCTACGCGCTGGAATTTCTCCCGCAATTCTATAAAATCGGAAAAATATTTTCCATCAATTGTTTAGATATAGAATTCTCGAAAGATGTTCTTGCAAGAATTAAATCTTTGCAGTCAAATAATCTTATTGATAAGAGTGAGATTCATCTAATAATAAAAAATTTTGAAGAAAAAATTAATCTTTTTCAAAAAATAATGGACGGTGAAAACCTCGATCTTCCCCCCAGAAACCCCGCTTTTTTCCCGTTGATTGAATTCGGAAAATCAGAAGAACAAAATTTTGGAATTATGGATTCGGCATCCGCTTTGATAAAAGATTCTAATAATAAAACCCACTTTCACATTATGCCGAGTGAGACGGAAATTGAACAGCGGATAAAAGATCAGGTAGAAAGATCTTGGAAAACGGCGGTCGAATATTCTAAAAATATTAACAAACTAATAAAAGACCGTCACGAGGTATTTATCTCATTTGAAGCGCGAGAGGGATTTTATGTAGGCAGTTCGCTCGGTATTTCGCTTACAATTTCTTTCATCGAAGAAATTTTACGCTTTTATAATTCATCCGTTATCGTTGACATAAAAGACCGCGTTGCTTTTACAGGCGGAGTTGAAATCGATGGAAATATTCCCGCGTTGGGGGATAAACTTATTAAGCAAAAATGTGAGAGTGTGTTTTTTACGGCGGCGCGAAATTTTGTAATACCGGCAAAAGACGGAGCGGCGGCAAAAGATAAATTGGAGGAATTGAAAAAATCGATATCCGAAGAGAAATCTCGAAATCACTCCGGTTGAAAATTTACAGGACTTGCTGAACCGAAGAAATATCGTCGATATCAAAAAACAGAGTCCCGTAAAACGAAGCTATAATTTTGCTAAAAAAAATTATGCAGCATTAGCTTTGCTTTTTATTATTATTGGATTAATTGGTTCTTATCTGTATTTCAATATTGATACAAATCCAGCTTATTTCGAGAACAGGGGAAATACTCTTTTTGTTATGAACGATGAAGGACAAGTTTTGTGGAGCAAAAAAATGTCTTTTGATATAAGTTTAGATGATGTATGTCGAACAGAATAAGGTTTCGCAAAAAATTATTGATATTGACGACGACGGAATTAATGAAGTTCTATTAGCAAATGAATCTAACGAAGAACCGGACTTTGGAAGATTAGCATGTTTTAACTTTAAAGGAGACCTGTTGTGGGAATATCATTTTAAAGGTGTAGTTTCCACAAAATACGAGGAATTTACTCCTCAGCATACAATCAATACGCAGATTGGAGAAATCGATTCTTCAAAGAAATTATTCCTTTTTACCCGTCATAAGATGTATTATCCTTCCGCTATTTTTAAGTTTGATCTTAAAAATGTTGAAGTTGTAGGCGACACTTTTTGGCACGCCGGCGCTTTAACCTCAATAATCATAAACGAGGACAGCTCCGGAAGCAAATATATCGTCGCAAATGGCGTGAACAACAGTTTTAATAGTCTAGTACTTTTTACAATAGATGAAGAAAATCTTCGAGGCGAAGGTCCGGCAAATGATTTTTATGATTTTGAAAACTTGAAATTAATGGAATTTAGAAATTATATAGTATTTCCAAACTCCGATTTTACTAATTATAGAACTCTGCGTTATGAAGCGTTATTTACGGGTGAATTGGATGAAAGAGATAATTATTATATATTTAATGCACATCAGGATTATCCGCCTTATACGGATCATGGCTCAATAATCTATTATGTGCGGAAGGATTTTAGGGAATTAAAAATAAATGTTGACGATCCTTTTCATATGAGAAGAGATTCTCTTGTTTTAGCTGGGAAATTAGATCCTCCGTTAACAAACACTATTGAATATCGAAATATTCTTGAAGAACAGATCCGATATTGGGACGGAGAAAAATTAGCAACACATGATGAATATTTCAAAAATTAATTTTTTTTTGAACCACACTTTTACTATTGAAGATGACATATCTTTATCTTAAACTTAACCTATGAAAAATCCTAGCCCGAGAATAAAATATTTTTCTGCGCTGCTGCGAAAAATCGTTGCAGTGTTTTTTTTCATCATAGCGTTCCCGATTATTTTGATTTTCGCGCTTTTGGTCTTTTTTGAGCTAAAAGAGTCCCCCTTCTTTATTCAGAAAAGGGGAATGACGATTTTTGCACCTTTCAACATGATAAAAATCAAAACTGTAAAGACACGAAAATTAGCTCGTCGTATAAATTCCCAAAATGTTTTCATAAAAGATGAATTGAAGGAAAGCGTTCCTTTCATTTGCTCAATTTTACGCCGGACCGGATTGGACGAACTGCCACAGTTGATAAATGTAATTAAAGGAGAGATGAATTTTATTGGTCCCAGACCTTTACCCTGGGAAGATGTAGTTTTCATGCGGCAGAACGAACCGACACTCCACGAAAGAAGAAAAGCCGTAAAATCTAAACCGGGAATTACAGGCCTATGGCAGCTCTTCGGAGTAAAAGAAAAGGGAATTGAAAACCTTGTAGAACTGGAAGAGTTTTACGATACAAATAAGTCATTTAAATTAAATTTTGTTATTCTGCTTAACACATTGCCGAAGGTTCTATTCGCAAAACACCAGGATTCTATTTTAGGGAAGAAGAAGCTGAAGTTTATTTTGACGGAAGATTTCAAACGTCAACTGTCGAAGGTTAAATGTGAGGCGTGAATATTCAGCTTAGTAAAACTACCAACTTTTGGGAACGTGAGGGATAATTGCCAGAAGTCGATACATCGTAACAAGTTACAGACGACAAACCAATTGCTCTTTGACTAAAAAATATTTAATATAAAATATAATTTAAACTAATAACAAGCAGAGAAGATGAAAAAAATATTTCTTTTGACAACTGCAGTCACTTTATTTTTTACTACTCTTGTTTTTTCGCAGTTTAACCTAGATTTAGAAACAGGCGCTTATTTCTCTGGATATAATGATGTAAGGATACCCGGAGATAAAGGAACACTTTTCTCACTCTCTGAAGATTTGGAATCTGACCCGGGATTTTATTACAGGATCAGATTATTTTACAATATTAACAAACGCCATCATATCGGAGCGCTTTATGCTCCTCTATCTATTCAATCATCCGGCAAAATCAATAAAGATATAGATTTTAACGGCGGAACTTTCCCGGCCGACACTCCTCTGGAAGGAACTTTTCAATTTAATTCTTACAGATTGATATACCGTTATGATTTTCTGTTGAGGGAGAAGATTGAAATGGGAATAGGATTTACCGCTAAAATTCGAGACGCAAAAATTTCATTAAGTGGAGCCGGAGTAAAAGAAGAAAAAACAAATATCGGATTCGTTCCGATAATTCATTTCAGAATACTATGGAAATGGAATCAGTCGCTTGCGCTGCTGCTGGACGGTGATGCATTAGTTGCTCCTCAAGGTAGAGCCGAAGATGTACTGATAGCGCTTAAAGTTAAAGCCTCTAAAAATATAGATATAAAAGCCGGCTACAGAATTCTTGAAGGAGGTGCAGATAATGATGAAGTCTATACTTTCTCTTTAATCAACTATGCTGCAATTGGAGCTATAATTAAATTTTAAAATGCTGCAACTAACTTAGAACTTTATTGAACAATTTATAAGCTAGTGATTATTCAGTTGTCTGCTCTTATTTAGAACCTCGATTTAGCCGGGCGAGAAATCTTATAAATACAACCGGAATAAATATTTTAATTTCACAATCATTTAATTCCTTTGTGATTATCGATAATCAGTAAATCAAAAATTTCTAAAATTGCCAATCCATCTCTTTAATACAAATAATATCTCTTCGAGAAATTCTTAAATCTCTCTGCGTCCCGGTTAAGCATTTCTTCAATATCTTCATATTTGAAATTTTTTGTAAATCTTTTTCTTACTTCGTCGGAACCGGCTACCTTGTCGAACATCCGGATTCTATTTGATTTTGCTAATTCAAACAAATCCTTATCCGGATAAAGTTTATGATTCACCTGCATAAAATAAAACTGAAGTGACATTAAATTTACTTTCGAAGGATTTGTAAGATGTATCTGTACGCCGCTCATCTCCTCGCCCTTGCCGAATGCATAAAACGGTTTGTAAGTTATCGGACGAAAAATTACTCCTTCCAATCCGAGATTGTTCATTTCTTTTGCAAGAAGATTTGGGTCTATCCAATCGGCTGCAAAAGTTTCAAACGGAATTGTATATCCTACTCCGATCGACATCACTCCCAACTCGCCGATTATCCCTGACACAACATAATAGTAAGGAGAATTTTTGTGCGGAATATGAGGAGAAGTCGGGACCCACTCTAAGCCTGTATCTTCAAAAACCATATCGCGGCTCCAGCCTTTCATCGGAACAACTTGCAGATTTACATCGAGTCCGCCGCTCAGCATGCTTTCACCCTTCAGCATCCTTGCCAGTTCTCCCGCTGTTAATCCGTAAACGTATGGGATTTTGAATTGGCTGACAAACGAAATATATTCATCCTCAACTAAATTCCCTTCAACGCGGTTTCCGCCCAGAGGATTCGGTCTATCCAAAACAACAACTTCAATATTATTTTCGGCAGCGGCTTCCATCACCAAACCCATAGTGCTTATGTAAGTATAAGAGCGCGCGCCGTTATCCTGAATATCGTACACGAGAACATCCAATCCTTCCAGCATTTCTGTGTTGGGTTTGCGTGTTTTTCCGTAAAGTGAATAAACCGGCAGCTTTGTAAATTCATCGATGTAGAAATCCACGTATTCTCCGGCTGGGAAATCTCCCCGGACTCCGTGTTCGGGACCGAACAGTGCCACTAAATTTACTTCATCAGCTTCAGCAAGAATATCAACGGTTGATTTCAAATCACCATCAACTCCTGTTGCATTTGTAACTAATCCTACGCGCTTCCCCTTAAGAATATCAAAATTATTATCGCGTAAAACTTCGATGCCGAGTTTAACTTTCGGTTCAAATGAATTGTCGGGTTTTCTTAAAAAATCTCTTTGTCCGGTACATCCGGCAAAAATGCTTACGGTAAACAGAATCAAGAATAATTTTTTCACGGAGCTAATTTCCTTAATATTTTATCGTTGATGTAATTTGATCTATCTAAAATTTCTTTTGCGAGATCTTTCGCTTCGCTAATATAATTATTTAAGTCGGATTTTTCCTTTGCGGAATTATAATTTTGAAGAATAACATAATACATTCCCTGTACGGAAGCCAGAATTATAGCCGTCCCTGTTCCGATATCCGAAAGTGTATTTTGATTCGCGTCGCTTTCTAATTTTTCAAACTTATCAATAACACTCCGGCAGATTTTCATTAAACTCAGAGGAACGTCCATCGCTTCCCGCAAAGATTCGTCAATTTTTCTTTCTCGCGTTGCATTCTCTTCTTCCGTCGTGTCAGGCAGATTAAGCGCTGCAATAACTTTTTCAAATGCTTCGCTGTCTTTTGCCGCCAGAATTTTAAACTGTTCTATACTATTTTCAAGATCATTTTTTATCTCGGAAACTTCATCTTTTACCAAAGTGTATTTTTTATGAGATAAAGTAAGATTGCAGGACATTACTCCCAGCGAGGAAGCGAGTGATCCGCAAATAGCGGCAACAGTTCCACCGCCGGGAGTTGATTTTGACGATGAAACTTCAATAATAAATTCGTCAATCGTTTTGGATGAAAACATTTTCTCTCCGTTATTTTTCGAATTTAGTGTGATCTTTTAATGTTAAAATTTGAAATGAATAAAAGCAAGGAAAAATGTAAAATGGCGCAATTTATTATGATTTATGAGGATTATTTTTATTTCTATAAAATTATCAGCGTTTTTAAAAATTCTATACCCGCCGCTCTTATAGCCAGCCTTTCTCCTTATACCATTTTGCCGTTTCTCGAATGCCGGTTTGGTTGTTGTATTTAGGGATAAAACCCAGAACATTTCTTACTTTCGATGTATTGAATGATCTATCCTTCGTAAAAAATGCGACGCGTCTTCTGTAGATAGGCGGTTCAATTCCGAGCGGTTTGAATATAAATTCAAAAATATCGGCAATCATAAAAAGCGGTTTTGCAGGAATATTTATATATTTTACTTTTTTATCGTAAACATTGGCTGCTATTGAAGTAATTTCTTTAACTGAAGGCTAAACAATATTTTCATAAAACTATCTTACCTTGGATTAAAAGACTTCTTCCTGGAGAGCATCAAAAATTATTTCAGATTAGGATTCTCCTAAAAAAACCCAACCTTAAACTCAATTATTTTATTACGTATTTCAAATTCTGATACTAAATTTAAACCTAATTTTTGTATTGTCAAATTTAAAAGCGCGGTTTCATCCATTTCCTTCTCCGAAAAATATTTTCCGGACTCGATTAAAGCTTCCTTCGGCACCATTCCAACAATTTCACTTCCGGCAATTTTTACTCCTAATTTTTCCGCTTCCTTTTCCACAGCTTCAAATGCGGCATGCAAGGGAGTAACTTTGTAATTGGTAAGATTCATAGAAACCTGGCAAATATTATTCTTCGATAAAAAAACGCCTATCGCTTTAATACTTTTTAATTTACCCGGTATTCTTACTTTATCTTTTATTGAATACATTCCGGACTCTCTAACGGAGCCGGCAATTTTTTTTGCAATTTCTAAGTCGGTTGTTAGAAGATTTACGTTGTAAGCAATTAAAAAGAATCTGGCTCCGGTTGCGAGGGCGCCGGTTTTAGGATTAAAATTAGGTTTCCCATAATCCGGTTTCCATTCTTCTAAATTCAATTTTTCGGGAAGACCTTCATACTCGCCCGAACGAATATTCGCTAAATTTCTTCTCGATTCCATTACTGCGGATTCTTCATACAAATAGACCGGAATTTTCAAATCATTTCCAATCGTCTTCCCAAACTTTTTTGATATTTTTACACATTCTTCCAAGGAAGAATTTTTAACGGGAATAAACGGCACAACATCGATTGCTCCGATTCTCGGGTGAACTCCTCGGTGAAAACGCATATCGATCCGCTTAGCCGCTTCTCGGGAAGAATTGAGAGCCGCTTGTAAAACACTTTTTTCATTTCCGATAAACGTAGCAACCGTTCTATTATAATCTTCGTCCGACTCTAAATTAAGCAATGTCACATTTTCTGTTGCTTCAATTGAAGATTTTATTGCGGCAATTGTATATTTGTCTCTTCCTTCGCTAAAGTTAGGCACACATTCTATAAGTTTCATTGGCGCCGAAAGATTACATTTCCGTTTTTAATTGTCATTGAATTTAAATTCTGACCGATATTGTAGGAAATTTCGGAATATTCGGGAATATCAAAAACTGCAAAATCAGCTTTTTTGCCAATTTCTAAACTTCCTATATTTTCCTGCAAATCCATCGCCTTTGCGGCGTTAATTGTTACTGCTGAAATTGTTTCTTCTATGCTCATTTTCATTTTTAAAGAAGCGAGACTGAGAATAAAATGCAGGTTGGAAATATTTGATGAGCCGGGATTATAATCTGTAGCAAGGGCGACGATTGCGCCCGAGTCGATTAAATCTCGTGCCGGAGCAAAATCATAATCCAGAAAAAACGAAACTCCCGGAAGAAGAACCGCGACCGTTTCGCTTTCGGCTAATCTCGGAATGTCGTTTTCGGCGGCAACTTCGAGATGATCCACGCTCAGAGCGTTATGTTTCAAAGCTGTTTCCAATCCGCCGATGTTGTTAAACTGTTCGGTATGAAGCCGAAGTTTCAATCCGTGTTCGGATGCGTTCGCAAAAATAGAGTTAACCTCGCTCGCCGAAAATGCAGTCTTTTCGCAAAATGCATCGCAGTAATTTGCAAGATCATTTTCCGCTATATAGGGTAAAAGTTTTTTATTGATAAGCGAAATGTATTCTTCCCGATTTTCTTTGAACTCAGGAGGAATTGTATGAGCGCCGAGAAAAGTAGAGATCAGATCGATCGGAACTTCTTCGTTCAATTCTTTTATCGCTTCAAGTATTTTAATCTCGTCTTCAAAGCTCAATCCGTATCCGCTTTTTATTTCGAGGGTAGTTATTCCCTGGGAAATAAAATGCTTAACTCTCTTTTTCATTAACTGTTTTAATTCTTCTTTGGAAGCCTTTCTTGTTGCGTTTACCGTATTGGCAATTCCGCCTCCCGCTTCCGCAATCTCTTCATAGGAAGCCCCATTAAGACGGAGTTTAAATTCGGAAGCGCGCGATCCCGCAAAAGCAGTGTGAGTATGGCATTCAATAAGTCCGGGCAAAACAATTTTTCCGTGGAGATTAATTACATCATCAAAAAAAACATTTGATGCTTTTTCTTTTACAAAATCTTTTATAATTCCATCTTCAACTACAATAGAAAAATTTTCCAAGATATTAAGTTCACCGAGATCCCTGCCGCGCTTAAAATTTTTTGCTTTTGTATCCACTGTAACTATTTGAAGAGGATTATAAAAAAGTTGTCTCATTTTTTTTATTCGATTATGAGTATTATCACACAAAAATATATTGAAATAATCGGGTAAAAACAATTTGGGGGGAATCATTGTTTTGTCAATGAAGCAGAAATTAATTAAATTACGGTGTTCAAAATTAAAGGACAAGGAAAAAATGCCTCCATCCAAAAAATTAAAAATTTTATTTGTCACATCAGAAGTAGTTCCATTTGTAAAAACAGGCGGTTTGGCGGATGTATCTTCCGCGCTCCCGCAAAAGCTTCAGGAGCTTGGTCATCAGGTTAGAATCGTTGTTCCAAAATACGGCGCAATTGATGAACGGAAATATAAAATACACGAAGTAGTAAGGCTGAAGGATCTTACCGCAGATATAGGGAAAAAGGAAGTTGTCTTTTCTCTAAGGTCCTCATTTTTAGTTGGACAAAAAGCTCGTGTACAAATTTATTTTTTGGATAACGAAGAATATTTCGGAAGCCGGCCCAGTTTGTATGAAGACCCTTTGACGGGAAACGATTACAAAGATAATGACGAACGGTTTATTCTACTTGCGAAATCTGTCTTCGAACTAATAACAAAACTTGGATGGGTGCCGGACGTGATTCACTGCAACGACTGGCAGTGCGGATTGATACCGGCTTATCTAAAAAATGTTTATAACAAAGAACCATTATTTGCCGATATTAAAACTTTATTTACTATACACAATTTAACTTTTCAAGGTGAGTTTCCGAAATCCACTTTTGCTAAAACCGGTTTGCCGGAAGAATTAAATACAGCGAACGGAGTTATCCATAAGAATAAAGTTAACTTTTTGAAAAGCGGATTGCTCTTTGCCGATACGATAAATACTGTAAGCGAAAATTACGCAAAAGAAATAAGCGAGAAGAAAGAATTCAGCGCCGGACTTGAAACTGTACTACGTAAAAGGAAAGATGATATTTACGGAATTATCAACGGAATTGATGCGTCAATCTGGAATCCGGAAAAAGATAATGTTATTGCAAAAAAATATACTTCTAAGAATATAGAAGCAAAAGCTGAGAATAAAAAAGCTCTCGCGGAAAAATTCGGTTTCGACTTTAAAGCAGACGTTCCGGTTGTCGGAATGATCACGCGGCTTTTAGATAGCAAGGGTCTGGACCTCGTAAAAGAAGCGTTCCCTAAATTGATGAAACTTAATATCCACCTTATTTTGCTTGGGACGGGTGAGAAAAAATATAACAAGTTTTTCCAGGATATGATGATGAAGCATCAGGATAAGTTTTCGGCTTATCTGGGTTTCGACGACGAACTCGCGCATTTAATTGAAGCCGGTTCGGATCTCTTTCTTATGCCTTCCAAAATTGAACCTTGCGGCCTGAATCAGATGTACAGCCTGATTTACGGTACTGTTCCGGTAGTTAGAAAAACCGGCGGTTTGGCTGATACGATTATAAAGTATAATGAGAAGATCCGAAGAAGGGAATGGTTTTGTTTTCCAGAAATACGAAGTAAATGAGATGCTGAAAGAATTGAAACGTGCACTAAAACTTTATGAGACTGATCAAAAAGCCTGGACAAAGATTATTAAATCCGGTATGAAACTAAATTTTACCTGGTTGGAATCAGCTAAGAAATATGTAGATCTCTATAAAACTGTTCTCTCACAATCTTGATAAAGCAAAGGGCTTTTTTTTTAGACAGGGACGGAACAATAAATTTCGACCCCGGATATCTTGGTGATCCGGGAAAAGTTAAGTTGCTGGACGGCGTTGCGAAAGGAATTTCTCTTCTTAAAAATTCTTTTAATTTTAAAATAATCGTGGTTTCAAATCAATCCGGAATTTCGAGGGGATTGATTACCGAAAAACAGGTCAACGCTGTAAACGCAAAAATTAATGAGCTGCTGCAAAAAGAAAACGCAGCGGTTGACGCTTTTTATATTTGTGCATATCATCCTGATTTTAGCGATAGTAGACTTATCGGCTGCCGCAAACCTTCCCCCGAAATGATAATTAAAGCCGCCGAAGATCATCAAATTGATCTAGGCAGATCATATATAGCGGGCGATAGGGCGAGCGATGTCGTCTCGGGAAAGAACGCAGGCGTTAAAACTATCTTAATATCCGACGATGAAACAAAAAAGGAATTAAAACTGTTGAAAATAGATAATATTTATCCCAACTTTGTAGCTGCTAATTTTTCTGCAGCTTGTAAATTTATAATTGATGATTTATCCGGAGATTTTAATTGATAAAAAATTTTATAAAGATTTTTTTTACTGTCACGATAGTAGGGCTTTATTCTTGCGGTGAAGATCCGGCATCGATCGGATCGTCGCAAATTCCAAATGATATTATAATCGCGGAAATAAACAGTTTAGAAGATTCGATTCAGCAGAATTCAGCATCTTTTAAAGAAAATATTGACAGAGGCGTTTCTTCCGGAATATTTCTTGGAAGATATAAAGATCTTGAATCGCATGCGCTTTTCAGATTTATTCTTACTCTTTCCGATTCCGTAACTTCGGCTTTGGAAGCCGACAGCTTAAATGTTCTGGAAGCTAATGTAAAGATGTATCCCTATTACGAACTGGGCGACGGCGCCTTCGATTTTTCTGTTCACAAAATTAATTCTTATTGGACTGAGCAAGATTTTGATACCGATTCTCTTTCCAATCTTCAATATGATGCTGCAGACATTTCTATCGGGAAAAACTTTACGGATTCCCTCATTACTTTTTCCCTTCCGCTTGATCTGGTTACTAACTGGATGAAAAGGAAAATTGACGAATCGCAGGAGGCTAATAACGGCTTATATTTTCAGCCTGCCGCCGCAAGCAATAAAGTGTTAGGATTCAAAGGATTTACCGGCGATGCCGGAGATAAAAAATTGACAGCGCTGGAAATTGTAGTAGAAAAATCGGGAGAATTTATTGATACTGTTTACGCGTTCGGCTTCCCGGATGTGTATGTTCCGAAGACTGAGCTTCCGGATGTAAACGGAAATATTTTTGTGCAGGGAGGAGTTGCTGTACATTCAACAATAAATTTTGATCTTTCTCGAATCCCTAAATCGGCTATTATAAATAATGCGGAACTCCGTTTATACATTAATAGTGAAAACTCATATTTGGGCAACCCGACTTTCGATTCACTTTTTGTAAGATTTAATTTGAAAGACAGCACAGAAATTAACGGAGTTATTTTCAGGAAGGCGGAAAATTATTTTGCAGGTCCCGTCACCGGGTTTGTAGAGAAATGGGTTAGTGGAGAAGAAAACCACGGACTTGATATTTCAGTATTCGACGAACTAAACACCGTTTCCAGATTTGCTTTATACGGAAGCGGAATAAATGATCCGGAATTAATGCCGAGACTTGAGATCTATTACACAACTTTAAAGTGATATGAAAATAAAAAATTTGATATTAGTATTTTTAACGTTACCTGCTTTTATTTTTGCGCAGGGAGGATCAACTTACACGCAGTACGGTTTAGGGGATCTTAATCATTCATTCTCGGCCAGAAGATTGGCAATAGGCGAATTCGGCGCGGCTCTTTCCGACTATAACAATCTCAACAGTCTTAATCCCGCGGCCTGGAGCAACCTGACGCTAACCCGCTTTGAAGCCGGTTACCAATTTAGATCGACGGCTATATCAAACAAGGCCGTTTCGGCTAGATATAACGAGTCATCTTTTTCAGGTTTTAAATTTGGATTTCCCTTAGAACGCGATTACGGAATCTCATTGGTAATTGGTTTAGTTCCTTATTCTACCGTAAACTACGAAGTAGTTAAAGAGGATGTTAACAGCAATGTTGCACCGGACGGAGTTTCGAGAACATTTAACGGAGAAGGGGGATTATCGAGGTTGTTCGTCGGAAGTTCTTATAAACTTCCTTTCGATTTTTCGCTCGGCGCTTCATTTGAATATTACACCGGAAAGATTGATTACAACTCAGCTATACGTTTCGTAAATCAATCGAACTTTGTAAATACATCATTCCTCAACAGTTACAAATACGAAGGAATTGGTTATTCCGTGGGATTGATCTCCAACGATTTTGCAGACTTGATGGGAATGGAAAAAATTGATGAGCTGAGATTAGGTTTTGCTTTTAGTTATGTCTCTGATCTGAAAACTGATACTTCCTTATCGGCGGCAACATCCATCGGAACAAAGTTTATTGAATCGGCCACGGTGAAAACAAATTTGCCTTACCGTTTCGACGCTGGATTAAGTTTCAGATTCAATAAGAGGTTCCTTTTCCTTTTCGATTATTTCTACCAGAATTGGAGCGATTATCAATTCAACTCCACAGCATCTCCCTTTTTACAGGACCAAAAAATTTATTCATTTGGATTTGAATTCAGCGAACCCCCCGACCAATTCAGTACTTTCTGGGAACAGATAATGTTTCGCGGTGGTTTAAGCTATGAACAGACGCAATATTTAATTAACGGACAAGGGATAAATCAGTACTCGGTTTACGCCGGATTTTCTGTCCCATTAAGCATTGAAAATTCTTTTGACGTTGGATTCCAATACGGAATTAGAGGAACAAAAGAAAACAATTTATTAAAAGAAAATATATTCAAAACCACTTTCTCTCTCAGTTTCGGAGAACTTTGGTTTGTTAGAAAAGAAAGGTAAATCAAATAAGGGGAATAAAATTGAAAGCTGCTAAACTACTTCTGTTAGCGTTATTTATAGGTTCTTCGGTATCTTTAGCTTCTGCAAATGCGGATAGTATTGATGTCATGGTGGAATACAGTCTATTCTTTGAAAATTATAAGAACAAGCAATATGATGATTGGACTTTGCAAAAAGGATTAAATGTTGTTAACACCAAACCCGAACAATTTTCTAAATACAAAGTCTTTAAACAACTGGAAGATGTAATTTGGTTTATGCACGATAGTGTTGCCACCGAAGAAGCTGATCAGGAAGCTCTTGCTGATACGATGCTTTACGTTTACGATTTAGCAAAAGGAATTGAGGAAGACAAGGCAGGATATTATCAAGCGAGAAAAGCTTACGTAATGGAGACCTGGCAGGATAGAGAAGTGGATACAGTGGTTCAGGCTTATGAAAAAGCTTTAGAACTCGATCCTCAACTTTCTTCTTTTTATAAAGACAGGCTTGGAATGCTTTACGCAAGGAACGCGGACAGCAACAACGGATACAAAATGAAAGCCCTCGATCTTTATCAGGCTTTATCGGAAGCCGATCCGGAAAACGCTACCTGGATTTCAAGAATTGAAGGTCTGGCTGAAGATCAGGATGAATTGAGAAGCATAACGAAACGGGCTTGGGATCTTAATAAAGAAGATCTTAGCAAGGCCTGGAAATATGCAGATATTGCTTTCAAGACGGAAGCATACGATGAAGCTATTGAAGCTCTCGAATTTCTGACGCAAAAATCACCCGATGTTATTAACTACTGGAATAAGCTTGCAAGTGCTTACAGAAAAACGAATCAAACTGACAAAGCGATTTCTGCTTATAAAAAGTTAATAGATCTGGATCCTGACAATAGAGATAATTATTTAAATCTTGCACTTATTTATTATAAAGATCTAAATCAATTATCCGTAGCAAGGTCATATTTGCAGAAAGCTTCAAGGGTTGCGCCTAATTGGGATTACCCCGTTTACATCGAAGCGCAGCTTTACGAGCAGGCGGCGAGAAATTGCGGATTCGAGTTTATGGATAAAATAGTTTATCAACTAGCAGCTGATACTTACAGAAAAGCGGCAAATTTGGGCGGACAATATTCAAGCACAGCTTCTGACAGAGTTTCCGCACTAAAAAATTCGGTCCCAACTCAGGAGGATTATTTCTTTAGAAATATCAATTCCGGCAGCACGGTTAAGATTGAAGGAAAGTGCTACGATTGGATTGACAGGTCTGTAATCGTTCCGTAGCAAATAACTTTTAACTTTTTTTACCCCATCCATCCGATGGGGTATTTTTTTTTAAAATAATTTAGTTAATTTAGAATTGAACCTTAAAATAAATTCAAGAAAAATTATGATAGAATATCTCGAAAAAGATAAAGAAATTTTTGATGTCGCTCATCTGGAAGTAAAACGGCAGCAGGAAAATTTAGAACTGATAGCATCGGAAAATTTTGTAAGCAAAGCCGTTCTAGCCGCGGCAGGCTCCGTTTTAACAAACAAATATGCTGAAGGCTATCCGGGAAAAAGATATTACGGTGGATGCGAATATGTTGATATGGCTGAGGATATTGCCCGCGACCGGCTGAAGAAATTATTCGGTGCGGAATATGTAAATGTCCAGCCTCACAGCGGTTCGCAGGCAAATATGGCGGCATATATGGCGCTGATAAATCCGGGCGATAAAATTCTTGGTTTAAGTCTCGATCACGGAGGACATCTTACTCACGGTTCACCCGTAAATTTTTCGGGACAAATTTATCAAGCGGTTGCCTATACTTTAAATGAAGAGACCAAACTTTTAGATTATAATCAAATTGAAGATCTTGCCAAAAAAGAAAAACCGAAAGTAATTGTAGCCGGCGCGAGCGCTTATTCGCGCGATTGGGATTACTCGAAATTCCGTGAAATTGCCGATAAGGTAGGCGCATTATTAATGTGCGATATGGCTCATCCTGCCGGTTTGATCGCAAAAGGACTTCTCACAAATCCGCTTCCTTATTGCGATGTTGTTACTTCGACAACGCATAAAACTTTACGCGGTCCGAGAGGCGGAGTTATTTTAGTGGGAAAAGATAAAGAAAATCCTTTAGGAATTAAAACCTTTAAAGGCGATAGATTAAAAATGATGTCCGAAGTATTCGACAGCATGGTTATGCCCGGAATACAAGGCGGACCTTTGATGCACATTATTATGGCTAAAGCAGTAGCTTTCGGTGAAGCGCTTCAGGATTCATTTACCGATTACGCGAAACAAGTGATAAGCAACGCGCAAACATTATCGCGAAAATTAGTGGAAGCGGGTTACGAAGTAGTCTCGGGCGGAACTGATAATCACTTAATGCTTGTAGATCTTACAAATAAAGACATAAGCGGTAAAAAAGCCGAAAGAGCATTAGAAGCTGCCGGAATAACTGTAAATAAAAATATGATACCGTTTGACAAACGAAGTCCTTTTGTTACAAGCGGAATCAGAATCGGAACTCCTGCCGTAACTACAAGGGGAATGAAGGAAGCGCAAATGGAAATTATTGCCGGACTTATTGACGATGCCTTGAAAAATTTTGAAAATGAAGATGCCCTTAGTGAAATTAAAAATAAAGTAAACGAACTTTGTTTATCGTTTCCTCTTTATCCAGAAATTAAATCCGTTAATGTTTAGTGGCTGAAGAAAAATTACTCGAAGAAGATTTAGATTCCACCGAAGTTGAAATGTCATTCCTCGAACATCTCGAGGAATTAAGATGGAGGCTTGTTTACGCCATAATCGGAATAGCGGCCGGCACAATCATCGCCTGGATATTTAAGGATTTTCTCGTAGATACTATTCTTCTCAGACCTGCTGTTAAATCGAATATGAATCTTCAAAATCTTCGTCCTTTTGGGCAGCTGTTTCTTTACCTTCAGGTTGCCATGATTGCGGGATTCATTTTAAGTATTCCGAATGTTTTCTATCAATTTTGGCAATTCATCTCACCGGCTCTTAAAAAAGGCGAACGCCGGTATATTTCTGTAATTGTCGCTTTTTCCACTTTTAATTTTATTGTAGGAATTGTTTTTGCGTATTATGTAATGCTTCCCATTACATTAAAGTTTGCGGAATCTTTTGGGACGCAGGCAATAGAAAATAATTTTGCAATCGACGAATATTTTTCAATAATTATAAGCGTTATGCTCGCCGCCGGTTTTGTGTTCGAACTGCCGATGCTTTCGTTTTTTCTTTCAAAACTCGGAATCTTGACTCCTGGGTTTATGAGAAAATACAGGCGCCATGCTCTTGTTGTAATTTTAATAGCTGCTGCAATTTTAACTCCCGGCGCTGATCCGGTCGCTCAGATATTATTGGCTATTCCATTGGTTTTGTTGTATGAAATAAGTATATTCGTCTCCAAACTATCACAGAAAAAAACTTGATTACAAACGGCTTAAACCAAATAAAAAGACCGGTTGAAACCGAACTCAAGCAGTTTAACGAGCAATTCAAATCGTCATTAAAATCTAAATCCACGCTTTTAGATTTAGTTACAAAATATATATTCAAACAAAAAAGTAAAAAGATAAGACCGCTGCTCGTATTTCTTTCTAGCGCAGCTGCCGGAGGTATAAGCGAGCGCAGCTATCGCGGCGCAATTCTGGTTGAACTTTTACATACAGCTACTCTTGTTCACGATGACGTAGTAGATAACGCCGAAAAAAGAAGAGGGCTGCCTTCCATCAACGCTGTATGGAAAAATAAAATTGCTGTTCTTCTAGGCGATTATCTTTTGGCCAAAGGTTTGATGCTTGCCGTCGACGGAGAAGATTTCGACTTCCTTAAAATTATTACCAACACCGTAAGGCGAATGTCAGAAGGCGAGTTATTACAGATTAGTAAAACTCGAAAATTAAACATCGACGAAGAAACCTACTTTAGAATAATCTCCGATAAAACAGCATCTCTGTTATCAACCTGTTGCGAAATTGGCGCAAGAAGCGCTACCGAAGATCCGGAAGAAATTGAAGCCATGAGAAAATTCGGCGAGAATCTGGGCATCGCATTCCAGATACGCGACGATATACTGGACTTCGTCGGAAAATCGGGCGTAATCGGCAAACCGCTCGGCGGAGACATTAAAGAAAAAAAACTTACTCTACCATTAATTTATACGCTTAATAAAAAAGATAAACCGGAAGCTGATAAAATTAAGAAGCTGATTAGAAAAAGCGGCAGGAAAGATAATCTACAAACCGTTATAGATTTTGTGAAAGAAAACGGAGGAATTGAGTATTCATATAAAGTAGCTAAAGACTATTCCGACAGCGCAAAAGAGAATTTAAAAATATTTCCCGAGTCGGATAGCAGGAAAGCGCTGGAAATGCTTGTCGATTTTGTGATTGACAGAAAAAATTAAATAAAAATATTTATTATCTTATTTCAGTTACGAAATTTTCTTATCTTTATAAATTAGTTTTTCTTTTTTGTTAATAATCATATTTTGATTTTATATAAGTAAACTTATTTATTTTCATTAAACGTTTCCAAAGCATAAAGGATGTAGATGAAGAAAACGGTTCTCGATTATACGCTCAAAATCCGCGTGCCTATAACCCTTTTTGTAATTGCATTATCATTTGCATTAACTTATTTTGCTTCCCGCGCAGAGCGGGACGGCATCGGATATGAACCCGACCAACCTATTCAATTTTCACATAAATTACATGCCGGACAAATGGAAATCGACTGCCAGTATTGTCATACTGGCGTTGCTAAAGGAAGATTTGCGCTCGTTCCCTCAGTTAATATTTGTATGAACTGCCACGAAGTTGCGCGTAAAGACCGGCCGGAAATAGTTAAACTCCGCGAATATTACGAAGAAGGAAAACCGCTGCCTTGGAAAAGGATTCATAAAGTTCCGGAGTATGCTTACTTTAATCACTCGGTTCACGTTAATAACGGAATAGGCTGCGAAAACTGCCATGGGAATGTTCAAGCAATGGAAAAAGTAAAACAAGTGCGCGGCTTTACAATGGCTGCCTGCCTCGATTGCCACCGGAATCCAAAAGATAATATTGCAAATTACACAAAAGATAAAGTCGGCCCGGATAACTGCTGGACTTGTCATCGTTAATTAAAAAGGCGCTTTGATGAAAGTTAAAAAAATAATTAAACGAAGATCATTTTTTAAGAAAGCCGGTTTAGGAGCCTTGGGAATTTCTGTTCTCAGTTCAATTCCTTTTGCTTCAAAAATATTTAAAACGAAACAGCAAAAAGTAAGCGTTAAAATTCATCCAATGGCGGTAAGCAGAAATAAGCAAAGGTCTATTAATGTCTAATTCAGATAAAAAGATAAATAGAAAAAAATACTGGAAAAATTTAAAAGATTATTACGATAACCCGGAAGTTTTGAAATCAAAAGTGGATGAATTTCAGGACGGAGTAACGGAAGAATTTGATCCTTCGAATTTAACGGCTTTTTCTCGTAGAAAATTTTTAGCTCTTGTTGCCGCTTCCGCCGCTTTTGGAACTGCTGCATGCAGCGATGTAAGAAAACGGGGCGAGATAATTCCATACACAAACAGACCAACCGAAGTTTTGCCGGGCAAAGCAAATTATTACGCTTCAACTTGCACCGGTTGTTCTCAGGGCTGCGGAATTTTGGTAAAAACCCGCGAAGGAAGACCGATAAAGATTGACGGAAATCCCGATCATCCTGTAAACAAGGGTAAAATTTGTAATATTGGGCAGGCGAGTATTTTAAATCTTTACGACCCTGAGCGAATTAATGAACCGATGAAAAATAAAAATGAAATTTCCTGGGAAGACGCGGATAGGGAAATAAAATTAATTTTGGATTCGGCAGCTAAATCAGGGAAAGAAATTGCATTAATTACTGATTCGATAAATTCTCCAACAGAAAAAAAATTACTCAACGAATTTATCCAAAGTTATCCGAACGTAAAAATATATTCTTACAATCTTATTTCTGACAAAAACAGAATTAACGCTTGGAAAAGATCGAGCGGAACCGCTGATCTTCCTTCGGTAAAGTGGGAAGAAGCTGATCTAATCGTATCACTGGAATCCGATTTTCTTGGCAGGGAAGGAAACTGGATAGAAAACGCGAGACGTTTTTCGGAGCGGCGCGACATAATGAAAAACGATAATTTTAACAGGCTTTACGTTGTTGAAGGAGGCTTATCTTTAACAGGAATGAATGCCGATTACAGATTAAAATTACGACCTGACTTCCAGCTTGAATTCGTAAAATTTTTAAACGGCGCAATTTCCGGTAACGGTTCGGCCTCAACTGAAAACTTTGCTCAGGAATATTCTCTCGATAAAAATAAACTGGATCATCTTGTAAAAGATCTGCGCGCAAAGAATGGGAAAACAATTGTTTACGCCGGGAACACTCTTCCCGAGGAAGTTCACTCGGCAGTAAATGAATTGAATAAAACATTAGGCGCTGAAAAATTTTATGATTTTGAAAATAAAATCTCCGGAAGCCAGTTAAGCTCGTTTGATGAATTCAAGGGATTGATCTCATCGATGAAGAATAAAAAAGTCGGCGTCGTTATTCATTACGATTCCAACCCGGTATTCCAACTTCCTGTTGATTTCGCTTACGCGGATGCGCTGAAAAATGTTGAGAATGTAATATCTATTACGGAATTGGAAAATGAATCGTCCGCATTATCAAGTTATGTTTTACCGTTAAATAATTATTTAGAGTCCTGGGGCGATCATCAGGTAAGAAATAATTTTATCAGTTATCAACAGCCGGTAATATCACCGCTTTATAATACACGCCAGCGGGAAGAAATAATTTTAAACTGGATGAACGGCAAGCAAAGCGATGATGCGTATCATAAATATTTACTTAAAAATTATGAAGATGAAATAATTTCGGGGCAATCTAACTCGACTGATTCAAAAAGGTTATGGATGACGGCTCTTCATGATGGGATTGTAAAATTGCAAAGTCCGAAAAACTATCTTTCGTCAAATTCCGGCGGCAGTATCGACGGAGCTTTCGGCGGATCAGCCAAGTCGTCAAAAAAAATAAATGCCGACACTTACATTTTGCATTTACAACAGAGTTATTTTATAGGCGACGGACGTTTTGCAAATAATGGATGGCTCCAGGAATTACCTCATCCGGTATCAAAAATTACCTGGGATAATTACGCTGCTTTATCGCCTGCAACAGCAAAAGAATTAAAAGTAAACAATTACGATTTAATTGAAGTTACGGTTAACGAAACTAAAATGGAACTTCCGGTTTTCATTCAAGCCGGAATGGCGGATAAGTTAATCGTAACAGAACTTGGTTACGGACGCGAAGTTTGCGGAGACGTTGGTCTCGCAGTCGGCTTTAATGTGAATAAATTTATTTCGTCTAAAAACGAAATATCGCCATGGATTTACGAAGCCGCTGTAAAAAAAGCGGGCGGCTCTTACGAACTTGCAGCGACTCAGGAGCATCATTCGCTCGACGATACTTTTGTTAAAGACTTTCATAAGAAGAGAGAAATAATACGCGATGTTACTTTAGACGAATATAGAAAAGATCATCACGCCATTCATGAGAAAGAACACGAAATTTTCAGTATTACGGATAACTATGAATATACCGGCAATAAATGGGCAATGGCGATTGATCTGAATAAATGTATAAGCTGCGGAGTTTGCGTATCCTCTTGTAATGTGGAAAATAATATTCCCGTTGTGGGAAAGGAACAGGTAAGTAAGGGTCGTGAAATGCAGTGGATGCGCGTTGACACTTATTACTCGGGAACTCCGGATGATCCGCAAGTTGCAAACCAGCCGATGCTTTGCCAGCATTGCGATAACGCGCCCTGCGAAAATGTTTGTCCGGTTAACGCAACAAACCACAGTCCAGACGGACTTAATCAGATGGTTTACAACCGCTGCGTCGGAACGAGATACTGCTCGAACAATTGCCCTTATAAAGTAAGGCGGTTTAACTTTTTCAATTTCCGCGATCATTTTGAGGACGGATATTACGACAAAGAAGTTACAAAACTTATGCGTAACCCGGAAGTTACGGTGCGGGCAAGAGGCGTTATGGAAAAATGCACATTCTGTGTTCAGAGGATAATGGAAGCCAGAACTGACGCTATTAAAGAGGGAAGGGATCTTGTCGGAAGCGATATAAAAACCGCATGTCAGGAAGCTTGCCCCGCAGAGGCGATTGTTTTTGGCGACGCGAACGATCCGAAATCAGAAGTGAGCAAATACAGAGAACACGATTTGGGTTACCACGTTTTGGAAACGCTTAACGTTAAGCCAAATGTTACTTATTTAGCCAGACTTAGAAATATAGCGCCGGAGGAAGAATAGTGAGTTCTGTCGATTATTCTACTGAATATTCTGTAATTGAGGGAAAACCTTCTCTCCGTTCAATTGACGATGTAATAATAAGACCCTTGGAAGTTAAGCCGGATAAAAAGTTTTATATCGCTATTGCGATTACCGGCACAATGCTTTTGTTAGGAGTTATCGGTCTTGCGTTATCGTTCTATTATGGAACAGGAATGTGGGGAAATAACGTTCCGGTTGGTTGGGGATTCCCGATCGTAAATTTTGTGTTCTGGGTCGGTATCGGTCACGCGGGAACGTTGATCTCCGCGATCTTATTTCTCTTCCGCCAAAAATGGAGAACCGGAATTGCGAGATTTGCGGAAGGCATGACGATTTTTGCAGTGATGACTGCTGGAATTTTTCCGCTTATTCACGTCGGCCGTCCCTGGCTTGCGGGATATTTAATGCCTTATCCTAATCAGCATGCGATTTGGCCGAATTTCATTTCGCCTTTAGTTTGGGATGTTTTTGCGGTTTCAACTTATCTGATCGTTTCCTTCATCTTCTGGTATGTAGGCCTTATTCCTGATTTTGCGACGCTTCGCGACAGGACTAAAAATAAATTAAAAAAAATTATCTATTCTACTTTCAGTCTCGGATGGCGTCATTCAAACCGCCACTGGCAGCATTACGAAATGGTTTATCTTATTCTGGCGGGATTTGCTACTCCGCTGGTTCTTTCGGTTCATACAATTGTAAGTTACGATTTCGCAGTCTCCATAATTCCCGGATGGCACACAACAATTTTCCCGCCTTATTTTGTTGCAGGGGCCGTTTTCAGCGGATTCGCGATGGTGCAGAATGTATTGATATTCATAAGAAAGATTTTTAATTACGAACATATCATTACACTCGATACTCTTGAAAAGATGAATAAAATTATTCTTCTGACGGGAAGCATGGTCGGTTACGGTTACGCGATGGAATTTTTCATAGCCTGGTATAGCGGCGTTCAACCGGAACAGTTTACATTTTTGAATAGGGCGTTCGGGCCATATATGTGGGCTTACTGGATAATGATTTCCTGCAACGTAATCTTCCCGCAGCTTTTCTGGTTCAAAAAGATAAGAAGAACAATTCCAATTATGTTCACCATTGGGGTTTTAGTAAATGTAGGAATGTGGTTTGAACGTTTCGTAATAGTTGTAACATCGTTATCAAGGGATTTTCTTCCTTCGAGCTGGGCATATTTTACACCGACGCTCGTGGATATGTCAATATTGATAGGAAGTTTCGGACTCTTTTTTACGCTGCTTCTTCTGTTTACGAAGTCGCTCCCTGTTGTATCTATTGCCGAAGTAAAATCTGTGGTTGACGGCGCGCAGCCGTCGCATAAGGAACATTGATGATGAGAGAAAAATTATATTCATATAGCGCAATTTTTAATACGCCAGACGGAATAATTAACGCCGCCGATAAAACAGCCGAAAAAGGTTATAAAAAATTCGACGTTCATTCTCCTTATCCTCTTCATGGAATGAACAGCGCGATGAAACTTCCGCCGTCAAAACTCGGTTATGTAGCATTAGTTTTCGGTTTATCCGGCGCGATCGGAGCTATTCTTCTTATTTATTATATGGCGGTTTACGATTATCCGGTGGTTATCGGCGGAAAACCATATTTTGCTTTTCCGGCTTACATTCCTGTTACGTTCGAAGTTACCGTACTTACCGCTGCGATTGCAACCGTTCTCGCGATGCTCTTTGTTTTTTTCAAACTACCTAACAATGCACATCCTCTTCACGATACCGATTATATGCGGAAAGTTTCTTCAGATAAATACGGCTTAACTATCTCCGCAGACGATCCTAAGTTTAATGAAGAAGAAGTAAAAGCATTTTTAATTTCATTAAATGCAGAAGAAATATTTCCCATTTATTGGGATGAAGAAGAAGTCTCGACCGAACATAAAATTCTTGAACCGAAATTTTTAGGTTTCCTCGCTGTAACATTTGTAGGAATAGCTGCGGTTACTTATTTCACTCTGAACATACTTCTATTTCTGCCTCCTTTCGACTGGATGATGGATCAACCGAAAGTTGTTCCGCAGGAACGAAGCACTTTTTTTGCCGACGGAAAGGGAATGCGCAAACCTGTAGAAGGGACGATTTCGAGAGGCTTTTTGCCTTATCCTTATGAAAATGAGCCGGAATTAGCTGCTGAAAATTTAATCAATCCGTTTCCTGCTACGGAAGAAAATTTGCAGTTAGGCAAAGAAAAATTCAATACATTCTGCAGTCCGTGTCACGGTTATCTTGCCGAAGGGGACAGCCGTTTGAGAGGACAGTTCCCCAATCCGCCTACGCTTCATTCGGAAAAATTGAGAACCTGGAGCGACGGCAGAATTTATCACGTTATTGAAGTAGGACAAAATATTATGCCTTCATATTCACGGCAATTGACGAACAAAGAAAAATGGGCAACAATTTTATATATTAGAGCGCTTCAAAGATCGTTAAACGCCAAGGAGTCGGATCTGCAATGAATCAAAATTCCACTATAGAATATTCAAAAAAGAATCTCCCGTCAAAGGTAAATAAAATCGGACTTCTATTATTAGTCGCTGGATTAGTAGTAGTAATCTTATCATTCCTTATAGATCCGGCGCGAGGTTCGTTCAACAACATGATTTTGCTTCTGTTTATGAGTAGTGTCGGAGTCGGTTCATTGTTCCTGGTGGCAGTGGAATATCTTGGCGGAGCCGTTTGGAGCGTTCCTTTCAGAAGAGTAAGCGAATTTCTTGCGGCTACAATTTTAATACTTCCGATCATCGCTATACCACTGTATTTTAATTTGGAGGAATTGTTTCACTGGGTCCATCCGGGCGAAGACGAAATTTTACTGGGTAAAGAAGCTTATCTGAACATTCCTTTCTTCACGATAAGAATGATTTTATTTTTTGCCATCTGGATAATCTTCTACTATTTTTTAACGAGAAATTCGAAGAAACAGGATGTATCGCAGAAGCAGTCTTTAACAACAATCAATACAAGAATCAGCGCTGCGTTTATGCCAATCTTCGCACTTACAATTACATTTGCATCCATCGATTGGATGATGAGTCTTGAGCCGCATTGGTTCTCTACAATTTTTGGAGTCTATTATTTTTCGGGGACGATACTTGCGGCGCTAGCGGCTACAACTTTCATTGTAGTTATGCTTAACGAAAAGGGTTACTTTATAAAAGGAATTACACGCGATCATTATTATAGTTTGGGCGCTCTTCTTTTTGCGTTTACAAACTTTTGGGCTTATATCGTATTCAGTCAGTATATGCTTATTTGGTATGCGAATCTGCCCGAAGAAACAATTTGGTTCTTACAAAGATGGCAGGGCGGCTGGATGTATCTTTCTATCGGGCTGATAATTATTCATTTTGTAATTCCATATTTCGGGCTACTTTCTCAGCCGTCTAAGATGAATCCGAAGAGATTGTTGTTTATGTCTGTCTGGATTCTGTTCGCGCACATTTATGATCTTTATTGGATAATTATGCCATCCTTTAGTCCGGAGGGAATTCTTTTCGGATGGATGGAACTCGGGTTTCCGCTTGTGGCAGTCGGTTTAATAATTTTAATTTTTACTATGAAAGCAAATAATGAAAACATTGTGCCGGTGGGCGATCCTAAATTAAAAAGAGGATTAAACTTTAGGTTGTAAAATTGGATAAATAAATGAAGCAGAAAAAATACGAAGACGAAATACAATTTAAAGAGCTTGTAAAAAAGCCTGTCAGGTTATTCGGCTGGGTATATCTTTATTTTTTCATAGCAATTATTGGATTAGGATTGTATTATGTTTTAAATATCGATTCGATAAGTCTGAAACAAGGACCTTATCTCGCGGCTGATTCTTCCGAATTTTCCCGCGACGTGGAAATGAAAAAGGGAAGCGTAGTCCCCGCGGCGAATCTATCTCAATTGAGAACACCGTCTGATTCTCTTTTAAATGCGGGCGAAGAACTTTATACACAGAATTGTCAGTCGTGCCACGGGACCGATGGTAAAGGCGACGGCCCGGCGGGTCAGGGATTGACTCCGGCGCCGAGAAATTTTCATAATACGGAAGGCTGGATTAATGACAGAACAATCGCCGGAATGTATAAAACTTTGCAGGAAGGAATAGATGGTTCGGCGATGGCGGCTTACGAATATTTACCGGTTGCCGATAGATTCGCGATCATACATTATGTTAGAACATTCGGCGATTATCCTGAAATTACCGACGAGCAGATTACTCAGCTTGATGATGAATATAAATTATCGGAAGGAACAACTTCTGCAAACCAGATTCCTGTTTCATTGGCTATGCAGAAGATGAGCGAAGAAAATCAGTATAACGATATTAATGTAGAAAAATTACTGGATTCTGTTTCCGATTCGTCATCCGGGAAAATGGTTTTCAAAAAAATTGTATCCGATAAAAAGAGAGCGGTAATAACATTTTTTTCATCGGGATTAAATAAGAGCGTTGATAATTTCAAATCCGCCGTAAACGTAACTCCACTGGAACTGGGTTACAAAGCAGGAATAGTGACGTTACCGGATAGTGAATTAGAGCGTTTATTTAGCTTTTTAAAAAGTTTAGAATCAAAAATAAAAATTGAAGAAAAAAAGAGTGTTTAAATTTTTGAAGATATTTTTCATTCTGATGTTTGGCGCAGCGTTTTTTTCAATAAGCGCGCAGGATGAGATTGAAATAGGAATTGATGAGCAGCTTGGGAATATGATCCCGATGGAAACGGAATTCTATACATCGGAAGGCGATACCGTTACTCTTGATGAAGCCATTGATAAACCGTTTCTGCTTGCGCTGGTTTATTACGAATGTCCGGATATTTGCAGCCCTCTGCTAACAGAACTTGCGTGGGTTGTAGATAAAGTTGATCTCGTTCCCAATGAAGATTTTCAAGTTGTCTCTTTAAGTTTCGACCACAGGGAAAATCCGGCGATCGCCAAAAAGTGGAAGAAAAATTATTTCACGGGGATCAAGAGAGATTTTCCGGACGATGCCTGGACTTTTTTAACCGGTGACAGCGCGAATGTAAGAAAAATAACCGACGCAGTCGGGTTTAAATTCAAACCGAATGAAAACCTTTATCTGCACGCCGGCGCTTTGATAGCTATTTCGCCAAAAGGAAAAGTTACAAGGTATATTTTTGGAAATACTTATAATCCGTTCGATATCAAGATGGCGTTGATTGACGCGGGAAGTGGGAAAACCAGTCCGACGATTGCGAAAGTTTTACAGTATTGTTTTAGCTACGATCCGGAAGGAAGAGGTTATGCTCTTAATTTAACCAGGATAATCGGAACGATAATGCTGTTGGGAATTGGAGCTTTTCTATTAGTATTAGTTTTTAAAAGAAGAAAACGAATTAAAGGAGTTTAAATAGATGGCAAACGGTACAATTGCCGCTGACGAAAAAACGTTTTACGAAGTGAGCACGAACAAGCACAGCGGTATCTTGTCTTGGATTTTAACTACGGATCATAAGCGGATAGGAATTTTATATTTAATTTCGATAAGTTCATTTTTCGTCATTGGCGCTTTACTCGGCGTTTTGATGCGGCTGGAATTAATTGCTCCCGGCGCAACAATTATGCAGGCGCAGACTTATAATACAATTTTTACGCTGCATGGCGTAATAATGATATTCCTTTTTATTATCCCGGGGCTGCCGGCAATATTCGGAAACTTTTTTCTGCCGCTTCAACTGGGCGCCGCGGATGTGGCTTTTCCACGCCTCAATCTTCTTTCCTGGTGGATTTATATGGCGGGCGCGGTTATGGTTATTATCTCCTTGTTTCTTCCTGGCGGCCCAATAGACACAGGCTGGACTTTTTATATTCCATACAGTATCCGCTCGGGCACAAATGTATCGTTTGCCCTTATTGCAGCTTTTGTTTTAGGATTTTCGTCAATATTAACCGGAATGAATTTTATTACAACCGTGCATAGAATGCGTGCGCCCGGAATGAGTTATTTCCGTATGCCCCTTTTTATCTGGGCTGTTTATGCTACCGCGTGGATTCAAATCATCGCAACTCCCGTTATTGCAATAACAATTCTTCTGGTCGTAATCGAAAGGGCTTTCGGCGTCGGAATATTTGATCCGGCTATGGGAGGCGATCCTCTTCTCTTTCAGCATATGTTTTGGATCTATTCTCATCCGGCGGTTTATATTATGATATTACCTGCAATGGGAGTAGTTTCTGAGATTATTGTTACTTTCGCGCGTAGGACGATTTTTGGATACAAGGCTATCGCTTTTTCCAGCCTGGCAATTGCATTCGTTGGTTATCTCGTTTGGTCGCATCATATGTTCACAAGCGGAATAAGCGATACAGCAAGATGGATCTTTTCGCTTCTTACTTTTATAGTGGCTCTTCCCAGCGGGGTAAAAGTTTTTAACTGGGTAGCAACAATGTATAAAGGTTCTATCGATCCCAAGCCTCCATTTTTATGGGTGATGAATTTTATCTTTCTCTTTTCTATTGGAGGATTGACAGGTTTGGTGGTGGGCTCACTCGCTACTGATGTCCACGTTCACGATACATATTTTGTAGTTGCTCATTTCCATTACGTTATGTTCGGCGGAACGGGTACTCTATTTTTCGGTGCTTTATATTATTGGTTCCCTAAAATGTTCGGCAAGATGTATAATATTAAATTGGCTAATATCTGCGTCGCACTATTTTTTATAGCATTCAATACGCTATACTTCCCTAAATTTATTCTTGGGTATATGGGAATGCCCAGAAGATATTTCGATTATCTACCGCAGTTTGCGTTCTGGCAGTTAATATCTACTATCGGTTCCTGGTTAATGATCATAACAATATTTTTAATAATTTATAATTTTATTGACGCCTTGAGAAACGGTAAAAAAGCTCCCGCAAATCCCTGGGGAGGAGTAACATTGGAATGGCAAACAACATCGCCGCCGCCGCTGGAAAATTTTAAGAAAATACCGACAGTTGATCACGAACCATACGATTTTAGTCAGCTAAAAAATATGGAATATGGTTTTGAGGAGAAAGAGAATGACTAACTCAGAACAAACAGTAATTATTGAACATCACGAAACAGAGCATGAAACCCACGTTCACCGGGACGATATAGGTTCAAGAATGGGGATGTGGCTTTTTCTGTTTACTGAAGTTCTTCTCTTCGGCGGAATGTTTCTTGCATATACAATCTACAGATATAAATATCCGGGTGAGTTTACGGTTGCCGGAATGGAGCTGAGCACAGCTATAGGAACAATGAATACGGTGATTCTTCTTACCAGCAGTCTTACGATGGCTCTCTCTATTGTGGCTGTTCAAAAGAAGAGCAAAAAATTGGCTGTAATTTTTTTATCGGCTACAATGATAATGGGAGTTGTATTTTTAATAAATAAATATTTTGAATGGAGTACAAAGATCCATCACGGAATTTATCCCGGTTCGGAAGAATTAATGAATAAGGGAAACGGTGAGATTTTGTTCTTCGGATTGTATTATACAATGACCGGACTGCATGCTCTGCATATTATTATTGGATTGATAATTTTAGGATTTGTCCTTGTCTTCCTCATAAAAAATAAAATAAGAAGCGATAAATATGTTCAGCTCGAAAATGCAGGTTTATATTGGCATCTGGTAGATCTTATATGGATTTTTTTATTCCCGTTATTTTATCTCATTCATTAAGAAGAATTTATGGAAGCGAATAATACAAATCATACAAAAGAACATACGGCCGGGTACGGAATTTATATTATCGTCTGGCTTGCTTTAATAGCGCTCACTTCAATTACCGTTTCTATTGCAGGAATTGATTTCGGAAAAATTGCTCTGCCGATCGCGCTATTTATTGCTGCAGTAAAATCGGCATTGGTTATAAATATTTTTATGCACATAAAATATGAAGAACCGATCTTTAAAGTATTTTTGTTGTTAAGCGGAATGACGCTCCTCGTGATATTTCTCTTAACGGTTATCGACTATTTAAATATGTGAGGAAGATAAATGTTTTTGTTTCTTACCGGATCATCGCCGACGAGTACTACGGATGCTGTTGACAGCGTAATGCTCTATATCGTCGCCATTTCCGTTGTTCTGCTGCTTGGAATAACGGCAACGATGATCTTTTTTGTTTTCAAATACCATAGAAAGAAAGGGCATAAGCCGGTTGATATTCATGGAAATGTAATTCTCGAAATTATCTGGATCGGAATTCCGACTTTGCTGGTTTTAACGATGTTTTATTACGGTTATACCGGTTTCAGAGAAATACGCAATATCCCCGATGACTCAATGGTTATTGATGTTCAGGCGCAGATGTGGCAGTGGAATTTCAACTACGATACTGGGAAGCGAACAGATACTTTATATGTTCCCCTTAATCAACCGATAAAACTGGAAATGCAGTCGCTTGATGTTAACCATTCACTTTACATTCCGGCGTTCAGAATTAAGGAAGACGTTCTTCCGAACAGAATTAATTACCTGGCATTTACTCCGGAAGAGCTGGGCGATTACGATATTGCTTGTGCGGAATACTGCGGATTGAACCACTCCAATATGTATACAAAAGTTGTCGTTATTCCTCGTGATGAATTTGATGTTTGGGTGCATGAAGGAGTTGAGGATACCACAAAGGCTGGGATTTCCGATACTACTAAAATTGCCGAAGGAAAAAATGCTCCGGGGGCTGATACTTTAACAACGAAAAACTAAATTTGAAAACGATTGCTTCTGACATAGAACCCGCAAAGATCTCTTTCGCAGCTATAAAACATAAGCTGAAAGAGATGCTTAACATTTTTCTCGAACTGGGAAAGGTTCGCATTACATTTTTTGTAGCCTTTTCAACTGCAATAGGCTATATACTTTTTGCGCAGAGTATAACGCTCCAAATGATAACCGTATCATTAGGAGTATTTCTTTTGGCTGCTGCATCCTCTGCTCTAAATCATTTTCAGGAAGGCGATACCGACGCATTAATGAACCGGACAAAAAGCCGTCCCATTCCATCAGGAAGGATTTCCAAAGAAGGAACATTTTTATTCGCTATGATTTTATTCTTTGCCGGCTCGGCAGTTGTCTATTTTTCTTCGAATTTCACAGCATTGTTTTTGGGATGGATAGCTTTATTCTGGTATAACATAATTTATACTCCCATGAAAAAGAAAAACGCGATGGCGGTTGTACCCGGCTCAGTTATAGGAGCAATTCCGCCGGTTATAGGATGGACCGCTGCTGGCGGAAGTCCATTTGATCCTACAATTCTGGCTTTGGCTCTTTTCTTTTTTATCTGGCAGATCCCTCACTTCTGGCTTCTGCTTTTAATTCTCGATAAAGATTATCAGCAGGCTGGTTTTCCTACGTTAACTATGATATTCAGCAAAATACAATTGAGCAGAATAACATTTGTCTGGATTGCTGCGCTGGCGATTAGTTCGCTTCTAATTCCTTTATTCGATCTTACTTCGAACCTAGCAACGAGCATAATTCTTTTAAGTTTTGGAGCTGCACTTATTTTCATGACGAAAGATTTACTAGCATTTAAATTTGAAAATAAAGTTTTTAAATACGCATTTTATTACGTTAACTTTTATGTTTTGCTGGTGGTTTTGGTTTTATCCGTGGATAAATTAATCTTCACAGCAATTTAAGGAAAGACTTATGGATTTTTTAGATAAACTTGTTTTGCCTCAGTCCGAAGAACATTTAATATTGTTAAAATACCTTCTGGTTTTAACATTTATTATTTTTGTGCCTTACTTAAGTCTGCTTATCGGATCAACAATTTATTCACTCTATTTCAATTATAAACAGAAAAAAAATCACGATGCGATTCATAAAAGATTATCCACGGTTTTAATTGATGTTGTTACTTACAGAAAAGGATTTCCGTTTGCTCTCGGCTTTATTCCGCTAACAAGTGCCGCGTTTTTGTACGCTCAGCTTCTTCATACCTCCGGACTTAATGTGGGCGGTTATCTTTTATTAACACTTGTACTTTTTCTCATTAGTGTATTCTTCCTTTATGTCTATAAATATTCGGTTCATATCGATGATCTATTCTCAATAATTGATACTGAATCGCTCAATAAGTCGGATATAAACACCAGAGAGAAATATTACGAATACAAAACCAGAGCGTTCAAAATTTATAATTTTTCGGGTATAGCCGGATTGACGCTGCTAATAGTCGCGGCTTATATTTTTATTGCTTCGATAGATATGGCTTTTAATACGAGCAAATGGGGAGATGTTTCAATACTGGAAAGATTCTTTAGCTGGTCGACAATATTTTATTTTGGTTATTTTATTCTCAGTTCGCTTGCAATAACCTCTGCCGGATTGTTGTTTTACTATTTCCGTCCGGTTCCCGAAGAAATTAACGAGTCGGAAGAATATTTGGAATTCGTGAAAAAATTCGGTATCTCAACAGGATTAATGTTTACAATTTCACTTCCTGTTTTTGTTATTTTTAATATAATTACTTTGCCGGATGCGTCATTATCCGGTTTGGTTTTTGCCTCAGCAATTATTGCACTCTTCCTTTTATTAATTCTCGCTAATCTATTTTATTTAATGATAAAAGATAACCGTGTAAAATTTGTAAATACTATTATTGTTTTATTCGTTTTTGTTTTTCTTTTCATCATCATAAGGGATCAGTCGGCTTTCAGTTCGGCTTCAGGAGAACAGATGGCTAATATGGCTGCGGAGTTTGAAAACTATGAAGTTGCACTTAAAGAGAAGATGGGAGTAAGCGCATCCTCCATTAGCGGATCAGATATATTCGGAGGCCGCTGTATTGCATGTCACGCATTCGATCATAAGGTTGTAGGCCCGGCTTATAACGATGTGCTTCCAAAATATGAAGACAATTTAGAAGGCTTGGCTGCATTCATTTTGAACCCGAAAAAAGTAAATCCTGACTTTCCGCCAATGCCCGCGCAAGGATTAAAACCTGCCGAAGCTAAGGCGGTTGCGGAATATATAATGAATGTTTATAAGGGCGAAGAGAAGTAATTCAAATCTTGTGATGGAGAATATCATCGTCCTCATTCAATTTAATTTGAGCTGACATAGTGGCACCTAACTTTTAGTTCTATGCTCACAAAAGTCTATTATTTTTTGTGAGAAAAAGAACGATCTGTCTCAGTTAAAAATAATCTAAGCAAAAATGTAACATTTATTCCGGGAATTTGATGCCGATGATAATTATTTCCAGCTAATTCTTGACTTTAAGGCTTCTAATCAGCATATTTCAAAATATGAGTGAAAACAATATCTTTTACACCTCCGAAAACGAAAAAATTCGACTTTCAACATTTGGTCACGACAATATCAGTGAAAAGAATTCTCTAATTTTTGTACATGGTTTTAAAGGATTCAAAGATTGGGGTTTCGGTCCTTATGTCGGACGATATTTTGCCCAACGCGGATATTTCGTTATAATGTTTAACTTTTCACATAATGGCGTGGGCGAAAGTCTTACCGAGTTTGATGAATTGGATAGGTTTGCCGCTAATACTTTTTCGCGTGAAATAAAAGAATTATCGGAATTGATTGACGCTCTAAAGAATGGATACTTCGGCGAAGTGGGGCAGAATAAAATTGGGCTGATAGGTCATAGTAGAGGTGGAGCGATCTCTCTATTAACGGCTTATAAAAATCCGGAAGTTGATGCTGTTGCAGCATGGTCCTCTGTCGCAAAACTAGATCGTTATTCTGATCGGCAAAAAGAAGAGTGGAAAAAGAACGGCTATTTCGGCGTAATGAATATGAGAACCAAGCAGGAAATGCGACTTAACGTTACTTTGCTGGAAGATATCGAGAATAATAAAGATGATTTACTTAATCTTACGCAAGCCGTTTCAGGATTAGATAAACCTCTCTTGATTGCACACGGAGAACAAGATTTGGCGGTTCCGATGAAAGAAGCCGAACAGCTATATGAATGGTCGGACAAAGAGAAAACTGAACTTTTTAAATTAAAGAAAACCGGACATACTTTCGACATAAAACATCCCTTTGAAGGAACTACGGATAAATTTGAAAAACTTTTGGAAAAAACAGACGAATTTTTCCGCGTAAATTTTAGCTCATAAAATTAAAGACCACAGATGGAATTAAAAAATATTATTTTTATTCTTCTATTTTTATCTGCTATCGGATTTTTCATTTATAATCTTAATCGATTGATAAAAAAAATATCTGTTGGTCAGAATGAAAATCGTTCCGACAAAATAGGGGAACGGATAAAAAATGTAATTACAATCGCTTTTGGTCAGTCCAAACTTTTGCGCGATCCTGTTGCAGGAACAATCCACTTTTTAATTTTTTGGGGATTTGTACTTTTCCTTTTTGCAGTTATTGAAATTATTATTCAGGGATTTTATACGCCATTCTCATTAAAATTTCTCGGGCCATTTTATTCCTTGATAACAATCACGCAGGATGTTTTCGGTATACTTGTAATTATTGCGGTATTCTCCGCTCTTTATAGAAGATACATCACAAAAGTTGAAAGACTCGATGTAGGAAAAGCGGGACTTTTGGATGCGACATTTATCTTAGTTCTTATACTTTTTGTTGTTATCTCTATGTTCGGGCAAAATGCTGCCGCTATTGCCGAAATGAATTTTGAGCTTGCGAGTTATGAGATAAGACCTGTTTCTCTTCCGCTGGCAAAATTATTATTCGCCGGTTCGACTGCAACTGCGGAATTCTGGTTTGAAGCCTTTTGGTGGATGCATATAATTTTCGTGCTCGGGTTTATGAATTATCTTCCTTATTCGAAACATTTACACGTCATTACATCAATACCGAATGTATTCTTCGCCAATACGAAGGATAAGAGAAATAATCTCTCTAAATTAGATCTTGAAGATGAAGATGCAGAATTTTTCGGCGCGGCCGATATCGATCATCTGACATGGAAACAATTACTTGATGGATTTGCATGCACCGAATGCGGAAGATGCACTGCTGCTTGTCCGGCCTCTAACACCGGAAAAGTTCTTTCCCCCAGAAAAATTATTGTAGATATTCGTCATAGAACCGAAGAAAAGGCTCCGCTTATTTTAGAAGGCGCGCAAGAAAACGAATTAATGGAAAAAACGCTGGTACATAATTTTATTTCGGACGAAGAATTATGGCAGTGCACAACTTGCATGGCTTGCGTTCAGGAATGCCCTGTGATGATAGAGCACGTTAATTCGATTGTTGATATGAGACGCAATTTGGTTTTGATGGAATCGCAGTTTCCATCGGAATTAAATCCTGTCTTCAAAAATTTAGAAACGAATTTTACTCCCTGGGCTTTTAACGCGCAGGATAGAGCTAATTGGGCCGAAGGAATGAATATTAAAACTATGGCGGAAGATCCGGACGGAGAAATATTATTCTGGGTTGGATGCGCCGGTTCATTCGATCAGCGATATCAGAAAGTTACGCAGTCCTTTGCAAAAATAATGCAGAAAGCCGGCGTTGATTTTAGGATTTTAGGCACAGAAGAAAAGTGCAACGGCGATACGGCAAGACGTCTTGGTAATGAATATCTTGCTCAAATGCTGATGCAGGAAAATGTGGAAAAATTAAACGGCTACGGAGTAAAGAAAATTGTAACAGGATGCCCGCATTGTTATAATTCGATCAAAAATGAGTTCAAACAGTTTGGCGGCAACTTCGAAGTGATACACCATACAGAAATGATAAATCAATTGTTGAATGAAAATAAAATAACGCTGAAAGAGAACGGGAAAAAAGAGAGTGTAACTTATCACGATTCCTGTTATCTTGGAAGATATAATGATATTTATGATCAACCTAGAGAACCGCTGAAGAAAATAACCGGCATTGATCTTGTTGAAATGGAGCGAAATAAAGACCGCGGCTTCTGCTGCGGAGCCGGAGGCGGAAGAATGTTCATGGAAGAAACGGAAGGGCAGCGAATTAATGAAAATCGCACTGAGGAGGCGTTGTCGCTAAATCCCGACACGATCGCTTCGGCCTGTCCATTTTGTATGACCATGATGAGTGACGGAGTGAAAACGCTCGATAAATCGGAAAAAACAAACGTGAAAGATATAGCAGAAATTGTTCTGGAGAATATTCAATAATTAATTTTTAATCAATCAAATAAGGAGGAAACATGAGTGACAAATATCAAAAACTTGTAG
Organism: uncultured Melioribacteraceae bacterium; assembly: GCA_963821715.1. Classification (GTDB taxonomy): domain Bacteria; phylum Bacteroidota; class Ignavibacteria; order Ignavibacteriales; family Melioribacteraceae; genus CAWGET01. Next base: position 79,251 of record CAWGET010000008.1, read on the forward strand.
ATTTTGTAAACAGCCTTGAACCTGATTTCAATAAATTTTATGAAAAAGGTCAAGCGGCAGCCGGAACAAGAGTTAGGAAAGGAATGAGCGAATTGAAAAATATGGCTCAGGAAATCCGCACCGATGTTCAGGAAATAAAAAATAAAAGAAAAGAAGACTAATCTTCTTATTTAGGGCTGTTTCTTTTTCAAAAATATTCATGTAATTTTCTCTAAAACTGAATTAAATTTTCGAATGTAAAGTAAGAAACAGCCCCTTTTAATATCTGAATATGAATAAATTAATAAAAATATTTTTCATCGCGGCAGTATGCTTTTCTGCTTCTTCTTTTAGTTTTAGAGATTTCGATAAAACTGAGTCTGAGAAGAATGGAATTGTTTCTGTAAAGTTTTCTGTTGTCGGCGATTTGATGTGCCATTCGACACAGTACAATTACGCCAGGACTGGAGAGGACGAATACGATTTTAAACCTGTTTATGATGAAATAAAGCCGATTTTGGAAAGCGCTGATTTCGCAATGGGAAATTTGGAAACTGTAACTGCTGGGGAAAAATATCCAATTATGGGTTATCCTTTCTTTAATTCTCCCGATGAATTCATCGAAGCTCTTTCATACGCCGGTTTCGATCTTCTTTTTACTGCTAATAATCATTCTTACGATATGAAGAAGACCGGCATTGAACGTACTATCGAAATTTTAAAACAAAACAATCTGGAATACAGCGGAACCGCTTTATCTTCCGAAGAAAAAAACAATTCGAAAATATATCGGATTAATGGAATCTCGTTTGCAGTTTTGGCTTATACCTACGGTTCAAATAGAAAAGGAATTGAGCCGGATGAAGATTATTTGTTGAATTTTATCGAAACAAAAAAAATTGAAGAAGATTTAAAGAAAGTTAAATCCCGTAATCCCGATTTTGTAATAACTTATTTTCACTTCGGAACAGAATACAAAAAAGAACCAAATAAATTTCAGAAAGATGTTGTACGGTCCGCAATCAATGCGGGCGCGGATGTAATTCTGGGTAGTCATCCACACGCAATTCAACAGGTAGAAGTGATTGAATCGGGAAAGGGAAAGATAAAAGAAAAATTAGTCGCATACTCTCTCGGAAATTTTGTATCAAATCAAAGGTGGCGATATTCCGATGCCGGTGTAATTTTAAATTTTACAATCTCGAAAGACGTCGAAAAAGATTCTGTTTATCTCACAGAAACTGAATTTATTCCGACTTGGGTTTTTAAAGGAAGTACGGGAATAAAGAATGAATATAAAATACTTCCTTCTGAACTCTCGAACAACCTGATCAAACCATCATATTTAACTGACGAGGATGTTGATTTGATGCGGGAAAGTTACTACGATACAATCCAGCTCATCACAAAAAAATCAGAAAAACCTACGCTTAAATCCAATTTTGAATTAGAAATTCGTTCGGTAGAATTAGCTAAGATAGAATAACTTTTTACTCTTTATTTTTGTAAATTTGAGATTCTTTAAGTTCGGTATGAATCATCAATGAAAAATAAAGCAAGTTTAAGTGTTATCTTTTTAACAGTTTTTATCGATCTAATGGGATTCGGGATTCTTATTCCGCTTCTTCCTACTTTCGCGAGTAAAGCCCTAGACGTATCTGATTTCGGAATCGGTATAATAATAGCTGTTTATTCTTTAGTACAATTTTTAACAAGTCCGCTGCTGGGAAGAGTTTCCGACAGAATTGGACGGCGTCCGATTTTATTAGTTACTCTCTTGCTTACAGCCGGTTCCTATGTTCTTTTCAGTTATTCGAATACTTTTTTCCTCTTGCTATTATCCAGAATGATCGCCGGACTGGGAGGAAGCAATATTGGCGTAGCTCAGGCTTATATTGCCGATATAACGACTAAACATGATAGATCGAAGGGAATGGGAATAATAGGCGCGGCATTTGGATTAGGCTTCGTCTTTGGTCCATTCATTGGAGGGTTATTATCCGGGTACGGATACGCTGTAGCGGGTTTTGCCAGCGCCGGATTTTCGCTTCTTGCCTTTATCTTTGCTTTTTTCTCTCTTCCGGAATCCTTAAAAGAAAAGAAAAATGAAGAGAAATTTAATTATAAGCTTTTCGAATTCAAATTTGTAAGAGAGGTTCTGGCATATCCTAACCTCGGAATGCTCGTCCTCCTCTTTTTTGTTATCGTGTTTTCAATCGCAAATATTTACGGTACTTTTGCGCTCTTAGGATTTAAGGAATATGGATTTACAGATAGGCAAAACGGCTATCTGTTCGGCATCATCGGATTAGTGGGAGCGATAGTGCAGGGCGGTTTAATACGATATCTCGCCAAATATTTTTCCGATAAAATGCTGGTGATGGCGGGATTATTTTTTATGTCGATTGGATTGGGAATGCTGCCGTACGGAGGAAACTTTCTGGGGCTTGCGATTGTAGCAACTGTTCTGGCTTTTGGTACGGGAATACTACAGCCCACAATATTAAGTCTTGTATCAAAATATGCTCCCGATGAAAATCAGGGAGCCGTTCTCGGTTTGAATCAGTCGCTTTCTTCTCTTGCGAGGGTTTTAGGTCCCTTATGGGGCGGATTTGCATTCGATTTTTTGGGATATCAATTCCCGTTTTTAACCGGAGCGGCATTTACTTTTTTGGCATTAATTTTTATTATTTATAATTTGAAAATAAAACAACTGAAAGAAGCGTCTAATTAAATGTTTAATGTAGGAAAAATAAATATAGATAAAGCTCTTCTGCTTGCACCGATGGAGGAAATAACGGGAATCGGATTCCGTAAACTTTCCAAAGAGATGGGAGCCGACGTAGTATATACGGAATTTGTAAATTCCGAAGGTCTAATCCGGGATAATGAAAAAACGCACAAAAAGCTGGAAATAACCGACGAGGAGCGGCCGGTCGGAATTCAAATATATGGTCACAATCTTGAATCGATGGTGGAAGCGGCGAAAATTGCCGAATCGAAAAATCCGGAAATCATAGATATTAATGCGGGTTGCTGGGTAAAAAAAGTGGCAAACCGCGGAGCGGGAGCAGGCTTATTAAAAGATCCGCCATATCTACAAAAAATAGTGGAAGAGATTGTCAAAGCCGTTAAAATACCGGTAACCGTAAAAACCAGAATAGGCTGGGACCGCGATAATATTCATATTCTAGATATTTCAAAACGTTTGGAAGACGTGGGAACTCAGGCGCTGACTATACATTGCCGAACTCGTCAGCAGGGACATTCGGGGGATGCTGAATGGGATTGGATTCCACGGATAAAAGAGGTTGTAGATATTCCTGTCGCCCTTAATGGTGGAGTGTTCACAGCTCAGGATGTAAAAAGAGCATTCGATGAAACGGGAGCAGATGCCGTAATGATAGCGAGGGGAGCGATAAACTATCCTTGGATTTTTTCCGAGGCAAAAGAACTTATGGAGCACGGGAGCATCACAGAACCGAAGATGGAGGAAAAGATATTTATGGCTCTTAAGCACCTCAAGTACGATATACCAACAAAAGGGGAACGTCGCTCAGTGTTACAGTTCAGGAAATTCTATTCAGCATACCTTAAAGGCTTTTACAATGCTTCCAAGGTGAGAGCTGAACTTATGGAATATTTAACGTATTCGGAAGTGGAAGAAAAATTACTTACTTATCTTCAAGAACTTAAAGATTACGATGAATTAGAACAGACGAGAAATGCCTCTTAAAAGCAACATAATAACTTTACTTGAGGAATTAGCCGGATATATGGAATTAAACGGCGAGAATAAGTTCAAAGTTCGAGCTTATAGAAATGCGGCAGATGCTTTAAAAGAACTAGATGAAGATATAGAAGAGTTGATTAAAGAAGATAGATTAAAGAATGTGAAAGGTATAGGAAAGGGAATCTTAGGCGTTATAAACGAATATACCGAAAATGGAAACAGCCTTTATCTCGAAGAGTTGCAGAATAATATTCCTCCTGGTCTTTTACAGGTAATGCATGTAAAAGGTGTGGGAGCACAAAAAGCTAAATTATTATTTGAAGAACTGCAAGTTTCGGATCTCGACTCATTAGAAACAGCCTGCCGCAATAATTCGATTGCAACCTTAAAAGGTTTTGGCGAGAAAAGTCAGACAAAAATTCTTAACGACCTCGAAAGAATAAAAAGAAATTTTGGATATCATCTGCTTCATAAGAGCTTAGCAAAATCTGAAGCAATACTAGCTAACTTATTGAATAATAAGTATGTTATCGTCGGTGAGTTAACAGGAGAACTACGTAGAAAAAAGGAAGTGATTTCTAGGTTAGAATTTCTCCTGCTAGTTTCGGATAAAGATAAATTTACGCATTTTTTGACTGATAAATATATAGTAATTGAATCTTCCAATCTTAAAACAATTTCAAAATATATAATTGATGATGAATCCGGTTACGAGATAATTTTCTATTTAATTGATGATAAAGAGAAATATGAGGAAGCATTGTTCGAGACTACCGGATCGGATGAATTCTTAAAAAGTTATTATACTCATCATCAGAAGAAAGATATCAAGGAAAAAAAGGGAGCAGGTTTTATCATTCCCGAAATGCGGGAGCAAGAATATTATGGCGCTCCGGAAATATTAAGAAAAAACAGCGATCTCGAGTCGGAAAAATTAAAAGGGATGCTCCATTTCCATACTACTTTTTCCGACGGTTTAAGTTCACCCGAAGAGATGGTTAAAGCCGGCACAGAAAAAGGATACAAATATTTTGCCATTTGTGATCACAGCAAGGCGGCTTTTTACGCAAAAGGTTTAAAAGAAGAGCGTGTTATTGAGCAGAGGGAAGTTATCGATCAATTAAATAAAGATTTGGGAATAACTATTTTTCACGGTATCGAATGTGATATTCTCTCCGACGGAAAGCTCGATTATGATGATGATTTTCTGAATAATTTTGACTTTGTGGTTGCTTCAATTCATTCACTTTTTAGTCAATCCGAATCCGAAATGACCACAAGAATAATTAAAGCCATCGAAAATCTTAATACGGATGTACTTGCTCATCCGACAGGAAGATTACTTTTATCGCGCGACGGATACAAAGTTAAATGTTGAGAAGGCGCTGCAAGCCTGCGCTGAAAACGATGTTGCTGTTGAAATAAACGCAAACCCACATCGTCTGGATCTCGATTGGCGGAATCTTTACCGAGCGAGAGAATTAGGCTGCAAAATATCTATCAACGCGGACGCGCATTCAACCCACGAGATTGATAACACAATTTACGGCGTTATGATGGCGCGAAAGGGAGGAGTTCAATCATCCGAAGTAATAAATTGTTATGATTTACCCGCATTCAAAAAATTTATAAACAGGAAGAAAAAAAGAATTTAGGAGATCAATGGAACTAAACAGATTTATCCGGAGCGTACCCGATTATCCGATTGAAGGAATTGTATTCAAAGATATTACGACTTTATTGAAAGAACCGGAAGCTTTTAAATCCGCGTTAGATGAATTATACGAATTGGCAAAAGGAAAAGGAATTACAAAAGTTGTCGGAATTGAATCGCGCGGATTTATTTTCGGCGGAGCGCTTGCCGACAGGCTCGGAGCCGGATTTGTTCCGATACGCAAACCGGGCAAACTCCCTTATGAAAAATTTAAGGAAGAATACGTTTTAGAATACGGCATGGATTCTATTGAAATTCATTCGGACGCGATTAATCCCGGCGATAAAGTTCTGCTCCACGACGATCTTCTGGCAACCGGTGGAACAATGGCTGCAGCTGCAAAACTGATGAAAAAATTTAATGCAGAAGTTGAGCAGATTTCTTTTTTAATTGAATTGACTTTTTTAAACGGAAGGGAAAAATTAAAAGAATTTGAAGTGGAATCTTTAATTCAATATGATAAAGAAAATTAAAAACCTTTATTAAAAAGAGAATTGCACTAAACAATTATGCAAAAGAATTACAAAAAGGAATTGAAGAAGATTTAAAAGAAATGAAAGCAGTCGCAATAATAAAGGAAGGAGATTTAGTCAATCTTTCCAATTTAACGGCGAAATTATAATTACAAATTCGCCTTTAACTTTTTTCTCGTTTAAAATATCTAAGATATCCCGGGGATAACCGGACCAATATTCTTCGAACATTTTAGTCAACTCGCGACCTATAAATAAAAATCGCTGCGGCATATGATCGTTCAGTTCATTTAATAATTTCTCTATTCTGTAAGGAGATTCATAAAGGACAATCGTTCTCGATTCTTCGGCTAAGGCTGCCAATTTTTTCTGCCGCCCTTTTTTCTGCGGAAGAAAACCTTCAAAAATAAATGAATCTGTTGGTAATCCGCTGATACTCAAAGTTGTAATTGCGGCGTTGGGTCCTGGAATTCCCGATACGATAATATCATTTTTATGGAGAGCGTTAATAAGCCTTGTGCCCGGATCGGAAATGCAGGGAGTTCCCGAATCGGTGACCAGCACTCCGGAATCGCCGCTTCGTATTCTTTTTACAACATGATCGATTTTTTTTTCTTCTGTTCTCGCGTTAAAGGAAACAAGTTCATTTTTTATTTCGTAATGCGAAAGTATCCTTCCGGTTATCCGCGTATCTTCACAAAGGATAAAATCGGCTTCCTTCAATGTTTCTAAAGCACGAAGGGTAATATCTTTTAAATTACCAATTGGAGTTGCGACGACAAATAATTTTCCAGTTTCCATTTTTTAAAATGATTACGGCTCCATCCGGAGCCGCATCATGCAAGTAGTGTAACAAATATTGGTTTTTAAATACGCTTAAAAATAATAATAAGAATTCTTTTGTTCAACAATAAATTTATTCTTTCTTTATTGCCTTTAAAATTCAATTATAATAAGTTAGTTTTCTTATAAATAAATAATTCTCCAATTGATTCAACATTAAAACATCAGAAATGACAAATCGCTTTAAAACTTCTATTTATTTTTATTTAACAATTCTATTAAAGGGGAGAGTATGGATTTCCTAAAACAGCTAAAAATTGAAGACAAGAACTACGGTTCATCAACAGGACAAAACTGGAATGAGTCTAACGATCAGGGTGAATTAAAAGTATCTTCACCAGTAGACGGTAAAACTATTGCTACGGTTTATCAGGCGTCCGCTGATGATTTTGACGGCATAATCTCGAAAGCCAATGAGGCGTTTAAAGTCTGGCGAAAAATTCCGGCGCCGCAAAGAGGAGAAATCGTTAGACAAATCGGTGTAAGATTAAGAGAATATAAAGAACCTCTTGGAAGATTAGTTTCGTATGAAATGGGAAAATCATTGCAGGAAGGTTTGGGCGAAGTTCAGGAAATGATTGACATTTGCGATTACGCGGTCGGGCAATCCCGCCAGTTATATGGATTTACAATGGCTTCCGAGAGACCAAATCATAGAATGTATGATCAGTACCATCCGATCGGAATTGTAGGCGTAATTTCCGCATTTAATTTCCCGGTTGCTGTCTGGTCCTGGAATGCAATGCTGGCGGCAGTTTGCGGTGATGTTGTTTTATGGAAACCTTCTTCGAAAGTGCCTCTAACTGCAATCGCATGCCAAAAAATTGTAGCTGAAGTATTAAAAGAAAATGATCTGCCGGAAGGAATTTTTAACCTTGTTATCGGTAGGGGTTCAACAATAGGCGAACGGATGCTTAATGAAAAAAGTGTATCATTAGTTTCTGTTACCGGAAGCACAAGCGTTGGGAAACACGCCGCGGAAGTTATGGCAAAAAGATTCGGCAAAACAATTTTGGAACTCGGCGGAAACAATGCGATAATCATTACTCCGGATGCAGACCTTAAAATGGCCGTTCCTTCAATTGTGTTCGGTGCAGTCGGAACCGCGGGACAAAGATGCACAACCACGAGAAGATTGATAATCCACGAAGAGATTTATGATAAAGTTAAAGACATTTTAGTTAAGGCTTACGGAAGCTTAAAAATTGGCGATCCGCTGGATGAAAAAAATCATGTCGGTCCGCTTATCGATAAAGCCGCTGTTGAAATGTTCAAGGAAGCATTAAACAAAATTGAAGAAGAAGGCGGAAAAGTAATCTATGGCGGAGAAGTTCTGGAAGGCGAAGGATATGAGTCCGGCTGTTACGTTATGCCAGCAATTGCAGAAGCTGAGAACAGTTATCATATTGTTCAGGAAGAAACATTTGCACCGATACTTTATTTGATTAAGTATAAAGGCGAAGTTGAGAACGCGATCGAGATTCAGAACGGAGTTGTGCAAGGATTATCATCCTCGATATTTACAAACAATTTGAGGGAAGCCGAAGAATTTCTTTCAGCTTGGGGATCAGACTGCGGAATTGCCAATGTAAACATTGGGACTTCGGGCGCGGAAATAGGCGGCGCTTTCGGCGGTGAAAAAGAAACCGGCGGCGGACGCGAATCGGGCTCTGATGCATGGAAAGCTTATATGCGCCGGCAGACGAATACAATCAATTACGGAAAAGAATTACCCTTGGCTCAGGGTATTAAATTTGATATTTAACATTCTGAAATTATAGGAATTCTTATATGAAATTATTGGGAATTAGAAGAGAAGATAAAAATATTTGGGAAAAAAGAGTTCCGCTTATTCCTGAAGATGTAAAGGAACTGAAAGAGCGGTACGGAATTGAAACTGTTATTCAGCCGGATGATAACAGAGCTTATTCCGATAACGAATTTTTAGACGCCGGAGCGAGTGTTGATCCCGATATCAGCAAGTGTTCTCACATCATTGCGGTAAAAGAAATTCCGGTTAATCTAATCAATCCGGGAAAAGTCTATCTGTTTTTTTCGCATACAATTAAGGGGCAGGATTATAATATGCCCCTTCTTCAAAGAATTATAGATTCAAAAAGCACTTTGATAGATTATGAATGTATTGCGGATGATAGCGGCAGAAGACTTGTATTCTTCGGAAGATTTGCCGGGCTCGCCGGAATGATTGATACGCTGAACGGCCTCGGCAGAAGACTTAAATCGCAGGGATTCAATACGCCGTTTATTCAAATTAAACCGGCTTTTGAATATGCAGACATCCATGACGCTAAGGAGCAAATCAAAGAAGCCGTTTCGGATATTGAAAAGGAAAATTTTCCCGAAGATATTCTTCCGCTTGTATTTGGGTTTGCCGGTTACGGGAATGTATCGAAAGGCGCGCAGGAAATTTTTGATCTGATTCCTCATCAGCAGATTACTCCGGCGGAATTATTAAATTCGGAATTGGATAAAACCAAAATTTATAAAGTTATCTTCGAGGAAAAGGACCTCGTTGAACCAAAGGAATCGGGATCTGAGTTTGAACTTCAAGACTATTACAATTATCCGGAAAAATACAAATCCAAATTTCAAAATTATCTTTCCAAACTTGATGTTCTTGTAAACGGAATATTTTGGAATGAAAATTATCCAAGGCTTCTTACAAAAGAATATCTTAAGGAAAATTTTGATAATGTGAAATTAGAGATCGTAACGGATATAAGCTGCGATATTAATGGATCGGTTGAGTTTACCGAAAAAGTTACCGAGCCGGACAACCCCGCCTTTGTTTATGATCCCGCAAGCAATAAAATAGAAGACGGATTTGAAGGGAAGGGAATTGTAAACATAGCAGTGGATAATTTCCCAGCTGAATTGCCGCGCGATTCCTCGAGGTCTTTTAGCGAATCGCTGAGACCTTTTATTAACAAAATTATGGCGGCAGATTATGAATTAAACTTTAATGATGTTAATCTTCCTTCCGAAATTAAGCGGGCAGTGATTGTTTACAAAGGAGAATTGGCACCGGATTACAAATATCTTAAAGAATTTTTACCTAATCAATAAAATCTAAATAATGAAAAAAACACGGAGTATCACCAAATGAAAAAAGTACTTGTATTAGGCGCCGGATTAGTTACTCGACCGCTGGTAAAATATTTATTGGACCAGGAAAACGTAGAGGTGATTGTTGCGAGCAGAACTGTAAGCAAAGCCGACGCTTTGATTGAAGGACATCCTAACGGGAAAAGTTTGGAATTAAATGTAAAAGATGATGCTAAATTGGAAGAACTTGTAAAGGACGCGGACGTTGCAATAAGTCTGCTCCCTTATACTTATCACGTTAAAGTTGCGGAACTGTGTTTGAAACACGACACTCATTTGGTAACAACTTCCTACGTTAGTCCCGCAATGAAAGATTTGAACGAAAAAGCCAAAGAAAATGGTTTATTATTATTGAACGAAATCGGGTTGGATCCGGGCATCGACCATATGTCCGCCATGAAAATTATTGATGAAGTTGAAGCAGAAGGCGGAAAAATAATTTCTTTTGAATCCTGCTGCGGCGGACTTCCGGCGCCTGAGGCAAATGATAATCCGCTCGGCTATAAATTTAGCTGGAGCCCGCGCGGTGTTGTAATGGCGGGAAGAAATTCTGCTCAGTATCTAAAAGACGGTGATAAAGTTGAAATAGAAGGAAAAAATTTATTTGATAATCACTGGCAAAAGGATGTTGATGTACTTGGCAAACTCGAAGTATATCCTAACCGCGATTCTGTTATGTATCAGGATTTATACGGATTAGATGACGCAGCCACAGTATTCAGAGGAACTTTCAGAAACCCTGGTTGGAGCGAAACACTTTACAAAATTTCCAATATGGGATGGCTCGACGATACGGAAAGACCTGAGCTGAAAGATAAAACTTTTGCAGAAGTTACTGCCAAGTTGATCGGCGCCGATAACGCTGAGAATATCAAAGAAAAAGTTGCGAAAAAAATCGGTGTTGATACCAACTCTCCTGTAATCGAAAAGATGGAATGGCTTGGATTGCTGAGCGATGAAAAGGCAAATGCAGAGCCGCCGACTTATCTTGACGTACTTGCAAACAGGATGCTTGAGAAAATGCCTTATAAAGAAGGTGAACGCGATATGATCGTTCTGCAGCACGATTTTATTATCGAAAATAAAGACGGCGAAAAAGAACGAGTTATATCTCTGCTGATCGATTACGGTATTCCGGAAGGAGACAGCGCAATGGCAAGAACAGTAAGTCTTCCTGCCGCCATCGCAACAAAGTTAATGCTGGAAGGAAAGATTAATCTTACAGGCGTTCATATTCCTAATATGAAAGAAATATATGAACCGGTTTTAGCCGAGCTTGAAAAAATGAATATCAAATTTGTTGATAGAAGAGAAAAAATATAGTTGAATTATTCATCGTCCCGGAAGTATATTCTTTTTTCTTTCGGGACGGATTTGTATTATGAACACCTCTTTGATCAATCAGTTAAAATTATTTTTTTACGAATTCAAAAAATTTGATAAAAAAATATTTTACATCTTTATTTTTACCGCAATCATCCATACCATTTCCTGGTATTACGTTTCAAGATCTTTTTTTAATGAAGTTATCGATCCCCGCAATTCCTTAAATAATCTGTACGAATTTTTATATTGGTTCATCGGAGATTCGCTTCTTCTCTTTACGGCACCGGTTTTATTGATCATATTTAAGTTTAAAGAGAAACTTTCCGCTTACGGATTTTCTCTTAAGGAAAGAAAGTTTGGCTTTCAAATAATTTTAATTTTCTTTTTTTTATTTTTACCGGCCGCCTGGCTTTTAACTTCCAACGAATACTTCGCACTAAATCATCCTTATTTACCAGCTGCAAAAAACCATATTCTAATTTTTGTCATTTTTGAATTAGGTATGGCGCTTTATATTTTTTCATGGGAATTTTTCTGGCGTGGTTTTTTTCTGTTCGGTCTTGAAGAAAAATTCGGCGCTTATGCAATATTCATCCAAATGCTGCCGTTTGTTTTTCTCCACTTCGGAAAACCGTTCGGGGAAACTATCACTTCTATTTTCGGAGCGTTAATACTCGGAATGCTCGCGCTCAAAACCCGTTCATTTATTTATGGTTTTATTTTGCATTTTTTGATGATGTTCATGCTCGACGTTTTTTCTATTATAAAATTTTATTTGATTGAGTTAAATCGAACTGCCGGTTCATTCTTAAATATTTTTTAATTAATTTCATCTTCAAAATAATTTTAGGTAGAATAATGAAATTTAGTTTAAATGTAGATCATGTTGCGGTTCTTAGGAACGCTCGCGGGGAGAACCAGCCGGATCCGGTAACATTTGCTTTAATGGCCGAACAATTCGGCGTCGATGGTATAGTTGTCCATTTGCGCGAAGATAGAAGGCATATTAATGAAAGAGACGTAAGACTTTTACGCGAATTAATTACTACTAAACTCGATCTTGAAATGGCTGCTGATGAAGAAATAATTAAAATTGCCTGCGACGTTCAACCGGAACTCGCGACTATAGTACCGGAAAAAAGGGAAGAACTTACAACCGAAGGCGGCTTGAATGTGATTGATAACATCGATCATTTGCGCACTACGATCGAAACGCTCCACGAAAATGACATTGCTGTTTCGTTATTTATTGAACCCGAGATTGAACAGATTGACGCCGCCGCTGAAATAAAAACCGATTTTATAGAAATACATACCGGAACTTACGCAAACGCTTTAAATGAAGAGGATATGTTTGACGAACTTGAAAAGATAAGGATAGCAGTGAGGTACGCAAAAAAATTAGGACTAGGAGTTAATGCGGGGCATGGTTTAGATTATCAGAACATGAAAGATTTTACGGCGATAAAAGAAATAGACGAAGTGAGTATTGGGCAGGCGGTTATTGCGCGTGCAATTTTTACCGGTGTAGAAAAAGCAATAAAGGAAATGATAGATTTAGTAAAATTTAATAGAATGTGATTAATATCATTCAACCGAAATGGTTGAATATGTAAAATTCAATCAAAAAGGTTGAAAACAAATTATTCAACCGATATGGTTGAATTTAAATATTTATTTTTTTATTTTTAGATAAATCAATAGCCGTGAAAAAATGAAGCTGATAATAATTGGCGATATAGTATCATCCAAAAAAATTAATGAAAGATCTTCCGCTCAGAGAAAATTAAAACTTGCTTTCAGAAAGTTAAACTCTTCTTCATCTAATATTATTTCTCCTTACACACTAACGCTCGGCGATGAATTCCAGGCAGTTTACAAATCATCCGAAAACATCTTCCACGATATAATGTTTATTTTAATGAAATTATATCCGGTGAAAATCAGGTTTTCTATTGGAGTTGGGGAAATAACCACCGCCATAAATCGCAAGCAGGCTTTGGGAATGGACGGACCAGGATTTTATCTGGCTCGCGATGGAATGGACGAACTAAAAAAAATGGCATACAAAATAAATCTAAAAACAAATAAGAGTGATGACATTTCACTTCACAGAAAAAGTCTTTTTCTGCTTTCGCACATGATGGAAGGATGGAAAAAATCCCGCCTGGAATTATTAACCTATTTATATGAGGGATTTGACGTAAATAAAATTTCCAAAAAAATAAAAATTTCGGATAAAGCTGTTTATAAAAATATAGACGTCGGAGCGCTGGATCTATTTATGGATATTACCGGGATCGTTGAAGAAAAAATAAATTTACTCTTAAAGCAAAAATGAATTTCTTTTATCTATTAAATATTATTCTCATCTCAAGATTATTTTTCTTATTTAAGGATCGCCCTGTAAACATTGGGCAAACGATTACTCATATTCATCATCCAGGCTGCCGGATTATTTTATTTCGAAATAAATTTAAGCTGGGTAATTCTTTTTTTAATTTTGCTTACGGTTTCGGGGATATTTTTCATCGCGGAACGAAAATCGAAAAATCTAAATTTGGAAAGATTTATTTTTCTTGCCGTTTACTTTTTAATTGCAGGAATCGCGTCTTCCGATTTTACCGGTTTGAACCAGAATCCCGGAGTAGTGGAATTTCTCACATCCTTATCAGTCTATTTCTTTCCCGGCAAATTTTTTGAAATTGTAAGTTTTTATCTTTTCAACTTAATATTGTTCGGAGCTCTGATTTTATTGAATGAAATTAATTTTCTCGTCAGACTTACTTTTCAGTTTTTCGGCTTAACAGGAATGTGGAAAGATATTGACGAGGATGAGTTCAATACCGGACGATTGATTGGAATGCTGGAACGAATTTTTATTTTTCTGCTGGTGATCTTTAACCAATACGCGGCAATCGGTTTTATAATAGCGGCGAAGGGTGTGACGCGTTTTAAGGAATTGGAAAACAGAAATTTCGCAGAGTATATTCTGATCGGCACATTGCTTTCAGCATTATCCGCGGTTCTCATCGGATTGTTAGTCAGATTTCTAATTCAATATAGTTGATTCAATATGAAAAAATCGGAAGCCACGTTAAAGCGCCGACTGAATTATCATTATAAATATTTCGATAAATCAAAAATATCGCCCGACCCTCTGGAGTTCCCGCATCGATTTAGTAATCCGCGAGATATTGAGATATCGGCATTTATCTCGTCTGTGTTTGCTTATGGAAATGTAAAACAGATAATAAAATCTTTGAATTTAATTCATGATGTAATGGATAATGATCCGTTCAATTTTGTAACCGGGTTTTCATATGATTCCGATAAAGAGAAGTTCAAAAATATTAAACACCGCTTTTATACCGGACGGGATATTGCGCTTTTATTTTTTATTCTGAACAGAGTATACGAAGTTTACGGATCGCTGAACTATCTGTTTTTATTATACTATTTCGAGACGGATAAAAATCTGAAAAATGCTGTCTCTTTTTTTTCAAACAATCTTCTCGATATCGGCGCTTCGAAAGGGAAAATTTCCGGCGGATTAAAATTTATGTTTCCCGACCCGATTAAAAACAGCGCGTGTAAAAGAATTAATTTATTTTTGCGATGGATGATAAGGGAAGACGAACTTGATTTTGGATTATGGAAAGAATTTCCAAAAGATAAGCTTATTATTCCCGTAGATACGCATGTTGCAAGAATATGCCGCGAATTAAAATTAACAAAACGAAAAAATATCTCCTGGAAAATGGCGGAGGAGATTACAGAAAAATTAAAACTGTTCGATCCAAAGGATCCGGTTAAATATGATTTTGCAATTTGTCATATTGGTATGCGTAAAATGGAATTATAAAACCGGATGTAAAAATCTATTATTTAATTGCATCTGAATTCAATTATCGAAATATTTCGAACAACTTTTTTGGTTTTATAGGAGATGCTTAATGCCTGAAAATAATAGCACTACATTTAAACCGTACGTTTCCCCTCAAGATTTCATTCCTGAGTTCACACCAAAAGCAATTATACTCGGAGCCATTTTCGGAATTATATTCGGCGCCGCTACTGTCTATCTCGGCCTAAAAGTTGGACTAACAGTTTCCGCTTCTATCCCTATAGCGGTTTTGGCTATTTCTGTATTCAAAAAAATCGGTAAAGCAACAATACTTGAAAACAATATAGTACAAACTATCGGGTCCGCAGGTGAATCGGTTGCTGCAGGCGTTGTATTTACCATTCCGGCTCTACTTTTTCTTCCGGGTGGCGATGCGTATTTCAAGTATTTTCAAATATTTGTATTAGCTCTGGCCGGCGGAATTTTGGGTGTACTTTTTATGATCCCTTTGCGAAGATCTTTGATCGTAAAGGAACACGGAGTTCTTCCATTCCCCGAAGGTACAGCTTGTGCCGACGTTCTGGTTGCCGGGGAAAAGGGAGGAAAACTTGCACAGAAAGTCTATTATGGTTTGGGAATTGCTTTTCTATATAAATTCTTGATGTCCATTTTGGGATTATGGAAAGATATTCCTGAATATATTTTTTCCAGACAATCCGCGCTCCCAAACGGAACCATAAACGGAGAAATAACTCCAGAACTGCTCGGTGTCGGTTATATCATCGGACCGAAAATAGCAGGGATTATGGTTGCCGGAGGAGTTCTTTCGTGGATTGTTTTAATTCCGCTCATCACACTTTTGGGCGATAATTTAACGACAGTATTTGCACCCGGCACAGTACTTATTTCAGAAATGAGCGCCAGTCAGATTTGGAGTAACTACATTCGCTATATCGGCGCCGGCGCGGTAACATTCGGCGGCATAATAACTTTGATAAGATCATTCCCAACGATAATCAGCGCATTCAGAGATTCCTTTGTGGATCTTAAAGAGAGCAGGAGCGGCCAAAAAGTTGAAAAAAACAGAACTGAAAAGGATATTCCTCTGGTTTTCGTTTTAGTTGGAAGCGTTGTTCTCGTAATTTTTATGGCGGTAATTCCATCAATCCCGGCAAATCTATTATCATCCATCATGATAGTGGTGTTTGGATTTTTCTTTGTAACAGTCTCATCAAGAATTGTTGGCTTGATCGGTTCTTCATCCAACCCAATTTCCGGAATGACTATCGCGACTCTTATGGCAACATCCTTAATTTTTGTTGCGGTTGGCTGGACAGGCGAAGTCTATCAGCCGATAGCTCTCGTTGTCGGATCTATCGTTTGCGTAGCATCGGCAAATGCCGGAGCCACTTCGCAGGATTTAAAGACCGGCTACATAGTCGGCGCAACTCCTATCAAACAGCAAATCGGATTGATTATCGGAGTGCTCGCATCTGTAGTAGTTATTGGATTTACACTTCTTCTGCTGGAGAGTACTCTCGGAATCGGACCGGTAACTCCGGCTCATCCGAATCCATTACCGGCTCCGCAGGCAACCTTAATGGCTACAGTTATTAAAGGATTATTAAGCCAAAATCTGCCTTGGGGATTGGTAATCGTTGGAATGGGAATAGCGGCTGTGATGGAATTATCCGGCGTTCGATCTTTGCCTTTTGCGGTCGGCGCTTATCTTCCTCTTTCAACTTCTTCTCCAATTTTTATTGGAGGTTTGGTTAAATGGTTTGTTGATGCACGGAAGAAAACCAACGCGGAAGAATCTGAGATTGGACCGGGTGCGCTATTTAGCTCGGGATTAATTGCAGGCGGAGCATTAACAGGAATTTTAATTGCGATTTTGGTCGGAACGGTAGTCGGTACAAATGCCGAAGGAGTCGAGATATCAATAGCTCAAGTTCTGAATACCGGCGTCAGCGAAGGACTCGGCGGATTAGGCGATATTATTTCGCTGCTATTATTCTCTGCTCTGGCTTTTGTTTTGTACAGATTTGCAATGAGTAAACAAGAAAAAATTTAAGAAGAATAAATGAATACTAATACTGTAAATCCTGTCAGCAAGCGGGATCCATCCCCGTTTTTCAGATGGATGGTTCTCATATTCATCAGTCTGGCGATGTTCGGCAATTATTATGTTTACGACAGCATCAGTCCGCTTGCGGATCTCCTTGCCAAACAATTAAATTTTACCGATTCCGATATCGGGCTTCTCTATTCGATATACAGTATTCCCAATATCTTTATGGTTCTTATAGGCGGAATAATTATCGACCGCCTGGGAACCCGTAAGTCAAGTTTGATCTTTGCGATACTTTGCGGAATAGGCGCTGTAACAACCGCGCTTGAACCGAATCTGACAGTTATGGCTGCGGGAAGATTAATATTTGGTCTCGGTTCGGAATCGCTGATTGTAGCAATAACCACAGTGATTGCCCGCTGGTTTAAAGGGAAGGAACTTTCGCTCGCATTCGGATTGAACCTTACAATTTCCAGACTCGGCTCTTTCGCTGCGTTAAATTCTCCTTCGTGGGCGTCAGGTTTTTATGATTTTTGGCAGGAGCCACTTTATATTGCAGCAGCAGCCGGTTTTATTTCACTCTTCGCCGTCGTGATATATATTTTCATCGATCGCTATGCCGAAAGGAATTACAACCTTCGTGAAGTAGCCCAGCAAGATAAAATAGTTTGGAAAGACATTTTCCGTTACAGTAAATCTTACTGGTATATAATTTTACTATGTGTAACTTTTTATTCGGCTATTTTTCCGTTTCAAACTTTTGCAGTTAAATTCTTTATGGAATATCATGGAACGAGCCGCGAATTCGGAGGTTTTCTTTCAAGCTTGTTAACCTTGGCCTCGATGATCTTAACTCCGTTGTTCGGATTAATGTCCGATTATTACGGTAAGCGTTCGCTTCTTATGATGTTCGGGTCGGCGCTCCTTATTCCGGTTTATCTTCTAATGACGTATACAAATATTTATCTTGTAATTCCAATGGTGATTATGGGAATTTCATTCTCATTAATTCCTGCTGTTATGTGGCCGAGTGTTGCCCTTATTGTAGATGAAGCGAGATTGGGCACGGCTTACGGTTTGATGACGATGATTCAGCAGATCGGTTTAGCGGGATTCAATTTGCTGATCGGCTGGGCGAATGATTGGAGCGGGGGCTACGTTTTAGGAATGTGGATTTTCTCTTCGCTTGGATTTTTCGGATTGCTCTTCGCATTTTTACTTAGAAGAAGCGAGATGAGCGCCGGAGGTCACGGTTTAGAAAAAGGATTAAAGACAGAAAAAGCATGAGAGATTTTCCGGAACTTTATCCCATCAGGAATTGTGAATTTTTTGAAAATGACGGACAGGTTACCGTTCTTTATAAAAAAGAAAAACCGACTTTCATCGAAAAATTATTTTTTAAAAAATCTATTAATAAGCCGTATAAAATTGATCTTGATAAAATTGGAACGTTCATATGGCATCTTTGTGACGGAGACAATAATGTTGAGGCGATCATCCGGAAAGCCGGCGATCATTTCGGCGAAGCGATTGAACCTGCAAAAGAACGCGTGGAGCTTTTCATCAATCAAATGAATAAAAACAGGTTGATCACTCTGTATCAAAAAAAATGAATCTGTTTAGTATTATAATTTTTATTATCTTTGTGAAAATAG
The DNA here is from genome assembly GCA_963821715.1 of uncultured Melioribacteraceae bacterium. Lineage (GTDB taxonomy): Bacteria > Bacteroidota > Ignavibacteria > Ignavibacteriales > Melioribacteraceae > CAWGET01. Next base: position 98,018 of record CAWGET010000008.1, read on the forward strand.
CGGAAAAAAGCTTTTTATATGATTCCTAAAATCTTCTTATTTCTATTTATTGCTGTTTTCTTTTTTGCCGGCAAAAATATTACGGCTCAAAGTTTCGGTTTCGGCTGCCTCGGTTTAAGCGGAGTTTACGGCGGATATTCCTACCAAACTTTTCAGGCTGAAGGTCTGAATAATTATTTAAATAAATATTACCTTAATCGGGACGATATTAACTTTTCTTCAGCTCATGGTTTTAGAATCGGCGCTAATCTTTTCAGAGCAAAATTCGCTGAATATTTTTTAACTGCGAAAGCGTATTATCAATTTCTGGATAATAACCAGACGATGAATTATGAAACGGAAGCCGGAGTCCATAGAAACGACTTCAATTTATCAATGGATTATTGGGCTTTCGGAATTGATCTTGGTCTGCCCATCGCGCGTTTTATCGATTGGAAAATTTTAGAAGGATTATTCACATTAAATAAGGTCAGACTCCGTCAGGATGTTTATCTTAACGGAGAATCAGTTCAGGAAATTTTATTTAAAAAAGATGGATTAATTACAGGATACTATTTCGGCACAGGAATAGTCTATCAGGTGATCCCGGCGTATCTAAGCATTGAAGGATCAGCCGGATATAATTTTGTTACTATGGATCAATTTGACGATACAAGAATATCCGATGATCTTAAAAATGTAGATTTTATTAACAAAGGCGGTTTCGGCATTTCGTTACAGGCAAATCTTAGCATACCTTTATAAAACCGGAGTAAATTAATGGCACAAACCAAACTTGATAAAGCGGCAGTGATTGCAATTAAAGATTGTATGGGCGCTAAAAAGAAAGAAAAAGTATTAGTTATTACTGATGAGAACAAAAGAGAGATTGGCTATTCATTATATTCTAATGCTATAAAACTTGGCAACGAAGCCTTATTCGTTGAAATCAAATCGATGGATATGCACGGACAGGAACCTCCTGCAATATGTATCCGAGCTAATGCAAAAATTTGATGTGGTTTTTTGCCCGACGACAAAATCCTTAACTCATACCGACGCCAGAAGAAATGCATCGGCAAAAGGGGTAAGAGTTGCGACTTTTCCTGGAATTACTAAAGAGGTTATGATACGCGGATTGAACGCCGACTATAAAAAGATTGCCGCGTTAACAAACAAACTGAAAAAGCGGTTCGAAAAAACTAAAGAAGTAAGAGTAACTGCTCCAAACGGAACCGATATTACGATGGATATTACCGGCAGAACTGCGATAGCGAGTAAAGGTTTATTCCATAAAAAAGGGGAGAGCGGAAACTTACCTACAGGAGAAACTTTTGCGGCTCCGGTCGAAGGCAAATCCAACGGTGTTTTCGTCGTTGACGGCTCAATGTCCGGCATCGGTGTAATGGGAAAAGAAAAAATAAAAATTGAAGTTGAGAATGGATATGCTACAAAAATAACCGGCGGTTCTAAAGCAAAAAAACTTGTTGCGACCTTAGATAAGTATGGAAAAAAAGCTAGAAATATTGCGGAATTCGGAGTTGGAACGAACGACAGCGTAAAATTAAGCGGTAATCTTTTGGAAGATGAAAAAGTGAAAGGAACCATTCATATCGCACTCGGAAATAATTTAACTATGGGCGGAAGCGTCAGTGTTCCGATCCATCTGGATGGAGTAATTAAGAAACCTACGGTTTACTTTGACGGTAAGGAAATTATGATAGACGGAAAACTATTGGTGGAATAAAAGATTTAAGAATAATTCCATAATAGAATAGGCTTTCCAGCCAGGCATAATTCTTTTAACAAATTTTGTTAATAAATCATTTATTGATTGAAATTTTCTGAATTAACTATTTAATATCAAATTATGTTAAGTTATCTGGTTGTTTCAAGTGAAAACCAGAAACTTACCGAGACAAGCGTTGAAACCCTTCTGAATTTTTCGTATATTTGCAAACTAAAATTAAAACCAGTTGGAAAAATCACATGTCATTACTAAAAACCCTTAACGAAGCACAAAAAAATGCGGTAGAATACAATTCCGGCCCTCATATGATAGTTGCTGGCGCCGGTTCCGGTAAAACAAGAGTACTTACATACAAAATAGCTTATTTAATTCAGGAAGGTTTCGAACCATCTACAATTTTATCTTTGACGTTTACAAATAAAGCAGCAAAAGAGATGAAAACCCGTATCAAAGAATTAATCGGTAAAAAAGCCGAAGGTCTTTGGATGGGGACTTTTCATTCAATTTTCGCAAGATTATTGAGAGCTGAAGCAAAAAAAATAAATTACGAACCAAATTTTTCAATTTACGATAAAGAGGATTCGGTTTCTCTCGTTGGAAGTATCATTTCGGAATATAATATAAACTTGGAAAATTTTAGTGCTAATTATGTTCATTCGAGAATAAGCAATTTGAAAAATCAAATGGTTTATCCTGAAGATTTTAGGAACAATATTGCGGAAACAACTTACGATAAAAAATTAGCCGACGTTTACGCGGAATATAATAAGCGTCTGCAAACTAATAACGCGATGGATTTTGACGATCTTCTGTTAAAGCCGATTGAACTTTTTAATAGCAGTCAGACCACTCTTCAAAAATATAGAAAACAATTTAAATATATTTTGGTAGATGAATATCAGGATACAAACCGCGCGCAGTATGAAATATTAAAAATGCTGGTAACTACAAGAATTAAGATTTGCGTGGTTGGTGATGACGCTCAGAGCATCTATGGATGGCGGGGCGCCGATATTAAAAATATGCTCGATTTCGAAAAGGATTTTACTAAAACCAAGGTATTCCGGCTTGAGCAAAATTACAGATCGACAAAACGTATTCTTGCAGCCGCCGATTCCGTTATCAAAAATAACGCAGAGCAAATTAAAAAAACTTTATGGACGGAAAATAACGACGGTGAACAGCTTGTAGTTATAAGATGTACAGATGAAAAAGATGAAGCGTATCAAATTGCAAAGCAGATTAAAAAAGAAATATCCAGCAAGAAACTTTCTTTAAATGATATCGCGATCTTTTACAGGATCAATTCTCAATCCAGAGCGCTTGAAGATTCTCTCCGTCGTGAGCGGATTCCTTATAAAATAGTTGGCGGCGTTGAATTCTATAAACGTAAAGAGATTAAGGACATCATCGGATATTTGAGAGTTTTATCTAATCAGGAAGACGAGGAAAGTTTACTCCGTATTATGAATTATCCTCAACGCGGAATAGGCAATACATCAATTTCCAAAATGATCGCCTTCGCCAGAAAACAAGAAATTAGTTTATTCACAACAATGGCAAGAGTGTTTGAAGTTATAGAAGTAAAAGAAAGAATTCAAAAAAATGTAAAACAGTTTAAGCTGTTTCTCGATAAATATATCGATTTGAAAGATCAATTGTCCTTAGCCGAATTATCATCCGCGTTGGTTGACGAACTTGGAATTCTCAGAATGTATAAAGAAGAAAATACACCGGATTCTATTCAGCGGTATGAAAACGTTCAGGAACTTTTGGCTGCGATTCAAGAATTTTCTAAAAATAACAAAGATGCTTCGATTGAAGATTTTCTTGGTGAAGTATCGTTGGTTGCCGGAATCGACAGTTATGAAGAAGAAGTAAATTCCGTAACGATGATGACCGTTCACAGCGCAAAAGGATTGGAATTTCCGGTAGTATTTGTAACAGGATTGGAAGAAGATATTTTCCCGCTTAACAGAAGATTTAATTCCGATACTTCGGCTGATGAGGAAAGAAGATTATTTTATGTTGCTGTTACAAGAGCTGAGCAAAAAGTTTTTTTAACTTATGCGCGCTCGCGTTACCGTTTTGGCGAAGTGGCATATCAAAGCAAATCCAGATTTTTAGAAGAAATTGATCCGGAAATGGTACACGAATTGAACGGAACCGCCAGCAAAAGAATGGGCCGAAAAAGAAAAAGTTATTATGATGAAATGTACCAGGAAAGCTATGACGATTTTGACCAGGAGAGGAGATCGCTCCGCGTTGGCAGCAGAGTAAAGCACGATATGTTCGGCGAAGGAAAGATTTTACAAATAAGCGGAAACGGCGATATGCAGAAAGTCGCGGTTCATTTTGATGAGCAGGGAACCAAAACTTTATTGACCAAATTCGCCAAATTGAATTTAGTTTAATAAAATCTAAATCAAAAAATTAAAAGGATAAGCCGATTCCGGCTTGTCCTTTTTTTTGCCATATCAACGGCGTAATTAATATATTAAACTTAACTGTCAGTCGATACGGATTGTAAATTTGCATTTTATACTGTGACTTTTCTCAAAGTAAAATCAAACCTCAAAGGGCGCAAAGAAGAGAAGGGAACGAAATCCTTTAATATTATTTTTTCTTTTATTCCAATAATGGAACTCCGATTCAGCGTATTAAACTGATTTAATCTTTTGTCTAATCCTTTTATTCAATTCTCTTGTTTAATTCCTTCGTTCAATGTTTTCTCAAAACCATTCCAAAATTTTTGTAAGCAAACCCAAAGATTGAAGCAAAACTAAAAAGATTAAAACGGGTGAAATATACCTTATTAAAAATTTCCAGACTTTAATTTGCCAAAAGCTTTTTTGGAATAAATTTTCCGCACCGTCTTTAAGATTAAGAAGCACTTTATCGAATCCCCAAACCCAGGCTGCAAAAATGGAGATCAATAATCCGCCCAGAGGAAGCAGAATATTTGATGCTATAAAATCTACAAAATCGAAAAAATTTAATCCGAAAAGGTGAAAGTCTGACATCAAATTAAAGGATAAAGCGCTTGGAACGCCTACCGCGAAAGCCACAATTCCAAATACGAGAACGGCCTTATGACGTTTCCAGCCCCGTTCATCCACAAAATAAGCCACGATAACTTCCAGCAATGAAATAGACGAAGTCAATGCGGCGATTGTTAAAAGCGCGAAAAATAAAATCGAAAAAATAAAGCCTGCCGGCATCTTAGTAAAAACAACCGGTAGAGTTTGAAATATAAGTCCCGGTCCGGCAGCCGGATCTAGACCTGTTGCGAATACAGATGTAAAAATTGCAATTCCTGCAAGTAACGCTATAACTGTATCGAGAATTACAATTTGCAGTGTTGCTGCGGGAATATTGTCTTCTTTGGACATATAACTTCCGTAAGTCATCATCGCACCCATTCCCAAACTAAGCGTAAAAAAAGCATGACCCAAAGCTACAAGAACTGAATAACCATTTAACTTACTCCAGTCGGGATCGAAGAGAAAAGACATTCCTTTATCAGCTCCGGTTAAAGTTAATCCCTTAATGGTAAGAATCAGGAGTAGAATAAAAAGCAAAGGCATTAAAATTTTGCTTCCGCGCTCAATTCCGTTTTTTATTCCCGCATATACAATTAATGCGGTGGCAACCATAAAAAGAAAATGAAAGCCGACGATCCAATAAACATTGGAAACGAGAGCGCCGAAATGCTCCTGGGAAGCCTGAGGAGTCGGGAAATCATAAAATGCACCTCGAAGTGCTTCGACGATATAACCGGTAGACCAACCCGCTACGACTGCGTAAAATGATAGAATGAGAAAACCCGCTATTACTCCCATTGCTCCGACAGAAGTCCAAATTTTGGATTTGCTCAATTTTTTGAATGCGCCAACCGGATTTCTCTGGGTAGTTCTGCCGATTAGAACTTCGGCGATTAAAACCGGAAGTCCTATAATGGCAATACAAATTAAATAAACGAAAATAAAAGCCGCGCCGCCGTTTTCTCCTGCTATGTAAGGGAATTTCCAAATATTTCCAAGCCCGATTGCCGAACCTGCCGCAGCTAAAATAAACCCGATTCTCGAGCCCCAATGTTCCCGGTTTTGATCCATATTCTGCAACGTTATTTTGAATGAAAGCGATTCAAATATCCGACATATACTTTAGAATTGCAAATATTTAAAACAGAGGAGAGCGATCACGTTCTTCTTTGACCTGTGACCTATTCAAATATATCGTCAAAAAACATTTTCATAGCTTCCCAGCTTCTTTTTGCCGCGCGTTCGTTGTAAGCGACTCCGGTTGAAGGATCGTCTCCCGATTTTGGATTTGTAAAACTATGAACAGCGTCGGAATAAAAATTCATCTGCCATTTTACGTTTGCGGAATCCATTTCTTCCATAAAATTATGAACCTGTTCCTGCGGAACGTGCGGATCGTCGGCGCCGTGTAAAACCAAAACCTGCGCTTTTACATTTTTAGTTTGATCAGGATTCGGTGTATCGAGATTTCCGTGAAAACTGACAACTCCGTCAACGTCCGCTCCGCTTCTCGCCAATTCCAAAACTACTCCGCCTCCGAAGCAATATCCGATTGCGGCGATATTCTCATTTTCTACTAAATCAAACTCTCTTATTTTATCAACAGCCGCATTTATTCTCGCCCTCATTAATTCGCGGTCGCTTCTGTATTTGCCCGCCAGTTTTCCCGCTTCTTCATTGTTTGTTGCGCGGTTTCCTTTGCCGTAAATGTCGGCGGCAAACGCGAAATAGCCGAGTTCTGCTAACTCTTCCGCCCGCATCTTTGCATACTCGTTAAGTCCATACCATTCGTGAACCACAATCACACCGGGACGTTTTTCCGATGAAGTAGAATCATATGCGGCAAATCCTTCCAATAATGTATCGCCTTGCTGATATTCTACTGTTTCTGTTTTAATTTGAGCAAATGTTGTTAACGAGAAAATTATTAGAGATAAAGAGATTAATTTTTTCATAGAATTGTACTCCGATATTTACTATTCTTATTAAGACACTATATCATTTAATATAAGAATATAAAAATGAAATTATCAATAAGAAAATATCCTGCCGCGCTTTTTCTTTTTGTAAGCGTTCTTGGAACTTTGGGTATTATATTATCCGGAAGCGCGACTTCCGGAGAAAACGACCAGGTAAAAGAAGATTCATCAAAAAAAGAAAATCAAGAATTAACAGGAGATTGTTCAATGCCGACGAAAATTTTTAAAACAGACGAAGAATGGAAAAAAGAACTGGGCGAAGAAAAATATCGTATCGTAAGAAAGAAGGGAACTGAACGTCCTTTCACAGGAAAATATTTAAACAATAAAGAAAAAGGTGTTTACAAATGTGTAGCTTGCGGCGAAGAATTATTTTCTTCCGAAACTAAATATGAATCAGGCTCCGGCTGGCCCAGCTTTTACGCTCCTTTAGATGAAGGAAATGTTGATGAAAAAGATGACAACAGTTTATTTATGAAACGTACGGAAATTGTCTGCAGCAATTGCGGCGCGCATCTTGGTCATGTATTTGAAGACGGACCTCAGCCGACAGGTTTACGCTACTGCGTTAATTCGGCTTCGTTAGATTTCGATAAGAAAGTAGATGCAGCAAAATTAAAATCTGTAAAGAAATAGTAAATTTATTGAGTAAATAAAACGGACGATACCGGTAATCTATTTTATCCCGTTTTTAATTATTTTTGACATTTGACCTCTGACGTCTGACTTTAAGTTCTCACTTTGTAAAATACTCCCCGCGTTTTTTTCTGAGGAAGTAAAATATTTTTCTTTACCAACTCGTTCACTGTTCGGAGAATTTCTTTTGAACTTATTCCGAGAGAGTTTGAGAGATCATCAATTGTGCAGGGTCTGCGCTGCAGTGTTCCGATTATCTTTTGCGATAAATCTTGGTCTTCTTTTTGCGCGATATTTTTACGCTTGTATTTTGCGATTATCTCCGCATTCATCGGTTTGAAAAATTCCGCAATTTCTTTCATCCGTTCTTCCGGAACAGATTCGACCCATTCTTCCGTTCCGGGACGATCGAGCGAATTGAGCTGGACTAAATTCGGTTTTATTTTTTCGAGAGCTGTTTTTAGATTTCGCAATTCTTCTTCTGTATCGTTCAAATTTTTAATGATGAAAATTTCTAACCAAATTTCATTTTTAAATTCTTCGCGCAATTTGATTAATCCGTTTATTACATCATCTATTAAAATTGTTTTTAAAGGACGATTAATTTTTTCGAATACTCTTTGCGAAGCGGCGTCGAGAGAGGGGAGAATTAAATCGGATTGCAAAATTTCTCTTCTTACTTCTTCTTGGTTAAACAGAGTGCCGTTTGTTATCAGCGCAATTTTATATTGAGGATAATTAATTTTTAGATGAGAAATAATTTTACCTATTCCGGAATTTAAAGTCGGTTCTCCGGCGCCGGAAAAAGTGATGAAATCAAGATTCGGTTTTTCCGAGAGGAATGCGTCCAACTCTTGTATTATTTCTTCCGAAGAAATATATTCTTTTCTTTCATCGGTTAGAATTGTTGTTTTTCCCACTTCGCAGTAAATGCAATCCAAGCTGCAGGTTTTGAAAGGCACGAGATCGACGCCCAAAGAAATTCCCAGCCTCCTCGAAGGAACGGGACCGAATAGATATTTATAGTTCATAATTGGTTTATTCTTTAAGAAATAGATTTATTAATTTAAACTTATTCAAAATAAATTTAAATAAAGATGGTAAACGATAAATTTTGTTAAGAAATTATCCGCTTTCTATTTTGTTTCGAGTTGATATTTACATCGGCTAAAAGAAAGGCGCAAATTTTCAAAAAGTGTTTGATTGTTTTTTAATATTCAATCGAGTTACTTTTAGAATACTAAATACCAAAACAATCACTCCAATCCACTGCACAAAATCCAAAATATTTTTTCTGATTACATATTCTAAAATAACCGCCGTTAAAGGAAAAGCCAATTCCGCGATTGTGGAAACGGAAGCTGCCGTTCTTTTTAATCCATAATAATATATAAAAATTGCCGGACCTCCCGTTGTAAAAGCGATAATTAAGAACACCATTATTTGCCTGGTGGAAATCATATTGACGGAACTAAATTCGCCTAAGCTAATAACAATTATCATCATAATAAAAGTAGTTATAAAAAAACGGAGATATGTTCCCATCTCGAAACTAACATTCTTTAAGGCGCGTTTGCTTAAAATCGTAGAAAAGGCAAAACTAAAAGCGGCGAGAAGAGAAAATGCTGCGGCCACCAAGGTTTTATCTCCGGTATTGAAATGTGGTACGCGCAAACCGAATGTCATAAAATATGCACCGACGATTGCCAGTGCGGCCCAAAAGAAAAATCTTTTTGAAAGTCGTTCACGTAAAATAACAGCTGCTAAAATAAGCGCGAAAACCGGCTGCAGTTTTTGTATCAGAATTACGATTGAAAGATTTACAAAATTAACATAGAAAAGAGCTTTGGTTATTGCCATCGTTCCGATAGCTCCTCCGAATAAGGCGACTCCGGCGAATACAAGCCAATCAATGGATTTAAGAGATTTTAATTCTTTGGAATTTTTAATAAGTATCGGAGATAAATAAATTGCAACGATAGCGCTTTCAATAAAAACCACAAGGGCTACCGGAAGAGAATAGAGAGAAGGACGCAGAACAATCCCGTCAATTCCCCATAACATTGCGGCTAAAATAATAAATATCGGGGCGAATCTGTTCATCAAAAATAATTTTTAGGTGAAACATAACATATTGGTGGATAATAAAAAAGCCGCGATAAAATCTTACCGCGGCTTCAATGAAAAATATTTCACGACTTAGAATCTTTGGTCGCCCTCATTTTCATTATAAATCCATTCAACATCAAGCCATCTTGGATCTCCAGGACCATTACCTCCTCCGGAACCAACTATTTTAATTTTAGAGTAATGACCGTCTTGATCGAATAAGAAATAATAGTTTGCCGCGTCTTCAGGCATATTAGTTACCCAATTGTTAGGAGTATTAACAACCGGAGAGTCTTCCTCATTATAAAGATCCTGCGAGCCGCCTTCATAAAAGAATGTAGTCCGCGTCATATTCGGATGTTCTTCGGCGCTTGAAACGAGATAGCCGAGTTCCGTAGAGAAATAAATATCCACAGAATCTTTGTCGTTGCCTGAAATACCAAAAGCATTACCGCTTGAAAGATCAATTCCACTCGGCTGGCCAACAGTCGTTCCCAGAGTTTCATAAATTCTTTGCGGACCATACTCTGTTGTGTTGAATACCTGAACGAGCTGCGCCGTAACCGTTGAAGTAAGATTCTCATTTACGGTAACCGTCATCGTTGTATCCACATAACCTTCTAATTCAAGGCGTACCTCGTGAACGCCGGTTTCCATTTCGGTAAAAGTATAATCTGTCAAAAATCCCGAGTCTTCACCATCGATATAAATCGTTGCACCGTCGGGCACGGAAATAACCGATAGCGTTCCGTAAGCCGGAGGATTAACGATGTTATTATCTTCGCTGCACGATACAAATAGCACGGTCGAGAAAATTAACATCGATAGAAATATCAAAAATCTTTTCATTATGTTCTCCTTGATTATTTTTTAGTTAAAGTAAAACTATAATTCGAATTATCGGTTTTCATTGTAAAAGTACCGTTCATCTTAGACATATCGTCGGATAATTTACCGGAATATGTTCCGGCAAATCTTCCGCTCTGCGTATCCCGCATGGTAAAAGTTTTTTGCTCTTTATCGAACGAACCGGCGACAGGCTTTACCAGTTGGTCGTGATAGTTGACGGATATTTCGCCTTGAAATTCATTTCCGGTTTGACTTGTAATCTTTAAGGTAGCATTTCTCGAATCAAAAGTGCCAGACCATGCCCCTTCAAACTGATTCCCTTTTTTACTTAAAGTTTTTGATGTATCTGCCTCTAAGGTATCGGCTGTATTATTTACATCGATTTTTTTCACCACATCATTATTATCATTGCGGACTTCTTTGTCGTCGGAGCTATCGCAAGAGGTAAGGAATATAGTGAAAGCAAACAATACAAAAAATATCTGTAAACTTGTAATTTTTACAAATTTCATCTTTCTCTCCTAAAAATATTTTGGTTTTTTCTTTGTGCCCTAAAGGAAATATAATAAAAATTTTCCTTAATACAAGAAATCCTTTTGTGACGTACCTCAAAAAAAAATTAAAAAAATCCGTATTTCTTTGGATTTTGGTTTAATTTTTTTAAAATTAAATCTTTAATCTTAATTAAAAATGTATTCACCAAAAATCAGGAACAAAAAGTTTTATGAAGGTAAGAAACTTCTACTTTCAAAAATTGAATCTTCTCTTGCTTCGACACTGTCCGGATCACTAACCAGTAATTCTTTCCCTATCTTTTTAAATTTCAACAGGAGTAATATATGTGCGGTATAGTAGGTTATATCGGAGATAAAAATTGTGTGCCCATATTAATTGAAGGGCTTAAACGATTAGAGTATCGCGGCTACGATTCTGCCGGACTCGGATTAATAAATAACGGCGAATGCCAAATTATCAAAAGCAACGGAAAAGTTTCTTTGCTCGAAAAGAAAACCGAAGAAACTAAATTTTTTGCCAATTTAGGTATTGGGCATACGCGATGGGCAACACATGGAGCGCCGAGCGAAATTAACGCACACCCGCACGTTAATAAAGATAATACTCTTTTTGTTATCCATAACGGGATTATTGAGAACTTCAATATCCTTAAACAGGGATTGATAAAAAAAGGATACGAATTTAAAAGTGAAACAGATTCCGAAGTTCTCGTTCATTTGATTGACAGTTATCTAAAACAAAAACATAATTTGTTCGATTCAGTAAGATATGCATTAAATCAGGTTGAAGGAACTTACGGCATTGCGGTAATTTATCAAGATGAACCGGATAAGATGATAGTTGCGAAGAAAGGTTCTCCTCTTGTAATCGGAATAGGCGACGACGAAAATTTTATTGCTTCGGATGTGAACGCTCTTATCGCTCATACAAGTCAGGTTGTTTATTTGGAAGACGATGAAATAGCCGAAGTTTATAAAGATAAGTTCATAGCCAAAGATATAAGCGACGAAGAGATAATAAAAGAAATACACGAAGTAGAAATGGGAGTTGAAGAGATAAGCAAAAGCGGATTCGCCCATTTTATGCTTAAAGAAATTATGGAACAGCCGGAATCTGTCAGGAACTCGATGCGCGGAAGATTGCTCTTTGAAGACGGAGTATCAAAACTTGGCGGACTTGTAGGCTACGAAGACAGAATCGCAAATTCGCGGAGAATAATTATTTCGGCGTGCGGAACTTCGTGGCACGCGGCGCTTGTTGCCGAATATATGCTAGAGCAATATACAGACATTCCCGTTGAAGTTGAATACGCTTCGGAATTCCGCTACAGAAATCCGATAATCCACAAAGACGATACGATTATTTTTATTTCGCAGAGCGGCGAAACTGCCGATACGCTCGCCGCATTGAAAGAAGCAAAACGCCGCGGCGCTTTAATACTCGGAGTCTGCAACGCAGTTGGAAGTTCGATCGCGCGGGAAAGCGACGCCGGAGTTTATATTCACGCCGGACCGGAAATAGGAGTAGCTTCAACAAAAGCGTTTACTTCGCAGCTTGTGGTAATGGCGCTCATCACGCTTCTTGTAGGAAGAAGGAAGCATCTGAGTATGATTGACGGGAAAAATATTCTTAAAGAACTCGATCTTCTTCCCTCCAAAATAGAAAGAATTCTTCAATTCAACGATCATATCGAATCGATAGCTGAGGAATTTAAGGATTCTAAAAATTTTCTTTATCTCGGAAGAGGGTACAACTTTCCCGTTGCTTTGGAAGGCGCGCTGAAGCTGAAAGAAATTTCATACATTCACGCTGAAGGCTATCCCGCCGCAGAAATGAAACACGGTCCTATCGCTTTGATCGATCAAAATATGCCGACTGTTTTTATTGCGCCGAAAGATTCTGTTTACGATAAAGTTCTTTCCAACATTGAAGAAGTCAAATCAAGAAAAGGGAGGATTATAGCAATAGCAAACGAACACGATGAGGAGATTGATAAACTCGTCGATTTCACAATTAAAATTCCGGATACAATCCGGATGCTTATGCCTATTTTAACCGTAATACCGCTGCAATTACTGGCTTATCATGTTGCTGTTAAAAAAGGTTTAGATGTAGATCAACCAAGAAATTTAGCTAAAAGTGTAACTGTAGAATAAAAGGAGACAACTTATGTCCAAGAAAAATGTATTAATTATGGGCGCCGCAGGGCGCGATTTTCACAACTTTAATGTCTATTTCAGAGACAACGAAGATTACAATGTGGTAGCTTTCACCGCTACTCAGATTCCGAATATCGATGGAAGAGTATACCCGGCAGAATTAGCAGGCAAACTTTATCCAGATGGAATTAAAATTTATGAAGAAGCAGAACTAGAAAGATTGATCAAAGAATTTGACGTTCACGAAGTAGTATTTGCTTATTCCGATGTTCCTTTCAATTATGTGATGACTAAAGCATCGATCGTAAACGCAGCCGGAGTTTCCTTCAGATTACTCGGCGGCGAAGAGACGATGATCAAAAGCACCAAGCCGCTTGTTTCTGTTCTCGCTGTTAGAACCGGAAGTGGAAAATCTCAGACTTCAAGAAAGCTCGTAAAATTATTGAGAGACGCCGGAAAGAAGGTTGTAGCAATTCGTCATCCAATGCCTTACGGCGATCTTGTAAAACAAAAGGTTCAGAGATTTGGAAGTTTGGAAGATCTAAAAACTCACGATTGCACAATTGAAGAGATTGAAGAATACGAACCGCATATTGCTTTGGGCGGAATAATTTACGCCGGAGTTGATTACGAAGCGATTCTTCGCGAAGCGGAAAAAGAAGCCGACGTTATTTTGTGGGATGGCGGAAACAATGATATGTCTTTCTACAAAGCCGATCTTACTTTCACCGTTGTCGATCCGCACAGACCGGGACACGAGATGACTTACTATCCGGGAAATACTTCTTTAAGATTAGCCGATGCGGCTGTCATCAACAAAATTGATTCAGCATCGCCGGAAGATATATTAACAGTTATCAATAACACAAAAGAAGTTAATCCTAATGCAACAATTATCGAGGCCGCTTCTCCTATTACGGTTGATAATCCGGACGTCATAAAAGGGAAAAGAGTTCTGGTTGTAGAAGACGGACCGACATTGACTCACGGCGAAATGAAATACGGCGCGGGAACTGTTGCGGCGCAAAAACTCGGAGCGAGCGAAATAGTAGATCCTCGTCCTTTCACTGTAAAATCAATTTCGGATACTTTCAAGAAATATCCTAACATCGGCGTTCTGCTTCCTGCAATGGGATATGGAGAAGATCAGATGAAAGATCTTGAAACTACTATCAACAATACAGATTGCGACGCTGTAGTGATCGGAACACCTATTGACCTCGGCAGAATCCTGAAAATCAACAAACCATCAACACGCGTTATGTATGAACTTCAGGAAATCGGGGCTAATACTTTGGAAAAATCTCTAAAGGAAAAAGGAATATTATGAGCAAATTAGCGGTTGTTGCTTTTGGCGGAAACGCTTTATTGAGAGCTAATCAAAAAGGAACTGCCGAGGAACAGGAACAAAATTCCTACGATACCTGCAAGAATCTTATTGGGATGATTAAAGCCGGAAATAATCTTATCATCACCCATGGAAACGGACCGCAGGTAGGGAATATTTATTTAAGGAGCGATGCCGGGCATTCGGTTTATAAACTTCCTAAAATGCCGTTGGATATTTCAGTCGCCGATTCGCAAGGCGAAATCGGCTATATGATTGAAAGACAGATGCGCAATGTTTTAAAGGAAGAAGGAATCGACCGGAAAGTGATTACGATCCTTACTCAGGTTCTTGTTGACAAAGACGACGACGCGTTTAATGAGCCTACCAAACCGGTAGGCTCTTACTATTTAAAAGAAGAAGCCGATCTTCTTGCTAAAGCGAACAACTGGAAGTTCAAAGAAGACGCACGCAAAAGAGGATGGCGCAGAGTTGTCGCGTCGCCAAAACCGCTCGATGTTCTGAATAGCGATTTAATAAAAGAACTTGCCGATGAAGGACATATAGTAATAGCAGTAGGCGGAGGCGGAATTCCTGTTTACTTAGATGAAAAAAATGATTACCGTCCGGTAGAAGACGCCGTAATAGATAAGGATTTAGCTTCCGCTTTACTCGCGTCCCAGATCAAAGCCGATCAGTTCTTCATTTTGACGGATGTTCCTAAAGTCTATATCAATTTTAATACGAAAGACCAGAAACAATTGGACGATCTAAAAGTTGACGAAGCAAATAAATATCTCGAAGCCGGAGAATTCGGCGCCGGAAGTATGAAGCCGAAAGTTATGGCCGCCGTCGATTTTGTAAACGGCAGCGGAGGCGAAACGATAATTACTGAAGCTTCGCAGCTGAATAATGAAAAACAAGGCACACGTATTATTCCTTAATTTTTAATTTGGAGTTTGGAAATGGCTGTAAATATGAAAGGAAAAAGTTTAATATCGATTAATGATCTTTCTGTAGAAGAGATGTATCAGATATTTGAACTTAGCAAGAATTTAAAAGAAAAAAAATTAACCGGAGAACCGCATAAAATTCTGGAAGGAAAAACTCTCGGAATGATATTCGCTAAACCGAGCACAAGAACCAGGATTTCTTTCGAAACCGGAATTTATCATCTTGGCGGAATAGGAATGTATTTCGGACCGAACGATCTTCAGCTGGGAAAAAGTGAAAATGTTTCCGATACGGCGCAGGTTTTATCGCGTTATCTCGATGGAATAATGATTAGAACATTTTCGCATCAGGATGTAATGGATTTGGCAAAATACGGATCGATTCCGGTTATTAACGGATTGACCGATCTTCTTCATCCCTGCCAGGTGTTAACGGATCTTTTCACAATTCTGGAAAAAAGAAGAACTTTGCGCGGATTAAAACTCGCTTATCTCGGCGACGGAAACAATATGGCGCACAGCTTACTTCATGGATGTTCGAAAGTAGGAATGGATATTGCGATCGCTTCTCCTTCGGGCTACACTCCTCAAAAAGAAATTGTGGATAACGCAAACGCTAACGCAAAATATATGGGAAGTAAAGTTGAAATATTAGAAGACCCGAATGAAGTTGTGAAGGATGCAGATATTGTTTACACTGATGTTTGGGCGAGTATGGGACAGGAATCCGAAGCAAAGGAAAGAAGACAGCATTTTGAAAAATATCAGGTGAATCCTGAGTTAGTAAAAGGCGCTAAAGATGATTATTTATTTATGCATTGTCTTCCCGCGCATCGCGGCGATGAAGTTGTAAACGAAGTAGCAGATTCGAATAACTCGGTTATTTTTGACGAAGCCGAGAATCGTCTTCACGTTCAAAAAGCCATTATGGCTTTGGTGATGTAAACTAAATGTCAAATGTCAAACGTCAGATGCGAGACGGAAGAATGGGTTTAAATCGAACTTAACTTAAGCATAATGACGCTAATTATTTAAAGTCTATTGCCGTCCGCTTCAGCGGACGGATGAAATAAGCAAATAGTTCGTCGACTTCAGCCGCATTGTTTTTGTTCAGGCTAAAAATATTTGTTTGTCATCTCGACCCCGGCAAGTCGGGGGAGAAATCTAATCTTGAGAAGAATTCAAAGATTTCTCCTCACTTCGCCTGCACTGTCTGCACAGGCAGGCTGTCGGCAGACAGGTTCGTTGAAATGACGCTACTTTGAACAGTCCCGCGAGGAATTAGTTCAAAGATTAGTTTTTTTATTAGCACAAATGGAGGTATCAAATAATGTCTAACGCATATTTTAAAGTTCCCGAAGCGTATAATGAACCACAGAAAAGTTACGCCCCCGGAACACCGGAAAGAAAAGAAATAGTTGAGAAATTAAAAGAATTACAATCGCAGGAAATTGAAATCCCGTTGATTATAGGTGGTAAAGAAGTAAAAACCGGAAATACAGCGGAAATTCGTCCGCCGCATAATCATTCAAAACTTCTTGGGAAATATCACAAAGCGGGAAAAGAAGAAGTGCAGATGGCAATCGAAGCGGCAAAAAACGCTCAGAAAGAATGGGAAGCTTTACCATGGGAACACCGCGTAGCAATATTCAGAAAAGCAGCCGACTTGCTGACCGGACCCTGGCGCGCGACGATTAATGCCGCCACAATGTTAGGGCAATCGAAGACAGTTCATCAAGCTGAAATTGAAGCGGCTTGCGAGCTTAGCGATTTTTATAGATTTAACGCGCAATATATGGCGGAAATTATGGCTGAACAGCCGGATTCGCCGCACGGAATGTGGAACAGAGCGGAATATCGCGCATTAGAAGGTTTCATTTTTGCAGTAACTCCGTTTAACTTTACAGCAATTGCCGGAAATCTTCCCACCGCTCCCGCGATGGTAGGAAATGTAGCGCTTTGGAAACCGGCTTCGAGCGCGGTTTACGCAGCTTATTTTGTTATGAAGATTGTTGATGGAAGCCGGACTTCCTGCGGGCGTAATTAATTTTATTCCGGGTTCCGGAAGCCAGGTCGGAGATCCGGTTCTCGAAAGTCCAGATTTTGCCGGAATTCATTTTACCGGATCAACTTCAACATTCCAGCATATGTGGAAAACAATCGGCGCTAATATAAAAAATTACAAAGCATATCCGAGAATAGTCGGCGAAACAGGCGGCAAGGATTTCATCTTCGTGCACAATACAGCCGATGTTGACGCGCTTGTAGTCGCTGCAATTCGCGGAGCTTTCGAATATCAGGGACAAAAATGTTCTGCTGCTTCGAGGATGTATATTCCAAAATCACGCTGGGAAGAATTCAAAGAAAAATATGTTGCCGAAGTTAAAAAAATTAAAATGGGAGATCCGGAAGATTTTACAAACTTTATGGCGGCTGTAATCGATAAAAACGCTTTTGCCGATATTACGGGATACATCGATTACGCAAAAAATTCCGACGAAGCCGAATTTATTACCGGTGGAAATTACGACGATTCCGATGGTTATTTTATTGAACCGACAACAATTGTTACTACTAATCCGAAATTTAAAACAATGGAAGAAGAGATATTCGGACCGGTTTTAACAATTTACGTATATGAAGACGATAAATTCGAAGAGACTTTAACGCTTTGCGATGAAACTTCTCCTTACGCTTTAACGGGCGCTATTTTCTCTCAGGACAGATACGCGTTGAAGATGATGGCGGACAGACTGCGCAACGCGGCGGGCAACTTCTACATAAACGATAAACCGACCGCGGCAATCGTTAATCAGCAGCCGTTCGGCGGCGCGAGAGGTTCCGGCACAAATGATAAAGCCGGAAGCAAGCAGAACCTGATGCGCTGGATGAACACTCGCGCGATCAAAGGAAACATTCGATCCTCCGCACGATTGGAGATATCCTTATATGAATGAGGAGAAGTAGTTCATATATTTTACCGTAGAGAGGTTGTCGCTGCATGCGAGCGTCACGTCTCTACATTTTAAATAAGGTTATCGCAGCAACACCATCTTATTGGTTTCTGAAAAATTCCCGCTTGTAATTCTGTAAAGATAAACTCCGCTGGAAAGATTTACAGCATTGAATTTTACTTCATAACTTCCCGCTGCTTTTTCTTCGTTTACAAGAGTTTTAATTTCATTTCCCAAAATATCGAAAACTTTAATTTGTACTAATCCTTTTTGAGGGATTGCATATTTTATAATAGTTGAAGGATTAAACGGGTTTGGGAAGTTTTGGGAAAGATTAAAATGCCCGGGAAGAATTTTTTCATAATTAACGTCTGTTATAACAACGCTATCTTCATTATAAAAAAGCAATCCGTAATTAGTTTTGGCGGAGTCATTGAATGAAAGAGCGTAAATTTTATTATTCTTCGAATCGACATATCCGTTTTTAAACCAAAGATTCGGATGAGGATCTGCGGTAAATTCTAATTTAGTCCATTCTCCGTCCGCTTGTAAAATCATCAAACCGTTTGTAGAACCGAAATATTTAACATTATTCTCGTCTATGACCAACCCGTCGTAGGAAAATAGATCGAAATAAAATCCGATATCGTTAGAATAAAATTTTGCTTCAATCGAATCATTTACAATATTAGCTGCGTAACTTCCGCTATCGGAATAAGCTACAGTAGTCCAAATATTATTATCATTATCAACGGCAAAACCGGAAACGGCATTTATTATTTCGCCGTCGGAAAATTCGCCTGGAATAATTTCTTTCCAAACATTATTCTCAAATTTATATAAACCGTAATAATCTGTTCCAATCCATACGTTGTTGGAACTGTCGAATTTAATGAAATTAAAATCTTCTATACCTTCAAAGGCGTTAGTATAATTATACAAACTTACAATTCCTTCATCGTAAACTGCAATTCCATATTCGGGTAATCCGAGCCAAAATCTATTATCGTCGTCAATTGAAACCCGATAAATAAAATTATCGGGAAGATTGGAGTTAGAAACGCTAACACTATCCCAATTATTGCCGTTTTTTATGAAAAGCCCCTTATTCGTGGCGACTAATATTTCTCCTGTTTTGCTCTCCGCAACATCGTTTACTATATCTTTATCTAAAGGAGAATTCGACGCGTCAAAAGTAGTCCATTCTCCTTTATAAAATTTCTGAAGAAAACCTCCGGCTGTAACTTCTCCATTTTCATTTTCGGGGTAAGATACAATCCAGTAAGCGCCGGAATTATCTTCAATTATTCTTTCAACGCGGTTTGAGGCTAAAGGCGAATTTTCTATGTTGATTAATGTAAAAGATTTATCAAATGCCTGCCCAAAAACGCTTAAGGCTGATACGATAAATATTAAAAATGTTTTCATTTCATTTTCCCCTTTTTAACAATTTGGAAGTTCATCGGTGCAGGAAGGTGCAAACTCTTTATATAGTGGATCAGTTTTGCAAATTTTCAAATTAGGATTAATAAGGCTGCTGCTATAACTATATTCATCAATTTTTAAACTGCTTCCATTTCCGCCTGATATGATCTCCAAAAGAGAATTGATATAATATTTTTTGCCAAAATATGTGCTGGCAACGCATTGCCCTTTACAAACAACTTCTGAAATATTTGCTCGAAAAGTGTATGGGTCTGAAGTGGGTACGTTGGGCGGTATTTCAACTTTACTTTTATTTTCCAATCCGCCAGTCTCAGTCCATACAATAATTGTCATCCTGATAAATTGTAGATTTTTTTTTTGAATTGTTAATTCGCCCCAATCAACCCAAAAATCGAAATCATTAGCTCCGCAGTTATATATCTAATATAATTCTGGAATAAAGTTTGACATAGATCCTCCTTATTATATAATTAAGTTTTATTTTAATTAATGAAAAACTGAAATATGCTTTTCCGAAATTTCTATCCATGCTTGACAGAATTGATTGTAATGATATTTTTATATTATTTGAAGATTGAAGATTGAAGATTGAAGATTGAAGATTGAAGATTGAAGATTGAAGATTGAAGATTGAAGATTGGCGTGAACTTCAAATAGATTGAATGTGCAATATTTAAAGTAATTATTCATTTGCCTTTTAACAGCTTTAGTTAAAGCTAAAAAAAAGATACTTTTGTCAAGTATAAATTTTTGACCCTTATTTTTAATTCTCGGTATTTTAAGTTCGATCCTCCGCACGATTGGAGATATCCTTATATGAATGAAGAGAAATAGCTTATATTTTTGCAGGTAGAGACGTTGCTCGTCGCTAAGCTTGCCGAAGCGGCAACGTCTCTACAATTAAAAAGCGCTTATCTTAATAAAACCATCTTCTTAGTCGCCGAATAATTCCCGCTCGTAATTCTGTATAAATAAACTCCGCTGGAAAGATTTACGGCGTCGAATTTTACTTCGTAACTTCCCGCAGGCATTTCTTCGTTAACGAGAGTTTTAATCTCATTCCCCAAAATATCAAATACTCTAATTTTAACTAATCCTTCTTGAAGAATAGAATATTTTATTGTTGTTGAAGGATTAAAAGGATTTGGGAAGTTTTGGGAAAGATGGAATTCTGACGGAATATTTGTTGTTTCCTTAATGTCTGTAATCGGATTAAAGTTAGTATGATCATATTTGAATAGACCGTAATCGATAGTTCCATACCATACGTTATCTTCCGCATCTACTTTTATGGTTGTAATTATCTTATCATACGGAGAATTATATTGCGAATCATATTTTGTGATTGTTCCGTCTTTAAGGCTTGCCAAACCGTCGTCCGTCGCTAACCAAATTCTACCTTCCGAATCTTCGTCGATGGCGTTAATAAAATTGCTCGTTAGTTCGCTGTTCTCCGTATTGTAATAGACGAAAGTGGAATCGTCAATCCATTCAATTAAACCGGCGTCTGCGCTGCCGATCCATCTTCTGCCTTGTGAATCGACAAAAAATGTATAAACGGATTGCACCGGAAAATTTCCTAAAGCAGAATCATATTCGGTGAATTGATCGTTTTCATATTTAAATAATCCATTTAAGGAACCTATCCAAATCTCGTCTTCATATTCATAAACTTTTCCTACCGATATTCCTAAGTCTAAATCTTCGGCATAGTTTTTAATTTCATTGCCGGTAACTTTAATTAGATTATATTTTTGTTCATAAGACCAACTTGTAATCCAGACATTGCTCTTTTTATCTACCGTTAAACCCGGGTATTTTAGGTAACCAGTAATAGGAAGTTCAATAGAAGACCAATTCTCTCCATCGTATTTATAAAGATAATTTTGCATTAAAGCGTAAATATTTCCATCAGGACCTATGTCGGAAGTCACCACATAATTCTCATTGTTGAACATTTCGGATAGATTCCATTCTGTATAATCATTTTCATTTTTATATTTTATTATGCTTCCATAATTCTCGAATTTGCTCGAAGAATAAAGAATATTTCCGTTTTCCATAAAATCGATTGACAGAATAGTCTCACCGGATTCGGTTACAAAATTATCCTGAGAAAAGATACTAACGGATAAAATAAAAAATGTAAAAAATAAGTACAGCTTTTTCATCGCAAACTCCATTTTTAATAGATATTGTATTTATTGTGGATAGATTTATATAATTGAAAATTGAAAATTGAAAATTGAAGATTGAAGATTGGTGTGAACTTTAAGTAAATTAAATGTGCAATATTTTAAGAAATAATTCATTTTTCTCTTACCAAAAACAATTGATTAAATCTAATTTAAAAAGAGATTTTTGTCAAGTTTAATAACTTTTATTATGATTTACATCACAACTCTGCTGTTTTAGTCTTTAAGAAATACTTGTAAATGCGCGCGGCGCAAAATCTCAGGAGACGTATCTAAGGCTTGATTACGCCATTGTTTTATTCTCCGCTCTCTTCTTCAATTCTTTTATCATTCCGCCGAAAATATATCCGTGCAGAAAATAAATAGAATACCAATATAAAACTCCGGCTAATCCTTTTGGTTCGAAGAAAGCGGTTTGTATTAATTTGGATTGATTTTCGTCAATCTCATCTACTTTAAATTGAAGCCAGGCGTTGCCGGGGAGTTTCATTTCTGCGCGTAGCCTTAGCAGCCGGTTTTTTTCCACCGCTTCTACGCGCCAGAAATCGATCGGTTCTCCGATGTGAACGTCGGTCGCGCTCCTTCTTCCCAGACGCATTCCTACGCCGCCGAAAATTCTATCCAGAAAGCCGCGCAATTTCCAAAGCCAGTTTGCGTACCAGCCGTTTTTTCCGCCAAGAGAAACGAATGCGCTGAATACTTTTTCGGACGGAGCGTTAACTATAATCTCGCGGTTCTCAATCATCATTCCTTCTTTCTGCTTAAACTCAACAGATTTTACTTCTTTATAATGATTAAGCGGATAGGCTTCTGACCAAATTGTTTCCACAGATTTTTCTTTTTCACGTTTGAGTGCAAGTCGAACCGCTTCTTCATAACCGATCGGCTCAAAATCAAAAAATGTTTTAGCTTTGTTTCCATGAACTACAATTTCATTTTTCAATCCGTCTATCAATGGCCGCGCTACTTTTGAAGGCAGGGGAGTCACAAGTCCAACCCAATAAGAAGAAAGTCTCGGCGACAGAACCGGAACTTTTAGCATATATCTTTTAAGCCCGCGGACTTTAGCGTAAATCTCCATCAGATCTTTGTAAGTCAGAACATCTCTTCCCGCCTATTTCTATAATTTCATTTTCCGTTTCCGGTTTTTCAAGGGCTTCAATCAAGTAGTGCAAAACGTCGCGGATTGCAATCGGCTGAACTTTCGTGGAAACCCAACTCGGTGTGATCATTGCGACCAATCTTTCGGTAAGATATCTGATCATCTCGAACGAGAGACTTCCGGAACCCACAATTATTCCGGCGCGAAATTCTGTAAGAGCAGGACCAAATTTGCGAAGCTGGTTTCCTGTTGCCTGCCTGCTTTTTAGATGATCCGATAATTCTTCCTCATCGCTTCCAAGTCCGCCGAGATAAATAATTCTTTTTACTCCGGCATATTTTGCGGCTTTGGCAAAATTTTCCGCAGCCTGCAAATCTTTCTCTATAAATTCTTCGCCCAGTGAATGGATAAGATAATATGCCGCGTCAATTTCCTCAAAAATATCTTGAAGAGAATCGGCATCGAGAACATCTCCTTGCACAACTTCTACATTATTCCAGCGGTTTTTTATTTTTGAAGGATTTCTGGTAAGACATCGTAAAGAATGTTCTTTTTCGAGCAGGCGGGGAATTAATCTTCCGCCGACATATCCGGTTGCGCCTGTGACTAATAGTTTCATATTCTCTTTTTATTTTTAATAACGCTAATCAATGTAATATAGTTTAATTATACCTAAATATTATTTGTTAAACTGGAAGCTAAAAAGGGAATCGGAATTAAAAATTGCTGAATACGTTATAATTGAGTAAATATAATTAGGAACAGTTTATATCCGAAAGAGAATAGAAAACTTTTTAAAATGTTTTTTGGAGCTTAACATAAAACTTCTTTTAATAGAGATAAATAATTTGGAAATTAAAGCTGAGTTTTAATTTTAACGATTCAATAAAAACTATGAATAGAATGTTGATTACCGGGTCGACCGGAAACGTAGGGAAAGAAGTTATTGAGAAATTGCTGCTGCTTAACGATGATACAGAAATTATTGCAGCGGTTAGAAATAAAAGTAAGGCTGAAAAAGAATTTGGGAAAGAGCGGATAATATTTCGCAATTTTGATTTTGAAGATCCATCTAGTTTTGAAACAGCATTTGCCGGAATTGATAAATTGTTTTTGCTTCGTCCGCCTCACATTACCAATATTGAAAAAGTTTTTGAACCAATGATTTATCAAATGAAAAAATCAGGTATCAAAGAGATTGTTTTCTTATCGGTACAAGGTGTCGAGAAAGTAAAATTTATCCCTCACTATAAAATTGAAAAATTAATTGCTTTAAGCGGTATGGATTATGTTTTTCTGCGTCCAAGTTATTTTATGCAGAATTTAACTTCTAATTTGCTCTCCGATATTAGAGCAAAAAATAAAATAATTCTTCCGGCGGGAAATGCTAAATTCAATTGGATTGATGTAAAAAATATAGCAGAAGTTACAGCGGTAATTTTTAGAAATTTTAATGAATATAAAAATAAAGCGTTTGAGATTACAGGCAGCGAAAATTTATCTTTTTATGAAGCAGCGGATATGATATCCAAAGCTACCGGAATGGAGATCAGGTATCGGGATGTAAATCCTCTCAGATATTATTTGATAAAAAAGAGGGAAGGTGTAAGCCCCGGAAAAATAATTGTTATGATCGCTCTCCATTTTTTACCGAGATTTCAGAAAGCTCCGAAGATCTCAAAAACCTATAAAGAAATCACCGGGAAGGATCCTACTTTGCTGATGGATTTTATTCACAGGGAAAAAAGTTTATTAAGTGGCAGAAATAATTAAGGAGTTGAGTTGAAAATAAACACTCTTTTTTTTGATATCGGAGGAGTGATTTTATCGAACGGATGGGATCACATTGCACGACAAAAAGCCGCTGAGCATTTTAGATTAAATTACGAAGAATTAAATTCTAAGCATGAAAAGATTTTTGAATCATTTGAAAAGGGGAAACTTTCAATAAAAGAATATCTTTCAAGAACGGTTTTCTATGAGAAAAGAAATTTTATGGAAGAAGATTTTTTTAATTTTATGAAAAAGGAATCTAAACCAATTGAGGAAAATTTATCCGTCTTAAAAAATTTTGCATCTAATCAAAAATATTTATTAGCTTCTATCAATAACGAATCTTTTGAATTAAACAACTATCGGATAAATAAATTTGAACTGGATAAATATTTTAAAGCATTTTTCAGTTCGGCGTATGTTGGTTCAAGGAAACCGGAAAAGGAAATATTTGCTTTGGCATTAAATGTTTTTAACAAAAGTCCGGAAGAATGTTTATTTATTGACGATAGAATTGAGAATGTTGAAGCCGCTAACAAAGTCGGTTTAAATGCAGTTCATCTTAAAAAAGAAAAAAGTCTTAAAAATATTTTAAAAGAAATGAAAATTATTTTATGAGAAATAAAAATCAATCGGATAAAAATGCAAAACAATAAAGGCAGTGACGATCATATTTACGTAATCTTCGGCGCATCCGGGGATTTAACTGAGCGCAAACTTATTCCGGCGCTCTTCAATCTTTATTCAAAAGAACAGACACCTGAAAATTTTGCCGTTCTGGGCGCGTCCCGGACAAAGATGAGCGATGAGGAATTTCGGGATAAAATGAAAGAGGCTGTTAAAAAATCAAGTGATAAGGCAGATGAAAATATTTTAAATCAATTTCTTACCAAATTATTTTATCAGCCTATTGAAACTTCAGCCGATTCTTCTCTTTCCGGATTAAAAGAAAGGATAGAATTAATACGCAATGAAAACGGCATCAACGGCAATGCAATTTTTTATCTTTCTACTCCGCCTTCATTATATTCTATTTTGCCCAAACTTCTTGCAGAGCAGGGATTGAACAATGAATCGGACGGCTGGAAAAGACTTGTTATCGAAAAACCTTTTGGCTACGATCTGGAATCGGCACAAAAACTTCAGAAAAAATTAACAGAAGATTGGGATGAAAATCAAATATATAGAATTGATCATTACCTTGGGAAAGAGACTGTTCAGAATATTTTGGTAACTAGATTTTCCAACGGAATATTTGAACCGCTCTGGAACCGAAATTTTATTCATCACGTGGAGATTACTTCGTCAGAAGAAATCGGCGTTGAAAAACGTGGTGGTTATTACGAATCATCCGGCGCGCTTAGGGATATGGTTCAGAATCATCTTCTTCAGGTGGTTGGATTAATTGCTATGGAACCTCCGTCTTCACTTGACGCTTCAGCGCTAAGAGAAGAAATCCTAAAAGTCTTCCGCGCTTTTCGTCCGATAAAAGAAGAAGATGTTGTGAAAAATGCGATACGCGGACAATATTTATCATCTAAAATAAAAGATGATAAAGTAAAAGGATACAGGGAAGAAGCGGGCGTCGATCCGAAATCAAAAACGGAAACTTACGCCGCGCTTAAATTTTATATTGATAACTGGCGTTGGGGTGGGATCCCTTTTTATATTCGAACAGGAAAGCGGCTTCCGACACGGCTCACGGAAGCAGTCATTCATTTTAAACCGACTCCGCATTATCTTTTTGCGCAACAAGGATTATGCGATTCCTGTAATCAGTTTATCTTAAGAATTCAGCCGGATGAAGGTATATTATTAAAATTCGGAATGAAAGAGCCCGGGTCCGGCTTCAAAGTTAAAAATGTAAATATGGATTTTTATTACTCCGATCTTTCAGATGAAAATTTTGCGCAGGCTTATGAGAGGTTGATCCTCGACACAATGAAGGGAGATAAAACACTTTTCACTAAAGTGGAAGAAGTTATGACTGCTTGGAAATTTCTGATGCCGGTGATTGATGCCTGGAAGAAAGACTCAGATATCCCTCTTTATGGATATCCGGCTGGAACGTGGGGACCCAAAGAAGCGGACGAACTTATTGCCGAAAAGGAAATGATTTGGCGATGCCCGCGCGCAAGTTTAACCGCCGACGATGAGTTTTATGAGTTATAAAAAGATTTTAGCAACGTAAAAATATATAGGAAAATGCCTCAAATCTGATTTTGATTAATAGTACTCAACAACAGGGATAATAGTTTTATTAAAAAGATTTTTTGTATTCGAGTAATATTAGATACATTTTATTCCACAGATTATAGGAGATATAATGAAAACCGCTGTCATTGTTTTAACAGTTTTAGGTGCAATTGGCTTAATTGTTTCGGGAATTAATTACCTCTAATTCAACAACATCCTCCCATTCCCATCCGTCACTGTGAACGTAAGTTAATAAAAGCTGCCTTCTTTTTTTAATAGAATCATAATATTTCGAAAAGGAATTATGATCTATTTCCTTATTTACCTCGCGTATAGAATCTAAATTGGGAAGAGCAGGCGAATCCGTTCCGGAGCCAATGAATGAGTTTTCTAAAGTTTTAAGAAGTTCGTCAATCGCGTTTTTTGTTGGAAGAATCATATTAGATATATCTTTAACGTTATCTCCGTAGCATAAAATCAGCATAGAGAGGGCTTCGTCCAGAATAGCAATTGCCGGAGCTGATGCTGTTTTCTTTTCCATCGAATGAAAATAATGAAGTGCCGGATATGCCAGATGATGCTGTGTCATCGAATTAATAACCGATTTATAGCTGATCAGAATACTCGAAAGATTTTCGTATTTATCACCGTTCTTTAATTGCCTTAAAAATTTTTCAGGAGTTCCTCCTATATTATTTATTGTCGAAGCAAATTGTCTTTTTTCCTCCACCGAAGAAACTAGGGGAATTAGATAAGTAATTACGAGTGTTAATAAAAAGAACCCTGTTATCGCAGAAACAATGGTCACTATCTCCCAAAAATTAGAGCCTGCTGTAAAATCACCTATGCCGAGAGTAGTTGAAGTATAACCGACGTAATAGACTTTATCCCATAAATCGGCCGGAAGTTTTGTAGTTGCATTCATGACTGAATAATCGGAAAAGTGAAAGAAAAGAGTTAATCCTATTAAAAATAAAAGCGCCCAGATAAAAAAAACGAATAAGATGATTAAACTTCCGGCATAACTTAAAAATTTATGGGAATTAACTTTTTTATGAAATTTTAGAATGAGATTCCAAATAGTAATGGAAATTTTACCGGATAAAAATCCCGAGCCGGTAAGAAAAAATGTGGTTTGAAGAATATCAATTATTACAATTATAAGAATTAAAATCCCAAAAATACCTAGAATTATGTTCATTGTTCAACCGGATTATTATTATATGCTAATTTTTATAATAGGTAAAATTTGCGAGATAAGAAATGGAAAGAAAGGAAGGTTTCACAATAGGAATTTGATTGTGGAAAGAAGGGGTAAAGTCCACATTTTCAAAATTCATTCCTTTCTATTCTCAAGCAAATTATGTGAACTAAGTGATTGAAAATTAAAAAGTAAATACTTTGTCCGCATCCATGGTCCATTCCACTAACTAAGCCATATTGCTGCTTTGAACTCCGGAGATTAATTCCAAATTCAGTTCCTATTCCAGAATCTTTAATTTAGAAACTGTAAAACTATCGCCGTGAAAGTGTCCGAATAATTCTACGACTTCAGCGTTTTCAAATCCTGCAGGAGCGGGTTCATGGAGTGAGATCATTTTTTCTACACCTTGTTTGTCTTTAGCGTAGAAAGCCACAATAGCCCCATTAGCGTTTCTTCTAAAATTTTTATTTTTCACTAGTTCTACGTTTACTGCCTGATTTATTTCACTTCCCGGATCAAAATTAGAGAATGATCCCAACTCGTTTGATGGCGCGAAATAAGAAAAGTATATTAAAATGATCGTACCGATAATAGCCGCTGGTAAAAGAAATCCTGATAATTTCATGTTAGAAACCTGATTAT
This sequence comes from uncultured Melioribacteraceae bacterium, assembly GCA_963821715.1. Classification (GTDB taxonomy): domain Bacteria; phylum Bacteroidota; class Ignavibacteria; order Ignavibacteriales; family Melioribacteraceae; genus CAWGET01. The sequence goes on from CAWGET010000008.1 coordinate 126,831, forward strand.
TTTTGTGTATAAATTATTTAAATATAGCTTAAAAAGTAGCCGAAAAGTTTTTTTATATCAATGATAAACTTTTTGCGGACGGAATTAAATAAATTAAAGAAGATTAAAATTTTAGCAAAAGTCATAAATAGAATATCTTCACACACCATCCCTTTCGCAGTTTAAGCTTTGGAATGATTTCTTAATCTGAATTGTTGAATGTTCTATTCCGAATTTATCATGAAGTTCCTTACAAACTTTATAATTTTGAAAAATTATGCGAGTGAGTATTATAATCTGCCATTATTTCTCCATTAATTTTTTATCCATTGCTTAGCGACTTCTTTATTTTCAGAATCATAATATTTAATATTAGCATCGGTAAAGGGCTTTAAAATCTCCGACATCCATACGTGCCATTGTTTATTTCCCACAATTGCAATTTTTTCAAAATCATTCCGATGCTTTATATCAAACTTTGCATCTTTCCACATAGCTTCAACTGTCCAGCCGTCAAAATTATTTACTTCAAAATACCAACTAATTTTCCCGAACCTTTTAATTTTGCTTTCAAGAATTGGTATTAATTTTTCGTAGTCTTGCTCGTCAAGCTTTTCTTCAGCAACTGTTTCAATAATGTTTGAATTATTATGATCATTAATTGTTATCATAATTTTTTCTCCTTATTTTGTATTTAAGTTGACTTATTTAAGAATATATCAAATTTACTTAATAAACATTTGCGACCTTTGAGACATTATGAATTCAAATTCATATGCCAATTTCCCCTCGTTCATTAGTCCTTATCTTTACAACTTCTTTCACATCAACGACGAATATTTTCCCATCGCCGGGGTTGCCGGTATGCGCGCTTTGCTGAATTACATCAACTATCCTATCTGCAATTTCATCGGAAACAACTAATTCAATTTTTGTTTTAGGAACTAATTCGTGCAGTCCTTCGCTAATTGTTTCTTCCGCATTTTTCCCTTTCGATTTTCCAAATCCTCTGATATCTGAAACTGTAATTCCAGGCAGCCCATCTATTTTATGGAGTTCTGTTAGAACATTATCTAACTTAAAAGGTTTTATTATTGCTTTAATTTCTTTCATAATTTTTCTCCTGTATTAAATTGCCCGTGGCTTCAGCCACGGGATGACGAAATCTCAAATATCACAGGACTTTAGTCCTACGTACATTTTGTTATGAGGCTAAAGCCCGAGAAAGTTAATAATTCTAGCCCCCGACTTAAAAGTCAGGGCAAATGAACGTTTAGAAACAGACTCTAAAAGTCGATTCGATTTTTTAATTACAAAACATATTCTATAGCCTTGGACTATTTATTTGTAACAAGAAAATATTTATTCTCTTTAATTTTACATTTCTCCAGTGCCGACTTTTATTGAGAACCATTTATACAATGCAGGCAGCACAAGCAAAGTAAGAATGGTTGATGTAAACAATCCGCCGATGACAACTGTTGCAAGAGGACGCTGAACTTCGCTTCCAGTTCCCGCAGCAAATAATAATGGAATAAGTCCAAGCGAAGTTGTAACCGCAGTCATCAAAACTGGTCTTACTCTTAACATCGCTCCTTTCACTGAAGCGTCGTCAATCGTTACGCCTTCACGAAGAAGCTGGTTAAAATATGTAACGAGTATCATTCCGTTTTCCAACGCGATACCGAATAACGCAATAAATCCGACCGATGATGGAACGGAAAGATTTTGCCCGGTAATCCAAAGCCCGACAATCCCGCCAACAAGAGCCAGAGGAATATTCAATAAAATCAATAAGGAATTTTTCACTGAACTGAAATTAAAAAAGAGCAGCAAAAATATTAATAAAAGCGTTATCGGAATTACCACCGCAAACCGCGCGTTAGCTTCCTGTTGAAGTTTAAACTGACCGCCCCAGGTTACAAGATAACCGGGCGGAAGTTTGATGTTTTCCTCAATAACTTTTTGCCCCTCTTCCACAAACGAGCCTATATCTCTTCCGCTTACGTTTGCCTGTATTGTAATAAACCTCTGATTATTTTCGCGCGTTATTTGTCGCGGACCTACAACTTCTTCAATTGATGCAAGCTGGCTTAGAGGAATTTTTGTTCCGTCCGGCGACTGAATTAATATCTGCCCGATTGCATCCGGAGTGGTTCTGTATTCCGGTTCGAAGCGGACGAGAATATCGAATCTTCTTATTCCTTCAAATATTTGTCCGGCTGTTTCTCCGCCGACCGCAGTTCTTATTACCCGCTGAACATCTTCCACATTCACTCCGTAGCGGGCTATATCGTGGCGGTTAACAACTATTCTCAACTGCGGCGTTCCGCTTACCTGGTCAACCTGAATATCCTCGGCGCCTCTTACTTTTCTTATAACAGATGCGATTTCTTCGGCTTTAGATTTAAGTCTATTTAGATCATCGCCGAATAATTTTATCGCAAGTTCGGCTCTCACGCCTTCGAGCAATTCATCAACAGTCATTTGTATCGGCTGAGTAAAGTTTGTTAAAGCTCCCGGAACTTCGCCGAATTCGTGACGGATAATTTCTTCAAGTTCCGATTGAGTCATATCCCGCCGCCACTCATCTTTTGATTTTAAGATGATATACATTTCAGCGCTGTTTATCGGATCCGTATGAGCGCCGACTTCACCGCGACCTATTCTTGTAACAACATTTTCAACTTCTCTTATTTTCATTAATCTTCTTTCGGCAATTAATGTCAGCCGCGTGCTTTCAGTTAATGAAATTGACGGAGCCATCGACATTCTTAATACTAAAGTTCCTTCCTGCAATGTCGGAGTAAACTCAGAACCAAGCCGGGGAAAAATTATTGCGCCGAATATTAATATTACGGACGCTAAAATTACCGCAACTATTCTCCGCTTAATAAAAAACTTAACAACCGGTTCATAACCTTTCTGCAGTTGTCTTACTATCCAGATTTCCTGATTGCCTTTTTTATCTTCTGATACTTTCTTCCTTTTCTTCATTAAAAAAGAAGAAAGAACCGGCGCAATAAGAACGGCGAATATTAATGAGCCGAGCATAGCAAAAGTTATTGTATATGCAAGCGGACTAAAAGTTTTTCCTTCAACTCCCTGCAAAGTGAAAAGAGGAATAAATACAACAATGATTATTGCTATAGCAAAAGTTATCGGCTGAACAACTTCTTTACCCGCTCTTGAAACAATATAAATAAAAGATTCATCGGAGGAAGATTCACGTTTTATTCTATCCACATTTTCCACAAGCACAATGCTCGCGTCCACCATCATCCCTATTGCAATTGCGAGTCCGCCGAACGACATAAGATTAATTGATATATCGAAGTAGCTCATCCCGATGAACGCGAACAGAATTGAGAACGGAATTGAAAGCGCTACAACCAAGCTTGGTCTAATCGATCCCATAAAAAACATTAGAACAATAACCACCAGAATAATTCCCTGCCAAAGAGCATCGGTTACAGTTGTTACTGCTGATTGAACGAGCGACTTTTGTTCATAGTAAGGAACTATGTTTATTCCTTCGGGTAGAATTTTATTTATCTCTACCAGCTTTTGTTCAACGCGGCTGATAACGGTTGAAGCATTTGTGCCGTAAAGTTTAACCACCATACCTGAAACAACTTCTCCGATTCCGCCCTGCGTTTGAACGCCGCGCCTTACGGCTCCGCCGATTTCCACATCTGCAAGCTGTGTAAGATAGACAGGCGTTCCGTCTTCCGATTTTATTATGATGTTGTTTATATCTTCAATTGTTTGTGTTAACCCTACAGAACGAACAACAAATTCCTCGGCGTCTTTTTCTATAAACTGCGCGCCTACATTTAAATTGTTTGCCTTAATTTTTTCTACTAAATCATTTATTGTAACATCGTAACGAAGCAAAGCGTTTGGATCTACAACGACCTGGAATTGTTTTTCATAACCGCCGATGCCAAGCACTTCCGTTACGCCGGGAACCGTTTGAAGCTGGAATTTGATAAGCCAGTCTTGTATGGAACGGAGTTCTTCAAGCGTATATTTTCCCGTTGTATCATCGAGATAATAAAAAAGAATTAAGCCCATTCCTGTGGAGATTGGTCCCATTTGAGGGTCGCCGAACCCTTCCGGTATTTGTTCGCGCGCTTCGGTCAATCTTTCATTTACTAACTGCCTCGCAAAATAAATATCGGTTCCGTCTTCAAAATAAATATTAACTACAGATAAACCGAAATTGGAAACCGACCTGATTGTTTTGAGATTCGGCAGCCCGTTCATTGTAACTTCCACCGGGTAAGTAATGTATTTTTCCACTTCTTCCGGAGCCAGTCCTTCCGTAGTTGTAAATACCTGAACCAGAGAAGGGGAAACGTCGGGAAAGGCGTCCACCGGAAGATTTTTATAGCTGAGGTATCCGGCAGCCATAATTATTATTCCTAAAACAATTATCAGCAGCCTGTTCTTAAGCGCAAAATCAATAATATTTTTCATTTAAGATCTCCGTTTTTAATGTCCGTGTCCGCCGCCGAATGATTCTTTTAACAATTCGGCTTTTAGTATGAATGCTCCTTTGGATACATACTGCCGACCGGCGCTTAGTCCGGAAAGTATTTCCACATTATCATCATTCTCTTTACCGACTTTCACTTTCTGCGGAATAAAACCTTCTCCTTCTTTTACAAAAACAACCGGCTCATCATCTAAAGTTTGAAGAGCTATTTTTTCTACAACAACCGGAGCTTCCGTTTCACCAACATATACTTTAGCGGTTACGAAAATTCCCGGACGCCATTTGCCGCTTCTGTTATTCAAAATAATTCTTGCCGACGCTGTTCTTGTCGCTTCATCCACAACAGGGCTTAAGTAAGAGATTCTGCCGTCCGCTTCAATATCAATTGAACCGATTGCCACTTTGGCGTTCTGACCGACTTTAATAATATTTAAATCTTTCTGATAAACGCTCAAAAGCGCCCAAACATTTTCGAGATCGGCAATTGTAAAAGCGTGGGCTTCATTGCCTATTAATTCACCCTGCGTCATATGCATTTCTATTATTGTTCCGTCTATTAAAGATTGAACTTCGTAAGTTGTTAGACTCTCGTTGCTTTCAATTATTGCAAGAATTTCTCCCTTGCTTACTTTTTCTCCCACAGTTTTATTCACCTTCTGAACAATACCTGAAAACCTCGGAACTATGTGAGATATTTTTGAAGGTTCGGCTTTTATTTCGCCGGTTAAATCGATATGATTTTTTATCACACCGGGTCCGGCTTCTTTAACTTCAATTCCGAATTCCTTCATTACTTCATCGCTAAGTTTAATTACTTCGGAATGCGCTTCGGTTTCGTTCCGGTCTTCTGCATTAACGGCGTCGTTATTCTGTTCATCAGAACATCCGGTAATAAAAAACATTAATGCGGCAGTTAGAAATATTCCAATTAATTTCATCTTCGTTTCTCCAAATTTCATTTTCATTTTATAAATGTCTTTCCCGTTATATTTTCCAGTTCAATTAAAGATTGATAGTAATCCGCCAGTTCAAGCAGGTATTGAGCTTCGGTATCGAACAAAGTTCTTTGCGCGTCGAGCAGATCAATAAATGCAAATCTTCCCTGCAGATAACCTTGTCTTGTAATTTCATACGCGTTTTCCGATTCGGGAATAATTTCTTCTTTCAATTTTATTGAATTACTGTAAGCGCTTAGAAGATTATTGAAAGAGGAATTTATATTTGAAATAACCGAAAGCGCACGCGCGTTTTTTATCTCGTCAACCTGGCGCAACAAAACTTCCGCGGATTGGATATTTCCCTGGTTCCTGTTGAAGAAAGGAAGAGGCATCGAGACTCCGGCTATAAATGAATTTGTTTTAAGTTCGTTTAAATATTTTATACCGCCGCTTACGGTTAAATCCGGCACGGCCTGCGATTTCTCAAGATCAAGCTTTGCCGCTCTTACATCTCTTTCATTTTCAATTAAATTGATGAGCGGGATTTGTTCTAAGCTGTCAATTACATTTTCTCTATCCGGCGGCGGAAGTATATTTTCATACAAATCAATTACCGGTTCATAATGCTTTCCAGTTGTTCCAAGCAAAGAACTTAAAGTTGATGAAGCTGATAACGATTGTCTCTGCAGCCTGTCTAATTCAATACGGCTGTTAATTAAAGCTACTTTTACTTTTGATTCTTCAGCCGGAGAAGTTCTTCCCGCCTCTACGCGTTTTGAAATTGTGGAAAGTATTTCTTCATTTAATTTTATGAATTGTTTTTGCAGCTCAATCTGTCTTGATATTCTGAATAGATTGAAAAAGACTTCCTTTACATTCGAAATCAATTCTAATTTTCTAAGCTCAAATTTTCCCTTAGCGGAAGCAACTTGGCTTTCGGCAAGATTGATTCTGCCGCTTCTCTTTCCTCCGAGTTCAAACAGCTGGCTTGCGGACAATGTATATTCGCTTCCTTTTAATCCTCTTAATTCCTTTCCGCCGAGAAAATTCTCCGCTTCAAAATCGGCTTCCGGATTCGGGATCGATCCCGCTTGTATTTTTTGTTTCTCCAACGATTCAATTTCATATTTGTAAACCGCCAGGTTAGGATTATCATTTAAGGCGGTTTCAACTGCTTCATCTAAAGTGATTTTTTGATATTCGATCTCCGTCAAATCATACTCCTGCTGTGCGCTGACCAACGAAACCATAAAGCACAACAAGAGAATTAAAGCGCTTATTAAACGCATAGTTCTCTCCTTGAAAAAAAATGATTTTTAAACTTTTTTTTGGAAGTAAAACTAACGGATCAAATTATAAGGCTTATGGTTTTATAAGAATTGAGAGGACTGGAATTAATTGTTTTTGCGTTTATGGAAGCGCCAAGTTTTTCGGCTTTAATTGTTGGCGAGGCAATTAAACTTACAATAACCTGGTCGGGAGACGTTTTAATTTTTTTGTTGGTAAATGAAATTTCTTCGCTGCAGTCATCGGAAATTGTAACATCGTTGCAGTCATCGGGGTTTTCGTATTTTCCGCCGTCTTCATTCAGTGTTACTGCCGAACAACAAACTTCTTCGGCGGAAATATTTTCTAAATTAACCGTCCCGTCATTTTCAAAACAGATTATCGAACCGGGAAGGACAATATGAGCAAACAGAAAATGGAATACCAAAAAAATCGGCAGGAATTTTCTTATAGCAATATTTGTGGTAATATTTTTAATACGAATAACCTTTTTTATTTGCAAATTTAAGTGATTGCAGACTAGTAATAAAAACAGAAAACTAAAAAGTTCCCTTAGATTGTTTAATGATGATGCGTTTATTACATCGTGGAATAATCTATAGTTTATTTTGGTAATTTCTAAACGCTGTTCCTTTCACAGTTTGAGCTTTGGAATGATTTTTCAATCTGGATTGTTGAATGTTCTATACCGAATTTATCGTGCAGATTTTTGCAGACTTTGCCGAGAAACTTATCTTCTTTTTCGCCTTGGGGCATTACAAGATGCGCGGTTAAAGCGGTTTCGGTTGTGCTCATCGCCCAGATATGAAGATCGTGAACTTCGGCTACATCGTCTAAATTTTTAAGATAATTTTCAACGTCGTTATAATTTATATCTTTGGGAACGGCGTCCATCGAAAGATTGAAAGAATCCCGCAGCAATCCCCAAGTTCCGTAAGTGATTACAACAACAATAACAAGACTTATAATCGGATCGATCAAATAAATTGCGGTTATGTTTATTAAAAATCCGGCGAGCACAACTCCAAGCGAGACTCCGGCATCCGCTGCCATATGAAGAAAAGCTCCTTTTATATTGATGTCCGATTCTCGTCCTTTCATAAATAGCAGTGCTGTTATTGTATTTATCACAACTCCAATTCCTGCAACTATCATCATTGTAGTTCCGCCGATTGGCTGAGGATCTATAATCTTTCTTATCGCTTCTATAGAGATTGCACCGACGGCAATCAGCAAAATAATAGCATTTAAAAGCGCTGCAAGTACAGTAGCTTTTCGCATTCCATAAGTTTTATTCTTTGTGGCGGCTTTACGCGCAAGATAAGCCGCGCCCCAGGCCAGAACCAACCCCAATACATCACTGAAATTATGTCCTGCATCTGCTAGTAAAGCCATTGAATTTACGATTAATCCATAGACTAATTCTACGATAATATAAATTACATTTAAAAGTATTCCGAAGCCGAACGCTTTATCGTAACTTTTTATTTCGTGAGAATGATTATGTGCCATCTTAAACCAATTAAAAAGATTACAAAGAAACAAGATTACAAAATTATAAGAATATTTAAACATCAAAAAAATAAATCTCGCTTAAAATTATTTTTTAAGATTAAAAACACCTTTTAATTTCTGACTTCAGAAGTCTCACATCATTTATAAATCCTTCTGTCCAATCTGCTGTATTCATCGAAGGCAGCTCTCTGCGAAAAATAAATCGCCAAAAAAACCGAAATTGTAACGGCTACAAATATTGCCGTCATAATTACGATTTGATATTTTATCGCCGTAACCGGTGACGAACCGCCGAGAATTTGTCCCGTCATCATTCCGGGTAAAGAAACCAATCCGATTGTAGACATTGTTGCTATCTGCGGCGCGGCGGCTGCTCTGAAAGCTTCGCGTAAAAACGGTTTAACGGCTTCAGCCGGTTTTGCGCCGAGCGAAATATAATGAATATATTCATGCTCTCGTTTGTCTAATTCCGAATAAAATCTGTCTATACCAACTACATTACTGCGTAAAATATTTCCGAGAACCATACCGATTAGTGGAATTAAATATCGCGCGCTCAAAAGAATTTCAATGTTGAAAAGAATAATTAGCGATGCAAAAATGATTAGAGCCGTTATAAGATAAGCCGGAAAAGTGTAGAAGAAGATTTTACTCACGCTTAATCCGCCTTGTTTTATTACTGCGGTGTTGGCGACGATAATCATAAGCAAAACCCATCCGACATTTATTAAAGGATTGTTCAATTTAAAAATGTATTCAAGATAAAGCGCTACGAGTGTAAGTTGAGCGACCATTCTTACAATGGCGATAATTAAATCTTTAGTAAGTTTTAATTTAAGGAATCTGAAAAATAAAATTGGGATTATGAATAACAGCAGATAAAACCCTAATTTTACAATTGATATTTCAAACGCTTCATTCATTTTATTTTCCGTTGAATAATTTTCCGTTTTTCATTTCATAAATTGTGTCGGCAAAATATTTCCAATCCGAATTGTGAGATACTGCCAGTACTGTTTTATCTTTCGTCGTTAAAAAGATCAACAACCCGCCTGATATTTTCTTCGTCGAGGCTGGAAGTTATTTCATCGAGCAAAAATATTTTTTTGTTTAACAATAAAGATTGAACAATGGTAATACGCTGCTGTTCGCCGCCGGAAAGTGAATTGAAGTTTTTTATCAGAACGGATTTATCGAACGATAATTTTGCTAAAAATTTAATTACAGTTTCTTTATCAGGTTTTCTGCCTTCTGCACTTTTAAATTCAAATGGAATGTTTAGAAATTCTTCTACGGAACCGTTAAAAGCGGGAGCTTTTTGTCCGATGTAAATTATTTTTTGCCTGAAGCTATCGATATTTTTGTACGAAATTTGTTCGTCTTCGAATATAATATCGCCTTCGGTTTTCTCGTCAAAAAAGAGAATATTTTTAAGAAGAGTAGATTTGCCGCTGCCGGATTTTCCGGTAATTAATATTTTTTCATTGCGGTGAATCGTTAAATTGATATCGTCTAAAATTAGAAGATCATTTTTTTTGACGGTTAGGTTTTTAATTTCTATCATTAAATTGAATGTGTGTTGAATTCAAAAATGAAAGATAAGATTTTTTAAGGATTTCATTCCGGATTTTTTGCCGCGAATGCGCTAATGATTTAAAATCAACTCAATTATTATCCGAAGTTTTTATTCGCGCATTAGCGGCATTGCTTTCAATCCAACTCCTGACGGAATTATTTTTGAATAGTTATATCTTTATTCAATGCATTCCGTCGCTTCGCAGAGTAGTGAAATAAAATCTTGTTCCAGCGCTTTACCTTTATTGCGGGCATACCATAAATGCAGCTTTTCAATAAATTCAACCTTCGGCATACCGGATGATTTTAATACTTCAACTAAATCCTGGCCTTCTTTTGGCCGCGGTCCCCATTGAAATAATTCATTACCGTCTCTATCGAATGCCACAAGTTTGGGAATGCTGCGTGATTTTCCGTTTGTTAAATATTTATCCATAATATCCAGATTTTCATCGCGCGGAAAAATTCGTAAATCAATTAAAGGATTTTCCTCAGCCATCTTAGCGATGTACGGAATATTCTGTGCGGAATCGCCGCACCAGTCTTCAGTTAATATCATCCAAATTTGCGGTTCTTCTATCTTCTCTAAAATAGTTTTTAATTCTTCATTTGTTTTATAACTTTTCTGTATCCGCATACTTCGTCTGTAATTAAGATTCAGCATATCAAAAGTAATTTTTGCCTGATCAGATATTAATTTATCTTTATTCTTGTCAATTTTTTCGCGTGTTGTGTCCAAAAAATCGGAGTATTTTAATCCTTTATTCAATATTCTCTCTTCAAAAAAAGCAGTAGTCATTACAAATCCTTCTTTAGTCATTTTTATGTTAAACAAGTTAGATGCAGAAATGTTCAAAAGGAATCAGCCAACCGACAAATCGTGAAATTATTTTAATCAATCAAATCTAAACATTTAAGAAAAACTTCTTTCAATAAATTTTTCAGTCGCTTCTTTCATCTCAAAATGATATTTTCTTATTTACGTCAAAATCACTGTAACGGAAAAATCAGCTAATTATATATTGAATTTATTGAACTTCATATCATCCGAAAAAATTATTAACCAATCCCAACTAATATGAAAAATAAAATTGAAAAACTAAAAAATATCAAAGATGAAGCGCAGCTCGGCGGCGGGAAAAAGAAAATTGAAGCCCAACATGAAAAGGGTAAATTAACAGCACGCGAAAGAGTCCACCTTTTAGTTGACGAAGGAACTTTTGAAGAAATTGATATGCTTGTAAAACATCGGTCGAATGATTTCGGATTGGAAAAGCAGAAGATTTTAGGCGATGGGGTTGTAACCGGATTCGCGCGCATTAATAATAGACCGGTAGCAATTTTTAGTCAGGATTTTACTGTATTCGGCGGATCTCTTTCCGAAACACATGCGGAGAAGATCTGTAAAATAATGGATATGGCGATGAAGATCGGGATTCCGGTAATCGGACTAAATGATTCCGGCGGAGCGAGAATTCAGGAAGGGGTTGTAAGTCTCGGCGGTTATGCGGATATTTTTCTGCGAAATACTTTGGCCTCCGGAGTTATTCCGCAAATCTCGGCTGTTCTTGGCCCTTGTGCGGGAGGCGCTGTTTATTCACCGGCAATAACCGATTTTGTTTTTATGGTAAAGAATACAAGTCATATGTTTGTTACCGGGCCGAATGTTGTAAAAACCGTAACGCACGAAAATGTAACTTTTGAAGATCTCGGCGGAGCGGAAACCCATGCTTCAAAGAGCGGCGTAGCACATTTTTCCTTTGAAAGTGAAATCGAAGTTTTGGAAAATATCAGAAAATTAATGGGATTTATTCCGCTTAATTGGAAGGATAAAGCGCCGGAACTTAAGTTCGATTTTGAGCAGGATTTACATCAGCCGGAACTTGATTCCGTCGTTCCAGAAAATCCGAATAAACCTTACGATATGCATAGAATAATAAAATTGCTGTTGGATGACGGCGATTTTCTGGAAGTTCATAAAAACTATGCGCCAAACATAATTGTTGGATTTGGAAGAGTAGGCGGCTTGTCCGTCGGTGTGGTCGCAAATCAGCCTCAGGTTTTAGCCGGAGTTTTGGATATAAACGCGTCGGTAAAAGGCGCGCGTTTTATACGCTTTTGCGATTCGTTCGGAATTCCGCTATTAGTTCTGGAAGATGTACCGGGATTTTTACCGGGAACGGAACAGGAATGGGGCGGAATAATTCGTCACGGCTCAAAACTGCTTTTTGCGTTCTGCGAAGCGACCGTTCCGAAAGTAACGGTAATAACCCGTAAAGCTTACGGAGGCGCTTATGATGTGATGAATTCCAAACATATCCGGGGTGATTTTAATTATGCCTGGCCATCTGCTGAAATTGCCGTGATGGGACCGAAAGGCGCCGTTGAAATTATATTTAAAAAAGAAATTACAAAAGCCGAAAATAAAGAAGAAAAGATGGAAAAATTATTATCGGATTACATAGAAAAATTTGCCAATCCATATATTGCAGCCGAGCGCGGTTATGTTGATGATGTAATTGTACCGAGCGAAACAAGATTGAAATTAGTAAACGCGTTTCAATTGCTAAAAACTAAAGTGGATTCAAATCCGAAGAAAAAACATTGTAACATACCGTTGTAGATAAAAAATTTATTGTTGTAATTAAGTCGCGAAAGATACAATCTATTACTAATGGATTAAGTAATTCTTTTATTATTTATCTTATCCTATTAAATTTTTATCTTTGTATTCGATAATAAGATAAACACTTAGGTATAAATTCATTTCATTGTTAAGTTTAATTAAAACATTTGCTTAGGTAAAGGCGCTTAAGATTATGCTTGACAAAATTCATCTAAGGCTTTATATTACAACAAATTTTGGAGATTATTTCCGCCGTGAAAAAAATATACATAATTTTCTCATTCCTAACATTTTCAATAATTTTTTCTTCATGCTCAATATTCCAATCAGCATCTAAGAGTGACGCAAAGCAGGTAAACGAAGAAACAACCATCCCAGATACTGAACAAATAATTAACGAACAACTTGAGCAGGCGAGGCAATATTATATTGACGCTCTTCAAAAAGAAAAAACCTCAGATAATGAGGGAATATTAAGCGCATTTGAATCTGCGATGGAAATAATAAATAATTTAAGTTACTATCCCGGAATAATGGAAAACGCCGCATATATAGAGCTTGAAAATTCGATTGTGGAAGATTATCAGATATTTGTTAACGAATTAGAAGTTCTGCCTGAAAACGCTTCTTCAGCCGCTCTGGACGCGTGGTTAAGCAGAAAAATGCCGGAACTCAATATTGAAGAGGACGAAGAATACAACCCCGAAACAGATACTAAAGACGTAATCGTAGTCGGAGAAATCCCTCTCGAAATAAACAGCTACGTCGAAAAATATATTGAATACTTTACCGGACGCGGACGAGTTTATATGGAAGCCTGGTTGAGCCGTTCGGGAAAATATTTCCCCATGATGGCGAGAATTTTTAAGGAAGAACAGGTTCCGCAGCAATTAATTTTTATCAGTATGTATGAAAGCGGTCTTAACCCGCGCGCGCGTTCCTGGGCAAGCGCCGTAGGATTATGGCAGTTCATCAAAAGCACCGGAAGAATTTACGATCTTAATGTTGATTTTTATGTTGACGAAAGACGCGACCCCGAAAAAGCAACGCGAGCCGCTGCACGGCATTTGCGTGACCTTTATTATAACACCGGCGATTGGTATCTCGCCATAGCCTCTTACAATTCCGGAGAGGGAAGAGTGAGAAGAGCGGTGCGTCGCTCGGGCTCAAGTGATTTTTGGAAATTGATGCGGTACTTGCCGCGTGAAACCAGAAATTACGTGCCTCAGTATATTGCCGTAACTCTTATCGCTTCAAATCCTTCACATTACGGATTCGATAATATTCAGTACGAGAAACCGGTACCATATCAAAACGCATAATGTTGAGGGCGCATTCGGTATAAACGTGCTTGCAAAATGCGCAGGAGTTGACGAAGAAACTTTGAAAGATTTGAACCCGGAATTGATTCAGCATTGTACGCCTGTAAAATATTCCGGTGGATATCCGTTGAAAGTTCCCGAACGAAATTATGAAGCTTTTGCGGAAAATATTAAAAATGTTCCAAATGAAGCGCGGCTTCAGTATTTAGTTCATACAGTAAGCAGAGGCGAAACTCTTTCCCGTATTGCAAGCAAATACGGCGTTGGCACTACTCAGCTCGCGAACTTCAACAATATTTCGCTCCGGTCTAAAATTTACCCGAGACAAAATTTACGCGTCCCTATCCCGACTTTCCGAGACGTCGATTTCGCAATCAATAAAGATATTATGCCGGCAGTTGAATCCGTCGGAAAGGATTTTGAAGACGACGCGCCTTATAAATTGGTTATCAACGAAGACTCGGATGCCGACAAATATTTAAGAATTTATCAGGAAAAAGATTCTGCAAAAACGGAATTTGTTGTTCCCGAAGGAAAATCGCAGGTTCTATATTCTGTTAAACGGTATGATAACCTAATAAACATAGCTGAAATATTCGACGTACGAGTTTCGGATCTCAGAAACTGGAATAATCTTCCTTACACATCCAGCATAAAAGTAGGTCAGGGGTTAAAAGTTTTTGTACCTAGCGAGAAGCATGAATACTATTCGAAGATCAACAATCTCTCCCGGTCGGAAAAATTATCTATGACAAATTCTTCGCAGGAAGGAAGATGGATAAAACATAGAATTCGGAGAGGCGAAACTTTATCTGCGATAGCTCTTAAATACGGAACAACGGTTAGAAGAATAAAAGATTGGAATAATTTAAGAAATAATAAAATAATAAGCGGAAAAAGATTAAATGTTTATCTCGGCGATCCTTCAAAAATATCTTCCGGAAGTTTGGCAAAAGGAGAAGAAAAAACTTATAAAATAAGGCGCGGCGATACGATTGGCAAAATCGCACTTCAGCACGGAGTTACCGTTAATCAAATAAAAGATTGGAATAATCTGCGCAGCAATAAAATCATCGCGGGGAAAACTTTAAAACTTTACGGCAGAACAGTCGTCCTCAGGATCTTACGCCTCTGCCGAAAGCGGGGAAGCACTCGCTATTACAAAATTAAACGGGGCGATACAATTGGGAAAATTGCGCTTCAGCATAAAGTTACTACAACTCAAATTAAGAGATGGAATAATTTGAGAAGTAATAAGATTATCGCAGGCAAAACTCTTAAGATTTACAATGGCAAAAATTCAACCGGATCTTTGGACGGATCGAATAGCGTAGTTGCTTACACAGTAAGAAAAGGCGACACGGTGAGCGAGATTGCGTTAAACCACGGTGTAAGCGTAGGCGATTTAAAAAGCTGGAACAACATCAGGGGAAATAGAATTTACGCCGGACAAAAATTAAAAATATTTTCTAGTGAAGAATCATCTTCCCTTGCTTCCAAATTAGTTCACACAGTTCAATCGGGAGAATCGCTTTGGACAATCGCGAGAAAATATAAAGTCCGCGTTGCCGATATAATGAATTGGAATAATTTGAAGAACGATAAAATTGTGAGGGGAGCTAAACTTACAATTCATAATTAATCTTTATGTCAAACGTCAAATGTGAATAGTAAAAGCGGGAAGCGAGCCGCCTGAATCCAAAGACTAACGGAAGGATAAAAATCTTTAACCACAAATTCCACAGATTTACACAGATTAAAAACCAAATAATTGCGAATTGACGGATTACCGGATTTACGAATATTTTTCAACTTTTCAACTTTTCAACTTTTCAACTTTTCAACTTTCTAACCTGTAATATATTTTGAGCGGAAATTTGTGACATAAATCACTTTTTTTATGAGCTGCAAAAAAATGTATTGTTTTTTTATTTCAATATTTTATCTTGGCAATAAGACAATAGAATCTTTTTATTGGAGTTAAGTTGTTCTTAATTCTTCTTAAAATAAAATCTTTCAAAAACTTCAGTTTCTCTTCAAGCCTGAATAATTACAATCATTATTTATTCAAAAAATTAATCCATCAAAAAAATATTAAATTAATTCCCGTTTTGTTTTTTAGCGGGTTTACGTAGCTATTGTTTGATCAACAAAATAATAAAACAAAGGATCGAAAAATGAGAAATAATTTAAAATCAATATTTTTATTCAGTCTTATATATAGTTTGAATATTTTTTGCCAAATTATACCGGACGAACAAGCGCCTGAAATTTGGAGTAAACCGAAAGAAATAAGTTCAATACCTTATGAAGAATATTATGGCGATCTCATACCTTCTGTTACTGCAGATGGCAATCTATTAATAATAAATGGCTATAAATATATTGAGAAAACAGATAGAGGATGGAGCGGCCTTAAAAAAACCGAAATACCATACCAAGGTATTGATAATTCTACGATTTCGTTTAATGGCACAAGATTATATTTCAGAATTTTCAATAGAGGCTGGGATTTATATTATGCCGATTGGAACAGAGAAAATAATACTTGGGGTGATTTAACAAACTGCGGTCCCGGAGTAAACGATCCAAGCGAGGATGAAAATTTTGCCTATCAGTTGAACGACACTACTCTTTTGATTCTGAGGGGCTCGGTAACTTATATATCTTTTTGGAATAAATCAGAAAATATATGGGGCGAAGCTTCTGAGTATCCCGCTTTATACTATGAGTTCGCTTCCGGATGGGGGATTGCAGCTGATAAAGGATTAGAAAAAATTTATACTGTTCATCTAAGAGAAACAAAAGATTCAAACAATTATCAATGGTTGCACGAGGATATGTTTGTTTCCTATAAAGACTCTTTGAATCCTGCAAGATATAGTAAAATGTATAGATTAAATTTATGCTACAGGAGTGATAGTCTTTTCCATGAAGGCTCCTATAAAAGTAATTGGGAGCAATATCCAACCATAACTCAAGACGGGAAAAAACTCTTCTTTATCGCTGATTATGAAGGAATATATAAAATATATGAAAGCGATCTTTTGATAGATAAAAATGGTATACCCGTAGGCGTTAAAAATAAAAATTCTAACGCTATACTTCAAAAATTCAAACTATACCCCCCATTCCCAAATCCTTTTAATTCTCATCTAAATATAAAATATAATATTTATGAAGACGGTTATGGGTTAATTACTCTTTCCAATATACTAGGACAAGAAATAAAAAATATTGGTCCTAGATGGTTTAATAAAGGAATCCATAGAACCACGTTTAGCGCTAATAATCTATCCACTGGGATATATATACTGAATTTTTCTTTTGAAGGATTTTCAAATCATTATAAAACAATCTTATTAAAATAGCGAGGTGGCTTTGAAAAAATTTAAAGTTCTTATATCAATTGTATTTATTTTCACAACATGCCAAATTACTTTTTCTCAGAATGAAGATTTACTTTTTCACTGTTATTTAGATTCGACCGAAGCAACAGGAAATATGCCGTTAAATCAACCGGATTCCTATAATATAACTTATCTTCTTTGTGTTGAACAAGGACAATCTACTCATATAAGTAATTTTTTCCTAAATGATTTACAAAAGATCAAAGATTATTATTCTACTGTATCACATGGAGATGTAATTATAAATAATGTTGCTGTTTTAGGAAGAGAATTAAATTTAGATGGTTCATTAGAGGCTTTTGAATTATCTGGAACGTTAGTTGCCCAACCGCCGTTAAATGAGACTTTTGTTGTCCCAGAAGCTATGGTTCTTGAAGTACTTGATAGCGCGGATTCAATATACAATTTTAATGATTTTGATTATGATTCAGATGGAATAGTCGATATGTTAATTTTTATGGTTGTCAGATATTCTGAAATAGACACTGCTGGAGTAAAAAAATGGTCTACAGGTACGCCGGGTCTTCCAAATAGTTTAGTCTTTTCCACGGATGATTTGTCAACTGAAGGAGATACAATAATTATAGATGGCTCCGGATATATGACGCGAAGTGCAGATCATGCTATGATTCAAAGGAAGAGGGTAAGTAAGGCTGATAATATAATCTCCATAACTGTTCACGAATTGGGACATGCCTGGTTCAGTTTTCCTGACGTAGATCATTTAGGGAGAACTCATTTTGATCATTGGGCTTTTGGTAGTTTCGATGAGATGGCTAAAACCGGTTTTAAGGGAACGCCTTCATATATACAATCCAATTTTTAGAATACGAAGTAATTGGATAACCCCAGTTGAAATAACTAACAATCAAACACTAACTCTTGAAGATTTTGACGAATCCGGTATTATCTACTACTATGATATTCCCGATAATAATGGAATTTCTGTTGGTAGTCAAAGAATTTATTTGACATGTTATAATAAACCTGAAAGTAATTATTGGCAGCAAAACTGGCCTTTGCCGGGTAGTGGGGAAATTAGTGCAGGCTTATTAATATGGCGTGAAAATAGAAATTTGAATCCATTTTTTACATCTAATTATGAAGACGCTCTATATATGCCTATTGATATCGAAGCTACCCATGGAAAATGGAAATGGAATAATTTAGATTTATCTGAGGCTCCACCCGCTGATTTAAAGCCAATAAATTCTGGTATTGCGGATCCATTGTTTGGCAGGGATAGTTTGGAAACTCATAATACATATTATTATTTAGGGTTTGTTGGATATAATGATACAACAGGTGAGGCAGAATACGAAGGTGAGCCAGTCTATGCAGATTGGCGAGTGGGTAGTGAAAGTTGTTTCTATTCACCTTTTAATTCAGCGAGGGAATATGCTTTTTATACTAATCCTAATTCTTGTGGTAAAACCATTGAGACTTTCGATGGAATTCATTCCAATAGTGTTTCGTCTGGATTTAAATTAGAAAATATAAGAAGTGATAACAATAATATTTTAGTTGATGTTAAACTTGGAGTAGATGCAAATGTTATAAAACAAAATACAACACTTACTCCAGGTAAATGGTATTTTTATAATGACGTTACTGTTGCAGCCGGTGTAAATTTTACTTTAGAAGGTAGCTTGGAACTGATCTTTGAAAACGGTTCTCAGCTCATAGTAAACGGTACGCTGAATACCCAGGGAACTTCAGAAAATCCGATAATTTTCGATTTTATTTCTCGTAATTCGTCAACACAAAATGGTATTATAGTAAATTCTTCCGGCGATCTGACTGTTAACAATTCTGTAATAAAAAATGCTTACTGGGGAATTTATTCTGATGCGGCGGCGCCCGATATTCAAAATTCAGAAATCTACAATTGCGAATATGGTCTTTATATAAAGAACAGCAATACCATCTATGCAGATCCAATTATTTATGATAATAAAATACACAATAACGGTTCTATGGGAGTTTATTTATCTAATTCTTATGCCAGGATTAAAGGCAATGAAATATATGATCATTCTAATTACGGCGTAGTTGCCTATAATGGTTCGTCTCCTGACTTTGGATGGCCAGCCGTTGCGGGAAATAATAATATTCATAATAACAGAAATGGTTTATATGCGCATAATTCATCAATTCCTTTTCTCGGAAGAGAGTCCTGTACTTTACAGGGAGGGGATAATATCTTAGCCTCAAATTATGTATACAATATTAAAGCTTATAATAATGATTACATTACCATTTACGCTGAAAATAACTGGTGGGGATACTCCACTCCAGATCCCAACAAAATTTGGATTTCAACAGGCGGTTCTATTGATTATTTACCGGCGTTATCTTCTCCTCCTGCTCTAAACAAAATACAGCCAACTTCCCCCGAAGAAAAAGATTTTGATGAGCAATTTAATGACGGAGTTCAGCTCGTTCTACAGCCGGACAATGCAGCTTCTTCCAACTATGACGAAAAATGGATTCTTGATTGGAAAATATTATATGTCAGGAACCTAAACTGGGCGGGGAAATTTGAAACGTCTAAAAAGATTTGTGAAGAGGTTATAGTAAATAATTTGGATTCTGCCAAAGTAAAACAGTTTTTATATTTATACCTTTACGCTGCCAGAAAGACTAAAGAAATAAGCGCTTATAAATCATTTGTAAACAATCTTTTGCCGGCTAAAAATGAAATATCCAAAGAAATCGAAGCGTCAATTTTATTAACTCTTAATAATTTAGAAACAGACCCTTCTTTGCAAATTTCAACTTATGATTTAATAGATAATAAGTTTACTAATCATTCAGTAGCTGAAAACGCTATTTATCAAAAATTCGAACATTTTTACTTTGATAAAAATGATAAAGAAAAAGCTGCCAAAGTATATGAAAAAATGAAGACAAAGTACCCGGATTCATATCTATTAGAATTTTTTGAACTTGCGTTAAATTCCGAGACCAAAGATAATAATGAAAAATATATAAATGAGAACAATGAAGACTATCAACTTATCGGCAATTATCCAAATCCTTCAAATCCGGCTACTACTATAAAGTATTCTCTTCCTTATGCATCGAACGTTAAAATAGAAATATTCGATATTACCGGAAGCAGAATAAGAACATTTGATATTCCTGCTCAATCTGCAGGGATACAAAAAGTAAGCTGGGACGGATTAAACAGCAATGGAACAAGCGTTGCAAGCGGAATTTATATTTACAGATTCTCGGCTGTTCCGGTTGGAAACACAGGAAAAGAATTCGTTAAATCGGCTAAAATAATGCTGTTGAAATAACGATTAAATGTATTTGGGGTAAATATTACATTCAAATTAGAACACACCCCTTCCCGAAGGCATCCCCGTGGGACAATCCCCTCTCGAGAGGGGAAGATTCGCAGCGAAGCTGAGAATCAGGGGTGTGTTGAGTTAACTAAATGCCAATATTATCAGACTACAAGTTGCATAAATAAAGTATAGTAAAATATGCTAATAAGATTTTTTTTCATAATTCTTTTCGTTAACGCAATAATTGTTGCGGAAGAATCTTCTGAAACGTTAAAGAAGATTGAAGAGAAAAGACATCTAATTGAAAATGCGGCTGGGATATTTGATATTGATCCAAATGTTTTAGCCGCTGTTATTTATACAGAAAGAACACTGAATTACAGTTGGGAAGACGAAGCTGTAGATATTCTTCTGGCGGAAGCCGGTCTGAATAGTTCGATCGGTTTCTGCCAGGTTAAAATGAAAACGGCTTATTGGATTGAATTAAAATTAAATAATTCAACAAGCGAATATTATCCCGGTAGAAAATTTTCTAAAATTCTAAATGTCAGCTCAAATCCGGCAGAAATAATTAACAAACTTCAAAATGATTCGTTAAATATTTTATATGCGGCGGCTTACTTAAGAATAATAGAATCAAGATGGAAAAATGCCGGTCATCCAATAAAAAAC
The DNA here is from genome assembly GCA_963821715.1 of uncultured Melioribacteraceae bacterium. GTDB lineage: Bacteria > Bacteroidota > Ignavibacteria > Ignavibacteriales > Melioribacteraceae > CAWGET01. The sequence goes on from CAWGET010000008.1 coordinate 147,952, forward strand.
AGACCGGAAATATTGGGAACGCTTTATTCAACAGGATTATTTTACGAAGGAGAAGAGCGGAAACCTAACGCTAATCCAAAAGCAAATAAATTCGGCAGAATAGTAAAAAGGAGTTTAAAATATTTTCAATATAAATTTTCCTATCGACAGATTAAAAACCAAATATTTGCGAATTGACGGATTACCGGATTTACGAATATTTTAACCTTTAACCTTTAACCTTTAACCTTTCAACTTTTCAACTTTTCAACTTTCTAACCTTCTTTTTCCCCCTTTTGTTTTAATCAAAATTATTCTATTTTATTAGCGCTTAAATAAATAAATGTTAACTTATATTTTATAAAAGTCGTTAGGGGCGCCGATATTTTGGCTGAGATGGACCCTTGAACCTGATCTGGATAATGCCAGCGTAGGAAAACACGTAAGAATCATTAAACGACCGTTTTCCAAAAACGGCTTTTATTTTTCCAAAACCAAAGGAGAAATAGAATGAAATATTTAATGATTCTTTTTTTGTTATTACCGCAAACATTTTTTTCACAGCAAACTCAAATCAACGGTATAGTTAAAACGGAAGCGGGCGATCCGCTTTACCTTGTAAATCTCTTCATCCAAAATAAAGATATAGGCGCCGCTACAAACACCGAAGGCGAATTTATTCTGGAAGGAAATTTTAAACCCGATGATCTGCTCGTCGTTTCTTATCTCGGCTACAAAACTAAAAAAATTCCGGTTTCAGAAATTCCGCCTTACGATGTTCTTGAAATCGAACTTGAGAACGAAGTCCTATCCAGCCAAACAGTATTGATAGAAGGAAGTATAGGCAGAGAAGGAACAACTCCCGCGACTTTTTCTAAAATCGATCGTGAAGAGATTGAGCAAAGTTATGTTAACCAGGATCTGCCGGAATACCTGAGTTATCTTCCTTCCACAACATTTTATTCAGAAAGCGGAAACGGAATCGGCTACAATTATCTCAGCATCCGCGGTTTCGATCAGAGAAGAATTTCGATTTCAGTCAATGGAATTCCGCAGAACGACCCCGAAGATCATAATATTTACTGGCTTGATATGCCGGATTTACTCGAGAGTTCCGAGCTGATTCAAGTTCAGCGCGGCGCCGGTTCGGGAGTTATCGGCTATCCGGCAATCGGCGGTTCAATAAATATCATTACGGCAAATTTTTCTGATGATAAAAAAATAAAATTTTCTTCGATGATCGGCAGCTACAACACGCGGAAATATTCGGCTTCTTTTTCCAGCGGCTTGATAAAAAACAAATATTCCATTTACGCGAAACTCGGTAAAACGTTAAGTTCGGGATACCGGAATTCGAGTTGGATCGATTTTAATTCTTATCATTTATCCGCTGTTCGGTATGATGAAAATTTTACTACGCAGATTAATTTTTACGGCGGACCAATTTCCGACGGACTCGCTTACACCGGACTTCCAAAATTTTACATACAAAATAAAAAATTACGAAGAGCTAATTATTCTTATTGGTGGTACGAGGGGAAAGATGAAATCGGTAGTTCAGTCCGTCGTCCTGTAGAAAAGGAAGAATTTTCCCAGCCGCATTACGAATTATTAAATGAATACCGATTCAGTAATTATTTAACTTTTAACTCCGCGCTTTTCCTTGTAACAGGTGAGGGATTTTTCGACTATGACGCTTCGTGGGCTGACGCGGATTATTTCCGCCTGACCGAAGAATTCGGATTTGAGTCGGGAGCAAATCCGCTAAATAGTTTAATACGCGCCAAAGTTGAAAACAAGCAATGGGGCTGGATTCCGCGATTAAGAATTGAACATCCAAAAGGATCTTTAATTCTGGGCGGCGAAGCTCGTTTCCACAATTCGGTTCACTGGGGAAGTATTGAATATGCCGAGAAACTTCCCGCCGGATTGAATGACGAATACCGATATTACTATTACGAAGGCGGAAAAGATATATTAAACACGTACGCTCACGAACAATTTGAATTAAGCAATAAAATTAATCTTCTTGCCGAAGTGCAGGTCGCGTATCATGAATATGAAATTAAGAATGAAAAATATCTTGATAATGAATTTAAAATTGCAAATACTTTTTTTAATCCGCGCTTCGGAATAAATTATAAGTTGAATTCACTGATAAGTTTTTACGGTTCGTTCGCGGAAGTTACGCGGGAGCCCCGACTAAAAAATTATTACGACGCCGCGGAATCGAGCGGCGGCGCTGTTCCGCAGTTTGAGCAAACGTCTTCCGGCGTTTACAATTTTAACGAACCGCTCGTTCATCCTGAATCGATGAAGAATGTTGAACTCGGCGCAAAATTAAACGGCAAAAAAATATCGCTTTCACTAAATTTATTTTATATGAACTTTGACGACGAAATTGTTAAGCAGGGTCAGATCGACAGATTCGGACAGCCGGTTACCGGAAACATTGAAAACACAATCCATTCCGGAGTTGAATTTGCCGGACTTTATAAACCGAGCGGCAATTTTGAGTTTGTATTGAACGGAAGCTATGGCAGAAATTACATCAATAAAGGATTTGCATTTATTGAGTATTACGATGAAGAAAATTCTTCAAACAAAGTTACGCGGCTCGATCTTTCCGGTAACGCGATAAGCGGCTTTCCCGAATTTACATTCAACGGAATTTTTAAGTTTAGATATAAAGGATTTCTCGCGCAGGTTAGCGCCAAGTATGTCGGCGAATTCTACTCAGATAATTATGAGGATAATCTTGGTGGGTATATCTCAAAATATCCAGGATTTTTGGATTACTCCGATAACAAAGTAGAAGCCTATTTTGTCTCGAACATAATAGCAAGATACGCAATTGAAGAAGCTCCTTATTTCGAAAGAATAAATTTCTTCATCCAAATAAATAATGTTTTTGATAACCTGTATGCCGCTTATGCTATAGGTAAAGAATATTTCCCGGCGGCTGAAAGGAATTTTATGATAGGGTTGGAAATAGGATTGTGAAAATGTAATTCTTTGCCTAACGTTCTTTTCTCTTGAAAGAAAAGAACCAAAAGTTCAAGACGGAAAATTATCGCAGCTAAAAATTTATTCCGTCTTGCTGCAGAAAATAAACTCGATCCAAAAACCAGATCTCAGACATATTTTCTGCTTTATCGCAAGACTACATAAATTTTCTTAACGCCGATAATTTTAGGTCAGGGAAAAAATATTAAATTAATTTAAGTTTAATCACTTTGCTGATTTTTAGCGAACCCTTTTGCCGCGCATGTTTCTTTGGCATGCAGTAGGTAAAGAATATTTCCCGGCGGCTGAAAGGAATTTTATGATAGGTCTGGAGTTAGGATTATGAAAAGCGCGGTTTTACTTGCGAACGGAGAGGCTCCGAAAAAAAGCGTAATTACTTTTTTGCTTAAAAACGGATTCGACGATTTGATAGCCGTTGATGGCGGCGCGAATTCAGCGTACAAACTTTCCATAACGCCCGATTTTATTATCGGCGACCTCGATTCTATAACACCGGAAGTGAAAAAATTTTATGCGGGCAAATCAAAAATAATTAAATATAGACGACAGACAGATACTGACGTAGAAAAATCGCTCAACTTTGCGATAAGGAATAATTACAAAAAAGTAATACTGCTCGGGGTTACAGGCGATAGATTTGATCACACAATTTGCAACCTGAGTTTAATTGTAAAATATTCCGAACGGCTAAAACTTTTTGTTTATCACCAAACCTCGCTTTTAACGGCGTATACTTCCGACGCAGAACTAGAAACTGAAAAAGGAGAAATAGTTTCCATTTTTATGTTTGGCGAAAATCCTCTTATCACTTCAAAAGGATTAAAATACAAGTTGAATAATTCATCCATTAAATTTGGAGAACGTGAAAGTTTAAGCAACGTTGCAACCGGAAAAAAAGTTAGTCTGAGAATTTACGGTGGAACAGCCTTTGTTATAAGGGACTTTGAAACATTGAGGAAAAATGGTTTCTTTCTCCGCGATTGATCTTACGATAATATTTTTGTTTTTTGGAATTGTTCTTCTTATTGGTTTTATTGCCGGAAGAAAAAAAGACGACACCGCGGAAAATTATTTACTTTCGGGAAGGAAGGTGGGGCTTTTTCTTTTCGTTCTTACGAATGTTTCTACCTGGTACGGCGGAATTCTCGGCATCGGCGAATTTTCTTATCGTTATGGATTGGCAAGCTGGTTTACTCAAGGATTTCCGTATTATGTTTTCGCGTTTATTTTTGCGGTATTTTTTGCAAAGAAAATACGCAAAGCTTCGCTCTTTACAATACCAGACAAACTTCAGGAAGTTTACGGAAAGAAAGTGGGAATAACTGCGGCTGTATTGATTTTTATTTTAGTCTCGCCCGCGCCGTATTTATTGATGATCGGTAATCTGCTTTCCATTATTTTGAAGATAGAAATTTTCCCCGCACTGCTTATCGGAATATTTTTATCGGTTGCATATCTTTTTAAAGGCGGATATTCTTCCGATCTCTACACGGACGCGTTTGAATTTTTTATTATGTTCGCCGGATTCATTTTTATATTTTTTTCAGCTTACTTCGCCTTCGGAGGAATGGAATACCTGGAAACAAATCTTCCGCCCGATCACTTAACACTGACGGGAGGTAACTCTCCGGTTTATATTCTCGTCTGGTTTTTTATAGCTTTATGGACTTTCACCGATCCGGGATTTCACCAGCGCTGTTATGCGGCTAAAACCGAAAGCGTAGCTTTCAAGGGAATTCTAATATCAATTTTCTTTTGGGCTTTGTTCGATTTTCTTACAAACGCCACCGGACTTTACGCGCGCGCGCTTCTCCCGAATTTAGAGGAACCGGTTTTAGCTTTTCCTTTGCTGGCGGAAAAAATTCTCGGACCCGGCGCTAAAGGTCTTTTTTATGCCGGACTTTTTGCGACGATTCTTTCAACTTTAAATAGTTTTTTATTTTTAAGCGCCACAACTTTCGGAAGAGATTTAGTTACAAAAATAAAAACCAATTCCAATGATAAATCAATTAACAACGCCACAAAATTAGGATTACTCATTTCAACGATTATTTCCGTTATACTCGCGTACTACATCGATTCTGTAATCGAACTCTGGTATATGATAGGGAGTTTAACAATTCCGGGAATAATCTTTCTCATTTTCGGCGCATATTACACGAAATTGAAAATTCCAAAAAACATTGCATTCGTTGAATCGATTGCCGCTGTTTTTTCCAGTTTGATATGGCTTTTAATTCGTCCGATATTTTCCGGAACAGAATTCTATCTGATTGAGCCAATGATAATCGGTTTGATATTCGGTTTTTTAATCCACTTGTACGGAATGAAAAAGCAGAGAGCAAAGGGCAGAGGGCAAAGAGCAACCTTTAAATAGATTATTATTCACAAGCATAAAATAATAAGATGCCGATTCATCAAAGCCGGTAATTATTTTATAAAATTATTTTAATTAGTTGATGAAAATACTTTTGCGGCGCTATAAAATTTAACTCCTAACGGAGTTAATTTATTTCTCTGAATTTAGTTCTACTGAAATTTAATCCCTACGGGATTATTCCTTGTTAAATTTTCGACAAGTTCAGCTTGCCGGATTCGATTTTTAATTGGAAAATTTCCTTTTTTGTATTATCCGCTGTTAAGAATATAGCGCCCAAATCTTTTAAAAGTAGACTTATACAATTTCTTTAAATAAATTACGACACGAAAAAATGTTAATCTTCTTATTACCGCTCAAGATTGTAAACGATAAGGAAAAATAATTTTAGATTGAGGATTTATTAATGAAATGCGAAATTTGTAAAGGAAAATTAAAAAAGGAAGACCATCCTTACTTTTCAAATGGATGAGAATAAAATTATTGTGGTAAAGGATGTTCCCGCGTTGATCTGCGAAGAGTGCGGTGAGGAATCGATTGAATTAAAAGATTCCCGCATCGTAGAACAGTTAGTTCAAAAAGCTCTTTCCGATGGAATCACTATGGGTTTTATTCAATATAACGAAGCGGCTTGATTCCTTCGCGCGAACCGAGGGAAACGAGTAATAAAAAAAGATAAACATTACTTTTCTCGATCTGCCAAAAAAAATCAATTTAAATTCTGCAAAATTTTTATTATTCTTGTGCGCTCAATCATAAAATAATTTTTTCCATTGAAAGCCGATATATCTATCGTTATTTTTCGGCTTATAAAACAAATTCTAAAGATTAGATGAAAAAAGATTTTTACGGACTTTTTGTTTCGGCTATTATTATTCTCTCTGTCCTTAATGTGGAAGCTCAAACACAAAAATTGTTAAAACCCGCTGATGACGTTAATTCCAAATTTACTGACGTCGGGAATATTGCTTTAACGGTTACAAATTTCGGGATGTTTGGTCACGGATTCAGCCGATGGCCGGAACAGCCGAACCTGGAATATCCGCTAGGAAGCGGAATTGAACATTTATTTGACGGCGGTTTGTGGATCGGCGGATACACAAGCGACGATGCAGAAGGCGCAAACAGGCGCGGACCCTTTGTAACTACCGGCGCGGTGGACGCAGCTTCGGTTTCGGTGCGCGGCTCAAGCGTGGAATATACCAATAAACCCGGCAGCGGAATTACCGAACGCTCATCGCTGCTCGACTCTAAATTTTTCAGTCCTTTTGCGGTTTCGCATCAGGATTTTGTGATGAATTTTTCCGATACGAATACAACGTTGAGCAATGGTGAAGTTATTCAGGATCATCGGCCTCTCGGCGTCGCGGTTCATCAGGAAACTTACGCCTGGAATTATCCATTCGCTGATTTTTTCGTGATCGCAAATTACTGGATCAAAAACGTTTCAAATCAATACATAACTAATTTGTATGTAGGACTTTGGAATGATACTGTTGTCAGAAATACAAATATCACTTCACCGAGAACGGGATCTTCCTTTTTTAATAAAGGTGGAAACGGATTTAATGATTCGCTTAACATCGCTTATGAATTTGATGCGGCCGGAGACGTCGGATTTACGGATAGTTATATCGGAGTCCAGGTTCTCGGTTCATCGGTTAACTACAATTCTGTAAATTTCACGAGCTGGCAATTTAGAAATCAGACAAATCCCAGTTTCTTCGCGCCCACAAACGATATTCAGCGTTACGAAAAAATGCAGGGCTTTTTCGGCGAAGGGCAGAGATATGGCGATGAAATTGATCCGGCTGCTTTAAAGCAGGCAAGCAATCGTTCCATGCTGATTACCGCCGGAGAATTTCCTCCGCTTGCACCGGGCGATTCTATGAACGTTACATTTGCTTATGTAGCCGCTAAAAAATTCGGATCAGATCTTCCAAGTTTAGATTCCAAACTTCAGAAAAAAAATCTTTTCGATAACGCGGGATGGGCTTTACGTGCATATTACGGTGAGGATAAAAACGCAAACGGAATTCTAGATCCCGGCGAAGACCTTGATGACAACGGAGAAATAACAAGATATATTTTACCGGCTCCTCCTCAGACTCCAAATATAAAAGTTATTCCGGAAAGCAATAAAGTAACAGTTTATTGGGATAAAAGAGCCGAGCGTTCGATTGATCCGATCTCGGGTAAAAAAGATTTTGAAGGATATAAAATTTACAGAACAAATGCCGGGTACGATTTAACCGAATCGCAGAATCTCGTAAAATCGTTAATAAAAATCGCGGAGTTTGACAGCGCCGGAAATAACGTTGGCTACAACACCGGGTTTTCGGCAGTAGCGTTGGATGAACCGGTAACTTTTCCGAACGATACGACAAAATATTATTACAAATTTGTTACGGACGAATTATTGAACGGCTGGCAGTACGCTTATACAGTAACAGCTTTTGACGAAGGTGACGAAGAAAATAATTTGGAAACTTTGGAATCGAGTTTGTTAAGCGCCGCGGAAAAAGTTCTTCCCGGAACTCCGGCTACTTCGGATGAAAATATTGAAGTGGGAGTTTATCCGAATCCATACTACGGAGAAGCTTATTGGGATGGGCAGAGCGAGCGTTTGAGAAAAATATATTTTTATAATCTTCCCGAAGAATGCGAAATTACGATTTACACTTTGTCGGGCGATATTGTAAAACGAATCCAGCACAGCGGAGCCAATAATGGATCCAATGTAAGATGGTTTGAAACATTCGCCGACGGGACGCAGAAAATGTCCGGCGGAGAAGCTGCTTGGGATCTGGTGACCGATAGTGATCAGGCGATTGCAACCGGCTTATATTTATTCGCGGTGGAAGATTCAAAAACCGGAAATGTAAAGCGCGGAAAATTTTTAGTTATAAAATAAGAGGTAAATATGAAATTCAAATTATTACTCATCTCTATTCTTTTAATTTCTGTGCAGCTTTTTGCTCAGGAATACCCGGAAGTTTCGGTAAAAGATATCCAGTTTGTTTCAGAAGACTCTTTATTAACTTCGCCACACGATTATCCTTCTGTTTATGAAGGCGACACGGTAATTGTGACGGGAGTTGTAATGAATTCCCCTTACGAAGAAGACGGTGTTACAGAAAGATTGCATTCCGGAGCACCCGCTTTATATATTGCTGATACTTCGGTTACCGGAAGAGCTTGGGGCGGAATTATATTACGTTTAGAAGGCATTGAATCGGACGCGTTTACGGCTGTGGATTCCGGATACATAATTAAAGCACCTGTTGTTATAAGTTCTTATTACACAACTACCCAAGCTAATATTGTTGAATTTGGGGCTGAAAATGTAATAGGCATTATGGATGAGAGACCGGACGCTGTTCCGCTTACGCTTGACTCACTTATCATCACTCCTCCCGGAGAACCAAACTATCTCGCTGAAAAGTGGGAGCAAGTTTATGTAGAACTACGGAATTTAACGGTGGATCAGGATTATAATTTGGGTAATTCATCTTTCGGCGCGTTTGATGAAAATGGTAAAAGAATTTTAATTTATACTGAATCCGATTATTGGAGAAGTCAATCTCCGCCGGAAACAGGAACTAAAATAGATTATGTTAGAGGAATGATTGCCAACCGAAATAATATTCCGAGCGGTGACTGGTTTTTGATTAACCCAATTTATCCCGATGACATTAAGTTTGGCGATGTTATTCCACCAAGAATTACCAAAATTAAAAGAGAGAAAGGACACGTAGGATTCGGAGAGGAAATAAATGTATCCGCTCAGGTAGTGGATCCGGATGGTTCGATCGCGGAAGCTAAATTAGTTTATTCAGTCAACGGAGCAGATTCAGTTGAAGTATTGAAATGACGGCGGCAGACGGTGATTCTGTTTATACCGGAACTATTCCGGCGCAGAATGATTCGACTTTAATTTCTTATTATGTTGAAGCTACCGATAACGAAGGATATTATACGAGCAATCCAAATTCGAAATTAGATAATCCTTATTTCGTAATGACTTTGGATCGTCCTCTTATGATTCAGGATCTTCAATACAATCCTTTTGGAACAGGAATAAGCGGATATAATGGTTATGAAGTTTCCGTAGACGGAATTGTAACCGCGGATACTACAATGCTGCAGGGAGACGGAAATCAAGTTGGACCGAGAATTCATATACAGAACGGAACCGGACCGTGGAGTGGAATTGTGTTGTTCGGAACAGAGGCTGAAAAATTAAATTTCGGAAATTTTGTAACTGCCACCGGAATAGTAAATGAAAATTTTAATGTTACTACAATCGGTTCTATAGACGACGGTGTTTCTGTAACGGTAAATTCGGAAAACGCACCAGTTCCCGAACCTTATGAAATTACGACCGATATGATCGGAACGGCATCCAATGGAACATTGCCCACTGAATCATTTGAATCTGTTTTGGTAAAATACAATAACCTAACTGTTGTTAATGAAAACGCGGACGGAGATCCGGGATACGCGGGAAATAATTTCGGCGAAATGTTGGTTGCCGATGCAAGTAATGTTTCCACGCGCGTCGAACTTCAGGAAGGAAATCACAATTATCATAATCTATGGGACGCGGAGTTAGAAGATCAGCCAATTAGAATCGTAGAAGGTTCAACAATTGACGCATTAATCGGAGTTCTCTATTATTCCTTCGGAAATTATAAATTAGTTCCGAGAATGGAAGAAGATTTTGTGAATGTTACGGATGTAGATTTTGACGAAGAGGTTACTCCGGAAACTTATGCGCTAATGCAGAATTATCCGAATCCGTTCAACCCGTCGACCGTGATTAGTTATGCACTTCCGCAAAATTCAATGGTAAAATTGCAGGTGTATAATATACTCGGTCAGCAGGTAAAAACATTATTTGACGGATTCCAGAAAGCGGGAATTCATAAAGTGAATTTCAACGCAAAGAATCTGACTTCCGGAATTTATTTTTACAGATTGGAAGCGGACAATTTTGTTCAGACGATGAAAATGATGTTAATAAAGTAATTTTAATTGCAGCGCAGATTAATATTCTGCGCTAATCTTGAAAAGCCAAATTATTTTTAAATGATTGTAGAGACGTTGCATACTTCGACAAGCTCAGTAACCTTCAATGTCTCTACGTTTTATTAAAACTAAATAGATTTTTCAGCCCGCTTGGGTTGATACAGAATAAAAAGAACTTTAATTGGTTAACTAAATTTTGATGGACTTTATAAAAATAAAATACTTATTTATCGCAGTCGCCGCGGTTTTGGTTTTTTCGTGCAGCGAAAATATTACCGATAATAAAATCGAAAATATCGCGCCGGAGACGCATCTGTTTCTGCAGCCGGATAGCGGCATCAGTCAGCAGCAAAGCAAACTTAGCGTTAACTGGTGGGGCGATGATCCGGACGGCTTGATTAACGGCTACTATTTTAAATGGGAAGGTTTAGACGATAGCTGGACCTTTACCGTTAAAAACGACAGTACATTTTTTCTTCCGATTGGATCGGCTGATACAAATTATGCTTTTACTGTAATGGCAGCGGATAACGGCGGAAACAATGTTTACGATGAAAACATCGAACGCAACGGAATAAATCTGGGCGGGGAACCTTTCATCGACGAGAATGGAGACGGTATTTATAACGAAGGTGAAACATTTATTGATATTGGTCTGGTTGATCCAACGCCGGCGCTTCAGAATTTCCCAATTAAAAATACAGCCCCGACGATTGAGTGGAATCAATTGAGTTCGCTGCCGCAAAGATCGCTGCCGGTTATTTCCGTCGGCTGGGCAGCGGATGATCTCGACGGTCCGGAATCAGTTTCTAAAATCAGGCTCGCTTTGAATGATACTACCGAAGCCGTTACTTTCGATAATTCCGTCAACTTTGTAACCTTAAGAATTGACGATATAAACAGTGCATAGATCCTCAAATGGAAATTTTGCTGAACGGAAACGTAAACGATGTTCATTCTGAACTTCTCGGGAATCTAAAATTAGACGATGAGAATCGCCTTTATGTTCAGGCGGAAGATATATCGGGCGCCAAAACAAAATTTATTTCCTTGCCCGATTCGGGAAGCTCCTGGTTTGTAGAAAAACCAAAGACGGAATTTCTTTTAGTTGACGATTACGAAAACGGATCTACTCCCGCCGGATTTTACCGGTCGTTATTCTCAAATATTTTCGGAGAGGGGAATTATAATTCGCTAAACATTCAGAATACTGAGTTGCCTTACGAAAGTATTACGCTTTTGGAAACATTGAAATTATTCAAATATATTTATTGGTATTCTGATTCGAGTCCCAGACTTGACTTGACAAATCAAATAACTCAGGAATTCATTTCCTCCGGAGGAAAAATAGCATACTCGATGACGCTTGCGGACTCGTCCGAAAGTTTCAGTTACGATCTCGCGACATTACAGAATTTTCTTTTGATTGATTCATTCTCGCAGAAAGAGCCGGTTAATTTTATGTTTGCAGGAGCTAATGTTTTACGAGCAGGACAAAATCAGAGTTATCCAAATCTCAGATCGGAGACTACAATCTCCTTTGTCCGCACATTTAATTTTTCGGAAGCGGCTGAGAGAGTTTACGATCTTTCGAGTAATCAGATAAACGGACCGATAGCGTTTATCGATAATCAAAAATCTCTTTTCTTTATCGGGCTTCCGCTGCATCAGTTAAACGCAATTGACGGAAGCGTTGAGGAATTGATCAGAAAATTATTTATTGACGAATTCGGATTAACATTATGATGCGCCTAAAAATCCTGATTCTGTTATTCATCGCCACAACAATTTTTGCACAGCAGAAAGGCGGGTTGGTAGGAACAGTTACAGATGCCGGAACAGGAGAAGAACTGCCCGGAGTAAATATTATGTTAAAAGGAACTTACTACGGAGCGGCTACTGATTTAAACGGTCGTTATGAGATCAGGAATATTTCTCCCGGAACGTATACCGTAGAAGTTTCATTTATCGGATTTAAAACTACGAATTTTACAGGTATTAAGGTCGAACAGAATAAAACCACAAACCTTGATGTTAAACTTGAAGAAACTGTTTTAACGATGGATCAGGATGTGATTGTGGTTGGAGACAAACCATTACTTGACGTTGAAGAAACTCAAAGTAAAAAATCTATCTCCAAAGAAGAAATTGAAATGGCTGTTGTAGAAAACATCAATGACCTCGTTACTCAACAGGCGGGAGTTGTTAAATCTGATAACGCCATTCATATAAGAGGCGGTCGTGCTTACGAAAATGCGTTTTTGCTCGACGGTGTTTCAGTCCAGGATCCGCTTGCGGGAACCGGTTTCGGATTAAAGCTAAGTGCCAACGCGATAGAACAGGTGGAAGTGATTACCGGCGGATTTAACGCCGAATTCGGACAGGCGACTTCGGGTGTTGTGAATGTTAAAACGCGCGAAGGCGGAACTGAATATCACGGTTCTATTTCATACAAAAGAGATAACTTCGGCAACACAAGTTCAAATCACGTTTTCAATATTGATGTATTCGAAGCAAACCTGAGCGGTCCGGAACCATTAACATCTAATTTACTTCCGGCTTTGGGCGTCGATATTCCGGGAAACATTTCTTTGTTTGGAAGTTTTTATATGGGAATAAGCGATGGAATTACGCAGGGACTTTTTAAGCCTACCGCGAAGCAGCTTAATTCGTCTATATTTCATGGAACACAATTTGCTCCTCGCGCTGAAAATAACTGGTTTTGGCTCGGAAAAGTAACTTATAATATGAGTCCGACAATGAAGCTGGTTTATTCCTATAATCAATCGGTAAGCATAAATCAGAATTCTCAATCTCTTCAAGCGAATTTAGAATACGTTGAACCAAGTCCCGGCTATCAATACGAATTCCAAAATATTTTAGATAACGCGAATACGTTTACTCACAATAATAATTACAATTCAATTTCCTGGACTCACACGCTCAATTCGAAAACGTTTTATGAATTTAAAGTGAATCATTTCTTCTCGCATCTCCGAGGAGACGCCAACGGAAAATATTGGTATGATTACGAAGAACCTAAAGATATTGTTACATTTCCTATTGAATACTACAATATGCAGCAGGATACTATCGGCGTAATTCCCGGCGACGGTTTTTGGGATGTAGGAAATCCGTTCACCTGGCGCGATCATCACATCGAAGAGCTTTCGGTGAAAGGCGATATAACGAGTTTCTTCGATGAGAAAAATAAATTTAAGGGTGGATTCAATTTGGTCTTCCAGGAAATGCAGGTCATCGATATTTATAAACCATGGATCGGTGATCTGGGATTGAACAACGACATTTACAAAGTTCATCCTGCGCGCGGATCTTTTTATTCGCAGGATAACATAAATTTTTCCGGCATGATCTTGAATTTCGGTCTACGCCTCGATTACTGGTTTCCCGGAAAATATGTCGATGACGCCGTTAATAATCCCGATGTAATTACAATCCCCGATGAAACGCGCGAAAGATATATGGAAAATACATTTGCCTGGTTTGGCGATAGAAGATTTAAAGCTCGTTTAAGTCCGCGACTCGGAATTTCTCATCCGGTAACCGATCATCAAATTTTATTTTTTAGTTATGGACATTTCAGTAAATGGCCTAAGCCTCAATTCGTTTACGCCAAGCTGAGTCCAAGCAGCGCACAGTCTTCTTTCCAGCGATTTGGAAATCCAAATCTCGATCCGGAAACGACTGTGGCTTATGAGCTTGGAGTCAAATCGCAATTTTCCCAGAACGATGTTCTTACGGTAACGGCATATTACAAAGATATTTTTGATTACATCAGAACCCGGACGGCTAAAATCACTTCGGCAAGATTTGCAACTCAAAATTTTATCACTTACGCGAATCTCGATTACGCCCGTTCACGCGGAGTAGAGCTTGAATATAAAAAGAGAATAGGGAAGTGGTTCACAGGAATGTTCTCTTTTTCGTATGCACAGGTGACTGGAAAAAGTTCGTCGGCTGACGAAGGGGTTTTAATTTTGCGCGGCGATTTGGATGAATCGATAAAAGAAGAATTTATGGCTTGGGATCGTCCGATAACTACTTCGGCGAGCGCGAGTTTTTATGTAGAAAAAGGGAAGCCGCTATTCGGATTCGGTGAAGGAATTCTTGACGATTATAATCTTTATGTGCGCGCGTTTTTTGAGTCCGGCAAAAGATATACTCCGGCTTATTTTACGTCAAGCTATACTTTGGATGGAAGACCGGAATACGAATATGACAGGACGAATCGTTACGGTAGCGTTGGCGATAACTGGCTCTGGGTCGATCTGAATTTTGAAAAATATTTCAGTTTGGCTTCGATGAATTTCACGTTTAGTGTTGAAGTTAATAATTTGTTCGACACGCACAACTCGGCGATTATAAATCCTGTAACGGGCGAAGCTTACGAAGCTGGCGATCCGACTCCGGTTTCCTGGAATGATCCTCGTTTCCCTGATCTGCAATCACCTATATCGCCTTATCCGTACGATCCGGCGAGATATTTAACTAGAAGAAATATAAAATTCGGCATAAGCTTAAGATTTTAATGATGAAGAAAATTCTAATACTTTTAATAATAATTTCCTTTTCGAGGATAGACGCTCAGTTATTCCCGACTCTCGGCGGTCAACGCGCCGGAATTTCCACTGCGCAATTTTTGAAGATCGGGATCGGAGGAAGAGCCGCCGCAATGGGCGACGCTTTTATTGCCGTTGCGAACGACGCTTCGGCGCTCTACTGGAACCCGGCGGGAATCGTCCAAACGAATCAAAACCAAATTCTGTTTTCGCACAATGAATGGCTGGTTGATATCAAGCACGAATTCGCAGGCGGAATTTATCACCTCTCTTCCAATGATGCCGTCGGGATTGCTTTTACTGCTTTGCATACGGACGATATGCCGGTTACTACCGAGTTTATGCCGTACGGAACAGGAGAATATTTTTCTTATGGTGATGTTGCTTTGGCGTTAACTTATTCAAGAAAGATGACCGACCAGTTCAGCTTCGGCGGAACCGTGAGATACATCGAGGAAACTCTGGATAGATTAAAAATGCGCGGAGTGATGATCGACCTCGGAACATATTACTGGACCGGTTTGGGAACAACACGTTTTGCCGTTACAATCTCTAATTTTGGAAATGAAATTTCGCCCGACGGTGAAGTTACTCTTCTTAATAACGATAAAAAAGATGAATGGCAGTCGTTCTCTCCGCCGACTATGTTCCGTATCGGATTCGCGTTTGAACCGATCTACAATGAAACAAATAGATTAACCACTTCGCTTCAGTTAAATCATCCGAACGATAACAGCGAGAACGTTTCATCCGGAATTGAATATGCGTGGAAAGAAATTTTATTTTTGCGCGGCGGATATAAAATTAATAAGGAAGATCAGGATTTTACTTTTGGCGCCGGACTAAAAGTCCCGGTGGCTATTGCCGATGTTACATTCGATTACGCATTCTCAAATTTTACAAAGTTAGGTTCAGTACATAGAATATCATTAATGTTAGGTCTTTGATGAAGAAACATTTAATAAAATATTTATTGTTCGCGGTTTTGCTTATTTCATTTTCTTACTGCACAAATAAGTTTGATATTGCCGAAGTTAATTTAGACGAAACCGATTACGGAAATTTAAACGATACGCTATTCATCCAACAAAATCCTGTGTGGGAAGGGTTTAATAAGCCGCAGGATATGATAGTGGGTCGTGAACCGTTCATCTACGTTGCCGATACGGATAACGACAGAATTGTTATGATGGATGAAGCAGGCCATTTTCTCGGCGAGCTTTCAATTCCAAAACCAATTGCGATTGCACAGGATTACAGATTGAATCTGCTCGTCGCCGCAAAGTTCGATACTACCATAAATTCCACTCCGCTGACTTACAGCGCGGTTTATAAGATTGATTTGGTTTCCGCAAATCATCAAATAGCAAATGCAAGAGTAAAAAGGATTCTTCCGCGGACGTCTTTCGATTTTAACAGACCGGACAGAGAATACACAGGCGTAGCGGTGTTTTACGACAATTCATATTTTGTAGCGCGTAAAGGACCTAAAAACTCCAATCCTATTGATCCTGATAACGCCATTTTGAGATTTAGGCAAAAAGAAAAAAGTAGCGGGGAAATTATTGATACGCTGCTTGGGCGCGTTCCGCTGCTCGCTCCGGAAGGTACGGGAATTCTATCTATCAATGGCGCTACTTCCATCACCTCATTCGACAGACAGAACTTCGATATGATAGTTACTCTTGCCGGAGATAACAGTTTCAAGGTTCAATGGTTAGAGTTTGTTCAGACAGCGGATTTTACCGGGTATCAAAGTAAGCTTCAGCCCTTCGCTTCGGATCTGTTAAATGTTGGCAAGTTTGCCCGGCCGGAAGATTCCGCAATTGACGACGCCGGAAATATTTACGTAGCAGACGCGGAGAAGGATAGTATTTACAAGTTCAATAACTTCGGCGATCAGCTGCAGGCTTTTGGAGGAGAAGAATTGTTTGATCAACCGTACGCCGTAGCTTTTTTCGACAGGACGCTGTATGTGCTGGACACGAATAACGACAGGATTTTAAGATTTATACTTTCAACAGAGATCGATTAAATGAAATTAAAAAATATCTTCTTCTTTCTGGTTTTTCTTCCCGCCGTAATATTTTCGCAGGATACCGTAAGAGTTATGACTTACAATGTTTTAAATTATGATGGAAATTCGTCTTCAAAAAATAACGATTTTAAAAAAATTATTGAAGCCGTGGATCCCGATATTCTGGTGGTTGAAGAAATTGAGACAACTTCCGCAGTCGGAAGTTTTTTAAATAATGTTTTAAGCGATGAATATTCGGCGGGGGATTTTGTCTTCGATCCATTAACAAGCAACGCTGTTTATTACAAGAATCAATATTTCGAATTTTTAGATAACAATCCTATCGATACGCAGATTCGTGATATTTCAGAGTTTATATTTAGATATAAAAAATCATTGGATACACTGATCGTTTACGGTGTGCATCTGAAAGCGAGCTCCGGGACCGAAAATGAACAGAAACGCTTATCGGAAATTGTAGAACTGAGAAAGGTGACAGATAAATTGCCGCGCGATAAAAATTATTTAATCGTAGGTGATTTCAACATTTATTCTTCCTCTGAACCGGCGTATCAGAAATTGATCAATCAATCTTCATCCGGATATTTTGTCGATCCGATAAATATTTCGGGAGTTTGGAATAATTCGGCTTACGCAGAATACCATACGCAATCTACGCGGACCTCAAATTCCTGGGACGGTGGTTCAACAGGCGGATTAGACGATCGATTCGATATGATTCTTTACTCACCAGCGGTTGCGGACGCTGGATTTATTGAATATCTGAAAGGTTCATATACAAATTTCGGGAACGACGGAAATCATTACAACAAAGCGATCAATCAAATGCCAAACGCCGCGGTGAGCGAAGAGATTGCTAACGCGCTTTTTTACGCGAGCGATCATCTTCCGGTTTATGCCGACTTTACGATAGAAGTCGATACGACGATCGATTATTTCCCGGAAATCGCAAATATGGAACGCGATCTTCTCGTCCCGCTTGATAACCAGCCATTCACTGTTTCGGCAAATGTAACGGACGATAGAATTATATCCTCGGTAAAATTAAATTATGCTTTGAACGGAGATTCTACCGGAACTCTCGAGATGACTTCCGCGGACGGATTTAATTACGAAGTATCAGTTCCGATCAGTCTTTTCGGCGACGGCGATCTTTTTGAATATTGGATAACCGCAAGGGACAACAGGGGACAGACGACTTCCAACAAAGAAAACATCGACGGATTTTTTGCCGGAACAACAAACATTGTAAAATTGAAGCCGGTTGACTTAAATGGAAATCTTCTTTATAAAAATTATTACGCGAGGATTGAAGGCGCTCTAACAGTTGCCGATTCTACTTTTTCCACTTATTATCTCGACGTTTACGTTCAGGATTCTACGGCGGGAATAAATATATTTAAGAACGCAGCGGCGGGAAAAGTCGATCTTCAAAAAAATAAAGTTTACAGAATTACCGGAATGCTCGACGAGTTTTACGGGAAGACGGAATTTGTGCCGGACAATCCCGAACTCGATATTTTGGAAATCGGCGCGGTTAAAAATTTTGAACCGGAAAATATTACGATCGACGAACTTCTTATCGCGCCCGAATTATATGAAGGAAACCTTATCCGTCTCTCTAACATAAATAAAATAAGCGGCGATTGGGCTTCTGCGGGAAGCAATGCGAATATTATAATAAATGACGACGGAGTGAATGATCTGATTTTGCGAATCGACAAAGATACAGATATCGACGGTTCGGAGGAACCGGAATATCCGATCGATATCGTGGGAATATTTGCGCAGTATGACGAAACTTCTCCTTACACGGACGGATATCAAATACTTCCGCGCTCGCTGGAAGATCTTAAAGATACAGTCGTGAGCGTTGGGCAGGATGAATTAGCGGAAATAGATTTCCGTTTGTATCAGAATTATCCGAACCCGTTCAATCCTTCTACAAAGATCAAATTTTCTATTCCGGCAAAAGTTAAATCTGCCGAAGGCGGGCAAACAAAAGTTACGCTGAAAGTTTTTGACGTATTGGGAAATGAAATCGCCGTTTTGCTTGATGAAAATAAATCGCCCGGAAGTTACGAAGTAGAATTTAGCGGAGCCGGTCTTTCCAGCGGAATTTATTTCTACAGAATTCAAGCGGAAGGATTTGTTGCAACCAAAAAGATGATGGTTTTGAAATAATAATAAAATGTAGTTGAGCAAATATTTATAGCTAAATGCCAATACTATCAGGAAACGAATTTCGTAATTTTGAAAGCGGCGCGGAAAAAGTTCAATTAGAAATATTTTTTTTTATGGAACACGGATTCAACGGATATAACTGATTTACACGGATTAGGTTTTATCCGTTTCATCTGTTTAATCGGCGCCTGCCCTGTCTGCTCAGGCAGGCTGTAGCTGGCAGGTTCTATTGAATTTCATAGGATTAACTTCAAGAAATTACCACAAGATTCGCAACAAAGGCGTTAAGAAAGCGCTTTTTGTGTGACGCCCCTCATATCCAAATAACCTATCTTTTATTATTTTGATTTCAGGATTCGAACATCCGTTTAAAAATTTTATCGCTCTAATTTTTTAAGAGGACAAAATGAAAATAAAATATGTTCTTTTTACCTTTCTAATCTTTTTTGAATTAACAATCTCCGCTAACGCATCTTTTGTTTTTCCTCAAGATTTTGATTCTAAAATACAGCACATCAATTCTCTTCTTACTTCTTACGAAGACGGATCATTTAAAGTATGGGAGAATGCTCAGTTTTTGCCTGTATCTTTTGATGATAGTACTGTTTACTATCCTGAATTATTTTTCCCGGACAGTTCTTTGATCGGCAGTTACTTTTTCATCGTCAATTCTGAAGCAAAAAACACAAAATATTCATTTGGAATATACAAAGATAATTCAATTGTCTGGATTTCAGATCCCTTTCCGGGAGATTACCAAAATGCATATTTTAGCGCAATAGCAGATTTTAATCAGAATAATACTACTGAAATTTGTATTTCATTCATCTATGGCATTAGATATCAATACGAAGAATTAAGAATATTTAGTTGGGATGGAATAAGCGGCAAAGATATAACATTCAAGACAGAAAATAATTTTTCAAAAATAGAATTCTTAACCGAAAGTTACAGGTTTATAGATGTTAATGGCGACGGAAATTTGGAAATTTATGGCTATGAAGAAGGAACTTATCCTTCTATGAAAGATGTAAGAATGAGTTACGGATGGGATGGAGAAAAATATTCTATTCAAGAAAATATTGATGTATCGAGAAAATATACTAACGCAAGCAATTTAACTGTATTTGTAAATGTAAACGTAAGAAAAAATAATAATAGTGAATTGACATATAACTATTCAGTCTCGAATCAATCTGAAAACAGACAAGCGCTTGCTCATTTTTTCCTAGAAGTAAAATCTGATTCATTTAAGGTGAATTCTCCAAATGGATGGTTTGTAAGAAGACTTGACGAATTATCCTTATTGCATTTTGGTATAGACACGACTATCGTTGATCCTGTATATTTTTTTATTAATAATACTTATATCATAAAGCCCGGCAGAAAACTAGTCGACATTTCGATTGAAGGAACTTCGTTACCCGTAATCTCAAGTTATTATGCTCAAGCATTTTATCATTATATAGATACATCAAGTAGTTTTGATGATAGTTATTGGCGCAGCAATCATTTTGAAAATATTCTTACAAATTCTGTGAAAGGATATACCATTATACCAAGAGAAAAATTAGGATTAGCTCACCCACAATATTTTTTAGACACGCTTCAAAACTACACCTCCCGTTCCTTACAACTCGGCTGGATAAAAGAAGAAACAACTGCGGATAAATACACAGACTATTTTACCTCGGCAAAAACAGGACTTGAGCAAAATAATATTTCGGCTGTTCATAACACATTAAGCAGTGTTCTTCAGGATGTGGAAACGGACAGCGGCTCTGTACTAACAAGCGAGGCTTACGCACTTCTCCGTTACAACACGGAATATTTATTGGAGAACCTACCGGAGGAAAAATAGAAGGAGATAATCCTAATATATAAGTTTTCTTAAAAGTGTAACGGAATATTACAGATTTATCTTTTGTAACAAAACGTTACAGTAAAAATTACCACTTGATTTTTCTGTACCCTTAAAACAAGCCGTTTTCCAATGTTTACTTAAGGCATAGAATTTGCTTTTAGATATATCTTTAATTAAAACAAATCTTCAAATTATCAGACATTAAACTCTTATTGTGAGATTAATCATAGCAATCAATAAAAATTTTATTTAATTAGTTCTTAAGATTCTAAAATCTTGTTTCATTTATACATTTACGAGGAATTGTATGAAAATAAAAAGAGTTCTTTTTTTCCTTCTAATGCTGCTTGTATCAGCTACCACTATCTATTCGCAAATCAAAATTAAAGAAAAAGTTGAAATCAATTCCAAAAGTGTAAGCCTTGCTAAAGTTCCGGATCTCAGTCAGTTTATCAGAAACTACACGCCGTGCGGACCTTATATAGAAAATGATGATCCGGATCATTACTGGCAGGTAGTTTGGGCGGGATATTGGGGACCAATAGACCCAGGTCAGCAGCTATTCTATAGTCAGGAAAGCGATGATCGTTTTGATTTATTGCCTGGAAACGGCAATTACGATATTCAAATTATTGAAGGCGCTGAATTTTGCAGTATCCAAGAAAATATTGAGTATGAACCATATATGTATCGTTGGGAAGATATCTCAGATGTTTCTCTTACCGGCATAACTGTAAGCGAATTGACGGGCGACGGCGATTTTATGGAGTTTGACTGCGTCCCAAGATATGGCGACCAAAAATATAGAATAGTATATAATTATTTGGATCAACAGGAAGCGCTTGTAACTTACAGTATCCGAAGCGCCGATCATAACAAAACAAAATACTATCATACTTGAATTGTCAAACGCCCGTTTTTTCTTGAAGAATATGATGAGCCTTTGGAACTGCCTCATGCCGAGTTTACAGAGGTATCATTAGAACCTGTCCCGGTTTTCTGTTCAACTTACGATTCTTCGAGTTGGTATGAAGACTATTCTTGTAAAGGTTTTGTATTTTCCGCCGGCGGAGGTTTTCCTGACGATATAATGTTTGATGTATCAATTGTTGAAGGGGAAGAATACGGAACACTGTTCTTTGAAGATATGTCTGGTTATAAAATTGAAGACGACGATCTTTCCTATCTATCGCAGGAAGAATATCGAAATCTGTATTTCAAAGCAGACGGGGAAGCGCCCGAAGATACTGGAAAGGTTAAAATAATTATCAGCGCTTCGGACGAAACGATACCCGAAGCTGAAGTTAATATTAATGTAGTTCCTAATAATTATTATCCAATTAGAATAACTTTCGAGCCGGAAGAAATAGAGCCGGGAGATACGGCAAGTATAATCTTAGAAAAAAGATACGACCAATATCCTTTTGATACTGCAGAGGTATTTTATGAGCCTTTTGAAGAAGGACAACTCTTTAATGTATTTATAGAAGAAGGAAACAGCTATGGAACTATTTTAGATCCTGCATACGCCGATACTTCCGACGAGTTTTACGATATTGAAGAAGGCTTTAAATTTATTGCAAATGAAACTATCGATTTAGATACAGCGAAGATTAGTATTAAAATATCTACTATGGATAAGGATCTAATTATTTTAGCGGGTTCAATACAAGGCGGAAACAGCGAAGACGAATCCGCAAATAAATCAGCGATCTCTTCTGTAGAAGCCAAAACAGCAGTAGAATCGGAAAAGAGAGACAAACTTGATTTGGATGAAGATAACAATCCGACTCCCCAACTTGGAATAGTTCTTCCCCCGGAAGGCGAAGGAGAAGAAATATTTGGAATTGGCAAGTTGAACATCACAAAAAAAGAAATAGAAATATTACTTGGTGAAACAAAATTTTTGGGGCTTAGAAAAAAAGGAGAAGTAGGTGAAGAAGAATATGAAATAGCTGAAATATCTTGTGAGTATGGAGATGCGCCACAGTTTCCTACAAATGATGGATGGACTTGGATAGAAAATGAAAATGTGTGGAGTGATGACCCCGTAATAATTGGAGAAGATGAAAACAAAAAGTCAGGTATATATTGGGAGAAAAAATACCCGATTTTCAGTGGAAGCAGATTCATTGGAATGAGTAACGTTGAGCCAGGTATAATTAGAATAATTGGTAGGTACTGGGAAGAAGGAAAAGAAGACGATTACAGCTGTTACTTTAACAGCTAGCAATGGGAATAATGAAGATAAAGTAAGCGTGAAGGTTGTGAAGCCTGAAATATTAAAAAGTCCTAGTCAAGATAAGGACTATAAAATTTCTAGGGATATACGAGATAACGAATTAAAGATTGACAATTATGTTAGTAACAACGGCGGTAAAAATGGGATTTTACCTCAATTTTTGAAGGGACAGATGTACCAAGAATCTTACAAAGCAGATAACACTCTCTATCCAACATATAGGTACGAACCCTGGCAAGATTTGAGATTCAGAAATCAACCTAATAGAAATTATGCAGAAGATTATATGAAACAGCCTTACTGGGTGAATGAAAATGGGATGGGGGTCGAATTAGGTGCGGAGGATGTTCCTACTAATCATAAAAATGTTAGACCCCTATTAAGTTTTTCTTCATCAATGCCATATCCTAATTCTCGAATATTAATTGGTGAGTATGTTGCTGATAATCTAGACCAATATTATAAAGGGAAACAAAATAGTTTAAAGAGACAGTTCTCAAGACATCCTATTTATGGTCCGGATACTCTACAGTGGGTTTGGGATAAACTAGCAGAATATTATGGGGAGAGGGATATAAAGCCGGAGGCAATTTGGCAGTCTGAAAATTTTGTTAAGAATTTTTTAAGAAACGTATTTTAAAGAATACGCTCAAACAAGAAAAGCGGCTTCGTATGGTTATTTTCAAATGTTATATACAACAGCTATTGAAGCTAAATTTGGATATCCAAGAAGGAGCGGTAATTACCCGGCACCGGAACATTTATGTGATCAGGAAATACAGACGCCGTATGTAATGAAACATTTAAAGGAAAATGTAATCTTAAAACTTGAAAAAAATGAAAATTATGATGGTAATAGTTGGGCTGACGGTTTTGAAAAAGTATGGTTGGAAAGTTATAGAGAATATAATTCAGGCATTGGTTACGCAGAAGCAATAATTTCTAATTCTACTAAATTCCTTCCAAATGAGTCAGGAGAAAAAAAATGAGAAAGGTAAAATTTATGCTGATAGTATTTCTTATTGCTGTGACCAATAGAATATATTCGCAATCGAATGATGAAGAAGCCATAATTAATTCAATTAATAGCGTAATTAGATCACAATACGGTCAAGCATACGATTCTTATATTTTCTTTGCCGATTCGTTAATAGGAAAATATAGAGGGTTTATTTATAAAAATGAAGATTTAAATAACTCACTTGAAAATTGTGTGTTATTTGTTTCGGAAAAATATGATCTAAATGATAGCACACCTTACGACAGTACCATTTTCGGTATTTATAAAAATGGTAATATCTTGTGGAATACAGGACCTGTTATATACGGAGGAGCGGCAAAAATAGAATTAATTAAAGATATAAACTTAGATTCAAGAACTGATATTCTGATTAGATTTTGGAATTATGAGTTTATTGAATATATGTGGATTTTTAGCTGGAATGAGAATAATGCGGAAATTATTAATAGTATGAGTAGCTGGCAGGATTTTGAACAACACTCCGAATTACAAGGTGGCTTAAATTCATTTTATATAGTTGATTACGAATATGATGGAATTTTGGAAATACGCTGTAGTCAAAGTGCTTCAGAAATTCAAGATGCTATTTTTAGCTGGAACGGAAGCCTGTATGGTCAATGGCCCTCCACCCGGAGATACCAATAAATTATTTTTACCCGGCTGACAAATTAACAGCAAAGTGTAATGCCAAAATAGAAGTAAATGAAAACTCGTTTAGATATTTTTATGAAGTGTTGAATGATTCCTTAAGCAAACAAGATATAGCCTCATTTGACATATTTAATGTCAAAATAACGGGAAATATTGAATCCCCTGATGGGTGGATGGGAAGTTCAGGTAACAGTCAGCCACTAACCGGATGGATCGTATTTATGGACACTAAGAAAATGATAAGTCCAAATACATCGTTGGATGGTTTTATTTTGGAAAGTGATAAATTACCTAAAATTGTAAATTATTATATACAAGGTAATAGACCTTCGGCAAATACTACAATTGATGGTCCAGAAATAACCCAAGAAGATTATTTAAATGATTTATTTAATAATTCTTTTAAAGGAAGAACCATTGCCCCTGGTGAATTACCAGACCCATTTATCCCTGAAGAATTTTTAGACAGCTTGTACAATGACATTAATCAAAGCGAAGGATTGGGATGGATCAAAACCCAGCAAACTCTTGATAAATATGATAGCTATTTAAAAACAGCCAAAACAGCATTAGAGCAAAACCAAATTAACCAAGCAAGAATCGCACTTCAATCAATAATTCAAGAAGTTGATATTGACAGCACTTCTAACATAACAAGCGAGGCTTACGCTCTACTCCGTTACAACACGGAGTATTTATTGGATAAACTACAAGGAAAAAAGAATAAGGAACTCTAGTGAGCAATAAAACAAAAATAATAGGCTTCTTGATATTGATGATAGTAATTCCCCAGAGTTTTTCTGTTTCGCAGATAAGTAAACGGCAAAGAGAAAAAGCAGTAAGAGAAGAAATAAACCAATATTTACAGGGTAATTTCGGGGGAGAATTTATAGTAAGCGACATAATAGACATAGATGCTGTAAAAGGATCTTTAATTTATTTTTTTGATACCGTCCAAAACCCTTACGGAATCTTAAATAACACCTTTGTTTTTTTAACAAGTATACCGGATGAGCATCTTAATGATGTAGATAATAATTTACTTGGAATATACAAAGAAGGACAAATAAAAATTCTTTCCGAAGGAGAACTGCCTATTGATGGCGGAAGCATAGTAGCGATAGACGATATAACAAATGATGGAAACGTTGAGTTTGTTACTAAAGTTGGATTTCCTTTGATGGAAGTTTGGATTCATAGCTGGGACGGGATTTCATCAAGAGCAAAAATATTGAACGAAATAGACTATAATAGTTCTGCAATACTTATGAGGGAGCATACTTTTGATTTGTTTGACGCAGACGGAGATGGAATACAAGAAATTAGAAGTTTAGATTCAGAAAACGGCGAATTAACATGGAGTTGGAATGGTGATAAATACGGCATGTGGCCAAATACTCCGCATGTTTCAATAAATGAATTATATCCGGCTAATAATTTTATTCCACATGTTTATTGCTATGTGGAAATAGAAAACGGAAAATATAATTACAGCTATAAAGTTGAAAATGATAAAAAAAGTAAGCAGAGAATTGATTTATTCTGGGTTGTTGCTGATGTCAGTCAAATTTCAAAAAGAATTCCCAAACACTGGAGATCGAGTGGGTATGAAAGTAACCTAGATGGTTGGGCAACAGAAATATTAAATGACGGAAACTTAATATGGCCAGGAAACGGTTTGTCAGGTTTTGAATTTATCACAGTAGGTTTGCCAAAAATCTCAAACTTTAGAATGCAAGCTAAAAATAGTCCACCGTTTTCAGATGAATTTGACCTATATCTTTTAGATAGAGCAGAAAACATGGTGTTGGGTAAAACCATTGGCCCTAAAGACCCGCCAAATCCATTTGTACCCAATGAATTTATAGATAGCTTAATAAACTATATTCACCAAAGTGATAGCCTTGGCTGGATTAAAAACCAAACAACCTTTGATAAATACGGTAGCTATTTAAAAACAGCCAAAACAGCATTAGAGCAATACCAAATTAACCAAGCAAGAATCGCACTTCAATCAATAATTCAAGAAGTTGATATAGACAGTATTTCTAAAGTTACAAGCGAAGCTTACGCTCTTCTCCGTTACAACACGGAATATTTATTGGAGAACTTACCGGATGAACCGGCTCCAAACTTAAAAATAAATCTTCTTAACAGTAACGGAGAGCCCTTAATTGGCGGAGCGGACGATCAAAACGAGCCGGCAGAAGGAGCGGAAGTAAAATATTATTCCGGCGCCTGGAGAAACTTCGGAGTTACTCAAAACGGAGAAATCTCAAAAGAAATATTGCCGAAAGATTTAACGTTCCGCGTAAACTACAACGGGGAACAATTGGATAAAAAACAAAACACTGGCTTAAACAATGTTATTGAATTTAATTTCAGCGGGGAATAAAATGGTTAAAGCTCTCAAAATAATTTCAGTTTTTTTATTTTTAATAACTGTAGAAGTTCAGGCTCAGAATATTTACGAGGTTGAGCCGGGGACAAAAGGGAATGAAATCGCAATTGTCCTCTCTAATTCATCTTCTGAAATTGCAGAAAAATATTGATGTGGAGTTGGTTAAATCTTCCGCTTCGCTCGATTTTAAGAAAGAAAGAGAAAATATAAAATCGCTCGGAGTAAAGAACGAAAAAGAAATTTCATTCCTGTTTGATGTAAACCGTCAGGCAAAGATAAATAAAAAAGATACCGTGGAATTTGCAATTATTTACGGAAACGGAGCGTCCTTGAGGAAATCTTTCATCTTAACTTACGCCGCTCCAAAAGAATTTTCATTGAACCAAAACTATCCCAATCCATTCAATCCGTCCACCAAAATAGAATATCAGCTTCCTATGGATAGCAAAGTAACGTTAAAGATTTACGATATTCTGGGAAAGGAAGTCGCTGCGCTTGTAAATGAATTTCAACCGGCGGGATTTAAAGAAATAGAATTTAATTCATCCGGGCTGGCGAGCGGAATTTATTTCTACAGAATTCAGGCGGATGGATTTGTTGCAACGAAAAAGATGATGGTTTTGAAATAGCGTCATTGGAGAAAGTTTAATTAGAAATATTTATTTTCATAGAACACGGATTCAACAGACATAACTGATTTTCACGGATTAGGTTGTATCCGTTTTGATCCGTTAAATCTGTGCCTGCCCTGTCTGCTCAGGCAGGCTGTAGCAGGCAGGTTCTATTGAATTTCGTAAGATTAAGCCGGACAAACAAAGTAATAAATATTTTTATTAGCGTATTTTTTCATCAACTAATAAAATCTTTTGTTGAAAATAAATAGAGGTTTCCATAAATTTATAAATTATAATTTTTTGCAAAGGGGAAAATGGAAAACAAAGAAGGTTTAGTCGTTCAGGTTATTGGTCCTGTAGTTGATATCGATTTTGAAGACGGTCATTTGCCGAGCATAAATAACGCCATTCACATTCCACGGGAAAATATGGAAGGGGAGAAAGAAACCCTTGTTGTTGAAGTGCAGCAGCATCTTGGCGAAAACAGAGTTAGAGCTGTAGCCATGGATTCGACCGACGGTCTGGTTAGAGGAATGAAAGCAATAGACACTGGCGAACCGATTTCGATTCCTGTCGGGCCTGAATCTCTTGGACGAATGGTAAATGTGATTGGCGAACCGATTGACGGACGCGGAGAATTACATACGGACAAGAAATACCCGATCCACCGACATTCACCTAAATTTAAAAATCTTTCCACTTCCCAGGAAATGTTTGAAACCGGAATTAAAGTTATAGATCTTCTCGAGCCGTATTCCCGCGGTGGTAAGACAGGATTATTCGGTGGAGCCGGAGTGGGTAAAACGGTTATCATTATGGAATTGATCCATAACATCGCAAAACAGCATGGTGGTTATTCAGTATTTGCCGGTGTTGGCGAGAGAACCAGAGAGGGAAACGACCTTTGGCTGGAAATGAAAGAATCCGGAGTTTTGGATAAAACCGCGCTGGTGTTCGGGCAGATGAACGAACCGCCCGGAGCCCGCTTAAGAGTAGGGCTAACCGGTTTGACAATTTCCGAATATTTTAGAGACGACGAAGGACGCGACGTTCTGCTTTTCATCGATAACATTTTTCGATTTACTCAGGCGGGATCGGAAGTGAGCGCATTACTCGGGCGTATGCCTTCCGCGGTTGGATATCAGCCAAACCTTGCTTCGGAAATGGGCGAGCTTCAGGAAAGAATTACTTCTACAAATAAAGGATCGATTACATCTGTTCAGGCTATTTACGTTCCTGCCGATGACTTGACTGATCCGGCACCAGCAGCGGCATTTGCTCATCTTGACGCGACTACGGTTCTCAGTCGTCAGATTTCCGAGCTTGGTATTTATCCCGCTGTCGATCCGCTGGATTCTACATCAAGAATATTGGAACCCGGAATTCTTGGAGACGAGCATTACAATACAGCGCGAAGAGTGAAAGAAATCCTTCAGGGTTACAAAGACTTACAAGATATTATCAATATTTTAGGTATGGACGAACTCTCTGAAGAAGATAAAGTTACCGTACGCAGAGCTCGACGAATACAAAGATTTTTAAGTCAGCCATTCCACGTTGCGGAACAATTTACCGGGCTCGAGGGAAGATACGTTAAATTAGAAGACACAATAAAAGGATTCAACGAAATTATCGACGGCAAGCACGATAATCTTCCCGAATCGGCTTTTATGTATGTAGGAACTATTGAAGAAGCGGTTGAAAAAGCTAAGAAGATGAAATAATGAAAGAACTCCATCTTGAAGTTATTACGCCGCAGAGAGCAGCTTATGAAGGGGAAGTGAAGTCCGTAACCGTTCCGGGATCACTCGGAGCATTCCAGATTTTGTATAATCACGCGCCTATCTTAAGCTCGTTGGAGATCGGGAAAGTTAAAATAGTTGAGCTCGATAATTCCGAACATGAGTTTGCCATTGGCGGCGGAACGGTTGAAGTTAGCAACAACAAAATTTTGCTGCTCGCGGAAAGTTTTGAGAGCGCTGAGGAAATTGACGTGGAACGCGCCAAGCGTGCTTTAGAAAGAGCTAAGGAACGGCTTTCTGCTAGAAACAAGGAGGAAGTTGACTCTTTAAGAGCCGAAGCCTCGTTGACCAGAGCGATGAACAGACTGAAACTGACCGGAAGTTATAGCGTTAAAACTCATTAATAATCTTAAAAAGAATCTGCTTGCAGCAGACAGGCGATGAATAGTCAGATTTTTATGTAAGCGTTGATATCTTATCCCCAATTTAAACCAGCGTAAATCTTAATAATTTGCTTATTCTTCCTTCTGATAGATTTGATTATTTATAGATCATCCCTAAAATATGAAATAATTTTAGTAATCGTTTCTACGGTTTATTTTAAAAACTAATCGGAAACAATTGAAATGGTTACGAATAATATATGTGCCTTTTCCCATAGCTTAAGCTATGGGTTGTAAAACGAAACACTAAAAAGTTTGTACATCAGGTTGCTTAAATTTTTTGAGATCTGTTCAAAAAAAATTAATTTAAATAACCGTCGCCGGAGATAATATTTTTTTCTCGTACGGTTTTTTCCAGGATGGTTTCCATTTTCTGCAAATGGCGGAGTAAAAATTTCAATCGGTTTTTTTCGCTGTCCATTGAGAGTAACCGTTGCTGTTGTTTCAGATCGAGTCCTGATTTTTCTGCAATTTTATATGATTTATTGCGAGTTGTCTCCAATTTTTTCCAATATGAATTATCGAGAATAATATTTGTTTTATCTAATATTTCCCCGAACTTATCGATAGCCGTATTCATCAAATTCTTATCTAATGTGTCGTTCTCTTTATCTCCGAAGGGGAGAACACACCCGACCATATATTCATCGAGATGGTAAAATGTTTCCGTAGTTCTGAATTTTTCTTTTCCTTCTACTAAAATATCCTGGCTTCCGTTCGGGTAGGTTTTCATTATTGATTTGACAACTACATAACACCCGACATCAGAGATTTTATTATCTATAAATGAAACAATCCCGAAACCTTCATTATTATGCAGACATCTTTTTAACATATTTTTATACCGTTCCTCAAAAATATGTAGAGGATATATTGCGCCCGGAAACATTACTAAACTAAGCGGAAATAATGGAATTTCAGAATTCATAAACTGTCCGGATACTTATACACTATAAAAATAAAAAAGCCTGAAAAAATTATACTGATTTTTCAGGCTAAATTCAATATTAGAATATAGTTTGAAGGATCCGTTTAAAAAGATTCACTTTTTAATAAGAGACGGGATATATCCCGTCTCTACGTAAACGGAGCATGCTCCTATTATTTTGCTTCTTCGTATCTTCTGTGAACTTCTTCCCAGTTAATTACATTAAAGAAAGCGTCAATATATTCAGGTCGTTTATTTTGATATTTGAGATAATAAGCGTGCTCCCAAACATCAAGTCCAAGAACCGGAGTTCCTCGGTCTTCGGCAACATCCATAACCGGATTATCCTGATTCGGAGTAGAAGTTATCGCAAGTTTTCCGTTATCTTTTACGATAAGCCAAGCCCAGCCGGATCCGAATCTCGTTGCAGCAGCGTTAGAAAATTTATCTTTGAATTCTTCAAAGGATCCGAATTCAGATTTAATTGCTTCGGCTATTCCACCTGTTGGTTCGCCCCCTTTATCCGGTCCCATTATGGTCCAAAATAATGAATGATTAAAATGTCCGCCGCCGTTATTGCGAACTGCGGTAGGATGTTTGGATACATTTTTCATTAAATCTTCCAGGGATTTTCCCGCCATGTCAGTCCCTTCAACAGCCTTGTTCAATTTAGTAACATATCCGCCGTGATGTTTGTCATGATGAATTTCCATTGTTTTTGCGTCGATATAAGGTTCTAAAGCGTCGAACGAGTAAGGTAAGTCTGGTAATTTGAAATCTGCCATTTTAGTTAGCTCCTTTTTAATTTAACATTTCATTTGTTTGTTTTTGTTATGTAATGATGAAGCAGCTCTTCACCGGAAAAATTTATACTCCGAAAGATTCACCGCATCCGCAAGTTTTAGCTGCATTCGGATTATTGAAGACAAAACCTTTTCCATTTAGTCCATCGGAAAAATCGAGCACAGTTCCCATTAAGTAGAAGAGGCTTTTCCCATCTACTAAAAGTTTAACTTCGTTTTGTTCGATGATCGTGTCGCTCTCTTTTTGTGCGTCGAAGCCGAGATTATAAGTTAACCCGGAGCAACCGCCGCCTTTAACTCCCACACGTAAAGCATGTTCCGTGGGAATGTTGTTTTCCTCTTTAATCTTTTTTACCTGCAAAGCAGCTTTTTCGGTAATTTTTATTTCCTGAACAGTTTCCATAGATATTCCTAATTTTGTTTCGCTTCTTCTCTAATTTCTTCTTTCTCAATTTCTTCTAATTGTTCGGACGATTCTCCCGGTTCCATCGAAAAATTTACCCGGAAGGAATTATAATTCAATTTGGTTAAATCGCCTTTAGCTTCAAGATATTTTGTAAATTCTGATGCAAGATTTTCAGCTTCTCTCGATTTTAGCGTCACGTCTTTCTTTTCGAAATAACTGTTAATTGCATATTGAATGTCTCTGAAAAAAATATTTGAATTTAAGTAGATGTGATATTTTTCTTTCATATAGTTGAAGAAAATATCCTGATTGTTTTTTAATTCTTCGAAGCGATTCATTTTTATTTTTCCTGACTTATTAGTTTATCGAGAGTAGTTTTATTAAAGAGTTCAATTATCTTATCATTCAATTTCTTCATCGGGTCCCTGATGCAGCAGTCGTTAACTCGTCCGCAATCGTCAAGACCCGGATTTTCAACCATGCAATTTGTAAGAAATATTTTTTCATCTACTGAATTAACAATCTCAGATAATGAAATTTCATTTAATTTTCTTTTAAGTGTGTATCCGCCTTTTGCGCCCTGTTGAGAATTTATAATATCATTTTTTCCCAACTTTTGCAAAATTTTACACAATAAATCGTAAGGAATATTTTCACTCTCCGATATTTCTTTTGCGCTGATATATATTTCCGATTCATTTTCGGAAATATATTTAATCGCCAGTATTGCGTATTCTACTGATTTTGAAATTTTTAACATAAATACGAGTTATTTAGTCCTATATTAAAATAAGAAAATTCTTCTGTTAAAATCAAGGATAGAATGTATTATTAAGAATAAGTATTTTAAGAATAGTGCTTTTTGCATGCCAAGTCAAAAATAATGACTTAAGTGCGTGAAGCAATAAGTATGAATAAGTTTTGAAGAGTTAAATTATTAAGCAGATATAAGGCTAATATTAACAACTAATTTTATTTACAGCTAACTCTTATCAGGTTCTGCCTTTTCTGTCTGTGTCCGAAATTAAAATCCTAACATAGCAATTCCTTGCTGAGCAAGGTTAACTACCGGTGTAAAATAAATACCGAAAAGAATGATCGGAATTATCAGCAAAATGATCAGAACTACATTCATTCCGGAAACAGGCACTGTTACAGTCTTTTCATTCGGCTTTGTTAGGAATAAATGTTTCAAAACCCTTACATAATAATAGAGCGAAACAACAGTGTTCAGCAATGCGATAAGCGCAACAACGATCATCTGCGCGTCTACGAGGGCGATGAATAAATATAACTTGCCGATGAATCCGGCTGTCGGCGGAAGACCGGTTAGCGAAACTAAGAAGATTGCAAGAGCAACGCCTAGAAACGGAGTTGTAATTCCGAGACCGTCGTAATCGTCAATATTTTCTGATCCTGTTTTGTTGGCTATTATCATCACAATGAAAAAAGCGCCAAGATTCATCAATGTATAAACGAAGAAATAAATCAGAACTGCAAGCAATCCCTGATTGGAAAGAACCGCAATTCCCAATAAAATATATCCTGCGTGTGCAATGCTCGAATAGGCGAGCATACGTTTCAGATTATCCTGCCAAAGCGCTGAGAAGTTGCCGAGCGTCATCGTTAATATAGAAATGATGACAAGGAAAGATTTCCAATCGAAAGTGTCCAGAAGCTGCCAATAACCGCTGTCCGAAACATCGAGAATGAACATCGACTTAATTAATCTTATCAGAAGAGCAAAACCGGCGGCTTTACTAGCAACCGAAAGAAAAGCAGTGATTGTAATCGGCGAACCTTCGTAAACATCAGGAGTCCAGAAATGAAATGGAGCCGCAGAGATCTTAAATCCGATTCCCACAAAAACTAAAAAGATAGCTGCGGAAAATGTTATGAGATTTATATCGGCGGTTTGTAAAATTTCGTTAATTACAAAAATATTTGTATTGCCGGTCATACCGAAAATTATTGAAATTCCGAAAAGCATTAATCCGGATGAGACTGCTCCGTAAATAATATATTTTAATGCAGCTTCGCTGTTCCGGTCGCGCAGTTGTGTAAAACCTGCTAATACATAAGAAGACAATGAAAGCAATTCGATTGAAAGATAAATCAAAATCAGATCGGTAGCGGAGATCATCATAAACATTCCGAGGATCATCCCGAAAATTAATGTGTAGTATTCACCGAGCCGGTCGAAACTTTTTCTTATTTCATCCGAAGACATCGAAAAGAGAATTATTAAAATGGAAGCAATGAGAACAATTAGTTTGAAGAAAGAGCCAAAAGGATCAACGGCTACCATCCCTTGTCCGGCAAGACTATCTTCGCTTAAAAACGCAGTTCCCGTAAATCCGAATTGATCGATAACAAAAAATCCCGTAACAATAACGCCGATGAGCGCGATGTAATGCAGAAATTTTTTATCGTTATGAAATATCAAATCGAACAGAACGATAAGTATCAAATAAACCGCGATTGAAATTTCGGGCTTAATATAACTGAGAGCTTCGTATAAGTTTTGTAATTCCATTTCTATTATAAACCGCCTAAAGTAATATTGCTTGCATTTTCAGAAATAAATTGAACGAGTGTATTAACAGAAGTATTCATAACGTCCAGCATTGCCGACGGATAAATGCCGAGGAAAATTATGATGATTGTTAAAGGAACGAACATCAAATATTCCCTTGCGGTAAGGTCTTTAAGCGAAGACCATTTCGGATTTAATTCGCCGAAGAAAATTCTCTGCAAAGTCCAGAGCATATAAGCTGCTCCGAGTAGAATTCCGAGTGTGGAAATAATAGTTATCACGCGTATCGAATCAACGCTGAAAGCGCCTACAAAAACGAGAGCTTCGGAAATGAATCCGCTCATACTCGGCAGACCAAGAGCCGCAAAGAATGCGACAGTAACAAAGCCTGTATAAACCGGCATCTGAGTCGCGAGACCGCCGAATTCGTAAATGCCGCGAGTGTGAGCGCGGTCGTAAACAACGCCGACAATAAGGAAGAGCATAGCGGTTATCGTTCCGTGATTGAACATCTGGAAGATAGCGCCGTTAATTCCTACGGTTGTAAGCGATGCCATTCCAAGCAGAACGTAGCCCATATGCGAAACCGAGGAATAGGCGATAAGCTTTTTGAAATCTTTCTGCGCCAGGGCAACCAATGCGCCGTAAATTATATTTATCATTCCGAACAGAGCGATATACCAGGCGAGCTGCGTAGTAATATCGGGGAAGATCGGGAAACTAATTCTAAGAATTCCGTAAGTTCCCATTTTAAGAAGAACACCGGCAAGAATAACGGAGATCGGAGTCGGCGCTTCAACGTGAGCATCCGGAAGCCACGTATGGAAAGGGAACATCGGTATTTTAATCGCGAATCCGACAAAGAGCGCGATGTATGCGACAAGCCGGAGATTGTTCGGATTGAGCGGACTAAGTATTCCCGTCGCAGTGTAATTCGCCTGATCCATAAGTGCAAGTAAATTAAATGTAAACGCCTGAGAACCGTCGGCGAGTAATTCCGTTGAGGAAAAATAAAGT
Source organism: uncultured Melioribacteraceae bacterium (assembly GCA_963821715.1). GTDB lineage: Bacteria > Bacteroidota > Ignavibacteria > Ignavibacteriales > Melioribacteraceae > CAWGET01. Next base: position 183,836 of record CAWGET010000008.1, read on the forward strand.
CCGATCATCACAAGAAGAATAAAAATACTTCCGAGTAATGTATAGATGAAAAATTTAATAGCAGCATATTCCTTACGAGGTCCGCCCCAAATTCCGATCAAGAAATACATAGGAAGAAGCATTAATTCCCAAAAGATGTAGAAGAGGAAGAAATCGAGAGAAACGAAAACACCCATCATTCCGGTATCGAGAAGAAGGAAAAGCGCGAAATAGCCTTTTATCGATTTATTGATATTCCAGGAAGAAAGAGTTGCGATTAGTGAAATGAGCGCGGTAAGCAGAACCATCGGAGCGCTCAAACCATCAACTCCAAGGAAATAATCTATTTTAATTGTTCCGAGCCAGGAAACTCCCGGTATTTCTATCCATCGAAACTTTTCGATGAATTGAAATGAACTCTGCTCGTAAATTCCGCCGGCCGAATAATTATAATTCATCATTAAAACTGCGGCGAGAATTAATTGGAGCGAAGTAACAACTAATGTAGTTACTTTTATCCCTTTAGCACTATCCTTCGGAAGCGCTAAAATCAAAATCATCCCTAAAACAGGGAGGAAAGTAAGAAATGTTAAAATTGGAAATCCATCCATAGCAATAACAGCCTATTTTTACAAGTTACGAAAAAATTAAAATATTGCGAATAAAACAAATAAAGCTACAACCGAGATAACAACATACAACACGTAAGTTTGAATTTTTCCGGTTTGAACTTTTCTAAAAGACAATCCTATTAAACCGCTGAAGAAAGCGGTAAAGTTTACAAGTCCGTCCACAACATAAGTATCGAACAATCCGTTTAGTTTGGCGAAGCCGCGCGTGACCGAAGCCGCGCCGTTTACAATTCCGTCAACTACTTTATTATCGAAGACAGATAATCCCGCACCGGTTTTTAACGTTCCCGAAATAAAAGTAGCGTCGTAAATTTCATCAACATACCATTTGTTAAATGATAAATTGTAGAGCGGTTTATATTTCTCCGCGAGTTTATCAGGATCGGTTTTGCGCCATTGATAAATAAAATAAGCAAGCAGTATTCCCAAACCTGCAAGGAGGAGGGATAAAATCATAGCCGGATAATGCATTGCATGTTTTGCGTGCATATAAGTTGATGAATGAACTGTCGTTTCCTCGGCTTCTTCCAAAGCTTCTTCGTAATTAACTTCTTCCGATTTCATAAAGTCGAAGCGCGCTTCGTCGGGAACAATCGGGCTCGGAGTTGTAACCCAATTACTCAGGAACCATCCACTTTCCGGATTTACCGGATTTGGAGTATACCAAAAGAAAACTGAAAGACCACTTAGAACAATCAATGGAACCGTCATCACCCATCTTTGTTCGTGCGCATGATCGTATTTCTCTTTATTTCTCGGCTTTCCGTGAAAAGTTAAGATTACAAGACGGAACATATAAAACGCTGTCATAAACGCGACGACGAAACCGAGAACGGGTATTAACCAATGCCCGGTAAGTTTTCCGAAGATAAGCGTACCGGCTAAAATTCCATCCTTGCTCAAAAATCCGGATGTAAATGGTATGCCGGAAATTGCGAGAGTTGAAATTAAGAAAGCCGTGTAAGTTATCGGCATTTTTTTTCTCAATCCGCCCATTTCATTTATATCCTGCGTGTGATGCATTGCGTTAATTACCGAGCCTGAACCGAGAAATAAGCAGGCTTTGAAGAATGCGTGCGTTACAAGATGAAAGAATGCGTAAGTATAAGCACCGACGCCAACCGCCATAACCATATAACCAAGCTGGCTAACCGTTGAATACGCGAGAACTCGTTTAATATCGTTTTGTGTGATGGCAATTGTGGCTGCGATAAAAGAAGTTACCGCGCCGATTATGGCAATAACCAAAAGCGCGTCTGCGGTAAGCATTACAAAAATTCTCGCTACAAGATAAACTCCCGCCGCAACCATTGTTGCCGCGTGAATCAAAGCGCTTACCGGAGTTGGACCTTCCATCGCATCCGGAAGCCAGACGTGAAGAGGAAACTGAGCTGATTTTCCGACAGCGCCCATAAATACAAGAATTCCCGCGGCAGTTAATCCGCCAATTGTTCCGTAAGGAAGAACTCCCTGCGAAATTTGTTCAAATATAGTATCAAAAGTAAATGTTCCGTATGTCGTAAAAAGTATCAGTATTCCAATAAACATTCCGAGATCGCCAACCCTGTTAACGAGGAAGGCTTTTTTCCCTGCATCGGAAGCAGATTTTTTCTCGAACCAAAATCCGATCAATAGATAAGATGATAAACCAACCAACTCCCAGAAAATATACATCATCAAAAGATTATGCGTTAAAACTATTCCGAGCATCGAAAAAGTGAAAATCCCGAGATAAGCAAAATAGCGCGTATATCTTATATCGCCTTTCATATATTCAATGGAAAAAAGATGAACCAGGAAACTGATAAGATTTACTACCACAAGCATTATCGCGGTAAGATTATCAATTTTAATTCCGAGTTCTACAAAGAAATCGCCTACGTTAAAAACTCTTCCAAAGTCTATCCACGTGAAGCTGAAAATCAAATCCTGTTCGGCGTAAGCTCCAAGCTTGAAAAATGCAATAATACCGGAGAAGACGAGAACGATGAATAAAATTCCGACTTCGAGCAAATAAAGTTTTTGGATTTTTTTACCGAAGAAGATTAATGTTGTAAATCCCAGCAGCGGTAAAAAAAGCGTTAAAACCGAAAGAAATAGTAATGATTGTTCTGACATAAATTATTCTTTTAGATTATCTATTTCGTCCACATTAATATTTGTAAACGTTTTATATAAATTGAGCACAATAGCAAGAGCTATTGCCGCTTCGGCCGCAGCTAAAATAATTACGAACAAAGCGAACAACTGTCCGTTCAAGCCGAAGTTTCCATATTTGGCAAAAGCCACAAAATTAATATTAGCCGAATTAAGTATCAACTCGACTCCCATCAAAACCATTATAGCGTTCTTCCTGGAAACAACAGCCATAATTCCCAAAGAAAAAAGTATTGAACTTAGAATTAAAAAGTGCGTAAGACCTACGTGAAACATTTATTTATCTCTCCGCGCTATTGTAGCCGCTCCTATCATCGCCACCAAAAGCAAAATAGCGAGCAGTTCAAAAATTAAAATGTAATCTGTTAATAAAACTTTACCAAGCCCGAACACTGTTGTTTCAGGATTAGCCGCCGGATTAATCGTCCAGCCGGTTGTAGTCATAATGTATATCAGAAGTCCGAGAAGCAGTAAAACTCCTATTGTAGCGGGCACAACATTAACGGCTCCGGCTTTAATTTGGACGTTGACTACCTTATTTGTAAGCATAACACCGAATAGCATTAATATTAAAATGCCGCCGACGTAAACCAGTATTTGAACGACCGCGATAAAATCTGCGCCGAGCAAAACGTAAATTCCGGCGACTCCGAAAAAAGTAAAGAGCAAATTGAAAGCCGAATAAACCAGGTTTTTGGAATAAACAACAATCGCCGCCGAAACCAGCGTAATCGCCGCAAATAAATAAAATATTATATCGTATAATTCCATATTAAATAAGTTGATTCCTTCAATAAGTATTGAAGATTAAAAAATAATTTTGAACCTTTATTTGATGATGAACATTTTAATGTTTCTACTTAATTAATTCTAATTTATCGCTTTTAGCCTTTTGTATCTTTATCCTCGTCCGATTTCGGCTTACCCTTCTCTACATCTTTCGATCCACCTGCGTCTCTTTCAGTTCTGTTGCCGGAACGATCGGCGGAATCATCTTTTCTTTTATCAGTGTTTTCCTGTTCCATTTTTTTATCTCCTGTTTCGGCTTGTTTATTTTCATCGGAAGATCTTGGTTCTTTTTCTCCTTCTTTCTTTTCCTCATTTTCTGCTTTCTTTGCGCTTGCATAAGGATCCGGAGCGGGTTTATTTTCCATCTTCGATTTAGCCGCCGTGTTTTCCACCTTTTTCTGTTCTTCTCTAAGTCCTTCTGCTTTCTCAGATTTTGGCTTCGCGTCCGGATTTACTTTTCCTTCTTCTTTCACTGCAGCTTTCGGAACAGGCTTCGGTTTAGCAGCTTGTTCGGCTTTGGCTTTTGCAGCCGCGGCTTTCTGCGCTTCTTTTTCCGCCATCATTTTTTCATAGTTGGCTGTTTTTTCTTTCGATTCTTCTTCGGTTAAAGTAGAAAAATTGTAAACTAAATTTCCTCTTTCAAATTCCGAAAACTCATAAACATCGGTCATATAAATACATTCGGTAGGGCAGGGGAAAACGCACAATTGGCAATAGCAGCACTTTGCAATGTCTATATCGAACTGTGTAACCCATAAAACTTTTTTCTTTCCATTGGAAGTTTTTCCCAAGTCCTCCGAAGGCAAAGATTTTGCAGTTTCGATAGTAATGCAATTAACCGGACAAGCGCGCGCACATTGATCGCATCCTATGCAGTCATCCATATTTACATAAAGCCGGTTGCGCACTCTTTCGGGAAGCGGAACCTTAACATCCGGATATTGAATTGTTACAGAAGGTCGTAGCATTTGACGGAAAGTAATTTTCATTCCGATCAACACCGTCCAGATTCCATCCCATGTATTTTTAAAGTATTGTTTCATCTTATAATAAAGTTATTAATCCGACAATAATTAGGTTTACAAAAGCGTAAGGAATTAAATATTTCCAGCAAACAGTCATCAGTTGGTCAACTCTCAAGCGGGGCAGAGTCCAGCGCAGCCACATTTGAACGAAGACGAAAAATAATCCTTTGAATGTAAACCAGAAAAGCTGTTCTACCGGAACTAACCATTCGATTCCGAGTGTGTTGCCGAGATAACCGAAAGGGGATTGATATCCGCCGAAAAATATTGTTGCTACAATTGCGGAAACAGCAAACATATTCGCGTATTCAGCAAGGAAAAACATAGCGAATTTCATCCCGGAATATTCCGTGTGATAACCGGAAACCAATTCCGATTCCGCTTCCGGAATATCGAACGGAGTTCTGTTAACTTCCGCCAATGTTGAAATATATAAAATTATGAACCCTACAATCATAAAAGGCGTTAAAAGAATTTTTATTAAGAAAGTCTCTGTTCCGCCTCCGAAAATATTCCAGTTCCAGAAATATTGCGTCTGCATTATGCTCATATCGTTAAGATTAAGAGTGCCGGTCATCATTACAATTGTAAGAACAACAAGCGCGGTCGGAATTTCGTAACTGATTATTTGCGCCGCCGAACGCATTGCGCCGAGCAGAGAATATTTATTGTTGGAAGCCCAGCCCGCCATCAAAATACCGGCAACAACAAGACTTGAAACCGCGAGTATATAAAAAATTCCTACTTCAGCTCCGGTCCCGATATAAATACTGGAAAATGGAATTGCCGCGAACGCCGCGTAAGTTCCGGCAAATACAAGATAAGGAGCAATGTTAAAGAGTTTCTTATCCGTATCGGAAGCTACAATATCTTCCTTTTGAATAAGCTTTAAAATATCGGCTACAGTTTGTATTATTCCGTGATAACCTGTCCGCATCGGTCCAAGCCTGTCCTGCATATGCGCGGAAACTTTTCTTTCGGCTAAAACCGCAAACAACGCAAACGGCAGAATAAAAACAAAAAGAGGCAGCGCCGCCGCGATGATTATCGCTAATATCTGATTGTTCAGTAAGTTTTGAATTATTTCATACATTATCTATCCACTTCTCCGAGAACTATATCAATGCTTCCTAAAATTGCAACAACGTCGGCTACAAGATGTCCTTTGCAAAGTTCGCCCATTACGCCGAGGTTTACGAAAGAAGGAGCGCGACCTTTAACGCGGGATGGATTTACCGAACCGTCGCTCATTATAAAATAACCGAGTTCGCCGCGCGGATTTTCGACGCGGGAATATATTGAACCAACCGGCGGTTTAATCCTTCGCGGAATAGCTTCCTTTACATCGCCTTCGGGAATTTGTTCGAGCGCCTGCTCTAAAATTTTTACGCTTTCTTCCATTTCTAAAACTCGCACATAGAAGCGGTCCCAGCAGTCGCCAACTTGTCCCATTCTACCGTCGCCCACCGGAATATCAAAATCAAATCTATCATAAATTGAATAAGGATCTTCGCGGCGCAGATCGAATGGAATTCCGCTTCCTCTAAGCATCGGACCGGAAATTCCGTAATTCAATGCGGTATCAATCGGCAGAACGCCAACGTCGGCTGTTCTTTCGATAAAAATTTTGTTGAATGTAAGTAGTTCGTTTAATTCGTTTATGCGAGGTTTAAAGTATTCTAAAAATTCTTTTGTTAATCGAAGAAAGTCCGGGTGAAGATCGTGGGAAACTCCGCCGACCCAGATATAATTGTATAAAAGTCTGGCGCCGCATGTCATTTCAAAAAGTTCTAATATTTTTTCACGATCGCGGAAGCAGTATAAAAAAGGGGTAAAAGCGCCAACGTCCAATCCATAAGTTCCGAGCGCTACTAAGTGAGACGCGATCCGCTGGAGTTCTCCCATAATTATGCGGATATATTCAACTCTTTCCGGAACTTTAATATCCATCAACCTTTCAACGCCAATTGCGTAAGCAAACTCGTTATACATAGAAGCGAGATAGTCCATTCTGTCTACGTAAGGAATTACCTGCTGATATGTCATCGCTTCGCTGTGTTTTTCGAAACAGCGGTGGAGATAACCCAGATGCGGTTTTACATCTATAATTAACTCGCCGTCAAGTTCGATTTCCAATCTTAAAACACCGTGCGTCGATGGATGCTGCGGCCCCATATTCAGGACCATTTCTTCCGTTTTAATTGCCATGCATCAAATCCAATTATACTTTACTTTTTCCTGGATAAATTTCAAAACTTTTTTCTTCTTGTTACAAAGACCGTTTCGGTTAAAGCCGGCTTTGCTTTTTTATTCTTATTCCCAAGCCTATCCCAAAGGGATGGCTTCGCCAAAGGCTTGGGTTAATAATGTTATTTATATTTCAATTAACGTAACTGATCTTCAGTGATTAACCCAAGCGTTTACGCTTGGGGTTATGCTCATATACTCTCTTCGGGCTTTAGCCCAAACTTTTCTCTCTGAAATCTCAAATCTTTCACAATCTATTAAGGAAAATCTAAATGCGGCTAAAGCCGATAAGCGCATTGCCAATTCTCATCCGTCCGCTAAAGCGGACGGCAATAGAAAATCCATCAATATTTTCCCAAAGACCGTTTCGGCTAAAGCAAGCTTTTCTTTTTTATTTTCAACTTTAAACGCTTTTACTGTTCACTACTTACTGTTTTTAATAAGGAACTTTCATTCCCTGGTAAAACTCAGGATTTTTGTAATCTTTTCTCAATGGATATCCGGCATCCCAATCATAAGGCATTAATATCCTTGTTAATTGCGGATGATGTAAAAATTTAATACCGAACATATCGTAAGCTTCGCGTTCGTGCCAGTTTGCCGTTTTCCAAACATTTTCCACCGATTCAACTTCGGGATTTTCCCTCGGAGTTGAAGCTACCAAAGTAACTTTATGTTTTAATTTTGTAGAATGTAGATGATAATATACACTGAGAGTTCCGCCTTCAATTGTTTCGCTTTCATCTTCGGCTTTAATTTTTTCTCCGTTTGCGTCGTCAACTCCCGAAAGACACATTAAATAATCGAATAACATTTCTTCGTTAGTTCTTAAGAAATCCGCTATTTCGTGAATTTTCATAGGCGGGACTGTTATTACAGGCGCTACCGGTTTTTCATCATTAAATTCCAGCCCGTAATTCGGGAATTCATTTTTAATTATTTCGAAAATTTCCTGCTGTTCTTTCATGCCGTTTTTTTCTGTAATGATTCGTGACGAATTTTTTCCTGCAATTTTAATAATCCTTCCAAAAGCGCTTCAGGTCTGGGCGGGCAGCCGGGAACGTAAACGTCGACCGGAATAACTCTGTCCACACCTTTCAAAACGTGATATCCATGCTCCCAATAAGGTCCGCCGCAATTTGAGCAGCTTCCCATAGAAATAATATATTTCGGGTCTGGCATTTGCTCATATAATCTTTTTATTCTCACCGCCATTTTCAGCGTGACGGTACCGGATATAATGATTACATCGGATTGTCTCGGCGAAGGGCGGGGAATAACTCCGAACCGGTCAAAATCGTAATGCGCAGCCGAAGTAGCCATCATCTCAATAGCGCAGCAGGCTAAACCAAATCCCAACTGCCATAAAGAAGATAGACGCGCCCAATTTAACAAGTCTTCGCTTTTAGTGATGACAATATTGCCGTCTGTAAATTCTTTATCTAAAAATCCCATATTAAACTTCCGTAGAAATCAATTCTTCTTTTTGTTTTTCTATTTTTGATCTGTTTAAAATTTCGTCTAACTGCGGAATATTCGGTTTTGGTTTCGCCCATTCCAAATCGCCTTTGCGCCATTCGTAAGCCATTCCTAATCCTAGCACCACCAAAAACAAAACGCCCGAAATAAATCCGTAAAATCCGAAGCCTTTATAAGTAAGCGCCCATGGAAAAAGTAAAACAACTTCTACGTCGAAGATCAAAAAGATAAGCGCAACAACGTAAAAACGAATATTGAATTTTACCCAGGGAGAACCTTCGGGGTCTTCGCCGCATTCGTAAATTTTTAATTTTTCTTTTGTAGGACGACTTGGACGGATCATTTTTGCGGCGAAAATTGCTATGCCGACAAAAATAACCGCGATGAGTATAAAAATGAATATCTTTCCGAATTCTGTAAGCATAAATTTATTTTTTATTAGTAAATTTAAAACTAAAATTTAAGATGAAGATAATAATTAAAATAAAGAAACAAAATTATCTTTTTTTATTTTAATTAGCAAATCTACTTTTTAATTACTCAAAATTTTCAGGTAATATCTCATGAAAAATTTATTAGTTATACTTTTAATCCTATCTGTTTTTATGCCAAAAGATTTATTGGCGCAAATGAATGAAAAAGAAAAAATTTATTTAGACGAATTTCTCATTCTCGGACCTATCAAAATTTTAATGCCTGTATTTACGCAGAAAAGCAACGATTCATTTGAAGAAAAAGATTTGCTGCAATTTGAAAATATTTCGGTAGAAGAATTGAATCCTGAAAAGTCAAAAGAAATTTTCATTAATGAGAATCAAACTCTTCAATGGGAAGAAAAAACGGGAAAAGAAGTCAGCTTTAATTTTGAAGATAAACATGTTCCGCAAATCATTTATACCGCTGTTTTTTTAGACGCTGATAGATTTCTGTCAGGAGATCTAAATGTGGAAAGCTGTCAGCTGTTTGAAATATTTCTCGACGGGAAATCTATCGGCAAAAAAGCTTCATTCCAAACCGGCAAAAATTGCGAAGCGCAAAGACTTACACAAAAGATAAAGTTGGAAACCGGAAAACATCTTCTCATCATAAAAAGTTTGGGCGATCCTAAAAACAAAGCGGATTGGAAAATAAAAAGCTCAATTATTTTGGATGACGGATTTTCTTCCGAGAATTTAAATATTACAACCTCATCGGAAATTTACGCAAGCGTTAGCGAACTGTTGGAAGGATTGAAAACAAACAGCGTTTCAATTTCAGCCGACGGTGAGATAGCTGCCGTAAGTTTATCAAAAGTAAACCCGGAAGGAAAAAGCGAAGAGTGGATTGAACTTTACGATACGGAAAGCCAAAATTTAATTCAGACACTTCGCGGCGGAGTAAATTTCTCTTCGATTGATTGGGCGCCGGAAGGAAAGAAATTTGCTTACACAACATCCGACGATAAAAAGAAAACTTTATGGATTACTGACTTAAAAGAAGGCGCGAATTTTCCTCTCCTAAAGGATGTTGAAAATCTTTCAGGATACATCTGGTCGCCGAACTCCGATTTCATTTTATATTCCGTTACGAATAAATTTGAAGACGAAAATAAAAATCTGAAAAAATTCAGCGAAATGTCAGACAGGCTTCCTTGGGGCAGAGACAACGATTTTATTTTTTATGTTGATGTGAAATCCGGCTTCAAAAAAAGATTAACAGCGGGAAATTTGGGAACGAATTTAGCAGATGTTAGTCCCGATGGAAGTAAAATTATATTCTCATCAATAAAACAAGATATTCCCGAACGTCCTTATACCGAGTATAGTTTTTATATTCTCGACCTCGAAACTATGAAACTCGATTCTCTATTAAGCGATCGATTTTTAAGCGGTGTTTATTGGGGAGCCAATCCAAATAAATTATTATTCCTCGGCGGGCCTTCGGCTTTCGGCGGAATAGGGAAAAATATTCCCGAAGATAAAATCCCGAACGATTACGACGTTCAGGCGTTTATTTACGATTTGCAGACCAAAGAAGTAAATCCCATAACAAAAAATTTTAAGCCGGAAATTTCATCGGCAAGATGGAGTGAACCGGATAAAATTTATATTTCCGTCCTCGAAGAATCATACAACAATTTGTATCAATATAATATAGGCAGCAATAAATTTTCGAAAATAGATCTCGGTATTGAAAGTCTTAGCCAAATTGCTTTTGCCGAAAATTCGCCGCTTGCTGTTTTTACAGGCTCGAGTTCCAATATTCCCGAAAAAGCTTTTCTTTATGATTTTGAATCCGGAGTTTCATCCGTTTTGGTTGATCCGCTCGAAGGAAAAAATTTCGTTACGGGAAAAGTTGAAGACTGGAATTTTATGGCGGAAAGCGGAGAAGAAATAAAAGGAAGAATTTACTATCCGCCGAATTTTGACGCCGATAAAAAATATCCCGCGATAGTTTATTATTACGGCGGCACGAATCCGATTACGCGCGAATTTGAAGGAAGATATCCGAAAAATCTATGGGCGGCGAACGGCTACATAGTTTACACTCTGCAGCCGAGCGGAGCAACGGGCTTCGGGCAGGAATTTTCCGCTTACCACGTAAACGATTGGGGCGAAGTAACTTCGGCTCAAATTATAACCGGGACGCAAAAATTTTTAGAAACGCATAATTTTGTCGATCCGGAAAAAGTCGGATGCATCGGCGCTTCTTACGGCGGCTTTATGACGATGACTTTAATAACCAAGACCGATATTTTTTCCGCTGCAGTTTCTCACGCGGGAATTAGTAATCTTGCTGATTATTGGGGAGCCGGTTATTGGGGCGTAACTTACAGCGCTGTCGCGACCGCGGAAAGTTTTCCGTGGAACAGAAAAGATATTTACGTCGATAAAAGTCCGCTCTTCAACGCCGATAAAATAAATACTCCGCTGCTTCTGCTTCACGGCGGATCGGATACCAATGTTCCGCCGAATGAAAGCATTCAAATGTTTTCTGCACTAAAAGTTCTGGGCAAAGACGTTGAGTTTATTGAGGTTCCGGGACAAGACCATTGGATAATGGAATACGGCAAGCGGAAAGAATGGACGAAAACGATCATCGCCTATTTTGATAAATATCTTAAAAACCAGCCGCAGTGGTGGGAAGAAATATTTGAATAATATTATAAAAAGACATTGCACAAAAAAATTGAACAGAAAAATTAAACAAAAGAATTGAACAGAAGAATTGAACAAAAAGATTGAAAAATTGAATTGCAGCAAAAAGCTAGAAAGGAGAAATTTGCTGCAGGCTTTCCGGCCTGCAGATTTTAATTAAGATAATTACCAAAAGCTGAGAGATTAAAAAACCTTTTTTACATTTTTCATCTGCATCCTCACTTTTAGAAAGTAGGGACGGGATATATCCCATCCCCACCTATAAATCATAATTATGAATTATTTTATAAGTGTCAATTTCTTAGTTTCAATAAATTCTCCCGTCTGCATTCTATAAAAATAAACTCCACTAGATAAACCGGCTGCGATGGTTTGAACTGCATATTAAATATTTTAAAAGACAGAGTTGCATTTTTCAGCTGTAATATCCGAAAAGATCGTAACTGCCAAAATAAACTCATATATAAAATTCCACAAGCTTTTAAGCAATTTTAAAAGATATTCTTGTCTTCTCCTTGATTTATTTTTTTTGTTCAGCTACATTTCAATACTCAAAAAATCAAGGTGAAGAAGTGAATGCTGTTAATAATCTTATAGTAAACTTCACGAAAGTTCTTCCAAAATCGGTTGTTTACATTTTTGCTAAAAAGTATGTAGCTGGAAATACGTTAGAAAAGGCGATTGAGGTTGTTAAGGATTTGAATTCGAAAGGAATATTGGCTACGATGGATGTTCTCGGTGAATCAATTAAAACTAAGCAGGAAGCGCTCGACGCGAAAAATGAATGTCTCAAAGTTTTAGATGCTATTGAAGAACATAATTTGGACTCAAATTTGTCTATTAAACCAACTCAGATGGGATTGGAAATGGATAAAAATTTTGGTTACGAGACAATTTCGGAAATAGTAAAAAAAGCAAAAGCTCTTAACAATTTTGTAAGAATTGATATGGAAGATTCGTCAGTTACTCAAATTACAGTCGATATGTTTAAGCGGCTTCAAAATGAATTTGGGAATGTAGGGATTGTGATTCAGGCGTATTTGCGCAGAACAATTGATGATGTTAAAGATTTAAACAAGTCGGGAACAAATTATCGTTTATGTAAAGGTATTTATGTTGAGCCCGAAAAAATTGCTTATAAAGATAGAAAAGAAGTTCAGGATAATTTTCTGAAATCGCTTGAATTAATGTTGGATAACGGAAACTATGTCGGGATAGCCACGCACGATGATTATCTTGTTGAAGCAGCATATAAAATGATAAAAGAAAAAAACATCCCGAAAGATAAATTTGAATTTCAGATGCTTTACGGCGTAAAGGAAAATCTGCGCGATAAAATTAATGCCGACGGATACAAAATAAGGATTTACGTTCCGTTCGGAGAGCATTGGTATCCGTATTCAATGCGAAGACTTCAGGAAAATCCGCAGCTCGCCTGGTATATTGCCAAAAGTGTTTTTATAAAGAATTAAAAATCCGGAACTTACACTTTGATAATCGCGGCTTCCCAAGCCGCGGTTTTCCGAATAAATTTTTTGAAATTTTATTATAAGACAACTAAATGAAAATTAAACTAATCGTTCTATTCTTATTGATTTTAAGCGGACATACTTTTTCGCAATTTGATGAACATTACGTAATCATTTTACCGCAGGGATTATCGCAGCCTCTGTTAAACGGATACGGAAGTTCGGCAATATTTAATAGCGCGGCAAATGTCGGATTTCTTAATCCCGCAGCGCTCGAAATTTTTAACGAAACTTCAGTCGGCCTTTCTTATCAATTCGAGCCCGAAATGGAAGATTCCTGGTTTGGATTTAACAGCAAAAGGATAAATAATTTCTTTCCGCAAAGCGCCGGTTTGATATTGCCCGCCGATAAATTCCGACTCGCTTTTTCGCTGAATCAACTTTATAATAGAAGTTTATATGATCAAATTGAAGTAACAACCGTACTTTTGCCTGACGGAACGGGCAAGTATTATGACCTGAATTACAAAACAAAAATTTATAATTATTCGGTCACTACTTCATATTCTTTGACGGATCAATCTTCAAATTCTGGTTTATCAGTCGGATTAAGAGTAGGGCTTAATAATTTACGCGATAATGAAAAATTTCTTTATTTTGAAATGAACGAATCGATTTACGCTTATGACTTTTCGCTTGGCGCTGTTTATGCTAAACAAACTTCCGAAAAAAAGTTTTATAGAATTGGTTTATTTTATCGATCCGATTTGAAATTCCGGACAAAAACAAATTATAAGTCGGACCGAAGAGAACTCATCCTAGATCCATTTCCCGGCGGCGGCAATGATGAATATATTGAGTTTACCCCTTATAGTCTTGATTTAAAAGCTGATTTACCCGCGTTTATCCGATTTGATTTAGACGCCGGAGTTTCGGATAATTTAAGAGTAACCGGAAGCATTTCGTATGTTTTATGGAACAAAAGTTACGAAGGATTTGAAAATCAAATTGAATTTTCGGGCTCTGCGATTTATAATCTAAATAATTATTTTACTCCATCTTTCGGATTTATCTATTCAGATAGAAATTACGAGGAAGACTTTGCCGAAGGAAATAAAAATTTGAACACATATTTTTTAACGGCCGGCGCAGTTCTGAGATGGAAAAATTTTAGTCTTCATCTGACATTGGCGGATTCTCATCTTCTTTCGGGCGATTGGGCGAAACAAACAATCGCTAAAATCGGTTTAGATATTACATTTTGATTTGAGAAATTTAATATAGTTTAGGATTTGATGATAACTCTTGGAATAGAAACTTCGTGCGACGAAACTTCCGTAGCCATTTTAGAGGACAATAAATTAAAGTCTAATCTAATCTCTTCGCAGCATTTTCATGCGAATTACGGCGGAGTTGTGCCGGAGCTTTCCAGCCGTGCTCATCTGCAAATTGTTTCTCCGCTGCTTCGTCAGTCGTTAAAAGAAGCCGGCCTATAAAATTGAAGACGTCGATGTAGTTTCAGCGACCGCCGGTCCCGGATTGATAGGAGCTTTGCTGGTCGGCTTGAACTTTGCCAAAGGACTTTCGCTCGCACAGAAAAAACCTTTCATTCCGGTAAATCATATTGAAGGACATATTTTTTCGGGATTTTTGATGGATGAAAAACCGGAATTCCCATTCTTAAGTCTTGTAGTTTCCGGCGGTCATACGCTTCTTCTTCTTGTTAAAAATGATTTAGAAATTTATAAACTCGGCTCAACAATTGACGACGCGGCCGGCGAAGCGTTCGATAAAGTGGCAAAAATGTTAAATCTTGGTTATCCGGGCGGACCGAAAATTCAGGAATATGCCGAAAAGGGGAATGAGGACGCGATCGATTTTCCGGTAGCGCAATTAAAAACTCCTTACGATTTTTCATTCAGCGGATTGAAAACCGCGGTCCTTCGTTACGCTCAAAAAAATTACGATGGAGATATTCCGGATGAAAGATTTGCCCGATATCACAGCTTCGTTTCAAAAAGCCGTCTCCGATGCTTTAACAAGAAGAGTTAAAAAAGCTTTAAAAAATTATTCCGTAAAGTCGATTTCAATTGTGGGCGGTGTTGCGGCAAATAAAAAAATAAAAAATGAATTACAGGAAATATCCAAAAAATTTAACAAAAAATTGATTGTTCCCGATCTTCAATTCTGCGGCGATAATGCGGCGATGATCGCGTATCGCGGATACAAACTTCACCAAGCCGGTAAAAAATACGGCCTCGATTCTAATGCCTTTCCGGCTCTTCCGAGAGATATTTTTCTACCTATTGCCGATTTCAAATAAAAAAGGCTGCCAAATTGGCAGCCTTTCTTATAATTATGGTGAAATAAATTATCCTAAATAAGCCATTAAATTTTTACTTCTCGAAGCGTGTCTTAATCGTCTCAAAGCTTTCTCTTTAATCTGGCGCACTCGTTCTCTCGTTAAATTAAGTATCTCACCAATTTCTTCCAAAGTAGCGGAATATTCTGTATTTATTCCATAATATAATCTTATAACTGTTGCTTCTTTCTCGGAAAGAGTAGAAATCGCTCTTTCAATTTCTTCTTTTAACGATTCAACCATAAGTTCGCTGTCAGGCGTCGGCTGATCGTTATTCGGAATCACATCCAGCAAATTACTTTTGCTGTCTTCGCTGTCTGAAAAAGGAGCGTTTACGGAAACGTGTCTTCCCGAATTTTTAAGCGCCTGCGAAATCTCGTCTTCATTCATTTCCAGTTCTTTGGAAAGTTCCTCTGTGGTCGGTTTTCTTTCCAATTCCTGTTCTAATCTTGCGGCTACTTTTATAATTTTATTCAGGTCGCCGACTCTGTTAAGCGGAAGCCGAACCATTCTCGATTGATCGGCAATTGCCTGCAAAATTGATTGGCGAATCCACCAAACCGCGTAAGAAATAAATTTAAATCCACGTGTTTCGTCAAATTTTTTGGCGGCTTTTATTAATCCCAAATTTCCTTCATTTATTAAATCGCCTAAGGAAAGACCTTTGTTCTGATACTGCTTTGCTACGCTGACTACAAATCGTAAATTGGCTTTTGTCAATTTTTCCAAAGCTAATTGATCGCCTTCTCTAATTCTCGTAGCTAATTCAATTTCCTCTTCCGGCGTAATAAGATCAACTTTTCCTATCTCTTGCAAATATTTGTCTAACGATTGACTTTCCCTATTCGTATATTGCTTTGAAATTTGCAATTAAACCTCCTTTAAAAATTATTTTGTGAAAATAAACATTTACATCATTTGAAATTAAATGTTATATTTCCAAAAATTTATTACAAGTACAAATTATATTTGTTCCACTTAAAGTAAAAATTTACTTTTTGGTAAATTCAAAATCATTTAAAATATAATTAATCCAGATCAAAATCAATTGATAAATTTGTCCCTATGGAAAACATCAAGAAAAACCTTGTTGAATTGAATAAAAATGATGATTGGCAGAATCTACAGAACGATACTTCATATTCGAACATGATTATATTTAAGTTTAGCCCGTTTTGTTCCATAAGTTCCCGCGCGGAAAAGTATTTTATGCGCTGGTTTGAAGAATTGATCGATTCGGCGAGTGTGCTGGCGGTTAAGGTAGACGTAGTTTCAGCCAGAAGTGTAAGCCGACAAATTGCCCGGGATCTCGAGATTCAGCATGAATCTCCACAAATAATACTGCTTGATAGCCAAAAAGAAGTAATTTGGAGTGCAAGCCATTTTGAAATAACAGAAGAATCTCTTAATTCACAATTAAACTGATAGAATATGAAAAACATTATTTTTTTCGCTGTAATTTCATTTCTTTTTGCTTCGTGCGCTGCTTCCGATGAAAATAAAATAGACGAGCGCGTTAATAAAATTCACGATGATATTATAAGTTTAGATTCTCACACGGATACTCCGTTACGTCTCGTCCGTGATAAAAGTTTTGATCTAGCGGAATATCATGAAAATTATGGAAAGATAGATCTTCCGCGAATGAAGGAAGGAAGACTCGACGCGGTTTTCTTCGGAGTTTTTCTTGGGCAGGGGAAACGGGATAAAGAGGGGAAAATGAAAGCGAAAGAGAGAGCTTTAAATATAATTTCCGTCATAGATTCATCCTTAAATGCTAATAAAAAATTGACGGCTAAAGCTTTATCTGCGTCCGACGCCGAAAAAATAAAAAAAGAGAATAAGGCGGCTGTTTATCTCGGAATGGAAAACGGTTATCCGGTAGGGACTGATCTGTTGAACGTTAAAGAATTTTACGATCTCGGAGTTAGATACATAACGCTCTGCCATTCGGAAAACAATGATATCTGCGATTCTTCTACTGATCCTGACGGACCGGAATTTAACGGATTGAGTAAGTTCGGCGAAGAAGTAGTGAAGGAGATGAATAAATTAGGAATGATGGTGGATATTTCTCACGTTTCGGATTCTACTTTTTATGATGTGCTGAAGATTTCCAAAGTCCCGGTAATTGCGTCTCATTCCAACGCTCGCGAATTGCGCGATCATCCGAGAAATATTTCCGATGATATGCTGAAAGCCCTGGCTCACAACGACGGAGTTATACAGGTCTGTTTACTGACTGATTATATTATTAAAACCGAACCAAATCCGGAATTGGAAAAAGCGCTCGATTCTCTGCGTAACGAATATTCCGAATATCCTAATCTTTCAGAAGAGAGAAGAAAAAAAATGTATGCCGAGTGGGAAGAAGTAAATAATCGGTATGACAAAAAACTCGCAACAGTTAAAGATCTTGTCGATCATATCGATCATGTTGTGAAAGTTGCCGGAATTGATCACGTCGGCATCGGCTCCGATTTTGACGGCGGCGGAGAATTGAAAGACTGTTACGATATAAGCGGAATGAAAAATATTACAAAAGAACTAATCTCTCGTGGATATTCCGACGATGAAATTGAAAAAATTTGGGGCGGAAATTTTTTAAGAGTATTTGAGGAAGTTGAAAGGGGAGCAGAGAAGATTTAATTTAATCTGTGGAGAATTCCTCCACAGATTCCCGCTGAATGTTTCTCCATTTATTACCGATTAAAATTGAACGAACTCACTAAGGGATTCTTTTTACAGCCCCAGATCTTCAGAGCCAGTGTGAAAATTTAAAAGACTAAAAGCAAACTCACCCTAAATCCCTCTCTTAAAAAGAGAGGGATTTTTAATAAGCTTTTTTCCCCTTCTCTTTATAAGAGAAGGGGCCGGGGGATGAGTTCAAAGCTAAAACCATATCTCGTAAATTCAAGGTTTAGAGTCGCTTGTTAAACAAAAAAATTCAAAACATCATTTTGTCCAATGCTTTTGACATAGAGCCAATTATAAATATTACGGAACAATCGTTTTAGTTATTTCTATAATAAGATGTAGCCAAGGGAACCTAATATTACTCTCTGCGTCTAAAATCGAGAAAAAAATATTTATTAATCGAGGTTGGAAATGAAAAGTAATATTTTTGCAGCCGTTCTCGGGTAATCTTACTTTTAAATTCGGATCTTTCTAATCCTGTAAAAAATTCTCTTGACTTTTTTGTACTATGATATTATGTTACCTACCGGTCGGTAAAAAATTACCTACCGGTAGTTATGAAATAAAACAAACTAAGCGGTAAAAAGAAATGAACAAAGTCGAAGACTCATATTGATACTAAGCAACGGATATTTCAAAGCGCCGCGGAATTATTTTCGGAAAAAGGATATTCCAAAGTTTCAGTGCGGGAAATATGCGAGAAAGCGGGAGTGGCTAAGCCGGCGCTCTATTATTACTTTCAGGATAAGGACGCACTGATTGAAGAGCTTGTGATGGAATCTTTCGTAATTCTTGAAGAACTGAAACAGAAATATATAAATGATGACCAGAATTTTATGGAAGGTTTTGAGGCGCTCTTTCTTCTATATAATGAATTCGCAGATAAATATTTAACCTTCACCAAGTTTTATATGCAAATGCACTTTATGGCGATTCCTCAAATGGTGAAGGAACTACATATTTCCAGAAAAATTTTACAATTCGAGCAATTGATGGAATTTTTTGTGGAGGGAAGAAAAGAAGGTTATTTCCGATCGGATACGGACATTGAAATGGAAGCGACAACTTTTCTTGGTTCTGTAAACTTAATTTTTCTGAATCACTTTTTTGAAGGTGAGAAAAAATATCCGCTGAAAAAAAAGTTAAAACAACTAAAAAAATATTGGATGGAACATTTTTTAAGTATTAAATCGGAGCATGTTTAATGATACGCATATTTAGATCAATCTTATTTTTGATATTTATCTCCTCAGCGCTTTTTGCTCAGAAAAAAGAAAAAGATATCATTTATCTCCAATGGGAAGAAGTAGTTAGCAAAACCTTAAATTCCAATTTGGGTTTAAAATACAAACAGCTTGAAGTAGAATCTCAAAATTATACCAAATGGAATGCGCTCTCGCAATTTTTGCCAAGCATAGAATATAATGCAATGGCGGTAAATAATTTGGAGCTTCCCGTATTTGTCTTCATGGGACAAACAATCAGAGTCGGCGCCGAATACAATTTCCAGCATACGCTTCAATTCAATCTGCCGGTATTTACGGGCGGATCCAGGTGGTTCAATTATAATATTCAAAAGAACCTAAAAAAATCTCTTAAAGCAGAATTGAATGGAATGGAAGAAGCGACTGTTTTACAAGCTCTTCAATCTTATTACAGAATTATTTTAAGTAATTCGTTGGTTGGGGCGAGCAGCGAAGCTGTTGACGTGGCAGAAGCTAATTTAAACAAAGTGCAGAAATTTTACGATGTAGGTCAGGCGACGAGTCTCGATCTACAAAGAGCGCGCGCGGAATACTATTCCCGACTGCCGCAGCTTCAAACGGCTTTGAATGATGAGATACTCGCTTATCAAAACCTTAAATATATTTTGAATATTCCACTTAAAGATTCTCTTGTGGTTATGGATACGCTGGTAACAAAATCTTTTTTGGATAAATTGGACGGCTTGAAGCTATCGGATTACAAACAATTAGCTGAAGAAAACAGATCGGATCTTGAAGCTGTTAATTACAGATTTGACGCAACAAAAGAAGGAGAAAAAATATCTCTTTCACAATTTTTGCCGAATATAATTTTGAGCGGAAATATTCAGCATCAGGCGCAAAAAGATGATATAAATGTCGCCTGGGATGATTATATACGATCCAAAACTGTGGTTCTTTCGCTTAACCTGCCAATATTCAACGGCGGAAGAAGAATTATTGATTATCAGCAGGCGAAGATTCGAACCGATCAGGCAAAAATTATGCTGGAACAGACTATCGAACAAGCGGATCTGAACGTTGAAGAAAGTTTTTATAAATACCGCGAGGCAATTACAAATTTAGAAAGTTATGAAGAAGCATTCAAACAGGCGAAGGAAAGTTTCCGAATTGCCAATCTTTTATACGGAGAAGGAATGAGCGCTCAGTTGGATGTTTTGAACGCGCAATTGTTTTACACTCAAAGTCAGGTTCAGTATTTACAGGGAATTTACGCTTATAATATAAGCCAATTAGCGTTACTTAATTCGATCGGCTTATTAAATAAAATTTGGGAATAACATTGAGGAAAATAATGAAAAAGTTGATGCTGTTAATTTTATTTGCTTTAATTCTTGCGGGCTGCGGCTCCGATGAAGTTGAAACAGAAGAAAAGCCCGTCAGCGTTAGGGTTTATAAACTTCATCCGGATTCAATTTCTTCTTCGCTAAAACTTACCGGAAGCATTACCGCGGTCAACGACGCGATTGTGTTCAGCAGAGTTTCCGAAGAAGTGAAAGATATTAAAGTTGAAACAGGCAAAAATGTTTCGGAAGGTGAAATATTGGCCATCCAAAAAAATGATATGCTTAAACAGGGAGTTGACGCCGCCGAAGCCGGATTAAAAAACGCGAAGGCACAACTGAATTTGGTTAAGAATGATTTTGAACGTATGCAAAGATTATACGAGCAGAAAGCTATAAGCCAGCAGCAGTTTGATCAAACAGAAACTCAACTGCAGGCGGCAGAGTCTGCGGTAGATCAATTTGAAGCTCAAACGAGTCAGGCGCGTGAACAATACCAAAATAGTTTTCTAAAAGCTCCATTCGCGGGAAAAGTCGCAGCAATTTATATTGAAGAAGATCAGATGCTCCCGGCGGGTCAGCCGGCATTTCAATTGATTAATTCCAAAGGAATGAAAGCAAAGGTATTGGCTCCGAGCGGAGATATCGGGAAAATAAAAAAAGGAATGAACGTCAAAATTTCTATTCCCGCTATACCAGACAAAACCTTTTACGGCGTTGTGTATGATCTAGACGAATCGATAGACCCGGTTACGAAATCAGCGGAAGCGGAAATTAGAATAAAAAATCCCGGAACGGAAATCCGTTCGGGAATGTTTGGACAATTTGAGATTGAAACACTCCAGGAGACCGAAACGATTGTCATTCCCGATAACGCGGTGCTGACGCAAACTGAGGTAAAGCAGAATGAAGAAACGGGCGAATTAGATCCTATCAAAAAATCTTATGTCTTCAAAGTTAGCGATAACCGCGCCATGCTACAGGAGATTAAAACCGGAATATCCGGCGGCGACAGGATTGAAGTTTTATCCGGTTTGAATTTTAGCGATACAATAATTGTTGTAGGACAAAATATTGTTAAAAATGATCAATTAATTAAAGTAGTTGATTAAAGGAAATTAAAATGCAAATAGTAAAAGTATCTATAAAACGACAGATAACATTGTTGATGATATATCTTATCGTGATAGGATTTGGAACGTTTTCTTTATCCCAGCTTAAGATAGATCTCTTCCCTGATATCGAATTTCCCGTAGTGGGAGTGATAACTAATTACCAAGGCGTCGGTCCTGCCGATATCGAAAATCTCGTTTCCCGACCTTTAGAGGAAGCCGTAACAGCCGTTAAGAACGTTGAAAAAGTAAGTTCTCAATCTTCCGTAGGAACTTCTTTAATTGTGCTTGAGTTCGAATACGGAACCGATATGGATCAGGCGGAAATTGACGTGAGGAACAGAATAGATCTTGTTAGGGATTATCTTCCCGACGATGCATCCTCTCCATTGATTTTTGCTTTCGATCCTTCGATGACGCCGATTCTATTTTTGACCGTAAGTTCTCCTTATCTCGGTCCGGCGGAATTAAGAAGATTATCCGAAAAAACAATTGAGCCTTTAATTGAAAGAGTTGACGGCGTTGCGTCTGCTCAGACTCAGGGCGGATTAAAAAGGCAGATAAATATAAAGTTAAATCCGGTGCTGATGGCTTCATACGGATTATCGCCTGAAGATGTTTCCAGAACAATTCAAATGGGAAGCGGATTGCTTCCATCGGGAACTGTGGAAACAACCAATAAAAATTATAACCTTAGAGTCTTCAGTGAATATAATTCACTCGATCAGATTAAAAATACAATTATTACATACAAAAATGCCCAACCGGTTTATGTAAAAGATGTGGCAGAAGTAGAAGACGGATACAGAGAATTAACCGCTGATGTAAGAGCTAATTATGGGCAGGGTGTGATAATTCCGGTTTCAAAACAATCGGACGCAAACACAGTATTAACTACCCAGAAAGTAATTGAGGCGCTGCCCGGAATTGAAGACAGACTTCCGCAAAATACGAAGTTCAGTGTTGTATGGAACCAGGCTGATTTTATAAGTAATTCAGTTAATAACCTTAGAAATACAGCGTTGATTGCTTTTGTTTTAGCATTCTTTGTTATCTACATTTTTCTTCGGAACTGGCGCGGAAGCATTATAATGGGAATTTCAATCCCGGTTTCCATAGTAACAACTTTCGCTGTTTTAATGCTGGCGGATCTAACATTAAATATTATTACAATGGCGGGACTAGCATTGGCTATTGGTATGCTAGTAGATAACTCTATTGTTGTGTTAGAAAATATTTACCGGCACAGAGAAATGGGAAAATCGAGAGCGGACGCCGCTTACTCCGGGACCACCGAAGTCGGAATGGCAATTATAGCTTCTACGCTTACTACTGTTAGTGTCTTCCTGCCCGTTTTATTTGTTCCAAATATTACCGGACAATTATTCAAAGATATGGTATTAACAATAACCTTCAGTCTGGTTGTTTCTCTTCTTATAGCTTTAACTTTGGTCCCGATGCTTTCGGCGAGATTTCTTAAAACAAATGAAGAAGATAGAAAATTACGTTTCAGAAAATTTAAAACTACTTTGGGTAATCAATTTGATAAAATGAATAAGAATTATTCCAAGACTCTTCATTGGTCTTTATACAAAAAGAAATGGGTTTTGGGAATAGTTGCGCTTGCTTTTGTAGGCTCATTATTCCTTACTCAATTTTTAGGAGGAGAATTTTTACCCAAAACGGACCAGGGGATGATTCATATTTATTTTGAAGCCCCCGAAGGTTCACCGTTGACGAATACAAGAAAAATTGTTTACGAACTTGAAAAAATTTTGAATGAAGAAGTGCCGGAATTAGAATCGCTTTCAATGAGTTTTGGCGCTCAGGAAGGATTCGCGTCATTCGACACAAAATCGAACACAATCGAAATGATTGCAAAGTTGACTTCGAAAGAAGAGAGAGACCGGAGCGTATTTGAAATTCAAGATAAACTAAGAGACAGGTTCGATAACATTCCGGGTATTACTTACAGAATAGAACAAGGCGGAATGATTTCGAATGAAAGAGATATTGAAGTTAAAATAATTGGCTATGATATTGAACAGGCAAAAGCTATTGCTTCGGAAATTAAAAAGAAGATGGAAGAAGTAAATGGTCTTGTTGATGTTGAACTCAATATGAAAAGCACTGCTCCGGAACTGCAGATAAGGATGAATAAAGATGTGGTAAATGATTTCAAGCTTTCTACGATGCAGGTAGCCGCAAATATTTCTACCGCAATGCAGGGAAAAACATCGGCGCAATTCAGAGAAGAAGGGGACGAGTATGATGTTTATGTTCAGCTGGATCCGCAGTATAGAAAAAGTAAAGAGGCTGTTCAGCAATTATTGATTCCTCTTCCGAATGGGAAAATGGTTCCCCTTAGTTCTCTTGCTACAATTACAGAGGCAGAATCTACTCCGACAATTTATCGTGAAAATCAGAACCGCTATGTTTCGGTCGGAGCCGGGTTATCAGGAACAGATTTATCGACCGCAGTAGATAAAATAGAAACTATCCTGGATGAAACTCCGATCCCTTCGGAATTCCAGGTAATAATAGGCGGAACCGCGGAAGATCAGCAGGAATCTTTCTTCTATCTAACAATTGCGTTCTTAGCATCCATTCTCCTGGTTTATATGATTATGGCAGCTCAATTTGAATCGCTTGTTGATCCGCTGATTATAATGTTTACAGTTCCTTTATCGGTAATCGGAGTTTTCTTCTTCTTATTTATTACGGGAACAAGTTTAAGCGTTATGGCTTTGGTCGGATTGGTTATGCTTGTAGGAATCGCGGTCAATAACGGTATCGTTCTGGTAGATTATATCAATCAGCTTCGCGCCAAAGGAATGGAATTATATAAAGCAGTTGAAGTAGGAAGCGAAGCAAGACTTCGACCGGTATTGATGACTGCGCTTACAACAATCCTCGGAATGGTTCCGCTGGCAGTTGAATTAGGCTCCGGATCTGAAACCTGGTCGCCATTAGCAAGAGCGGTAATTGGAGGACTAATAACAACTACTCTTCTTACGCTGCTCGTTATCCCGATATTATATATCCTTTTCGAAAGAATGGAAGAAAAGATAAGATCGCTCTTTGCTAAGAGAAGAGCAGAATCGCTGGAAACGAAAACTACATAATTAATAATGCAGACCTGTCTGACGAGAGGCAGGTCTGTGAATGTCTATGTCTTAAGAAGTAAAGCAGTGCAAGATGTAGGGACAAGTCGCTACTTGTCCCTACCATATTTTGCAATCCATCAAATCGACTAATCAACAAATCATTTTCTAAACAAATAAAGCCAAAATTGCAAACAGATCGATTATTACAAGAGTTGGGGTAACTTCATCCCATTTTCCAGTTGCAAGTTTTATTACTGTCCAACTTATAAATCCCCAAATAATTCCCTGAGTAATAGAATAAGTTGTCGGGATTAAAATTAAAGCGATGAAAGCCGGAATTGAGTCGTCTAATTTTCCCCAATTTATTTTTGAAACAGGCTTCATCATAAAAGCGCCGACCAGCACAAGCGCCGGAGCGGTTGCGATGCCCGGAACAATTGATAATAACGGAGAGAAAAAAATAAATGGTAAGAATAGCAGTCCGGTTACAACTGCAGTTAAACCTGTTCTTCCTCCTTCTTCAATTCCGGTTGCCGATTCAATATAAGCTGTACCGGAACTCGTTCCAAATAATCCCGAAATTGTAGTTGAAACGGCATCAACAACGAGAGATTCTTTAACATTTCTCGGCTCGCCTTTTTCGTCAATCAAATTAGCCGCTTCGGCAACTCCCACAAAAGTTGAAAGACTATCGAACATATCGGTAAACAGGAAAGCAAAAATTACAGGAAGAATAGCAAATCTTAGAGACTCGATTAAATCCAATTGGAAAAATACGGAGAAATCGGGAGCGGAAAAAATTCCCTGCCAGTTTACCAACGCTTCTCCGCCGCCGTAAAATCTTCCTAACGGAATTGCGATCAAGGTTGTGAGAATAATTCCAAATATCAACGCTCCTTTTACTTTTCTTACAACAAGGATGGCGGTAATAAACAAGCCGACAATAAAAGTAATAGTCACCGGATTCATTTCTCCAAGCCCTACAATTGTTGCCGGATTGCTAACTATAAAACCTGCGTTTACAAATCCGATGAGAGTTATGAATAATCCGATTCCCGCCGAGATAGCAAAACGAAGCTGCTTTGGTATGGCTTTAACGATATGTGTCCGTATATTGAATACCGACAGAAGCAGAAAAATTATTCCCGACCAAAAGACAGCGCCGAGCGCTACTTCCCATTTTATCCCCATTCCGAGGACAACAGAATAAGTAAAAAAAGCGTTTAAACCCATTCCCGGCGCAACGGCAATAGGATTGTTCGCGTAAATACCCATCATTATGCTGCTGAATGCGCTTACGAGAATAGTTGCCGTTAAAATCCCGCTGAAAGGCATTCCTGTCGCCGAAATAACCGCCGGATTTACTACAATTATATACATCATCGAAAGGAATGTGGTTATGCCCGCAATAATTTCAGTCCGGACATTCGTTTTGTTGGAATCCATCTTAAAAAATTTTTCCATCAATTTTCTCCTAAATTAAAATGTCCATTTACCGGCAACAGTTGGCATAACTTCCCAATCTTCCGAAGGCAAAAAGTTTTTGCTTATTTCTATTTCTGTTCCAATCGCAATGTGCTTAGTAACATGATACCATATTTGCGGTTCGGTTAATACTACGTATTCTTTGTCTTCCGTTCCAAATTCATCCTGACTCCAGACGTCAAAAAATCCGCTTAACTCAATTTTATTCTCCAATAAAGTTTTATACCAAACAAGAGTTAACTGTGCGTCGGGTGAATCGGATCCGTAAGCGGTGCGATAAAGCAAATCAGTATTGAAAGTTATAAAACCGAGATCGACGGGATAGCTAAAACCGAATAACCAAACGTGACCCAAAGGTCCCCAGGGCGCTGTTCCGTCGTTATACTGCACTGTAGCTGAAAGTCCCTCGGCAAAGGGAAGATTGATATAGCGCGCAATTTCCATATATGCGAGAGAAACTGATCGGTTGCCCGGATTATCATAATCCATATCGAAAAATAAAAAAGTCGCGCCGTATTCGTCAGTCTTAAACATCTCAAAAGTTGATGTTAAATAATCCCGATCTTCGCCAAAATCGTAATGGAGTTGAAAATTCTGACTAAATAAAATTGTGTTTAGCAGTAGTACAAAAAAAACTAAAAGTTTTTTCATTTCAGTAGATCCTTATTTTATATGGAGTTGGTTAAGATCGAGTAGTAAAAAAAGATGAAATAGTTGGATTCAAATTTATGCTTAATCTCCGGTAAATCCTAATTCCCTAATGTTAAGATAATGTTAAATCCTATTGAATTTATGTATTAAGTTTAAAATATATATCACAGATTTTCACAAATGATTCACAGATTCTCACATATCAATTCAAAGAAATAATTTTTAAGATGATTTGAATGAAAATGGTAGCTGCAAAACACTAAAGCGAAAATTCTTAATTTGCAATTTCGCGGTTTTCTATCTCAAAAAACGAAAATAAAAAAATAAATATGTTGAAATAACCTTAAGTGTTAGTTAAGTTTTAACGATATATAAAAATAAAAATTCATTTATCCAGATGAAAATAGCTTTATGCCAAATCAATCCTATAATAGGAGATATTGAAGGCAATAAAGAAAAAATAATAAAAGGATACGCAAGAGCCGGAAAAGATAATGTTGATTTGGTGATTTTTCCCGAATTGGCTCTTTGCGGTTATCCTCCATTAGACCTCGTTGAAAAAAAAGAATTCCGCGAAACTCTTCGAAAAGCTGCGCAAACTATTGCCGAAAAAACTTCCGATGTCGGACTGATCTTCGGTTCAATTACGGAAGACCCCGACGAAGTCGGAACCGATATTTTTAACTCCGCAATTCTTTGCTACACCGGCAAAATTCAATTCATCCAAAATAAAACACTTATTCCAAATTACGATGTATTCGATGAAGTACGGTATTTTGAATCGGCCAGCGAAGTTTTTCTACACGAATTCAAGGGAGAAAAATTAGGAATCTCCGTTTGCGAAGATATTTGGAACGACGTAGATTTTTGGAAGAAGCGAAGATACTATTTTGATCCCGTACAAAAATTGGTTGATGACGGAGCGACTCTTCTCATTAATATTTCCGCCAGCCCGTATTCTTTCGGTAAAAGAAAAGACCGTTATAAAATGCTTTCCGTTTTAACTAAGACGGATAAACTTCCTTTGGCTTATGTTTGCTGTGTCGGAGCACAGACCGATCTGGTATTTGACGGTGCGAGTATGTGTTTTAATGAAGAAGGAAAACTGGTATTGCTCGGCAATAAATATGAAGAAGATTATTTAGTCTTCGACACGGAAAAAAAATACGACGAAGAAGTTCGCATAATAGAAAAATTTGAAGAGGAAGTTTTAAGTTCGTTAATTCTCGGAGTTAAAGATTACGCTAAAAAAACCGGGTTCAAAAAAGCGTTAGTAGGATTAAGCGGCGGAATGGATTCCGCGCTGGTAACTTACATTGCAGTTCGGGCGCTCGGGAAGGAAAACGTGGGCGTTCTGCTGATGCCTTCACAATATTCGAGCGAAGGCAGCATAAAAGATTCCGAGAAACTTATCGAAAATCTCGGCATCAAACATAATGTTGTTCCAATAAAACCGATTTTTGAAACTATTGTGGAACAGCTTTCGCCCGTGTTTGAGGGGACGGAAGAGGACGTTACCGAAGAGAATATTCAGGCAAGAACTCGCGGATTATTATTGATGGCGGTTTCGAACAAGTTTAATTCTCTGCTGCTTGCTACCGGGAATAAATCGGAAATGGCTGTTGGTTACGCAACATTGTACGGCGATATGAACGGAGCGCTTGCGGTTATCGGCGATGTGTATAAAACGGATGTTTATAAAATAGCAGAGTATATAAACAGAGAAGAGGAAATAATTCCTAAGGAGATAATAAACAAACCTCCTTCGGCGGAATTAAAACATGGTCAGACTGATCAGGATTTTTTACCGCCATACGATCTGCTAGACCAAATATTAAGAATGTATCTTGAAGAGAATAAGGAACTAAATCATATTGCGGAAGTAATTAAAGATAAAGATTTAGCGAATAAAATTTTAAGATTAGTCGATCTTAATGAATTTAAAAGAAAACAAGCCGCGCCGGTATTGCGGGTATCCGATAAAGCATTTGGTTACGGAAGAAGATATCCGATTGTTCAGCGGTGGAGATAGGTAAATGATTAGCAAAAAAAATATTTTTTTAGGTTGGTTTTTATTATTAACAATAAATTTATTTGCGCAGTTTGGTCCAGATCAGGAATTGATAAAAATTGAACTGTTAAAATCGTTCGATAAAATACACGCGGGAAGCGAACTTAAAATTGCTGTCCGCGGTACAATTGAAGAAACGTGGCACATAAATTCAAATACTCCAAACGAAGATTTTCTCATTCCGAGTGAATTGAAAATTGATTCCGATTCATTCGAAATAATTACAACAAAATTCCCGGAAGCAACGGAAGTTAAGTTTGGTTTTTCCACTGAACCGGTCTCGGTATTCGAAGAAGAATTTGTAGTCGGAGTAATTGTTAAAATTCCCGAAGACATTGAACCCGGCGTGCAGAAAATTCCCGTTACTTTTACTTACCAGGCGTGCAACGATGCCACCTGTATGCCGCCGCAGGATATTAAAAAAGAAATTGAAATAGAGATTGTAGATAACCAGACTCAAATACAGGAAATTAATTCTGAAATATTTTCGGAGTTGGATATTTCTTATACCGAAGAAATTTCAGGCGGCGAAGACTCGCTCGCATCGAGGCTGGAATCATCCGGGCTGCTGGTAAGCCTAATTTTAGTTTTTCTCGGCGGGCTTGCGCTCAATTTAACTCCGTGTGTATATCCGTTAATCCCAATAACAATCGGATATTTCGGCGGACAGAGCGAAGGTAAATCGGGTAAACTTTTTATGCTCGGTCTGCTTTACGTTTTAGGTATGGCTTTAACCTATTCGATAGTAGGAGTTATAACCGCATTAAGCGGATCCGTATTTGGCGCGCTGCTCCAGAATCCAATTGTAATAGTTGTAATTGCGCTTATTTTTATTGTGCTTTCCTTAAGTATGTTCGGAGTTTACGAATTCAAACTTCCCGATTCTCTTGTAATGAAAGCGGGGGGAGCTAAGTCGGGAATATTCGGCGCCTTCTTTATGGGTTTGACGATGGGCATTGTAGCCGCTCCTTGTATCGGGCCATTTGTTCTGGGACTTGTAACTTATGTTGGAGCAAAAGGAGATCCGGTGTTCGGCTTCTGGATGTTCTTCACACTGGCTGTCGGTTTGGGAACTCCATATATTTTCCTCGCAGTTTTTTCGGGAAAAATAAAAGATCTTCCGAGAGCAGGTTTATGGATGGAAGGCGTTAAACATATTTTCGGATTTATTCTTTTGGGAATGGCTATCTATTTCATTAATCCGCTTCTCCCAAAATCTATAAGCGAATTTACTCTTCCTTTGTTTATGTTATTTTCGGCGGGGTATCTTTTAATATTCGATAAAATGGGGAATAACGTTAAAGGATTCCGCTATTTCAAGATCATCTTTTCCGTAGTGGTTATCGGGTTTTCACTCTATCTGCTTTATCCTCAGGAAAAAGTCTCGCCCGATTGGCAGACATTTACAATGGAACAATTTAATACTTCGCAAAGCAGCAGCAATAAAATGATCATCGATTTTTATGCGGATTGGTGTATACCATGTAAGGAACTAGACGCAATTACTTTTTCGGACGCAGACGTAATTGCCGCGACAAAAAATTTCGACGCTTATAAAGTTGATATGACAAAAAGTTTATCGGAAGAAACCGAACGGATAAGGAATGAGTTTAACATTGTAGGAATGCCTACAATAATTATTTTTAATTCCGACGGTGAGGAAGTAGAGCGTATAACCGGTTTTGTAAACGCCGATGAATTTATGGATATAATTTCAAATGTAAATTAGTCAATTTAACTATTGCATTATCAATAAATCATATTTAGGTTAGTAAAATAATTAATTTTTCAAAAGAAAAGAGATAATTCAAAATGGAAAAAGAAGTTAGAACCCTTGAGGACGTAACTGTAAGATTTGCCGGAGACTCCGGTGATGGAATGCAGCTCACGGGAAGTCAATTCAGCGACACCACAGCGCTGGTAGGAAACGATTTAAATACTTTACCCGATTATCCTGCCGAAATTCGCGCTCCTTCAGGAACTTTATACGGCGTCAGCGGATTTCAACTGCATTTTAGTTCCAGCGATGTTTTTACTCCGGGTGATAATCCAGACGTGCTAGTAGCGATGAATCCTGCCGCGTTAAAAATAAATTTAAAAGAATTGAAAAAACATGGCATTATAATAATTAACACTGATGCTTTCGACACAAAGAATTTAAAAATGGCGGGCTTCGAAGGAAATCCATTGGAAGATGATACTCTTTCGGGCTATCAGGTTTATCAGGTGCCAATAACTAATCTTACCACAAATGCTTTGAAGGAAAGTACTCTCAGTCCTAAACAAATTACCCGGTGTAAAAATTTCTTCGCGCTGGGTATTATGTACTGGCTTTTCCAAAGACCTCTTGAACCGACGATCAAATGGATAGCTCAAAAGTTCAAGAAAGATCAGGATTTGGTTGACGCAAATCAAAAAGTATTAAAAGCCGGATATTACTTCGGTGATTCCACAAGAATTTTTGAAACAAGATTTGAAGTTAAACCGGCGGAATTAAGAAAGGGAACCTACAGAAGTATTTCGGGCAACGAAGCAATTGCACTCGGAATGGTTGCCGCAGCGCTGAAAAGCGAACTTCCTTTATTCCTTGGTTCATATCCGATAACTCCGGCTTCGGAAATTCTTCATTTCTTAAGTAAGTATAAAAATTATAACGTAAGAACTTTTCAGGCTGAAGACGAAATTGGCGGAATTACTTCGGCAATCGGCGCGTCATTCGGCGGTTCTTTAGCGTTAACAACTACAAGCGGTCCGGGAATGGCATTAAAAACCGAAGCGATGGGATTGGCTGTGATGACTGAACTTCCCCTTGTAATTGTGAATGTACAGCGCGGAGGCCCGAGTACCGGTCTTCCAACAAAAACCGAACAATCCGATCTTATGCAGGCTATTTACGGACGAAACGGAGAAGCTCCTATTCCCGTTATTGCAGCTTCAAGCCCAAGCGACTGCTTTATTACCGCTATGGAAGCTTCCAGGATTGCGCTGAAATATATGACGCCTGTAATTCTTTTAAGCGACGGGTACATCGGCAACGGAGCAGAACCATGGCGGTTACCGGATTTGAATACCTTACCGGAAATTAATGCTGAGTATTATACCGATGCGGAAAATTTCCAGCCTTATGAAAGAGACGAAAATTTAAGCCGGCCTTGGGCCAGACCGGGAACTCCGGGGCTCGAACATAGAATAGGCGGTTTGGAAAAATCCCATATTTACGGAAATGTTAGCTACGATCCTGATAACCATGAGTTTATGGTTAAGATGAGGGATAAAAAAGTTAAACAGATTCAGCAAGATATACCCGACTTGAATGTGATGGGCAGCGAGGAAGGCGAATTATTGATTTTAGGATGGGGCGGAACTTACGGCGCTATTACAGAGGCTGTTGAAAAAGCCAGAAAATCCGGCATGAATGTTTCGCAGGCTCATTTAAAATATCTTAATCCAATGCCGAAAAACACAGTGGATGTTTTAAGAAGATTCAAAAAAATTCTTATTCCTGAATTGAACCTTGGACAACTTGCTAAAATAATTAAGAGCGAGTTTCTGCTTCCTGTAGAATCATTAACAAAGATAAAAGGTTTGCCTTTCAAATCAGGTGAGATTGAAGAAAAAATAAAAGAAATGCTCGGAGGAAACAATGGCAAATAATATAGATGTGCCCGAAATAAAATTGACGGCTAAAGATTTTTCAACTGACCAGGATGTAAGATGGTGTCCGGGCTGCGGGGATTATTCAATATTGGCACAGTCTCAAAGAATTCTTCCGGACCTTGGAATTCCAAAAGAAAAATTTGTCTGGATCTCCGGTATCGGATGTTCGAGCAGATTTCCATATTACATGAACACATACGGTTTCCACAGTATACACGGCAGAGCTCCTGCAATTGCATCAGGTTTGAAGATAAGCCGGCCGGATCTTTCGGTTTGGGTTGCTACCGGAGACGGCGATCTGCTCAGCATCGGAGGAAATCATTTTATACATACTTGCAGAAAGAATGTTGACATAAAAATTATGCTCTTCAATAATCAAATTTACGGTTTAACAAAAGGGCAGTATTCACCGACTTCGGAAAAAGGTAAAGTGACAAAAAGCACACCTTACGGAAGCGTCGATTATCCGTTTAATCCGGTTTCACTGGCGCTGGGCGCAGAAGCTACTTTTGTTGCACGTTCACTGGACCGCGACGCGAAACATCTGAAAGCAATGATGAAACGCGCCGCCGACCATAAAGGTACCGCATTTGTTGAAGTTTATCAGAACTGCAACATTTTTAACGACGGCGCATACGAACATATGACAAATAAAGAAACGCGTCCGGATAACGTAGTGGAATTGGAACACGATAAACCGTTACTTTTTGGGAAAGATAACCAGAAGGGGATTAGACTTAACGGATTTACTCCCGAAGTTGTAGATTTAAGTGAAGGTAAATATTCGGTAGATGATCTTCTTGTTCACAATGAATTTGATGAATCGCCTGTAAGAGCATTTATACTCGCTCATCTTTCCGATAATCCAAATATGCCGACACCGATCGGAGTCTTTCGACAGGTTTTAAAAGAAACTTACGACGGCGGAGTTCAACGGCAGGTTGATGAGGTTATCGAAAAGAAAGGAAAGGGTGATTTGAAATCATTGCTCTACACGGGAAATACTTGGAATGTAAATGACGATCACGAAGTTGAAGAGCAGTT
This sequence comes from uncultured Melioribacteraceae bacterium, assembly GCA_963821715.1. Classification (GTDB taxonomy): domain Bacteria; phylum Bacteroidota; class Ignavibacteria; order Ignavibacteriales; family Melioribacteraceae; genus CAWGET01. The sequence continues at coordinate 217,484 of CAWGET010000008.1, forward strand.
TGAAGATTAAATATCTTTAATTTATTTGATGAAAGCCGGAAAGTAAATTTATTCCGGCTTTTTTTTATCGAAAGATATAGCGCAAAGGATTAAAACCAAAAGTACATTTAAGTTCCTAGATTAAATAACGTAAAAACCATTTCCGGTTAGTCTGATTGCCTTCTTATTATTATTCAGTATTCCCTATGAATTAAGAAATATTTTTTGCAAGTTTTACATCTTTTAAAAACAAAATAATATTATGATAGATTTTACAAAGTTACGCTCGCTGTTAGAGCAGAATAAAAGTTTTTTGCTTACTACTCACGTTAATCCCGATGCTGATGCGCTTGGTTCAGCGCTGGCGTTATATTTTGTTTTACGCAAGCTGAATAAAGATGTGAGGATTGTTAACCATAGTGAAACTCCTTATAACCTACATTTTCTTGATCCAAATAATGTTATAGAAAAATACGAACCTTCCGAACACGATAAATATTTTGATGAAGTTGACGCCATTGTGGTTCTGGATTTGAATCAGGCGAACCGGATTGTTAGTATGGAAAAAAAGTTCACTGAAAGCGATGCGATGAAAATTTGTATTGATCATCATAAGGACGCGACGGAATTTGTGGATTATTTATTTATAGACGATAACTACGCAGCGACGGCAGAAATTATTTTCGATTTAATTGAGCAGACAAATATTGTTGAATTAGATAAAGACATAGCCGTTCAGATTTACGCCGGAATTATTACGGATACCGGTTCATTCCGATACGAAAGAACAACCGCAAGAACTCATCGAATTGTTTCGCACCTTATTGAAGCGGGTGTTAATCCCGAGACAATAAGTGATGAGATTTATTACAAAAATGATTTTAGTAAATTTAAACTGCTCGCTCAATCTCTTTCTACATTATCCTTATATGGAGAAGGGAAGATCGCGTATATGCTGGTTACTCAGAAAGCTATTGAAGATACGGGCGCCATTGAAGCCGACGTGGACGGATTTGTAAGTTACTGTATGTCTGTTAAGGATGTAAAAATAGGTCTCCTTTTTTATGAATTGAAGGACGGATTTAAAATAAGTTTCCGTTCAAAAGGAGACATTCCTATCAATAAACTCGCGGGAGAATTCGGCGGCGGAGGTCATTTTCATGCCGGAGGTACAAGACTCTATAACGAAAGTTTGGATGAATATATTCCTAAAGTACTTACAACGGCGGAACATTACATAAAAATATCCGAAACAAAAAAGTAATTTTAAAATAGATTTTTTTATCTGATTTTTTTATTTTTATCTATTAAGAATAATAATTGGTTCTGTTTGTTGAAACCACTCGAAACAAGCAATTCTTTTAAACCTGAAATCGTACTTCACGATTTATTATATAAAAATTTCCATATACATTCATTAATATCCCGCAATATATTTATAATCAAATTGCAGGATTATAAATTATAATGAATTACGAATTAAATACTGTTGGTAAAACAAAAAGAGGTACAGAAAAGAAGCCAAAGCTGATAAGCGAAATTAGAAATTTAATGCGAATTAGGCATTACAGCCTAAGGACAGAAAGTATTTACATTAGCTGGATAAAGAGATTCATTTTTTATCATAATAAAGCGCATCCATCTAATTTAAAGAAATCTGATATAAGAGAATTTGTAAACTATTTAGCTGTTGAAAGAAATGTTTCCGCCGCAACTCAAAATCAGGCTTTACAGGCAATCCTCTTTTTATATAAAGAGATATTGAAAGAAGATGTAGGCTGGATTGAAGAAATAAAGAGAGCCGCCAGGGTAAGACATTTACCTGTTGTTTTGTCGAAGAGAGAGGTTGCAGCTGTTTTCAATTTTCTTGAAGATACGAACAAAATTATAGTTTCACTTCTTTACGGGAGCGGATTGAGGCTTTCGGAAGCGTTAAAATTAAGAATCAAAGATATTGATTTCGATTATAGGCAGATAGTAGTAAGGGATGGAAAAGGAGAAAAAGACAGGTATACAATTCTTCCTAATTCGATCATCCCGGAATTAAAAGAGAATCTGAACCAAGTTTTTTTAAAACATAAAGCTGATCTGAAAAATGGAAAAGGTGAAACTAAATTACCTTATGCGCTTAAAAGGAAGTACCCGAACGGAGGAAAAGAATTTGGCTGGCAATATGTATTTCCCGCAGACAAATTTATTAAAGACGAGGAAAACGGGATAATATTCAGATGGCATATACACGAGAGTACCGTACAGAGAGCGGTTAAAGAGGCTGTTAAAAAAGCCGGAATAATAAAGCCTGCTTCTCCACATACTTTCAGACATTCGTTTGCCACGCATCTACTGGAGAATGGTTACGATATTAGAACGATACAGGAATTATTGGGACATAAATCATTGAGGACTACAATGATTTACACTCATGTACTAAACAGAGGTGTTGGGGTAAAAAGTCCTTTAGATTGATATTTTAAAGTATGATATATATGCACGAACTATTTTAAATAGTTTGATTTTAAGTATATTTGGAAATAAATGGAACGTATTTATGCAAGCACGTGCATATATACGTTCTTTAACTAATAATCACGTGCAGTATAAGTAATAGTTAGGCATCTTAATATTGGAGCAATAATGAAATTAGTTATATCCGTTTTTATTATATCGTTATTAAGTTTTAATTTATTTGGTTGCGCAACAATTATGAGCGGCTATGAGGATAAAGTTGAAATTGTGACGTCTTCTGATGAAATAAAAGTTTACACAAAAGATGGAGTTGAAATACCTGTTAATTCTAAGTATGGTAGAACATATTCAGAAATTGATGATGAATATCTTGAAAAAGAAATTAAAACAATACAACTTCGAAAAAATAAACCTCACATTTTGCTTATTAAATCAGGTGAAAAAGAAAATCTAGTAGAAGTGTATCCTAAAATTGGTTCTGGTTGGTTCGTTTTAGATTTTGTAACCGGAATATTACCAGGTTTTGTTGATGCTTACACCGGCGGTTGGAATTATTTTGAACCAATCAAGATTGATTTTTAAAAATTAATAATGCCTAACCAGCGGTCCAACCCGACCGCGTTTTCAAGTGCGGCATTTTTCTGTTTTCGGGTTTTGTTTTTTAACAAAGTTGTCATTTGAATTGGTTCTGTTAAATAAATATTTTTGCCTTCGGTTTGTGTAAGGAAAGTTACAAACCTTCGGCTTAATTTTTGGCTTTGCGTTTTTAAACCGGCTGCAAGTTATGGGCGGACGGGTTAACCGCAACGGTAAATTAGAAAAGAAGGTCTCACAAACTTTGCAGGTGCATATTCCGAATAAACGGAATAAATTATGGCATCTCTAACAAAGTAATGAGACCTAAAATGAATAAAAATAAAATAAGTGTTAATGATTGCAAAGACAATAGTTATCCATATTTCATAGATCAATTTGATCATTATATTGCTGTCGACTGGTCTTTGGTAAATATGTCCATTGCAAGGCTAACAAAAAACATGAATGACCCTAAAGTAATTGATGTGCCAACTGACTTATTAGACTTGAAAGATTACCTTAATAAATTGAAAGGTAAAAAAATATTGACAATAGAAGAATCTACATCAAGCCAATGGTTATTCGTTGAACTTTTCGATTATGTTGATAATATAATTATTTGTGATCCATACAGAAACAGACTTCTAAGCGAAGGTCCGAAGAACGATAAAATAGATGCAGCTAAGTTGTCTTTGCTGCTTAAAAACGGATTACTAAAAGAAGTATTTCATACTACAAGTTCATTATATGAATTAAGAATGCTAGTAAGCTCATATAATGATCTTGTTGGCGCCGGTGTAAGACTCCAGAATCAAAAATCGGCAATATACCGGGCAGAGAACAAGTCGCATAAAAAGGATAAAATAATAACCAAAAATAAGATCAAGAAATTCATTTTAAGTCAACTAGAAGAAGACATAGAAAAATATTACACTAAGAAAGAGGAATATGAAAAGGAATTTGAAAGAATAATAACAAAGAACAAAACATTAAGAAATCTAAAGACCATCCCCGGAATAGGAACAATAAGCAGTGTAACAATATTAGCCCAAGTAATAGATTCAAAAAGATTTAAGAAACCAAATAATTATTTGAGCTACTGCGGATTAGTGAAACACGAAAAGTTCAGCGGGGGAAGGAGTTACGGGAAAAGAACACCAAGGTATTCAAGAAGGCTGAAGAGTGTTTACAGATCAGCGGCATTGCGAAGTATATATTATAACAATCCTATAAAAGAATATTATAATTACTTAATAAGTGAAAAGAAATTAACCGATCAAAAAGCAAGAAATATGGTTGCAAGATATATAGCAAAAATAAGCTTGGCAATAATAAAAAACGGGGACAAATATAAACCATACAAAAAGAGCAAAGAAATATTGAATCAAACGGCAGCATAAAAGTTTAATGGAGTAATATGTTATTAGTATACTTACAAGTAAAAGGAAATACTAAACAGTGGGAGAAAGAGTTCATAACGGCGTGTGAAGTTCGGCAAAAACCAGAAACATTCCAATGCAACGGTTAACCGCTCCTATGTTTATACTAAAATTTGCCGTAGCCAAAAAAGAGCTCAAATAGACGCGTGGTAAAACAAGCTGTAAAATTAATAGCGAGCAAAAAAAGTAGATCTAAAAACAGAAAAACTAATAACAAACGACGGTTATAAATTTAATGTGAGACCAAAGTTAAGAGATTGAAATATATCTCAATGTATCACTGTTTTCTCTTGACTTTCTTTTCTATAGACGCCGTTATACCTTGGTTTAAATTAGTTTTCAAATACAGGATTTTAAAGTTTTTTATACTTTTTTGATAGAGTTGTTTTTTGATTTTTCCTTTAAAAATTTGAGTCGTTGAAAAAATATAATATTTTATAAATCCGGAATTTTCGTTTTGGGTTTGATTTTTCATTTCAATTAATTTCAGTTTTTGGGACTTAGTAAATTTAGGTTACTTCAATTTTCGGGTTGAATAAATTTTGGTTTTAAAGAAGAGTTTCGCCGGCTTTTTTTGGCATTAAAAATTAAATAGTTCTAAACGAGGAGTTTTTTTCGTTAAAAGCTTACTGGTGGTTTTAAAAGTTTGAGTTTATGTTTTTAGTAGCAAATTAGCGCTTGAGTTTTAAGGTTAAGAATTAATCGAATTTCTGGTTTATAGAAAAAATTCAAAATTTTTCATATCAAAATTTAAATTGTTAAAGCGCTCATTTTTGATTTAATTTTCTTTTCGAAAATAAGTTTGTTGTAGGTTTATAGTTTTTAAAAATTCAGGTTTATTTCAGATTTAGATTTTCTGTGTTTGGCTTTAAATTCTGAAGTCAAGAAAAAATAATAACTTGATAGAATTTTCCAGAATTTTTTATTCAAAAGCTAAAAATAAAAATTTATTCCATAATCAGTTATTTATTTTTTGGTATAACCAGCGGTTCAAGCCGACCGCGTTTTCTCGTGGAGTTTTTTGCAGTTTTTGGGTTTTCGTTTTTTAACCAAGTAGCTTTTTAAATTGGTTCTGTTAAATAAAATATTTTGCCTTCGGTTTGTTGCAAATGGAAAAATACAAACCTTCGGCTACGTAATTTTTGGCTTTGCGTTTTTTAGCAAGCCGGCTTGTTTGGGGCGGACCGGCTTAACCGCAAAGCCGTTAGCCCTATTAAAAATCATAATGACTTTTCAATAATTTTAATTTATTTTTAAACAAATTCATTATAAAGTCTGCTAATTATGAACGCTAATCTAATAAATCAATTAAAGGGGTTCTTTAAAAAGAAACCGGTTCTAAGGGCTTATCTTTTCGGTTCTGAAGCGAGGAATGAATCTGATGAAACAAGCGACATTGATATTATTGTTGAATTGGATTATTCAAAACCAATAGGATTAGAATTTGTGAGAATGGAATTAGAACTTGAGAATCTTCTTAACAAAAAAGTAGATTTACTTTCGAGCGCCGGAATTTCAAAATATATTAAACCTTTCATCGAAAATGATAAAATATTGATTTATGAGAAGTAGAATAGGCGATAAAACCAGAATCGAACATATCTTTGATGCAATTTTAGAAATTGAAAATTACACTTCTGAAATTGCATATGATGATTTTGAATCTAATTCGATGATGCAATATGCTACTGTAAAACAACTGGAAATAATTGGAGAAGCTGCAAATCACCTGACGGAACATTTCAAAACTTTATATTCTGAAATAGAATGGCGTGAGATAGTGAGATTAAGAAATTTGCTTGTCCACGAATATTTTGGAATAGACGCCAAAATTGTATGGGATATTATTGAAAATGATATTCCTGAATTTAAAAATCAAATAAAAGAGATTATAGAAAATTTATAAGGGCTAACCAGCGGTTCAACACCGACCGCGTTTTCAGGTTCGGCATTTTTCTGTTTCTGGTTTTTCTCTTTTTAACAAAGTAGCTTTTTGAATTGGTTCTGTAAAATAAATATTTTTGCCTTCGGCGCTTGTTAGGAAATTTAAGCGCCTTCGGCTTAATTTTTTGCTTTGCGTTTTTTAACCGGTTACTGGTTTTTGGGCGGACGGGTTAACCGCAACGTCGTTAGCTGTTTTAACAAAATGGTGAGGTTATGAAGAAAAATAAAGTAAGTAGAATTTTTGTATTCGCTATTCTTTTGTATTTACTTTTTTCTTGCGATAAAAATCCAACTGAAAATTTATATCCTCTTGATAATTCTTATAAAGTCACAATTTCTGAAGGAGTTTGGGGAAATGTATGGTTTTGGGAAGGAGACTTTATGCCTGGTAGTCCAGATGGAACTATTACACCTGTAGTTAGAGAGATATATGTCTATGAGGCAACCAAAGGAAGTTTAGTTATAAGGGACGATAATCAATACCCATTGATAAAAGAAATTAATTCCGAGTTAATAACAAAAATTAAATCTGATTCTGACGGATTTTTTGAGATAGTTCTCCCGGAAGGTAAGTATAGCTTTTTCGCAAAAGAAGATTCTCTTTTTTTCGGAAGCGAGTCTAATGGTGAAGGTTATCTAATGTCAGCAGAAGTAAAATCGAATCAAGTTACCAAAAGACAGATAAATATAAATTATAAAGCTGCATATTAAGAAAACAGCTAACAAGCAAATCAACCCGACCGCGAGAAGATGCGGTCAAATCGAATTGCTGTAGGGTAGTAGTTCTTGCAAACATTGTGTTCGGCAAAGTAGTTTTAATAAACTAAGTACCGCCGTGCTTTCGATTAAAGATAAGCACGGCTCAAAGTTATCGGCATTTGTGGGTAACGTGGCATTGCTGCTTCTGGGCGGACGTGTTATTTGCAACGGTAAATTAGAAAAGAAGGTCTCACAAACTTTGCAGGTGCATATTCCGAATAAACGGAATAAATTATGGCATCTCTAACAAAGTAATGAGACCTAAAATGAATAAAAATAAAATAAGTGTTAATGATTGCAAAGACAATAGTTATCCATATTTCATAGATCAATTTGATCATTATATTGCTGTCGACTGGTCTTTGGTAAATATGTCCATTGCAAGGCTAACAAAAAACATGAATGACCCTAAAGTAATTGATGTGCCAACTGACTTATTAGACTTGAAAGATTACCTTAATAAATTGAAAGGTAAAAAAATATTGACAATAGAAGAATCTACATCAAGCCAATGGTTATTCGTTGAACTTTTCGATTATGTTGATAATATAATTATTTGTGATCCATACAGAAACAGACTTCTAAGCGAAGGTCCGAAGAACGATAAAATAGATGCAGCTAAGTTGTCTTTGCTGCTTAAAAACGGATTACTAAAAGAAGTATTTCATACTACAAGTTCATTATATGAATTAAGAATGCTAGTAAGCTCATATAATGATCTTGTTGGCGCCGGTGTAAGACTCCAGAATCAAAAATCGGCAATATACCGGGCAGAGAACAAGTCGCATAAAAAGGATAAAATAATAACCAAAAATAAGATCAAGAAATTCATTTTAAGTCAACTAGAAGAAGACATAGAAAAATATTACACTAAGAAAGAGGAATATGAAAAGGAATTTGAAAGAATAATAACAAAGAACAAAACATTAAGAAATCTAAAGACCATCCCCGGAATAGGAACAATAAGCAGTGTAACAATATTAGCCCAAGTAATAGATTCAAAAAGATTTAAGAAACCAAATAATTATTTGAGCTACTGCGGATTAGTGAAACACGAAAAGTTCAGCGGGGGAAGGAGTTACGGGAAAAGAACACCAAGGTATTCAAGAAGGCTGAAGAGTGTTTACAGATCAGCGGCATTGCGAAGTATATATTATAACAATCCTATAAAAGAATATTATAATTACTTAATAAGTGAAAAGAAATTAACCGATCAAAAAGCAAGAAATATGGTTGCAAGATATATAGCAAAAATAAGCTTGGCAATAATAAAAAACGGGGACAAATATAAACCATACAAAAAGAGCAAAGAAATATTGAATCAAACGGCAGCATAAAAGTTTAATGGAGTAATATGTTATTAGTATACTTACAAGTAAAAGGAAATACTAAACAGTGGGAGAAAGAGTTCATAACGGCGTGTGAAGTTCGGCAAAAACCAGAAACATTCCAACGCAACGGTTAACCGCTCCTATGTTTATACTAAAATTTGCCGTAGCCAAAAAAGAGCTCAAATAGACGCGTGGTAAAACAAGCTGTAAAATTAATAGCGAGCAAAAAAAGTAGATCTAAAAACAGAAAAACTAATAACAAACGACGGTTATAAATTTAATGTGAGACCAAAGTTAAGAGATTGAAATATATCTCAATGTATCACTGTTTTCTCTTGACTTTCTTTTCTATAGACGCCGTTATACACTTAGTCAATTAAAATCTTTTTTAGAATTTATACAAATACTTGGGAATTTTATGAAATTATTTTTCGTATTTATTGCTTCACTATTATTGATTGGTTGTACGAGAACTACAGAACCAACCAACGACCTACTGCTCAAATTAAAGGAGTAATAATTGATGTAGTACCCTAACAAATCTTGATAGCGTTTTGGTTGGGTTTTGTGATTCAAATATGATAGATAGCTTAATTTCAATGTTAGATTCTCTTTCATTCGGTGAATTAATTGGAAAATATTCACGTTTTTCTGCACCACTTAGTTACACAATTAATGGAAAGTTTCAATTTGGATTTGCTTTTGCATCCAAACCACCAGTAGACTATGAACAAATGTTTGCTTACAAACAAGGTTGGAAAATTTGGGAATATAATTCAGCAGCCGACACTGTTTATCATTTAATTTCAAATACTGATTCAATTAAAATTAGATTGCAAATTCAATAATTTATTTAAAAAATATTTTAAGCATTATTGTTAAGCGTCCATTTAGTGGTTATTAGTTTTAAATAATAAGTAAGTCGTGTATAACCCGCGCCTCAACGCGACCGCATAATCGGGATGGAATTTTTTAAGTTATTAGCATTTGTGTTTTTGTTCGGCATTTTGTTCAAGGTAGTAGTTCTAAATAACGTTTTTGCAAACTGTACTTACGAGAAAGTTAAGCACAGTTTGCATAACAATTGGCGTTTCGGTTCTATGTGTCCCGTCAGTTATGGGCGGACGCGTTAGCCGCAACTTCGTTATATGTAATTTAGGAAGGAATCACAAATGACTAAAAATGGGTTCATATTAATTTTAATTTCTCTGTTTTTGTTTGTTACTAATGCAAATTCTCAGACAGTAAAATTACAGCTAAGCGATGATTATATAATTGACTGTGAATTTTCAAGCTGGTATTCGCATCAATCTGGGACAAATTATTTTTGTTATGGGGATCAAGGTGTTGAAATTGGTTCTCCCGAATATGCAGAAATAACATTTGCCTACAGCAATGAACGGTGGGAAAGGTATTACTATAGAATTCCGATTCCAACATTTTTGCAACAAATTCCTGTTGAAAAAGCCATAATGAACATTTACAAAACGCAATTGTATCTGACTCTAGATAGCACTGATTTTCAACTTTCAGTTTCACGTTTAGATGAGCCTTTATATCCAATTTATGAAAGTTATCGTGAAAATGGGATTATAGCTCCATTACATAGTGAATTTGTCTATGATACAACGAACATAATTTCTGGTGAATATATTGGTTGGGTTAGTCTTGATATTACAGAACTTTACAATCTTTGGGTATTAAATGAAATTTCCAATAATGGATTAGTTATAAAAATGAAGGATGAAGAATATCCTACTCAGAAGCGCATATTTCTTTATCAATCTTCGAACCCAGATAGCCTATTACGCCCATATATTGAGTTATTTGGGACTAATTTTAGTGATACAACAATTACAGTCAGTGACTATCATTTTGAAGATAGTCCAACAACTGTAAATAATGTGCAGACTTTAGAAAATGATCGAATCAACTTAAACTGCTATCCAAATCCATTCAACTCTAATAGCATAATCGAATTTAAAATCCCACAAATGACGAATATAAAAATATATGTATATGATTTGTTGGGAAGAAGAGTAAAAACTCTCCTTAATGAAAATAAAGAAATAGGAGAATACAAAATAAACTTTAACTCTGATAAGTTACCGTCTGGAGTATATTTTATTGGATTAATTACAGAATACGATAATAAGTTTATTAAAATAATATCATTGAAATAAATGGAAATTACATATAACCTCTTTAATAATTAAGAGGTCAAGAAGATAAAGTAATCCCTGACAATAAAAATTGTAAAAGTTCTTTGGAGAAGTTGAAAGAATTTATTTTTCATCGACGGGAATGAAATAGACCAAAAAGCTTTTATTTTAGATTGTTCATCGTTTTTACAGCTAACTTAGCGCCTCCAGCATTAGCAAAAGCACGGGCAATTCTTTCAGCTCCAGATTTACATTCCAGAGCTTTTTTGATAGCTTTCTGTAATCGCTGTTCATTCAACTTTTTTTTAGGA
>CAWGET010000009.1:0-21798 GCA_963821715.1 uncultured Melioribacteraceae bacterium
GCTCTGCCAACTTTTATCCCGTATGCGGGACTCCGTATATTCTTTTTTTAATCGATTACTCAGACCAAAAATTTCTAAGCCTTAATTATAATAATTTTTTGTCTAAATCTCCAATTTAAAAAATGGCGTAGATAAACGGAGCCAACGCTGAACCTTGAGTTAAAATTATTAGTCCGCCCAGCAAAACAAGAATTATTACAATTGGCATCAGCCAAAATTTTTTTCTCTCGCGTAAAAAAAGCCAGAGTTCCGATAGTGTAGATAGTTTACTCAAAATTGTCTTTCCGAATTTTTTGGATTATACTTAATTCTTTCCCGATAGTTCCAATAGCTTTGCCGGTTCCTATCAATTTTCAATTCCAAAAATCTTTTGCTAAATAGTTTGGCAATAAAACTGATCGGGGTTAAAACAATATAAAATACCAACGCCAGAATTACACGGGACATAAAAAATCCCATCACTAAAGCCAAAGCCATCCATACTTTCTGCACCGGTTTCAGTAGTTCAGGAACGGTAAGACCCAGCGCAATTAGAAGTCCACCGATCGATGCAAAAATCGTCCAGGATGTTTTATCAAAAAAGAGAAGTGCAGCGCCGATCAATATCAAAACAGCACCCACAGTGTAGGCAAATTTCTTTATTTCCTTTTTGCCGCTGTCAATATTTTTGATTTCATCCCAAAGCATCAGTCCAGCTCAAATTCTTCGGCTGCGGTTTCAATTTTAGTTTTATCCTGATTCTCTTTTTCTAGTAAAAAATTTCCAATCACAAGATAATCCATTTCTGTCCGCATAAAACATTTGTACGCGTCTTCGGGCGATTCAACAATCGGTTCGCCACGCACATTGAAGGATGTGTTCACAATTACCGCCGTTCCGCTCAGTTTTTCAAATTCAGAAATCAATTTATGATAGTCCGGATTCGTCCCGGCGTTTACGGTCTGCAAGCGCGCGGAATAATCGACATGCGTTATCGCGGGAATATCCGACCTTAGCAAATTTAATTTTTCTATCCCGAATAAATTTTCTTCTTCCTCGCTCATCGGTTTCCGCCGCTCCTCTTTTACATCGGCAACCAAAAGCATATACGGACTCGGACGATCGATCTCAAAATATTCTTCTACTTTTTCTTCTATCACTGATGGCGCAAAAGGACGAAAACTTTCGCGGTATTTTATTTTTAAATTCATCTTCTTCTGCATTTCGGGTGAACGAGCATCGCCGATGATGGACCTTGCGCCAAGCGCCCTCGGACCAAATTCCATCCTCCCGCGGAACCACCCAATCACATTTCCGGCGTCAATTAGTCCGGCAGCTTTCCGCATCAATTCTTCTTCGTCAAATTTTTTATGATGAATTTTATGATCGCTTAAAAATTTTTCAATCGCTTTATCCGTGTATTCGGCGCCTAGATAAGATCCTTTTTGCAAATCTTTGCCGGAAGAATTTTCTCTCGGATTATCCAAATATTGATACCATCCGAACAACGCAGCTCCCAAAGCTCCGCCGGCGTCTCCAGCAGCAGGCTGAATCCAGATATCGTCGAAAATTCCTTCGCGCAGAATTTTCCCGTTGGCCACGCAGTTAAGTGCTACTCCGCCGGCCAGACAAAGATTTTTCTTTCCGGTTTCCTTTCTCACGTTCCGGCTAATCTTCAGCATTATTTCGTCCGTAATTTCCTGGACTGATCTCGCCAAATCCATTTCGCGCTGCGTCAATTTGGATTCCGGTTTCCTCGGAGCTCCTCCGAATAATTTTGCGAACTTTCCGTTCGTCATTTTTAGTCCGGCAACATAATCGAAATATTCCATATTCAGCCGGAACGAACCGTCGTCTTTTATGTCAATCAAATTATCTTTAATTATATCAACGTATTTCGGCTCTCCGTAAGGCGCCAGACCCATAACTTTATATTCGCCGGAATTGACTCTGAAGCCAGTAAAATATGTGAAAGCCGAATAGAGCATGCCGAGCGAATGCGGAAATTTTATATCGGCTAATATTTCTACCTGGTTTTTTTCTCCGATACCGAAACTTGTTGTCGTCCATTCGCCAACTCCGTCGATCGTCAAAAAAGCGGCGTCGTTAAATGGCGACGGGAAAAATGCAGAAGCTGCGTGAGATTCGTGATGCTCGGGGAAGATCACCTTCCCATCAAAATCTAATTCTTTTTTTAGAAGATCTTTAATCCAAAGTTTTTGATTTATCCAGAGAGGCATTGCTTTGAAAAAAGATTTTATTCCTTTCGGCGCATACTCTAAATATGATTCTAACAGACGTTCAAATTTTAGAAAAGGCTTATCGTAGAACGCGAGAATATCAACATCTTCAATTTTTAGATCCGCGTAATCAAGACAGAATTTAACTGCGTTTTTAGGGAAATTGAAATCATGCTTTTTCCGCGTAAATCTTTCTTCCTGAGCAGCGGAAATAATTTCTCCGTCACTCACAAGACAAGCGGCGCTGTCATGATAAAAAGCCGAAATTCCTAAAATGTTCATTCTTTTATTTCAATTATATTTAAGATCAAAAATAATTTAATACGTTTTTAATTACAAGTAGATTAAGGAATTGCATTCAAAGGAATTAATCGTTTTGTAGAATCACAGCAAGATACGTCTCTACAGCCGCTATGTTACATCATAATTTTTTGTAAATTATAAGATTATATTACTTTTGAATTCAGGAGCCGTATTGAGTTTCACATCAAAACAAAAAAATTGGATCGATAAAAATAAGAATCGTATCAGCATTGCAGAAATGTCAAAGGTTCTTGGCGTGGACGAAAATCAGATTGAGGAGTATATTAAACTGTATAAGGCTTCTTCTTCCAAAAAGAAAAAGTCCCCTTTTTATTTTTACCTTGTTCTGATCTTAATTCCAATTTTCTTTTTTGTTTTGCTCGAAATCGGTCTGCGCGTTTTCGGCTACGGCTACAATACCGAACAATGGATTTCCGTTACCGAAGACAAATTGATGCTTAATCCGGACGTTGCGAAAAAATATTTCTTCGCTACAAAGGCTTCTCCAAATTCAATCCAGGATGTATTCGATAAAGTAAAAAAAGAGAACGCGTTCCGTGTTTTTGTTTTGGGCGGAAGTTCGGCAGCCGGTTATCCGTATATGCCGCTTGGCTCTTTCTCGCGCTATCTTCAAAAAAGATTGGAGTTGATTTATCCCGAATCCAAAATTGAAGTCGTAAATTTAAGTATGACGGCGATTAACAGCTACACGATTCGCGATTTTATGCCGGGAGTTATTGAACAAAATCCGGATTTGATTTTAATTTACGCCGGACATAATGAATATTACGGAGCGCTCGGAGCCGGATCCCTGGAATCGCTCGGCTCGAACAGAACCGTTGTAAATAGTATTCTTTATTTGAACAACTTCAGAACGGTTCAACTAATAAGAAATTTTATTCAGAAAACCGGAAGCGTATTTGCGGATGATAAACCGCAACAGGGAATTTTGATGCCGCGGATTGCTCGCGAGCAAACTATCCCTTTAGAATCAGAAAAATATTTTGAAGGCTTAAAACAATTTGAATTAAACATGCGCGACGTCGCCTCGATGGCTGCGGAAAATAATATTCCTCTTGTCTTCGGAACTTTGACGAGTAATTTAAAAGATCAGCCGCCGTTCACTTCGGTTACTCAGCCTAAGTTTCCTCCGGCAGAAACTGTTTACGAAAACGCCGAAGCCGAATTGAAATTCCGCAATTTGTTGATTGCTGATTCATTATTCAGGTATGCGAAAGATTTGGACGCTCTCCGCTTCCGCGCTCCGGAAAGAATCAATAAAATAATCAGCGATTTAAGCGTTGAGTTTAATCTTCCCACCGTTCCCATTGATGAACGGATTAATCAAATCAGCAAAGATAATATTGTAGGAGATGAATTGATGGCCGATCATATTCATCTTACTCTCAACGGCTATCAATTAATTGGTGATTTCTATTTTGACTTGATGGAGCGGGAAAGCCTTCTGCCTAAAACGCCGCCGCTCGATTTATCCGATTCGAAACAGGATTCGTTAACAAGAGCAGAGTTTGTTTTTTCACAACTCGATTCGACAATTTCGGATTTCAGAATTAAATATTTAAAAAACGATTGGCCCTTCACACAACCGGAAGATAAAATGCCTATCAATCAATTATTCGTCATAAATAATTACATCGATTCGATCGCGGCTCAAGTGGTTTCAGATCAGATAGATTGGAAAACCGCAGAAATGAAAGCCGCAAATTGGTATTTGAAGAGAAACGATATTGTCTCATTTCTATCAATTATCAATGTTCTCGATTCGCAGTATCCGTACCTCACTCAGCATCTCGATTTGGCGATCGAAGAATTGTTGAAACGCGAAATGTATGATGAAGTTTACCCTTATTTGAAAAGGCGATATGAAATTGAGCCGGATTATTTAACCACAAAGTGGATCGGAATAATTGATCTTTCGAATAAAAATTATTCGGAAGCTGAAAAATATTTGAAGGAAAGTATCTCTTACGACGCCAGCGACGCGCAGACGCTTTATAATCTTAGCGGAGCTTTAGCTCAGCAGGGGAAAATTGACGAAGCGATAAAATACATAAACAGAACGATTGAGGAAAAGCCTGATTATCCGCGGGCAAAATCATTTAAAATGCAGTTGGAAAATTTGAAGAAAACCGAACGTTGATAAAATTGATTCGACTGATTTATTCGGATCAAAAGCGTTCAATTTTTCTATCATATCCAGATTTTGTTTTTCTTTTTTTATGCGTAAAGACGGGGCATGCCCCGTCTCTACATACAGCAGATTAATTTTGGCGCATAAAAAAAGCCGGATTTATTCAATCCGGCTTTCGTAAAAAATGGATCAACTGCAAATTACTTCAACAGCATCATTTTCTTTGTTGCGCTATAGTTTCCTGCTTCGATGGAGTAGAAGTAAATACCGCTGGCAAGCTGCGAAGCTTTGAAATTAATTTCATAAGATCCGGCTTTCATTTCCTGATTTACCAGAGTAGCAATTTCCTGTCCAAGAAGGTTGTATACCTTCATAGAAACCTTGCTTGCCTTAGGAATTGCAAATCTGATTATGGTCGAAGGATTAAAAGGATTTGGATAATTCTGAGCCAATTCAAATTTATTGGCAATTACATCCAGGTCCTTAACCGAATTAACCCAACCTTCCGGCTGGTCTTCGCTTTCGGCTGATTTATCTTCTTCATTTGTCCAGGAATCCTGAGGCATATTATACGGGGAATTGAATGTTCTCGCTGCAGTCATTGAAGCATATCTTACTCTGTAAGCGAAATCTTCAAATCCGCTAGGTTCCTGCGTGAAAGTTCCTTCACTTTCATCGTAGAAAGAATATCTGTATTCAAAAGCGTTCCAGGCAGGCCCATCAACCATAAGACTTCCTGAGTAAACCATATCTCCATCAGAATCAGTTAATTCCAGAACTCTCATTGTGTCGGAATCAACCCATCCCATAACTCTTGTAAAGGCAGGTTGTTCAGGCAGCCAGTAAACTTTATCTTCCGCAGGATCGAAAGGAATTGCCTGTAAACTAGCGTTTGTTGCTGGAGTCATATCGACGTTGAAAGTTACTTCAAGTGTTGTTCCCTCCGGGACAACCCAATCAGGATGAACATCGTCAAAATAAGAAACACCGGCATCCTGAGTTTCCGAGCCTTCAAAAGCAACGTCTCTGTTTCCGCCGCCCTGGCTTAACGGTCTTTCATACCCGTCTTCCCAGATATCTCCTGTATCGGCTAAAGAAACAAAATATTTGAAATTCTGGATGGCGCCAACTTCTGCTTGAACAAACGGAACTTGAATATTCCAGGAAGCTGGATCGAGGAAATCCTGGTTCAAACGACTATCATCAGGATTGCTGTCATTCCATCCGTTAAACCCGCCGCGAATTTGTACCGAATCAGTAACAGGATCGAAAATTCCGGCTTCTTCCATTACACTCATATCGAGACCAAACAGAATGTTTCCGTTTGCTAATTCTACGTTAGGGTTGCTATTGTTCCAGAATCGTGTAAGTCCGGTATCAGCATCTACAACTCCGTAAACTCTATTTCCGTTTCCGGCTACATCGTCACCGGCAAGATTATCTTCCCATGTTCCGGATGCAGCGTCGCTTCCGCTGTAAATAAATTTGTAGAAAAGAGTAGTTCCAGATGTAATTGTATCTACAGTGGCAGTGTAAACAGAATCCCCATCAGGGTCTTCCATCTGAACTGCCGCATTTTGCCAATCGGAGAAATTTCCGGCAACGAAAACATTAGTTACTCCCGGTGTAACATTCCCTTGATTAATTGGAAGAGTCATATCTACATTAAACTCAACAGGAGTTTCTACGCTAGTATATTCGCCGCCCATATTGAAGTAGAACGTTCCGTCGGTTAATGCTGAGCCCGCAACAACAACTTGTCTGTTACCGTCGTTACCTTCAAATTTACTATCTTCCCATTGAAGGTCTTTGCCTGGTCCGGAAAAAGTAAATTTGTAGAAATATTCGCCGTCTTCAAGAGGAAGAGTTACTTCGTAAACATACTCCTCGTCAGTTTCGGTAAGAATATTTCCTTTAGCATTCCAGTCATTCATGCTGCCTGCTATCCAGACGGTATCAGTTGCAGGGTCAAAAAGATCTTTTGCATCATAGATCTCCATATCCACACTGAATGTTACGTCGGATTGGGCAAACGCAGCAGCGTTCAATAATAAAAGCATAAAAACGCTGCTGATTGTAAGTAGTTTCTTCATTTTACCTCCTTAAGTGAATGTGAAACATTTTATTTAAATAATATAGCTTAAATTTAATCAACTTAAAATCCTAAGGACACACCAAAAGAATGAACATCTTCCAGATACTCACTCTGTTGGAAAGAATAATCAAAAGCTATTCTAAAGAATTCTAGTCCACCGTAATTAAGTCCAAACCCGAGGGCGAGTCCTTCCTGGCTATCATCTAAAAATAGTGTTTTATAACCGCCTCTCAAAAATATCATCTCATTAAAAAGAGCCAGCTCACCGCCTACATTCACCCATTGATTATTATCATTCGGATGAGCCGCGTCCAAAGCAATTGTAAATCTCTGATTATTTAAGAATTGAAAATCTCTCGATAATCCAATCTGAAGTCTTAATGGAAGATTAAAATCGTCAGTTCCGAGATAAGCATCTAAGGATTCGTTATTACCCGTACTCTGAGGATCGGAATCGTATTGGCGGAGAAGGTCCTGGCCTTCCATTTTCATTTTCGTTCCATAATTTGAAATGCTGCTCGCAAATTTTACACCGTAAAAAGGAGTATTGAAAATCGTTCCGATATCGAATGCAAAGCCCGAAGCGCTTGAATTAAAAATATCTTCCCGAATATATTTTGCGGTAACGCCGAGCACAAAATCCTCAGTAATATTTCTGGCCAATGAAAGACCGAAAGCGTAACTGCCGGCGCCGAAAGTTTCGCCGGTACCTTCGGGGCTTAATTCTGTTGTCAGCAGCATTTCGCCGTAATCCAAGGTGTTTATGCTGAAACCGATATTTCCAAATGATCCTGCGGGAATAACGAAACCGACAAAATTAAGATTAATATCTGCAAAAAGCGCTGTATGTGAAAAATAAGCTTGATACTCGTTTATTTTAGCTATACCGGCAGGATTCCAGTAAAGAGCGGTTGCGTCGTCTGCAATTGAACTGTAAGCTCCGCCCATTCCGTTTGCCTTAGCTCCTATTCCGATACTGAGAAACTTAGCGGCGGTGGTTCCGGTTTTTGAAACGGTTTCCTGCGCATAACCGCTTATGCTTAGCGAAACCGTTAAAATTATTACAATAAATCTGAATTTTCTATACACTTTTAACTCCCAAAAATTTGCTTAGAGTTTCTTTACTTGATAACTGCAAACTTACCGATTTTCTCTCCTATGCCAGGAGCTTCAATATGATAAACATAAACGCCATAGGCTATTTGAAGATTATCTTTAGACAGCATATCCCAATCTGCAGTCCCATCGTTAAGAGGTTCATTATGTTCAATTGTTTTAACCAGCTCGCCGCTGACCGTGAATATTCTAATTGTACACTGAGCGGGCAGATGCGTAAAATGAATTTCTCTTGGTCCCCGTCCTGAAGTAAACGGATTGCTTGGTTCCCATTTTGCTTCTGCAACATAAGGATTAGGCACTACTTTAATTTTATCTAGATCAGCTTTAGCAAGATTGTTGTCCACCGATGGAGATTGCGCCGTAAACGAAAATACATCGCCGGATAAAAACGGTTTGTTCAAATAAACACTAGCTGTATCGCCGCCCGCCGGAACCCGGAAATTAGGATTAACCTCCGAACCGCTCGGGAAATAGAACCACCAGGTAAAAACATTCTCTCCTGCAGCGTCCGGTTCCAGGAATACAATTCTATCTCTTCTTGCTCCGCTGACAGATAATTTTCCCGCTCCGTCTGCCTCATCAAGTTCAATAAAACCAAAATCAATAAATTCGCCGCTGCTCAAGTTTTTAACTTTAAAGTTAACATCCTTTGCCGGGAATGAATTAGATCCGAGAGTTATTGGAGTAGAAGTTCCGAAACCGACATTATCATCAAATATAATTTGATAATCGTTTGGTCTTCTTTCGCCTTGAATTGTTCCGGCGGCCAATTTTTCAAAAACAAAATTAACCATAGTCGAATCGGACCATCCCGATCTTTGAGTATTAATGGAAACTCGATCTTCGTTAAAAAACTGAAGTCTGAAACCATCTGTTAATGGCTGCTCATAATCTGAATCTAAATTATTGCTTTGATAAATAAGGACGTCCCCTGTAGTTGAATCAACCAACGTAAAGGATTTGGTTGTAAGCGTATCCGATTGAGTAGGAGACGAAGCAGCTTTTACAGTATCTTCAAAAGTAATATAATATGTGTGCCCTTCCTTTAATGCAAACGGATCAACTATATCGTAAGCGATTTGTGCCGTGGTAGTTCCTTCTACTCTTTCAACTTCCCCGAGTGTTGCGGGAACATATCCCGCGGCAGGAGCTTCCGGAGTAACCACTACCACATTTGAACTTGTTACGGTAGTTCCGTCACTCTTTACAGTAATACTTAAAGGCGATTCAGCTGGAATTATTTCTCCAAATTCATATCCTCTGTCGAATGAGACAACCGCATAGTAATATGTAAATCCGTTCTGTACCGTGGAATCCACAAAGGAATGTTTTACTCCCGAATCATCTCCCAGATAATATTTTATCCCATCCAGATCGATAGGATGGAATCCATTTATTCCGTTATCAAGATCGAAGATTGCAAGCGGAGTTTTAAAGGTCGGTGTTCCGAATCCACTTGTTATACTTTCTATATCCTGAAACGCCGGATCGGTTGAACGATAAACTCTGTAACCTTCAAAATCATTTCCGTCGCCGCCAATTCCGTCAATATATGTATCGAAGGAAGAGTCAGCCGCCTCATTCCAGTATAAAGTAACCTTCCCGTCTCCTGCCACGGCCGTTACCGTAGGAGTTAACGGAGCCTGAGCAAATTGATAATCGTTATCGTAAGTTTCCTGCGCTCTTACTCTTTTCCGCAGGATTTCTGCTTTTCTCAATTCTCCGTTTGGATCGGGAACCGGAGCGTTTGCCAGCATAACGGCAATAGAGAACGGTTCCTGCTGTCCGGATTTTAACGGGAAAAAGCTCGAAGAAACGAATAGGTCATACTCTCCTGCAATTACCGGAAACGGTTCAAAGAATTTTCCGGGAATCATAAAATCAAACCACATCGTCGCGTCGCTGTTAATATTCAATCCGCCTGCTGAAACTTTCTGAGCATTTGTAATACCAATCTGATCGGTTTCAGAAACGTCTGTCACATCAATATTGGGTTCGCCAGGCAAACCTGTTCCAGCTCCTGAAGTAGGAACTCCGTCTCCTTCTCCCAAATCGCCAGTATTTGCTACTCCGTCCAAACCGACATCATCTCTGCTAGCTAACCAGTCGCCGTCGTTATCAATACCATCATTCCTTGCTTCGTCAATCATTTCATCAATATTTTCGTCAATATTTTCATCAACAGCCCCGTCTCCGTTGTTATCTATTCCGTCGGCGTATTTTTTACCAAGGTCTTCCGACTTCACATCATACAAAATAACATCGCCGGTTCTATATCTAAAATAGGGTGCATCCTGGGCAGCCTGATCGATAATCGCCTGAGTTATTACCGGACTTCCCTCTTCACCGTTATCATTATTATCAATAAAATCTTTGTAAGCTAAACCGAGGTCGTCGCTCTCAACCATAAGTAAATGTACTTTACCGCCCTGAATTCCGTCGTTGATATTCGCCGGCCATCGTTTCCAAATATCCCCTCCCGCTAAATCGATCATAGCGGAAGTAACTACAGGACTTCCGGCTTCCCCGTTATTGTTCTGATCAATTCGATCGGCATAAGACACACCTGATTGAACACCGAAAGCGATATGGGTTTGGTTCTCATCAATCAATCCGTTTTGATTATCATCAATCAAATTATCTGCAATTTCATTCGCCAATAATTCTTCAGTAACAATCGGACCGTTCAATTCGCCGTCACCGTCGTTATCTATTCTATCTAAAGCATTACCCGGAGTTTCCAGAAATGAAACAGCCACGATGCCAACAGGATCGCCGCCGAAGTTAGGAGCGCGATGGTCGGAATCCCGAGCCCAAAGAATATCTTCTATTAAATCGAATTCCGATATATCGTCCTGGGAATCTCCGTCACCGCCTACAAAATCAGCGAACCATATTGTCGCGCCTACTTTTTCTAAATCTTTAGTTCCGTCGTTAATAATATTATGGATATGATACATAACATCCTGTACAAGCACCTGAGACCAGGTCATAACCCTTACATCCAAAAGAATACCGAGCCCTTTCCTTGATCTGTCTGTAGAATCGGGGAAATAGTAAGCATATCTGTCATAGCGGTCGTCGGAAGCGCGGTAGAACATCTCCATATCTGCGTTAAATTTATTTTTACCAAAGTATCCATTCCAACTGCCGGCCCAGCCGGGATCATTTTCATCCTGCATTTTATCAGGCCAGAAGTCCGGCCAGGTTTCAGGTTTTTCGCTGTTTGCTATTTCCTGCTCGGGAAGGCTGTTGTTGTAGTAGCCGGGAACGGGTTCAAAGTTCCAACTGTTTCCCTGCGGGGATTGGCGGTAATCCATAACATCAATAATTTTTTGTGTTTCGCCTCTCTCGTCAACCACTTCCGCTCCCACAAAAAGTCCCGTAAGAGCTAGATATACTTTGCCAGTATTCTTCGGCCATTCATACGGGGTTTGAACCGAAATTGGGAAGTCGCCGTTTTGTCTTCCGCTAAGACCATGATTGAATATTGTAGCCCTTATTCTGTTGCCTTGCATTTGGCCGGTTGCGCGGAATTTAGGGTCGCCCCTCTCATCGCTTGGTTCGTGCTGCGCGGAAATAACTGATGACAGCATAAAAATGCTTACCAAAACCGCAATAATTTTTGAAATATTCTTATGCATTAAATAATTCCTATTGATTACAAAAATTTATATCTATAAATCTAGTTCAAACCCAAGCTGTACAAGGCGCGGAGCCGCATAATGTGATGGGTAATTTAAATATTCT
Source organism: uncultured Melioribacteraceae bacterium (assembly GCA_963821715.1). Taxonomy (GTDB): domain Bacteria; phylum Bacteroidota; class Ignavibacteria; order Ignavibacteriales; family Melioribacteraceae; genus CAWGET01. The sequence goes on from CAWGET010000009.1 coordinate 11,639, forward strand.
TCTACAGTATTTGGTCTCGCAGGATCAGGACCTACGTTCTGAGCTTCTGTTGTAAAATCCGCTTTTCCTGTATCGCCGAAGACATTGACCACAATTTTATTATCTAACAGATTAAATACTCTAACGAATGTAGTTAAATTGAAGCCAAGCAGATTAAAATCTTTATGCGCGCGCATATCGATACTGAATTGTGCCGGTCTTCTTCTACTGTTTGTTTCCAGACCAGAGGAGATTCCGCGGTCAGAAGTATATTGCGTTATCGCAGGAGTATAAGGTAATCCGGTTCCGTATTTGGCCAGCAAACTAACTCCCCAATCGGCAGATCCAACGTAAACATTGAAGTTTGCGAGATGAGTTTGATCCCAGTTCAATGGAATAAGATATAATCTCGGCTCATTATTGTTTATCAGAGAATTGAATAGATCATCGGGATTAGAATTGGTTCCTTCCGCAACCTGATATGTATAGTTAAAATCTAAAGAAAAATGATTTTCAAATCTTTTACGAAAATCAAGTGTAATGCCTCGTACGTTTGAATAATCTTTATTAGTATAAACTGAATAAGTTACGCCGTTTCTTGTAGATTGCAGCGGCCCGGCGGTTATCCAGTTTCTAATATCCCGGTAAAAAGTAGTTATATCAGCATAAAAATATTCGCCGAACTCCTGTTTAAAACCGAATTCATACATAATTGTTTTTTGTGCTTCCAGATCGGGGTTTCCGTAGGGGCCGTATGATTGTCCGGTTTCCGGCACCTGAAATCTTCCGTTCTGAAATAAATACTGATAAGATGGAATCTGGAGAAAGTGTCCATATGAAAATCGTAAAACTCCTGTTGCGCTTATCGGATAAGCGATTCCAAGTCTTGGGCTAAGCTGCCATTTAGCATCTGCATTTTTATAATAGTTGGGTAATCTTTCTTTCAGTGTTAAATTCTGCATATCGGGGCGCAGCGGAACATAAACATTTGGATCGGTAGGATCCACCAAAACTTCACCGCGGGAATCGAAATAATCAAATCTTAAGCCGAGGTTAATAATTACGTCTTCATATTCAATTTTATCCTGAAGATAACCGGAAAGTTCTAGCGGTTCATTGTCGTATTTAGTCCTGTTCGGCTGGGCAGGATCGGGAATTGAAGGCTGAAAAGGTTCAACCGGAACACCGTCTATCGTTTCCGGTTCTATATTGTAATCATCAAACTTAAGATTATGTACTCTTCCTTCGGCGCCGAATTTAATAAGGTGCCTTTCAGAGAGCTGTGTAGTGAAATCAAATTTTGCAAGATAAGTGTTTGTTTCTCTAAAAAATTGATGAAGATTAGTGCCGGTAGTTAAAAATGCGTAGTTGATAGTATTTAATGAATCGGGATGTAAATATCTGCTGTCCAAAGGATTTGCATATAGATACTCGTCAAAATCCTTGAAAAAATATGAACCGCGTAAAGTATAAAAAGATTTTGAAGAAATTGTGTGCGTCATTGTGAAAGTAGCGTTATATGCGTTGGAATGTTTTGTTAAATTACCATCCGGATTCCATTTATAAATATGATCGTAGTCTTCGTAATCTTCCTTTGAATATAGGCCTTCTAAATTGAACTTAAAATGCGATGAAGCGAACCAGCTTAAATTTGCCTGTCCCATTGTCCGTTCGCTCCAGTTCATCGGCACAATGGATCCGTCACCTACAGTCCCGACAGGATTGTAATTCCTTACGCCGTATATATATCCATCGTCATAATCATAACGGATATTAGCAAAAAAAGCTACGCTGTTTCCAAGCAAAGGGAACGGACCTGCAAGACTGCCCTGGAGATTATAGTTTGCAACCGGATTTATATCATCAATATTCACAAAATAATTTGTAAAATCGCTTACGTAATCACTGGAATATACTTTAATATTTCCGGTATATTTATTGCCGCCTTCTTTCGTTACGGTATTAACAATCCCTGAAAGCGCCTGACCGTATTCGGCGTTAAACGTTCCGGTAATTACCTGAAGTTCCTGGATACTGCTATTGTCTATTTCTATTCCGCGGCTGTTATCATAAGCGTCGGTTATCGAAACTCCGTTTACCCAATAAGCAATTTCCGTCGTTCTTCCTCCGCGGATATGAAAACCTCCTTCGGCATCTGTGTTAACACCCGATTGAAGCTGTAAAACATCGTTGAGTTCGGCTACCGGCAAATTTTGAATATCGTCCGCCGATACCAGGGATTGCGAGGATGTAACATCTTTCTGTAAGGTTTCTTTTCCCTGAACAACAATTTCGCCCAATTCCACACTCGATTCAGAGAGTTCTACGTTCTGCCTTGTAGTAAGATCGATAGAAATCGAGATTCCCTCAACAACAACCGGCTGATACCCGATATATTGATAGCGAACGGTGTAAGTGCCGGGCGGAATATTTAAAATTACATAATCGCCGTTTATATCGGTTGCTGCTCCGAGCTGAGTTCCTTCAACGGTAATGTTTACGAATGGCAGAGGTTCTGACGTTGTCGCGTCGGTTACTTTACCTGTTAATTTTCCGGTCGTGCCTGCGTGGATGAATATAGGCAATAACAATCCAAGCGTTAAAAACTGTAAAAATCTTTTCATATGTTACTCCGAATAATAAAAACTATTCTTTTTATTAATTTGGCAAATCAAAAGTTAATGAACTTAATAATTTCTCGTTTACCTGCACTTTTATTTCTTCTTTTAAATGATCTATATAATCAAACAATAATTGATTTTTCCTATCATTTTTGTAAACATCTAAAACTTCCTGCTCTATATCTTCATATGCAATCGGTTCGCTCTTTCTTTTGCCGAGTATTTTAAATATTCCAAAGTAATCATCTATCTTTTGAGGAGCGATTATTTCACCTACAGAACTTTCCCAAAGTGTAACTTTCAATATACCAAATTTCGAAATCGGAGCAAAACCAATTTCTCCGTCATTTTTTGCAGACCATTCCCTTAACGAATATTTTTTGGCTAGTTTCCCGAAATTTTCTCCTGATTGCAGTTTTCTATAAATGTCCGCAGCTAAATTTTTATCTGCAACAATAATTTCCTGAATATTAATTTCGTCGTGAGTTGAAAAAAAGTTCAGATGTTCATTGTAATAATTACGTAAAACAGAATCTTCCACTTCAGATTTTTCCGCTATTTCTTGAGCTTTGAATTTTAAAAAAAGATTATTCATCATCGTTTCATAATTGCGAAGCATAATTTTATTTTTATCATAACCGCGTTCTTCTGCTTCGGCTATCAAAATATCTTGGGCAACAAATCCCTCAATAGCGGCGGTTAATTTTTTAGTTGTATTAATATTGCTGCGGTGATATTCCGGAAGGTTTTTTATTCGAGTTAAAACATCGTTAACATCGTATACTTCATTTTTGTAAATCGCAACTGTTTTATTTTTAATCTTGTCCTGATTTTCGGTCTCGTTATTATTTCCCCGCAGAAATTTAAACGTTTCTTCAACGCCTTTTGATTTGATATCAAGCGCCTTTCTGTCGAACACAGATTCAATAAAATTTCTTTCGGAAGGATTTTTTTTTCTAATCTTAATGGCAGTTTCTATTTCTCGTTTCTTCTGCTGATACTGATATTCAGTGAGAAGCGGATTAAATTCTTTTTCTTCTAATTTGATTATACTGTAACCGGTTCTTGTTTTAACAGGTTTGGATATTTCGTTTACTTCGAGCTCATATGCGGCATCTTCAAAAGCCGGGTCCATCTCTCCCCACGTAAAAGAGCCGATAAATCCGCCGTTATTTCTTAGCGTAGAATCGGTAAATACTTGCTGCGCCAATTCATCAAAAGTAGCTCCCGTCTGCAATAGCTGATAAAGCTGTTCGGCTTCTTCTTCATCTTTAGCGTAAAGATGGCGAGCCGTTAAAGTCTGATTCATTTTAATAAAAGCATCACGCAATTCTTTATTAGAAACTTCAATTCCTCCGTAGATCTCTCTATCTTTCAGGAAGGCGAGAAGATTTTGTTTGAATATCCATTCTTTTTCTTTCTTAAATTCCTCGTTCGCATAAACGCCTTCGTTATCGTCATATTCTTTTAGAAGAATTTCATTTATCATATTGTTAAGAATTGCCATACGGGTTCTTAAATTATCGTCAACTCCGGTAGTAGCTATATAATCTATATAACGATTTTCAAATTCTTCAGAGGATATTTTGTTATTTCCAACCACGGCAATTATCTGTTCGTCGGAAGAAGTGCAGGAAAAAAGCATTAGAGTAAAAATCAGCGTTACTATATAAGCCGCGTTTCGTCTAATAAAACCAGAAGAAACAATAAAAATCATCTATTTAACAATTCCTTATTTAACAAATAATTACATTTTAAAATTACCATTTAGAATCTGAAATTTCCATAAAATTAGACGTTTTAATAATTTACCCCAACTTAAATTTTGAGCGAAACCTCAAACGCACGAAGGGAAAAACAGGGAGTTACCTCATTCAATGGGAATAACTTTCGGCAGTTGTGAGTGGCGGCATTTTGGTGCCATTACAATCTCTTTTCTAACTGAGCCTTAAGATTTTTAGCAGCCGCGTAATTGGGACTTTTTGATAGAGCGGAGTTAACATATTTTAAAGCGTCCGCATATTCTTCTTTTTTAATATAAACGCCCGCTAAATTATAAAGAGTTTGTTCATCGTCCGAATTATATGATAAACTTTCCATCAAATATTTTTCTGCCTCATTAATTTCATTCTTTGAGAGAAGAATTATCCCAATCCACTTTGTAGAAAATGCGTCCGGTTTCGTCTCATATTTTCTTTCAGCATACGTCAGAGCACGATCTAATTCTTTCCGTGCGACAAGGTCTTTTACAATTTTATCATAGATTCCAACCAACATCGGATATTGATAAAGTAGAACGTCCATTTGATTCAAATAATTTTCAATATCTTTTTCCTTTAAATAATAATTTGCCGCTTCCTGCTGAATATCGATCCACGGTTCGTCGTCAACTACAAAACGGTAAGCGAGAGAATCGATTGGAGTTTGCGGATTCAAAATTTCAGAGTAGGATTTCTTTATTCCCGCCTGAATAAAAGGGTAATCGTTCTTTAAAATTTTGATTTTATGTTCGGCTATCAGAGAATCTAATTGAGAATAATAATAATTGGCAATTGTTAAACTGTCTTGTTTATTTTCATCTGAAATTTCGGACTTTTCGCTTGGAAGGAAATCCATTTTCACCATCACTTCATAAAAAGTTTTTCCCATAATTTGGTAACCATGGAGAGTTGGGTGAAGATGATCCGTCATCAAATTATCACCGATAATATTATGCTCGCTTTCCGCGGAAAGCGCGTTGTCGATATCGACTACCGGAACAGAAAAACTTTTGCTCACGCTCTCAATTATTTTATTGAAATCTTCAGGAGCGCGAAATCTTAATAAATCCAAATCCCTAGCTCTTCTAAATAACGAATCGGCTGAATCAAACTTTCCGGAATTGTAAGCCGCTTGAGCTTTATCATAAACTTTTCCGGCAGATTCCCCTTGATCATCAGAAATAAAAGGCCTTTGGTCTTTAAGGTTAGAAGCTAGATTTCCAATAATCAAATTTACATTCTCGTCTTTTATCATTTGAACTATGTCCGAAAGATTACCGCGGAATTGTTCTAATCCGGCTTTGTAAGTATCAGAATCAAATATAATAGATTGATCCTCAGCCATTCGGGACATTAAAGTACCGGAAGCAATTTCTTTTTCACCGGAAGTTAGAGAAACAACCCAGGCCATAAAATCCCGAACCAGTTGCATAATTTTAAATTTTTCCAAATAGAGCAGCGCGTTAACCACAGTTCTCGAAGTTCCGAGCGATTCCATCGAGCCAACCCCGAGAGCGCCGTAAAATTCATTATGTCCGGCATAGATTATCATCAGGTCGGGTTTCTGTTCTAGTACCTCCGGAATAAAGTCCCTTATTGTATAACTGTTTACCGCAGTAAGACTAAGATTTACTACCTCAACTTTGCTTTCGGGATAAACATGCTTTAACCGTTGATCAATATAACGCGAAAACGACCCGAGCGGCATGAAAGGATAACCGGCTGCGCTGCTTCCTCCCAAAACAAAAACTCTGAATGAATTATCCTGCTTCTCTTTGTCGAACACATCCTGAATAGATTCCGGCAATGCGTTTGTGGATTGAAAATATTTTCTTCCTATTTCAGGGTTCAATCCCATCTGAGTTTTTGTAACCGGAACCCACTGAGAGTAATCGTCTCCATAGTTAAAAAGCCTAAGTCCAAATTCGAGCAGAACGAAAAACAAAACAGGCAGGAATATCAGAACAAAATAAAAAGATTTAGGAACAGGCTTTTCTTTGATCAAATTAATATAATCTTTAATCTCGGATGGGTTCGCATCTATTTCTTTCGCCATTCTGTTTGCGGAATACTTCCCTTTATTTTTACGAATCCAAACCTTCTGGCTGTTAGAAAGCGACAACTTTCCTCCGTTCCCTCTTTTCCAAAATCATTTATTTTAATATCGAGAATTTGATACGGTTCTAATTCCGCTCTTAATTTTTTGTTGTCGAAGCTATATTCTTCGCCGCTAACTAAGTCCTTTGCTTTTTTATTCATTGGAAAAAGATCGTTCATAAAACTCAAATCAAAATTAGTGGGATTATTATTGACGATCATCAAAATTTCTTCGCCGTCATAAACTCTTCTATATCCAAATACTTCGTTGGTTTCATCAATTACAAAAAAGTTTATATCGCCGAGAGAAAGCGCTTCGTTCTCTTTACGGATTTTTATCATCTTTTTATAATAATCAAATAACTCACTGTTGAATTCCACTGTATCGGTCGGTCTTTCTTTACCAAAAGGATGAGCGGTTTCATTCTCGTAATTCAGTTCGCTCCAAACCATCGGCTTTCGATCGTCGGGATCGTCTCCGCCCCACATTCCGGCTTCGTCGCCGTAGTAAATATGCGGCGCTCCAGGCATTGTCATTTGAATACCGACTGCTAATTTTTGTTTCTCTCTTTCTTCCGCTTTCGGTTTACGCACATTGAAATCAGCATTATCCTTTGCGCTTGCCTGATGATCATACCAGTTATTCGGATTTACAATTAACGAAGCAAGCCTTTCAGTATCGTGACTTCCCAGCAGATTCATCAATACATAAACGTTTTCTTTCGGATATTCTTTGTATTGAGTTTTGATTGAATCAATAAATCCTTGTGGACCGACATTCTCTTCCGTTTGAAAAACTAATTGTTTTATCGCACGGGTAAATCTGTAATTCATCACCGCGTCAAATTGATCTCCAAACCAGGGCGATGCGTTGAACATTTTATTTTCGTTCCAATTGTACCACCAGACTTCGCCTGTTAAATATGCTTCGGGATTTATTTCGCGAACCCATTTTCTAAAGTCACGCCAAAAATTATGGCTTACCATTTCGGCAACATCAAGTCTCCAGCCGTCAATCCCGTCGGAAGGATCTCCATCGCCATTTGGATCCATCCATCTTTTAACTATCTCATGAACATGTTGTTTTGGACCGTCAACCAGGCCATTTTCGTCTTCTTTAATTTCAGGTAAATCCTTAACTCCATACCATCCTTCGTAACTAAATTCGTTCGAGTCTGTTGCCGGATCATCGAAAGAATTTATAAAATACCAATCGGTAAATTTTGAATTTTCCTGATTTTTCACAATATCTTGGAAAGCCCAAAACTGCGTTCCCGTATGATTAAAAACTCCGTCTATGATTACTTTTATATCTTTATCGTGAGCTTTTTTAATCAATTCCAAAAAGAGAGAATCCGCCGAAGTCCATTGCCAAGTTGAAGGATCGGAAGGATCTTCCCGCGCCCAAATTTGTCTGTCTTTTTCCGGGTCGGGGCCAAAATTATTGTCGATATGATGATACATTGAGGCGTCATATTTATGAAGCGAAGGCGCTTCAAAAACGGGATTAAAATATATTGCGGTAATTCCGAGATCATCCAGGTAATCAAGTTTACTAATTACACCCTGCAAATCTCCGCCATAGCGTCTTAGCCCGGCATTCCAATAAAAATCTTCGCCGGTTTTCTTTTCCCAGGATTGGAGTTTGTACCAGTCGGAAGTCCACGGATGATTTTCCCATCCTTCCGGCACGAAATAAGGCCAGGCTCCCTTCATATCTTTTGGTTGAGGATCGTTATCCGAATCTCCGTTATTAAATCGTTCTGGAAAAATTTGATACCAAACCGCTTTCTTTGCCCATTCGGGAACGTCTTCCAAATTTTTCGTATCCTGATTTTTCGCTCCGCATCCAATTATAAACAGTGAAAATATTACTAAAGTAAATTTATACATTTTTTCTCCGGGAGAATTATTGCTTACAAAAATAGAAATTTTATGTGAATATTTTCAGCTATTAACGGAAGTAATAATTTTTAATAAGCAGATTTCTCATTGGGCAGGGCTGGAATAATCTATAGAATAATAATTTTTCATATCAATTCGTCTTATATTTCTGAGTAGACGGTTTAATCTATATAAGAAATATTTTACAAATATTCTTCCAACGCTTCTTTATCTAAAAAATCTTTGAAGCCGTTTCCGTCGATCAGCTCGGCAGAATTTTCGTCGTCCAATAATTTATAAGTTAGATGAAGAAGATGATTCTCTATATTGAAAGTTTTAATGCATTCATTGCAGATTTGCAGACCGGCAATTTCAGCAGCGCCATTCAGAATTAAATCAATTTGAGAGTTTGAATAGATTACGGACTCGGCTCCGGTAAAATGGTTGAATTGAGTGTTGGGGATATTTCCATCTTCGTCTTCAATTTCGTTCAGACTATCGTAAGAAATCGGATTTTCAAAAATAATTTTGTAATACATCGATCTTTAGTTTTATTTTAATGATAAGATAAAAACCAGAAAAATAAAATCAATATTTTCTATTGACGAAATTTTTACTTTTATTTAAAAGATACTATTGAGAGAAAAAAATATGGCGTATCTCGAATTATCTACAACTGAAATAGCGGACGCAATTCCGGCGTATGTTAATGCGCCGATATCGAATTTAAAAGGATTGGAAAACGGTATTTCATTCCAGGCTGATATATCTCTAGGAATGTTTTCTAAATCGGTTCCCTTAAAAGTGGTTTTTTCAGATTTTAAGCCGAAAAAGAAAATTATAGTTTTAGAAATATTATTGAACAGCGATAGTCTGCTGCTAAAAAAAAGCTTTACATCAATATTAAACGCAATTGCCCGATTTATACCCGAAGATTCTCTTCCGGAAGGCGTGGAACCGGACGGGAATTTTATTTATGTTTCCCCAAACAAATTATTAGAAGACCGGGATCTACCCATAAATATTACTTATTTTAAGATGGAGCTTGGAAAAGCAGCTGTAAGTTTTGAATTAAAATCGTAAACATCATCCAATTTATATTCTTTTATTTCTTACGTTCCCGAAGATTAGAACTGCATCTTTCTATAAACCGCTTGATAGATTTTTTGCATTAAATACAACTTAATAAGTGCCACTATTCTTGACATCTACTAAAACAAAAAAATTATTTCCTAGAACATCAAATATTTCAAGTTTTACGTCAGTTGGTTCAGCAATACTGTATTTTATTGTTGTTTCCTGATTAAATGAATTGGGATAATTTATAAAAAATTAACTTAAAAACTGCTTTGGCATTGTTATGTTTTTGACAAGACCAAAGCAGCCCATTTTAATGAGAATTTTAAACAACCATTTCTTCAATGAAAAGTTTTTTGAGATCCATTAGAATTATTAAACGATCATCCAATTTTCCAACTGCCGTGATAAATTCAGAATCTATCCCTCCCACCATTTCTGGTGGAGCTTCCGTAATTCCTCTTGGTATCCTAAGAACTTCACAAACCTCATCTACTATAAAACCAATTGTTCTCTCTTCAAGTTCAACTACTATTATTCTTGTAGCTTGATCATATTCCTTATTAGGCAGAGTCAGTCTTGTACGTAAATCTACCACTGGAATAACATTTCCTCGAAGATTGATAACACCCTTAATATATGCTGGAGCGCTAGGTATTGAAGTGACGTTTATCATCTTATTTATTTCTTGAACCTTTATAATATCAATTCCAAATTCTTCATTTCCCGAATTTAAACGTTA
>CAWGET010000010.1:0-575937 GCA_963821715.1 uncultured Melioribacteraceae bacterium
AGAACTTTCCCAAAGTGTAACTTTCAATATACCAAATTTCGAAATCGGAGCAAAACCAATTTCTCCGTCATTTTTTGCAGACCATTCCCTTAACGAATATTTTTTGGCTAGTTTCCCGAAATTTTCTCCTGATTGCAGTTTTCTATAAATGTCCGCAGCTAAATTTTTATCTGCAACAATAATTTCCTGAATATTAATTTCGTCGTGAGTTGAAAAAAAGTTCAGATGTTCATTGTAATAATTACGTAAAACAGAATCTTCCACTTCAGATTTTTCCGCTATTTCTTCAGCCTTGAATTTTAAAAAAAGATTATTCATCATCGTTTCATAATTGCGAAGCATAATTTTATTTTTATCATAACCGCGTTCTTTTGCTTCTGCTATCAAAATATCTTGGGCAACAAATCCCTCAATAGCGGCGGTTAATTTTTTAGTTGTATTAATATTGCTGCGGTGATATTCCGGAAGGTTTTTTATTCGAGTTAAAACATCGTTAACATCGTATACTTCACTTTTGTAAATCGCAACTGTTTTATTTTTAATCTTGTCCTGATTTTCGGTCTCGTTATTATTTCCCCGCAGAAATCTAAGCGTTTCTTCAACGCCTTTTGATTTGATATCAAGCGCCTTTCTGTCGAACACAGATTCAATAAAATTTCTTTCGGAAGGATTTTTTTTTCTAATCTTAATGGCAGTTTCTATTTCTCGTTTCTTCTGTTGATACTGATATTCAGTGAGAAGCGGATTAAATTCTTTTTCTTCTAATTTGATTATACTGTAACCGGTTCTTGTTTTAACAGGTTTGGATATTTCGTTTACTTCGAGCTCATATGCGGCATCTTCAAAAGCAGGATCCATCTCTCCCCACGTAAAAGAGCCTATAAATCCGCCGTTATTTCTTAGCGTAGAATCGGTAAATACTTGCTGCGCCAATTCATCAAAAGTAGCTCCCGTCTGCAATAGCTGATAAAGCTGTTCGGCTTCTTCTTCACTTTTAGCGTAAAGGTGGCGAGCCGTTAAAGTCTGATTCATTTTAATAAAAGCCTCTCGCAACTCTTTATCAGAAACTTCAATTCCTCCGTAGATCTCTCTATCTTTCAGGAAGGCGAGAAGATTTTGTTTGAATATCCATTCTTTTTCTTTCTTAAATTCCTCGTTCGCATAAACGCCTTCGTTATCGTCATATTCTTTTAGAAGAATTTCATTTATCATATTGTTAAGAATTGCCATACGGGTTCTTAAATTATCGTCAACTCCGGTAGTAGCTATATAATCTATATAACGATTTTCAAATTCTTCAGAGGATATTTTGTTATTTCCAACCACGGCAATTATCTGTTCGTCGGAAGAAGTGCAGGAAAAAAGCATTAGAGTAAAAATCAGCGTTACTATATAAGCCGCGTTTCGTCTAATAAAACCAGAAGAAACAATAAAAATCATCTATTTAACAATTCCTTATTTAACTAATAATTACATTTTAAAATTACCATTTAGAAACTGAAATTTCCATAAAATTAGACATGTTAATAATTTACCCCATCTTAAATTTTGAGCGAAACCTCAAACGCACGAAGGGAAAAACATGGAGTTACCTCATTCAATGGGAATAACTTTCGGCAGTTGTGAGTGGCGGCATTTTGGTGCCATTACAATCTCTTTTCTAACTGAGCCTTAAGATTTTTAGCAGCCGCGTAATTTGGACTTTTTGCTAGAGCGGAGTTAACATATTTTAAAGCGTCCGCATATTCTTCTTTTTTAATATAAACGCCCGCTAAATTATAAAGAGTTTGTTCATCGTCGGAATTATATGATAAACTTTCCATCAAATATTTTTCTGCCTCATTAATTTCATTCTTTGAGAGAAGAATTATCCCAATCCACTTTGTAGAAAATGCGTCCGGTTTCGTCTCATATTTTCTTTCAGCATACGTCAGAGCACGATCTAATTCTTTCCGTGCGACAAGGTCTTTTACAATTTTATCATAGATTCCAACCAACATCGGATATTGATAAAGTAGAACGTCCATTTGATTCAAATAATTTTCAATATCCTTTTCCTTTAAATAATAATTTGCCGCTTCCTGCTGAATATCAATCCACGGTTCGTCGTCAACTACAAAACGGTAAGCGAGAGAATCGATTGGAGTTTGCGGATTCAAAATTTCAGAGTAGGATTTCTTTATTCCCGCCTGAATAAAAGGGTAATCGTTCTTTAAAATTTTGATTTTATATTCGGCTATCAGAGAATCTAATTGAGAATAATAATAATTGGCAATTGTTAAACTGTCTTGTTTATTTTCATCTGAAATTTCGGACTTTTCGCTTGGAAGAAAATCCATTTTCACCATCACTTCATAAAAAGTTTTTCCCATAATTTGATAACCATGGAGAGTTGGGTGAAGATGATCCGTCATCAAATTATCACCGATAATATTATGCTCGCTTTCCGCGGAAAGCGCGTTGTCGATATCGACTACCGGAACAGAAAAACTTTTGCTCACGCTCTCAATTATTTTATTGAAATCTTCAGGAGCGCGAAATCTTAATAAATCCAAATCCCTAGCTCTTCTAAATAACGAATCGGCTGAATCAAACTTTCCGGAATTGTAAGCCGCTTGAGCTTTATCATAAACTTTTCCGGCAGATTCCCCTTGATCATCAGAAATAAAAGGCTTTTGGTCTTTAAGATTAGAAGCTAGATTTCCAATAATCAAATTTACATTCTCGTCTTTTATCATTTGAACTATGTCCGAAAGATTACCGCGGAATTGTTTTAATCCGGCTTTATAAGTATCAGAATCAAATACAATAGATTGATCCTCAGCCATTCGGGACATTAAAGTACCGGAAGCAATTTCTTTTTCACCGGAAGTTAGTGATACAACCCAGGACATAAAATCCCGAATCAATTGCATAATTTTAAATTTTTCCAAATAGAGCAGCGCGTTAACAACAGTTCTCGAAGTTCCGAGCGATTCCATTGAGCCGACTCCGAGAGCGCCGTAAAATTCATTATGTCCGGCATAGATTATCATCAGGTCGGGTTTCTGTTCTAGTACCTCCGGAATAAAATCCCTTATTGTATAACTGTTTACCGCAGTAAGACTAAGATTTACTACCTCAACTTTGCTTTCGGGATAAACATGCTTTAACCGTTGATCAATATAACGCGAAAACGACCCGAGCGGCATGAAAGGATAACCGGCTGCGCTGCTTCCTCCCAAAACAAAAACTCTGAATGAATTATCCTGCTTCTCTTTGTCGAACACATCCTGAATAGATTCCGGCAATGCGTTTGTGGATTGAAAATATTTTCTTCCTATTTCAGGGTTCAATCCCATCTGAGTTTTTGTAACCGGAACCCACTGAGAGTAATCGTCTCCATAGTTAAAAAGCCTAAGTCCAAATTCGAGCAGAACGAAAAACAAAACAGGCAGGAATATCAGAACAAAATAAAAAGATTTAGGAACAGGCTTTTCTTTGATCAAATTAATATAATCTTTAATCTCGGATGGGTTCGCATCTATTTCTTTTGCCATTCTGTTTACGGAATACTTCCCTTTATTTTTACGAACCCAAACCTTCTGGCTGTTAGAAAGCGACAACTTTCCTCCGTTCCCTCTTTTCCAAAATCATTTATTTTAATACGAGAATTTGATACGGTTCTAATTCCGCTCTTAATTTTTTGTTGTCGAAGCTATATTCTTCGCCGCTAACTAGGTCCTTTGCTTTTTTATTCATTGGAAAAAGATCGTTCATAAAACTCAAATCAAAATTAGTGGGATTATTATTGACGATCATCAAAATTTCTTCGCCGTCATAAACTCTTCTATATCCAAATACTTCGTTGGTTTCATCAATTACAAAAAAGTTTATATCGCCGAGAGAAAGCGCTTCGTTCTCTTTACGGATTTTTATCATCTTTTTATAATAATCAAATAACTCACTGTTGAATTCCACTGTATCGGTCGGTCTTTCTTTACCAAAAGGATGAGCGGTTTCATTCTCGTAATTCAGTTCGCTCCAAACCATCGGCTTTCGATCGTCGGGATCGTCTCCGCCCCACATTCCGGCTTCGTCGCCGTAGTAAATATGCGGCGCTCCAGGCATTGTCATTTGAATACCGACTGCTAATTTTTGTTTCTCTCTTTCTTCCGCTTTCGGTTTACGCACATTGAAATCAGCATTATCCTTTGCGCTTGCCTGATGATCATACCAGTTATTCGGATTTACAATTAACGAAGCAAGCCTTTCAGTATCGTGACTTCCCAGCAGATTCATCAATACATAAACGTTTTCTTTCGGATATTCTTTGTATTGAGTTTTGATTGAATCAATAAATCCTTGTGGACCGACATTCTCTTCCGTTTGAAAAACTAATTGTTTTATCGCACGGGTAAATCTGTAATTCATCACCGCGTCAAATTGATCTCCAAACCAGGGCGATGCGTTGAACATTTTATTTTCGTTCCAATTGTCCCACCAGACTTCGCCTGTTAAATATGCTTCGGGATTTATTTCGTGAACCCATTTTCTAAAGTCACGCCAAAAATTATGGCTTACCATTTCGGCAACATCAAGCCTCCAGCCGTCAATCCCGTCGGAAGGATCTCCATCGCCATTTGGATCCATCCATCTTTTAACTATCTTATGAACATGTTGTTTCGGTCCCTCTACCAATCCATTTTCGTCTTCTTTAATTTCGGGTAAATCCTTAACTCCATACCATCCTTCGTAACTAAATTCGTTCGAGTCCGTTGTCGGATCGTCGAAAGAATTTATAAAATACCAATCGGTAAATTTTGAATCTTTCTGATTTTTTAAAATATCCTGGAAAGCCCAAAACTGAGTTCCGGTGTGATTAAAAACTCCGTCTATAATTACTTTGATATTTTTTTCGTGCGCTTTTTCTATCAATTCCAAAAAGAGAGAATCCGCCGAAGTCCATTGCCAAGTTGAAGGATCGGAAGGATCTTCCCGCGCCCAAATTTGTCTGTCTTTTTCCGGGTCGGGGCCAAAATTATTGTCGATATGATGATACATTGAGGCGTCATATTTATGAAGTGAGGGCGCTTCAAAAACAGGATTAAAATATATTGCGGTAATTCCGAGATCATCCAGGTAATCAAGTTTACTAATTACACCCTGCAAATCTCCGCCATAGCGTCTTAGCCCGGCATTCCAATAAAAATCTTCGCCGGTTTTCTTTTCCCAGGATTGGAGTTTGTACCAGTCGGAAGTCCACGGATGATTTTCCCATCCTTCCGGCACGAAATAAGGCCAGGCTCCCTTCATATCTTTTGGTTGAGGATCGTTATCCGAATCTCCGTTATTAAATCGTTCTGGAAAAATTTGATACCAAACCGCTTTCTTTGCCCATTCGGGAACGTCTTCCAAATTTTTCGTATCCTGATTTTTCGCTCCGCATCCAATTATAAACAGTGAAAATATTACTAAAGTAAATTTATACATTTTTTCTCCGGGAGAATTATTGCTTACAAAAATAGAAATTTTATGTGAATATTTTCAGCTATTAACGGAAGTAATAATTTTTAATAAGCAGATTTCTCATTGGGCAGGGCTGGAATAATCTGGTAGAATAATAATTTTTCATATCAATTCGTCTTATATTTCTGAGCAGACGGTTTAATCTATATAAGAAATATTTTACAAATATTCTTCCAACGCTTCTTTATTCAAGAAATCTTTGAAGCCGTTTCCGTCGATCAGCTCGGCGGAATTTTCGTCGTCCAATAATTTATAAGTTAGATGAAGAAGATGATTCTCTATATTGAAAGTTTTAATGCATTCATTGCAGATTTGCAGACCGGCAATTTCAGCAGCGCCATTCAGAATTAAATCAATTTGAGAGTTTGAATAGATTACGGACTCGGCTCCGGTAAAATGGTTGAATTGAGTGTTGGGGATATTTCCATCTTCGTCTTCAATTTCGTTCAGACTATCGTAAGAAATCGGATTTTCAAAAATAATTTTGTAATACATCGATCTTTAGTTTTATTTTAATGATAAGATAAAAACCAGAAAAATAAAATCAATATTTTCTATTGACGAAATTTTTACTTTTATTTAAAAGATACTATTGAGAGAAAAAAATTATGGCGTATCTCGAATTATCTACAACTGAAATAGCGGACGCAATTCCGGCGTATGTTAATGCGCCGATATCGAATTTAAAAGGATTGGAAAACGGTATTTCATTCCAGGCTGATATATCTCTAGGAATGTTTTCTAAATCGGTTCCCTTAAAAGTGGTTTTTTCAGATTTTAAGCCGAAAAAGAAAATTATAGTTTTAGAAATATTATTGAACAGCGATAGTCTGCTGCTAAAAAAAAGCTTTACATCAATATTAAACGCAATTGCCCGATTTATACCCGAAGATTCTCTTCCGGAAGGCGTGGAACCGGACGGGAATTTTATTTATGTTTCCCCAAACAAATTATTAGAAGACCGGGATCTACCCATAAATATTACTTATTTTAAGATGGAGCTTGGAAAAGCAGCTGTAAGTTTTGAATTAAAATCGTAAACATCATCCAATTAATATTCTTTTATTTCTTACGTCCCGAAGATTAGAACTACATCTTTCTATAAACCGCTTGATAGATTTTTTGCATTAAATACAACTTAATAAGTGCCACTATTCTTGACATCTACTAAAACAAAAAAATTATTTCCTAGAACATCAAATATTTCAAGTTTTACGTCAGTTGGTTCAGCAATACTGTATTTTATTGTTGTTTCCTGATTAAATGAATTGGGATAATTTATAAAAAATTAACTTAAAAACTGCTTTGGCATTGTTATGTTTTTGACAAGACCAAAGCAGCCCATTTTAATGAGAATTTTAAACAACCATTTCTTCAATGAAAAGTTTTTTGAGATCCATTAGAATTATTAAACGATCATCCAATTTTCCAACTGCCGTGATAAATTCAGAATCTATCCCTCCCACCATTTCTGGTGGAGCTTCCGTAATTCCTCTTGGTATCCTAAGAACTTCACAAACCTCATCTACTATAAAACCAATTGTTCTCTCTTCAAGTTCAACTACTATTATTCTTGTAGCTTGATCATATTCCTTATTAGGCAGAGTCAGTCTTGTACGTAAATCTACCACTGGAATAACATTTCCTCGAAGATTGATAACACCCTTAATATATGCTGGAGCGCTAGGTATTGAAGTGACGTTTATCATCTTATTTATTTCTTGAACCTTTATAATATCAATTCCAAATTCTTCATTTCCCAATTTAAACGTTACTAATTGAAGCAAATCGGTCGCGGTATCAAATTCTGTTTTTACTTCTGCATTCATATTCATCCTCTCCTAATTAAGCGCCATTTCTTTTTCGTTGATTGAATAGCCTTTCCCTGCGTCTTCAACTCTGAACTGCGAAATTAAACGCTGAAGGTTTTCGGTAAGCTGGTTCAAATCTTCCGCAGCTTTTGCTATCTGCTGTGTGCCGGCTGCCGACTGATGCGATACACTTGTTATTCCTTCGATGCTCTTGCTTATCTGTTCTGCCGCGCTCGATTGTTCTTCACTTGCGGTAGCTACCTGCCTTATTTCGTCTTCAACTCTAACGCTTGAGCCGATAATTTTTTCTAATGAAACTCCGGCTTCTTCAGCCAAGGTTTTCCCCTGTTCAACTTCTTCCGATCCTTTATTTATCGATTCAACCGCTCCGTGCGTATCGGTTTGGATTTGTTTTATCATTCCTTCTATTTCCTTTGTAGCCTTTGTTGTGCGCTCGGCTAATTTTCTAACTTCGTCGGCTACAACTGCGAATCCTCTGCCGTGTTCGCCTGCGCGCGCCGCTTCTATTGCCGCATTAAGTGCAAGTAAATTTGTCTGATCCGCAATCTCGTCAATCACTTTTGTAATTTCTCCAATCTGATCGCTGCTTGCTCCAAGCTTCTGAATAGTTTCAGCCGATTGTCTTACAACTTCTGCTATTCTTGCCATTCCGGCAATAGTATTTTTAACTGAATTTCCACCGTCTTTTGCTTCGGTTCCGGCATTGCGCGCGTTTTCCGAAGCGTTGTTGGCGTTCTTTGTAGTTTGAAGAATTGTAGTAGTCATCTGTTCTACTGCACTTGCAACTTCGCTTGCCTGCGAGGATTGTTCCTGCGCACCCGCAGCCATTTGCTCCGAACTTGAGGATATTTCAGTTGCCGAACTTACGGTTGCGGCAACTGCTTCGCCTACTTGAGTAATAATATTTTTAAATTTATCTACAACTTGGTTGAAACCACTGAATAACCTTCTGATTAATTCATCTTCTTTTTCAAATTCTAACTGTACTCTTAAATCACCATCAGCAAATTGATTCATTTTATTAAGGATAGTTTTAACTTTCACCTCTAAATATTCTCGCTGCTGTTCTGATTGTTTTTTTGCTACTTCTGCTTCACCAGCTGCCTCTTGAGCTATCTTTCCTTTTTCGTTAGCTTCATCCAGTGAATTTCGTATAGCTTTTACCATCAGATTAAAGGATTTTGAAAGATTTCCAATTTCATCATTTGATTTAACTTCGACTGAAACATCATTATTTCCTGCGGCAACTTTCTTAGCACTAGCCTCCAATGTTTTTATTGGTTTGACGAAAGTATTCGCCACTATAATCAAAAGTAAAATACTAATGACTACAACTATTGAAGAAAAGATCAACATTTTAGAGTATGCAGTTTCTGCTGAAGATTCAGTTTCATTTTTTAGTATATCAATTTTTTCTTTAGTCTCAGCCATCATCGGTAAAAGAACTTTTTTAAATTCTCTCCATTTAGGGGTTTCAACTGTTATAAGTAAAGTTGTGGCTTCTTTACTATTTTGATTCAATGCAGTAGACTGAACTTCTTTCCTAAGATTCTTCAGATTACTCCAAATTGTATTTATTTCCGTTAACTTATTCTGTGTTGCATCTTCATCTAAAGCAGATTCTTTTGCAGTATTAAATTCCATTTCAAAATCATCATTAGCTTTATCATAATTTCTTAATGCTTTTTGGTCTCCAGGATTTAGAATTATATTTCTGGTAGCTTGCTCTGTCTGTAAACCCTGAGCGTACATTCCATTTAAAGCCAGTAATAGTGCTTGATCTTTTTCAATAAGACGCACAAAGGTTTCTGAATTATAGTCTAAAGCTCGTATACCATAAAAAAGTACGGCCAGCAGACCAATTATTACGGCAAAAACAGAAATGAAAAATTTTGTGCGAATCTTTAAATTATTAAACCACTTCATTATCTTAACTCCATTTAGTTCTTGATACTATTTTATTAGTTTAGAAAATTAACTTAGATTATTCTTTCTATATCCACTTATCTAAGAAATCGATAGCTCCTATTAAAATTTAACTTGATATTCAATTATGAAATTATTGCTGTTTTCAATTTCTGAGTATGATTCGTAATTGAACTTTAGCTGTGAGAAGTATTTTTCGGCAAACTGCAAAGCCACACCGATTGAAATTCTGTTTATTTCATCTTCGGTGAATTCATTATTTGCGTCATAAAAATCATATCGGATTGCAGGCATTATCCCTTTGAGAAAATCTTTTTCTACCGAAATATTATATATCAACGAAGAATAATAGCCGGAAGATTTTAGTTGGTAATTCGGTAAGTCTGTCTGTCTCTGCGCGAATTCCCCGCTTAAATTGAAATTGTAAAAATTGATGTCCGCTCCGAAATCAAAAACTTTCACATCTAAACCGGAAAGTCTACCTCCATAATAATTTGCTGACAACACAACATTTTCTATCGGTTCCACAACTCCTCTGACGGAATAATTCATTGTTTTATCATTTTCGGAATTGTTTTGACCGGAACCGTTGAATAATCCCAGATAAAGGTCTAACGGTAATGTTTTAAACGAATATGAACCCATAAAACCAATATCTCTCAACGGAGGCGTTACATTTGTGATCAACGAGCGATTGATAAAATCTATTGATGCGGCAGATTTTAAATTTTCTGTGCCGAACGGAACTTTAAATTGTCCAAGTGAAAACGATAAATTTTTAATCGGCTTTAATGTTGCCACAGCGTCAAGTAATACTTCAGAAAACTTAATAGAAGTACCGGTTACTACATCTACTCCGTTTACATTTGCAGTACTTGTATTAATCTTTCCCAAGCGTGCAAAGTCTACAAAAACTTTATATTTGGAATATTCATTGACAGAACCTTTTACTCCAAGACGAGCCATTCGAAGAGTAAACTCCTGTTGATTTTGCACCGTCCCATTTTTATACCACGCTTTCACATATCCATATGTATTCAATGAGTTTACCGACTTATCCTGTGCTGCTACCAAACTTACGATTGCCAGGAAAGCAATTACTATTTTCTTCTTCATTTTTACTCCTTAATACTTTTTAAGATTTTGTTGAACCATTCATTTTTTCAATTTTATTATTATCTTCGTAAAAATTTATGTAGCTGTAGATAAAAGTCTTTTATTTGTAAGGTTTCTTGAATTGTTTACCGCAATTGAAGGTAAGCGGTTAGTTCGCAGGCAATTTTAATATTCAATTTTTGCTTGAAATGTTAATGCATCTGTTTTTATTTAGTATTAGGGGTAACTATAGCTTTATATTGTAAAGCAATTACTCCGCCTTCAGTTTAAGCTCTGGTTTCCAAATAATTATATCCTATTTATGATGACTTGTTATTGAAAGCTTATCTTTATGTATTTTCTTTGAATCTCTAGATTTTCTTTCTTGGAACTATAAACATATCCATCAATCTTAAAATGTATAATTTCTACTGTATAAGAACTATCCTTCAAAACTTATTTTCGAACGTTTTTATGATAAGTTTACGGTTAATAGAAAAAAGTTTTAAGTTCTTTTTATATTAGCTGGAAGCTTATGGAAACCCACTCCATATTTGTAGCGAACCTACGGGACATAAAATGATAACCATTTAAATACAACAGGTGAAGACTTTTTTTTATAACAAGTTGTCCCAGTATAACTAAGTTTTCGCTTTATTTAGTTTTTAAAATAAAGAAGATAGTAGGTAAGATTTTTCTTGTTTCTTATAAGATAAGTGGTATCTTAACTTCAGATTAATTTTTAATAAATTGTTCGGATATATTACGAATTTACCAATCAAAGGATTCTTCAGTTTATTACATCTCCAACATAAACATCATTTGGTAATCCATATCGAGAGAAACTCTAGGATATTTATATCATATTATTTATGAGGTTTTAATATGAAAGCTGTGCTAGACGTGTTTTATTATAGATTGTTATTAATAGCAACGGTATTAGGTATTATGGGGGTTTTCACTCTATATTTAACATTGATATCTTATATTCAGTAGCTAATAGAATTTATTGTCCGCTTAGAAGCCATTGTACCGCCGCGTTCTCAGTGTAAAAGGGTTCCGATTTATAAAAATTATCTTTTGAGTGTACCAAAGTTGGAATGATTACGTCTTTTTCGTTTTGTGTCACAATAGCAATTTTAGTATTCCTGAAGATTTCTAAATTGTTTTTATAGTATTCTATTATTTTGGGATATTCCCTATAACTCATATTAAACGTTGCTTTTCTGTAGTCTAATAGAAATCTCTTAGTTCCTTCAGGAATTAAATTTTTAACTTTTGCAAGCTCCCACGAAGATTCAATATCTTTTATAGTTATATCACCAAAATAAAACTTATAAAGTATACCGTGTTTTCTATCGAAGCGATAATCAAATTTCTCATTCATTTATTTATCTATCCGAAGTAAGTTTTACAACGTAATGAAATTTATATTAATAAGATCATTTCAACTAGAAAAATAAGGTAGTAAAAAATTGTTTATTAATGCAAACTCTAAATTACCCGATGTATGAAACTTCATGATCAACAGGGAAATATATTTTAATGCTTCACACCTTTTTCAAATGCTATTACCTGAAGGACAAATTGAAGTAGAATAGTCCAGAATAGACCGATTTTTCTAAATGATGAGAATTCTTTAAAATAGAAAAGCCCGAATTTGGCTTGTTTTCGGGCTTTTTAGTGCACCCTGCCGGGGTCGAACCGGCGACCTGCTGATTAAGAGTCAGATGCTCTGCCAACTGAGCTAAGGGTGCTCTTAAAAATAAGGATTTTTGCAATTCTTTCAAATTCATTTCGTTCCAATCTAATTTTATCTCTTAACTTTTTTCTTTTTTGCTTTTATTCTTATATTATCATTAATTCTATCAATTACTAAAGAGGAACTTATGGCTGAATTAAACACCAACAAAAAGAAGAAACCAATCGTAACATGGGTAATATTTGGAGTTATAATCGTTGTTATAGCTGTTTGGCTTATCACTTCTTTAAGCGACGAACCGAAGCTGGTTGACGTGAAAGGCGAAGAAGAAGAATACGGAACCGAATTGCGGCAAAACGACACCGAGCAGATTTATACCGAATTTACTTCGTTTATAGAAGATAGCGCAGAATCTCTCGATATGGGAATTCATCATCATTATACCAGCCGCGGAATAGCGCTGCTTTCTTCTACTTTGGAATTTTTAGCCGAGAATATTGGAGTGAACACTCAGAACTCACAAAACGAACTGGTTCAAAAATCTAATGCCATCGAACAAGATCCTTATTCTACCGAACATGCCGGAACCATTAAAGAAGCATTTTTAAGCGCAGTCGATATTCTTGAAGAATTGCAGGAAGAACGTTTTCAAAATATGAGCCAGGACGTGGGGGAACTTAGACAGATTGCGGAATCTCTATCCGACGAGGATCTTACTCTCGACCAGAAAGAGAAGGTGAAAAATTTCTTTGAAAAATCCGCAAATGTAGTTTCTTTGATGATGCAGAGATTGCAAGGAGAGCTTGGTTGATTATAAAAAATTGATACAGAATATCAGAATATTTGAATTTTTGATTTTTAAAAAAATGCGATCGGAGAAATAACTTTTTACCGATCGCATTTTTTCTTAGTTTACTTCTTCTTTCATTCCTTCTGAATCATTTTCTTTATTCATATAAAGTGTCTGTGTCGGGTATGCGAATTCAATTCCGCGCTTCTCAAATTCTTCATAAATTTTCAAATTTATTTCCTGCTGTATGTCCATATATTTATTATAGTCGGAAGCTAATACATAATAAACAGTTTCAAAGTTCAGACTAAAATCTCCGTATCCTTTAAAATGCGAACGGTCAAACATCGTCATATCTATAGCATTTATTGTTTCTTTAATTATGTTAGGTATCTCTTTTACTTGATCGTATTTTGTCTGATAAATAACTCCGATCGAAAATACTACTCTTCGTTTTTCCATTCTTTTATAATTGTGAACAATCGAATTTGTAAGATTAGAATTCGAAATGATTATCTGTTCTCCCGAGAGACTTCTTATCCTTGTTGATTTAACTCCGATTTTTTCTACTGATCCGAGTTTATCATTGAATATCAGAAAATCGCCAATCTCAAAAGGTTTATCAAAGAAAATTGTAAAGTAACTGAAGAGATCTCCGAGTACGGCTTGTGCTGCCAATGCAACGGCTATACCTCCAATTCCAAGCCCGGCAACAATTGAAGAAATTTCAAATCCGAGATTATCGAGGAGAAAAATTAAACCGATAATCCAGGTGAGAAAATTTATAAAAGAAAGAAGGGGCCTTATTCTGTTTTGGTCTTCCGGACGCTTTTCTTTTTCGAGATATCTCATTATAAAAAAGTTTATAGAAAACGCGGCAAACCGAACAATAAAATAAGTGCCTAAAATTATGTAAAGAATTCTAAATATTTTGTTCACTTCGGGTGGAAAAGTTAAATATTGAATACCAATGTAAATCACTCCGAGATATAAAATAGGAATAACAAACTTTTTTATACCTTTGATGATGAACCTATAAAATGAAACCTCTTTAACTTCCTTCTGAGCTTTTTTATCTACTATTGCTTTTACTATATGGATGAGAATTATTCCGGCAATAATAATAGCAACCGCTATTAATATGTTTTCAACACTATTTCCGTAAAATTCCCGCTGCAAAAAATCTTTCATAAAAACTAGTTCCTCCCGTTTTATCTACTCTTAAAAATTTATATCCAATCTTTCCTTTTAAAAAAGATGATCAAGCTAACGGCAATTATAAACATCAACCCCATTATAGTCGGGTAACCGTACTTCCATTCCAACTCCGGCATATAAATAAAATTCATCCCGTAAATTCCTACTATAAACGTAAGCGGTATGAAAATAGTTGCAATTACAGTTAGGACTTTCATCACTTCATTCATACGATGACTTAGACTTGAAAAATAAAGGTCGAGCAAAGATGAAGTGGAATCCAAAAAGGAGTCCATCAAATCAACAATCTCCACAACGTGATCGTGAGTATCTTTTAAATAGATGGAAGCGTTTTGGCTTATGAACTTTTGATTATTTCTATCCAGATTGGAAAGAATATCGCGAAGCGGACTTACCTTTATTCTTATACTATGTAATTCTTTTTTTAAAAACTGTGCCTTGTCTAATTTTTCTTTGGAAGGATCTTCCAAAATTTCATTTCTCAAAGTTTCAACGAAATCGAAAATTTCTTCCGACATCACAAAATAATTATCTACAATAATATCAATTAAAACATAAAAAAGATAGTCCGGTGGAGACTGCCTGAACACATTAAGTCCCGTTCTTATCCGTTCGTAAACTCCTGTGTAAAAATCGTTCCGCTCATCCTGAAAGGAAAGAAGGAAATCAGCGCCTATAATCAGACTTATCTGCTCGAACTGCGCACACATTTCATTGTTTAAATTTATTCTTCTCAGAGCAGCGTAAATATAATTTTCGTAAACATCCAATTTCGGTCTCTGCTCAATATTTAGAATATCTTCAAGCGTAAGTTCGTGAATTTTGAAAAGCTCGCCGAATTTTTTTAATAACTCAACATCGCCAATACCTATAACATTTATCCATTTATTTGCGGCAGTCGAATTTTTGTAGAGAGTTCTTACCTCTTCGAACGAGTTAACTTCGCTCGAACTATAACTATCGTTATCGTATTCCGTAAAAATAATTTTTGTTTTCTGATCTTCTTTTTCACCAAAATAGATAAGGGTTCCGGGAGGTTTGCCTACTTTAATGCGTTTCGATTTTTTTTTCTTTAGTCCAACTCCGGTTAAAATTTTATTATGAAGTTTCATTTACAGGAAGTCCGTTTAATTCTTCTTTATTAATTATTTTTCTATCCAGCATTTCTTTAATCGTAATTTCGGTCATTTCACTTAAGAAAGGAAATTCATAACGGATGTCAAGTACATAAGCTTTCAAACGCATTTTTAACACCGATCTGTTCTGAAAAATTTCATTCTTAAAAATTACAACAACCGGCTTATTAAGATAAATATATTTGGAAACCTGTGCCGCTTTCACCGCAATTTCCCTCGCAACTTCCGTGTTAATGTAAACCGGAAGAAAAATTTCGGCTACAACCTGGCAGTATGCGGCTCCGCTATTCGCATTTGAAATTGAATGTGTCATTATTTCCCCGTTCGGAACGCTGACTTCAGAATCGTCCGGTGTTACAAGACGGATGGATCTGAGTCCGATACTCAATACTTCACCGTAATATCCGCCTATTTGGATTTTGTCCCCCACTTGAAATGGCCGGTCGAACAAAATCATTATTCCCCCGAAAATATTTTTAAGCAGATCCTGCGCCGCGAACCCAACCGCAATTCCAAGCGATCCTGTGATAAGCAGAACAGTTTCGATAGGCGGAGAAAAAATTCCTACCACAATTATCAGAAGAATCGCAAGCCAAACGCCAATCCTGAAAACCGGTATCAAACCTTTAATGGTTATCCTGTAAGCGATGCTTCTTTCGGAAATTGAGTTTAGGATATAAGTTATAAGTTTGATGAGAATGAAACCGACTATAAAGACAAAGAGGGAGAGCATAATTTTCGCCGGTGTAAAAATTTTATTTATTCCTTCGTCCGCTGCGGATGCCGTGGAATCTATTCCGGATTGAACAGAATTATCTCCGACAATTTCTACCTGCAAAGTGTCCCGGGTCGAAATCTGTGCCTGGGAAATTTGAGGTAATAGGATTACAATCAAAAATATTAAAGTTAATAATTTCATTTCGTTCCTTAATGAATAATATTCTTATCACGCAGAAGATTGATAACCTGCCCGTACAATAAGAAATTAACTTTGTAAACATTCCTGTTTACCACTACAATCCCGTCGTCCGCCAATCCGTAAAGATGAAGCCTGCTTACTTCTTCGGATTGATTGAAAACTAAGCTATGCTCCTCGATTGTTAAACCTTCGTGAAGTATGAGAGACATCAGCGTGAATAATTTTTTTTCATCCAGATTTTTGATGAATGAAAAGTCGAGATCTTTTAACGAGGTAATCTGAAGTTCTTCTTCTTTCAAATTTTTAATTGACCGGAGCCATAACAATTGAGCTAATGCAAGATTACTGTTTGAATTTTTATTTAACAGCGAAAAATATTTCTTAGACAAAAACTCCTGCTGTTCTTTTTCCGTCAACTTTTTAAAGCTTTTACTTTTCTTATCTTCTTCAGCGGGAAGAAAATGAAGATTATATCCGCTGACACTATGCCTTTTCATTATAGTCTTTTCAATTTCCTCATCGCTTAAATCTTGAAGTTTAATGATGAAGGAAAAATAATCGCTTATGTTAAGCACTTTATCCAGATAATGCCAGCTATAAGTGTTGCAAGTTACGATCCAAAAAATATTTTTATGAGTAACTGAAATAATTTCAAACATTTTTTTAAGAGCAGTAAAACCGGTAACCGTGCGTAAAAACACTTCTTCAAAATTTTCAAGTATAATTATTTTTTTTGACGATGAGGAAATTACCTTCTCCACGGCTTCATCCAAATTTTCAGAACCTGCGTCTTCAAAAATTTCTGAAATCAATCCGCTAAGTCTTTCTATTGTAAAAATATTTTCATTCACGGCTTTCCGTACAACGGGAATACTTTTATCGAATTCCGGCAACGCGAAATTCAAAACCGTGGAAGCGCCCGCGCCTTTTTCGCCTATTAAAACCGTTGAAGAGAATCTTCCCTCCTGCCAATTATTGTAAGCCCTTGCAACTGTGGCTAATTCATCTTCCCTGTTTATCCGGAAGCGTTCATCTTTAAGCGCCTCTTGTTTGAAAAGCCTCTGATAAACAATCGGCATCTGACTGAAAATTTTTTCTGTCTCAGCCAGAAAGTCGGTAGTTTCAACCGATATTTCGTGCGGCAGCGCTCCGATGCCTAAACGCTTTCTCACTCCGGATATGAAAGCACCACTTTCTTTGAATCCTGTCTTTATAAATTCAAGCGCCTTGGGAAGAAAATTTTTTGCCGCGGAAGTTCCATCCTCTAAATTTTTCTTTATCCGTGCGGATGTTTTTTCTTTAGATACTCGTATTTTAAGGCTTAGCAGCTCTTCTGTATTTTTCAGTTCGCGGATCTCTCCGCCGAACTTATAAACGTTTTCTTTAATTTTGATGAGAAGATTATTTGCAGCTTCCGATATTCTGGTTTTTAATTCTTCGCTTTTCAGCTCCGCGCGGGAAATTCCTTCAATTGCCACATCGATAATTTCTTCGGAGGATTTTTCTCCTTCCTGTTCAATTAGTGAAATGGCAGTTTCAAGGTTGTAATCCGTCACCTGACTTATTTCAATAATTTTAGCGCTTTGCCTCTTTAGTTCAATATCGGCGCCGTAAATTAAAGCGCTGTTGTTTTTTGTGAGATGATAAAGAGCAGTTGATTTTATTATATCGCGCAGTTGAATAACATTTATATCATTCTGTTTGATATCCTTATTTATATCTTCTTTCCGCACTACTTTAACTTCTTCGGAAACGGAATTTACTTTTTCTTCAATTTGGACGGAAAGATCTTTAAGCGGGTCGAGCAAATTATCCACCGGAAGAATATCAACGAAAGGAAGAATTATCTGGTTGTTCAATTTATCTTCGAGAAATATTTTTTCTTTCTCTATTCTTCTCTTAAGCCCTACAATATTTTCCGGCGTTTCGTTCAGCCGGATTTTGGATTCCTCCAGATTTTGAAAGATCGTTTCAAAATGCTCAACTATTTTTTTTGTCAGCCGCTCTTCAACTTTTTGTTCGGAATTTTGCAAGTAATCGAACGATGAATAAACTGTATTTGAGATCTCTTCCAATAAAATTATTTTTTCCAGAACAGCAGTTTCGTAATAATAAAAGGTCCTTTGAAATCCAAGATACTTTTTGTTCAGCTTATTCAGACATTTCTGCAAACGCTGCGTTGAGTATTTCCTTCGCGGATATTCCACGGTTCCCGCTGCTTTATATGTTTCAGCGATGATAGAAAATTGTTCTTCGGCAATTTTTTCAATTTCATTTCGGTTTCTTTCTGCCCGTTCATCAAGTTCCCGTTTAAATTCATCAAACTCTTCTTCGTAAAAACGGTCTACTTTTTCATCACCCACAAAATATTTATAAATCTCGTCGTCAAGTCTGTTTAATATTTCCCAATGTTTAAGGTAGTTTCGCTCAATTACTTCCGTGGTTTCTTTTTCTAATTCAACAAGTTTTTCTTTTAACAGACAAAACAGATGAAACTCTATAAATTCTTTGAAGAATATCTTTTTCGTCCAATTGTAATCGCGAGTTTCTTTTTTAAATATTTTTTTAACAAAATTTTGTGAAATGAAAACCGGTTTATAGGAAATGAACGCGGCTTTCTTGATGTTGTTCAGAGATTTAATGTAGAAAGTTTTTTCGGAAGTTGAAAAATTCTCATCCGTCTGGGTTTCAATTATTTTTTCCGGCAGATCTTCGGTCGCGGTTTTCAAACCCTCTATAAAAGAAGAAAATTTTTCTTCGAAGAGGGCTTTATCTCCGCCGGGCAGTTTTTTTTGATAAGCTTTTATAACATCGGAAGTGAAAATTTTAACAATCATCGGCGAAACCCGGGCGCCCTCACTGTTATCTTCAAATTTAAATTTCAGATCTAATACAAGATCTTTTATATTCGATGAAAATTCTGTGTGGGCAACAAGATTTTTATTCAGCGCCGGAATAAAATTTGCTCTGAGTGATTCGATAACGGAATTTTTGATGTTAAGTATTTCGGATGTCATTTAATCCAAAAGAAAGTTTTAATAAGATACACTTTAAATAAAAAAAAAGCGATACCTCGTCGGTATCGCTCTGGAAAAGTAGAAGTAACTAAATCGTTAAATCTCGAATTTTACTCCTGCTCTGAAATTTAGATAATTTGCGTCTGCAACTAATTTATACGCAACCGATAAATCAAGTAATGTAGACATGCTTAATGGCATTTCGTAGCCTGCGCCAATTCCCAGCCCGATTTTAGTTTCTGAGGTGGATGCTCCTCCGTCAAAATTAAAATCTCCAAAACCTGAACTGGATACTTCGCTGTCAAAACTAAATATATTAAATCCTACTTCAGTCATTCCATAAAAACCGGGGCTCAGATAATATTTTACGCCAGCCATTATTGGTATAACAGAAGCACTATAAGATGCAGAATAGCCATCTTCTTCAATATCATCTCCACCAAAGCTAAGATAACCGGCTGTAACCATTCCAACTATGTTGGCCGCGAACGGCATTTCAAATCGTGCTGTTCCGCCGAAGCCGGTATTGTAAGCGTCACTCCAGTCGCCTTGCGGAAGAGCAACTTCTAATCCTACTCCGATACGGTTGTTATAATCGTTTCCATACTGCGCATTTGAAATTGACGCTGCAAGAAAAAATAAGAATAAAAACAGAAATGCTTTTTTCATAGCTAACCTCTTTTTTGTTATTGAATATAAACGGTTTAATTCTTTTTCGCCCTTGTATCTTTTTAACATAAGAATTAAAATTTTAAATATCAATCAGATCCATGATTCACATAATAGATGGATTAACAAAATTTTTCATCTCCGATTATCATAAATCCATTATTCTAATCTTTTAATTGTACTCCAATTCGCTATTCTCAAAAATATTTTTCACAAATTCGAATTCTTCTTTTGTTAAAGGGTTATCTGCAGCGGTTAGATTTATCTTTACCTGCTTCAAATTTCGAAATCCCGGAATTACCGCTCCGACAACTTCATAATGAAGCAGATACTGCAATGCTATTCTCGATAATCCTTCAACATCGGAACCGAATTTTTCTTTTATTTTTTCCATCTTCGGATCAAGAATTTCCAGATTTTCTTTTGAAAATCTTTGTGCATTAGCGCGGTGATCTCCTTTTTCAAACTGCGGCGGGTTTTTTGCCGAATATTTATCCAGCAAAAGTCCCTGCGCCAAAGGCCCAAAAGCTACAAACGACATCTCTCTTTCTTCCAGCATCTTTCTAACTGGTGTTCCGTCCGCTACAAAATGATCGTCAATAGCGTTTGCGAAACTTTGAAGAACATCAGGTTTAACAACCGGAATAACTTTTTCAAAATCTTCATTTGTATAAGCCGATTGACCGACCGCGCGTATCTTTCCTTCGCTTTTTAACCGATTCATCATATCAACCGCATCTTCCAAAAGAGAATTGCCTTCTCCAAAATAAGGATGATGGAAATAATACAAGTCGATATATTCTCTATTCAAATTTCTTAATGACTGTTCGCACTGACTGCGGATATGTGCAGGTTCATAAGCATGCGAAGCAGTTCCCTGAAACCAGCCTACTTTTGTGGCTATTACAACTTCGTTTGTTTTATCTCCTAAAACCCTGGCAAGCATTCTTTCTGCTTTACCGTTACCATAAACATCGGCGTTATCAAAATGATTTACCCCTTTATCAATCGCGTAATCCACAGCTTCTTTAATTTCGCGCTCATCCACATCTTTCCAGCCAATTGGGTTTCCTTCATTCCAGTTCGGTCCGCCCATAGTCCAGCATCCCAAACTAATTTCCGAAACTTCAAGATCGGTTTTTCCAAGTTTTCTGTATTTCATAAGAATCCTCCGTAGATCAATTATTGGATTTAAACTTTAGAGTAAAAAAATATATATCTTAATCGATAGAAATATTGTGATAAGAAAAATGTCTCGAAATAAAATATTTTTGAGACTTTATTTTTTAATATTATATTCCGATAATAGATAAGAAATAATACCGGGTGAATAATGAACGATGTGCTAAATAACAAACCTCGATTATTGGTTGTTGAAGACGATTACGAAAATCAAAAATTTTTGCAGATTTTTTTGAAGCGAAAATTCAATATAGAAATCTGCGATTCCTCCGAAACTTTTTACGAAAAATTAGATCAAAAAGATTTTGATATTATATTGATGGATATCTCGCTGCGCGGTAAAAAAGATGGCTTACAGCTTACGAGAGAAATTCGTCAGATGCCGGAATATGCGGATCTTCCGGTTGTCGGATTATCAGCTCATGCTTTTCAGCGTGATAAAGATAACGCTTACAGCGCCGGAGTGGATGTGTTCCTTACAAAACCTGTTCAGAATGACGTTTTGATGGAAACTCTTATTTCTACTCTGGAACAAAAATCAGGAATTAAAATTCAGTAAAATTTTTAGAGACGCCGGTTGAATGGCGTCTCTACTATACAAAATCTTCGTTTAATTTTCTAAAGCCTTACAAACCGACTTACTTCCACAGGTTCAGGAAGACCTAACGCCTCTTAAAAACGAATTACAAACTTACTTCCGGCGAAAGAATAATTTTTGTTTTCACCGAATTCGAAATCAGACAATGCTGCTCGGCTTTTTCCAATAATCTTTCTGCGCGCTCAATATCTTTTTCCTGTGTTACAACAATCTTCGGTTTCAATTCAATTTCGGTAAACATAACCGTACCGTCTACTTTATCCAACTTTCCGTTTGAACCGGAATCGTAAGATTTAATTTCCAATTTGGAATTATCCGCTATGGACAAAAATGTAGTCATTAAACAAATATTAACCGAAGCCACGAAAAGATGCTCCGGAGTCCAGACATTCGGAACGCCCTTCGGAAATTCCGGCGGCGTCGCAACGTCAAAACTTTCCAAACCTTCCGCGGATAATTCTCCTAATCTTCCTTCTTTCCATTTAACGTTTGCGCTGTAATAATAAGGTCCTGCCATAACTTTCCTCTTCTTTTGAACAAATCAATTTATGTTTTTAATCCAAGAAAATTGATCAGCCGGTTGTGGGCGTCGTCGGAAACCCGCACATTATATTTCCTGTAAAAAGAGATTGTGCTTTCAATCGATTTGAAATAGCTCTTGCAATTATCGCAATCGTCGAGATGTTCTTTTATCTCAACACATTTCGGAGAATCGAGGTCTTCGCCAAGATTATCGCAAATGTGAATCATCACTTGTTTACATTCCACTTTTTTGCTCATATTTAAATGTCTCATTTAGTTCATTTCTTAAAAAAGCTCTTGCCCGGTGAAGCCTGGACTTAACCGCGGGAACCGAAAGATTAACAATCTCGCCTGTTTCCGCCGTCGATAAACCTTCAACATCTCTCAGCAAAAATACTACTCTATAATCGTGCGGAAGTTTCTGAATCGCCTCATCTAAAACATTTTTTAATTCGTTGTTTTCAGTTACTTTATCCGGCATCACATTCCAGTCAGCGACATTTTTTTCGTCAATCAAACTATCGTCGTCATCTAAAGATGTATAACCGTATTTTTTATTGGATCGAGCGAGCATTAAGCAATGATTTGACACAACTGTATAAAGCCAGGTAGAGAGTTTTGATTTACCGCTGAACTGTTCGATCGATTTTACCATACTCAGAAAAGTTTCCTGCATAGTATGTTCGGCGCGTTCCTGGTTGCGGCAAATTTTGAAAGCAAAATTATACACCGTTTGTTCGTAGCGTTTAACCAACTCGCTTAACGCCGCTTTATCACCGCTCTGCGCTTTCGCTATTAATTTTTCTTCTTCCATTAGTTTGATGACATATTTTTAGAAAAGATTCAATTAGTTATTATTTAACGACCGCCACAAATACCAAGCGGCAACGCTGTTGTAAGGACTCCAATTATTTTTTCGTGAAACCTCCGTCACTCCGGCTTCATCAGGCATTCCGGGAAGATCGTAATTTATCATCACCGCTTTCTTTATTCCGAGATCGCCGACAGGCAAAACATCGCGCCGCGCCAGAGTAAAAATTAAAAACATATGCGCCGACCAGACGCCGATTCCCTTTACCTTAACAAGTTCTTCAATTATTTCTTCGGTCGGTTTTTTGTCTATATCTTTTAAAGATAGTTCTTTTTTCAGATACTTGTAGGAAAGATCTTTTACATATTTCACTTTCGCGTTGGAAAGTCCGAGTCCGCGCAAAGTTTCATCGGGAGTTTCCAAAATCTTTTTTGCCGTCGGTCTTTTTTTGAAGAAAGTATTGAATCTTCCGTAAATAGAATCCGCCGCTTTAACCGATAACTGCTGACCTGTAATAGCGCGGAGCAGCGACACGAAATAATCGTTGTGCGATGTCAACTCGCACAGATCGTGTTCTTTTATTAATCCGGCTAAAATTTTATCGTTTCGGGAAAGATGTTTTACGGCTTTTCGTATCTCGGCTTCGGTCATAATTATCATCCATATAAACTTTAAAAATAATAAATTAATGATTAAGAAATAAACAGAAATTAATCCAAATGGAAATTATGATGAAGCGCTGAGTTTAGCAATTGATATGCGAAACCAATTTGCGTAATAAGCATGCAGTCAGGAAACGTAGCGCAGACTTTCCAGTCTGCGGCTTTTAAAGTTAAAGTGAATTAAATTTGCAATTTTGATCTTAAAAAAGCTCGAGAACCGCATCTTAATTGCAGAGACGGGATATATCCCGTCTCTACGAACTGATGTTAGTTTTATTTTGAAACTATTTTAAAAGAATCATCTTTTTACTTTGATGAAAATCACTTGCATTAATAGAATAAATATAAACTCCGCTCGGAAGATTAGAAGCGTTAAAGTTTACTTTATGAATTCCTCTTTCCTTAAATTCATTCACAAGAGTTTTTACCTCCTGCCCCAAACTGTTATAGATTTTAAGAACCACTTCTCCTTTTAGAGGCAAAGAATAAGTGATGGTTGTTGAAGGATTGAATGGGTTTGGATGGTTTTGCAAAAGCGAATATTCATTTACCGGGTTAAGCTTTATTTCAATTTCAGAAGATGAGTTTAATTTTGGCTTCATCAAAATTCGTTTGTCCGATTCGATTGAGGCAAGCGTAAATTCAGATTCCATATTTGTTTCAGCAGCCATTGTTATTCTAACCATTTTGTTCTTAGTTCCCTTTGATGTTATTCTATAGGAACTATTTTCTTTCAAGAAATCGGTATCCTTATTAAAAATAATTTCAGCTATTCTGCTTATAACTTCATTGTTTTTTGCGTCTATAAGATTAACAATGAATTTTACAAAATTATTGCCGTTAAGTTGTTTTTTTGCTTTTTCTAAATTTGTAGTTCCGGACGATAGATTCAGCGTTAAATCTAAATCTTCTTTTATACTAAATTCTTCTGTTCGTAAAAATGAATTTAATTCTGCTGCGTCTTTTGTGTTAAAGGTATCTACCGGTTGAACAAATTCAACTAATTCATCATTTATGGCGGCATCGCTTAAAGTGCAGTAATATTCCACTTCTCCGCTTCTTACTATTCCCTGACGACCAACATAATTTGTTAATCTTGATTTTACAAGCGAGCCAAGGCTGCCGCTCATTTTAAATTCATAAGGAGAATTAGATTTTTGATAAGACATTGCATACATCTGATTTAAATTACCGCCGCTGCATAACTGCACCGAGGTTCCGTTTGAGTTAAGAGTTCTCGTATAGCCTATATTCGATAATCTAAATTTATTTGACCATGCGCCGTATGCATATTCTTCTACCCAGACAAATCCAATATTTGATAAATCATCGTAAGTATTCGCATTTACCGTAGTTACATAGGCTCCATACTTACTAAAATATCCGCTCCATGAGCCTGACGAATATCTTGTTCTTGCCACAACGCGTTTATCAGTATTATCTCCGCTCCACGGATAACTAACCCAATAAACGTTAACATTATTATTGTTTTGAATTACAATTGAAGGATTTGTATTGCGGGCATAACCGCTGCCGGATGATGGTTTTGCGTAACCCGAAAAATATGTATATCCGCTCATTAAACTCCGTATATGGTAATATCTAAGTTCAGTGTTATATGAATCAATTTTTTGCTGCCAAACAAGATGAAAATCAGTAGTAGGCGTTATATTGGGATTCGTTGTAATTGAAGGATTTTCAGAATTTGCATTTGTATTACTAATTAGCGAGGCATTGTTAACAAAACTGAAAGAGCCTAAATAATTTTCTTTAAGAGTTCTGTAATATAATCCGGGAGAAGTTGAACTGTTTTTCTGCCAGACAATAACATAAGTTTTATCGTAAGCGGTAGAAAGCGCTCTAATAATACCGTCTTCATTTAAATAACTTACGGCAACTACCGGATTTGCATCGATTAAACCGCTTGTATTTACAATATCCGTCTCATAAGAAATAAAATTGCCGTAAGATATATTTTCAGAATGAGCTATCATAAATTTTATTTTGGAACCGTCTTGAAAAACGACAGCAATTTTATCCGTGCCGGGTATTAAACTTAAAGAAGGATTTTTAGCCGTTGTACTGCTGTTCAACGGTTGTTTATTATTTAACAAATCCCACGTTTGTCCGTTATCCGAACTGCTTTCCAGCCAGATTTTACCCATACTTGAATATACCTGGCATAATTTGTTATATGTGCGAATAAATTTACGCTGGCTTCCGCTTGCGTAAGCGTTATAATTATTAGAAATTAAACTCCCTTTAAGATTTGCCGTTACTTCCGCTCCGTCCGAGTTAAATACAACGCCGGTTTCTAAAGAATTTGCATCTTGAAGCGCGGCTCCGGCAACATCCCAGTTTAATAAATATACCGGATGAGACCTGCCGGATACGTTTATTGTTGAGGGTATTTTTATGGAATAAAACGGCTTGCCTGAAACAACCGGTTGATTCAATAAAACGCCTTTATATTCTGAAAAACCGGAATTTGAAAAATCAATTGAATCAAAATATTTATATGGCGCTGACATTCCCTGATTTTGATAGCCGAGATTTTCATCCATAGATTTATCTTGAAGCCATGGATCTTTAAACCCAATCATTTCCGTTGAATTATATTCGGCGAAATTTTTTTGTATTACTACATTTTTTGTTCTTGACGTAAAATTGGCTTCAAGTTCAGTAGTTAGTTCCTCGGGCGAAAAATTAATAAAATTCATAATTTCATCGGTTTCATTCCAATGATTAAATTTTGTATTATCTTCAGATATTTCAACAGGTTCAACTTTAACAGGAGTATCATATTCCCAGGTCATATTAAAGAATCCGAGTTGCGGCGGTATCCAAAGAGGGTTAGTAAATAATTTAACGTGCTCTTCTATTTCTAATTCTCCTAATTGCCTATTGTTGCTCAATGCAGAAAGAACAACTTTGGAAACCGTACCATTCTTGCCTACATGTAAGGTATCGGAAGTTACATTGAAACCTGAGCCGGAAACTTCAACATATACGTCATAAAACATACCGGCGTCGCCGTCATTAAAATGGTAATGGCTATTTTGCCCTTCGTGTATAAACTGACCGGTATCATTTTGATACCATTTATAAGTATAGGCGCTACTTGGAGCTAATAAAATTCCATCTAAATATAAATCAGCATAATAGTCGCATCTCCACTCGGGCGATGTAAGATGATCATCTTTATTCTGATACCAGTATAGATTTTCCACTCTAATTATTACAGAATAATCACCCTGCGCTGGAATAATACTTATTGAGATTAAAAAAATTATGATGAAAAGTATCTTTTTCATACCGCTTCTCCATTTTAAATTTTTGAATTTGTTTAATCGCGGCTTTTATTATTTCCTTTTCCCTATGATGACTGTTGCGCTGCCAACTATAAAATTTCTTACCTGACTTCCAGCCAACACGACTATATCGTCTTTAACGGCTATGCCATTTATAGAACTACCCGGAAATTCTTTAACTTTTTCCCAATTAATACCGTTATAGTGAAAGACTGTTGGGCTGCCGTCAACAGCAAAGATGTCATTTGTGTTATTCCCGCGGATAATTTTCATAAGCCAGGTAGAAAGGGAATATTTTTGCCATTTTTGATGTTTATATTCCTTAACTCCATTACCGGAGATATAAACCGGCGAATAATTATTCTTAAACCAAACTCCCGATACTTTATCTTGAAAGGGAGAGCCTAAAGTATCTCTTACGCTATGTTCGTCTATGCTTAATAATCTTCTTTCCCCTTCGCCTTGGAAAAGCTCTGAAACTGCGGCTAATACTGTCGATCTTTGAGTATTAACATCATAATAGCCCCAAATATCATTTAGGTCTGTCGTCGTTCCGCTTTCTATTTTACTCCAGTTTCCGGCTTGGTAGTGGGCTATGTTTCCGTTATCTCCTACTACATAGAAATCATCTTTACTTATTCCCCAAATTTTTCTTATTGAGAACGACCAAGGTAAGCATAAAGTAATTGTCTGGTTGCCATTTTCGATTTTAGCAATTTGATCGCCATCCATTGCAATCCATATTTCTTTATTATCTGAAGCCCAAATTGCGCTTGCTGGATAAGGGGTTTCCTTCTGCTGTCCACAAATCGTTTTAAACATTATCCTTTTCAACTCCCATTCACTTCCATTCCAATGAACCGCGTTGTAGGCTTTTCCGGTTGTATCGGCATATATTCTACCAACCGCCCAGATATCATTTTCATTTATTATGGCTACGTCATATAAATCGCTGCTGCCTCCTATTCCTCCAAATTCATACTTTTCCCAGGTAAAATTACTGCTCGTTATATTTAAAGTTGTTACCTGTAGTATTTCACTTTCTTCGGTCTTTCCGTTTATTTCCGCTTCCGTTTGGTATGTGTAAGTTGTATTCGGATGGAGGGTTGTATCTGTTATTACCGTATCTTGTTTTGTCAGCATAAAACTAAAAAGATGTTTTTCATCTTTAGTTATTGTTAAACTAACCGGTAAAACCGTATCTGCGGCGGTAACTTTTATAAATGCTTCCGTGCAGCTAACGTCTAATAATTGTAACGTTATTGCTTTAGGCTGTTCCGGTATTATTACTTTGGGCGGCTCTGTCGTATCGCAGGATAGAAGGTTTGCTAATATTAAAGCTGTTATTAAATAAAAGAAGTATTTCATTTTGTTTTTCCTTTTTGTATAAATGTTATTCTTCATACAAAAGATAACTCTATTAGTTGGATAAAGTTAAATGAAAAATATAGGTTTCAGAACAGTTTGCCGCGCTTTGTTTTAATATTTAATAAACTTTTTTGCATATTATTACAGAAGCATAAATTGAGCCAAACACAAAAGTTTGTTTTCCGTCAATTTTGTAGGTTTCTAAATTAGTAATTCTTGCCGGTCGGTAATTTTTACAGGTAAAAAGGTTCCGACTTCGTCCCTTTGGGACTTCGCCGCGACAGGTCCGGCTTCTTTTTTATCTACTTTGAGACTATGCCGCGATAAACGAGAAAAGAAATATAATAAAGAGGTTGGAAAACCTGTTTTACAAGTAGCACAGACCTGTCTGCGACAAGCAGGCTTTCCAGTCTGTGCAAAAAAAACGTTAAAAAAATAAAAGCGAAACAGGTTGGAAAACCGGTTTTACTTTCGCGGAAAAATCAGCGTAGCACAGATCACTGATCGGCGCTACGAAAATGATAAATATATTTTAAAAGAATCATCTTCCTACTCTGCACATCATTTACCTGATTTGAGCAATGAACTTACCCTGTTTCTCCTTTTTAAGCCAAAGAATATCTTAATTTTTAAACCCGTATATTTCTAAAAATTATTCTCATAAATAGATTCAAATGAATAAAGCTTATAATTTAATAACTGTTTTAGGCCCCACCGCCGCCGGGAAGACAAGGCTCGCCGCGCGTTTGGCGGACAATTTTAACGGAGAAATAATTTCCGCAGACTCCAGGCAGGTTTATAAATTTATGGATATCGGAACCGGGAAAGATCTTGATGATTATACAATTGAAAATAGAATCATAAAATATCATTTGATCGACGTTCTAAATCCGGACGAAGAATTCAATCTTTTTCTATTCAAGGAAATGTTTGAAAAAATTCATATTGAAATTACTGCGCGAAAGAAAACTCCGTTTCTCGTAGGAGGAACAGGATTATATTTAAACTCAATTTTGCAGAGTTATGATCTAAAAAAAATTAATTTTGATGAAAGGCGCGCTAAGGAATTAAATCAATTTTCTTTGGATGAACTGCGCGAAAGATTAAAAAAGCTGAATCCCAATCTTCACAACACAACGGATTTATTGATAAAAGAACGAATCGTATCGGCGATAATGATTCAGGAGCAAACCAATTTTGAAAAAAATAATCCGCGCGATGAAATAAAATCTTTAACCATCGGCGTTTATGAAAGCCGGGAAAAAATTAAGAAAAATATTACCGCGAGACTGAAAGCCAGGATTGAAGCGGGAATGATCGACGAAGTAAAAAGTTTATCGAAGTCGGAATCACTTTTGAAAAGCTGAATTTTTTCGGACTTGAATATAAATTTATCGGACAAATATTTAAGCGGCGAATTAAACTACAACGATATGTTTCAAAAGCTGAACAGCGCGATTCACAATTTCGCGAAAAGACAAATGACCTGGTTCAGGAAAATGGAGAAAGAAGGAATAAAAATAAATTGGATTGAAGGCGCCGATTTTGACGCCGCAAAAAATATCATCGAACAAAATTATTTCGCTGAATGATATTGCCGGATTACATAAAAAAATATCTGAACAAATTCTCATCGGGAAAGTGGTCTCTGCAAAATGAAACGGCTAGTTTATATGAAATGATTGTGGTCGTCCCGGCAATCGCGGAGTTTGAAAATTTAACACGACTGATTGATAGTCTGAAATTAAACGAAGAAAAAACCTTACGCAAAACGCTTTTTATTTTTGTAATAAACAATCGAGCGAGCGATTCCGGCGAAGTGAAAGAAAATAATTACAGGACTATAGAATTTTTAGAAGAAGAGTCCAGCGCGAAAAAATTAAATATCGTAATTGTTGACGCATCCACGGAAGGCTTTGAACTTCCCGAAAAAGAAGGCGGCGTTGGTCTGGCGCGTAAAATAGGGATGGATTTGGCTCTGCGTTATTTTGATTATTCTTCCGATAAAAAAAATATATCTAATCTGCCTTGACGCGGACTGCACTGTTGAAAAAAATTATCTGCGGGAAATTTATGATAATTACAACGGAAGAAATTTATCCGCGGCGGTTTTAAATTTTGAGCATCCGGTTGCAGGAAGCGAAGAAGAGCGGCGCGCGATTATCAGCTATGAAATATTCTTGCGATATTATGTTCTCGGACTCCAGTTAGCAAACTCGCCTTACGCGTTTCATACAATCGGTTCAACAATTTCCTGTAACGTCGAAAGTTACGTCAGAGTTCAAGGTATGAATAAACGGAAAGCCGCGGAGGATTTTTATTTTGTAGAGAAGCTCGCAAAAGTAGTAAGCGTCGGAAAAATAAATTCAACAACTGTTTATCCTTCAGGAAGAAAATCGTGGCGGGTTCCGTTCGGCACGGGACAAAGGGTTGGCAGGTTTTTATCCGGTGAGAGAAACGAATATCTTCTTTATTCTCCTGAGAGTTTCATCGTTCTAAAAAAGTGGAATGCCTTTTTTTTGAATGATCAAATTCAAAATCCCGAAGTATATTTGCAGGAAGCCGTAAATATAAACATTCATTTAAAAAAATTTTTAGATGAGCAAAAGTTTGTAAAAGATTGGAATAAAATCCTGCGAAATTCAAACTCGACAGAACAAATTCAAAGACAGAAAAAACTTTGGTTCGATGGATTTAAAACTTTGAAACTTATCCATCATCTGAGAGACGAAGCGTTTTCAGATAGAAATATGTTCGAGGTCCTTGACGAAATATTTAATATTATCAACTTTGAGTGCGGGATAAAACGCGCGGAAAACATTCCTCCCCTCGAGAAGCAAATAGAGTATTTAAGCATACTCCGCAAACTTGCTTGATCAGAATTAATCCTCCCTAAGAGGCTTAATTATCCTTCCCTTATCTTTTATTTCATTAAATAAGTCTTCACTTCGAACGATCTTAAATTTTGATATTTTAATTCCGGCGCGTACCAACCCTTTGGCAATCCATGTGTTGCATGTGTTGAACAGATGATAATATTTATGCGAAGCGTAAAACTTTATTCTTCCGCCGGAACTTTCCGATAAAAGAACTGTTTCTTCCCCCTCTTTCTCAAATGCCTCTTCAATAAAATCCAATAATCCCAAATATTTATCTTCGGTCGCTTTAAATTCCACCAAGTAATCGCTCATCAATTCTATGGTCGATAAATCAAATTTATATCCGGCTATTCTGATCGCGCTGCTGGTCGGAACCAGGATCGCTTTTGCAGCTAAATAATAATTGATATCCGGGCGCTGATAAAATTCCTCGTCTCCCCAGCCGACATCCAAATATTTATATTCCTTAAATTCTTCCGCCGCAGTCAATTTTTGATCTAACCCGCTATCAGTTTTAAGGATAAATCCGGTATGCCAGGAATAATTTATAACATAAAAAGTTTTTAGAGAGTCTGCCGGTTCAGCATAACCGCCATCGAAGAAAACGATTATAAAAATGGATAAAATTTTTTTCATCTTAATAAATGACTTTACTTCTAAAAAAAAATTTCTGTATAATGGGATTAATTAATTGAGATTTATCTAAAGCGCGTCTTAAATGAAAATAAAACTTCTGTTGTTTATCAGTATACTTTTTTTAGCCTCCGCTGTCAATGCGCAAAAAAATGACAGAATTTCTTTTGGTGTGAAGACCGGCATCAACTACGCAAATTATTATGGTCCGGACTATTTTGGAACTTACTCAAGAGCAGGCTGGATGTTCGGTGGAAGTTTCAGGTTTGAGTTTACTGATAATTTCAAATTGCAATCAGAAGTTTATTACACAACCAAAGGGGCGGCGATTGATTATAAAAATGAAGGTCCCTTAGTTACATTTACGGAAACTTTAAGCTACATTGAGTTCCCTTTTATTGGTCAGTATTTTATCAATCTGGGAGAATCGGTTCCCGCAAAGCCATTTATTTTAGTTGGTCCGGCGTTTTCTGTTTTGGTAGCAGCCAAACAAAAAGCGGAGGTTTCCAATTTTACCGAAGAAATTGATTTGGAAAACGCATCATCTTTCGACACAGGAATTATTTTTGGAACAGGAATTTATTTCCAAAAAAATAAAAAAGGGTTATATTTAGAGTTAAGATACAATCTTGGTTTACTAAAAGCTTTTAATGAAGGCCCGGACAGTAATATTAAAAACGGAGTATTTGCCTTAACCTTAGGCTACGTAATATGACAAATCTCAACCATTTTTATTGGCGATTTTAATCTTTTCTTTACCCGGATAGATAACCATCTGTTCCGGTTCTCATTTATTTAAATAACATCAACCAAAATCTAACGAGGAGTTTATGCGTAGACAGCGTAAGTACATCTTGACTGAAAAAGAAGCACCGCAAAGCTGGTACAATATCCAGGCGGATCTTCATAATCCAACACTCCCTCCGTTGCATCCCGGAACGAAAGAACCGATAGGCCCGGAGGATTTAGCGCCTTTATTTCCAATGGAATTAATTAAACAGGAAGTTTCAAAAGAATCCTGGATTGAGATACCGGAAGAAGTGCTGGATGTATACAAGATGTGGCGTCCCTCGCCGTTATTCAGAGCATATAATCTGGAGAAAGAATTAGACACTCCGGCAAAAATATATTATAAGTACGAAGGCGTAAGCCCAGCAGGTTCTCATAAACCGAACACGGCGGTTCCGCAGGCATACTACAATAAAATGCAAGGCGTTAAAAAAATAGCTACTGAGACCGGCGCCGGCCAATGGGGAAGCGCGCTTGCTTTTGCCTGCCAGCATTTTGGAATGGAGCTTGAAGTTTATATGGTTAAAGTAAGCTACGATCAGAAACCATACAGAAAATTACTGATGAACACTTGGGGAGCGGAAGTGTTTTCTTCTCCTACGGACAGAACGGAATCCGGAAGAAAAATT
Organism: uncultured Melioribacteraceae bacterium; assembly: GCA_963821715.1. Taxonomy (GTDB): domain Bacteria; phylum Bacteroidota; class Ignavibacteria; order Ignavibacteriales; family Melioribacteraceae; genus CAWGET01. The sequence continues at coordinate 33,197 of CAWGET010000010.1, forward strand.
CGTGCAGAATTCCCCGACTCCCCCGGAAGTTTGGGTATAGCAATTAGTGAAGCGGTAGAAAGAGCAGCTATGAGTGATGACACAAAATATTCGCTCGGAAGCGTACTTAATCATGTGTTGATGCATCAAACAATCATTGGTTTGGAAGCCGAGAAACAATTTGAACTTGCGGACGATTATCCCGATGTAGTTATCGCACCATTCGGCGGCGGTTCTAATTTTGCCGGAATTTCATTCCCTTTCCTCAGGCATAAACTAAGCGGAGATAAAAAAACCAGGTTTATTGCGAGTGAACCGGCTTCTTGTCCCAAATTAACTAAAGGAGAATTCCGGTACGACTTCGGCGATACAGCAGGTCTTACTCCACTCCTTCCAATGTACACGCTGGGACACAATTTCATTCCTGCGCCAGTTCATGCAGGCGGTTTGCGTTATCACGGCGCCGGAGTTTTAGTAAGCCAGCTGCTTAAAGATAAATTTATTGAAGCCGAAGCTCTTCATCAGGTTGAATGCTTTAAAGCCGGAGTTAAATTCGCTAAAACAGAAGGTATTCTTCCTGCCCCTGAGGCAACTCACGGTATCGCTTCAGTTATTAGAGAAGCAAACCGCGCTAAGGAAGAAGGTTCTAACAGAACCATTTTATTTAATCTATGCGGACACGGTTATTTCGATATGAGTTCCTACGCCGCATATTTCAACGGCGAATTATCGGATCACCATTTGACCGAAGAAGAACTTAATGCCGGTTTAAAACACCTCGAAACGCCGACAATCTGATCAATTAAAATTCCTATTCTCTCATCATGGGGGAATAGGAATTCCTTTTATTAAATTCCTGCTTTTATTATTTTGCTGACTTGTTTAAATTAATTACGGAAAAAGTAGTTTGCGATTTTTTATTCTAGCTCTTACTCTGTTTATATATTCTTGCGCTTCGATGGATTACACTCCCGAAGATATTATTCTAAGCCAGGATTCGCTAAGAGCCGTTTCAATAGATAGTATTGATGTTAAATACGCTAAGATAGATTCTTTTTTCGAAGCAAAACATAAAAGGGCCGGCTTCAACGGCGCTGTCCTTGCTGCAGAAAAAGGCAAATTGATCTACAAGAACAGTTTCGGACTTGCCGATTACAGAAATAAAGATTCTGTTACAACTCATACCTCATTTCAACTGGCATCGGTTTCAAAACCTTTTACAGCAACCGCAGTTTTAATGTTGATCGATCAGGGAAAACTTTCACTTAACGACAGTATCCAAAAATTCTTCCCGGATTTCCCGTACGAAGGCATAACAATAAAGCTTCTGCTTATTCACAGATCGGGATTATCGAATTATATGTATTTTGCGGACAAACACTGGGATAATAAATTCCAGCCAATATCCAATTCAGAGGTAATTGATCTGTTCGAAAAATATACGCCGCAATATTATTACAAACCGAATATAAGATACAATTACAGCAATACAGGTTATATGCTTTTAGCTGCAATTGTTGAAAAAGTAAGCGGAATGAAGTTCGGCAAATTTATGCAGAAAAATATTTTTGATCCTCTGCATATGAATAACACATATGTTTATAATAAAAACCTCGAAAACCTTGATGAAAACTCTGCTGTTGGATATTACAGATGGAGAAGAAAAGCCGAAGATACTTATCTGAACGGAGTTGTGGGAGACAAAGGAGTTTATTCCAGTGTGGAAGATCTTTTAAAATTCGACCGCGCGTTAGCAAATAATCGGCTTGTTTCCGATTCTCTGCTTACAAAAGCTTATACGGCAGCTCACCCGGAGTTATTAATAAACGATAATTACGGATTCGGATGGCGCATAAATGATGCGGATTCTACAAACAAAATAGTTTATCATTCAGGTTGGTGGAAAGGTTTCCGGTCTTACTACATTAGAGAACTCGGCGCCAAAAAAACAATCATAGTTTTAAGCAATGTTTCCAGGAATACTCCAATCTCAGTAAGAGAACTTTTAGACCTATTTTAATAAGACAGCATTACACGCGGTATATTATTTTTAATCCGGGGCTGAATATTTTACGCTCCGGATATCTAATTCCTCCCTTTTATATTTCTTCCATTTAAACTATTTTATATCTCTTTAAAACTATTTAATCGGAAATACAAATGTTCAAGAGCTTCAAAGATATTTTACTTTATGGTTTGATGATGTTGTTCCTTGCCTCTGCTCAGAATTTTGCTCAAATACAAAAAATGAAGATTATTGAAACAAGCGACGTTCATGGCGCTGTTTTTCCTTATGATTTCATTAATGCTAAAGATAAAAACAGATCGCTTGCACAGGTTTATTCCTACGTTAAAGAAGAAAGAAAAAAAGATCAGGATGTAATTCTTCTCGATAACGGAGATATTCTACAGGGACAGCCGTTGGTTTACTATTATAATTTTATAAAAACTGATACGACTCATATAATTCCGCAGGTTATGAATTACATGGGATATGATGCCGGAACGATAGGAAATCACGATATTGAAACCGGACACGAAGTTTACGACCGACTGACTAACGAATTTAATTTTCCATGGCTCGCCGCAAACGCAATCGATACAAAGAGCGGCGATCCGTATTTTAAACCGTATCAGATCATCGAGAAAGATGGAATTAAAATTGCGGTTCTCGGATTAATTACTCCGGCAATTCCTAAATGGCTCCCTCCGCAAATTTACGCCGGAATCGAATTTACCGATATGATTGAAGCAGCTAAAAAATGGACGGCGATTATTGAAGAAAAAGAAAAACCTGATTTAATGGTCGGACTTTTTCATGCCGGAGTTGATGAAACCTATAACAACGAGGAAGGAACTTTCTATTTAAATGAGAATGCTTCTAAGTTAGTCGCGCAAAATGTACCTGGCTTCGATATCATTTTCGTAGGACACGACCATGAGGGATGGGATACGACAATTACAAATACTGCCGGGGAAAAAGTTTTAGTTTTAGGTCCGCGCGGAAGCGCTGCGAACATTGCTGTTGCTGAAGCGGAATTTATTGAGAATGGGAATTCACAATTGGAATTAAAATCCGTAGACGGATATTTAGTTGAGACGGATACTTTAGCAGCCGACGAAAAATTTCTTAAGAAATTTAAGAAAGATTTTGATAACACAGAAAATTTTGTTTCACGGCCATTGGGTTCTATCAGTTCCACAGTCTCTTCCAAAGACGCACTGTTTGGCAATTCGGCTTTTGTTGATTTAATTCACCAGATTCAATTGAGTATTTCGGGGGCAGATATTTCATTTGCCGCTCCCCTTACTTTTAATTCTTCGATAGATTCGGGAAAAGTTTACGTCAGGGATATGTTCAATCTTTATAAATACGAAAATCTTCTTTATACAATGCTGCTTTCGGGGAAAGAGATAAAAGATTATCTGGAATTTTCCTACGCAAATTGGTTTAATAGAATGCAGAGCGCGGATGATCATCTTCTTAATTTTGAAAAAGATTCTCTCGGAAATTTTATAAAGTCGGAGCGATCAGGATCATATCAGCTTGCATCGCGCTATTACAATTTCGACCAAGCCGAAGGAATTGATTATGTAGTTGATGTATCTAAACCCGCCGGTGAAAGAGTGGAGATAATTTCAATGTCGGATGGCGAAAAATTCGATCCAAAGAATGAATATAAAGTAGCGGTAAATTCCTACAGAGGAAACGGCGGAGGCCATCATCTGACAGAAGGCGCTGGAATTGAGAGAGAAGAACTCCTGAATAGAATAATTAATTCAACTGAAAAGGATCTTAGATTTTATATGATGGAATGGTTTAAAGAAAACGGGGAAGTAAAAGTTGAAGAAACGAAAAACTGGAAAATAATTCCGAATGAATGGAGTGAAAAAGGAGAAGAGAGAGACAGAAAGATTTTATTTGGAGAATAGATTTGACTCAAGCCGAAATTCGAGGACCTAATTTTTTTATTGATGAATTGAAATTTAATTCTGAGGAAACAAAAGAAATATGCTTTTGCATATTAATAAATTGACGGTTTATGTCTTACCGCCACTAAAATTTTTTATTGAATATTTTTTACGGGAACAGAAATGAATAAAGAATCGATTAAAAAATTCGTTAAAGAGATTGAACTCTTCAGAGATCTGAATGGACAAGAACTCGATCTATTAACTTCCATCATCGAAAAAAAAGAATTTAAAAAGGAGCGGCATTATTTGCAGAAAATAATCCACGTAAAAATCTGTATATAATTTATGACGGTGAAATTGAACTCTTCAAAAAAACTCCCTTGGGTGAAGAAAAAAAATTAAGCTATTTCAGTAAGTACGATTTCCTCGGCGAAGGCTCTTTGATGGACGACTCACCGCATTCTACTTCAGCGAGAGCCGCTTCTAAAACTACTGCGCTAATACTAAACCGGGATAAGTTCACCAAATTGTTTGAAGAAAATAGCGCTGTTGCGGTTAAAATTTTATCAAGAATCGCTCGCGTTATTTCACGTAGAATGCGCTCCACTACATCACGGGTAATAAATCTTGCTACTCAGTATCAATCCGGAAGAACGCGTCTTGAGCACGATCTGCTTGGCGAAAGAGAAGTGCCGCATGAATTTTATTACGGCGTACAGACACTTCGCGCGTTGGAAAATTTTAATATAAGCGGCGTTCCTCTTTCATCTTATCCGCTGCTCATCGAAGCGCTTGCTATGGTAAAACTCTCGGCAGCAAAGGCTAATCTCGAATTAAATTTATTATCGAATGAGACAGCCGACGCAATTTCCGGAGCTTGCGAAGATCTTCTTCGCGGAAAATATCATAGTCATTTTGTTGTTGATATGATACAGGGAGGCGCCGGAACATCGACAAATATGAACGCCAACGAAGTGATTGCAAACCGTGCGCTCGAACTGCTTGGAAAGCAAAAGGGTGAATACGAATTTTGTCATCCGAATAATCACGTCAATCTTTCACAGTCAACCAATGATGCTTACCCGACTGCGGTTAAGATTGCAATAATCAACAGCAACAAAAAACTGCTCCAAGTTCTGAAGATTTTAATTGAATCATTTAGAAAAAAATCCAAAGAATTTAAAAATGTTTTAAAGATGGGAAGAACACAGCTTCAGGATGCAGTGCCGATGACCCTTGGACAGGAATTTGAAGCTTATGCCGTTACGTTGGAAGAAGAAATACAGAGGCTTAATCAAAACGTAAACCTTTTTCTTGAAGTAAATATGGGAGCTACGGCTATAGGAACGGGTATAAACGCCGACCCCGGATACAGCGGAAAAGTTATAAAACATCTAAAAACAGTTACCGGGCTCGAAATAAAACTCGCAAAAAATTTAGTCGAAGCAACTCAGGATACCGGAGCTTTCGTAATGTATTCTTCGGCTCTAAAAAGACTCGCTGTTAAGTTATCAAAGATATCAAACGATCTTCGTCTTTTATCGTCGGGACCGAGAACAGGAATAAATGAAATAAATTTACCGCCGATGCAGCCCGGTTCATCTATAATGCCTGGAAAGGTTAACCCGGTTATTCCGGAAGTAGTTAACCAAATCGCATTCAAAGTTATCGGGAACGATTTGACGGTTACGCTCGCCGCGGAAGCTGGACAGCTTGAATTGAACGTAATGGAACCGGTAATTGTCCAGAGCATATTTGAATCGATCGAAATGCTGAAGAACGGAATGGAAACTTTGAAGTACAGATGCATAGACGGAATTACCGCCAACAAGGAACGATGCGGCGAATTGGTTAAGAACAGCATCGGATTAATAACGGCTCTCAATCCCGTTCTTGGTTATGAACAATCGACAAAGCTTGCGAAAGAAGCGCTTGAAACAAACCGCGGTGTTTACGAGCTTGCACTCGAGAAAAAACTATTAACCGGAAAGCAGTTGGATGAAATTTTAAATCCGGCTAATATGATTAAACCAACGAAGATCGGGATAAAATAATATTAACCTAAGCCTAACTTAGTTAAAATTTAATTGTCAGATGAAAGTTGCTCTTTCATCTATATCTTTTTTCGCTATTTCCGGTACGGTCGCCTTTTCGGCGGGCAAACCTGCTACTAGAATTAAATATGGTTTCTCGTTTGACGGGCGTTTACATATTTCATTTAAGAAATTCATCGGACTCGGTGTATGCGTCAGCGAAACGAGTCCGGCATTATGAAGCGCCGTGATTAAAAAACCCGCCGCAATTCCCACGGATTCTTTTGTATAATAATGTTTTTTAATTTTGCCGCCCGCCAGTTTATCAAATTTTCTTTCGAAGATGATGATAAGATAGGGAGCCCTTTCCAAAAACTCCTTATTCGCGTCAGTTCCCAAATGCGAAATGGCATCCAGCCATTCTTCCGGCGCCCGACCGGAATAAAATTCCCGCTCTTCAGCTTCCGCTTTTTTTCTGATTTCGCTTTTTACATTTTTATCATTGACAACTACAAAATGCCAGGGCTGCATATTTGCCCCGCTCGGTGCGCTGTTAGCGGCTTTTATACAGTCCTTAATTACTTCCAATGAAATTTCCTTATCGGAAAAATCTCTTAAACTTCTTCGCTTTAAGATATCTTTTAAGAATTCTGCCGAACGCTGTTTCATCTCTCCGGGGCTGTAACCTGATTTTTTGTATGGAATTCTCTTTTCTTTCTTCAAAGCGATCCTGGTTAAATTTATTTATAATACTAAAGTTATTGAAGTTCATTCATTAAATAAACATTTTGGGAATACATAATTATCAAAAGGGAGAAAACAGAGATGAGAAAAGCTCTACTATTATTATTCATTATAATCGGAACATTTAGGGCGGAAGCGCAATACAATTTTGATACGCTTGCAGTTAGGCAAATTAGCGATAACATTACACACTACTGGATAAAGGAATATTCCGTCCCCTGGAATTTAAATGTTATAAAGATTGATCTGGAAGACCCGGATTATTTAATAGAAACGGTCAAAGCCAACAATCTGCTTTCCGGATACGAAACTACAAGCTCGATGGCAGCAAGAAACAGCTATGACAACCATTATGTTGTTGGCGCTGTAAACGGTGATTTTTATGCCGGCGGCGGAATACCGACAAATGCGCAAATCATTCAGGGAGAAATTCTCCGCGAACCGATCAACAGAGAAGTTCTCGGGTTTGATATTTATAATAATCCGATGTTGGATATCGTAAATTTTAGCGGAGAACTTATAACAGATGAATCAGTCACGATCCATGGTGTAAACAGGACGAGAAACGCCGATGAAATAATTCTATATAACGATTTTTACGGTGCAACGACTGAAACAAACCAGTTCGGCTCCGAAGTTTTAATTAACGCGATAACTCCCTGGATTGTTAACGATACTGTAATCGCTGTCGTTGAGAGAAAAAACGAGTCCGCCGGTGATACGCAAATCGATGAAGGCAAAGCGGTTTTATCGGGTCACGGGAGTTCTATAGCTTATATAAATAATCTTGAGGTCGGCGATACGGTTAAGCTGGTTTTGGAGCTTCGACCCGGACTCGATAAACTAAAAGAATTGGTTGGAGGACGTTCAAAATTTGTAAATAACGGAGAAAATAGAGGCGATTGGCCCGAAAGACATCCGAGAACCGCTGCAGGGTTTTCAGCTGACAGCACTACGCTTTATCTTGTAGTAGTTGACGGACGACAGTTTGAATTAAGCAGAGGAATGACCTTAACTGAACTCGCTGATTTTATGATAGAAATCGGCGTGCATAACGCGGTAAATTTGGATGGCGGTGGTTCATCAACTATGGTAGTTGCAGACGAGCTTGTAAACTCTCCTGCTGACGGAAGTGAAAGACCTGTTGCAAATTCTCTCACTTTCATTAACACTTTACCGAAAGGAGAATTAAATTCTATTCAAGTTATGCCGCAGAAATTCAGATTGTTTAGAGGAGAATCTTTCAGTTTTGATGTTTCCGGCTGGGATGAAAACTTCTATCGATCTCCAATCAAAAATGAAGAATTAAAATATTCGTTAAGCCATAATTTTGGAACAATTGATTCGAGCGGTAGATTTAAGGCAGGTATGGATGCTGACACCGGGCTTGTATTTATTGATTATAACGGGATGACAGACACTGCGGAAGTGATAGTTAAATCGGTTGCCCGAATAAATATTTCGCCTTCAACCGCTCTTGCAGATACTTTCAGTGCTGTGGAATTTGACGTTGCCGGCTATGACTTCGATAATGTTAAACATGATGTTGCCTTGAGTGAATATTCTTGGATTTTAAGCGATGAATCAGTTGGGGAAATAAGTGAAGAAGGAATTTTTAAGGCTTCTAAGGAAGGAAGTGTAGATGTTATTGTCTCCTTCGGTGACGCTAAGGATACTGCCAGAATTACGGTTGAAATTAATGAAGGCGAAAAAATTCTTGACCCGATGGAAAATTTATCCGGTTGGAATTTAATCGAAGAAAACTTAGATACTGTTTCCTCAATAGCTATAGATACTGAATCTTATTCACAGGGATCAGGATCTTTAGTGTTGGATTATCAATTTACTTACAATAACACTACTCCGCCAGTTGCGATTTTAGAAACCGATATTCCGGTTCAAGGAGTTCCGGCTTCGTTAACGGCTGATATTCTCAGCGACGGAGAAAATCATCATGTTACTTATTTGATTAGCGACGCCGACGGCGAATTGTTTAACGTTACTACAAATCAATATTCAAATGAATCAGCTTATTTTGATACTGTTAGAGCGGCGATGACGAGATCGACCGCTGTAAGCCCTCCATCGTATTTGAATTACCCTGTTACTATTAAAGAAATTCAGATAAAATTAGGTTCGGCAAAAGTAAACGGAGAAACTTATTCCGGCTCGATTAACATTGACAATTTTCGAATTGAATATCCTCTGAATGTGACTTCAGTCGATGAAAGTGAAACTTCGCTTTCCGGTTTTTCTTTGAAGCCTAATTATCCGAATCCATTCAATCCTTCAACAACAATTGAGTTTAACATCGACGAAACAGCTTATGTAACTTTGAAAGTTTACGATGCGCTTGGAAGAGAAGTCGAGACTTTAATTTCGGATGAATTATCGGCAGGAATACATAACTTACAATGGAATGCAGGCTCTTACGCGAGCGGAATTTACTTCTATCAAATTTCCAAAAACGGAATTCGCTTGACCCGCAAAATGATGCTGCTGAAATAATTCTTTTCTTTGTTTGGTTTTATCTGCCGAAGTGATTTCTTCGGCAGATAGACCGGCAAAAAACTTAGCTGTTTCCAGCGGTTAATCTTCTTACCACCCGTTAAAATGAATTCTCGATTCCTTAAATCTTTCTGTTTTCTTTTTTCTTCCCCCGGATAACCAACTGCAAGTAACGAAACGGGAACTATATTTTCCGGCAGTGCAAAATATTTTATCACATTTTCCATTCGTTCCTCCCGCGGATAAATACCGAGCCAGCAAGCGCCAAGCCCAAGGGAATGCGCCGCAATCAAAATATTTTCCGTAGCAGCTGAACAATCCTCAATTAAATATCCTATTGTGTTTTCTTTTTCAGTATCGCCGCAAACCAATATTGCCAACGGAGCCCTTTCCAAAATATCGCCGTATGGATGAAGCCGGGAGACTTCCTCCATTATTCTCTCATCGTTGAGTATAATAAAATGCCACGGCTGGTAATTTCTGGCGGAAGGCGCGTGCATTGCGGCTTTAATCAATTTTAAAATAAGGTCTTTTTCAATCTTCTGCTTTTTATAGTATCTTATACTTTTTCGTGTTATCAGACTTTCGTACGCTTCCATTATTCTACTTTCAATTCTTTGGGAAAAATTATAGTGAACTTTGTGCCTTTATCTTTTTCGCTGTCAACAAGAAGTGTAGCATTATTTAAATCACAATATTTTTTTACAAGCGCCAATCCCAATCCGCTTCCCTCAAATTTTCTTGTATAACCCTGCTCTTCCTGTGTAAACGGGAGAAATATTTGAGGCAGATATTCCTCCCTTATTCCTACTCCCGAATCGATCACTTCCACGGTTAGATCGTCATCTCCGTTTCTCAAAATATTAATTTCAACCGATCCGTTTTTTGTAAACTTAATAGCGTTATCTATAAGATTTGAAAAGATCTGAGCGACAGTATATTCATCAGCCGTAACTTCGCTATCTTCTGTTTCCTTTTTAAGCAGCAGCTTAATCGATTTTTCTCTTGCCGAAGGTTTAAAGCTAAGAAATAACGATTCAAGAATTTCATCGTATAGATCGAATTTTCTGGGAGCAAAATCATAAGTACCGGTTTGTACCTCCGCCATGTTTAGAATTAAGTCTATTGTCCTAATAATTCTGTTGCCGGCTCGGCTCATTATATCGAAACTTGTTTTTAGATCATCGTTCACTTTATCTTCTAATTCTTCTCTCAGCAATCCGGCAAAACTTAGAATGGCATTTATTGGAGTCCGGATTTCGTGCGACATTTGTGCAAGAAATTCCGATTTTAATCTATCCGATTGTTCGGCTATTTTTTTTGCTTTTATTAAATTTACTTCGGAAGCCTTTCGATGTGTTATATCTCTTACAACACTAATAACGCCTTCCCGCCAGCCTTTATCATCGAATAATGTAGAGATGGTATTTTCAGTTATTATTATATTTCCATTCTTCTGTTTCATCTTATATTCGAACTGGAAAAAATTTTCCTTTGTTAGATGCCGCTCTACAATCTCTCCAAATTTTTCAAAAAATTCTTCATTAATGTGAAGAACTTCAGTGGAATTTCCGACAAGTTCCGCTCGTGAATATCCAAAAATATCCTTTACTGCCGGATTACAGACCAATACTTTCGATTCAGGATACTTCAAAATGAATACAGCTTCGCCAAGGCTGGCGAAAGTTTTTTCCAAAAGGATATTCGTTTCAAGAAGACTTTCCTCCGCTCTTTTCCGGTCGGTTATATCTTCCACAACACCTTCAATAAATTGAAGATTACCTTCATCGTCTTTTATCGCACGTGCGCTTTCTCTAACAAATAAAGTTTCACCGTTTTTCTTTTTCCAAGCAGATTCGTAACCTAACACTTCCCCCGTTTCCGAAAGCAATTCTAACATTCCGGATCTTCCGCTTTTATCGACATAGGCAGAGTTGGCATTAACTCCGCTTATATCCTCGAAGCTGTTGTAACCCATCATCTTTATTACCGCAGGATTCGCCATATAAATTTCTCCATCGACCGATGTTCGATAAATACCCATTGTCGAGTTTATGAAAAGAGAGCGGAATCTTTCTTCGCTATTTCTTAAAGCTTCTTCCGCTTTTTTTCGCTCAGTAATATCGGTTATGAATCCCTCAATGGCTTCTAATTTTTCATTTATAAAAATGCCGCTCCCTCTCTCCCACACATTTTTTTTAACGCCTTCTTTAGTTATTACCTTATAAATTAATTCGAATGGAAGTCTTTTATCCAGCGCTTCATTTACAGTAGTTCTGCATCTTTCTATATCTTCCGGCGCTATAATATCTGTGTATGATAAATTTTTATTATCGATAAATTCGTAAGAGTGATGGCCTGTTAAGCTGCTTATTCCTTCGCTGAGAAATTTCATCGTGTAGTTTTCGTCGTTCAAGCATCTGTAAACAACTCCCGGAAGATTGCTTATTAAAGTAGTAAGCATACGCTGGTGTTCTCTGAGGGCATCGTGAGCAATCTTGCTTTCCGTTATATTTCTTAAAAAATGAATTGTCGATAGTTCGCCTTCATAAAATATGGGTGAGATGGATGCTTCGACATAAATTAATTCCTTTTCTGTACTCAAAAGTTTCAATTCAATGCGTTCTGTTTCTTCTCTTTTGTTAAGGCTGTATTGAATTCTCTTTTTTACAGCTTCTTTAAATTCAGGATGGATGAAATCAAAAATATTTAATCCTAAAAGATCTTCTCGTCTCTGAAGTCCCGATAACTTTACTGCGGCAGGATTTACATAAATCACTTTATCATTCCGCTGAATTACAATTGCCTCGGGACTTTTTTCAATCAAATTTTTATAACGGTTTTCACTTTCCGAAAGATGAAGTTCGGCGGTTGTTCTATCGCTGATATCGCGTACCAGCGCAATTACTAATCTTTCGTCCTGCAGATTTACTAAATTTAGACTGACTTCAGCATCAAAAATGTCCCCGCTTATTTTTTGATGTTTCCAAATAAACACAAGCGGTTCGCCCTTATTTACTCTGCCGATTCTTTCTTCAATTAAGTCCTTCGATCTTTCGCGGGAAGTTTGGAATTCCGGACTAAACTCGCCCGGACTTTTATTGATGATTTCTTCTTTTGTACAGCCGAATAGTTGCAGCGTTTTAGGATTGCAGTCGATAATAAGTTTATTTTTCATTAGAAAAATAGCATCGTTCGCATTCATGAAAATGCTTCGATAAATATCTTTACTATTGGGATGTATATCGATGTTATTCAGTCCTGACGCGGCAAAACTATTTTCTGACATCATTGGTTTTTCTTTAGCTGAATAAGAAGCCGTAAAATATTTAGTTGATGATAAATGTACAAAATTTAAACGAATAAAGTAGAACTATTCCTCCGTCTCACTTTCTGTAACTTTGTCGGATAATAAATGATGTTTCTTTTTATGATACTTTCCTTTCAATTCGTCGGTAATTGTTTTTTCCCAAAGCGGGACACCGTCAAAATAAGCGGCCCGCGCAATCATATGAGCCGAAACCGGAGCCGTTAAAAATAAAAAAATGATTATCACAAGAGATCGAGCGGCTATTCCTGCGTCGAAAAAAAAGAGAGCCCCGGCTATCAAAATAAATCCGGTACCCAAGGTAGATGCTTTCGTTGTGGCGGACATACGAGTGAAAAGATCCGGCATTCGTAAAACTCCTATTGAGGACAAGAGTATAAAGACAGCTCCGGTAAGCAATAAAATTCCGGTAATAATTTCCATTAATTTTTCCTTTCGATATAATACGCAAATGCAACAGTTCCCAAAAACGCGACCAACGCGATGATTATAGCTACATCCAGAATTTCAATGTTGGAGGTTAAGATTGCGAATGAAGCGATGAAAGCAATTCCATAAGTCATCAGCAAATCGAGCGAAACAATTCTGTCTTCCAAACTTGGGCCTTTAACAAATCGAATCAGAACCAGAATCCATGAAACGCCAATTATTATCATGGATAATTGAGCGGCAGTCTCTAAAAAACTCATCGCGTAACCTCCAGAAGCCTTTTCTCAATTCCGGTTTTTATTTCCTTCCTGAAGGAATCCGGATCTTTCATATACATTGTATGAACATAGAGAATTTCCCGGTTCCTCGAAACATCCAGACTTAAAGTTCCCGGAGTTAGAGTAATGATATTTGCCAGAAGGGTTATTTCCAAGTTTGTTTTTGCGTCCAATGGAATTCCGACAACACCCGGCCGCATTCGCTTTCCCGGTGTAATAACGTCGTAAGCTACTTGCAGATTAGCAATCAGTATTTCCTTCAATACAAAAAAGAAAAATCCAATCGACTTAAATGATTTGTTATAATATTCTTCGAAACCAAAAATTTTTCTAATCAAGAATAAAATTATAAAGCCGAGAACTAATCCTTCAATAAAATTTAAGATGTCCATTCTTCCTGAAAGAAAAGTCCAGGCCAGCGCTAAAAAAATATTGAGCATAAATGTTTTTGCCATAAATTATTTTCCTCCCAGAACGGCATCTATATAAAATGCAGGATTTAAAAGCTGCGCCGCTGCCCGGTCAGCTAAATCGAAGATGGGATTAACACCAAATCCGATAGCAATGGTTAGAACCGCCAGTAAAACGATTGGAGAATAGAAAGATAATTTTTCTTTGAAATCCATTTTCGGAATATATTTATTCTCTTTTATATCTTTCCAAAATACTTCATTCCAGATTTTGGACATTGAGAAAAGAGTAAGCAGACCGACAACGAGCGACACGACGACAATCGTAATTTGACCAAGTTCCAAACCGCCTTTCGCTAAAATATATTTAGCCCAAAATCCCGAAAGCGGCGGGATACCTGCCAGAGAAAACGCGGGAATTAAAAAGAGTAATCCTAATAACGGATATTTTTTATAAACTCCGCCGAGTTCTTTTAATTCGTAAGAGCCTTTTAAACGATGAACGACTCCGCTTACGAAAAAGAGATTTGTCTTCACGATTATATGATGAATAATGTAAAAAATTCCACCGGCTACAGCTAATGGAGAAAACAATCCTAGTCCCATTATCATATAACCGATTTGACTTACAATGTGAAAAGACAAAATTCTTCTAAAATTATTCTGGGCTGCGGCGCCCAAAACTCCTATGAACATAGTAAGCCCGGCGATGACCAAGATTATTGTGTGAGTATATGAAATATTCTGATTGAAGATGAGTGTAAAAACACGAAACATAGCGTAAACCCCCACTTTGGTCAGCATCCCGGCAAATACAGCCGATACAGCCGCGGGCGGAGTATGATACGAAGCCGGAAGCCAAAAGAAAAGTGGGAATACAGCAGACTTAATTCCGAATGTTGTTAAAAATAAAATTGAAAGGACAAGGACCATTCCATCATTGGGTACAAGTGCTATCCTTCTTCCGATATCCGCCATGTTCAATGTTCCAACCAGCCCGTATAAAATTCCTACTGCCGCCAAAAATATTGCGGATGAAATAAGATTAATCGTAACATATTTAATAGCGCCTTCCAATTGAGCTTTTCTTCCTCCCAAAGCAAGAAGCACGAATGACGAGATAAGCATAACTTCGAACCAAACGTAGAGATTAAAAATATCTCCGGTTAAAAACGCGCCGTTTATTCCCATCATTAAAATCTGAAGGAGCGGATAATATCCGAACTTCTCTCTTTCCAAATCAATATTTGCGATTGAATAAACCGCGGTTGTAAAGCCGATAGTTCCGCTGATAGCTACCATTATTGCACTGAAAAGATCTGCTACCAGGGATATCCCGAAGGGTGCACGCCAATCGCCAACTTGAAGAACATAAATTCCCAGATCGTTTATTTTAAGAAAGAGGAATATCGAAGAAATAAGCAGTAGGGTAAATCCTGTCAAATTTAAAATTCTATGGATAGCAGGTCTCTTCCAAAAAAAGATCATAATAATGGCGGTTAAAAACGGTATGATGATTGGAGCAATAATTAGTAGTTTCATTTAATCTTCTAAGGAATCAGTTGTTCTGAATTTATCTATATCGTCGCTGCCCACAACCTGATAAGCACGTTTATAAAGCGCGATTGCAAAAGCCTGCAGCCCAAAACCGATAACGATTGCTGTTAGAATTAAAGCCTGCGGAACCGGATCGGAATAAGGCTCCGAAAGAATTTTCGCGTTTTCGGCAATAAATGCAGGTTTGCCTTTAAACATTTTCCCGAGCGTAAAAATTAAAAGATTTGCGGCGTGGCCTAAAAATACAAGTCCGATTATTACTTTTACAAGACTTCTTCGCAGCATCATGTAAAGTCCGGCAGTGTATAAAACCCCGATAATAACCGCGAGCAGAATATTCATGCCTGATCCTCCTCGGCCAGAGTAAAGATGATTTTCACTGTAATTCCCAGAACGAGAAGATAGACTCCGAAATCGAAAAGCAGAGGAGAACCGATTTTCCCTATTACAGGGATTTCGGAATGCCACCACATTCCGGTTAAAAAATTTTTTCCGTAGAAGATCCCGATCAATCCGCTGAGCAGGGCGCTTGCAAGTCCGGCAGCGATCAGATAAAATGAATCGAAGCCGAGCAATTTTTTAGCGTCTTCAACTCCGTTGGCTATTGTAAAAAGTGCGTAAGCGGCGGCGGCCGTTAGTCCGCCAACAAAGCCTCCGCCCGGATGATTATGCCCTCTTAAAAATAAAAAGAAGGAGAAGAGCAAAAGAAGCGGCATTAAATATTTTACTGAATTCGATAAAATAAAGGATAACATTTAATTCTCTTTATTTGTTTTTAATTTCAAAATAGAAAAGATCCCGATTGCTGCGATTGCCAAAACGGTAATTTCCCCCATCGTATCGAGCGCGCGGAAATCTACGAGAATTACATTTACAACATTTTTACCATGCGCCAAAACATAACTTGTTTCAGCATAAAATCCTTTAAGGTCGGATTGCAGATTTCTGCTTAAAACCGTAAGCACGAGAAGTGCAATAAATAATCCGGCGCTGCCCGTAATCACTATATCGCGTATTCTATGTTTTGTCGATGAAGATTGTAGATATTTAGGCAGCCGGTAAATAATAAGGACAAAAAGGATCACGGTCAATGTTTCAATTGCGAATTGAGTCATCGCAAGATCTGGTGCGCCGTAAATAAGAAATATTACGGCAACGCTGTATCCCACAATTCCGAGCGATACAACAGAGACCAGCCGCGATTTGGATCTAACCACAAGATACGAACCGGTAATGATCATTATTCCTAAAAATATTTCGTAGATGGAAATCGAGGAATCGATGTTTATTAAATCAACATTATTAAACCTAAAAAAAGTAAAGCCGGCCAACCCAACAACAAATATTAAAATTGTTATGATATAATAACGGAGAAATCCGTTTTGAAAAATTTTTGTCTGAAATTTCGCAGCGCTTAATAGTCCGGGAATTGCCGCGTCATAAATTCTGCTCGGGAATATTGATTTCGGTTTTGGAAATGAATCCGACGTTTTTAAAACATTCTTCCAGAAATAAAATACTGTAATCCCCGCGGCAAGAGTCAGCAGACTAAATAAGAATATCAAATTAAAGCCGTGCCATAATTTTATTTTTAGATCGATAGTAGAAGCAAAAATATTTCCGGTTGCACTTAAAGCCAGTTTTTCGAAGACCTGCGGGAAAACTCCAACAATTAAACCCAAAGCGCCAAGTATAACAGGTGCAATCCACATTTGAAGCGGCGCTTCTTCCGGTTCTTCACCGGGATATTTTTCTTCGCCCCAAAAAGATTTTATTCCCGCGAGTGCGCCAACAGTGACAATAAAAGTATTTGCGATGAAAGTTAGTATGAATAGAATAATTGTAAATTTTCCGAAATGAAAAGCGGCTTCGTAGATAGCTTCCTTCCCGATAAATCCTACAAAAGGAATCAATCCCATTTTTGACAATCCGGCTAACAATGCGGCTGCAGCGGTGAAAGGCATCAGTTTTTTCAATCCGGAAAGTTTGGTAATATTTCTTGTTCCGGTTTCGTGATCTAAATTTCCGGCAACCAAAAATAGAGCGGCTTTATACAACGCGTGCGCGATAAGATAAATTATCATCGCGTTTATCGAAATTTCCGAATTGATCCCGATCAACATAATCAGAGTTCCAAGCACGCTAACAGTAGAATAAGCAAGAATTGCCTTAATATCCTTCTGCTGAACAGCGAGGAAGGCAGCGAAGAGCATGGTAATCAATCCAACAATCACTAAAATATTTTGCCATAAATCCGTTCCGCCCAAAACCGGATTCATTCTCGCTATCAGATAAACTCCCGCCTTTACCATCGTTGCGGAATGAAGATAAGCCGATACCGGTGTGGGAGCGGCCATAGCCGCCGGAAGCCATATATGAAAAGGAAACTGCGCCGATTTTGTAAAGGCGCCGATCAGCACAAGAATTACGATAGCCGAATAATATGGATGATTTCGGATAACCTCGCCGCTGTTTAAAATTTCCGTAATTTCCATCGTTCCGGCTGAAATACTTATCAAGATAAAGCCCGCAAGCATTGCCAATCCTCCGCCGGCCGTAATAAGCAATGCCTGAAGCGCGGCGTCTCGTGATTTTTCCTCGTCGTGTTTAAATCCGATCAGCATGTAAGAACTTATGCTTGTTAATTCCCAAAAAATGAATATCGTAAATAAATTTGCCGATGTTACTAAGCCGATCATCGACGACATGAAGACGAGAAGATAAATATAAAATCTATCCACATATTCTTCATGCTTCATATAACTTCCTGCATAGAGGAAAATTAAAAACCCAATACCGCTGATAATGAGTGCGAATGTTAAACTTAAACCGTCGAGATAAAAAGATAAATTAATTTTAAGATTTGGCGCCCAAGCGTAAAATTCTTGCAAGGACTTTCTTTCTAATACCGGTCCAATTCTTGTGAGAAAGAATATAAATAAGGAAAGGGGAACGGCGGAAATGAAAAGCCCCTGATTTTTCTTTAAGTATTTAAAAAGAAGCGGGACAAAAAAAGCTAAAATAAATCCCGAAAGCGCCGCAATAAGCATTAATGCCCTCTTGTAAAAATCGAATTAGTTATTAATATATAAACTCATTTATTCTAAAAAAAATTCCCGGTTTTATACAAAATATCCAAATTTATTTAAAGCAGCGTTGTTATATGAAATAAAATTAATAAATTAAATATCTTCAAGAAGTAAATAAATTTTAGATTAAGTAATTATTGAACATAAATCAATAGAAACCGGAAGAAGACTTTAATTCGATTTTTAATACAGATAAATTTAGCGAGATAATGAATTGAGAAAAATTCTTTATTTACTTATTGCTTTAACCGCTATGGCGGCATTTATTGCATTTCTGGAAATTGACATCTGGTGGATTCGGGTATTTGATTTCCCGCGTCTTCAAATTTTAATAGTCGCTTTGATTTTATTATTTGTTTTGGTCTTTTTCTCGGAAAAAAAATTATCTTACTTTTTATTCTTATCTCTCGTGGTAATTGTAATTGTTTTGCAGATGTATTTGATCTTTCCATTTACTCCTTTTGCTGAAGTCGAAGTTCATCCCGCTAAGGACGATTCGGATAATTCTTCCATTACAATATTTATTTCCAACGTTTTAATGACGAACAGAGGCGACAGACAATTAAAAAAACTAATACGGGAATATGAGCCTGAATTAATTCTCCTTACGGAAACAGATACATGGTGGGCGGAACATCTAACTGAATTGGATTCTGTTTATCCCTTTTCACTCAAAGTTCCTCTTCCAAATACCTACGGTATGCTCTTCTATTCCAAATTAAAATTATATCAGCCGAAGATTAGATACCTCGTCCAAAAAGATATTCCCTCAGTTCACGCTTTTGTTGAATTAAAAACGGGAGAAGTTGTTGAATTTTTCGGTCTTCATCCTCGTCCTCCGATTCCTACGGAAAATTATGAGTCAGATGAACGAGATGCGGAAGTTCTGATAGCCGGAAGAGAAGTAGCGAAGAGCAATTATCCGGCAATATTGGCGGGAGATCTGAATGATGTCGCATGGTCCCACTCAACCAAACTTTTTAAAGAGATAAGCGAAACCTTGGATCCAAGGGTTGGAAGAGGATTATTTAATACATTCAATGCGCATTGGTTTTTTGTACGCTGGCCGCTCGATCACGTTTTTCACACGGAACATTTTTTTTTGATGAACTTGCAGAGAGTTAATGAAAATTTCGGGTCGGATCACTTCCCGATATTTATTAAACTGAAACTCGACCCCTCCGCAGATGTATTCAATCATCCGCCAAACGCTGAAATTGAAGAAATCAATAAAGCGAATGAAACCATTGAAGAGGCGCTGGAAGAAAATAATTAAGAAAAAGTGAAACGGTAAATGTTTAAGGCATAATGTAAAAATTGAGAGGCTTACAAATTACATTCATAAATGAGACATTTTTGTTGGATTTTTTAAGATTTTGAAATGTATAGATTAAAAAACAAAGGATTTTATTATGAAAAAAATTAATTCAGTGGACGATATTCATAGCGTTGCGAATGCCTTCCGCGAAAGCAGAATTTTATTAACAGCTGTAGAATTGGATGTGTTTACCGCAATAGGCGAAGGAAGTCTTTCATCCAAAGAAATAGCTTTAAGAATTTTGGCCGACGAACGATACACTGACAGACTTTTGAACTCGCTTACGGCTATGGGGCTTTTAGGAAAGAAGGATGGAAGATTCTCTAACTTTGAAACAGCGTTAAAATATTTAGTTAAAGGGAAAGGAAGTTACATAAGTAATTTAAATCATGCGGCGCGGCTCTGGGAAAGCTGGAGCGATTTGACCGAAGTAATAAAAAGTGGTAAGAAATCGAACGCGCGCGACCAAAACAGAAGAAGCGGCAAATGGCTGGAATCTTTTATTGCCGCTATGCATTATCGCGCAACAGAACAAGCGAAAACAGTTGCAGAAAATTTAGATCTTTCGAACGTTAAAAAATCCCTCGACGTCGGCGGAGGATCGGGCGCATTTACAATCGGTTTCGTTGAAGAAAATCCGGAAATTAGAGGAGTGGTGTTTGATCTTCCAGATGTTATTCCTCTTACTAAACGATACGTTGAAGAATCCGGATTATCGGGTAAAATAAATTTCATCGAAGGCGATTATCATTCCGATAATTTTGGCACTGACTATGATTTGATTTTTATCTCTGCTGTTGCGCATATTAATTCTCCGGAAGAAAACCGTGAATTGATCCGGAAAAGTTTTGAAGCGCTTAACGACGGAGGACAAATTGTCATTTCGGATTTTATTATGAACGACGAAAGAACGGAGCCGGATTTTGGGACACTCTTCGCGATAAATATGCTGGTAAATACCGAAAGCGGTGACGCCTATACGGAAACTGAGGTAAGTACGTGGCTTGAAGAAGCGGGCTTCGGAAAAATTGAGCGGAAAGAAACAGGATTTGGCGCTTCGTTAATGATTGGAAGAAAAGCAATGTAAAGTAGGTTTATATATTTGATCGACTTGCAATTATCTAAAAATAGCGGAAAGGGCATGCCCTTTCCCTAAATTGTTTTCAATTGTAGAGACGTCGCATGCAACGTCTCTACATCTATGAAATTGCGATAATTGTTACTGCTTTTGAAATGTGATTAATGATTTATCATAACCTTCAACGTTTTTAAATCCAAGCAAATTCAATATCGTTCCGGCAATGTTTGTTAATCCGGGATGCTCTAAATCAGCCATTTTATATTCGCCGTTATAATTCGGATCGTAAATTATAAAAGGAACCGGATTAAGCGTATGAGATGTTTTAACATCCTTCTTCCCCTTTTTCATAGTGAACATTTCATCGGCGTTTCCGTGATCCGCTGTTATCAAAGCGATGCCGCCAACTTCGTCAATAACCGGAAGAAGTTTGCCAAGACATTCATCGACCGTTTCCACAGCGATGATCGCGGCGTCTACTTTGCCGGAATGACCAACCATATCACCATTTGGATAGTTCAATCTTCCCCATCGGTATTTCCCGCTCTTCATCAAATCTATCACTTCGTCCGTAATTTCGTAAGCCTTCATCTTTGGGGCTTTATCAAATTCAATTTTATCGGAAGGTATCTCAACGTATTTTTCAAGTTCTTCATTTATATAACCGGATCGGTTCCCGTTCCAGAAATAAGTAACATGCCCAAACTTCTGTGTTTCGGAAACAGCGAAAGAAGTAACTCCAGCGTCGCATAAATATTCGCTGATTGTTTGGTCGATTGCCGGAGGCACGACGAGATAATTTCTTGGGATATGAAGATCGCCGTCATATTCCATCATTCCGGCGTAAAAAATATCGGGCTTTCTTTCCCGGTCAAATTTATCAAAATTTTCTTCTTCGAACGCGCGCGAAATTTCAATCGCTCTATCGCCCCGAAAGTTAAAAAATATTACGGCGTCTCCGTCTTCGATTGTTCCTACGGGATTACCGTTTTCGTCGGCTACAACAAATGAATCTAAATATTGATCAATAATTTCCGGGTCTTCATCATAAAAAGTTTTTACGGCTTCGGAAGCCGAGCTGAATTTGCGGGCTTTTCCAAGGACATGAGCCTCCCATCCTTTTTTAACTATATCCCAATCGGCATTGTAGCGGTCCATTGTAGTTTTCATTCTTCCGCCGCCCGAAGCAATTTGGTAATCGTAATTTTTTTCATCGCTAATTTTCTTTAATAGTTCTTCAAGCGGTTCAACATAATTTAACGCAGATTTTTCCCCAACGTCTCTTCCGTCCAATAAAGTATGAACGCGCAATTTTTCCACGCCTGACTCTGCCGCTTTATTTATCAGCGCGAATAATTGATCAATATGTGAGTGAACATTTCCGTCGGAAAGCAATCCTATAAAATGCAGCGTTCCGCCGCTCTTGGCTTTTTCAACTGCTTTCTTCCATGTTTCGCCTTCAAAAATATGTCCGGATTCTATTGATTGATTTACTAATTTCGCACCTTGCGCAAAGACTCTCCCGGCGCCAATTGCATTGTGTCCAACCTCGCTGTTACCCATATCGTCTTCAGTCGGTAATCCAACAGCCGGTCCGTGAGCTTTCAAATCAACTCGCAGTTCCGATTGCATCAGTTTATCGAGATTCGGCGTATCCGCCAAATAAACGGCATCCGATTCGTCTTTTCTTCCGATACCAACACCATCCATAATCACAAGCAAAACCGGTCCTTTACGCCCGTTAAAATTTTGCAGCTTCTCTAATTTCAGTTCCATAGTTTGTCCTTTTAGTATAAACAGTTCAAGTTTATAATATAGCCACGAAATGAAATTTTATCAAATAATCTTTTCTTTAAAAAAGATTTATGTTAATTTCTACGATGGATGTATCCAAAAACAGAAAAAGATTTAGATGAACAACGAAATATTATATCATTTTTTTGACGACGACGATTTCCTCCGTATCTCCAATAAAATTCAGGAAACGGAAAAAATAACTTCCGGTGAAATTCGGATAAGCATCAAAGAGAAAAAATCTCTTCGTCAAAAAAACAAAGACCTGCGTAAGCTGGCTGAAGAAGAATTTTATAAGCTTAATATGAACAACACGAGAGACAAAACAGGCATCCTCATTTTCATCATCCTGCAAGAAAGGCAATTTTTAATTCTGGCTGATTCGGGAATCAATGAAAAAGTCTCTCAACAAACCTGGGATGAAGTTAGAAACGAAATGCAGAAAAAATTTAAGGAAGGATTTTATACTGAAGGAATACTTTCGGGGATTGAGCGTGTAGGACAGATTCTCAGCGAACATTTCCCCATTAAACCGGACGACACGAACGAACTTTCCAATAAAGTAGTTGTATAAATAAAAAATTTAGCCGATAATAAGACAATAGCTCTTGTTGAACTTTTTGCTTTAATTTATTTGTTTAGAATTTAATGATTATTAAAAGAAGAAAATTTTTAAAGAAAAGTTTCTGGATTTCCGCGGCGGCCTTGCTTACAGATCCGTTTTCGCTGATGACTGAGACGAAAGCTGACCCGCCGGTGAAACTTAATTACAAGCCGGAGCCGGGCAATTGGAACGACGATGAAATAACGCTTAGCTGGATAGGGCATTCTACGGTTTTAATAAATTTTTACGGAACCTGGATAGTTACCGATCCCGCACTGGGCAACCGCGTTGGGTTGAATATTTTTGGAAAAACCTTTGGTCCTTCGCGCTTAACTCCACCTGCTTTAACTTTTGATGAATTTCCTAAACCGGATCTTATTCTTCTTTCTCATGCGCATATGGATCATACCGATTCCAAAACATTGAAAAAATTTACAAAAAAATTCCCGGGTCAGATAGACGTTGTTGCAGCTTTCAACACCGGCGATGTAATAGACGAACATAAATGGAGATCTGTTTCCATTTTGGATTGGGGAATGACGAAAAATGTGGAAAACGTAAAGATTACAGCGAGCGAAGTAGATCATTTCGGATGGCGCCTGCCTTGGGAAAAAGACAGAAGCCGCGGTTACTTTGAAGACGGCAGAAGCTACAACGCTTATGTTATTGAAAAGAACGGAAAGAAAATCTTATTCGGCGGCGATACACGGGATACAAAAGCGCTTGAATCCTTGAGCGATGAAGAAATTGATATCGCGCTGATGCCCGTTGGCGCTTACAATCCCTGGCGGCGTTATCATTGCGATCCTGAAGAAGCTCTGCAGATGGCAAATAACATTAACGCAAAATATTTTGTCCCAATACACTGTAAAACATTCCGTCAGGGGAAAGAACCATTTAACGAACCGATTGACTGGGTAAAAAATTCGATACCAAATTATAATTTAAAATTAGGATTGGAAGAGATTGGAGAAACTTTTAAGCTGATTTAAGTTGAGTATTTCATTTCCCTATCCGCTGTATAAAAATTCCGCCAACAATTAAAACTAATCCGATAATTGAAGAAAACAAAAGTGTTTCTTTTAAGATGAGCGCAATGAAAACCAATGAAATAAAGGGCGACAGATAAGCGAGTGTTGAAGTCTTCGCTTTGTTATCGCTAAGCTGAAGGGCTTTCATCCAAAGGAAAAAAGTTATTCCCATTTCAAAAAGCCCGATATAAGCCGCTCCGAAAATAAATGAATAATCATTCAGTTTAAATGAATCGAAAAGAAAAATATATACGGCCGTAAATATTGTTCCGGTAAAAAACGCTCCGAATAATTTTATTCCGCTCTCCCGTTCATCTTTTAAATTTAAAATCCAAAAAGACGCCCAGATGAGAGAACTTCCGGCGGCTAACAATACTCCTAATATGCTGTGGAATTCCAGAGAGAAGAGATCACCGCGAGTAGCTATAACGGCGACTCCAAAGAAGGCAAGTATAAGTCCCGCGATAGTTTTCAACGCAAGTTTCTGATCTAAAAAAATAACCGAAAAAATAGAAATAGCGATTGGCCATGTGTAATTTAGCGGCTGCGCTTCCTGCGCCGGAAGTAAAGAATATGCTTTGAATAAAACGAGATAGTAAAAGAAAGGATTTATCAATCCCAGCGCCGCGTTTTTAATTAGAGATCTTCCTGCAAAAATATTTTTTATTTTTACACCCGCCTCTCTTTTCGCAAAGAAGAACAAGATTACTGAGCTGAAAAAGGAAGAATAAAAAAGGAGTTGAACATAATTCATCCCGTCCAGCGTTAACTTAAAAGCGGTTGCAACCGTGGACCAGAATAAAACTGCGCTTACGGCAAAAAGATTTGATTTTGTTTGGATGTTCAAAAAATTTCCCGGCAAAAAAGGAAGATAATTTATTTTTATTAAAATATCTCTAAATTTAATATTGATTTATTCTTCTGCATAGATTTTAGGGGGAGCGCAAATGGACGAGATGATATTCTTCAATAAGCTGGATATTAAACTTTTAATCCAGTTAATGCTTGCGCCGGCTGTTATGATTAGCGCGTGCGGGCTTTTGATATTAGGAATTAATAACAAGTATTCCATCGTCGTTAACAGAATTCGTCTGCTCAACGAAGAACGCAGGAAGATTAAATTCAAAATTGGGGGCGAAGCTTATTCAACCGAGGAAAACGTCCGGTTAGAAAGTATTACTATTCAATTAAAGCTGCTGGTTTTTCGGGTTAAATTAGTTCGTAATTCAGTTCTCGCTTACACAGCTTCAATAGGACTTTTTGTTTTAACCTCGCTGCTCCTTGGTCTTCTTTATTTTTTGAAGATCAATATTCTTTATATGTTTATAATTCTTGCGTTCATTGCCGGTATGATCTCCTTATTTTGCGGCGTATATTTTGCCGCGCGCGAAATTTTGAAGGGGTACGAAATTATAAATTTAGAAGTTAAAGCGGATGAATGATTTATTCTACAACCCGGAGAAACTGCTCGAACCCGATAGAATGATTTTACTCTACGCCCAAGGTGCATTTCCAATGGCTGATGAGGATGGAAACATTAACTGGTACATGCCCAATGTAAGAACCATCATCCCGCTCGATGCGTACAACGTTCCCCGCACATTAAAAAAATTTATGCTTAAAAGCAGATATACTTTTAAATTTGATGAAGACCCAATGCGCATTGTTGAGGAATGTTCAAAAAGAGAAGAAACCTGGATTAATGATGAACTTTTTTTAGCATACGAACGTCTTAAACATAGAGGATTTGTTCATTCCGTTGAAGTATACGATGAAGACGAACTAATCGGCGGTCTTTACGGCGTGGCTTATAAGGGAGCCTTCTTTGGCGAATCGATGTTCTCAAGAAAGACTCAGGCTTCAAAATCAGCGTTAGTAAAATTGATTGAACATCTTAATGAAAAGAATTTTGATCTGTTGGATGTTCAGTTTTTAACAGACCACTTAAAGATGTTTGGCGCAAAAGAAATTTCATTCAAAGAGTTTAACGAATTGTTAATTAAATCCTATGACAACAAAACAACTTTCTGATAAAACAATCGAAAGGAAAAATATATGAAAACGAAATTCTTTTTAATCCTGTTTCTCTTTTCAGCAGGAGTTATCAGCCTTCAAGCTCAATCAGCCGGAGGAAGTTTTATGCTCGGATTTCCACAGGGCGATTTCAAGGATAATGTTGACAGAGCTGGTTACGGATTTCAAGTACAGGGAACTTTGTGGGAACCGAATTCACATCAGCCATTTGCGCTTGGTTTAAATTTAGGATTTCTGATTTACGGCGAAGAGTCCGAAACGCGGCCATTGAGTACAACTATTCCGGATGTATTTGTAGATGTTAACCGTACTAACAGCTTGGTAAACTTTCATCTTCTGTTCCAGCTTTCTCCTTTTGAAGGAGGAGTTCGGCCATATGCGGAAGGACTTTTCGGCGGCGCTTATATTTTTACAACGACCGATGTAGAAAGCCAGAATTCCGGTGATAATGTATTTGAAACGAATAATTTCGACGATTTTACCTGGAGTTACGGAGCCGGAGGCGGTCTTTTAATTAAGCTCCTTGAAAGCGAAGAAGATTTTTCAAACCTATTTCTGGATATCAAAGCCCGCTATCTTTTCGGTACAAAAGCGGAATATCTAAAAGAAGGATCGGTAACAATAGAAGACGGGGAAGTTTTTTACGATGTCGTGGAATCGGAAACCGACCTTTTGATGTTCCACCTTGGAGTTGTGTTTTATTTTTAAACTTAGATTGTAGAAACAATATATATTGTGGTTTTTTCTTTTGAAGGAAAAAAGTAATCAGAAGTAATTTCGTTTTAGAGACGGGATATATTCCCGCCTCTAAATCAAATTCATAATTACCATGGAAGATTTTCTACATCCACATTTCCTCCGGAAAGTATTATCCCCGTTTTTTTATTTAGAAATTTTTCTTTGTTCTCAATAACCGCTGCAAGAGTAACGGCCGACGAAGGTTCGACAACTATTTTCATCCGCGTCCAAATCAATTTCATCGCTTCAATAATTGTCTCTTCGCTTACCGCTAACATTTCATCAGCATATTGCTGCAGTATTTCAAAAGTTCTGGGCGCAAGAGGCATTCTTAATCCATCCGCAATTGTTTCAGGTTTTCCCGCCGGATAAATTTTCCCGTCGCGCAGACTTCTCATTGCGTCGTCTGCTGCTTTCGGTTCAACACCGATAACCTTGGTTGCCGGAGAAAAATACTTTGCCGAAAGAGCCGTGCCGCTTAATAAACCACCGCCGCTAACAGGTGCCATAATGAAATCCAAATCTTTTACATCTTCAAAAAATTCTTTTGCGCACGTCGCTTGTCCGGCAATAATTCTATCATCATTATAAGGATGAATAAATGCCGCTCCGGTTCTTGAAATTACTTCTCCCACTTTTTCTTCCCTGCTTTCCTTGGTCGCCGCGCTAAAAATAATTTCCGCTCCGTAACCGGCAACGGCGTTTCTTTTTATCGAAGGCGCATTTTCCGGCATCACAATAAATGCTTTTACTCCTTTCAGCTTTGCAGCATATGCAACAGCAGCCGCGTGATTTCCGGATGAGTGAGTTGTTACTCCGTTCTTTAAATCATCTCCGCTCATAGAAAATATTGCGTTAGCAGCCCCGCGTATTTTAAACGCGCCTGTTTTCTGTAAATTTTCACACTTGAATAAAATTTTACTTCCTGTTATTTCATCAATAATTTGCGAAGTAAGAACCGGAGTTCTATGGATGAAATTTTTTATCCGTAAATGCGCTTCATTGATATCTTTTTCGCAGGGAAAATCTTGTCCTATTACCATAAGCCTTAATCTATTAATTAAATAATGTAAATTAAAAATTTTTTATAGTATATCTGCTAAAATCACATAAAAGAATAACGATTTAACATTTTTAAATTGATTATTAATTACAATTGATTTATAATAAGATAAAAGAATATTATACTCTTAGTAAATGGATCGCGGGATGAAGAGCCAAAATATCGAAAGCGAGAACTTAACCAGCAAAGCATTAGATAGCTTTACAGCCAAATTTGGAAAAGTCGAAAAGCCTACTGTTATTCTTAGTCCTGCAAGTTTAATTCTTCTGGGCGATCATACACATTACAACGAAGGAGTTTTAATTTCCTGCGCAATAAATGCTCATACGGCTATCGTATTTTCCCAAAGAGAAGACGAACAGCGTAACTTTTATTTTTCCGAAAAGTCGCTTTCAAAAGAATTCTGTGATTCATCATCTAATAAATCTCTGCTTCCTTCCAAAATTGTAAACCAAGTTTCAAATCTGATTTACGAAAAGTATAATCTTAGTAACGGTTTTAATTGCACCTTTCTAGCAAATATTCCTCAGAGTGTCGGGCTCGGAGGAATAAGTTCTCTTTCAATCGGACTCGTGGAAGCGTTCAATCGTGAGTTCAAACTTAAAATGAAACCTGAAGAGATAAACGCTCTGGCGAGAGAAGCGGAAGTTAAGATGATCGGGAAAATATCGAGCGAAGCAAATCACTTTACGGTAAGCAACGCAAAGACTGACAATCTGATGTTTATTGATCTTCGCACTAAAAAATACCGCAACTATACGTTCGACGGGAAAAAATATAAAATTGTGATTTGCGATACCGGAATAAGGTTTAATTCCGCTCAACTTTGTAATGATAGAATTGAAGAATGTGAAATCGGCGTTAAAGGATTGAGGCTTTATATTTGGGGAATAAAAAATTTGCGCGATGTGAACGACGCGTTTCTTTTTAAACACAGACACATGATTCCTAAAATAGTTTACGACCGGGTTAATTTTAACGTAGAAGAAAGATTTAGAGTAGAGAGAGCAATTGCCGCTATAAAAAACGACGATAAACAAACGCTTGCGGATGAGATTTATAACTCCCATACGGGATTGAGCTCCGACTATAAAATTAGTATTCCTGAACTCGATTTCTTAGTAGAGGAAGCCAAATCAATTGACGGAATAGTGGCTTCAAAGATGATAAGCTGTTCGCCGATCCGCAGCACATTCAATATAGTGGAAGCCGAAAAAGCTGAAAGCTTCGGCAAGGAAATATCAAATATTTACAAAAAGGCATACAAAAATAAACTGAATATTCACATTTTCGGATTCTCTTCCGGAGTGAGTACATCCTGATAATCTTCTCGCTGCAGATTATATCAATACAATTTTCCTGTCTTAATTTCAACTTGATTTTCAAATCTCTTACAATTACATTTTAATGAAGTAAATAAGGAGAATAAATGAATTATTCGGATGAATTTGATGAATTTCAAAATTCTTCTGCAAATAATGATGAGATAGATACAAGAATCAGTTTTTGTAAAGAAATAATTGAATCCGGCAAAATATATTCTAATTTAGAAATACTCGAAGAAACAATACAAATCTGTATGGAGCGCGATCTGCCGGAGGAAGGATTGTTCCTAACGGAAGCACTTTTGGAAATAGCGCCTTACAATTCCGAGCTATGGCAGTTTAAGGGTGTGTTCAAAAATAACATGATGATGTTTGAAGATGCGTATGAAAGTCTTTCGAAAGCTCTCTCGTTAAATCCAAGCGATGTTGAAACTCTGGTCAATAAATCTATCGCCGAAGATAATCTCGGCTTTTACGAAGAAGCGGCCAATTCTCTGAACGCGGCATTGGCAATCGATCCGGAGAACGAAGAAGCTCATTTTAATCTGGGCGTTTTGTTCGAGAAACAAGAAAAATACGAAGAAGCGGTTACCGCTTTATCCCAATCGATTGAGAAAGACCCCGAATATATTGAAGCCTGGTATGAGCTAGGATATTGTTATGAAAATATGGACCGGCTTGACTTGGCGCTCAACGCTTACAATAAATTTCTGGATCTCGATCCTTACAGCTCGTCCGGCTGGTATAATAAAGGAATTGTTTTAATCCGATTGGGTGAGTTTGAAAAAGCAGCGGACAGTTTTGAACTGTCAATTGCCGTGCGCGATAATTTTGCCAGCGCCTGGTTCAACTGCGGAGTTGCTTATGCTAATTTAGGAAGACTTTTAGATTCGCAAAAAGCATTCAAACGCGCTTCGGAGCTTGATCCATATGATGAAATGATATGGTTTAGCTTGGGGCAGACATACGAAGATATGGATGATTTTCTTAACGCGATAAAGTGTTACAAGAAAACTGTGGAAATAGATGCAGAACATTATGAAGCATTTCTTGCAAGAGGATATTGCTACGACGCTATCGGAAAATATCATCTCGCATTAAAAGATTTTAACAAGGCTATAACTTTAACGGATGAATCGCCGGAAGCCTGGTACGCAAAGGCTGAACTGGAATATTCGCTAGGCAAAGTACGCGATTCAATAAACAGTTATAAAAAAATAGTCGATTTTAATCCTGAAGATTTCGAAGCTTGGTTTAAGCTGGCGGAAGTTTATATAGAAGTGGGCAATTGGCTTGAGGCAATTTCGGCTTACGATAAATGCATCGAACTAAATCCGGAAAACGCGAATCCGCATTATGGAAAAGCGAAAGTGAATTTCCTGTTGCGGAAAACGCAGGACGCGATCAATTCTCTCAAATCGGCTTTCTCTCTCGATCCAAGCATAAAGAAAAAATTTGCGAAGGATTATCCGGAAATTAAAACTTCCAAATTGTTCTCCAAATTAATAGAAGAGCAATAACATGTCGCCTCAAAGCAGAGTTGATTTTAACACGCAGATTGTCGGGGTGGTTGGTCATCCAATTAAACACTCATTCTCTCCGCTTATGCATAATCTCTCTTTTGAACTCAGGAGTTTAAATTACGTTTATCTTCCGTTCGACGTTCCAACACAAAATCTTAACGATGCTGTGAAAGGAATGCTCTCTTTGGGAGTAAAAGGATTTAACGTCACTCTTCCCCATAAAGAAAATATGGCTCATCTTCTTACTGATCTTTCGGAAGAGGCTCGGATAACCGGCTCTGTAAATACAGTTGTGAATGAAAACGGAACGCTCAACGGTTATAATACCGACGTTAACGGAATTTATCGAACTTTGCTGCCGTATAAAAAGGAACTTAACGGAGCTGAAGTAAGTCTGTTCGGCGCCGGAGGTTCTGCAAGAAGCGCTATTTATGTTTTAATTAGAAATTTCAAAGTAGGTAAAATAAATCTCATCAACCGGACTTTGCAGAAAGCCGAGAGATTGAAAGATTACTTTAACGCAAAAATGAAGTTCGACGCGATAAGCGAATACGAATTGATTCCTCCCGATCTGGTCGGGATACTGAAAGATTCGAAGCTGATTATCAATTCAACTTCTCTCGGTATGTTTCCGCAAATAGACGACACAGCAACCTCTATTGAAGACTCTTTCTGCGAAGGACAAATCGTTTTCGATTTTGTCTATAATCCGCTCAACACTAAATTTCTAGAGATAGCTGCATCGAAGGGAGCTAAGATTCTCAACGGACTCAATATGTTCGTAGAACAAGGTGCAAAATCATTTGAACTTTGGACCGGGGAAAAAATGCCCGTTAAGAAAATCTACAAAACACTGGAATACTACCTGGAAAAAGAACAGAATCAGAACACGATTGAATAAAGCAGCAGCGAAGCCAAGGCCGTGCCAACCATAAGAACAGCAAAATACATCCCGCTTAATAAAATTTCATCTTTCTGCATTTTTGTTATTTCCACAACTTTTTTCTTTTAACTAAAATACAAATGCTATGCCAAAATAAAATCTTGTGAAAAAAGATGAATTTGCTGTTTATATTTTTTGGAGTTGTTTCAGAATGATAAAAATCTAAAAAAGAGACGTAAAAGACGCAGTATGCGCGCAATATTTGATTTTTTAAAGATGGAAAAGCATATTTTGATATCAGTTAAGTCGGCATTTATTAATTTGCACTATTGCATATACCCTTAAGAATTTCCCCTTTCCATTTTAGTGCAATAATATCTTCCTAAGTCTTGAACTCATCCCCCCGCGCCTTCTCTTAAAAAGAGAAGGGGAAAAAGTATTGTATTCAAAATCCCTCTCTTTTTAAGAGAGGGATTTAGGATGAGTTCGCTTTCAATTATTACTTAACCTCTGCAGCTATGGAATTATGAAAATTCTAAGTGCTCATTGTGTTTATTACAACCTAGGTGAACAATCGCTAATCATCTCTCATTACACATTACTCATCACTTTTTTTGACAGCCTCGTAGGTCCCGCGTTTCTCACTTCGTCTGAAGATCCTTTTTCGAACAATTTAAAATTCTCGATGAATCTCGCAGCCAGAGCGTCGTAGCGTTTCCAATATTCATCCTTGTTTCCCCAGGAACTCGATGGTTCCAAAACATCTTCGGGAACATCGGGGCAGGAAAGCGGAACTTCGAACCCGAATAATTTATCTTTCCGGTATTCCACATCATCCAATTTTCCTTCTAGCGCAGCATTTAAGAGATTTCGCGTGTGGCGGATGCTTATCCTTTTCCCCACTCCGAACCTTCCGCCGACCCATCCGGTATTAACGAGCCAGCAATTAGCCTTATGCTTTAGCATTCTCTCTTTCAGCATTTGCGCATATTCAAACGGATGCCTTACCATAAACGGCGCGCCGAAACATGCGCTGAATGTAATCTGCGGCTCAATTCCTAATCCGATTTCAGTTCCCGCAATCTTTGAGGTATATCCGCTGATAAAATGATATTGCGCCTGCTCAGGATTCAATCTCGCGATCGGCGGCATAACTCCGCTTGCGTCCGCCGTTAAAAAAATTATATTTTTCGGATGCGAATGCACATATCCGTTTTCAACCGTATTCGGAATAAATTCCAGAGGATAAGAAGCGCGGGTATTCTCCGTAATTATATCGTCGTCCAGATCAATTCTTCTGCTCACAGGATCGTAAGCTACATTTTCTAAAATCGTTCCGAATCGTTTTGTGGTTTC
The DNA here is from genome assembly GCA_963821715.1 of uncultured Melioribacteraceae bacterium. Lineage (GTDB taxonomy): Bacteria > Bacteroidota > Ignavibacteria > Ignavibacteriales > Melioribacteraceae > CAWGET01. The sequence goes on from CAWGET010000010.1 coordinate 66,214, forward strand.
GTAAATCTGCGGTTCATGCTCTCCCGAAAGTCTAATCACTTTTGCGTAACAACCTCCTTCAAAATTGAATACGCCATCGGAACTCCAGCCGTGTTCGTCGTCTCCGATCAATTTCCTTTTCGGATCGGCGGAAAGAGTAGTTTTTCCTGTTCCGCTCAATCCGAAAAATAACGCCGCGTCTCCGTCATCGCCTACGTTGGCTGAACAGTGCATCGGCAGCACCTCCCGAAAAGTGAGAAGAAAATTCAAAACAGTAAAAACTGATTTCTTAATTTCGCCTCCGTAAAGCGAGTTAGCGATTATCGCGGTATTCTCTTCAAAATTTAAAATGATTGCAGTCTCGGAACGAGTTCCATCAATCTTCGGATCGGCTTTAAATCCCGGCAAAGCAATTACTGTAAAGTCCGGCACAAATTCTTTAAGCTCGCTTCTGTCGTCCGTTGTAATGAACATGTTCCTCGCGAACAAACTATGCCAAGCTTTTTCAGTTATTATCCGAACCGGCATTTTGTATTCCGGGTCGGCGCCCGCGTAGCAATCCTGTACAAATACTTCTTCATCCTGACAGTAAGCCTGAACGCGAGCCATCAGCGAATTGAATTTTTCCGAACTGAAGGGACGGTTATATTCTCCCCACCAAATATTATTTTCTGTCGTATGTTCCTTTACCACAAATTTATCCGCAGCCGCGCGTGCGGTATGTTTGCCGGTCTTCACTAAAAAAGGACCGTTGTTTACTATGTGACCTTCGTTCCTGAAAATCGCTTCTTCGTATAAGGACGATTCCGGCAGATTCCAGAAAACTCGGTCGAGATAAACCAGACCATGATTTTCCAATCCGTAAACTGAAGCAAGATCTTTTGCTTCTTTAGAAGCCGGAGTATTGAATTCTAAATATTTCATGCCCAATCCCTCGTTAATTTTCTGTCGCCGATGTAAAGCTCATTAGGTGAATTGAGGTCGAGCGCCCACTTCATCCTTTCAATTCCTTCTTTAATTTCTTTTATTGATCCACAATAACTGATGCGTAAATATCCATCGAGACCAAACTCTTTCCCGGGAACGGTTAAAACCTGTACCTTATCTATGAGAAAGTTTGAGAGTTTAACGGAATCTTTTTCGTAGACACTAAAATCCGCAAAGCAGTAAAAGGTTCCGTCGGGTTTGGTTACTTTTACTCCCTCGAATGAATTAAGATAATCGATGAGAATGTTGCGGTTATTTTCCAAAGTTAATCTAAGTGATTCCACTGATGATTGTATTCCGTTAAGCGCTCCCACCGCGGCTTTTTGTAGAAGCACGGACGGACCGGAAGTTTGATGCCCTTGAATATTTCTCATCGCTTCAATCAGTTTTTTGTTTGCCACAGCCCAGCCGATGCGGAAGCCTGTCATCGCGTATTGTTTCGAAATTCCGTTGATGATAATCATCTTAGAATTTTCCGATCTCTCTTTGGCAAACTCCCAAGGATTATTCGGTTTGAGGTTATCGAAAATAAGGCGGTGATAAATATCATCCATAATTAAATAAATATCTTTCCGCTCGCAAAAATCCACAACATCCGCAATAAATTCTTTTGAATACATCGCTCCGGTCGGATTATTCGGACTGTTTATGATAACTGCTTTTGTGTATGATCCTACTTTCCTTTCGATATCCTGAATTCTGGGATAGAATGTTCCGTCTTCGGGCAGAACCGGAACAGGAATTGCCTGGCATAACCGAGCCATATCCGGATAACTTACCCAATAAGGCGCGGGAAATAACACTTCTTCCTGCGGGTTTAAAATGGCCTGGAGCGCAACCATTATTGCCTGTTTTGCGCCGCCTGCTGCCAGCACATTCTCGGGTTCAACTTTCCTGTGGTAAAATTCTTCTGTATAACGGATTATTGCTTTTTTTAATGAGGGAATTCCATCCGGCGGGGTGTAGCGGATTTCACCGGAATTTAGAGAGGCTGCCGCCGCAAGAAGAGCGTCAATGGGAGCTTTGGATTTCGGCTCGCCTCCTCCGAGATGAATTACAGGATCCCCTTTTTCACGTAAAATTGCTGCTTTTTCGTTTAGAGCTAAAGTCGGCGATGCGCCGATAGAACGTGCTATTTGACTGATGCTCATTTTTTCTTCTCTGAGATTTATGATTAGAACTTATTGTGTTCATGCTATTGGTTCAAAGAGAAGTATAAAACTTATCTGCTATTTTTAAGATAATCAAGTATTTTTTTACCGGTTTAAAAATTTTCATCAAAATAAATGTGTTAATTGATCTTTTAAAGCAAAAAAATAATTTGACTTTAGCATTTATATTCGCAAAACTAAAAGGATGCAAATGTTAAACATATTCTGCGGGAAATGATGAGAATGAAAAGAAAGATGGCGTTTAAGGATTTAAGGATGGAAGTTCAGATTAATATTGCAGAAACTTTTAAGATTTGCAAAACATGCGGAGCACTTAATACAAAGAACGAACCCGAATGCTGGGACTGCGAAAGCCTCCTGTTTCACCATAATCCGGAATTAATTGCCAAAAGTATTATTGATAAAGATCTTTAATGCCGTTCCTAAGTTTGTTAGTCATCTATTTTAATATCGGATTAATCACTTTTTATAAATGTATTAGCCGTACGTAAAAAATAAATATGCTGATTTTACTATAATATTTTAATTATTGGGAATTTTATTTTATTTTCTGATGTTATAAAATTATTGTTAGACGAGATTTGGGAAAATAATGATTTCAGAGGCTGTATACTTACACTATTTTTCCGCTTTGGAAGAAGGCGACAGGGAAACGTGTGCTACCATTGTGGATGATCTTTTAGAAAAAGAAGTTGACCCTAAAGATATTTATATCAATCTATTTCAAAAGTCGATGTACAGAATAGGTGATCTTTGGGACACAAGCCGTTATACTATAGCAGCGGAACATATCTCTACCAAGATCACAGAAAGCATCATAAGTAAAGTCGCAGATAAATATAGAAGTGAATCATCAGGTAAAACAATTCTCTTATCCTGTTTAGACAAAGAATTCCACGAGTTGGGTGCTAGAATAGTGGCTGATTTTTTTGAAATTCACGGTTGGCGATCTATTTTTCTAGGTGCGAATACACCGAAGGAAGAAATTCTTGATTTAATTGAAGAACGCAAACCGGATTTAGTAGGTATTTCCAACAATTTTTATATGAACGTTCCGCGTCTCATAAAATTGGTTTCTGAAATCCGCGAAAGATTTCCCAAGCAGAAAGTAATTGTCGGTGGTCAGTCATTAAACTTCAACGGGAAATCTGATCTGCTGAAATCATTCAGTAAAATTCAATATCTTCCGGATTTAAACAAAGTAGAAGAATATATTAAAAATACCAAGTAGAGACGAAATCCATACTGTCTCAAAAGTCATACCCACAAACTTCTCAAGTTCAAAAAAAATCGTGGAGTATGCGAGAATAAAAATCAGCTTCTCTACTTCCGAATAGTTTTCTTCACAAAATCTATTTTTGGTTTTTCAAAAGCGTTTTTTTTGGATGACGAAAATTTGAAGAAAAAGAAAAAATATATTCCCATTGCGACAAGCCCAAGTAAAAATGAGAGGAATTCTTTTTGTAAATTTTGCTGAAAGATTTGGAGTCCGACAAAAATTGCTGTAATCAAAATTATAAGCGGCACTCCGTAAAGAAGAAAAGAAATTTTGAATACAGACATGCCCGGAATTGAAATCCGCACTTCATCGCCCGGATGAACTCCAAACGAATCCGCGACCGAAAGAGTCTTTTTATCCTTATCGGAAGGCTTGCAAAATAATTTAGCCGAGCAATCTCCGCACTCATCGTTCTCAATCAGCACTATTTCCGCAACTCCTTCTCCGCAGCTTAAGACAATTCCTTCTTCGTATAAATATTCTCTATTCATTTTTCCACGACTAACTCTTTTCCTACTTCCGCCATTTTCTCTTCGAGCAATTTCCCAATCGCGCCGGTTTTGCATTTATCGAAAGGAATTAATTCTTCGTTTAATTTTTCATAATTAATTACCGGAAGAAAATCATCCATCGTAATTCCGCCTTCCGATTTACGCGCGCATATTCCGCATCCGAAACACGCAACGCTGCAAACTTCCTTAGCCGTTTTAGGGTCGTCATGATTTTTGCAAAACACAAAAACATTACGGTCTTCGGGATGCATTTCTATCACATTCCGCGAGCAGGCTTTCGCGCATAATCCGCAGCCGGTGCAAAGTTCGTCAATCACTTCGGGAAGTCCGTTTTTATTCATTATCATCGCGCCGAACGGGCACGCACTAACGCAATCGCCGCCGCCGAGACATCCGTAAAAGCAAAGCTTTTCTCCGCCCGATACAATACTGGCGGCTGAACAGCTCAATGGTCCGGCGTAATTTGCAGGTTTGTTCACCGCTTCATTGTTTCCGCCGCGGCATAAAATAACGGGATGCATTTTACCGCCGCCTCCGGCTTCTACTCCCATAATCTCCGCAATCTTCATCGCGGTTTCTTCGCCGCCTACCGGGCATCCGTTAACGGACATTTTTCCTTCCACAACGTTTACTGCAAAATCGTAGCATCCGGCTTTTCCGCAGGCTCCGCAATTCGCCCCGGGAAGTACTTCGTTTACTTCGGCAATTTTCGGGTCTTCTTCCACGTGAAGTTTTTTGTTGGCGAACGCGAGACCGCCGGCGAATATAAACCCCAATCCGCCCATTGTCGCTATCGCAATTAAAAATGTATAATCCATATTTATCTCCGGAAATATTTTTCGAAACCGGATGAATAAAAAACCGTTCCCGCACTATCGACAATCAGCGCTTCGGTATTCTCAAGGCTTTCGATAGTTTCCATTCCTTTTTTCGGTCCAATCACAAAAATTCCGGTAGCCAATCCGTCCGCCGTTGTTACATCTTCCGCAATCACCGTTACGGCTTCGGTCTCGGTCGCCGGCATTCCGGTAACCGGATTTATTATGTGATGATATCGTTTTCCTTCTTCTTCAAAAAACTGTTCGTAGTCGCCGGACGTCGCCACACCGACTCCGTCCGGGTTCAAAACTCCGATCAATTCATTTCTCTTTCTCGGATGCTGGATTCCGATTCTCCAATCTTCTCCCAACGCTCTTATCTCTCCGCCCGCGTTGATCAGATAATTATCAATTCCGTTTTCCTCAAGTATTCCGGCGGCTTTATCAACCGCGTAGCCTTTGGCTATTCCTCCAAAATTTATTTTTTGTCCGGGCTCTTTTATTAATCGATTTTTATTTTTGATCCCAATATTTTTCCATCCCGTTTTTTGTAAAACTTCAAGAACTTCATCTTTGGAAGGCACGCCTGGATCGCCGCTTTCAAATCCGAGCAAATCAATTAGGTCTCCTATTGCCGGATCGAATCCGCCCTGAGTCGCTTTGTAAAGCTCGTCCGATTTTAGAACGAGATAGGAAGATTCATTGTCAAGCTCTATTGTATCTTCTTTCGTGTTATTGAATTTCCACATCCAATTATGCTGTTTATAGGTAGAATATTTCTCGTCGATCCTGTTAAATTCTTTGAACGCTTCGTCAACGGCATTTTTTGCTTCTTCTTTGTCGGCGTCTTTAATCTGGATTTCCACAATCGTTCCCATCGAAGTTGTGGTTCGTTTGTAAATTTCATCTTCAGTGCCGCAAGCTGAAAAGAGAAAACCGATGAGTGTTATATAAAACAAATTTTTCATTTTAGATCAATCCCGAAAATCCCATAAAGGCGAGTGCCAAAATTCCGGCAACTATTAAAGTAATTGGGGCGCCTTGAAACGGCTTCGGCACATCGGATAATTCTAGTTCTTCCCGAATCCCCGCCATAATTGTAATCGCGAGCGTGAAACCGGCTCCCGCGCCCAATCCGAAAATTATACTTTCAATAAAAGTGTAATCACGCAAGACCATAAAAAGCGCCAGACCGAGAATGGCGCAATTGGTTGTAATGAGTGGAAGGAAAATTCCCAACGCTTGGTAAAGCGGCCGGCTTACTTTTTTGATGAACATTTCCACAAACTGAACAAGCGAGGCGATGACCAGAATAAACGCAACGTATTGAAGAAACTCAAGGTTATTCGGAATCAAGATCAAATAATAAATAAGCCAGGTTACAATCGATGTGATCGTCATAACAAATGTGGTTGCAATTCCCATCGAAAAGGCCGAAGAGATTTTGTTCGAAACTCCGATGAACGGACAGATGCCGAGAAAATACGCAAGGACAAAGTTATTTACTAACGCGGCTGAAACGAAAATCAAAAATAATTCCATCCCTAAACCTCCTGCCCACTAACCGCTATTGCGGATTTCGACTCAAAATGTTTACGGTAAATATTTTCGCGCTCTAATCTTTTCTTCCTTAAAGAAAAGAAGTTGAACGTTCCCATTAAAATACCAAGCGTAAGAAAAGCGCCCGCCGGAAGGATCATCACTAACCATGGTTCGTAAATATCCGGCATCACTTGAAATCCTAGAAGCGTTCGCGTTCCCAGAATTTCTCTTATTCCACCGAGAATAAAGAGCGCGAGTAAAAATCCGCTTCCCATTCCGAGGGAATCGAGCAAAGATCTTCCAACATTATTTTTTGACGAAAAGGCTTCCTGCCTTCCGAGAATTACACAGTTTACTACGATTAACGGAATGTATGGACCGAGCGATTTGCTTAACCCGGGAAATTGTGCTTTCATTACTAAATCTACAATCGTTACAAAAGTCGCGATGATTAAAATATACGCGGCAATCCTTACTTGCGACGGGATCAACTTCCGAAGCGAAGAAATTATCAGACTTGAAAATGTAAGAACGAAAGTTGTAGCTAGCGCCATCGCGATTCCGTTTATAGCGGAAACCGTAACGGCGAGTGTCGGACACATTCCCAAAACCTGAATGAAAACGGGATTATTTTTCCAGACTCCTTTTGCGTATTCGGCGCCGAGAGAAATTTGTTTACTCATAATCCGCCTCCTAAATTTTGCTCGTTTCGCAGCGCTTGCAATCCGTTGTTTACTATTTGCACAACCGACTTGGAAGAAATCGTAGCGCCGGTAACCGCTTGAATTTCGTTCGGTTCAGAAGGAGCCGCTCCTTTAATCCAATCAACTTCGGTCTCGCATTGTAATCCGTTAAATTGATTTTTAAATTCCGTTTCGGTTACTTTGGTTCCGAGTCCGGGAGTTTCCACCTGTTCCAGAATTTCTAATCCGACCAAAGTATTTAAATTTTTCTCTACTCCGAACATCAGCCGAATATTTCCCTGGAACCCGTTTCCCTCATATAAAACGGCGTATCCGAGAGAATTCTGTTCGGCATCGTAAACTTCGAAGAGCGGAAACTCCGCGCTTTCAATTTGCTGGTAATTTTCCGCTTCCGGCTGAACATTGAATATCGCTTCTTCCATCGCGGCTTTTCTGTGCATTTCAATTTTCGGTTCAGCCCAGCTATCGATTTGCGAAAGCAGACCGCCGGAGATTACGCCAATCAGACTTAAAGTGAGAATCATTTTGGTCACTAAATTCATTTTGCAGCTCCAAAAACTCTTGGTCTTGTATATCTGTTTATCATCGGAACAAAAGCGTTCATAAATAAAATCGCATACATCACGCCTTCCGGAAGCCCGCCGAATAATCTTATTAAAACGATAACGAAAGAAATCCCGAGTCCGAAGATCCACATTCCTTTTGCGGTAAGGGGCGAAGTCACCCAATCTGTAGCCATAAAAAACGCGCCGAATAAAAATCCGCCGGCAAGTAACAAGAATAAAGGATTCGGATAATTTACCGGGTCGAAGATCCAGAAAATTCCGCCGAATAAAATTATTCCAAAAGTCATCGCCGCGGGAATTCTCCAGTTCACTATTTTCACTGCGATCAAAAATATTCCGCCGATTAGAATTGCGATAGCTGAAGTTTCGCCGATAGAGCCGCCGATATTGCCGAAAAACATTCCGCTCATTCCTGCAACCACTCCATCAAATTTATAAGCAGCGAGAGGAGTTGCGGAAGTTACCGCGTCCACTGCAAAATTTGGTTTTTCCCAAGTTGTCATCGCGACGGGAAAAGCGGCTTGCAGAAATGCGCGCCCAGCTAATGCCGGATTAAAAATATTGAATCCGAGTCCTCCGAAAATTTCTTTTCCGACCGCGACAGCAAAAACCGCTCCCAGCGCCGTTGAGACGAGAGAAAAATTCGGCGGGAGAATAAGAGCGAGCAGAAGTCCCGTCAGCGCTGCGCTTCCATCCATTAAGGTTATTTTCTTTTTCCTTATCGATTTGATCGCCGCTTCCGTTGCCGTAGCAAACCCTACACTTACGAGAATGATTAAAAATTGATAAATCCCAAAAAATAAAAGAGCGGAAATTACTGAAGGTATAAGCGCGGCTAGCACCATCCACATTACCTTTTGTGTGGACCAGTTATAGCGGACGTGAGGCGAACTCGTCAATTCTAATTTTAATTCAGGAGCAACAGAAGTTGATGTCATTTTATGTATTTATATTCTTTAATTAAAAGCTAATTAATCAGTCTTACTTTTGAATTGCCGCGATGTTCAGAACATCATTTGGAATCTCCAGTAATCCCCATTCCTTATGCCGTTTTCCTTTCACGTTGTATTTCCAAAACTTTTTTCTTTCCGTGGCGAACCCATTGAACGATTGGGATGTTAGCCGGACAATTAAACGTGCAGCTTCCGCATTCCATACAAACAGTGATGTTGTAAGCTTCCGCGTCGTCAAACCTTTCGAGCTGCGAGTATCTTGCGAGCCGCGTCGGTATCAATCCAAGCGGACAAACATCGATACACTTCCCGCAGCGCAGGCAAGTCGTTTCTTCTTCCCGAGCGGTGTCTGTTCCGTTCAAAACTAAAATGCCGGATGTGGCTTTCATTACCGGTGCCGAGAAATCGTATTGAGCAATGCCCATCATCGGACCGCCAACAACAACTTTTTTCGCTCCTTCTTTCACGCCGCCGCATAATTCCAAAATGTCCGCAATCGAAGTTCCCACCCTCACGATTAAATTTTTAGGATGGTTTATTCCTTCTCCCGAAACCGTAAGCGCTGCGGTTATTTCCGGCTCTCCTTTAACTACCGCGTCATAAATAGCGACAGCAGTTCCGATATTTTGAATTACAACTCCAACATCTAAAGGAAGTTTCCCCGGCGGAACTTCTCTTCCGGTAACCGCTTTTATAAGCATCTTTTCCGCGCCTTGGGGATATTTCGTTTTCAAAACTTCAATTGAAATTTCAGATTCATTTTGCGCGGCTTGCTTTAATTTTTTTATTGATTCCGGTTTGTTATCTTCAATGCCGATCGATCCTTTTTCCAAACCGAGCGCTTTCATTATCAATTTTAATCCGCCGATAACCGCTTCTGGTCGCTCGATCATAAACCTATCGTCGCGAGTTAAATATGGTTCGCATTCGCATCCGTTCAAAATTACTGTATCAATCTTTTTATCTTCAGGAGGTTTCAATTTTACAAAAGTCGGAAAGGCAGCGCCGCCTTGTCCCACTATTCCGGCTTGGCGTACTCTTTCCCTTATTTCATCGGGTGAAATTTTCGCCGGATCGAGTTCCGGCATTCTTTCCAATTCGTTTTCTTCGGCCGCGTCTATTAAAATCGCTTCTTTCGGAAATCCTGAAACATTCGCTCCGGTAATTATTTTTGCGACTTTTCCCGAAACGGAACTGTGTATCGGTGCGGAGATAAACCCTTCGGCTTCGGCAATTATTTGTCCGGCTTTTACCTCGTCGCCTTTCTTAACAATAGGACTTGCAGGCTTGCCTATGTGCTGCGAAAGAGGAATGACTACTTGTTTGGGATTTGGAGCGACTTCAAATTCTGAATTTTCTGTGTAGATTTTTCGGTCGGGCGGATGAACTCCCCCTCTGAATGTCTTCTTTCTTTTGAGGTATTTTTGCATCATAAAAACAGCTCTTAATTATGATACACTTTTAAATCATATAATATGCCAGAAATGAAATTTCTCGTATTCGTAAATGCCTGCATTTTAAGCGTTTATAAAGATTATTTTTGATGCCGAAATTTATATCGAGAAAAAATTATCATTATTGGAAAAGCAGAATTCAGAATATGAGAAAATAAGGAGCGCAAATGCGACGCGACTTTTACTTCCACCCAAAATTAAGACACAAAGTTTTATTTCCATTTTTGAGAATTTCTGGTAAATTTACTTTAAATTATATGTTTGATTATTTTAGAATTCTTAAAATAGAGAAAGAACTTATATGTTGATGATAGAAATACTACCGGATAAATGCGACTTCTGCGGATGCTGCGTAGGAATTTGTCCGGAAGATGCGATAGAATTAAAGGAAGCGAAGATAAGGATAATAGAAGAACTTTGTACTAACTGCTCAAAGTGCATCTGGTCTTGTCCAATTGAAGTTCTAAAATTTAACAGGAACGGAGTGAAGGAGAGACGGAATGCGGAATGAGTATGACGTAATTGTTGTAGGAGCCGGACCGGCGGGATCAATGGCTGCTCGTTTCGCCGCCGAACAGGGAATTTCCGTTTTGATGCTGGAGAAAGACCGGGACGTCGGTTACCCGGTAAGGTGCGCCGAGGCAGTAAGTAAACGCGGTTTGATCGAATTTATTGAACCTGACGATAAATTTATCAATTCGCATATTACTAATTTTTCAATTACATCTCCGGAAGGCGAAGAAGTTTTTCTCGGTAATGTAGAGGACGCTTTTGTTCTCGAAAGAAGAATTTTCGATTATGAGCTTGCTAAAACTGCCGCGGAAGCCGGAGCGGAGATTTTAACGAGAGCTTACGTCTACGATCTTTTGTTTGAAGACGATAAAGTTTCCGGAGTAAAAATTGAATACCGCGGCGAAAAAAAAGAGATCAAATCAAAAATTGTAATTGCGGCAGACGGAGTTGAATCCCGCGTGGGACGATGGGCTGGAATTAAAACTCACATCGATTTCCGCGATATGGAATGCTGTTCGCAATACACAATCGGAAATATCTCCTTAAAAAGCGACACGCTCTATTTTTACTTTGGTCAGGACGTAGCACCGAACGGATATTTGTGGGTCTTCCCAAAAGGGGGCAACAGCGCTAATGTAGGTTTGGGAATAAGTGGAATTGCCGGAAAAAAAAGATCCGCACTATCATACCTGGAAGATTTTATGGAGAAACATTTCCCTAACGCTTCAATATTAACATCCGTTGCCGGCGGAGTTCCCTGCACAACAACTCTCGATCAAATTACAGCGCCGGGAATTTTGCTCGCGGGCGATGCGGCTCGGCAGGTAAACCCTCTTTCTGGCGGAGGTATTTCAAGCGGAATGATCGGCGGAAGCATTGCCGGAAGAATTGCAGGCGAGGCGATTAAAAGCACCGACTTAAATCATATTTTTTCCTACGAAAAAGAATGGCATGATCGTATAGGCAAGCGGCATGAAACTTACGACAAACTGAAAAATTTTGTTTTCAATTTTTCCGACGAAAGATTGAATAATTTGGCTGTAACGATGAACAAGATTCCACCTGAGAAAAGAACTTTAGGAAAATTATTTTCAAAGGCTCTCATTTCAAATCCGGCAATGATACTGGAAGCAGCTAAAGTATTTGTGATGAAATGAAAAAATTAATAATTGAATTACTCCAAAAATATTTTGATCAGATACGCGAAAACTGGGTGGAAAAACTTCTCTCCGATTTTGGCGACAGGCTTACCGAAAACCAGCTCCGCTCTTTTGTGGAAAACACGATCAATACAATCATCGAAATTATTGAGAAAACCGATTACTCAATAGCAGATCAATATTTGATCGATATTTATAATCTATTCTCGCAATCCAGCGTAAATTTATTGGAGATAAGCCAGTTTTTTACGCAGGGAAGATACGCGATAATTAATTTTATCGAGAACGATGAATCGTATCAATATGATCCGGTAATTCTGCTCGGATTTATGGACGAAATAATCGAACAGATATTTGCGCGCTACGGAATTATGCACCAGGAAGCGACAATGAAAGAACTGGCTTCCGACAGGGACAGACTGGCGACAAAATTAGACATCAATCAGCAGTATCTTAAAAACATTCTCCACTCTTCCGATTCCGCCATTATGGTTGTGGATTCTCATGAGCGGTTTATCGCATGGAACAAGGGCGCCGAGAAAATATTCGGATACACGGAAGACGACGTGATCGGCAAAACTTCCTCTCTTCTTCTTCCGAAAGAAAAAAAATATTTTGATGAATTAGAGAAAATAAAATTTGAAACGCAAGAGAATGGGTTTCTTCAAATTCCGGAAACCGAAAGAGTTACCAAAGATGGAAGATTGGTTTCCGTCGCGCTTAACGTTTCCGAATTGCCCGGGAAGAACGGAGAATATATTGGGCGTTCGGTAGTTATTAAAGATTTTACTGAAGTAAAAAAACTTCAGCAGCAGGTTGATCAATCGGAAAAACTGGTTGTAATCGGACAGCTTGCCGCCGGAGTGGCTCACGAAATCGGAAATCCGCTTACTTCAATTTCTTCTTTGGTTCAGGTTATTCAAAGAAAAACGAAAGACGAATTTGTAAGCGAACAGCTCATCACAATAAAAGAAAATATAGACAGAATATCCAAAATTGTGCGCGAACTTGTTGACTTTTCACGTCCGCCAAGCTTCGAAAAAATGATAATCGATATAACGGACGTTGTTAAAACCGCGCTCGGAATAGTAAAATACGATAAGCGAGTTAAAAAAGTAGATTTCAAAACCGAGTTTGCGGATGAAATTCCTAAAGTAGATATTGTGCCCGACCAGGTTTTACAGGTTTTTGTAAATATTCTCATCAACGCGTTGGACGCCGTTAAGGGAAACGGAATAATTACGGTGAAAACTTATAAGGATCAGGACTCTGTTTATGTTGAAATAATTGACGACGGAATGGGAATGGACCAGCAAACTTTAAATAAGATATTCGACCCGTTCTTCACCACAAAAGAAGTTGGGAAAGGAACCGGGTTAGGATTATCGGTGAGTTACGGAATTGTAAAAAAATTCCACGGAGATATTTTAGTAGAAAGTGAAACCGGGACCGGAAGCAAATTTATTGTTAAACTGCCGGTCTCAAAAAATCAAAACGGAGAATAAATGGCTGCAAAAATAATTATTGTAGATGATGAAAAAGCGATACGCGATTCCTTAAAAATGATTCTTGAAGACGAAGGTTACGAAACTGAATTGGCGATTGACGGCTTAGATGCTTTAGAAAAAATAAAAGAAAAGAATTTCGACGTCGCAATTACCGATATAAAAATGCCGAGAATGGACGGAATTGAGTTGCTCGAAAAATCATCAAAAATTTCTCCTAATACTTTTTTTATAGTGATGACCGCGTATGCATCGGTGCAGACGGCAATTGACGCTCTTCGACAGGGAGCGTTTGATTATCTGATTAAACCGGTGGAATTCGACGATGTGATACTTCGCGTAAAACGGCTAATGAATTATAAAAATCTGGCTCAGGAAGTTAAATTTTTGAGACAGCAGCTTTCGGAAAAAGCCGACTTCGACAACATCATCGGCAAAAGCGAAAAGATGCAGAACGTTTATGATCTGATTGAACACGTAGCGCCCACAAACAGCAATGTGCTGATTTCCGGGAAAAGCGGAACGGGAAAAGAGCTTGTCGCAAAAGCGATTCATTACAACAGTAAGAGAAAAGATCAGGTATTTCTTCCGGTAAACTGCGGAGCCATTTCTGAAAATCTGATCGAAAGCGAATTGTTCGGGCACAAGAAGGGCGCATTTACCGGCGCATCGGAAGATAAGCAGGGTTTGTTCAAAGTGGCTGACGGCGGCACGCTCTTTTTAGACGAGATTGGAGATCTTCCTCTGAATCTTCAGGTTAAACTTTTGCGCGCTATAGAAGACGGAGAATTTCTTCCCGTGGGAGGGACAAAAACAGTAAGCACTGACGTAAGAATAATTGCCGCAACAAATCAAAATCTTTACGAGAAAACACAATCAGGAGACTTCCGGGAAGATCTATTTTACCGTCTGAATGTTGTTGAAATAAAACTCCCCGCGCTAAAAGAGAGAAAAGAAGATATACCATTTTTGATAAATCATTTCATCGAAAAATACAGGAATGAAATCGGCAAAAAAATTGTCGGCGTGGATAACGAAACTATGAAAATTCTTCTTTCGCACGATTGGCGCGGCGGAGTTAGAGAACTTGAAAACATTATAGAGCGCGCCGTCATCTTCGCCAAAGATGAATTGATCTCAGCGGATAATTTAGCCGATTACTTGAAAGGTGGAGATATAAAAGAAGGCTATCCCGATTCCTTAAAAGACGCTTTAAAGGATTTTGAAAAAGAGCATATTCTAAAAGTGATAAAAAAATGCGATTACAATAAAGAAGAGGCAGCAAAGGCATTAAGCATCGGGCTTTCGTCGCTTTACAGAAAAATGGAAGAACTCGGAATCCCGACGAAAACTCCTAAAGAATGACGATGTGAGATGTGAGAGGGAGAATCTGGTGGGAAGGGATTCCCTCATAACTCATTACGAATCACTATTTTTCCGGCTTTTGTATTTATCCAGATAAAATGCGCTCATTACAAATCCCAGATGTGAAAAAGCTTGCGGATAATTTCCAAGATATTCGCCGGTTTCAGAGTCCATCTGTTCGGAAATTAATCCATTCGAATTTAAATATTCTTCAAATGTTTCAAATAAATCGGTTGCTGTATCTACATCTTCCAAAATAGCGTAAGCCGAGATCATCCAAAACGTGCATAAAAGAAAAGCGTTATCCTCGCCTTCAATTCCGTCGTCGGCTATATATCGATAGACAAATATTTTATTATGTGCTAAAGCCTTCCGCGTGTTATCGAGAATTTTTTTTGTCAGCGGATCCCGCTTGTCTAAAAAGTGAAGAAGAACAAATAAAAAATTTGTCGCGTCCTGGTAACCGGCGCCTGGATACTGAACAAAAGTTTCCTTCTCTTCGTCGTAACAATTTTTCCATATCCAGTCTTTTATTTCAGCGCGAAGTTTGGTATACTCTTCAATCTTTTCTTCACCCAATTCTAATATGTCCGCAATTTTTAAAATCCTGTCAATTCCAACCCAAGCCATCACCTTGCTGTAAGTAAAGTGATATTTATCTTTCCGCACTTCCCAAATTCCCCTGTCTTTTTCCATCCATCTGCTTTTAATTTTTTCGGCTAGATTAATAAGCAGTTCTTTGTCGGCGCCAAGTTCATCGGGCATTTTCTTCAGCATAAAATAATAAGCGTCAATCAAAGCTCCGTAAGTATCAAGCTGAAACTGCGTTGACGCTCCGTTTCCGATTCTGACCGGAGAAGAATTCTTATAACCGGATAAATAATTTAAAGATCTTTCATCGGGAGCTTTACCGCCGTGGATTGTATAGATTAGATTTACATCGAAATCGTCCTCAGGTCTTTTATCGGCAATTGTTTTTATATACTGAAAAAACCGAGTGGCTTCTTCGTGTAACTGCAGAATATTAAATGCGTAAAGCGTAAAGGTCGCGTCTCTAATCCAGGTAAACCTGTAATCCCAATTTCGCACACCGCCTATTTCGGATGGAAGAGAAGTCGTAGGAGCTGCAACGAGCGCGCCGGTCGGATAATACTGCATCAGCTTTAAAGCTATTGCTGATCTTGCCTGCTCCTCCTTACAGAAATCATGAAATTTTGCTTTCGTCAGCCAGTTTTTCCAAAACGAAAGCGTTTCCTCTTCTAGATCCCGCTTCCCGGTTCCGCATTCCCCGTCTCCCTCAAAGTATTCAACTACGAGTTCGGATGCCTCGCCCTGCTTGACTGCAATTTTAATACTTATTCCATTCTCTTTCTTTACACCAGCATTTTTAGGCAGATTAACAACCAATTGCCCGCCATTCCACACGGCTGATAATTTAGAATTTTCAATCGTAAAATTTAATTCGGATTTCCCGTAATCGGGTTTCGGATTTAATGTAAAAATCACTGTGCCGTTTCCGGATATTCCCTCTATCTTCCTTACCAAAAAATGATTTCTGCATTTTTCCTCAGCATGCGGAAGCATAAAACTCTTTACTGAAATTTCGCTCTCACTGTTTTTAAGCCTTGTTTCAACAATCGCGCTTTCATCCAGATATTCCGATGACGCTTCAAAATTTTTTTGATCGATACAAAAACTGCCCGCGTCTTCATCAAGAATTTTTGCGAAGACAGAAGGCGAATCAAAATTGGGAAGACAAAGCCAATCGATGGAGCCGGTTTTGGAAACAAGAGCGGCTGTGTGCAGATCGCCGATTAAAAAATAATCTTTTATTTCGTTCATTTTAATCTTCTGTTTTGTGAAACTTGTTCGGGAAATTTTCTCTGCCATATTTTAATGTTTTAGCCATCCATATCAATTCATCATAAACTTTATTAACTCTTTCTATATAATTTTCGTCCTGCAATTCACCTTCTTCATTAAAAATTTTGCCTACTTTCGGGAACTGCACATCCTGGAATATCGCAACCATTCCCATTTCTCTTACCGTTGCGGCAAGGGCTTCAATCGCCCGGATTCCGCCCCACATTCCCCCGGAAACGCCCGCAAATGCAACAGGTTTATGAATATAATTTTTTAATTCGCTGTCTAACATTCTCTTCAATGTTCCGGGATAACTGTGATTGTATTCCGGCGTAACAATAAAAAAAGCGTCGGCTTTTTTTGTAAGCTCGCCGTATCTCGGGTCTTTCACTTCCTTATTATTTCCGTCATAAGGAAAATTATAATCGAGCGGATCTACCAATTCGGCCTCAATGCCGTCTCTCTTATTCCCGATTTCCGTGATTAATTTTGCGGCATGTATAGATTTTCTCCCCGGACGAGTCGTGCCTTCAAGCACGGGAATAAATAATTTACTCATAATGTTCTCTCATTATTATCAAACCAAGATCAGTAGTTAGAATTTTTTTACGCAATTTTTGCAGCCCTGCTGAAAGTTCTTTTTGGAATTCATCTTTTTAATATATAACCTAATTCTTAGGAAACAAGTTCACCGTGAAGAATTTGATCCTCAAATTAATTATTTTTAAAATAATTTTTTTGATGACAACCCGGATTGGAATGAAATCATTTGCCTGTTTATTTTTAGGATTATCGACCGTAGATATGAATTATAGGCTGAATGCATTTCCTTTACCGGACTCCAAAAATAATTCCGAAGCCGTGGAAATAACAGCCGGGGGTCCTGCATTAAATGCGGCAGCGGCATTTTCTCATCTTGGCGGGAAAACTAAACTGATCTCCGCCGTCGGCTCACATCAAATCGCACAAATCATTTTTCAAGATTTGAAAAATTTAAATATTGAAGTCGACGATCTTTCTTCAAATGAAAATTCAACGCCCGTGATATCTTCAATAATTATCAGCGATGAAGGAAAGCGGACAATAATTACTACGAAGCCGGAAATAAAATCATCCAACAAAATTGATTTTGAAAATGCGCTTAGTGGATTTGACGCTTTAATGGTTGACGGATATTACGCCGATGCCACGGTTGAAGCCGCCGAAATTGCGCGAAAGAAAAATATTCCGGTAATTCTTGACG
Source organism: uncultured Melioribacteraceae bacterium (assembly GCA_963821715.1). Taxonomy (GTDB): domain Bacteria; phylum Bacteroidota; class Ignavibacteria; order Ignavibacteriales; family Melioribacteraceae; genus CAWGET01. The sequence continues at coordinate 83,829 of CAWGET010000010.1, forward strand.
GAGGAAGCTGGAAAGAAAAAACGGAAATGATCCTTCCGTTTGTAACTGATGCGATTTGTTCTTCAAAATTTTTTCCGCCCGGTTTAAAAGATAAATCCGAAATATTAAATTATCTTATCGAATCAGGAATTGAGAGAGCGGCTATAACAGACGGCGAAAATCCAATTGAATTCAGATCGGCGGAAGATCATGGAATCATATTACCTCCGAAAATAAAAGCGATAGATACTTCCGCCGCCGGCGATATTTTCCATGGCGCTTATGTCTATTATTATTTAAAATATTCTGATCTTGAAAAAGCTTTAAAGTCGGCGTCGATTATAGCCGCAGAATCGTGCAAATATTCCGGTTCGAGAAACTGGATGAAAGCATAATTATTTCAAAGACTTTATATTAATATTGTAAGCACATAAATTATTTAACTGATTTTATTTTTTGAGAATAAATTCTAAACACGGATTAACAAATGAAAAAATTATCTCTTCTTACATTTTATTTTTTATTATCAATGCTGGTATCGGCGTCGGACTTTTCCAAAGTTGACAAAGTAATTCAAAACGCAATTGCCGATTCGGTTTTTCCGGGAGCTTCTTTAATTATAGGAAGTTCCGACTCGATCTTCTATCAAAAAGCGTATGGAAATTTTACTTATGATTCAAATTCTCCGGAAGTTACAACCGAAACAATTTATGATCTCGCATCGGTAACAAAAGCGTTCGGGACAAATTTTGTAATCATGAAATTAGTCGACGAAGGAAAGGTGAAACTCAATGATCCGGTCGCAAAATATTTGCCGAGGTTTTCCGCTCATCATAAAGAAAAAGTTTTAATTAAAGATCTGCTTATTCACGAAAGCGGACTACCCGCTTATTATTCGCCTAAGCCGGGAGAGACGCGCGACACGGTAATAAGCAGAATTATGGATCTTCCTTTGAGATATAAAACAAATGAAAAAATGGTTTACAGCTGCCTAAATTTTGTAACGCTTATGCTTGTCGCCGAATCGGTAACCGGCGAACCGCTTTATCAATATTATAAAGAGAATTTTACCGAACCCCTCAAGATGAAAAACACAACGTTCGTTCCTTCTGAAAATTTGCGGGCAAGTTGTTCGCCAACTTCACCAAAACTTCAGGGAGCCGTTCACGATCCTTTGGCGCGTGGACTTGAAGGGTTATCCGGAAATGCCGGACTCTTTTCCACATCCGGCGATCTTGCAAAACTTGCTCAGCTGCTTATGAATAAAGGGACGTATAATGGTAAAAAATATTTCAGCAAAGAAATAATAGAAAAATTTACGACGAGAAATTCCGATAAAACTACGCGCGCGTTAGGCTTCGACACAAAATCACTGGAAGGCTATTCCACAGCGGGCAAATATTTTTCCGATAAATCATTTGGGCATACCGGGTTTACCGGAACATCGATCTGGATCGATCCGGAAAATGATTTATTCGTTGTCTTCTTAACAAACAGGGTTTATCCCGATGAAAAATCTTCAATCGTTAAAACGCGTCCGGCTCTTCACGACGCGGTGTTCGAAGCGGTAAAAAAGAACGAAGGATAATTATGGATTATCTGTTATTTGCAGCCGGAGTTATTTTATCCCTCGCGGGAATAATCGGCTGTATAATGCCGGCTCTTCCCGGTCCCCCGCTTAATTTTCTCGCGCTCGTTCTTCTGAAATTCGCAGTCGGCGATTTATTAAGCGCTAATCTTCTAATAACTTTCGGCGTTCTTACACTGGTTGTTTCAGTTTTGGATTATTTAATTCCGGGCTGGGGCGCAAAAGTTTTCGGCGCATCGAAATACGGAGTTTGGGGATCGTTCATCGGAATGATAATCGGGATTTTTTTCTTTCCGCCGCTGGGAATGATCATCGGATTATTGATCGGAGCGATTGTGGGAGAATTAATTTCCGGACAGAAAAGATCAGCCGCATTCAAAGCCGGACTCGGTTCGTTCCTTTTTAGCTTAATTGCGATGTTCTTAAAATTATCTCTATCGGTTGTTATGACTTACTATTTTTTTAAGATTGGAATTCCTGTAATATTTTGATGAAACCCTTGAAATATCACCCGAAATTGTAATTGAATTAATTTTATTTAAAGTATATTTAGACTAAAAAAGTCATCCCGTGAAATTGAGTGAATCGATCAAATCAATAAGTTATTTAAAAGCCAACGCCGCGGAGATAATAAATACGATCAAAGATAAAAAAGAGCCTTACATCATCACCCAAAACGGAGAAGCCAAAGCCGTAATTCAGAATATTGAGGAATATGAAAAAACTCAGGAGACCTTGGCTATGTTGAAGTTACTTTCGATGTCCGACACGAAAAATAAGCGAACAAAAGGAATTAGAGAAACTTTTGCAGAGATCAAAAAAAGAATTAACAATCAAACAAAAACTTCCTGAATAATGGAATTATGAAGTGATTATTGCTCTTCCAGGCAAAGGCATTTATGAAATAAAAAAGAACCGGGTTTTTATCAATTCGGTTCTCGACGGCAGAAGAAACATTCAAAAGATTTTAAACGAAAGAATGCTTCGATAATTTATTTATCAAATAACAAATTTAAAAATTGGAGAAGACTAAATGAAAAAATTTTTGTTACTTATTTTAATGATGTCCGCTTCTATGATTTCCTGCAGTGAAGAAAACGTTGAAAAGCAGAACACAGTTGTCGGCGCCGATATTTTGATGAACGAAAAATTCGACTTGATTAAAGGAAAGAACGTAGGGCTTATTGTAAACCATACTGCGCTTTTATCGGACGGGACTCATCTTGCGGACGCGATTAACGAAAATGAGGAAGTAGAACTTGCAGTATTATTCGGACCGGAACACGGAGTCCGCGGCGATACTACCGGAGCTGTTAAAGACGCAGTAGATACAAAAACCGGCGCGCCTATTTATTCGCTTTACGGCAAATCATACAAGCCGGCACAGGAACAGTTAGAAAACGTCGATGTTTTGATTTATGATATTCAGGATGTAGGAGCCCGCTTTTATACTTACATTTCAACGCTTGGCCACGTAATGGAAGCGGCGGCGGACGCGGGAATTCCGGTAATTGTTCTCGACCGGCCAAATCCGATAACCGGTTTAAAAGTGGACGGATTTGTAACCGAAGACTCGATGAAATCATTTGTCGCTTTCGGGAAACTCCCGGTTATGCACGGAATGACCGTTGGCGAGATAGCGAAAATTTATAACGGCGAAGGAATGCTGGGAGAAAATAAAAAGGCCGATCTTACAGTTGTTGAAATGAAAAACTGGACGCGCGATCTCTGGTTTGACGAAACAAATTTACGCTGGGTAAAAACTTCACCAAATCTCCCTGTTCTCGAAACCGCTGTTGTTTATCCCGGAACCTGTTTTTTTGAAGGCACAAATATTTCGGAAGGCAGAGGAACCGAGAAACCTTTCGAATTTATTGGCGCTCCATACGCTGACGCGGATTCGGTAGCTGCTCTTCTAAATAAACAAAATTTAAAAGGCGTCCAATTCGAAGCTATTGAATTCACTCCGGAAAAACTTCCGCAGAATGCTTATGCTCCAAAATATACCGGTGAAAAATGTAAAGGTGTTTATGTGAACGTTGTGAACAGAGATACATTTGAACCTGTGAAGACAGGAGTAAATTTACTTTGGGCGTTTCATAAAGTGAACCCGGATGAATTTAAGTGGCGGGAAAAAACAATTGACCGTCTCGCGGCTACTCCCGATCTCCGCAAGATGATTAACGACGGCAAAATGCCGGATGAAATTGCCGCTTCGTGGAAAAATGATCTTGAGCAATTTATGAGCGTGAGAAAAAATTATCTTCTATATGAATAACGGAACAGAGTAATCGAAGCGGAAACAGTTGATTCTTACTCTTTTTATTTTAATCTTAAAAAGACTAACTAACTTTTTAAGGTGATCGAAGATGAGAGCGATATGGAAAGGACATATACGATTTTCACTTGTTACTATTCCGGTGCAAATATTCAGCGCAATAAATCCCGAAGAAACAATCCGCTTCAACCAGCTTCATAAAGAAGACAACGGAAGAATCGGGTATGATAAGCGGTGTAAAAAGTGCGACCAGGTTGTGAAACCTGCCGATATTATCAAAGGATACGAATATGAAAAAGATAAATACGTAATTATGGAAGATTCCGATTTCGACAATATTAAGTTGAAGAGCACAAAAGTTATTGAGATTGAAGGATTTGTAGATCTAAGCGAAGTAACTCCCGCTTATTACGATTCACCTTATTTTATTGCGCCAGACGGCGAAGTCGCGTCGAAGGCTTACGGTTTACTTCGAAAGACTTTGAAAGATTCCGGCAAAACGGCAATCGGAAGAGTTGTGCTGCGCGACCGGGAAAATGTTATAATGCTTGCGCCGAACGACAAATCGATAATGATGTATAAACTCCGTTATCCTGAAGAGATACGAAGCGAAACTATGCTTCCGAATTTGAACGGAGAATCGATCGATAAAGATCAGCTTAAACTTGCCAAAACTCTCGTTGATTCTATGACTGTAAAATTTGACGAAATTAAATTGGAAGACCGGTATAAAAACGCGGTGAAGGAGATCATTGAAGCAAAATTGAAAGGAAAGAAGATCGCGGTAACGGAAGATGAGCCGGCGCCGGTTGCAGATATTATGAGCGCACTGAAACAGAGTTTGGAAAAAGCGAAATCGGAAAGAATGCCGATGGAAAAAGCAAAGGGAAAATCGAGGAAGACTGCCGCTTCATCCAAAAAGAAAGTTAGCAAACGCGCAAAATCCGGGTAACAAATGGCTAAAATTTACCGGTTTCCCGAGAAAAAAATAAAGAAACTCGGCTATAAGAAAGTCCGGACCAAAAAAAAACTTGAACAGGAAAGATTAGGTCAGTTAAATCTATTCAACGGAAAAACTCCGGTTGTCAAAATTCCCACAAAATATACTCCTTTTGAAGAAGCGCTAATTTACGACGAGAAAGAGGATAAGAGAGCCGTTGAATTTTATTTGAAGGCTGTTGAAGAAAAAGATTTTCCGGCTGATTCCTACTGCAACCTCGGAATAATAGAATCTAAAAACGAAAATATAGAAAAAGCTTTCAATTATTTTTCCCAAGCCCTTGTGATTGATGCGAGACATTTAGAAGCGCACTATAACTTAGCGAACTTATATTTTGAAGAAGGCGATTTAAATTTAGCAAAACTCCATTATCAGTTGGCTCTGGAAATAGATCCCGAATTCCCGAATATTCACTTTAATCTTGGTCTGGTTTTTATGATGATTGAAGATTACGACAACGCAGTTGCGTCTTTAAGAAATTTCACATTGTTAGTTCCACCCGAAAAAAGAAAAAAAGCGGATAAACTAATTAAAGGATTGACGGGAAAGCGGTAAAATGAATGTTCTGCAATAAATTCTCAGCCTCTTGCCTTTTCGCTTCTCGCCTCTCGCCTTTTGCCAAATCAAAATATTTTTTGTAATCTTATTCTTCTTATCATCATAAAAAATTGAAATGAAAAATAAACTTTATATCATATCGATTCCGATAGGCAACAAGGAAGATCTTTCATTCCGGGCTTTGGAAATTCTAAGGGATGCGGATTTTATAATCTGCGAAGAATTCAAACCCGCGCGTCGATTTCTCTCTTCATACAAAATTGAAAAAGAACTTTTTTCTCTAAATGAGCATAACGAAAAAGAATCTGCGCCGGAAATTGTGGAAAAAATTAAATCCGGAGAAAAAGCGGCGTTAATTTCCGACGCGGGAACTCCCCTCTTTTCGGATCCGGGACATTTTTTAGTAGAGCTATGCATTTCGGCCGGCGTTGAGATAGTTCCTGTTCCCGGAGCAAACTCACTGCTTCCGGCGTTGGTGGGAAGCGGAATGGATATTGAGAAATTTTATTATTACGGCTGGCTTTCTCCGAAAAAAGAGATCCGGCGGCAGGAATTGAATCATCTAAAAAAGAAAAAAGATTTAATTGTTCTGATGGAAACTCCTTACCGGCTTCAAAAAATATTGGCGGACTGCTCAAATGCTTTCGGTGGGAAAACAAACGCAGTGCTTGCTTATAAGCTTACGATGCCGGAAGAAAAATTTTTCCGAGGCAATTTGGAGGCGATTACAAAGGAAGCGGGTAAAAAGAATTTGAAAGGAGAATTCGTTCTGTTAATTGATAACAGAAACTAAAAAGACATTTTGACTGTTGAAGATATTATAAGTGGAATGATTTTTGTTTAACTATATGTATGGGAAGAACAAGAAAATTTTAAATAAAATAAGCAATAGAGTTTAACGGAGAATAAAAGCTATGTTAGTTATACAGGATGTGGATTTAACGCCCAACCCACAGGCGCTTAAATTTATTGTGAACCAGAAACTTCTTAATTATGAAACAAGAAGTTTTCAAAATAAAGAAGAAGCGGAAAAAGATCCTTTGGCAAAGGGAATTTTTGCGATGAACGGAGTCGTTTCCGTTTTTTATATGGATAAATTTATTACGATTGAAAAAGCGCCCGATGCCGGATGGTCCGATATTCAGAAAGAATTGGTTGGATTTTTGGCGCGGTTCGATAAATCGACGATTCCTGCTGAAAAAGAAGCTCCGAATTTGAACAGCAAAGAAGAAACTGAATTGTTAACTCAGATAAATCAAATTTTGGATCAGCGCGTGCGACCCGCATTGGCGGGAGACGGCGGCGGACTTGAAGTGATTGGGCTGAACGGTTATCAACTGGCGATTAAATATCAGGGCGCGTGCGGAAGCTGCCCGAGTTCCATACGCGGAACTTTAGTAGCGATTGAAAATCTTCTGCAGCGGGAAGTTAATCCGTCTATCGAAGTTGTTTCTGCATAATTATTAACAATAATTACCGCATTTCCTAATTTTATTAAAGCCGGGGTTTCCCTGGCTTTTTTTTATCAACAGTAAATTATAATTAAAGATTTCCGGATTGTTGCATTTAAGTTTTTCAATTATTATTATAATACCTCATATCCTTTAATTTTATTTTAACTATTTATCTTAAATATATGGAGGTCCGTATGCCCGATAAAAATAGTCTTCAGCAAATCCAAAATATTCTTGATTCCGGCCTTTCCCTGGAAGAGATGCAAAAAAAGATAGACGAAGTGCTCCCCGCGGGATGTAACCGCACCGTTGAAAAAGAAGATGGGTACAGCGAAGAATGTAATACAAAAACCGGTAATCCTTACAAATACCGCCATTGTGTTACCATCACCGACTGTCCTGATCCCGGCCAGAATATGCCGAAGACTTGCGGCCAATGGAGATGTTCCGGTTAGATATTCTCTTTAATAAATTTAATTCCCGTCCGATTATTCAATCTTTTGCCAAGTAAAATTTGGGGTAAGTTATTCCCTCTTTTAACGGCAGTTTGACCTGTTTAGACAGCGAAACATACATCAAGCACATTGCGCAGAATTGAAAATTTAAGCGGCTCTCCGCTAACGTAAAAGACCGCGGCTGCTATTCATACTCTTTATTCATTTTATTTATATTTTGATGTAAAGATAAATAATAATTTTAAACTTAAAATCTTAATTTTTAGAACTTTATATAGGACTTTGCGTCTTAATACTTTAACATTATAATGCTAAATAACCCGGGAAAGAATATATGAAAGCAGCGGTTTATACAAAATACGGTTCGCCGGATGTTCTTCAAATTAAAGAAGTAGAAAAACCGGCACCGAAAGAAAATGAAATATTGCTAAAAATGGAAGCAACAACAGTAACAGCTACGGAAACAACATTTCGAAAAGGTAAACCGTATTTTTCGAGATTATTTACAGGGCTGTTGAAACCAAAAATTACAATGCTCGGCGAAGAATTATCCGGTGAAGTTGAAGATACCGGCGAAAACGTTAAAAAATTTAAAAAAGGTGATAAGATTTTCGGAACCGCGGGACCCGGTTTTGGAGCCAACGCCGAATATATCTGCATTCCGGAAAAAGGTGTACTCGCTATAAAACCTGTCAATCTTTCATACGAAGAATCCGCCGCAAGCGTAGACGGTTTTTTAACTTCATTGCCTTTTCTTAGAGATAAAGGAAAAATTAAGAGCGGATACAAGGTACTAATAAACGGAGCTTCGGGAAGCGTTGGTTCGGCTGCCGTTCAGATTTCCAAATACTACGAGGCTGAAGTTACCGCCGTTTGCAGCTCTTCGAATTTGGATCTGATGAAATCGCTCGGAGCCGATTATGCAATCGACTATACTAAAGAAGATTTTGCCGAAAACGGCAAGACTTATGATATTATTTTTGACACGGTGGGGAATCTGTCATTTTCGCGCTGCAAAAAATCTCTTACGGAAAAAGGAATCTTTCTTCAAGCCAGCATCGGACTCTCCATCATGCCGCATGTTTTATGGACGGCAATACTCGGAAATAAAAAGGCGAAAATTGCGGCTACTGGTTTAAGACCCGAAGAGGAAAGAACTAAAGACCTGATATTGCTTAAAAAATTGTTGGAGCAGGGAAAAATTGTACCGGTAATAGATAGAAGCTATGATTTAGAACAAATTGCCGAAGCTCACAGCTATGTGGATAAAGGACATAAAAAAGGGAATGTTGTAATACGGATTCATTCGTAAAAAAGGATGAGGTGAAATTGAATTCGCTCTATAAACTTTCTAAATATGCGGGAGCCGGATATTTAATAATTTTTGCAACCGGTATATTCTCTAACTTCTTCGTTCTCGAAAGTTTTACTGCTGCCGGCGACGCATCGCAAACCGCAAAAAATATAATTGAAAATGAAACTCTTTTCCGCGTCGGATTCCTCAGCTTTTTTATTATGGTTATCATCGATGCAGCCCTCGCGTGGGCTTTTTATATATTGCTGAAACCGGCAAATAAAAATATTTCCCTCCTTGCAGGATGGCTGCGCCTGATAAACGTAAGTATTTTCGGGATAGCTCTTTTATATCTGCTTAATGTTTTACAGCTTTTAAGCGGCGCGGATTATCTTAATTCTCTTGAGGCAAGTCAGCTTTACGCATTGGTTTTATTAAATCTCGAATCATTCAATTCCGCCTGGCTGATTGGCTTAGTATTTTTCGGGCTTCATCTTTTAGTTCTTGGATATTTAATTCATAAATCCGGTTACATTCCAAAGTTTATCGGCGTATTATTAATAATCGCCGCGGTCGGTTATCTTATTGACAGCTTCGCAAATTTCCTGCTTCCAAATTATGTTGAGTTTGAAAATATTTTCGCTCTCGTCGTTATTATTCCGGGAATAATCGGCGAACTTTCATTTACTTTTTGGCTTTTGATAAAGGGAGTGAGAATTCAGGATTCATTTGATAGAATTTAATATTCTTGATTATCAAAATAAAAAATCGGATTCTATTTTCCCGGAAGGTTCATTTATAAACCGCCCAGACTGTAAGCTTTCCAAGAATTTTTCATCCGCTCAGTTGAATTATACCTTTTAATTCACCTCTTTTTGTTTTATTATCAATTTATACCTGATGTCTAAATTTTGATTATTCATATTTCAGAAGAGATTTTTCAAATTAAAAGAATTGGTAGAAATGAAATGAGCGGCCATAAATCCGGGAAAGAAACCAACGCAGATATAATACACTTTATTGAAGTTCAGATGAAAAAGTATTTATCGGACAAAAAGAAAACAGCCTTTAAAGACAAAGATGAAGCTCAAAAAATAACAAGTAAAATTATTTATGTGTGGAATGAAACAATATCCGCGGAACACGGGAAATTAGACAAATTAAGCGAGAGTGAAAAACGGGAATGGTTTGAATCCATTGAAATAGCATTTGCCGACCAACGAAGTAAATTTGAATACAGAGATACTATAACGGATTTCGGAATATTCGAGAAAAACGAGAAAAATCTTAAACTGATATTTGACGAAATTTTCTATTTCCTGCCGAAAAATGCCGGAACTCTTATGCTTTTTGCAACTCCTATTTTGGAATTGGAGGCTTTCCCGCCGGAAAGATTTAAGCAAATATTAAGCGGCAAAAAACCGGACGAAAATGAAAAAGAATTATTTCGGAAGGCTTATAAAATTGTGGAACTAGTGATGGCTTCATTTTTAGAAACAAATAATAAGAAGAGCGAAGAACTGATAGCCCGCGCAGTAATTTTAGCGGAAGAAAAGTTTCAACACCAACGCGCGATAAATATTATAGAAAAAATTTACAACGATATTTTAAGATCTTTAGGCGCCGGCGATGATTTTGACGAAATCTGAAGACGCAATTAAACGGAAATGGGTTCGTGCATTAAATTGAGACGGGAAAAATTTCCCTTTTTTTGTGGCAAAAATAAAAAATCTTAATTATTTTTATTTTCAGATTAGGAATCCAAACAGGTTCTCGTTGAAATTAAGACAAAGACATATCTTGTTTATACCGAATGTAGTTCCCTTCAAGAATTATAAATCAATAATATTATATAGATTCAATAAAATCCTAAATACACTTATATCCTTAAATACTTTATATGAAAAGAAAAGTTTTTATTAAGAAAAATTTTTCTTAAAAAAATCAATTTTGATAAAGCTATTTGATGGGATAAGTAATGGGTATGTTTTCTAAATAAAATATAAAGACAAAAATGAATTTTGGTAAAACGATTCAAATTTATTTACCTGATGGTAACCCAAGAAGTGTAAAAATTGCAGAAATAACAAGTAGAACTGTTCAAGCGATTCTTATACCTCGATCAAAAATGGAATTCATTTATGGGAGAGAAGAATTGCAAAATGTTGGCATATATCTATTAATCGGCAATCCAGAAGAAGAAGCAAAAGCAAAGTTATATATTGGAGAAGCTGAGGATTGTAAACAAAGATTGAAGCAACAGAACTCAAAAGATTTTTGGAACTATGTAATTGTAATTATATCCAAAACTCGTTATTTCACAAAGACTCACATCAAATATCTTGAATCTCATGCTTACAATGAAGCAAAAAGAATTGGAAGATACTTCATTGAAAATAGCTCTATTCCTACTAAACCCTTTGTTTCTGAATCAATGGAATCTGATCTATTAGATAATTTTGATACGATAAAAGTACTTGTATCAACTTTAGGCTATCCAATTTTTGATGAATTAAAAACAGCATCCAAAATAGAATTGCTTTATTGTCAAAGTAAAGATGCTAATGCTATTGGTGAATATACGGATGAAGGATTTTTAGTTTTGGAGAATTCGATTTGCAATTTAACGGAATCAAATTCAGCCGGAACTTGGTTAATAAATCTTCGAAAGAGATTATTGAATTCTGGTATTCTTGCGAAAGAGAATGAGACTTTGGTTTTTACATCTGATTATTTATTTGGATCGCCAAGTGCTGCCGCTGGTGCAGTGCTTGGTAGAAGATCAAATGGTTGGATAGACTGGAAGTATAAAAATGGTAAAACTTTAGATGAAGTAAAAAGGCAAAATAGCTAAAAGAACACCTAACGAACCTATAAAAAGCGACCGTCGAAACGGTTTGGAGTAGGTTCAATTTGATCATACGCTATTAGTTAAGCATTGCTGTTCTGCGTTGGTTATTTTCACCGCCGTTATACAGTTTAAAATAGTGAGGGAAAAATGACAAAGAGTAATTATCTATTAGTTGTAGTTTTAGTTTTATTTGTATCTACAAATTTGTTTTCACAAGATGCATTGAAAAAGGGAAGCTATAGCTTATCCGGCTCCATTACTTTTTCTAATAGTACATCTGAATCGATCCACGATGAAACTGATCAAATAAGTTTTGCAATGAAACCAGGTTTTACTTACTTTTTTGTTGATAATATTTCTGCCGGATTAAGCGTTTCTTTAGGGTATTATGAATCTTCATGGAAATATAACGGACACGAAATTATATTCATTTCCCGACCAATTTCTATAGGTCCGGTTATAAGGTATTATTTTTCCACCCCCAAATTCATTCCATTTTTGGAACTAAGTTATAAATATTCAAATTCACTTACAGGGAATGAGGATATGAATAGTTATTCATTTGCCGGCGGGATTAACTATTTTCTCACAAAAAGCGTAGCATTAGAACCTTATATCGAATATATGAAAAGAAATTATTTGGTGGCCGATCAAAAATATAGTGATTTTTCAGTGGGACTTAGAATCAATTATTTTATTATAGAATAAAATAAAAGTAAGGAATCTTTTTTGAATGTGGTATTCTTAATTATCACAAAATAAAACAAATATAAAATTTGTAGCTAACAAGCGGTTCCTCATTGAAAAATTTGCTTTTGATATGTATCTTTATTGTATAAACAAATGAAAGGTTGTTATGCGGATTAAAATTCAAAAATGGGGCAACAGTTTGGCTTTGCGAATTCCAAAAGCGTTTGCCTTTCAATCTAAAATTCGTGAAGATGAATATGTTAACCTTACTTTAGAAGAAAATAAAATAGTAATTGAAGCGGTTGAAGAAAAGAAATATACACTAAAAGAATTAGTCTCCGGAATAAAAAAATCAAATCTTCATAGTGAGACCGACACCGGGAAACAAGTTGGGAATGAGCGGTGGTAAAAGTTAAAGCCCCCGATAAAGGAGATATAGTTTGGTTAAGTTTTAATCCTCAAGCCGGTCGCGAACAATACGGAAGAAGACCTGCTTTAGTTATCTCACCTAAAGAATATAATGAAAAAACTAATTTGGCAATTTTTTGTCCGATAACAAGTCAAGTAAAAGGTTATCCATTTGAAGTAAAGATTCCGGATAATTTAGAAATCGGCGGAGTGATACTATCAGACCAAATTAAGAGTTTGGATTGGAAGTCAAGAAAAGCGGAGTTCATTTGTAAGCTGCCAATGGATGCGCTGATAGATACTTTAAATAAAATGAATACTCTGCTAAATACATAAAAGGCTATTTACAAGCGGTTCTCCAATAATCCCGGACAATAAAAATTGAGAGAAAGTATGAATAAAAAAGTAATAATTGTAACCGGCGCCGGTTCAATGGGACAGGCAATTGCAAGAAGAGTTGGAGCGGGTAAACATATTTTATTTGCGGACTTAAAAAAAGACCAAGTTGAAAGCGCTTCTAAAATTTTAAGCGAGGCCGGTTTCGACGTTAGTTATACAATCGTGGACGTCACTTCAAGACAATCTGTTGTATCTATGATTAAAACCGCTCAGGAACTTGGAGATATTTACGGACTAATTCATACAGCAGGAGTTTCACCGTCTCTAGCGCCGCCTAAAACAATTCTAAAAGTAGATTTATATGGAACCGCGGTTGTGCTTGAAGAAATTGGAAAAGTAATTTCCGAAGGCGGTTCCGGAGTTGTAATCTCTTCCCAAGCGGGACACAAATTAGATCCGTTAACACCTGAACAGATAAAATTATTTGGAACAACGCCCGCAGATGAACTACTAGCATTACCGATGCTTCAACTTGCTAATATTAAAAATTCGTATCACGCCTACCAACTTTCAAAAAGAGGAAGTTCGTTAAGAGTTATGGCAGAAACAGTACGCTGGGGTAAACGTGGCGCAAGAATTAATACAATAAGCCCGGGAGTTATTTTTACGCCGCTTGCAAAAAATGAATTAGAAGGACCTGAAGGAGAAGGTTACCGAAAAATGATAAATTCGTGCGCGGTGGGACGTGCGGGAACGCCCGATGAAGTTGCCAATGCAGCTAATTTATTAATGGGGCAAGACGGAGCGTTTATAACGGGAAGTGATTTTCTTATGGACGGCGGCGCAACGGCAGAATTCTGGTTTGGCGAATCGAATCAAAAAATGAAATAAGTAAATCTTGTAATAATAAATTCTGAAATGAATTGATGGAAACATTATGCTGAATTCTAATTTACCAACGGCTATTGGATTTCAATAGATTTACAATCAAACAATATTGTTATTGAGTTTATAGCTTATGCAAATTTGTGGGGATTATAGGCCGCGAAGGTTAGAATGAGAAAAATCATAAACTGTTAATCGGTTCAGACGTTAATTAACAATAAGGTGTTCTTGTGAAACTTAATATTGTAAAAAGTAAAAATGAAATTTTAAGATTTTCCCTGGCGATTATTATTCATTTGGTAATTTAGCTTGTTTTATATTTTTCCATTTCATATGGAAAAACTGTATTTCTTCTATTAGTGGGAGCCTATAACATTGCTACGATTTTTGGAGTTTCGAAAATTCATTACAGAAGTTGATTTACGACATTTTAGAGAATAATTTGGTTTCTTGTAATAGAAGTTTGATGAGGGTTCAAAGACAATTGAAACGGGATGGTACGATAGAAATTAACGGAATTATTCAAAAATACTATATTCATCACAATAACTTTTACATTACAAACCCAATGAATAAAAACACAATAACGAATTATAGAATTAATTATTCAGTAAGCCGGATGAAGAATTCAGTTATCAAAGTATATGTAAAAGGCAAGTCAGCAAAAGATGAATTGAATAAAGGCGCTTGAAAAATTATACCAAGCGGTTTAAACATCAGGGAATACGGTACAAATGGAGAAAGAATTTTCTATTCAAAAAAAATTAAGCTATCAAGAGATTCAAGAAATAAAATCGCAATATAGTTTATCTGGAATTAAATCTGCGTACGAAAGTCGAAATTTCAAAAAGCAAGGCTGAAAATAGCATTAGATTGATTAAATAAATAGATTGCTCCGATGCTTATAGAATATTAAGCAGCTTAAGGTTATTAATAGATAATAATTCGCCTTTTAGCCTAGGCAAGCCGGTTTGCGGCGGAAACATATTTTTACCCTACAATGGAGAAGTTATGAAGAAATCCCTTTTAATCTTTTTTAGCTTTACAATAATTTTAATCCATATCAGCTGCTCTTCTAATAGTACGGGTCCTGAAGAAATAGATGATTATATGAGTTTATCTGTTGGAGATATAAGGGAATATTATGATGCCGATTACGATATGTATCAAATTTGGGAAATAACAGGAAAAACTAAAAGAGCAGATAGCTTAGATGTATTCATTGGGATATATAAAAGCATCTACGATACAAGTAATAACTATCCCAGCTACTATGCAATTCGTGACGGTTATTTTGTTTCGACTAATTTAGAAAAAAGCACAAATTTGAAAAATCCTTTTGTCGAGCATAGGTTGGCCAAGTTAAATCCAAAAGATGGCGATAGATGGCTTCAAACTGAAGGTGTGGCTGATTCCGAGAAAGTATATTTTAGTGCGGAATATGTTGAAAATTATGAAACTCCCGCCGCTATTTTTGAAGATGTAATCGGTTTTACCTTATCTGATATTCCCCTTACAGTTTATTACTCAAAGTATTTTGGCCATTTAGGAAGTTCGATGCCGATTCCCAATTCAATAAAAATTAGTATAAATTATGCGAAAATAAATGGCAGAGAGGTTGGCGAGTTTGTTCCATTAGTCCAAAACAAAAGATTAGATAAAGGTAATAGAAACATCAAATTGAGAAAAGTAAATATCTTAGGTCAATATATTGAATAAACCGCGCCCTAAAATAAGTCCTACCAAATTTGTTTGCTAATGGTTATTAATAAAGTCGATTAATATTTACAAGCGGCGGATTGCTTGCTAAAGAGTAGTCCGGCAAAATAAAAAGGCAGTTTTATGAAAATCGTTAAAAAATTTATTTTGATTATCCCAATTCTTTTTTTCGCTTGCGATGATGGGCAGATTAGCGAAAGCAACAATAGTCTTTTTGGAAATTACGAAAGTTCAACCTTTATAGAACCCGGCCCTTCAGACGGCGGCGTAAATATCTTAGAATCCGGAGGATATGTTAAAGTTCGTCTGTATGATGGTTTTACTTTTGCCGCCGAGATTTTTATTCCCGACAGCGCAGAAAGTAATTTCCCTAAAGGTTTATGGAGTTACGAAGGAGACTTTTTGTTAAAAAAGGATACAATAAATTTTATGCCCGGAAATTTTATCTTTGAACAACTTTCCCGGAAAGAAAATGTGAATCAGTTGGAAACTTATGATGTTCCAATGCGCGGAAGACCTTTTAAAATAATATTAACAAAAAATAGTTATTAAAGTGGGTGGATTGATTTGCTTAGAAAATTATATGTTGTTAGCCCGTCAGGAAATGTAAAAAATTAGCGTTGTGAATTCTATCAAGATTTGTTACCATTAGAAAAGGCCGTAAAAATTAATTTGGGGTTAATATGAAGATGAAAAATCAATTCAAGAATATGAAAATAATTTTCAGTTTAGCTTTAATATTTCACTTACCGCTTCTGATTAATGCTCAAGAAAATAAAACACAACTGTTAGATCGCGATACTCTCATTACTACCGCAAAAAAAATTATGGAAACAGCACGATATTGTGCACTAATTACACTGGATTCAACCGGTCATCCCGACGCAAGAATAATGGACCCGTTTCCGCCCGATGATGACATGATAATATGGTTAGGAACGAATGTAAGCAGCAGAAAAGTCGGGCAGATTAAAAATGATTCAAGGGTTACTCTCTATTATCAAGCCCCGAATGCAGTGGGTTATGCTATTATAAAAGGAGATGCTTACATTGTAGAAGACACATCAAAAAAACAAACATATTGGAAGAATGAGTGGAGCAGATTCTATACCGATAATAAATCCAATTATGTACTTATTAAAGTAGTTCCTGAGAAACTCGAGGTTATAGATTATCAGAATGGAATTGCGGGTGAGACAAAAACCTGGGCTGTACCTTTTGTGGAGTTTAATCTGAGTAAATAAAGATCAGTCTTTTAAATTGTTCCGCTTACGTGTATTTAAAATTAATTAGCTTTGAAAAAAGGAATATCGGCCGGATCAAGACGATGCGCCATAGCGCCGAGCGATAACAGATCAAGAGCCGCTTCTATTGATGTTTAAATAATTATTTTTCTTGCATTCATTTATTCTCCTTAGAATAATAAAATTAAATATCAGAGGCAATTATCAGCACAACTATCTCTTCATGATTATTCTATAAC
The DNA here is from genome assembly GCA_963821715.1 of uncultured Melioribacteraceae bacterium. Classification (GTDB taxonomy): domain Bacteria; phylum Bacteroidota; class Ignavibacteria; order Ignavibacteriales; family Melioribacteraceae; genus CAWGET01. Next base: position 100,810 of record CAWGET010000010.1, read on the forward strand.
AATTATTTGGAGCTAAGAAAATTGCTTATGGAACCAACTTAAGCTATATTTGAATCCATTATACTTAAAAAGCTAGATAGTTTTTAGTGAGTTAATCAATTCCTTCTTAACAATATCCAGTAAAGTGAAATCCTTTTTCTTAATTCTATTTACTTTTTATATTTTACCTCAAGCTCAAGAATTCAATGATGTTTCTAACAATGATCAAATTTCAAGATTTGATTCAGTTTATGAAAATGTTTTTATAAACACTACAAAAATAGGCAGTGAATTAGCAAGACAAATTAAGATTGATGCTATAAATAAAAAAGACACTTTTAATTTTATAAAATCCTCCATCTATATTGCATTATCTGAGATTCATAAAAAAAATCAAGATAGTCTTTTACAAATTTTAAAAACTGCATTAGATAATTCTCAAGAAGCAAATAATATTCCTCTGGAGATTCAATCGCTCAATGCCCTGGGATATTATTACTTCAAACTTAACAACTATAATGAATCCTTAAAGTATTTGAAATCAGCCGAAGAACTTCTCCCGCCAATTGAAAATAAAAAGATTATAGTTCAAACATATTACTTGCTCGCCAATAGTTACAGAAAAACAATTAAAAGAAATTTATCTCTAGAATATGCCGGGAAGGTAATTGAAAACTCGGAAAGCAAATCCTCTTATCTCGCCCGGACATATTTGTTAATTGCAATAATGTACAGAGATGCATTAGACAACGAACGCGCAGTAGAATTCTTGAAAAAATCTATAGAAGTTAGTGAAGCAAATGGGGATTGGAAATTGTCGGCATATAATTATGTTATTTTAGCCGGATTTTTAGCAGATTACTCCAGCCCTGAAGATTCCGAGCAATATTTTAAAAAAGCAATAAATATTAGCAAAGAGCATAATTACTTTCATGGATTAGGTTATGCTTTCATGAATTACGCCGGCACTTATTTTAAAAAAAGAGATTTTAAAAAAGCTTTAGAATTAAACAAAAAAGCAATCTTTAATTTCGAAAAAACTAATAACAAACATTATTTAGCTTATACAAATAACAACATAGCAGAAATTTTTTTTAATTCCGGGATAATGGATTCTGCAGAGGTTTATGTTGAATATGCTCTCAATTATGCTAAGCTGTCAAATAATAAAATTGCTTTTGCAAATGCAAAACATTTGCTTGGTAAAATCTCCGAGAATAAAGGAAATTATGAGGCAGCAATAAATTACTTTAAGGAAAGTTCAAAAGAGAATGCAGTTGAAACTTTAATTGAAAACTATTCTAAGTTGTCGGAAATTTATTCATTAATTTCTTTGCCTGATTCCGCAATAAAATATCTAAAATTGAGAAATGATCTAAAAGATTCTGTTTTTAGCGCAAATACACAAAGACTGGTAATTGATACACAAATTAAATACGACGTTCAGCAAAAAGTTCGTGAACTGGAATTATCGCAAAACAAGAATGAAAATCTTGAACAAGAACTCGATCAGGTTAAAAACGGATCATTAATTTTTGTCCTTATTGGTTTTGTAACTTTAGGCTTAGTTTTGTTTTACTATCGAAATAAAACTTTAGAATTTGTTAAAAGAATAACGCCAGATTCTAAAGATGGCTTTGCAGATAAAAGAAAATATAAAAAAGTAATTCAGGCAATTGAAAACTCTCCGACTCTAAGTGAAAAACAAAAATGGAACGAAGATGAAATTGCGAAAGAAATAATTAATAAATTGGAAAGACTTATGCTTGAAGAGAAAATCTTTATGAATACTGATATAAGTCAAAAAGAAATTGCAAAAAGGCTGAACACAAACACAACTTATTTATCCCGAACTATAAACCTTAAATATAATTTAAATTTTAGCGCTTATATTAATCTTTTCAGAATTGAAGAAGCAAAAAAAATTATTTTGAATGACAAGAATAAAACCTATTCATTTGAAGGAATTGCAAATACTGTTGGATTTAGTTCAAAATCTGCATTCTACAATGCTTTTAAAAAGTTTACAGGAAAAACTCCATCTGAATTTTTAGATTCAGAATAAAATTTTAAAGTTCGCCTTCCTATCAAAAAGATATAATTCACAAAATAAATTCCAAATCTCCAACTAAGATAAATCATTTTCTTATTTAGTTAGTTCTGATTTATAAATCGAGCCAATAAGAGATTGATTTGACTGATTTTAAGCGTTTTATTTACAATTAAATTTTTTTATCAAAAAAAAAGGCGCTGAAATGAAAAATGAAATTAAATCTCTATTTGTGTTAATGTTCGTCTTCTTACTAACTAATTGCGGCGAGAGTGAATCTTCTAAAGTCACAAATCAATATCTGGGAGAAGCTCCTGGGTTCGCACAGGATTATACGGAAAAAATTACCGACATTGAAAAAGATGCTAAAGGAGCAAATTCATTATCTGAATTGGAAGATTATGATAAAAAAAGAAAAGAGTTAAATAAAGAAGCCGAAGAAAAATTCGATCATATTACTAAATCTCTTAATCTTCCTAAAAAGATCCCATTTGAAGTTCAACAAAAAGATGAAAAATATGAAGTTAACAATCTGGAAATCACAAACTTACTGTACAATCAGGTTGAATTAACAGCGGATATTACATCTAAGGTAACACGGACGCACATTTTTGGTTATTTGCAAGCTGTAGATGAGCAGGGAAATCCACTTGAATCGAGTAAAGACTGGGTTGTGTTAGATGTTAATCAATGGAGAAATGTTAAAGAAGGCGAACCGGCTGTTATGAAAGGTTATTTTCGTGGAGTTGAAAAATTAGAAAATTTGGAAAAATTCGTTTTCAAAACCAGAAAAGAATATGAAAAAAACAAATAAACTAAAAAAATCATCTTCCAATTATTTTTTTAATTAAGGAGAACTCTCTATGAAACTCAAATACCTTTTTATACACATTATCTTACTTTTCTCTGTTTTTAATCCGACGAATGCATCTGATGCTCGGAAAACTGACAAATTAAAATTAGTTCCTGAAGCAGTTGAACCCTTAATTCAAAATCAGTGGGTTACGTTTGAGTGGCCGTATAACGCATACAATCCTGAAGATTCCGAGGGCCCAAATGGTCACTGGGGAAATGCTTGCGGACCAACTTCATTCGCAAGAATAATGCATTATTGGCAGTTTCCGGTGAATGGGAAAAATGCATTAAATTTCACTGATTATTGGGGAAATTACTGGAATGTTGATTTAACTAATATGAACCTTAATTACACTGAGATGAGGGATGTTCTTGATCATAATTCTTCTCAGGCAGAATATAATGAAACTGCCCGATTGTTTGAAGCGACATGTGCGGTAGGAGAAAAAATCACTATAGGCTGGGCCGGAGACAAAGAAAGAATTCCCGGAGCATTAGTAAATAATTTTGGATTCAAGTCAAGTCTTCATTGGGTAGATAGATGGGATTATTCAAAAGAAGAATGGATAGATATTTTAAAGAATGAATTAGCAAGCGGCAGACCTATTTTAATGTTGGGGAGAACGGAGGATAGTCCGGCTCCTTGGCAATCGGGATCGTATAGAGCTCATTATTGGATTTTAGATGGATATAATACAAATGATGAGTTCTACATTGATTATGCTTTCAATAATATTAAAGGATATTATGATGCAGATAATTTAGGGGGAATATATGTTGCATATAATTCGGCGCTTATTGGTATAGAACCCGACTGGGGCAATAAAGAATTGCAGTTAATACAACCGGCTAATGGCGGTTCTTTTTTTAATAACCAGGAATTAACGATTACATGGAACAGCAGCAATATTCAGAATCTTAGAATAGAATTTAGTAATGATAAGGGTTACACTTGGAACATAGTAGCTGAAAATGTTCCGGCGAATAATGGATCATATTCTTTTCCCCCGACTTCTATTGCATCAGAAAATTGCAGAATAAAAATTACTGATGAAACAGATGTTAATATCAATCGTATCAGCGGCATATTCGAAATAAGAAGTCCCCTTGAAAAATCTATTAAGTTATTATCACCGGATGGAGGTGAGTATTTTTTGGCAGACAAAACTTACCAAATAGTTTGGGAATCAGAACTTATTTCGTTTGTTGATATAGAATACTCGACAGATAATGGAACTACCTGGAATAGTATAATAAATAATTATAATGATGCCTCAAAAAAATATGATTGGACAATTCCAACAATTAAGTCAGAATTATGTCTGGTAAGAATAACGGAAACGGGTAATACCAGTATAAGTTCTCAAACACCCAATGCATTTACAATTAGCGATCAAGAGCTGGTAGGCGGACCTTATTACAAAGATGAAAATACTGTTTTACTTTTACACTTTGACGGCAATTACAAAAATTCATCCGATCTTTCGGACGACGGAACACCATCCGGAGGAGGACAAGAATTTACAAGCAATTCAGCATTAAAACTTGATGAATCTCTAAAATTTAGTTCCGGAGCAGATAAAATTTCTATACCTCACAATAATGAATTAAGTATATCAGGCGATTGGACAATTGAGTTATGGGCTAAATTTACTTCTTATAGTAACATGCCTTATCTAATAAGTAAACCCGGCGATAGTGATCCTTACCAGTCAAATTACTCCATTCAATTGCAGACTTCCTGGGACAATGTTTTTCATGGTCTATATTTCCCGGTTGAAAATTTAAGAATTAATATAACCGCTCCTAAACCAGAATTAAATAAATGGTATCATGTAGCATTTATTAGAGATACTCAAAATTCCCAATTGAAACTAATAGTGCACGATGAAAATAGAGAAGAGATTCATACTCGATTAACTCCTTTAAATACAAATAACGTTTTACTAAATTCTCAGGATGTAGTTATAGGAGGAGGCTTTGAGGGTTATATTGATGAAGTTAGAATAAGCAATGTTGTAAGAAATTTTGAAGAAGTAATTTTACCGGGAGCTGCTTTTAATCCATCGCCGGCAAATAATGCTTCTAATGTAGAATTTGAAAATACTGAGTTAACCTGGAACAATGGTGCAAATACTGAAAAAATTGATTTATATTTTGGTAAAACAAATCCTCCTCAAGAATTAGTATTAAACAATGTTAATCCACAAACATCTTATCAATTAAATACACTAGAAAAAAACACGGATTACTTCTGGAAAGTTGTATGTAAAAATAGTTTCGGTGCTTCAAATAGCTCTGTTTGGAAATTCAAGACAAAAGATGAAATTGCATCTACAATTTCACTTAAAACACCGGATGGAGGAGAATATCTTACTGCAGGAAAAACATATCCTATTACTTGGGAATCCGAGAACGTTAATAATGTAAATATAGAATATTCTTCAGATAATGGAGCTGCCTGGAAAAGTATAATTAGTAATTATAATGATGCCTCAAAAAAATATGACTGGACTGTGCCTGCAGTAAATTCGACTTCCTGCTTAATTAAGATTTCAGATAGCGGCAACAGCAGTTTTAATTCACAATCGCCTAATACCTTTACAATAAGTGAGCAAGAGTTAATCGGAGGCCCGTACTGTAATGATGAAAATACAGTGTTGTTATTACACTTTGATGGTGATTATGAGAATATGTCCAATCTTTCGAATGACGGCACCGGATCAGGCGGCGGACAATCATTTACCACTAATTCCACTTTACATTTAGATGAATGTCTAAAGTTCAGCAATGAAACAGATAAAATATTTATTCCTCATAATAATGAATTAAATTTATCGGGCGATTGGACAATTGAATTATGGGCTAAATTTACTTCTTATGGTAATATGCCTTACCTTATAAGTAAACCCGGTGATGGCGATCCTTACCAATCAAATTACTCCATTCAATTACAAACTTCCTGGGACAATGTATTCCATGGTTTCTTTTTCCCGGTTGAAAATTCAAGAATTAATATAACTGTGCCTAAGCCTGAATTAAATAAATGGTATCATATTGCATTTATTCGGGATACTCAAAACAACCAGTTAAAGCTTGTAGTGCACGATGAGAATAGAGACGAAGTTTATTCGCAATCAACTTCTTTTAATACAAATGACGTTTTATTAAACTCTCAAGATGTAGTTATAGGCGGAAATTTCATTGGTTATATTGATGAAGTTAGGATAAGTAATGTTGTCAGATACTTTAAGACAGCCGTATCAGTCGAAAAAGAAACATCAGAAATAAAATTAGATTATGCATTATTGCAGAACTATCCCAATCCATTCAATCCTTCAACAATAATTAAATTCAATCTACTTGAACCAGGTTTTGTTGATCTGCGCGTATTTAATGTTTTAGGAAAGGAAGTAGCTTCCTTAATAAATAATAATATGCAATCAGGACAACATACAGTAAAATTTGAAGCAGGTAATCTGGCGGCGGGAACTTACTTCTATAAAATAAACGTCGACGGGAAGTTTTCCTCTGTTAAAAAAATGCTGTTGGTAAAATAGCTGCAAATTTTATGCGGCGAGGCTAAACAAGCTCACTATTTTTTAAGTCCTGTGGTTTTTACTGCAGGACTTTTTTAATAAAAATTGTTTCAATTGAAAAATAGTATTTATAACAGAAAAAGAAAACAACAAGCTAAAGGAGTTTACTTTCTGAATTTTATATTGAGAAGATCGGTTTAATTCTGAATAGCGAAAAAAATAAGAATACATATAATCAAATGTTTATTAGTTTCGGTTCCTGGTTCCACTCCCTACCTAAAAGTTTTCTACCGTTTGCTTTCTTATTTCTTTTAACGCCGTCTGAGCCCCAAGTTCCCCACTGTTTAAAAAAGAATGCAACGTTTTGATCTTTACATTGTTGTTGAACATTCACCGCCCATTCAGGCTGCATCGGACGCGCTTTCAATCCACTTTCCCCTCCAACAATAACCCAATGAATGTTAGTTAGATCAATATTTCCTATATCTTCAAGGAGCGGTTCTATTGAAAGAAATCTAATATTAGCATCGATCTTGCGAAGATAATCAATTCGGTTTTTATGTTTAGAGTTCTCGACTGTAACACCAAGCCAAACATTGTCGGGTACTTTTTTATTGAGGAAATATTCAGCTAAAATCTTCTCCCTTTTTGTAAGAATTTGATATTGATGCTGCGGCGTATTCTCAATTACTTCAAAAACCTTATCAAGAAAATCAAACGGCATATCTTCGTGAAACAAATCGCTCATTGAATTAACAAAAAATTTAGTAGGTTTCCTTGTCTTCAAAGGAATGGATAGCCGATCGGGAATTATCTTAAATGAAAACCCATCTTCATAATCTTTTTGTCCCATTGCTTTTAAGCGATTAGCCATTGTTTCGGCATAGCAGAATTTACAACCGGCTGATACCTTATCACACCCGATTGATGGATTCCAAGTTGCATCTGTCCATTCAATTTTAGTATTTTTCATCTTACGTAAGCTTATAATCTAATTTAACTTTTTCTCTAACTACCTTTTGATAAGTTACTAAAGGTGAGCGACTGTCGAAAGTTATTAATCTTTCTTCTTTCATTCTTTTTATTTCTTCGGCTGCGTGTTTGCCAATATGTCCTTGATTTAAAGTAAACAAATAAGCGTCATCATTATTTTTTATAGTCCCATTCTAAGAATGATTGCCTAACCTTATTTTGAAAGCTCTCTATTTTAGTTGGTATTTTACCATCAAAAAGATGCAACTGTTTCTTTGCTGAATCTTCATCTATATCAAAATTGGCGTTACCATTTATAGTGTTTGTTTTCCAAACAGTATGTAAAAATTTATCAGCGCCTCTAATATGTTTGCTTACAAAAATGAGTCCGTAAACATTATTCTTATCACTTTTCATTATAGAAAAAGGAATTAAACCATAACTTTTAATATTTGATGGAACATACTTTTCAAATTCATCACACAAAATATTATGTACTTGTTTTCTCGGAATAAGCTTTATTTTTTCTGAATCAAATTTCGGATGATATTTTTTCACTTCATCACGTTCAGCAAACCGATGCACAAAGGATGAAGAGATAAAAAATATAAATTCAGTTGTATCTAGGTTTATTAGAAAATGAAATACTTTTTCATCAACTTCCTTAAATCCATTTTGATCTATAAAAATTAAATTGCAGCCATTATTTAATTCTTTACTGTATAATTCAAGACATTCACGAAAATTATTGGATGAAAACTTTATATCCACTAAAGGAATTAAGGGAAAGTTCTTTGACCTTTGTTTCAACATTTATTTTTAATTGATCAATTTTATTTTTATCTAGATCGTTAAGGAATAAACATACTTTCTTTGATTTACTAATAAGATTTCTTCTATGTTTATTTATGGTTTCAATATTCTTATTGGACTACCAGGAACATCATTTTTATCATATCCGCTTCCTGCAAATAAATCAAATACTTGAATTGGTTTTAAAAATTTTCCCATTATAAAGGTTGGCAGCCATTCTTCAAAATACTTTTGAAATATTTCTAGCTTGGCAATAGTTCCTTCATCAAAAGGAGAATCAAAAATATCTTTAATGGGCATTTATATTCTCAATTATTTGAATATTTAATTACTTTATGAACATATGGTTAATTTTCACTTAGTCATCAATTAAAGATCTTCTTAATCTTCTTCCTTTCTTTTTTGAATAGACCGCCGACTTTGTTTGTTATTAATTCGTGCTTCTCTTTTAGATTATTTATCGATTCTGCATCAAATCTTTTTTCATTTATGATTTGCTTCATTTCTTTTACGGTATCTAGGATTTCATTCTGATCTGCATCTGTTTTATCGAGTAGTAATTGTAGTTTGATAATTGCTGAATTGATCGAGTCGAACATTCTATCAATTTCTCGATTTGGTTCCAATAACTGTGAGGAGCCGTCTTGAATGCCTGGGTATTTTTCAATCCATTCCAATGTGCTGAACAAAAACAAATGAACGCTCTTGTCTAATTTATCAAGCCAGGTGCTGTTAACTACACTTCGATAGTTAAATTCCAAGTTCTTTTTTGCAACTCTGTAGGAAATCCAGGGACCAATAACTACAGCTAGAATTGCAGCTATCGCGGTTAAAATTTGTGCTGTCATATTTATTTCACTTATTTTAGCTAATAGATAGTCTCGGTAATTAATCTATCTCAAACTTTTCATATTTCAATCTGTGGATCGATAATTTTCGCCTCATCGTATTCAAGTTCATATATCTTATAAAATTTGATATAAATTTCATTCCGAATTCTCGGACCTTGCTGTTAACATCTTCTCTACTTCTAGTCCAACGAGTATTTTAATCTGCTTGTCGGATTCAGTTTTATATATCTCTTCGAAGCCTGAAAATTAAAAGAAGTCAAATAAAAAATATAGATTCTCGGAAGAGGGAAGAATATTGTTAAATACCTCGGAAAGAAGTTTGTTAGTGTTCGTAATGAATTGTGTAGCCATGAAGTATGATCCGGTTATGAACAAACTAATGCTACAAATATATTATTTTTCATTAGAAAATAATAGAAAATCTTAAGAAGAGAATAAAATATGTTGCAACTATAATTTTACTACTTCAGTTTCTACTTCAGTAATTTTCTTTAAAAAACAAAAGCCCTGTAAGTTATTGTCTTACAAGGCTTTACAAGCGGGGCCGACGAGACTCGAACTCGCGACCTCCTGCGTGACAGGCAGGCGTTCTAACCAAACTGAACTACGACCCCAAATTATTTTTAATGAACTTTCTATCTTAATTTAAGGCGTTATAACCAAACCTGTCTGCAACAGGCAGGCTGAACTATGACCCCTTTTCAAAAATCAAGACTTAAATATAATATTGATTTCAATCTTCTGCAAGAATTTTTTTTATAATTCCTTTCTTCCGAACGAAATTCCAACGGAAATAGCCGCTTGTACCGCTTCTTCATTTTTAGTAACTAGTTTTTGTTTGGCAATCGCATCTTCAATTCTAACGCTGGTAATTGCAGTTCCTTTCAGAGCTACCATTCTGCCGAACTTTTTCTTTATCGCCAACTGGATTGCGGACGTTCCGAATTTTGTAGATAAAATTCTATCATAAGGAGTCGGACTGCCTCCTCTTTGTAAATGTCCCAATACAGTAACCCGCGTTTCTAAATTCGTATTTTCTTCAATTCTATCGGCAACAAGTTTTCCTATTCCGCCCAGCTTTATAGGGTCTGTGCGTTTTATATCTGTTTTACTCACAACCATTTCGCCGTCTTCCGGTCTTGCGCCTTCGGCAACACATACAATCGAAAAACGTTTTCCCATCATATTCCGTTCAATCACTTTGTCATATACTTCTTCCCACGAGAACGGGAATTCCGGTATTAAAATTATATCGGCTCCACCCGCTAAACCGCCATGAAGCGCTATCCATCCGGCATAACGACCCATCACTTCAATCACCATAACGCGGTGATGTGACGACGCCGTCGTGTGCAGTCTATCGATCGCTTCCGTCACTACATAAACGGCGGAGTCGTGCCCGAATGTCTGGTCAGTCGCTTCAAGATCGTTGTCGATGGTTTTCGGAACTCCGACAATATTCATTCCCATTTGTCCTAAACGGTTCGAAATATGCATCGAGCCGTCGCCGCCTATTGAAATCAAAGCATCAAGATTCCATCCTTCATAATTTTTTAACGCCTCTTTCGACCTGTCGAAAATCTGCACTTCTCCATTGATTTTTTCAGGCCAATGAAACGGATCTCCTTTATTTGAAGAACCTAGTATTGTTCCGCCTCTTGCTAATATTCCGGAAACATCCTTATTGTACAATTGTTTGGCTTTTCCTGAAACTAACCCTTCAAATCCGTCAAGTATTCCAAGCACTTCCAATCCGTGGTCTAATGCCGGCTTAGTTACTCCGCGTATTACTGCATTAAGCCCCGGACAATCGCCGCCGCCGGTTAAAATACCAATTCTTTTAATTCCTGATCTTTTCGCCATTAATACATTCCTAATTCAAAAACATTTAGCTTTAAATATAAGGATTTTTATTCGGATGGTAAAATGATTTTCTAATTTGCGGATTTACAAAACTCACATTCGCTATTCACGAAACAATAATTTTTTTTGAATGAAGATAGTTCCTATATCTTTTTCAGATTTTTGAAATGCATTTTGCAATACCGGTTAAGCTCGTCTCTCCCGAGCAGCGCAGCAATTTCGGCTACTTTTGCATCCGCTAGTTTTGATGCTCCCTTAGGAATTTTAAGTTCAGAGATATCCTTAGATGTAAACCAAAGATTAAATCTGTTACGCGCAAGGATTGAAGCCGCCGCAACTCCTGTATATTTTTCCGCTTTTGTTATCTGCTGAAAATTTACTTTCTTCAAAATTCCGGCGTCGGAAAATTTATAACTCTCGTTGGAAAACTTATCGGTTATCACATCCTTACACTCAACTTTTTTTAGAAGATTTTCAATCGCGCGGGAATGAGACCACATCAATAATTTATTCAGGTTTCTGAACTTAGTATATAATTCATTATATTTTTCAGGATTAATTTTCACAATTTCTAAATTTGGTTTTACAATCGCTTCAATTTTAGGAGCCAATTCATTGATCTGCTTATCCGTTAATTCCTTACTGTCTTTCACTCCCAATTTGCGCAGTTTGTTCTTTGTCTCTTCATTTACTAAAACCGCGGCTGTTACAAGAGGCCCAAATAAATCACCTTTCCCCGATTCGTCGGTTCCAATATATTCGTTCGGCTCGGATTCAATATCCCCCGGAAACCCAAACTCAACTTCATCTAATAAAAGATCGGCAAGATCTTTATATAGCTGGGTATCCTTTCCTCCCTGCAAAATTGTTTTAACGCCTTTCTTGCCAAAGTAAACCTGAAGCTTTAGTTTTTCTTTTCCGCTTCGCACTTCCGATTCATAATTAAAAGGCTTTTCGGAAATTGGCGATGTTTGAAACCCGATTTTTTTTATAATCTCAATCTTTTCTTCCGCAGCTCTTTTTGCTTTCTCTTTTGTAGTCATAAATTGCTTAATATTTTACTTCCTGTTCAAAAATTCTTTTTTATAAATTTGTTCTAATACTTTTCTTTTATCAATTTTTCCGAGATCGGTTTTAGGTAATCCGGTTAATAAAAATATTTTTTTTGGAATTTTGAATGATGCCGCTTTGACTTTAAGCCAATCTTTTAATTCGTCGGAATCAATATTTTTATTATCTGATACAACAGCCGCAGTCACAGCTTCTCCCCATTTTTCATCCGGTACTCCAAAAACAAAAGCTTCTGTAATTGATGGATGCGTCTCTAGCAAATTTTTTATTTCTGCGGGATTAATATTCTCTCCGCCAGAAATTATCATCTCATCTTTTCTTCCCGTAACAAACAAAAACCCGGCATCGTCAATAAAACCCGTGTCACCTGTATAAAATTTTCCGTTACGTAATTTCTGTTTTGTGTGATCTTCATCGTTAAAATAATTTTGGAATATCGTCCTTCCTGAAACTACGATTTCGTTATCTTCAATTTCGACCGCACAACCCGGCATCGGAAATCCCGCAGAATCCGGCCTTTCCCTTTGTTTATCCGGCAATAAAGCCGTAACCATCGAAGTCGTTTCTGTGCTTCCGTAAACTTTTACCGTTTTCCAACCTTCGGCAATTGCTTTCCAGATTAAATCTTTTTCCGAAGGTCCGCCACCGATAAAGACATATTTTAAATTTTTTGCCGGAGTAATTTGCTGCGATATGAATTCGCGAAGCTGCGTCGGAACCAACGAAAATAAAGTCGGTTCGTATTTTTTATATGCTTCTATTAAATCATTTATTTTTAAATTTTTCGGGATGACGATCGAGTTCCCTTTTAATAAAGCTCGGACAATTATTGAGAATCCTCCGATATGATAAAACGGTAAACTCGCCATCCACAAATCGTTTTCCTCTTGTTGAATAGCGGAATTAACAGCTATGGCATTTGCGAATAAATTATCAAAAGTCAAAACAACGCCTTTCGGCTTATTAGTCGAGCCGGAAGTAAAAAGAACTAATGCTTCGTTCGTCGTTTCAGCTTTATATTGAGGATTTCCTTCTCTTTTGTAATTGCCGGAATAAAAAGGAAATAAAGATTTTCCCGGTGAACTCAAGCTCATCGTAAAGTTTTTTTTGGCTTTTATGAATGAAGAAAAAAGCGGGTTTTGTTTCTGCTAATAATTGTTCGATTTCAGAAATACTTAATTTTGGATTTATGATAATCGGAACAGCACCTTTACGCCAGACGGCAAAAATTAAAAATATAAATTCCGGGTTGTTTTCCCCGCACACTGCAACTCTATCGCCGCGTTTAAGGTGTATCGCTCCGAGATGAAACTCGGTTTCTATAACTTTGTTAAGAGTTTGTTGGAAAGTAAAGCTTTCCTCTTCAAAAATTAAAGCATTTTTATCAGGATGATGAGCGGCGGTCTGTTCAAGCCAATCTTTGTTTTTATCAATCTTTAACATGGAGTCTGCCTGAAGTTTGGGAATTCGTTCGGATCAAAATAGATACTGCCGTTCCCTGTGTCGAAATATTTCGAATTCGGATCATTAGCGAAAATTTTATTAGTGTTTAACCCATGCGCGAGTTCGTGGTCCGCTTTGGTTGAAAGCCAGACCAATGCGGATCTTCCGACTCCGGTTTCAAGTCCCGAAGAAATAATTACTTTCTTTTTTTTCAGATTGGCTTCGTCAATAATTTTTAATGCGGAAACAATTCCTCCAATAAACATAGGTTTAACAACAAAATGCTCTATTAAATCGCGATTCATCAATAACGGAAACATTTTTCGGATCTTGCAGTGATTCGTCCGGAGCTAGCGGAATATGAAAAATTTCTTTTAAGCGTAAAAGATCTTCGGCTCCGGGGACAGGTTGTTCTATATATTCAAAATCAAATTCCTGAAGCTTTGCCAAATTTATTTTCGCTTCCTCAAAACTCCATGCTCCGTTTAAATCAAGACGCAGATTAACTTCCGGGAAATCATGCTTTATCATCTTAACCATCGATAGCTCGCTTTCGAAGTCCGAAATTCCGGCTTTAACTTTGATAGTATCGAATCCTATATCGACATATTCCTGAAATTTTTCAATTGAGTTCCTAACCGACATTCCGGAAATCACAGCGTTAACATTGATGTATTTCCTATAATTTTTATCGACGAAAAACTCTTCTCGTTTGATCAATAAATTCATGAAAGCCTGTTCTGCCGCAAACTTTACTGAAGATAAATTTGTGTACGAATTTATAGTTTCTCCGAAAGAAAAAAGATCGCTATTAAAAATTTCACCTTCCAACGCGGCTCTTATTTTAATAAGATCAGCTTCAGCTTCATCAATATTTTCTAAACTGAATCCGGGCAAAGGTGCGCATTCGCCCATTCCTATTGCGTCAAATTCATCACAGAATTTTATGAAACAAACGTCCCGGAATTTATACTTTTGTCCTGAATTTACAAACGGATTTATAAATTTAAAACGGCATTTGCTTATCGAAATTTCTTTTAACGTCACAATAAAATTCCCAACGCAAATAAAAATCCGTATAACGCAGAAAACTTGGCGGTCAATTCCAATGTTTTATTCAGCTTTTTTCCTTCGAGAGTATAGATCATTTTTATCAGTTTAATTGCGACTGGAAGCGAAAGAAATGGGAGAAAGACAAATATACTCTCTTTAAAAGTAGCAAATACCATCAGCGGGATTAGGTATGATACAAAAATGAAAAACACAAACTGCAACCGGGTAAATCGGGCACCGAATTTAACGGCAAGGGTAACCTTGCCGGCATGTCTGTCTTCATACCTGTCACGATAATTATTAACGACTAAAATATTTGTAACAAGTGCGCCAACGGGAACTGACGCCCAAAACACAAACCAGGTAACCTCAAGCGCTTGAACATAATACGTTCCGACAGTTCCGACAAATCCGAAGAAAATAAAAACAAAAATATCTCCGAGTCCGTTATAAGCTAAAGGAAAAGGACCTGCGGTGTAAGCATAACCCGCCGCAAGAGATAAGATTCCGATAACAAGGACAAACCAGCCTGCGGTGAAAACGAGATAGAGTCCGAGCAGAAAAGCCGTTCCGAATACCGTGCTTATTCCGATTCGCATTTCCTGTTCGGAAATTAACCCTGAGGTTAAAACTCGTACCGGGCCGGAGCGGTCTTTTTTATCGGCGCCGGACAAAAAATCATAAAGATCGTTTATAAAATTCGTACCGATCTGAATCAGCAGCGCTACTACCAAGCGATATTAAAGCCGCTATCGTATTGAATTTTCCGTCGTGAATCGCGATCGAAGTTCCAACCAGAACGGGAACAACCGCTGCCGGCAAGGTTTTCGGGCGGGCAGCCAAAATCCATTTTTCCACCGCGCCGATATTTTCAACAGAGGTTTGAAGCATCTATGGAACCCGCGGAAATTTTTTGAAGTCCGGTTTTCTCTTTTCAACGTAAGCGTTTTTTCCTTCCTGCGCCTCGTCACTCATATAATAAAGGAGCGTCGCGTTTCCGGCAAGCTCTTGGATTCCGGCCTGGCCGTCCAGCTCTGCGTTAAAAGCGGATTTCAACAAGCGGATAGCAAGCGGACTTTTCTCTAAAATGTCCTTCGCCCAGGCGATTCCTTCTTCTTCCAATTTTTCTACGGGAACAACTTTATTTACAAGCCCCATTTCTTTTGCTTCATCTGCATTGTATTGACGGCAAAGATACCATATTTCCCTAGCCTTTTTTTGTCCCACAATTCTTGCCAGATAGCTCGCGCCGAAGCCACCGTCAAAACTACCTACTTTTGGTCCCGTCTGCCCGAACACCGCGTTATCGGCGGCAATAGTTAAGTCGCACACCACATGAAGCACATGTCCTCCGCCGATAGCATAACCCGCTACCAAAGCAATTACCGGTTTTGGCATGCTGCGTATAATTTTCTGAACGTCAAGAATATTTAAGCGCGGAACGCCGTCTTTCCCAACATAACCTTTATCGCCGCGTATCTTCTGATCGCCCCCGGAACAAAAAGCGTATTTCCCATCTTTCGCCGGACCTTCTCCGGTTAATAAAACCACTCCTATTTCAGGATCTTCTCTTGCGTCGATAAAAGCTTCGTGCATTTCCAAAACTGTTTCCGGCCTGAAAGCGTTTCTTACTTCCGGTCTGTTTATGGATATTTTCGCGATGCCTTCAGCCTTTTCATAAATAATATCGGAATAATCTTTAACTTTTTTCCAATCCATATTAATCCTCGTCTATTTATCGAAACATTTAAATAAAGTTTAGGCATTATCCCCATAATCAAATGAGGTAAAAGCCAGAGGGAATTTAGAACTTCAAAATCTGTTGAAACGGACGGTAAGATACACTTTTCACTCAAATTGAATTCAAAATTTATTAGCGTTGTATTCAGATGTCCGGTTTTGAACTCTGTTAATATTCTAAATCTCTCTTAAAATATAATTTATTAAATTAATAAATTCTTCCGGCTTTTCTAAGTGAACATTATGTCCCGCGTTTTGGATTATGTAATGCCCGGCGTCGGGAAGCTTTTCCTTCATTTTCAGATTGAGTCCGGTAAATTTTTCGTCCAATTCGCCGGTAATCAAAAAAACTTTTTGCCGAATGTTTATTAATTCATTCCAGAGGGGCGGCATCGTTCCCGTCCCGAAACCGCGTAAAGAATTCGCGAGTCCGGTTTTATTATTATTTAATTTATGGGAAATTACTTCAGCGTATTTTTCTTCGGGAATATTTTTCAGGGAATTAAAAAGCGGAATATTCATCCAGTAATCCACGAACTTATCAATTCCGAAGAGCTCAATTCTATCGGCAAGCTGTTCGTCCAATTCCTCGCGGGCCAACCGTTCTTCAAAATCGGGAATACCTGCAGTGGAACTTTCCAGGATAAGAGCTTGAACCAGACCGGGATTTGCAAATGTGAATGTAAGAGCTGCGCGACCGCCCATAGAATAACCTGCGAGAATGCAATTTTGGATATTTAATTTTTCAAGAATTTGTTTAAGATTGGAATTCTGACTTAGAAAATAATATTCTTCAACATTTTCGGGAGAAGAAGTTTCTCCGTGCCCCAAAAGATCTATTGCTATAGGAGTAAAACGGGATGGCAATTTATCACTAATAAATTCCCAATCTTTTGACGAGCCGGAAAATCCGTGCAGAAAGACAACCGGTAATGAGTCCTTCGAAAGTTTGTCTTCATCAAATACTACATTGTATATTATTTCGTCAGATAATTGAACTTTCATTCATTAAAGTTTCTACAATTTTTACTGTTTCATCCCAAAATTCTTTACGCAGTTCCAGCGATTGTTTTGAATTCGTTTTAATTTCGAGAACATTAAGACTTCCGCTGCGCATTGCTAGATTTAATTCTTCTTGAAAATTATCCCATCCCGAAATCCGGACAAAATTCCCTCCGTAGCTTTCTACAATTTTTTCGAATTCGAGATTCAGCGGAGTAAGAAAATAATCGGGATGTTCTTTTTGTTCGGAGACAGGAAGCATTTCAAAAATTCCGCCGCCGTTGTTGTTTATTAGAACAACGGTTAAGGGAATATTATAATGCTTTAGTGCAAGCATTCCGTTCAGGTCGTGATAAAAAGCTAGATCGCCTGTTAAAAGGATCACCGGATTTTCCGACGCAGAAGCTATTCCGGCTGCTGTGGAAATAATTCCGTCAATTCCGCTTGCCCCGCGGTTACTGAAGATTTTAATCGACTTTTCGGTATTGGGAGCGAATGAATCTAGATCGCGAATCGGCAGACTGTTTGAAACCATCAAATTAGCGCCTCTTGGAACCGCCTTTAATAAATCCACAATAATTCTGCCTTCAAATGGAAACTCAGCGTTATCAATTTTTTCAATTTTAAGTTCTTCAACAGCGCTGTTCAAATCCTTTATTGAGTTTAGATACTCATTGTTTTTTACGCTCTCCTCAATATTCCTAATCAGATAGTCACAGAAAAACGAAGGATCGGAAGAAATAAGCGACTTAGCCGTTTGTGAAGGATCCTTCCAATCGCCGGATTTATTAACCAGTATCTTTTCCGCCTTAGAATGTCTGAAAAAATCGAGAAGCGTTTTAGAAGTAGGTGCGTTCCCGAAATGAATGATCAATTCAGGATCGAGAATCTCAATAAAATTTTTGGATTTTAGAAAAGAAGCGAAGTTAGGGATTATATTTACGCTTGAATCAGCACAGAATCTTAGCGGCGAAGCTCCATCCGCAAATACTGGAATGCTAAGAAAATTTGAAAGTTTGCAGCACAACTCAGAAAAATTATCGGAGTAATTATCCTGCCCGCAAATAATCAAAGTTTTTTTTGATTTTCTAATTTTATCCGAATACCAAAGCGGGTATTTCGATCCCCGGAATTATTAAAATTATTTTGCGGTGGTTCGTTAAAAGAAGTTAAATATTCTTCGAGTAAATTTTCCTCAATTTCATCCGTGAAAGAATCCGGTTCGAACGGTTTCCGGAAAGGAAAATTTAGATGAACGGGACCTTTATTAATAACTTTACTTGTAACAAATGCTCTCAACGCTATCGATTTAAGGTGAAGAATTCTTTCACTCGTAACTTCCGGCAGTCCGAGATCGAAAAACCAGTTAATATGATTCGCGTAGATGTTATTTTGATTTATTGTCTGATTGGCGCCAGAGTTCAGCATTTCTGGCGGACGATCGGCAGTACAGACAATCAGTGGAACGCGCTGCTGATATGCTTCAATTATTGCCGGATATAATTCCGCAACCGCCGTTCCCGAGGTGGTAACAATAGCTACAGGATTGTTAGTTTTTTTGGCGATCCCAAGTGCAAAAAATCCGCTCGACCGTTCGTCAAGTATTACAAAAGATTTTATCGAACTGCGCGCGAAAGCCAAAGTTAGCGATGTTGATCGGGAGCCGGGAGAAATACAAACATATTCAACGCCAAGATTTGCAAGCTGATCTACAAATACCTTGCTCCATAAATAATTTTTGTTTACCGGTCTTTTCATAAATCAAAAAGTGAAAGTATTGGTTTTAATTTTAAATTCGTTTCTTCGTATTCTTTATCCGGTTCCGAGCCTTCAACAATCCCGCATCCGGCAAATAAATATAACTTATTTTTGCTTAAAAGAGCAGACCGAATTGAGACGCAGAATTCGGCTGATGATCTGTTCCCTATCCAGCCTGTAAATCCGGCGTAAAGTCCGCGCGGATAATCTTCATTTTGACGAATAAAATCGACAGCTTTTTGTTTTGGCGTTCCGCAAACTGCAGGAGTCGGGTGAAGTGCTTGTAAAATGAAAGGGAGATTTTCTTCGCTTAAATTCGCTCTAATCTCTGACCATAAATGCTGGATGTTTTTCAATTTTTTCAGTTTCGGATTTTCGCTGTATTTTACTTCCGAAGAATATTTATTCAATATTTTTACGATATAATCTACAACCGTTTTTTGCTCGCGCCTGTCTTTGTCGCTGTTAAGCAGAATATCACCTAGTTTTTTATCTTCTCTTTCAGTAGAACCTCTTGGCGTAGAACCTGCAAGTGCATCGACCTCCAAAATGCCTTCGGATATTTTTAAAAGTTTTTCGGGAGATGCGCCGAAGAAAAAGGAGTTTTGTTTTTTGAAAACGAAAATATAACAGTCGGGATATCTTTCAGTTAAAGTATCTGTCAATTTTAAAAAAGAAACTTCCGAAGCCGTGGAATAGCCCGATATTCGTGAAAGGACTACTTTAGTAAAAGCGCCGGACTTGATTTTTTTGAGAGCTTTGTTAATGTTTTCGGTCCAGGCCTCCTTAGAAGTTTGGAGTCCGTCTTCTTTAATTTTTATCTTAGTCAATGATTGATTGGCTTTCGGAGCCGGGTCGAGTAATTTAAAAAACTCTTCGAGTTGTTCTTCTAAAAAAGAAAAAGGTTTTTCTTTGAAGGCGAAGTTGAATACCAAATATGAATCCTGTTGATTCACTGAATTTATTATTAAAAATTCCGGAATGAACCATTCGGAACTCGAGTAATTTTTCCAAAGTTCATTTTCTTCTTCGTCCGAATTAAATTTCTCCGCACCGATAAATAAAGGGAATTCCAGCGTTCGAAATTCATCCCAATTATTTAAAAATGATTCGGAATTTTTAAATTTGGAAGAATCATTTATTCCAGTAAATCTTAAAAACTCACCAATCGCGATGAATTCAAGTCCATTGTTGGGTTTATTCCAATAAAAATAATTTCCGATATCTATTTTTGAGTTGATTAAAGAGGAAATTTTGATCTTCGGAAGCCGGGCTATAAAACTTGCATTTTTTAATTCTTCCCCGGCTTTAGCAAGAGAATTCAGAAATAAGCCGAATGATTTTTTTACGCTGCGCACTTTAGATAATGTGATTTAAAATAAGTTTAGGAAAAATAAAGTTTAAATTTTAACCAAGTTGTTTTAATTTTGGCAATTGCTTCCGATAATATTATAAGTAATTTTTTTGGAAATACGAAACATAATAATTGACGGCGAAAATTACAGCTACCGAATAAGAATAAGCCGAAAAGCTAAGTATGCAAGGCTTAATATAACGCCCGATAATGGATTGACTTTAGTTCTTCCAAAAAATGTTGATGTAAAATCATCCGAAAGAATTCTTAGGACGAAAAAGGATTGGTTAAAAAAACATTACTCCTTCGTCCAGAAAAAGAAAGATGAATATTTTTATTGCGGTAAGAAAATTGACCTGGAAGTTCAATACGATATTTTCAGGAAGAATATTGCGCTTCGTTATGAAAAAAAACGATTGATAATTAGCGCGCCGCAGCAATACCAAGGTTCAGGCGGCGAGTTTTATCTGGAGTGGTTAAGATTCCGGGCAGAAGATTATATTCCGCGGCGTGTAAAAATGTTCGCGGATAAGTATGAATTTAAATACAGAAAGGTTTCGATACGCCAACAGAAAACGAGATGGGGAAGTTGTTCATCAAACGGTAATCTTTCGTTCAATGCAAAATTAATGGCGATGAACAAGAAGGTTATCGACTATGTGATTGTTCACGAGCTTTGTCATCTTATTGAAATGAATCACTCAAAAAATTTCTGGCGGCTTGTGGAAGAAATTATGCCGGATTACAAAGCGATAAAGAAAAAATTGAAATTTAATATAACATAAACAAATAGAACAATATGAAAAATAACGGAAGCATTAAAAACGCTGAAAACTTATACTACACTCTTTTTATAGCGTTTGATAGGATTAAAAAAGCTCATACAAAAATTTTTTCGAAACATAATCTAACTCATCCGCAATTTGGAGTATTAGAATTATTGGCGAAAGAAGGTTCAATGCCGCTTAAAAAGTTGAGCGAGAAATTATTTGTTACAGGAGCTAATATAACCTGCGTTGTTGATAATCTCGAAAAGGCAGGTTTTGTAAAAAGACGTCCTTCAAAAATTGACCGCCGTATTGTAACTGCGGAAATTACTCCGAACGGAATAATTAAATACGAAGAAGTGATTCCAAATTATATGGAAAGTATGGAATCCCTTTCGACGATGTACGAAGAACATGAGCAGGAACAGTTACAAGGACTTTTACAGAAATTAGTGGCTGAAAACTAATAAGTAATTTCTAAGAGAAAGGGAATTAAAAAGAAAACCTTTTTGTTCTTCTTTATATAAACTTTAGAAAGGAACGTTTTTGAGCAGGTTATTTCGAAAACTGATTACATATTCCGCACTGATACTTTTAACGGTGCTTCTTTATACTTCCTGCGATTCTTCTACTGAGCCGGAGGAGTTCGAATTAAATTCTTTGCCGCCTATCACAATTGAATGGAATAATAATTCGTCCATAGTATGTTTTGGGACGAGTTTAACTTTCGGTGATTTCGCGACCGGTTTGTTTGGCGGAAAAGAAGCACGTCCAAACTCCGATTCTACTTATCCCGCTTTGCTGAATAAAGAACTAAAAATAAAAGTATATAACGAAGGATATTGGGGCGCAACCGCCGAAGAAGCAATAAATGATTATTATCCGAGCGTTCTCGATAAGAATCCAAGCCTTATTATTTTAGAATTCGGCGCGAATGAATTCCTTCAAGATTACGATGTGCAAACCGCAAAGACAAATATAGATTCTCTGATAAAAATGATTATTGCAGACGATATAAAAGTTGTGATGCTAAGTTTTGTAAATCCCGACATGCTGAATTCATTGCCCGACAATCATCCCTTTGCATCAAAAGTTGATCTGGGACTTGAATATTATGAAATGCTTCTGGACTTAGCGGAAGAGAATAATATTCTTATTGATGATTATTTATATCGAGATATTTTTGGGAAACCTGAATTATTGTACTTCGACGGTGTTCATCCAAATAATAAAGGGAATGTTCAGTTAAAAAATAATGTGATGGAATCTTTTTACAATACGTTTGAAGAAAATAATATGTTGAATTAATAATAAATCCTTCATCACTCGTCACTCTACACTGCTTCTAAATACAAGTCCAATCCATTCATTCATCTTCATTGTATCGATCAATTTAAATCCGGATCCGGAGTAAAGTTCTTCGATATCATTTTTATCAGTTTGCAGCAATCCGGAAAGAATTAAAATTCCATTCGGCGCAATTTTCTTCGCAATCTCTTTATCTATTCCCGTCAAAATATGTTTGTTTATATTCGCCAGAATCAAATCAAAATTATACTCTTCAACATCCTTAATTTCTTTTTGTTCGACTTTCACCTTATGTCCTACTGAGTTTGCTTCGGTATTTTCTTTCCCGTTCAGAAGGCACCATTCGTCATTATCAATAGCAAGAACAAATTCGGCGCCCATTTTAGCGGCCGCTATTGAGAGAACTGCCGTTCCGGATCCTACATCAAGAACTTTTTTATGTCCGGAAAAATATTTCTCTAAAAGTAAAAGTACAATTTTTGTTGTTTCGTGCTCACCAGTTCCGAATGACATTTTGGGATCGATGGTGATAACAATCTGATCCGGCTTTTGAGTAAAGTTTTTGAATGAAGGTTTTATAACGAACTTGTCGGAGACTTCAATGATATTTAAATTCTTTTCCCAATCGGCATTCCAATTTTTATCTTCCAAAACTTCTTCTTCAATTGAAAATTTTTGAATTGCATTTTCCTTTTTAAGATTTTCAAGAATACCTGCAATAAATCTTCTATCAATGGCTGATTTTTCTTCCGCGAATAATGTTAGCGAAGTTTCGTTTTCTGTTATCCCTGCAACTCCGTCCTCCCACAAAAAGCCCGATAGCTCTTCGCCGTTGAATGGAAATGCGGTAATTTCAAATTTTCTGAATTTTTTCATTTTATTTTCAATCCAAAAAAGTTAATTGCATTTTCCGAAGTTATTTTTGCCGTTTCTTCAAAAGAGAGCGAATAAATTTCCGTTAATTTTTCCGCTACGAGTTTAACATACATCGGCTCGTTTCTTTTACCTCGATGCGGAACCGGCGTCATAAAAGGCGAGTCCGTTTCAATCATCAATTTCTCTATCGGAATTGAGGAAACAACTTCTCGCAGAGAATCTTGTTTTTTAAATGTGATGTTGCCGGGGAACGAAATTAAATGTCCGAGCGAGAGCAGCTCTTTCGCATCTTCGGCGGTTCCCGCAAAACAATGGAACTGTGCATTCAAATTTTTGCCTCCGTAACTTCTTATTGTGTTCATCATATCTTCGTTCGATTCACGATTGTGAACAACTATCGGTAATTTTTTTTCGATTGCAAAATCTATTTGATTTTTAAATGCAATGTTCTGAATATCCTTCGGAGAAAAATCGTAATAATAATCGAGGCCGATCTCGCCGACTCCGACAACTTTTTCCGATTGCGTTAATTCTTCCAAATCTTTCAACCACTCGTCTTTCCACTCCTTCGTATCGTGCGGATGAACTCCGACCGTTGCGTAAACATTTTCGAACCGCCCGGCAAGTTCAACAGCTTCGCGCGAAGTTTTTAGATCGGTTCCGGGGACAATAATAAATTCAACTCCGGCTTCGGCTGAACGCCTAATAACTTCCTGAAGATCATCGGCAAAGTTAGGATAAAACAAATGAGCATGTGTATCGATAAGCATAAATCCCTCGTCTAAAACAACATTTCCAAACTTAACGAAATATTTCTAATCGGCGAAAGATTACCGATCATTTCCACATAATTATAATTAAGCGCGTTGTTAAGATTACCGTAAATCTTTGCAGGAAGACCGAACTTAAAAAGATTTGTGCCCATTGTAAAGTCGAGCAAGAATACTTCAACGCGTTTATCACCGCCCGGCACAAAGCCAAGGCTTACTAACTCATCGTCAATCGCTTCAACCCTGCTCCAATAACGGAAGTTTACTCCGAACTCCATAAAATCATATTGTGTCTGGACGGAAGTATAAAGCAAATGCCGCGGTCTGTATTTCAGCGGCGTATTATTTTTAGTATCGCGCGCCCATAAATATGTATAGCCGAAGGAGAGTTCTGAATTCAGAAAATTAAGATTTAATTTATCGATTATCTCAAATCCCTGTATTCTCGCGCGCGTTGTGTTGTCAAAAAATATTTGTCCGTCCGCCGGATCTATTCCCGGTTCGATGAAATCAAAATACTCGTTTTGAAATATGGCAAGATCGAGATTCATAAAATTTCCAAAGTTCTTATTCACTCCAAGTTCAAAGGAATAATTTTCTTCGGAAATTAATTCCGGATTCGGTTTCACTCTTATTCCGCTTGTAACTGTTTCGGTAAAAGTTTCCGCGAGTGTAGGAGCGCGGAATCCCTTTGCAAATGAACTTCTCAAAATTGTGTTTTCCGTTAGTTTATAATTCAATCCTATCTTGGGAGAAAACGAGCCGAATGAATTGAGTGTATCGATCCGGCTGTAATCGTAGCGCGCGCCGACTGTGAGAAAAAGCGGAAAGTCAAAATGATAATCGAACTGCGAATAAACGCCAACAGTTGTTGATATGGGATTGCTGAAAATATTAGATTCAACCGTTCCGTAACTTAGCTCGATTCCGGAAATATTTTTTAATTTATCGGAATAATCGTATGAAGTTTGGATCTCATTTCTCGACAAATAAGTTGTAGATGTATTCGCACTTTCGGATCGGTCTTCCCAGTGAGTCCTGTATAAACTTGTGCGGAGTGAAACTGAAAATATTTTATTTAAACGATGATTGAGTTTTAGTCCCGAAACAAGACGGTTGGAAGGAACCGTTTGCCCGATATCGTCGTCCGGCGGCAGCAAAGCGTTATTAGCGTCTTTCCAAAAATTAAAAGTTCCTCTGTTTTGAAAATATCCCGTCATCAAAAAATCGAGCGAAGTATTTTCGGAAAAGAAATAATTAGATTTGATGAAACCGGCGTACCGCTTTCTCCAGTCGTTCGCGCGGTAACTTAAATCTTCGGTGCGCGAAAAAGAAATTGAATATCCGAATTTATTGATCCGGTTGGAATGCGAAACAGTTTGTCCGTTAAAAGTTCTTTTGGAGTCGGTCCATTTCCATTCGTCGTGCGAAGGATTTCCATAAATTCCGAAGTATGATTTTACAAAAGTAAGAGGCGAAGAAGGAATATTTTTTGTGATAACATTAATCACTCCTCCAATTGCGGTCGAACCGTAAAGCGAACTTGCGGCGCCTTTAATTATTTCAACTCTTTCAAGATCAGTAACCGGAACTATCTCCCAAATTATTTCACCTGTATCGCCGGTATAAATCGGAAACCCATCAATCGCTACAAGAACTCTGGTTCCGGCGCCGCGGCTGTATCCACTCGAACCGCGGATGCTTACCTGATCCAAAGTTACATTTACACCCGGCGCATAGCGGAGAGCATCATCCAGCTTCAAATAATTTTTTGATGAAAACTCATCAGCCGTTATTATCTCAGCGCTCACAGGTAATTCCGAAATATTCTGTTCATATTTTCCGGCGGTTACTATCACCTGATCAGATTG
Source organism: uncultured Melioribacteraceae bacterium (assembly GCA_963821715.1). Lineage (GTDB taxonomy): Bacteria > Bacteroidota > Ignavibacteria > Ignavibacteriales > Melioribacteraceae > CAWGET01. Next base: position 126,745 of record CAWGET010000010.1, read on the forward strand.
AAATGCTTTCTCTTTGAGTTCGACGTTAAAATTTTTTGTGTCGCCTGCTGCAAGATCAAATTCTTCAGAAATAAATTTTGTATATCCCACCATCGATATTTCCAACCGGTAGGTTTTGGAAGAAAGATCTTTTAGTTCGAAAGTTCCTTCCTCATCAGCGGCAGTTCCTATTGTAGTTCCGCGCACTATTACATTAGCGCCAATGAGAGGTTTACCCGATTCATCTGTAACTTTTCCCGTTACTGTCTGCGCAATTTTAACTGATGATAATAATAAAAGCGTAAGCAACATGAAGGTCAGATTTTTCATTCCTTGCCTCCGGGCGGCTGAGGAGGCGGATTGTCGAAATCCACAAGAATATTTATGTCTTCAAAAAAAATATTCTCGGGAATAAAAAGAATTTTGGGAATTTGATTGTTATCAGAATAAAGTCCGGCAACTTTCCAATCCGATCTTCGGAAGGAAATGGATTCTTCGGAGGATTGGATAACTGCGAGATACTCATATCCGCCCGGAATAATATTTTGAATTACCGAATTTTCCAAAGTTGAAAATTCGTATTCATCAACTCCAAAGGGGATTTCCTCGCTTATGTATGCGAGATTGCCAATGTTGAATTTTGTAGAATCTGTAAGATTTTCTTTAAATAAAATTATGTGTGTCCGTTTTACGCTTTCATCCCACTCGCCGAGAAATATAACCTTCCCGCTGAATCCCGGCTGTATATTTTCCGGTTCGGGCGCAATTCCTTTGTCGCAGGAAATTATGAAGAAAATCCCCAATATGAGATATTTTGAGCATCTCAATAAAGTCGAATTCCTGACCGAGTTCTTTGTACTATTTATGTTGGATAATGAAATTTATTCCATCCGAGTTACTTATGAAAAATTGGGACAAAAACAATGGAGAATATAATGAGACTTTACATGATAGATATAATACTAGTCAAACAAATCTGCAGCTAAAATTATTCCTTCAAGAGTTGAGCGAAAATAAAATAATTTATTGTGCTGTTTAATTCAATACCATTCAGGAAACTTTACCAATCTTTATCGGTTCTTCGTCTATAGATTTTGAAATAGATATAATTTCATCAGCATTTTCTTTTGAAACAATCGCTATCATTCCGATTCCCAAATTAAAAACTTCACGCATTTCTTCGTCTTCAATTTCTCCTGTCGATTGAATCAAATTAAATATTGCCGGTATCTCCCAGGCGCTCCAATCAATACTTAATTTTCGATTTTCAGGAATAACGCGATTTGTATTGCCGATAATTCCGCCGCCGGTGATGTGAGAAAATGCTTTAATAAATTTTGTTTTTTTCAATTCCTTAATTATCGGCAAATAAGATTTATGCACTTTCAACAGTTCGTCGCCGATTGAATTTTTTAGTATGTCCGGTTTGTCATTTAAATCAAACTTTTGCAGAAGAACTTTTCGCGCGAGGGAATATCCGTTTGTGTGCAGACCGTTTGATTTGAAGCCCAGCAGAATATCGCCCGCTTCTACCTTCGAACCGTCTATAATCTCATCTTTCTCAACAACACCTACAATCGTTCCGGAAATATCATAATCATCATCCTGATAAAGTCCCGGCATTTCCGCTGTTTCACCGCCGATTAACGCGCATCCGTTTTCCCTACACGCTTTCGAAAATCCATTTATTATTTGTGAAGCTTTTTCGGGATCAAGTTTTCCGAAGGCGAGATAATCCATAAAATATAGTGGCTCTGCGCCGCACACGGCAATATCATTAACGCAATGGTTTACTAAATCTTCGCCGATTGTGCTGTGTTTATTCATCGCAACGGCAACTTTTAGTTTTGTGCCGACACCGTCAACACTCGAAACCAAAACCGGATGATCGTAATTTTTCAAATCTTCCAAAGAATAAAACGCTCCGAAATGACCAATTCCCGTAAGAACGTTTTTGTTAAAAGTAGATTTTACAACATCTTTAATTTTATTTACTGTTGCTTCGCCGGCTTTTATATCAACGCCGGAGGATTTATAATCTGTTTTCAATTTCTTCCCTTAAATTTTTACTGCAAAATATAACTAAATTGAATTCAGTCCAAAATAAATTACAATAGAATATACGAATTAGGTTAAATTTACTATCTGTTTTTGTGCCGATCCTTAAAATGAAACAAACTAACTATAAACTTGTAAAATCTGTTCCTGTTACTTATTCTTAGTTACTGCATCTAATCCAAATGAAAAAAAGGTAAAAAAGTGTTAAATTTAAAGTTTGGAAAAATAAATTCCCAAATTAATTTATATATATGATGGAATCATTAAACGATAGAGAAAAATTTATTTTACAATACGTAATTCAGCAGTTTATAATTACGGCGAACCCGGTCGGGTCCCGCAATATTGTAAAAAAATATAATCTGGGGCTTTCCCCGGCTACGGTGAGGAATATAATGTCCGACCTTGAAGAATCCGGATATCTAAATCATCCCCATACTTCCGCCGGAAGAATTCCGACAGATAAAGGCTATCGTTTTTATGTAGACTCATTGATGCAGCCCTCGGAACTCGGGGCTGTTGAAAAAGATCTTATTGCAAAAGGTTTTGAGACAATTCCTACAGAAACTGACGAAATATTGAAAATTACTTCTGCGCTGCTTAGCCAGATAACTAATCAGCTCGCTTGTGTTACTTATCCGAAATTTGAGAACGCCTCGCTCGATAAAATTCAGATCGTGCGGCTCTCTTCAACCCGGATATTAGTTGTAGTTTCAATTAATCTTGGTTTTGTTAAAACAATAACTCTTGAAATCCACTCGGAAATTGATTCCAAACAGATAGACGCTTTGCAAAGAGTTTTGAACGAAAGGTTATCGGGATTAGCTTTAACCGAAATTCGAAAAACTTTTGGCGAAAGAATAAAAGATCATTACAATGAATACAAGCCGATAATAAGGGTATTTTTAGATTCCGTAGATAAAATTTTCACCGACGTGAAGATCTCTGAAAAAGCGGTAATATCCGGCGCCAAAAATATTTTGCAATATCCGGAGTTTGAGGATCTCAATCACTTTCAAAGCATAATTGAGCTAGTTGAAGATAAAGATGTAATTATCCATTTGATGGACAGCTCGCTTCAGCCGAAGACCGGAGATTTCGCTATAAAAATCGGAAGCGAAAATGATGAAAAATATTCCGATTATAGCACGATTACAAAGGAATATAAATTCGGAGAGTTCGGCGGAACTCTTGGAATCGTCGGGCCAAAAAGAATGCATTATTCTAAAGTCGTTTCGGCTATTGTTTATATTGCCGAAACATTATCAAAAGAATTTAAAAGAATTTAGCAATAGAATTAAGAGGAAAAGATGAAAAAGCATAAAGATAAAAAAGAAACCAAAGAAGACTTGAAGGAAAAAGAAGAAATAAAAGAAGATGAAGACTCGGGTAAAATCGAGATTGAAAGAACAGAAAGCAAAAAAGGTGAATTTGAAAATACGGACGATAGCGACAATAATGAAGAAGAGGATGAATTGGTTAATAAGTTAAATGATGCATTGGATAAAGTTACCGACTTAGAAAAACGAAATAAAGAAATTCAGGATCAGCTATTGAGAAAAATGGCCGAGTTTGAAAATTATAAAAGAAGAACCGAAAACGATCAGCTAAACTTGGTTAAATACGGAGCGGAATCTTTTGTTAAAAGCATTCTTCCGGTTTATGATGATCTTGAAAGAACGAAAGAACATTTGAGCGAAGGAAATAATTTCGAATCCTTGAAGGAAGGAACTCTTTTGGTTTTTAATAAACTGAGAAAAGTTTTGGAAGAGCAGGGTATTAAAAAAATGGAAGTGAAGGGGAAGGAATTCGATTTTAATTATCACGACGCTTTGCTGCAGCAGCCTTCCAACGAAGTTCCGCCGCATACGATATTAGAGGAAGTTGAACCCGGCTACATGTATAAAGATAAAGTTATAAAGCATGCAAAAGTGATTGTAAGTGCCGAAATGCCAGAAGATGAAAATACAACCGGAAATGAAGAAGAATCGAAATAAAGGAAATTGAAATATGACAAAAAGAGATTATTACGAAGTCTTAGGAATAGATAAAAGCGCTTCGAAGGACGAGATAAAAAAAGCCTATAGAAAATTAGCGATGAAATATCACCCGGACAGAAATCCGGACGACAAAGACGCCGAAGAAAAATTTAAAGAAGCTGCGGAAGCTTACGAGATTTTGAGCCACGATGACAAACGCGCAAAATATGACCGCTTCGGTCACAGCGGATTCCAGGGACAGTCTGACTTTCACGGGTTCAATGATGTGAATGATATTTTCTCTCATTTCTCTGATATTTTCGGTGGTTCGTTTGGAGGAAGCGCCGGTGGAGGCGGAGGTTCTATCTTTGATGAATTTTTCGGAGGCGGACAAGCCCGTTCTTCGCAGCGCGGGAGAGCAAGAGCAAGTGGAATTCCAGGAACAGATCTAAAAGTAACACTGAAACTTACCTTGGAAGAAATTGCCCACGGAGTTACAAAGAAAATTAAAATTAAAAAACACAAGACATGCTCAACCTGCAGCGGGTCAGGTGCAAAAAGTTCCAACGCATTCAATACATGTTCAGTCTGTAACGGAACCGGCGAAGTCCGTCAGGTTTCCAGATCGATTTTCGGCCAGTTTGTAAATATTTCCGCCTGCAATAACTGCGGAGGAACCGGAAGAGTGATTTCCGATCCGTGCCCTACATGTTCCGGTGAAGGAAGAACTTACGGAGATTCCACTATTAAAATAAACGTTCCTTCGGGCGTTACAGACAATAGTTACATGACAATTCGAGGCGAAGGAAATGCCGGAAAACAGGGCGGCCAAGCGGGCGATATTATTGTGATATTTAAGGAATTACCTCACGAATATTTTTTGCGTGACGGCGACAATATTATTTATAATTTAAATTTAAGTTATCCTGAAGCGGCATTGGGAACTGAAGTGGAAATTCCGACACTGAATGGAAGGGCAAAATTAAAGATCGAATCGGGAATTCAGCCGGGCAAATATTTGAAGATGCGCGAAAAGGGAATACAGCATCTTAACAGTCACGGCGCCGGAGATCAGTTGGTAAAAGTAAATGTTTACGTTCCTAAAAAATTGAACAGTAAAGAAAAAGAACTTTTAAAGGAATTACAAAATTCACCTAACATAAAAGTTCAGGCTTAATTTTTTAACTTTTTTTAACTTTGTCCGAAATTACTTCCTGGTCATCCGTTATAATTGAATTTTACCTCTATAACGGTGAGAATGGAGCTAAGGAAAATTAGGAGTTCAAAAATTCCGATAATAAAATATTTCATAATTTTTGAAATATTTCGGACAGATGTGACAATAATACTTTTTTTAATTATATTTTAGTCTGAATCGGAAAATAAACAGAACCGGTTAAGTCATCAAAAAAATAAAAAAAATATTAGAAAATCTTTCTTTCACAAATACTGAATTAAAAGTCGGTCTATTTCTTTCAGCCACTTTTATGGTCGGAATCCTTTCGTATTATTTCAAATACAAAGATGAAAAATTTGAAGTGGAAGAGTACGATTACTCAGAGGAAGACAGCGCTTTTTTCGCAAGCGGTCCGGACTTTGAGGAAGAAAAAAATGTAGAAAAAAATATTGATTCTAAGCCAGAACTTTTGAATTTTAGTGGAGATAAATTAGAATCGAAAAGTAAAAACGCTTCCGTTCTATCCGAAGAAAAAATTAACATCAATAAAGCCGGAATAACTGAATTAACAGCTCTTCCCGGAATTGGAGTAAAAACAGCCGAAAAGATAATCAAACTGCGCAACGAACGCGGTGGATTTAAAAAAACTGCTGAACTAATTGATGTTAATGGTATTGGGAATGTGAAGTTCAACAAAATAAAGAAATATATTTTCATTGAATAATTATGGTTCTAACTCCCTGGAGGAAAAATGATGCGAAAGTCTGACCCTTGGTATATTCACTTAGTTCTATGGGTTGTAATTTTAATTCTTGTTTATGTATTAATACGAGTTGCTTACATAGAACCAAATACCGTTGTGGAATCGGAAAAATTTAATAAAGCCGAATCCAGAACAAGGATGAATAATTTACGGCAGGCGGAAATGTTATGGGAAGATAAGCACGGCTCGTATACCGATAACCTGGATAGTCTTGTTTATTTTATCAAAAATGATTCTACTGTAATGAAAGTTATTGAAGGAACCGATACAATAACCCGAAGATCGACAAATCCTTTTGTTGCTTTACGCTCTAAACCTTTAACTGAAAATATGGATACTCTAGAATATTTTACAGAGACCATTCCGGAAATGCTTACAAGAACTCCGCGGTCCGATCAGCAGTATATTTTACAAGTAGATACAACCACTTCCGTGGATACTGTTATTAACCAGCGTGGAAAAGTTGTTAAAGTTGATACGCTTACTGAAATAGGAACGCGATATTATATCGAAGATCCGGATGGATACGGATCAATCGGCGATGTTTACAGCGACGCTTTGAAAAATACAGCTTCCTGGGAGTAAAAGTTTTTCCGATGAATCTTTATGATAACAGAGCCGGAATAAATATTACCGGCGGAAAAATTCAATTAGTAGAAATTGTTCATAAAGATGATAAATATTTTTTGGAGAATGTGGATGAAGAATTTTTCAGCGAATTTTTAAATTTCGATGAGAAAGAGACCAAATTTATCTCCATTCTCCAAAATGCTTTTAACGAATTAATACTTCGAAAACCCCTTAAAACCGATCAGGTTTCATTCACTCTTCCGCTCGATTTTTTCAAAGTTGCAGAACTTCCATACGATGAAAACTTAAACGATGCCGATATTGAAGAAAATCTTAAGTGGGAGTTTTCTGTTCTGTTTCCTTACGCCAAACCGGAAGATTTTGTAACCCGCTTTTTTAAAATTGATAAAGTTGGTTTAAGGAAAGAGAAAAAAATAGTAGCCGTTGCTGTTTTGCGTAAGTACTTAAGAAGTCTTTCCAAATTTTGCGAACGGAATAATCTACAGCTCGGAACTGTTGACAACGCGCACCTTGCGGCTAATATTGCCGTAGCGCTGGATGATTTTTCTCTTCAGGATGAAATTTATTTAAGTATTTATTTTAATGAAAAATCATTTTCAACAACGCTAATTAAGAACGGTATCCCGTTTTACTTTAAGATTACCAAATTCAAAAAAATTTCTGATTTGAATTACGTACTGAATTCCGAAATAAACTCATTCTCAAAAATTTTGTCCGGCAATAGAGTTAAAAAAATATTTGTTTCGGGGGAAAATATTTCGGACACGCTGATCAATCAGCTTAGTGAAGCCGTAAATCTCGATGTAATAAAATTAAATCCATTTAAAAATATCAATGCTCTCCCATCTGTTTATAACAGCGATTTCTATACAGAAAAATTCAACTCATTTGCTTCCGCGGCCGGAATTGCAATGAGACGAGCCTGATGCGGATTATTGCCGGCAAGTATCGGGGACGTGTAGTAAAATTCCCGAAATCTAAGCTTGTTCGCCCCACAACAGACCGCACAAAAGAATCACTTTTCAATTATTTGAATAACAAAATTAATTTTGATGAAATATCAGTCTGCGATATTTACGCCGGTTCAGGTTCACTCGGGCTCGAAGCGCTAAGCCGTGGCGCCGGAGAAATTCATTTTGTCGAAAAAAATTTTAATGTGGCTAAAGTGTTAAGGGAAAACATCGCATCTCTCGAGGCGAAAGAATATTGCCGCGTTTTCAAAATGGAGGCCGTTAAATTTTCCAGGATGGCTGAACATTCTTCATATGATCTTATCTTAGCCGATCCTCCCTTTTTCAATGATGATATTCACGAGGTTGTGAAAAACTTAATTGAGAATAATTTTTTAAACGAAGAGGGAATGTTGATTATTGAACGGTCTGTACAGACAGAATCAAAGGATATAGCTGCATTTGGAATTGGACCATCGCGCAAAATTGGCGATAGTTTGATTTATGAATTTGAGGGATAGCTCAATCATTTCAATCTGCAACTTCTAAGATTTTTCTGCCATTCAAATCAAACGAATAAAAGACTGTTTTACATTGCAGCACAGACTTTTAGGCCTGTGCTGCGAATTATATAATAATCTACGGAGCCAAGCCGGTATGGCAATCTGTACAGAGGAATTCTTCCCATGCGCCGCCAACATCAACCGGATGTTGAAATTGTAACGAGCTATCTACATTTGCTACTTGCAAATTATCCGGATTTCCCTGTGCGTTTATTTCATGACAAACCTGGCATTCTCTGGTAATCACTCTTCCCTCTCCGCTTTCCATCATATCATTATGGCAGCGGAAGCATCCGTTAAATTCCAGATGACCTATGTTGTTCGGATATGCCGACCATTTCACATTCATATCGGGGAAAATATTTTCGTTGTATGCCTGCTTAAAACCGGCGATTCCCTGTTCAACCATTTGATAATTGGTATCGAAAAGTTCGGGGTAATTCTCTTCATAAAAAGCATTCATAGTGGAATCAATATATTGCATCGCAGAATCTGTCGTCGAAAAATCCTCGTCGGATAATTCCATTGTTAAAGATTTTACTTCGGGCAATTCTTTCGGTATCAAGCCTGCTGTAATGGCATTATCCACAAAGAAGGCCGGTGGTTTGTAATTATGCGAGGGTCTGTTGTGGCAATCCATACAATCCATAACCTGAGTAACAAGAGTGTCCATTTGAGTTTGCTCAATTTCATCGCCGCCTTCTGTATAGATGTGTTCCTCACCGCTTTGTAAATCCGTATATTTTACCCAAACTATTTCCTGAAGATTATCGCTTAGAGCAGCATATTCAACTTTTACATTTGGATTTATGTGCCAATGAATTCCTTCTTCCAGACCAAGCGCGCTATGCTTCGACCCGATTTTCATGGTTAATCCGATATCCCATTCAGTGTTCTCTTCATCAGCGAGATAATGTTTGTCGTATCTTAATTTCCTGGCGTAAAATTTTTGAGGCCAGTGGCATTGTTCACAAGTTTCGCGAGCAGGACGTAAATTTTTTATTGGAGTCGGAATCGGTTTTTCATATTTATTGAAGATTACAGAATAAACCTGATACAAACCGGAAAGCTTTGACCTCACATACCAATCCGCGCCGGAACCAACATGACAATCGACGCATTTAACTCTTGCGTGCGGAGAGCTGCTATAAGCCGTAAATTCCGGGTGCATAACAGTATGGCATGTTTCGCCGCAAAATTCTACGGACTCTGTATAATGAAACGCTTCATAACTTCCCACGGCGGAAAGGAGCAGAAAAACTGCAGTTCCTATTCCAAAAATCACAAAAGCATTTCTCTGACGATAATCATTTAAATTTATTTCGGGCCATTTCTTTTGGTCAGGCTTCTTCTTTCTTTTGGATTGAACAAACATTCCTATCGGAATTAGTATTAAGCCGAGAATTAAAAATCCGGGCAGCAGGATATAAATCACCAATCCGAGATAAGTATATTCCTGAGGAGCGAAGAATGTGCTTACTATGAAGAGAAATATGATCATAAACAAACTGATCAAGGCAATTGTGGCGCCGACAAGGGAAATCCAATTGTAAAAAGTATTTGGTAATTTGTATTTCATTTATTCCTCTAAAAAGATAATAGGCTAATTAACTCTTATTTAAATAAAGATACGAAAATTTGATGAAAGAGAAAATTAATAAAATTATTTGACGTACAAAATGATCATTAAAAAATAATGAATTATCTCATACACCCGAATAACAATTTTACACAAATTTTTCTGCGAGAGCTTTATTGTAAGATGATACTAAATAAATGTTCGCACCTAATCTTCCTATCACAAAAGCTGAAGCTGCTGCGATAATTCCTATCATTCCCAAAAATTTTACCATAATCAGCAGGACAAGAATAATTCCCATTACTTCCGATAATGTAGCGAAAGTTATCGATTTTGTTTTTCGGGCATCCACAAGAACCGAACGCTGAAACGCGATAAGTACTGTTAATGCGGGCATTATTGACAAAATAATTGTCGGCAGGATTGAGAAATCCGTAAGCTCGTTTGATAATCCCGAAACATAGTGAAACCAAATTTTCGAAATTGGAGTAACCGAGATTAAAATCATACTCCCTGCAACAAAACCGCCTAAGCCGATGGCAAAATTTCTTAATTTTATATACCGGGCGGCATTATTGTTTAGCAGCGCTATCCCGACTTCCTGGTAGGAGAGGCCTAAACTTCTGAAAATAAAAACAAGAGAATTTATCACCGGCAATACAGCTAGAGATTCCAGAGCCATCGGCGCCTGACCGATAAAAAATGTTACCATCGGATGAACACCCAGTGAAAGCATTGATGTAAGAGCCAGGGGATAGTAAAACGCGAGGATTCCGCCATAAGTTAATTTGTTTTCATCGGGGGTTTCTTCCCTCTTCAATTTTTTTAAAGTCCCCAAAGCCATCAATTTACTCGCTATCCCTTCGGCCGTAACTCCTGTCGAAAGAGCTGCCGCACCCACTATCACTCCGTCCACTTCAAAAAGAAAATAGAAAATTAAAGCGGCCGCCGACATTGAAAACAGTCGGATAATTGTTCCGTATGCAACCCGCCGAGTTAAATTATATCGAATTAAAATTCCCTGGTAAAATCTTCTGTAACCTATTGCGCCGGGCCATGGAAGCAATATGGCAACGGCTGTGTATGTAAGACCGGCAACTTTCTCCGGAAGATTGATAAGATCGATAGCGATGTAATTGAAAATCGGCGGGATCAACAGAATAAGCATTATCAGAGTGATGGAAAGATTCAATGTATAAGTGAAAGTCTTCATTTTTCTAAAAGAAAAATTATCCTTTACCAGCGCGGTAGAAGCGCTCATTATCATAATTATCGGCGCCTCGACAATTAACGCGAGAGAGAATGCAACGCCGTAAGCGGCTAAATTAAATTTTGGTTCGGCCATTCGCGCAATTATTGCGGACAAAAACGGCCCTTCGACCGACATCATTAGCCAGGTTGCGGCAAGCGGAAGCCAGAAAATAAAAATTTGTTTGTATGTAAGATCTTTTGAATTCATCAATGCCGGTAAAATAAAGTATGATGCAGTCGAGATAAAAGTGTCGCAAAAAAAATATTTAACTCTCCAATATAAACACTCTTTTCAAATTTTATTATTTTTGTTTTTTATTGAACAAAGGGATGGAAAATGCAACATAGAAAACTTGGAAAGAATGGACCGGAAATTTCTGTAATCGGATTCGGCGCCTGGGCTATTGGCGGAAAGGATTGGGGCGAGACGGACGATGATACTTCGAAAAAAGCATTGCACGCGGCGTTAGATAACGGCGTTAATTTTATCGATACAGCCGACGTTTATGGATTCGGCCATTCTGAAAATTTGATACGGGAAGTGCTGGAAGAACGAAGTGAAAAAGATAAAGTAATTGTTGCAACAAAAGCGGGCAGCGATTTTTATGATGTGAAGGACGTGGATTATAAAGGTGCCGCACCGGTTACAAGAAATTTTAAAAAGGATTATTTAATTTATGCAGCCGAACAAAGTTTAAAAAGATTAAATGTTGACGCGCTCGACCTTCTTCAGCTTCATAGTCCGGCGCCCGAAGTTTTGCAAACTGACGAGCCCTGGGAAGCGCTTGAAAAATTGAAAAACGAAGGCAAAATCAAGTTAGGCGGGTTGTCCGTTCAGTCTTTTAAAAATTCGGAACATGCATACTTGCTTGATAAATTTGAAGATTTGCTGGACGTGCTGCAAGTGAGATATAATTTATTAGAGCGCGACGCCGAAGAAACTTTGCTTCCGAAAGCCGCGGAAAAAGGGACCGGAATAATTGTAAGAATTCCACTTTTGTTTGGACTGCTCACAGGGAAATTCAACAGGGAGAGCAAATTTGGCGAGGACGATCACAGAAGAATAAATCTATCTAAAGAAAAGCTGGAAAATTATTTGGATGAATTAAATGAATTGGAAGAACTTTATTCCGACAATTCCGAATTTACGAAAGCGCAGGTTAGTTTGAAGTTCGCTGTCTCTCATCCGGCTGTCTCCACCGCAATCCCCGGCGCAAAAAATCCGGCGCAGGTTTTGGATAATATCAAAGCTGCAGAAATAGACTTAATTAATGCCTCAAAATATTTAAAAGAACTCTCCAATTCAATAAAAGGGAAATTATGTTCAGCAAAATCATCTTAAAATTTATTTTGATTTTTTCATTACTAATTTTTTCGGTTACTATATTTGCAAGCGGCGGAATGTATCCGCTTAGTGAAATTCAGAAGATTGAAGCTCAGATGAAAGAAGCCGGTTTAAATTTAGACGTTAAAGATATTTATAATCCGGATGGAGTAAGCTTGGTTGACGCTCTTGTGAAATTAAGCGGCTGCACGGGATTTTTTGTTTCGGAAAACGGATTGATATTGACAAATCATCATTGTGCATTTGGAGCTATTAATAACGCGAGCACAACCGAAAACAACTATTTGGAGGATGGATTTTATGCAGCAAATTCAGAAGAGGAATATTCCGCTGAAGGTTACACCGCGAGAATTACTCTATCTTATGAAGACGTTTCGGATGAAGTCTTGAAAGAAGCTTCAGATATCGATGATCCGGTAGAGCGCAAAAAAAACATCGAAGATAAAATAAAAAATCTGGAAGAAAAATTTACGAATGATGAAGAATCTATCGACGCAAAGGTTTCCGAAATGTTCGCCGGAAAAACTTATATCCTTTTCAAGTATAAAATTATAAAAGATGTTCGCCTGGTTTACGCTCCGCCGAGATCGATAGGTGAATTCGGAGGCGAATTGGACAACTGGGTTTGGCCGAGACATACGGGCGATTTTTCTTTTATGCGCGCTTATGTTGCGCCGGACGGCAGCTCCGCTGAATACTCCGAAGAAAACGTTCCTTTCAATCCAAAGAAATATTTGCGAATAAATAAAAACGGCGCCGATAAAGGAGATTTTGTTTTTCTGCTCGGATATCCCGGACGAACTTATAAGAACCGCTCTTCCTATTATTTGAAATACCAGGAAAATTATCTCCTTCCATATTTATCGGACTTGGATGAATATAGGATTGAATCTTTAACATTGTTAGGAGAAGATGATCCTGAATTTGCCCTCGAATCGCAGAGTATGATAAAAAGGCATGCGAACAGGATGAAAAATTACCGGGGAAAATTAAAAGGATTAAATAATCTAGATCTAGTTGAAAAAAAAGTGAAAGAAGAAGATTCGCTGCAAAATTTTATAAAAGAAAATCCGGAACTGGAGAAGAAATACGGCACTCTGCTAAGCGACCTGGAAAATGTTTACGCCGAATGGTATGAAGTTGCGGAGGCAAATATTTGGTTTAACCAAATTTTCCGTTATTCGGATGTTCTCTATCTTGCCGATTTTTTGCTTGAGTTCTCCGAGCAAACGCAGCTTCCAGACGTCGAAAGAAAATCGAGATTTAGAGAAGAGAATATGACAGAAACCTTATTCGATCTTAATGAACGGTTCAATGAATATAATGAATCGATGGAAGTTTTAATGCTCGAGAAACTTTTAACCGACGCGGTAACTTTTGAGAAGACGAAGATAGAAGCTATAGAAGCAATCACTTCAGATCCCGCTCCGGATGGAGGTATACTCGAATTTATTGATTCAACATTATTAACATCGGATCTTCTCGATCAGGATTATTTTCTGAACCTTATTGAGAAAAATCCGGAAGAAATTTCTGAATTGGACAATCCTGTAATCGAATTCGTAAGAAGCTTAAGAGAACAGGAAGAAAAGATTGATAGACAGATGGATGAAATAGATGGAACTTTGGACCGGCTTCAGGCAAATTTAATTGATGTAAAGCGCGAATGGAAAGAGAGCGATTTTATACCTGACGCTAACGGAACGCTGCGGTTAACTTTCGGCGAAGTAAAAGGTTATTCGCCGCTTGATGCGGTTTTTTATGAACCGCTAAGTTCAGTTAAAGGCATTATTGAAAAAAATCGCTCAGGTTACAATGAATATGAAGCGCCGGAAAAACTAAAAGAATTATACGAACAAAAAGCATTCGGCAATTATTATGATGAAGAAGTAAACGGTTTGCCTGTCGGGACTTTTGTATAACACAGATACATCCGGCGGAAACTCGGGAAGCCCGATTTTGGATGCAGATGGAAATTTAGTCGGGATAAATTTTGACCGCGCATACGAAGCTACAATAAACGACTTCGCCTGGGACGATTCATACAGCCGTTCTATCGGAGTAGATATTCGCTATGTTTTATGGGTTACTGAAATGATAGGCGGCGCGGAGAAATTGATTAAAGAGATGAAAATAAAATAATAAAACGACACACCCCTTCGTCCCCTCTCGAGAGGGGAAAAGCGCGTAACATCTAAAATTGAGGTTAATTCAGATGCGCGAAAGGGGTGTGTTTAATCCTCTGTTTTCTTGACGGATTATTTGCGCCTCAAATCTCATCTGTATATTTTAACTCATCAACTCTACTGAAGTTATTTTCATTAACAGGGGAAACAATGAAAAGCTTTAATACATTCTTCTATACATTTCTTTTCTTGTCCGTAGCTGTTTTTACAAATGCTCAGGATTCAACGGACAAAAACGTTTTTCTTGCAAAGATGATCCAATATATTCCGAATTTGATTTCTGGCTTGGAGAATGGAACGTTTACAACAAGCAGGGAAAGTTGGTCGGGACAAATAATGTTTACAAAATCGCGAACGACGCGCCCTTTATGAAAACTGGGAAGGCGGCTCAGGCATTAAAGGCAAAAGCATAAATTATTACGATCCGCAGAAAGAAAAATGGGTGCAGGTTTGGGTTGACGGCAGCGGCGGAGTAATCCGCATCGAAGGAAATTACTCCGACGGGAAAATGATACTGGAAGGAAAACATGTTCTAAAGGACGGCTCGGAAGAAATGTTCAGGGGAACCTGGTTTAACAACGAAGAAGGAACAGTCCGGCAATTTTTCGAATTTGTTCTGTTGTTCTAAAGTTTACCTTCACCTTTTTCGGGCTGAAAGTTTAGTTCTTCAACTTCTTCAAGTGTGTGGTAAGGAACGGAAAGGTGATGGTTCCAAATAATATTTTTACCTTTAAATTGGAGTGTAGGCATATTTTAAATTCCTGTTAAATGGCTTTCAATAACGGCGCGTATTCTAAATAACTGATTAAGTTACGTTTTTCAATATTAGCTTTCCAGCCTTCTTCTTCGTGTGAGATATCTATAATTTCCTGTGTTTTTTTATATTGAAAATGATTAAAAACTTTCAGCAATACATCAATTTCAGTTTCCGAAAAAATTGCCGGATTAAATTCATCTTGAGAAACAAATTTATCTACTTCTTCTTTATTAATAACAGTTAATTCAGTAGATAAAATGTTTTCCTGCGAAAGCAGCCCGAATTTCATTTCATAATCATTAGGAACCGGTCCATTTGGAATAGCGGCATACTTAAGTCCCGAAATAGATTTGCCAAAATACTTGAAATATGTAAAATCGGAATAGAATAATAGTTTATTTAATCGGGTTTTAAAAGGCGCATTATTAATAAAAAAGACAACCATGTTGGAAAACTTTGCGAATGAGGGAGTAGTAAAGCCATTAAATCTATCTGGGAATTCAAATTCTACGAAATTTATTTTTCTCAGACTAACCCAATCATCATCATCTTCAATTAGTTCTTCAAGTTTTTTTTTGATTTTAGAAAATTGTTTGGGTTTAAGAATGTCTTTTTTTCTTTCTACTAATTTTAAGAACTCAGAAGGATCGACTGCAAGGCTAAGAAGATTGCCATTACTTTCGTTGGGTAATTCACCTTTTTCATAATTAGAGAATTGGTTTACCCCAAAACCGAGAATGGAAGAAAATAGACTTGAGCTTAAACCATACTTTTCTTTAAGAAGTGTTAATTGTTCGGGAGTAGGAATTTTGTATTTTTCCCTGTACTGGTTATAAACATTGGATACATTTACTTCATCTATTTCTGTTGTTGTAAATTCTTCTTTACAATCAGAGCATTTGTAATAGAGTTCATTTAGTTCAAAATTTTCTTTTCTAAACGATCTGTTTTTTTTAGAGGCGGATAAGACAGCGTTACCATCACAGATGGGGCAATTAATTAAATTTTTCATAACATCACACTCTTTATTTGAATGAATATTTCAAATCATATTTCGCAATATGAAATGATATACACATAACTTTTTTTTCAGGCTTCCCCATATTAATTTTAATATAAACGTCTTTTCCTTTAATAGATTTACCGAATTCATAATTTGGCGGACTCTCCGGATCGTAAGCATCATCAATTGGTCCTTTAAGAAAATCTTCGGGTATAAGTTCCAGTAAATAATTCTCTCTATCTTTAGGAGTAATTTCGAGATCATACAGCGCTTGTTGGTTTTCATCTCTATATTTAAAAGAAAACACTGAAAATTTTGAGTTTTTGTTTGAACTCTGTTAAATATTGTTCTACTTCGATAATTGTAGTCATTAAAATAATATTCTTAAAATTAAAAAACAACTATAAAGTGAATAATTTTTATTCTTTATAGTTTTGTTTTCACTTTATCGTACTATGTCTATCATAAATATTGTCAGTGGTTTATTAACGGAAAATTTATCTATAATAGAACAAAGAAAAACAACTTTTTAATATATGAATAATTCTCTAATTTCTTTTTTACATATATTATCCGCAAAAACAAAAATCATTTATGCCATATAAACGAAAAGATCACGAACTTCCACTTGCGTCTCTTAAAGGAATGGAGTTTCACCATCTCGGAATTCCGACAAATGAAGTTAAGCAGGATGAAAAGTATATTGCAAATTTGAAATTTTACGTGTCCGGATTTGAGACGAGCGAATTCGGTATTGAATGGATGCGTTTTGAGGATGATAGCCCTGTTGATGAACTGATAAAGAAAGTTCCACACATCGCTTTTAAAGTAGACGATCTTGATTCTGCGATTAAAGGCATGGAATTGATTGGCGAAATCAATTCTCCTTCCGCTGGAGTGCGAGTCGCTATGATAAAAGAAAACGGCGCGCTGGTTGAGTTGATTGAGTTTAAAACCAAAAAAGAATAAGTACTAAAATCTTAAGGCGCCAAATTGGCGCCTTAAGACGGATACTTTAAGCTAAACGTCTCTTCTCATTACGGTCGTAATTCTTCAATAAAATCAGCTTTAATCCAATAAATATCTGTGTTGGTATTTTCCGGCTGATTATGAATTTTCTGAATCTCGTCATAAGTTACCGGAGTTTTGTAATATTTTACAGGCGCGGAATTTTGCTGAAAGAAAAAATATTTTCCGTCCGGCGAAAGCGAAGGCGTGTATTCGGCAAACGGCGAATTTACTTTTTCGCCAAGATTTATCAGCCCGCTCCAATTATCGGCGCTGTCTCTAAAAGTTATATAATAATCTGATGAACCGAATGAATCATCCCTTCCGATAAACCGGAACTATCAGAAAATCTTCATCGGGCGAAATGTAAGAGTTAAACTGCGAGTTTGTCGAATTAACATTTTCCGGCAGACGCTCGGCTTCCGCAAATTTTCCGTCTTCATATTTTGACCTGTAAATATATTCAGAACCGTCTTCCATCCGCCGTGTAAAATATAGATTACCCGACTTTGCCACAGTGGGATAATAAACATTTCCTTTTCCGTTTACCGATTCTCCCAAAGGTTTTGGATCGCTCCAACTGTTATCCGTCTTTTTCATGAACCAGATGTTTGTATTTTCAGAAGGCTTTTCGCCGCCGCTGATCGGTCGCTCGGAGACGAAATAAAAAGTATTTCCGTCAGGAGTTATAAACGGTTCAAGGTCGGTATATTGTCCTGAAAAATCGGTTACTTCCGGCTTTGTCCAGCTCCCGTTTTCCAAATGGGTTTCAACAATCGCTGCGCTGCCGCCGAATCTCACGGTATAAAATATCTGATCTCCGGACGGAGCAACCGCCAAATCTCTTTCATTCATTCCGGTGGAAATTATTCCGGGGGCAAAAACTTGTGCGGAATCGCCCGGCGGAATTTGCCCAAAATATTTTTGTTCACCTTTTGTTTGCGCGAAAATATTGGAGAATAAAATAATAGAAGCTGATAATAATAAAACTGAACGGCTGAGAATTTTAAAAAGCATTTTTACCTCTTTTGCATTAAAAGTATTTTAGACGCATGATTTTTTGTGGAGTTCTCAAGCTAAAAAAAAATTTGTGTGAATTGTGAAAAAGCTCTTCCACGGATTTTCACAGATTAATTCACAGATTCTCACTACAGCATTTGAAAAGAGATGGAATTGCGGAAACGGCAGCTTTTTGTTTTTCAATCTTTCCAGATAAAATCGAACAGCAGATATGAAGCCGTAATCATAATTACATCGTAAGAAACTAGGACTAAAATCTCCGTCATTGCTTCAGGGACGGAAACTCCGTCCATCGCAAATTTTGTTAGTTCCAGGAGTGTTAATATGAGCGGAAGCAGAATTGGAAATGAAAGCACGGGATAGAGAGTTCCCTTTGAACTTGCTTTTGAAATAATTGCGGCGATAATTGTGGAAGACGCGGCAATCCCGAAATTACCCAATATAAACGCTACTAAAAAAAGTTGAAAATTTTCAATAATAAAGGACTCGAACAGAAGCGAAAATAGAATCGTAATCGCTATGTTCATCAAAAAAACAAGAATGATATTGAAGAATAATTTTCCCGTGTAAATGGTTGCCGGAGCCGCAATTAACTGGAGTGTAAGCGTGGTTCCCCGTTCTTCTTCGGAAACAAAAGCGCGCGAAAGCCCGGACATTGCCGAGAAGAATATCACGACCCAGAGCAATCCGCCCGTTAAAAATTGCGATATTTTTTCATTCCCTACTGAAAATAAAATTACGCTGATTGTTACAAGAATAAACATTGCCAGCGCGTTAATTGCGTAGCGCGTACGAAGCTCAGACTGCCAATCTTTTATAAATACCGAAAATGCTTTCATAAATTATTCTTAAAATCTTCTACATTAATTTTTTCGCCGCATAATTCAAGGTCTGACTTTTCATTTGAGGCAATAATAATAAGAGTTTCGTCTGCAATGCTTCTTATAACACCGTAAGTCTTTGCTTTACCCGCTTCGTCAAGATTGGAAGTCGGTTCATCCAGAATAAGAAGTTTAGGCGAATGGATCAACGCGAACATAAATTTGATTCGCTGCTTCATTCCGGATGAATAGGTTTTCAATAAATCGTTTCTCCGGTCGTACAGATTAAATTCATTTAATAAATATTCTGCCTTTGCTTCATCAAAATTATTACCGCGAATTTTCGAGATGACACGCAAGTTCTCTTCCGCAGTAAATTCATCGTACAAAACGAGATAAGGGGAAACAAATCCAAGATATTCGTGAAGTTTTTCCGGTTCAATCTTTTTATCGCCGAATTGGTGGATTACTTTTCCGCGCGTTTGGGATATGATGCCGCTTAAGATCTTCGCAAGCGTAGATTTACCGGAACCGTTAGAGCCGGTAAGTCCGTAAATCCTTCCGCTGGTAAAGGAAAAATTAATATCTTTAAAAATGAGCCGTCTGCCGAAGGTTTGTGTTACGTTTTCCGCAGTAAGAGAATATTTATTCATTATAAATTACTAGTTTGCCTATTTTAATTTCATTGTCCGATTTAGCCGCATAAACATAAACCCCGGTTGCGAGTTTTTCGCCGTTTGCGTTTAAGCCATTCCACAATATGGTATTTGAAAGCCTTGCCGGTGAGAACTCACCGCTATATACTAAATCCATGCTAACACTGTAAATATTCAGCAGAATAGGTTCGCCGCCGTTTTCCAGCACCGGAATATGGATATTTGTGTTGTTGGAATAACTGAATGGCTGCGGATATACAAAGCTGATTTCTTCCCGCGCCGGTTCGCCCTGAACACGATTGTTAAAAATTGATGAGACCATAAAAAAACTAGCTTCCGAACTTTGAACTTTCGCGTAATATCTATCAAAAATAGATTCGGAACCTTCCTCGAAATTGTCACTCAAAATATAAGTAACATCAAGTGTTTTTCCTTCTCCGTCAATCGCGCTTATCAGATCGCCATTGGTTAAGATGATCATCAAAGTATCCTGCGCGCCTGTGGTGTAATCGGTAAACTGCAGAAAATTATTCGATAAAGGGTTAGCTTGATTGATCGTCGTCTCATCTGAGGGCGGAGAAAAATTGATCGTCATCAAAGGCTTTATTAAAGGATAGTTTTTGGCTTCCTCAAAATATTCCCCCTCAATTGCACGGTTGTTTGTGAAGTAAGTCCAGACTCCGAATTCATTCAATTCACTTTTTATCGTTGAACCTTCTTCGTCAATCGCCAAGCCGATTGCTCTTACAGCGCGTGTAGTCGGCATCAATTCCCACATACGCTTTATGATTTCGTGCCCGTATTTTTCAACAAGAAAAATATTCCAGAGCGCAATATCGTATCCGCCGCCTCTTGTATCCGATAAAGTTTTGTATGGATAACTGAAGTAGGAATTCATGTAATAGTAATAATCGTTTATCTGGTCGAAGACAAATTCTTCCATGGCAGTCGAGGTCATCTCATAGAAGAAAAGATCTTCTTCTCGATAGATGTATCTTCCAAGTTGAATTGCGTGATGAAACTCATGTGCTGCTGTTACTTTAGCCGCGTTCAACCCTTTTGTTTTAAAATATTTATAATCATTATTTATAACCATGAAAGAACTGTATTTATTATTTCCGAGTGAACGTTCAAATTCTGTATAACCGTAATCGATTGAACTTTGAATATAAACATCATAAAGATTATCGCCGCCGCCTAAATCATCCGGAGGCGGGGATGGATATCCCAATGTATTAATTTCGTAATTGTAGACGGAATCGAGAGAAGCTGCAAGTAAATCAACATCATAAGTGGGATAATTAAGTGACGAACTGTCAGTGTCAAAATGGATTCTAAAATATCCTTTTGGTGTAACAATGCTCGTTTCGGTTTCCGGACGCTCTAAAATATTTTGTAAAAAATTTTGTTGTTCCGGTGAAAATTTATTCAAGTTCGATTTGACAATGGATGTAATTCCAAATCCACATTTAAATTCCGATGTGGATTTATTTTCTCCAATCGCCAAAGGTTTTGTAGCTATTCCATCGGCTCTTTCCCCGGTTCTGTGAAAAATAAACTCATTATAAAGCGAATCTAAATTTTGCGCCTGCAGACCGAATGCCGAAAATAATATTATAAATAAAATGTTTTTTAATCTATCCATCTAAATGTTATATAGCTTTTTCCAGGGGAAGTATAAATCAAATATTTTTTATCTGTCCCGATATTTTTAAAAAACTTCGAGATAAAATAACTATTCATCTCTTCTGTTTCAATCCGGCTTATATATTTTAACGCGTTAAACTCAAAAGTAAATTTATATAGATTTTTATTCTTATATGCATACAAATATTCATCCGCGCTAAATACGTCACTGAAAAATGATTCATTGTTCTTTATTAATTCGAAAGATTTACTATCGACGAAAAGATATTCCTGCTCACCGTTTTCGATTGACAATCCTCTAACCGAGTTTTTATCTTTTATAATATTGATTATTTTGCTGCCGATGCTAAACATCTCCACCGAGACAGAATCATCAACCGGCATTGAATGAATTTTTTCGTATAATGAGTCTGAATGAAAAAGATTCAAATGAATTGAATCGCCTTCCATGGTCCAGGAATAAATTGTGTCGGGATTAGTGAGTGAAAATTTTGAGGCGATACTGTTTATAAACAAAGAGTCTTTTACCTCGGCGGCATATCGGAAGTCTTTATAAGCAAAGAGAAGTTTATCCACAACTTTATTTTTTTCCACAATAGAATAAATGGAATCTTTTTCATTGCCTACCCCAACGGCAATTTCCCTTATAGGTTTGTTTGCATATAAGTTTGTTTCACTTATTTTATTCATCCCAGCATCAAATTTCAAAATCTCAATTAACTTTTCACCCGGAGAATAAAGATATGCCGCCGATTTCCCTTTCGGGATTTGCACAGAATAAATGTTTGAAAAAGTTTGCGAAAGCCTGTAAGAATTTATTTCATCAAAAAGAAAATTTGGGGACGAAGAAATAATCTTTAGCGAATTATTATGTTCGTCTACAAATGCCAGCTTTCTATCTTTTCCAAAATGTGAAACGGCTTTGGGAACAGCGCCAAGACTTATCCTAAAAAAACCTTTAATTTCTTCGGTCTTATATAGATTAATAATTTTTCCTTCCCCGGTAAGAACAAACAGTCCGTCAATACTTTCCCGGTCGCCGGATTCTTCAACAACAGAGAGATCAGTAATTCCTCTGCTTTTAAGCATAACAATTTCACGGTATGCATCCGCTTTTCCGCTTAAAAGTAATTTGATTATATCATCGCTTTGATCGAGTAAAATAAAATCGCTAAATCCATCATCGTTTATATTTGAGGCAATCAGTTTGGAAATACTTCCTTCGGTTTTAATTATCTTTCTTTCCGCAAATGATGAGACTGAATCGCCCTTAAGCAGTGTTATGTTTTTATTTGTGTGAAGGAGGATATCTGCAAAACCATCCGAGTTAAAATCCAAAGATATGATGTTTTTTATTTCATCAGTAAAGTCGAGTGAACGGTTTTCATAAAAATCCCCCGATTGGTTATTATAAAAGAAAATAAGTTTATTGCTGAACAAATCGACTGCGGCAATATCCGGATAATCATCGTAATCGAGGTCGATAGAAGCTGCAGAGGAAAAGACACGGTTACGCACAATTTTATGTTCGCGGAGTTTGCCTTTGCTTTTTCGAAGAAGACTTAAACCGTCAAAAGAATTTCCCGAAATTATTCCGTCCGGCTTTCCATCCCGATTAAAATCATCAACTAATATTTGTCCGGGATAAGATTCAAATTTTATTTCATCCATAATTTTCAAATCCGCGGAATCTTCTATGACAAACCAGCCTGCTCTTCTTTCTTTTCTGGAAGTAAAGATATAGCTGTTTTTATTTTGTTCATTCCCGAAAGATTTAAGATCGCTAATAAGGTAAGGGAAAAAGAGTGTTGTTCCGGATGACGGATTGGGAGAAAGAAAATTATGGTGCAGCGTAATTGATTTTTCGGTTGAGCCGAAAGCTAATAGATTTTCATCTATAAAAAATTTTTTGTTGCCTTCGCTTGTCTCAAATTCCCTGAAGCCGCAGAAGCCGTTAATTGTTTGGGCAAAATCAGAACCTGAAAGAATAGCGAAAAAGAATATCAGCAAAAAATATTTAACGTAATTTGAGCCGTTTCTTCCTTCTAAGTAAAGCTTCTTCATATCTTCTTTTTTCATCTTCGGTTTCCGGATTAACCGGAAATGTTTTAACGGGTTTTCTTTTATCATCAAGACTAACAAATGTTAAGTATGCTGAATTTGTATGTTTACGCGAAGGACTCTTATGAGATTCTGAAAAAACTTTAACTCCGACTTCCATGGATGTATTAAAAACCCTGTTAACCGAAGCATAGAGTGTAACAATATCGCCGAGATTTATCGGCTCATGAAAATCGATCCTATCTACTGAGGCAGTAACACAAACACGCCTCGTGTGCCTTTGTGCGGCAAGAGCGGCGCAGATATCTATCCAGTGCATCAACTGCCCGCCAAGTAAATTCCCCAACTGATTTGTGTAATTGGGAAGAACCAACTCCGTCATCGCGACAAAAGAAGCGCTTACGGGTTTACTCTGCTTTTCCTTTATCCATTAACGTCTGCTCAATAATGGTTCCCGTAACTTTTGTATATCATTTGTATACTTATTTTCGGGATATTTTTCCAGAAAAGAATTTATGGAGTTCAGCGCATCCTCATAATTATCCCGATCCAACTGAAGTTTAATTTTTTTGTAAAGAGCTTGAGGAGCGTAAGGTGTATCGTGATAATTCTCCACTACAATATTGTAATACTCAACAGCGGCGCTGTAGTAAGACATCCTCTCGTAAATTTCCGCCGACTTGAAAGTTTTCTCGGCGAGTTTATTATTCAATTCGGCGATTTTCTCCTCGGCTTCTTTTACACGCTCATTGGTCGGAAAGAAATCAATAAAAGCTTGAAACTCATCGATGGCTTTTGTTGTGTATTTTTGTTCAAGCTGATATGGTGGAGATAATCTATAGTACGATTCAGCAAGCCTATATTGAGAGTCCGGCACAAAATCGCTGGCAGGAATATTTTGAATTAATTTGCTAAACTCATAAGCCGCAAGAATATATTCGCCTCTTTTGAAATAAGACATTCCAAGATAATACTGCGCGTCGTCGGCAACTTCCTTGCCGGGATACTGAAGCATTATCGCCTGAAATTCATCGATGGAAGTGAGATATTCACCATCGTTATAAAGCTGCATCGCATAAGCAAGATGTTCATCCGGCGGAAGGAGCGATGTATTTGTGCCCGATGAGCAAGACCAGAGCGTAAACATTAAAAACGCAAGACTTAAAATTTTAAAATAATTTTTTAATGATTTCATTAGATTGAGAATTTCCCCGATTAATTAAAATTTATTTGCTTCTAACAGAGAAAAAAAGAAAAATAGTAACCGCCGCAGTTCCGATGGCGACAGCCGGTTCCAACAGGCTGTCCCAAAAAGGCTCCGCGGGTCTATCGCTTTTTGTAAAAGGCAATGCCCGGCTTTCGAGTTCGTCCAAATTGCTATTCTTTACAGTATCGGTTTCAGAATAATTAAATACTTCCGCAACCGTTACTTTACCATCGTGTAAAATAGAATAACTTCCCTCGAGAAATGAGTTTCTTTCAACATGATAAGAACCTAAAAATCCCTTGCGAAATATTTTATCATATTTTATCCCCGCATCTGCGATGGAATAATTTAATTTTCTTCCGGAATTATTTTCTACAAAAGAAGCTTTGCTTTTTTCTCTAAATTTATTCAGAACAATATTTTTTAAGATTGAATATTCCGACGGTAAGCTGAACTCGATTTGATATTCCTTTGAATTATCTAGTTTCAAACTGATCCCGTCAACCGATTTATCAATTAATTGATAAATTCTATCAAGGTTGGATGAAGACTGCGCCTGAATTTGCAAGCACAAAAAAGTAAGCAAAACCAAAATTTTTGCCGTAAATCTCAAATCGCCGCCGAAAATATTTAAAACTTTAATATAACAAATTTATCTACAAAATTAATTCGCAAATTATCTTACATCTCTTGCTATTTCGTGTAATCTCTTAACCCGCTCTTCCATCGGAGGATGAGTGGAAAATAATTTCATTACTGATTTTCCACTGAGAGGATTTACTATAAACATATGTGCACTTGCCGGAGCAGCGTTTTTCATAGGAATCTTTTTATTTCCCTGATGAAGCTTTTCGAGCGCCGATGCGAGATAGAGGGCATTTCCGGTCAACTTTGCACCGCCGGCATCAGCCATAAATTCTCTCGAGCGGGAAACAGCCAGCTGAAGCAGAACTGCTGCAATGGGAGCTATGATAATCAGAGCAAGTGAAGAAACGGTATCGTCGTCATCTCGTCCTCCGAATATTGCGGCCCATCCGGCCATCCGTGCCACAAATGTTATTGTGCCGACTAATGTAGCCGCGATTGTTCCCACCAAAATATCTCTGTTGCTGACGTGAGTTAACTCGTGCGCGATTACTCCGTCTAGTTCTTCGCGAGTAAGCATCTGCATAATACCGGTTGTAACCGCAACCGCAGCGTTCTCGGGATTTCTTCCTGTTGCAAATGCATTTGGGTTCGGACTATTAATAACATAAACTTTCGGCATCGGAATTTTTGCTCTCTGCGATAAAATATTTACGCTTTCAAAGAGCTGCGGGTATTCTTCCGGTTTCACTTCCTGTGCCCGATACATTTTTAATACAATTTTATCAGAAAACCAGTACGAGCCGAAATTCATCGCTAAAGCAAATACGAAAGCGATGATCAAACCTGTTTCGCCTCCAAGCATTGAACCGACGAACAGAAAGAGCACCATCATCAACGTCATTAAAAAAACTGTTTTAACGGAATTCATTTCTTCCCTTTATCTAAAATTTTGAATCGAAAAATAATAATTTTTAAGCTATTTATTGAGAATTTTAACAGCGGTAAGGTCGGTTTGTTCCAAACATGAGGCAGTAAAAAAGGCGGTGCAGAAAATTTTCCGCACCGCAAAATATAATCAGCTACTTGGAATATTCTTTTAAGAATCCTTCGAACATTGTTCTATGACTCTCTTCGTCGGCGAGAAGCGTAATCAGAAGATCCTGAGTTACCCAATCTACGCCGTCGCAAAGTTTAATTAAATTAGTGTAATGGTTTATTGCGTCCGTTTCCGCGTCTATAACACCTTTAATTACATATTCAACATTTGTAGAATCGTCATTTGGCTGCAGAGATTTCTGCGTTGGTTTAATATCCAAAGAACCGGGCACTGTGCCTTTTAATTCTTTTATTCTTTTTGCCAACATTTGTGCATGAGTTAATTCCTCGGCAACATCAGCAGCAAGCGATTTCTTAATTTCTTCAGCCCTAACTCCGTCTAAGTTAGTCGAGTTCGAAATGTAATTCATTACTGTTTCAAGTTCAGCCCAATAAGCTCTAATTAATCCTTCAACAATCTGCTCTTTCTTTTCCATTATTTCTCCTTGTTAAGTATTTATTATAACAACATTAATATAATTTTTAAGTTCAAAATGTAAAGATTATGAATCTTCTTTCTCGGCATTTTTAATCACTGTTACGTTTTCTCCCTTAATTAAACCAATCTCCGCGGCGTTTACTGCAGCTTCTCCGGATTCCTCAACTACCATAAATTCTACATTTCTCCCTTTTATTCGTTCACCGATTTTTTTAAGCGCCGGTTTACGGATTAAAGTTACATCCCGGATATAAACCGCTAATATTCGGTCGGGAAACATTTGCGTTATTTCTTCATAAATTTCAGGATCTCTTTCACCGCTGTCTCCGATCAGAACAAATTTCAAATCCGGATAAAATTTCAGCAATTTTACTATTCTAAAAACTTTACCATTGTAGGAATTAGAAGAAATAAATTTATCATTGTCTATTCCTATATCGCGCAGCAGAAGCGGGCCTGCCGGTATATCATGAAAATCCAAAAACGATTTCAGAAGATCATATAAATTCCATGGACTGTTGCTGACATAAAAAATTGGATTTTGCGCAATTCCGCTTTTACCTTTATGTAATGCATGATAAAACTCCGATACACCGGGGAATGGAACTCTGGTTTTCTCATTATTGAAAAATGTAAGGCGAATCATTCTGAGTAAATTAGTGACGTCCGATTTTATTACAGTATCATCAATATCACTTATCACACCGAATTCAGCATCCGGAGCCGGGAAAATAAATTCACCTTCCGCGCGTAAAGTTTCACCTGACCAATGAGGATTATGTGTGATCCCGGCATTGTAATTCCTTATAAATCCTTCTCCGCCGGGAATTTCGACGTTGAACAATTGTGCGTCAAAATATCCTTCGTCGTCGGTAATTATTTTTGTTTTTGAATTTCCGATCGATAACTCGATTTCCACATCAGGTGCTTCCGCCGTATTAAACCTTTTTATGGCAGTTTTAAAATTATTGAAAAGGGTGTCTTCCTCCTTCGCGGGATTGATATTTTGATTTTCCAAAACCCTTCCGTGCAGAACCACATGGTTTTTATTCGCGTAACCGAGAAACGGTTCTATTTTAAGTGGCTTAAGCATTCCTACATTTTTCCGGAATGCAAACTTAATTTTATCGAAAATATTTTCGGTTGTGTGTACGGATTTAAAAACCGCTTCTTTAATTTTTAAAGAAATCATAGTTAATATTCAGATGATCTTTATGACCGTTTAAATTACAAGCAGCCAGCTATTAATAATGAATAAATATTAATCTTGTTTTTGCTTTAATAACTGTGCTTATTTTCTTTTTAGTACCTTAATTCCTTCGGAAGTTCCGGCGATAACCTCATCCGCCAAACCGAGGAAAATTCCGTGCTCAATAATTCCTGCGCGTTCGTTCAATTTTCTGGAAAGCTCTGCAGGATCTTCGATCGTTCCAAATTCACAGTCCAGTATAAAATTATCTTCATCAGTAATTAAAGCTAACCCGGTTTTTCCTTCTCGCCTTTTAACTTTGGCGCCGAGGGATTCAAGAAATTTTTTCTCCGATCCGTAAGCGAACTTTAATACTTCAACCGGCAGATAAAAATTTTCCCCAAGTTTTTCCGAAAGTTTGGACTCATCTACAATAATAACTACTTTTTTGCTTGCCTGTGCTACAACCTTTTCACGGAGAAGCGCTCCGCCGCCGCCTTTAATCACGTTTAGGTTCTTATCAACTTCATCCGCGCCGTCGATGGTCAAATCAATTTCGGGATGCTCTAACAGATTGGTCAGAGGAATTCCGTATTTCAATGCGTCGTCTTCCGTTTTGTCCGAAGTGGCTATTCCTTTTATTTTCTCCAATTCACCAGATCCGATCTTATCAGCAATTTTTCTTAGCGCGAAGATTAAAGTACTTCCGGTTCCGAGCCCGATTACCATACCGGACTGAACTTGCTCAACCGCTCTTTCGGCAGCCATCTTTTTTTGTTCTTTTTGGTCCATTTTAATCTTTTGGATTTGTTGCGAAAACAGTTAATTCAGGTATAAAACCTCTATCATCCATTTCCAAAGCCGTTATTACCGAATGAGCAATATCTTCGGAATGCAGCTTGGAAGGATTATATGCCCGCCTTTCTCCGCGGGATCTAGACGCAAATTCCGTTTGTACTTCGCTCGGGTTAACCAACATTACGCGTACATTGTATGGACGCAGTTCGGCTCTCCAGCATTCGGTCATTCCTTTCAAAGCAAATTTTGAAGCTACATAAGCACTTCCGCCGCCGAAACCTTTAGTCCCAGCAGTGGAAGAGATATTCACAATATTTCCGGAGTGCTGCGACTGAAATATTTTTGCCGCTTCTCTCGCCATTAACATTGCCCCGAATACATTTGTTGAATGTACATCTTTAAATTCTTTGGAATCAATTTCGGTTAATTTCGCGAAATTCCCAAACCCGGCGTTGTTTACTAAAACATCCAATTTGTTATACTTCTTTCTTATTTCACTAAAAAGACTGAGAACGTCTTCTTCTTTAGATACATCGCATTTATAAGCGTCAAATCCAAACTCTGCTTTGACCTTTTCTATTTTTTCTTCGTCCCGCGCGTTCACAATCACCGAAGCGCCCTTTTCTTTTGCCATTTTTGCAATGGCAAGACCGATACCCGAAGTTCCACCGGTTACGAGAACTATTTTGTTTTTCAGATCCATCAAACCCTCTTTTGTTTTATTTGTAAATCTTTTCAATTTCTCTAGTTCTAAAAATTGATATTGTAATTCGATATAGAAATAAATAATTTATTTAATTGCTAACGAATTTAATATATAAGATAATGTTTGGATTAAAAAATTCAAGAAAAGATAATTATCCCGATCTTCATAAAGATCAAAAAAAGAAAAGAATTTTTCTTTACGTGGTTTTTGGTATTTTTGCATTCGTAATTTTTAATTTTATTATGTTCTATTTAACAAAGATTTGAAAGGCAGTTTTTAATAAGATGAACAAAAACAATGTATATATAGAGACGTACGGATGTCAAATGAACCTTGCCGATACGGAATTGGTTCAAGGCATTCTTTCTAATAAAGGATATGACCTGACCGAAGATATTGAAAAAGCAGATGTTGTTCTGCTTAATACCTGCAGCATTAGGGATAACGCCGAACAGAGAATTTACGGCAGACTAGGTAATTTAAAAAAGATGAAAGCCAAAAAGCCTTCTACGGTTGTCGGGATACTTGGCTGTATGGCGGAAAGGCTTCGTAAGGATCTGATAGAGGAAAAGAAAATAGTCGATCTGGTTGTGGGCCCGGATGAGTACAGAAGATTGCCTGAATTTATTGACGGAGCTTTCGGCGGCGAGAAAGGAATAGGGGTTAAGCTTTCACGAACAGAAACTTATGACGATATTATTCCGTACAGGGAAGACGGACTTTCCGCGTGGATTTCTGTTATGCGCGGCTGCGATAAATTCTGCACTTACTGCGTCGTCCCGTTTACCCGCGGAAGAGAAAGAAGCCGGAGCCTCGACTCAATCGTGGCGGAAATAAGTGAGTTATCAAAACGCGGTTTCAAAGAAATTTCACTTCTCGGACAAAATGTAAACTCATATAATTTTAACGGGCAGGATTTTGCGGATCTTCTTGCGGCAAGCGCCTCTGTCGATCCGGAGATGAGAATCCGGTTTACAACATCTCATCCGCAGGATCTTTCGGACAAACTTCTGTACACAATTGCGGAATATCCGAACTTGTGCAACTATATTCACCTTCCCGTTCAGTCCGGCTCAGATCGAATTTTGGATTTGATGAACAGAACTTATACAATTGAACATTATCTCAACATAATCGATAAAGCACGGGAGATAATTCCAGGCGTAAGTTTTTCAACTGATATTATTGCCGGCTTCCCTACCGAAACCCAGGAAGATCATCTTTCGACTTTGGATGTACTTCAAAAAGTAAGATACGATGGCGCATACATGTTTAAATATTCTGCGCGCGAAGGCACGAAAGCTTACAAAATGGAAGATGATGTTCCGGAAGAAATAAAATCGAAGAGACTAAGCCAGATAATAGATATTCAGCAGCGGATCGCTTCCGAGATCAATCAGGAATTGATAGGAAAAGAAGAGATCGTTTTGATCGAGGGATTCAGCAGAAAATCGGATGATTATTTTTCCGGGCGGACGGACTCCAACAAAATCGCGATCATTCCTGTCTCCGAAGAAATTAGCGTAGGCGATTATGTAAAAATAAAAATCAACCGCGCAACTTCGGCAACGTTGTTCGGTGATTATATTGAGAAAGTAAGTTTATCGGGAATTAAAGAGATCTTAACCGCATGATTAAAAGAATAATTTTTTTGTGTTTTGTCTCCGCGGGAATTTTATCCGCGCAGGAAGTCAATATCGATCCATTTTTGAGACAGATCGAAGCAGGGAATATTTTTGTCGCCAAGAAAAATTTGAACGAGTTGAAAATAAAATATCCGGATAATCCGGAGGTTAAATATCTCGACGCGGTTCTAACAGAAGACGGTTCAGAAGCCGTTGTAAAGTTTGATGAATTTTATAAAGCCCACAATGGAAATAAATTTGCGGACGATGCTCTCTACCGGATATATTCTTACTATTATTCCCTTGGTGTTTATAATAAAGCAAATTTATATTTTAACATACTCAAAAACAGTTATCCTTCATCTCCGTATCTGAATGAGAAAAATGTTGCTCTCAGCGGAGAAATATCGGGAGATGAATCCCAAGTAGATTTGAACAAGCAGGAATCAGCCACGAAGATTGAGCGGGAAATAGAAAATGCCGAAACGGTTTCCGAAAATATGATTGAAGCAGCACCCGCTCAGAGTAAATATACAGTGCAGGCCGGGGCATTTATGAACGTAAAGAACGCGGTAAGCCTTAAAGATAATCTAACTTCAGATGGATATAATTCATCCATACAAACAAAAGAAGTCGGCGGCTCAATCCTTAATGTAGTGACTGCGGGAAAATTTACGGATGAGCAATCGGCACTATCCTTACTTGATCATCTATCAAAAAAATATAAATTGAAAGGTAGAGTCGTATCGTTAAAGTAAAGGTGTTTTAATTGGAGATTCTATTTGCCGGAACAGGATCGGGGAAAACCAGTCTTAAAAGATTTCATTCATCTTTCATAATTAAACATAATGGTTATTCACTGCTTGTAGACGCCGGTGACGGAATATCGAGAGCGCTTCTTAATATTAATGAAGATATAAACAAAATCGATTCAATTATTTTTTCGCACAATCATGCCGACCATTTTGCCGGTATCGCTTCACTTTTAACTCAAATGAAACTAAATGGACGAAGTTCTGACTTAACAATATTTACTCATCGACTTCTTGAAGATGCATTAATTTCATTCATCAATCACTCTTATCTTTTTCAAGAAACAATCGGTTTTAATTTATCCATTGCCGGTTTCGATTTTGAAAAAGAAACCGAACTAGATTCATCAATAAGATTTTCAGCAAAGCAAAACCGGCATATAACCAAAGAAAAATATCCCGATGGCTACGATGAAATAGGATTTGTTTCTTCAAGTTTTTTATTTGCAGCCGACAACAGAAAAATTGTGTATACTGCGGATGTTAAAAACGCGGAAGATCTTTATTTATTCGATGAAAACGATATTTTCATAACCGAAACGACCCATGTTTCACTCGAAGAAATTGAAGAACTGTACAATTCGAAAAATCCCGGCAAATTAATTTTAACGCACATAAGCGATGAGTACGAAAAAGATATTCTGAATTGGTATTCAGGCTTATCTTCCAAAATAAAAAACAAAATAATTATAGCTTACGATGGTTTACTAATTAAATAAATCATCTCTTTTTATTAAATTACAAGATTGAGTAACATAGCAAAAGAGTTTATCCAAATAGCTAATATGGCAGTAGAAGAATTCAAAGAAAAATTCGGTATAATAGGGCGTTCCCGACAAGTGAAAGATCTTGTTGATATCGTAATGCAGGTCGCGAAGTCGGATATTTCTGTATTGCTTTACGGCGAAAGCGGAACAGGAAAAGAAGTTTTTGCCCGCGCGATTCACGGTTACAGTTTTAGAGCGGAAGAAAAATTAGTAAGCGTAAACTGCGGAGCAATTCCGGAGGGAATATTAGAAAGCGAATTATTCGGTCATAAAAAAGGATCGTTTACCGGAGCTTTAGACGACAGGAAAGGTTATTTTGAAATTGCTGACAAGGGCACTTTATTCTTAGACGAGATCGGAGAGATGCCTTTAACCACGCAAGTAAAACTGCTTCGGGTTTTGGAGACCAAAGAGTTCATGCCTATCGGCAGTGAGACCACAACAAAAGTCGATGTAAGGATTATCGCTGCTTCGAACAAGGATCTTCAGGAAGAAGTAGATGCAAAAAGATTCAGAAAAGATCTTTACTTCAGATTAAAAGCCGTATCATTAACTATTCCGCCGCTCCGCAACAGAATAGAAGATATTCATCTTCTTGCTAAAAAGTTTCTTGAACAATATAGTTATGCAAACAATCAGCCGGAATCGAGTTTATCCAAAGACGCTTTGGATCTATTAATGAATTACAGCTGGCCGGGAAATATCCGCGAATTAAAAAACGCCGTTGAAACTGCTGCCGCATTAAGTAAGAGCAAATCATTAACTGCAGAGGATTTTTTGCCGCTTCTAACCAATTTCGAATCGAAACAAGAAAATCGTTTTCTGCCGGTACATCTGAACAAACCGGCCGAAACCCTGGACCGCGAAATGCTTTACAGAGCTTTGTACGAAATAAAGAAAGATTTGGAAGACTTGAAAGATATTGCTTACCGTAATGAGCGGGAAATTAACTCGATGCATAATGGAAACAGCAAAGAGATCGTTCCGCTTGATCAGCTGGAAAAAGAAGCTATTGTTAATACGCTGAACTACACACACGGGAGCAAACGAAAAGCGGCAAATTTATTGGGAATTAGTGAGCGTACACTTTACAGGAAACTGAAAGATTATGATATCCAATAAAAACATTATTTTTATTTTGATGACCGGAATTCTTGCCGCCGCTTGCAGCTATTCATTCACCGGCGCATCGGTTCCAAGTCATTTAAAAACTATTGCTATACCGGTTGTTGAAGATCGAAGTGGAAGCGGTGAGCCCGGACTGCGGGAAACTTTTACGGATGAATTAATTCAAAAATTTATCAATGATAACTCTTTGGAAGTTGCGGACAAAACAAATGCCGACGCTCTTCTAGAAGTTACTATCTTATCTGTGCCTGAAGCTCCTTCCGCAGTTACAGAAGGCGAGAATGTGGAGACGAGAAGAATTACGATCACAGTTAAAGCCGTTTACAGGGACCTGGTAAAAAGGGAAACTATTTTTGAAAAAAATTTTTCGAACTATTCCGATTTCCGAACCGATACCGGAGATTATTTGGAAGCACGCAGCAGCGCAATTGAAGACGCTACAGACAAATTAACAGAAGATATTCTACTTGGAGTTGTAGCGGATTGGTAAACAAAATTATTATTGGAATTTGACATGCCTAAATTGGAAGAAAAAATCGATGATATTTTAAATTCGAATCCCAAATCACCTTTATTTGTAAGGCTTGTGGATAAAAAATTAAAAAAGGAAGATTATTCCGGAGCTATGGAAATTCTTCAAAAAAACATTATTCGCTTCACCGATTATCCAACCGCGCTTCTTCTCTACGGAGAAACGCTAGCAGCTACCGGATTTTTTAGAGAAGCAGAAATAAACATAAAAAAAGCAAGCGATATCTTAAACTCAGAGAAAACTTTTCACTATTATATGGAAAGACTCGAAAGATACCGGAAGATCAGAATAGACAATGATGAAGATTTTTCAAATTCTACGGTGACAGATGAAAAGGATGACGAGCTTAAAAACCTAGCCAAGGAATTATCCGGAGCAAAAATTTCGCGTGACGAGAATTTAGAGATAAACGAGGAAGAGAAAACAGATACCGAAAATAGAGAGAAAGAGAATCCCGAACCGGAACCTAAGGAAGACAAGCCTAAACAGGGTGGAATATTCAATTTCTTTGGCGGCGAAGATTTGGTCTCCGAAACACTGGCAGGAATTTATTTTGCGCAGGGAAATTTGGAGGAAGCCAAATCGATTTACGAAAAACTTGTAACGATTCAACCCGAAAATGAAGTATACTTTAGAAAAAAGATTGCTGAAGTCGAAGAAGCGATGAAAAAGCAGTAATAGTCAGCAGCAAATAAGAAAGCAGTGCCCATTTCCCAACCTGTTCGAAAGTTATTGGTATGCAAAAACCAAAAAAATTGAGAAGAGTTATCAAATAAAATTAATGCATAGACTTAACCTTCTAAATAAATTAACTAAAAATTTTTACACAAGGGAATTACTTACCGTAGCGGAAGACCTTCTCGGGAAATATTTTATCAGAAAGTTAGACGGTAAAATTTTAGCGGGGAAAATCGTTGAAGTGGAGGCGTATGACGGCGAGATTGACGAAGCCTCTCACACTTTCCGCGGCAAAACAAAACGCAACGAAATTATGTTTGAAGAAGGCGGTTATCTCTATGTTTATTTTACATACGGAGTTCATTTTTGCTGCAACGTTGTATCCGGGAAAAAAGATGAAGGCAAAGCGATTTTGATAAGGGGAATTGAGCCGCTTGAAGGAATCGAGATAATGGCTGAAAACCGTTTCGGGAAAAACAAAATATCGGAAAAAGAGAAGGAGAACCTTACAAGCGGACCCGGGAAAATTTGTCAGGCTTTCGATATAGCGAGAGAGGAAAATGGAGTCGACCTTATGGGAGATGAAATATTTCTGCTAAAAAATAAAAAAGTATCTGAAGCCGATATTGTTAGAAGTAAAAGAATCGGCATAAAAAAATCAACTGAGCTGCCTTGGCGTTTCTACATTAAAGATAACCGATACGTCTCCAAACGATGAACACACCGAAAAATATACTAGTAGTAAGAACCGACCGGATTGGCGACGTAGTTTTAACTTTACCGATGGCTAATCTCATCAAAAAGAATTATCCTAATTCGGAACTTGTTTTTATGGTTCGGAAATATACCTCCCCTCTTGTGCAAAATAATAAATTTATTGATGACCTTATTATTTACGATGAAGCGAAAAATTTTTCGGCCCTGCTAAATGAAATAAAAAAATTTAATTTTGATTCTGCAATCGTTGTTCATCCTTCGTTCAGAATAGCACGTTTAATTTTTTTAGCAAAAATAACTACTCGTATAGGAACAGGATTTAGGTGGTATTCCTTCCTCTTCAATAAAAAACTTTATGTGCACAGAAAATACGGAACCAAACACGAGCTGGTTCACAATATTGAACTTTTAAAATTTTTTGGGATAGATGAAGAAATACGTGAAGAGAACGCTGAGTTCGGAATTTGCGTTTCAGAAGAAAAATCAAAAAAAATAAAAGAAGTTTTTGATGAATATAAAATTGATAAATCAAAACCGATAATAATTATTCATCCCGGAAGCGGCGGAAGCGCGGTCGATTTTCCGATTGAAGGATTTAAGGATTTGGTTTCTTATCTTTCAACTTTGGATGTTGAATTGATATTAACCGGAACTAAAAAAGAATTTAATATTTGCGAAAAAATCTCGTCATCCAAAACAAAAAATTTTGCAGGAAAATTTAATCTCGAGGAACTCATCTCTTTAATAAACGAGACTGATGTTCTTATCGCGAATTCGACGGGGCCTATACACATTGCAGCTTCTTTAAAAAAGTTTGTTGTCGGGTTCTATCCTAAATTTCCCGCGGCTTCCCCGGTCCGCTGGGGTCCTTTTACAAACAGGAAATTGATTTTTACTCCGGATATTGACTGCAGGAACTGCACAAGGAAACAATGTGAACGAACAAATTGTATGAAAAGCATTTCAGCGAAGGAAGTTTTTGAAAAACTGAAAAAAGTTTTATATTCAGAGTTTAGTCCGGAGAACTGATGATACGCGAAATAAAATTTATATATACATTTTTATTGATGCTTGGCGGAAATTTGATTTTTGCGCAGGCAGACGATTTTAGAGAGATTGAAAACGAAGCTTTTACCGTCGGTGAAAAATTAACATTTGATGTAAAATATGGATTTGTTACAGCAGGGGTTGCGGAAATGGCGATTCCGGAATTTAAAAAAATTTCGGGGCGGGATGTTTATCACATCACATTCCGCGTAAATTCTGTTTCGAGTTTCGATCCGTTTTACAAAGTGCGGGACAGATATGAATCGTACCTCGATAAGGAAGGATTATTTCCGTGGCGGTTCGAACAGCATATTAGAGAAGGCGGTTATAAGCGGGATTTCGCGGCGTTCTTCGATCAGCGAAGGGGAAAGGCAAAAACTTCAGAAGGCTCTTATGATATTCCGCAATATGTAAACGATATTGTTTCCGCTTTTTATCTGGCGCGTACTTTTGAGTACGAAGAGCTGGAAAGAGGCGACAGGGTACATCTTGAAAATTTTTATAAAGATAAAGTTTATCCTCTTGATGTTGTATACCTGGGGAAGGAAACGATTGAAGTTGAAGCAGGAACTTTCGAATGCATAATGGTTGAACCGTTGGTGGAAGAAGGCGGATTATTCAAGAGCGAAGGAAGCATTGTACTCTGGTTATCGGACGATGATTTGAGGATTCCGGTTAAAGTAAAAACCAAAATTATTATCGGATCGATAAACGCCGAGCTTACAGCTTACGAAGGACTCGCGGGCGAATTGAAATCGAGAGTTGGGGATTGAAAGCTGATTACTATATTTTGACAATTAAGTTGAGTATTTTACGGGTGAAATTTCAATAATCAATTTTAATCTATGAACAATACCGATCCGGAAATTAACGAAGAAATAGAAGACAAAACTTCCCGCCTGAATCCAAAAATATCTCCGGTTGTTGCCGCGCTTATTGGGCTGGTTCTGGTCTTCGTGCTTTATCAAATTGTCGGCAGTGTTATAAGCCTGCTTATCTTTGGCTTCAATTTACAAGAAGCAAACATTCACGCCTTGCGACTTTTTACGGTTGCCGGACAAATTTTATTGATCCTACTTCCGGCACTAATTTTATCAAAATCAATTTATCAGGATGTTTCAACTGTAATCCGTTATAAATATCCTTCCGCAAAAGAGATAGGGTTTTATGTTTTAGGCTTGGTAATTTTAACTCCTTTTCTGCAAAACTTGTTATTCATCCAAAACTATTTTATCACTTATCTTGCCGATCTTGTTCCGTTTATCGAGCAGGCAAAAACTTTTCTCGATCAATTAGATAAATTAATTGAAGAAACTTATAAAGAATTAATTACGGCGAATTCGTTTTTCGAAGCGTCTTTCATCGTTATGGTTGTCGCCGTAACGCCAGCAATTTGCGAGGAAGTTTTTTTCCGGGGATTTGTTCAGAAAAGTTTTGAGCTGAAAACAAAACCGGTAACTGCTGTTTTATTAACGGCGTTCTTTTTCGCGGCTTATCATTTCAGTCCTTATGGTTTAATAGCTTTATTGATTTTAGGAGCGTATTTTGGATTAACGGCTTATTTGAGCGGGTCCATTTTCATCCCGATAATTCTGCATTTCTTAAATAATCTTTTTGCGCTAATTGTGTTTTTTATTTTTGGAGAAGAAGATTTTGTTTCCACAACGGTTATGGATAAATCGGAACTCCTATGGCATTCGGTAAGTTTCGTAATTTTATTGGTTGTATTTATTCTATTTTTCCGTTTTATTGTAAAGAATTATAAAAATATAAAAACTTATTAACCGGAGGAAATATATGGTCTGCCCAAATTGTGAATATCAGTATGTGGAAGGAATAGAAGTTTGCCCGGACTGCGGTGTTGAACTTGTATCCGAAAAAGATTTCGAAGGAAAACTTGTTCATTACCAAGATTGGGTGGTTGTATATACTACAAATGAAGAATATGTTGCCAATATGTATAAAGCTAATTTGGAAGGCGCGGATATTGAAGCAAGCGTAATGATGAAGAAGGACAGGAGCTTTCCTGCCGTTGGTGATTTGGCGGTTATCAAAGTATTGGTACGGAAAAAAGATGCTGACGAAGCATTGCGGATCATAAACGATATTAACCGGGAAAGCGAAGAGGAACATGAAGAGGACGATGAGGAATAATGGCGCTTAATAATACCGCCGTCAGAATTATTGTTTCTGCTGTTGCAATTCCGCTTATCCTGCTTGCTGCATATCTCGGCGGAATTTTTTTTCTGATCTTCGTTCTCGGCATAGCATTAATTTCATTCCACGAACTCTCGGGAATGGCAAAAAACAAAGACATAAATCCACAGTTATGGTTTGGATTAATTTCTGTTTTTCTGTTAGTCTTAAATTATTACAGTCCATTTTTGCGTGTTGATTTATTAATAATATCAATCGTAACTCTCTCTCTTATTTACGAACTCTTCCGCAATAAAGGTTCCGCTATTCACAATGTCGGCTTTACAATTTTAGGAATCACTTACATTGGTTTGTTTGCTGCTTCCATACTGCGCATACGTGAAATTTATTCTTACCAGGAAGAATTATATATTAACGGCGGTTTGCTTATCATCGCTATTTTTATCGGCATCTGGGTTTGCGATTCAGCAGCTTTTTTTCTCGGAACCGCGTTCG
This sequence comes from uncultured Melioribacteraceae bacterium, assembly GCA_963821715.1. Classification (GTDB taxonomy): domain Bacteria; phylum Bacteroidota; class Ignavibacteria; order Ignavibacteriales; family Melioribacteraceae; genus CAWGET01. The sequence continues at coordinate 166,119 of CAWGET010000010.1, forward strand.
GCAAGCATAAACTATACCCTCGTGTTAGTCCAAACAAAAGTTGGGAAGGAGCTCTGGCCGGATTTATTTTCGCGGTAGTCGCAATGGCAGCGCTTAAATTTATTTTCCTCGATTTTCTTAATTTACTTGATGTTATTATTATCGGGATTATCATCGGAACAGTCGGGCAGATCGGCGATCTGGTTGAAAGTCTTCTAAAACGTGACGCTGGAGTCAAGGACAGTTCCGCGCTCATTCCGGGTCACGGAGGAATCTTAGATCGATTCGATTCCCTGTTCCTGATCGCGCCGGTGGTTTATCTTTATATTTATTTTATTAATTAAATATTAATTCAGATTTTATAACATGGAAATTTTAAAAAAAATAAATAGTCTTCTCGAAGCAAATCAAAAATTTGCGGTAGCAACTGTTGTAGCTATTCGCGGGTCGGTGCCTGGAAGAAAGGGATTCAAATTAGTTATCGAAAATTCCGGAGAAACATTTGGGACGGTTGGCGGCGGCGCGCTGGAAACAGAAGTAACAAATGAGGCTGTTGCAAGAATGAAATCCGGGGAAATCGGATTAAAGAAGTATTCTCTTACGGATAATCCCAACTCCAAAGAAGAAAACGTTGTACCGATGAGCTGCAGCGGAGAAATTCAAATATTCTATGAGGTCTTTGGCAATCAGCCTGCGGTGTATGTTTTCGGCGGAGGCCATGTAGGCAGCGCACTCCTCAAAATCTTAAATCCATTGGGATACCATCTGATCCTGATAGATAACCGCCCGGAACTCTACGGCGATGGAAAAAATACCGGCGCCGCGGAATTTCATCTTTCAGAATATACTGAATTCGCGGATAAATTTAATCCGGAAGAAAATTCCTACGCGGTTATTTTAACTCACAAGCACATATTCGATTATGAAATTTTGAAAAGAATCTATGCCCGCAATTTAAAGTTTGAGTATGTAGGAGTGATCGCTTCGAAATCTAAAGCTAAAGGGATGATCAGCAAATTGAAGGAAGAAATTAATACAGCACTCGATCTCTCAAATTTAGCTATTCCTATCGGACTCGATATCGGCGGAGAGTCGGCATTCGAAATAGCATTAAGTATAGCTGCTCAAATTCAGTCCATAAAATATCAAAAAAACGTTAATTCAGTCTCAGTAAATAATTAATTGATCAGATGAATACCTATTCAGATTTCGTTCAGTATTATGAAGACATTTTTCCTTACCGGGAGAATACTTTCTTGTTTTTGAAAAGCTATATGCTTCCAAACTTTAATTCGGTTCTTGATCTCGGATGCGGAACCGGCGCTACCGTTTCAAGGTTTAGTTCGGCGACTGACTTTGCGCTGGGGATAGACAACGACGCCGAAATGATAAATTTTGCTCGGGAAAAATATAAAGGGGCTGAGTTCCGCAAGATGGATATAACGCAGCTACAACAGCTGGACTATGATTTTGATTTGATCTATTCAGTGGGAAATGTTTTACCGCACATTCCGAAGAATCTTCAAAAGGAATTAGCCGAAAAAATTTATAATAAGCTGAGATCAAAAGGACGTTTTATTTTCCAAACTGTTAATTGGAACGCCGTGTTGGAAAAAGGTTTTCAGAATTTTAAAGTAATTGAGGAAAAAGAAAAATCACTCAAATTTTTTCGCGAATATAAAGATATTACAAAAGAGAGAATTACTTTCCATCTTCGATTAGAAAAATTCGGTAAAATAGTCTTTGAAGAAGAGCAAATTTTATACCCGCTTACTTCAGACGAGTATAAAAATATCTATAATTCCGCGGGATTTATTTTCAAAGATCACTTCGGCGATTACGGAAAAAATCCATTTGATGATTCTTCAAGTCCGGCAAATATTTTGGTCTTCGAGAAATATTGATGTTTTAATTGCCTAATTAGAAATGATTGAGATTTAACCCAAAACTCCGCCTTCTATCAAAAAAAACGATCCTAAATAAATTTAAAAATATTAGCAGAAATGAAATATTTTCTTTAATTTTGTTATGAGCATATACTCATAATTAAATTAATGCCAAGACCAAAAAAACATAGAAAAGTAAGCTGCCGTCCCGCCGCTTCCTATTTTAAGCCAATCGGAATCCCGATGTTCAAACTTGACGAAGAGATTCTGGAAGCCGATGAATTGGAGGCGATAAAACTCGCTGATCTTCAAAAAGATTCCCATGAAGAAGCGGCTAAAAAAATGAATATTTCCCGCGCGACTTTTGGAAGGATCATTTCGAAGGCAAGAGGAAAAATTGCAGATTCGCTGCTAAATGGGAAAGCGCTTAGAATTTCTGATATTAAAACGGAGTAAAAAATGAAAATTGCAATAGCTACAAACAACGGAGAAAACGTTACCGGACATTTAGGAAGGTGTCGTTCATTTTTAATTTACACTATTGAAAATAACGAAGTAAAAAACCGTGATTTACGTACTAACACTTTTACACATCACGGACAAGGAAATCATCAACCTGGTCAGCACGCACATGGCACACACGAACAACATGGTCATAGTCACGGCGCTTTAGTGGAAGGATTGAAAGATTGTGAAGCTGTTATCTTCCAATCAGGTGGATGGCGTGTAGTAAACGACCTTCAAAATGCAAATATAAAGCCGATTATGACTGACGAAAAAGTTGCCGACATAGCGGTAGAAAAATATATAGCCGGAACATTGGTAGAGAAAAAAGATAACGTATGTAATCATCATTAATACAATAGAGTGAATAGGGCAAGGACGGAGAGTAAAACTTTCCGTTTTTGCCGCTATCGCCTACAGTAGTAATTAAATAAATAATTCACTATTTTACAAAGCTAAATTAGTTTGAGTTTTATCTTTGCTGCGCATCCCTTCATTTAATTTCACCGCATTCGGCAAATCAGGGAAAACTTGGAAACTTTTTTGTTTTTAAGAGATATAAAGTCTCTGTTTACTTTTATTATAAATCAGGTTGGAAATGGAATTTAGAAACGATATACGAAACGTCGCGATAATAGCGCATGTCGATCATGGCAAAACAACACTTGTGGATTTTATGCTTAATCAGACCGGGGCTTTCAGGAAAAATCAGAATATAGAAAACCGCGTGATGGATTCTAATGCATTGGAAAAAGAACGCGGAATAACAATACTCGCTAAAAATTTAAGCGTTCGATATAACGATGTTAAAATAAATTTAATCGATACTCCGGGCCATGCCGATTTCGGCGGAGAAGTTGAACGAACATTGCGTATGGTGGATGGAGTTCTGCTTTTGGTAGACGCTGCAGAAGGGCCGTTGCCTCAAACAAAATTTGTGCTAAAAAAATCTCTTGATCTAGGACTTAAACCGATAGTTGTAATCAATAAAATTGACAGAAAAGATGCCAGACCAAATGAAGTATTAAACGAAGTCTTCGACCTTTTTGTTGCTCTTGGAGCTTCAGAAGAACAGTTAGATTTTCCGTATGTATATGCAATAGCGAAACAGGGAATTGCAAAAAAAGAACTCGAGGAAGAGAGCGATAATCTGGTTCCGCTTTTTGATATAATTATTAACAATGTTCCCGGAGCGAAAGGAAATTTAGAAGAACATTTCCAGATGCTTATTTCTGCAATTGATTATAACGACTATTTGGGCAGGATCGGAATCGGAAGAATCGAGAATGGGAAAGTGAAAGTCGGCGATAACATATTGCTGATTACCAAGGAAGGCAAAAAGTCTAACTTCAAAATAACAAAGCTTTACGCTTTTGAAAAAATTGCAAGGGTTGAAGTTGACGAACTTTCTGCGGGTGATATCGGCGCCATTGCCGGATTGGAAGATGTCGATATCGGCGATACGATTACGAGTCCGCAAAAACCGGAGCAGCTCCCCTTTGTAGCGATTGACGAACCAACCATAACAATGAATTTTATTGTAAACAATTCTCCTTTTGCCGGACTTGAAGGAAAATATGTTACAACTAGAAATTTGAGCGAAAGACTTTCAAAAGAATTAAAATCGAATGTTAGTCTGACGGTTGAAATTACGGATTCGCCGGATGCATTTAAAGTGAGCGGAAGAGGCGAACTTCATCTTGCAATCCTTGTGGAAAATATGCGGCGGGAGGGATATGAATTTCAGCTTAGTAAGCCCCAAGTAATTTTTAAAATGATAGACGATGTTTTATCGGAACCGGTTGAACATTTGATAATCGATGTTCCTGAAGAATTTACGGGAGTAGTGATAGAGAAACTCGGAAAACGTAAAGCCGAGATGAAAAACATGCTTACTTTTAATGAAAATACGCGTATAGAATTTTTAATTCCGGCGAGAGGATTAATTGGTTACCGCGCGGAATTTATGACCGACACAAAAGGAACCGGGATTATTCATCACAATTTTCACAGTTACGAACCTTACAAAGGAGATATCGTCCACCGTCAACGAGGAGCGCTTGTTGCAATGGAACAAGGTGTAGCTTCGGGATACGCTATGTATAAACTTCAGGAAAGATCTACGTTCTTCGTCGAGACCGGAACGAAAGTTTATGAAGGAATGATAGTCGGTGAAAATTCCCGCAGCGTTGATATGCGCGTGAATGTTACCAAAACCAAGCAGCTTACAAATATGCGTGCGTCGGGCGCGGACGAGGCGATACGGCTGGAACCTCCTACAATCCTAACTCTTGAGCAAGCGATTGAGTGGATTAACGATGATGAATTCGTAGAAGTAACTCCGCAAAGCATCAGAATGCGCAAAAAATATCTTACTGAGATGGATAAGAAGAACGCAAAACTGGCTGAACGTCAAAAGTAAAATTAGCGCTTAATTTCCAGACAGGTTTTCCGATAATAGAGTAAATATTCTTAATCGAATTTCTATTATGACGGAACCAACTCAGTTGCAAGATAAAACCAAATTGATGCTCTATCAAAGATTGGCATCCAATATGAAATTGTGCTCAAATTGCGAAACCGTATCATTTTTGGAAGATGAAATCTGCAGCGAATGCAATTCGGAGCATTTTTATATTGATGAAGAAAAACTTATTCAAAAAGCAATTGATATGTACGACGAAGATGAATAATTTTCCATCTGAATTTGTAAATTTGGAATTCATTTCAATTCATCAACTCTCTCAAAAGTTTTAACCCATAATCATAAAATAATACCGCAAATATGGTCTTTACTTAATCATTTTTGGTAAGAAAATATTTTCTTTCTATATTAAGTTAATTTTTAAGATTCATCAATATATTTTAATCGAGGAAATCATGGCAAAAAATTCATCATTCGATATTGTTTCTGAAGTCGATCTTCAGGAAGTGGATAACGCGATAAATCAGGCTACTAAAGAGATTCATCAAAGATACGACCTGAAAGATTCGCATACGGAAATTGAATTAAATAAAAAAGATAAGCTGATAAATATCAACACAAAAGACGATTACTCGCGGAAACAGTCGATCGATATTCTTCAAAGTAAATTTATAAAAAGAGGAATATCAATTAAAGCACTTCAGGTTGAAGAGCCGGAAGCGGCCGCAAACGGAAGACTGCGGCAAAAAGTTAATCTGCAAAGCGGAATTTCGAAAGATAACGCAAAGAAAATAACAAAGCTTATAAAGGATTTGAAGCTGAAAGTTTCGGCTCAGATTATGGACGAAAAAGTAAGAGTACAGGGAGCAAAAAAAGATGAGCTTCAAACTGTTATCACCGAAGTAAAAAATGCTGACTTTGATTTCCCCGTTCAGTTTGTAAATTACCAGTAGAAATTGAAAATACGTTCCACGGTATGTATCTATCCGAAGGCTGGAAGAATATATTAAGAAGAGTTTGATAGCTTCAAAATGAAACTATCAAACTCAGAAACATAAAATTGAAATTAAACTGAATTATGCTTTTCCAAAAGTTCTTTAGCTCTCGGTTTGAAGAGCATATGGTAAACAATATCGTTATACGCGGACAATCCCTTCATCGCAAAGTCAGTTGTATATTTCCAGAATCCGTATGTTTTTGCGAGCGACAATAATCGATCGGAATAAAGCTTCCAGTTGTATCTCTCATTTACTCGTTTAATAGCATTCTCGGAAATCTTTTTCCAATTCTCCGGATTGCTGTTAATATCTCTCACATATTTTAATATCACTTCTATACTTTCTTCATCGTTGGCAGGATTTATATGGAACCCGTTTTTCTTATCCTGAATAATTTCCAACGGACCACCGTATTTTGTTGCGAGCACCGGAAGCCCCGTGATCATCGCTTCGAGTACCGTTAAACCAAAACCTTCGAAGAGCGCAGGCTGCACAAAAACTCCGCGATGATCCGCGATGATCCTGTACAATTCTCCAGCCTCATCTTTACGGAAGAGTTTACCGATCCATCTAATTTTTCCGTGAAGATTATACTCATCTATCAACTGGTACATTTTATCGATCTCTTCAATTTCTTCGCGGTCTGTCGATTGCGAACGGTCAACTTTTCCCGCGACTAAAATTAAATTGCTCAACTCTTGAAGTTCAGGCGACATTCCGAACCATCTAACTAACGAAGTAATATTTTTCACTTTATCTAATCGCGCCATCGAAAAAATGGGTGTTAAATTAGGATTGTCCAAAGTTCCCACCACTTCAGGGTCTTCTTTGTTCTCAAAAAGAAGTTCGCTGATGTGCCGCTGTACTTCCACAATCCGGTCTTCTTCCTCGTTGAACGGGAAATAAATATTTTCATTTACACCCGGAGAAACGATATTATATTTTGTATGCTGAAGATTTGTGCCATTCTCAACGCGGAAGAGGTCCGGCATCGTAAAATGTTTATAGGATTCGTACTGCCCAATAGAATTTTCGGTGCCCGCGATTTCCTGGAAACTGGATGTGATCAAAAAGTTTGCCGAATTTATCGCCAAAAGATCGGCTGTGAACTGCAGTGAAAAATGATAATGATCTTCCATATGATTCCAGTACAAAGCGCTGTAGAGGTATTTACTTTTTTCCAAAGCGTGAGCAATACAGCACTGCGTTACTTTGAATTTTTTCGCGAGTAGATAAGAAACAAGATTTCCGTCCGAGTAATTCCCTAAAATAAGATCGGGTCTTCCACCAAATTCAGCCAGCAATTCGATATATGAATCATCGGCAAATTCCTCCAGATAAGGCCAAATCTCAAAACGTGAAATCCAATTGTCGGTAATTTTAGGATTGTGCGTTCGGAAAGGAACCCGGAGTATCCAGGAGTTTTGTGTACCATGCACTTTTTCCAACCGCTGATTGCAGGTTGTATTGCCCGCATTCGGAATAAGCCTGGAGAGAATAATTATTTTGGGAAGTATTTCGAGGCCCGCTTCTTGAAGAGATTCTGTCAATGCTTTTTCAAGAGCTTTTACCTGATCCAGGATGTAAACTACTTGTCCTCCTGTATCCGGCATTCCGAGCACGCCTTCCTGCGCAAAATAACCATGTACAGAAATAATTGAAATGTTAAATATCATCGGAATTCTGCTGATGAATTCTTTAAGATTAATATGATCCGGTGTATTCATCAAGCCTTCCAAAAGTTCAAGGCTGTCGCTGATCGTTTTTACATCTTTGCCGAGCCCTTTTTCAAATCCTAATTCCTGAAGAAGATGTTTAACTTTCTGATAAGAATCTTCCTCATCAAATTCATTCAGTTTTTTCAGTGCTTTATCAATATTTGTAAGAAGATGATCGGGATTCATCAGCCGGTCGTTCAAAATAAGCTGCTCTGAATTATGTTTGTGCAGCCGGATAAAATCGAATATCTGATTCCGCCATTTAGTCGTATCGTTTATCATCTGGCCGGATAAAAATCTGTTAAGATATTCCACACCCGACCCAATGCTTTTAATATCGCGAACACTCGGAGCCTCATCATAAAACGGTTTAAAGTCTAAAGTTAAAATATTATTCTGCGAGTCCGGATTAACAAAATACTCTTTAGCTTTCAGATATTTTTTTATGGAAAGTGTTTCGGCCGAAAAACCTTCCAGATTTATTATATAGAATTGTGAGTAACCGATTTTCTCTCTTATTTCAAGATAAATTGTGTAATTAACCACAATCGATTCCTGAATCAATTCGATCATCTGGCAGACTTCCTCATTTTCTTCGGAAGTATTTTCGATATTATCGTTATAAATCTTTAACAGGTCGCCGGTAACCAATAGTTTTTTATCATTTTGCGCAACTCTGTTAAGGTAACTGAAAAATTCATTTTTATATCTTTCAACAAAATCTAAAAAAGCGCTCTTCATAAAATCATCCCTCTAAAAAATTATAGTATTTTATTCCTTCAATTACTCCCGCAGCGTATTTTTCTTTGGCGAAGAAAATTTTACGCATGCCCTTCAATTTCTCCATCTCCTTACTGTAATTACCCACAACAACTCCAAGCAGTTCTCCGCGGAGCATATCTTCATCGTTGCCTGAATCGCCCGCGACTAAAATGTTTTTGTAAGGAATATTCCACCGATAAGATAAATATCTTACTGCCAATCCTTTGCCCGCACGGTACGGTAGAATATCTAAAAATCTATCGTGACTGAAGATCAAATTTACTTTGATCTTATTTTTAATCAGATCTTCCTTAACCTCTTCAAGATTAAACTCGGCATCTTCTTTTAAATAATAGCTTGCCTTAAATTTACGCTGAGTTTCTTCTTCCTGATATTCCCATTCGTCATATTTTTCTAAAATTTTTACAATTTTACTTCTGTTCCATGTTTGCGAAATATGAGCGTCCCAGCCGGTTGAATAAGTATATTCGTCTTCATCTTTGTAGTAGATCTCCGAACCGACGGACGATATAATTAAATCGGGAAGGAGAAAATCATTTTCCTCTAATACCGCTTTTGCCGATTCGAGAGTTCTGCCGGTAGCAACTCCGAATCCTGTTTTGTCGTCAAGATTTTCAATCAGTTTCTTCAATTCCTTCAGCGATTTATCATCCCCCAAAACCGTATTATCGATATCGCAGATAATTAATTTTTTATAATGAAGAAGTCGCTTTGCCGTTCTGATAAAAGTTTTTGGTTCGTTCTTTTTTTCTTCGAGAAGATCTTTCAGAACTGTGGTATAGGTTTCTGTGTGAGCGTCCCAGGAATAATATCTATAAACACTGGAAATTCCATTGCTCGAATATTTATTCCACAAAGAATCACTTTTAAGAATTTTATTTAGAGCCGCGGCAATATTTTTTGAATCAGAAACATCGACAAGAATTCCGTTTTTAAGATTCCCGAGAATATCTCTCGGTCCGCCGTCATCGGTAGCTACAACAGGCAATCCGCTCGCGGCCGCTTCAATTAATGTTAAACCGAATGGTTCGGCAAAGGCAGAGTTAACAAAAACTCCGTGCGTTTCAGCGGCGAGACGGTAAAGTTCCGGAACTTCATACTCTACATCGTGTCTTTTTGGAATTGCCATTTTTCCGTAAAGATCATATTTATCCATTAAAATAAGCATCTCCGTAAGCACTTCTTTTTCAAGCTCCGGCATTTCCTGAATGTCTTTTCTAATCCCCGCAAAAATTGCGAGGTTAGCTTTGCTTTGTAATTCCTTATCTTCGCCGTAAGCTTCAATAAGTCCGGAAATATTTTTTCGTTTTTCGGGTCTGCACAAAGTAAAAATAATCGGTTTGTGCATATTCATAAAAAACTTCCAAAACTTTTCGCGCATCGAATTTCTTAGTTCCTGCGATTCTTCATCCCACTCCCGCTTCTCATTAAACGCATGAAATTTATCCAGGTCGATGCTCGGCGGTATCACAACAAAAATATCCTTTGTTGCGTTATCATATTGTTCCAGATATTGTTTTTTTATCTCTTGTTTTGTGCTGGTAATAATCCGGTCGGCATAAAAAATTGTGTTTTCTTCAGCGTTAATTCTTCTGGCAATATTATACTTTTTATTAATTTCCTCGTATTTCATATTGCTGCCGAGAAGATTATCGAGCTTGGACTTACCGAGCGAATGCCCCGTATGAACAAGCGGAATTCCGAAAAATTTAGTAAGCTCAGTACACACAAATCCCGCATCAGCATAATGGCTATGTATAATATCAGGCAGCCGCTTCTGATTCTTAATATGCTTGATCGATTTATCTACGAACTCTTCTAGATGATCCCAAAGAAGTTCTTTCCTTATATATTTTCCGCCGCCAGCTCTAATTCTTATTATGCTCAGTTTATCGCTTATCTTCTCTTCTTTTTTAGAATAGTCATCCGAAACTTTTTTATCCTTTATCCATCGGGTTACTATTTCCACCCTTTCAACTTCTTTCCTGCTACTCAAATTTTTTGCGAGCTCGAGCACATACTTCGTCTGTCCGCCTGTGTCTGAATCTCTTCCAAGTTCAAGATTAGAACCACGAATAAGCCCGTGAATATTGTATAACTGTATGTAAAGCCCTTCGGGGCTTTTACTCTTAGTCATTAATCAGCTCTCTGTATTTATTGTAAATAGACTCGTCTTTCGGCAATGCACCCTCCACTTTAACTATTTCCGATGCGAATTCCGAAGCTGTTTTGTTAATTTTTTCTATATCCCAACCTGCTAAATAACCTATGCATAAAATTGAAGAGAAAGAATCGCCCGCGCCTACAGTATCTACTACATCATGAACCGGAGAAGAATAGACGTTCATATCATCACGGTAGAAAATAGTAGATCCTTTATCTCCGGAAGTAATACATAAAAGATCGATAAAAAACTTTTCTTTTAATTTTTTCGCAACAGATTCAAGATCAAAATTTTGTTTGATGAAAAAGTTGTTCGCGATTTTCAGCTCGTCGATGTTTAGTTTTACAACGTCGCTGTTAATTAGAGAATCTTCAATTATTTTTTCGGAATAATAATTTTGTCTCAGGTTAATGTCGCAAAAATATTTTGTGTCTCTTCCCCAGAATGATTGGATAGTGTTTCTCGATGTTTCACTTCTTTGCGCGAGAGTTCCGAAATAAATCAGGTCGGAATTATCCGCAAGAAATTTAATTTCAGAATTTGTTTTAATATTATCCCATGCGGAGTTTTTTACGATCACAAAATCCGGAGTTTTATTCTCGTCGAGCAAAACCTTCACTATTCCCGTTCGCCGTTCATCATCAACTTGAATAAACTTTTGATCGATGTTTTCCTTTTTGAGAAAGCTTAGAATTTCCTTCCCATCATCGTCGCTTCCTATTCTCGAAACAAAATTCGCATCCCCTGTTATTTTATTGATATGATAAATAAAGTTAAACGGAGCGCCTCCCAGCTTTTTATAATCAGGATAAACGTCAAAAAGTATTTCACCGATTGAAGTAATTTTTTTGTTTAGCATACGATTGATTTGTAGTTTGATTAAATATTATACAAAAAAAGGGGACAATCTCAAAACTACAAGGTCGGGAAATTCTGTTAAATACTTTTAAGACTTGGTTTATAGAATAATGTGAACCGGGAAAATTAAAATTTCTCCGGCTCAAATTTTCATTTGTATTTTTAAAACTGTTTATAACCTAAAATATCGTATACGTTAGTCCTAACTGCAGAGTTTGTTTCATTTGGGTAGTTGGGGATTGAGATTTTTCGTACAATAGTAAATAAGTAAAATTCACATTTATGAAAGAATTAACTTTTGCAACTATTGAATTATCCCAGCGCACATCCCATACGTCAATATCCTCAAACCGTGTAAAGAGACGGAGTTTTGATTTATACCTCATATTTTCCGCAACATCAATTTCTCCGGTAGTTACCGATTCCATTCCTGTTTCAAATTTAAAAGATTCAATTTCCTCGGTATCCGGATCATCGGAATAGGTTCTGAACTCATCGGTTATTGTCTCCTGGAAAGCGAGACCAACCCTGGTTTTAATTGTTGTCAATTTATCGTAAGTGAAGCCGATACTTTGAGTGATATATCCCGGATCAAAAAAGTCGGCTATTTTTTTAGCTTCTCCGTCTTTATAATCAAATCCTTGGGTTATTTGAGTGCGTACTGTGTTACTGACATATGGATCTATTTCCCACCCGATGTTATAAGAGAGGACATTCTCCAGGTATAATTCATTTTCGTTCGTCCTAAAATTTCCTCCGCCCAATTTTGTTCTTCCATAAGCAGCTTTAAACTGATTTCTTAAAGTCCATAATTCACCGCGTCTGTCAAGGCCGAAATCAGTTAAAGCAGTCCAAGCGATGGAATTCTCTCCACCCTTCGTCCAGTTGCTGAAGGCAACTTGACTTAAATTAGCGCTAGTAACCAGAGAGGGAATCCAAACATAGTAAAGCGTATCGGTTTCAGTTTCTTCGGCAAATATATTAGCATAAAAAAAAAGAATGGTTATTAAAAATAGAACTTTTTTCATTATCACTCCTAGTATAAATGTTTTCCTAAATTAAATCATTGTTATGCAATCATGAAAACTCAGAATTGCTAAGTTCCAAATCAATTTTAAAAAGCAAATATAACTACAAATGAGATAAATGTTAAATAGTGTTGACTAAAAAATAAGAAGTATCTTATGGTTACCATTAATTTCCCTTTTGGGAATCGACACGCAAGGATTGTTTCTTACAAAACTTTAAAATTGAAAATGATACCTCGGTTTTGACTGTAGATATTTGTTTTCGCTCCTCAAACAACTATTCCAGCATTTTTGAATCGATTTGCACAGATATGTAAGGTTGTTCCAAACCATTATTTCTATAAAATTTTTGCAACAGTTTAATCAGTTTTTTTGTAAAATAAAGTTTGAACATTTTTAGCGGAAAAAGGAAATAGAGTGAATGGGAAATTTTCAGTTAGTATCAAATTATAAACCGTCCGGCGATCAGCCGGAAGCAATAAAACAGTTGACCGAAGGATTGGATAAAGGAGACAAACATCAAGTTCTGCTCGGAGTTACGGGAAGTGGTAAGACTTTTTCGATGTCGAACGTTATAGCAAATTCAAATAAACCGACTTTGATTATCTCTCACAATAAAACATTGGCGGCGCAGCTTTATTCGGAATTCAAATCTTTCTTCCCAAATAACGCTGTTGAATTTTTTATAAGTTACTACGATTATTATCAGCCGGAAGCTTATGTTGTAAGGAGCGATCTTTATATCGAAAAAGATTTCTCGGTGAATGAAGAGATAGATCGTCTCCGGCTTAAAGCTACAACTGCTTTAATTGAAGGACGGCGCGATGTTATAATCGTTGCGAGCGTAAGCTGCATATACGGAATTGGAGCGCCGGACGAATACGCTAGGCAGATTATGTTCTTGAAAAAAGGACAGGAAATTGAACGGAAAGAACTGCTTAGAAATTTGGTGGATATTTATTACACGCGGAACGACATTGAATTTACGCGCGGAACTTTCAGAGCGCGCGGCGACGTTGTGGAAATTATTCCGGCTTATCAGAATGACGAAGCGGTCCGCATAGAATTTTGGGGAGATGAGATTGAAAAGATTTCCGTCATCGATTCCTTAACCGGCGCAACTTTGAATGAAGTAGATTCTCATCCGATCTATCCAGCGAAATATTTTGTTACGAATAAAGACCAAGTGAAGAAAGCGATTGTTACTATTGAAGACGAGTTAAAAGAACGGCTAGATTATTTTTATTCCCAGGAAAAATATTTGGAAGCTCAGCGGCTTGAGCAGCGGACGAGATTCGATATCGAGATGATTAAAGAAATCGGATATTGTTCCGGCATCGAAAATTACTCGCGGCATATGGACGGACGACCGCCGGGCTCGCGTCCTTATTGTTTGTTCGATTATTTCCCGGATGATTATCTTTTAATTATTGATGAATCGCACGTAACCGTTCCGCAAATTCGCGGAATGTTTAACGGCGACAGGGCGCGGAAAGAAGTTTTGGTTGAACACGGATTTCGGCTACCCTCCGCGATGGATAATCGTCCTTTGATGTTTGACGAATTTGAAAAAATGGTAAACCAGGCTATTTACGTAAGTGCAACTCCGGGAAATTACGAATTGGAAAAAACCGGCGGCGCTTTTGTTGAACAGATTATCCGACCGACTGGCTTGCTCGATCCCGAGATTCTTGTGCGCCCGGTTAAAACTCAAATCGACGATCTTCTCGGTGAAATTAGAAAACGGGTAACAAAAAAAGAACGCGTTCTCGTTACAACTTTAACAAAGAAAATGGCTGAAGACTTAACAGATTACCTCGATAAACTGAACATCAAAGTGAATTATATTCACAGCGATATCGATTCTCTCGAGCGTGTGGAGATTATCCGGAATTTGCGCATCGGCGATTTTGATGTTTTGGTCGGAGTAAATTTATTGCGCGAAGGACTCGATCTTCCCGAAGTTTCACTCGTTGCAATTATCGACGCCGATAAGGAAGGATTCTTGAGAAGCGAAAGATCTTTGATGCAAACCGCGGGAAGAACCGCGCGAAATGTAGAAGGAAAAGTAATTATGTATGCCGATAAGATCACTGATTCAATGTCGAAAACAATTAACGAAACAAACCGCAGACGCGAAATTCAGCTTGAATATAATACCAAACACGGAATTACGCCGAAAACAATTTATAAAAGCCGAGAAGAAATTATGTCCTCAACTTCCATCGCCGATGTTCGAAAAAAAGATACGGACAAAGAAGCGTCTTTCACAAAAGTTGCCGAACCGGTTATTAAATATATGAGCAATGATCAGAAACAGGATTTGGTGCAGCAGCTTGAAGAAGAAATGCTCGCCGCGGCGAAAGATTTGGAATTCGAGAAAGCGGCAAATCTTCGCGATGAAATTGAAAAATTAAAGAAGATGATTAAATAAGTCAAACGTTAGACGGGAAAAGAACATCGAATATTCCCGTTTCTCCGACTTGTCGCGGCGTAGTTTCTGTTTTATAGAAACCAAGCCGGATTCTCTCTTTCACCGTTTCTGTTTTTTTAGTGCTCTTCGCACCTTCCTCATGAACTTCGTGGTTTAGCTTTTTCAGACACGAAGTTCACGAACAAGGCTTCTTCTCAACTTTTCTTTAAATGGACGTTTCCATTCACTGTTTTTATCAAAATTTTATTCTTCCCGTTTCCTGTTTTGCCGGTAGCAATTAACTTTTTACTATGTCCCCATTTGTTGGATTCCTCAGTATTTTTATCCAAATTAAAATCGCTCTCAATTTCAACTTTGTCATCTTCGTCGTAAATTATTTCTATCTCTATATCCATTGCTAAATCTGCGGGAACGGTCAAATAAACATCTCCCGACATAGAAGTTAACTTTACGTCGCGCTTTCCGTCAGAAGGATTTCCAACCATTTTCACCTCAATGTCGCCGCCCATGGTTTTAGCTTGAATCCATCCGTTTAATTCCGTCACTTCAATGTTACCGCCCATAGTTTCGGCTTTGAGAAATTTGTTCACTTTGTTCACAGTTATCTCGCCGCCCATCGTAGAAACATCTGCTCCGTTTAACGCTTCGTTCAATTCAATCGGTCCGCCCATTGTCTTTATTTTAACTTCTTCGCCGGAATTTCCCGATGATTTCACATTTTTCTGAATAACCTTTCCGCCCATTGAAGTAGCGTTCACATCGCCTATTACATCTTCAACCAAAATTTCTCCGCCCATCGATTTTACTCTGCCGTCCACTTCGGAATCAGTTAAAGAAATATTTCCTCCCATCGTAGTGAAATCCAAATCTCCCTTTAAATCCGAAAAGGAAAGACTTCCCCCCATTGTCTTTCCTTCAAGGTTTCCTTCAACCGACTCGACCGATACATCTCCGCCCATCGTAAAAACATCAATATCTAATCGATTGGGAACCATTAATTTTAAACTCCCCGACGACTTGTTATTGTTTTTTTGCCGGGTATATTCAGTCGTTATCCGCAATCCCTCCGCGGATTCATCGAATTTTATTTCCACATTGTCGGCGTCTCTTCCTTCAAATTTAGAAATGATTTTTACTTTCTCATTTCCCCAGCCCGTAATTTCAATATCCGCGCCTGTTTGAATATCGATCTCTAACATTTTTTCATAAGGTAGATCGAATACTTTTTCTTGGTCGTTTTGCATAATTACGAATGACGTCTTACCGAAGATCTCGAGCAGATCTAATTTCGGTTCGAGATAAGAACCCGATAAAATAATTGCAGCCGGAATTAATAATAATGTTAACTTTTTCATCTTTCCCCCATAGTTTATTTTATTGTTTTTCAATTTTTATATCCGCCATAATTGTGTTTAATTTTATTTCAGATCCGCCGCTGTTCAAAACAATTTTTGCTTCGCGATGAGTTTTGCTATCGCCAGGTTCGGATTCGAATTTAAAATCGGAAATTATCTCATTTGAATTACGCCCGCCTTGTCCGATTATCTTTGCGTAAATAACCACTTTAAGATTGTCCGGAATTTTCAGCGCAATATCGCCATGAGCAGCTTCGACGTCAATATTCCCATTTGCGGAAAGCAGATTAAGTTCAACGCTTCCGCTCCTCGTTTTGAATTCGCCGGAACCTTTTATGTTCTCCAAAAATAGATCTCCGCCCGATGTCGTAACTCTGAACTTACCCGAACCTTTTTTAATAGTTATATCGCCGCCTGAAGTTTCTGCAAAAGTATCTTCGTTTGCCTCTTTAATTTCGATATCGCCGCCAAAAGTTCTCAGCATATTATTTCCATTGATTTCTCCGGTCTCAATATCGCCGCCGTAAGTATTCGCACCAAGTTTGCTTTTAGCGCTTTTGATATAAATATTTCCACCCATTGTTGTTATATTGGAAAACTCGCCATATAAATTTCCCGTCTCAACATCGCCTCCCTGCGTTTTTAAGCTGAGATTACCTTTAATATCTGTTACGGAAATATCTCCTCCGGCCGAGGATAATTGAACTTCGCCGGAAATGGATGCCGCAGAAATATCTCCTCCCGCGGTTGAAGCGAACACATCTCCTTCAATTTCTCCAGTAGTCACAAAATCGCCAGCGCTGGTCCTTGCGGAAACGCTAAATTTTTTCGGCATCTTTATTAAAAATTCCGCGCCCTTGGCCCAGCCCCATTTGGAATTATACCTTAGAGAAATTTTATTTCGATCTTGAGTGATTGTAAGATTTTCGGATTCATTAATATCGATCCCGGAAGTCCAAACCTGGACCTCCTTCTTGTCCCACGTTTCAATTTTAATATCTCCGGGATTAATATTCATTTCCAATTCGCCCCAGTTATCCACGGAAAAAGTTGTCTTCTGCGCATCTTTTGGCTGTGCAAAAATTAGGCTTCCAGTGGTTATAAAAATTATTGAGATTATTATTAATTTTAAACGTTCCATTTATTTTTCCTCCTTTAGCAGCGAGGCTGCGCGTAACTGAACAAATCTGTTTTCGTCATTTGCAGCTTTATTGTTTAACGTGTTTCTTATTTCATCGTCGAAGGTAACGCCTTCCATTCTCAAATTTACAAGCGCATTTATCGCCTGAACCCGCAATCCGGAATTTGGATCGTCCGACAAAACATTTAAAAACGCGCCTTTAATTTCTTCGTCTATCGGGTATTGCATTAAAATATTCAAAGCGGTTTTTCCTTACTCCAGGATTTTCATCGTTTAACAGCGCCGAGACCAAAGCGCTTTTTATTTTCGGATCGTTTCCCGGTTTTTCGTTCATTCCCGAACCGAGCCTGTTTATTGTTCTCAGTCTAACCCCGGGATTTTCAGATGTGGTTAGCGCTGTGATCATCAAACTTTTAATAAACTCTTCATCCATTTTTCCTTTAATTGTAATTGGGCGAACGGCGTCAAAAGTTACCTCAAGTTCCTCGTTGGAGAAAGCGGAGTTTTCATCGAATCTGATATTAGAAAAACGATAATTATTCCTCATCAGCTCATCAACATTTGTAACATTGAGAGGAATAATTTGATTGCGCTGGTGTGCACCTGAAAAGATTAGATATCCGAGCAGAAATCCAACCGCCAAAGCCGCGGCGCTGCCGAGAGCGAAACGATAAACAGGAGACAAATTGCCCTTAAGCCAGTCTGCCGCTCTTCCTAAAAATGTAGTTTTATTTTTTTCGATGACGATCGCGTCCCACAAATTTTTACGAGCATCTTCCAATACATTTTCATCCGGCGATTTAGGCTTGCTCTGCTTCAGCGCAAAATCTAACTGCCGAAGTTCTTCTAACTCCGAGCTGCATTCGCCGCATTCCAGGAAATGATTTTCCAACGCAAGTTTTTCTTCGTTAGTCAATTCACCCAAAAGATAAAGACGTAAATATTCTTTGTATTTATTATGATTCATTTTCGAACCTGTTTTCTTCAAACATAATTTTTTAGCCGTTCTCTTAATTTATCCGAAGCCGTAAATAAATATCTTTTTATCGTTCCTTCTGCGCAATTCATCATCGCAGCGATTTCTTTTATCTTATAATTCTGAAAATATTTTAATGTGAAAGCCATCTTCTGCTGTGAAGGCAAAGTCTCTACTGCTCCGTGTATCTTTTCCGAAATCTCAACAGATAATATTTTCTCGTCCGCTGAATCTCGTCCTTCGATCATATCCGCAATTTGAATCGATGATCCGTCGCTGCCGCTTATCTCTTTATCGATTGATTCCATTTTACGCTTCTTTTTTTTATCGTTGTAACTGATACAGACATTGGTTGTAATTCTAAAGAGCCAGGTGGAAAACTCGCTTCTGAATTGAAAATTTTCTAACCCGTTGTAGACGCGCAAAAAAACTTCCTGGTAAATATCTTTGGCGTCTTCTTCGCTATTGCGATAAGCCGCTGCGATATTAAGAACATGACGGTCGTAACGGCAAACCAATTCCCTGAAGGCGGCTTGGCTTCCTTCCTGCGCTTGTTTAATTAATGAGATATCGTCTTGTATCATTTTCATCGTTCTCTGATGATTTAGACTTAGTAAAAACAAAAAGGTTGTATAAGCAACATAAATTTTTTGTTGAGGAAAAGAAAAATATATTAAGTTTTATTCAAAAGATTGTTTCCGGCTCAAATAGTGCTTGTCAGCTCGAATAAATTGCAAAGAAGTATTTTGGAATTTCATTTATAAAATATTTTTCTTTAAAAAAATTAGTTCCGGATTGCAATTTATACTTAAAGGCGATATAATAAATTATAAACATAACGAGGGCAAGATGAAATTTGGATCACTATTTTTTTTAGGATTATTCCTGTTGCTTTCCTGCAGCGCTGAAGAAGATGGACTTGACACAGCGCGGAAATCTGAATTCGCAATTGTCGTTCACGGCGGCGCCGGTTCGATGCAGCAGGAAAATTTGGACAACGAGACTGAATATAAATACAAAATGAAAATGAACGATGCGCTGCATGCCGGCTACGATATTTTAAATGAGGGCGGTTCGAGTCTCGACGCGGTTGAAGCGGCGGTTAAAGTTTTGGAAGATTCGCCTTTATTCAACGCAGGAAAAGGAGCTGTGTTTAATAACGACGGAATTAATGAACTCGACGCTTCAATAATGGACGGAGCAAATTTAAACGCGGGAGCCGTGGCGAGAGTTACTTCAATTAAAAATCCGGTTTCCGCTGCCAGACTGGTGATGGAAAAATCGCCGCACGTTCTGCTTGTAGGTGACGGCGCGGAAAAGTTTGCGAAAGAAAATAGTTTGGAACCCGTAGATAAAAAATATTTTTACACCGAGAAAAGATTCCGCGATTACGAAAGGATAAAAAACAAAAAAAAATCCGAGAAAAAAAAGGCAGAATTGGTAAAAGCCGAACCTGAAAAATTCGGAACAGTTGGTGCAGTGGCGTTGGATAAAAACGGTAATCTCGCAGCCGCCACTTCAACCGGCGGAATGACTAATAAAATGTACGGAAGAGTCGGCGATTCTCCAATAATAGGAGCGGGAACTTACGCAAATAATAAAACGTGCGCGGTTTCCGCAACCGGTCACGGAGAATATTTTATCCGAAACGTAATCGCTTACGATTTATCGGCGCTGATGGAATACAGTAATTTATCTTTGGAAGAAGCGGCGGATAGTTTAATAAACAGAAAATTAAAATCTCAAAAAGCTAACGGCGGTTTGATTGCGCTGGATACTCTTGGAAATGTCGCGATGCCGTTTAATACGGGCGGAATGTTCCGCGCTTATATGTTAGACGACGGACTTGCGCGCGTTAAAATTTTTGCGGATGAAGAAGAATAATGCAATCCGTTGATGTAAATTATTTTGCCGTAATTCTTAGCGCAATCGCCGCGATGATTCTCGGCTCGCTCTGGTATTCTCCCGTCATGTTCGGCAAAACGTGGATGAACCTGATCAACAAAACAGAAGATGAATTAAAAACCGCTAACACGCCGAAGACTTACGTTGTGGCGTTCATCAGCGAATTGATAATGGCGTTTGTCTTATTTCATATTATGATTTACTCGAACGCGGAATCTTTTTTTGAAGGCGCGCTCGCCGGATTTTGGATGTGGATAGGGTTTGTGGCTACTACTTCCATCATCAACTTTATGTTTGAAGGAAGAAAATTGAAACAATATTTTATTGATACTTTATATCATCTTGTTTCACTTCTATTGATGGGAATAATTCTTTCTTTTTGGATTTGAACTCGTATTCTTTGCGTACATAGCTCGCCGGATCATTTTACAAATTAACATCACCTCAGAACGTCGGCTGATGCACTAAAGCGCTAATTGTTAATCGATATATTTTCCTCAATAAAATCAAGCATAAGATTCAGCGCCTTTGGCGAAATAGTTTCTTCTATTTGTCCGTATTCTATCGTCGATCCTGTTTCGGCGGTTTGGAATAAATGATTCAATCCGGGTAATTCTATAACTTTAAATTTTTCAGTCGGCGCTTCTTTTAAAGCTTTTTCCAATTGCGGAATATTATCTTCCGCAGGAACCTGTAAATCTTTTCCACCGATAATAGCAAGAACGGGGATTTTTAATTTCTTTAAAGCCGGACGAGGATCGTATCTTAAAAAATAAACCATCCACGTATTAACCCATCTCTTCGCCTGCGAGCTTATTATTTCGTCAGTAACGTCTTCACCTTCGGGAGTATCTTTTATCATCTCTTTAATTTCAGCGACTATTTTAGCCCGTATTTCAAGCGTGTCGGTTTCGGAATGAATGATATTCACTATTTTTCTTTGAAGCTCTCCCGCTTTTGCGATGTCTTCTTCGGAAGCTCCGCCCGCTCTCATCAATAATTTGGATTGCTTAAGAATTATGCTGTCGCCCGGCAAACCGGGTCCCGCCATTAAAACGAGGAAATCAATTTCATTATTTCTGTTGGCGATCATCGGCGCGATTATTCCTCCTTCGCTGTGCCCGATTATTCCGATCGCGCTTGTGTCAACTTCTTTTCTCGATGATAAATATTCAACAGCAGCTTCGGCGTCGTATGAAAAATCCTCCGTAGTTGCGCCCGCAAATTTTCCTCCCGATTCCGCCGTTCCGCGGTCGTCGTAACGCAAGACTGCAATTCCATTGCGCGTAAGAAAATCCGACAGAACCAAAAACGGTTTATGATTGAATATCTCTTCGTCTCTGTTCTGCGCGCCGGAGCCGGAGACTAAAACAACCGCCGGAAATTTTTCTCCCGTATCCGGATACGTGAAAGTTCCCGCCAGATTAATTTCAGCGCTTTCATTCATAAAAGAAACTTCTTCTTCATTATAAGGAAACGGTCTCTCCGGTTCCTGCGGGCGGTTAATAACTTCCTCGTCATAGTTTTCTTTAAGGTTCAGCGGAAACTCGGAACCGGCCTGCGCCCACGTTCCCGAATAAAACCCGCTATCGGTATTAAACATTCCCGAATAATCTCCGCCGATGGAAGAAACTTCGAATTTCAAACTTTCGTCATCCAAAATAATTTGCGAAACGGGAATTCCATACGCTCCCTGATCCGGGCTGTCGAAAGTTGCGGAGAGATTTCCTTTCAAATCCTCAAATACTTTTAATACGAGAGACAGACTTCCCGAACCGGGAAGCTGCAGTTCACCGCTGAATCTTTTTATCATCGCAGGCTCTGATACGCCGTCTTCGCGTGTTAAATCTAACTCATAAATTTTCCCCATCTGTTCCCAGGTTCCACTGATGCGTCCGTCTTCAAGCGTTCCTCTGTAAGTTCCCTGTATTGACGGAACTTCAATAACTATCGCGGTATCGGCAATCGCGGAAGTTGCGGGAATTTCAAAAACATTTTGATTGGGACTGTTCAATGTCGTTCCGTTTTCATCGATGCTGAATTCAATTTTTAACTGCGTTGCGCCGAGGGATAGAACGCCGTTCCATTCGCCGTAAAATTCATTTTCTTGGGAAAAAGTCTGAGAAGCTAAAATAATAACGGTCATAAACAGGAAAATCTTTTTCATTTTGGCAATGTCTTTAATAATTGGACAAGTAATAATTTACGCAAGTAAAAAATAAAATGGAAGAGGCTGATTAAAAAGTTGTAAACTTTCTAATCAGCCTGCTCATTTCTTTTAAAAAATAGACAGCCTCTGTCGCTATTTTAATTTGAACAAAATAGGCACCGATACCTGCGTCTTCACTTTATGCCCGCGCTGATTCCCCGGAATAAATTTTGTTTCTTTCACAGCGCGCATCGCTTCTTCTTCCAATCCAACGCCCGCGTTACCGTCCCCTGACCAGAAGGCTCCGTCGGCTAGTCCTTTTATTAACTCTACTTTTGTTACGTCGCCATTTTCATCAATATAAGCTTTTACATAAACTCGTCCCTCAATTCCGGCGCGCTTAGCTATTTCGGGATAAACTATTTTTTCCTGTATCGCTTTAATTCCTCCAATCGGTTCCGGCATGTGTTCGACGGCAACAAAATATTCGCTTTGCGGTTTGGCAAATTGATACTGAGATTTTACCGGCTTGCCGTCTTTCATTGCCGGATTAAATTCCAACTCCTTGATTTTCGCTACAAGATCATTCCCGGTTTCGGAAGAGACTTTATCTAAAAATATGATTCTTTTTAGCTCTCCTTCTTCGTCAATGAAAAGTTTAACTTCAGGAGAATTATTCTGTTTTAATAAATTAAGAATTACATCCAAGTCTTCCTGCTCAAACCTAACTTGCGTATCGACTTCCGACTGCGTAGCATAATCCGGGTCAGATATTTTTATAACTTCAACATTTTTCTCGCAGGAGAATAAAATCAACGCGGTTAATAGAATTGCAATCTTTTTCATTTTAATACCTCTTATGTTTAGATTTTTTTTCCTTCAATTATTATCAGATCCGGAGTCTCACCTTCAACTTCTACAACCGGCAGCGTGTTTAACAAAGCATCTATCACTTTTTGCTGCCGGTCAACTTTTTCCACAGTGGAATTTAATCTCGATTTGTACTCAATTGTTTCGGAATAAAAGAGAAACGAAGTAAGAGCAAAAACTATCATCAAAACCGCAAATGAAAATTGGAGCAGATTTTTTTTAGAAAAGTAAAAACTTTCTTTTAGATGAATTACATTTGTCAGAATCTTTTCGTCCAGCGTCTCCGGAAATTCTTCGCGCGGCAATTCGGTTTTCAGGAGCTGCATTTTTTTGAAATATTCCAACGCCTCGTCATCTTGGGATAGTTGGGCTAAGAGAAACATCTCGGAATTTGTATCAAGTTCTTCGTCAAAATATTTGTTTATTAGTTCTTCATGGTTTTCTTTCATTTTATCCGCTCGTCTTTAAAATTCATTTGTGATGATAATTCTTTTATCAGCTTCTGCCTTACCATGTATAACCGGCTTTTAATTTTCTCTTCTTCAATATTCATAACTTTCGAAATTTCTTTATAGCTTAAGCCGCCGTATTCTTTAAGAAGAAAAACTTCCTTTTGCTCTTCCGGCATTTCATCCAAATAAGAAATTATTATTTCTCTCAATTCTCTGTTTTCAACAATATTTACGGGGCTTTCGGCATCCGCGGTTTCTAAATCATCCGGATTTACTGCTTTATTTAAATCGCGATTATATTTCTTTTGCCGGAATGAAGAATAAATTTCATTCCGCGCCGTTGTAAAAAGCCAAAACTGGGCTTTCTCTTTTTCACGAAGTCGAGAAATATTTTCATAAAATTTTATAAACACATTCTGAACTATATCCTCAGTTGTGTGAAGGTTGTTCGTCATCCGCAAGGCGTAGTTGAATATCCTCGTTTTATAACGATTATATAAAAGAGTAAATTCTATTACCTTCCGAGAGTTCAATGATATATTCCGGCTCTTTTTAGAATAGATGCTTTAAAATAAAAAATGTTGGAATGATAAATTGTTTTTTTGAGATTAAATATCGGACGTCGTTTTGGTTTTTTCAACGTAGAGACGGAATATATCCCGTCTCAAAAACAGAAGCAGTTTAAATTTCTGATTCTTAGCGTCCTTTGCGGCTTCTTTGTGCTCTTCGTGGTTAGGCTTTAAGACAAGAATTGCAAGAATTTTCTCTAATTATTTCCCTTTCAATGGTGCAAAAGCAGACGCTATATATGCGTCTCTACGATAATTTTAACTCGCGTTAATTAAGTCCAGGAAAATTTATTCAACGCGTGCTCTGTTTCTTTTCTGTTTGGAAAGAATGCGAGAATTTTATTCAAAACCTGATCCACAATGGCATCCGGACAGGAAGCGCCGCTGGTTAAAACTATTTTTACATTTTCCTTTTCGGGAATAAAATTTTTAGAAAACTTTTCTTCTTTTTGATGAATATCAAAATGCTCAATATTTGTTGCCGAAATGATTTTATCGGACGATGAAATAAAGTAAGTCGGAAATTTTTCTTCAAGAAGTTCTACAATGTGCGAAGTGTTGGAGCTGTTATATCCGCCGACTACAATCGCCAGGTCGGCTTCTTTTTCCATTAAGCCGTAAGTCGCCTGCTGGTTATCATTGGTGGCGTAACACAATGTGTCGCGGGTATCGGCAAAATGATCTTTAAAATTTTCCTCGCCGTATTTTTTTGTTATTGCCGATTTTAATTCATCTGCGATTTCCTGAGTTTCAGAAGCAAGCATGGTTGTTTGATTAACAACGCCGATTCTTTGCAGATCTTTCTCTGCATCAAATCCTTCCGAATATTTCCCCGCAAAAATTTTATAGAATTCAGGAACCGGTATTTCCCCTAAAATGATCCGCGATAAAATTTTTGTCTCCTCAAGATTCCGCACAATTACCGATGGCGAGTTTTGATTACTGTGTGAAAAAGTAGCCCGCGTTTCTTCGTGTTTGTATTTTCCGTGGATGATAATAGAAAATTCTTTACGGCCCAGAACCGCGGCGCGGTTCCAGACTTTTTCTACAAACGGACAGGTCGTGTTGTATTTTTTTGTGTCGATTCCTTTCTCATTCAGCATCTTTTCAATTTCCAATGTCGTTCCGAACGCGGGAATAATCACAATATCATCGCTAGTAATTTCATCCCAATCGTTCAATTGATTTCCCTCTGTATCCAGGATGAAATTTATTCCTCTATCTATCAAATCTTGATTTACTGCCGGATTATGGATCATCTCGCTGAGAAGATAAATGCGCTTGCCCGGATTTTCATCCACAATTTTGTAAGCTATCTCAATAGCGTTTTCTACTCCGTAACAAAACCCGAAATGCCGCGCGATGTAGAATTTAACCGAACCGAAATCAAGTTCGCTCGGAGAATAATCTTTTTTTCGCGGATCTTCATCCCGCCTCAGTTCTTTTATCTTACTGATTATCGAACTTTTATAATGTGTCGGTATATCAAATTTTTTCATATTGTAAATTTAACAAAAATAAAACATAATGTCTTTTATTTGCAACGTAGAAACGGGATATATCCTGTCTCAAAAACCGCGACAGTTGAATTTCTATATTCTCCAGCGTCCTTTGCGCCTTCTTCGTATCCTTCGTGGTTAAGACTTTTAGACACGAATTATTTCCTCATTTTTAATGGCGCAAATGCAGACGCCATATATGGCGTCTCTACTTAAACTTCACTTCTAATTCCTGGTTAAACTCAAACTTAAATCCTTCAATATCGCCGAACATTTCTTTCGCTTCTTCTATTGTTTTCGGCTCTTTATTCTCCATCTGCTTAAACTTTTCCGGATTATCCATCAATTTTCCAAAATCCATTTCCAGCAAAGTTATTTCCGATCCCTCAACATTTGTCGCATTCGTTTCTACAATTTCGCCGTTAAAATTCAGGCTCATTTTAACCCGCATATCTTTCATCATTTCTTTTGCCTGTTCGGTCATCGCTTCGTTTTCTTCACTTTCGTCGTCCCATTCTTCCTCGTCTTGCCATTCATCGTCTTCGTAATCTTCTTCCCCGTCTTCATCGTTCATATCCGGTTCCGGCATCATTATTTTTAATACGGAAGGATTGCCTTCATTAAAAGAAAATCTTATCGGCTCATCTTCTTCACCAAAATCCTCTTCATCGTCTTCAGCCATTTGACCGGAAGGCATTTTATCCGTAGGATTCGCGTCCAGTTTTATTTTGTTAATATCTTCAAATTTGAAAACAGCTTTATATCCTTCCATTCTATCCCTACTCACTGTTTCCGAATTCAGCAGGGTAACGCCTTCGCCGTATTCAAGCGCTTCGTCCATCAACTCTTGCTTATCGTAAAGGGAGAAGGGTTCGTCCTCTTCTTCACCTGACATAGCTGCGAATTGTTTCATCATATCAATCATTTCTCCACTCATCATAACAGTTTCTTCAATTGTGCCGGAACCATCCGGGTTAATATTTACTTTCGTTTGGACTTCTAAACATCCACTTAAAAAAATTAAAGACAAGGCAACAAATAGTATGTAGATCTTTTTCATTGTTATTCTCCAGAATTGTGTTTGTTTATGATTTTGGAAATTTTCGGTTTCATTCCTTCAACGCCCTGTAGTCCGCCTGTATGGAGCGCGAGTATTTTATTGAAGCCCGGTTTTCCCGTCTTTATTAGTTCATTAATTCCAAACAACATTTTGCCGGTGTAAATCGGGTCCAGTTTTATTCCGTTCAGGTCTTCAAATTTATTTATAAAATTGATCAATTCGTAATTTAGCTTAGCATATCCGCCGAAATGATAATCGAGATTTAGGTTCCAGTTGGAGTAAGTTTTCCCATTGAAAGAGAGAATCAAATGTTTAATTGTCTGTAAGAGAAAATCGCCTCCTTTTAAAACGGAGAATCCGAGAAAGTTTTTGCTCCCAGCAAGTCCTGCTATAATTCCCGCCGAAGTTCCTCCTGTTCCGACCGGCGCGCAGATATAATCATAATCATTTTCGAGACCATTGATAATTTCTGATGTTCCTTTCACCGCAAGCCGGTTTGTTCCACCTTCGGGGATGATATAAACTTCCCCGAAATGATTTTTTAAATGATCGAGAAAAATATTTTCCATTTTTTTCCGGTATAAACTTCTGCGCAGATAAAAAAGTCGCATTCCGTTTTCACGAGCGAAGGACAGAGTGGGATTTAAAGGCAGATGTTCTTCACCCCGGATAATTCCGATTGTTTTGAATCCGAAGATTTTTCCCGCTGCGGCAGTTGCGTGGATATGGTTGGAGTAAGCGCCGCCGAATGTAAGTAATGTATCGTAACCATTTTCTTCGGCGTATTTCAGATTGTATTTCAGCTTGAACCATTTGTTGCCTGAAATTTCCGGATGAACCTGATCCAGCCGCTTGATAGATAATTTTACTGTCAACTCCCGGAAGAATAATTTTTTGCTCGACAGCTTTATCTTCTCTTATTTGATTATCCGCGATCTCGATCATTCGGTTTTTGTATTTATACTTTGCATAATTCCCATTTATTTTAAAACGAATTTTGGGATTATCTACCGGTAAGCCGCTTTTTCAATATCGCCGATTGATTTAATAGGTTCAGGCGGTGAAAGGTAATTATCTAAAAACTTATAGATTTTCACGCGTATTTCTTTGGCTTTTTTGGTATCCATTCTGTCGAACGAATGTCCACCCGGAATATCTTTATAGATTTCATATTCAAATTTCTTATCCGCAGCTTTTAATGATTTTATCAGATGCTCAACTTCCAAAACGTTCACATCTGCGTCGTTTGTAGTTTGTATGAATGAGCAGCGGCGTCTGTAATTTATGTGCGTTCCAGGCCGGCGAACGCCGTTTGTATTCTTCCACATTCGCTTCCGCGGATTGTCCGATGTGATAATCCGCTTCATAAAGATCCCGATAGCTTTGATCTTTATATCCCATTCTCGCTATCAAATCACTCACCGGAACTCCCGCAAAAGCAACTTTATAATTTTCGGGATGCTCAAAAACATTCATCAGCGCAATCAATCCGCCGTGGCTCCAGCCGATTATCCCAACACGGTTATTATCGACGAAGGAGTAATTCTCCAGCATATAATCGCGGCCGGCGTTTACATCCTCTATTTCTAGTCCGCCGTAATCAATTTTTTCGTAATGCGATTTCCCATAGCCGGTACTTCCACGGTATTCAGCGGCTATGACAATATATTTTTGAGCAAGCAATTCTTTTACAATGTGGGTGTAGTAAGTGGAAAAATTACTGTGGACTCCTCCGTGCGGAAAAACAATCAGCGGATATTTTTTATTGAAATCAATTCCTTTCGGTATGAAAATGTATGACCAAAATTTTACCGGATTTCCGGCGCCTTGTCCCGTCGGATTTTCTTCCTTCCATTTTGGAGGTCCGTACATATAAACTTTATCGATGAATGCGTAATCGCCAACTCTTTGAAACCAGATCAGATCATCGATCGATTTTTCTATAACATCTAAACGATGATCCAGGTTTTCATTGTTCTTTGCAAGCGATTCTAATTTTTTTGTGATTATTGAAGTATCCTGAGCTGAGACGAATAAAGGGATTAATAATAAAGCGGTAAAAAGCATTTTCTTCATATTGAAATTTCCGGAAAATTTGAAATCCACAACCGAATATAAGAATAATTTTGAAAAGTTTGGAGGACAAGAGCTATCCTTATATCGGAAGGTATAGCAGCAACAAACACCTTTTTGAAATAAATCTTGTCCTTTTATTATCTCACATACAAGACCTTCCCGCCTACAATTGTATAAAGAATTTTAATTTGCGGGATTTGATTTTCTTCAACAGATAAAATATCGTCCGATAAAATTGTTATATCCGCAAGTTTTCCTTTTGCCAGAGAACCTTTAATCTCTTCTTCAAAGGCGGCAAATGCTCCGTTTATCGTGTAAGCTTTTAGAGCTTCCATCCTTGTCATTTTTTGTTCGGGGAAAAAAGCGATTCCTTCCGGAGTCTTTCCTTGTAACCATCGCGTAGTAATTTGAAATTGGATCTATCCGTTCAACCGGTGCGTCCGTTCCGGCAGCAATTATAGCTCCGGAATCGATCAGTTTTCTCCAAACATAAGCTCCGCGTTTTGCTCTTTCTCTGCCGAGCCGTTTTTCAACGAACACCGCATCCGACGTTGCGTGAATTCCCTGCATCGCAGCTATAATTCCAAGATTGCCGAATCGCGCAATATCTTCAAGTGCGATATGCTGAGCGTGTTCAATTCGCCACCTTAATGAATCAGAATTTGTTCCATTGTAAAATTCTTCATAAACGTTTAGCACAACATTGTTTGCCCTATCACCGATTGCGTGAGTGCAAAGTTGAAAATCAGTTTCATAAGCAATTTCAGCTGTTTCCTTTAATTCGTCAACAGTAATAACATTTTTACCGTAGCTGGAAGTATCGTCGGCATAAGGATCCATGAACCAGGCGCCGCGGCTTCCGAGCGCGCCGTCGATATATTTTTTAATAGCCCGTACGGTTAAGTGATTTTTTCCATAACCGACAATTCTATAATCCTGAATGTTTTTACGGAGTGTTTTATTGTTTTCGTAAAGCATGCAGTATAAACGGACACCGAGCGTATCTTCATCCGCCAATTCTTTCAGAAGATCGACTTCTTCAAAGCTGGTCCCCGCGTCGTGAAATGTAGTAATACCATTCTTCAAACATTCCCGCGATGCCAATAAATACGCACGGGTATTTTCTTTTTTAATTTCATCGTCCGAACGCCCGCTGAGAAATTCTTCATATTTTTTTGTAATAAGATTTTCAGCGTTTTCGAGAAATACTCCGATCGCGATTCCAGAAGTATCTCGAACTATTACTCCGCCAGCTGGATTTTCCGTCGAAGTATCTATACCGGCTAATTCCATCGCTACTTTATTTGCAAAAACAGCGTGTCCACTCGCATGCCGTAAAATTACCGGATTATTGGGAACGGCTTCGCTTAAATTATTGTGCAGCGGATATCCTTCCACAGAAGGATGAGGCGACGGATCCCACTTTTCCTGATGCCAGCCTCGTCCAATTATCCAATCGCCGTCATTCAAATTATCCGCTATCCGAGATACTTTCATTACTATTTCGTCCCAATTTTTCGCACCGCTTAAATCGATCAGTAATTTGGATTCGCCGACTCCCTTGAAATGCGCATGGCTTTCGATCAATCCCGGAATGGCGGTTTTCCCTTTCAGATCGATCACTTTTGTCTTCTCGCCTACTAATTTTTTAACATCGGCAGTTAAACCGATTGCAGAAATTGTGTCGTTCTTTATCGCCAATGCTTCGGCCGATGGCAACGTGTCTTCTACAGTTATTATGTTTCCGTTAAGCAGCACTAAATCAGCGTAATCGTTTTCTTTACAGGCTGAAAAAAGAATTGCCACAGCTGCGGCAATAATTAAAAAGTTAAATAGGTTTTTCATCATTAATAACAAGTTTTAATTATAAATTTTAGGATTATCATAATCGATTCCGACGATCTCGAATTTTCCGTATGTGAAATCCCGCCCGGGAAGTTTCCATTGAACTTCTGCTTTTGTGGGAACCGTAATACCATTGATTTTTTTATAATTACTAAGCGAAAGCACATAAACGGATTTTTGAAATCCAGTTCTAGTTGTACGGAATTTATCAGGTGATTCTATCCTTTCAACAAAACCATTTTCGTCGAAGTAAAAATTCAGCGTGAACTTCAAATCATTAACCCGAAAAACCGCAGAAGAGGAATTAAAATCTTTGTATGTCCAGGTTATATTTTTATCTAGGAACGCAGCCGGAAAAAAAATCGCTTCGGAATAATAACGTATCAACGCAGAAATATCAATTTCATTTCCGGTTAAACCTGTAATATTTATACTTGATAAAAATTTGATGAGAACGGAGCCGGATTTGTTTGAATAGCTCTCTATCGCCTGAACCCAGAAAAATGGCGAGGTTTGTATTCTCGCGTTCCATAAGAATCCAGGTTCGTTTACTGAAAAATATTCTTCGGCAGATAATTTTTTCCAATCCGATTCGGCATCCGTCTTGAATAAACCTTTTTGCTTTAATCTTACGAACTGTGGTTTCTGTATTCCGTCTTCGAGCGAAAGTCTTAAATATCGCTGAACATTGAGCGGCAGACCCTCCAATTCATCTTCCGAAAAATATTCTGGGGGAGATAATCCTATGTTTGTAAGCGATTCAACCTGATCTTCTACATATTCCTCTGTAAAAAATGTTCCTGTATACAGAGCAGCAAAAAATAAAATTAATAAAACGAGAACTATTTTTAAAACTGTTTTGATCATAATTTATCCGAGCGCGACGTCGAGTGTCATCATCACCATAAAACCGAGCATCGCTGAAATTGTTGCTAAATCTGTGTTGCCTTCACGCTGAGATTCGGGAATTAATTCCTCCACAACAACAAATATCATTGCGCCGGCGGCAAAACTTAAAGCATAAGGAAGAATAGGTTTGGCGATCAATACAAGTGCTGCGCCCAAAACTCCTGCTATCGGCTCAACAACACCGGATGCCTGACCGTAAAAAAAACTTTTACTTCTGGACCACCCTTCTCGCCTAAGCGGCATAGAAACTGCAAGTCCTTCAGGAAAATTCTGAAGTCCGATACCGAGAGCCAGAGCAATTGCCGCACTCAAACTTGCGGAATCCATATTCGCCGCTACGGCTCCGAAGGCGACCCCGACCGCGAGCCCTTCGGGAATATTATGAAGCGTAATTGCGGAAACGAGTAATACGCTTCTGTGCCAGGAAGTTTTTATACCTTCCTTTTCCGTCATCGGATATCCGAGATGAAGATGCGGAAGGACCTTGTCAAGCATAAACAGAAATAGCGCGCCCAACCCGAATCCCACTGCTGCGGGAACCCAAGCCGGTATAGATTTCCCTTCGGACATCTCGATAGCCGGTGCGAGTAGCGACCAGAAACTTGCGGCAATCATTACGCCTGCCGCAAATCCGAGCATTGAATCGAGAATCTTCTTGCTGATATTTTTATGTATAAAAACGCCCGCGGCACCAACCGCAGTTACGCCCCAGGTAAACAGAGTTGCATAAAGAGCCTGAACAACCGGACTTAACCCCTCAAAATATTCGATCATAAAAAGATCCTTAATAAAATAATTGAATTAAGTGAAATCAATATAGTTCAAAGCCGTTTCCGCTTCAATAAATATTGCAGATTAGATTTTAGATTAAAGATAAGAAAATTTTTTATAAACTTTATTAGTAGAATGATTTGGTGAATTTAACAAATTCAGCCTCAGAGATATTTTTACTAACCACACAAATGAACCGGCAATATCATCCCAATTCCCCGGAGAATTCGATAAACTATAAACTTTTACTTAAATACTTTATCCGTAAATATTTTGAGTTTCTCTTCGTCTAAATTTCCGTTCGTTCTTACTCCGCTGCATAAATCTATTCCGAAAGGATTTACTTCTTCGAGAGCCCGGTCGATATTTTCAGGATTTAATCCTCCGGCGAGATATACCGGACAGACGGAGTTTTTAACAATCGCACGGCTTATTTTCCAATCGTGAATTCTGCCGGTTCCTCCTAATTCTTTCACTTTCAATTTTTGGTTACCTGAATCGAGCAGCAGCGCGTCAACTTTATCCGACAAACTAATGGCTTCTTCAATTGAAGATTCGTCGATAACGTGTATGACTTGAACAATTTTTATTCCCGGCAAAGCAGCTTTTAATTGTTCATGAGATCCTTCGGGCATGCTGTCAACCAATTGGATAACATTAGTTCCGCATCTTTTCTGCTGCCGGATGATTTGTTCTACATCTTGTTTTGATGTTAACAGGAATGAAGAAATTCCGGGGGAAATATAATTCGCTATTTCAGAAATTTCTTCTTCTGAAATAACTCCGGGACCGCTTGGCATTTCGGAGACTAATCCGAGAGCCGAAGCGCCGTATTTTATTGCAAGTTTAGCTTCGTCAATATTTTTAATGCAGCATATTTTAAGAAGAATTCTTTTCATGTGATTAAAATCCGCCGGAACTGTTAATTCCGGCGGAATTCAATTCCGGTTTAATTATCCATTTTTTTGTAAGTAAACCACCAATCATAACCTTCTTCGGTTTCCATTCTTTTTTTGGCTTCGTCGGTATCTTTCGGCGGCGGATTAATTACTTTGTCGCCTATCAGCTCGTTGTTCGGCCAATTTTCCGGCATTGCCACTTTCTGCTTATCAGAAATTTGAAGGGCTTTTAATGCACGCAGCACTTCGTCAATCTGTCTTCCTATTTCCTGAGGATAATAAATGATTAATCTTATCAACCCTTCGGGATCGATGATGAATACTGCGCGTACAGTATTTGTGCCTTTGCTCGGATGGACCATTCCAATTTTTTCTGCAACGCGTCCCATATCGTCGGCAATAACTGGGAAAGGAATCTCAACACCTATTTTTTCTTTTATCCAATCGACCCATTTTATATGAGAGAAAATCTGATCGATCGATAAGCCTATCAATTCCGCATTCAAATCCTTAAACTGCTGATTTCTTTTAGCGAAAGCTACAAATTCCGTTGTGCAGACCGGTGTAAAATCTGCCGGATGACTGAATAGCACAATCCATTTGCCGCTATAATCGCCCGGAATTTTTTTCATACCTTTCGTTGTTTGAACTTCGAGATCG
Organism: uncultured Melioribacteraceae bacterium; assembly: GCA_963821715.1. Classification (GTDB taxonomy): domain Bacteria; phylum Bacteroidota; class Ignavibacteria; order Ignavibacteriales; family Melioribacteraceae; genus CAWGET01. Next base: position 200,032 of record CAWGET010000010.1, read on the forward strand.
GGAAATTTTTCTCCAATAAGAGGAAAATTTTTCTTCGGTTCCATTTCCATACGTTTCTCCTTTGTAATTTTACGGTATTTCTTTTTAGGTTAGAAGTTGTTACCTTCAAGGTTATATTGAATATAAAGAATCCATATTCTTTTTACAATATTTGAGAAAAAAGAAAAATATTTTTGAGGAAAATTATGATTAGCAGCGAATTATTAGACGCACTCTGCTGCCCGGAAACTAAAGCCGATCTGGTTTTGGATGACGGGTTTTTAGTATCGACAGATAAAAACACGAGAAGACGTTACCGGATTGAAGACGACATTCCTATTATGCTTATTGAAGAATCGGAGCAGCTGGACCAAAAAACGTGGGAAGAAATTATGAGAAGACATAACAAACTTTAGAAATTATGATTGTAAAAAATGATAAGTCCGAAATACAGGATTTCCTGAGTGACGCAGCGAACTTTAAAGGAGATTGTGAAAAAGTTTATTTCCCGGAATCTAACTCGGAAATAATCGAAATACTAAAGGAAAGCAATTTTAATAAATTTAAAGTCACCGTTGCAGGCAATGGAACCGGATTAACCGGCGCGAGAGTTCCCAAAGGCGGAATTGTTATCGCCACAAATAAATTGAATAAGATTTTAGAAATTAATTCCGAAGAGAAATATGCCGTTCTTCAAACAGGAGTTGTTCTTGCGGATTTTCAGGAAAAGTTAAACTCGCTAAATTTATATTATCCGCCGGACCCGACCGAGCAGAATTGTTTTATCGGCGCCACCGTTTCCACAAACGCTTCCGGAGCCAAAACCTTTAAATATGGCGCCACTAGAAACTTTGTTTTGGAAATGAAAATAGTTCTTCCAAACGGAGAAATGATTTCGGCGGAAAGAGGAAAATTTAAAGCCGAAAATAGAAAATTAAAAATAGAAACAGATTCCGGGAAAATCATCGAAATTGATCTTCCAAAATATAAGATGCCTTCAACAAAAAACTCTGCCGGATATTTTACCGAAGATGATATGGACGCTCTGGATCTCTTCATTGGCTCCGAGGGAACTCTAGGAATAATTACTGAAGTGAAATTAAAATTATTGCCAAAGCCGGAGAATATTTTTTCGAGTGTGATATTTTTTGAAGATGAGAATTTCGCTTTGAATTTTATTGTTGAAGCGAGAGAAAAATCGCGCGACCTGAAAAGCAAATTAGATGCGCTTGGGCTAGAGTTCTTCGATAAAAACGCGCTTCATTTTTTGAAAGAAGATTTTCCACTGATTCCCGAAAACGCTGCGGCGGCGGTTTGGTTCGAACAGGAAACAAATTCTAAAAACGAAGAAGAAATTTTTGAAGCGTGGATGCCTGTCATCCAAAAAAATAAAGGCAATGAAGAAACCGCGTGGTTTGCTCTGAATGAAAAGGAAAGGGAAAAATTTAAGGATTTCCGGCACGCTGTTTCTTACAAAGTGAATGAATATATTTCCGGGAAAGGAATTAAGAAAGTCGGTACGGACGTTGCGGTTCCGGAAGATAATTTTAACCGGTTATATTTTTATTCTAAAAAAATTGTTGAAGACGCGAATTTAAATTACATAGCTTACGGTCATTTCGGCGATAATCATCTTCATCTTAATATGCTTCCGGCAAATCAAAATCAATACGTATTGGCAAAAGAAATCTATGAGCAAATTTGCAAAAAGGCTGTTGCGCTTAATGGAACAATTTCCGCGGAACACGGTATAGGTAAATTAAAGAAGGAATATTTAAAGCTGATGTTCTCTCATGAGGAAATTAAGCAAATGGCAGAGGTAAAAAAAACGCTGGACCCGAATTTAATTTTAGGTTCTGGCAATATTTTTGACACGGAAAATTATCTTTAATGATAAATAAAAATACAATTTTTATTAAGGCATTGCTGCTCGCCTTTTTAGCTATTACTGTAATTCAGGCGCAAACTTCTCTTCAGAATAAATACAGACTTGCAAACAGTTTTGAAAGAGCGGGCGATATCGAAAAGGCCAAAGAAATTTACGAAGAGCTGACCGATCTTCAACCGGATAACGCTACTTACGTGCGAGCGCTTAACAATATTTACCTTCAGCTTAAGGAATATCCCGAATCGATCGAGCTTTTGAATAAGGCAATAATCAAGAGCCCAAAAAACATTGACTTTTACGGTATGCTCGGCTCCACTTACTATATAAGAGGCGAGGAAGACCGTGCTTTTGAAATTTGGGATGAAGCAGTGGAAAATTTTCCCGGACAAAATTCAAGGTACAGAACTATTTCCGGTTTCGCGATTCAAAACAGGGCTTTAGATAAAGCGATAGAAATTTTATTGAAAGGAAAAGAAAACAGTAAAGAGCCGGTTATGTTTTCATACGACCTTGCAAATCTTTACAGCGCTACAATGAAATTTGAAAAAGCGGCGGAAGAATACGCTTATGCTTTAAACCAGCAGCCCCAGCAGTTATTTATGATAAGGAGCAGGATAAATAATTATATTTTCAGCAGAGACGCTTTTGAACCAACCGTTAAGGTTTTTGAAGCAGCTTACAATAAAGGCGGAAACATTGTTTTACTCGATATGCTTAGCTATTTATACAGGCAACAGGGCGATTTTAAAAAAGCTTTTGACCGAGTTAAAGAATTAGACGCAAAGACTGAAAATAACGGAGCTAAGATTTTTTCATTTGCTCAGGATTCTTATCGAGAAGGGAATTTTGAAGTCGCCTCAAAAGGTTATAAATACGTTTTAGAAAACATAGCGAATTCAGCTCTTGCAACGGCAAGCAAACTCGGTTTTGCCCGAAGCGAAGAAGCGAGGTTAGATAAAAAAATTGAGGCAGTTCGTCCCGATTGGAAAATTAAATTAAATCCGGAAGATTATAATAACGCCGATTACGAAAAAATATTAAAGATTTACGAGGAGCTTTCCACTTTAAAATCGGAACCGGAACTCGCGAATGAGGCTGTTTTTAGAGAGGGAATGATCTTAAAAAATAATTTGGAGGATTTAAATGCCGCCAAATCCAAATTTTCTTTTTTGATCGAAAGGTCGCCGATTTCGGAGCTGGCGCAGCGCTCTCTGCTTGAGATGGGAAAAATATATATTAAGGAAGGTAATCTTGAGACGGCGAATAGAAGCCTTCAACAAATATTAAAAGTAAACAGAAATCCGGAAGAATTAAAAAACGAAGCGCGGTTTTTGCTCGGGAAAATTTATTTTTGGCAAAGCAATTTTGATGAAGCGAAAAATTATTTGAGCGAAGCGGCTCAAAATCTGGAAGATGATTTTTCCAACAACGCCATCGAATTATCGATGATAATTAATACGTTCAGAAACGATTCGTTAAATCTTGTAAAATATGCTAATGCGGATTTGCTTGCTGCACGAGAAAAATTCAGCGAAGCAAAAGAGGAGTTCAGACTTATTTCGCTGGATAATTCGCTGTTTCTTCTGAATGATCTTGCCAAATTCCGGTTTGCCGAAACAGCCGCTGCTGAAGATGATCTTCCGACGGCTTCGGAAGTATTGAAAGAAATTGCAGATTCCGAAAAAGAAAATTTTTATTCAGATAAATCATTATATTTATTAGCTGAAATATATTATTTTGGGTTCAGGAACGAAGATTCCGCTCTGGAATATTACGAGAGACTATTAGAACGGTTTCCGAACTCTTTATATTTCGAAAAATCGAGAGAAAAAATTAATAAAATAGTAACAAAAAAAAGAAATTCTATATGAAAGAAGGAAAAGAGAAAGATCAAAAATTGGTTACTTGTTCGTTTTGTGGAAGAGACGGAAACGAAGTGGCAAGCATGGTTGCCGGGCCCGACGTTTACATCTGCGATATCTGCATAAGAACCAGCGTTGATATATTAAAAAATAATTTAGCCGCTTACAATACAAAAACAAAAAGTAAAGGGCTCCTTACACCGGCTATGCTTAAAAAAGAGTTGGACGAGCATGTTGTCGGCCAGGATAAGGCTAAAAAAGTATTGTCAGTTGCGGTTTACAATCATTACAAAAGGATTAACGCCGGCGCGTCTTTTTTTGAGTTGGACGATGTAGAAATTGAAAAGAGCAATATTTTATTGATGGGACCGACCGGAGTCGGGAAAACGCTTATTGCGCAAACCCTGGCGAGAATACTTGATGTTCCATTTGCGATTGCTGACGCAACGACCTTAACCGAAGCCGGATATGTTGGAGATGATGTGGAAACGGTTTTGGTAAGATTGCTTCAGGCCGCAGATTACAATCTGGAAAAAGCTCAAAAGGGAATCGTATATATTGATGAGATAGATAAGATCGCCAGAAAAAGCGAGAGTACTTCGATCACGAGAGACGTTTCTGGTGAGGGAGTACAACAGGCTCTGCTTAAAATTTTAGAAGGAACGGTTGCCGGTGTTCCTCCCCGCGGTGGAAGAAAGCACCCGGAACAGAGTTTAATAAACATTAACACAAAAAATATTTTGTTTATTGTAGGCGGGGCTTTTGACGGAATAGATCCAATAATCGCGCGTAGAATTAATAAAAATGTTATGGGATTCGGCAACGATCCCGATGAAAAACGAATCGAGAAAGACAATCTGCTTCAGTTAGTTCAGCCGGAAGATCTTCTGCATTACGGATTAATCCCGGAATTGATCGGCAGAATTCCTATTATCGCTCCGCTACGGTCGCTAGACGCTGAAGCGCTTAAGAGTATTTTAACTCAGCCAAAAAACGCGATCATCAAACAATACAAAAAGTTATTTGCCATAGAAGGCGTTGAGTTGGAATTTGATCCGGCCTCTCTGGATTCCATTGTCCGGCAGGCTATTGAGAGAAAAACGGGCGCGCGCGCACTTCGATCTATTGTGGAAGAACTCCTTCTTGAAGTGATGTACGATCTTCCCGACAAAGATGATCTCGATAAATGTCTGATTACTAAAGATACCGTGGATAAAGGCTCTGAGCCGATTTATATCGAAGCGGACAGGAAATCGGCATAAAGTAATTTAACTTCATGTGGAGACGGGTTAAATCCCGTCTCTGCACATCTCTATAAGATTTAAAAAAATGAAAAAACTTACCGCCATAATATTTTTTTTTCTAAGCGTAAATCTCTTTGCGCAAAATAAAATTTTAATCCCAATGGATCTTCAGCAAAATGATCATTTGAAGGCTTACGGAATTGTATTCAATTCGTTGAAGGAATCCGGCACAGCAGATTGGCTTCTTAATTACCGCGGTGGATCATTTATGCTTGACGAAACCGAAAATCTGAAGATGAAGATGCGTGTGAAAGGAGTTTCATTCGAAATTCTATCTACACAGGAGTATGTAGATATTTACTCGTTAGTCCAAAGCGAAGATCAAAATATGGAAGTTGTTCGTCTGGAAAAAGCGCCTAAAATTGGAGTTTACGTAACACCGGGGCATGAACCGTGGGATGATGCTGTTACTTTAGCTCTGGAGTATGCTGAGGTTGAGTATGATAAACTTTGGGTAGAAGAAATATTGCGGGGCGATCTTAAGAACTATGACTGGCTTCATCTCCATCACGAGGATTTTACAGGACAGTTGGGAAAGTTTTACGCGAGTTTCCGCGGAGCGCAGTGGTATATTGATCAGCAGCTTCTTTATGAGAATGAGGCGAAAAAACTCGGTTTCAGAAAAATATCTGAAATGGAAAAAGCCGTTGCATTAACTATAAAAAATTATGTAGCCGACGGCGGTTTCCTTTTTGCGATGTGTTCGGCAACCGATACTTACGATATTGCACTTGCCGCTTTAGATGTTGATATTGTAGATAAAATGTTTGACGGCGATGCTCCCGATCCGAATGCGCAGCAATATTTGAATTTTTCCAATACTTTCGCCTTTCAGAATTTTCAGCTGGAAATGAATCCTTTCACATACGAATTTAGTAATATTGACATTGAACCGACTGAAATTGGAAATCAGCAGAATGATTATTTTACACTTTTTGAATTTTCCGCCAAATACGATCCCGTTCCTACAATGTTAACTCAATCGCACATAAATGTTATTCGCGGATTTATGGGTCAAACTACTATGTTCAGAAAATCGCTCATCAAAAATTCCGTTTATATTTTGGCTGAAAGAGCGGGAACCGATCAGGTAAAATACATTCATGGAAATTTCGGGCGAGGGACGTTTACTTTTTACGGCGGGCACGATCCGGAAGATTATCAGCACGCGGTTGGAGATCCGCCGACTGAGTTGAATCTTCACAAAAATTCACCAGGTTACCGTTTAATTCTAAATAACATTTTATTTCCTGCGGCAAAGAAAAAAAAGCAGAAAACTTAAGAATCCTTTCTTCATAAAAAACATCTCATCAAAATGAAAAATCTAAATATTAAAAATTCCCGAAAAAATTTTAATGCGGGGAAGCTGGTCTGCGTCGGCAGAAATTACCAAGCCCACGCGAAAGAGTTGGGCAATGAAGTCCCAGAATTTCCGATAATTTTCCTGAAACCAAATTCGGTCTTAATTCATTCCGGAGAAGAAATTATTCATCCCGAATATTCAACCGATCTTCATCACGAAGTAGAATTGGTTTTATTGATAGGAAGCGAAGTGAAGAACGCGAACGATGAGGAAGCCGAAGGCGCTATAGCTGGTTACGCTATCGGACTTGATATGACTTTGCGAGACATCCAAAATGAATTAAAAAAGAAGGGACATCCGTGGACTCTCGCAAAAGTATTCGACGGTTCCGCCGTTGTTTCCGAATTCGTTTTGAAGGATGATTATCAACTAAGAGGAAACGAAAAGATAGCGCTGAGCGTGAACGGCGAACCGAGACAAATATCCACTCTGGATAAAATGATTTTTGACGCAAAGGAAATTGTGAAATATATCTCGTCTAAAATGATTTTGGAAGAAGGTGATCTTATTTTTACCGGAACACCCGAAGGAGTTGGAAAAGTAGAACGCGGAGACAAAATATCAGCTTCGATTGAAAATATCGGAAGTTTATCAACCAAAATAAAATAGAGAAAAATTATGCCTGTATTTGAATATCAATGTAAAGATTGCAGCGGAAAATATGAAGTATTTCATAAATCGGTCTCGAGCGAGGAAGAAGTTGTTTGCCCGAGTTGTTCATCGACCGAGAGCAAAAAATTATTTTCTACATTCAGCGCCTCAGATGAACGGAACTTCATCCTCGGTGGCGGATTCATCCTGTGCGACGGGAAATTGCGGTGTTCCCGCTCCAACAGGAGGCTGTGCGTCTGGAATGTGCGGGATATAGAAGATTTCGGATTAACCGCTTTCGCAGATATCTGTTTCTCGATTCGTTAAATTAATTGAATGCATAAAGTCTGTCTCAACTTGATGGAAGGCTTACCCTTTCGTTTGTATCGAAGGAACTCACAATTTCTTTTATAAACCAATGAAACAATTAAGGCTGAAAACTTCTTTTATAGCCCCCAGGTTTACTTTTTGGTAAAACGGACGACAATAGGACAGCGAAAACGCTGATCACTATTTAATTTCTATCCTAATCTTTCACAAAAACTGTGAAGAATATTTATTTAATTCCGCTTTATCAAAAATATTTTAAATTAAAATTTTATCCCGGTTTATAGGATTCTCATCAAAATTATTTATTTTATGAAACTAATCCTACGATAGATTTGTATTAAAAGCTAATAATTACTAAGCGGATACTGAATATGAAAAAAATATTTATTCTTTGGTTTGTAACCATTTTGGGGGTTGCAAGCTGCAACGCACAGCCGAGCGGAGATACTGACGAAGCTAACGCTAAAATTGACACAACAAAAATACTGATGCCGGACAAAACCCAGCCGCTTGTTGACAAAGCCGTAACGAGAATTATAAATAGATATCATTATAAAAAAGCCAATATCGGAGATTCGCTTTCTTCGGTAATTTTGGATAATTATATATCGATGCTCGATGGCAATAAAATGTATTTCCTCCAATCCGATATTGATAGATTTGAGGAATACCGAAACAATATTGACGATGATCTTTTCGATGGGAATTTAGATCCGGCATACGATGTTTTTAATACTTATAAAAATAGGGTTACCGATAGGGTCAAATATCTGTTGAATAAATTGGACGAAGGTTTTGACTACACTTTAGACGAATATTATACACCTGACAGAACTGATACAACCTGGGCTGAAACAAACGGGGAATTGGATGAGTTGTGGCGGAAGCGTATTAAAAATGACGCGTTAAATTTAAAATTGACGGGAAAAGAGTGGGATAAGATTGTAGAAACTTTGAGTAAAAGATACAAAGGATTTCACAAAGCTATTCTTCAATACAAACCGGAAGATGTATTCCAACTTTATATGAATGCATTTGCCGAAGCTATAGATCCTCATACGAGCTATTTTTCTCCGAGAACCTCCGAAAATTTTAATATTCAGATGAGTTTATCTCTCGAAGGAATTGGAGCGTCTTTAAGAACAGAAAATGATTACACAAAAGTCGTTGATATAATCCACGGTGGACCAGCATTTAAGAGCGGGAAGTTGAAGAAAAACGACAAAATTCTTGCCGTGGGACAAGGTGAGGAAGGCGAATTGGTTGATGTAATAGGATGGCGGATTGATGATGTTGTTCAGAAAATAAGAGGAAAGAAAGGAACTACCGTAAGACTCTTAGTTGAAAAAGCCGACGCAGGCGCGGATGTTCCTCCGGATACAATAACTCTCATTCGGGATAAAGTAAAATTAGAAGAGCAAGCTGCAAAGAAAAAAGTTATAAACATCGAAGAAGAAGGAACAGCTTTCAAGTTGGGAATTATTGACGTTCCAACATTTTATATAGACTTTGAAGGAAGGCGCGAAGGCGACCGCGATTACAAAAGCACAACCCGCGATGTAAGAAAACTTTTAGAAGAACTGGAAGATGAAAACGTGGACGGTGTGATTATCGATCTTAGGAACAACGGCGGAGGATCGCTCCAGGAAGCTATTGATCTTACCGGGCTTTTCATAAAAGACGGACCTGTTGTTCAAGTGCGCAATAAAGACGGTTCAATTGACATCGGTGTCGATCAAGATTCCGATATTGCATACGAAGGTCCGCTAGCAGTTATGGTGAACAGATACAGCGCTTCGGCTTCAGAAATATTTTCCGGTGCAATTCAGGATTACGGAAGAGGACTTGTTATAGGTGAAAATACTTATGGAAAAGGAACCGTACAGAACCTTTATGATCTGAATAAATTTTTGGTTGGAACCGATTCCGACCTCGGTCAACTTAAATTGACAATCGCAAAATATTACAGGGTAAACGGACACAGCACCCAAAATAAAGGAGTTGTGCCGGACATTATACTTCCTTCTGAAGTCGACCCCGAAGAATTCGGCGAAAGCTCTAACGAAAGTGCGCTTCCCTGGGATCAGATAGCAAGTTCGGATTACATACCGTTTGGAAAATTGTCTCCTTTGATCCCAAAACTTATTAAGCAGCACGAGGAAAGAGTAAAAAACAATCAGGAATTTCAGTACATTCTTGAAGACATAAGAGAATACAGCGAGAAGAAGGAACAGAAAAGTTATTCGTTAAATGAAGAGATAAGAAAGACCGAAAAAGAAGAGCAGGAAGCGAAAAGAGAAAGCCGTGATGAAGGTAGGCAACTTGATTCTGAATTCGAAGTTGAAGAGCCTGAAGAAGTGGTTAAAGACGAAGAAGACTTAAAGGTTGACGACCCTTATCTCGAAGAAGGCGGACATATACTTGCTGATTTCATTATAGCCTTAAATGGTAATGAGTAAAACAAATGCTGTAAGAATTATTGAAAAGCTTAATGTTGAACACGAAGTTTTTGAATATGAAACGGACGAAGAGAAAATAGACGCTCTCTCTGTTGCAGAAAAACTTGGAGTGAGCCCGGAAATCGTTTTTAAAACATTAGTTGCGCGTAACGAAGTAAATGAAGTGTTGGTTTTCGTAATTCCTGGTAATCACGAATTAAATCTTAAGAAAGCAGCATCTTCGTCCGGATCAAAAAAAGTTGAATTGATAAATCAGAAAGATTTGCTTTCGCTTACGGGATATATTCGGGGCGGATGTTCTCCCATTGGGATGAAGAAAATTTATCCAACATTTTTAGATGAGAGTTCGGAACTTTTTGAAAATATCTTTGTAAGTTCGGGTAAACGCGGTGCGCAGATAAAAATCGAACCTAAAGTTCTTGTAGAAATAATAAACGCAAAGAAAATCGATTTAATTTGAACTTCTTTTTGTTTTATTTTTATCTGAAAAAATATTATCTTTGAAGTTCATAATTTTTGGAGAATAAGAAATGGCTAAACAACAATCATTTGCCGATAAATCGAAAGCGAAACAAAGATCTTCTTTTCTGAATGTGAAATATGTTAAATCTGTAAAAACAGAAAGTGGACATTATAAATTTCAGGAAAAATTTGTAAAATTAGAAGACATCAGTAAAGTTACCGATCTTAAATAAAGCGGTATCATTTACCGCTTTATCCTTTCTCTCTTGAATTATTCCGGGAATTTTTTAGATTTATATTTACTGACCACTTACGCGCATATAGAATATTGTATTGAATAATTTCTCCTTTACTACTAATATCTTTTTGAGGAGCGCTATGATTACGCAAAAAAAGTTAAAATTCTACGGTTATAAGGATATCGATTCCTTACCGCAGTTAAAAAAATTAAGCGACGAAGAACGATTTAATTTAAAAGTTGTTGCAGCAGTTCTTCCGTTCAGAGCCAATAATTACGTTGTTGAAGAACTGATTGATTGGGATAATATTCCGAACGATCCAATCTATCAGCTTACTTTTCCGCAAAAAGGAATGCTCGAAAGCGATAAATTCGGTATAATGGCTTCCGCAATGAAAAGCGGAGCTTCTCCTGAGGAAATTCAGCAGGTAGCTAATGATATCCGTTACGAACTGAATCCGCATCCGGCTGGACAAATGACCGCAAACGTTCCCTTGATGGACGACGAGCCGGTTCAAGGTCTTCAGCATAAATATAAAGAAACAGCTTTGGTCTTCCCTTCCAGCGGGCAAACCTGCCACGCTTACTGCACATTTTGTTTCAGATGGGCACAGTTTGTAGGGTTGAACGACCTGAAATTTGCCACCGATGAATCTCTAAGATTCCAGAAATATTTGAAGGAGCATAAAGAAATAACTGACGTGCTTTTTACCGGCGGTGATCCAATGGTCATGTCTTTAAAAAAACTGAAAGTTTATCTAGAACCGCTATTACAACCTGAATTCAGCCATATCAGAAATATCCGTATTGGTACAAAATCTATTTCTTATTGGCCTTATAAATATGTAACCGACAAAGATTCCGACGAATTGATGCAATTTTTTGAAAAAATAACTGCGTCGGGAAAACATCTCGCGATTATGGCTCACTTTAATCATTGGCAAGAAATGAATACTGAAGTAGCTCACGAGGCTATCAGAAGAATCAGATCCACAGGAGCCGAGATTCGGTCACAGTCGCCGCTTCTTCGTAATATAAATGATGATGGCCCCATTTGGAAAAAAATGTGGGAAGACCAGGTTAAATTAGGTGTAATTCCTTATTATATGTTCGTCGAAAGAGACACCGGTGCGGAAGAATACTTCAAGGTTCCGCTCACCGACGCGTTAAAAATATTCAGAGATGCATTTACAAAAGTTTCGGGATTGGCAAGAACAGTTCGCGGACCTTCGATGTCCTGCACTCCGGGTAAAGTAGCCATAGAAGGAGTTACGGAAATAAACGGCGAAAAAGTATTTATGCTGAATATGCTTCAAGGAAGAAACGCTAATTGGGTAAAGAAACCATTCTTTGCAAAATACGATGAAGACGCGAGCTGGTGGACTCACCTTGAGCCGGCATTAGGAAGAAAAAAATTCTTCTTTACCGACGAACTGGAAAACCTGCTTCAAAATAAAATGGAAGATTCCGGAAGCGAACTACATATAGTGGCTTGATAAATAAGCATTTTTCTTAAATTGAAAGCCGGATGAAATTATCGTCCGGCTTTTTTATTTACGCTGAATGCATTTATCAATATATAAACTTGTTTTTTCTATTCCTTCTAAATCTTATTAGCAGCTTACCTATGTGGGATTAGATTCTTACGTTTTCTATTCACCAAACTCAATTATGTCTGCGTGAATATATAAGTTTGTCTGTGAATAAATAAGAAGATTCAAAATATCGGCATCATATCTTATGTTGGTTAACAATAAGTTTCTTCCTTCCGAATCGCCGCTTTCCTTTTTAAAATTATCCCATAAATTTTTTATTGCATCGTCGTACAATTTAGCGGATCCGCCAATTCTTGCCACAGCAAAAGTATTAGCAATAAAACCGCTAGAATAACTAAAACCGAGTAAATATTCCGCACTTGCAGAACCTTCAACACCTTTTGCAACAAATTCAAAATTTTGTTCCGATAACTCTATATTAGTCGCATTGTGCGCTACAAATGATCCCCCTGTTGAGCAGCCGGATAAATAGACTAAGGCAATAAATGCAGCTATGAAAAGAATGGGTTTTTTCATTTTAAATCTCCTTTTATATTAAACGGTTTTATTAATATTGATAAGCAGTTTGATCAACTGCCTCATTCTTGTGAAGAAGTTATCTACAGAATACCATTGAAAGTTTGGAGGAATATTTTAAGAGAAAGCGGGAAGTAAAAAGATTTTTTCTCTTCGGAAATATTCAATTCTTTTATAACAAGTATTCTGAAAGAGATAATAAGAAAGAAAGTTGTTAAATGCTATTATTATATTTTATTAACAAATTATCCTTGCGCTATTTATTCCAATGTCGTAAATTAAAGATATTCAATCCGAATATTCTCACTTTTAAAATTCATCATTTCGGCTCGTCAATACACATTTTATTCATTTTTATGTTGAAGGATGCATTCAAAAATAAAATACATATTTGTTTTATTATTGCTTCCGTTTATCGTTTTTTTCGCCTCTACCGATTGGTCTTCCGGCGGTTCGTCTACAGAAACGGGACAATTATTTATTGAATATTTCAATCCGCAGGAAAATATTTCCGAATACCAATCCTGGAGCATTTTGCAGGATAAGCGCGGATATCTCTACTTCGGCGTTAATAGAGGAATTCTGGAATATGACGGAGTCAATTGGAGCTTGATCAAAACCCCAAATAATTCGATTGTAAGATCGATGTGCCAGGACGATAGCGGAAGGATTTACACTGCGGCTTCTTCCGATTTTGGATATCTCGCGCCAGATTCTATAGGCAGGCTGCATTTTATTTCTCTTTTAAGTTTTCTAGATGAAAAGCAAAAATCCTTTGGCGACGTATGGGATGTTGTTTATTCGACTCACGGAGTTTATTACAAAACTCAGGATAAAATTTTTAGATGGAGCGGCGATTCCATCAAGATTTTTAACGAAGTTTACGGCTACCGACTTTACAAAATAGAAGACGAAGTTTTCGTCCGGAGCGAAGGTACTGGTCTTCTTAAAATTTCAAGCGATACCCTTTCGTTAATTCCCGCAGGCGAAGATTTTGCGCATACCGGAGTTTACAATATGCTCCCTTTTGATGATAAAATTTTAATTTCAACAAACAGAGACGGCCTATTCCTTTATGATGGGAAAAGTTTTTCCCGCTTCAAAACCGAAGCCGATTCTTTTCTGCGCTCCAAAAGGATTTACAATACCGAAGTTCTAAATAACAATAACATCGCCTTCGCAACGCAGCGCGGCGGCGCGGCAGTAATAAATAAAAATGGTAAACTTCTGCATATTGTTAATTCTTCCAATGGTCTGCCGACCGATATTGTTTACGATGTAAGCGCCGATAAACAAGGTGGATTGTGGCTGGCGATGAGCTCAGGAATTGCGCGCGTGGAAATCGCATCTCCGTTTACATTCTTCCCAAAAGAAAAATTCAGCCGAAGCTCGATAACAAATTTGTTCCGCTTCAAAAATAAATTGTATGCATCAAATTCTTTTGGATTATTTTATTTCGACTCCAATTCATCATCATTTAAAATGATTGAGGGTATAAATTCTAACGGAAGCAATTTTATTTCCGTCGGAAATTCTCTCTACGCTTCAACAACCAACGCTATTCTCCGAATCGAAAATAATTCCGCAGAAAAAATCTTTAACTTCATTAGTCCAACTTTATATAAATCGAATATCGATTCAAGCATTATCTACGTTCTTTACAGACGCGGTCTCTCGATTCTTAAATATGAAAACGGCCGTTTGATCCATCAAAAAGATTTAGCAGGATTTGACGAAGAAGTCATCGATCTGAAGGAAGATAAAGATGGATCTTTGTGGATTCAAACTTTTTACGAGGGAGTTTTTCATCTTAGTGCAAATAAAACACTTTTTTCAATGCCTTACGAGGAAAGCATCGAATTGAAAAAATATGATGAAAATACCGGGTTTCCGAAAACTCTGTCTGAGCTTTTGTCGGTGAATGAAAGAATACTTTTTGCAACAAACGCCGGACTTTTGAGTTTTGATCGACAATCAGAAAAATTTATTCGAGATTCGACGATTTCTCCTTTTTTCACCGATTCTTCATTGACCGTTTTAAATGCTACAAAAAATGATAAAGAAGAAATTTGGATACTTGCCGATACGAAGCAGGGACGAGATCTGGGCAAAGCAGTTAGGGATGAAAGCGGAAAATATTTTTGGAAAGCCGACTCTGTTTTCAGACGGCTGAGTCTGAACTCGATCACAATGCTGAAAGCCGATAAAGACCCTGCAACGGGAAATGAAATTCTTTGGATATCCACCGATAATGGTCTTATCCGATATTCGCCTAAAATTGAAAAGCGAAAGACAGAATTTAATGTTTTCATAAGAAACGTAAGGTTAAAAAATGACTCGTTAATTTTTGCCGGATATAAACAGCCCTCTTTTAACTCTCGGGAATTTATTCTTCCGTATAAAAATAACGATATAAATTTTTCCTTCGCCGCGTTAAGTTTCGATAAACCGGAAAAAAATAAATATCAATATTTTCTGGAAGGAGAAGACGATGATTGGTCTGGTTGGACAACGGAAACCGGCAAAGAATATACAAATCTTTCAGCAGGCAATTACAATTTTCGAATCCGCGCTAAAAATGTTTATGGCGCGCTCTCAAGAGAAGATTCATTTAGTTTTGAAGTACTTTCCCCCTGGTATTTGTCATGGTGGGCATATCCGCTATATGCGCTAATTTTATTCGGAGCTTTATTTCAGATAAGACGATACGAGCTTCGGCGCATTAACCGAGAGCATAAGCTTCAGCTTGAACATTCCGCTTATGAAAGCTTGAAGGCGCTGGACAAATTAAAATCACGTTTTTTTACTAACATCTCACACGAATTCCGTACTCCGCTTACGCTTATTCTGGGACAAATCGAGAGCGTTATGTCTTCGTCAATCCAAATGAAAGAGAAAGGGAAACTGCAGGTTGCGGATAGAAACGCAAGACGGCTACTTACGCTGATCAACCAATTGTTGGATCTCTCCAAGCTTGAGGCAGGAAGCATGGAACTTAGAACTATTCGGCAAAACATTGTTTCGTTTCTTAAAAATCTGTTTTATGCCTTCGAATCGCTTGCGGAACAAAAAAAGATCACCTTAAAATTCGAACCAGAGTCCGCAAATATTCCGGCGGTTTTCGATCCCGATAAGATTGAAAAAGTCTTCTTAAATTTACTTTCGAACGCGATGAAATTTACTCCTGCCGGAGGCGAAATAAAAATAAGTCTGCGCACCGTTGATTCATCCATGACTGAAATAAAAATTTCCGATACCGGGAAAGGAATTTGCGCAGAAGACCTTCCTCATCTATTCGACAGATTTTACCAGGCGGATAATTCATCCATAAGAGATTACGAAGGAACCGGAATAGGCTTGGCGTTAGCAAAAGAATTAGTCGAATTGCACAAAGGAAGCATTGCTTGTAAAAGCATTTTAGGAAAAGGGAGCGAATTTATAGTTCATCTTCCCACTATAATAATTGATGATAACGAACCTCCGGAAAAAATTTCTAAAGAATTGCTAAGGCAAAAGACCTTCACTGAACAGAGCAAAAACCTTTTTATAAATGACGACAAAACTGTAAATCAAAATTTGCATAAGCGACCCAGATTGAAACTGCGCGAAAACACTATACTTGTCATAGAAGATAATATTGACGTGCGGAATTACATATGTGAGCAGTTAAGGGAGGATTACAAGATAATTGAGGCATCGGACGGAGAAATGGGTTTGGAGAATGCTCGTTTGGAAATTCCCGATCTCATAATAACTGATGTGATGATGCCGAAAATGGACGGATATGAATTATGCGGGGAAATTCGAAAAGATGAAAAAACAAGCCACATCCCAATTGTTATGTTAACCGCAAAGGCCGCGCTAGATGATAAAATTGAGGGATTGGAAACAGGTATTGATGTTTATTTAACCAAACCTTTCAGCGCTAAGGAACTTAAGGTCAGAGTCGAGAATTTGATTCAGCAGAGGGAAAATTTACGCAAGCGGTTTGGAAAATCTACTCTGATAAATCCCTCGGAAGCGGCTGAAAGTTCAATAGATAAAAAATTTCTCGAAAAAATATTGGACGCCATCCGGCAAAATCTAGACGATGAAAATTTAAGTGTAGTACTTTTAGCAAATATAGCAAATATGAGCGTTTCGCAGTTAAATAGGAAGCTAAACGCTCTGGTAGATC
Source organism: uncultured Melioribacteraceae bacterium (assembly GCA_963821715.1). Lineage (GTDB taxonomy): Bacteria > Bacteroidota > Ignavibacteria > Ignavibacteriales > Melioribacteraceae > CAWGET01. The sequence goes on from CAWGET010000010.1 coordinate 216,757, forward strand.
AGCCGGCAGGACGTTTGATCCGATCGGTACGTCTTCAGCGCGCTGCGGAAATGCTTTCTCAAAACGCGGGTTCTGTTGCGGAAATATGCTATAACGTCGGATTTAACGATCAGGCATATTTTTCCAGATCGTTTAAAAAACAATTCGGCGTTTCTCCGAGTGATTTTATGAAGACAAAATAAAAATGACACAAATGTAACCATAGACGCAGACTTAAATCCCACCAAGAACTACTTTTTGTCTTTTTAACTCTTTCCTAATTCTCAATTTAAAGTCTCTAAACCAAAAAATGCGCTATTAATCCAAACTTTTGCGCAGATAGTGCAAGATTTACCTCATCGTAAAGCGTAAGTTGTAATCAGACATTTGGTATTCTTAAATCACGAAATCAGAAAGCGAAAGTGAAACTGATAAAAATAAAGGGTGTTTATGACGGCGAAGGAAGAATCTTATTAAACACTGAGAAGGCGATTTTATGGAACGAAATCACAAATGAAAATCCGCCAGAACTACCTTTTGGCATTGCAGTGGAGATATCAATTTCTTTTGAAGAAGAAGAATTTCTACTCGGAACGGGCGGAATTGTCTGGGCTACTTACGATCAACGCCAGGCTGAAGTTATAAAAAACGCACTCTTTGCTATGCAAATAAATTCCGACGTAAAACAAATCGCTTTCGTAGAAAAAGAGATGTTTGTAATGAAAATCGCAAATAATGAAGATGTAAATGAAGCGATCGATTTCATCTGGCGAAATAACAGCGGTCTGCGCCTTAAACCGGATTGGAGATATGAAGAAGGCAAAACTAATAACAGCTTCGATCAATGGTTGAGCGGACAGTGAAAAATGAAGAAGATGAAAAGTAAATCAGAGAAACCCAGACAGCATTATCAAAAACAGAGGTAAAAATGGCTTTTTTATTAGTTCGGCACAACGTAAAAGATTATGAAACCTGGAAACCATTCTTTGACGAACATTCTTCAACACGGGCGGAAGAAGGCTCAAAAGGGGGGAAAATATTCCGGAGCGCGGATGATCCGAATGAACTATTTATACTTTTGGAGTGGGACAATATAGAAAACGCAAAGAAATTTGCTCAATCAGAAAAGACAATTGAAGCCGTCCAAAAAGCAGGTATAGTCGGAAATCCTGATATCTATTTTTTGGAAGAGGCTGCAACGATCTCCAAATAAATTAAGAATGGTATGGGAGAGTCCACTTATTTTTAAGCATGATTCCACAGAGTGAATAATTAAAATAAAATCAGCAATGAAGCAAAAACTATATTATTCAGAAAATTATGATTAAGGAATGAAAGACAAAATTTTTAAAAAACGAGACTTGTTTTCGAACGATTTTACTTCTGGTATTTCGACAAAAAAAATATTTGGCAATAGTAAAAGGAGAGTATTATGAAAAATATAAACAAACTTCCAATCTTTTTTGTTCTTTTTCTGATGATTGGATCTCACACAGCCTTGTACACTCAGGATTTAGATTCTAACTTAGAAAAATATCCCGGTAAGAAATTATATTGCGACTATGAAAGAGCTGCTCTTCAGTTAATTGAAAATTCCGAAGATAAATCAGCAGACAATATCATTTTAACCGAAGAAGAAGATTATAAGCAATTAATTTCATGGTTAGAATCCCGTCAATCATTTGTAACAATGTATTCTGATAGCAAAATGGGCGAAAGCGCTTTCTTCACAAAAAATTCCGGCGAAGAAATAATTCCTGTTATAGCCAATGTAGATCTTCCGGTAAACATGCCGGTTAAAGTTTCGTTAAAAAAGAGTGAGAATTTGAAGATGGACGAAATGCTGATCTATGACGAAAAGTTGAAGTAAACAGAAGTGTTTTTATCAAAAAAATAAGGATAACACGATTATGAAAATGAGAAATATTTATATGGCACTTTTTTGCCTTTTGATTTTTGCTTTCGTCAATGTTTCTGCGCAAACCGATGCATTAAAATCTGAAAATATGACCGGGCAGAAAATGGTTTACGAATACGATTCATTCGCGGTTGATATTGTCATCAGTTCCGATACGACGCTTTACTGGAAGCTTAGAGATACAGGCGAAGAGGCGAATGAAAAAACGGTTACTGTTCATCTTGACGATTACAAAACTCTAACTTCCTGGTTAGAGGACGACGGAGAATTAGTTACAGTGTATTCCGATTTTCGAAAAAGTAAAACATCGGCCGTTATGTATAAACCGGACGGGAGAATAGTTCCTGTAAGCGGTGTAATTAGATTAAATAATACAAATAAAAACAGCAAGGCTGTTTTTTATCACGATGATTTAAATCTTGCCGAATTATTGAAATAAATATAGAAATATTAATTACACAAAAAGGAGTAATTCTATGAAATATCCACTAAGAATATTTACGATCGCAATATTCGTAATTCTATATGTAAGCGGAACAAGTTTTGCACAGGATGCTGCGGTTGTGGACTCAACCCATTATAAAGTTGAATTCGAGAACGACAAGGTCCGTGTTTTACGCGTAACATACGCGCCGGGCGAAAGATCCGTCATGCACGAACATCCCAATTTAGTTGGAGTGATGCTAACCGATTCGCACGGAAAGATGACATTCCCGGACGGAAAATCGCGAGAATCAAAATCGAAAGCGGGCGATGTATTTTGGGATCCGGCAACCAAACATCTTCCAGAAAACATCGGCAGCGAACCGGAAGAAGTAATTCTTATTGAAATAAAAGAGTAGTTACTACCTGAAAACATACATATTCATCAAAAATATTTATAAATAATTTAGGCAGCAAAAAATGAAAACACAAAAGTATATAACTGTTTTTATCGCATTAGGAATTTTATTTTCCTCTTTTCTGATAAGCTGCGACAATGAAGCGGCTGAAAAAGATATTGAAGCGGAAAAAGCCGATGAACAATTGGAAGCGAATATAATTATGTATGAATCCGTTTGGGACGACATTGTTAACAACGGAAACCTTGACGCGATAAATAAAAATTATTTTGACGAAAATATCACAATGATTGCCAAACCTGAAAATATTGTCGGAATTAAACCCTTTAAAAGAATATTACAGAAACTTTATAACAGGATTTTCCGACAGGGAATTTACAGTTGTGGAAATTTTTGGGAAAGGAGATAGAATTGTAAAACATTGGAATTTTAAAGGAAAGCATACCGGCGAGTTTTTCGGAATTCCGGCAACCGGAAACGAAGTAGATATAAGCGGAGTAACTCTCGGAATGATGAATAACGGAAGAATCGCTCAGGAGCAGGATTTTATGGACAACCTCGAATTTATGCAGCAACTTGGCGTAATACCAAGAGAATAAAAAATCAGCGTTAAATTATTAATTTATCAAAATATCTCACAAACTAAAGGAGCAGCAAAATGAAATATATTTCAAAATTCTTAACCGCAGTGCTTATTACTTTTTTCTTTCTAAGCGTAAACAACTTTGCTCAGGATAACGACGGATCGTATTACACGATGACAACTTTCAAAATCAATATTCCCGAGGACGGAAGCCGGGCTGAATTAATGGAACTGATGAATGAGTGGACTGAGAAAATCGTGAAAGAAAACGACCATATTGTAAGCGAAAGAATTATGCGCCATCAGAGCGGAGCAGACAGCCGCGATATGGTTATACTAACAGAATATAAAGACTGGAACGGAATTAACGCAGCAGCAGACAACCAAAACGAGCTTGTAAATGCAGCTTGGGCTGACGAAGAAGCGCGTAAAGAATTTTTCGGTAAGTTCAACAAATATTTCCGCGAACATTCTGACGAAATATACGTTGAAGTTGACGGAACGAGAAAATAACCCCTCTGCTTTATTCCCCTTCCTTTTACAACGGGAAGGGGTTTTATTAATCCATAACAAGATCAAAAAATGAATTAAACTATTTAGAAGCATTAACTTATGATTAGTTTTGCAATATTTGATTATACATGATCAGTGAGAATCAGCTAAGTAATATGTATAATTTCTATTGCTATTCCATCCGAACTTTTTCAATTTCAAGAAATTCCAACTCATCTTCACTAAGAAATTCATCAAGGAATTCAAAGTCAAATTCACTTTCGATTTTCACGGCTCCGGGATTAACACCGCTAAATTTAGGCTGAATAAAAAATGCATTTTTCTTTTGATTCAAATTTGGTTTTTCTCCTATCCAAACCAGACCTTTATTCCGGGCAAACTGTAAAGTGTAATGGCGCCATTCTTCATCGGAAGGCGAGTCGCTTAATCCCTGTTTCCGCCTTTTTGCTTTGAGCAAAACATATGTGCTCAAAAAATGAGTTGCAATTCCTATTCCTGGATTTGGAATTTCGCCGGACAGAATTTTAGTTATCATATTCGTAACGTAAGGTGCGAAATCATTCCATGATTTCTGCTGAAGTTTTATGTGCCGAAGATATTGAACTTTCTTAATATTTGTGCCTTTATAAGTTTCTTCACTCGATACGACGGGATATTTCCCCGGATTTCTATTGTGATTAGCCCAAACTCTTTCCGCCGCTCCGGCGCTATTAAGTAAAGGCTGCAGAGTAGTTGAATATTTTTGCAGAAAACTTCCGTAGGATCCCCATGCTGGAACCTTGTGCCGCAATATTCCAAACCGATTAAACATCGCCCAAATTACTGCGTGACTATCGGCGTCGTCTTTTCCTCCCGCTTCTCCCTCAACAAACCGGGCGAGCCATAAAGCGTCTTTCGCAGTGAACTGATACTCGGGAAAACTTGTGGATAAAGCCCTAATACTTGTGTCGATTTTCAATTTTCCGAAAGAAGCCGTTGAAGTTATGCCGGAAGATGAACCCGTCATTCCATTAGAATATTCAGGAATCTGCGTTTTCATCACTGCCCAGGTATTTGGACCGATAATTCCATCCAAATCCTTCGATGAAAAACCTCGGCTTTTTTGCCATTTAGCAACGGCTTCCGCAAAGGCTTCTTCACCGAGACTAACATTATCTAATCCCGAGAAAGGAAGCAGTAGATCGTTTATTTCTATGTAGAATTTATTCCATCCAAGCTTGGCGGCGTAATGCCGGTTTAGTCTTATTGCTTTCGACCAGTTGGACCGGCTGACAGGTGTAGCAGAACTCGGCGTTGCCGCTTTCCCCTTTAAGCCTTCGTCTCTAAGAGCAAGCAAATAGCGGGTAGGATTTAACAACGCAGGAGGTTTCGGTTGCCCTACAATAAACCGCTGATTTTTCTTCGTCCCTTTTATATAAGTCTCGAAGTGAAGCATACTCGATTTATGCATTTTTCCGACAATAGCGATTTGCTGACCGGCTTTTACGGAATCACCAATTCTTAGATTCAATTTTTTTAAGGAATCGGCGGCAACTTCTCCGTAGTTTATTACCAGATCATCGTGTTCCACAAACAAAGCCCATGAACCGTGATAGAAATGGTAAAAATTCACAATGCGTCCGTCTTCACAAGCAACAACCGGATCTCTATTGTTTGCAAAAAGATCCACAGCTACGTGATATCTTTTCCCGTCAGTTCGGGAAGCGAGAAATCTTCTTCCGGGTCTGCCGACTATCTCGCGATTCTGCTTTTGAAAAGCAATCTCTTTTCCGCGCGGATGCGAAGTTAATACCGGAAAATAACTTCCGGATCGCGGATTTCGGGCAAAAGGGACCGGTTCTCCCGGGGGCAATTGAATCGGTTCCGAAATATTCTCGGCCGTTTTCAAATTCAAATTCTTCAAATTCCTCTTCGTCCGCCCGATCTTCAAATTCATAACCATTGAAAGATTCTTTCTCAAAATCCAAAACCGAAGTTTCATCATCGGGGTAAATATCTAATTGAAACGGCGAAAATGCTTCAAGATTAGTTTGAAGAATAGATCCTTTTTCTTTTCTTCTATTTTCTATGGAGAAATCGGTAAATTGCAAATCTTCATCAAACTTGTTCATAATCGATCCGGCAAATATTTTTTTTGAATAATAACTAACAGCGCTAAATTTATTAACGCTGTTAAAATATTGGGATGAATTTTAAAATCTAATTGGAAGATAAAACAGGCTTCATTTGTTTTTGTTCGATTTTTAAAGTTCCGTTCAGTTTAGTTTCAGGATTTTTTATCATATGACCGGTTGCCTTTTCCCAATTATTGATTATTAAAAGAATATTGTCCAAAATTGCCGTCTCCTGAGCAGTTGCCGCAGGAACTATCGGGTTAACAGTCGCCTGACTTCTGATTATTCTGCGGAGAAAATTCGCGTCGTTGAATAAACCCAATTCCACAGATCGTAAAATGATATTCATCGGCTGAGATATATCCAAGATTGCCTTCGATTTTGTATGAGCCGGAACTCCGACTTTTTTCCCGATGCTGATCAGTCTTTCGCCCGGAGTATTGGCGTTGGCGTTAAGATAAGTAACTACGGGAGAATCGTATGAAATGATCGAAAAGAGCCAATACAAAAATATGTATGAAGAATATTCTTCGCGCGATAAATGAAAATATCTGTAATTTGCGAAGTCTAATTCCGTCGAACGTCTCGACATCAGCATTTCCTGAATTTTCCTGCCAAGGGCTTCAAGATGTTCATAGTCTGTTGTGTTCTGCCCGCTGGTGTTATTGGCGTTTATAAATCCCTGCCAAAATTCCGATAAGAAATTTTCGAACAGACTTATGAAAGCGGAGTTAGCGAATTCTGCCTTTACATATTCGTAAGATTTATTTTCCTGATCTCCGAACGCAAGATCCATTCCGAATAACCGATGATAAGCGTTTCTTCTCGCGGCTTCAGTAACCGGTTTTATTCCGCTATTCCCGCTAATTTTCGGCGTAGCCATTGAATCTTTATAAAATAAAGCCTCTGTATTCATTATCCAGGCGAACGCTTTCGGATCCGCTTTAGTAAGTTTTTCATCGTGCAGAAACATCCAGATCAATTTTTCGAAGATTTGCACAATACGCGTATTCTCAACGAGATAAGAAAAGATAAGATGATAGGGCGGCGTATTAAATTTAATATATGCCATCGGGCTGGCTGCGCTTGCAGGATCGAACATACCGAAATCTGTCCCCGTCACATCCACTTCGCCGAATTGCGTTGTATAGCTAATTCTGTTTGCGACATCGAACCAATGTTTTTTTACAGCGCTTTCCACAATCCCTATATCGTCGATGGTCGAAAACACTTCCCTTGCGTCGGTGGCGTAAGATGAGACACCACTCGCTGCGCTGAATTCTGTGGGAAAAGTTCCGCCCGCAAGCGAAGGCGCGTCCAAATTGCTGAATTGATAATCGCTGCTTACCGGTTCGCCTACAAAGCCGCTTGGATAAATGCATTCATTTAGTGTTGTATAGATTAAGTTGTCTATGGCGTCCATAATTTTTCTTCTTTTTTATTGATGATTTTATTTTTTGTCTTTGTTTTTTCTCTCAACTAATTCTTTATATCTCTTTTTGTAATTATCGCTCACGGCAACATCCATCGAAAATTCTTCCTGTTTGCTTGTATTCTGCTGGGCGAAATTCTGATACGCCTGCGAATATTTTTTGTATTCCTTCGAAACTTCGTTTTGAGCAGAATGTTCTTTATGTTTCTCTTTAGCGCCTTCTTTTAATTTTTCTACTAAAGCCAGGTAGAATTCGGCCCGTGCCTTTTCTTCTGTCATTCCGCTTTGCTTATTCGGTGAAGCCATAATAACTCCCTAATTGTTTTTTAATTTAATTCTACAGAAAATCCCAACCTGATCATCAAGTCTGCCTGCAATTTGTATTGTGATGCAATATCATCTTTTCCTACGCCTATCTTATACCCGATGAGAGCAAGTAACTTGATCGATTCCTTCCAAATCCAAGCGTGCGAAGTAAAGAGCGCCGGGCCTGCAATGTATTCCAGCTTTTCCAATTCTTTAGGACTAACTTTAACCGGATCGATTATTTGTGATAATGATCTACCGCCGAAAGAACGGAATGGATTCTTTAAGATCAGTTTAACCACATCCGGAAGAGCCGAAACGCAAAGCTTGATCAGCCGGACAGAAGGATAATTCACACCATCAATATCATAGTCTGACTTGAATGCTGTTTCCAGTTCATCCCAGGGTCCGGCGCCGAAAAATTGTCTGCACATTTCCAACCCCATCAAAACCCTTACATAACTAATAGGATGAGGATCGTTCGGACGGAAAGCGAAAACAGATTCCGATCTTCCGCTTACCACATCATGCAGCGCGGCAACCGAGCCAAACCCGGCGTTAACAAACGCGAAAGCGTCCGCCGCTATTTCGCTTGCCCAGCTAGAGAATGCTCCGCCTACAATTTCCGGATAATCGGGTAATTTAATACGCAGAGCCTGTGCCAGTTCATCATTCCAGTTAAGAATATGCGCAACCTGATGACCGGTTTCATGAATTATGGCAGTCGGTCTGAACAGATTGTGCTGTGTAATTTTTATAGCGGCAACAGGACTTATATTCCCGTCCCACAACCTTAAACCGGCTTTCAGTATCGAAGCTCCAATTCCTTTATCGATATAAGTAAGCACAGGGGGAATTTCTTTTCCCAACACAGATAATATTTCTTCCATACTTTTATGGCACATAATGTCGCATGCTCGTAAGAGCGCGGCAACTTCGGAAGTTGTTCTAGAATTTATTGCAATCGTATAAAAATGAATCGTCTGCTCGGTTTTAAGATAGCGCTCTCGCAAACCGATTACTTTCTGTTTCATCTTTTTTAGTTCTTCTTCTGTTTCAACATATTTAAATTCCGATTGAATTTGATTTGCTGAATCAACAACATCATCAATACTTTTTTTAAGCGTAGCTTCCAAAATATTCCGCATAGAAGAATCTATTCCATGCCATGCTATTTCCGAAGCCAGATTTTTCAGGGAAGAGAGCCAAGACGCGGCTTGAACCCAGTGATTTATCTGACGGTTGAGCGAAGATCGTATTGAATTTATTGTAGTTGTCATTTTTATTTAATTATTCATTAATCGAATTTTTTACCTGCTTTGATCTGAATTTCCGGAGTCGGAATGCTCGGCAATACCAGGTCGGCTAAATTCCCAACCGACATTTGTCCACGAACTGCGTTAATAATCGCTCTTAGCTGAGACATTCCCGGAATATTTACCCAGATAATCTTAATAGTAACACCGTCTTCAGGCTCAGCCTGCATCTGTTTAAATTCCGCCGCTCTTGCCTTAAAGTAATTTACAACCGCTTGGTAAGCCAATTCGGATATCTTTACAATCAGTTTTTCAATGAGTTTTACAAGGAGATCTTTTGCCGCTTTCGCCGCAAATGCGCCGGCCGCAGCAAGGGCTGGACTCAAATTTTCTTCGGGAACATTTTCAAGATATAATTCCGGAACTGCTTCGTGAATTATCTTTACCTTATTGCTTACATTTTTAATCAGAAGATCGTTCAAAACGTTTCTAACCGAATGCCGAATTGTTAAAGCCGCTCCAAGATGATCGTTGCGGTTCAGTTTTTCTACTACTGATTTTGCGTCCTCTTCGCTGAAGAAATAATTGAGTCGTATTTCCGATTTAATAAAATTAATTACACCCTGAATATCGCTGGAACGCGGTGTAGTAGTTTTTGGTTTGCCCGGCTTATTTCCCTTAGGCGGAATATAAGGCTGTTTAACTTTGGCTCCGCTTATTTCCAGATAATAAAATCTTTGTCCGATATTTATGCGGTGACGGCTTTGCATAAACCTTGCCGGCACCTTCTTTCCCAGTCCCGGTTCATTCAACAAGAGAGACGCCGCTTTTTCGGTTAGAGGATGAATTTGGCTCCAGCCGGAGGATTTTATGGTTCCCAATCCCGGAACGTTTTCCCACTTGCTTATTCTGCTAAGCCACGTGCCGCTTATTGCTTCATACAAATGAACTTTGGCTTTTACAGGCTTAGAACCATCGAGCCCTAATTTGTCCGACATAAATCTGGCAAGCGTTACGCCATTAAATGACTTTATGTTCTTTAACATAACCGGCGTTAACGTAACAGAAAATACGTGTGTAAATTTTTTATAATAATGCCGCGGACCTTTGCGCGGTTTCAAAACCCAGCTTCCTGACTGTGTAACTTGTTTCGCTTCTTCCTTTATGTATGATGACGGAAAATTACTCGAAGCCGCTTCGTCGAACGCTTCCAATACCATCGAAGTTAATTGTTCCTGGTCTTCTAAATAAGATTCATCCAGGGAACCCATATTGTTTACGGTGGTTTCTATTGTATTCGCAATTGCTTCATAAGCGAGATCCGGATTTTCACCTTCATAAGTTTCAAATCCTATCGCCGCCAATCCCATATCAACAATTTTTGTGGAGAGGGGGCGCGCCACGGATCTGGGAATAAATTTTGCCACAAGTCTCGATAAAATACCCGCCAAAAAGTTGATGACCCTTTTACGTCCTATTATTTTAATTCCCATTTTAATTAAGGGTTTAGCCGCCATAATTACTGCTGGAAGAAAATTTTCTATGGCCGGCTGAGGAGACTCACCTTCTCTCAAATCTTTCAGATCATTAATAAACTGCTGCCTCGCGGTCTCAATCGGGGGAATTTGCATTCCAGCCGTTTCAAATTCGAATTCTCTCTCAAACTCATCAGCAGCGTATGTGTAGTTCTGAACGAGATTTTCAGTTTCGCTCTCATCATCTGTGAAGACTAAATTTGCTACATAGTTATCGAATTCATACTGCACGGCTTCTAAATCTCCGGCAGCGGGATTAAAAGATTCTTCAAAATTTTCTGATTGAGACGTTTCCATCTTAAGAAATTTTTTAGCCAAGGTTTGCGCGTGAGTTCTGAATTCTTTCGGTAGTTTATTTATCGCATATTTTAGCACCCTTTGCAATAAGGGGCGAACTAATTTTTTTAATTTACTTAAAATCGCGTTGATCGGGAGAATTTTGCCTACGGCTTTTTTAGCAAATTTAATTCCCGATTTTACAACTGATTTCGCTTTTTTAAGTAACTTTCCAAAAAAATCTTCCTGCGCCGGGGATAAGGACTCATACTGAAATTCAAATTGTTCAAACAGTTTTTCTATCTGCGCGTCGTTATGATCTGCGAGATCATTTCCGCTGAAAACTCCGCTTATTTTATCTATGGTATCTTCAGCTTTTTTAGCCAAGGGTTCCAAATACTCATTTATCTCTCGCGTAACGAAGGGAATATATGCTTCGCCCATCGCAGTTTCATTCGATATTTTATCGCTGTATGTATCCTCGGCTTCGTTCGCCAGGTTATATAAGGCGATTTCAAATTCGGGATCGTTTAAGTCTGCAAGCAGCTCGGCATACATTTCCTCAGCCGGAGTAACGACCGAAGAATCGTTCTGGGCGAGTTCAAAAGAAGCTCTGAAAGGACTTTCAACTTCACCAAGTTCCGAATAAAATTTTTGAGGCTGGTATGTTTCTGGTTTTTGTGGAACCTGCGGAACGTCTGTAAATGGAGTTTCAAATTCAGCGAGTTGATTTTCTATACTTCCATTTTCATAATTTTTCATGATATTATATCTTTTTAGTTTGTGATTTTGTTTAATTCAAGGTAAGACAAAGAAGATATTGATATCAATCCCCCAAAAGTGGGAATTTTATAATTATTTATCGAAGAAGGTTTGGTGATAGTAATTAATTAAGGAAGCCGTATTTTTTGCGCCTGTCTTTATAAGAATATTTTTTCGGTGAGATTTTATTGTTTCGTAGCAGACAAAGAGTTTATCAGCTATCTCTTTGGATGTAAATCCCTGCATAATTAAATCAAGGACTTCTAATTCCCTTATGCTAAATTTGGTTTTGGTTTTCTTAATTCTACTTGTTGTTTTTCCGTTTAAAAGCCTGATAACCTCATCGATGTCCGCTACTTCAATATTAACTTCTAAATGAAGCTTTAATCCGGCAGGACGAATTTTACCTAGAAGTTCCTGAAGACGGTTGAGCAGCAATGTTTGCGTGTTTTCATTCCACTGTTCGTCTTCAAAAAATTCTATCTCTTTTTTCCTGCTCTCAATATTAGGAATAGAGTATACCTGAATGCAAAGACTTGCAGACATAATGTCTCTTTCTAAATCTTACATAGGAAATAATATTAAAAATGAATTTGCTACCAATGTTTCCTATACCGAAAATATTCGGGCTTGATAAAATGGAGATTTGATTTCGGAAGAGTTGAATTTCCGATTTTGATAAGATCGTTCAGGAGTGAGAAAATAGATTAGAATAATTTTAAGTTTAAAGTATATAAAATAATACCTGGTGTCAAGATTTAGTTTTCGGAAATTCAAATACGACTGAAGATCCAATTCGATTCAATGTCTCGATTCTACAGATTAAATTAAAATTTTTAAAGGAGACTGCAGGAATTTTATGTCTTAAAAAAGTTAGATCTGTCCTAAGATTTTATCCATAGCCCAATTTGTTCTCGCACCGCTTTCTCCGGTGGATATACATTTTCCGTTTCCGGTTAATTCTTCCACAATGGTTTTAATAAGCGGCTGTTGGATATGTTTCGGGAAATCTTCTTCAAATTTCTCTTCTCCCTTTTCATTTTGTAAGATAATGGGAGTTTTATCAAAAAATGAGAAAGTTATTTTCCCATCCGAGCCGATGATTTCCGTTTTGTCAGTATGTTCTCCTGCAGTAAAACACCAGGTTCCGCTTCCGAGAACTCCGTTTTTAAATTGGAAACTGCCGGTTACAATATCTTCAGCTGGATAAAGTCCTGCTTGGTTAGCTTTTATTCCTTTGGCGGAAATTACCGGACCGAATAAAAGATCGAGAAAATCTAACTGGTGCGACGCGAGATCGTAAAATAATCCAGCGCCGGCAATTTCCGGAATAACGCGCCAGGGCAGATTATTTTTATCAACCGGAAAATCTTTCTGAGTCCAGAACAAATTGACATTTGCCGCTCTCACTTCTCCAATAGAATTATCGCTAATCAAATTTTTAATTTTTTTAAAATACGGAAGTTCCCGTCTATAATAAGCTACAAAAAGCGGGATGTTATTCTTCCGACATGCGTCAATCATCTTCAAACATTCTTGGTAATTTGCAGCCATCGGCTTTTCTACATAAACCGCTTTACCGGCTTCCGCGGCTTTGATCGTATATTCGGCGTGTGAAGAGGGAGGTGTCGCGACGTAAACCGCGTTAACCTCATCGTCATTTATCAGATCATCCGCGTTGTCATACCACCTTGGCACTTTATGACGAACGGCGTAATCCTCAGCTTTTTCTGCGGTTCTCCTCATAATGGCGACAATGGATGAATTATTTACAAGATTAAACGCAGGTCCGCTCTTCACTTCCGTAACGTCGCCCGCGCCTATCATTCCCCAATTTATTTTTATCATAATGAATTCCCTTTCTTCATGATAAGGCGTAAGCATAGATTTTAAAAATCAAAAAATTTTTAGCTTTTATGCCAGCTTAAAACCTGCCAGTTGTTATCTTTATTCAGATGAAAAAATATTGTATGCCAGGTGGACGCGCCGCCGTTTTTGGTTTCCAAAACCATGTAAGCATTTTTTTCATCATCAGTAATTCTGATGTGCGCCGTTCCAATCTCAATATCTTTTCCTTCTATAAATTTTTCTTTTTTCTCAGTTGAACCGAATACTTCAAATATACTTTCATAATTACCGTCTAAAACCACATACGCTTCGGGGAAAATTAAGTTTTGAATTTTGTCGAGAGATTCGGCTTCTAAAACAGATTTGGCGATTGATATGAATTGTTCTCCGGGTTCGGAATTATTTTCAACTCCGCCACTTCCGGCGAATAAAAACCCGGTAAATAAAAATGTCAGGATTACAGATAACTTTTTCATACTCTCCTCATTTGATATTGTTTGTTTTGTTTAACTGTTTTCCGAATTGTAAGAAGAGGTAGAGTATTTATCATTGAATCCTGTTTTATGTTTATGTGACAATATAATAATTTGCGGAATAAACCAAAAATTGAGATAATTTTTTTAGCTTGATTGTTACTCGATCAACGCGGAAACGAAACTGCCGATATAATAAGGCCAAAGAAGAAGAGCGAACAAACCTTTCATAAAAGATAACTTTAAAAATCCGATTGTAAACAGCCACCCGATAAACCAAATTGTTCCGGCGATGCTTGTTTTTTCTACTACTACTTTTGTTTTTTCCATAGTTCTATTTCAAATTTTTTATGACAAAAAAATATAAGAAAAACTTAATTAAATTTTATCATATAAGATTCAGTTTGCTTATCGGCTTTATCCCGCATTAAAAGCTCAAAATTTATTCCGCGCTTCTTTGCATCGAACTCAATTTCCCTTCCCGCGTTAAAAATTTTCTCCGGCTGAAACGGAGAGATGATTTCCAATTCCAAATTTTTCCCTTTGTATGTTTTCAGTTGAAGCGATAGATTTTTGCCTGAAGAATCGTAATCGGCTGCAATTATTTGCGCGTTGATATTTTTTACATACGGTTTCGATGTTTCGCCGAGTTGAATTTTGATCTTTTTAAGATCGCTTATTCCATCCGGAATTACCGCTGAGGGAATTTCCATTCCATCATATTTTATCGAACTTATATTTTCTCCTTCACCGGATATTTCAACCTTAACTTTCCGATTATTATAATTCATTTTAAAATCTGCGCTCTTAATTCCCGAAGGCAAATACGGATTAAGGGAAATATTCCATTCGTTTTCCCTTACTCCCAGTAAATTGTAGAGCGTATAAATATACCATGAACCCGCCCATAAAAATTGCGGCTTGTCGATCTTTCCGTAAACATCAGGATTATTTTTGTCGCTTATCCTGTATTCATACATTGCTGGCTGACCATTTGGGCTTTTGATGATTCCGTTTATTGTCATAATTTTATCAATAAAACGATACGCCTCATTCTGTTTTCCGTCGGCGATCAACCCAAGCGCATACCAGGAGTTTCCGTGATTCCAGATTCCGCCGTTCGCGTAATGGAAAGGCTCGCCCGCTTCGCCTTTCACAAACCCCATATATTCAGTAAGTTCGTTAAGATCCATTGGGAATAAAGTATAAACTCCCAGATTTTTGTCTAACAAATATTGTTTAGCAGTCTGCATCAGCGCTTCGCTCTTCTCTTCATTTAAAAGATTAAAATGTGACGCGAGCATAGATCCCATATAAATGTGTTTGTCCGGTGAGCCATCCTCAAAATAACTAATCAGATATTTTAAGCTGTCACTCCATAATTCTTCCACCAAATTTTCATTCAAAGATTCAGCAAGTTCGTCATAGTAAATTAAAGTCGAGTCGGGTTTGTTTAACGCAGAAGACGCGAAGACAAATTCGCGCAACGCACGGGCAGCAAGGATCGTCATATAAGCTCTGGGACCGTAATTTTGCCCGATGTCCCACCAATCAGGACGGAAGGAATACATTAGATTGTCATCCCCTTTATTTTTCAACGCGGTCTCTAAACTTTTTTCGATGTAGGGAAAGATCTCAGATAAAAATTCTTTGTCGCCGGAATGCCGGAAATATCTAACGCTTACAAGAATGAACCAAAAGTGATTCCAGTTTTCAGTTCCGGCGTATTCCGTTTTGAACGAAGAATCTTTCCAATAATAAGCATGAGGAATTATTTTTTCTTCATTCGCATGATCTACAATAAATTTTAGATCTTTCTTTACTCTCGGAAGGTCAAAATTTACTGCGGCAAGATCGGCGAGCAGAACATCGTGAGTGAAATAAAAATTGTATTCTGCCTGCGCCGGCATCGGCTGAATACTTCCGTCGATGTAATGCGCATTCGTCGCCATAACAGCCTGCGCCCAATTTGTAGTGAAGTCTAAATTTTCGTCACCGGTTACAATTATCTTTTCCTCAACTGATTTCTCCAAAATATAATTTTTGTATTCTTCAATTTCGGTTTCATAATTTTTAAGAAGATAACCCGTTAATTCTTCGGCTTCGTCAATTTTCGATGAGCCGACAATTTGAACTACCTTAAATGATTCATCCGGAGCCAGCTTTTTTTGATAGACAAAAGCAGCGTCCGGCTTATCCGGAACGCTCTCTTTTATAATTTCATTCGGAAGCGGAGATTTTTCCTTCAGCCAATATTCGTCCGGCGTTAAATTGTCTTTCCCGTTAGAATATTTTGAAGTAAAACTTGATGGCTGTAGTCCGGCGTTTGCAATAAATATTTGCGCGTTAGTTGTTTGCGGATTTTCAAAATTTATTCTGATGACGTTGTTCGACGAATCAAATTTGGTGTATGCCGAATCAATCAAGTTGTAGCTATGCGAAGTTCTGAGTGTTGTTTTTAACCGCGTAAATAATTCAAATTCTTTTTCACCGCCGGAAATATTTTTTATCGAATAAGTAACAACCATCGCCGGTTTGTTTTTGCAGAATTCATATTTTACATCGAAATCAAATTCATCATATTGTTTATTAAACTCTGCCGAAAAAGGAGTCTGATCTACTTTGTAAACTTCCTCTCTAAGAATTTTCTTTTCTGAATTTCCCGCTTTAATGCCGAAAGTCATAATTCTGAAATTTTCCCGTTTCCAGTAATCTTCGCTGATATCGATGCTGTTCGCGACCGGATAATAAAAGCTGATCCTGTTTAGCGCCGGAAAACTGTTGTGAGTTTCAATCCCGACATATGGGCTTCCGACTTCAATCTGCCCGACTTTCTTTTCGCTTTTGATGTGCAGATCGTCTCCGCTTTGCGCGAAAACGGTTGGAGCGATAAATAATAATAAAAATAAAAAACGCATTATTTTTCCGGTTTAATTCGTTTAAATAAAATTAATTCAACAGAACCATTTTTCTGCTCGATCTGAAATTGCCCGTCTGCATTCTAAGGAAATATATTCCCGAGCCGGCTTTAATACCGCTTCCGGTTCTGCCATCCCATTTAACGCTGTAAATTCCGGACGTCTTCTCTTCGTCCATCAATGTCTTTACCTTCTGCCCGAGGAAATCGAATAATTCCAATTTTACGCTTGAGGTATTATTCAACTGAAATTTTATTATAGTTTCTGAATTGAAAGGATTCGGATAATTTTGAAAAAGGAAATTTTCAACAATAATTTCAGAATTTTTATCGGAATGGATTGAAGTTTCAATGTCGTAAAGATTTTTAATTTCATCAAGCGGAAGCGCGTAATCGTAAATTCTTATATCGTCAAGAATACCGTTAAAGTTATATTGATTTTCACTCGGCGTCGCTTGTCCGATTGTCAAGTCCATATTTGTAGCTTCCAGGTTGCCGGACCAAAATTTAAACGCGTCTAATTTTCCGTTGATATAAATTTCCATATCGGCGCCCGAATAAAGCGCTGTAACGTTATAGTTTTTGTTCGATTCTAAAATTGTTTCGGAGTCCAAATCGGTAATACCGTTAGCGGTCTTAATCGTCCACCTTAGTCTATCGCCGGACACAGATACTTTCCAACGTCGCTCCCAATTTCCGTGGGATATCGGATATTGCTCTCTGTCGAAAAAAGAATTTATATTCATCCAAAAATTTATCGTAATCGCGCTCTGAAAATTTAGTCCGGCGCTGTTTGTAACTCTAACAAAATCATTATCTCCGTCGAAAAAATATGCGCTGCCGCTATTCCCGAAGCGGTCACTCAACAAAACGGCGCCAGAAACAATCCCGTTGTTATCGCCTGCAGCGTCGTCCGCGTTTCCGTTAAAAGGATAATAGCTTATTAAGTTACCTGTGGGAATTATTGAAAGGTCTCTCACTGCAAGCTCGATGCTGTCGGTATCAATTCCTCCTCTTCCGTCCGACACTTCGCAAGTAACAAAATAATTTCCTTCGGCTGCGGGAGCTTCCCACTCGATTGATTTTCCTTCGCTCGAAATCATTCCGAAAGAGGAACTCCAAAAGTAAGTAAGGCTATCGCCGTCCAAGTCTTCCGCAATACAATTTATTTTTGAGGATGCACCGAGATCAATTTTCCTTGGGTCGGCTTCAATCTTTTGAATATTCGGTTCACTATTAATCTCCTCTTTCACTTCAATTATTAATTCAGCACTTGTCTTTGCTCCGCTCTCGTCTTCAACTTCTACATGAAATAAATATTCTCCTTCATTTTCTGGAGAAGCCCACTCCAGGACAGAATCGTTATTCTGCAATATTTCACCGTTAACAGTCCAGGTATATCGTAATGAATCGCCGTTTAGATCGAGGGCGGTGCAGTAAATGTTTATCGTCTCATTTTTCAGAATTACATTTTTCTTTGCCGCTAAACTTTTAATTCTCGGCGGATAATTCGAAACGGTTCGTCCGGAGCTGTAATCAATTACAACTCCGTTGGCTAATGTTTTGTCCAAATTATATTCGATGTTTGAGCCTGATGGAACTAAAACAATACTTATAGAACTTTTTGCCGGAACGGCAATTTCGCCTTCGCCGGATTTGTCTGATGCAATAAAAGAATTTGAAGTCATCTCATAGACATCCGATGCCTCCTGACCAAAATCGATTACTACATTTTTCGATTCTTCATAAGGATTATAGATGAGGAAACACGGATAATTTTCTTCGCTGAAAAAATCGGTTTTATTCAAATCTAATTTTAATATTCCCTTGATGTTGGTTGTGTCGATTATTCCACCGAAAATTCCGACGTGGGAAGAACCGTATAGCGCAAGGTTTGTCGCTCCCCATCCGCCCTCAATTGCGTCTCCCGTCGCATAAGGGCTTGCGGTAAATCTCGATTCCCGCAGAGCCTCGTGCCCGATGTAAGATCTCGGATCATATTGGTACGACCATTCCTCGCTGTCCTGTTTAAAGTCCGGCAGGTAATTCGTATAAAATAATCGAGAAGCGTTCGCCGCGTTCAGCATCCACTTTCCTATTGCATCGGAGAATCTGTCGTCATATTTGACTAAAGGAACAAGCGCCGCGGCTTGCTCGAAAGTGTTCATCAAAAAAGCATAATCGTTGCTGCCGTTTACTTCGCCTATCAAACCGGATACATCGAGCCCGCCCCAATTCCCTACTATCGCTCCCCAATTCCGTAAAGGTCCTACGTCGAAACACCAGTTAACTATTTTTTCTATATCATATTCGCTTCCCAGTTCTGCGTTCATTTTTGCAGCGATGTATGCGCCGTAGGAAAGCTGTAGTTCGTAAGAAGGATTTGAGTTCAATCCATTCAAAAATTCCATTGCCCATTCCGCGCCGATACGGTATTTCTCATCCCCGGTTTCCTTGAACGCATTGTAGAGCAGCCACGCGATCGCGCCTGCCGCTTCCGGCTCAACAACTCCCGTAGTATGAGGTTCCATTTTTGATAAATACCAACCGCGGTAATTCATAAACGGAACATTCCACGGAGTTGCGCTTCCGTTCATTTCTTCAACTGCCTTCAGCCACTGATCTGCGACGCTTCTCAATTGAAAATTAAAATCTTCGGTATTCGGGATACATATCATAAAGCTGGTAAAAGAAAACATTCGGCATTGTTGCGTACCACCAATCATCCCCGCTTTCCGCCGCCGGATGATTGAGATAAACATTTTCTTCCGGACGCTTATTGAAAAATTCGCGACTCATCTTCACCCAATTAATTCCGTTCTGATTGCTTTTGTCAATCCCGACAAGAGTTGCTCCGATTAGAGCGGGAATCACATTTATCGCCTCCCCTGAATTCGGGGCGGTAGTTCCGACAACCGTATGTAGTCCAAAACTTTGGTCATCTGGATAATTAATTGTTTGGTCCCGAAAAAAAATCAACGGAAGATATTGACCCTCCAGATCAGAGTTGAACACGAGTGAATCGTATCCCTTAGCCGCTGCCTCCCAATCACGCATTAAATATGGAGACGGGAAGTCCGGCATTTGAGAAATTCTGCTGATTTTAATTTGCTGAGCTGTTGAAAAAGAAGAAGTGATAACCAAAAACAGAAGAGCAGACTTTATACATTTATAAATTGATTTTTCCATCTCCGCTCCTTGTTGTTTTTGCAATTAACGAGGCATTATTAACATCTTGACAAATACTAACGTTTAGTATTCATCCGGCAACCAGACTATTTCAAATTGAACCATCCAAAAAAACTAGTGTCATTTTCGAAGGAACGGAGTGATTAAGAATTTTTACTTCTGGCTCCGATCCGATGCTGTCAACTTAGGACATATTAAAAAGTTTTTTTAGATTTTCAGCCCACAGATTTATCTATGGGATTTGAAATAGATAATAAAACTCATTAACCGTTTCAACGGTTTATTGAATGCGGAAATTTAAAAACCATTGAAATGGTTTGCGTTATTAAGGTTTTTATCTTCAATCTCCCATAGCTGAAGCTATGGGCTGTAAAACAAAAACCTATAGCATATTGGAATCGAATATTTAGAACTTATAACATAAAAGGCTTGCTTATATTCTTAAGTTGACAGCATTGCCTCCGATCTCTGACTTCCAACCTCTTTCTCACCACGCATAATATTGTGGCGATATTCCGGCAGGCGGGAAAATCTCATCCAGCTTTTTCAATTCCTCGTCGCCCAATTTTATTTCCAACACACGCAGCGATGACTTAAGTTGTCCGATTGTTCTCGGTCCGGTAATCGGGCATGTAACAGACCGCTGATGGTTTAACCAAGCCAGAGCAACATTGGCGGGTTCTTCGCCTAGTTCGTCACAGAACTCTTCCCACTGTTTTATTTGCTCTTCATGTTTTTGAAGTTTGTCGGTTATTTCGTCTGTCTTTCTCCTATTCTTGTCTGTGTCTTTCAATACTCCCGCCAATAAACCGCCCTCCAGCGGACTCCAGGGAATTATACCGACTCCGTAATACTCGCAAGCAGGAATCATCTCGCGCTCGATCTTCCTGTTGAATAAATTGTATTTGCTTTGCTCACTAACCAATCCTACCAGGCCTCTTTTCTGAGCCTGTTCGCAGGTGGCCGCAACATCCCATCCGGCAAAATTGCTGCTGCCGACGTAAATGATTTTCCCCTCGCGGATTAACTGTTCCATCGCCTGCCATATTTCATCCCACGGCGTTTCCCTATCAACGTGATGCATTTGATAAAGATCAATATGGTCGGTTTTTAATCTGCGCAAACTTTCTTCGCACGCTCTTTTTATGTGATACGCCGACAGTCTTTTTTCGTTTTCTCCATCTCCCATAGCGCCGTAAACTTTTGACGCAAGAACAATCCTGTCACGTCTCCCCCCTTGACTCATCCATTTTCCTATTATCTTCTCGGTTATTCCTTCGCCTTTTTTGCCTCCGTAAACATTGGCCGTATCGAAAAAGTTGATGCCGGAGTCCAGCGCTGTATCCATAATTTTGAAGCTTTCTTCTTCGGAAGTTATCGCGCCAAAGTTCATAGTGCCGAGACAAAGTCGACTGACTTTCAATCCCGATCTTCCTAAATTTTTAAATAACATTTTCACCCTCTTATTTGCTTAAAAAATCATTTAAAGATGTGACTTTTATTTCATCGGTTTTTATCTCCTCAGAATTACCGGCAATTGTTACAACCATTTTTTCTCCGGGGAGAATGATAAATCCTCTTTTGTTAAAAGAATAATCTGGATGAAATAAATCCGCGAAAAACAGAGGCGTTTCCGAAGTAAGAGAAATTTGATTTTCGTTTTCTTTCTCGATTTTTATATCCGCCCTTTTAAGGTTTAGATACTTCCATCTCTTTGTTATAAAATAATTTTGAGAGATTATTTTTTTGTCTTCGCCAACCAGAGTTGCAATAACAATAGCTCCTTCCCGGGGTAAATCATGTTCAGGAAGAGTAAATATTCTAGAATTAAGTTTATCTTTTACTTTTATTTTCTTGGAAGATTCGCTCACGACCAGTCCGGTAGTGCCGTCTAGAATATTTATTCGAAATTCCGCGTTAAATTTTTTCTGATTCTGATTAAGCAGATAAAACTCCATTTTGTAGTTTTCGTTCTTTTGATATATCAAAAATTCTCCGAAACTTTCTTTTACGAAGTAATAGGAAAGTTTTTGCTCAAGTTCATAATCAATAAGCGACCAGCTTGTAACGGGATACGAATCGTTCAACTGCCAAATAATGCTTCCCATCGTTAAGCCGTTTGTTCTCCAGTGCTCCAGGCATGTCTTTAACGCAAAGCCTTGATTTAATTGAGCCAGATACAAATATTCATCCCACTCAGTCGAGATTGGCAAATGACCGCTTAGGAAGCGGAATATTCTATCCGGTCCCTCTTCCTGCTTATTGTGAAATTCGAAAATCTCGTCATTGTATTTCCTGTTTTTTTCGGGAAGATATTTTTCGAAAGTTTTTTTGTTAGCCGGACCCTGAAAACCAAATTCCGTTACGAACAGACTCTTGTCCTCAATAACTTCATCGTAATCTTTCCAGACGCTCCAGACATCCCATTGGTGACGATTGCCGCTTTCTTCGGAATTCGGATCTTCGTCGTAGCCGAAAGGAGACGACTGCCAATAAGGACGCGTATTATCCAACTCATCCAAAATTTTTGGAATGACCGACTCATAAATTTTTAGTCCGGGTAATTTTTTATACGATTCCTTCTGCCATCTATACCAAATCCATTCGTTCTCATTGTTGCCGCACCAAATAACAATAGAAGGATGATATTGGAGTCGCTTAACATTTTGGGTAATTTCTTTTTTTACATTTTGAATAAACGATTTATGTTCCGGATAAGCCGCGCAGGCAAACATCATATCTTGCCAAACCATCAAGCCGAGTCGGTCGCATTCTTCATAGAATTCATCGCTCTCATAAATCCCTCCGCCCCAAACCCGGATCATATTCATATTTGCATCCTTCGCTAAGCGAAGTTCCTTCAAATAATTTTTCCGGGTAATCCTCGGAAGAAATGAATCCGCTGGAATCCAGTTTGCGCCTTTGCAGAAAACATCCTTCCCGTTTATCAAAAACTTAAATGCATTCTCCCCTTTATCTTTCTCGATTAACTCAACAGTTCTTATTCCAACTTTTTTGTTTTTTTCATCAAGAATAGATCCGTCCTTATTAGATAGCGTCAGCTTCAAATCATAAAGATACTGCTCGCCTTCGCCCGCCGAAAACCAAAGTTTAGGATTTTTAATGGTAAAATTAAATCTTTCAGAATTCCCGATTCCCTTTATTTCTTTAGTTAATGTCTGACCGGCGCCTACAATTTCACAAGTTAAATTATACTTTCCTCTTTTCTTTTTATCGATGTCGATCAATATTTCTAATTTTGCTTTATTGCTATTTGCAGAAATTGTTTCAAATGAGAAAGATGATATCCGGGTTCCGTTTATTTTTTCCAAATAAATGTTTTTCCAAATTCCCGACGTGGGAAATATGGGACCCCAATCCCAGCCATAAGAATATTGCGCTTTTCGAATGTAAATTCTTTCCGGATTTCTTTCAACCGGGAGCTCTCCGTATTCATCCTGCAATTCTTCAACATATTTTACGGGAGAAAAGAATATTATTTTTAGATGATTCTCTCCTTCCAGCAATTTTTTCGTTACATCGAACCGGTATTCTAAAAACATATTTTCTGTTTCGGCTAACTTTTTTTCATTGAGGAATATTTCTGCAATCGTGTCCAAGCCTTCAAATACCAGATCGATATTTTCATTATCTGATTTCCTATACACAAAGTTGGTTTCATAGACCCAGTCGCACTCCGAAATCCACCGAAGTCTTTTTTCATTATCCGAGAAATAAGGATCTTCAATAAGTTTATTGTTTAACAAGTCGGTATGAACCGTTCCGGGAACTAGGGCCGGATAAGATTTCCCGACTTGAATTTTCTTTGCGGATTTATTTTTTGACGCAATTGAAAACTTCCATCCTTCATTTAAAAATAATTTTTTGTTCATCATCATTTCTCTTCTTTGATTTCTGAATCATTATTCATTATCTCTTTTACATCAATATTATTTTGATGAATCCTCTGTAAAGAAAGCAATCCCTCGATAGTTGATTCGGCGCCCGAATTTTTGTTTAATAGTTCTTTCGATTCGATTCCGTCGTAAACAATTCCATTTTCCGGAAAATAAATCTGAGCGTCTGCCGGATTTTTTCCAAAGAACCATTCAACCGCCTCTACTGCCCTTACCGCGTATTTCTCTTCGCCTGTAATTTTATAAGCTTCCACTAATGCATAAACCATCGGACGAATATTATACGCGATCTGAGAATATTTTTTCTCGTTTGCGATTTCGATTTTTTCATCCGCTTTCTTTGCGGAAAAAGAATTAAGAAAATTATTTTTGATAAGATATGTGTAAAAATTATCGAGCTCATATAGAGCCGAATTCAGTGAAGAACTATCTTTTGTAACTTGAAAACTTTTTAACAGCGCATACGACTGTAAATTTCCCCAAGCGTGCCAATTATTCTGCCAGCTTAAAAATGCTCCGTTAAATTTGTTTTCGCTATCTCTTATTTGCATCTCTCTTATTCCTTCGGAAAGATTTGCGATATATTCCAAAATCATTTCATTCGCAGATATTTTATGATATTCGATTAAAGCTAATATTAAAACGGCAGCTTGATCGGAACCGTATTGATATGGAAGCCAGACCGGAATTTCAAATCCTTCAAAATTCTCGGTCGTCAAATCAACCGGCATATTTTTTAATTCAGCCACGATCAATCGCTCAACGCTTTGCAAAATTAGTTTAGCAAATTCAGGTTCTTCGTCTACATAAATTTTGTAAGATTCCGATAACGCCCAAAGCGCCCGCCATGCCCACCAGTTCGCTTCAGCAATGCTCGTTTTAAATTCTTTGTTGATCGAATAGTCATCCCAAATAAAATTATAGAAGTATCCATTTTCCGCCTGCATATAAAGGAGAAACTTGAGCAGAGATTTATTTCTGTTCCTGCTTTCGTCGCTTGAGTTAATTTGATAATCATACAAATAAAATATAGCTGCGCGGGCGGCATCGTCAACGCAAGCTATGCCCTCGTCTTCGTCGCCGACATAATCGTAATCGGGATAATTACTGTAGATGTGAATTATCGCCATATCTTCTCCGCCAACATTTATCTCTTTATAGAGATAATTTAAGTGGGCGGGATTTATTAGCTGAACATCTTCTTGAGCCTGACAAGACAAAAACTGAAAGAAGAAAAACAATATAAATAATTTTGATCTATTTGAATTCAAACCTTTCCTCACTTGCATAATGATAAAAGATATCCAACGCTCGTTTCGGCTACGCAGATATTCATATCTGCGCCGGAGTAATAAATCTTTACGCTTCCGTCATCCTCAATAATCCACCCGTTGGCAAACACTACGTTCCCTACGTCACCTATCCGCTCGTAATCTTTCTCCGGCGCCAAAATCGGTTCCCGACTTCTACCCTTAATTTTCCAAGGCTTCTCCAAGTCAAGAAGTAAAACTCCTAATTTATAAATCGAAGAGATTCCAAATCCTCTAACTCCATGATAAAGCAAAAGCCAACCTTCGTCCGTTTTAAATGGTTCGGTGGAAGCTCCAATTTTGTCGGCTTCCCAAGTTCCGCCTTCCGGTTCCATCAATAATTTATGTCCGCCCCAATGAATAAGATCAGGGCTTTTGCTTATCCACATATCGTGTTTGGAATTAATCGAAGGTCTGTCGATCTTCCAGTAAAATGCGTTTATTTTTTCCGGAAATATCACGCAGTCTTTATTTGACGGCTCGGAAATCGGTCCGTGAGTTTTAAAGTGCACAAAATCATCTGTCTCCGATAAAATTACTAACGGCTGATTTTTTGAATATCCCGTGTAAGTCAAAAAATATTTCCCGTTGATTTTTGTTATCCGAGTATCTTCAATTCCCCAGTCAACATATTGCAAATATTCTCCGTGGTCTTCCGGTTTAAGCGCGAGTTTATCGTCCACCGTAAATTGATAGCCGTCTCCACTTTCCGCTTTAACAAAAGCAGAGCGTCCGTTCGGCATCTCTACCCTGCACATCAGTAAATATTTTTCGTTAAATTTTACGGCTCCGGGATTAAAAATACTATTCACTTTAAAAGGAACATTATCTTTTGTAATGATCGGGTTTTTATCGTATCTCTCTATTTTCATTTCTTGTCCTGTATTTTTCATTTCGTTAATTGTTGGATCAGTTCATCTATTTTTACTTTTGCAAATCCGCATGATGAATCGGACATTGCGTAAGGAATGATTAAATAATTCCGGTGAATGAGGGATCCGCAAGAATAAACTACATTCGGCACATACCCTTCGCGTTCGGATTCATCCGGCTCAATTAAAGGTTCGTTTAGAAAGCCAATTACTTTGGAGGGATCGTCACGGTCGAGCAGGAGTGCGCTGATTACATATTTCCGTAAAGCTCCCACCGCATGAATTATTAGCAGCCATCCGCGTTCGGTTTCAATCGGAGAACCGCAATTGCCAAGCTGCACAAACTCCCAAGGTTTACGGGGGATAACTATTTTGACGGGATCTTCCCATTGAAATATACTTTCGGATTTCATCAGAAATAGATTTTCGCCGTCCTGCCTGGAAGTCATGAAATATTTTCCGCCTATCTTTCGCGGGAATAAAGCCATTCCTTTATCCCGGACTCCGTTCCCCGTTAATTTTCTTACTTCAAAATTTATGAAATTCTTTGTGATAAGAATTTTAGAATTTATTTCTCTTCCGTTGTAAGCGGTATAAGTAGCATAGTAATTTCCATCTTCAAACTTTACAAAACGGGCGTCTTCCATTCCCATTTTTTCGTTTTTTGAAAAAGGAAAAAGAACTCTTTCGTCGATCAGGCTTGTATCCGGAAATCGGCAATAATAATCGGTATTCTGTAATGTTTTTGAAGGAGAATTCCCGTCTTCAAAAAATGTATCCGACGGTGCAGAAAGTCCGGATCTTGTTTTCAATTCTATATCGCCTTCCGAATCTACTTCTCCTTCCGTAAATTCAATCGAAGAAATATGTCCCTCGCCCGTTGCTCTTAAACTCAAAACAAATCTTACAGAATCATTTTTTGTTCCGGATTGATCGGGATGAGGAACTATTGAAGGATTAAAAAGCGCCGCGGCTTCCAGAGAATATTCATTTGAAAAATATGCGCCTATCAGAAACTTTATATCTTTATTCAATTCATCTTTTTTTTCTATGAACTTTTCAACACGGCGATAATTTTTTAGAATCTGATCTTCAAAATTTTTGTGTCTGTGAGAGAATTCAAAATAAATTTTATTTAGATTTTCCTGCACTTCCCATTGATTCAATTTTAAAATCCGATTCAATATTTTTTTAATTCTTTTTTCCGGCAGTTCAAAATATTTAAGAATCACCTTTCTCGGGTTAGCATAAATTCTGTTTTCTAATTTTTCAATCATTCTTTAATTCCCGTTGAAGCCATACTTTGAATGAAATATTTTTGGAAGAAGAGATAAGCCAGCATAATAGGCAGCGCTAGCATAACCGCGGACGCGAGTTTTACTCCGAGCTGCGATTCCGCTCTTCCGCCGACTGCGAATAAAGTTACAAGCTGCGGCATCGTCATGAGGCTTTCATCGCGGATCACGATCAACGGCCAAAGAACTTCATTCCACGAAGCCATAAATGTTATAATACCAATCGTGACCAAAGCGGGAACTGAATTTGGCCAGAGTATCCTGAAAATAATTTCGAGTTCGTTGCATCCGTCGAGCCGCGCGGCGTCAATCAAACTTTGCGGTATTGATTTAAAATATTGTCTGAACATTATTATTCCCAAAGCATTGATGAAATAAGGAACGATCAACGCCAGGTAAGTATCAGTCCATCCGAACTTGACCATTATTATGTATTGCGGGATAAGCGTAATTTGAAACGGAAGAGTCATCGTAAAAATTATAATGTAAAAAATTAAATTCCTGCCTTTGAACTCCATCCGTGAAAGCGCGTAGCCTATCATTGAGCCGAAAATTAAAACACCCGTAGTAATAATGCTCGATACAAAAATACTGTTGACGAACGAACGCCCGATCGGAATTTTACTAACCATTTGCGAATAACTGCTTAGTGTGAGCCCGGATGGGAAAAGAGTTAAGCCGCTGATGTCGTTTTCGGGCGCGAGCGAAGCCGTTATCATCCAATAAAACGGGTAAATAAATATCAGCGCGCCGATAGTCAAAGACAAATAAAACAATATTCTTTTCAATGCTTTCAAGATTCTTTCTCAACAAATTTTTTCTGAAGGAGAACAACAGTGAAAATAATTAACGCAAAAAATAATCCGAGAGTAGCGGCGTAGCCCATATGGTAATAGAAAAATCCTTGTTTATAGATGTAAAGTACAGCCGAGATTGTGCTGTTTAAAGGTCCTCCTCCCGTCATTATGTAAGGCTCGATGAATAAAGAAAATCCGCCGATGGTCGATAGAATCACAACCATAAAAATTGTCGGATTTATCATCGGCAGCGTTATCTGAAAAAATTTCTGCCAGCGTGTAGCGCCTTCCAAATCTGCGGCTTCGTAATAATGAACAGGAACGGTTTGAAGCCCGACTAAAAACAGAACGATATATAAACCGACGTTTTTCCAAGTCGCCATCAAGGCGATGGACGGCATTGCGATATTCGGATCGGTGAGCCAGCCGACTTTTCCGAGTCCGACGTTTACCAAAAGTCTGTTAAGCAATCCGGTATCAAACCCGTATAATTGCTGCCATAAAATTGTTACCACAACACCCGAAACAATAACCGGCAGAAAAAAAGCGGCACGGAAAAATCCTCTAAACTTTAATTTCTGATTTAGAATTTCTGCAAGAAAGAGAGCCACTATTATTTGGAGCGGAATGTGAATGACGAGAAAGATAAGCGTATTTATAATTGATTTGAAAAACACTTTATCATTAAATAATCGCACGTAATTATTTAAGCCGGTGAATTCCATCGGCGAAATAATATTCCATTTATGAAAAGTGAGCACGATAGAAAAAACAATTGGGAACGCAACAAACAAAATAAAATGAATGATGTATGGCGATACAAGCAAATAAGGCAATATTTTTTTTTGTCGTTATCATCTGCGCTTAGTCCAGAAAAAGTAAATTAACCGCGTCCGCCGCGTCTTGAACAGCCTGCTTGGGCGATTTCATCCCGTAAACTACACAAGCTTCATACTGCTGAGATATTAGATCGAAAACTTCTTTTAGAACCGGCGAAGCGTCGGTTCCCTTAACATATTCCGCCTGTCTCGCAAATTGTTCCATCTTCGGATTTTCTTCAAAATATTTTTGGAAGACCGGATTTTCTATTAAATCTTTTCGTCTTGGAAGCTGATTAGTTATTTCCAAAAATCTCAGATCCCCTTCTTCATCAATCATCGTCTTCAAATATTTCCAAGCGGCTTCTGGGTTATCGCAAGTTTTAAAGATCACAAAGTTTTTCGGATCGCCATAAGTGTAAACCGGTCCGGTATGATTATCCGGAACCGGGATCTTAGAGAAACCATATTCAAATCCGGGCGGTTTAAAATTTTCCGCGTGCGTAATTTCCCACGGTCCGGTAAATCTTGTAGCGATTACTCCGGCTAAAAACACATCCTGCCTCGCCGAAAGTCTTTCCTTGGAAAAATAATTTTTTGCGTAAAGCGATCTTAAAAACGCAAACACATTAACCGCGTCTTCATTGTTAAATACGGCTTTCCCGTTTTCAACTAATGATGCTCCTCCCGAAGCCGCCAGATATAAAGGGTAAAAATCGAAGAACCGCTGCCACCAAGTTACCTGAACTTCCGCGTAACCAAACCATCGGTCGACATAACCGTCGCCGTCCAAATCCTTTTGAAATTTTTTAGACGCTTCCGTGAATTCCGAATAAGTTGTTGGAACATTATTCAAATTCAACTCCGCAAGAATATTTTCGTTGTAGATGAGCATAATCGGATTTATCTTCCAGGGGATTTGGTATATATGTCCGTCGAGCGAACGGATTTCCTCCACCACAGAACTATCGCATCGCTTGTATATAAAATCAGTGAACCCCTCCAACGTATCCAGCGCAATTAAAATTCCGGCTTGCGCGTAGGCTTCAACGTCGCCCTGCCACATATTTGAATAAATATCGGGAGTAGTTTCTCCGACCACAGCGGCTAAAATTATTTCTTCGCTCGATTGTCCTTCCGGCACCGGCTGAAAACTTACAGGCGAATTCGGATTATTCTCATTCCAACGCTCAGTGAACAATTCGGCAAACTTTATCTCATAACTGTTATTCGAACACCAATAAGTTATTTCCTTTTCCCTGTCGCTATTTTCGTCTCCGCAAGAAAGGAAAAATGTAGTGGATAAAGCGGCAATATAAAAAGAATGCGAAAATAAATTTTTCATTGCCAGTTTTCCCATTCACTGTCTATCGTTGGATACGGAAGTCGTGGAATTAATCCCCCCTTTTTTACAGAATAAAGATCGATCTCTTTTGGAGCTTCCTCTGAAGTGACATTAATTTTATTAAGATAGTTTTTATGTATGCTGATTGAGTATTCTGTTTTTAATCTCTGCAATTCTCTAAATATTTTTTCATTTAATTCGCCGCTCAGATCTTCCTTATTTTCAGCCGAAGAACTTATTTCTTCATTTTTTAATAAGACAGAATTAGTCAGAACATTTCTATAAGCGGAAGATGCTATTTTCTCTTTCCACCAACCGTTTTGGGTTTTGACTATTTCTGTATCAAAATATCCAAGCTCTTCGGCATCATGCGATAACAGTTTATCCCGTGTCATCCGCCAGACTAATTGTTCCAATGAACTGGAAAAATCATTTAAATCTGTCTGTCCTATTTTTATGTATAACTCCCGATTGCGATACCAATAAATAAAATCTTCCAAAGTATAAGATGTATCCTGCGCTTCAATCAATTTTATTGATGAATATTCGTCTCCGGTATTTTTACCCATCTTACTCAAAGCGTATTTTAATTTTTCATCCAAATTCCATTCTTTATATTTCTCGCGCGTTAAGATAAACTTTCCCATATATGATCTTAAAATATTAAAAGCATCCCGTCTGATGATTGGATTTTCTCTGCGCATTATTTTGTCCACGTAACTATCGGAAAGAGAATCCATCTTCGTTTTTTGCAAAGCAAGTTCAACTTCTTTTTTAGATTTAATGAAATCTGATTCATTAATCATAATATTCTTTGCCACATTCTCTAATCTGACGAGATACCATTCATCATTTACAAATATCGGCGACGAAATTTCTCCCGCCTGCATTGTATCCACAATCTCAGCGAGAAAAGGATTTTTTCTTTTTAATTGATATTTGCTTATCTGCATACTTCTCTCATCGGCGAAAACCGAATCGTTTATTTGGACGGAGAAAAGGGAATCATACTTAGATTCGTTTTTTAAACTTTTAAATATTTTTCTAATACTTCCGTTTCTTTCGTTACGAGCCAGCTTAAATCCAACTCAATATTTTTTTGAGCGACTAAATCTTCAACTTCTTTTTGCGTATAATCTATGGAAGATAATATCTTTTCTTTGAACAATTCTTCAGTTGCGAGGTCGGCTGCAATATCCTCAAACATGAAATAAATTTCTTCTTTTTCTAAGAGCTTTTTTTCTAGTCCCGCTAAAGCCAGAAGCTTTTCATTGATCATATATTTTAAATGAACCTCTTTAGAATTATTCTCCCGCTTGGGAAAAGCAGGTCCGAATTCATAGCTGTAAAAAAATTCTTCAGCTGTAATATTTATCGGACCGACTTCGGCGATTATTTCATTTGGAAAAATGCTCCCTTCATTATAGCGTTCGAACAAAGACTGTGCAGAAACCATTTCTCCGAGAAAAAATAAAAGCGTAATTATTTTGAAGACTAACTTCATCGTAAAAATTAAAATTTAACGCTTAATGAAAAGGTATGAATGTTCTGCAGGCGTCCGAAATCTCTGAAAGAATAATCGAAATTTACTATTGCCAGACTCAAAAGCATCTGAGAACTTAGTCCGACTCCGAGCGACAATCCGCCTTCGGCTTCATCCAGAAACAGGGAATTATATCCTCCGCGCAATTTTACAATATCTAACAGCGTTAACTCCGCGCCGGCATTCAAACTTTGATAATCATTATTCGGGACTAATGCGTCCGCAGCAATTCGCAGCTTGTATGCGTCGCGATTTATAGCATAAGTAGAAACGCCTATTTGAAATGTAAGCGGCAGTTCCCATTCATCCATTTCTATATTAGTCGGGATTCGTTCGTTGGAACCAAGTTTTGTATCGTCAACGCGGATAAAATATCGCGTATCTCTTCCATTCAAAGTCATTGATGTTCCAAAATTTGAAATAGCCGCGCCGATCACCATCCCGCCAAAAAGATCTGTTCTAAAAAGAGTTCCAGCGTCGATAGCGAAAGCGCTCGAGCTCATATGCCAGATTGACTGCTGAATATATTTTGCCGTAAACCCGATTGAAAATCTTTCGGTTAAATTCCTCGCGTAAGAAAGACCGAACGCTATATCGTTTGCAGTAAAAAATTCTCCGGTACCGTCGGGCTTTTCAACGGTTGTTACCTTCATATCGTTCATCGATAAAGAAGTAAAACTAAATCCGACAGTCCCAAAATTTCCCAGCGGAATTACGAGTCCGGCAAAATCAAAATTTGTTTCCGCCAGCCAGTCTGTATGAACTACGGAGACTTCATATCTTTCGCCTCTGCTTATTCCGGCTGGATTCCAGTAAAGCGCCGACGCGTCATCGGCTATACTGACAAAAGCTCCGCCCATTCCCGCGGAAGCTGCGCCTACTCCGATCTCTAAAAAACTCGCGGCTGTAGTTCCTTTTTTAGAAACATTTTGCGCGCAAACGCTTCCTCCCAAAAATAACAGGGCGACCGCAGCTATAATAATTTTGTTATTTATTTTTCTCATCTTAGCGCCTAAAATTTACTATTTGATGATTGCAAATCTTCCAATTTTTTCTCCGATTCCCGGAGCGTCAACGTGAAAAATGTAAACTCCGTAAGCGATATCCATTCCGTCGGCGGAAATTAAGTTCCAGCTTTCCTGACCGTCGGATATAGCACTGCTATGAATTATTGTGTCGATCAATTTTCCGCTGATAGAATAGATCCTGATTGTGCATTCGTTTGGTAAATGCATGAAATAAATTTTCCTTTCACCTCGTCCTACCTCGGTTGAAAAAGCTTCCCAGGAAGCTGCTCCCGCGTAAGGATTTGGGACAACACTAATATCGTCTAATTCCGTGACAGCTTTCGATTTATCGAGACTCTGAGCTTTTGTCGTGAATTCAAAAAACTCTCCGTCGCGGAACGGCTTAGTTGTTACGATTTTAAAAACATCGCCAAATTTTGGTGGAATAATTTCATTTTCCGCCAAGGTAGTATCTTTAATTAATGATAGCGACCAGCTTACATGAAGATTGGAAAAATTAGTCGCCGGTTCACCGGGCGAATTTCCGAAGACAACAAAAATCGCGTCGCCGTCATTAAATAATTCATCCTGATTCTGATCCCTGAAAATAAACTGAGCGTGTTCGTTTCCGTCGATCAGATTCTTAACAATTACGTTTGATTGAATCGGCTGACTGAAACCGGTTGCGGGAAAAGAAATATCCCCTTGTCCCGGTTCGGTTAACATAACTTCAAAATCGGCTGGATAATTAATTCTTCTTCCCTGATAAGCCGCTTGAAATCTTGAATCGAAGCCAACTTGCGTAATGTAATTGCTGTTTCCCTCAACCCATTCACTCTTATCAAAATCAATCGTTACAAGAGTATCGCTCTTTATATCGATTGCAAATCCATCCTTAACCGGAGTCTGCTCTTCCACCGAAGTTATTAATTCAGATTTTATTAAAGTATCATTCGCTGTAATATCGATCAAAGAATACCTCGGTTTAGAGGTGTTATGATAAACCGAATTTTCAGAAAATTCCAATCGGTAAGTATGAGAATTTTTGATCGAATCCGGCTCCAGAACATTGACTGAAATTTCTCCCGTTCCCGGACCGCTTGCAGCAAAGGCCGTTATTCCCGGCGCGATATATCCGGCTGCAGGAGCGCGCGGAGTTACAACTGCTGTATTTATATCCGTGGAAATATTTCCGTTTATATCCTGTTTCAGTATAGTTGTAGTTTCGGAAGGCGGAATACCGATAAATTCTCCTTGAATATTTACGTCTGTGAATCCTCTGTCGTAAGCGGAAATTGCGTAATAGTAAGTCTGCCCGTTTTGAACTGTGGAATCAATAAAAGAATGCTTTACTCCGCTGTCGTCGCCTAGATAAAACAACGCGCCGTTAACGTCAACGGGATGAAGGCCTGTAACTCCGTCGACAACATCGAATTGAATGAGCGGATCTCTGAATGTCGGTTTTCCGAAAGCGTCTGTCACAATTTTGTTTTCAATAAAATTCGGTTCCGTGGACCGGTAAATTCTATAGCCTTCAAAATTTATTCTCTGATAAAAAGCGTCGAAAGTTTTTTCAGCTCTGTCATCCCAGAAAAGCGTTACTCGACCGTCGCCGGGAATAGCTCTCAGGATCGGTTTTTCTGGCGGTTTGGCGAAGCGGTAATTAGCGTTATAAATTTGCTGCACAGTTTTTTTCCGGCGGAAAAGATCGTCCTCGTTTATCCCGAAGATCATCGACATTGAAAATCTTTCGGTCTCGCCCGTTTCTTCATTCTGTCCGGTAGTTTGCGAATAAGTATTTCTTCCGTTCATACTGAAAAGATAACTTGAAAAATAATTTGCGAGATTTAC
The DNA here is from genome assembly GCA_963821715.1 of uncultured Melioribacteraceae bacterium. Lineage (GTDB taxonomy): Bacteria > Bacteroidota > Ignavibacteria > Ignavibacteriales > Melioribacteraceae > CAWGET01. Next base: position 251,455 of record CAWGET010000010.1, read on the forward strand.
TCCAACCAATTCCTGTCCGTGCGGCGACGGTAAACCCGCCAAGACATCCCAGTTTTCCTCGTCGTTATCCAATTCATACGTGTGAACCGGATAGATCGCGAAACCCGTGAGTCCCAACTGATCAGATTCGTCTTTGTCTAAAATTCCAAAGTCCGGTTCCCCTTGGTCGGGTCTGCCGTTTCCTTCGCTGCCGTCGGCGTCAGGCTCAATATAGCCTTCGTCAAAAGGTCCAAGTCCGTCGGTTCCTACATCGTCGTTCAATAATTCTCCTTCGTTCCAAACGCCGTTTTCGTCCGAGTCCATAAAGGAATCCCAATTAGCGTTTTCGTCCGCGTCCCAATGTGGTCGCCAGGAATAGCCGTAGAATGTTCTGAACTTTGAAGTATCCTGAAAAGGATTGAGTAAATACGGATCCTGATTTACGTCTTCAATAAAAAGATTCGCTTCATTATCTCTTCTTTCATCAGCCGGACCATCGGAATCGTTATCTTTTCTATCGTCGGGAACTCCGGGACTTTCAAGAAACGCGTAGCCGGATAATCCCACCGGGCTCCAATTGCCGGGACTTCCAAACGGAACGGTTGACCAGGCGTAAGACATATCGAGGAGTTCGTTATAATCCCCGGCGTTGTTGGAAGAATTATCGTGCCCACCGATTCCCCAGTCTACGTATTGAGCGAATAGAGTCTTTTCATAATCATAAGTTCCCATATTTGTGATTTCATAAAACCAAAAAATCACGTCTTCGGCAAGCACTTGAGACCATTGGAACCCTCTTGCCCTCACCTGCATTCCCAATCCGCCTCTGTCCGGATCTTCGCTGTCCGGAGTAAAATTATTTTCGAGCAGATATTGCCGGTCTTCGTTGTCGTCAAAAACAAAATAAGTTTCAACATCGGCGTTAAAAACTCCCCGTCCGAAAAATCCGTTCCAGTTTCCGTCCCAGCTTGCCGGTCTGTCGGGCCAGGAAGCTGGCCAGGTTTTTTCGTCATCACTTCTTGCCGGCTCTGAACTGAACGGAGCGGCGTAGCCGGGCAAAGGCCACCACCCATAAGTTACTCCCGTGGCTTTGTCGAAGCGCGTAAATTCATAATAGTTCGATTCCAAAGGATGAATTACTTTTCCCTGCGGATCGACAGCTTCCGCCTGCACTATGATCGCAACGCCGTCAACATAAGTATGGTTTGTCCCTTTGGGCCAGACTCCGCTTCTGCTCGGTTCGTTTTCCCAATCGGCAATTTCGCCAAAATTGTAATAGACGGTTGCGGCTAGATTCCCGTCCATAAATCCTTTCCTGGTTTGATTATGATCGCCTTTATTTTTATCGACGATCCGCTGGCTGAATGAAACGCCGGAAACAGTCAGCAGCGAAATAGTAAGGATCAAAAAAAATGCTTTTTTTATCCTTAACATTTAACCTCCAAAACTTAAAGAGTGAATGAAGCTCCGATTACTATCTGTCGCGGAGCCGAATAAAAATCAGGACGCGTAAAAAATTCCCGCAATGTATTTACGCCTCTCGGCGCCTCTTGGTTGCGCGTTAGTTCCAGTGTGTATCCCGCGCGTCCCGTATCGCCGAAGACTTCCAGTTCATTTTTTGTGTCGAACAAATTATAAATTTTGGCAAACGCAGATATTTTTGTCGCTCCGATATCGATATATTTAGTTAGATAAAAATCTACGTTAAAATATGCCGGTCTCTTATCGCTGTTTTCCAATCCGGTTCTTTGATTCTGTAGAGAAGGAGTGTAAGGAAGCCCGGAGCCAAGTCTTCCGATAAAACTAGCGATGTAATTTCCGGGAACGCCAGCTGTAAAAGTGAAGTTGAGCGAATGAGTTCTGTCCCAGTCCAGCGGAACAAGCTGTTTGTTAACAGCTATTGGCGGATTTGCCTGCGCTTTATTGAACGCATCGTTCGGATCGGAAGCGTTTCCTTTCGCCACTTGATAGGTATAGTCCAGCGTAGCGCCTATTCCGTCGCTGAATCTTTTTTCAAAAGAAAAAGTTAGTCCTTTTACAGAACCGTAATCTCTGTTCACAAGCTTGCTGAATTTTCTGAATTCATTTTTTATGTAGATTTCTGTTCCGAGCAAATTCCTGATATCTTTATAATAACCGGTAATCGTAATTCCCAAATTTTGTGTCAGCGCCTGCTGAAGCCCGATCTCATACATAATCGTTTGCTGCGGTTCAAGATCGGCGTTACCAATTGTGTTGCCGATATTTTCCGGGAAATCTCCAGTTAACGGAATTCTAAAATTCGGATTTCGGTATAAATTCTGGAATGGCGGAATCTGAAAAAAATGTCCGTAGGAAATATGTATTGCACCGCTTTCGGTGATTGGATAAGATAATCCAACTCGCGGACTGAACTGATATTTTGCTGATGCCGAAGTCATCAATGAATCCGGGAACGGCGGCTGAAGTTCGTCCAAAACGTTTATTCTGTTTGGGTCTTTCAGAAATTTTCCATCAGGCTGAAAATAATCGAACCGGACTCCCGCGTTTACAATTAAATATTCCAATTCAATTTTATCCTGTAAATAAGCTGAAAGCTGATACGGATTTGTTTGGTATGTATTAAAATTGAACGCGCCCTGCTGCGGAAGCGTCGGGGTAAAATCCGTCGTTGCATCAATTACAATTTGAAAATCCTCATATTCAAGAGTGTGATATTGGAATTCAACACCGGTTTTTAATTGATTGAGTTTATTGAACTGCCAGGTGAAATCAGTCTTTCCGGTTAGCGAAGTAGTTGTGTGATTGAAATGCCAGTTCTCTGTTCCGCCTGTAAGAAAGGCGCTTCCGCTAACCGCCTGCTTGAGTTCTGGGTCAACGTATCGCCGGTCGAGCGGATCTGCAAAAACATATTGCTTAAATTCGGTTCGGATTCCCGACGCCGTAACATCAATAAATGCGGCATTGCTTAACATCAATGTATAATTCGCTATTCCCAAATAACTCTTTTGAAATTTTTTATAATCGCCGTCTGGATTAAGACGGTAAAGATGATCATAGTCTTTATATTTTTCATCCTGATAAATTCCAGTTAAAACAATTCCTTTTCCCGAACCCACGTCGAGCGCCAATTTTCCTTGCAGCGAAAGTCTTTCGTTAAACCGCATCGGAACATATTTGTTGTCGCCTGTCGCACCGATATACCAATCGGCCGGATCGTTGGCAGAAAAGTTGGATGAATCGCCCGGATTAAACATACGGCGTCCGTAAATATATCCATCGTCCGAGTTATATCTGCCAGAAAGAAAAAATTTAAGAAATCCCAATACGGGAACCGGACCGCTTAAACTCCCCTGGATATTATAAACATCGCTTGGACTAATATTGTCAATATTTTGGAATAATTCTGTGTCGGAGCTGATATAGTCGCCGGTATAAAAGGAGAAATTCGCTTTATATTCTTCACCCGCAATTTTGGTAACCTGATTAACAATTCCGGAAAGGGCTTCGCCATATTCAGCGTTGAAAGTTCCGGTCAAGACCTGGACTTCCTCAATGCTGTTCACTTCCGCCGATACGCTCGACTGACCCGAGAACGCGTCGTTTACCGGAACTCCGTCAATCAAATATTTCACTTCATTATTTCGCCCGCCCCTGAAATGCCCGTTAACAACGCCTGCCTGCAGATTTACAACCGCGGCTACGTCTTCGAGAGGAAGCATCGAAATCTCATCTCCGCTTACTTTCGCTTCAGTAGATGTCAGATCATTTTGCACGATAGGCTTTTGTGCGGATACGATTACTTCGCCAATTTGAATCGATTCCTCATTCAATGAAAAATCTAAGTCCGTTGTCTGATCGACAGACACTCTTACGTTTTGAACAGTCACCGGTGTATATCCAATGCTCGAAGCTTTAACTTCGTAAACGCCGGGCGGAATGTTGATAATAAAATAACTCCCGTCAACATCGGCGGCTGCTCCCATTGATGTGCCAACGACCAGAACATTCGCGCCTATTACCGGTTCGCCGGTATTTGCGTCGACAACTTTCCCTGAAATTTTTCCTGTAGTTCCCGCGAACAACGACGCCGAAAATAATAATCCGGTCAAAAATATAAAAACTAACTTCGATTTAGTGAACATTACATTCACCTTCTTTTACTTAAATTAAAAAATTTTTTAAGAACCGACCGGCTTCATTTTAATTGGAAACCGGCCGTTCAAAGTTCTATTATTATAATGATGAGAAAATTATTTCATCAAAACCATTTTGTTAGCTTTGTAAAAATCTCCCGCTTTAATAGCGTAGATGTATGTTCCGCTGGAAACTTTTGTGCCGAAATTGTTATCGCCGTTCCAGATGAGATTATGAACTCCTGCGCTTTGATCGCTATCCAACAGCGTCTTTACTTCGCGTCCAAGCATATCGTAAATCTTTATCGATACGAAAGAATTTTGCGGAAGCGCGTAACTTATCACCGTCGAAGGATTGAACGGATTCGGATAATTTTGGAAAAGATCGAAAGCAACCGGCAGGAATTCATCCTTATCTACATCGGTAACTTCGTCTATTCTTTCAACAGTGAGCGCGTCAAAATAAACCGTTCCCTGGAATCTTGACAATGGATGTAATCTTATTGAAAGAGCCTGAGCGTCTTCTACTACTTTAACGTCAACATAATACTGCATCCAATCGAATGATTCCGCGTTAGGGAATTTTAACGGTATATCGCTAGCCCATATATCTCCGAAGCCCGCGTTATTGCCCACAGTGTTGTGGAAAATCGGAGTGATTGCTACGCTCCAAGCGTCGCCTACTGCTGCAGCTGAATCAGGATTTAAGCCTTCGCCTTTTATCCAAACGCTTATTCTTATTACATCGCCAACGCTTACATTGTTAAGCGCCGTAATATCGTTTGATGTTAACGCAGAACCTGTTGTTCCGTTTTCCGTCATCAAAGGATATTTTACAGTTCCAACAAATCCATCGTGAGTTCCCGGCAGGTTATTAAATACTAATGAATATTCTCCGTTGTAGGAATATTCGTCTGTTATCATTGTGTTCTCATATCCGTCACTCAACAGTCCGTCATTACCGCCGTTCGGTGGCAGCCAGTAAAACCAGCCTGTAGGAACTCCTAACTCTGCGTTCCAGTCTTGTCCGGCCCAGCCGCCTCTTCCTGTAAATACATAATCATCTGTCCATACCGTTCCGGTCGCATCCTTGCCGCCCACAAACTTGATGATCGTCGTGTAACTGTCTTCCGGTAAAATAACTTCTCCTACGGCGGTTGTGTCGGTAGTCCAGTCTTTACTCGCTACTGTCTGATCCAACTCAAATGTTTTCTCTCCTATCAGACTACCGTCTTCTCTATAGAAGCTGTAATTTACATACCATTTCTCGTCGTCGTTTGCGGGATTTACATTTACTCCCTCGGTTTTATACGAGAATCCGAATTTTATATCTACATCCTTAAAATGTCTTTCTGACCAGAGATCTACCATATTGTCTGATTCCCACATTGCTGCTTCTGCTGTGGCTTCTTTATCTATCTTCATCGATTTACCCATCGACTGATATTGATCTTCAGCCCAGGTTAAAGTTGCTCCGCCGGGTTCTGCTCCTTTATTCCAGTAACTTGGATTTTCCTGTTCGAAACTGCCGATCTCACTTATTTGTGGAATATCTAATTTTTCAACAGTAAGCGCGTCAAAATAAACCGTTCCCTGGAATCTTGACAATGGATGTAATCTTATTGAAAGAGCCTGAGCGTCTTCTACTACTTTAACGTCAACATAATACTGCATCCAATCGAATGATTCCGCGTTAGGGAATTTTAACGGTATATCGCTAGCCCATATATCTCCGAAGCCCGCGTTATTGCCCACAGTGTTGTGGAAAATCGGAGTGATTGCTACGCTCCAAGCGTCGCCTACTGCTGCAGCTGAATCAGGATTTAAGCCTTCGCCTTTTATCCAAACGCTGATTCTTATTACATCGCCAACGCTTACATTGTTAAGCGCCGTAATATCGTTTGATGTTAACGCAGAACCTGTTGTTCCGTTTTCCGTCATCAAAGGATATTTTACAGTTCCAACAAATCCATCGTGAGTTCCCGGCAGGTTATTAAATACCAATGAATATTCTCCGTTGTAGGAATATTCGTCTGTTATCATTGTGTTCTCATATCCGTCACTCAACAGTCCGTCATTACCGCCGTTCGGTGGCAGCCAGTAAAACCAGCCTGTAGGAACTCCTAACTCTGCGTTCCAGTCTTGTCCGGCCCAGCCGCCTCTTCCTGTAAATACATAATCATCTGTCCATACCGTTCCGGTCGCATCCTTGCCGCCCACAAACTTGATGATCGTCGTGTAACTGTCTTCCGGTAAAATAACTTCTCCTACGGCGGTTGTGTCGGTAGTCCAGTCTTTACTCGCTACTGTCTGATCCAACTCAAATGTTTTCTCTCCTATCAGACTACCGTCTTCTCTATAGAAGCTGTAATTTACATACCATTTCTCGTCGTCGTTTGCGGGATTTACATTTACTCCCTCGGTTTTATACGAGAATCCGAATTTTATATCTACATCCTTAAAATGTCTTTCTGACCAGAGATCTACCATATTGTCTGATTCCCACATTGCTGCTTCTGCTGTGGCTTCTTTATCTATCTTCATCGATTTACCCATCGACTGATATTGATCTTCAGCCCAGGTTAAAGTTGCTCCGCCGGGTTCTGCTCCTTTATTCCAGTAACTTGGATTTTCCTGTTCGAAACTGCCGATCTCACTTATTTGTGGAATGTCTAATTTTTCAACAGTAAGCGCGTCAAAATAAACCGTTCCCTGGAATCTTGACAATGGATGTAATCTTATTGAAAGAGCCTGAGCGTCTTCTACTACTTTAACGTCAACATAATACTGCATCCAATCGAATGATTCCGCGTTAGGGAATTTTAACGGTATATCGCTAGCCCATATATCTCCGAAGCCCGCGTTATTGCCCACAGTGTTATGGAAAATCGGAGTGATTGCTACGCTCCAAGCGTCGCCTACTGCTGCAGCTGAATCAGGATTTAAGCCTTCGCCTTTTATCCAAACGCTGATTCTTATCACATCGCCAACCATTACGTCATTTAATTGGTATTTTTTTGTTCCAACAAAACCGTCGTGAGTTCCGGGCAGGTTATTAAATACCAATGAATATTCTCCGTTGTAAGAATATTCGTCTGTTATCATTGTGTTCTCATATCCGTCACTCAACAGTCCGTCATTACCGCCGTTCGGTGGCAGCCAGTAAAACCAGCCTGTAGGAACTCCTAACTCTGCGTTCCAGTCTTGTCCGGCCCAGCCGCCTCTTCCTGTAAATACATAATCATCTGTCCATACCGTTCCGGTCGCATCCTTGCCGCCCACAAACTTGATGATCGTCGTGTAACTGTCTTCCGGTAAAATAACTTCTCCTACGGCGGTTGTGTCGGTAGTCCAGTCTTTACTCGCTACTGTCTGATCCAACTCAAATGTTTTCTCTCCTATCAGACTACCGTCTTCTCTATAGAAGCTGTAATTTACATACCATTTCTCGTCGTCGTTTGCGGGATTTACATTTACTCCCTCGGTTTTATACGAGAATCCGAATTTTATATCTACATCCTTAAAATGTCTTTCTGACCAGAGATCTACCATATTGTCTGATTCCCACATTGCCGCTTCTGCTGTGGCTTCTTTATCTATCTTCATCGATCTTCCCATCGACTGATATTGATCTTCAGCCCAGGTTAAAGTCGCTCCGCCGGGTTCTGCTCCTTTATTCCAGTAACTAGGATTTCTCCTGTTCGAAACTGCCGATCTCATTTATTCCGCTTTGCGCCTGCAAAGGAATAATGCCAATCATAATGATGATGGGCAAAAGCCACGCCCGCCATATTTTTGAAGTTAAAAACGTTCTCATACTGCCTCCTTTGAATTGATTATAATTTGATCTTTGATAATTTGAGTATCTTTTCCTTGATGAAAAATTTCATTTATCTTTTTTAATTCTGTTTTTCGCGATAATAATTTTTTAACATTTATTTTTTTGCTAATCAGTAATTCAACAGCAGTAGAAAACGTGAATGGATTGAGGAGAGAATTAATAATCTGAATCTCATTCTGAAACAAATATTGAAGGTCTAATTCAGCTTTATGATATTTTGGTGCCAATCCAAATATTAGAATTCTGCTTCCTTTACCGGCTAATTTTAAGGCAAGGTCAGCCGTTTTTTCTCCGCCTACACATTCAATAATTACATCGGCGGATGATTGCATGAAATGCTCAAATTTTTTATAAAACCGGTCATCGCCGGGATCAAGGGCTTCATCCGCTCCTAATTCTAATCCTAAATTTCTTTTAGTTTCCACAGGTTCAATCAAAATTGTTTTTCCCGCTCCGGCTAATTTTGCCAGTTGAATCATTAATTGCCCGATCGTTCCGCCGCCTATAACCGCAATCTTTTCTCCAAATTTTATAACAGCCAAATTTATTCCATGAATACAGCAGGAAAGAGGTTCTGCGAAAGCCGCTTCCGAAAGATCAAAATTATGAGGGACTTGATAAGCCTGAGAAAATGGGACGATAGAATATTCTGCAAATCCACCGTTCTTCGTAACTCCCAGAGCTTTTAAGTTTTTGCACAAATTAATTTTTCCTTTTCGGCAGGCGTCGCAATATCCGCAATGAATATTTGGATTGACAGTTACTTTATCTCCGATTTTTAATTCTGAATGATTTGACGATTTCTCTACAACAATCCCTGAATATTCGTGTCCTAAAATTACCGGCGTCTTTGCGTGAGCCTTTCCTTCGAAAATATGCATATCAGTGCCGCAAACTCCGCAGTTCGCAACTTCAATTAAAATTTCTTCTTCGGCTAATTTTCTAAGAGGATATTCTTCCAGCTCAATATTATTAGCGCCTTTAAATATTGCAGCTCGCATTTTTCCGGCTTTCTAATCTTAAATTTTTTTTGTCGATTTTCTGATAATTAATTCAACAGGAACGAGAATTTTTTTGGGATTGTTGTTTGTCTTATTTAAACCCGACACGATAACTCGCAACGCTTCTGCGCCAAGCTCAAGCTTTGGAACTTGAATTGTGGTCAACGGAGGATCAAGCAATTGGTCTACTTCAACGTCGTCGAATCCAACAATGGAAACATCAGAAGGAACTTTATGTTTGTTTTCTTTCAAATAATGCATCGCGCCAATAGCCATTGCATCATTGCAGGCAAAAAGCGCGGTAACTTTTTTATTTTGAGCGAATAATTTTTTTGCAGAATTATATCCGCTTTGACGGTCGGGATAATCTTCCGAAGTTACTATCAAGTCCGGTTTTACATTTATTCCGTTTTTCTCCAACGCGAGCTTATAGCCGTTCAGTCTTTCGCTAATGCTAGGATGATTTATGTCTGCGCCTAAAAAACCTATCGCTTTATGATTTAATTTTATGAGATGCTCAACGGCCAAAATCCCACCGTGAACGTTATCTATTAAAACCTGCTGGCAATTTTTTGCTTCTATGGAATAATCAACAAATACAAGAGGAATTTTTAAATCGCATAATTTATTAATCAGAATACTGGGAATTTTTCCCGCGACGATAACCCCGTCAACGTTCCGTTCAAGGATAAATCTGGGAAGAGGATCTTTTTCGCTGAAATTTGATTTCACTGTCGTTAGAAGAATGTAATATTGTCCTTCTCTTGCTTCGAATTCTGTCCCCAGAAAAATCTTTGTATAGAATGGTTCGGTTCGAAGAAAATGGTCGTCAGTTAGAATGAAACCGATATTGCCGGTTTTTTTTGAAACAAGATCCCGAGCTGATTTTGATGGGAAGTAATTTAAACTTTTAATCGCTTGCTGAACTTTCTTTGCTGTGCTTTCAGATATGCGCGGGTTTTTGTGGATTACGAGGGATACCGTTGCTATTGAGACACCTGCTTTTTGCGCTACATCTTTTATGGTGGTTTGCAAAGTAGATCCGGTTAAACGTTTAACTGAATGTAGGGAGTTTTAACTTGGCAGTCAAGTTAAATCTTTTAGCCCTAAAAAAGCATGCGATATTATTCAGGCGAAGTTGATTCACTGTTGTTGAACAAAAAAATATTAGATCCTGAATTATATAATTCTGATCAGAAAAAATTTTAACTTAGAGTTTAAAAAATAAATCCCTTATGAATAAAGAACCTTCCCATTTAGTTTCCGTATTCCAGGCTTTGCTGGTTACTCTTCTATGGTCGTCATCTTTTGTAATTATAAAAATAGGATTAAGCGAAATTCCCCCTTTAGTCTTTGCAGGGCTGAGATATAGTATAGCGTTTTTGGTTCTGCTCCCGCTCTTGTTAAGAAAAGTAAATCTTGAACAGATAAGAAGAATTAAAAAAAAAGACTGGTTAAAACTAATACTACTGGGCCTGATCTTTTACACTTTCACACAGGGAGCTCAATTTTTCGGCTTATCTTATTTGCCCTCGGTAACTGTAAGCCTTATTTTAAATTTTACTCCAATTGTTACGGCAACTTTCGGAGTTTTTTTATTAGGCGAATTTCTAAGCCTGCGCCAATGGATGGGAAGCATTCTCTTTATCTCCGGAGTCCTGGTCTATTTTTATCCGGTAGTTTTTGTCGGGAATCAATTGACCGGGATTTTTATTATGCTGTTTGCGGTTTTTTCAAATGCCGGATCTGCGATTCTTGGAAGATATATTAATCGTCAAAAACTATTTACCCCTAGTGTAATCACGGGAATAAGTATGGGAATTGGCTCAATCTTTTTGTTGATACCGGGAATTTGGCTCCAGGGATTGCCGTCGATAAGTTTAACTAATTTTCTACTGCTTTTATGGATGGCGATAATAAATACAGCATTTGCATTTACGCTTTGGAATAATACTCTAAGAAATTTAACGGCTGTTGATTCGAGTATAATAAATGGAACAATGCTTATTCAGATTGGAATACTGAGCTGGATATTTTTAGGCGAGGCGATCTCATTGCAGGAGGCGGTCGGTATGCTGATAGCCGGAGCGGGAGTGATAATTGTCCAATTAAGAAAAACTAAAATAAAGACATAATTACATCATCTTCCTAATGATTCGAAACAAAAATTCTAAGTTAACCAGCAGCCCGGAGGAAACTCTTTCAGCGTATTAATTTTAAATCTGATTTTTTTCTTTACATTTGTTTTCTTGGCAAACATAAAACCAACAGTTAGCTATCATTTTTCGTGATGCAAATTTTTATCTTCACTTAAAGATTTCGCCGAGCTGTCGGGCTCTGAACGAACTTCATCCCATTCTTTTTTTATTTCGAATGCGCCGAATAGATTTCTTCCAATTTTAAAATTTTCCATAACTCCGGTGTATTTCTCAGCGCCAGGACCGAAGCTGAACACACCGACCATATTTGCCGAATGCGACGTTGTGTTAAACGCCATCTTCACTTCTTCTTCCGAATCTTTATTTTTAATAAGCGCCATTCCTCCGGTTTCGTGGTCGGCGGTAACAACTACAAGAGTTGAAGAATCCTTTTCCGCAAAATCGAGCGCATAATCTATTGCATCGGTAAAATCTTCCAATTCGTTAAGCGCATATGGTTGATTATTATCGTGTCCCGCCCAATCAATTTGCGAACCTTCTATCATCAGGAAAAAGCCGTCTTCATCATTTTGTAAATAATGCAACGCCTTGGATGCAAGATCTTTCAAACTATAATTCCTCGCATCTGCCGGAGGAATTCCATCGCGATCCAACAATGCAAATATTTTAGCATCGCCTGAATAATCTTCTAGATCGTCATAATTATCAAAATATTTAGAACCCTTCGCTTCAATGGTATCCGTAAGATTTTTTTGATCTTCCCGGCTTCCCTCAAAATCGAGCGGAAGGAAAAAATTAGTTCCGCCGCCAATAACAACATCCGGCTGAACTTCGATGAATTGTTCGGCTATTTCAAACTCCTTTGCGCGGGAATCGGAATGTGATACAAAAGCTGCCGGAGTGGCGTGAGTTACTGAACTTGTAGAAATAATTCCTGTGGCTTTCCCTATTTTTTTTGCCGCTTCCAAAATTGTTTCGAGCGGTCGCTCCAAAGTATCGAGCGCAAGCATATAATTACCGGTACGGTATCCGGTTGCCAAAGCAGTTGCACCGGCTGCCGAATCCGTAATTTTTCTATTTGCCGAGCTGGTTAAGGAAAATCCGGAATAAGAAAATCTTTTGAATGTATCTTTTTCCAGTAATATCGAAGCCGCCGAAACATAATCAACGCCCATTCCATCGCCGATCATCAAAATAATATTCTTCGGTTTCTCGGCAGAAAAAACGGTCGCTGTAAAAAATACAACGACCGTAAATATGTTAAATAAGTTCTGTTTCGTTTTATTCATCTAAATATGTCATCCAGTTATATCTGTCTTCAATTCTTCCGTATTGAATTCCAGTAATTTCATTATACAATTTGGTTCCCAATTCTCCGGCTTCGGCCGGATTGAAATTAAGAATGTCGTCTTTATATTTTAGTTTCCCGATGGAAGAAATTACAGCCGCTGTTCCGGCGCCGAAAACCTCTTTTAGCGAACCGTCCTTATATCTATTAATTACTTCCTTAATTTCAATATCTCTCTCGCTTACTTTATAATCCCAATCTTTTAGTATCTGTAAAACAGATTTTCTTGTAACGCCGGGTAAAATAGAGCCGCTCAATCTCGGTGTTGCTACTTCGTCTTCAAAATGGACAAAAATATTCATTGTTCCTACTTCTTCAATATATTTTTGTTCAATTGCATCTAACCATAAAACCTGCGTGTAACCTTCTTCGCGTGCTTCTCTTTGCGCGGCTAAACTAGCCCCGTAATTTCCCACGGTTTTGCAATCGCCCACTCCTTTGCGTACAGCGCGCACATATTTATCCTGTGCCATTATTGGAACCGGCTTAAACCCTTCCGGATAGTAGGGCCCAACGGGACTGAGAAGGATCATAAACTTGTAAGTATCGGATGGACGAACGCCTAAAAACGGATCGTTTGCAAAAACAAATGGTCGAATATAAAGCGCGTGGCCCGGTTGTGTGGGAATCCAAGCCTTATCCACTTCAATTAATTCCTTTAGCGCTTTCATTACAAACTCCTCGTCCAATTCGGGGATACACATTCTCCTTGCCGAACGATTTAAACGCTGCATATTCTGCTCCGGACGGAAAAGCCCTACTCTTCCATCCAATTGTTTGTATGCCTTCAATCCTTCAAAAATTCCTTGTCCGTAATGAAGAATCATTGAGGCGGGACTTAATGAGAGGCTGCCGAAATTTTTAATTGTTGGGCTGTGCCATCCGCCAAGGGCGGAATCATAATCCATTTCAAAAACATGGTTTGTAAACGTTCTGCCGAATATTAATTTTTCAGGAATTTCATTCTTTTTTTCCTGATCAAGTAATTGATAATTAATGTCTTTCATTTTTTCACCAAGGATGTTAGAAATTATCTGTCAAATGAAGAATAGTTATTTAAAATAAAACTGCCCGGTTTTACTTCCGGGCAGGCATAATTTACATCTTTTGTAGAGGTAATAATAATAGTGTTTTTTATTTCAATTAAAAGTATTGGCATTCAATAACTTATCATTTAAATCCTTTATTGTTCTACGTAAAATAGCATTTTTAAAATAATTGGCAATGAAAAAAAGATTAATTAAATTCTGTGGTGATTTAGAATACAATTCTAAAGGTAAAATATGCCGTTCAAAAAACTCGCGCTTGCAATTAACTTATCGCCAACAGGCAAAAGGCTTTTGAATGAAGCCAAAAGGCTTCAAACTTTGTTAAACTCAGAACTTGTTCTTATCCACGTCGGTACTCAAAATAAGGAGACGCAGGAAAAGCTCTACGAGGTGATGGCTGAATGCGGCATTGATGTCGAGAAGACAAAATTAGTTTGGCAGGATGGCGATCCGGCGAAGGCAATTATGAAAATAGCCGAAGAGGAATCAGTTGATCTTTTAATCTCCGGCGCGTTAGAAAAAGAATCTTCATTCAAATATTTTATCGGTTCAGTTGCGCGCAGAATAATGAGGGAAAGCGCCTGTTCGGTTCTCATCCTAACCGCAGCTCACGAATGGGAAAATGGATTTAAAAAATTTGCGGTTTCAACGGATTATTCATCCCGCAGCGAAACCGCCATTCTAAAAGCTCACAAACTCGCGCTGCTGGAAGGAGCTGATGAATTCGTTGTGATAAGGGAATTTCAGGTTCCCGGCCTTTCAATCACGGTAAGCGATTCCGGATCGTTGAAGGAAATTGAATCCATCAAAGAAAAATGGCAAAACGAGGAAGAAGATAAGTTGAATGTTTTTGTTCGAGAGCTGAACTTGCAGGGAATTCCCATAAAAACTGTTAGCCTTTTCGGGAAAGAGGGATGGGAGGCAAACAGATATGCACGGGAAAATAATGCCGATATTTTCGTAACTGCCGCGCCGAGCAAAAAACCTAAATTTTTTGATAGAATTTTTATCCACAGCTTCGAGTTTGTTATTAAAGAAATTTCCAGCTCGCTTTTAATCATAAAAGAATAATAGATGGATAACCTTACTTCGGCAGAAATAGTACGCTTTCTAACGGCGGTAACTTTGATGCTCGCATTCGGAAGAGGCTTCGGAGAACTGTTTCGGAAGTTCAAACAAGCCGCGGTTGTGGGTGAAATTATTGCCGGAATTATTCTCGGTCCAACAATTTTCGGAAATATTTCCCCCGAATTTTACGCATCTATTTTTCCCGAAACCGGAGCGGTAGCGGTTTCCATAAACGCTCTCGTCTCCCTTTCAATTATTTTTCTCCTCCTTGTAGTGGGCTTCGAGGTCGATTTGGGAATTGTCCTCCAGCAGGGACGTTCAGCCTTAATTACCGGAACAAGCGGAATGATCCTTCCCTTTATTCTTGGTGGGGCTGTAGCATATTTTTTCCCGGATCTGTTCGGAATATTTAATGAGAACAAATGGATCTTCCCGTTTTTTCTCGGAACCTCTCTCGCAATTTCCGCGCTTCCGATAATTGCCCGGACGCTTATCGATTTAAATTTATTTAAAACCCGTTTTGGTATGATGACGATGGCAGCTGCCATGTTTAATGATTTTTTCGGGTGGATAATCTTTTCGATCTTTCTTAGTCTCGTCGGAACCGGCTCTCACGGATATTCAGTAGGTATTACAATAGGATTAACTTTTCTTTTTGTTTTCTTGATCTTATTCGTTTTAAGAAGATTGATACACCGGAGTCTTCTTGTAATTCAGAGTAAGTTTTCGTGGCCCGGAGGGATAATTGCTTTTGTGATGACACTTGCTCTAACCGGCGCAATAATTACAGAAGAGATCGGGATCCACTCAATTTTCGGCGCTTTTATAATGGGCGTAGCTATCGGGGATTCTGTTCATCTTAGCGAGCGCACAAAGGAGATCGTTAATCAATTCATCACAAATATTTTCGCACCATTATTTTTTGTCTCTATCGGATTGCGTGCAAACTTCATTGCTTCTTTCGACGTTGTGATCGTTCTTCTTATTTTACTGATTGGATTTTCCGGTAAAATTATTGGGTGCGGATTTGGAGCCTATTTCTCCGGATTCAATAGAAGTGAAAGCATGTCTGTAGGCTTTGCCATGAATGCCCGCGGCGTTCTCGAAATTGTGCTCGGACTATTTGCACTTAACAATGGCCTTATTAATGAGGAAATCTTCGTCGCAATTATTGTGCTGGTGCTGTTAAGTTCAATTTTAAGCGGGCCTTTGATAAGCCACTTTTCAAAGGATTCGCGCAGCTATACTTTTGCCGACCTGATAGATTCGAAGTTTATTATTTTTTCAAACGCGCAATCTAAAGAAACTCAAATTAGATTACTTACAAATATTGTTTCGTCAAAAAACAAATTGGAAAACGAAGAAATATTTAACCAGGTTTGGAAAAGGGAAGAATTAATTCCGACCGGCATTGCCAATTATCTCGCCATACCACACGCGAAAGTGAATGTAAACAAACCGGTAATAGCTATTGCGGTAAATAAGAAGGGGCTGGATTTTGACGCACCCGACAAACTTCCGGCAAAAATAATTTTGCTCCTTTTAACTCCGGCTAACAAAAACGAATTGCAGCTCCAGCTTCTCGCAGAGATTGCAAATAAATTTAAAAACAAAGAAAACGTAGAAGATCTTCTGAATTCTTCAACCGAAGAGGAATTTATTTCGAAACTAAAACAAGTAATGTAAAACGGAATCGGCTAAAAATTGAAACAGGGACCGATAGATTTCACAAACTCTAAATGTCCATTGCCCTGCCTACTATCTAATCTTCCTCTTTTTTCTTATTTTTCAGGATGTTACAATCTGCAATAATTACGGTAAAAATTGATTACTAAATTTATTTCGAATACAGGCAAGAAGACATTAGATTTTTTTGAAGAAGTCGGCGAAGTTTCCCTTCTCTTCTTCGGGATAATTAGATTTACGCCTAATCTATTTAAAAATCGAAAACTATTGATTGCACAGATGGATCACATTGGCGTTAACTCTCTGCCGCTAGTTGTTATTATTGCAGTATTTACAGGCGGGGTTGCGGCCTGGCAGGCGGCTTATCAACTAAAAGGAATTGCCCCGCTTTCGTTTTTGGGAACGGCTACCTCTCGCGCTATTATTACGGAACTCGGCCCCGTATTAACCGCTATTGTTATAGCGGGTAGGGTCGGAGCGTCAATCGCCGCAGAACTCGGATCGATGAAAGTTACGGAACAGATCGACGCATTAGAAACTATGGGAATTAGTCCTGTAAGATATTTGGCAATGCCCCGCTTTTTCGCAGCTGTTTTAATGATGCCCATTCTCATTGTATTCGCAAATACAATCGCGGTTTTCGGCGCGTTCGTGATATCCAATAGTTTTCTAGGTGTTTCCTTCTCGGTGTTTTTCGATTCTGTTAAAAGATATTTCTTTATGCGTGATTTTTTGTTCGGCATGACCAAAGGCGTTTTCTTTGGCGGCGTCACATCTCTTCTCGGCTGTCACATCGGGTTCAAAACCGAAGGCGGCGCTGAAGGAGTTGGTAAATCCACAATTAGATCGTTCGTAATTTCTTCCGCTTTGATCCTGATTATCGATTATACATTATGGACGCTAATTTTTTAGAGAGAATATTTTCTTAAAAGTAAGATTATCGAATTGAAAATTTATTATTCTATTTGTAGATTATTTTTGTACATATTAGGAAAAAGATAATGTCTATAAGCACTACATATACTAAAGCACGAGCAAACCTGGCAAAACTGTTGAACGAAGTATCGTCAAATAACGAGGTAGTAATTATTAACAGGAAAAATGCCGAGAATGTTGCGATGATTTCTGAAAGCGAACTTTCAGGATTGATGGAAACAGCTCATTTGTTACGTTCACCTAAAAATGCAAACCGGCTGTTAAAAGCATTATTAAAATCGGAAAATAGTAGCGCGGGTTCACAAACCGTTGATGATTTAAGACGGGAATTCGGACTTGAAAAAAAAATCTCCTAAAAGATTAAGTGTTTTTTATTCTGAATTTAGAGAGGATCTTGCCTTCTGGGTAAAGACCAATAGAAAAATTGCTATAAAAATATTGGATATTGTTGAAGCAGTTCTAAAAGATCCTTTTAAAGGTATAGGAAAACCTGAAGCCCTTCGTTATTTAGGAAGCAATGTCTGGTCGCGTAGAATCACACAAGAACATCGCCTGGTTTATATTGTGAAAAAGGAAAGTATCGATTTCATCCAATGCAGGTATCATTATTGACTTTTACTTCGGGCGACATCCGGTTGAATGTCTCTAATAAAATAAGATTTTCTATTCTAAAAATTTTTTAACTATTACTTCCGCCGAATCTAACACATCGTCAATTTTGGAAACGTCCCTTCCGCCCGCCGTTGCAAGATGATTTCTTCCGCCGCCTCCGCCGCCAACAATTTTTGCGGCATCGGATACAATTTTTCCCGCGCCAATATTTTTCTCTTTTATCAGATCGTCGGACACAACCGCTACAATCCCGACTTTTCCGTCAAACTCAGAAATCAAAATTCCGACTCCCGATTTCATTTTATTCCGCAGTTCATCGCCCATCTGTTTCAGTTCGTCCATACCGGCAGCGTCCACTTTGCCCTTATAAACATTTACGTCTTCAACTTTTTCGGACGAAGAAATCACAGAGTCAATTCCACCTGCCTTCTCTTTGAATTTTAATTCGGCAATTTCTTTTTCAAGTTTTTTCTTTTCGTCGAGTAAGGAAGAAATTTTTTGTTCGGCATTGTTTATTTCTTCTTCTTTCTGAAGAATAAAATTTTCCACTCCGGCGCCGGTTACCGCTTCAATTCTCCTCACTCCGCTGGCAATCGAAGCTTCGCTTACAATTTTGAACAACCCGATCTGCGCGCTGTTCTGCACGTGAGTTCCCCCGCAGAATTCTTTCGTATAGTCGCCGAACTGCACCACATTAACGCTCTCGCCGTATTTATCGCCGAAAAACATTAACGCGCCCATTTTCTTCGCTTCTTCGAAAGGAATATTTTTATGATGAGTAAGCTGGTAATTCTTACGGATATTGCAATTCACTATATTTTCAATTTTAGCAATTTCTTCTTTGCTTAATTTCTGAAAGTGCGAAAAATCAAAACGCAATCTTTCGGAGCCAACATAAGAGCCGGCTTGCTGAACGTGGGATCCGAGAACTTGTCGCAACGCGGCGTGAAGAAAATGCGTAACTGAATGATTCCGCATAATATCCCATCGTCTATCCTCATCCACTTTGGCAATTACTTCGGCACCGGTTTTCAATTCCGAACCGCCGCCTTCAACAATATGCACAAACTGATCTTTAATTTTTAGAACGTCGGTAACTTTGAAAGATCTGTCATCAAAGATTAACTTGCCTGTATCTGATATCTGTCCGCCGGATTCTGCGTAGAAGGGAGTTTTGTCCAGCACAACCAAAACTTTTCCGTTCTCCTTTTTCAAAGCTGTAATTTTCCCTTTGCCTTCCAGCGTTTCATATCCTGTAAAAATAGTTTTGGAATTTTCGGAAGTTAAATCAGAAAGTTCTTCGCCCGAAATTCCCGTAACTCCAATTTTTTCTTTGGTCGATTTTCTCGCGCGCTCTTTCTGCTCGTCCATTAATTTATCAAACCCGGCTTCGTCTATCCGCAGATTTTTTTCTTTCGCCAGAATATTTGTAAGATCGACCGGGAAACCGAAAGTATCGTAAAGCTTAAATACGTCGCTCCCTTCAATCATTTCCTTTTTCTCGCTAAGCGATTTTTCTGAAATCTCTTCAAACAAAGAGAGTCCCCGGTCTAACGTAGCGTTAAAACTTTCTTCTTCAGCTTTAATTATTTTTTGGATATTCTCTTTTTTCTCGATTATTTCGGGAAAAACTTTTCCCATATTTTCGGCAAGAATATCCACCAATCTAAAAAGGAAAGGCTCTTTCAAATTTATTTTTCTTCCGTATCTCGCGGCGCGTCTTAAAATTCTGCGCAACACATATCCTCGTCCTTCATTTCCCGGGATTGCTCCGTCACCGATTGCGAAAGTCAATGTTCTTATATGATCCGCTATCACGCGCATCGCTATTAAATTATCCTTTTCTTTTTGATCTGCTCCGGAAATTTTTTCAACTTCATCAATCAACGGTTTGAAAACGTCTGTATCGTAGTTCGATTTTTTGTTTTGTAAAACGCGCACAAGTCTTTCAAATCCCATTCCCGTATCGATGTGTTTCATCGGAAGATCGTGCAGATTACCTTCAGCATCCCGGTTATATTGGATAAAAACGAGATTCCATATTTCAATCACTTCTTCAACTCCGGAATTCACTAAGTCCGGATTTTCCTTATCATCGCTTAAATTAATATGGATTTCCGAACAAGGCCCGCAAGGTCCGGTATCTCCCATTTCCCAAAAATTATCTTTATCGCCGAAGCGTAAAATATGTTTCGGATCAATATCGGTTTTTGTTTTCCAAATTTCGAACGCTTCGTCGTCGGTTTCATAAACAGTCGCCCAGAGGCGTTCTTTCGGAAGGCTGAATTTTTCTGTCAACAATTCCCAAGCCCAAACAATAGCTTCTTCCTTGTAATAATCGCCGAAAGACCAATTACCGAGCATTTCAAAAAATGTATGATGATAAGTATCGTAGCCAACTTCCTCAAGGTCGTTATGCTTTCCGCTTACGCGGATGCATTTTTGAGTATCGGCGGCGCGGGAATAATCTCTTGTTCCCTGGTTCAAAAAAACATCTTTGAACTGGTTCATGCCGGCATTTGTAAATAAAAGAGTCGGATCGTCGTATGGAACCACCGGCGCACTTTCGATAATTTTATGTTCTTTATCTTTGAAAAAATCTAAAAAATTTTGTCTTATTTCCGCTGAAGTCATAATCGTTTTTTACCTAAAAATCAATTTTAATATAGCTTATAAATATAAGAAAATTTTTACGAATGGGGGAATGACTAAACGGAGGAGGGAGGAAGCCGGAGAATCAATAACAGCCGTTGAATGAAATAATTTAAATCTTCTGCACATCTTAATTAAATTAAGCGGCTCATTAGCGGTTTACTAATTATCAGCTACCATTTAATTTCGGAGGGTTGGATCTGTTTAACATATAGCATTTCGGTAGAAAGGACTTCGCGGTTATATCCTTTAGATTTAAATACTACCAAAAAATATTTCGGAAGATCGTTGAATTCTTCCTCAAACTTTTCTTTCAATTTATCGAGACTTTCTTCAGTTGTAAGATATCTCGCCAGTCCGACAGATCCGGTAGCGTAAAAACTAGCAAGCAAATAAATTGTATTATTTTCCGGTCCCGGAATTTTCATAAGGGTAGAAAAATCGATATGATCAAAAGCCGGAATTCCTGACCGTCTAAATACTACTGTGGAATCATCGGTTTGAACTCTCAACTCTTCGCGGCCGATGATTTTATAATTAAATCCTAGATCATCAATTACTTTTTTAAGTATTCCGAGCGTCCAGAATGAACCGATAAACATTATATCATTTGCTTTTAAATCGTTCGAGTTCAAAGAGGTTGAGCTCCTAAGGGTGTATTCCGCATTGAAGCCATTCAGCAAATTTACGAGATACGGCAGAGGCCAAACTGCCGCTTGATTAAAGAAGGAAAATGGCAGCATCTTTAAATTCCCTTTGCTCTCGTCTTCGGATTTATATCTTTCGAATTCTTCTTCGGTGTTTATTTCCGAATTGCGGTACATTCTTCTAACGGGAGTGGTATTAAATTCACTGAAATCGCTGAAATAAATAAAATCATCCCCGAGAGCGACAATTTTCGGATTTTCAGAATCAACAAAATCGGAGAAAATGTAGCCGGCAAAACTTTTTTCTTTTAATGTTCTAACTGAGTTGTCTTCATCGGGCATTGAAGCGAGGAGATAAATTATAAATCCGATTAGAATAATAATTATTGGTCCCAAAATCAGGTAAGGATTATTTAATTTATCTCTAACCTTTTCTTTCCTGTAATCGAAGAACTTAACTTCATAATGACCTTTAGGAATTTTGACTCGTATTTTATCGTTTTTACCCATATTCAGGTAATAACGCTCTAATTTTTTTCTAAGATTATAAACGGAAACTCTTACAAGCGTATCTTCGTTCGGATTAAAACTGGAATCTTTTTGGAATACGTCTGCGGCAATTGAAAATTCGCTCGGCTCTTTTCCCTCAATTTCACATTCTACTAAGTAAGTTAAGAGTTTAGTGTTGAGTTTGGAGTTGATAAAACTATCGCTCTTTAAAATTTCTTCAAGAATAATGCGCTTTTGATTTATATCCATCATTTATATAAAAGCCTAACGATAGTTTTTACTTACTTCAAATATAGAAATCCATTTATAATATAGCAATTCATTCAAATATATCCATTTCACATATATTTAACCGTTAAATTCACTGTTTTTCACCACTTTTCACTGTTTTTCTTTTCTTTACCTTTTTATTATGCGGGTAGATTTTCATTCGATTCCTTTTGTTTTGTGCAGATGCAAAATTTATTTTACCTCATAAATAAAAGTTAGAGGTCCTAAAATGATCTTAAATTTCTGCCGATTTTCCCTTTTCACATTTCTTCTCCCAGCTGTTTTTTCCATGAACGTTTTCGCCTCCTCAAATAGTATTCAAGGAAAAGTGACCGATCAATCCACCGGAGAGGCGCTGGTTGGAGCTAATGTATTTTTAGTTGGGACGGCAATGGGAGCCGCGACCGATATAACCGGCGAATATTTGATTAAGAATGTTCCCGATGGAGATTATACATTGCGGGTTTCATTTATCGGATATAAACAAGAAACTCTTCCAATAAAATTAACTTCCGGTATTAATCTTAGCCAGGATTTTTCACTTGCAGCGGAGAGTGTTGAAGGTGAAGGTATTGTTGTCACGGCTCAGGCGCTTGGGCAGAAGCAGGCGATCAATCAACAGCTATCTTCAAAAAATATTAAGAATATAGTTTCCGCGGCGCGGATTCAGGAAGTTCCCGACGCAAACGCCGCCGAATCCGTAGGAAGACTTCCCGGAGTTTCAATCTTGCGGGAAGGAGGCGAAGGAAACAAGGTAGTAGTAAGAGGATTAGAACCAAAATTTAATTCGATTACAATTAACGGAGTCAAACTTTCTTCTTCCGGCTCGGCTGATAGAGGCGCCGATCTAAGTATGATTTCTTCAAATATGCTCGAAGGAATCGAGGTCTCGAAAAGTTTAACAGCCGATATGGACGCTAACGCAATTGGCGGAGTGGTAAACTTCCAGCTTCGGGATGCGGTTACAAACAATTCGGGCAAACCGAATTTCACCCTGAGTCTTCAGGGCGGATACACCGGCTTGGAGAATGCGCAGAATAAATTTGGAAATTATAAAATTGACGGAACGGTTGAGGATAGGATTCTAAATAATAAGCTGGGGTTCTTTCTTCAGGGTTCTTATCAAAAAAGAAATCTTTCATCCAATGAACTCGGAGCTTTTTACGCGCCACTCGGAAACAGCCAGGAAGATTATTTAATAAGAAGTATTGCTTTAGACGATATGTGGAGAATACGCGAAAGAGCGAACGCAGTTGTTTCAGTAGATTACAAATTGCCCTTCGGAAAAATTAAACAGTCGAATCTTTTCTCCACCAGCGATACCGAGTTAAATGACCGGCAGCAATTTTATAATGTTGATAGAGGTGCAAACACACAAAGATTTACGGGAAATTACAGCGGAAGCGAATTAGTTACGATATCCAACATTCTGAATTTTGAGCAAGAGTTATCTGTTTTTGATATGATTCTGAATCTTTCTCATTCATATTCGGAAACGGATAACCCACAAGATTGGAGCGTTGTTTTTACAAATACGCCCGCCGGTATTGAAGAATACGGATTTGAATCGAATATAGATCCTCAAGCGGTAGCCGCCGCCGCAAATAATAATTTATCTAATACGCTTCTACAATCCGTTGCCGTTACAAATTCTTTTGCGCGCGAAAGATCGCTTGCCGCTTCTCTCGATTTTGAAACAAAATTCAATCTCTCAAGCTTCATAAACAGTGTAGTTAAATTCGGCGGCAAATATCAGCGGCAGACGAGAAACTTTAATCTCGACGTAACCAATGGACAAAGTTTCGGATTCGCGAGCGGAGGAGAAATTATAACGCTGATGCAAGAAAAGCTGGATTGGTTTAATCATCTTCCGGGCGATAACCTGAACGCGCCGATGGCGCAGTTTGTAGATCCGGATTTTGATTACGGAACGTTTATGGATTCCGATTATCAACTAGTTTATCCTCTCAATTTCGAGCGAATGCAGGAAATGATAGATTATATGTATGCAAATCAGTTGGAAGACAACATAACGTTTAATCATAACGTGGGCGCCTCAATTACAAACGATTATGACGGAAAGGAAGATATTTCGGCGGCTTATTTAATGGCTACTTTCAATTTCGGCTCGAGATTAACTTTAATTCCGGGAGTCCGATATCAGCAATTGCGAACCGAATACACTGCGCCTCAGGGATTGCAGGGACCCACATCCTTCGCCGATTACGCTCATCAAACAAAAACGGTTACTAAATATCATCCATATTGGCTGCCAAGCGTTTTATTGAAATACAAAGCGTTCGATTGGTTTGACGTAAGGCTGGCTTACACAAATTCTCTTTCTTACCCGGATTATACCGCTCTTGCTCCGAGGATAAATGTCTATCTCTCCGGCGGATTGATCAGTTATAATAACTTCGATTTGAAGCCGATTGAATCTACAAATTACGACGCTTATTTCTCGTTTTACAATAATACGATAGGATTATTTACAGCCGGAGCTTTTCTTAAACAAATTAAAGATTTAATCTATTCTTACTATTTCCGTCCCGCTACTTCCGAAGATTTAATTCAATACTATCCCGATTGGGTTGAGAACAAACAGCCCGCGGCGGGAGTAGCGGTTTCAACATTTATGAATAATACTTTTGTAGTAGATAATTACGGAATTGAGTTAGACTGGCAGACGCATTTCTGGTATCTGCCAAGCGTTTTATCCGGAATGATACTGAACGTAAATTATACTCACATTTTTTCCGAAGCCGAATATCCTTATCAAACTATAGTCAGGGAAGGACGAGTTACAAAATATGTTGATACTTCCTACACCGCTCCGCTCGTTTTTCAGCCGGACGATATTTTTAATATTACTCTTGGTTATGATTATAAGGGATTTGCATTTAGATTATCGGCTTTATATTCGGCGGATATTTTTACCGGTCCCACGCCTTGGGAACAATTAAGAGCTTTTACCGACGCTTATACCAGATACGACCTTTCCGTTAAACAGAAACTTCCTTTTGTTTCTGACGGATTCGAAATTTTCCTGAACTACAATAATATTACCGGCGCTCAAGACGCCAGTTCCATTTCGGCGGCGACCAGCGTTCCTACAAGAATTCAGGTTTATGATTCATTACTCGAATTAGGTTTAAGGGCAAAATTTTAAGAATAAAAACGGAGGAGAAAAATCAAAAAAATAAATTTTGAGAAAATCAGAATTATGAATAAAAGATTTTCAATCAATAAAACACATCAATAATATAAGGAGAAGTAAAAATGAAACGATTCATCTACCGCTCGCTTTTTATGTTTTTATCGTTTTTTTTTATTAACACAATAAACAGCGCACAAACAGAATTAGAAATTTACGCACTTCAGGGAACGCTGGACGAAATAATAGCCGCCGACCAGGCAAGCGCGACACCTGCGGATATTTATACGCTTGTAAGTTTAGATACAACTTACATCTTCGACGAAGGAATTGTTTTTAACAGCGATGTTGAAATACGCGGAGTTGTCGGAGATGACGGAAGAGTTCCCACAATCCAGCCAAATGTTTTATCCGACGGTTCGATTCCCGGGCACCTTTTTACTTTTACAAATGATAACTCAGTCGTAGAAATTCACGATCTATATCTTCTCGGAGTTTCAATCGACAATACGGTTAACTGGGGCGACGGCTTTGGAATTACAGTCAATGGAAATAATATCAAAACTTATATCAACAATGTTATCTTCGAACAGTGGGGGCAGTTCTCCATTAATTATTCGGGCGATTGGAACAGCTTCTGGATCACCAATTGTAAGTTCAGAAACAGCGTTAACACAGGTTCGGTTTATACCGGCCAAGCTTTCAGGCAGAGAAACGACCTTGGAACCACTTTGACGGATACGGTAGTTATGCGCTACAACACTTTCCTCGCGGTAAACGCTTACGCTATGGCTACTTCTATAACCGGATATTTAGACTACGGAGAATTCACACACAATACAGTTGTTGGTATGGTAAAAAATCCGTTCTTCAGTATGAATAATACGAACTGGGTAGTAAAGCATAATATATTTTACGACGTTTACGCAGGTGGAATGTCGAACGGCGAATATCCTTGGTGGGACAGAATCTGGGGCCCCGGACTTGGTTCGGTAATCGATCTTGATCCGCTTAGCAAACTAAACGCAGCGCTTTTTGGAATTGACACAACGCAGGCAAACTGGTCGGAATTAGCCGAAGCAGCGCGAACGATTGAAGTTACCGACAATATTTATTACCGCTCGCCGGAAATTGACGCCTTTGCACAGAGCGTGAACGATACAGCTACAACTACCGCAGACTCAATTAAAATAACTCCCTGGATGAATGAAAATACGGAAATGATGTTTAACGACGACGCGAGATGGCCGGGACTTACAGCCGAAGGAAATTTAATGATGGATCCGCAATTCGGATCAACTTACGCTGAATTTCTCGGCGCTCCCGGATCTACCGTTCCCGAAAAACACGGAACCGGACTAATCCCTTACATCAGAATGGCGAGAGCCAACGGAAGCGTAGCTAACGATTATTTCGGATACGATTACGCTCAACCCGATTTCCAAACGACAGGAAACTGGGTCCCGACCTGGCCGCTGCCCGAATTTACAGACGAACTGTTGAAATACCAGGCGGATATGATGGCGGCTGACGGAATGTATTACGGCGATCCTTTCTGGAGCAACGGCGGTGTAATTATTACGAGCATAGAAAATGATGAAACTGTTGAAGCGCTGCCTACGGAATTCTCGCTTTCAAACAATTATCCGAATCCGTTTAATCCTTCGACTAAAATCAGTTTTAGTCTTCCGCAAAACGGTAACGTAAGTCTGATGATTTTTGACGTGACCGGAAAAGAAGTAAAAACGGTGATCGAAAATTCAATGCGCCAGGCGGGTAATTACACTTTGAATCTTGATATGAGCGGATTCTCAAGCGGCGTTTATTTCTATCAGATTTCATTCAACAATCTTTTGCAGACAAAGAAGATGCTGCTTTTGAAATAACGACATTGTCGTCTCAGAAATGATAAAATGTAGTTGGGGTTAAATATTCAATTAAAACACAACCCTGACCCGATAAATCGGGTCTTCCCCTCTCGAGAGGGATTAAGGGGTGCGTTGAATTAACTAAATGCCAATACTATCGGACAACAAAAGTCGTGTTAGTGAATAATTATTATTCTTATGTAGAGACGTTGAATGCCACGTCTCTACAATTTAAATAGGAAAAGTCTGTGAAAAATATTTTTACAAAAAGTTTTTATCGATGTAACAAAATTATTTTGGCGATGATTTTACTTCTCTGCGTTTCATTCTCGTCAAATTTATTCAGTCAAAAATTATCCGTTGGATATTATCCCGATTACAAACGCGGAGTT
This sequence comes from uncultured Melioribacteraceae bacterium, assembly GCA_963821715.1. Classification (GTDB taxonomy): domain Bacteria; phylum Bacteroidota; class Ignavibacteria; order Ignavibacteriales; family Melioribacteraceae; genus CAWGET01. The sequence goes on from CAWGET010000010.1 coordinate 278,742, forward strand.
CTTCCCGCCGAAGATATTCATCTTGAACATCTGACTCACGTAATCCACAGCTTTGCTTATCCCGACGCTAACGGCAATTTGCTCCATTCCGATATTTTTATCTATCCGGAATTAATTGAAAGAGTTCATAACGAAGGGAAGAAAATTTTCGTAGCTCTCGGCGGCTGGGGAAATTCGGACGGCTTCTCTCCGGCTTTTGCCGATTCTGCAAAGAGAGCTTTTTTCATTAATAATCTTATTCAATTTTGCGAAACTCACGGATACGACGGAATTGATATCGACTGGGAATATCCTACAAATTCCGCCGACTCGGAAAATCTAAATAAATTCGTATCCGAATTAAAAGTGGAAAAGCCCGAACTCGAAATTTCTCTCGCGCTTCCCGGAACGGCATATTCAGCGCAATTTTTTGATTTTACTTTTCTTGATTCTTACGTGGAATGGTTCGGCTGTATGGCTTACGATATGGCGGGAGGCTGGTCTTCAACGTCCGGTTATAACGCGCCTCTTTTTTCCGACGGTCCGGCTTCCGTTAAAAAATATATCGATTACTTCACAATTACGCGCGGTATTAAGCCTGAAAAAGTTGTGATGGGAATTCCCTTTTACGGAACGCTTTTCGATTCCCCCGCGATAGGCGTGCCGAGCGGCGGAGCTTCTAACTTAACTTACGTTGAATCAATGATGAAATTTTTTGACGGATGGAAGTATAATTGGGACGACGATTCAAAAGTTCCTTATCTCTTAAATCCCGGCGGCGACAAGGTTCTGTCTTATGATAACATCAGGTCGGTAAAAGAAAAATGCGATTACGCTCTGCAAAGAAATTTAGCCGGAGTAATGATTTGGGAAATTACGCACGATTATTTTAAAGGAACTCAGCCGCTGCTCGAAACTGTGGGAATGAAAATGCTTAACGACTTGAACGATTCCACATCCAAAGTTAAGATTGTGAATATTCTAAACGGACTCGTATTCTCGGAAGCTGATACGGTAATTGTTGAAGTATCTGCGGAAAGTTCGGGCGGAATTTCAAGAGTTGAGCTTTATTTAAATACGGTTAAGGTCGATGAATTATTTTCCGCCCCATATAATTTTACTCTGTATAATGTCGAAAAAGGGATTCATACAATTCAGGCGATCGCTTTTGATAATTCGGAGACGGTTTCTAAATCCGATAGAATTTTTATTAAATCCGTTAACGATACGGCTTCAGAACAGACGCCTTACAACGGCGAGCCTTTTATAATTCCGGGCAAAGTTGAAGCCGAAGAATTCGACAAAGGCGGTGAGGGAGTTTCTTATCACGATACGACTCCGGGCAACGCCGCGGCGGCTTATTCCGATTTCCGTTTGAACGAAGACGTTGACTGCGAGCCGATGGACGGAGGCGGCTACAACGTCGGATATATTATTGACGGAGAATGGCTGGAGTATTCTGTAGTCGTTGATTCATCAGCCGATTACAGCCTCTCGTGCAATGTAGCGTCCGGCTTGCAAGGAGGAGCTTTTCATCTTGAAATAAATAGCGCGGACTTAACCGGCTTGATAGAAACGCCCGGAACCGGCGGCTGGGGATATTATCAGATCATCGTAAAGAACAACATTCGGCTTGAAGCGGGCGAACATATTTTAAGATTTTACGCCGACGAAGGCGACTTCAATATTGATAATATAATTTTTACATATCAATCTGAAACGGGCGTTGACGACAAAACTCTGCAAAATTTATCTTTTAGATTAAACAATAACTATCCTAATCCATTCAATCCAGCCACCACAATCAGCTTTGCTCTTCCGGAAAAAGGAAATGTAAACCTGAAAATATTCGACGTAACCGGGAAAGAAATTAAAAGAGTATTGACAAACACATTGATGGAATCGGGAGAACACAGGTTAAAAATTGATATGAGCGGATTTACAAGCGGCGTTTATTTCTATCAAATTTCGTTTAATAATTTTATACAGACAAAGAAGATGACGCTGCTGAAGTAATATTATCGATTACTATTATTTATTAATTATTGAGATGATTCGATAAAATTTTAGAAGAGAAGGATCTAATTGGAAACTAAGACTGAAATGGCTGAAACCACGGCAGATATTGACAAAAAAGGTATAACGGCAAGCGACGAATCGACGTCTCGTCATCCCGCGGCGTGGGTCCCGACTCTTTATTTTTCGGAAGGGTTGCCCTTCGTAGCTACTTCGGTCGTTTCCGTCTTGATGTATAAAAGTCTCGGACTAAGCGATTCGCAAATTGCTTTTTTCACAACGCTTGTAATGTGGCCCTGGACTCTTAAACCTTTATGGGGTCCGTTTCTCGAAATGTTCAAGACCAAAAAATATTTTGTAGTTGGAACTCAATTTATCGGCGGGTTAGCGTTCGGGCTTTTAGCTCTGTCTCTTCCGTTGGAAGGCTTTTTACAATACTCGCTTATAATGTTTGTAATTATAGCTTTTAACTCAGCCACTCACGATATTGCCGCGGACGGAGTTTACATCAACGCGCTTGATAACGAACAGCAGGCAAAATATGTAGGCTGGCAGGGCGCTTTTTATAATCTCGCAAAAGTTTTGTCGCAGGGCGCTCTTGTTTACGTAGCCGGAAAGCTCGAACTGGCTATCGGGATTACCGAAGCCTGGATGATTGTTATGGGAATTATCGGAGCTATTTTATTAACTCTAAGTATTTATCATCTTAAAATGCTTCCTTCGGGCGGCGCGGCAACTCGCGTTGAAAATGTTAAAGAAGCGTTTTCTACATTCTGGACTATCGTAAAGAATTTTTTCACAAAAAAATATATTTACTGGGGAATCGCTTTTATCATCCTTTTTAGAACGGCGGAAGGACAGTTAACCAAAATTGTTCCTTTGTTTATGCGCGCTTCAAGGGAAAACGGCGGGCTCGGACTTCTGACTTCGGATATCGGAATAGCTTATGGAATTTTCGGCGCAGCGGCTTTTATTCTCGGTTCTCTCGCCGGCGGTTATTTTGTGGCAAAGCGCGGATTGCGGAAATCTCTTTTTACTCTTGCGATTATTTTTAACACGCCCGACGTGGTTTACACTTACTTAGCTTTTACTCTGCCGGAAAGCTTTGTAATTATCTGCGCGGCTATTTCAATCGAATGGTTCGGATACGGATTCGGATTTGTGGGCGTAATTCTTTTTATGATGCAGCAAATAGCGCCCGGAAAATATAAAATGGCGCATTACGCTTTTGCAACCGCCATAATGAATTTCGGATTTATGCTTCCTTCAATGATCAGCGGGTTTGTAAGCGATTACCTTGGCTATAAAAGCTTTTTCGTCTGGGTGATTATCGCGACTATTCCCTCTTTCCTTGCCGCGTGGTTAGTGCCGTTCAAGGATAATCCGGCGGAGAAAACAACATAAGATTTTAATTGAAGATATTATTCGTATTTATTTATCGCAAAAACTCTGATAAAAGAGAGAAATCGGAAATCAGAAGTCCCCGAAGGGGTAGGCAGAAGTCAGAAAGCCAGAGTTAATTTGCATTGTATTTTAAGTTAAAATAAAATTCAGGGACATAAATGAAATACGGTTTTTTTGACGACAAGAACAGAGAATATGTAATCGAACGTCCGGATGTTCCGGTATCCTGGACTAATTATCTCGGAGTAAAAAATCTCTGCACAGTAATTTCTCATAACGCAGGCGGATATTCTTTTTATAAATCGCCCGAACATCAGCGGATAACGAGATTCCGGCAAAACGGAATTCCATTGGACAGACCTGGACATTATGTTTATTTGCGCGACGACGATACCGGCGAATACTGGTCGGTTTCCTGGCAGCCGGTCGGGAAAGATTTTTTAAAAGCAAAATATATTTGTCGTCACGGATTATCGTATTCAAAATTTCAATGTGAGTATGATGATATTGAAGCGGAGCAGCTTCTTTTTATTCCTTTGGAAGACGATGTTGAACTTTGGGATTTAAGAATTAAGAACGACGGAAAAAGCAAACGAAATTTAAGCGTTTTTTCTTATGTAGAATTTTCCTTTCATCATATTGAAATTGACAACCAGAATTTGCAGATGAGTTTATACGCGAGCGGCTCGAGTTACGAGGACGGAATAATCGAATACGATTTTTTCTACGAACCGTGGACTTATCATTTTTTTGCATCGAGTTTTGATCCCGATAGTTTTGATTCAGTTCGGGATTCTTTTATCGGAAGATACAGAACTGAAACCAATCCACTCGCAGTCGAAGAAGGAAAATGTTTTAACAGCGAAGAACTCGGAGGGAATCACTCTGCTTCTCTTCATAAAAAAATTGTTCTTGAAGCCGGCGAAGAGACCAGAATAATTTTTATGCTCGGAGTCGGTTCGCGTGAAAAAAAGGCAAAAAAAATCAAACAAAAATATTCTGATCTAAAAAATGTAGATAACGAATTTGAAAAACTAAAAAATTTTTGGTATGAGAAGCTTTCCGTCCTCCGGTGCAAAACTCCACATCCGGGATTTAACTCGATGATAAATCTCTGGAATCTTTATCAGGCGGAAATCTGCGTTATATGGTCAAGGTTTGCTTCGTTTATCGAAACCGGCGGAAGAACCGGTTTGGGATTCAGAGACACTTCCCAAGATGTGCTCGGAGTGGTTCATTCAAATCCGCAGAAAACTAAAGAAAGAATTTTAGAATTGCTCAACGGACAGACAAACGCCGGTTACGGTTTGCATTTATTCGATCCGGAAGTTTTTAAACCGAAAGAAGAAAAACTGCCCGGCGTAAAACTTCCGACTGTTGTTCCGACTCCGAGCGCTTCGGATATTATTCACGGGATGGAAGACGTCTGCTCGGACGATGCGCTTTGGCTCGTCGCTTCCATATGCGCCTGGATTGTTGAAAGCGGCGAAACAGAATTTTTCGACGAGACGGTTCCTTTCGCGGACGGCAAAGAAGGAACCGTATACGAACATCTTAAAAAAATCCTAAACTTCTCTGCGGAACACGTCGGGCAATCTGGAATTTGCAAAGGTCTACGCGCCGATTGGAACGACTGCCTTAACCTCGGCGGAGGCGAAAGTTCTATGGTTTCTTTTATGCACTTTTGGGCGCTTAATATTTTTATCGAATCGGCGACAGAATTGGGACGTTTAGACGATGTAAAAAAATATTCCGAAATAGCTGCGCGCGTTAAAAAATCGGTGGAAGAAGTTTTGTGGGACGGGAAATGGTATCTGCGCGGTTTTACAAAATCGGGGAATAAAATCGGCTCGGACGAATCGGAAGAAGGTAAAATATTTCTCAATGCCCAAAGCTGGGCTGTAATGTCGGGAGCGGCTTCTTCGGAAAGAGCGTTCAAAGCTATGGATGCCGTGAATGAACGACTTTATTCCAAATATGGAATTCATCTTCTTGCTCCGGCTTATTCCGAACCGGACGACGAAATAGGCTATGTTACCAGAGTTTATAAAGGGATAAAAGAAAACGCTTCAATTTTCAGTCATCCAAATCCCTGGGCTGTAATTGCGGAATGCAGACTTGGACGTGGAAACCGCGCAATGAAATTTTACGACGCGATTTTGCCTTACAATCAAAATGATATCATTGAAATACGCGAGGCTGAACCTTATTCATACTGCCAGTTTATTTACGGTAAAGATCACAAGGCGCACGGAAGGGCTCGGCATCCGTGGCTTACAGGAACAGCCTCCTGGTTTTATACTGCCGCAACAAAATATATTTTGGGAATTCAGCCGACTTACGAAGGTTTGAGAATCGATCCGTGCATTCCTTCCGATTGGAAAAATTTTGAAGTTACACGGAAATGGCGCGGCGCGGTTTATAATATAAAAGTTGAAAATCCCGACGGAGTAGAAAAAGGCGTTAAAGAAATATTTTTGAACGGGAAAAAGCTCGAAGCAATTATTCCCGTTCAAGAAGAAGGAGCAAGCGCCGATGTAAGAGTCGTAATGGGATGAAAAGAATTAAAAGCGGCGAAGCCAAGCCTTTTGGCGGAAAAGGGAAAATAAAATATTCTAAAATGAAAAGAGATTAAAATGAATAAACTAATTTTATTTTTTATTATAATTTTTTACTCGGCAGGATTTGCTCAGGAGAAAGAAATCGTTGCGTATTTTCCTCAATGGGGAGTTGAGCATCAACCGTATTTTATTAAGAATATTGAAACAAGCGGCGCGGCGGATAAAATAACGGTAATTAATTACGCTTTTATAATTCCCGCGCCGGATTCGTCCGGTAAAATCGTTCCGACATTGATGAATGACTATTACGATTATATACAGATTTATACCGAAGAAAACAGCGTTGACGGAAAAGCCGATTCGGTTACACAAAAACTTCGCGGGCATTTCAATCAAATAAAAAGATTAAAAGCAAAATATCCGCAAATAAGGGTTGTCGTTTCGCTCGGCGGATGGACAGGTTCTATCTATTTTTCCAAAGCCGCGCGCACTCCTGAATCCCGAAAGCTTTTTGTAGAAAAATGTATTGATATGTTCATAGACGGAAACCTTCCTGAAAAAAATATGGCAGGCGGCAAAGGCGCCGCTAAAGGAATCTTCGACGGATTCGATATTGATTGGGAATTTCCCGTCAGCGGAGGGGCGCCCGGAATTAAACATCACCCTAACGACGCCGCTAATCTAACAAAATTATATTCTTTGTTCAGAACCAAACTTGATTCGATAAATCCCGATCTGCTTTTAACCGCAGCAGTTCCAAATCATCACGCCCTCGCGAAAAATTATAATATAAAACAAGACTCGAAATATTTGGATTGGTATCTTTTAATGACTTACGATTATCACGGGAGCTGGAACGATAGAACAGGACACCTTACAAATTTATACGCGCCCGCCGATACTAACGAAAACAACGATATTCAGGATTCTTTTCATAAAACCGTTAAACTTTACCGCGATGTTTACGGCGTTCCGGCTGATAAAATTATTCCCGGAGCGGCTTTTTACGGACGCGGATGGAAGAATGTCGAACCTTCCGGAGATGGAAAATTATTGAACCGGCCCGGAGCCGTTGCGGACGGAATTTATGAATTAGGATTTAATTATTACAGCGATTTAATAGAATTGATAAAAAAAGGATATAAATTATTCTGGGATGAAGAAGCGCAATCTCCTTTTCTTTACAGCGATGAAGAGAACGTTTTTTGGTCCCTAGACAACGAAAGGTCCGTAAGGTTAAAAACCAAATACGCCAGAGATAATGATCTCCGCGGAATGATGTTCTGGGAAATTTCCGGAGACGATACGAGCGGCACATTAGTAAAGTCCATTTTCGACGCTTTGAAGTCGGGCAATTAAAATTTTGTAAATAAAAATCTTTTAAAATTTTTGTCTTCAGAGAGAGATTTGAATATAGAAATTCCGTCAGGTGTTTAATTTCAGTAGTGATGTTTTATAAGGTTTATCGCAACTCCGTTAGGAGTTGAATAGAGTTAAAATCATTTGGATAATTAGAAAATGTAACTCCTAATGGAGTTAATCTATTCTTTCCTAATTTAGTTCTACTGAAATTAATCCCGATGGGATTATTCCTTATAAATTTTCAACAAATTCAGCTTGGTAACTTCGATTTTTGATTTCTAAAAATTAATTAGTTGAAATGATTATTTCTTACAACTGAAATATGATTCCGTTTACTCAGATAAATATTTCCTAAAATATTTTTTATCATCCCCTAAATCCAAATATTCGTATTTCTTTTCTAATTCTTCAATTTTTGATAGGATTAATTTTAGAAATTTTTGATGTTCTTCAGAGTGAATATTTCTCGGACGGTGATTGCGCGCCGCCGAAATTTTCCCGATCTCTTCTAAAGTGGAAACAGTTTTGTCATCAAGAAAAACGCTTTTAAATTTTTCCCAAACATATTCCACAGCCTGTTTATTTGGATGAACCATATCTTCCGAATAAAAACGATAGTCGCGCAGATCATCCATTAATATTTCGTAGGAAGGAAAGTAGTAGCAATCTTCATTTCTGTTAATTACTTTCTCGAGCGCCAGCAAAAGAGTTGATTTGCTTAGCTGATTATCCGTAGCGCCGTCCCGCCAATGTCTTACCGGACTTACGGTTAAAATAATTTTTACATCGGGATTAAAGGCTTTAAGTAGATCAATTGTTTCGTTAACGGCGGAAATAACTTCTTCTACATTCAAACGGAAACGGGAGAATTTATCCGCCGGAATTTTATGGTTGTTGGATACTATCATTCCTGATTCTTTATGCTTGTATACAACCGACGTTCCATAAGATATTATTACAATATCCGAATCTTTAAGAAATGAATACGTTTCATCAACCTTGGAATTTATTTTCCGCAGACATTCATCCGCGTTGTGATGGGAAAAATCGCTGTGATGAAAAAAGCTGTGATATTCGCTTTGGTGAAAAGTTAAATCATCTAACCGAAAACGCTTTCTGTCTTTACTTGATTTTACGGCGCTCAAAATTGAAACAGGATTATACAAAACTCCGAATGGATTGCTTACGCTTCTGAATCTATAAAATTTAAAAAATTCTGAAATATTTTCAGCGAAGCAGGATCCGATGGTAAAAATTTTGTTTTTGTGTTCGATCTGAAAACCGGCTTTAGCCGGTTCCACTTCGGTTCTTAACTTCATCATCAGCCAAATTTTTTTTGTAAAATAATAAAACTTAAGCCTTGATACTAAATACTAAATATTTTAGATTAATTATTCTACACAAATATTCATCATATCACTTCAGAACAAGGAGGGCACATTGCAAGCTGAAAAAATGAAAAATCCCGCTAAACAAGGCGGCAATGAACCGGCAGGCTGGGTAAAAGTTGTAGCGCGAATCGGGCTTGCCGCAAGAGGGGTTGTTTATGCAGTCATCGGCATTTTAGCTTTTCAAACGGCGATTGGCTCAGGCGGCCAAACGTCCGGAGCAAAAGGCGCTATTCAACAAATAGCCCAGCAATCTTTCGGACAAATATTGATCATCATACTGGGAATTGGCTTAATCTCATATACAATTTGGAAATTTCTTCAAGCAGCGCTTGACCCCGATAATAAGGGCTCCGACAAAAAAGGAACCGTTGAACGGATTGCATGGGTTTTTAGTGGAATTTCTTACGGAGTTCTGGCAATCTATGCCTTCAGTCTTTCGTCCGGCAGCGGCGGAAGCAGCGGAGGCGGGGGCGGATCGCAGGAAGTCACTGCCAAATTAATGTCGCAGCCGTTAGGTTTATGGTTAGTCGGATTGGTCGGATTAATTATGATCGGGGCAGGAATTTACCAGGTGATAAAAGGCTATAAGGAAAAATTTACGGAAAAAATGAACTTCGCCGAGATGAGCGAAAAGGAAAAATCTACTGCATTAAAAGCAGGTAAATTCGGATATATATCGCGCGGAGTTATTTTTGTCATCATCGGAGTCTTTTTTATTCAAGCCGCGATGAGCCATAATCCGAATCAAGCGGGCGGATTGGATAAAGCGCTTCAGGAGATTGCAAGTCAATCCTACGGAGCTATTCTACTTGGATTAACGGCAATTGGATTGATAGGGTATGCCGTTTATTCTTTCGTACTTGCGAAGTATAGATCATTTCAATAATAAATAAGTAGGACTAAAATTGATTTTTAAAACAATCGAATCAGAAGGTCTGGCGCATTTTTCATATTTTATTGGGGACGAATCCGCGGGAATAGCCGCCGTTGTTGATCCGCGGCGCGACATTGATATTTATATCAATATTTCCAATGAAACAAAAACACACATAGCTTACATTTTTGAAACTCATGTTCACGCCGATTTTCTCTCCGGTGCGCGAGAACTTGCCGCAAAAACCGGCGCGAAAATTCTTGCCGGCAAAGATGCAAATTTTCAATTCGATTTTAAAAAACTGGAAGAAGGCGAAGTAATTGAATTAGGTGATTTAAAATTTAAAGTGATTCATTCTCCGGGACACACACCGGAAATGATAAATCTTTTGATAAGCGGCGGAACGGGATCGGAGAGACCTTGGGGGTTGTTTTCCGGCGATACGATTTTCTCGGGAGAGATCGGAAGACCTGATTTATTGGGCGAAGGTACGGAAAGAAAACTTGCCTCTATGCTATATCATACTCTTCATAATAAAATTTTAAATTTGGGCGACGATATAATTATTTATCCTGGACACGGAAAAGGATCGCCATGCGGAGCAGCGATAGGCGATAGGATGACAACAACTATCGGCTACGAGAAGAATAATAATCCTGATCTGAAAATCTTCAGTGAAGAAAAATTCATCAATAAAATTTTATCATCGTTATCTCCGGCTCCGAAATATTATCCGAGAATGAAAAAGATAAACGCCGAAGGACCGGAAATTCTTGGATCACTTCCTTACATTAAGTCGATAGAGCTTGATGAATTTAAAGACGAGATGAAAAAGGAAGAGACAATTATTGTTGATGCGCGTGAAATTGAAGCGTTCGGCGGAGCACACATACCGAGCTCAATAAACATTAGTCTAAGAAGCGCGTTCCCAATTTGGACCGGCTGGATATTGGACGAGACTTTCCCGGTTTGGGCGGGAAGAATGCTTGACGAAAATTCCAAGATATTACTTGTTCTGCCGGATCATTCGACCATTGAAACAATTGCCCGGCATTTGGTAAGATTGGGTTACAAAAATATCGGCGGATATTTACAGCCTGGAATCAAAGGGTGGATAGAGTCCGGCGAGCATTTTGAATCGCTAAATCTTATAAGCGTTCACAAATTAAAAAATATGATGGACAGCGGCGAAGATTTTCAGTTGCTCGATGTACGGCGCGAAGATGAATGGAAAGAAGAACACATTCCGGGAGCGGAAAATATTTACGTTCCTTTCTTAAAAAAAGAATTAAACCGGTTAGAAAAAGATAAACGGGTTGTAACTTATTGCGGATCCGGTTACCGCGCCAGCATTGCCGCGAGTATTTTGAAGAGAAGCGGATTTGAGAAAATCAACAATGTGCCAGGCAGTATGAGCGCTTGGCTTGCAGCAGGATATAAAACAGAAAATAAAAATTAAAATGAAATCTATTTTAGCAGCAGTCGATTTTTCGGAAGTTACACCGAAGATAATTAAATATTCTGCGTTGCTCGCGGAAAAATTTAATTATAAAATTTATGTGGTTCACGTAGCAGCACCCGATCCGGATTTTGTCGGTTACGAACCAGGACCTCAAGTGGTCCGCGATATCCGCGCCGAAGAATTGACCGAAGAACATAAAAAATTATTTTTCATCAAAGAAGATTTAATCTCGCGCGGACTTGAAGTCGAAGCTCTTCTCGTTCAGGGAAAAACAGTCGAAGAGATAATTAATCAAAGCAAAAAATATAATGCGGAGTTTATTGTTCTGGGCTCGCGCGATCACGGGGCTCTGCACAAAGTTTTCCGCGGGAGTAATTTGGATTCCGTCATTTCGGAATCGGAAATTCCTGTTTTGGTAGTGCCGCAAAATAAGGATCAGGATTAAAGATGTCATTCAGGTTAACAAAAAATGAAATTTTAGAAGACGGAATTCATCGTATTGCGATTGAACAGATCGACAAAATACTTTTGGATATTGAAGACGATTCCCTCGACCGCGACGAAGTTGTGCACGACGTAAGAAAGAGGTTCAAAAAGCTACGAGCTGTTTTAAGATTGATAAGAGACGAACTCGGAGAAGAGACCTACAAAATACTAAATGTAACTTTTCGGGATCTTGCGCGAGAGATAGCTCCCGTGCGCGACAGCGGAGTTATAATCGAAACTATTGAATTAATTAAAAATGAAGATGAAGCGGAGCTGATTAAATCCGTAAAAAAATATTTCAAAAAACGCCACGAAAACCGTAAAAAAGAAATTCTTAACGAAGCCGAAAAACTTGATACTATAAAAAATAAAATTAACAGTTTTGAACCCGCGGTGAATGATTGGAAGATTTCGGAAGATAAATTTTCTGTAATAAAACCGGGATTGAAACGCGTTTACTCGCGCGGGAGAAAAGCGCTGAAAACTTTAAAGAAGAATCCCGAAAGCGATGACTTCCACGAAATGAGAAAGCGGGTAAAATATCTCTGGTATCAAATAAGGATTCTCAGAAACACATGGAAACATCAGCTAAAGCCTTTAGCCAAATCGCTTCATCGTTTATCCAATCTTCTCGGCGACGATCACGATCTGTTTGTTCTATCGGAAAATTTGAAAAGTATGGATTCATTGACTGACGATGAGTTTGATCGATTGAATGATTTGATAAACGCGAAAAGAAAGAATCTTCAAAAAAAATCTATTGAGTTAGCTGAATTAATCTACGCCGAAAAGCCGAAGAACTTTGTAAGAAGAATTGAAAGATACTATAAAAATTCCCGCGTATAAAACAGGTTTCCAAGTTGTTTGTTTGATTTTATGACGCTTCTTCTAAAGGCCGCAGATCGAAAAGCCTGCCTGACGGCAGGCAGGTCTATGATATGAGATAATTGTGGCAATTAATCGAAAAATTTTTATAAATTAAATTATTCGTTCATACATTAAAAAATGAAAATATGGAGCTGGATTATGGCTGACGAAAAAAAATTGAGAGATGTTGGACCCCCGTTTGACACTGAACAAAATTCGCCGGTTGTTGACGAGTTAAAAGATCACGATACAGAGAAAACCATTAACAACGCTGTTTGTTGGTTTAATTCTGTTCAGTACCGGGAAGGAGAAGAAGTTCTTTCCGAAGGTGTTGTGCTAAAATGTCATTCGAGCGGAAAGTGGGTTAAACAAGGCAGCGCCGATAATAAATAAATTAACCCCGAACAAATTGAGGAATTGTGTTGGATTTCCGGTTTTCAAAAAAATCCTAAAAATGTTTGGAAATTACCAACTTATAACCGGAGGAGAAAATGCCGGTAAAAAAACTTAAACAATTTCTTGACGAGAATAATGTGAAGTATGTTTCTGTAAGTCACTCTGCGGCTTATACTGCTCAGGAGATCGCGGCTTCAGCACATATTCCGGGCAAAGAATTGGCAAAAACAGTAATCCTTAAAGTGAAAGGCGAGCTCGCAATGGCAATTCTTCCGGCTTCCTTTAAAGTCGATTTCGATCAGATGAAAGAGGCTTTGGGAACCCAGGAAATTGAACTTGCCGCCGAAGAGGAGTTTAAATATTATTTTTCGGATTGCGAAGTTGGTGCCATGCCGCCTTTTGGCAATTTATACGATATGGATGTTTATGTTGCCGAGAGCCTTACTAAAGACGAGCAGATTGCTTTTAACGCCTGCAATCATAAAGAACTCGTTAAGATGTCTTATAAGGATTTCGAGTCGCTTGTGAATCCTAAAGTGATTAATTTTTCGTTTAATTTTGATAAGCATCATCATTAAAATTTAATGAACAATTTTTGCAAGTTATCAGCATAAGTTATATGCTAAAGGAAATCTATGTACATATAAATAATACAGGGATTAATGTTGAATATTTTGTCGGACCTTAGAGTTTATTTAAAAAGCTTAAATCACCGCGCAGTCGTAATTCTGATCGTTTCTTTCATAATCGTAATCGGAATTTGGTCCTTCGTAGAAATAATTGACGCGATCTCGGAAAAAGAGACAGTCAGTTTCGATACATCCATTTTAGAACTTACGCGCAACCCTGATAATCCGGCGCTTACCCAAGGCCCGGTTTGGCTTCCCGGCGTAGTGCGGGATATTACAGCGCTTGGCAGCGGTGCGGTTCTCGCAATAGTAGTTCTCATAGTCACCCTGTATCTGATCTTACTTAAAAAATACAACGCGGTTCTTCTGGTATTAGGCGCAACAATCGGCGGAACTATTTTGGTAACCGTTATTAAATTAATTGTAGGAAGAGCGCGTCCAAATGTTGTACCCGCTTTGATGACTGAAACGTCACTCAGTTTCCCGAGCGGACATTCGGCAATGTCGGCGGTAGTTTATTTATCGCTTGCTGCTCTGCTGGCCCGGATGGAATTCTCCTACAAAATAAAAATTTACATTATGACGATCGCGCTCCTCCTAACATTCATGATTGGCTTGACGCGAATTTTTCTCGGAGTTCATTATCCTACCGATGTTCTCGGCGGCTGGGCTATCGGAATTGCATGGGCTACTTTCTGTTGGTTCATAGCCTGGTATCTGGAAAATAAAAAGAATGTGAAAGTGGATTCTTAAGAAAAACATTATAAAAGAGAATTGCAAAGAGGAATTGAAAAGAAGAATTAAAAGAAAGTTTAAGGATTTAATTCCGCGTTTGCGTTGTGTTTAATGAGCCGTCTTCGCGAATTTATTAATGAGGAAAAAGAATTTTTTATTCGATGCTTTTATTAGCGCATTAGCGACAAAAATGTTTAAATAAATGCTGCGCTCAAGAAGACCTTATACCAAAATTACCAAGATTAACCCTGTTGCTCCATGCCCCATGCTCTTTGCCCTTTACTATTAGAGTTCATATTTTCTAACTAAATCCGCGGTTATTTTACCGGATTGGAGCACGAGCGGGATTCCGCCGCCGGGATGAGCGCTTCCGCCGCAAAAATATAATCCCTTTGTTTTGCTTGATTTATTCCGCTGCCTTAAAAAAGCAGCCTTTCTGCTGTTCGATGAAATCCCGTAAATACTTCCCTTGTAGCTGTTCGTTTTGTCTTCGAGAATTTCCGGTGTTAAAATTTCTTCTTCTATTATCTTACCGCTTAAATCAATTTTCAAAAAATCTTTTATTTTTTGGATGACAGACTTTCTTACCTCAGGAATTTTTTCCGTCCAATTTTCACCTTCATTATAAGGCGTATTAATCATAACAAACCAATTTTCATGACCGTCGGGCGCGTCGTCTTTGTTAAATTTACAAGAAATATAAATGTAAACCGTCGGGTCGGAAGGAATTTTTCGTTCGTCAAAGATTTCGTCAAACTCTTTTTTATAATTTTCTGAAAATAAAATATTGTGAATTTCGAGTCCGGCATAATTTCCTTCAATTCCCCAATAAAAAACAATCGCGGATGATGAAACTTCCGGCGGCTTTTCCTTCGGCGTCTCCCGTAGCAATTTTTCTTTTGTAAACTGCGCGTCGGAATTCACGATTAGAATTTCCGAATAAAAAGTATTATTCTGACTTTTTCTGTTGTCATATTCAATTCCAACCGTGCGTTTTCCATCTTGCAAAATCTTAGTTACGTCTGAATTGAAATGGAACTTTACATTTTTTTTCACAGCCAATTTTTGAAGCGCCTTGACTATGGAATATATTCCACCTTTCACAACAAATCCGCCGAGAACAAATTCAACGTAAGGAATTATATTGAGAGTTGCCGGGGCTTTATACGGATTCGATCCGCTGTAAGTTGCATATCTGTCGAATAATTGAATTACTTTCGGGCCGCGGAAAAATTTTGAATTCGCTTCGTGCACGCTTCTAAAAGAATCGATTTTAAAGATTTCCAAAAACGATTTTACTGTTTTTAAATTTGAATAAGTATCTATTTCGTTCAGACTTTTATACAAAAAAATGTCCGCGGTTACATCGTATATTTTTTTTGAATAATCAAAATACTTTTTTACGGCTTCTTGATTGTCGGCAGTTTTGGATTCAATTTCTTCGGCAAATTTTTCTATTAATGAATAACCGTTCATTATTGTGCCGTCCGGATAAAAATAGCGGCAGAGGTTATCCAATGGTTGCATATCAAGATAATCTTCCGGTTTTTCACCTTGATCATAAAAAATATTTTTTAAGATGGACGGCATTGTCAGCAGCGATGGCCCGGTATCGAAACGGAAACCGTTCAAATTAATTTCGCCGGCTTTTCCTCCGGCTGAAGAATTTTTCTCGAAGACATGAACTTCAAAATCGGAAGAGAGATTTACAGCCGCCGAAAGCCCGCCGAGTCCGGCGCCGATTACAACGGCTTTTTTTCTTTCAGCCATTTATCTTTTGCCTTTATATAAACAATTAAATAAAAAGAGAGCATCGAAAAGGAATAGAAAAAATCTTCGAGCGGAATTGTAAAAATTCTAATTCCCCAAATCGCTTCTTCGTTGTAAGTAACAATCGGAAGAGAAGTTAAAATGTAATTAACAATTACAAAGGGGAAGTATGAAATTAAAATATAGAGCCAGTAAGATTTGGAAAAAATCACATCATCAAAAAAAAGAATTGCTGTAACAAAAAATAGCGCCGATGCCATCAATACAATTAACGTGTAATATTGCTCTCTGAAAAGAAGAGCAACGGCAAACAATATCATGGAAAAAACCAGGAAAAAATTTTTACTTACTCCAAGCCGCCTATCCCGGAAATAAAATTTAACATTCTCGTAAATAAAAATGCAGGCAAAAGGAACGGTAACAAAAAAGAGAATTTCTTCGATGGGGAGATTTACAATTTTTAATCCTGTAAGATATTTGGGATTGAACGCCCAATCGCCGCGCGCCGTTGCCGCAATATCCCATAAAATATAGGCTCCGCCGGTTAAAACTACTGAGGCCAGAACCGGAAGGATTTTTTTAATGTAGCGGATCCTTTTTTCGAAAGCCAGCGCTAAAGGTCCCAGTAATATTGCTATATTCAGAAGTAGGTATTCACTCATTCAACGCCAGAAAATTGTCCTCAAGTGTTATCGATTGTTCCTCGGTCAATCTGCCGGAATCCAGCATATATTTTGTGATATCTTTCTGCGCGTCACGATCGAGATGATCGAATTTTTTTTTCAGAAGCAGACTCACAATCAGCTCCGCGTCATCCCCCCGCTCTTTTCCGTAACCCATAATCCCTGGAATATTATGAAGTATCGCAAATCTCAAAAACCGTATCTCAAGATTTTCCGGCGCTTCGGCAATCGCGTCTTCCAAAATATTTAAGGCTTTTTTAACGTGAATGAATTTACTTATAGGAAATGGAGAATACTTTGCTTTCAGGGATTCGAGTCCGCCTTCGTAAGCTAAAATCAAAACAGGATACGTTTCTTTTTTCCCGGAAAAATTTTCATTGATGAAGTTTTCAAGTTCATTGAGCGAATCCTCAGAATCGACAGCGGCGTAAAATTTTTCTCGGATAAATTCAAGATCGTCTTGTTCAACTTCGGAATAAGGATCTGCAGAAAGAGGAACAAAAAATATCAGAAAGAGGAACAGAAAATATTTTAACATTTACGCAACCCGTAATACTTTTATTTCTATTATTGATTTTAATAACAAATATAATTTTTTGATATTTGAAATGCGGACTCTGCGCTTCAATAATTCTTTCGCTTCCATCCTCCTTATTTTTTTGAACAATGCAAAATAATAATAATACGCCGAATAAACTCCGAGGCGAACTCCGAGCGGAAGTTTTAATATTCCGGTAAGCGCGCTCTTAAATTCTTTCTCAACCTCTTCTTCAAGAATGGTTTTATTTTTGTCGTTTATCAAATCAACATCGTGAACATCGGGCAGATATATCCTTCCGCGTTCTTCAAAGTCGCTCTTCATATCGCGCAAAAAATTTACCTTCTGAAACGCGGAGCCGAGAGCGCGCGCAGGTTCTTTTAATTCGGCGTACTTTTTTTCGTCTCCGAGACAAAAAACTTTTAAGCACATCAATCCAACAACTTCGGCGGAGCCATAAATGTAATCGTCATAATTTCCCCGTTCGTACGAATTCTGTTCCAGATCCATTTCCATACTTTTCAAAAAATCTTCAACCAAATCGAGGTTGACGTTATATTTATTTACAACCTGCTGAAAAGTATGAATGACCGGATTGGTAGATATGCCCGTATTAATTGCCTCAAAAGTTTCATCCCGAAATTCATTTAGCATTTTTCTTTTATCGTAACCGTGGAAAGAATCTACAATTTCATCGGCGAGCCGCACATAACCGTAAATTGAATAAACGGCGTCCCGGTATTCCGGAGCGAAAGCTTTTATGCCCATACTAAATGATGTGCTGTACGAATTTGTAATCAGCTTGCTGATATTGAAACTCGCTTTATGATAATTCTGTATGTCGCTCATTCTCTATTCTCTCCGTTACAAGTTTTGAACTTATTATTACCATTGGAAGTCCGGTTCCGGGCGTTGTGGAAGCGCCCACATAATACAAGTTTGAAAAATGTTCGTCCTTATTTTTAGGACGGAAAGCGCCCACCTGATTCATATCGTGAGCCAGTCCGAGTCCCGATCCCTTGTAAAGATTAAAGGCTCCCGCCCAATCATCCGGCGCCAGAATTTTCTTCGTAATTAAATTTTTGTTAATATCGAACCCGGTTCGTTCGGATAAATCTTTTATTATGTTTTCCGCAAGTTCATTTTTGTCCGACCAGTCTTGCTTAAAACGTAAATCCGGAACTGGACACAGAATGTAAATATTTTCGCATCCTTCGGGCGCTACCGAGTCTTCACTCTTCGACAAAACGTTAACGTAGTAGTAAGGCTTTTGGGGACTAATCGTTGACGTGAAAATTTCGTCGGCATAACCCTTAAAGTTTTTCCCGAGGAAATAATTATGATGCATCAGTTTATCAACTTTTCCTTTTACGCCGAGATAAATTGTAAAGGGCGCGAGAGTCCAGTGCATCTTATCCAGCTTTTCAGCGGTGAATTTTTTTCTTCCCAAAATTTGTCCACGAAAAGCGGCCGCGTCTGAATTGGAAACGAAAAGATCGGCGTTCCATCTTTTGCCATTTTGGTCTACAACTTCGTAAACTTTGCCGTTATTATTTCCAATAGAAACTATCTCCGTGTTATAAACAATTTCTACGTTTCGTTCGTTTAAAATTCTTAAAAGCTCTTCTACAATTTTATACATACCGCCTTTAACTCGCCAGTAACCGTTGTGGCGCATTTCGGTGTAATTAAGAAGTGAATAAATTGCCGGAGTTTGAAATGGCGTTGATCCGAGAAAAAAAGCGACTAAAGAAAAAATCACTTTAATTTCCTGCGACGTAAAAATTTTATCCACTTCGCTCCACATTGTTCTAAATAAATATGGAAGATGTTTTTTCGGAACGCGCGAAAGTTTCAGAATGTATTCGAGCTTATTATTGAAATTTGCTTTAACAACCTTGTCTTCAGTATCGTGGAAAAACTCTCCGGCGCGCTGTAAATATTTCTCAGCCTTTTCAGCTAAATTTGGTTCAATGTCCTCAAATTCTTTTTGCAGCAGATCTAAATTCTTCCAAATTTTGCGTGGTTTTTCCTGCCCTTCGAAAAACACCTGGTAAATCGGATCTAATTCTTCGAGTTCTACGGGATTTTTTTCTCCGACGCTTTCGAATAATTCGTCGAGTTCGTATGTCATACTCATAAACGAAGGACCGAGATCAAATTTAAACCCATCCATTTCTAATTTGTTCAACCGACCTCCCGCCGTGGAATGTTTTTCCAGAATTGTAACTTTATATCCTTTTGAGGAAAGCCGGAGAGCGGTTGACAATCCGCCCAATCCCGAACCTATGACTATCGCTTTTTGCATTTTATCCTTAAGATATCATTTCTGTTATTAACGCAGACCTGCTTTTAATAGTTCCATTTTGTTTAACAGATTTTGCTGAATTTCGGTTTAATATGGCAGGTTTGGTCGTTTTTCTCCGGAAGGAGAATACTTCACAATAAAAAAACTTATTTTATTTTGAAATTTGTTTATTTATTTTAAGATTAAAGGAATCAAATTTTTAAAGTTTTGTTTGTTATGAGGCGATGTTAATCTTTAGCCATAAGTCCCAGGCACAGGGCTTTATCAAAAAAATAAATTTACAAGAAAATAATATAATCAGGAGTAGAATATGTCTGTAAAAAAGCAATATCTAAAAACAAAACCGGTCGTTAAAGTAGCCTTTAAACTTCCGAAAGAAGTAGGGAAAGATTATAAAAAAGCGAGCGTAGTAGGAGATTTCAACGATTGGAATCATAAAAAACATCCAATGAAAAAAATGAAAGATGGTTCGTTTTCACTTTCCGTTGAGCTGGAAAAAGACAGGGAATATCAATTCAGATATTTATTAGATGGGAAAACCTGGACTAACGAAGCTGACGCCGACAAACAAGTAACAACTCATTTCGGTGATTCTGAAAATTCGGTTTTAACGCTATAATTTACCGCTGTCCAAAAAGAGATTATTCCACTTTTTGGGCAGCTTTTATATTAGTATGCGCTTTCGCTTGCGGCTTCGAGGAAAACTTCCTCGTGATTTTTAATAAACTCTTTTAATTCTTCTTTGCTGCCAAATTCGAGAACAGAAAATATTTCTTCGTCCAATTGATAGTTGTCGTCCCAGTAAAATTTGGCGACACCGAACTTTTGCGTCATATAATCTGCAAGATGCACAATTGCCGGGATCAGCTTTATAGTTTTTGCTTTTGTGGGCTGATGATGGTTTCCTATCGCATCTCCAAGATCGTCGGGAAGTCCCCATTTTTCGGATAGAAACGTTCCCATCATTTCATGTGTCATCCCGAGAACTTCTAATTCGTTCTCTAAAAATTTTCCGTCGGCTTTACTTTTTTCAGCAATTTCATTGAATTCTGCCGGGAAAAATTTGTACATCACCTGAAGTCCTAGTTCATGCAGCATTCCGCCGATAAAAGCGTCGGTAGCTATCTCCAGATGACCAAGATAGCGCGCTATTTCTTTAGAGGCCGATGCTACGACGAGGGAATGATACCAGAATTCATCATAGTTAAAATTTTCGCTCGAGTCAATTTTTATCGCGTTGGAAAGAGATATAGCAGTTACAATACTCCTAATCTCGTCATTCCCCAAAACCATTATAGCAAATTCCAGCGAAGAAACCCGCCTTTGCAATCCATAAAAAGGAGAATTGGCCACGGCAAGAATTTTTGTAGTTAAACCTTGGTCTTTGCTTATTGCGTTTATCAATTCATATGTTGATGTGGAATTGTTCCTTAAAATATTCGTAACTTCGAACATTACTTTCGGAATTGAAGGAAGATTTTTAATATCTTTCAAAACTTTTGTTGTCTCAATCATTTTATCCGACGATTCCTGTATGTCTTTTATAACCATTGAAATTCCTGAATGTTTTTCTTCTTAGATATTTATATTTTCGAAAAAAAATTCAAATAATTGAGCGCATATTACATAAAATTTATTTATTTAAGATTGATACTCTTAAATTATTTTCAAATATTATTTTTAATGTAAACGAGGAAGGAAAAATGAAAGAGAATTTCGAATGGAGCAGGTTAGAGGGAATAAATGAAAAGACGATGGAAGAAATTGAAGACCGCATAAAATGCTATGCCTTAAGGAGGCCGGAGGATATTGAAAACAGACTTGCGGAGCTTGATCATGAATGGAATATCGAAAGATTTCTCGATCTAAAAATATTCTCGGTCGCTTTGATCGGTACAATTCTCGGCATAACAAAAACCAAAAAATGGCTGCTTCTTTCCGGTGTTGCGCTGCCATTCTTACTCCTAAATTCAACTTCTAGTCGAAATCCACTTCATTCAATTTTTAGTGAATTTGGATTCCGGAATAAAAAAGAAATCGAACTTGAACGATATGCGTTAAAAGCGCTTCGAGGTGATTTTAAAGGCCTGGATGATAAATCCGAAGAATCGGATCAGCTCGATTTAGCCATGAAAGTTATCGACTCAATAAAAAAATAGAAAATCTCCGTTAACTTGGCCGGTTTATAATCAAATAATTATTCGCTAAATTAAATTTAAAATAATCAGAGGGTTATCAAATGAAGATAATCAAATTTTTAATTTTACTCATTCTCACTATCTCACTCTATAATTGTTCGACCATGCAGTTATCGCCGGCGGATTTTTCCTGGCCGATTGAAACGGTTCTTAATGTAGATGATAACGGAATAGTTCAGGAAGAGCGATATTCTTTTTCAGTAAACGTAAGATCGTTATTTATTGCGGAAGCCGGAGAAGACACTGCAAACATTGAATATAAACCGGTTAGAATTATCCGGAACGTTAAAGGATATTATTTTATTACTGCTGAAAATTTTAACAACGTATACGTCTTTAATGTCCGGGATGGGAAGATGGTTCTGGAGAATAAAATTCAGATAAAAGAAACCGGAATGAACTCCCCCTTATTCAATCAAAGACCTCCGAATATCGAATTGATTGACGGCGGAAATATGCCGGTTTACTTGAATAAAGACGGAATTGTCGGAGGAGATCAAAATGAAAAATAAATTTTTAGCCCTCTTTATAGTCTACTTATTATCAGCATTTAATCTTGCCGCTCAATCCGACCATCAATTGACTCAGGATTTTAAGGAAAGATATCAATCACTTCTCAGTGAGATTAAAGCTGCTGAAGATCCCGAAAAACTTGATCAACTTGAGGAGGAAGTTACCGACTTTAGAAATGAATACAAAGATAACAAACAGCTTTTAGATAAAGCTTTATATCCGGATAATTTCGATATTGTGTTTAATAGATTACGCTCAGAATTGACAACCGCTAAAACAAGCAGAACCGAAATAAAAGAACTCCGAACTGAAGTAAAAGATTTGAATGTAGAAGTTGAAAAGCAGGTAAGTTTGATTCAGAATTTAACTTCCGAAAACGAAGACCTTTTTGGCAGAGTTAACAGACTGCGACGCGAAGTTGAATCAGGGCGGATTACTATCGACAGCTTAAACAGTATGGTTGCAGATCTTCGCGAAAACATCCGTAAAAGAGATGACTTGATTATGGGAGTTATAGACAGCCTCTTTTTAAGAAGCGCTCACTCTATTACCACTTTGAACGACGCCGAAAAACAGAGAATAATTACCAACGTAGAAAACGAAAACCTTCTTGATAATATAAAAATTCTCGTATCGGATAACATCCGCTTCCTGGAGGCGAGCAGTTTTAACGCAGAAGATCTCAGTCAACTGAAAAACGAATATGAAAATTTTGATGAAAGATGGAACGTAGTGGGTCCGCAGTTAATAGATATTTACGCCGCAGAGGAGAACAAACAGGAAGAAGTTACTGAAATTGACAGCCTTCTTTCCGGTTGGGAAAAAGCAATTAACTCAAAAATTTTCACATCAATCAATGAAGAATTCAGGAATAAAAACTTAAACCTCGTCCCCTTTACGACCGGCGAAGAATTTTATAATTCTGTGCTTTCTTTTATAGACGACGGAATAAACAATGTAAATAATCTAAGCGGCGACGAAGCCGAAGAAACCTATGAATTATTTGAAAATGTTTGGGAAGAGCCGATGGAATCGACATGGCTCCCCATCCTTATCGAAAACAATTTGATAACTCAAGAACAAATCGATAACATCGACACAAGAATGGAATTGTGGGAAGATGAAGTTGAAAAAATTTCGCCTTTGCTTATGTGGAGCCTAGTTGCGCTTGCTGCAATTGTGGTTATCGTGATCATAGTAGCGGTGATGCGAAAAAAGAGATCTACCCAAACAGTCGAAGTTCGGGAAGAGGAAGATCCGGATTCTAAAAGGATTTGAAGCTGCAACCGGATGGGAAAAACAATACATTTTGGTAGTAGCCGCGTTGAAATACCGACGAAATAGATGTGGAAGGTTGACTTCCGGTCAATTGAAAAATTATCATTTTTAAAACTAAAGTTTTGCTCTGTTTTCTCCGATGATATGGCAAATGAGTTTCACATCTCGAAAGGATAAAATGGCAGAAACAACAGAAGTTCAAAACGAAACGACTGAGATTCTTCAACTCGTAAGTTTCAAAATAGGAGATGAAGAGTTTGGTGTTGATATACTAAAAGTGCAGGAAATAAATAAAATGATGCAGATAACCAAAGTCCCGAATTCTCCAGAATTTGTTGACGGCGTTGTGAATCTGCGTGGAAGAATAATTCCGGTTATCGATATCCGTTCAAGATTAAATTTGCCGAGAAAAGAGCACGATAAAAATACGCGTATAATTGTTGTAGAGATAGACGAAAAAACAATCGGTTTTATTGTTGATGAAGTAAACGAAGTTTTAAGAATTCCGGAGAACATTACCGAACCGCCGCCGGAAATGGTGGCCGGAATTGATTCGAGCTACATCACAGCGGTCGGCAAATTAGAAGACCGCCTGCTCATTCTTCTGGAACTTGAAAAAATATTTTCGAAAGATGAAGTAAATTCACTTCAGTAATAATTTTAATGGCGGCTGCGCTTGTTAATAGTCAGCCGCTCTTCATTCCAAAAATAAACTTAGCCAAAAATTCTTCAACTCATAATTTTCAGATTCAAAATATATAATCTATTAATCAGGTTATTTCTCCTTTTGTGAAATATTTTTATTAATTTTAAAACAAAAACAGAACCGTAATGCCAGAAAAATCACAACTCCCATTTTTATTAGATCTTCTGGATGATGATTCGGAAGAAGTCCGAAGCCGGGTGATGAACGAGCTGATCGATTATGGTTATTCACTGGAAAATGATCTGAAGGAGTTCCCTGTTAATTCGTACCGAAGAGAACAATCGGTGTTAAATGATATATTGATGAGCAACAGGCGGAATTGGATAAGGGAGGAGTGGCACGAACTTTTGAAAGTGGATGATCAGATTTGCCAACTTGAAAAGGCGTTCGATCTGCTATCGAAATTTCAATTAGGTCTTTCGACCGTTGATGATCTTGAATATCTTTTGGATGAACTTGCGGAGGAATTCCGGAACGCAATGCCCGGCGGAAATGAATTAGACCTTTCAAATTTTCTATTCAAAACAAAAAAGCTGGAAGGTGAGAAGCACGATTACTACAATCCGCTAAACAGCAATCTAATCTATGCAATAAAAGAGAAACGGGGTTTGCCAATCACTCTCGCGTCAATATTAATTCTCGTCGCTTCTCGTATAGGACTTGAAGTAGAAGGATGTAATTTTCCGGGACATTTTCTTGCAAAAGTTTGTTTCGAAAAAAAAATAATTTTAATAGATTGTTTCAACAAAGGACGGTTTATTCACGAGAATGATGTTGAGATGAATGTGGGGGATTCGTTAGAAGCCATTCATAAAATCATCAGGATGAAGATAACATCGAAGCAGATAATAAAAAGAGCATTAACAAATCTGATCAATGCCTACCAGCAGTCCAAAAACGATACCGACAGAGATTTGATGAATGAGCTGCTACTAATTTCATCATACTAAGACAATATTCAATACGCTAAAATTTACATTTCTTTTTCAGCAATAAGCGCTTTCCCTTCTATAAATTGCCCCTGCTGGATATTTTCATCGGTAATATAAACCACTCCGTCTTCACTATGAGGCTCTCCATAAATAGAATGTACAGATTTTAATCCGCCCAAATATTTTCTGGCATCGGTCATATAAACAAGATCTCCTACTTCAGCGGACATCAGCTCCATATCTTTTTTCGAAAAATAGAGAACGTCCTCCTCGCCTTCCTTAAACTTCCAATGTACTTTAGCTTTTTCGCCTTCTCTTTCATTCAGTTTACTTCCTTTGAACATTTCTTTTGCTTTATCGATTGACCAGGAAGTAAGCCCGAGCGTTTTTTCTTCTTGATTATAAGGGATGTAATAAGTTGCAGATAAAGATACGATAACCGTTAAAATTACTGCCGAGAACAAAAGAATTTGCCAGGCTCCGATATTGAATGTAATAAGGAGAAAAATAATTACGGAAAACCCGGTTAAGTAAAACATTATCTGTTTATCGTTTGAGTAGCTTTTAATTTTTTTTATGATGCTTTCCTGATAAACAGTTGTAAAGGTTACAACCACTGCAACAGCCGTACAGACAAAAGTGTTATAAAGCGCGCGTATGTAGGAATAGGGATGAAGCGGATCCATTTCAATTCCATGGTCGAAAGGGGAAATGAGAATGCCCGGGTATCTTGCGCCGAGTATCATCAAAGCGACGCCTCCGACGAAAGTGGCAATTACCGCGGCAGGAGTGAAGCGCCTCCAGAAAATTCCGAGAAAGATAGCCACAACCAACGGCGGAGTTAATGTTGAGTGAAAATAGCCGTGAGCTTCGTAAACGGTTGGAAAATCCCTAAACGCCAGAACAGCAAGGACACCCAAAACAGTAATCGCCACGGAAGAAATTCTCGCCGCGAACAGCTCTTTCTTCTCGGTTTCTTTTTCCGTAAGCACGATGTGCTTTAAAACTTTTTTTATGGGGCGATGAACGTCATTAATATAAATCGCGGCAGTCGCATTTATTAATGTATCAACCGTAGACATTAATGCGGCAGTTAAAGCAGCCATAATGAATCCGAAAATTCCGGGCTGCGATATTACATTTGCAACTACGACGAAAATTTGATCCGGCGAGGTATTCGGCGGAACTATGTCCGGACTAGTAATCGATATTGCCTTACCCAGCCAGCCCGCTCCACCCACAACAACAGCCGATAAAGGAAGCATAAAAAGGATATTAAACGCCGCGGCTTTTCTTCCTTCATCAACGCTTTTGGTCGCCATAAAGCGCATTATTAAACCCATATTCATAAAGAGGAATCCTATCGATCCCGCTATTCCATCCTGCCAGAAAATTCCAACAAAATTAAAACTCGACGGTTTATTAAAATCTGCGAGTGGAAGTTTCCAAGTTGTAGGCAATAGATCCCAAAAAATATTGAACCCGCCCAAGTAATCTATTCCTAAAAAGAAAACGAGGAAACCTGCGAAAAGAAGTACAAAGCCTTGAAGAAGGTCGGTAAAAATAACGGCTGTCTGTCCGCCAAATGTAATATAAATACCGGTAATGATGGAAATTACAATCACTACCCCCATTAGTGTAACTCTAAAATCCATCCCGAGCAGAGAAAAACCTTCCGGCAGCATCGGTAAAAGAGCTTTCCCCAGCGTCAAAAATCCGATGCCGATATATCCGATCATATAAAAAAGCAAAAGTATTGTGGCAAGAAATCTTGCCGAAGGGCTGAACCTTTTTTCGAAGTATTCCGGAATGGAGCGAATCTTTGTGTAAACAATAATAGGAAGCCAGCCGAACATAAAAAACGGAATAAAGAACCAGTCGTTTATGTAAGTCATCGTGGAAGAAAAGCCGTGCTCAAATCCCTTGGCGGAATATTTAACAAAGCTGTGACTCCCAACACCCGTTGCCACAATCGAAAAGGCAATAAGCCACCAGGCAAACCTTCTACCCCCGAAGAAAAAATCTTTTGTCGATCTGTTATATTTGCCGAAATATCCCCCGAATCCCATAATAAGGACAAAGTAAACAACCATTACAATCCAATCGGCAGAGGAACCGATACTATGAAATTTTTCCATTATCTTACCAGTATAAAGCTGCTATTGTAAAAAATGCGTGAAGCAACATAAAATATAGAAATCCGAAAAGAAGCACCTTTCTCCATTGCCGGTGTCTTTTTTTTGTTAAATTTAAAGCTCCGCTCTTCCGGATGATAATCATTCCGGTAAAAAAGAGAATCCCTCCCACTCCGTAAAGATATATGAAAGGAAGCCAAGTATGCGAAATCGAAACCATGCTTTCACTTATATTTTTTTTATTAGCCATAAAGTTAAAGAAGAATTGTTTCTCTTTCAAATTAATTAACTATAAATCCTTTCAAATTTATGAAGTCAAAATTTAGTACCGTGTGTTTGGTTCAAATTTTGATCGTGATAAGCTCTCTTTTCGGTTCCTGAAATGCTAATAAAAGAATTTTATAATTATATATTTTTTATTAAGTTATATGCTCAACTTGTTTTGAGGGCCAGTTACAAAAACTTATACACCGGAGGAATTATGAATAGAGATGCGTTTATTCGCCAGGCTAAAGCTCAAATAGAGGACTATAAAGTAAAGCTGGAAATCCTGAAAGCGCGCATACGGGAAGGCTTGGCTGAAGGGGAGTTGGAAACAGCCGAAGCGATCAATTCGCTTGAAGGAAAACTAGATCAATTAAATTCGCGGCTTGAAGATCTCACAAGTGTGGGAGAACAAATCTGGGATGAAACAAAAAAGGGGATGCAGAAAGCCTGGAACGATCTCGATTCGGTGTTAAAGAAGATAAGATTATAATTTAGCTGATGTTTACCGATATTCTCATTTTCCTTACAGCCGCTGTAGTGATTGGGTATGTAGGTACAAAGATGACTTATCACGCGGATGTTCTTGCGGATTTAACCGGTTGGGGAGAAGCTTTTATCGGTGCTGTATTTCTTGGTGCAAGCACATCACTGCCCGGCATCACCGCCTCCGTTGTGGCTGCAGCAGATGGTCGGCCGACTTTAGCTCTTTCCAACGCACTTGGCGGTATAGCGGCTCAAACACTTTTTTTAGCTGCCGCCGATTCCGCTTATCGAAAAATTAATCTCGAGCACGCCGCAGCTTCCGTAGACAATCTTCTTCAGGGAACTTTACTCATCAGCCTGCTCTCTATGCTGATGTTCGCAATGGTAGGACCTGATTTAAGCTTCCTCGGAGTAAACCCCATAACTCCGTTGTTGTTTGTTGCGTATTTTTTCGGATTAAAGTTAATCCGTCAGTCTCATAAAAATCCTATGTGGATCCCCCGCGAAACGAACGAAACCAAATTAGATGTTCCTGACGAGGACAATAAACAGCAGTCTCTTAAAACTGTTTGGATAAAATTTATATTAGGGGCATCAATAATAATTGTAGCAGGCTGGTTTCTGGTGAAAGCCGCCGAAGGACTTGCCGATAAGACCGGAATCAACGAAAGCTTGATAGGCGGATTGCTCGTAGCGATTACAACCAGTTTGCCCGAGCTCGTAACATCAATCGCAGCGGTTAGACGCGGCGCACTAACTCTTGCGGTCGGAGGTATTTTAGGCGGCAACGCTTTCGACACTTTGTTTGCGGCTGTTGCAGATATCTCTTATAGGGACGGATCCATTTATCATGCTGCGTCGCAAAGCGAGACCCTTCTGATTGCAGTTACAATTTTGATGACGGCAATACTGATTATGGGTCTGATAAAAAGAGAAAAGAAAGGGATCGCGAACATTGGTTTCGAAAGTGTTCTTATTATAATAGTTTACATCGCAGGCTTCCTTACAATAAACTTTTTAATTTAAAAGCTCAACCGTAAAGAAATTTTACTTATTTCCGATTATGATATTGTGATCCGTTTGAACGGTAATTTTTTATATCAGATATGGAAATAAATTTGGCTCCACTTATTTTTATTGTCGACGACGATCCATCGATAGTAAAATTTTTAAAATATCGGATTGAGGATAAACTCGAATATAAAACAAAAACTTTCAGCAATGGTCTGGAGGCGCTTGACCATATTGGTGAAAACCCCGATCTTATTTTGCTGGACATAATGATGCCTGAGGTTAGCGGTATCGAAATCCTTGGAGAAATAAAAAAAATAAATCCTGAGTTGCCGGTTATAATATCTATCCGGCCAGGAAGATGTGAATATAGCGGTTAAAGCAATTAAAATAGGGGCTTTTGATTATATCTCTAAGCCGATCGATACGAATAGGATTGAACCGGCAATTTCAAACGCGATTAAGAATTACGATCTTCATAAACAGATTAAGTTTATCCGCGAAAATGATCAGCTTGAGTATAGTTTTGAGAATGTAATATCGCAGGATAAAAAAATGGAAGAAGTCTTCCGAATGATTTCCAAAATAATGAATAACGATATTACTGTTCTGATAAAAGGAGAAAGCGGAACCGGCAAGGAGCTGGTCGCGCGCGCAATCCATTATAACGGCAACAGGAAAGATAATCCATTCATCGTTGTTAATTGCGCTTCAATCCCGAGGGAACTTCTGGAAAGCGAATTGTTCGGACACGAAAAAGGTTCTTTCACGGGAGCGCATCAATTGAAGTACGGAAAATTTGAAATTGCTGACGGCGGAACAATTTTCCTCGATGAAATAGGGGAAATGGAAATGTCGCTTCAGGCAAAAATTTTGCGTGTAATTCAGGAACGGGAATTTGAACGAGTTGGCGGAAATGAACTGATCAAAACAAACGTAAGGATTTTATCGGCTACTAACCGTGACTTGCAGGAAGCTGTTCTTAATAAAGAATTCCGCGAAGATCTTTACTACCGGCTCAGTTCATTCCCTATTACAATTCCGCCCCTGCGCGAAAGGCGCGGGGATATAATTGTTCTTGTAGATCACTTTATCCAGAAGTTCAACAAAAAACTAAATAAAGAAAAAAAAGGTTTAACACAAAGAGCTTTAAAGGCTTTATACGAATATGATTTTCCGGGAAATGTTCGCGAACTTGAAAACATAATTGAGCGCTGCATAATTTTAGCGGAAGATGAATTGATTGACGTTGATCTATTCCCCGCCCAAATAGAAAAATCGGAGGCAGAAAAAAAGGTTGCTTTTTCGGAAATATTCTTCAACGATGAAACGCCCGTCATTCCTTTCGATAATTTAAAGGAAGAGGCTATTAAACACGCGCTCAAAACTTCCGAAGGCAATGTTGTGGAAGCGGCAAAGAAACTTGGACTGGGCAGAGCAACCATTTACCGATTCTTAAATAAAAACGGTTTAAAAGTTGAAAGAAATAATTAATTTTTATCCATCAAATTAGAATGAAAAGAATTATATGAATCGAAATAAAGTTTTACTTGTTGAAGATGAAGCCAGTATTTCCAGACTGTTTGAATATAACCTGAAAAAATCTGGATACGAAACAAACGTTGCGGCAAATGGACGAGCAGGATATGAATTGGCTCTCACATTTCAGCCGGATTTGATTATCAGCGATATCATTATGCCGGAGGTTGACGGTTTCCAATTCAGAAGGAAGTTGATGGAAGACCCGACGCTTAAATCCATTCCATTTATTTTTCTTACAAACAAAGGTGAAGAAGAGGATATACTTGAAGGTTACAATTTAGAGATTGAAGATTACATTACAAAAACTTCGAGTCCGAAAATTGTAATAGCAAAGGTCGCTTCGATTCTAAAAAGTTTAGGAAAAGAGCGGCAAAAAGTCGTGGGCGAAATTCAGCAGGCGGCCGATTCGATGGGTGCGAAAGTAGTTCCGGCGGAATTTCCACAGTTCGACTCCTTTGACATAAAACATTGGCACCTTCCATTTGAAGGAATTCCGGGAGGAGATTTTATCGATTATTATAAAATTGATGAAGACAACCTTGTAGTAATTCTTGGCGATGTGATGGGTAAGAAGTGGGGAGCGTGGTATTTTGCTTATGCTTACGCCGGTTATGTCCGCAGCGCAATCCGGGTTGCGCTACAAAGCGCTGAGGAATTTACCGCGAGTAAGATTATGGCAAGAGTGAATGAGTCTCTCTGTAATGATGAAAAATTTTCGGAAATCTTTATTACTTTATCTATTGTTATAATTAACAAGAAGAAAAAACAAGCACAGTATTGCGGCGCAGGCGATCTTCCGTTAATCTATAAAAACGCCGCTGATAAAAAAGTGAAGCGGATCCTATCCAACGGTCTATTGCTTGGATTCAGCAGCGACAGCACTTATGAAGATATGGAAATATCTCTCGACAAAGATGATTTGCTTATATTAATTACCGACGGTATTCTGGATTCGATTAACGCTAACGGTGAAGTTTACGGAAGTACAAGATTTCTGAAACTTATAGAGACTATCGACGCGGATAAAGCTATTCCTGAAATCCAAAAGACAATTGCACAATATGCAAATGATGAATTTGCTGATGATATAAGCCTGATAACGATAACCGCGAAGTGAGTAAGCGTTTTATATAAAAAAATCCGACTGAAATTTAATTGCGAATTATTCCTAAATGATTTTTGAAAGAATTCAGGCTTTTGCTTTCGAATTTAATTTTAGAGTACTCTGACAAAAAAATTTTTAATGAACATTCATCTACCCCACAAATAAAACTCCGCTAGGAGTTGTATTTCAGTAGTATATTGCTTAAGTGTCCAATCACAACTCCATTCGGAGTTGAATTTAAAATCTATTATGCTAACTTTTATATATGTAGAATAATTAAGTTCTACCCATGGCAAACACATTTTGTCAATTGAATATTCATATCGTTTTCGCAGTCAAGGGAAATCAGAGCTTTTTACCTCAACTTAATCGCAAAGAGCTATACAAATACATCGCCGGAATACTAAAGAACAAAAAGCAAAAAGTACTCGCGATTAATGGAACCGCCGACCACATATACATATTTATTTCTATGACTCCAAATATCGCTATTTCAGATTTAGTGCGAGATGTAAAAAGATTTTCCACAATTTTTGTTAAAGAAAAACAATGGTCGCGAAAATTTTGCTGGCAGGAAGGTTTCGGCTCATTTTCCTATTCCAATTCACAGATTTCAGCTGTCATAAATTATATCGATAATCAGGAAGAACACCATACAATTCATACTTTTAAGGAAGAAATAAATCCTACGGAGTTATTTGTTCTCCCTTGAAATAATACTACTGAAATGTAATTCCGATGGAATTATTCCTAACTAACTTTTTGACAGAATTTAGGCTATAGCTTTCGAATTTTCATTTAGAATATTTGATAAAATTATTTTTAGCGAACAAGCAACTTTATTTAACCACCTTCTCCCTTTCATAATAACTTAGTTTACTTTTGAAGTATTCATAAAACTCAGTAGGAATAGTTATCTGCTTAAAAATATCTTTCACATCGTCTACATTTATTTTTTTAAAGTCTTTTTCAAGCGGAGTTATTAATACGCCGCCCATATCCACCGACGCCGGACTTAAGAGAATGTTTCTTTCTCCCTCCTGAAAATATTGCGCGGGACGGTGCTTCATTCTCGGAAATAAAATTACCCGCCATTTTTCATCGGCAAAATAGCTAAGGATATTGAGCATCGGTTCTTCTTTTGCTTCGCTGACTTTTTTAAATATCTCATAAAATTTGTTAAACCATTTAACCAATTCTTTTTTCGCAGATGATTCGAATGAAATAAATTTTCCCAATTCATAACTTACTCCCACGACTTTTAATTTTTGCGACTCATAAAATACTTCAGCTTTATCTTTTATTATTCGGTCGTATTCTTCGTCAAGCGGCATAAAAGATTTGAGTCCTGCTTGAAAGTGAAAATGGTCGGGAGCCGAAGCGCCGCATTTCGGTCCGTTATAAAATAGCCTATAATATTTTCCAAGCTGCTTAGTAAGATCCAGCATATCTTCAAAATTATCCTGGATTCGCTGCGGAACATG
This sequence comes from uncultured Melioribacteraceae bacterium, assembly GCA_963821715.1. GTDB lineage: Bacteria > Bacteroidota > Ignavibacteria > Ignavibacteriales > Melioribacteraceae > CAWGET01. Next base: position 311,857 of record CAWGET010000010.1, read on the forward strand.
ATCCAGCTTAGGAATCGTAAAATGTTCCGGGAAAATGGGAAAGGGATTTACAAGAATTAAATAATTTTTATACGCCAGCGCTTTCTGGCCTTCCGGCAAATTTTCACTGCATAAAAAACAAGGACGTTCAGCAATCGATTTTTTATCCACCTTTGCCGAAGAAGATTTTATCCGTGCCGGATTATATTGAACTTTTATTTCCAACCCGCCGAGATCAAGCTTCTTTACTTCAACATCGCTTAAACTCTTGTACCCGGATTTTGCCATTTCCCAAAATTCCGTTTGCTGTTTAAGCAATGCCCTTGCTTTATCGGCAAGAGCGGCGTCCGGTTTCACTCCTTTCAATTCATCATCAGTAATAATCAAATCATCGCGCATTATTCACCGTTCTTTTTTTGTCTCGCGAAAACTTCAAAAGTTCTCACCCTATCTTTATAAATATTATTCGTGTTCACTTTTTCTATCTCCAGCGCCGCGTCCGAGTTTCCTTCCCAACGCCTCACTACATAAATTGGATCATAAATTCTACCGATCTGATAGCTGCGCGAAATCGCGAGTCCGACTGCATAATCTTCGCCGTAACTTACGTTCGGAATTTTTATTTCTCTCAGCAGCGGTGTATAAAAAGCTCTCGGCGCTCCGAGTCCGTTTATCCTCAGCGCGTTATTCCTTCCGTTTTCAGGCGTCCACTCGCGGTGATCAATTATTCCCGGTGGAATATCATTTAACTCAAAATCCGTCATCTTGTAAGATCCGATAACCATCGCGCATTTTTCTTCGCGGAATTTATCTACAATCTTTTGAAGTGTTGTTTCGTCAAGGTAAATATCGTCACTATCAAGCTGAACGGAAAAAAGCCCGGCATAATTACTGTGAACAGCTTCGTTCCAGCAACCGCCTATTCCAAAGTCTTTTCTTTCCGGTACGATATGTTTAACGCGATCGTCTTTCTTCGCAAACTCTTTCACAACTTCCGCCGTTCCGTCGTCAGAATAATTATCAACTACAATTAAATTAAAATCAAAATCGGTTTTTTGTTTGAGTACAGATTCTATCGCATCGCCTATGGTTTTTACCCTGTTCTTCACGGGAATTACTACCGAAGCTAAAACACCAAAACCTTTGTCGTCAAGATCTATTTCATCAAACTCCGGCTCAAGGTATGCGCCTATTTGGTTAAGATGATCGGTAACAGCTTCTTCCATTTCTACCTGCACTTCGCGGTTTTTCGGATCGACATAATCAAATTGTTTTTCGCCCGATTTCCGTGAGTCTGTTTCAATTGTCGAATAAAGAAATTCCGGGATACGGACGAGCGGGGCTTCCTGAGAAATTTTTAGACGAATATCATAAAGTCCGGCAAATTTATAACCGGCTCCGTTTTCTATTGCGTCGCCGAGATTTTCTTTATTTATCAGCAGAACCGGCCCAAAATCAAAATCGTCTCTTAAACTTCCGTATTGATAATCAATTACCGGATGGTTTTGCCTTGAACCTTCTTTCATATCATAAAAATTAGAGTAAGTAATTCCGGCGCTGGTTTCATCGGCAACAGAAATAAGCCTTTCAATTCCAAATTGTCCAAATTCTATCGGCTGATCATTCGAGATAAAAAGCAAATAATCTGTTTTCGTGTTTTCATATATCTTTCTGATGGTTGAAGAGGATAACAATCCGTTAATTTCTAAAAAATTAAATCCGCTCTCTTCCCCGGATCTTTTCCCCGATAAAAAATAAAAATCTTCAACTGCATCTGATTCTTTGATCTTTTTTGCCGCATTAATTATTTCATCATTTTGATTATAAGGCATAAATACGGTGGCTTTTTTGTTCTGCATATCTCTCCCAATTAAAAATAATTCATCTTTAAAATTAACTAAAATGTATGAGAATTAAAAAGAAAGGCGAAGATATGTGGGATAGGAATTTGGAATAATAGGAAGAATAAACCATAGGAACTTTACTTTACAGCCCATCCCTTCTTATCTTTTTCCTCTGACTTTTGACCTTCTAATTTTCCATCAACTCGGAGATGAAATGTAAATTCGGTGATCTTGAATTGCTCATAATAATTTTGGCTACAGCTGTTAATGGAACAGCGATAAACATCCCGACTAACCCCCAAATATAACCCCATAAAAGTAATGAGAGTAAAATGACGAGCGGATTCAAACCAAGCCTGTCACCGTAGAGTTTCGGTTCCACTATATTTCCTATGGATGCCTGTATTGAAACCATTATTCCGGTAATTATTAGAGTGTAACCAAATGATTCGTACTGGATTAGCGACATTAGCGCAGGAAGTATAACCGCGATGATTGAACCTATATTCGGTATAAAATTAAGCAGAAAGGTAAGTACTGCCCAGACAATAAAAAATTCAATTCCGAAAATCCACAGAATTACGCCCACAAATAACCCAACTAAAAAGCTCACAAAAAATTTAGTGGCTATATATTTTTGAACATTATCGGTAATGGCACGGAATGTCCGTTCAATCGAAATTTCCTGGCGGGTTTTAACCTCTTCAATCCGAACGGCAACAGGTTTTTCTTCACCATTATTTTCTTTTTCTTCTTTTACTGTTTTTTCTATCTTTTTAATCGTCGTTCGAATGTTATTTTGCACATATCTGTTTTTTATCACATTCACAATTCGGTTGTATCCGCTCGACACGAATATAAAGAAGAAGAGGACAAAGAAAACTGTGGAGAAAAACGAGAGAGTCGTTGAAAAAAAGTCCCCCGCTATTCCACCGTAATCAAGGTCGAGCAAAAGACTGCGGAGATCAAATCGGCTGAAAAATTCATCAGTTAATCCAAAAGACATTGCCGTCGTCCTCACAATGTTATTCAGCTTCTGTTCGTAAACCGGTAGTTCCGCCCCGAAACGGCTGAATGACTCGACAATTATCCTGGAAACGCCCCAAATAATACCTACAATAAGTATTAAATCACTGAAAATTATAAGAGCAAAAGGAATTTTCTTTTTATCAAGAATTCTATTCAGCGGTTCAAAAACAAAATATAAAAACACCGCAATCACAAGAGGGATAAAAATAAATTGGAGTTCTTTGAGAACAATAAAAATTACTACCAATCCAATTACAGATATAAAAAATTTTACAACATTATCGGACTTATTTTTCATTTATTGTAAAACCCTGTACAATTTCAAATAGATTAGATATTGAATAATACTAATATTATTACTTTTTTTATTAAATTACTCAATAAATTATTTGAATAAACAGGAATTATTATGAAAATTTTTCAGGGGAAATTTATTTTCATCTTTATTACGCTGAGTATTTTATTAACATTCAACGCTTGCGAAAAAACCGCCGTACAGCAGGATCCAACTAGGCCGGAAGTTTCGGTTCAACATCCGGATTGGAGCAAAAATGTTACAATGTATGAAGTGAATGTTCGCCAATATACTCCTGAAGGAACTTTCGAAGCTTTCGCAGAACATCTTCCAAAAATTAAAGATATGGGATTTGGCATTTTATGGTTTATGCCCATTCATCCGATAGGCGAATTAAACAGAAAAGGAGAACTTGGAAGCTACTATGCGGTTCAGGATTATAAAGCGATCAATCCTAGTTTTGGTACGGAAGAGGAATTCCGCGCTCTCGTTAAAGAAGCGCACGATATGGGAATGTACGTCATCATCGATTGGGTTGCAAATCACACCGCGTGGGACAATGTGTGGACGAAAACCAATCCTGAATTTTACACAAAAGATTCAGTGGGGAATTTCAAACCGCCGGTTGCAGATTGGAGCGACGTAATTGAACTCGACTTCGAAAACCAGGAGCTTTGGAGGGAAATGGCTGACGCAATGAAGTTCTGGGTGGAAAAATTTGACATCGACGGTTACAGATGCGACGTAGCCGGAGAAGTTCCTATTGATTTTTGGAATTACGCACGAGAAGAATTAGACAAAATAAAACCTGTTTTTATGCTTGCCGAAGCCGAGCAGAAAGAACTTCATTATAACGCATTCGACGCAACCTACGCTTGGGAAGCTCATCACATTATGAACAAAATTGCCGCAAATGAAATGACTGTAGCCGACTGGGCAGAATATTGGCAAAAGGAAACAATAGATTATCCGCAAAATGCTTACCGGTTAATGTTTACTTCCAACCACGATGAAAACTCCTGGAACGGAACCGTATTCGAAAGAATGGGAGATGGAGCTAAAACATTTGCTGTAATGACTTTTACAGTTCCCGGAATGCCGCTTGTTTACAGTGGTCAGGAAGTTGGTATGGATAAACGCTTAGAGTTTTTTAAAAAAGATCCGATAGACTGGAAAGAAAGTGAATTTACAGAATTTTACGATAAATTAATTGACCTTAAACTTAATAATGAATCACTTTGGAACGGCGCTTTCGGCGCACCACTTCAGAGAGTAAATACGAACTTTGACGATAATATTTATTCTTTTATCCGTGAAAAAGACGGAAATAAAGTTTTTGTGATCTTGAATTTATCCGGAGAAGATTTATCCTTAAAGTATAATGACAAAAGAATTGTCGGCGAATATACGGAATTGTTCACCGGAGATAAAGCAAATATAAATTCAGATTTAACAATGGATATTCCGGCTTGGGGATATAAAGTATATCAAAAATGATGTTTAGACTCTTTTTAGCAAAGATATTATTATGCATCGTTAGGTTTTAGTTTCCTAATATTATTATCCGCAGACCAGAAAGCCTGCAGACAGGCAAATAATTATTTTTGCCTTACAATTGATTTTCTTTTTGATAATAATGCCGGAAAAGACTGAGGACAGCCGATGAAAAAAATATTTCTCATTTTTTTGTTCGTGTTTCCTGTTCTATTTTACGGGCAGTATTCAGGTAACAGATTCGGGATTTCTGTTAACTATAATTATACCAGCTCTTCGGAGCTGTTTACATCCCCGAATTCTCCGGACGAAGTTTTGAGAACTATTTCCGTTCCGATGGAAAGCGTTTACAGTCCGAGCGTTGATTTTCGTTATAGAATTATGGACGAAGTCGTTGTCGGTTTAAGTTTCGAACAAATGAAAAAGCGACTGGCAGTCCGGCGGGTCACGGTCGGCACACGTACGGGAGTAAGATCCACCGAAGTGCAGGATGAATATACAATATATCCGGTCGAATTCAATTTATTTTATCTTATTCCATTCTCTACTGAAAGATTCAAATTTCACCTTGGCGGCGGATTCGGATTTTACTTCGGGAATCACAAGATTTATTTTGATGAATTTCCCGGACTCGAATTAAAAAATGATTCTAAAGATTTTTCTTACGGTATACAGGTAAGCACGGGAATGGATTATATGATAAATAACCATTTCTCTATCCGCGGTGAGATGCGCTTTAGAGATCCCGAATTGAAGATGGAAAAAGGTGATGGAAACAGAAGAATTGAGCATAACGGCAACACATTTGTTGTACCGCAAGAAGTTATCGAATCCAAGATAAATGTTGACGGCGTTACTTTTACAATAGGACTGGTCTTACACTTTTAAGATTTTTTCATGAAAGAACAATTAATCTATCTTACCGGATTTATGACAAGCGGAAAAAGCACTATCGGCCCGATCCTCGCAAACACTATCGGCTGGAAATTTTATGATCTCGATAATCTGATTGAAGAAGCCGCCGGAAAATCGATAGTAAAAATTTTTGAAGATGAAGGCGAAAATTATTTTAGGAAATTGGAATCAAGTATTTTGCACAAAATTTCCTCAGAAACTAAAACAATTATTTCCCTCGGAGGAGGAACCATCGCTGTGGATGAAAACTTTGAGATTATTTGCCGGACCGGGAAATTAATATATCTCAAAACTTCTTCGGAAGCGATTTACGCCAGAATAAAAAATAAAATCAACAGACCTTTATTCCGGGAGTTGGTTTTGAACGAGACACCTGAAAAGGAGATGCGGGAAAAGATCGACTCGATGTTAGAGACGAGATCAGCAGTGTATGAAAAAGCAGATATTATTATAAACACCGACCATCAGTCGATTGGTATAACAGTAGATAAATTGGCTAAACAACTTAAGAAATATATTTATGGCTAAAATTATAGTCCCTTTTCCAGACAAAAGATACCCGATCTATATCGAACGATCCGGAATTCAATATCTCTTCGATCATATGCAAAAAAATAATCTGCATAAAAATCTCTTCTTTGTTATCGACCAACACACTTATAATGAATACGAAGACTTGCTGTTATCTATCTTTAAGGCCTACCCGGACAAACTTTCATACACTATTTTTAAAGCCACAGAGAAGAGCAAAAATCTAAAAAACGTTGAGTCGATTTTTTCTTCTTTGATGGAAAACAATTTTGGAAGAGATACACTGCTCATTGCGCTGGGAGGTGGAATAACCGGAGATGCCGCCGGTTTTGCCGCATCAACTTATATGCGCGGAATTCAATATATCCAAATCCCTACAACGCTGCTCGCGGCTGTGGATAGCTCGGTCGGTGGAAAAACAGGAGTAAATTTCCTTAGATCAAAAAATATCATCGGTTCATTTTACCAACCCGAAATGGTGCTGATAGATACTCAATTTTTTGTTACATTGCCGAACAGAGAAATTTTATGCGGCGTCGGAGAAATTTTAAAATACGCGTTCATCTCTTCAAAAAACTTCAGCGATTATTTTTCCAAAAACCTTCAAAAACTTTTTTTGCTGGATTACAAGGTAGTTCTGAAAGTAATTTCTGAATCAATAAGATTTAAAAGCGCTGTGGTTATTAAAGACGAAAGAGAAGCCGGAATAAGAAAGATTCTTAACTTTGGACATACTTTTGCGCACGCGATTGAATCGGAACAAAATCACAAACTAAAGCATGGCGAAGCAGTAATTATTGGGATTGTCTGCGCATTGTTTCTTTCCAAAAAATTAAGATTGATCAGTTTCAATAAACTTGAAGAATTTTTGGATATTATCCGACCGCTGAAGAGAAAAATCAAATCACAAAATATTGATCCTGTTGAAGTATTCAATAATATGAATTCGGATAAAAAAAATCGTCAGGGTATAATTAAATTTGTATTGATAAAAGATATCGGAGAAATTTTAATTGACGTTGAAGCCGATCAGAAAGAGGTAATCAATTCAATTGAAGACGCTTTAAAGTTTTTTGAGAAATGACGCGAAGGATCATCCGATTTACGCAGATAAATAAAGTCCTTATAGCTCGTCCATTTGCACTTTGGTTCGATTTTCATAAGATCAGTAACACAAAGCTTCACTAAATCATACTACGGAATCCAGCTCCGTATTACTTACTATTTAATATTTATTTCTGCTTCTTTAAGTATTCCCTTAAATATTTTCCGGTATGTGATTTCTTATTCTTTGCAATTTCTTCGGGCGTTCCCGTCGCAACAATCTCGCCGCCGTGTTCTCCGGCTTCAGGCCCAAGATCAATAACATAATCGGCACATTTAATAATATCAAGGTTATGTTCAATCACTACCAATGAGTTATTACTTTCCAAAAGCATATTAAAACAGTTCAGCAGCTTTTTTATATCATCAAAATGGAGACCTGTAGTCGGTTCATCAAAAATGAATAAAGTGTTTTTATTAGCCTTTTGCGCCAACAGGTGAGACGCCAGTTTTACACGCTGCGCTTCGCCTCCCGACAGCGTATTTGATGGCTGCCCGAGTTTTATATATCCTAATCCCACATCGATAAGAACTTTTAAATATTTACTTATTTTCGGAATATCATCAAAAAATTCGCCCGCTTCATTCGCAGTCATTTCAAGCACATCGACAATGTTTTTGCCTTTGTAAGTGACGTCCCGCACTTCTTTTTTGAACCGCGTACCTTTACAGTCTTCGCATTCCAAATATAGATCGGCTAAAAACTGCATTTCAATTTTTACAAATCCCTCACCGTTACATGTTTCGCATCTGCCGCCGGGAACATTAAAACTAAAATAACCTGGTTTATATCCGCGCGATCTCGCTTGCGGAGTTAAGGAAAATAATTCCCGAATATGTTCATACCCTTTAATGTAACTTATAGGATTAGATCTGGGTGATTTCCCGATCGGAGACTGATCGACTATTTCAATGTCGTCGATGTGGTTTACTCCGGTCATCTCTTGGTAACTTCCAAGTCTATCCGGATTTCCGCCGCGTAATTTTACCGCTCCGCCGTAAAGAATATCGTGGATCAGAGTACTTTTACCCGATCCGCTTACTCCGGTTACGGCAACAAATTTATTCAGAGGAATTGAAACATCAATATTTTTTAAATTATGCTGGCTTGCTCCGGTTATTTTTATTTCTGAGGTTTTTTCTTCATTCCTTTTTTCGGGAAGCGCTATTCCCAGTTTACCGGACAAATATTTTCCGGTTAAGGAATTTTTATTTTTCTTCAATTCCTTAAAAGTATTTATCGCTATTATTTCTCCCCCGTTGATTCCGGCTTTGGGCCCCATATCCACAATCAAATCTGCTTCCTGCATCATTTCCGAATCGTGTTCTACTACTAAAACAGAATTGCCAAGATCGCGCAGAGATTTCAGCAGATCGATCAATTTTGTATTATCGCGCGGATGGAGACCAATGCTCGGCTCGTCCAAAACATAAAGCGTTCCTATCAGCGCAGAACCGAGTGAAGTTGCAAGATTGATTCTCTGCGTTTCTCCGCCGGAAAGAGTGCTGCCCAATCGATCCAGGGTTAAATATCCCAGTCCGACATCATTCAAAAAAGTTAATCTTTTGTTTATCTCTTTCAAAATTTGTCCGCTTACTTTCAATTCAAAATCAGAAAGCTGCAGCTCTTTAAAAAACTTGTAACTTTTTTCTATCGGAAGAGTTATCAAATCGTAAATTGATTTCCCGTTAATTTTTACCTGAAGAGCTTCTCTCCGTAAACGCGAACCTTTACAAGCCGTGCATTTTGTATAGCCCCGGTATTTGCTTAGCAAAATGCGAATATGCATTTTATAAGTTTTGCGTTCTAGCTCTTCAAAATATCCATCAATTCCTTCAAATCCGGCAAAACCTTTTTTTATAAGTGATTTATGCTCATCAGAAAGATCGCGATAAGGTACTGAAAGCGGAATTTTTTTGGTCTTAGCCGATTGCGCCAACGCCCGCAGATATTTACTATATTTAGCAGTTCTGAAAGGAGCGATCGCGCCCTCAAGAATTGAAAGTCCCGGATTGGGAATTACAAGATTCATGTCTATTCCCATCGTCCTGCCAAATCCCTGGCAAACAGGACAGGCGCCGTAAGGATTGTTAAACGAGAAAAATCTCGGCTCCGGTTCTTCATATCTTATTCCGCAGCACTCATAAAATTTATTGAAATTTTTCTGTTCCTTGTTCCCTGCGTTTATAATGGTTAATCTTCCTTCTCCTTCTTTAAATGCTGTTTCAATTGAATCGGCAAATTTTTCACGAACATTTTCCTTCGGAATTTTTATGCGGTCTATCACAACCACAACGCCGTCTTTAGAGGAAGGAACAACGTTCGTCTCGCTCAGATCATAAAGTTCATCATTAAAATAAATTCTAAAAAAACCTTTCTTTTTCAGAAGATCTATTTCGTCCTTTACCGTACGTCCTTCATGTTGGTGAATCGGAAATCCCAGGTAGAATCTGCCGCCTACATCCTGGCTTTCAAGCCATTGGGAAACTGTTCCCACAGTATCCTTTGTAACTTCTTTGCCGCAATCGAAGCAGATGGTTTTTCCCACACGGGCAAAAAGAAGTCTAAGATAATCGTAAATTTCTGTACTGGTTCCTACTGTAGATCTAGGATTTCTGGAACCGGTTTTTTGTTCGATAGCGACAGCAGGGGAAATTCCGTAAATAAAATCAACGTCTGGTTTGTTAATTCTTTCTAAAAACTGCCTTGCATAAGATGAGAGACTTTCAACGTATCTACGCTGCCCTTCGGCGTAAATTGTATCGAATACAAGAGATGATTTTCCGCTTCCACTAACTCCGGTGAACACAATGAACTTGTTCCGCGGAATTTCGAAGCTTAAATTTTTTAGATTATGCTCCCGCGCACCGCTTACTATAATTTTATCTTTTGAATATTTTTGATTTGAATTCATTTTTGAAAATCTTCCCTACCCGTTTATCAGCATAAGTAAAAAACAGTTCTAAAGAAATGCTGCCGTGCAAAATGTATCGAATTTTATTACTGCTTCTTTTTTAATCATCTTACTTAATAAAATAAAAAATCCTGCTTCGAAAAAGTTCAAAGCAGGTTAGAAAATAAGTTTACCGAAAATTATAAAAATGTAGGGATTAATTGTTCCCGGCTTTCGAAATGTCGTTTTCCACTTTTCGTAAGGATTCAAGTTTTTCTTCCAATATCCGGTTCTGTTCTCTCAACTCTTCAAGTTTCATATCAATTTCTTTTTGATATTCCGCCTTATCCCAATATCCTCTTTCTTCAAAATAGCTCTTAAACAACCAGTTATGTTTAAGCGCTTCCATATTTTCGGCAAAACGGGATGTTCCTAAAAGCGCTTCCTCAGTTGTAGCAGTTAAGTTATTCACCATTGTTTTTATTGAATCATAAGTGCTTTCATCCGAAATTAAAGCTCCAAGCGCGCCTTCTCCTTTTTCGATTGAGACGACTATGCGTTTAGCCGCGGAAAGAGTTGTATCGAGATCGGTTATAATAGATTCAAAATCAGTCCCAAGTTCCGCCACAACTCCGGTAATTTCGTCTAAGCGCTTGGTAATAAAATTTAGACTTCTATCTGCACTTTGTGTTATATCAACCGTTGCCGTATAAAGTTTGTCGTCTTTAATAAGTTTGCCGATTGTTCCTTCGCCGCTGTTTATTGTGGTTACTATTTCCGAAAAATCTTTCGTTATATTATTTAAATATTTAATAGTGCTTTGAGTTTCTTCAATTATTTGCGCCATGCTTGCCTGCTGCTTTGCCTGGATAACTCCACCGTCGCTTACAATTTCAAATTTAGGAGAACCCGGAGTAATGTTTACAATTTTTTTTCCCACGAGTCCCTCAGTCTCAATCGCAGCCTTACTGTCTAATCTTAAAAAATGCTGGGCGTCTTCTTCAATGCGCATATTAACCTCAACGAGCCCGGTAGTGTCGTCCATAAGGTTGATATCGTCAACGCTTCCTATATCCAGTCCACTGAGGCGTACCGGCGCTCCTGTTCTTAAACCTTCAACATTTTCGAAGTAACTTTTAACGTGAATGCTGCTGCTGAACATAGAGCTGCGGTTGCCGATTAAAAAAATAGCGAGTACTGTTAGAGCCGTACCGAGAAATACGAATAGACCGAGTCTGGCGCCCTCTAAACTTTTTAACATTTAACTGCTCCTTTCTTCTTCAATTATTTCGTGGCTGAAGAAATTTTTCAGGAAAGGATCGGAAGATCTAGTAAGTTCATCTATTTCACCTTCAAAGGCAACTTTCCCTTCGCGCAAAAATATCGCACGGTCGGCAATTATTTCGGCGCAAATTAAATCGTGTGTAACAATAATTGAAGTCATTTTCAATTGCTTCTGTAAATCCAAAATTAATTCGCTTATTTCCTTAGATGATATCGGATCCAGCCCGGTGGTCGGTTCATCATAAAACATAATATCGGGATCGGTAATTATAGATCTTGCGAGCCCGATTCTTTTTCTCATCCCGCCCGATAATTCCGACGGCATTTTATCAATCGCGTCTTCAAGGGAAACCAACTCCAGCGTATGCATTGCTTTTTCGTCCATTTCCTTTTGAGAATGATCAAAATGCATTTTCAAAGGGAATTGAAGATTTTGACGGACAGACATTGAGTCGTACAACGCCGCGCCCTGGAATAAAAACCCTAAATGCTTCCTTATCTCATTAAGTTTTTTACCGCTTATCTTCCAAACATTTTCATCATTAATAAAAATATCACCGGAATCGGGTTTCAATAAACCTACAATACACTTGAGCAAAACGCTCTTCCCGGTTCCGCTTCTTCCGAATACCACAAGATTTTCCGCGTCTTCTACGTCCAAAGAAATATTATCCAGAACAACCAAATCGTCGAACTGTTTTGAAAGACCCTTTATTTTAATTACACTACCGGCCATATCATCAATGTTATTTTAACTGCAATCATATCTAAAATTAGTATTAATAAAGAAGAAAGCACAACCGAAGTCGTAGAAGCGTTCCCGACTCCTTCAGTCCCCCCCTGTGCCGTAAAGCCTTGATAAGAGCCCACAATCCCAACGATAAAACCAAACGGAAATGTTTTCGCAATTCCGGGGATAAAATCAATAAACTCTACGGAAGATAAAACCGCGTTCTGGTAATATTGAAAATTCATACTCATCGCAACAATAACCGCTATGAACGCTCCGATAAGCGCGATGAATATTACATAAACAGTCAGTATCGGAAGTATCATTGTAGTAGCGATTACTCGGGTTACTACCAGGTAATTAAACGGATCGACTGCCGAAACTTCCATCGCGTCAATTTGCTCCGTCACGCGCATCGAACCTAATTCTGCGCCAATACCGGAACTGACGCGCCCGGCAAAAATTAAAGCAGTTATAACCGGGCCCAATTCCCTGACAATAGAAATAGCTACTGTGCCCGGAACAAAATCAGCCGCACCGAATTTAGTCATCACCGGAATTGACTGCATTGCGAGTACGAGTCCGATAATAAATCCGGTAACACTTACAATCGGTAGTGTCTTCACTCCAAGCTCATCCATATGCCTGCGTATCTCGGCAATTTCATAAGGGGGAAGAAAAACATTTTTGAAGAATTCTATAGAAAAAATTGTTAAGCCGGTTATGGTTGCAAAAAAATTATAAATCAAAACAGATAATTTCGGCTTAATGCTATTTTTTCTTTGGGGAAGATTCATATATTATCGATATCAATTATTGTATATCTATATAAAGATTTTCTGTAAATTTTCATAATACAAAATTGCGCTTCAAAATGCATTTTCAATATGCCGGATTATCGGTTCCTCTTTCCCTCTGAAAAGAATCGCGACCACGTCAATTCTGCAGTCTGTCTCTTCGATATTTTTATCGTATAAATACGCCGCACAAATTTTTCTAACCTGAGCTTGTTTGTTTTTTGTAAGCGCATATTCCGGGTCTCCGAACTCTAAGTTCTTCCGCGACTTGACTTCAACAAAAACTATTTCGTCTTTATCTTTTGCAACGATGTCAATTTCACCTTTACCGTATCTGTAGTTTCGTTCAATTATCTCAAAACCTTTTTCAGCAAGCATTTGGCTTGCAAGTTCTTCACCTCGGTCTCCGGTTTCTTTGTTTTTTACTTGATTCATTTTAAGTCTATAATTTAATGAGCAAAATTTATTTATAAACCATGAAGCTTTCAGCCAGTTAGGTTCAATCTAAATTTTCAGTTTCTATTTTATTTGATAAGGCTCAATCCAGCCCGAGTAAGATTTCATCCTTAGGTTTATTCATTATTTTAGACAAAAATGTTTTTCTATGAAGGGGGGAATGTCCGTATTTCCAAATTGCCTCGATATGTCCCCGTGTTGCGTATCCTTTGTTTTGATGCCAAAGATAATGAGGAAATTTTTCGGACTCATTTCTCATTATCCTATCGCGAGTTACTTTCGCTATAATTGACGCGGCTGCGATTGAGAACGAAAGAGAATCCCCTTTAACAACAGTCTTGATCGGTGTTCTGGAGTAAAACGATTTATTTCCATCTACGAGTATAAAATTCGGTTTTGTTGAAAGCTGGGAGACCGCGTGGCGCATTGCAAGCAGAGATGCTTGCAAAATATTTATTCTATCAATTTCTTCGTGGCTGACGATCCCTATTCCGTAACAGAGAGATTTCTCGATTATAATATCGAACAGCTCTTCGCGGACTTCTTCCTTTAATTTTTTTGAATCATCAACGTCAACTATGTTTACATCTTTATCAAAAATTACCGCCGCTGCAACAACGGGCCCAGCTAAAGGTCCTCGTCCGGCTTCATCAACTCCGGCAATTAATTTAATTTTTTCGGTTAGAAATGAATTGTCAAAATTTTTCATTGTGAGAACAAATTTAAATTAAATATTTAAGTTTGGCAAATTGAGAAACAGTTATTCAAGTTTGACTCTATGTTTGCAATAGCAGTAATTGTAAAAAAGCAAACTCTGTTAGCAATAATCATATTGGGATTAAATTTCAGCAGCGCTTATTTTCTTGAAGACATATTAACTCCCTTAGAAGTTAAATGCAGAATTCACCCATCAAAATACTTATAAATATTCCGGCACTTCTCGCAATTTATCCACAACAGGAACTCCAAGTTCCAGTAGTTTTGCTTTTTCCTGATGACCGCTCGAGATTAATATAGAATCCACGCCGATTTCATTGGCAATTTCATGATCGTGCTCTGTATCGCCGATTAATAAAATCTCATTTTTCGGTTCAGATATTTTCTTCATCAATTTTTTGGCGATTCCGTTTTTTCCCGCTGCGTAAATGTTGTCAAGCCCTACAATATTTTCAAAATGTCGGCGGATTTTCATCTCTTTCACTAAATCTTCCAACGTCTCTTCGGTGTAAGCCGAAAGTATCGACTGCTTAATGTCGCGACTTGATATTTCTTCCAATATTAACTTCGCGTCATCAGCTAAAAGACATTCGGTTTTTCGCGATTCATATTGGCTTATAAATTCAATGCTTAATTTCTTGAAATTTTCTTCCGATGTATCAAGTCCTAAAAGTTTGTAATAATTTAAAACGGGAAAAGTAAAAATATTTTTATAGTGATCGACTGAAATTTCACTCATTTTATTCTTTCTCAAAATTCCATTCATCACATCAACACAGAGATGTATATCATCAAAGAGCGTTCCGTTCCAATCCCAAATTATATGTTTATATTTATTTTTCATTCTATATCTTTCAATCGTTAATCACATTACTATATTTCTATTTATTCTGCAAAACCGGGCGGATAAAATATTAAAATTTCATTCCGGCTCCAAATCTTCGGGACGATCAAAATCCTTTAGCGTTTCGGGAAATCTGCAATTCCAAAATTTCTTTCTGATCTTTTCATCCAAAGAAATAATTTTAAGATTGCCCTCTTCCTTTTCCAAAATTTTTTGCATCACAATTTTGCCGAATAAAATCGGGTGTCCTTTCTTCCCTTCGTAAACCGGCTGAATCCAATCATAGTTGTCGTTCACCTGATCCACAAACTGGGTATAAAAATCTTGAGGAATCTGCGGCTGATCTACAAAGTGATAAAGAACCCAATCAAAGCTTTCTATCTGCGAAACTCCAAGTTTTAAGGAAGAAAACATTCCGCGCGCCGAATCCTCATTATTCACAAAAATTATTTTGCCTTTCTCTTTCTGATCATGTTCGGAAGAAAATTTTTCGTTCACGGAGTTTACCACCTGTCCGCCTTTATGTCCCGTTACTATTATCGTTTTTTCGCAGACTTTTCTCAATTTTGCAGTGACGACATTGATAAATTCGGTTCCGTTCAATTCCAAAAGCGGTTTAAAGCTTCCCATTCTTTTAGAAAATCCGGCGCTTAAAATTAACCCGGCTATTTCTTTTTGATTATTCAAAAGCTATCTTTTCTTATCGGTCAATTAGAAAAAATAAAATATAACTAAATTGGAATTCATCATGAAAAATATTTATTTAATTTTATTTGCGGGATTAATTATGGTTTCAATTTTATCCGGACAAACCTTCAACAGCGAACCTTTAACTCATACTTTTTCGATTGTTGCGCGTGATTCTGCAACTGGGGAAATGGGCGTCGCGGTTCAGTCCCATTGGTTTTCGGTCGGTTCAGTAGTTTCGTGGGCGGAAGCCGGAGTCGGAGCCATTGCCACTCAATCGCTTGTAAATGTTTCCTTCGGACCACGCGGCCTTGAACTATTGAAAGCAGGAAAAACAGCGCAGGAAACTTTGGATGAACTTCTTGGTTCGGACGAAGGACGGGAATTCCGCCAGGTCGCAATCGTCGATTCTCGCGGAAATGTCGCGGTTCATACAGGAGATAAATGCATCGGGGAAGCCGGTCACATAAAGGGAGAAAATTTTTCTGTTCAGGCAAATATGATGCTGAACGAAACTGTATGGGGAGAAATGTCTGAAGCTTTCAAAAATGCCCGGGGCAGTTTAGCCGAACGGATGGTTGCCGCATTAAAGGCGGCGCAGAAAGTGGGTGGTGATATTCGCGGACAGCAATCTGCGGCACTGCTGGTTGTTAAAGGAGAATCTACAGGAAAAGAATGGGAAGATGTGTTGATCGACTTACGCGTTGAAGATGATCCGGATGCGGTTTCGGAAATTGCTAGACTTCTGAAAGTTCATCAGGCTTACGAGCATATGAATGCCGGGGATTTGGCGATTGAGGAAAACGATGTGGATAAAGCGTTACAAGAATACGGCGCGGCTGAAGAAATGTTTCCTGAAAATACCGAAATGAAATTTTGGACAGCTGTTTCATTGGCAAATGTAGGAAGAGTTGAGGATTCGATCCCTATTTTTGCCGAAGTTTTTGAGAAAGATAAGAATTGGAAAACTCTTACCCAAAGAATTACAAAGAACGGAATGCTGACCGTAAACGATCAGGAACTTCAGAAAATTTTATCCGCGGCTGAAACAAAAACCGGCAAAGAAAAGTAATAGAGGAAATACTTATTAACTAAAGAATAATTTATGCTCAAAAATAAAATATTTCTGTTTTTCTTTTTTGCGATGATCGGATTTTCTTCAATTTTCGCTGGTAATACTAACGAATTCGATTCGCTGATAACTACGGGAATCCATCAAATTTATAATTTGAAATTTGAAAACGCCGAAAAGACTTTTGATTATGTAGAAAAAAACTATCCGGAACATCCGTCGGGAAAATTTTTCGACGCCATGATCATCTGGTGGAAAATTATGCTCGACCTAGACAACGAAAAGTATGATGATATTTTCTACGAGAAACTGGAAAGTACAATTGATTTTTGCGACGATATTCTCGATGAAAATCCCGATAATGTCGACGCGATCTTTTTCAAAGGCGGGTCGATTGGATTTAGAGGAAGATTAAGAGCGCTTCGTGAAAGTTGGTTCAAAGCCGCGGTTGACGGCAAAGACGCGCTGCCTTTAGTTTTTAAAGCAGCAGAACTTGAACCTGGTAATATTGACGTAATGCTCGGCTTCGGAATTTATAATTATTATGCAGCAGTCATCCCCGAAAAATATTCATTCGCAAAACCCCTTCTTTTGTTTATGCCGGATGGCGACCGCGAAAAGGGGATCGAACAATTAAAAATTGTGGCAGAGAAAGGGAATTACGCAAAATATGAATCGCGCTATTTTTTGATGACGCTCTATTACGGATTCGAAGAAAACAATATTGAAGCGAAAAAATACGCGAATCTGCTGATTGATGATTTTCCCGACAACCCTGTCTTCCAAAGATATCTCGGCAGACTTTATGTGCGCAACGGCGAATTGGAAAAAGCAAAAGATTTGTTTAAAATAATTTACAACAGAAGTCTCGACAATGACCTCGGTTACGATGAAAAAGTAAAACGCGAAGCAGCTTACTACATTGGATTGAGCTATAAGACGAAGAAGGATTTCGATTCCGCAAAAGTGTTTTTCAAGAAAACCGTTGACCTTTCTAAAAAAGTAGATGAAAAAGAGGAGTCGGGGTTTTGGGTAAACTCTCTTCTATTTTTGGGAAATCTTTCTGACGTTGAAGGGGCGCGAAGCGAAGCCAGAGAATATTATAACGCAGTTCTAAAAGCGGAAGAATTTAAGGATTCTCACGACAAAGCTAAAAAATTTTTGAAAAAGCCTTATTCTTAAAAGCTGGTCGTAACGCCAAAACGATGGAGTGATCCGATTGATCCGAGCGAAGAAAAGGAATAATCAACGTTGTATTTATTTACCTTAAATCCGAGACCGAGATGATAACCCGCTAAACCGGCGGTGGTTCCTATTTTCAATTCTTTGCGGCGTTCATTGTCGTATCCGAAACGTAGGCGGATTACTTCACTCATTCGGAATTCGCCGCCTAACGAAAACTGTCTGAATCTGTCTCCGAAATTATCGGTGTTTTCATTCAAGCCGTTCAGAGAAACGTAAAAGCGGAAAGGTAGATGAGCTAACTCCTTCGAAGCGCCAACTCTTATATCCAAAGGAAGATCTTCTTTCTCTTTAAAGTATGAAGACATTTGAGAGCCGAGATTCAAAATCGAAAATCCGAAATTCCATTTCGATTCCGGTATCGCGTAATGAAGGCCTACGTCGAAACCGATACCTGTTGAAGTTCTGTCTGCAATGTTCGAAAAAATAAATTTTGTACTAACTCCGTAATAAAAATTTTCATCAAGATTGTTCGCATAACCGATGGTCATTGCAAATTCGTTCGCGTTAAAATCACCGGTAAGGTTTCTGAATTCGTCCGCTCCCGTAAATGAACCGTAATTTGTATAATTTATTCCAAGTCCGAACCTACCGAAACCTTCGATCTCGCTCGAAGCCGCCAATCCTGCCGAGTTGATATCGACCAAATGATTCAAATACGAAAACGAGACTAAAGATTCATCTAATAATTTTAGTCCGGCTGGATTATAAAATATTAAATTCGGATCGTCGTTGTTAGCTACAAAAGATCCGCCGGTTGCAGCAACCCGTGGATTCAGATCCAATTTTAAAAACTGAAATGTTTCTTGTCCGTATGTATTAATAAAAAATATTAAAAGTGATGTTACAATAACTGCTGCTTTCTTCATACTTTCCTCAATTTGAACCATTATTTTAATTATAAATGAAAATAAAGGCAAGCCATTTTACAGCCAATCAATTCCCGGTATGTTGGAACTATGGGTTTCTGTCTCTCAATCTATCCATCTAAAACCGTTTTTAAAATTTTGCTATATTAGTGGACTCAAAAATAAAATTGAGTTTTAGTTGAAGCGTCTTAAGATAAATCATTTAACCGAGAAAAACTCCGGCTTCATTTTAATATTTATCATAATTACGGCCGCGATTTTAAGGTTATACTTTTTTACCGGAATGATTTTTTCCGACGACGCTTATTACAATCAATTGGCAATTTCTTTCTCTAACGGAAATTATCCCGACGGTTATATCGGTTACCCGATTTTTCTTCTGAGGAAACTACAAACAGTTTTTACTTCGGCGGGATTTTTCATCATCGGTAAAAATGAAGCCGGCTCTGTTTTTTTCCCGTTTCTATTTTCAATTGCGTCCATACCGCTAATTTACCAAACAGCAATAAGTCTCAATCTCAGCAAATCCATCGCGCTTCTCTCGGCATTTTTACTCGCCATTTTTCCGGTTGATATTGTTTTCGCGACGATAAATTTTCCCGATTTAACAGGTGCGTTTTTTCTGAACCTCGGAATAGTTTTTCTTTTGCTGCACAGAGTTTCCGGCAAAAGATATTTCCCGGTTCTCGCCGGTTTTTCGTTTTCTCTATCGCTCTTTCTCAAAGTAAATTTTACTTTTATTGCGATTCTTCTTTTTTTACTCTTCATCTTTTCATTTATAAAACAAAAAAAGGTTGAATGGGGAATAATAATTTCAATCGGAATTCCAATTGCCGCTTTATTTCTTGAAGCTCTGTTCTATTATTTTATTTATTCCGATTTTCTGTACCGGCTGCACATTATGCAGGAAAATTTCAGTTATGCCTATTACGATTTTTTTCCGAACAATTTGATTGTGCGAAAAAGTCTCACCGATAATTATATATCCGCTTTATTTCTTCAGTGGTATTTAAATATTAAAAGCGTTTTTTTAAGAAGATTTTATCTCTTCATCCCCGCAATCGCGCTTGTTCAAAGTTTCATTTCATTCCGCAAAAAAGAAAACCACCTGTTAATTTTTTGGTTTGCCGGTTTAAGCGTTTTATATCTTTTCTTTACGTCATCGTTTACTTCTTATATTCCGCTGGATTTAACTAGCGGCTGGTACATTTACCCGCTCTTCTTTCCCGCAATAATTCTAACATCCGTTTTTATTAGCACGCGTAAACTTCCGGTAAAAATCATTTTATTAGTCGCATTATTATTGCTTTCTATAATAATGTCTTACGGACTTCACGATTTTTTCGATGTAAGCAATAAAAATGAATTTTCTAAATTTTTGAAGCAAAACGTTGCGGCGAAAATTTATACCGATCATCATACGAGCTACGGCATAAATTTGATTGACGGTTATCCATCGAATCCTCGAACCAACATCATAACCGGCGGCGATTTTTCATTTGACAAAGTAAAACCGGGCGCTCTGATAATTTTCAATCCCGATGTAATAGAAGAATTAGAATTGCAAGGGCATTCATTCCCCGATTTTTCCAAATTAGAAAAATACGGTTTTAGAAAAATGAAGGAGTTTGGTAAATTTAAAATCTACAGGAAACAAATTGATTAAATTTCTTCCAAAAACCTGAATAAACGAATGTAAATTCATTGTTCAGCAAAACATTTATTTCACCGCTTCTAAAATTTGCTTCATCATGTTTTCGGGACTGTTTGTTGGCAGCTCGCACGAATAGTTCCGGCAAACATAAGTGGTGGTTTTCCCGTTTGTCATCTTATAATTTTTTAAATATTCCGCAGATTTCAAAAGTTCTTCTCTATTTTCATTCTGCGGAACGAAAACTACAACTTTATTCGGAAGATAAATTTCGTTCAATTTTTGAATAAACTCTTTTGCGCTCTCAATATCCTTGCTTGCAAATATTATTTCGAAGGAGGGATTCATCAGTGATGAAAGTCCGGCTAGCATCATACTAAAGGCTGAAGGAGACCTTGCGACATTATCTGAAGCAGCCGCTGAAATTTTTTCTGCCTTCACTTCGAATTCATTATTGCCGGTTATTCGCGAAATCATAAACAAATTATTCAGCATAATTGAGTTGCCCGACGGAACTGCTCCGTCGTAAAATTCTTTCGAACGGATCAATAATTTTTCCGAATCCGACGCTGTAAAAAAGAAGCCGCCGTTTTCTTCATCCCAAAAATATTTTAATGCTTCCTTCGTCAAGGCAATCGCTTTGGTTAAATATTTTGTTTCGAAACCGGCCTCGTAAATTTCCAAAAGCGCAAAAATAAAATACGCGTAATCGTCAATATTTGCGGATATTCCGGCGTTTCCGTTTTTGAAACGATGCAATAAACGCCCGCTTTTATTGAACATATTATTTAAAATAAAATCAGCCGCTTTTACGGCAATATCTTTTAATTCTGTATCGTCGAAGATTCTTGCGGCTTGAGCGTAAGCGGCTATCATCATCCCGTTCCAATCGGTCAGTATCTTATCGTCTTTGGAAGGATGAATTCTCCGTTCCCTTTTTTCAAATATTTTTTTTCTTATTGAAGAAATTTTATCCGGCAATCTCTCTTCCGCAATATTCAGTTCATTCGCAATTTCTTTAAAAGCTTTTTTTTGATGAAGAATATTCGTCCCGGTTTTTGTCCTCGCCGCTTCGTCAATATAATTTCCCTCTTCGGCAACGGTAAAAATTCTTTTTGTTAGATTAAATTCATCTTCGCTTAAAAAAGATTTTAACTCATCCGAAGTCCAGATATAAAATTTTCCTTCAACGCCCTCGCTGTCCGCGTCTTCGGCTGAATAAAATCCGCCGTCTTGTGAGGTCATATCGCGGGAGACATATTCCAAAATTTCCAGCGCCGTTTGTTTAAACAAATCATTTTTGGTTGCCTGATACGCTTCGGTGTAAGCAATTGCAAGCATCGACTGATCGTAAAGCATTTTTTCGAAGTGCGGAACGAGCCATTCTTTATCTGTTGAATAACGATGAAACCCGAACCCAATATGATCGTATATTCCGCCGCGCCTCATTTCGGTCAATGTTTTTTCAACCATAGCAAGCGCATTAGCTGATTTATTCTCCCTCCAATATCGGAGCAGAAATAATAGATTATGCGGACTTGGAAATTTTGGCGCGGACGCAAATCCGCCATACTCTTCATCAAATCTGTCCCGCAGTTCTCCGAATCCGGCGTCTAATATTTTTTCGTCCAATTTTTCTCCTCCGGATTCCGTCGAGAACTGCTGCAATGCGCTTGCCGCCTGATTTGACGAGTTGACAATTTCTTCCCGGTCGTTCTTCCATAATTCTTCAATTCGCTTTATCAGATTTACAAATCCCATCCTGCCGTATCTGTTTTCTTTCGGGAAATAAGTTCCGGCGTAAAACGGTTTTTTGTCCGGTGTCATAAAAATCGATAAAGGCCAGCCGCCGCTTCCGGTCATCATTTGGCAGACGCTCATATAAATATTGTCGATATCCGGTCTTTCTTCTCTATCAACTTTTATGGAAACAAAAACTTCGTTCATCAGCGCAGCCGCTTCTTCATCCTCAAAAGATTCGTGCGCCATTACGTGGCACCAATGGCAGGTCGAATAACCGATCGAAAGAAAAACAGGTTTATCTTCTTTCTTTGCTTTTTCAAACGCCTCTTCATTCCATGCAAACCAGTCAACCGGATTGTTTGCATGCTGCAATAAATACGGGCTGCTTTCATCTTTCAATCTATTCCGAAATTTGTCTTCCATTTTATGCCTTTATTTTTTCTCTCATTTTCTTTGCCATTTGACGATAAGATTTTATGCAATTAAATGAAAGTTAGAAAAATATTTAAAATATTTTTTTTCTGAATCTAAAATTTTAATATCAGATTTTTCGTTGGTATGATATAACAGCTTTGGATATTGGGAATGATTAATTATTTGCAGTTAACTCTTTTTTCAAAAATTGATATATTTAAATATTGATTATGAAAACGGAACGGTTATGAAAAATTTTATTATCATATTGATTTTCTTCACTTCCTTTTTATTTGCTCAGACTAATAACCCCGATGAAAAAATTTCTTTAGATCCTAATGTAAGAATTGGAAAGTTGGATAACGGATTGAAATATTACATTCGTTCCAACGAGAAACCGGAGAACCGCGCCGAACTCCGCCTCGCCGTCGATGCCGGATCAGTTCTTGAAGACGATGGCCAGCAAGGGCTTGCGCATTTCGCCGAACACATGGCTTTTAACGGAACGCAAAATTTTAAGAAACACGAACTAATTGATTTTTTGGAATCGACCGGGATCCGTTTCGGTCCGGAGCTAAATGCTTACACAAGTTTCGACGAAACGGTTTATATGCTGCAAGTGCGGACTGACAGCGCGGAAATTTTTCGTAAAGCATTTCAAGTGTTGGAAGATTGGGCTCATTTAATTTCTTTTGAAGACGAAGAAATTGATAAAGAGCGCGGCGTGATAATCGAAGAATGGCGTCTGGGACGCGGCGCAAACGCAAGAATGCGCGATAAACAATTTCCCGTCATCTTTAAAAATTCCCGCTACGCCGAACGCCTTCCGATAGGGAAAAAGGAAATTCTGGAAAATTTTGATTACGATACTTTAAAACAATTTTACGCAGATTGGTATCGACCCGGATTAATGGCTGTTGTTGCAGTTGGCGATTTTAATGCCGATACAGTTGAAACCATTATAAAAAATCATTTTTCAAAACTTGAAGATAAAGAAAACCCTCGCGAGCGCGAATATTTTGATGTACCCGATCACGCCGAACCGCTCTACGCCATTGCGTCCGATAAAGAAGCAATGTACTCTAGCGTGGCTGTTTATTTTAAGCGGAATAAAAATATTGTGGCGACGCTCGACGATTATCGGCGGGAGATATTGATAAACCTTTACAACGGAATGTTCAACGAAAGGTTAAGGGAAATTTCCCGAGAGCCGAAAGCTCCTTTTGCAAACGCCGGATCCGGAATGGGCGATCTGGTAAGAACGAAAGGAGTTTATGTTTTATCGGCAATGGCTAAAGAAGGAAAGATCGATTCCAGCTTAAAAATTTTATTGCGGGAAGCCGAACGTGTTGAGAAATACGGTTTTAATAAATCGGAACTTGATCGGATGAAGAAAAACATTCTCCGCGGAATTGAAAGAAGATACGCCGAAAGAGATAAAACTGAATCTTACGCTTACGCTCAAAAATATGTTTACAATTTTTTAAAAAACAATCCTGTTCCCGGAATAGAAAAAACCTACGAATTGTACAACGAGTTCGTTCCGGGAATTACAATTGAAGAAATAAATAATTTAGCAGATGAAATGATAACCGACTCCAACCGGGTGGTTGTAGTGAGCGTTCCCGAAAAAGAAGGTCTTGAAATTCCGAAAGAAGAAGAATTGGAAAAAGTTTTCGCCGAAGTAAGCGAAATGAAAATTGAACCTTACGAAGACGAACTTTCGGGCGAAGAACTTATATCCGAAGAGCCGCAACCAGCCGATATTGTTGAAGAAAATCATATCAAAGAGATTGACGTAACTGAGTTAACGCTCGCAAACGGAGTTAAAGTAATTTTAAAGCCTACCGATTTTAAGAATGACGAAATACTTTTTTCTGCGTTCAGTCCCGGAGGAACATCTCTTGCATCGGATGAGGAATATATTTCTGCTACTGTAGCTTCGCAAATAATTGATGAATCGGGCGTGGCGGATTTTAGTCTGGACGAGTTGGAAAAACTGCTCGCCGGAAAAGCCGTCTCAGTAAGTCCTTATATTTCAGAGTTGTATGAAGGATTCAGCGGGAGCGTTAGCTCGAAGGATACAGAAACATTATTCGAATTAATCTACCTTTATTTTGAAAAGCCGCGGGCAGATTCTACTGCCTTCGAGTCATACAAATCCAAAATAGAAACTTATTTGAAAAACAGGGAAGCTTCACCGCGGGTTGCGCTGCAAGATACTGTTCAAATGACGATGGCGCAAAATCATTTCAGGGCGCAGCCGTGGAGCGAAAAAACAATTAATAAGATTGATCTTAAAGAAGCCTCGGATTTTTACAAGGAAAGATTTGCGGATGTAAGCGATTTCACTTTTCTTTTCGTTGGAAGTTTTCAAGTTGATTCGCTAAAGCCGTTTATCAAGAAATATCTTGGCGGAATAAAGCCTATTAACAGGAAAGAAAACTGGCGAGATATTAATAAAGATTATCCGGAAGGCGTAATTAAGAAAGAAGTTCATAAAGGAATTGAACCGAAGAGTCAGGCTGTGATTAATTTTACCGGCAGTTTTAATTGGAACCGCCAAAACATTTATGAATTGCGATCGCTTGTTGAAGTGCTGAATATCAGACTGCGAGAAGTTATAAGAGAAGATGAAGGCGGAACATATGGAGTTAGAGCAGCTCGCTACGTTTCAAAAAACCCCGATGAAGAATATATGATTCAGATCAGTTTTGGCGCTGACCCGGAAAGGGTGAACGAACTATCAAACAAAATTATGGACCAGATAGATACCTTGAAAAATTTTGGACCCGAAGAAAAGACAGTAGAGAAAGTAAAAGAAATTCAGATTCGTTCGCGTGAAAAAAATCTAAAAGAAAACAGGACATGGTTATATTCATTGGAAAGCGCCTACAAAAACAATGAAGACCCGCTTGAAATATTGACATACGATAAACTAATTAACTCCTTGACGGCCGAGGATATTAAAACATCTGCCAATAAATATTTTAATATGAATAATTACGTGAAAGTTGTTTTGTATCCCGAAGACTTTGTCGAAGCAAGTAATGAAAATTAAATACAGGAAATTTAATGAGAACCCTTTTTAAGACTTACTTATTTTTATTGTTCATCTTTATTTATGGATGTTCTTCCACTACCGATGTTACAAAAAATGTAGTAGATACTTTACCGGAATTACGGGAAAAAATTCAGAAAAGATTTGACGACTCAACATTCAGCCACGCGCATTGGGGAGCATTAATTAAGTCACTAAAAACAGGAAAAGTGTGGTATGAACAAAATTCAGACAAAATGTTTATGCCGGCTTCAAACGAAAAAATAATTACAACTGCGGCAGCGTTAACAAAATTAGGGCCGGATGCTCATTTTAGAACAACTATATCTATAGATGGATTTATTAAAGATTCGGTAATTGTGGGAGATCTTATAGTAAAAGGCGAAGGCGATCCGACTTTTTATCTGAGGTTTTTTGATGATCCACGTGAAGTTTTTTTTAGTTGGGCTAAGACTCTGGACAGCCTCGGGATTAAAAGAATAGAAGGAAACATTATCGGTAACGACAATTTATTTGATGACGTCCATCTGGGCAGCGGCTGGTCTTACGATTATCTCGACTCCTGGTATGCAGCTGAAGTCGGTGCGCTTCAATTCAATGAAAATTATATCGATCTAAAAATTTATCCGCCGCGCATAAAAGGTGAAAACCCACTCATCATACCAAATGTAGAAAGTGAATATTTCAATATAAATAATCTTTTAGAGGCTACTGATACCGGCAAAACTAATTTCTCAGTCCACCGGGATTTTGGAACTAATGAAATTGTTGTCGAAGGGAAAGTAAAAATAGGAGATAGAATTTATACCGCTTCTCCTTCCATAACAAACCCAACACTTTTTTATGTTACAGTTATGAAAGAAGCTTTCGAAGAATACGGAATCGTAATAGATGGCTATGCATTAGACATCGACGATATTCCTCCGACAAGAGAACTTAGACCTTATCAACAATTGATTACATATAATTCGCCGCCTTTAAAAGATATTCTTAAAGAACTTATAAAAGTTAGTCAGAATTTGTACGCGGAAACTATGACGAGACTTTTGGGATACCGGTTTTACGGTGAAGGCTCTTTTAAAAACGGCAAAAAGGTCGTCGAAGAAGTTTTGGAATCATTCGGTATCGAAAAAGGTTCTTATAGTTACGCCGACGGTTCCGGATTGACGCGCTACAATTTTGTTAGTCCGGATCAGCTTGTAACAATTTTAAGCAAAATGTATAACGGTCAATATAAGAATATATGGATTGATCTGTTTCCCGTTGCCGGAGTTGACGGTACACTTCGCAACAGGATGAAAGGAACAAGCGCCGAAGGGAATGTTAAAGCCAAAACCGGAACAATTTCAAACGTTCGAGGATTATCGGGATATGTTACAACGGGAGATGGTGAAGAGTTGGTGTTTTCATTTTTGGTTAACGGGCATTTGTTAACTTCCAGAGACACCGAAAAAATTACCGATTCTGTGCTCGAGATGATTGCGGATTTTAAAAGAGTGAGTCTGTAAAAGAAGAGTAAAAATAAGTAGAGACGTTCCAATGAACGTCTCTACAAACAATTATTTAGACGTTACTTGCTGACCAGATTCTTTATCTATGATTTTTGCGTTTTCAACCAATGCGGAATATGAATATCCCGAGCCGAAATCTTTATCGTAAGCAACATCGCCTTCAACAGTAATTACATCACCTACTTTTGCCGTTTCGGTTGTTGTTATCAATAGGTCGTGTTTTCCTTCTTCTCCGGTTCCGTCCTGAATATGAATCCAGTTTCTATCCATAATACCTTGATTTACTTTCACAACTTTACCCTTCACTTTAACGGTTTTTCCGGATAGCTTGCTTTTATCGTTATAAACATTCGCAACAGTAACTCCACCCGATGCTTTATTTATCGAAATATCCTGGCGTTTATCTGTAGGGATATTTGAGTGAGCTTCGGCTTTGCCCGGCATTTTTGTCTTAGACATCGATTTTGAAATGTCTTCGACAAACAATATTTTGTCAAAACTTTGTTCAAGGCTGTCGCTCTTAAAGTCTTCCATCATAAGGCCGCGAGTAAAATAAAGAGTATCGCCTTCCTTTGCGGTTATTTGCGGAACGGCAATCCACAAAGTTGAGTCGGCTTCTTCGACTTCAAGATAAGAATATCTTGAAGCGTCTTTCGACGACTTAACCACAACCTGTCTTACGCCTTCAGGCAATTCCGATTTTTTTTCTTCTTCGGTTCCGCATGCTGTTAATGCTGCAATCATCAATAAAATTAATAGCTTCTTCATTTATTTCCCTTTTTTGTTTTTTAATTTTTTTTTGAACGACTAATATAAAAAAGATGTATAAAAAAAACGAATCTTTACTGAAATTTGCGGGTCAAATAGAAATGACTAATCTTTCTATATAATAATTATTTCTCCGTAAACTTCTCTTTTAATTTCTCCACAACTATCTCAGGCACGAATGCGCCTACATCTGATTTAAACTGAGCAAGATTGCGGACTATCGTCGAATTGAGATAAGTATATTTTTCGTGAGGCATAAGAAAAATGGTTCTTAAATCGTTATCTAGTTTTCGGTTCATAAGTGCCATCTGAAATTCATATTCAAAATCGCTTATCGCGCGCAATCCTCTTATCATGCCTATCGCCCCTACTTCCTTTGCATGATCCACAACCAAACCGTCAAAAGAATCTACAACTACATTGTCGAAATGTTTCAAACTTTCCCGCAGCATAAAAACTCTCTCGTCTACGGTGAACAGCGAGTTTTTTGCAGGATTACGGGCAACAGTAACAATAATTTCATCAAACAAGTCCCTCGCCCTGATAATTATATCGATGTGCCCATTGGTTACCGGGTCGAATGTTCCCGGATAGATTACTCTTTTCATAATTATTCTTTATTTGTAAGTAGTGAAATATAAATATTATTTTTATGAATAAGAAAGGAACGCTACAAATTAAGGTTTATCTTTATCAAAGCACAGCCGGAATTTTGTTTCATTCAAAGACTTCAAATAAAATTCATTTACTTTTGTTATATTTTATTTTATTCAAAAAATTATTTTAATGATAGAAATTACAAACCTTCACAAAACATTCGGCGGCAACTATGTTCTGCGCGGCGTTGATCTGAAAATAGAAGAGGGTGAATCCCTGGCTATTATAGGTCGAAGCGGGAGCGGAAAGAGTGTGTTGCTTAAACATATAGTTGGCCTTCTTAATCCGGATGAAGGATACGTAAAGTTTGAAGGCAAAATAATAAGTGAATTAAAAGAGAAAGAGCTTTACCGAATCAGAAATAAATTCGGGTTTCTTTTTCAGGGAGCCGCACTTTTTGACTCGATGACAGTTGAAGAAAACATAGCCCTTCCTCTCGTGGAAAATAATCATGGAATAGAAAAAAGTAGGGTAGATAAAGCAGTAGCGGAAAAACTGGAATTAGTTGGACTTCCGAATATTCAAAAACAGAAACCCTCGGAGCTTTCCGGAGGAATGAAAAAACGCGTCGGGCTTGCCAGGGCTTTAATCACAAATCCGGATTACATTTTATACGATGAACCCACAACAGGGCTCGATCCGCTTATGTCCGATTCCATCGATGAACTTATTGTTGAGTTGAACAATAAATTAAATGTAACATCCATAATTGTAACCCACGATATGCAAAGCGTAAAAAAAGCCGCGGATAAAGTAGCCATGCTGCACGAAGGTAAAATTTATTTTGTCGGAACCCCCGAAGAAATGAACCGCGAAGAAGATGAAACGGTGAAAAATTTTATAAGAAGAACCGGTTATTGATGAGCAAAAATAAAACTATTTATATCTGTTCCAACTGCGGTTTCGAATCACTGAAGTGGCTGGGCAGATGCCCATCCTGCGAAGAATGGAATTCTTTTACTGAAGAATTAGAGGAAGAAAAAAAGAAAGAAGCAAAAATTAGTTCTTCTGATGTAAAGGTTTTTAATCTGAACGATAACGCTGTTGAAGAATCTGCAAGACTAAAAACCGGCATATCAGAATTCGACAGAGTTCTTGGGGATGGATTTATGCCCGGATCCGTTGTGCTTTTAGGCGGCGATCCCGGAATCGGAAAATCAACCTTGGTAATGCAGGCCGCTGCAAAAATTACGAATAAGGTTTTATACGTCACTGGTGAAGAATCATACAATCAAATAAACTTACGTGCAAAGCGGCTAAAAGTTAATTCCAAAAATATTTCTGTTTTAGCCGAAACCGATTTGGATATTGTTCTTAACGCAATAAATAAAATAAAACCAAAATTAGTAATTGTAGATTCCATCCAAACGATGAATAAGCCGGAGCTCGATAACGCCCCCGGAACAATTACACAAATAAGAGAATCAGCGAACGATCTGATGCGCGCGGCCAAATCCTCCGATTGCTCAATTGTTTTGGTGGGACATATTACTAAGGAAGGCTTTATAGCCGGACCAAAAATTCTTGAACATATGGTTGATACCGTTCTTCAATTTGAAGGTGAGCGGAGCAATACATTTAGAATACTGCGGGCACAGAAGAACCGGTTCGGAGGAACTAACGAGATAGGCATTTTTGAAATGCACGATTCCGGTTTAAGCGAAGTAAAAAACCCGAGCGAGATATTTTTAAATCAGCGCGAAGAACAAATCTCCGGTTCAGCCGTAACCGCCAGTATGGAAGGCACGCGTCCGGTTTTGTTTGAAGTGCAGGCTTTGGTTACACCGACCAACTACGGTAATCCGCAGAGAGTAGCAACAGGATTTGATTACCGCCGGCTTTCAATTCTGCTTGCAGTATTGGAGAAGCGCGCGAATCTTCGGCTCTCATCTTATAATGTGTTTTTAAATATGGCGGGCGGATTAAAAATTAACGAACCGGCTGTGGACCTTGCCGTCTGCTGCGCAATCGCTTCGAGTTTTTCGAATCGGAATATTGATCCGAATATAGTTGCGATTGGGGAAGTTGGATTGGGCGGTGAGATAAGAAGCGTTGGTAACATCGAAAAAAGATTACAGGAAGCCGAGAAACTCGGATTTAAATCTGCATTAATACCGCACGCAAATACAAAATCATTGAAGAATACTAAAATAAAAATCATTCCCGTAAAGGATGTAAATTCCGCTGTCAGATCGACCTTAACTAAATCTTGATTGATAATATTTCATGGTAATCTATAACCATATTAATTATGGTCATCCTTTAATCCTATTAATCAGGGTCATATTTTGGTGATTAAAAACATCTTTTCCTTCTGGCGTATACATATAATCAATCCGGTTTTTATAGAAGTCGGTTATTTTTCCGCGAACCATTTTTAATGTACTGTTTAGGAATTTATTCTGTTCGTTAAATCCTTCGCCCAAAATTGCAAATGTTGATGGAAGCCATCTTTCCGGAAATTGATTTTCGAACTCACCGCCCGATTTAAATTTATCTATTTCTTTCTGAATTATTTCGATTGTCTTTCTTTGTCCGGCTTCTGAATGAAAATCCAGATTCTCGTTTTCGATTTCCCGCTTCAAATTTTCTTTATTCGGCACAATCAATGCAATTGTATATGCGTCCTGATTATTGTGAAGCATCACCTGTTCGATGAATTTTGATTTTTCCACTAACGCTTCCTCAATTCCTTCGGGACTATACTTCTCGCCGTCACTTCCAATCAGCAGACTTTTAAATCTGCCAAGCACATACAAAAATCCGTCTTCATCGAGATAGCCCATATCGCCTGTAAATAGCCAGCCGTCTTTTATTGTTTCGGCAGTAGCGCGATCATTCTTCCAATAGCCTTTCATCACGTTCTCGCCGCGGCAAACTATTTCGCCTTTTTCTCCTTGAGGGAGTTCGATTCCTTGTTCATCGCAAATTTTAACTTCCAGATTTTTTACAATTTTCCCGGATGAGCCGAGTTTGTGGCTTACCGGAACGTTAGACGAAATTATCGGTGCGGCTTCTGATAATCCGTAACCCTGGAACATAGGAATTCCGATCGCG
Source organism: uncultured Melioribacteraceae bacterium (assembly GCA_963821715.1). Classification (GTDB taxonomy): domain Bacteria; phylum Bacteroidota; class Ignavibacteria; order Ignavibacteriales; family Melioribacteraceae; genus CAWGET01. The sequence goes on from CAWGET010000010.1 coordinate 343,502, forward strand.
TAAAAAAATCTTTGCAATTCGATATCAAGCAGAGCTCCGCCGCCAATAAAAAACTCCAAACGTCCGCCGAAATTTTCTCTAATCTTGCTGAAGAGAATCTTATCATAAACATCTAAAAGCGGTTTGTATATTTTACGGAATCCCTTTCCTTTGTCGTATCCGAGTCCGTTATACTTATAAGCAATCTTTAGCGCGCCGGTAAATAATTTTTCAATTTTTGTTCCTTTGGATCTTATTCCCGCCTCAATATTTTTGCGGAAATTTTTTGCGAGAGCAGGAACGCTGAGAAGGAAAGTTGGCTTAGTTTCTTTTATGTTTACCGGAATATTTCGCAAGGTATCCATTAAAGTATCACCGTTTTTAACCGAAGCCATCGACGCTCCGTTTTTCATAAGTGTATAAATTCCGGCTGTGTGAGCGAATGAATGATCCCAGGGCAATATTAAAAGCGATACATAACTTTCTGGGATCTTCAGTAATGAAGTAGCCTGTTCTACGTTGGCGGTGTAATTACGATGGGTTAAAATTATGCCTTTCGGATCGGCTGTTGTTCCGGATGTGTAACAAATGTTCGCGTAATCATTTTCATTCAAAGAAGTCCAAATATTTTCAAAATCATCGGAATGATTTGCGAGATAATCTTCGCCCAATTTAAAAACATTTTCTTTTTTTATTTCATCCTCTTCCAAATCCGGAATATCGTCAAGAACAATTATTTTTATCAATTCGGGAAGATCGTTTTTCACTTGCCTTATTTTTTTTATTTGATTTTTAGAAACGATCGCGAATTTCGATCCCGAATGCGCAAGTCGAAATTTAAGATCGGTCGCTTCTTCAATCTTAACTGAAATAGGAACGTTTACAGCGCCGAGATATAAAACCGCGAGCTCGCTCATTACCCAGTCGTTTCTGCCTTCAGAAATTAATGCTGCACGATCTCCTTTGCATAGGCCAAGTTTCAAAAGTCCCGCGGCAAAACTATAAACAAGCCGCTGCATTTTTTTATAAGAAAGCGGTTCATACTCATTTGTTCGCTTTTCCCACATTAAAGGATTATTGGGATAAGTTTTTACACTAACTTCAAAAAGATTGGGAATTGTTCGGTTATCCAAAACGCCTCTATATTTAGTTGTTTTTTTTCTCTATCCATTAATTATATCTCAACACACCGCGATAAATCGTGGCGTTAATAAAAACAATTTGTAACCAGGCAAAACAAAAGCCGCAATATTTTTAATCATTTATTTTCCATACCAGTAATATCAAGCAATGTAAGCGGATCAATTCTTTTGTCGAACCATTGAACTCCCCAATGCAAATGCGGACCGGTAGAACGGCCGGTTGTTCCTACTTCGCCAATTGTATCTCCTTTCTTTATGCGCTGACCGTCTTCAACATTTAATTTGCTCATGTGAAGATACACGCTAGATAGTCCTTGTCCATGATCGAGCATCACGAAATTTCCGCTGTAATAAAAATTATCCGCAGCCAGCCGAACAATTCCATCTGCCATTGCGTGTACCGGAGTTCCTCGTGGAATGGCTATATCTGTTCCATTATGAGGATTTTTCGGCGTACCGTTTAAAATTCTCTGGCTTCCGAAAACGGATGAGATCCTTCCCCCTTCTACCGGTCGAACAAAACCGGAATCAAAATAAGCCTTTCCCATCTTGCCGATTTCCGCCCTTCGTTCTCTGATAATTTCGCTTTCTTTTTCAATCCGCTCAATCTCTTGATTCGGCGCGGATACGTATTTCTTCTGCATATTATTTATTCTTTGAATATTGTATTCTCTTTCAGGAAGAACGAATTTTTTTAATTTTAATTTTCCGTCCTTGAATTTAATCCTCAGAAGATGTTCCGAACTATCATCCCGGTCAAAACCAAATGCAAATTTATCTTTATCTACCTGAAGTTCCCGACCATCTAAAACAACCCAATCAATATTTTCACCTTCTCCTATCACTAAGTTCCCCGGTTCAAACTTTCCGAAGAATTCTACGTTCTGAGCGAACAAATTTATATTTATTGCAAATATCAAAATTAAAATTTTTACGATGCGCATAATTTCCTTAATTTTATTGAATAAAAATCAACTTGTAAAATAAATTAAGTTTATATTTTTGTAAAGGTTCTATATTTTACTTAATCACAAACAAATTAATTTATGAAAAAATATTTTATCGGATTTGCCGCAATTTTGTTTCTCTTCTCCTGCAATCCATCCGAAAGAGGAAACAAAGAAAAACTTCCAATCCGGGAGTTGGACGAACAAGAAGTAACCAAAATTGAAATGGAACACCCTTTCCTCGATCTTAATCCGGAATTTTCCGGGCTTGCATGGTACAAAGACAAATTAATTCTTTTGCCGCAGTATCCAAATTCTTTTGCAAAAGGAAGCGGCTATCTTTTTTATATTTCAAAAAATGAAATAATAAACTATTTATATTTAGATGATCCTGAACCTATAAAAATACACACATTAAAATTTAAAGATACCGGACTCGAAAAATATGCTTCGACAGGTTCCGGTTACGAAGCGATTGTTTTTGAAGGGGATAATGTTTTTTTAAATATCGAATCTATTGATGAATTTAAGACAACCGGCTTTTTAGTTAAAGGAAAAATAGATTTTGAAAGGAAAATCGTCGTTGTAGACTCAGAGAAACTCGGCAAAATAAAATCGCAATCGGGTATACATAATTTTAGTGACGAAAGCATATTAAGTTACAAAGGCAATCTCTACACAATACACGAAGCAAACGGAATCGGCGTTAATCCGCATCCTCATTCTAAAATATTCAACACTTCTTTAGATCAAATCGGATCAGTAACTTTTCCTAATGTAGAATACAGAATTACAGATGCTACACAGCCGGACAGTCTCGGAAGATTTTTCGCGTTGAATTACTTGTATCTTGGAGATATTAATAAACTTAAACCTGAAGCAGATTCCATAGCCATAAAATTTGGATTGGGAAAATCTCAAAGCCTGGTAAGCGGCATCGAAAGAATTATCTGCTTTAGAATACTTGATGATAAAGTTCATTTGGAAGAAGATCAAAGCCCTGTTTATATAAAGCTAACTGGCAAAGGACGAAACTGGGAAGGAATTGTAAAACTTGACGAAAAAGGATTTTTAATTATAACAGATAAATTTCCTGAAACAATTTTAGCTTTTGTTCAAAAACAAAACCAATAACTTATACCGGAATCAAAATGAAGATTAAACTAATTCTTTTAATGATTTTTTTAACGGGAAGTTTTATGGCTCAAAACCAAATTAATTTTGATGATTATTTCTCCGACTCTACCATGAGGATAGACTATCACCACATAGGTGATTCCGAAATGGAGTTGATTACAATCGATAAAATTTACCAATATGGAACCTGGGCGGGAAGTCTGAAAAACTTACTCGACCAATTTAACAACGGAAAATATTATGTAAAAATCTATGATGCGGAATCGGGTAAACTTATTTACTCAAAAGGATTCGACAGTTATTTCGGCGAGTATAAATCGAGCGCCGAAGCAGCCGAAGGAATAAAAAAAGCTTTCCAGGAAACCGCCTTAATTCCTTATCCCAAAAAGGAAATAAAATTTTCTATAGAGCGGAGAAAGAAAGATAAAACGATGGAAGAATTTTTTTCGACCGTCATCGATCCTTCCGATATAATGATTGTCCGCGAAGAAATTAAAGATTCGCAGGTTAAAATTGTTGAAAGCGAAATAAACGGAGATCCGCATAATAAAGTGGATGTAGTTTTTGTAGGCGAAGGCTACACAAAAAATGAAGAAGAAAAATTCCGGTCCGATCTTAATAAATTCACTGAAATATTTTTTAAACCTGAACCTTACAAATCGAATCGTGAAAAGTTTAATGTTTACGGTGTGTATAAGCCTTCGGAAGAAACCGGTGTTGACGAACCGCGCGCCGATATTTATAAGAACACTGTCCTGGATGCAACATTCAATTCTATGGGTTCGGAAAGATATCTTCTTACTGAAAATAATAAGACGCTTCACGATCTCGCGGGGCACGTTCCTTACGACGCGATATTCGTTATGACAAACCACAGCAGATACGGTGGAGGCGGAATCTATAATTTCTTCTGCACTTTTACCACGGATAATCAATGGCAGGATTATTTATTAATTCATGAATTTGGTCATTCTTTTGCCGGGCTGGCGGATGAATATTATACTTCCGAAGTTTCCTACAACGATTTTTATCCTCCGGGCGTAGAACCCGTTGAGCCGAACATAACCGCGTTGCTAGATAAAGATAATCTGAAATGGAAAGAATTGAAAACTCCAGGAGTTGAGATTCCGACTCCCTGGCTTAAAAAGAGATTCGACGAGAGCGATCTTAGCTGGCAGAAAACCCGCCGAGAGATGAACGACAACGTTGCGGAATTAAAACGCAAGAACGCATCCGGTGAAGAAATAAAAAAAGCGGAAGAAGATTATGCTAATGCGGACAAAACGCATGCGGAAAAAATTGATGAGTTTTTTGAAGAGAGTGAATTTAAAGGAGTCGTCGGCGCGTTTGAAGGAGCCGGTTACGCTTCGGAAGGATTATACCGTCCGATGCTCGACTGTATTATGTTCACGAAAGGCGGCGACAAACCGTTCTGCAAAGTTTGTCAAAAAGCTATCGAGCGCGTGATAAATCATTACGCGGATTAAAAACTGTGATATGCGAGAATTAATTTCCAAAAGTTAAAATCGCAAACACTGTAATATATATTTAATGAAAAATTCCGGTATCGGAAATATTTGTTTGAACTGAAAACCGACGATGTAAAATCCCAGGCGATTCGGTTTTTGTAGTTTACGGCGGTAATTTTATTTTCAAATCCTGTGTGTATTGATGAAAAGTAATCAGTAAAATTTATATGAAAGCAAAAAAATTCTCGCTTAGGGATTCTTATACTCTTCTCTCGCGAAAAACAGTATCTATGTTTGAGCGGGCTAAGATGACCGAACACACCTTTATGATAATTATCGCGATTATCATAGGCGTTCTTGCCGGTTTTGCGGCTATCGGAATCCGTGCGTTAATATTTGAAATATCGACACTTTCTTTTCCGGGAGGCGGAAGCCTTCTCGATAATATTATAAACGCGCCATGGTATATAAAGATCGGCATTCCTGTTCTGGGCGGATTAATCGTCGGTCCGCTGATTTACTTCTTCGCCCCCGAAGCTAAAGGACACGGAGTGCCCGAAGTTATGCAGGCCATTTTGATGAAAGGCGGAATTATTCGCCCGCGCGTTGCGATAATAAAAGCAGTTGCATCGGCAATTACAATCGGCACGGGAGGATCTGTCGGGCGCGAAGGGCCCATAATTCAAATTGGTTCAAGTCTCGGTTCTACTGTCGGACAATTTTTCAAAGTACCGAATAAACGCCTCAAAACATTAGTCGGCTGCGGAGCCGCTGCCGGAATTGCCGCGGCTTTCAATGCGCCGATTGCCGGAGCGCTTTTTGCCGTAGAAATAATTTTAATGGATTTCGCCGTTGCACAGTTTTCTCCGATCGTCATTTCATCAGTTATGGCTACCGTCATTTCGCACACGTTCGAAGGCAACTTCGCCGCGTTTCAGGTTAAGGGATATCAGCTTGCGTCTCCTTACGAAATCGGCTTTTACTTTCTGCTCGGCGCTTTAAGCGGATTGATCTCATTTCTTTTTATCAAAGCTCTTTATTATTCGGAAGATTATTTTGACAACCGATTTAATTTCCCCGAATATCTTAAGCCGGTAGTCGGCGGACTAGGCATCGGAATAACTGCTCTCATTTTTCCACAAGTGATGGGAGTAGGATACGATTCCATAAACTTTGCGCTTCACGCCGAAATGATTTGGTATATGGCGCTGATATTAATTTTTATAAAGATTTTTGCAACGTCTCTAACTCTCGGCTCCGGAGGTTCCGGCGGTATTTTCGCTCCGTCTCTTTTTATGGGCGCAATGCTCGGCGCTTTTTTTGGATCGGTTGTAAATTATTTCTTTCCGGATATCACAGCCTCTCCCGGCGCTTATGCCTTGGTAGCGATGGGAGGTTTGGTTGCCGGAACAACTCGTGCACCGATAACTGCTATCATAATTGTTTTTGAGTTGACGAACGATTACAACATTATCCTTCCGTTGATGATTGTCTGTATAATAAGCACAATTCTGTCTTCCAAACTTTCGCGCGAATCGATCTATACTTTGAAGTTATTGCTGCGCAACATTTCTATTAAAGAAGGCGCCGATATTAACGTTATGGAATCGATCTTCGCAAAAAATGTTTTCGATTCCAAGTTCGATTATCTTTCGGTCACCGATAATTTCAGTCAGGTCGTAAATAAAATGATACGCGGACGCGGACCTGTTTTTCCGGTTTTGGATTCAGCTGGAAATATTTTCGGAATCTTATCGATCAATGATATTAAAGAATACCTGTTCGAGAAAGAAAGCCTGCAGAATCTTTTAATCGCGGGCGATATTTGCAACAGTGATTTTGAGACAACAACGCCGAACGAGAATTGTCAGTCGGTTGTTGATAAATTGCGGAAGCACGATCTTGAAGGCCTTCCTGTAGTCGATCGTGCCGGTACAAAAAAGGTTGTCGGGATGATCTGGTTGAAAGATATTCAGGATGAATACCAGAAAGAGATTGAACGGCGAGAAATTACCGCGAACCTGGCAAGCAGTATTACAATGAGAGCAGATGAAACTAGCGTTCATTTTATGGAAGGATATTCGATATCTGAAATAGCTCCCCCAAGATCTTTCATCGGTAAATCTATACGTGAATTAAATATCCGCAATAAATATGGCGTGGATGTGTTGTCGGTTAAGTCGATGGTAAAACAGAGCGAAAAAATTAACGCGATCCCGAACCCAAATTATATCATCAACGAAAACGACACGCTGATAATTGCAGGAGAAATCCGCAGTATAAATCTTCTGAAGAATCTACCTTAGATTGCCGCCAGCCGCGGCTCGTAGAATAAAAAGGCTGGCTGCTGTTTTTGAAACGGATGCATGTTACTGAGTTTGTTGAAGTGGGCCGCTTCTTTATATTTGCGTGCCATTTATCTTTTGCTTTTGAACTTATCTCGTCTTCACTTTTGTTTAGAATGTTTTATCCGGAAAATTAATGTATGATTTCATTGTAATTGGCGCGGGTTATGCCGGGCTTTCTGCGGCTGCGCTTCTCGCAAAAGCGGGATTAAAAATTTTGCTCCTCGAATCACATACAGTTGCGGGCGGCTGCGCTTCATATTTTAAAAGAAAAGAATTTATTTTTGATGTTGGAGCTACAACTTTCAGCGGAGTTCTTCCTCATCAGCCGGTCGGAAAATTATTCGCGGAACTCGGCATTTCTCCTAATCTAAAAAAAATAGATCCCGGAATGATAATCCGGATGAATGGCAAAGAAATTGTAAGATTTGCGGAAAAAGATAAGTGGATTGAGGAAGCATCGCGCAAGTTCGGACCAAATAATCAAAAAGAATTTTGGGAAAAAGTTTTCGACATAAACGAAAAAGTCTGGATGTTTATTTACGAAAACGAAACGCTTCCGTCATCCAATATAAAAGATTTTAGCAAGCTGCTTAAAATTAAAAATCTGAATTACTTAACCCTGCTTCCGCTGTTAAAAAAAAGCGTTGAGGAATACGCCGGAAAATATATCAATCAAAATCATTTTAAAAGATTTCTTGACGAGCAGCTTTTGATCACAACTCAAAATTTATCGTCTGAAGCTCCGATGTTAACCGGCGCGGTCGGGTTAGCTTATCCTTCCGAGACCTACTATCCTGTTGGCGGAATGCGTAAACCGGCGGAATTAATTCTAGAAAAGTTTTTAGAAATCGGCGGTGAAATTAAGTTCAAGGAAGAAGTAATAAATATCGCCGCCTCAAAAGAATGCTACATAGTAAAAACAAAACGAGGCAATGTTTATAAAGCTTCCGGTATTATCTCATCAATCCCGATTTGGAATCTTCCCCCGATAACGGAAGGCGGTATCCAAAACTATTTTCAAAAATATTCCGAAAAATTTTCTTCCGCTCCGGGCGCGTTTGTAATTAATTTTGCTCTGGAAAATAGCTCCGAATTGGATTCCCTTTATTATCAATTGCATTCAAAGGAAAAAATTCCGTTTGCCTACTCCGGTTCTGTGTTCGTTTCGTTTTCGCACAAGGCCGACTCGGAAAAAGCTCCGACCGGTTTTAGAACCGTAACTATCTCAACACACACCGATTCTAAAAACTGGCTTGGAGTTTCCAAGGAAAAATATGAGAAGAGAAAAAGTATTACAAGCAAATTCATTTTAAAAATATTTGACGAAGAATTTCCGCATCTTTCAAAAAAAGAAAAATTGTTTTTGATGAGCGGAACTCCGAAATCTTTTCAGTTTTACACAAAACGTTTTAACGGATTTGTTGGCGGAATTCCTCATTCGATTGCGCGGACATTGCTTTCGCTCCCTCCGAACACAACACCTTTCAAAAACTTTTACTGCGTAGGCGATACTACTTTTCCCGGACAAGGAACTCCATCGGTAATTCTCGGGGCGCTCAATACTGCGCAAAAGATTAAAAATAATCTCGAATAAATTTAAGAATTCGTAGAACCGAAGCATCATTCCAATCATTAATTAATAAATGGCTGAATATTAAAACTCCTAAATAATTTTTAATTTAAATCCATCTCTTTCTCATCGATATCAGAACGTAAGCCGTTAAATAAAATATTGCTGCGGCTATCAATGTAAAATTGAAACCAAAGCTAAAAGCGAGATAAACCACTAGAACGGATCCGAATACAGAAGCTGCGCCATTTACTGCGAATCCCCAGTCGATCAGTTCGCCTACAACGAGCGTCGCTTTTGGAAATGGCATTCCCATAAAAAATCCGAGAGGCAAAATCAGTGTGGAAGCAACTATAATCCTATTGAGCAATACAAGAGAATTAAGAAACGAAAGCAGATACGGAAAAACAAATATTGTAAGCAAAATCAGTATTACTATTCCGCCGAACGCCGCCTCTGAGGAAAAGCGATTACTGAAATAACTTCCAATTCCTGAACCGATTAACAATGCGAGAAGCGTAGCTGCAACGCTGTAAACTGAAGGTCCAATAAACAAAGCGTATCTCTGCATAAGCACAACTTCCACAAACATAAACGCCATCCCGATTAGGAAAAAATAGAACCACGGAGCAGCGCGCAATTTTTTTCCTTTTTTGAAATAGGGAATTAAATTTAAAGGAACGATAAAAAGAAGCGTAACGCCGAGTATTATTACCATTATTAATTTGGAAACAGGAAAACCGAAAAATTCATAAGGTTTTATTTCATTTAATTTATTCCACTTAAAATTTTTCCATAAACCCATCTGTGCTGTAAACGGCTTATCGTCATAGCTCGGACTAATATCAATATCGGCTTCGCACGCAGCTTCTTTCCATCCGCGGGATACAATATTGTTTATGAGATTATTTTTTACCGAATCATCCGCCGGATACAATAAATACTTGTAGTTATGCTCACTCTTCGGAACATCGCCAAACGCGCTCAAAAGTATTTCATCGCTTAAAGGTTTTTTAGAAATTAAAATTATGTTGCGCCGCATTTGGGGAATATTGTAAACGGCGAAATGTTCTTTATAATTTTTAATGCCGAGATCTTGCATAGCTTCAGTAAATTCGGAAACGAGACGCGGCATATAGAACTGATGTTCCATCATCATAAAACCGCTGTCGCTAAGCGCTTTCCAGTAATCTTCAAAAGCTTCTTTTGTGAAGAGATAGTTTTCCGCCAACGCGAATGAACCAGAGGCTAGGGCGGCGAAGGAATTTGAGCTTAGCGAATAGATCAAATCAAATTTGTTTTTATATCTCCTGATGAACGAACGAGCGTCTTCGGTAATCACTTTTACGCGCGGATCGGAATAAATTTCTCCCGAGTATTCCGCGAGTCCTCCTTCGAGCATTAAATAATTTATGTGCGGATTTACTTCCACGGCGTAAATTTCCGAAGCGTTATACTGAAGTGCCTGAAGAACGTCTCCGCCGCCGCCCGCGCCCAGAGACAAGAAGGAACAAGAATCGAATTTATTCATCAAATAAGAAACGTCGATACTGAAGTCGTATTTCATAGAATCAGGTTTGTCCCAATTACCGTCGAATTTATAGACCGGCGAGTTTGCCGCATTATCTATATTTATTCCGCGGAAGTTCTCGCTGTATTCATAAATTTTAATTTTCGACATCGCGTCCCAGTGAGTATAAATAACGGGCGCACGTTCTTCTTTTTTATTATCGAGATAAGATGCTGCATCTACGGACAAATAAAGCGCAAAAAGAACCAGCGCAACCGGAACAAATTTCATCCATTTTTTATTTGTTAAAATCGCGGCGAATAAAATCGGAAGCGGAGTTAAAAAAACTGCCGCCGGAGTTGATATTGAATTCATCAAAAAAATTGTCAGAATAACTCCGGCTCCCGCGCCCAGCAAATCGGCGGTGTAAATTTTCGGCATATCGGAGTTGTTTCTTTTGAAATAAAAAGCGAGCGCGATTCCGCCCAAATAGAACGATGAACTTAAAAGTAAAATTGCAAGAATAAATTTCAGTATCATCGTAATACTTGATGTAAGTGCCGCGAAGTCGAGCGAAAGTTTGATGACGGCTATGGGGCCTAACAAAGAGAATGCGGCTGCTGCGGTTAAAATCCAGCCGATAATTTTTTCGTTATTAAAAAAATTAAAAAGGCGGAGACTAAGAGAGCCGAGACCAAGCCCTAAAATTGCGATCGATAAAATCAAAAATGCAAATGTATAAAAATATTCAGCGGAAAAAATTCTCGTCCAGACTAATTCAAGTGAGATTAATGAAAGCGAAAGTAAAAACACGATAAGGTAAATTTTCTTCATAACGCTACAGAGTTAATTATCAAAGAAAAATTAGACGTATATATCTTTATATAGTTTTAAATTTCATGATAAAATTTTGAATTTCTAAATTTTATTTTTGCTCTACTTCAATTAGAAATTATGGGATGGAGAGATTGAATAAAGTTATCTTGTATAATTTCGCGATCCTTTATTCTAATACAATAAAATCGGCAACAGACGATTTATAAAAAAAATAAAGCAGGGCTAAAACAAAGGCCGCGTTTTATTAATCCTTTTCTAAACGAAGAATTGGGTAATTCTCCGAAATCAGATAATTAAATTCATCGTATTGAATCAGGCCGAGCATAGACTGCGGTTCCAAAGCCTGAACTAAAATTTTTGCGGCTTTCTGATCCATTGGGACCGAAAGATATTTTTGAGTGATTTTCTCACGCGGAAGTTCAACCCGTTCCACTTTTACATAATAATTTTCTAATTCTTCGTCTATCGATTTTTCCCTATTCACAATTTTATATTGATAAATTTCATCGTTCGCTGATGATTGATATTTTTCATAGTGGATGTTATGCCTTTTCAGAAATCCGCGAAGCTTGGAATCGCTATCCGGAATTAGGTAAGCTTTTGGAAAATCTATGGACAATAATGTTTTAACAGAATCGTGGAATTCCGGAATATAAACCGCCGTATCGCGTCCGCTGCTAAGCGATAGATAAGTCAAAGAATCTAACGCTTTACTTCCTTTAACGTGTTCCATTCTAATTGCGATTTTTTCTTTGTTCTCTAGTTTTATCAAAGAGTTTCTGGATGATTTTACTTTAGATTTTATTTTCCCGGCGTTCGAATAAACAAAATCGAGCAATCCTTTTATTGCGAAATATTGCCCGCGCTTTCGGCGGTTAATGTTATCGGCGGAATTTTTTCCGTTTTTTCCTTCGAGTATAAAAGATAGCGTATTGTAAATTCCGAAACTATTTCGTCCGTCGTTAATATCCACTGTGCTAAAACGCATTCTTTCTTTTCCGGGAGGACCTCCTAAAATATATTCGCTGAATGAATATCCATTTCGGGTTACTGCCGAATCGACAAAAGGAAGTATTCTGTTTTTTGACAAAGCAATAAGTTCTTTGTCAATATTCGGATTTGTCGAAACTCCAAGTTGTTCGTCGAAATTTTTTATGTAACCTTCTTTCATCCAGGATTCGCTGAACGGGTTATATTCGTGAACGTCCAAAGTTACTTCCGGAAAGTATTCATTAAATATTTTATGAAGTCCGGCAGTCTCGGGCGCGGATAAAATCAAATGATCGCGGTTGAGATCGGTTCCGGCGCCGTTTCTTCTTTCGTCAGCCTCGGAACCGTCCGGATTCATTTGTGGAACGAGAATAAGATTAATTTTCTCAAACAAATAATCCAATTCACCCGACGCAATTTTTTCCGTCAATAATAACGCTGCTTCTTTTCCTGACTGTTCATTACCGTGCTGCTGAGCGAATATTAAAACGGTCGCTTTGCCGGTATCGCTAAATGTAGTTTTCGAAATCTTTAAAAAAGGAATTACTCTATTTTCTACAGATTCGGCAAGAGTGTCCAATTCTATTAAGCGGCTTTTCTTTTCAGCTTCGCTTATAATATCAGTTAATTTTTCATACGATGTAAGACTATCCTCAGCCTTTTTGAATTGTCCCGAGCAGGATATTGAAATACCGAGCAGCGCTAAAATTATTAAGATTTTTTTCATAAGATTATTTTAAATAAACCATTTTATTTATAGATGAAAATCTGTTGGCGAAAGAGTAAAAATATATTCCCGAAGAAAGATTAAATTCTTCAGCGTTAAAAATTAATTTATGATTCCCCTCGTTTAGATCCGTATGATTTAATCTGGCAACTATTTGTCCGAGAACATTAAAGACCCTTAATTCCGCATCGCCTGCTTCATTCAATTTAAATGGAATCACGGTATAACCGTTAAACGGATTTGGATAATTTACTCCGAGTTCAAAATCAATTTTATCTTTTTTTTTATTTTTAACCGAAGTAATAATTTTAAGATTAGCCGAATCGAGTGAAAATATTTTTTCGGAATTAGAAACAAAATATCTCAGCTCATCCAATGCAGCCGATTGCCGTTGACCGGAATTTCTTGAAGCTTTGTAAACGGAAGAATCCACAAAAGCGGCGTTCCTGCCGTCAACAATTATCAGCGGCATTTTACCCGAAACTTCCACCGTCTTTTCTTTATAATTGATATACGCAAAGTCGAGATCGTCGAGAAAAAGACCAAGCTTGGAACCCGCTCTCATCATACCGTAGGTAACAGCGGCGGATTTATTTTCCAGAAAATCTTCTTCATCAAACAAACTTGGCTGGAAGATGAGTTCATCGAACAATCCCAAACCTTCTTTTATTTTTAGTTCGCCGTAATAAGCCGCTGAAGGATCGCTTTCCGTTCCGGATACATAATATCCGCCGGCGATTTTACCAGCATTTCCGATAAACAAAATAGGCGCTTTGTCATCTGCAATTTTATCTGCAAAGTCTTTTCCGCTTAAACCCGATTTATCCCTTAACAAACTTAATGTTTCCAGATCGTTCCCGATAAATAGATAGGCTTCATTCTCTCTTATTTTTTTCGCAAACGTAGAAGAGTTAATAGAATCAATTGAAACTTTAGTTGAATAGACTTCTAAATTTTTATCATTAAAAAATGCGGTAAGCTCATTTATTTTTTCTTCAACGGAACCGTCGTGAAGAATCATAATTTTGGATTTATCCTCCTGAAGAAATTTTTCTATCGCCGATTCTTTTCCGGTTCTTATTCTGTTATCGCCGGTCAGGTAAATATTAGTTATGGGAAAACGATATTCACTTTCAGCAATTGCCCGAGCTGAATTCGGAATTTGATGAACGGATTTTGTTTTTAAATTGTATTGCCAGTCTGCGGTGAGATTATGAACATTTAAATTTTCGAGTGAAAAATCCGGAGATGCGGCATTCAATCTGGTTTCTTCATCAAACTCGAAAACGGAAACTGCGCCGCTTCCGTAAACCGTTCCAATTCCGTTTTTATCTATACAGAAAGCGGTTTTATCGTCAATCCCGATTCCGGTAATTTTTTTATTTACACTTTCGAAATAATTAATTAAAAATCCGGTAACCCTGCCGAACCTTCCGCGCTGAATAAAATGTGTATCAAAAATAACTTCGGGAACTAAATTTAAAAAATTGTCATCGAGATCTATCCTTTCTGTAAAAGGATTCCATAAACTTTCTTTAGGATTTACAGCCGGATAAAAACTCGCCGCATAATCAATACTTCCCAGGATCATCGCTCCCGCGCTTGTGCCTGCAATAACGCCTCCCGACTCAAACACCTGTGTTATTGCCTCTTCGGTCTTTGTCCCTTTCCAATAAGAATTGTATTTCCATTGATCGCCGCCTTTTATAAATACCGCATCAGCTGCGGCAATTTTTTCGTAAGTCGATTGAAGATCGGCAAAATTTTCGGAATCGATTTTAAAATTTTCCGCAGAAGAAAATCCGAGTGATTTAAAATAATCCGGCAGCCAGCCAGAAGCATCCGAATAAGAAAGAATTATAATACTTCCGCTGTCGGCTTTTTCAACTATCCATCCGTATGGTTTATCGCTCCAATCATTATAATCTTCGCCGCCTCCGCCCACAGCGCAAATATATCCCTGAGCGTTTATTACACAGCTTAACAATACAAGAAATAAAGCTATTAGTATTTTCCTCATAAATTAAAATTCCAATCCGATTGAAACACGATGAATCGCGGGCAGAATATCATACATTGAGTAAGCGTAATCGAAAGAAATTAATGAAGATGAAAAAGGAATATTTGCGCCCGCGCCGAAGGTGAAATCTTCATCGTCATAATTGTATTTATAACCGCCTCTCAAAAATAATCTGTCATAAAATCCGAGTTCAGTCCCGAACAGAATTCTTTCACTATTGTCATTCGGATGAACAGCGTCGAGACCGGATTTAACCGTTAAAAAATCAGAATCATAAATATCGATTCCTATACCGACTTGAAAAGTTAAAGGAAGAGGATAAGTTTCCGTAATCAGCCGGGCGGATGTCAAACGGTTCTGCGGCAGTTTCTCATCGATGTCGTGAATTATTTCCAGGTCCTCGCCTTCAAAAGAAAGATCGGGGCCAAAATTGCCCATTCTCATTGCGATGGTTAAATTTTGAAAATCTAACCGATATTGAGTGCCGATATCAAAAGCAATTCCTGTGGCTGATTCATTCCAAATTCTCTGCGAAATATATTTAACCGTTACTCCGGTCGAAAATCTATCCGTTAAATTTCTGGAGAATGTTAATCCGAATGCGATATCTTGCGCGTCATAAAAACGTCCGGTTCCGTTGGGTTCATATTCGGTAGTAATTTCTAATTCGTCCATACTAAAAATTATTAAACTCGCACCTATCATTCCAACGCCTTCTAATTTAAAAGCGGCTGCAAGAGAATTATAATCGAATTGATCGAACCAGCGCATATAGGAAAACTCGGCGGCATTTCTATTCAGTTTAGATAATCCGGCAGGATTCCAGAAGACTGATGAAACATCATCGCTCAATCCTATATAAGCGCCGCCTAACGCGGCGGCTTTGGCTCCGGCGGGAATTTCCAAAAACTGCGCGCCGGCTGTTCCCAGGTTTGGGTTTTGCGCAAAAGCGTTAAAAACTAAAAATATAAATATGAAAGCAGTAAGCGTTTTTTTCATTTTTTTGCCTTCTATTTTATTACTGCAAATCTACTTAAATACTCCGCATCATCTGATTTAACTACATAAATATAAATTCCCGGCGCTATTTCTCTTCCTCCTTCGGATCTAAGATCCCAAATAACCGTTCCGCTGTTTGATTCGTTGCGGAGAGTTTTAACAAGATCGGCGTCGATTGTATAAATATGAATTGTGCATTCCACTGGTAAATTTATAAATTGTATTTCACGCAGAGGCTCTCGTCTCAGTTCTCCAAATTCCGGTTCATACAAGGAAGAAACCACATACGGATTCGGCACGACGCGAATATTCGAAATATTTTCCCGCACTATTTGATTATCAATACTGGAAGGATTTATCTCAAATTCAAACACATCGTTGGGAGTAAGAGCTTTGGGTTTTATAGTGGTTAAAGAAAAGTTGTTTCCCGCGGCGGGCGGATTTTCCGGATCGAACTCTACAATTCCGCTGATACCGCCAAACTGAAAGGCGGAAAAATTGTAAAGCGTATCGTAAGCAGAAATCGTATTCTGTATTCCGTCTTTTATTATTAAAGATATAAAAGTTTCTCCGTCAGAACCGGTTCCGTTTCCTGTAGTTGAAATTGTGTATGTTTCATCGGAAATAACAGTCTCGTCATCAATCGAAAAGCTGATGTCTAAGTTATCCGTTCCGCCGATTCTTGAAACATCATCAATAATATCAGGTTCTTTTATTTGAAATAAAACGCCGTCTTCAGTTGATTGAAGCTGCCCGATCTTAAAAGGGCGCGGAGTAATTACGGTATCTTTATTATTTCGAACAGCTGCTACGGCAAAACGGACAGTAATTCGATCATCCTTTTGCGGCGGTGAAAAATTTTCAATTTCACTTTGGTTTGTCAGCTTTACTTCGAGCGATGAATTAATTTCATAAGTCCTTCCTGAAATATATCTTCGCGGCGTCGGTTCTACAACTTCGTCCGTAGTAAGATCAACTAACTCATATTGATTTTCGGATATAAAAACGAACGCGTAATCGTGCATATTTACTTGAGAGGAATCTGTTATCAATGGCTCTGCTGTAACATCTAAATTCCCGTTTTCAATTCTGGTTATGTAAGTGAAACCTACTTTGTAACTTGCGCCGGATAATTCTTCCTTATCCACCGGACTTACCAATAATTGATAATTTGAATTCCCGTTTCCAACCTGATTTACATCCGCGGCGGAAACAGGCATATATCCCGCAGGATTAGAAAGCGGTTTAAGAGATACTAAATTCGGCGAATCAGGCGAGCTTCCTTTCGGACTCTCTAAGCTTACGATTGATGTATCGCCTCTATCATAAGCTGTAACAGAATACCAATACTCAAATCCGTTAGTTACATTTGTATCGACAAAACTGTATTGAAGACCTGAACTGCTTGCAATATTATAATCTGAAACCAAACTCCAGTTAACGCCTTTATCGATACTCCGATAGAGCCTGTATCCATCAAAGTCAAATTCACCGGAAAAATTATCTCTTGATAATTCAGCCTTATCATCCCAAAAAAGAATATTTTTATTATCTCCCGAAACTCCTGTCAGATTCGGAGTAGCGGGTGGTTTGCTAATTTCGAAGTCAAACTCCATTATTCTTTCTGCGGTTTCTACATTTTTAATTACGTCATTATAGTTATCGCCCGCTACTATGGCTGTAACAAAAACCAAAGTATCGCCCGAATTAATCGTGTATGGGCCGGAACCGACGTTTGCAACAATATCCAGCCCGGACGAAGGTATCGTCGAAGGATCGTCAAAGTTTAAGGCTGCGTTATTCCCGAGATGAAAATATCTCCCGCCGGAATTTGAATTATATAAATCCGGGCTGCTCGAAAGTATTCCATATTGAATCGAATCCCGGTCTTCGTCGTCAAAATATAAATTATAGTGGAAGTCGGTTATTCCGCTCTTTGAATTAACGGTTTGGGGTGTTTTTAGAAATGCTACTCCAAAATATCCGGTCGTTCCGCCCTCCCATTCGTCGGAAACTCCGTCGTCATAGAAATAAAGAAAATTCTTTTCTTTATCGAATCCGACGAAATCGTCGCCGTATTCAGGGTCGCCGCCGCTTATATTGCCAACATCGATATCGGCATAAAGTCCAAAATAAAAATCATCATAATTTTTATTGCTTTTATTTACAACTTTATAGGTATAAAAAATCATATCCTGCGCAAACGAAACTCCGTAAGCGTATCCTATCTGATGAACTTCGATATCCAATATTTGCACAGTATTATTGCTGTCGTTATAAACAGCATAACTATCCTGATCAGATTTTATAACCGGATTTCCATCCGAGTCTTTAACCGGCCATCCGTTTTCAGGATTCCAGGTATTCGGTTTATCGCTGAATGCAATTTGTGAAAGTTCTCTGTTATGAAATCCATAAGCCGCTTCCCATTCCTCGTTTGTTGTATAACGTCCCTGAACAACATTACCGGGAACTCCGACCATCGGCGCAATTCTGTAAATATAGTTCTTGCCGCTGTTTATCGGAAACTCGCCCGATGGTCCCTGCGTTACTCGTCTGGGATACAGCTTTCCTCTGTTTTCAAAAAACAATCCGATCGCGCTCGCGTTATGCGTTCCGCCGGCTCTATCTAAAATTCCGGTAGTTTTGTCTAATCCTTTATCCCGGTCTTCAAACCGCTCTTGAGCAAGCAGAGAAAAATGGAGCGTAAATAAAAATACAATTAGTAAAAAATATTTCATTTCAAATTCCTATATCGATTAATTAAAATCTCACTCCGAGTCCGACCCTGATTGATCTTGGCGGACCGAAATTAGCAGGATTTTTTATATATTCTTCTGACTGTTGACCGACGAAAGTTAAATCCGGTTCTCCGGTATCCGGATAAACATAAACAACATTTTTATGATCTGTAAGATTTAGTATTTCGGCAAATATCCTGGCTCTTAATCCGGAAATAATTTCTAACTCTTTGCCGATCTCCATATCGACAGTGTAAGTCATCGGCATCCTTAAAGAATTTCGGATGACGAAACCGATATCTCGTCCGCCGGGTGTGTAAGGATAACCGGAGGAGGCTCTAAAAATTAAACTGATATCCATATCGTCAAACACTTTGTTTCCAAAGAGTTCCGGACCTTCTCCCTTCGGAATAGAAAATGTTCCGCTTGCATTTATAAGATGAGTCTTATCAAAGTCCAGATAATACAGAAGAGTCGATTCCGTTGTTCCGGGATATTGTTCCGTTTCAGAAGAAGCGCTCCCCTTGGCAACCGAATAAGTATAGGTTAAACCGCCCGAGAAATATTTTGATCTTCTCGCGTCTATATTGATCTCAAACCCGCGCATATTCGCATAATCTTCATTAACGTATAAAGTATAACCCGTATAACGTCCGTCGGTAAAAGGGAAGAAATATTTTGTGCCGATCAAGCCGGTTACATCTTTATAATAAGCGGTCAAGCTCATCGCAACGCGGTCGGAAAATTGATGGGACAAACCTACTTCGTATGCAATTGTTCTCTGCGCGTCAAGATCCGGCTGACCAAAAAGCGGCTCTCTTACGTTTAGATCGTATTGGTTATTTTCAAATAAAAACTGATATTCGGGATTCTGAAAAAAATGTCCGTATGCAAAATGAAGTTTTGTCCTGTCGGAAATAGGATGCGCAATTCCTACTCTCGGGCTAACCTGGTATCTCGATTCGGCACTTATAAAAGAATTTGCGTTCAGAGGATCTTTTCTAAAATCGATGTTAGCATTAAGATAATCGAACCGGAGTCCGAGATTAATTACAAGATAAGGCAATTCAATTTTATCTTGAAGATAAGCGGCCGCTTCAAAAGGCTCGGTGTCATAATTATTTATATACGGAAAATTCCGCTTAGGATCGTAGACGCTGTAAAGCTTTAACCAATGCTTTTTATATTGAAGACCCAGCTTTACCTCATTTACTTTTCCCATCTGCCAAACCATATCCGCTTTTGCGTCAATTGTTGCGGTTCGGCTGTCGGTAAAACTTACCGGATCGGCTTTAGCAAAAAACTCAAATCCAGTTCCGGCATCGGGAAGATATTCTCTTTCGGCTATTGATAAATATTCAGAAGTATCTTTATCGATTCCTGAATAATATCCCTGATTGAAATAAGAAACTCTCAGGTCGTAGAATAAATTGTTTTTTATAGTGTGCGTAAAACTTAGCGTAGACTGATAACTATCAGAGTTGGTTTTTGAATATTGTTCGGGAATATATTTCCAGGCATGGCTGTAGCCTTTCCGTTCCGTCAAACTTCCTCTGTTAGATACGGTTACTTTAATATTCGGCAATCCGCTGAAAGAGACTTTAGAAAAAAATGATTTTTCATCTTTATAACCAAAGGGCAGGTAGCTTCCGCGTTCATCTAATTCTCCCGAAACAAAAAACTTTAAGTCGGGAAGAAATAACGGACCGCTTAAACTTCCGTTAATTCTTGATTCGTCCAGATCGGCATATCTTTCCACGCCGAAATTGCTCGTTCTGTATTCCAGTTTACCGGAAAAATCCTCTGAACCATCTCGTGTAACAATATTAACAACTCCGCTTAATGCGTTGCCGTATTCGGCGTTGAACGTTCCGCTTAATAAGGACATTTCCTGGATGGCGTCGTTTCCTATTTGTGTAGCGAGGCCTCCGAGCAGCGGGTCGGTTACATACATCCCGTCCACCATATACGCTACTTCGTTCGATCTTCCGCCTCTGATATGTAGATTATTTCCGCTTCCGACAACTCCCGCCTGCAGCGATAAAAGCTCAGTAAAAGTCGCGACGGGCAATTCTTCAATTTCATCTCTTGTCATCACTGAGATCGAGCTTGTTAAATCCTTTTGAACCAGAGGCGTCCGAGCGGAAACTATTACTTCGCCAATTTCGAGGCTTGCCGGCTGCAGCGCGAATGAAATATCTGTGGTCCTATCAACTACAATGTTTACATCTTCTATAAGAACGCTTTTGTAACCGACGCTGCTGATCTTAACGTCGTAATCGCCCGGAGGAATATTTAGAATAACAAAATTTCCGTCAACTCCGGCGGCAGCTCCTAAACTGGTTCCGACTATAATAACGTTCGCTCCTATCAGCGGTTCGCCGTTGGAAGCATCAGTTATCGTTCCGGAAATTTTACCCGTCGTTCCGGCAAAAAGACCGGAAAATATAAATAGCGTAAAAAGAAAAATCTTTTTCACAATTAACTCCCCAGGACATTACGCAATTACAATATCCTGCAATTCCATTATTTTGTTGATGTTATTGAGCATTTTATTTGCTTTCGTTTTGTTCTTAATCGCGCATTCCGTGGCTATTGCGTTTATAAGAACCGAAATTGCCGCAAACGAATTTGTAAAAAGCATATTATCGCTTTTGATAATAAGACTTACATCCGACAAAAACGATATTGGAGACGCATCTTTATTTGTGAGCGATAGAATCTTTATTTTTTTTTGCCTGGCAAACTTTACCGCCTCTATTGTTTCTTTAGAATAAGGCGGGAATGAAAGTGCAATTATCAGGTCTTTTGAGTTTAGAAATAAAATCTGCTCCATAAAAGAAGAATAGTTATGCGTAAAATTAGATGCGTTAACAGCAACCTGATTTAACTGATACGACAATATTTGTGCAAGCAAATAAGATATCCCCAGCCCGCTTGTAAAAACTCTTTCGGATTTCAAAATCAAATCAACCGCTTTTTTAAAACTGTGTCTGTCAATAAGGTTGAGACTTTCGTTAATATTATTGATGTCATGTTCAGCAACAGCAATTAATGTATCTTCCTTTAAACCAGAGCTATCAATTAATGAGAAAATCTGTTTATTTTTAATTTTATATTGCAGGTGATCCGCAATTTCCTCGCGCATTTCCAAAAAGCCTTTAAACCCGATACGCTGAGCAAAACGAACAACCGAAGCAACGCTAAGCGATGTTGAATTTGCAATATCCTGCACGCTTAGAAACGGAACATTGTCGAAATTCTCAATGATATAATCTGCAAGCTGCTTATGATTTTTCGACAACGCTTCGTAGTTCCTTTGAATTCTCGACCTTATTTCTGTGTATCTGCTCATCTATTTAAGGAGCAACATTTTTTTCGTTATAGATGAGTTGCCGGACCGCAAAGTATAGAAATAAACTCCGCTGGAATAATTCCTACCGGCGTTAAATTCATAAATATAATTTCCGGCGCTCATCTCTTCACTTATTAACTCGCCTACCTTACTTCCCAGAGCATCGTATATTGTAAGATTTACAAACCCTTCCTCGGGAATACTGAAATTTATCTTCGTGCTCGGATTGAAAGGATTTGGATAATTTTGAGAAAGTTCAAAATTTTCTGGCAGATTATTATCATGCTGATCAACATCGGTTATGGTAAGATAATTTTCAGCAAGATCACTCATATTGTTTATCATTGTCGTTTTGTCGGTTCCAAAAGCAATTCCGACCCACACTTCCGCAGAATCTCCGGGCTCGATCGTATAATCATTTCCGCCCATAAATATAACTGTTCCGTCTGTTCCGGATTCATAAACGGGCGTAAATTCATCCGAATATAGTCTTTCATAAAAACCCGAATCGAAATCATTATAACCGGAAAACCAATCAATTACGGAAACCGAAGTAAAGCTTCCCGATAAAATTCCAAATCCCGTTGTGCTCGAGCTGGAATCGACAAATATAGAAACAATATCTTCTAAAGGTTCATATTTCACTACTTCAAAACCATATTGGCCATCAACCTGCGGCAGAGCTTCGTATCCGACCCGGACATTTAAAGTTAAAGAGGTATCATTTATAACATTATATTTCGCAAGCGCATAGCTCTTTTCATCCCAGCCGAAAACGTTTAACTTTACAATAAGATTTGGAGCCGCATTAGAATAGCTGTTATCGAACATAGTATATAATTCATAATCTCCATAAAGAGGATTTTCTACATTATATGCAGCCATAATCGAATCGGCGTCTTTTCCGTAATCAAAAACCTGCGCCGTATCTCCCTGAACCGCAACCAAAATGGAGAATCGGTCAATTTGCTTACTTTCGGCGGTTAAGTCGGGCGAATAAACCTCAATTTCACCGGCGTCGCTAAGCTGTATTCCGAACTGCCCGTTTTCAAAACTTTGGGAGTAAACGTTATTGGAAACCAAAGTTGTTAAAAAAAATAAAACAACCGTTTGTAAAATCTTTTTCATGACTCCTCCAAATAATTATATTTATGTCCAGTTAAATAAAAATGGCGGAATAAGCAGAAGCGCGCCGATAATAAAAAACAAAGCTTCGAGAGGAAGAATCCATTTCGCCCATTTTTCCCATGGAATATCCGCAAGCGCTAAAATGCCCATCGTTACGGCAGAAGTGGGAATGATTAAATTACTAAATCCATCTCCGAATTGAAAAGCAAGAACAGCCGTCTGACGCGATACATTTACAAGATCCGCCAATGGCGCCATAATAGGCATAGTTAAAACCGCTTGTCCGCTGCCCGACGGAACAAAAAAGTTCAGCATAGATTGAACAACAAACATCGCCTGAGAAGAGACAATGGGATGCAGATAAGAAATCGGACTGGATAATCCGTATAATATTGTATCAATAATTTTTCCGTCCTGTGAAAGAATCAGAATTCCTCTTGCGAGAGCTATTACCAACGCAGTAGCAATAAGGTCTTTAGCTCCGTCAACAAAGGAATCCGTAATTTCAGTTACAGTTAATTTGCCGATCACTCCTACCGCGATACCGAGTATGAAAAATAGAGCCGATATCTCCGCAATCCACCATTCATACTGCATTACACCGAAGATCAATACAGCGAGCCCGAAAAGAAAAGCGAAAAGCACAAGTTTGTGCCGTTTTGAAATACCGGAATGTTCCTCAATTTCCTGATGATCAATTTTTTGTTTCTTGATTTTATCTTTTTCATACGTGGGGCTTTTTTCAGGATTCCGTTTTATCTTTCTTGCATACATCATTACGAAGGCAATTGCTACAGAAGTAATTATCACCCACGCAAAAATCCTGTAAAACATTCCGCTAAGCGGCTGAAGCCCGGCTATTGCCTGCGCAATTCCGACGGTAAACGGATTTATAAAAGCTCCCGCAAAACCGGCTCCCGCGCCAACAAACGGAATTGCCACGCCGACAATCGAATCGTAACCCAGCATTAAAGCCATTGGTATGAAGACTAGGATGAAGGGAATTACTTCCTCGCTCATACCGAATATTGCTCCCGCCAAAGCGAATAAGATCATAAATAATGGGATAACAAGAGCCCTAACCACTTTCGATTTTTTGTGCGCTTTCGCAATTCCCATTATTGCCGAGTTGACTGCTTCCGTTTTCTGAAAAACTCCGAATGCGCCGCCGACAATTAGAACAAACCCAATAATATTTGCGGCATCAATAAAACCTCGTATCGGCGCAAGAAAGATTTCATAGCTTTGCGGATCACTCTCAATAAAATTAAACGAGCCGGGAATTACAACGCTTCGTCCATTAACTAATTCGCGCGCGAACTCTCCCCCGGGAATTAACCAGGTAAGGATTGCCGTAATAATCATCAAGATGAAGATTATTAAAAAAGTGTTCGGCGCTTTAAGTTTTTTTAATTGCATTCAATTATTTTTTTGTTTGCGATATCGTATTTGCAGCCCGAATAGAGAATGTCTATCTTTATATTATCCGCCGCAAAAAGTCCTTCATCATTTGTAATTATTTTATCGGCATCGTCTATGCTATATACAACAACTTGATTTTCGCCCAAAACCTTAAACGTATTTTCTGAGTTTAATATTATTGCCGTGGATTCATCTACGCCGATACCGATTAATTCCGAATGCTCGAGAAGAACGCTTATCAATCGATTATGTCTTTTTCTATATAAAAAATGCTGATCGATAACCGCATTCTTAATAAATCCGAAACCCTCTGAAGTGACAATATTCTTTTGCCTGATATCGATAAACTTTTCTTCGTCCTTATTAACTTCTTCATCCCCGGTAATCATTATGGAACTCATAACAGCGGCGCCGGCGCTTGTTCCGCCTATAACTCCGCCATCGTTGAAAATTTTTTTTATTTTATCTAAAATTTTTGTTCCAAGTAAACTTTCCGTAAGCCTTCTCTGATCTCCGCCGGAGAAAAAGACTCCCGTTGCTCCTTCAAATTTTTGAAGGATCGAATCCTGAACATCTTTACCGTCGATTAAAATATAATCCGCCGATGCGCCTAAGTTAACAAACTGTCCGGCTTGATACTTCCCGGTTTCCAAAGGTTCAGCGCTCGCCATCGGCACAACAATTATTTTGGCTTTATTTCCCCCCGCCATATCCACAAATTCTTTCATCATATAATCCGGTCTGGCTCCGCCGCCTATAATAAACAAAGAACCGAAAGTGGAGTCGGACCCATTTTGAGCCAATAATATCGAAGAGTAAATAAGGATAAAACAAATTATCTTTTTCATTTTTTCACCAGCGCCATAGCTATTTCAAAGGATTTTGTTAAATCTTCTATTAAAATGTATTCATCATTTGAGTGAGGATTTTTAGCGCCTATTCCTATATTTACCGATTTTATTCCGCGTTCATTTAAGGAATTCGCATCGCTTCCGCCCCATGACATTTTTGCTTCCGGTGTTAAATTTACTTTTTTAATCGCTTCTTCAATGCGCTTATAGACTTCTTCAGTTATCGTAATTTCATAAGGTTTAAAATCCCACTTATAGGAAAATTCAATTTCTCCTCCAAATTCACCGGCGGAGCGCTTAAAAGTTTCTTCAATTAGATTTAAATGATGATTTACCCGCCCGCTTTTTTTAGATCTTATCTCTCCTTCAATAAAAACATACTCCGGCACAACATTAACCGCGGAACCTCCTTTAATTATTCCGAAATTAACAGTCGTCTCATCTTCTACTCTTCCTGTTTTTAATTCCTTCAACGCGTTAACGGCAATAAAGAGTGCGTTAACGCCTTCCTCTGGAGCAATTCCTGAATGGGCGGCTTTTCCGAATATTTTAATTTTAAAACTAACGGCGCCGAGACCGGAAGATACAAATTTACCGGGATCTAAAAATGAATCGAAAATAAACCCATATTTCGTTCTACCGTTAAGTCCAATATTTTTAGAACCTTCCAAGGAAGTTTCTTCGCAGGTTGTAAAAGCCAGCGTGAAATCTTTTACTTTTATATTTTCTTTTACTATTGTTTCCGCGAGATATAAAAGGATCGCAGCTCCGGCTCTGTTATCTACTCCAAGGACGGTAGATCCGTCGCTTGTAATTTTTGAATCTGTTAGTGCCGGCTTAAGACCGGCTGTGGATCTTGCCGTATCCATATGGCTCTGAAGAACGAAATCTCCCCCGTCGCCGATTTTACAAATAATATTATTTGTATTACTTTGAGTGATATTTGAAGAATTGTCAAAAGCTGGATGAAGCCCGAGTCTTTCTAAATAATTAAAAATATAGTTTGCTACGTCTTTTTCTTTTTGAGAAAGACCCTCAATTTTGGCGAGCTGAAGAAAAATATCTATTAGTTTATTTTTCATCTTGTAATTATTATTACAAAATTTAGTTATTTAGTAACTTTAATTACAGAAATACGAAATTAATACTTGAGTGTCAAGTAATTTTTTGGATATTTAAGAAATGAATATTATAAAAATATTTTCAAGTTTAACATTTCTGACGATCATCGTTTCATGTTCCTCTGCCACATTTTCCGATAGATTTGAAAACAAACAGGAATACAACAACCTTCCGCCGGTAAAAGTGATTGAAGGTTTGGCTTCTTTTTACGCGGATAAATATCACAGGCAGAAAACCGCCAACGGAGAAGTTTACGATATGTTCGGTTTAACCGCCGCATCGCCGGATCTTCCGTTCGATACAATTTTACGCGTTACAAATCTAAAAAATAATCGCTCCGCGATTATCAGGGTTAACGATAGAATGCCGCGCCATCCTGAAAGAATTATCGATCTATCTTTCGGAACTGCAAAAAAATTAGATATGGTTGAAGACGGAGTTGTCTGGATAAAGCTTGAAATACTTGAGTGGGGAAAGACAGATTGAATTTATAATATTTTAAAACTATATTAAAATTAACACTTCATTGTCTTAAATTGGAGGATATGATGACTTACATTCTTCTAACAAAACTGGCTCCCGAAGTTTCCAAACAAATGAAAGACCGCGGCAGGCTTGGCCACAACTGGCTGGAACAGGTAAAGGAAAAATGTCCGGAAGTTAAATTTATAGCGCATTACGCCCTTCTCGGCTCTCACGATTTTCTCGATATTTATGAAGCTCCCGATGAAGAAACCGCCGCGAAAGTTTCTATGATAAGTTTGGCAAATGGAGCATTTCAATCGGAAAGTTCAATCGCAATCCCTTACAAAAAATTTCTCGAACTTACAAAGGAAATTTAATTTTTCTATTTGCTTTATAATCAAAAATTGTTAATTTTTTATATCTGATACGCAGATAAGAAAAAGTATTTCATTTAAGGAAATTTATATAGAAATATCCAACTCTTCAAAGGTTGTTTGCGGGCAAATCATTAATAGATTCTCCTATCATTTACATTAATCGGATTTGTTAAAACAAAAAATTGCGGGGATAAGCATAGCTTGTTCCTGCAGGCAATAAACAAATAAACAAAATAGAGGTAAAGGTAACATGGCAGAACGCGAAAAAGGAAGCGTTAAATGGTTCAACCCTTCCAAAGGCTACGGTTTCATCACCCGCGATAGTGGCGGCGATGTATTTGTTCATTTCCAATCAATCCAAAGCGACGGCTACAAAACTTTGGAAGAAGGTCAGCAGGTAGAATTTACAGTTGCTGAAGGCAAAAAGGGCCTGCAGGCTCAGGATGTAACCGTAGTGAATTAATTTTTACTCTTTCTTTTTTAAGAAGAATAAAGACTAATTCTTCATCTGTAAATGAGTTAAGTCGGCGGACAAATATATAGTTTTAAGATTCTTTCTCATTTAAAAGTGGAATTACTCCGGTAGTTCCACTTTGATTTTTCCCTTTCTCTTCGAAAGCATTGCAGATTTTTAAAAGCTTTGCTTTACGGTATTCTTTATGATTTTATAATACACCACAAATCTTTAATTCAATAGACAACGGCACAATACTATTTAAATAGTGGGTAATTTTCACTTTGAAATTAGAAGCTGGACTAATCGGGTTCAAATCATATTCTCGTTGACAAAATAATTTAGGAAACTTTGCTTGACAAAATAGTTTCCATTTTATATATTGGAAACTAAATAAACTAATTTGGTTTCCTAAGTGACTGTTGAAGAACAAATAATATCAACCGCGAGAGAAAAATTCTTCTCCGGCGGATTTCAGAAAACCACCGTAGATGAAATAGCCTCTGATTTGAAGATAAGCAAGAAAACAATTTATAAACATTTCTCATCCAAAGAAGAAATTGCGCGTGCTGTTATGAGTGCTATGCGCAATCAGATTTCCGAAAACGTTTCACAAATAGTTTCCGGCGATTCTTCCGCCGTGGATAAGCTCTATAAATTCACAAAGGTTTTATCCGAAATCTCAATGCGCGTAAATAATAAATGGTTGGATGATATGCGAGTTCACCTTCCCAAGGTATGGGAAGAAATAGATGAATTCCGCTCTAAGGTTTTATATAAAAACTTTAAGAAAATATTTGAGCAGGGAAAAAAAGAAGGACTGGTTAACGAGGGTGATAATGAAATTATGCTGCAAATATTGATCGGATCGATTCAACGCGTTATAAATCCGGACTTTATACTAAATAATAACTATTCCCTTAAATCCGCGATTGACGAGTTGATCTCGATCTTGATGAAAGGCATGCTTACCTCGAAAGGAAGCAAACAATTGGCAATAGTAAAACGGAAAAAATAAAATGAAAAAATTATTTTTGATCATAATCGCATTCAGTCTGTTCGGATGCGGAGGAAATAATGACGGCAGATTCGTCGAAGAGTCCGGCACGATTGAAACCACGGATATAATAATTTCTTCGAAAGTAGGCGGAACCGTGGAGGAAATAAAAGCCGATGAAGGCAGCAATATTTCAAAGGGAGATACAATTTTAACCATCGACCACGAAACCCTTGATATACAATTACGACAAGCGGAAGCGGGATTGGACGGAGCTAATGCGCAGTTTCAGTTGGTAAAGGAAGGCGCGAGGAAGGAGGACATTAATCAAGCAAAGGAAGCGGTGAAGCAAGCCGGTGCAAATCTGGAATCGGCTAAAAGCGATTTATCAAGATTGAAAAGTTTATATGAATCGCAGGCGATCACGGAAAAACAATTTGAAGATGTTAAAACCCGCGCGGATATAGCCGAATCCCAATATCAATCGGCGAAAGCAAATCTTGAAAAAATGAATAACATATCTCGTCCTGCTGAAATTAAACAGGCGGAAGCCAATTACGGAAAGACTGCCGCTTCAGTAGATCTGATAGAAAAACAGATTCGCGACAGCTTTATTATTTCACCGATCCGAGGAAGCGTGGTTGAAGTTTACGCCGAAGAAGGAGAGAATGTAAACCCCCAAACTTCTCTCGTAAAAGTATCAAATTTATCCGAAGTTGAATTGATAATATATATTTCAGAAACCGATCTCGGCAAAGTTAAAACAGGACAAGACGCAGAAGTTTCCATAGATACATTTCCCGATAAAACCTACAATGGAAAGATAACTTATATTTCACCGGAAGCCGAATTCACTCCAAAAAATATTCAGACAAAAGACGAAAGAACGAAACTCGTTTTTAAAGTGAAGATTAAAATTCCGAATCCAGCCTATGAACTAAAGGCCGGAATGCCAGCCGACGCGAAAATAATATTAGATGAAATTGGAAGCGGTGAATAATGTCGGAGATTATCCAAATAGAAAATCTGCATAAATCTTTCGGATCTATAAAAGCAGTTAGCGGAATTACTATGCGCATCAATAAAGGAGAGATGTTCGGTCTGGTAGGACCCGACGGAGCGGGAAAGACAACAACTATCAGAATGCTATGCGGATTATCGAATCAGGATTTAGGAAAGATAAATATTCTGGGGCGCGATTTAAAAAATGCCAAAAAGTTCGTCCAGAAAAAAATTGGATACCTATCGCAAAAATTCAGTCTTTACGGCGATCTTTCAGTGGATGAAAACATAGAATTTTTTGCCGACATCCATAACGTTAAAAATTATAAACCAAGACGCGACGAGCTGCTCGAATTTACATCATTAAAAAATTTCCGCTCAAGGTTAGCCGAGAAATTATCCGGAGGAATGAAGCAAAAACTCGCGCTCGCGTGCAGTTTAATCCATGAGCCGGAAATTCTTTTTCTCGATGAACCGACGACGGGAGTCGATCCGGTTTCGCGCCGCGACTTCTGGAAGATACTTTCTAAATTGGTTAACGAAGGATTAACAGTTTTTATGTCAACTCCGTATCTGGATGAAGCGGAACGATGCACGCGCGTGGCGTTAATGAATAAAGGGAAAATTCTAGCTCTTGATACTCCGGCGCAAATTAAAAAATCATTAGTCGCGGATGTTGCCGAGTTTGTTAGTCCGACAACCAGGCAAGCAAGCGCAGTTGTTAGGGAAAACACAAACTTCGATGTTCAGATTTTCGGCGACCGGTTTTCCGCAATTGTAAATAATTATGAAACCGACTCGAAGCGAATTATAGATTTACTGGAAACGAGAGACATAGAGATTACGAGGACAAGAAGAGTAATGCCGACATTGGAAAACATTTTTATCCATCTAATTAAAGAAGCAAATTAAAATGAAACAATTAATAATTTTATTTCTTTTGATAAGTTCTTTCCTCGCCGCCCAGCAGAAAAATTATACGTTAGAAGAAAGTCTTGCTGCCGGACTTAAAAAGGACAAACAAATAAAAAATAGCCGTTCGCGTCTCAGTGAATCGGCGGCGCAAGTGAATGAAGTTTCTTCTAATTTTTATCCGCAACTTTTTTTCGGAGCAAATTATACAAGACTCAGTGATGTTCCACCGTTTGAGGTCAGCGTTCCTTTCACCCCGAATCCAATCACAATTCAGGAAAGCATTTTAAATACATACACTTTAAAGCTTTCTTTGCAGCAGCCTATATTTACCGGCTTTCGTCTCTCATCTTTAAAACTCGCAGCGGAGAAGCGGAGAGAATCCGTCGAACAGCTTTACGAGCTTGAAATAAATAACGCGGCATTAAATATATACGAGTCGTTTTGGAATTTTTATAAAGCGGAAGAATTTGTGAATCTGCTCACCGAAAATATTTCCGCTTTGAAAATTCATCTTGAAGACACGAGAAAATTTTTGGATAACGGGTTGGCTACGAGGAACGATCTTTTAAAATTAGAAGTCCAATATTCCAATTTAGAATTAGAACTTATTAAGGCTGAAAATATTTTAGAGCTTTCGCGTATAAATTTTAATAAAGCGATAGGAATCGACCTGGATTCAGAAACTGAAATATCTGCCGGGGAAATTGAAGTCGAACTAAATTTAACCGAGCCGGACAAATTGATACCGGAAGCTTTAAAGAACCGTAAAGAGCTGCAAGCCCTTTATTTACAAGCTGACGCGGCTTCGGCAAAAATTACATCCGAAAAATCAGATTGGTTTCCGCAGGTTTCTGTATTCGGCGATTTTTTTTACAGCCGTCCAAATCAAAGAATTCTTCCGCTCGAAGATAAATTTGCAGATACGTGGAACATCGGCGTCGCACTTAATTGGAATATTTTGGACTGGGGAAATACTTCCGCAAAAGTTGCGCAGGCAAAAGAAAAAAAATTACAGACGGAAATTAGCTTAGATATTCTACGGGAAAATATTGAAACGGAAATCTATAAGCTTTATTTCGATCTGCTTAGCGGAATAAAAAAAGTAAAAGTAAACCGGCTTAATGTTGAGCAGACCGAGGAAAACTACCGGATAACCAAGGACAAATATACTGTTCAATACGCGACGAGCTCCGACCTTATAGACGCAGAAGTTTCGGCGCTCGATGCAAAAACAAATCTGACCGCTTCTTTAGTGGAATATGAATTGGCAAAGGTAAGGTTGGAAAAAGCACTCGGAAGGAAAATTTATTGATGAATTCAATCGAAGTAAATGAATTGACAAAAATATTTGGCGGCTT
Source organism: uncultured Melioribacteraceae bacterium (assembly GCA_963821715.1). GTDB lineage: Bacteria > Bacteroidota > Ignavibacteria > Ignavibacteriales > Melioribacteraceae > CAWGET01. Next base: position 375,364 of record CAWGET010000010.1, read on the forward strand.
TACCGCGGTGGACAGAATAAGTTTCTCGGTAAAGAAGGGAGAAATTTTCGGATTCCTCGGAGCTAACGGCGCGGGAAAATCGACGGCTATAAAAATGCTCTGCGGAATTTTAGCCCCGACTTCCGGCGACGCTCTCGTTGGTGGCTTCAGCGTTATGAACGAGCCCGATAAAGTGAAATTGAATATCGGCTATATGTCGCAGCGCTTTTCACTTTACGACGATCTTACCGTTGAGGAGAACATAAACTTCTTCGGCGGGATTTACGGGCTGAAAGGCGATAAATTTAATCAAAGAAAAAAGTGGGTTCTTAAAACTTCATATCTCGAAGGGAAAGAGAAATTATTGACCGGCTCGCTTCCAGGTGGAATTAAACAGAGGCTCGCGCTCGGAACCGCCGTTGTTCATCAGCCAGATATTGTTTTTTTGGACGAACCCACAAGCGGAGTCGATCCGATTTCAAGAAGAAATTTTTGGGATTTGATAAACGATCTTTCAGACGAAGGAACGACAGTTTTTGTAACAACGCATTACTTAGAAGAAGCGGAGTTCTGTAACAATATCATTTTAATAGACGCTGGAAAATTAATAGCCGAAGGAAGTTCGAAGGAATTGAAAGAGAAGTATTTAAAGAATCCGATTTATGAAATTGATTCCAGCGACCCGGTTAAAGCGATGGAAGTTCTGGAGAAAAAAGACGGAGTAAGCGATGTTTCGATTTTTGGAAATCAGATACACGCGGGAATTTATCCCGAAATAATGAACCGAGATTCATTAAAAGACTTATTGGAAGAAAACTCTGTCGAAGTTTACCGCATTGACGAAATTGCGCCGAGCCTTGAAGACGTTTTTATTCATCTGCTGGAAAAGAAATAATGTTTAACAGGATAAAAGCGGTAGCGAAGAAAGAAGTAAAACAATTAAAAAGGGATTGGCGTTTTTTGTTTGTTCTCTTTTTCTTTCCTGTATTTCTGTTGGCAATTTTCGGTTATGCGGTTAATTTCGATGTTAAGCATATACGCCTTGGCGTTTATGATCTTGAGAAATCGCAAGTCAGCCGCGACTTTATACGCTCACTTGTAAGTTCGGAATATTTCGATCAACCGATTCAGTTCAACAAGAGAAAAGAAATTGACAAAGCACTCGAGGAAAAACTTGTGCAGACTGCGCTAATTATTCCTGCGGATTTTTCCAGACAGCTCAACTCCGGGAACAGAAAAGCTGAGCTGCAATTTTTAATAGACGGAGTTGACGGAAATACTGCTTCGATAATTTTCAATTATGTTTCTTCCGCTACAACTAATTTAAATGCAAAGATTCAAAAAGATTTTTTACTAAGGGCCGGACTCGAACCGTTCTATCCGATTGACATTAAGCCAAGATTCTGGTTTAATCCCGATCTCAAAACAACCTGGTTCCTGCTGCCGGGATTGATCGCGATGATCCTAATTATGGTAGCGGTCATCAGTATTTCGCTTACGTTAGTTCGCGAAAAAGAGAAAGGCACGATCGAACAGATAAACGTTTCGTCCGTTACAACCTTGGAATTGCTGATCGGGAAATCTCTTCCTTATGTTATCATTTCGTTAATCGATGCCGCTTTGATTCTACTTGCCGGATTTATTCTTTTCGGAATTGTTGTGAATGGAAGTTTCATTCTATTATTTCTGAGTACCCTTATTTTTATTTCCGCGTGCACGAGCATCGGGATTTTTATTTCAGTGGTTGCGGATACTCAGCAGGTCGCTTTTACTATGGCTACTTTCGCATCTATGCTTCCGGCTGTTGTTTTATCCGGATTCATTTTCCCGATTGACAGCATGCCGTTTCTCGTTCAGATAATTACAAATATCACTCCGGCAAAATTTTTCATACGAATATTAAGAGCAATAATGCTGCGCGGAGTCGGAGTCCACGCTTTTTGGGATCAACTAATTTATCTCATTTTATTCATTGTTGTTTTTCTCGGTTTAAGCATAATTGTTAGAAAACAAAAAGCGGCAAGGGTTTAAGATGAGTATCATCCTTCACTTTATAAAAAAAGAATTTCTTCAATTTAAACGCGATCCGAAAATGTTTGCTTTAATATTGGTTGCACCTGTGGTTCAATTAATATTTTTGGGTTACGCCGCAACGTTAGACGTGAAGAATATTCACACCGCGGTTTTTGATATGAACAGGAGCGCAGAAAGCCGCGAGTTTGTGAGAAAATTTTCGGAGACGGAATATTTTCAGATCGATAAATATGTTACATCGTACGATGAGATTGAACTGCTGATTGACAAAGGGGATATTATGCTTGGGCTTGTTATCCCGGCTGATTTCGGCAAAAATATTTATATAAATGAACCGGCGGAAGTTCAGGCAATATTTGAAGGGTCGGACGGAAACACCGCAGGCATTGCAGCGGGTTATTTACAGTCGATAGTCCGGGATTATGCAAAAGAAATAATTGTTCAATCGCGGGCGCGATCCGGGAATCAATTTATTTCCATTCCTTCCGTAGACGCCGAAATCAGAGTATGGTATAATCCCGAAATGAAGACAAGAAATTTTATGGTTCCAGGAATTGTCGGATTGCTCTTGATGATCATCACTTTGATATTAACATCATTGGCGATCGTGAAAGAAAAAGAAATCGGGACAATGGAGCAGTTGATCGTAACTCCTATAAAACCATATCACTTAATCATCGGGAAACTTGTTCCTTTTACTATTGTAGGTCTTGCTTCGGTGGTTGTAGTTTTAACTGCGATGAAAATAATTTTCGGGATTGGAGTAAGAGGCAGCACAACTTTTCTTTTTTTCTCAACATTCATTTATGTGCTTTCTTTGCTGGGCTTCGGTTTGTTCATCTCCACAATTTCCAAAACGCAGCAGCAGGCTATGATGCTTTCCATCTTTGTCGTGATGCTGCCGATGATCTATCTTTCGGGCTTCGCATTCCCGATCGAAAATATGCCCAAGATAATTCAATACATCACTTATGTAATTCCGCTACGTTATTTTATCACGATAATCCGTGGAATAATTTTAAAAGGAATCGGTTTCACCGAATTGTGGGACGAACTTTTAATTTTATTTTTGATGGGAGTTTCAATTTTGTATTTAAGTTCGCTGAGATTTAGAAAAAGATTGGAGTAATCTATTTGTTTCTAAATTTTAATGGAAGCAGAGACATTGCAGACTTCGACATGCTAAGTCAAATGCAATGCCTCTACAGTCCCAAAAGATATAATTATTTTTTATTTACTTTGTCGAATCTGTCTGATTCGTAATATTTGTGGTTGTATAATTTTTCGGCGTCGGAGCTTTCCCCTTTCGCTTTTTCAACTCCGTTGCGTATTGTCCATTCATACTTACGCGTAATGTGTCCGCCGTCGTAAGTCGGAAGTATCAATACATTTTCCTTTGTCAATTCAATCACAACGGTTTTATCGGATTCATCTATATGTGTTATTCCAATCGGGATCAATACTGATCTTTCTCTTCCCGGAAGATGCTCGGAATTTTCAAGACCGACTTCAAAATATCTAACCGTTAAATTTTCATATTCAATAATAACGTCTTTTACGTGTCCTATAATTTTATCATCAGTAGTTTTTGCATTCCAGCCGCGCGCGTCTAAATCCTCTGACGATAAATCATAATCCTTCAAGTCGTTTAAGCGATATAGTCTTTTTTCTCTCCTCCCCCCGTAAAATTTTTCATCGTCAAAAAAATCGTGCTCGTAAAAATATTTATCGTCGACATTAAATTCTTCATCCGACAAGGAAGTTGTTACCGATCTTTCGTAATCGCGGGAGATTGTTCCGCCCGTATAATTCGGTGTTTTTAGAAGTGTAACTGTTTCGATTGTTTTTATATAGACCTTATCTTCCTTTGTATCAAGTGTTGCTACTCCGATCGGGATAAGCATATGCCTATCTTCATCAACGCCCTGAACTCCGTCGTCAACTAAAACATCGAGATAGCGTACACGGAGAATATCGGGATCGACAATTAGTTCTTCGACTCTTCCGAATTTATTTCCATCTGCGCTTATAACGATCCAGCCGCGTACATCGAGATCGGAATCAGCTACTTCAAAGTCGCTAAGTTCTGAAAGACGATAGAGATGTTTTTCTTCGCCCGGTCTAATTTCATCGGAATTCATTTTGCCCTCCTGCTTTATGTTAAAATTGTTTTTGTCGTGTTTTGTGAATTTCCCTCGTTTTATAATCAACGAATTTATTTAGATAAAATCCAGAAGATTTTTTTTGGTAGATTAGCAGAAGCTGGAACGCGATTACTTAGAGGAAATTTTTGCAACTCGTTTTAACATTCCACGAATGCACGAATCCTTTCATAATTCCAGATTTAAATCAATCGTTTTGTATTCCCCTTTGAATACAGGAAGTATCAACGCTACAAGAAAAGATATAATTGCAAGTGCGTAAAAAAACCATCCGACTTCTTTGTCGAATTGGAGAATACCAAGTTCGGAAAGAAGATAAGTCCAATCGTGGTAAACATTGTTTCCTCCTAGCAGAGGAAGTTTCCTCTCAACGGCATCCGCGGCATAAACGCTTATGTTAACGAAATTTTGTCCGAGATAAACAACCGCCGCCTGAGCTGCTTTCAATTGTTTGTGAGATAAAAAATAATAAATGAATAGTGACGGAATAATTATCTGCATCAGCGTTCCACCGGCAGTGTAAATAAATTTTCCGAAAAAGCGAAAAATCCCGTGTCCGCCTTCGTGGATTAGAAGATTTATATAATCAATAAAAGTAAATTCGCCCCTGTTAAGCGCGTAATAAAAAACAACCGGCAAAAGAAGCAGCGACACCCAATATTTTTGAAGAAAAACTTTTAATTTATTTTGAAGATCCGCTCGCATCAATCTTCAAAGATGCTTCTTAATTTTTCCAGATCTCTTGTTAAACCCAATGCAAGCATTAATTTAATCCGCGCCTTCTGACCATTTAAATAATCGGTAAATATAACTCCGGCTTCTTTGATCCATTTTCCGGCACCGGGATAGCTGTAAATATCGAGTGTTTCGCCGGTGGGGCAGCGGGATACAAGAACCATCGGAATATTTTTCGAACGAGCGTACTTCACGCCTTCAAATGCAGGAGGAGGAATATTCCCGACTCCCATTGCTTCGAACACGATACCTTCCGCTCCGGTATCCGCCGAATAACGGAAAAATCGGTCGTCCATTCCCGCGTAAACTTTAATTAAGGCAACATAATCCGCTATCTTCTCCGTTTCAATAATTTCAAGTTTGTGAGGTGCGCGGTTAAAAACTACCATTCCTTTGTCAACAAATCCAAGCGCTCCGAAATCGAGACTATGAAATGTTTCTAAATCTTCAGTGTGGGTTTTTGTAACTTCGCTCGCGGCATTAATTTCACCGTTAAGGCAAACTAAAACTCCCATGCCGCTGCTGTTCGGATTATTGCAAATGTGAATGGCGTCCAGCAGATTTTTCGGTCCGTCCCAATCCGGTTCCGAGCTTGTTTTCATCGCGCCGATTACCACAATCGGTTTGGATGTTTTAATCGTCAAATCTAAAAGATACGCAGTTTCTTCCAGCGTATCGGTTCCGTGAGTTACAATTACGCCTTCAATTTCGTCATCTAAAATAAGTTCTTTAATTTTTTTTGAAAGCTCAAACATCAACTTCGGCGTCACATGCGGACCCGGATAGATCCCGAAATTATAAACCTCTAATTTGGCAAGATCTTTCGCTTCGGGGATCATTTCTAAAAGTTCCTCGCCGTGAAAATGCGGAACCGCACCGCCTGTTTCCGAATCAATTTTCATCGAAAAAGTACCGCCGGTAAAAACTACAAGTATTTTTTTCATCTTTTTTGACTATTTAAGAAATCAGATTAATAAAAATCTATTCTCGTGAACAGAATAATTAACAGTAACGCTTTTTAATTTTTATTTGTAAAAAATTCTATCGTTTTCTCCAATCCGGTTTTCAGATCGAATTGCGGATTGAAATTCAGTTTTTCAATCGTATTATCAATTGAAGCAAGACTATGTTTAATATCGCCTGCCCGCTCGTCTTCAAAATTAATTTTACTTTTCGAACCTATAATTTCGATGATCCATTCGGCTATTTTTTTTATCGTAATCGACTTTCCTTGGGCAACGTTAAAAACTCCAGTTACTTCGGAATTTTCCGCCGCTAGTACGTTTGCTTTTACAATATCCTTAACATAAACGAAATCGCGCGTCTGCTCTCCGTCGCCGTAAATCGTTATATCTTCATTTTTTACTGCTTTTGAGATAAAAATTGGTATGGCGGCAGCATACATACTTTTTGGATCCTGCCTTGGCCCAAAAGCATTAAAATATCTCAATGAAACCGTTTTCATGCCATACGCTTCATAGAACATCTGTCCGTAATACTCGCCATCCAATTTAGTTATTCCATAAGGAGACTTTGGATTCGGGCGCATATTGGTTTTTTTCGGAAGTTCCGGATCGTCGCCATAAACAGCTGCCGAACTTGAGTGAACTAATTTTTTAACTCCATTATTTTTCCCGGCTTCCAAAAGATTTAATAATCCCCCGACGTTAATATCAATAGTTTCTTTCGGTTTATCCATCGACTCCGGCACGGAAACGAGCGCGGCGAGATTAAAAACATAATCGGTTCCCTTTAAAACCTCGCCAACCAGATTTTTATCCGTTATGCTTCCTTCATGAAGGGTTATGTTTGATTGATCGAAAATTTCTATGTTTTTTTTGTAACCCGATCTGAAGTTATCAATAACATGAACATCAACTCCTTCATTTATCCAAAACTCCACAATATGGCTTCCGATAAATCCGCAGCCACCTGTAATTACTACTTTCATTAAAGCCTCTATAAATTTATTTTAACGGTTGAATTTAGTCATTTTTTTATTCAGTAAAAAGACGCCTGATATCCTTTAAATTTTAATAAAAATTTAATTCGTTGTAATCAAATGAATTACAAGAAATTTGAAAATTTAATTTGCCAAAATTAACATTTAAACATATTTTCAACCCGCAGCAAAGATACAAACGTTATGTTGATAACTTGTTGGCAACTTTATTTTGTGAAACGTTTCACACCCAAAGGGAGAAAAGCATCCGTGTTAATTGTGGATTCAAACAATGTTTATAAAATAGGGCGCTCCGCCTTAAGTCGTTTCAACACAATAACTTGCGCTACTTCACTTAATGTTAATAATTTGTTGAGAACTTTATCCGTAATAATAAAAAATTGCGGTAATTCACCCGAAAACCAAAAAAACTCTTAATACTGAAAATGTGGATAAGTATGAGCAATTTAAGCGAGGCTAAAAATTTAGAACCATCAAGTGACGCTAAATCTCTATGGAAGGAATGTTTATTAATTATAAAAGAAAATGTTCCTTTTATTACATATAACACTTGGTTTTTACCAATCAAGCCTTTAGAGATTATTGGCTCTACTTTAAAAGTAAGGGTTCCGAACAGTTTTTTTATAGAATGGATCGAAGAACATTATAACACATTAATAAATACCACTATTCATCGTGCTTTAGGCGAGGACGCAAAACTCGCTTACGTAATTTCAAACGAAGTAGAGGATTCTTCCGGAACATCTAACTTAGATTACAAAATTTCATCTCCCACCATAGAAGTACCGAAGCGGGAAGAAGCAAAAGAAGATCAATTTGAAACAAATTTAAACCCGCGCTATCAGTTCGAAAACTTTATTAAAGGCGAAGGAAATCAGTTAGCTAGAGCCGCGGCTTTTGCGATCGGAGATAATCCAGGGCAGACTTCGTTCAATCCGCTTTTTATTTACGGCGGAGTCGGACTCGGGAAAACTCATCTTATCCAGGCAATCGGAAATAAAATTTTAAGAAAATTCCCGGATAAAAAAGCAATCTATCTATCGACGGATATTTTTACAGTCGAATATGTTGAAGCTATTCAGAATAATACTGTTAATGAGTTTTCCGGATTTTATAAAAATATGGATGTATTGATTATTGACGATATTCAGTTTTTAGTAGGGAAGGAAAAAACGCAGGATCACTTTTTTAATATTTTCAACGTGCTGCACCAATCGGGGAAGCAGATTATACTTTCCAGCGATAAACCGCCCAAAGATCTTAAAGGATTGAACGAACGCCTCGTATCAAGATTCCAATGGGGATTAACGGCAGATATTCAACCGCCCGAATTTGAAACTAGAATAGCTATTTTGAAGAACAAAAGCGAGAGCTTCGGAATTGCTTTATCGGGTGAAATTCTTGAATATATCGCAACGAATATTACATCCAATATCCGCGAGCTGGAAGGATGTTTAATTAAACTACTCGCCAATGCTTCTTTAAGTTCGAAAGAAATAAATTACGAACTAGCAAGAAAAACGGTTAAAGAAATAGCGACTGGGCGGAAAGTAAATATTTCAATCGACTACATCACAAAAGTTGTTTGCGAATTTTTTGAGGTTGAAGAAAATAAAGTCCGTGAAAAGAATCGCAAAAAAGAAGTTGTATTGGCGCGTCAGGTTGCGATGTATCTTTCGAAAAAACTGACAAAATCATCGCTTAAAACGATAGGCCTTCATTTCGGTGGACGAGATCATTCAACTGTAATACATGCTTACAATAATATTGATAAAACGCTTTTTGACGATCCGGCACTTAAAGAAAGCGTCGATAACATCAGAAATAAAATTGAGTTGAGCATTTCTTAGTATTCGATATGTAAAATTAAGTTTATCACATTAACCCAAACCTGTTTTGCAAACATTTTTCTACTGGATAATAATTTCGGCGGAATAATTCCTCACTAAATTTTAGCTAATTCAAGCTGCTAATTTAGATTATCGGATTGAAAAATTAAGCGCTCAATCCTTTATAAAATTTTTCCTGGTTGGCAGCCAAACTTAAAAAAAACTGACGAATATTTTTTCTTTTCATATAAAATTTCCGTCCATCCAATAGAAAAATATTTTAAAATTTAATGTGGGAAACTTGTTAATTATGGTGGTAGTTTATGTGGATAACCTTGAGTTATTCCACCCCGCTGTATAACTCAGTTTTTACAACAAAGTTATCCACATTCAGCTTTCAGTAAAAGTTTTATTTTTCGGTGGAATTAAAAAGAAATGGATCTTATCAACAAATTAACACGCTTATTAGTATTATTATTTTATTTAAATAAATAATATAAAAACTAATAATAATAGAGTGTGGAAAAGTAAATTGTTATGTATCATTTAAATTGAAAAACATTGGTTTTTTTGGTATTTTAGGATTTTAACATGGAGTGAATAAATGGAATTTAAAGTAAATAGCAAAGAGCTGGAAAAGCTGCTCAATAAAATCATTCCAGCTGTACCTACCAGAACGCCTATGCCGATTCTTGAAAATTTTCTTTTCGAAATTAAAAACGGACAACTAATTGTTTACGCTACCGATTTAGAAATTTCACTTAAATCGCAATTGAATATAGTTTCGGAAGAGAATATGAGTTTTGTAATTCCAGCAAGATTATTATACGATATTGTCAGATCGCTGCAGGAAACAACAATTCATTTCAACGTTAACGAAAGAGGACAGATAAGTTTAACGACGGATAACGGCGTTTATAAATTGAGCTATTTACCGGCTGATGAATTCCCTGAAATTCCTTCTTTTCCCGAAGAGAATGCCGAAAATCCGGATCTAAACGAATTGTCTATTCCCGGAGAAGTTTTAAGAAACGCTTTAGAAAAAACCGCTTTTGCAATGAGTAAAGAAGAAATGCGTCCCGCTATGATGGGAACTCTTTTTGAGTTTGGTGAAGACGGTTTAAGATTTGTTGCTACTGATGGACATCGTCTCGCAAATCTTCTTGATAAAAATATTAAAACTAATTTTGAAGAACAGTACGTCATCCCCGAAAAAGCAATATCGGTTATTCTAAAAGTATTGGGAGAAAAAGACGTAAAAATATATTTAAGCAAATCGCACGTATCATTTAATTTGAATGATATGGAACTGATAACACGAATTATCGGTCAAAAGTATCCCGACTATAAAAGCGTAATTCCTCTTGAAAATGAATTTAAGTTAAAATTTAAAACGAAAGAGCTCCACAATACGATTAAGAGGATGATGCTTTTTTCACCGTCGAATTCCCGCAGAGTTAAGTTTTCGGTGAAGGAAAACAACCTGGAAATCTCAGCGGAAGATCCGGACCAGGGAGCATTTGCAAAAGAAAGTTTGATGTGTGAATATAAAGGGGATGCGATTGATATCGGCTTTAATTCCACTTATGTAAACGATGTTTTAAGTCATATGGCGGAAGAAGAAAATTTAATTTTTAAACTTCATTCCCCCACAAAAGCTGTAATAATTGTTCCGGTTGAAGAGAAAGAGAATCTCGATTTAATGATGCTGTTAATGCCGGTGCGTTTGAATAATTAAGAAATGGTAATAAAATCTTTAGAGTTAAACAATTTCAGGTTACACGAAAATACAAATCTGAAATTTTCCGATAATCTGAATTACATTATAGGAGGAAACGGACAAGGAAAGACAACTATTCTTGAGGCTATATATTTTTTATGTACAACAAAAAGCCTTTTGCAAGCGTCTGATATTGAGTATTTGAATTTCGAAAAGAAATATTTTGAAGTGAACGGTTCTTTTTCGGATTCTACAGAAGATAAAGTAAAGTTGTTTTATGACATTGAAGGTAATAAGAAGCAAACATTTTTAAACGATAAACAAATTTACAGAGCGTCTTCTTTAATTGGGAAATTTCCCGTTGTAACACTGGTTCAGTCGGATCATTTTATAACACAGGGATCTCCGGGGGAAAGAAGAAAATTTATTGATTCGGTAATTTCTCAATCGAGTAGAACATATTTAGAATTTTTAATGGAATATTCTAAGACGCTGAGGCAGAGATCTTCCCTTCTCCAGCAAATCAAAGAAAGAAGAAATTTTAACTTGACCGACCAATTAGATTCCTGGACCGAAACGCTAATTCAGAAAGGCGTTGAGATTATTTATCACAGGGCAAATTTTATTGAGGAATTCCGTTCCTATATAAAAAATTCGTATTCAAAGATTATGGAACGCAGAGAAGAGCCCGAAATTGATTATTATTACCGTGACGATTCCAAAGAAATTATTGAGGAAAAATTAAGATCCGAGTTTGAAGAAAAAAAAGAAGACGAATTACGAAGGGGAACAAATTTAGCCGGTCCGCATAGAGACGATTTTTTATTTAAAATAAATGACATGGAATTGAGAAAGTACGGATCTCAGGGTCAGCATAAAACTTTTCAAATCGCGCTCCGCTTCGGTCAATTCTTTTTTATGAATGAAAAAATGAATAAGACACCGATATTTTTAATGGATGATGTATTCGGCGAGTTGGATAGTTTTCGGGCGGGAAAAATTAGTCAATACTTAAAAGAAGTCGGACAGGCTTTTATAACGATGACGGATTTTTCGAATATAGGAAGTCTGCAGAAAGAAGAAAACGATCTCATAATTAAAGTCGCAAACGGAACAGCGTCTTATGAGTAAATCTTATAAAAGTATTTCGGAAATACTCGGCTCGTCAGATGAATTCGATAAGTTCAGGAAAGCGGCAAAAGAGAGCGATGTTGTTGATAAATTTTTTGAAGTTATTCCCGGTTTAGACGGTGTTGCCGAGCCGGTAAAGTTAGAAAAAAAAATATTATTCTTAAAAGTTCAGAACTCCGTTTGGCGGAGTGAATTATTTTTGAAACAGAAAGCAATAGCTGAAAAAATAAACAGATTTTTTGACGAAGATCTAGTAAAAACGATAAAATTTATATCAAAGTAAATAGTGTGGTGAAGAAGTGACAAAGGAAAAAGCACAGCAAAATTATACGGCTAAAAATATAAATATACTTAAAGGTCTGGAAGCAGTTAGAAAAAGACCCGCAATGTATATAGGAGACGTGGGAACGCGCGGGCTGCATCATTTGGTAAACGAAGTTGTTGATAATAGTATTGACGAAGCCTTAGCCGGATATAATGATTTAATAAAAATAACAATAAACAAAGACGGAAGTGTTACCGTTGAAGATAACGGTCGCGGAATTCCGGTAGATATTCATCCCGAAGAAAACAGATCCGCGCTTGAAGTAGTTATGACAGTACTTCATGCGGGTGGTAAATTCGATAAGGATTCTTACAAAGTATCCGGCGGTCTTCACGGCGTCGGCGTTTCGGTAGTTAACGCTCTTTCCGAATGGATGGAAGTTACCGTAACCAGAAACGGCGTAATTTATAAACAGGAATATGAAAAAGGCTTTCCGAAGTATCCCGTTAAAGAGATTGGAAAAGCAAAGAAAAAGAGCGACAGCGGTACAAAAGTCAGGTTTATGCCCGATTCGGAAATATTTAAAATTACGAAATTTAAATTTGATACTTTAGCGGAAAGAATGCGCGAACTAGCTTTCTTGAATAAAGAAATCACAATAACTCTTAAAGATGAAATAGAAGAAGAAGAAGATACTTATCATTATAAAGGCGGGATTATCGAGTTCGTTCAATATCTTGACGAAACAAGAAACGCCTTTCACAAACCGGTTTACATCGAAGGAGAAAAAGACAACACTCCTGTAGAAATTGCTTTTGAATACAGCGATAATTATTCCGACAATCTTCATTCATACGTAAACAATATCAATACTCACGAAGGCGGAACTCACGTTGTCGGATTCAAAACCGCTTTAACCAGAACGCTGAATAACTACGCGTACAAAAATAAACTGATAAAAGAGAACAGCAAAATCAGTTTAACCGGTGATGATTTCCGCGAAGGATTAACTGCTGTAATTTCCGTAAAAGTTATGGAGCCGCAGTTTGAAGGACAGACGAAAACTAAACTTGGCAACAGTGAAGTTAAGTCGGTTGTCGAATCGATAGTCGGGGAAAAACTTTCAGAATATTTGGAAGAAAATCCGTCCGTTGGAAAAAAGATTATCGAGAAATGTACAAGAGCAGCCGAAGCGAGGGAAGCCGCGAGAAAAGCGCGCGATCTTGTAAGAAGAAAGAACGCGATTGACGTGATGAATCTTCCCGGTAAACTTGCCGATTGCTCTATTAACGATCCCGAGCATTGCGAAATATATATCGTCGAGGGTGATTCCGCGGGCGGCTCTGCAAAGCAGGGACGCGACAGACGATTCCAGGCGATTCTTCCACTTAAAGGAAAAATCCTGAATGTTGAAAAATCGAAGATGACAAAAATTTTAGAAAATAATGAAATTAAAGCCATCATCTCGGCAATCGGCGCGGGAATTGGATTGGAATTCGACAATGAAAAAGCGCGCTACGGTAAAATTATTATTATGACCGATGCTGACGTTGACGGGAGCCATATCCGTACTCTCCTTTTAACCTTTATTTACAGGCACATGAAGGAGTTAATAGAAGCCGGTAGAGTTTATATTGCTCAGCCGCCGCTTTACAAAATTAAAAAAGGAAAAGAAGAAGTTTACGCTTTTGATGACGCCGAAAGAGATCAAGTATTGAAACGTTTCAAACCAAACGGCGCTGCCGAAGAAGGTTTTGATGAAGAAGGACTTCCAAAAGGTGTAACAATTTCCAGATATAAAGGTTTGGGAGAAATGAATCCCGATCAACTTTGGGATACAACAATGAATCCTGAGACGAGAACTGTTTTACAGGTAAATCTTGAAAGCGCTGCGGCGGCAGATAAAATTTTTGAAACTTTGATGGGCGACGCAGTGGAGCCGAGAAGAGCTTTCATAGAAAAACACGCAAAATACGCAAACTTAGATATTTAATTAATAGGTACTGAAAATATGTCAACAATTTTTGAAAAAATAGTTCCGGTAGCGTTAGAAGAGGAGATGAAATCATCTTACATCGATTACGCAATGTCAGTAATCGTTTCACGCGCACTCCCCGATGTTAGAGACGGTTTGAAACCGGTGCATCGGCGGGTTTTATACGGAATGCAGGAATTAGGTTTAGCTTATAATAGATCATATAAAAAATCCGCCAGGATTGTAGGAGAGGTTCTCGGTAAGTATCATCCCCACGGGGACAGCGCGGTTTATGATACGATGGTGAGAATGGTACAGGAGTTTTCGCTCCGTTATCCATTAGTCGACGGTCAGGGAAATTTCGGATCGGTTGACGGTGATTCTCCCGCGGCAATTCGTTATACAGAAGCTCGTCTTGCTCGTATTTCCGAAGAAATGCTGCGCGATCTTGATAAGAACACCGTAAACTTTGCGCCGAACTTCGACGACACGCTTCAAGAGCCAACGGTACTCCCTTCCTATCTTCCCAATTTATTGGTCAATGGTTCGAGCGGGATTGCGGTTGGAATGGCTACAAATATTCCTCCCCACAACTTGAATGAAGTTATTGATGGGTTAACAGCGCTTATAGATAATCCGTCGCTTACAAATGAAGATTTAATGCAGTATGTAACCGCTCCCGATTTTCCGACAGGCGGAATAATTTTCGGCTTCGAGGGAGTAAAGGACGCATACACAACAGGACGCGGAAGAGTTGTTATAAGAGCGAAAGCTAATGTTGAAACTCTTAAAAACGATCGCGAAAATATAATTGTTACCGAACTTCCCTACCAGGTTAACAAGGCAAATCTTATAGAAAAAATAGCCGACTTGGTAAGAGCCGGTAAACTGACCGATATTTCCAACATCAGAGATGAATCCGACCGTGACGGTTTACGCGTTGTGATTGAAACAAAACGCGATGCTCAGCCCGCCGTAATTTTGAATCAGCTTTTTAAGCATACGCAGATGCAAGTAACTTTCGGCGTGATTATGCTGGCGTTGGTTAACGGAACGCCGAAAGTGCTGACGCTTAACCAGATGATGCAGCATTTTATCGATCACCGTATGGATGTGCTGATACGTAGAACCAAATACGAACTGGAAGCGGCGGAACGGAGAGCGCATATTTTAGAAGGCTATATAATAGCGCTCGATAACATCGACGAAGTTATTGAAACAATCAAGAAATCTAATGACGTTCAGGCAGCGCGCACTAATTTAATGAGTAAATTTAAATTATCTGAGATTCAGGCGAAAGCTATTTTGGATATGCGTCTTCAGAGATTGACCGGCCTAGAGCGCAAGAAAATTGAAGACGAGTATAAAGAAACTCTTCAAATAATTGAAAGACTAAGAGGAATTCTCGACAGCGAAAGCCGGAGATTTAAGATAATCAAAGAAGAATTAATTGCATTGAAGGAAAGATACGGCGATCCGCGAAGAACAGAAGTCATCAAAAATTATAAAGAATTTTCAATCGAAGATATAATTGCCGAAGAAGATGTTGTGGTTACAATATCGCACCGAGGATTTATAAAAAGAATTCCTGTGAGCGGATACAGACGACAAGGCCGTGGCGGCAAGGGAGTTACCGGAGCCGGAACTAAGGAAGAAGATTTCATAGAGCATATGTTTATCAGCTCTACACATAATTACCTGATGTTCTTTACCGATAAAGGTAAATGTTACTGGCTTAAAGTTCATGAAATACCCGAAGCAGGAAGAGCTGCGCGCGGAAGATCTATCCAAAATCTTATTGAAAAAGAAAAAGATGAATATATTACCGCGTTTGTATCTGTTAAAGAATTTTCGGATGATAAATATCTGGCAATGGTTACTGAACAGGGAACGATCAAGAAAACCGCTCTTTCCGCTTATTCAAACGTTAGAAGAGGCGGAATTAACGCCATAAATCTTGTTGAAGGTGACAGACTAATAGAAGTTAAAATGACCGACGGCACAAACGATATAATTATCGGAACGCGTGGCGGTCTTGCAATCAGATTCCACGAAAATGAAGTCCGCGATATGGGCAGAACCGCAACCGGAGTCCGCGGAATCCGGTTAGGCAAAGACGATTCTGTTGTAGGCTTTATCGTAGTTAGCAGATCTTCTACGCTTTTGGTTGTTACTGATAAAGGATTCGGAAAGAGAAGCGCAATAGCCGACTACCGTCTAACAAAAAGAGGCGGAAAAGGAATCAAGACTATCAAAGCCGGAGACAGAAACGGCAAACTTATTGCGATGAAAGAAGTAAGCGATCAGGATGAACTTGTTATAATAACAGAAAGCGGGATGGTTCTGCGCCAAAGCGTTAAAGCTTTAAGGGTGATGGGACGCAATACTCAGGGAGTAAGGCTTATCCGTTTGAACGAAGGAGATTCCATTGCAGATATCGCAAGAATAGTTACAGAAGAAGGTGATATTGAAGACGCTGTTGATAACACCATAGACGATCAGGAAACAATGCTCTAAAATATAAAAGGTAAATAAAAATGTCACATAACAAAAATTTACATTTCGATTCAAAATGTGTTCACTCGGGAATAGGCGATTATGAACATGGTCCGGTAGTTCCTCCTATTTATCAGACGTCTACATTCAAGTTCAATTCGGCAGATGAAGGCGCTTCGATCTTCAAAGGAGAGAAAGAAGGTTTTATCTACACCCGAATGGGAAATCCAACCATCAACGCAATGGAAGACGCTGTTGCCGAATTGGAAGGTGGATACAGAGCCCTAGGATGCGCCAGCGGAATGGCGGCGATACATACAGTCTTTGCTTCCTTTCTTAAAGCGGGTGACCACGCAGTCTGCTCTAAAGCAGTTTACGGACCGACGAATACTTTGCTGAAAGATTTCTTCTCTCATTTTGATATTAAATCTACTTTTGTTCACACTTCTAATTTGGAAGAAGTTGCAAACGCAATTACTCCGGAAACAAAAGTAATATTTGTTGAAACTCCAGGAAACCCTACGCTGGAAGTTTCCGATCTAACGGAAATTTCGAAAATTGCGCATCAAAAAAACATTAAAGTTGTTGTGGATAATACTTTTATGAGTCCGGCTCTTCAAAAACCTTTTGATCTCGGAGTAGATGTTATTATCCATAGTATGACAAAATTCTTAAACGGTCACGCTGACGTTGTAGCCGGGATTATAGTAGCAAAAACGGAAGAAGATTATAAAGTTATGCGGAAGGTATTGAATCAGATCGGTGGAGTTATCGATCCGTTCAATTCATTTTTAGTTCATCGCGGATTAAAAACTTTATCGTTAAGAATGGCTCGACACTCTGAAAATTCGATAAAAATAGCAAAATTCCTGGAAGATCATCCGCAGGTTGAGAAAGTTTATTATCCCGGTCTTCCGTCTCATCCGCAATATGAAACCGGACAAAAGCAGCATAAAAGCGGCGGCGGAATGATTTCCTTCGAGTTAAAAGAAGGATACGATGCCGGGAAAATTGTGATGGATAACGTAAACCTTTGTATCCTTGCCGTCAGTCTCGGCGGAGTTGAAACGCTTATTCAGCATCCGGCAAGTATGACTCATTTATCTATGGGAAAAGAAGCGCGCGAAGCTGCCGGAATTTCGGAAGGATTGGTGAGATTATCGGTTGGAATTGAAGACGCCGACGATCTGATAGGCGATCTCGAAAACGCCTTCAAAAAGATTGAAGAAAAGCTGGAAACTTCGGTTAGTTAAAAAATATTTTTGACCTCATCTAACTGTGCTATAAAAAAATAAGAATGGTCACCCTGAACCTGTCTGCCGACGGGCAGGCTAGTTTCAGGGTCTCCATTTTCTTCAAAAGGCATATTAGATTCCGAAATAACCTGCTTGACGCAGGCAAGTTCGGAATGACAAAAGCAAGACTTGTGATACAGCCTCAAATAATTTAACTAATCTTTTTCGAAATTTTATTCATCAAACTTTATTATTTTTAGTTCTTAAATAACTTGACACTTTAATCTTATTTGAATTATGAAAAAAATATTTTTATTCCTGCTGCTCATTCAACTTACAAATACTTACTCCCAATCTGATTCAATTTATCTTCCGCTCGAATTTCAAAAAGCTTATGAAAACGGGACTAGATCGCTCGACGGAAATCCGGGCGAAAATTACTGGCAGAACAGATCCGATTACAAAATTAAAGCAGAGTTTGATCCGGTCTCTCGGGAATTAAACGGCGAAGAAGAAATAACATATCACAATAATAGTCCGCACGAACTTTATAGAATAGTGATCCGGCTTTATCAAAATATTTATGAAAAAGGAAATCTGCGCGACTTCAGCGTAAGCCCGAAAGATTTAACCGACGGAGTTGAGATAACTAATTTACTTTTTAACGATGAAAAAATTGATTTGGATTCATCAACTTCCGCTTACGGAACGAATCTCATCTTAAAACTTAATAATCCTCTGCAGCCGAACGATAGTGCTAAAATTGAGATCGGCTGGAATTTTATTCTTCCAAAGAATACAAGAATTAGAATGGGTTCTTACGATACTTCCCACGCGGTAATTGCGTATTGGTATCCGCAGATTTCTGTTTATGACGACATCGATGGATGGGACGGATGGAATTATTCCGGCATCCAGGAATTTTATAACGACTTCGGAAATTACGATGTAGAAATATCTGTTCCATCTAACTATGCTGTTTGGGCAACCGGACTTCTTAAAAACGCAAGCGAAATTTTGAAAGATGAATATCTTCAAAAATATAATAAGGCTTTAACCTCCGACGAGGTCGTTCGAATAATAGAAAAAGAAGATTTGGAAAATGGCAATATTTTTATCGGAGACTCAACATCGACTTGGAAATTCAGGGCCGAATATGTCCCCGATTTTGCTTTCGCTGTCGCGAATAATTTTTTGTGGGACGGCGCTTCCGTAAAATTAGATAACGGTAAATCTGTTTTTACCGACGCGGCTTACGATCCGGGATCTAAAGATTTTTACGATGTTGTTAAAATTGCAAAGGCGACGGTAAAAAGTTTATCGGAAGAAATGCCGGGCGTTCCCTTTCCTTATCCGGCAATAACCGTTTTTAACGGATCGGGCGGAATGGAATTTCCGATGATCGTGAACGACGGCTCGTTTGAGTCGCTCGCATCTACAGTTCATGTAACTTCTCACGAGATCGCGCATACATATTTCCCGTTTTATATGGGAACGAACGAACGAAAATACGCCTGGATGGATGAAGGCTGGGCTACAATGCTTCCTTACGAACTTCAAATGGAACTGGACACTACTTACGATCCGATCATGAAAAATAATTTATCTTACCAAACTTACGCCGGTAAGGAATTGGATTTTCCGATGATCCATTCTTCGATTGTATTGCGAGGTGATTCTTACAGAACAGCCTCTTACAGGAGACCGGGAGCCGCGTACTATTTCTTAAAAGATGCTTTGGGAGAAGAAGTTTTTTCCAAAGCATTAAAAGAATACATCAACAGATGGAACGGGAAACATCCCGCGCCGTACGATTTCTTTTTTACCTTCAACGATATGACAGGCGAAGATTTGAATTGGTTTTGGAAGCCCTGGTTTTTTGAATTCGGTTATCCGGATCTAGCGATAAAAGACTCGGACGGAAAAAATTCCGTCATCATAAAAAAGGAAGGAAATATACCCGTTCCGGTAAAACTAGAAATTTATGACGAAGACGGTTTGCGGGAAGAGATTTACAAGAGCGTGATTGTCTGGAAAGATAAAAATGAAATCGAGATTGAAATTCCGGATAAAGAATCCGTCGAAAAAATCGAGTTGGGAAGCGTAAAAATTCCTGATGTGAATAGGGGAAATAATGTTTTGATTTTCTCTCAAGAGAACTCAAATAGGTAATAAAACATTATGAACAAAAACAGTGTTATGAAAAAGAAAAAACTTTTTCTTGTAATGAGTTTGATTGCTACTTTGATTGTAACCGTTTCAAGCGCCATTGTTGCTTTGGAAGAAGTCAGATTAGTGACAGTTATATCTCTCACAGCTGGTTCATTTGGAGCCGGAGCATCGGTTGTTTTACTGATTTATAAATTGAAAAAAAGCTAGAAATACAAATAATCTTTTTGTTTTTTAATAAAAACAGTCAACTAATATATTAGTAAACCTATGATAATGTCTTACCTTATTATTTTAGGTCAGAAATAAATAACGCCGCAAAATTTTTTATTTCAATCTTACTATCCTATCTTTAATAATTGAAATTTAAGAAATAAGTTAAGGAGCATTTTATGTGGTTTATAATTGCCATCATAGTTTTTATTGTTGCGTTAGTTAGTTTTTTCAATCTTCGTAAGACCGGTAAAAAACAGGAGGCGAATGTTTCGTTGCTCGCAATGGTTGCAGCAATTGCAATTGCGTTGTTTCAACTCTTTACCGTAATTCCGGCCGGAATGGTCGGCGTGGTGGATTTCTTCGGAAATGTAAGCGACCAAACATTGAAATCGGGAGTTAACGTTGTTAATCCGCTTGCGCGTGTAGTGAAGTTCAGCATCAAAACCCAGGAAATGAAAGAAGTGATGAACGTTCCTTCCAAAGAAGGCTTGGGCGTCGAGCTTGAAATAAGTCTTCTTTACAGTCTGGATCCTGATAACGCATCTAAAATTTATAAAACTGTCGGACAAAATTATGCGGAAATAATTTTAACTCCACAGTTCCGGTCGGTTGTTCGCGGAGTAACCGCCAGATACGAAGCTAAAGCATTATACACAGTTTCGCGCGACATTTTAGCAGAAGAAATAAAGACAGAGCTCGACGGACTTGTAGGTCCGCGCGGAATAACAATTGAAGCGGCGCCGTTGCGTCAGATAGAATTGCCAGCCGGATTGCTCGTATCGATTGAAGAAAAATTGAAAGCCGAGCAGGAAAGTCAGAGGATGGCATTTGTGCTGAACAAAGAAACTCAGGAAGCCGAAAGAAAAAGAATTGAAGCGAAAGGAATTGCCGATTTTCAGGATATCGTTTCCAAAGGAATAAGCAAACAGCTTTTAGAATGGAAAGGAATTGAAGCTACGGAAAAACTTTCGGAATCTCCAAACTCCAAAGTGATTATTATCGGCGCCGGAGAAAATGGACTTCCGGTGATTCTGGGCGGCGGAAATTAAAAAATGATCTCGCCTATTAAAATTAAATTAAATAAAGCTGATTCTTCTTTATTAATTGAATGGAGCGACGGGAAGAGAATAATATTTATCCGTTAAAGTTTTTACGCGATGAATCTCCCGACGCCGGAAACAAAGGGGAAACGATTCTTTGGCGGCATTACGATCCAACTCATAAGTCGGATGAAGAGAAACCAGGAATGTATGAAGTGGAAAAAATTGAAGTAGTCGGAAGTTATGCGATTAATATAAAATGGAAAGACGGATACGATTACGGAATTTATTCGTATGAATTATTGAGGGAAATGGGAGAAGAGTTAGCGCAGAGGTAATCTGTTTTTGTTTTATGGTGCTAAAGCCCTAACTCTTTTTTGTAATATCTTATCCGTCGGCTAAAGCCGACGGCAATAGACTTTATAAATAAACGGCTGGAAAATTGTCAGTCTATTGCCGTTCGCTTTAGCGAACGGAGAAAAAGAGAATAAAGAGTAATCGGCTTTAGCCGCATTTTTTGCGTCTCTGTACTAATATAATTTTTAATCTCGCGCCGCGCCTTCTGCTAAACTCTTCAAGGCATTTTTTACTTTTTCTATTTCGTTTTTGCACTCTTTCAGTTTATGTCGCTTAACTAAATAATCCTGATCGTTATAGACAATCCATACTTTTCCTTCATCGTCTTCGTAGATAAGCATTTTTTGTGGAAGATCGATGGCGTAAGTTTTTTCACATTTCATTATCGGCGTTCCAAGTTTCGGATTACCGAAAATCAAAACAACGGTCGGTTTCATTTTAAGTCCCGCGTTTTCCGCGTTCTTTCGATGATTAATTTTCGTAAAGAAAGTCAATCCTTTTTCTTTGATCAGGTTTTTCATTTTTGAAGCAGTTTCTTCAACACTATGTTTACTCTCAACTTTGATAAGTCCATTGGCATCTTGTGCAATATTAACGGAATAAAAAATGAATAGTAAAAACATTGAAACAATTATTTTTCTCATATATAACTCCATCATTTAAATATTAAAGTTAATTGTGCCATAATTCGATTATCAACAGAAGGATTCCATTCGTTTTCTCTAAGTTCATAATTTATAACTGAACGCACTCTCGGATGGAAAAAATATTGAAATCCAAAAGTCATGGTTGTTTGAGAAACTTTTTGAGATAGAACATCACCATTATCGGGATTGTAAAAAGAATAGCGGAAGTCTAACTCAGCGCTTTTATTAAAAAAAGGAAACCGGCAGCCAAAATCTGCGTAATATCCGAATGCTTCAAGATCAGAATGAGGCACGCCGTGGCCCGAAACGGAAGAATTTTGTGTAAAGTATCTCAAATCTTCATTAACAATTCCGTTAAAAAATCCCGGGGAGTAAATCCATCCGTCGCCGAAAACAGTTTCACCAATTAAATGAAATCCGGTTTTTTCCCCCATACTTTTATTGAAAATAAATTCAGCGCCGTATCTTAAAATATCATTTTCAACTAACAATGCGTTAACCGGAGAACCGTCCAACAATCCGAATGAATAGCCGGTTCTTTTTCCTGTTAAGAACCAGGCTCCGATTTGAAGATTCTCTCTTTTTGGACCGGATGTCTTATCGAAAACTTTTGCTAAAGTGATTTTCCCGGATACGTCTTTGTTTGCATCATTATCCTGAGCGTCTATTCCATTACCGTTGCTAAGCATAACTGCATAAGCGAACTCAATAGATTTATCTTTTCCGAAACTCCACCAATCGAAAACCTGAACGCCGATGTCTCTATATGCACCTACTGATCGGTTTAATCCAAACCGCTGCATCATCATTTCTCCATAAACATCAGAAAACTCAATATAGCTGTGAACTTGAATTGCCTGAAGTCCGTCAAATCCGGTTGGGAGTTTAAATTGTCCGAATCTTAAGCGCAACGCCGGAATATAATTTATTGAAATGCTCGCATCGGTTAAAGCTACGAAATTTCCTTCAAGTCCGTTCGGATCCTGAGTAATCCCGTTGTGACCGAATTCGGTTAGCAGAAAATAATTTATTTTACCTTTGGTTTCCGGAACAACTCCCCTTACTCCGAGACGCGCCCGCCTTAAGTTAAATTCGTTTTTCCTGAAGCTGCTTTCTTCGGGAACGTCGCTTTGATCGTAATAATATGTCGGCTGAATAAATCCCCACAAATTTGCGGTAGGAGCATCCTTACTTTCGGTACCTTGAACTTTAAACCAATTTTGAGCCAAAACGTGCGTACCGAAGGTCATAAAAAATATTATCGTCAATGAAAAAAATCTTTTTAGATTCATTTAATTCTCCCTCTGAATAAATAAACATCAATTTTATTTTTGTTTTTTTGTAGAGAGAAAACCGTACTTCTTATAAACCTCCTGTCCTGTTCCTTCGGTAAGAAACTTGATAAATTTTTCTGCGACATCAGGATGAGGCGAGTCTTTAAATACTCCAGCCGTATATGTAACGTATTCATTTACCGAATCCGGAATTTCAACCATATCAATAGGATGATCTTTCATTTTTGCGTGATAATAAGTTTCCGTGTACCAAACCGGTCCTGCATCCGATTCCTTTCGCATAATTCTAAGCGGAGTTTGACGGTGATGCATTTTTGTTAGAAAAGTAGTGTTATTATTTTTTTTCTCTTGCATTATTTTGTTTTTCAGATCTTCACCGCCCGCATTTACATACGCCTTTTGAATAGGGGTTGCAATTCCTTCCCAATCGGGATTAGGCATGCTTATATTGATGTCATCTTTTCCCAGATCATTTAATGAAGAAATATTTTTAGGATTATCTTTATAAACCATAATCGCAAGACGATTACGGGCGTAGTCGTAAATATTTTCGAACCAACCCTTATCCTTTTTATAACCCTCGATTCTTCCATGCCCCGCGGTTAAAATATCAGGCTTTGTTTCAATCCTTAAATTCCCTATCACCAATGCACCTTTTTCGTATTGCTCGGCTTCAATTCCCGGTGGAAGTGTCTGGAAATAAACCCGTTTCACATCCGGATTCTCTTTTTAAATTCGTTCATTAATTCTTCAACAACCATATACTGATTGCCCGCAAAGAAAACAACAAGCTGCGGATCAACAATATCACCATGAAAATCCGGCAAATTATTTATACCGTCAACTTTGAAATGCTTTCCTTCTAAATTTGGTTTTTCCCAAGGTAGTTCTGTGGGATCGTCTTGAGCAAAAGATAAGCTCAGTGGAATAATTAAAAATAATAGTATTGAAATAAAAGAAATGTCTTTCATTTAGCCCTCCTTACGTATTATAGAATCTATAAATTGATAGTCCAAATAGGACTTCAATGCCCTCAATAATAAAATCTAAAATAGGTAAGTAAAAAGCAAGAAAAGAAGTTATAATTTTTTCCTGACTGAAACTGCTCCTCTAAGTTCATCGTTCTTGTAACCCACAGCATAGTCTTCCGGGTAATTTTTCTTTATTACTTCTGCTACTTCTTCGTTAATGTTTTCACCGTGGCAGTTTAGACAAAGCGGCATTGTTTTAATCGGTTTCATAAAACTTAAATATTTTTCTCCGCCGACTTCCACCGTTTCAATAATCGCGGTTGTGTCTGTTAAATTTCCGGCGTCTTTCATAGATTGAAATCTTTTCAAAATTTCTTTTTGATATTCATCCGGGTTGTTCAATTTATTCCGCGTTTTGAAACTTACGCGTTGTATTTCGACTCCGTTTTCTGCGGCAACTCGGTTAGTTAATTTTTGCGCTGTGTCTGAGCAGACAGAAACAGCCGCGACAAAGCCGCCGTCGCGGACTTCATTCAGCAAGGCTGTTTTTAATTCGCCCGAAAATTCCGACGAGATCTTTTTCAACTCTTTTGCATCCTGATCATTATATTCCGGCTTCATTTCTTTTTCGGAGTTGCATCCGAAAGAAAGAAAAGAGATAATTAAAACAAAAATCGAAAATGCTTTTTTCATTTTTAATCTGCCTCTACAACCGGGAAAGTAAAGTTCGGCGCCGGAATTGTTTTCTGATCATTAAGATCGTTTTCTTTTATTCTGCGAATGTCTTCTTCGTAAGAGCTAATCGGTGCGAGCCCTACATAGCTGGAAACTATATTTCCTTCGCGGTCAATAACAAAGGAAGTTGGTATAGACCTTATTCCGCCATAAGAATTCATAATATTTTCATCACCCAAAACAATCGGATAATTAATATCGAAATCATCAATGAAAGGCCCAACGTCTTTAAGGGTTTGTCCGCCGCGCGTAACTCCGTCCAGGGAAATACCAATTACTTCAAAATCTTCGTCGCCGTATTTCTCTTTTAGCTCAACAAGGTCAGGAATTCCTTCGCGGCAAGGCGGGCACCATGTTGCCCAAAAATCGAGGATTACAATTTTACCTTTATAGTCATTCAAACTTAATTCGCTTTTGGATTCAACAGATTTTTCGGAATCATTTCCGCAGGCGGAAAATCCTATCATCAAAAAAATTGTTAATACTAAAAAAATGCGGAAAAGAGATTTATTTGTCATTATTGGAATCCTTTATTTTTTGAATATCGTTTTCGTAAACTTGTTTGGGGATATAACCTATATGCTTGGCTGCGATTTTTCCTTCGGGACCGACAACAAAGGAAGTGGGAATTGAACGGATGTTTCCGTATTGCTGCGTTAACGGAAGATTGCCGTAAACTACCGGATAATTAATTCCCATCTGTTCGGCAAAGGGCGCGACTTCATTTTTTGTGTTTGCGTCGTCCAACGAAATTCCTATTATTTCTAAATTGTCGCCATACTCATTTTTTAGTTGGATGAGATCGGGAATCGCTTTTCTGCAAGGCGGACACCAGGTTGCCCAAAAATCTATGATAACTATTTTGCCCGCGTAATCGCTAAGAGAAATGTTTTTGCCTTCAATTGATTGAAGAGTGAAATCGGGCGCTTCGGTTAAGTTTTCTTTTTCGGGTGGAACGTAATTCGGCGGATAAGGTCCCTGCTCGTTATTTCCACCGGTGTTATTTACTACAAAGAAAATAAGAATTACAAAAATTGTAATTCCCGTATAAATCCAGCTTCGCTGCTGTTTTGTTAAACCGGATTCTTTTTTTGTTTCTGATTCTTTTGACATTTCTTTCCTTTCGTTAAAAGCTAGAGGCAAAACACGAGACACTGGAAAATAATTCGTCTCGCCACATCTTTTCTTTGAAATTATAAAATTGTATAATCTTTAAAATAATGATTTACGAGATTAATTACAGACAGAAAATTTCTGAAATAAATTTACCATTAGCTATTTTGCTTCGTAAAAATTGTGCAGCTAAATATTAAGTTTCAAAAGACAAAACACGCGAATTATCTTAATTTTTTTTCAATTAAAGATTTTTGATTATTGAGTATTCTGTTTTTCATACATCACGTTAAGATCGTTAACAAAAGATGTAATTTTATCTTCGTCGAAACCTTTTTCCTTGGCGGCCGATTCCAGAGATCCCCAAATGGGTTCGCCGCATCTCAGACATCTAATGCCTTCATTACTCAAATACGTAACAGATTCCGGTACCAGATTTACCAAATCTTCTATCTCAATATCTTTTGTTATTTTTTCATTCATCGCTTAAAACCTTTTTCTTTTTTTTAGATGGGAAAGCAAACAGCGCTCCGATCAATCCGCCGTAAATAACGGAGGCGTAAGGATTACTTGTTATAGGACAAGAGCCTGTATTGCAGCCTATAAAATAATAATAGAGATATCCCAAAACTGTTCCGGCTAAAACCGGTAAAACTATTTTGAATAATTTCATGTTAAGCACTTACCTTTATTAAGGATTCATTTATTTTGTCTAACACCATTTGTTCTGGTGCAGCGCCTTCCAAATATTCGCTTTCGTTAATTATTGTTCTCGGAACTCCTCGTACATTATATTTTTGTGCAAGATGCGGAAATTCGGTAGCCTCAACCATATCGGCATTTATATTCTTATTTATAAAGGCAAATTTGTGCGCTGTAACTACTGCTTGCGGACAGTAAGGGCAAGTAGGCGTTACAAAAACCTGAAGATGAACCGGCTTCGCGATCTTTTTAATATCTTCAACTATATTATCGGGAAGCCCTGTCTCCCCCGTTCCGAGCATCTTCACGTCTTCCAACAAAGAGGAAAATTCATATCCGCTTGGAATTCCGTAATATCTTATTCCATAATCCTTCCCCTCTTCGTCCAGCAAAACAGTGGCGGGAATGTTTTCAATTTTATATTTCTCGGTTTCTTCTTTATCGTTTACAAAATTATATATTTCCATTTCTATTTTATCGGAAAGAGCCGACAACTCTTCCAAAATTTCCCTCGTTTCGCGGCAGAATTGGCATTCGAGTTCTTGCGTAAAAAAAACGAGTTTTACTTTTTTCTCAAGTACGGATAATTGTTTCTGAATTTCCACTTTTAGAGATTCGTCTATAAACATTTTTCCCTCAATTTTTTTTAATTGTAGGATGAAAAAAAATATAAAAAGATTCAATTTTATACAATATCCTTGAGAATACTATTCAGAGTTGTTAAATTACAAGATTAAGAAAAAACGGAAATGGAGAAGTAGATGGCAGAATATCAGAAACATCTTTATATGATTGTATTCCCGACAAACGCTTTAGTCGCTTCGCAGCTCGAGCCGGATCGTTTTGGCGAGCACTACACTATTGGCAGTGCAAAACATTTTAGCGGAAAAGTTATTTTCGCTGAATTGGATATAAATTTTAGAAATCCGCATTTCGAAATTGAAGAGTATTTGGAAAAAACCGTTCCGCATTCAGATGGTTCTCCAAAGAAAACAAAGTTTATTAGTTCTTATAATGTTTTAGAGCACGTCGATCTTGATGCGATTAAAAGATTGTTTCTCTGCACAACCAATGGAAAAGTTTTACCGATTGAATCGGCGGAATACACGGCGTACAACGTTCCGGGATTGATAAGAATTTACCAGGAGATCACTCCGCTAGAAACTTTGGTAGCATCAAATTTTGATCAGCGTGAGTTTGGGAAATTCATCACGACCCAAACCCGCTCCAAAGGCGCGCCTAAAATATTATTCACCCAAGTTGATTTTAATATTGATCATTTCTTTGAGAACAACAGAAATAAAGAAATTTTTAATATCGATCTACCGGGCGTAAACCCATATCGCTTTTATGATGTAATTACAGAACTTTCAGAAAAGCCTGCTAAGCTGACAAAAACAGTTAGTCTCGGAAGTCTGCTGCGCGAAATATCATACAAATTTCTGCGTCATGGTTTTTGGTTTGCCGAAGGCGATAAAATTCTTTTCTTCCCGATGCCGACGGAAATTGAATTGGAAAACAAATACTTCTATTGGTGGAAATACGTTAGATAATCTTAAGCGGGAAGCCGAACAGGCTCCCCCTTTTTATTAATAAACAAGACAGCGGGTATTAAAAATGTTGAAGTTTTGGAAAGTGAAAGGTAAATCAGATTTTGTTACTCTGACCATCGCAGCGTTGATACCGGTTCTTATCGGTGCGATATCGGGATATTTTGCCTCCGGTTCTGCTGCAGTTTACAAAAATCTGCGCCAGCCCTCTTTCGCGCCGCCTGGCTGGATATTCGGACCCGTTTGGACTTCTCTGTACATTTTAATGGGAATAGCTTCATACCGGGTTTATATGCATTATAAGCAAAACAATTCATCTCTTAAACCACTAATTTTTTATGCGGTTCAGTTAGTTTTTAATTTTTTCTGGACATTAATTTTCTTCCGGTTCGGATTAAGGGGATATGCTTTCTTTGAGCTGCTGATTTTATGGATATTAATTCTTATTACACTAAAACTTTTTTTTAGTGAAGATAAGTTCT
This sequence comes from uncultured Melioribacteraceae bacterium, assembly GCA_963821715.1. Taxonomy (GTDB): domain Bacteria; phylum Bacteroidota; class Ignavibacteria; order Ignavibacteriales; family Melioribacteraceae; genus CAWGET01. The sequence continues at coordinate 404,165 of CAWGET010000010.1, forward strand.
CCGGCTATTTGCTTATCCCATATATTTTATGGGTTTCTTTTGCCGGGGTTCTGAATTATTCCGTTTGGATTTTGAATAAGTAGTTCTCCTTCAATATCTCTCGTGAAGTTTTTCTAGTGCATCGTCTGATTGGCGACTTCCTTTTGTATTGAACCTATATTTTATCGGACCAAAAAAAAGACAATCGGTCTTCTTGTTGGATTGAATTAGCCCTATTAAATTCGTATATTTACAGGTTTAACTATTTTAAATTCAAATGATTTTTTCTAATAACGATGCAATTGCCGCAATTGCTACTCCCGCGGGAGAAGGTGCAATTTCCATAGTACGCGTAAGCGGCGATGGCTGTATTGCGGGCGCGGATAAAGTGTTCCGGGGTAAAGGGTCGCTTCAAAATGCCAAATCTCATTCTATTCATTACGGCAATATTATTTCGGATGAAGGCGATGTGATAGACGACGTCCTGGTTTCGGTTTTTAAGAAACCGAATTCATACACCGGTGAGGACTCTATTGAGATAAGTTCCCATGGGAATCCGTTGGTTACGGAAAAGATTGTTAATGAATTATTAAGGACTGGAGTTAGGTTAGCAGAACCGGGTGAATTTACAAAGCGAGCCTTCCTAAACGGAAAAATAGATTTAGCCCAGTCGGAGGCAGTTGCGGACGTTATCTCCTCGAGGACAGAAGCTTCGTTAAGGGGCGCCAGAAATCAATTGGACGGAATATTATCATCTAAAGTTGAATTGCTTAGAATGGAATTGATAAATATTTCTTCCAAAGTAGAATTAGAGTTAGATTTTGCCGAAGAAGAAATGGAGTTTATATCCAAAAAGGAAATTGCGGAGAATCTTTATAATATTCGAGAAGAAATTACCAGTCTTCTTAAAACATACCGATTTGGCAGAATAATTAAGGATGGTATAAATATAGCGATCGTCGGAAAACCGAACGTCGGAAAATCATCTTTAATGAATTACATCCTTAAAGAATCTCGGGCGATAGTAAGCGAGATTCCCGGAACGACCCGCGATGTGATTAGAGAAGATGTTTCGATTGACGGCATTCTTTTTAAATTATTCGATACCGCGGGGATTAGGTTAACTGAGGATGCTGTTGAAAAAGAAGGTGTAACGCGAAGCAGGGAAACAGTAAAAAAGGCCGATATAATTTTGTTTATCGATGATAATGAAACAGGGTTTTCCGAAGATTTGTATAAGCAGCTTCTGGCGCTTACTGAAGAAGATCGGATTTTGCGCGTTAAAAATAAATCTGACCTGCTGCTAAACAAAAAAGATAGCCGGGCTTTGAATGTTTCTGCTAAAACAGGAGAAGGGATAGATAGCCTTTTTGATGAAATTAAAACAAAGTCTTTCGGATCGGATAATTACAGCGAAAAGACGGCGATTGTGAATAATTCCAGACATCGTAATGCTCTAGAGAAAGCGGTCGAAAATCTGGATAACGGAATTTCCTCCGCCAAAGCAGATCTCTCTGGCGAATTTATCGCGGTGGATTTACGCAACGCTGCAGAAGCCTTGGGCGAAATTATCGGCAAAGTTACATCCGACGATATATTAAATAATATTTTTTCGAGTTTTTGTATAGGAAAATAAATTTTGTTTCACGTGAAACACTTTATCGGCTTTTCATGAAATGTTTCATTCGGGATTTTAATTGTTTCACGTGAAACAGAAAGGTAAATAAATGTTAGAATTTGATGTAGTTGTCGTGGGCGGTGGGCACGCGGGAATAGAAGCGGCGGTGGCTTCCGCTAAAATGGGTTGCTCTGTTGCGCTTGTTACAATGGATAAGAACGCGATTGGCAGACTTTCGTGTAATCCTGCAATTGGCGGCAGCGCCAAGGGGCATTTAGTCCACGAAATTGACGCTCTCGGCGGTGTGATGGGGCTTATTGCGGATAAAAGTGGAATACAGTTCCGCACGCTTAATAAATCCAAGGGGCCGGCAGTTTGGGCGGGAAGAAGCCAGGCTGACAGGAGGCTTTACTCTAAAGAAGCGCTTAACGTCGTTGAATCGGTCGAAAATATAAATATTATTGAAGACTCCATCATTGATTTAGCTGTAGAGAATGGAAAAATAACCGGAGCTAAAAGTTTAGCGGGAAATGAGATAAAGTGTAAATCGATTATTGTCTGTTCGGGCACATTTATGAACGGTTTAATGCATACAGGATTAAAATCCGTTAAAGGAGGAAGATTCGGCGAACAGCCTTCAGTTGGTTTAACTGAGTCTTTGGAAAATCTCGGATTTATGAGTGGAAGGCTTAAAACCGGAACTCCACCAAGATTAAAAAGCGAGACAATTGATTTTAGTGTATTGGAAGAACAGCCGGGCGATGAACTCCCGGAGCCTTTTTCAAGATTCACTAACCCGGAAGAATTTCCTTTTCTTCCTCAGGTGAGTTGTCATATCGCGCATACAGATGATTCGGTGCATAAAATCCTTCAAACCGGATTTGACGAATCACCAATGTTTACGGGGTTGATAAATGGCGTAGGACCTAGGTATTGTCCCTCTATCGAGGACAAAATTGTTCGCTTTTCTGACAAAAAGTCACACCAATTATTTTTGGAGCCGGAAGGCCTGGACGATAATTTGATTTACCTCAACGGATTTTCGACTTCTCTTCCTGCTGATGTGCAGCTTAAAGCAATCAGAAATATAAAAGGGCTGGAAAACGCGGAAATGGCCCGTCCGGGATATGCCGTAGAGTATGATTATTTTCCGCCTTACCAGGTTGAGCTTACTTTGGAAACAAAATTAGTAAAAGGGTTATACTTTGCCGGTCAAATAAACGGAACCTCCGGCTATGAAGAAGCCGCCGGACAGGGTTTGGTGGCAGGAATCAATGCCGCTTTAAAAATTCAAGGAAAAAAAGAGTTTGTTTTGAAACGGAGCGAAGCGTATATCGGTGTTCTAATCGATGATTTGGTTGGAAAATCAACAAATGAGCCGTATAGAATGTTTACCTCAAGGGCGGAACACCGTCTTTTGCTCCGACAAGACAACGCAGACAGACGGTTGTTGAAATATGGATTTGAATTTGGTTTAATTCCGGAAGAATTTTATCGTGAATTGATCGAAAGAGAAGAACTTATTACTTCGAGTATAAATGCCCTGAGAACAATCAGATTAAAACCGGAAAATATAAATCCCATTTTGGTTGAAAAAGGAACTACGGAAATCAATTCGCCCGAAACAATAGATAAACTTATTAAAAGACCGAATATGGAACTTCATGTACTTCTCGATCTTTTAGAGCCAGATCAATTTTCAGAGAGAAATTCGCTGCTTTCAGATAAAAAGGCCTTGCGGCAGGTGGAAATTGAATTAAAATACGAAGGGTACATAACCAGACAGCAGGAATTGATTAATAAAATGGAAAAACTTGAGAGCGTGTCGATTCCACATCAGTTTGAATTTAATAAAATTCATGCCATTTCATCTGAAGGTAGAGAAAAGTTGACGAAGATAAAACCCCGTTCAATAGGTCAGGCTGCGCGTATTTCAGGGGTAACTCCTTCCGATATTTCAATTTTATTAGTATATTTGAGAAACTAAAATTTCAGAGGTTCTTTATTGGATAGACAAGAAAAGTTCCTGCGGGAACTAAAAACATTTTTTTGGGAAAATAGTCTCGGATTAGATCTTTCCCAACTTGAACGACTTGCATACTTTGCGGAATTGATAGCGGAAAAGAATGATGAGGTAAATTTAATATCGAGGAAAGATGTCGATAATCTAATCGAAAATCACGTCTTCGTTTCCTCTTTAATCGCCGATTATATTCCGGATAAATGCAATAAATTTTTAGATATCGGAACAGGGGGCGGATTTCCCGGAATACCACTTGCCATTAGCCGGCCGCTGTTGCGCGGAGTATTGGTGGATTCTACATCGAAAAAAATAAGCGCTGTTCAGGAGTTTATTGAAAAATTAAAACTCAGCAATGTTAAAGCCGAAAACCAGCGTGTGGAAAGCGAAGAATTTATAGAGCAGCACGCAAATTCTTTCGATCTTGTTGTAAGTAGAGCAACCGTCCCTATGATTATTCTTCTCCGCTATGCTCTTCCGTTAATTAAAGATAAAGCATATCTGATGGCGGTTAAAGGGGGAAATTTAAATGAAGAGATGATTAAAGCCGAAATGAAATATAAATCGTTCATTAAGAAATCTACGATATTTGAATTGGCTTATAAACCGACGAATGTACGAAATGTTAAAAATAAAAAATTAATAATATACGAATTGAACAAGTGAAAAAAGAAAAGAACGATTTATTTGATGAGATAAGCAAACTCGCTACGGAACAGCGTAATCCGAATTCAATGGATATTGATGCACGGCCGACGGCAGAAATTTTGAAGATCATAAATGATGAAGACAAAAAAGTACCGCTTGCCGTCGAAAATGAATTGCCTTATATTGAAAAAGCAGTAGAAGTTATTGTGAATGCTATTAAAAACGGCGGCCGGTTATTGTACTTCGGAGCGGGCACCAGCGGCCGACTCGGAGTTGTTGATGCATCTGAATGCCCGCCGACCTTCGGAACTCCCTACGGGCTTATAGACGGCTTTATTGCAGGAGGAAAGGAGGCAATGTTCCGCGCTCAGGAAGGAGCCGAGGATTACGAAGAGAACGGCGCTAAAGATGTAATCGGTGCCAGTGTAACTGATAAAGATGTTGTATGCGGAATCGCCGCGAGCAAAAGAACTCCCTACGTTATCGGCGCGGTGAAAAAGGCGAAGGAGTTGGGCGCCACGACCTTATATGTTACAACAAATCCTCGAGAAAGTTTTGATATTGATGAAGTAGATATTGCAATGTGTCCTTATGTGGGTCCTGAAGTGATAATGGGTTCTACCCGAATGAAAAGTGGAACGGCTCAAAAATTAGTGTTGAATATGCTTACCACTGCTGCAATGGTAAGACTTGGTAAAGTCTACGAAAATATGATGATCGACCTGCAGATGACGAACAAAAAGCTGGTTGAACGCTCTAAAAGAATAGTTATGACAATTACCGGTTTATCTTACGATGAAGCAACAGATTATCTTGAAAAGGCCGATGGACACGTTAAAACAGCTCTGGTTATGATACTTGCGAATGTTTCAGCCGGGGAAGCAAAAGAAAGAATTAAAGAAGCGGATGGGTTTGTAAGGAAAGCAATTCAATAATTATCAATAGATTTTTCCACTCCTCTTAATTTTACTTAAAATAGATTTTATTTGTTTTTGCAATTGAAGTGACATTCTCCGGAACGTCACTTCATGTTTTTATGAGCGAAAATGAAAATTGCTAATGACAAAAATATACACTTCAAACTATGGCGCTTCCTTGTATCGTTTGTAAATATTCAAAACTTTTTCTTTTGAATAATATTTATACTCTCCGGAATGAAACAGCTTTATTTCTTTCATTTTTGTTAATGAAGGTTAGCTGAATGAGATATTAAGACTATAAATATATTATTAAAAATATATTTGATAAGAAGCAAATAAGATACTAAATTACAGTTAAGGTAAAAAAGGAGCGTAAATATGCTTTCTAAGCTGGCAGCTATAATTTTGGGAGTTTTATCCGAAGGACCTCAGGCTCCTGAAGAGATTTCAGAAGTTTTGAAAAGGATAGATTCAAAAAGACTTTTTTCAGTTTCCGACTCTGCGATTTTCCGTACGCTTAAACAGATGCGGAAAGAGGGTTTGATATCGACCCCGGAATCAAAAAAGACTGTATCGCAAAAAAAGCATCAAATCACCAAACAGGGAGAAGAAGAACTAAATTCAATAATTCCGCTGTTTTTGGATAATGAGACGCTTGATCCGTTTGAGTTCGATGTTGCGATCCTTTTGCTATATAAACTTGGAAAACAAAAAAGTATAAATAAATTAAGAGGAAAGCACGCCGAACTCGAGAATCGTTTTTACGACATTAAAAAGGAAATTTTAAAGGCTAATCAAACAACGGCACCCACTGCAACAAGCGCAATATTAAAACATCGGCTGCATCTGATTGAAGCGAAAATTCAAACAATAAAAGAATTAATAAAAGAAGTAAATACAGGAAACATAAGTAGCACAAAATCCCCCTTTAAATAATAAAAAAATTTATCAACTAAATAAAAATACTAACAGAAAGCACCTCAAATGAAATGGAAACTATCTTTACTTACACTGCTTTTCATGCTTGCTTCTTTTAACTTGCACGCTCAAAAACAGGACAAAGAGTATATATATGTATTAAAGTTAAGTCCCGAATTTTACAACCCGGACAACTGGACTGAAAGAGAGAACAATATTGTGCAAGATCATTTTAATAGATTGAAAAAAATGCTTGAGGAGGGAAGTCTGGTTTTAGCGGGGAGAACTTTGAACACCGATGATGATGGATTCGGGATAGTAATATTTAATGCTGCGTCGGATGAAGAAGCGGAAAGAATCGCCGAAAGCGATCCGGCGGTAAAAGCGGGAATTATGAGCGCTCAGGTTTTTCCGTATAGAACAGCGTTAATAAAAAATTCTAAAAAGGATAAGTAAATGAAAAATTTAGTTCTACTGATTCTGCTTACCGGGTTATTCTTTTCTTCCTGTACAAAAGAATACAGGCATCCGAACGAAATAAACTTGGGAGATACCACAGCCGTATACAATTTGGTCGAACCAACCGCTACGCTTTACGAAGTACTTCAAAAAGATGTAGGCATTGACGAAACCCGCGATCATTTTTATGAGAAGATTTATTTGGTAGATTCCAGTATTGTTAAGATTGAAGTTTATGACGACGATAACGAACTTTACGACGATTCGAATTATTTTGCCGTTAAAAAATATTCTTATGATGATTTCGGAAGAGTAAAATTTGTAAAATATTACAATAAAGACGGCGAAAGGGCGGAAGATAACTTCGGTAATTATTGGCTGATTGAATATATTTACGACGATGAAGGAAGAATAATTTTAGAGCTTTACAGAGATAAAAACTTTGATCTGGTGAAAGTCCCCAGAAATGCAAGCGGAAAAATTGCAGAGAAAGATTTCATCGCACCTGTTTTGGCGTATTCGTATGAAGACAAAGACAGCTTGCTGATTAAAGCGTTCGATGAAAATTTTAATCTGCTTAAGGAAGAATACGGCTCCCGTCCCTGTATCCCGTTCATCGACTGCGGGGAATAAAATATAGTTCTTAAAGAAGAAATGTATTTATTCCGAAAACGAAATTATTATTACCGCGATGATTTAGCTTCCAGGTGAATTCAAAAGAAACGGGAAGAAGCGTCTGGCCAAGGCTGAAGCCCAATTCATAAAAAGGATTTTTGAATTCATCATAACCTACCGGCAGAATCCTTTTGCTATCATTAGAAATTTTTAAATAAGCCGCGTTAAGATGAACGCCGAGCAACAGCTGCATATCTTCAACAACCGGGATATTCAAAAGGCGGAATAACTCGTCGTTAAAATTGTGTTCGAGGTTCAGGGTAATTACTTCATCGCCGAAATATTCACCGATTCTTAAAGTTCGAAACGAAAAATCTTTTGCGCCGGAGCTGATATTTCCCGGCAGCGCATACATCATCTGAAAGGGGATGCTTCCTTTTCCGTAAATTCCTTTTAAGCTGTAATCAAGCTGTGCGGATTTAAAAGAATTAATGGTTCCGAATAGATTCAAATTGTAAATATCAAAATTTAAATCGCTGTTAAAATTTTTGTTGGATGAAAAAATATTTCCTTCCAGAATAAAATAAGACGACGATCCGGAAAATCTTCTTCTAAAAAATCCATCTTCGATATAATTTCTCAAATCGATTTTAAAGCCGAATTCCGCTCCCGCGATTTTCGAATCGTAAACCGGTTTATTATAAAATTTTTCATCTTTGTCGAAAACAGAAAAATCAGTATTCACTTTTGCGGTCTCGTCAACTCTGTAAAGCGCACCGGCGTTTAATTCGATTTCCGGAATTACTTCGGATGATGCTTTAGCTTCAACGCCTTTTGAATAATAATAATTGCGGAAATCATTTTTGTTGAGTAGCGATAAAAATGTTGAAGTGAATTGATTGTAATTAATCGATTCGCCGAAAAGATCCCGCAAATCGTTGAAAACATTAATCGAAAGAGACGCAGTTCGATAATCGCCAAATAAATATTTAGCAAACACATCATACTTGAATTTTTCGTCTCCAAATCCGTATTGAAATTCAGCTGAGCTTTCAAATCTTTTATCTTCCGAGTCATCATAGCCTATAAAAAAATCGAGCGCGTTGCCTTCTACTTTATTAAAATGATACAAGCCGAGCGGTCCGCTTATTTCAAAATCGTTTCCTAAATCTAATTCCGAAGAAAGAAGAGAAAACCGGTCTCCGAAAGATCTTGGAATAGACTTCAAACTATCAATTCTTTCGTATGCGAGATTTTCTTCTATCGAGTTAGGAATCGACTGCGTGTTTAACCAATAATCATTGGATTTTTTATCCGCTTCCGGTAAAACGGTTACAACCGCTTTATCAAAAAACGAGTCTGATATTTCCGTATTAATTTTATAATCATACAAAACCGTATTGAATTCAAGTCCGAATTTCAAAAGTCCCAGCGCATTACCGTCAGCAAACACTCTGTAATCGATCGGCATATATATTCCGTTTTCATATTCGAGATATTGCTGAAAGAGTGCTACCTTCTGAAATATTCCGCCGGGCATCGCGGCGCCGTTCAGTTCCAAATCGGCGCGGACGAGATCGTAGTCCGGTTCCTTGATGTAGATGCGCCCGAATAGTCCGGGCTCGGAAGCATCTTCAGGAGCAAAATAAATTTGAAAGATCTGCTCGTCGTCAATTGCAAGTTGGTTTTCGATGTAATAGTAATAAAAATTTAAAGCTCCATCGGAAATCGGCGATAAAATCGGTCTTCCGAAAAAATCTATTTTGTCATCGTAAAAATTTTGGACTGCTCTTCCGCCGGTTAAAATATTTATTTGCGAAGGAATATTAGCCGTCTGTTTTCGCGCGATAATTTCTTCCTTATATTTATCCGGCTTTTTAAAATAGCCTTTGCTTACGTTTTCTATTATTCCGGTAATTTTTAATTGCGCGGTATCTTTACCGCCAACACTCAGCGATATTGAATTTTCGCCTGTCCCGATCTCTTTTGTTGTTTTAAATATTCCTTTTGTATATGCTTGAAAAATATAACTGGTCAGTTTTTGTGCGCGCCACTTCTTCCTTTCGATTGCCTTGCGGATAATATCAAGTGCAGGATTTTCCCCTGGTACGATTGTAATTTCCGGCAGTCCGATCTCTGCGTTTTCTAAAATAAAATTGATCGTTTTATCGGATGACAAATTTACTTCTGCGGTATCAGTTTTAAAACCGATGTAGGAGGCGATCAACTTGTACTTTCCTTCAGGCAACTTTATTTCATATTTCCCTTCGATGTTGGAAGAAGTTCCGAGGGTAGTATTTGCGATCTGAATATTGGCAAAACTAAGCGGTTGCATTCCGGCGGCGCTTAAAATATTTCCGGTTACCGAAAACTGCTGCGCTGAAATTACCTGATTGAAAACAAAAATGATCGAAAGAATTTTAATTATCTTCATATAATTTTTCTTGATGATGGAACGTTATCTTTTTATTATTAATAGAGCTGAACTTTATAAGGCAAAATTTGTTTATCAATATAAATAAATGACGGAAAAATTGTATGGCAAAGGTAGTAATTACAGGCGCTACAGGATTGATTGGAGAGCGGATAGCGAGAAAATTTAACGAGCGCGGAGATGAAGTTACTGTTTTTACCCGATCACCTCAGAAAGGAAAAGAAGCGCTTCCCTTTTTAAAAAACTTTGTAAAATGGGATTACAATAAACCTGATGAATGGAAGGACGAGCTGGAAGGCAAGACGGCGGTTATTCATCTTGCCGGAAAGAATTTGATGAAACAGCGCTGGAATGACAAACACAAAAAAGAAGTTTATCACAGCAGAATTGACAGTACGCAGGCATTGGTAGAAGCGATGAAAGATACGACGAAAAAACCGGAAGTATTTATTTCAGCTTCTGCTGTCGGATATTACGGATCTTCAGAAGCGGAAGTTATGGAAGAATCAAATCCGGGAAATGACTTTTTAGCACGGCTGTGCGTAGACTGGGAAAACGAAGCCGCGAAAGTTAAGGAGTTAGGAGTTCGTCACGCGGCAATAAGAACATCAAATGTTTTAAGTACGGAAGACGGCGCGCTTGCAAAAATGATGATCCCGTTTAATTTTTTTGTGGGAGGAACTTTGGGCAGCGGAAAGCAGTGGTTTCCGTGGATACATATTGAGGATATGGCCGATCTTTACATATTTACGCTTGATAATAAAAAAGTGGAAGGAGCATTGAACGGCGGAACTCCAAATCCGGTAAGAATGCAGGAATTTACCGATACACTCGGTGAAGTTATGCGTCGTCCATCTTTCTTCAAAGTTCCGAAACCGGCTTTAGAAATAGTTTTGGGCGAAGGCGCTGAAGCATTAACTTCGGGAGCAAAAGTAATTCCGAAACGGACAATGGAATTAGGATTTAATTTCAAATTTCCAGAATTAAAACCTGCTTTGGAGGATTTGATTAGATAATTGTTCTTTTACGGATTATTTTAATTCAGGGACAAGCAAACGCTTATCCCTGTAAATAATTTTTAAGATGAGTTTTACTCGTACCAGGAAACTATTTCATACTGTTTTGTTGCCGGGAAGAATGGAGGAGTTTCAACCATCAAACGGGGATCGTATTTAATTAATTGTCTGTAGCCGGCTCCGCTTGTATATCCGGTAATTTGAGCCTGGTATTCTATTAATCCTCCGATGATATTCATCTTTCCCATATTGGGAGAGTTTGATTTTATTCCTTCGACAGAAATGCCTCCCTTATAATTGAACATAGTCGCGTTAATATTAATATCGTGTTTGTTTGCTGCGTTATCGGATATTACCACATTATTGCTCGCTACTATTCCAAGCAAATCTTTACAGTCTTCATCCTCTAAAGGATTTGTTCTGTAAACTATATCGTCTTCAATAAAAACATTTCCATGTCCGTTACCGGAACTTAAGCCTGTTCCAATCGTATATTTCCCGGCGACTGTTCCCGAAACATACATATTGCCTTTCTCGTTAAAAATGACGCCGTTAGGAGCAAGAGTAGAAAGGAGTTCGGTTGTCGGAGAGCCCCAATCTTCATCGCCTGTCGGTCTGGTTCTATAAGTCACGGTACCGTCATCATGAAATTCTAATTTTACATCCATCGGGTTGCCGCCTGTTGCGTCTTCAAATAGAGCGCCTCCGTTCCTTCCGGCTTCAATCATAAGCGAAGGATCGAGCTCAAAGGGAACATCCACTCCGCTTTCGTATCCGCCATAAAATTTAGGATCTCCTTTCCGATCTTTTTTAAGGCCTAACTTGCTTGTAGCTTTTCCAAAAAATACCGGGCTTCCTTCTGTATTTAATTTCCCTTGAGTATGGAATGGTCCCCAGATAGTATCCCCGCTATATAAAAACATATTGCCGGGAAAAATATTCATATAGTAGGCATATTTTGAAAAACTGGAAGGACGGAGAATGATTTCAATTTTTTTTGAAATATCTTCAAATTTACCGATTGAAGTAACCTTTATCTCGCCAAGATTTTTTTCTACGGTTACATCAAATTCTCCGCCGGAAAATGCAACATCATCAAAACCGGTATTCCACTCGTTGTCTAAAAATATTTGATTAGCTGCCATATTTGCACCGCTCACGGCAATATTATGGGCAATAGTTTCCATATAATACTCAGTAAGGTTATCTACCGAGCGGGTAGATAAACTATTAAAATTATTTTGCACAACGAGGAAAATTATACTGAATCCAAATACTAAAAATGTAGATCCTTTTCCGCTCATTTTTTTCTCCAATTATTCATAAGTGATTGAGCAAAAACTACGCCAAATGAAAAGGCGTTTTTTTAATCGTTTTGGGGTTAATATTAATGATACTATTTTGAGAGGTAATTTTTACAGGTAATTTTTACAAAATCCCGAAGAGCAAATCTTCGGGATCTTAAATTGTTTTTATTATTCGTACCAGGACACTATTTCGTACTGTCGAGTAGAAGGAAAATAAGGAGGAGTTTCGAGCATCAACCTCGGATCATATTTAATGCTTTGGTGATAGCCCGCTGTTAAAGTATTGCCCGATAAATAACCGGTTATTTGCGATTTCTTTTCAATAACTCCGCCGACAATAAGCATTCTTCCCATTTTTGGATCGTTTTTCTTTAAGTCTTTTACGCTGATGCCGCCTTTATAATTAAACATTGTAGCGTGGATGTTTACATCATTATTATTCGCGGCGTTTTGAAGTACAGAAACTTCATTAGCCGCAACTAAACCAAGCATATCTTGACATACAATATCTTCATCAAGCGGGTCTGTTCTATATACAATATCGTCTTCAATGTAAATATTGCCGGACTTATCGCCTTCGTCTTTGCCGACTCCAACAGTATATTTTCCTGCAACTTTACCGGATAATAACACATTCCCTTCTTTGAGATAGATAACTCCGTTTGAAGAGAGCATGCTTAGATCGTAAGTATATTTTTTGCCCCACTCATATTTGTCTTTATCGCCGTCATCCTCTTCACCATCGTCCTTATCTTTATCTTTGTCTTTTTTGTCTTCTTTGTCTTTATCTTTCAATTTATATTGATAGGTCAAGCTTCCATCTTCGTTAAAAATTAATCTAACATCGGAAAATTTTCCAGCTGCAGAATCTTTCAAGTTAAATCCGCCTTCTTTTGCCGCATCCTCCATAAGTTTCGAATCCCACTCGAGCGGAACATCAACTCCACTCTCAAATCCACCGTAAAATTTCGGATCAGCAGGTTTAAAGAGCTTCAGTCCGTTTTTAGCTGTAGCTTTTCCCATAAAGACAGGACTTCCTTTAACATTTAGCTTAGATTGAGAATGAAAAGGGCCGCTGATTGTATCGCCGGTAAAAAGCACAAGATCTCCCGGAAAATCCTTTACGTAATATCCATATTTTGAGTAACTGCTTGGACGAAGTTTAATTTCTACTCTTCTGGAAATGCCTTCATATCTTCCTACAGCCTCGATTGTAAGATCGTCCAGAGTTCCGCTTACATTAACGTCAAATTCTCCGTCTTGATATTTTACATTTTCATAACCCTTTTTCCATTCATTATCGAAAAAAAGTTGATTTGCAGCAATATTCGCAGCACTTACCGCAATATTATGAGCCATGGTTTCGCGGTAGTAATCTGCATAATTATCTACCGACCTGGTTGAGAGACTGCCAAAATTATGCCCAACAACCAGAAAAATAAGGCTGAAGCCGAGCACTAAAAGTATTGCCGCTTTTCCGCCCATAGTTTTACCTCTATCTGTTTCTTAAATTTCTTGCAGCCAATCTTATCTGCCGCCAAAAAGCGCTTTTATCAACGGAATAATCGTCGTTATATCCGGATGTATTTTCTACCGTAATATTTATCTGCATTGTATAAATTTCCGCCGGAACAGTAATCGGGAAATCGATCGTGTCGCCAAGAGCATTAAAATAAACCATTTCAAATTGTGTAATACCTAAATTGGCGCCTTTAGGCGTTTCATTGTTAACTACCCGGTAGAGCATTCTGTCTTTCGGATTTGCGGTTCCAGAAAGTTCGCTCGCAGGTCCAAGATAGTATTTCATTTCGTCAACGTCTCCATCAGCGTCAATATCGGTTAAAAAACTTATGCTTGTTGAATCGGCAGTAAGAATTGCCTTTGAAGGATCAGGAATCTTTTGCCAATCCGCACAATAACCTATCTTTCGAAAATCGTATTCCAAAAGCTCAACTACTTCTGTTAGATTTTGCTGCACCATAAGTTCTCCGCCGTAAACATAAGTGTTCTCAACGGATGCATCGTTAAGGCGAAGAAGAATTAGAAGCAGCATTCCGCCAACTAACGTTGAACCTAAAATATCAATTAATGTACTGAATCCCATTTTTTCTCCTTACCTGAAAAACCAGTAACTGAAAACCGACGACATCGTGATTGTATCCTGCATAGAAGGGCTGGTTACCGTTACGGTTATTCGCTTGTTCCAGGTGGCTTTATTTGTTATTACTTTATCGGGTTCATCGTCCTTTACATATTCAACTTCGCTTTCAAGATGAAAAATTGCGGAGGGCATTGTAGAATCGATTCTGGTATAACCGTTATAATCGTCAAAATCATCATATGTTTCATAGGTTTCGCCGGATTCCGGCCCGAGATTATTGGGCGCGGTGATCATGTTTGTATTGTTTACAGACATTGTATCGGTTTGTTCGTCAAACGCTTTACTATTAGCTTCTTCAATTACTGAAGTGGCAAGCGATACGCCAAGCACGCCGAATTTGCTTTCCATCAAAACGGTGCCGGTGGTTAAGAAACCATTGTTGACTCTTAAAATTATCATACCGAGAAGCATCATTGCTCCTACGGTTATTAACATTTGTCCGGTATTCATTCGGATTATCCTCTAGAGATTTTTATTCTATTTTATAATCGGAGCTATTGCTTAATTGTTTAGAAGATACGATTAACAGAAGTTATTATGTTGTATTTAGAAGTGTTTTGCAGACGGATTTTTATTTATTTTTGATTAAAACCCGATTGTCCGAATTGGATATCACAAACTGTGATATCCAATCATTAAAATTATCCTTAGTCAACGGGATTCCTAAAATCTTCGGAAAATCTCTGCATGTATCTCCATGCAGCCTGTTTTGATGCGCGAGTTCAGTGTTATAAATACAATAGAATTAGAGTTTATTCATTTAAATCGAAGCTATTCGTTATTCAAAAAATCTTAGTAGCCTTTCCTCAGCACATTTTGGAAATCGGCTTTCGCCATAATCTCAACCAATTTTTCGAATGATGTTTTCGCTTCCCATCCAAGCTGTTCTTTTGCTTTTGCGGGATTACCGATTAGCAATTCAACTTCCGTCGGACGGTAATATCCGGGAGAAACTTCAACTACTTTTTTCCCTTTTTGAAGATTTATGTTGGAGGGAAGTTTATCTTTGAAGAATTCTACTTTATCCGGATCGAACGATTTCACGAATCCTTTCTCGTTGTCGTCTTCTCCCTGCCATTCAATTTCAACTCCAAGATTCCGAAAAGTCAATTCCGTAAATTCTCTAACAGTGTGGGTTTCGCCGGTTGCAAGGACAAAATCTTCAGGCGTTTCATGTTGAAGTATTTTCCACATTCCCTCGCAATATTCGGGCGCGTAACCCCAATCTCTTTTGGCGCTAAGATTTCCTAAAACCAATTTATCCTGAATTCCCAATAAAATTCTGTTTGCTGCGCGCGTAATTTTTCTTGTAACAAAAGTTTCACCACGGCGCGGAGATTCGTGATTGAACAATATGCCGTTGCTTGCGTAAAGATCATAAGCCTCGCGATAATTAACAATTATCCAAAAAGCGTATAATTTTGCAACTCCGTAAGGCGAGCGGGGATAGAAAGGTGTTTTCTCCGTCTGCGGAACTTCCTGAACTTTTCCGAAGAGTTCGCTTGTTGAAGCTTGATATAGTTTTGTATCGCGCTTTAACCCGACTTCCCTGATCGCGTCCAAAAATCGTAATGTTCCCAGCGCATCAACCTGTGCGGTGTAATCCGGTATTTCGAATGAAACTTTTACGTGACTCTGCGCCGCAAGATTATAAATCTCATCCGGCTGAATTTTTTCCAACAAGCGATTCAAGCTGCTTGTATCTACAAGATCGCCGTAATGAAGAAAAAGTTTTTTATTCAGAATTTCAGGATCGTTGTAGAGATGATCAATTCTGCCAGTATTAAATGAACTGCTTCTCCGTAATATTCCGTGAACTTCGTATCCTTTCTCAATTAAAATCTCGGTCAAATAACTTCCATCTTGCCCGGAAATTCCGGTTAATAATGCTTTTTTCATTTTTTAATCCCTGTAATTCTGAATAAACCAATTGTAAGTTTTTTCAATGCCTTCCTTTAATTCGGTGGAATAAGTCCACCCCAAATCTTTTAATCGGGAAACGTCGAGCAATTTTCTCGGCGTTCCATCCGGCTTTGATGAATCGTAAACTATTTCTCCTTCAAATCCTACGGCGTATTTAATTGTTTCAGCCAGTTCGGAAATCGTCAAATCTTTCCCCGTCCCGATGTTCAAATGTGAAATTTCGTTTTCGTAAATATCTTTCGCGTCTATTTTATTCATTAAATAGATAACGGCTTCAGCTAGATCATCTACATATAAAAATTCGCGCATCGGCTTACCGGATCCCCAAACCGTAACTTTATCTTCTTCGTTAACTTTAGCTTCGTGAAATTTTCTTATCAAAGCCGGTAAAACGTGAGAAGTTTCCAGATTAAAATTATCATTTATTCCGTAAAGATTTGTCGGCATAACCGAAAAAAAGTTCGATCCGTATTGACGATAATAATTTTCACATAATTTTATACCGGCAATTTTCGCAATTGCGTAAGGTTCGTTTGTAAATTCTAAATAATCTTTTAAAAGATATTCTTCCTTCATCGGCTGCGGCGCCATTTTAGGATAAATGCACGAACTTCCTAAAAATAAAAGTTTTTCCGTTCCGTTTTTATGCGCCGTGTTTATGAGGTTCGCTTCAATCATTAAATTATCGTAAAGGAATTCTGCGCGATATTTATTGTTCGCCAAAATGCCGCCGACTTTTGCAGCCGCAACAATTACCAAATCCGGTTTCTCTTGTAAAAAAAACTTTTCTACTTCGGATTGATTAATTAGATCCAGTTCTTCGCGATTTCGAACCACTATATTTTCAAATCCATCTTGCTTTAATTTCCGCACAACCGCGGAGCCGACCATTCCGTTATGTCCGGCTACATAAATTTTTTTCTTTTTCATATCCGTTTCATTTTTGATTTAATTTTAAAGATATGAAAATTAATAGATAAAAATTATCTGAATTTGAAAAATATCATCTATAGAATATTTCTTGTTGAATATTAGGATTTTTATAGAACGCGGATTGAACTGATGCAACTGATTAATACTGATTTTAATTCATCCGTTAAAATCCGTCGAATCCATATGATCCGTATTTAATGAAAATCTTATATTTTCCGAACCCATTAAATAACGATTTCCGTCAACCTCTTAAAAAACAATAGCTTAAGAGAATTCCATAGTTCGGAAAGTTCGGAAACCACGCTTGATTATTTACTTTATCCTGATTATATTTCCGAACCCATTGAAACACAAAACACATTATTTTGTTAAAAAACAAGAGCTTAGCAATGAAGACAGGTTCGGAAAATTCGGAAAACATTCGTTTGTTGCAAGAGTTTGAAAACTTGAGAAAAAACAACGTTAATTTAATTGCCGTTTCAAACAGCGAATGGTATTCGCTTTTTCGTGACGAGATCCGTAATTCCATTGCCATCGAAGGAATATTTACAAATCGCAATGAACTTTTGGAAGTCCTGGAAAAAAACAAGCGCGGTAACGATGAAAAATCCGCAGCCATTTTAGGATATTTCGAAGCCGCAAGCGCGCTGTATGAATACGCCAATAATCTTCATAAAGAAAAAGAATTTTCCCTTAGAATTTCGGATATAAAACAAATACACACTTTATTAATGCGGTATGAAAAACAAAACGGAAGTTTTAAAGGAAGGCTCGGTGAATTCCGAACGGAACCCGTAGAAGTGAATAACGCGCGCTTTTCTCCTTTAAAATACATTTTTGTTCGAGAAACAATGGAAGCATTTGTAAAATGGATTAATGAAAAACTTCAGGATGCCGAATACGACAAAATAAAACTGGCGGTGGAAAGCCACCTTCTTTTTGAAACCATTCATCCTTTTACTGACGGAAACGGCAGAGCGGGCAGAATTTTACTTTCATATATTCTTATCGGCTGCGGATATGTTAATATCGCAATAAAAGGTTCGCTTAAAAGCGACCGGGAAATTTATTACGATGCAATGGAGTCCGGCGACGATCAATTTGAATTATTACTGAGGAAATTTGAAAAAGGAACAAAAATTTCTTCAAAGGAGATAAATAAAACCGCGCAAAAAAGCGACGTAAGTTTACTTAAAGAAATTGTAGTTAAAAGATTAGTAGACGCGATGAAGCGCTTGAGTAAAAAAGAAATAGTTGCTATAAATGGCGATGCGGTTTTGCCTCTTAGAGACGCCGCCAAATTTTACAATTATTCTCAAGATTACCTTCGTAATTTAATTAACTCGAACAAACTTCCCGCAAGGAAAAAAGGAAAACTTTGGTTTGTTAAAATTAGGGATATTGAAAAATACATTAAAAATCTTTCAGAAAGATAAAGTAATTTCAACAACCTCATCGTCGGCAATAACAAATATTTTGTCATTTTCAGCCGGCTTAATTAAATAAGTCCCGGTAAATTCTCCGAATGCAGGCAGCAGAGCTTGTACTTCGGTGAAATAAAAAGCAGGAAGTTTTACCGAATGATTTCGAAACTCTTTTAATTTTACTGCGGGATGAACGTGTCCTGAAAAAACATATTTATTAGGAATAGTTTCCGGATGATGAGTGAATGCGAACTCGTCAATAATTAAGGACTTTTCATAAAGATCAATTTTTAGCGAAGAGATAATTCCGCGGAAATTTTTATCGTGATTGCCGGATGTTAAAATAAATTCTGTCCGCGGAAATCCTTCCCGCCATATTTTAATTTCTTCAATCAAATTGCCGCTGAATTTATTTTTAGAGTGAAAAAGATCTCCGAGAAGAATGAGTTTCTTCGGATTCAATTCATTTAATAAAATTGAAAGTCGAATTAGATTTGATTCGGTCGAGCCGTTCGGGACTGGAATTCCCCTTACGCGAAAACCGGAAGCTTTTCCAAGGTGAATATCAGCAGCGAACAGAATATGTTTTTCTTCCCAATAAATAGCTTTTTGGGGAAGAAGAGAGAAATTATTTTTTTTGATTAAAATCTTTTTTTGCATCAGTTAAATTCTTTCAAGCGGCCGAAATCAATTTCTTTCGAAGTTTCTCCGGCAGTTCTGTTTTCTCAAATGTTTGCCTCTTAACAAACACGTGAACAGTTTTTACGCGCGCAACAGTCAATTGCTCCATATTTCTGAATTCATAAGTCAATTCAAACGAACTATTTTTAACCTGCGAAGCATGCAGCATTATGCGCAAAGTATCGCCGAAAGAAATAGTTTTTATAAATTCCGCTTCGCTTTTTATTATCGGGATGACAAATTCATCGCTGGAAAAATAATCATCATCTAACTTAAAATTTTTTAGCATTTCTTCGTAAGCTGAATGAGCGAATCGGAAGATATTAGCGAAAAACAAAATACCGGCCGGATCGCAATCATAAAAATCAACTTTTCTTACCGAGGTAACCATAGAACATTTCCTCTTTTAATTTGTAGAATATTAAATACATCTTAAAGAATTTTCTTTATTTTTCGAAGAATAAAATTAAAACATATCTTTTTTGGAATAAAATGAAATTACGATTTACTGTTAAATTATTATTTATACTCGCAATCTTTTCGTCTATTGTTTTTGGGCAGGACGATTTTGAAGTTAAGAAAACTTATTTCCCCAACGGAGAAATTTCCACGGAAGGTGTTTATAAAAACGGTGTGCTAAACGGAAGTTACCGTGAATATTATGACGACGGACAGCTTTGGAAAAAGTGGAATTACGAGAACGGTAAAGAAGAAGGAGTTTCCGAATGGTATTTCCCGGACGGAATTCTGAGTATGGAATGGAGATACAGCAACGGGAAGCTGGATGGAGTTTCCAAATGGTTTTACGAAACCGGAGAACTTTGGGCCGAACCGAATTTTGTAAACGGCGTTCAGGAAGGATTTACAAAAACCTATTACCGAAGCGGCGAGTTGCAGGGAATTTGGAATTACGAGGCTGGAAAACTAAACGGGCTTTCCAAAATATTTTTTGAAAACGGAAAATTAGAAGTAGAAAAAAATTATGTTGATAATAAGCTTGAAGGGATTAGCCGTGCTTATTACGAATACGGCGGAGTGGCCCTCGAAGCTAATTATACAGACGACAAACTCGAGGGAAAATCTTATATGTATTATCCCGACGGAACAAAAAAAGTTATAGATACCTACAGAAATAATCAGGTAATTAAACGCGAACGTTTCGACTACGGAAGCAAAGTGGCGGAAGTTGTTGAGGATTTCAACGAATATTATGATACCGGAACGATAAAATCCGAGCTTAATTTTGAAAACGGAGAGCCGGATGGAATTAATAAATATTACTTCGATAGCGGATATCTCGAATCCGTAAAACTTTACAAAAACGGAAATTTAGACAGCCTTGTTACCGAATATTACGATGGCGGAATTCTGAAATCGACAATAAATTATTTTAACGGAACGAAAGAAGGAACGGCTTTTGTTTATGATGAAGCCGGAAATTTGTCGGCGGAAAAAAATTATAGAAATGATTTATTAGAGGGCGAAGAAACAACTTATTATCCTTCGGGAAAAATTAAATCCGAAGCCGCCTATGTTGATGGAAAACTTGAGGGTATTGTAAAAAATTATTACGAGAACGGAAATATTTGGTCCGAAGAAAAATATAAAAACGGATTGCGCGATGGTCTTGCAACTTGGTATCATAAAAACGGCGAGATTTCGGATTATGGATATTATCGAAATAATTTATTAGACGGAACATACTACACTTATTTTGAAAACGGCAGACTAAAGCGGGAAGCCGAATACAAAGAAGGCGTCTTAGTTGATGAAAAAGTTTATGATGAAAAAGGTAAGCGAACTAATGTCAGTGTAAATTAGAAAACTCTTCTCACAATAAACTGATCCAAAAATTCCGAACCGAAGGCAAGCGATGGTGTTACCGTTCCGCGGTGAATTATATCTTCATTCAAAATTCTTACAGCGCTTTCCGCTGCGCTTTTGCCGGTAAGTGTATAGCTTTCCATAACTTCGTAACACTCTTCGTGCATTTCGTGCAATTCATTTTTTACCCGGCCCCAAATAAAAACTCTTCCTCTTTCTCTTTCCTCTTCGCCCGGGCCGGATGAAAAATTTTTGATTGCAGTTGAAGCAAGATTTTTTACAATTCTGTTGGATAAAATATTTCTCAAAGAAAAAAGTAAATTTTTCTGGTCGAATAAAAATTTATCAAGATGAACAAAAGCCGAAATGTTCGGGATGCCGGTTGAGTAATAAGCCGAAAAAACATCGCCCCACGGAATTGAAACCCCATTAAAAGTAAGTCCGCTTCTTTTAAACTGTACTGTTTTCTCTCCGAAATCCGAATTTATTAACTTCCCGTCTTCACGTATCAGTCCCGACTCAAAAGATCTTTCCAGTGTTGTTAAAAGTGTACCCCGGCTTATCCCAACATTTTCATTTTTGAAACCCAGTTTTAATTCTACAGCGTCAGTCATCTGTTCAGCAAGTCTTTTTGCAAGACAATCGGTAGGAACAATATCGAATCCGACTCCGGGGAGAATAACCAAATTTTTCCGCTTGGCATCTTCGCTTCTGCTCCAGGCATATTCAAACACTTCTATCTCACCGGTTATATCAAGATAATTTGTTTCTGTTTCTAAAGCGATTTTGATTAAAGTTGGGGCGGTATAAATAAAAGGTCCGGCGCAATTTAACAGAGTATGAATATCGTCAAGATTATCGCGTATAATATTAAAATCTCTTAAGTCAAAAATTCTCGATTCCAGATCTTTTTCTTCGGCCAGATCTATCACTGATGAATTTCTTCCAGCCAGTATTGGTTTGATTCCGTGCTTTAGAAGTTCCTCCAAAATTAGTTTAGCGGAATAACCGTTCGCGCCGTAAAGCATAAGCTTATTTTTGTTCACTTCATTTTCCTTTGCCGGTATGTTTGGTATTTAAGATAATATTTATGGACGATTCTGCAAAATTGTAAAAAACTAATTTTTGTAAACCAGAGATATCTCAGATTCTCACAGATTACAAAATAAAATTTATTTATCTTTAAAAATAAAGTTAAAATATTCTAAGGCTTAAATTATGAAGAAAAATTTTTTAATATTTTTTGTTTTATCAGCGTTTATGTTAGCGGACAATTTTTACTCGCAGGAAATTTCCGATATAATTCCGCCGCTAAGATTGAATGCCGGAGTTGCCGACACCTTCTTGGTAAGCGATCTTTTTTACGCCGAAGATTATGATATTCATTTTAATCAAAATTCTGATGTGAGCGTTGATTACAATCCCTCAAAAAACTTACTCGTCGTAACTCCGAAAACATCTTTTGAGGGAATGACGACAATTGGTTTTATGATGGACGGAGCAGAATTCGCTATTCCGGTAATCGTCTCGCTGCAGCAAGAGCATAAATTTTCTTTTAAATCCGAAGGCGAAAAATATGACAAAGTAAATTTATTCGGAAGTTTTAACGGATGGAACAGAGAAAATTTCCCAATGATAAAAGATAAAGATACTTTCTCAATTTCAATTCCTCTCGATCCGGGAACTTATCAGTATAAATATTACGCAAACGGAATCGAACTTACCGATCCCGAAAATCCCGATTCGATTGCCAACGGTCTGGGAGGATTCAATTCGGTTCTTACAGTTCCGGAGCGTCATCCCGAAAAAGTATTTCTCCATATTTTAGAGAGAAAAGAGAACGGCGACACGATAAGCTTTCAATATCTTTTTGAAAAAGAAAATATTGAGGGAAGTCTTTCAAAGGAAAATGTTATAACGTTGTTAGACAATAAAAAAATTGATCCCGAAAAAATAGTAATCGAAAAAAATAAAGTCGGAATCAATCTGTTAAGATCGGAACTTGAAGGAGAAAAAGTTTTAAGAGTTGCCGTTACTTTAAACGGGCAGATTACCAATCTACAAAAAAATATTTTATATGATGGCAAGCCCGCAGGCTACGACGATAATTTTTCCTGGTATGACGGTGTTATATATTCCATCATGATCGACAGATTTGAAGACGGAGATGCTTCCATTAATAGTCCGGTAAAGCACGATTCAGTTTATCGGCAGGCAAATTATGAGGGCGGAGATTTTCAGGGAATTATTAATAAGATCAAAAACTCATATTTTGATTCACTTGGAATAAATACGATATGGATTTCTCCTGTTTATGATAATCCCGATATCGCGTATCAAGAATACATCGAGCCGCGGAGATGGTATTCCGGCTATCACGGGTATTGGCCGATCTCGGAAACAGGAGTTGAGGAACAGTTCGGTTCGATGGATAAACTTAAAGAGTTGGTAAATGCAGCTCATCAACATAAAATAAAAATACTTTTAGATTTTGTGTCCAACCACGTGCACGAAGAAAATCCGTATTGGAAAAATCATCCGGAATGGTTTGGCGATTTATATCTTCCCGATGGAAGAAGGAATTTGAGATTTTGGGATGAATACAGATTAACTACCTGGTTTGAGCCATTCATGCCGTCCTTCGATTACATCAATTCTGAAGAAGCGCGCGATACAATGATAGCAAACGCAGTTTGGTGGCTAAAAGAAACCGGCGCGGACGGCTATCGGCACGATGCTGTAAAGCATGTTCCAAACTCATTCTGGCGGGAATTAACAGAAGCAATCAAATCGGAAATCGCGATTCCGAGAAAAGTAAAAGTATATCAGATAGGAGAAACTTTCGGCAGTTACGACCTCGTCAGCTCTTATATTAATAACGGACAACTCGACGCCCAATTTAATTTTAATTTATACGATACAGCTCTTCCCGTCTTTTCCGAACCGGAGGGCTCCTTTGTCGCATTGGAAAAAGAATTGAAACGCACGGAAAATATATACGGCTCAGTTCATTTGATGGGAAACATTATGGACAGCCACGATAAAGTCCGGTTTATGTCTTATGCCGATAATGATGTAACTCTCGCAGATGGAAATGCGATTGAGATCGGGTGGAATAACCCGCCAGCAGTTGACGACACAAACAGCTACAAAAAAGCGGAGCTTTACTACGCTTATATGATGACGATTCCGGGGCTTCCGGTTGTTTATTACGGAAGCGAATTCGGGATGACCGGCGCTGGAGATCCTGACAACCGGCGGATGATGAGATTCGGAAGTGAACTTAGCAAAGACGAAAAAGAGATGTTAAGTTCAACAAGAAGATTGATTGCAGAAAGAAATGAAAATCCCGCGCTTCGATACGGAGACTTTTATACGCTTGATGTTCAAGATGATTTATTTGCTTATGTCCGATCTGATTTTAATGAAAGAATTTTAATCGTATTGAATAAATCGGGACAAGAAAAAAATATTGATTTGAAAATTCCGCAATTTTATGATTGCGAATTATTTCTAGATCCGGAAACTTGCGAAGAATTTGAATGCGGAAATGATAATTTGAATTTAACAATTCCGAAATATGGATATAAGATTTTGTTTATGCAGTAGTATTTATTAATTAATAATTAAAGGGAATTTATTTATGAAAAATTATTCAACGCTTATCCTTGTTTTGCTTTTTTTATCCGGAGCAGTTTTTGGGCAGGATAAAGGAATTATGAAGGAAAGTAAAAATCCTTTTTGGGATGAAGTTCAGGCTTCGGTCGATAGTTTCATGAACAAAGACAAAGAAGAAAAAAAATACTTTGCGATGGATTTTGAAAATTACGATGTACCCGAATCGATTGACGATTTTACAACTTACTGGCACAACCCGCCGATTCCGCAGGCAAGTACAAATACCTGCTGGTCTTTTTCCACAACTTCTTTTTATGAATCGGAAGTAAAGAGGTTATACGACAAAGAAGTTCAGCTTTCTCCGATGTGGACGGCTTATTGGGAGTTTGTAGAGAAGGCGCGCGGATTTGTTCAGAATAGAGGCGAATGGCTTTTCCAGGATGGATCGGAATCGAACGCGGTGAAACGAGTATGGGAAAAATACGGTGTTGTTCCGCAAGACGCATATACCGGACTTTTGCCGGGACAAAAGTATTTGAACACGAGCGAAATGTTTGATGAGATGAACAACTATTTACAATTTGTTAAGAAGAACAACATCTGGAATGAAGAGGAGGTCATTACTACAATAAAATCGATTATGAATCATTACATCGGAACACCACCCGAGAAATTTACCGTGGACGGAAAAGAATATACACCGAAAGAATATCTCAAAAATTATTTACAATTGAATCTTGATGATTACGTTGAAGTTTTATCTTTGATGGAAAAGCCATACTACGAACAAGTCGAATTTCCGGTTCCCGATAACTGGTGGCACAATGACGAATATTATAATATTCCATTGGACGAGTTTATGTCGATCATCAAAAAAGGAATAAGAAACGGTTACACATTTGCGATCGGCGGCGACGTTTCCGAGGCAGGAAAAAATGCCGAACTTGATGTTTTTGTTGTTCCCACGTTTGATATTCCTTCTGAATTTATTGACGAAAATGCTCGTCAATTCCGCTTCAGCAATGAAACCACTACCGACGATCACGGTATTCATTTAGTGGGATATCTGGAAAAAGACGGCAAAGATTGGTATCTGATAAAAGATTCCGGTTCGAGTTCACGGAACGGAAGGTTTGAAGGATATTATCTTTTCAGCGAAGATTTTGTAAAATTAAAAATGCTCGGCTTCACCGCACATAAAGAGCTTCTTAAAGATATGATGAAAAAATTTGAATAATTTTTTTTAATGCCGTTTCTGCGCTAGTAAAAACTAAGTTTCTATACTTACAATTATTAGCGCATTCGCGGCTTTTTCTTTTATGGATTTGCTTTCCTGAGTTTACTCAGCTACCGCCTTTTCGAAATAAATAAAACTCCAATGTTAAGTTTTGAAATTACTCTTGACTTTAATTACATCCTTTCTAATTTAAAATATAGCCACTTCTTTGAATGAGGGAAATCAATAATCAGGATTAAAGATGAAAGAGAAAGAATGCAAATTCTGCGGACATACGCAGAAAAATGATGATTGGACTGACCAGATAAGATTTTTACAAGAAAGCGATACGGGAAAATTTATTTATTCGCGGACAGATGAGGCGATTTTTACACAATGCCCCGAATGCTTTAATTTTATTGATTTGGAATACGATATTCTGATACCTGAAAACGGAGCAAACTCAAAATAACTCTTCTTAATTCTGTTTATTATTTCATTTTAAAATTTTAGAAACGCTAGAAACGATTCGGAGTATTGCTTTAAATTGTTTTGAATGCGTTTTTCTAATCCTTCGAAAGCTTCAGTCTTACAAAATAAGCGCAATGGTCCGAGGCAACGGAATCGCAAATTTCTTCACGGCTGATTATTTCCCATCGATTTTTCGGATGAACCATTACGTAATCAATTTTTCTTTCCGGATTATTCGACGGGAAAGTTGGTTTGGGGTTGACTGTATCATAAGCCGGAAGCCAAAATTCTTCCAAAATATTTATTGCTTCGCTTCCCGGAAAATCGTTAAGATCCCCGGCCAATATTGTGGGATAATCATTCCGAACAAATTCTTTATTTATTTTATTCGTCTGCATCAATCTATCGCCGTTGTAGTCCATCGGGTAATCCAAATGGGTCGCGATAAAAGAAATTGTATCGCCGGAAGATATTTCTGTAGTTATTTCAAGCGCGCTTCTCGGCTCTCTCCCTTCGGTGAATGGAAGAGGAACAATTCTCGATTTTATAAAAGTATATTTGGACAAAATGGCGTTTCCATATTCACCGCCATTATGATCCATCGCTTTCCCGAATAATGGAATCATTCCCGTCCGATATGCAAGTTCCGTAGCAAGATCCTTCCCATTATTCCGTTCTGTTTTAAAGTCGACTTCCTGGAGTGAAACTAAATCCGGATCAGCTGCGGTAATTATTTTGGCGATCTTATCCAAATCGTAGCTTCCATCCATTGCTTCTCCGTGATAAATATTATAAGATAAAATTTTTATCACCACACTATCCGGCGGGTTTTGGGCGTTTGTATTATAACAGGAAAAACAAACCAACAAACAAAGCGCAATTAGATTTTTCATAACAAAATTGGTTTTAATTATTACGTGAAAAAAAGCGGTCCTGGAAATCCGCCGTGCAGATTGCCGGATCCTTGAATAAATACAGATATGACCGTTTGTTTAGTTAAATTTAAGGCGTTTTCTCTAATTATGGAAATCTATTATTAAAGTTTAGTAGATTTCTTTTTTTAAGAATATTCATAGCGTTCTTACTTTAGCGGTTGAAACGAAACCAAGCTACTTTTTCCTTGACAAACATATCCATTTTGCTAAGTTTACAAGTTTTGATTGTTAATTGTTGGCGCGATGAAAAAAATCTTTGTAATAATATTGATTTTTACCGCTACGCTACAAACCGCAGCGCAGATCGATTCCCTTAACCTGCGCCTTAAATCAAAATTATCATCACACTATTCAGAAACGATTTACGCCACTTCCGGCGAAAAATTATCCGAACCCCTAACGGTAATTGTTGTTGACAGCTCCGATTCACCCGTTCCGAATATTCCAATTCTGTTTGAGCTTATTTCCCATAAAGATGACAACCGCGGAACGAAAATTCAAAATCCAATTGTATATAGCGATTCTAACGGAGTGGCCTCTACAAGCGTTAAACTTGGCGCGGAAGCGGGAAGATATATTTTTTCCGTCAAAATTAAGGATTATCACCGCGAGTTCACACCGCTTTATTTTACAGTGAAAACGCGGGAAAATAATTGGGTTTTGCTGCTGATTAGCGGAGTGATCGGCGGACTCGGACTTTTTCTTTTCGGAATGTATTTGCTGAGCGAAGGGCTGAAAAAAGCCGCCGGAACAAAAATCCGTTCTTATCTGGCTCTCGCTACAAAAAATCGTTTCATCGCCTTGGGAATCGGAGTTTTGGTTACTTCCATAATTCAAAGTTCGAGTGCAACAACCGTTATGTTAGTAAGTTTTGTTCAGGCAGGATTAATGAGTTTTGTTCAAACTCTAGGCGTAATTCTCGGCGCTTCAATCGGTACAACAATCACTCTTCAACTTATAGCGTTTAGAATTTCCGATTACGCGCTGCTGATTCTCGGAGCCGGTTTTTTTCTATATTACTTCCCGACCTCCAAAAAAGTTAAAAATTTCGGACAGGCGATTTTAGGATTCGGTATTTTATTTTTCGGAATGGATATAATGTCCAGCGCAATGACTCCATTGCGGACATTTGATGCGTTTGTAGATATTTTACTCACGCTCGAAAATCCTGTCCTCGGAATTTTGATCGGGGTTTTATTCACGGCTTTAATACAAAGCAGCGCAGCTTTTCTCGGAATTATTTTAGTCTTAAGCGCTCAGGGTCTGATAACTCTAGAGGCCGCGATTCCGTTGATATTCGGTTCCAATATTGGAACATCGGTTACTGCATTTATAGCGGCAATCCATACTAGTCGCGAAGCTAAACGAGTAGCGTTTGCTCACACCTTGTTCAAAATAATAGCCGTTTTAATTTTTGTATGGTGGATACCCTCATTCGCAGAATTGATAAGAACAATTTCTTCTTCAGTTACCGGAACTTCAAGTTTGGCGGCGGATAATTCCGTTTTACCGCGTCAAATTGCAAATGCTCACACCGTATTTAATGTGCTTTATGCCATTGCCTTTTTGCCGTTTTTAACTCCGATTGCAAAACTTGTTGTTAAAATTCTTCCCGATAAAGAGGTTGAAGAGATTCCTCCATACCAAACCAGATTTCTCGAGAATTCTCTTATCTCAACTCCGGCAATAGCCGTTAATCTTGCAAAAGCCGAAGTAATAAATTTTGCCGAGAAAGTTAAACGGATGACCGAATTAATTATTATTCCTTTTTTTGAAGACAAGCCGGAAATACTTAGCGAAATAAAAGAGCTGGAGAAGGAAGTAGATTATCTTCAATTTAATACCGCAAAATATTTAACCAAAATTTCTCAGCAGGATATTGAAGAAGAAATTGCCGAAGAATCTTTTCAGGCTTTGCAATGCTCTGCGGAGTTTGAGTTTATTGCCGATTTGATTTCATCGCGGCTGCGAAGTCTGGCAAAAAAAAGAATTAAATACAACCTGCGCTTTTCCGAAGAGGGACGC
Source organism: uncultured Melioribacteraceae bacterium (assembly GCA_963821715.1). Taxonomy (GTDB): domain Bacteria; phylum Bacteroidota; class Ignavibacteria; order Ignavibacteriales; family Melioribacteraceae; genus CAWGET01. The sequence continues at coordinate 433,310 of CAWGET010000010.1, forward strand.
GCGGAACTTGCAAAATTCCATCTTCGCACGGTTAAGCAGGTAACTCGTGCCATTGCCGTTTTTAAAGATACCGATTATGAACGCGGGCGAAAATTAGAAAACAAATATCAAAAATATAAGGCGGGTGAGCTGGATCTAAAACGATCTCACTTCGAAAGATTGCGGCAGGATATTCCTGAATCAGTTCAAACTAATGAATTGCACCTGGAACTTATCGATCTCTTTTTGCGCATAAACCGTCACGCCGCAATTGTAGGAAGAATAATGATTGGCGGAGTTGAAAGTGAGGAAGAAGGAAAAGAAATTGAAAATGGAAACGGAAATGATGACTCACAAATTGTTGAATGATTTTATTTGTTACGAGGCAAAGGTATAAAATTATCTTGAATGATTTTTTGCGCTCCTATTTTCGTCATAAATTTATTATTTTAAATGTTTGTAATAATTTATATAAATTAAGACTTATATTATAAAGATCAGGCGAATTGATGTTTAACAAAAAAGATATAAACGGTGTAACGGTGGTTTCTGTTCCTTTATCCAGAGCCACTTTAGAAAAAGCCGGCAGCTTTAGAGAATATTTAACTGAAACAATTGAAAAAGATAACAAAAATATTGTAGTCGACTTAAGTTTGTGCGATTTTGTTGATTCAACATTTCTCGGAGTTCTCGTTGCGTCCTTAAAGAAAGCGGTTACTTACAACGGCGATCTTCGGCTTGTGTTCACTAATGAAATGCCTTTGGGAATTCTTCATCTTACAAGAATGGATAAAGTTTTCAAAATATTCAACGATTTAGACGAAGCAGTAAGTAGTTATAATTAAACTTTTATTACTTTATAAACCTGATCTCCCGGGCGAACCAACTCGTCAACTTTAAAAGTTATCTCTTCTCCTTTTTCTCCCGCCGAAACTTCGGCGTCGTCTTTTCTTATTGATGACAATTCGGTTTCCACTAGTCCGGTTGTATTTCCTATAAAATAAACTTTATCTCCAACGTTCACTTTGTTCGATTGAATTTTAACATGCGCGACTTTGGCGTTCTGAAAATAATTTATCACTTTTCCTACGAATTGTTTTCTTGTGGTTGCTTTGCTGCCGTATTGATCTGTAAATTCTTCAGCTCCGGGTTTATCAAAATAAAATCCGCTCGAAAATCCCCGGTTATAAACTTCTTCCAATTCTTTTCTTAAATCTTCTTTCTTTTGAATGGTAAGTTTTCCTTCAAAATAAAGATCTATAGCTGTTCTGTAAGCGCCAACGACTTTTGCTATGTATTCGGGACTTCTTTTCCGCCCTTCAATTTTGAAAGAATCGATACCGGCTTCTATCAGATTGTCTATAAAATCTATGGAACAAAGATCTTTCGGACTCATCACATAATCCTCTCCGATTATGAAAGATTTTCCTTCGTCCTTATCTACAATTTCGAATTCGCGTCTGCAAGGCTGAATACATTCTCCGCGATTAGCGCTTTTGCCAAATGCATCATGACTCATAAAACATCGTCCGCTTATCGCAACGCACATTGCGCCGTGAACAAAAGTTTCTATTTCAATATCTACTTCTTTTTTTATTTCTTTAATTTTTTCAAGAGAACATTCCCGCGCCAGAACAATTCGTTTTGCTCCGAGTCGTTTATAAAATTTAGCAGCCGAAGAATTCGATATCGAAGCCTGCGTGCTTACGCAATACGGAACTTCGTATTCAAGACATTTATTGATTACCGCAGTATCCCAGCAAATTATAAAATCGATTCCGGCTTTTTTAGCGGCGGGAATAATTCTATCGAGCTGCTCAAGTTCGTTTTCGAAAACAATTGTATTTAATGTAAGATGAGCGTCAACATTATTTTGATGACAGAATTCAACCATTTCCGTTAATTCTTCCAATTTAAAATTGGCGGCTTTAGCGCGCATATTTAAATTTTCAATTCCGAAATAAACTGCGTCCGCGCCGAACTTAACCGCGGTTTTAAGCGCTTTCCAATTGCCCGCCGGAGCAAGCAATTCAGGTTTTTTTATAGTTTGCATAATTAAATTTTATTTGTAAAACAGGTTTTCCAACCTGTTTTTGTTTTTCCTTAAAAAATACGGACTCGAGAAATTGTGTTACAAGTTTAAAAATAGGGAATATGATATTAAGATGAAAAGTATTTATATTGAACCAAAAGTTTTATTCCCAATTGAGAAAACCATGAAAAAGATTAACAGAAGAAAGTTTCTTCAAAACTCATCTTTAGTTGGAACATCCGCATTTGTTTTAGGAATTTCGGGATTTCCGAAAATCACTCTGACCTCGCGAGAATTTGATCTTATTATCGCCAACGGTTATATAATTGACGGTTCGGGACAAAAAGAATTCAAAGGAGACCTGGGAATAAAAGACGGCAAAATAGTAAAAATCGGACAGCTCGCTTCAGAGAAATCGGCAAGAATAATTGACGCCCAGGGATTGAAAGTGTCGCCGGGGTTTATCGATATTCATTCCCATACTGATGTTGGATTAATATTAAATCCAAAAGCCGAAAGTAAAATAAGACAGGGAGTTACCACCGAAGTAACCGGACAGGACGGATCGAGCTGGGGACCTTTAGGCGGGCCTGAATTTGAGAGAACAAGACAAAACTTCAAGGAGAGATATGGCGAAGAATTGAATTGGAGAACATTGGGAGAATTTTTAAATAATTTTTCCAAACGAGACTTTTCTTTAAATCTTGCATCGATGGTTGGTCTGGGATCAGTTCGGGAATATATTGTTGGTTTAGATGATCGTTCGGCAACTAAGTCCGAAATGGAGAAGATGAAGGATGAAGTTCGGAAAGCGATAGAAAATGGAGCGGTTGGAGTTTCAACAGGATTGGAATATACTCCCGGCAGTTTCGCCTCAACGGAAGAATTAATCGAACTCTGTAAAGCCGCGCCGAAACAGTGGAGAATTTACTCAACACATATGCGGAATGAGGACAACCAAGTTCTTGAAGCAGTGGATGAGGCGATAAGGATAGCCCGCGAATCGGGATCAAGTCTGCAGCTTTCCCATCTCAAAGTTTCAGGTAAATCAAATTGGGACAAAGCAGATCAGGTTCTTGAAAGAATGGATAGAGCAGCGGAAGAAGGGATTGATATTCATGCCGATCGTTATACATATGTTGCATATCATACCGGTCTTTCAAACCTGTTTCCTCTTTGGGCGCGAGACGGCGGAACGAAAGACTTTCTTTCCCGATTGGATGATAAATCTAAACTGGCTGAGATGAAAGAATATGCGGAAAAGAAAGTTTCGAATTTAGACGGTGAATGGGACGGAGTTTTAATTTCCAGCGTTGGCAACTCTGAATTAAAGAAATATCAGGGAAAAACAGTTGAAGAAATTGCCGTCGAAGAAGAGGCAGATCCTTTTGAAGCCGCAGTAAAAATAATTAAAGAAAATGACAATCGCGTAATGATGATGGGATTCGGAATGGAAGAAAAATCAACTGAGAAAATAATTGCGCATCCTCGAGTTATGATCGCATCTGATTCAGGCGCTCATGCTCCTTATCCTCCAATGACGAAAAACATTGCTCATCCGAGGGCGTATGGTACATTCCCCAGAGCAATCGCCTATTATTCGAGGGAAAGAAAAGTAGTTCCTCTCGAAGAAATGATCAAAAAAATGACTTCGATGCCCGCAGATAAATTAGGATTTTCCGAAAAGGGCAGAATCGGCGAAGGAAAAGCTGCGGATATTGTAATATTTGATTATGAAAATATTAAAGACAAAGCTACATTTACCAATTCACATCAGTATCCGGAGGGAATTCCCTACGTAATTATTGACGGAAAAATAGTAATTGAAAAGGGTAGTCATACGGGTGCAATGCCGGGAAAAGTAATAAGAAGTTAATCTATGTTCCTAAAATAATCTGGTTTTTGAACTTGCTATCTTGATAGGAAAAGCCGCGAATGCTCTAACTTATTCACACATTCGCGACTGAAAATTATTAATAACTCTTTTTAATTAAAGTTTTCTTTAATAGTTATTATACATCATAATATAAATTAAACTCGAACGGATGAGGCTGCAATGCCATCGGTTTAATTTCTTTATCAAACTTATAATTGATCCATGTGTTTATCACATCCTCCGTAAATACATCTCCCTTCAACAAATATTCGTGATCGTCGGCTAAGGCGCGTAACGCTGCGCTTAAAGATTCCGGCGTTGAAGGAACGTTCTTCAATTCTTCCGGAGCCATATCGTAAATATTTTTATCCAACGGATCACCCGGATCAATTCGATTTGTGATTCCGTCCAAGCCTGCCATCAATATTGCGGCGAATGCTAAATACGGATTTGCCGAGGGATCCGGACATCTGAACTCAACTCGCTTCGCTTTTGGACTTGCTGAATATAAAGGGATTCTTACAGCGGCGCTTCTGTTTCTTTGTGAATAAGCAAGATTAACAGGCGCTTCAAATCCGGGCACCAAACGTTTGTAAGAATTAGTCGTTGGATTTGTGAACGCGAGCAGCGATGAGGCATGCTTTAGCAAACCACCAATAAAATAGAGAGCCATTTCGCTAAGTCCGGCATATCCGTTGCCCGCAAACAATGGATCGCCGTTTTTCCACAAACTAACGTGGACGTGCATTCCGCTTCCGTTATCGCCCATAATTGGTTTGGGCATGTAGGTAACGGTTTTATTATTTAAACGTGCTGTGTTTTTTACAATATATTTAAAGTGAAGCAATTCATCGGCTGCTTGCAGTAAAGGCTGAAACCTTAAATCGATCTCGCACTGCCCGCCGCTCGCTACTTCGTGATGCTGTGCTTCCACTCTTATTCCTGCGTCGATTAAATTTGTTACCATCAGGTTTCGTAAATCCATTAAAGAATCCGTAGGCGGTACCGGGAAATATCCTTCTTTATAGCGTGGTTTGTATCCGAGGTTCGGAGATTCTTCTCGTCCGGAATTCCAGCGTCCTTCGGATGAATCTAAATAATAATAAGATTTATTCGGTCCCGTATCGAAGCGGACGTCGTCGAAAACAAAAAACTCCGCTTCAGGACCGAAATATGCAGTGTCGGCAATTCCGGATGAACTTAAATAAGCCGCTGCTTTTTGAGCAATATTTCTGGGGCATCTGGAATATTTTTCCTTTGTGGCGGGTTCGTAAACATCGCAAACCAGACTTATGGTCGGCGCTTCAATAAATTTATCAACATACATAGTCCGCGGATCCGGGATTATTAGCATATCGCTTTCGTTAATCGGTTTCCATCCACGTATTGAGGATCCGTCAAAACCCAAACCGTCTTCAAATTTATCTTCGTCCAGCTCTGAAGCCGGTATTGTTGAATGCTGCCACTGTCCGGGGAAATCCATAAATTTAAAATCAACAAATTTAATATCATTTTCCTTTATGAATTCGAGAACATCCTTGGCGGAAAAATTTTCGTTTTTCATTTTTGCTCCTTTATATGTTTAATTTAGTAGTTTCTTTTATTGTGGATAATACAAAGCTTGTAATTGTTCTTTGAACTCCGGCCCAACCCTGAATCTTGCTCAGCAGTTTCTCTAACGCTTCGGAATCTTTTACAACTGCTTTAAGCATATGAGAGCCTTCGCCGAGCACCGAATGACATTCTAAAATTTCCGGAGTTTTGTTTACATGGTCGGCAAGCCGTTTATAATTTTTTGATGAATCCATTACAACAAGAATAAATGTCATTATATCATAGTTGAAAACTTTTCTATTTACTTTAGTAAAGTAACCTTCAATTATTTTTTTTTCTTCTAACTTTTTAAGCCGTTCGCTTAATGAAGGCAAAGACAATCCTACAAGTTCTGCCAACTCATTTCGCTTTGTCCTCCCGTTTTCCTGAAGTCTGTTCAAAATTTTTATATCAATTTCATCAACCAAAACAAAACCTTAATTATTTAGGAAATATCATAATTATGACTAAGAATATAAGGCGCAAATAATTTTAATGCAAATTTAATTTTAAAAATGTTTTCTGATGTGATAAGTAACACAGTAAATTTTTTCGGTTTGTTTTGTTCGTACTAATTTAGTTTGTTTGTGGACTGAATTTTTTTTTAATTTTATTATGATTATTTTCCGATTATAAATTTCTTAAGGTCGCGTGGTTGTGGATATAATATTGTTATCAGCAGGGATAGTTTTTTCCTTCTTTTTATTCATCTTTATCTTTATAATGTTGAAAAAAAAATCCTCATCCTACGAACGTTCGCCGGATAAATCGTCCCCGATTTTAGGAAATAAAACAGAAATAGATAAACTCCTCGCGGAGAACAAAAATCTATCGGCAAGGCTTGCCTTCCTCGAAGAAAAATGCCTCATCCTCGATATCAGAATAAGCGCTCTTTCGGGTGCCAACCTTGAGCTTGAAAAACAAAGAGATTATCTTCTGCGGCAGCAAAAAAAACTGGAAGAACTTCAGAATCAAAAAAATGATTTGATGACGATGGTAGTTCACGATATTAAAAATCCCGCTGCGGCTATTCAAAATTTTGTGCAGCTATTGGAATCGTACGATCTAAACGCAGTTGAGCAGCAGGAATTGATGAAGAGTTTGCTTTCGACTTCGCATAAAATCCTAAAACTCGCCGAAGAGGTTACACAGCTAGTAAGTTTAGAAGAACAGTTATTAAAGTTAAATCTGCAGAAATATTCTATTAATAAAACTATCCAAACAGTTAAGCAGCGATTCGACTTTACTGCGAAGCAGAAAGAGCTTTTGCTGAGTTTGGATTTGGATGAAGAAATAGAGGAAATTGAAATTGACCCCGATAAAATTGATGAAGTGGTTGATAACTTAATAAGTAACGCTATTAAATTTGCGCCGAAAGAAACCGAAATAAAAATTGTTTCAGAAAAGAGAAATGGTGCGGTTATTGTAAAAGTTATAGATAATGGTTACGGGCTTCCAAAGGCTGAGCTCGAACGCGCATTTGATAAGGGCGTTAAACTCAGCCGAAAACCAACCGGCGGAGAATCGAGCAGCGGATTCGGGCTTTGGATTGTGAAAAGAATTGTGGAAGAACACAACGGAAAAGTCTGGGCGGAAAGCAACGAAGGTTACGGTTCAACTTTTGCTTTCGAACTGCCAGCTTGAAATTAAATCTTTTCTTTAATTTTTTGAATTAATTTTTCCATCTCTTCGGTGTGGCTTCCTTTCCAGTAGACTTTATCGCAATTTCTGCAGATAAAAAACTCCTCGTAAAAATTCTTCACTTTATCAGGAATCCTTTCAATTATTTCATCCTTTTCTATTCTTTGAAGAATTTCATTACACTCAATACAGCGTGAAAATTCTTTAACTTCATTTTTTAGATGAAATCTTTCTGCAATCTCAAATAATTGTTTTTCGGGATCTGTGTTTCTTACAAAATATCCGTGAGTTACACTTTTGTTTTTTAAAATTCCTTTGTCGCGGGTTAAGATCGCTCTTCTCTGTTTGATAGAAATATTGATTATTTCTTCGTCGTCAAGATCATTTTTATAAAACGTATCGAGTCCGAGCATACGCATATATTTTGCAAGTTTGCCGAGATGAACATCCAGAATAAACTTTGGTTTACGCAATGGTTTTGGACGTAAATGCTGGATTTCTTCAATATCAAAAGATTCGAATTGCGGATAAACTGCAAAGCGGTCGCCGTCTTCAATTATGTAATCAAAATTTACAGATTTGCCGTTTGCAAGAATCAAATCAATTTCTGTATGAGGAACGCTGTAAGATTCGATTACATCTTTGATAGAAGTTTTGTCGATATATTCATGTCCAAATTCGATTTTTCTTTTTTCCTCGGGAAGGAGATCATTTAATTCTTCATAAAATCGAAGAGATATTTTTTTTATTTTAGGCAACATATATTTTATCTAAATAAGAATCGCACTTATAAAGTAAGGTAATTTATTGTTAATTCTATAATCAAAAGGTTCTTTTTTTTAATATAATTACATTCCAATAATTTTTGGGATTTATTATAAAGGAAGAATAAATTGGGAAAATATTTTTTTGATTATAGAGGCTTATGAAATGAAATATACATTCAAAAGCCTCCAAATTTTATTAATAAATTTTCTATAGATTTAACTTAGTCTTCGTCTTCTTCATCATAGCTTTCGTCTTCAGCTTCTTTTTGTTTTTTTACTGGGTTGCCCGCAGTATCAAATAACAAATCTGTTCTTGATTCACCTTTGGAAATTTCCGCTTCGTAAAAAACATTTCCGTCTTCATCCACAATTTTAGCTGCTTCGGTTATATCATAACCCTTGTAATTATCTTTTACGTATGAGATAACATTACCGGACAAATCACCTATTGTTACTGCTGTTTCTGTCTCTTCGATATCTCCTTCTTCATCAAGAACAACCGATGTTTTTACACCGTTTAATGTAAACTCTGCTTCGAATTCTTCGCTGTTTTCTTTGCTCCATTTTACATTCATCACATTCGGATATTTTTGCGTGAATGCTTCTTTTACTTCTTTAGGAACATTTACATCCTGAGCCGATAAGGTAACTGTAAAAGCCGCAACCAATATTAAGACCAATAACTTCTTCATAACACTTTCTCCTTTTTAAGTTGATGGTAATTTGTATGGTTAATATAACAGGAGAAACTGAAGCAAATTTGAAGAGTTCCTGTTTAATAGAACGCAGATGACGCAGATAGAACTGATAACCGCCGATTAATAAAATTTATTTTCTGAGTCCTTCTGTTGGATAGGGACTTTCTTCTTTTTCGAAATCATTAAATTTCCAAGTTATGCCCAGATAAAATACCGGATATTTTCGTTTTATAGAATATTCTTGATTTAATTCGTTGGAACTGACTTGACGATTAACCTCGTAAGTATGAAATGCATCAGAAATTGCAAAAGTAAATGCCAGCTTTTTATTAATAAATTGCTGTTTGAATGCGAAATTAAAATAATAAAATGAGTTTCTTTTCCCCTGGGGAGTTATTGTCGGGAAATAATAAAATGCATTTAACTGAAACGCAGTATTTTCAAATATATTGAAAAGGTAATATTGCCGCTGTTCCTTAATGTTACATTTCCGTCAATGTCTACTGTAACAGAAGGTATGTTCTGTAGTAATTCACTCGCCGAACCGGATTGTGATATAATATCTTTATCGACATTATATATTTTCTTTTCCAGTGTGTTTGTTATAATTTCTTTTTTACCTTCAACTATAACTGATTCCATCAAAATATCCTTCGGCTCAAGATAAATAGTACCTAAGTCTACATCATTTACAACCGAAATATTTTGTATAACATGTGATTTAAATCCTATGAATGAAATGACAATTTTATACTTGTCCGGTGTAACATTCTCAAATTCAAATACTCCATTAAGATCAGTTACTGTTCCTTCAACAGCATCAGTCGTATCAGTTGTTTTGTATAAACTTATATTAGCGCCTGTTAACGGTTCATTAGTCTCTTTCTCTAAGACTGTTGCTTTTATGGCGGAGGCATATAAAACTTGCGAGAAAATTAAAATATATAGTAAAATCAGCAGTAAACATTTTTGCATAAGCAATCGAGTTGGTTTTTCATAAATATAAGATACTTCATAATTCTGAATTAAATTTGAAGCGGAAATCTTTAAAAGAACGCAGATGACGCTGACTAACCAGATAACACAGGGTAGTAAAATTTATTTTTCCCTTGGAACCAAATTTTCATCTTTCTATAATTCTAAGAATAGTCGGCAATACAATAAGCAAAAGTGGAATTGCAAGGATGAAACCACCAATAATAGCAATTGCCAGAGGTTGATGCATTTGTGCACCGGATCCAATTCCGAGTGCTAGTGGAAGTAAGGCAATAATGGCACCGAATGCTGTCATTAAATTTGGACGAATTCTTGTAGATATTGAATCAATAATTGATTCTTCAATTGAATTGTTTTCTCTATTTTGATGGTATTGAAGAAAAGTGAAGATTGAATTTTCTCCGATGATTCCAATTATCATTATAATTCCAGTATAACTTCCAACATTCAATGGTGTACCTGTAATGTACAAAGCAATCAAACTTCCTGCTATTCCAAGTACCGCTATAAAAATGATGGCAAAAGAAATTTTAATATTTCTGAACAGAAACAATATTACAATAAATACAAGAAGTATCGCAGAAACTAAAATAATTAATAATTCACTAAACGCCTGTTGTTGCTGTGCATAGGAACCTCCGTATACAATTTGATAACCTTTAGGTAAGTTGATGTTTGAATTGATTTTACTTTTAATCTCATTTAAAGTACTGCCTAAATCACGCTGGTTTAATCTTGCAGTAACTGCAATCATTGGTTTTAAATTTTCCCTATCAATCTCAGCAACACCATTCTTCAAATTAATATCTGTAAATTCTTCAATCGGTTTTAGTTTGCCATTATTTAGAAAAATAAAACTCTGTTGTAATTTGTTAATTGAAGGTAATTGCCTGTTTTCCATTAATCTTATATTTATTAATTGATTAGGCTCTAAAATGCTTCCCGGAATTGTTCCTTCAATTTTAGTCTGAAGCTGGAATTGGAGGTCTGCAGGAGTTAAATTGTATTGATAAAGATTAGCAGCCTTTGGATTAAAATCAACTTCCGGCCCTGCAATAACAATACCATCAAAAACATCTGCAGTGCCTCTAACATTCGCAATAATGGAAGCAACACTATCTGCCAATATTTTAAGTTTATTATGGTCATTTGCAAATAATTTAACCTCAATCGGTTGAACCGATGACATAAGATCTCCCAGCATATCGGTAATTACCTGCCCAAAATCGATTTGAAGAGCAGGTAAAACATTTTCAATTTTTGTACGAATTTCATCAGAAACCTGAGTTGTAGTTTTTGTCCTGCTATTTTTCAATTTAATCAAATAGTCGCCATCATTAGGTTCAGTTATAAAAAATCCGAGTTGAGTACCGGTTCTACGGCTAAAACTTTCTACTTCCGGTGTTTTTCTTAATATTTTATCAACTTCCTGTAACATTTTATCAGTTGCTTCCAGCGATGAACCCGGAGGGCTCACATAATCCAGTACAATTGTACCTTCATCCATCTCAGGTAAAAAACCTGATGGAAGATGCGGTAAAATGAATACGGAAACACCTATTAGAATAGCCGCAAACATACCAGCAATAATTGGCCTATGAATAAAAAAATAAATCCAGTTCTTTTGTTTTAATGATTTCTTCTTTTCTTTAACGGAATGATTTTCTTTTGAAAGTAAAATATATATAACCGGCAATCCTATCCATACAACAAAAAATGAACAAACAAGAGTAATAATCATCGTATCGGTTAAAACTTTAAAATAGGAACCCGCTACGCCACCCATTAGAGCAAATGGTAAAAAAATGACTATAGTGCTTAAAGAAGAACCTATCATAGCGGGCAATAAATATTTGATGGCTTGATTTACAAGCTGGTAACTACTTTTGCCAGGATTTTCTTCATGAGTTCTGTGAATTTGCTCCACTACTACAATCGCATCATCAATTATAAGCCCAATTGCAGCAGCAATTGCACCAATTGTCATTATATTCATTGTATAGTTAAAAACATAAAGTATAATCAAGGTTAATCCCAGTGTAATCGGAATGGTTATTAAAATTACCGAACTGGCTTTTAAAGAGCGGAGGAATAAAATCGTAATAATAATTGCCAGAAGCAGTCCAATCCAAAGAACGTCTCTCAGGCTACTAACCACATTGCTAACAAAACTCGATTGATTATAAAAAGGCCGAAGGCTAACACCTTCGGGTAGGACGTTATTAATATTACTTAATTGCTTTTCAATGGCAGTAGAAACATCAATCAGATTTGCTGAAGGTTGTTTTAAAATCGCAATTAAAGGTACGTTTTTTCCATTAGCATTAATCTTAACAAAATCTCTTCTTTCTCCTATCTCAACAGTACTGATATCTTTGAGACGAACTTTATTTTTAGGTGTATTAACAATAATAGTATTTTCCAGTTCATTCTTATTCTTAATCGCCGCATCCGTTAATGTCAGGTATAACCTGTTATAATCCGTTGTTAATCCCGTCGAAGAAATAAAATTAGATTGAGATAATACAGATGAAATCTGCATGGGTGTAATACCAAGGTTACTTATTTTTTCAGGATTAAGAATTATGTGGTATTCTTTTACTTTACCACCGATAACTCCAACATCGGCAACGCCAGGAATTCTTGAGAGAAGTGGTTTTAAAGTAAACTCTGCTATTTTTCTTAATTCAATCTGAGATTTATTGTTCCCTTCCACAGAGTAACCCATAATAGGAAGGATAGACGGATTCATCTTTTCAACTACTATGCTTACCCCGGCCGGAAGCACCTGTTTAATTGCACTTATACGTGCTTCAATTCTTTGCTTACCTAAATCAATATCGGAACCCCAATTAAGAAAAGCTGAAATTTCGCAACTGCCGCGGCTTGTTTTGCTGCGTAGCATGTTTAACTTTTCCACTCTTTTAATTGCATTTTCCAAGGGAATGGTTACGGTTACCATCATTTTATCTACCGGCTGGTCTCCGTTATCCGCAATTATCTTAATTTTAGGAAAGGTGATATCTGGAAATAATCCGGTTTTTAAAGTTAATAATGAATATATTCCACCTGCTAATATTAATATAAGTACAGCAGCAATGGGGCTTTTATATTTTAGCAAATTGTTCTTCATATTATTTACTAACAGAAATTTTTGCAGTATCGGGCAAACCGTAAGCACCGGAATAAATAATTTGGTCGTTAATGGTTATTTTTGTATCAACTATCTGAACAAGACTGTCTGTATCAATTCCTTTTTTTATATCAACCCTTACGGCAGTTGAATCGTTCATTAATTTCATCACCCAAAATCTTGTCATTATTTCATTGCTCATTACCGCACTTCTCTTTACTGTTAGAATATCTTTTTTCTTTTTAACAGGAACATTAACCGTAACATTTAAGTTTTCGGGCAGATGTATATTATCCTTTAGTTTCAACAAATATTTCTGTGTTTGCGATGCCGAATCAATACTGGGTATTATGTTATAAACATAAGCATTTATTAACCGGCCGTCCGGCAGTTTTACAATACAGTTAGTATTTCTGTCAACTTGAGAAACGATTTGGTAAGGCACATTTAAACTGATAAATAATGAGGAAGGGTTTTTTATAACTGCAATTTTTTCACCTTCCGTTATATAATCGCCGGTATGATAATTCAGTCCGGTTAAAGTCCCGTTTGAATTTGCCATTACGGGAACGGCGCCTTTAAATGTTTCATTCTCAACTTGAATATTCAACGAGTCTATAGTACTTGACTCAAGTGTACGAATAAGAAATAAGTGATCGCCCTTATTTACCCGGTCTCCGATATTTTTATATACTTCGCCTATAAATCCAGGAAATGTAGCTCTCACAATTTCTTTGTTAAGAAAAACAGTAGTGGCATTTAATTCCGAATATTCTGTCAAATCTGTTTTGACCGGATGGGTTGTTTTTACAGGCGTACCGGCAGCTTTTTCCATATGCTTACTATTTTCATTTGATGAACAGGCGCTTAACACAATAATAAATATCAGCAAAGCAGCTGTTTTAAACTTTTTATTAATTAGTTTTCTCGGTTCCATTCTACCAATTCCAATAATTGTAATTATTAATTTCGGTTTGATAATTAATCTCTTTTTCGATTTTTGATTTTTGGAGATCGACATAATTTCGAAGTATTGTCAGATAATCAATCATAGATATATTTCCTTTTTCCAGCTCTTCTTCCGATATTCTGATTATTTTCTTATAATCCTCAATTTGTTTATAAATTTCATCAATATTTTCTTTAATAGATTTTATCTTCGAAAGGGATTTCTGTTTTTCCACTGCAATATTTTTAAGCGAATTCTTTTTATAACTATTAATTGTTTTTAGTTGAATTTCATTCTGCTGTCTTTTTAAACTTTCCTGCATTCCGTCAAATAGAGTAAGTGAGAAATTTACCCCTGCACTAAATCCGAATTTACGTTGAATTCCTTCCAGTTCAACTGCGTTTAAACCGGCATTCATAAATAATTTGAATTGCGGATTATATTTATTTTCAAATACTAGTTGATCTGTTACCGCTTCAAGACTGTCTATTGTATATTTTAAAGTAAAGTTTGATTTACTAACAGGGGGAGTTATTTCAAGTTGAACAGGTTCAATTTTTATAAACTGTGTATCGGTTGTTCCGCAGAGCGAATCTAGTATAAATAGATTATCTCTAAAGGTTTGATAAGTTCCTGTTGCATTAACTTTTTGTTTACGGGCTTCAACTTTAAGCAGCAGATAATTTTTAGCAGTCTCCATTCCTTTTTGCATTAACTCGGTTGTTATTTGAAGCTGTTTTTTAAGGTTGTTAACAATTTCAGTCACAAGTTTATACTGACGATAATATTGAAAAGTTGTTAAATATTGTTCCGTAATTTCTTTTATAAGTTTATGCCTATCATATTCATATTTATAATTGTACTGTTTGCCGAATGCATTTGTTTGCCTGTTCAATGCATTGAGTGTTCCGCCGTTAAAAATATTTTTTTCGACGTTCAATAGTGCAGAGTATTCACCACCATTTGTAATGCCGACATCATAACCGATTGCATCCGGGGCGGGATTCGCAGAAATAAGCTGTCCATTATTATTAAAATAGGGCGCGAACAAATAATTTGCGGAAAGATAAATATTAAAGCCGTTTACTTGTGCGGCATTTAAATCTTTTTGCAAAGTGTTTATGGATTTAAGATTTGTATACTCTTTAAGTGACGGGGAATTTTTTATTCCCTGTTCCAGATAATATTCAAGGTTATTTTGTGCCTGAGCTGCAGTTACTAATAAGATAGAGAATAAGCTCAGATATAAATACTTTTTCAACATTTCTTTTACTCAAATTTGACCTCAATAATATGCATATCAAATTTGAAGAAATATTGAACTTCATAATTATACAATGAACAAATCTTTTTAACAATCGCGAGACCGAGGCCAATAGATTCATTTGAATTACTTTTCTTCTTAAAACGATTAAATACATCCTCGCTTTTTAACTCGCCCGAGTGGCTGGTATTTTTAATTCTTAATACATTTTCCTTCAGTTCAACGAAAATTTTTCCATTATTATAATTATGTTTTATACTGTTCGATAGTAAGTTGCTGATTAAAATATCAAGCAAGGTTTCATTAGCCCGAATTTGTCTTTCCGATTTGACATCAGCATTAATTTTTATATTACGTACTTCGGCTATATCGGTAAAATTAACAAGAACACGTTCAACAAGTCTTTTTAAACTTACCTGCGTGGAATCGAAAAATTCTTCGCTTTCTAATTTCGAAAGGAGTACTAGAGATTTGTTCAGTTTATCAAGTTTATTAATATTCCGATATGCTTTGCGTATATAATCGATTGTTTCTTCATCGGCAAATTCCTTTTGAAGCATCAGTTCAAGTTTTGTTTTAACTACCGAAACAGGAGTCTGAAGTTCGTGACTTAAATCTTCGGTAAACTCTTTCAAAAGCTTATATTCTTTGCCGGCTTTAACCGACAACTCTTTTAGTGCATTATTCAATTCGGCAAATTCATCAATGTTACTTTGTTTTATTTCTATACCGCTGCCTGATTTTACACTGTATTTTTTTAGTCGGTTTAAGTTCTCATAAAAAGGTTTGAATATTTCCTTTGCAGCTTTGCGGTTTATAAAATAAAGAATTATAACCATAAGGCTAAAAATAAAAGCAAAAATTAAAAGGAGACTTAACAGCAAATCTTCTTTTTCTATAATAGAGGTCCGAACGATTAGTTTGAAATTCTTTCCATTATTTTCAAAATAAGAAACAGATTGCCTAAAAGGCTCAGCGCTTTCTTCGCTATTTATATAAATTGACGTATCAGTTAAAGCAGTTTCGTCATTAACTTTTTGCGGCACCTCTGTTACCTCAATAAAGGGAGGATTATTTACAATAATTCCGTCTCTAATCTTCCCTTTAATTTCCGACTGACTCAATAAAAGCTGTTCATCTATTTCTTCGTTTATCATCCAGTTCAAAGCCAAAAATATTGCTACGAAAGCAGCTATAAAAAGTATTGCTGAATTGAGAATATAATAGCGCGATATTTTTGTTAATAATTTCATCTTGTAGTAAACTTATACCCTACTCCGTAAACTGAACGGATATAATCCTTTGCCCCGGCTTCTGTTAATTTTTTACGTAAATTTTTAATGTGGGTATAAACAAAATCGAGGTTGTCGAAAGCATTTGAATCATCGCCCCAAATATGTTCAGTTATTGCTTCCCTCGTTAAAACCCTTTCCTTGTTGCTGATAAAAAACAGCAGAATATCATATTCGCGGCGGGTTAATTCAATAACATTTTCATTTACTCTTACTTCTCTTTTATCAAGATCGATTTTCAATTCATTTACTTCTACTTCGTTAGTTCCTTCAAAACTTCTTCTGCGTGATAATGATTTAACCCGTGCGTTAAGTTCGGCAAGATGGAAAGGTTTGGTAATATAATCATCGGCGCCTAGATTTAATCCGCTGATTTTATCATCAAGAGAATCTTTTGCGGAAATTACAATTATACCACATTTAGGCTGAACCTTTTTTATAATTTTTATAACATTCAACCCGGAACCGTCCGGGAGCATAATATCTACCAAAGCGCAGTCGTATTCATTTATATTAAGCCTTTCATCCGCTTCGGCAAATGTATAGGCAGCATCGCATACATGATATTCTTTCTTCAAATATGAAGAAATGGATTCCGCCAGTTCTTTATTATCTTCAATAATGAGTAATTTCATATATAAATTTACTATATAAATTTGAAGGAAATTTAAAGAACGTTTTTTGGATAACGGGATTTTTTAAGACTCGAAATTTGTAAAACCAATCCTATATATATTGAAGCAAATCATTTAATTCTTCATAAAAACGAAGAGTTATTTTTTTGATATTAGGTTTTAACATCGAAGAACTTATTTGTTCTTAAACTCTTCAATATATTTTTTGGTGTGTTCGGAAAGGACTAATTTTCCGCTCAATTTCGCTCTTTCTTTCAAAAGTTCGTTCAAATGTTCTGTGCCCGACCAGAACATTTTTTTCAGTTCAATAACGGCTTCCGGATTGGCGCCGGATAATTTCTCAGCCATCTTTTTTATCTCTTCGTCCATTTCGGAAACCGAAGCGAAGAGCTGATCAAACAGTCCTTTGGAGAAAGCCCATTCTGATCTATGCCAATCATAATTTATCGTAAGCTCTGCAAAAGCCGCGGCGCCTATTTTTTTTTCTACGGCGGGCCCGATTACAAATGGTCCGATACCCAAAGCAAGCTCGCTTAATTTAACCGACGCGTCTTTAACCGCAAACGCGTAATCCGCTGCCGCGATTAATCCTACTCCGCCTCCGACAGCTTTTCCTTGAATGCGTACTAAAATAAATTTAGGGCAATTGCGCATTGCGTTTATCACACCCGCAAATCCCATAAAAAATTTCTTGCCCGTTTCTTCGTCTTTAATTTTCAATAATTCATCAAAGGAAGCTCCAGCGCAAAAAGCTCCTTCGCCTTCGCTGCGAATAAGAATTAAATTTGCTTTGTCATCCTCGCCGGCTTTTTCAATTGCTGCTTTTAAGTCATTTAGTAAATTCCCCGGAAGCGAATTTCCCTTCGGATGATAAAAAGTAATTTCGCAAACGCCGTCTTCGTTTTTTGTTTTTACGTAGCCGTTCATATTAAATTCCCAGATTACAAAATTATAAAGTTTGAAAGTTACGCATATAGATTCATAAAAGCGAGCCACAATATTAAGGCATCAATCTTTGAGCTCAAGTATAATTCCTCAAGATTCCGTCTACTATAAAATCGGGTTTCTCTATTTCTAACAGTTCCCTAGTTCGGTAGCCGTAAGTTACTCCGCATGTTTTGCTTCCGGCGTCTCTTCCGCAAATGACGTCAAGTTCAGAATCTCCCACCATCAAAGTTTTTGAAGGATCGATATTTAATTCGCCGCAAACAAATAAAAGCGGTTCAGGGGAAGGTTTATGCGCTATGCCGTTTCTTCTTCCCATAATAAAATCAAAATATTTATTCAGATTGAAATGATCTATAATCTTTTCCGCCTGATCCTGGCCTTTTGTTGTAAGAAGAGAAACTGTATAGTTTGTTTTCTTTTAAATGGGAAAGCGTTTCTTCTACATTGGGATAAAGCGCCGAAGAATCTATAAAATCAAAATAAAAAGATTTATAAATATTTATGAATTCTTCAAAATCCGGCACGTTTATATTGAACGCGTTAAAAATATCCTCAAAATGAAAACCGATCATTCTATAAAATTCAGCTTCGGGCAAAGCGCCTTCAATTCCCATCTTCCTAAAAGATTGAAGCGTTGCTTCATGAATAGTTCTGTGCGATTCAACGAGAGTTCCGTCAAGGTCGAATACGAAATGTTCAATACCGGAAAGTTTGTTATCCATCTATGATAAAATTCCTACAAATTTATTTATCATTAAAGATAAGAAATTCTGATAAAAAATTTTAAAAAGTAAATGTCAAAAGTCAAAAGAAAATGCGGAACAAAGCTATTTGCAAAAATTAATATCCGCGAGTCCGTAAATTCGCTAATTCATAAAAAATTATTTAAATTTAAGGCTGATATTTTTGAATAAATGAAAGGAGCAGATATGCCGGTTGTAGATCATAAGAAATATTTGGATATGTTGGAGAACGCAAAGAAAAATAAATTCGCTTATCCGGCAATTAATGTAACATCGGAATTAACTGCAAATGCAGTTTTGCAGGCACTTGCCGAAACAAAATCGGATGGAATTATTCAAGTCTCAACCGGCGGTGGAGAATTCGCTTCGGGTCAGATGATTAAGGATGCAGCAACAGGAGCAATTACGATTGCACAGCACGTACATTTTATCGCAGAAAAGTATGATATAAATGTGGCTTTACATACCGATCATTGCCAGGATAAAAAAGTTGAACCATTCATTAAACCGCTTTTAGCAGAATCTAAAAAAAGAGTTGAGCGCGGAGAAAAACCGTTGTTCAATTCCCATATGTTTGACGGAAGCGATCTTCCGCTTGAAGACAATATGAATAAAGCTGTTGAATTGCTTAAAGAATGCCGCGACCTTGGAATAATTTTGGAAGTTGAAGCTGGCGTTGTCGGCGGCGAGGAAGATGGCGTTAGCAACGAAGACGCTCCCGCGGAAAAATTATATACTTCACCCGAAGATATGGTGTATGTTTATGAAAGACTTTCGGAAGTAAAAGATGCAAAGTATATGTTTGCCGCAACCTTCGGTAATGTACACGGAGTTTATAAACCCGGAAACGTAAAACTTCGTCCGGAAATTTTGAAACAAGGCCAGGACGCAGTTGCAGCAAAGTTTGGCGAAGACGCAAGGTTTTATCTCGTATTCCACGGCGGAAGCGGATCTTCTTTGGAGGAAATACGAGAAACTCTAGAATACGGTGTGGTAAAAATGAACGTAGATACCGATACGCAATATGCATTTACTCGACCTCTTGTAGATCACATGCTAAAAAATTACGACGGTGTTTTAAAAGTTGAAGGTGAAGTCGGCGTTAAAAAAATGTATGATCCGAGAACTTATCTTAAAAAAGCGGAAACCGCAATGAAGGAAAGAGTAATTCAGGCGGTGAAAGATTTACGCGGCGAAGGAACTACGCTGGGCGTTTAAATAAATTATGTAGAGACGTTGCTAGCCGCTGAGCTTGTCGAAGCGTGCAACGTCTCTACTGTTATTTTCATTTTTCTTTTTTTCCTAAAAACATTCTGTATAACCCGAGAAGAATAATCGCTCCGAGAACGGCGCCTATAAATCCGGCTGATTCCCCGACTTCATACAATCCTAAAAATTTTCCGATATACGTAAATAGAAATGCGCCTGCTATTCCGAGCAGAGTTGTAATTATGCAGCCTCCCGGATCTTTTCCCGGCATAATTAATTTTGCCAGCGCTCCGGCCAATAGTCCTATGATGAGTGTCCAAATGAATCCCATATTATTCTCCTTTATATATTTTTATCTTTTATTTCAGTTTTGTTAATGAATTCATCAGCTTGTTTAATATCTTCTTTGTCATTTTCCGGAGTTTCCTGCAGGTTCTTTGTCTCAGGATCATAACTTAAATGGATGAACATAGAAAAATGATCTGATCCGAAAAATTTTGACCTGGCAATTCTCATCAATTTAAAATGATCCGAATGAAATACGTGGTCTAAGGGAAATCTTAGGAGAGGGTTTTTAGCATTGAATGTGCTATACATTCCGCGGCCAATTCGCGGATCCAGCAATCCGCTTACTTTTTGAAACAGTTTTGTAGTCCGGCTCCATGCAACATCGTTCAAATCCCCGGCTACGATTGTGGGAAAGGAATTCTCGCGCAGTTCTTCGCCTACAAGAAGAAGTTCCGCATCTCGATTCGTTGAATCCTGAAGTTTGGTGGGACGCGGTGGTCTTGGATGCAGCGCATGCAGTTCAAATTTATCGCCTGAGTTTAATTTTACTTTTGTGTGGAAAGAAGGAACTTCATCTTCTTCAACAATAAATTTAATCTTTGGATCTATAAGCTCAAGTTTTGAGTATAGCAACATTCCATAAGTATTGTTCAATGCTTTTTTAATTGTGTAGGGATATCGGTCCTCAATTTGTCTTAAAGCTTCTTCCCAATCCTCGCCTGTTTCCAATGTAAGAATCAAATCGGGATCAAATTTATTTACGACAATATTTATATAATCGTCGAACCGTTTATTGTACATATAAACATTGGAGACGAGTAGGCTGAAGTGCGAGTCTTCCTTAAATTGTTTTGCACTGAGGGTTTCCTTCTTCGCAAAAAAAGTGTAGGGAAACATTCTTATTACCTGAAAAATAACGCTCCCGGTTAATAAGAGCCAGAGAATATATTCCCAAAGTGAATTGTAATTCCAAAAATAGGAATATAGAATAAGAGCAGCCAGAGCAAAGAAGGTTATCTGCGCCCGCGGGAAATCAAAAATTCGTATCCACCAATAACTTTTTTTGAAGAATGGAAGAATAGTTGCAAGAACCGCTATTAACCCCATCAATTGTATAACCAGTTTCATCAACCCCTCTGTTATTGCCCTCTTCTGAATATACGGGATTTAAATTAGAAATTCATCTTGGGTATATTTTAATTATAATTACGCAATATTTTACGAGATTCTCAACAAAAGGGATAACTTTAATTTTACCTTTAGGTCTATTTTTGCTAATTTTAAAAATATTTTTTTTGCGCGACTGGAAAGACATTATTCTTGCGGAAAGATTATCTTCATTATAAAATTTTCTAATTTAAATTCTAAGATATGAAATATATAATTGGGATGGATGGCGGCGGCACTAAAACTAAATGTCTGCTGGCCGACAAAGACTTAAACATTTTTCACGAATGTGTCGGCGGACCTTCGGCGTTTCTAATGCTTGGAACAGAAGCGGTTTCTGAAACTTTGCTGCAATTAGTTGATCAGTGTAAAAAAGCCGCGAGTATAGATGATAGCGAAATTGAATGTATTGTGCTGGGAACAACCGGAGCCGGAAGAAGAAGCGACGCAGAAAGAATGGAAAATTCTTTCTTAGAATACGCAAAATCGATTGGTAATAATTTCCCAAAATTTTCCGTTCAAAGTGACGGACGGGTTGCGTTGGAAGGTGCGTTTTCGGGAAAGCCGGGAAGTATATTGATTGCCGGAACCGGCTCGTTTATGCTGGGGAAAAATTCCGATGAAGAGACATTCAGAGTCGGTGGATATGGAAGATTTATAGGTGACGAGGGAAGCGGCTACATGCTGGGAAAGAAAGGGTTTATAGCGGTTGCGAAAGAATACGATAAGCGCGGCCCGGAAACAGCGTTAACAAAATTTATTGCGCGTGAATATAATATAAATGATTCGGCGTCTCTGATCACAGCAGTTTATAAAGATCAGTTTGATATTGCTTCAATTGCGCCTCTGGTTATTAAGGCAGCAAAAGAGGGAGACGAAATATGCCGTAACATCCTTGAGGCTGAATCGGAAGAGCTTATACAGCATATTGCCGCAATGAAAACAAAAATAAAAGACCAGCCGTTCAGGCTTAGTCTTGTTGGCGGAATGATTACAACGGAAAATTACTACGCGGATATCTTCAAATCGAAATTAAAAACCGCCTTGCCCGATGTACAGCTTCAGGATCCGGACTATCCTCCTGCAATGGGCGCGGTTATTATGGCCAAACAATTGGCAAAATCTTGAACACCGGAATAATTTATGAATAAAGAAAAAAAGACTTTCAGAAATCCATGGTGGTGGGTTCCGTCACTTTATTACGCCGAAGGAATTCCATATGTAATTGTAATGACCGTTTCGGTTATTATGTACAAAAGGCTGGGGATTTCCAATACGGATATAGCCCTGTACACAAGCTGGCTTTACTTACCATGGGTAATAAAACCGCTCTGGTCGCCGGTAGTTGATCTGTTACGAACAAAACGTTTTTGGATAGTAACGATGCAGTTAATTGTGGGCGCCGGGTTAGCCGGCGTGGCTCTCACAATTCCTATCCCGAATTTCTTTCAATATACGCTTGCCTTTTTCTGGCTTCTTGCTTTCAGTTCGGCTACGCACGATATTGCCGCTGATGGTTTTTATATGCTCGGCTTAACCAAGCACCAGCAGGCATTTTATGTCGGAATCCGTAGCACATTTTATCGTTTTGCGATGATTACGGGGCAAGGATTGCTTATTATTCTGGCCGGATATTTTGAAGCGACCACCGGACTTCCGTCTCAGGAAATTGAAGTGTTAACTAAAACCGGAACCGCTCAGGTTCAGTTTATGGATCCGGAGTCAGTGCCTAATGAACCCCTTGAAGGCGAAATTAGGATTGTTACTTTCCCGGATCAGTTGGAAATAAATGCAACCACTGTTCCGCGGGTGAAAGTTGATTCGGTATTAAATGCCTCGCGTGAATGGAATCACAACCATGAATTTTATAAGCCTTCCGAAGAAGAAATATCAGCGGCTACGGAAATGGTGGAAGAACCATCCTGGTGGAGTAAATACGTTGTAACAAATATTGAAAACTTTTTACGCAAGAATTTCGGCGTTACCGAAGAAGTAGCCCGAACAGATGATCTTGCGGGAAATGTGGGAGTCATCTACTTCCGGCTTTCTAAAGAACCGGTTGACGAAGATGAGATTGTAGTCAACTTCGGCTTCGACGCCGGAGATAAAAGCATCGCGCTGATTGAAGGTACTCGGTTTATCTTCACAAAAGATAATTGGAATATTCCGGCAGCCGCCGTTTTCCAGATCGATTCCAAATTGGAAAACGCGACCAAAGCAGAATTTAAAGCAACCGCTGGAAATATTCCGTTAGCGTGGATAATCACTTTTACCATACTTGCAATTTTGTTTGTAGTCTTTTTTGTTTATCATAAGTTCATCCTTCCTTATCCGAAGTCGGACGTTCCGGCAGTAAGGGAAAAAGGGACAAATGTGATGGCGGAATTTTTCCGTACGTTCGCGCTCTTTTTCAAGAAAAAATATATCGGTGTAATTCTCGGCTTCCTGCTTTTATTCAGATTCGGCGAAGCGCAGTTAGTAAAAATTGCTCCGCTGTTTATGGTAGACGCCACAGAATTCGGAGGACTCGGATTGACGACGGGAGAATTCGGATTATTATACGGAACCGTCGGATTGATCTCCTTAACTCTCGGTGGAATTTTCGGCGGGATACTTGCCGCCAAATACGGATTAAAATATTGGCTTTGGTGGATGGTTATCGCAATGAATATTCCTAATCTCGTTTGGGTTTATTTATCCGCAACTTTACCGGAATCTTATTGGATAATTGGAGCGGGAATCGGACTCGAACAGTTCGGGTACGGATTCGGATTTACCGCTTATATGCTTTACATGATTTATGTTTCGGAAGGCGACCATAAAACTTCCCACTACGCAATCGCAACGGGATTTATGGCGCTTGGCATGATGATTCCCGGAATGTTCAGCGGATGGCTGCAGGAAATTATCGGCTACAACGGTTTCTTTGTATGGGTTATGCTTGCTACGATTCCTGCATTCATTATAACATATTTCATCCCGCTCGATCCTGAGTTTGGAAAGAAATCGGAAGAAGAAGAAAGCATGACGAGTGACTAATAAGAAGAAATAAAAGTTTTCAGTTAACGGTCATTTTTATAATGGTTTTTATCAGAATATAAATTCGAGAAGCCTACTCCGCTTGTGGGTAGGCGACGAGAAATCGCACACCGTCTACCCGGTTCACCGCATCACTGTTTCTTGAGTCCAAAATTTAATTGCCCAGGAATATCGCGATCAGCCCGAAAACCATATTCATCTTTAAGAAGCCGCTTATTCGACTTAGTGATGTCCTTGAATGATCGGCGGACAATTTTTTTAAGATGTATATGAATATTGGATTGACAATCGTCATTATAATTACAAAGTATTCAATCTTATAAAGTTTGAATAAAAACGGAACGGTAGTTAAGATGATAAGTAAAGCGGTTAAAGTGTAAATCAATTTTTTAGATGAGACGAATCCAAACTTTTGAGGAAAGGTGATCAGATTTTGAGATTTATCGCCTTCGACGTCTTCCATATCCTTTACTATTTCACGGATAAGATTAGCAAAGAAAGCAAAGAGCGCCGGAATAATTCCCGCCGTCCAATTGTTAACAGCTACCGCGCCGTAAATAAAAGCCAACCCCGTTAAGAAAGCCACCACTGTATTCCCCGCAAGCGGAATTTTCTTTAACAATTTTGAATAAAAAAATATGACCGCGATTGAGAATAAAACTATTAAGACGGCATATATATTTATAAACGCGGATAAGAGTACGGCGATTATGTTGAACGCAAAATAAATCGTAAGAGCGGATTTAAGGTTTAATTTATTTGAAGGAAGAATTCTATCGGGACGATTAATTTTATCAATTTCTATATCGAAATAATCGTTAATAATATTTCCCGCAGAAGCTGCGAACGCCGCCGAAAATCCCGCGTAAAAAATATCGAAAGAAGCAAATCCGTTTTTCGCGCTGATAAATCCCGCAACAATAACCGAAAAAAATGTAATCAAAAAATTTATTGGACGGGATAGTTTTACAATAGCCGATATTTTGTTCATCTGTTCTATGCGAATATTTAAAAGTTTGCGGGAATAAAGTAATTCTAAAATAGAAAATTTGCCCGACTTATCTATTTAATTTGTTAGTGATCATACATCTTCGAATCGGCAAGTAAGTATTTGTTTTAGGAAACCGGCTCGGAAATAATTTCAAAATTCATTTAATATTCCGAAATGAATTTTCCCTTCGTTCAGTGGATCGCCGCTTGGGATTGCGTAGCTAACACGTAGAACTCCGACACCCGTCTGAATATTCAATCCGAACCCGTATCCTGTATTAAAATCAGAAACTTTCGGAATATTCAACTCCGCGTCTTCATTCCGTAAGAAATATCCGGTATCGAAAAAGAGCAAGAGAAAAGAACGCGGAGCCAGGAGAAATCTGTATTCCAGATTCGACCAAAAAATTCTATTCCCCAGAAACTGATTTTCTCTATAACCGCGCAAAGAATTGGTTCCTCCCAATCTAAACAAATCGCTTAACTCAAAAAAATCTCCGCGCAATTCTTTTCCGTGAATTCCTAATGCGATGATCTGTCGGCGGAACAATTCGTAAAATCCGCTGAAGTCTACTTCCAAAATTTGTAAATTAATTTTGGTTTTTGTATCGGGGGAAATAAATTCCGCGGGACCGTTTATTTTTTTGCGACTGAACCTATAGGAATTCATAAAAAATATTCCGCTCCTAGGCGCATAAAAATCATCTCGCGTATCGATAGTTAAACTTATACCTGTTGAATAAGAAGTTGAGTTAAAAACAGAAAATCGCGTGTCTGCGTTTTCGGTCGGGATGCTGGAAGAAGTTCCGACAAGCAGCGCAGCCGAAATATCTTCCGAAGCAAGAAATTCCAGGCTTCCGTTTAGCTCCCGTTTTACGTAAGTCGTATCCTGCTTTCTCTGGTAAAGTCCTCCGGAAATATTAAACGGGAATCCGAAAATCCATGGCTCGTGATATTTTAACTCAAGTTCCTGCGAATACCGGTTCTCCTGTTCCCACCGAATAGCTGCGGCTCGTCCCGTTCCTAAAATATTTCTTAAACTCACATTTATCAGTCCGGTTAAATATCCTCCTTCGCCGCCTGTATCCGGAACATATCCTATTATTCCGTCAAAATTATTTGTGTTTATTTCATTTACCCGAATCGCCAAAACGCCTTCGTCTTTGGAGGTAAAATAGTACGAGGGAATTTCAACGGGATCAAAAAATCTTAGTTTGTTAAGATGGCGCGGAATCTCTTCAATCTTTTTTCTGCGGTAAATCTCGCCCGGCTTAATTTTTATGTTCCGGAAAATTACCTGATCCTCCGTGTTCTTATTTCCAGCTACTTCAATCCGATCGATTCTGCTGCGGATATCTCTATTTATTTGTAAATGAAGAGAGGCTGAAATTTCATCGTCGGACGTCTCGCTGCTAACAACAACCGACTCAATTTGGATTTCGGCAAAAGGAAAGCCGTTATTCTCAAAATAGTCCAGCGATTTTTCAATTCCTTTTTCAATTTCATTTTTATTGAAGAATGAGTTTATTAAAAATTCAAAATTTTCATTTATGTCCGCAGAATCTTCGTCTTCAATCTGATGAAGAATTACATCCCGAACAATTAATCTTTTGCCTTCATCAACATTTAGAAATATTGCGACTGATTGTGAATCGGGAGAAAAATTTACGGAAGATTTTACGTCCGAGTAAATGAATCCATTATCCGATAATTTTTTTAGAACTGCAGCGGAAGCGGAATCGAGAGGGATGTTTTTGAAGTCCGAATTCTTTTTCAATCCGGACCAGTTAATAAAGTCTTTTTCCGAATAGAAGCTATTGCCGGAAATTTTTATTTCGGAAATCTTTTGCGGCAGAATGATGGACGGAAGCAGGCAAAATAAAAAAAAAATGATTCTAATAATCTGGCGTATCATCAATTAATTTCATTTTTTTCCCGAGAGTTTCGATTTGAACACCTCCGTAAAAGGCGTTCATTTTATCTTTGGGAACATTACAAGTACTCCATTCCGATGCGTTTGCGGCGCCGAGGGCGGAAGCGGTTTTGAGGAAATCTTCAAACACAAGTGCGCGTTCCAGTCCGTAAACAATTCCGGCGGTAAAAGCGTCTCCGCTTCCCGTCGCGTCGCGTGCTTTTAATTTCTCAGTCCAAAATTTATAATGAAAATCATATTTAGCTGCGTAACCGGGGTTTCCGCCGTCGGTGAGAAAAGAAAGTTTTATGTTTTTTGAATTTAGATATTTCAAGAATTCTATTTTATCTTTTTCATCGCGCAATTTTATATTTAACGATGATTCAATTTCATCTACATTATTATGCAGCACTGTCGGCTCGGCATCAATGCACATTTGCAGATGATTTCCGTAGGTATCGAGAACTGAAATTTTATCCAGCTCATTCGCTTTTTTAATTCCGAATGAAACAATATCATCCGTAAATTGGTTAGGAGAACTTCCCGAAAAAACAACGATGGAAGAATTAACGATCATCTTTTCAAGTTTATTCTTGAAATCAGCGGCTTCTTTTTCTGTAATTTCAGGGTTCGGCTCGAAGTAAGAAGTGATCGTTTCTTTTTCTTTTTCAATTATTAACGCCGCCGATCTTGTATTAGCAGAAGAGGAAATATAAACTGTGTTAATATTTTCTTCGGACAAAATTGAACGGTAGGTTTTTCCGTTGGAACCGCCCGCAAAAGTCAGCGCTGTATTTGGAACGTTCAATAAACTTAACTGACGACTTACATTTATTCCTTTGCCGCCGGCTTTAAATTCATTTCTATTGCTCCGGTTAACTTTTCCTAAAGTTATTTCAGAAAAGTAAAATCTGTTTTCGAGCAAAGGATTTAAGGTTACGGTTAATATCATTTAGGAACCAGGAATCTATTGTTGCAAAATTAATTTGAATGCAGTGAAATCCTTTCATCATAAATATAGAATATTGCTTTTAGCCAAAGGATTTAAACCACAGATTTCACAGCCTGTCTGCCACAGGCAGGATTTACACGGATTAAAACGATGAATATTATTCTACGAAAAAACATCGATTAACTTTTTTGATATCTCCCAAATCCGTAAAATTAATTTCTGTACCTGTACCAGTCACCATAAACAGGATCGAGCAGACGGTAATCGCCGAAACCTGTTCTGTCGACGAAAATAAATCTTTTGTTAATTTCGTAATAATCCCAAACTTCGTAGGGCTTGGCATTGTAATCGAACGGATGTCTTTCAACAAAACTCGGCGGACCGAGCGTGATATAAATCATTCCCATATCTGATCTCCAGCCGTCGTAGTAACTGTCGAAATTTTCGTTCGCGTATTCAACTCTTCTGTAATATTCCGAGAGAACTTCATTCTCTTCGGTTTGAGGCGACGGATCTTTTGACTTCCAGTAATCAATGTAGCGCTGTAACCTTTCTTCGTATGTATCTCCGTCTTCGATAAAATCGATATCAGAATTTGTCGCGATATAAACCATCTGGTCAATCGCCTTCTCTAAGTCTTCGATAGCGCGTGGAAACCCGAATATTTTTGAATAGAATTGCTTCTCGAGTTTGCCTATTTCATCACCCGATTCGTTCTTCACTTCCGCGACAAGTTTATACCGACCGATTGTGAATTTTAAGTCGTCAATTTTATAATTGATCATTGTTGTGCCGCTGTCGATCCTTTCCGTAAAGGCTTGATCATAAATCGCTTTATCGTTTTTAACATCCTTTATTTCGTAATTGATATTTATTTCCTGCGCTTTATCGGAATAAACTTCAAAAAAGAATGGAAGACCTTCGTCGCGCGTAGTAACGGTCTGGGAAATATTCGGAATCACCTTACTCAACGAATCCTCTTTAACCGTTCTCTGGATCAGTATTAAACTGCTTAAACCTTCTTCGCCATTTATTTTTCTAACTTTCATCGGCCGTTCGATAACATAAGTTTTTTTAGAATCTTTATCGTAAACTTCTGCCCGTACAAAATAATCGTCCGGTGCGAGTTGGAAGGATTTTAAACTTAGGTTGTAATTCGTTTTAGAATCGGTTGTGGAAAAGTTTTCGGCGTTGATGCTTTCGCTCCACATCTTTTCCATCATAATGTTTTCTTTATCTTCATCAAACACAGAAACGGTAACTGAATATTTTGCGGCAAAACCGTTATTCGATTTAACGAATTGAATACTCGAATAAGGGACTTGAAGAAATACATCCACTCTGGTTTTTCCCGGTTGATTGCTTTTATATTCCGCCGCGTCAAAATAAAATCTTGGTGACGAAGAGGGAACTTCCTTGTCTGAATTTTCGACCTGCCCGAAAAGAGATACAGCAAAGACTAATACAAAAACCAGAATAATCAAATTTTTCATTTTAGATTCCCACTAATTTACAGGGTTTTTACCAAATAAATCATAATCATTTGAATCGAAAATTTCAACTGTATAAAAATGACCGATCTGGAGATTCCCCTCATTTTTATTAATTAAAACTTCTCCGTCAACTTCGGGCGCATCTCGTTCCGATCTCCCGGTGTAAAAATCGCCGTCCAGCTGATCGATTAAAACTTTTATTTTTTCCCCGGTTAATTCCCGGTTTTTTTCTTCCGAAATTACTCTTTGGATTTCCATCAGTTCCGCTTTACGTTCTTCCTTAGTCTTTTCGTCAACAGGATCACCAAGTATAAAACTCGGTGTGGAATCTTCGGGCGAATAAGTAAATACCCCGAGCCTCTCAAATTTAATATCTTCTACAAAATCGCAAAGCTCTGCAAAATCTTTGTCAGTTTCGTTCGGGTAACCGACTATAAATGTAGTTCTTAAGGTAATCCCGGGAATCCGTTTTTTGATCTTGTAATAAAGTTCCTTGGTTCTCCGGGAAGAAATTCCGCGCCGCATCGATTTCAAAACATCGTCGGAAATATGCTGCAGCGGCATATCGAGATATTTAACAATTTTCGGATTATCCGCAATTTCGTCAATCAGTTCTTCGGGAAAATGAGACGGATACGCGTATAAAAGTCTTATCCATTCTATTCCGTCAATTTCCGAAATTGTATGCAGCAGTTCGGCTATATTTCTTTTGCCGTAAATATCTTTCCCGTAATCGGTTGTATCCTGCCCGATGACGATCAATTCTTTTACTCCTTTAGACGCGAGAGAACGCGCTTCGGCTAGAAGGTTTTCCATCGGGCGGCTCACGTGTCCGCCGCGCATCAAAGGAATGGCACAGAAAGAACAGGGATTATCACAGCCTTCCGAAATCTTTAAATACGCAAAATGTTTAGGTGTCGATAGTTCGCGTTCGCCGAGAAGCTCATATTTTAGATCACCGCCAACTTCATTAAGAATTTTTTCATATTCCTCCGAGCCGAAGTAAAAATCAACCTCCGGAATTTCTTTTTCCAGGTCTTCTTTATAACGCGCCGAAAGACAGCCGGAGACAATTACCTTATTAAGTTTTTTATTTTTTTTCAAATTAACGGCGGAAAGAATCGTGTTTATTGATTCCTGTTTTGCGTCTTCAATAAATCCGCAGGTATTTATTATTATAGTATCCGCGTCTTCCGCTTCCTCTACAACATCCAGGTTGTTGAAACGCAATTGCATTTTCAAACGCTCGGAATCGACCACATTTTTAGCGCAGCCGAGTGTAATTAAATTTATCTTTTCGTGTCTCTTCACAAAATCTCATTTCTATAATTGTTATTTATATTAAATTTATGCCGTTTTAGTTCCAATGAAAAAGTAAACGCCGGATTTAAAGTAGTGCTGTCGAATCATTAACCGGGAAGGTTTGCAATGACTTTACAAAGATTGCAAGAAAAAAACATATTTACAATTTTCTCGTAGGGCAAACATAAGGCAAATATTCCGGATTCCAATCGGATTCAACTCGGGCTAATGATGATTTAATATTTGGAGAATGTTGCGCAATTCGTTTATTGCTTTTAGAGAAAACTGTTTTTACAATTGAAAAGCTGTAAAGACGCGATATGCCGCGTCTTTACGTTTGAAAATATTAATCCAAAATTATTGGAGTGAGCGAGATAGGTTTTTTTAAATTCTTCTTCTAAAACCTTCGCCCAAAACTTCGTGGACATTATTTATAATTACAAATGCGTTTGGATCGATATCTTTAACCAATTCAATCAGCGTGCTGAGTTCTTTTAGCGGAACGACCGTAAAAATTACCTCACGTTCTATATTTCGGTAAACTCCGCGGCTTTGAAGTGCAGTGGATCCGCGGCTTAAATCATTTTTAATGGCGAGCGAAATTTCTTTGTATTTATCCGATATAATATAAGCTGCACGCGCATAATCAAATCCGTCTATTATCATATCGATGATTCGTGCTGATACAAAAAGTAAAAATAGCGCGTAAAGAGTGAGCGATAATGCCGGGCGGTCGGGCGAAAGATCCTTCAAACCTATGACGAGACCGGCGGAGGCGATAACAAGAAAATCGATTATCATAATAGCCTGCCCCGGTTTGATGCCGTATTTCTTCTGAAGAATTGCCGCTACGATATCGGAACCGGCAGTTGTTCCCTTAAATTTGAAAATCAATCCGAGTCCGATTCCAATAAGAACAGCTCCAATCAAAATCAGAAAGAAAAAATCGTTGTGAAGAAGATCCTGGACAGTCGGCGTATCCTGCAGTCGAATGAACCTGAATCCGGGAACCGATCCGCGGAAAAAATCAATAAAGAATGAATTAATTGTAAAACCGTAAAAAGTCCGCACGCCGAACCGTTTTCCGAGTTCTTTAACGCCCCAAATATAAAGTGGAACGTTCAGTATCCAAATCATCAAACCAATCGGAACTGTATTGTTGGTTAAATAGTGAATTGCCATCGATAAACCGCTTACTCCGCCTGGCACAACTTTGGCGTCAACCAGAAACACGCCAATTCCAATCGCCATAATTATCGATCCGAATGTAATAGCGATGTAATCTACAATGGGATGTTTTCTTAACAATCTCTTAGTCATAATAACTTCTCATCACTCCTTGCTCAAAAAAAATTAGCATCAAATATAAGGAGAATATTTTCTCTATAAAAATTAATTTTTTATTAAATTGAGCGGGTAGGATGAAGGTTTTATGAAAAGAGATTCAAGAAATCCTTTAGGACTCTGAAATCAATATAATCGAGATCTAAAAGATTTTATAAATAAAAAACGTGGAAAGCATTTTAGATCAAAGAACCCACAACGATAACATATTGAAACTATCTTATCTAAAAAAGGTAAAAAGAGTAACAATTCAATAAAGGAGATATTTTGATGAAAAAGTTCCTGCCGTTATTTATTCTTTTCTTATTCGTAAATCTTATTTACAGTCAAAACAGCGCTCCAAAATCTGTGGCCGTTACGGTCTACAATAATAACCTCGGAGTTATAAAGGAAGTGCGAAATTTGGATTTGAAATCCGGAATATCCGAGATTAGAATTACAGATGTTGCTCAGATGATCGATCCGACCAGCGTCCACATTAAATTAAACGGCGAAGTGATTGAACAGAATTATCAATACGATCTAGTCGGACTCGGGAAAATTCTTTCAAAATATTTGGACAAGCAGATAAGAATGACCACCAAGGAAGGCGAAATGATTGAAGGTGTCCTTCTTTCGGCGGGCGGCGGAAATATTGTTCTGCAGAAAAATGACGGCGGACTTTTGATGATTCCGAATTTCAGCGATTATCAAATCTCGGTGGAATCTCTTCCCGAAGGATTGATAACAAAGCCGACTTTGATCTGGACTGTCGATTCGCCCAAAAATCAAAATGAAGATGTTGAGATTTCCTACCAAACAGGCGGAATGAACTGGCACGCGGAATATGTTGCGGTTCTAAACAAAAAAGACACAGAAATGGATTTAAAAAGCTGGGTGAGTATTGAGAATAATTCCGGCGCGACTTACAAAAATGCAAATTTGAAATTAGTTGCAGGTGATGTAAATCTGGTGAAAAACCAGCAGCAAAAACTTTACCGCCAGGAATCGATGGCGATGGCTTATGATGAATCTAAAGCACAATTTGAAGAGAAAGAGTTTTTTGAGTATCATATTTACAATTTGCAGCGCCCCGCAACTGTTTCGCAGAATGAGACAAAACAGATATCTCTATTCGATGCCCAAAATATTGACGTTAATAAAAAATATTTTTATCAGTCGGGAAGAAATTATTCCGGTAATGCAACAAGCGAAGGAAAAGTTTCGGTTATTGTTGAATTCAAAAACTCCGACGAAAACAATCTCGGCGTTCCATTCCCGAAAGGAAAAGTGAGAGTTTATAAATCGGACGGAGAAAGCATCGAGTTTATCGGTGAAGATCTAGTCGATCATACGCCAAAAAATGAAGATATAAAACTGAAGATCGGAGAGGCGTTCGATATCCGCGTTGAAGAAGTGCAAACCGAGCAGAAAAAAATTTCCAATAGAGTTTACGAACAGGAATATGAGATAACTTTCAAAAACAGGAAAAGCGAAGAGATAACGATTGACGTAGAAAAAAATCTAGGATATAATTGGGAAGTTTTAAATTCAAACATCGATTATAAGAAGAAAGATGCTATGACAATTTCATGGCAGGTTCCGGTAAAAGCGAACGGGGAAAATACGTTGAAATACAGAGTTAGATATTCATATTAATAATTAAAAATGTAGAGGAAGGATTTTAACCCTTCCTCTACAAAACATAAAATCAATTAATAGGTTTTCTTTGTTTTCATTTCTTTGGTTTCGGGCATAAGCACAGTATCAACTACGTGGATTACTCCGTTTGAAGTCATTATATCGGCTGTAGTTACCTTCGAATTATTCACTTCTACGCCTTTCTCACTTGAGCTGATTTTTACTTTACTTCCTTCCATTGTTTCTGCTTCGTCAAGTTTTACTACTTTATCGGCAGTAACTTTACCCGAAACTACATGGTAAAGCAAAACTTTTTTCAGGGCTTCTTTATCAGCAAGAAGAGCATTTAAAGTTTTTGTAGGAATTTTTGCAAATGCTTCGTCTGTGGGAGCAAATACCGTAAAAGGACCCTCGCCTTTTAATGCATCTATTAAACCGGCTTCAGTTAAGGCTTTTGCTAAGGTATTAAAGTTGCCTGCTGCTACTGCTGTTTCAATAATATCTTTTTTTGCGGTCTTGTCGCCTGCAATTATAGCTACTGAAAAAATCAGCATTAACATGATTGATAAGAATTTCGTTTTCATCTTGTTTCCTTTTATTTGTGTTAAAATGGATAATATATCCGGATATAAACTACACAACGCAAGGAATATTTTTTTGGTTCCCTGAAGATAGATTAAATTTAAATTGTTCAAATTTGTTTTATATAAATCTCTTTTCTATATTGATTAAAACCACAACAAAAGAGAGGAAAATATGTCGTTAGCTAAAGTAATTGAAGTTCTGGCAGAATCATCCACGAGTTTTGACGATGCAGCTGTTCAGGCAGTGAAAGGAGCAGCCAAAACTGTTAAGAATATCAAACATGTTTACATTAAGGATATGCAGGCATCTGTTGAAAACAACGAAATAGTAAAATACAAAGTGAATGCCAAGATCACTTTTGTAGTTGGAGAATAATTTAAGAAATTTTTCCCGCAAAATATTCATAGCCGCGGACGTTTTAGTTTGCGGCTTTTTTTTGTTCATTTTATTACGCACAGATCGCGGGTCTGAGATACTAACACGACAGGTTCTCTCATTATTCCAATCGATAAAATTTCTTAAAAAAATTAATTCAATTGCCGTCCGCTTCAGCGGACGGATTTGAATAAGAATTTAAATATTCGGCTTCAGCCGCATTGTATATATAATTGAGCTAAGGCTCGCTTTAATGTAATTTAATTTCTCGTTGGCTAAAGCCAACGGCAATGAAAGAAATACAAATAGGCCGGAATACCTGTTTTACTTCCGCAATATTTTTTATTTTTCCTGTTAAACTTATACGGAAAAGTAATGAATATAAAAATATTATCTTTTTTGCTTTCGCTCCTTTTAATTTCCTGCGCCGAAAAAGAGAATTCAGTTGAGATTGAGTTTATCGTTAAAGCGGATTCTGTTTCGAATACCGAAAAAGTATTTATTGTAGGAGATCACGAAAAACTCGGCGAATGGAATCCCGGTTTAATTGAATTGGAAAAAAGAGATGAAAATATTTTCAGCAGAAAGATACTCTTTAATAAAAATGATACACTAAATTTCAAATTCACAAAAGGATTATGGACTAACGAAGCTTTGAACGTGGACGGATCAATTCCTCAAAATTACGAGATGATCGCCGAGGCGGATAAGGTTTTTAAAATCGAAATTAAAAAATGGAATAACGGAACTCCGGGACAAATTACAGGAAATGTAGAATATCTCAGAAATCTTACTTACAAAAATCTTCTTCCCCGCGATGTTATAGTCTGGCTTCCGCCCAACTATAACGATTTGAAAGATCAATATTTTCCTGTTTTGTATATGCATGATGGACAGAACATTTTCGATCCGAAAACTGCTTTCGCAAATAGAGATTGGCAGATTGACGAAACTGCCGACAGTCTTATAAAAAATTACAAGATCAACCCGATCATCATCGTTGCAATTTATAGCACGGAAAATCGAAGCAAGGAATATTCCCACACAGACACCGGAAGAACTTATATGGAGTTTGTGGTTAAAAAATTGAAGCCGCTCATCGATACAAAATATAGAACAAAAGCCGATCGCAACAACACAGCAACAGGTGGTTCTTCGCTTGGCGGATTGATCTCTTTTATGCTTGCCTGGGAATACGACGATGTTTTCAAAGAAGCGGCGTGTTTATCTCCGGCTTTTAAAATTGAGGATATCGATTACGTAACTCAGGTTGTAAACACAAATCAGAAAAAGCGTCCGCTTAAAATCTATATCGATAACGGCGGAGTAGGTTTGGAGACAAAACTGCAGCCGGGAATTGACGAAATGGTTGAGGCTTTGAAAGCGCGCGGGTTTAGAGAAAATCGAAATTTATTTTTATATTTTGACGATAAATCGGAACACAATGAAAGCGCCTGGTCTACAAGATTTTGGCGCCCGTTAAAATTATTTTTTGGAAGAAAAACAGGAGAAGAGAAGTGAAGGTTTTGGTTGGATCAAAAAATCAGGTGAAGATTAAATCGGTTAAGGAAGCGTTCCAAAAATATTACGGAGAAGTGGAGGTGGAAGGATATTCCGTCAGCGTCCAATGTTCCGGAACAGCCGGTGGGAAACGAAACTTTTACGGGAGCGGAAAACCGGGCACTGGCTTTAATAGAGATAAATTTAGCCGGAAATCTTAACGCCGATTTTTTCGTGGGGATTGAAGGCGGAATTATGGAAATTCATAATACCTGGTTCGCGTTTGGATGTATGTGTGTTATCGATAAAAATAAAAATAGTTCTTTCGGCGCTTCGCCATTATTCGAGCTTCCCGATTTCGTCGTGGATGAATTGCTTGACGGAGTGGAACTCGGCGAAGTTATGGATGAATTGACGGGAACTAAGAATACGAAGCACAAAGACGGTGCGATCGGATTTTTCACGAACGGAGTTATGGACAGACAAAATCTTTATGTGCAGGGATTGATAACTGCGCTCGCTCCGTTTCAGCATAAAAAATTATTTTTTGAAGAGGAAAATTAGATGATCTTAAAAAGCGGGCAGGCGGTTTTGAAGTCATCTTCGTCATCCGATGACGAACTTAAGGAGTTATTTCAGGATCCGAAAATTTTGAACAATATGACGGAGACAAGACTTTATCCGGAAAAGACTCCGACCGAAATGATTTTTAGAATCGAGCGAGATAACAAATTGATCGGCGAGCTAAAGTTTCATTCAATACGATGGTTTAACCGAAAAGCGATGTTGAGCGTGATTTTAATTGAAGAATATCAGAAGAAAGGGATTGGGGAAGAAGCCCTTAAAACGGCGATTAAATTTGCGTTCGAAAAGATGAACCTTCACCGGCTCGAAGCTGAAGTTATCGCGTTCAACGAACCGTCAAAAAAGCTTGTTGAGAAACTCGGATTTAAATTAGAAGGAACATTGCGCGAAGCGAAATATTCCGAAGGAAAATATTGGGATATTTACAGATACGGACTTTTAAGAAAAGAATATAAAAAAAACCATTTGTAAGTATTGAAATATGTTAGCTTTAATGCTAACTTTTGTTATGCGCGATATAAAATTTTTTAAATTTGAATCGGGTAAAAGCCCGATAGCTGATTTCTTGAATTCATTAAGCGGTAAACAAGCTAAAAAAATCACCTGGGTTTTAGAATTATTCGCAGAGTCTGATTTGTTATCGGGACAATATTTAAAGAAGCTAAAAAATACTAACGATCTTTGGGAAATAAGGATCATTTTTTCTGGAAATATTTTTAGATTGCTGGGATTCTATGAATCTACAAATAGCTTCGTAATAGTTAATGGTTTTGTAAAAAAGACTCAAAAGACACGTTTAAAGGAGATTAAATTGGCGGAAGAACGAAAAATTGAATATTTAAAAAGGAAAAATTATGGATGATCTGAAAAAATATATAACCCAACGAAAAAAAGACGACCCTGAATTTGCGGAGAATTATGATATCGGTTATCAGAATTTTAAGATTGGGGTTCTATTAAAAAAAATCAGAGAAGAATCCGGCTTAACTCAAGAGCAACTGGCGGAAAAATTAAAAACTAAAAAGTCGGTAATTTCCAGAATTGAAAATCATTCAGACGACATAAGGTTATCTACACTTCGGCGCTATGCTCAATCACTCGGCAGGCAGATAAGAATTGAGGTTATTTAATTTGCGGATATTTCTGAACACTTAAAATTAGCTGAAAATGAAATTATATCAAATAGACGCATTTGCGAATAGAATTTTTGAAGGAAATCCGGCAGCCGTTTGTCCGCTTGAAGAATGGCTGGACGATGAACTGATGCAAAACATAGCGATTGAAAATAATCTATCGGAGACAGCTTTTTTTGTTAAAAAGGACGATGGGAATTATTCTATCCGCTGGTTTACTCCAAATTCCGAAGTCGATCTCTGCGGTCACGCAACACTGGCTTCGGCGTATTTAATTTTTGATATTTTGAAAACGGAAGAAAACGAAGTCCGATTCGATTCCAGAAGCGGAGAGTTAATTGTAACTAAGGAAGGCGAGTTAATAACGCTGAATTTTCCGGTTAGAATTGTAGAGAAAAAGGAGGCTCCTGATAGTCTGCTTGAAGCGATGGGGCTTGAACCCGGTGAAGTTTATTTTAACAAATCATTTTTATTTGTGTATAAATCGGAAGATGAAGTAAGATCAATCGCACCGGACTTTAATAAAATGCTCGAAACCAAAACTCACGGAGTTATCGTTACGGCGCCCGGAAAAAACTGCGATTTTGTTTCACGTTTTTTCGTTCCGGATGTTGGAGTAAACGAAGACCCTGTTACCGGCTACGCGCATACAATTCTTACTCCGTTTTGGTCAAAGAAACTCGGCAGAAAAAAATTAAAAGCATTCCAGGCTTCAAAAAGAGGCGGAGAATTATTTTGCGAAGACTTGGGCGAAAGAGTAAAAATATCCGGCAAGGCGAAATTGTATATGGTTGGGGAAATAGAGCTAATGTGAAGCAACATAAATATTGAATCATAGATCGTCCGTCGAGAAAAGTATCCTTATCATTTCCATTATCTTTCATTTCTATTATATTTTAGTTTAAGAAAATTCGTGATAAATGAGATATTCATTTAAAACATTAGCAATCATAATTTTATTGCTTTCGGTTATTTCTTCGTGCGATGCGCCGCGCGATAATCCGCTCGATCCGCGCAATCCCGATAATTCCATCACGGTTCTGGAAGGAAGAATTGAAACCGTTACGGTCCCGCGAAAAGTTATAAATAACGTTTCAGTCGTTTGGCAAAATAATTTATCTGTTCAATCTGATGAAAGCGGATATTTTAAGATGGAAAATATCGAGCGAGAAAACGGATGGCTTTTTTTCAGGAAGAACGGATTCAGCTCCGATTCAATTTTTATTGATTGGCGCGACAGGGAAAAAATATCGGTCAATATTCTTCTTAACTCCACTCCCAAACTCGACAATCTTATTTTAAGCAGCATTGTTTTTAATCGATATCCAAACAATCAAATATATCAGCTCGAAGTCCGCGCAAAAATTTCGGACGACGAACGCGATGTCGATTCGGTCTTCATAAAAAATGAAAAATTGAATTTATTAGCCCCGGTTTTCTACAATTATAATACCGATTTTTACGAACGGACTTTCTCCACCGCCGAACTTAATCTTAAAAATATTGACGAAGTGATAGGAAAAGATCTTTTCATCATTGTAAAAGACGAAGCCGGAAAAACATTCGAAGCCGGTTCATCCAACGTAAAGCGGATCATCAAACAGGAAATAGTTTTTGATTCTCCGAAGAATAACGAAACCGTTGCGGCGTCTCCAAAATTGCGTTGGAACAGATTTACACCCGGCTTCGCTTTCGAATATAAAATACAAATATTTACAAATGTTGTTGCGCCAGATTTAATTTTCGAAAAAGAAAAAATTTCTTCCGGCGAAATTAATTATCAGGTAGAATCGGGACTTCCCTCCGGCGAATATTTTTGGGTAATTTGGGCGATCGACGAATTTAAAAATAAATGCCGATCCAAACCGGCTACTTTTACGGTCGAATAATTTATGAGAAAATCCGGGACAATAAACCGAATAAAAAATCTTTCCGAAGAACAGTTCGAATCGCTATATCAAATAAGCAGCGTTCTAAACAGCGCGGTTTACCAGGATGATTTGATTGAGGAAGCGCTGGACATTGTTGTAAAAATTATTGACGCAGAGCGCGGACTTTTTGCTGAGTATAAAAAAGAAAAAGATGATTTCGAAATAATATCAGCCCGCAGCTCTCAGCTCGAAAATATTGAAGATATTGGCGAATTTTCATCCAACGTTTTGCGCGAAGTTATTAAGAAAAAAAAGCCGCTTCTGCATCACGACGTTCAGGGCGATCCGCAGCTTTCGCAGTTCGAGAGCGTGCAAATTCAAAAAATTAAATCTATAGTTGGGGTTCCGGTTTTTTATGAAGACGAAATTTGGGGCGTAATTTTAGCCGACAGCAGAATGAACAGGAAAGAATTTACGGAAGAAAATCTAAAATTTCTTGACTTCTTCTCAAACCTGGTCAGCCTTAGTCTTCAAAAACTTTTTCAGTTAGAAAAATTACAAAACCAAAATTTAATACTCCAAAATAAATTAGCCTCGACGGAAAAACTTCCCAAGATGCTTGGCGAAAGCGAAGAGATGCGGAAAATTGCAAAGTTGATACATAAAGTCGCGGCGACAAATGCGACCGTTTTAATTTTGGGTGAAAGCGGAACCGGCAAAGATCTTGCGGCGCAAGCGATTCATAAATTAAGCGAGCGGGAAGCCGAGCCCTTCCTTGCGCAGTTTTGCGGAGCAATTCCCGATAATTTATTAGAAAGCGAATTGTTCGGATTTAAAAGGGGCTCTTTCACCGGAGCCGAATCCGACAAAAAAGGATTGCTTGAAGTTGCCGATAAAGGAACATTTTTCTTGGATGAGATCGCCGAGATCTCTCCGGCTCTTCAGGCAAAGCTGCTGAGAGTGTTGGAAAACAAAGAGATTATGCGAATCGGCGACACAAAGGCAAAAAAAATTGACGTGAGAATAATAGCCGCGACCAATAAAGATTTGAACCAGCTTGTAAAGGAAAGGAAATTCCGGGAAGATCTTTTTTACCGTTTGAATATTTTTCCTGTAACCCTTCCGCCTCTGCGGGAAAGAAAAACTGATATTCCTATTCTCGCTCATAATTTTGCTAGACGAATTAAGCGGTGGAAAAATCAAAATTACTGCAGCCGCGATGAAAAAATTAGAAGGTTATCATTTTCCCGGAAATGTTCGTCAGCTTTTGAACATTGTTCAGCGCGCCGTAATTTTATCTGAGTCGGGCGCCATTGAAGAAGAGCATATTATTTTGGAAGACGAAAGCGAAGACGGAAACTTGCGCGGAACCTTGAAAGAAGTTGAAGTTCATCTATTAAAAAAACGTCTTAAAGAATTTAATGGAAATAAAACCCTTGCCGCAGAATCGCTCGGGGTTTCGGTGCGCTGGGTTCAGCTAAAGTTAAAAGAGATTGGCGCAGATTAATGCCGGGCAAAAATAAAATATTGTTCGAAAAATTTGAAATAATAGAAACGCTGAAAAAAGACGAACACGCGGCTGTTTACCTTGCCAATCATATTTTTCTCGGGAAGAAAATAATTCTCAAATCCTTGAATGTTTCCACCGTTTCCGACAATCAAAAAATTGAGCGCTTTAAGCGGGAAGCAAAAATTCTTGCGAAGCTGGATCATCCGAATATTATCAAGGTTCTCGATTTCGGGATGCACGGAGATTTTTTCTACATCTCGTTTGAATATTTTGAAAGCAAAAACTTGAGGCAGATTCTTCAGAAAGAGAGTTTAAACGATGAAGAGAAGCGTAATCTGGTAATTCAACTTTTTGCCGGACTCGAATACGCGCATAATAACGGAATTATTCACCGTGATCTGAAGCCGGAAAATATTTTGCTCGGTGAAAATCATCTTCTTAAGATAAGTGATTTTGGATTGGCGCAGGCTGAGAGCGAGAATTTTGTGACAGCCCAATATTCGATTGTCGGAACTCCGAGTTATATGTCGCCGGAACAAATATCGGGCGAAACCATAACTAAGAAAAGCGATTTGTTTTCTGCTGGAATTGTCGTTTACGAAATTTACTCGAAAGAAAATCCGTTCCTCGGCGCGGACGTTAATCAATCGATAAATAAAATTTTGAATTATAACGAAGCGAGTCTGAGCACGACGATCGACTCATTCCCGGAAGAAATTTCCGCCGTCGTAAAAAAGCTTTTAAAGAAAAATGCGGCGGAGAGGTTTATATCGGCGGCAGAAGTTTTAGACGATCTTGGCGAAAAACCGGAAGAAAAAATTGAGGAGCGTAAGAAGAGATATCCTGCTTTCTTTCTTGTAATTTTAATTCCCGCTGTAATTATTTTTTTGTTTTTGATCTTTTTTAGTGAAAGCGAGTCGGTGAAAAATGAGCGTGAGAGTCTGTCGCAAAAAGCCTTAACGCAAAAAAATGAACAAGCGGATAGTCACGAGAATGACAACGACCGGGAAAACACTAAAGTTG
This sequence comes from uncultured Melioribacteraceae bacterium, assembly GCA_963821715.1. Taxonomy (GTDB): domain Bacteria; phylum Bacteroidota; class Ignavibacteria; order Ignavibacteriales; family Melioribacteraceae; genus CAWGET01. The sequence continues at coordinate 475,754 of CAWGET010000010.1, forward strand.
GCGATGATGTAAATCTTCAAAATGAAAAAGATTTAAAAATAACAGGAAACGAAAATATTTCGGAAATTGATGAAAATATTTCAGGGCTGGATAACGAAAAAAAGATTGAAACTGAAGAAAAAGCTAAATTTGGATATTTAAAAGTAAATTCATTTCCATGGAGCGAAGTTTTTCTTGATGAAGAAAGAATAGATATAACGCCGATTGAAGATGAACTGCGAGTCGAAGCCGGAGTTCATAATTTAACTTTAAGGCGCCCGGGTTATCCCGATTACTCGACTGAAGTATTTGTTGACGCCGACAAGTTAAAATCGATTTCAATCAAACTGGATACTCTTTTTGGCGTTTTAAAGGTAAACGCATTTCCGTGGGCACAGGTTTTTATCAACGGGAAAAACGTGGGCGAAACTCCTGCGGAAATAATTTTGGCGGAAGGCGAATACGAAGCGATATTAAAAAATCCGGATTACGACGAAATAATAGAAAGAGTGGAAATTAAAAAAAGAGACACATTACTTATGAACTTTAACTTTACTAAATAAGAATTGGCATAACAATTGTTGGTTTCTATTTGCAAATAATCTTTTGAGATAAATAATGAAGAAAATTTTAATAATATTTGTCATGTTTATTTTCGCGGCGCCGTTCGTTTGGGCAATGGTGGGAATATGGCGGCGAAATGCCGTATCCTGTTGCCGGAGGCGAAGCTGTTGTGGCGGACGATTACATCTATATATTGGGCGGATATTCCGACTCAACGCAATCGAACGTAAATTGGATACAGCGTTATAATCCGGAGACAGGCGAATGGGATATAGCCGGCAGAATGCTTTATCCGAGATTTGGATTTGGCGCAGGAGTTTATGACGGGAACATTGCGTTGTTCGGAGGTTTGGAGGACACGACAGAGATTGTAAACACTCTGGAAATTTGGGACCCGCTCGATTCAGCGCAAGATGTTTCGGTATTCAGTAATCCCGCATTTAATAGAATTTTCCCCGCTGCGATTATTGACGGAGATAAATTTTATATCTTCGGAGGAAATCCAAATCCAAGCGCGGCTGAAAACCGGAGCTATTTTTCCTTCTTTAATTTTTCCGACAGCTCGCTCATTTCCGATTCAATCGCGTCTCAGTTCGAAGGCGAATTTCCCGAACAACAGATGGCGGTAAAAGTCGGTGATAAAATTCATTTGTTCGGAGGCGTCTTCTTTGGCGTCAGTCAAAGTGCATATCAATTCGATCTAATGACAAATAAATTGAGAGAATCTAAATCTCAACTTCAAACGCCGAGAGCAAACGGCAAAGCGGTTTATGCCAATGAAGATATTTTTCTCATTGGCGGTTACAACGAAAGCTCCGCCGCTTTAAATGAAGTTGAAAGAATAAATTTGAGCGATTCGACTTTTACAGCATTTAACGTAGCGCCGTTAAATTATCCGCGTAGAAATTTGATGGCGGTAAATTACAAAGGCAGAATTTTTGTATTCGGTGGATTTGACAGAGACGGAAATGTTGTAAGCGAAATTGAATATTACTTACCGGATAACACTACCAGCGCTGAAGAAGAATTAGAAACCTCAAAATTTAGCGATGTAAAAATTTATCAGAATTACCCAAATCCGTTCAATCCCGAAACGGTTATTCGTTTCGAAGTTCAATCTAATGGATCGCATTATGAAAAAGATGTAAATCTGAAAATTTACGATGTTTTGGGAAACGAAATTACAACTTTGGTAGATGAAGAAAAAGCTCCCGGAGTTTATGAAGTTAAATTTAACGCAAGCAATTATTCCAGCGGAGTCTATTTTTACCAATTGAAATCGGAATATAAAACTTTTACTAAGAAGATGATTTTAACCAAGTGAAAGAAATTTGATCGGGAATGCAAAAAATTGAAACTATCATATAAAAAGACCAAAATGAGTATTAGAAAAAACGGCTATATTAAAATATCATACCAAACAAATTAATGCTGCTTAGAAAAAAATGCTGTTATTCAAAAAGTTCTAAAACCTGTGAATGAAATAACTTTAACAATTAATTTGTAAATTCCGATATGGAAAATTTAATAAACAGAATAACCTTAGACCCGGAAGTATGTCACGGAAAACCTACGATCAGGAATATGAGATATACGGTAGAACTTATTCTTGATTTATTATCTGCTGGAATGACCGCGGAAGAGATACTTGACGACTATCCGGCTTTGGAAAGAGAAGATATTCTCGCTTGTTTGGCTTATGCTTCAAAGATAACAAAAACAAAAACCTATACTAAAACAGCATGAATTTTTTGGTGGACGCTCAGCTGCCTGAAAAACTATGCAATGTTTTTGCGGAATTAAATTTCCAGGCGGAACATGTTGCTAATCTTCCAAACGGTTTTGAATCAAAAGATTCTGAGATTATAAGCCATGCAGATGATAAAAATTATATTGTCGTTACTAAAGATTCCGATTTTTATCATTCCCATATCATTTTTAAAAAGCCTAATAAATTATTGCTAATTTCAACCGGGAACATTAGTAATGGTAAGCTCTTTGAGCTTATTCAGAATAATTTAATAAAAATAAGCGAGTTGTTTGAAGCTAATAATTTAGTTGAACTAACTAATGAAAATTTAATTGCTCGTTAGAGACAATGATGAGTTATACCGGAACAAATTAAATCATGAATAAAAAGCAGATTATTCATTTTCTCTTTTTCCTAATTGCCGGAGCTGTTGCAGCTCAAGAAAAAAATATTATCCAACTCGAAAACGAATTCCAGTCGTTCAATTATCGAAATGTTATTAATCTCGCCGATGAAATCTTAAAAGAAAAAACCATTTTTACCAATGATGAACTCCAACAAATATATTTGCTAAAAGGTATTTCTCAATTCAGTTTAAATGATGAACGAGGCGCTCGCGAAAGTTTTATCGAACTCCTAAAAATTGACGAGAATTATAAGCCGGATCCGGTTGAAGTTTCGCCGAAAATTATCCGCTTTTTTGAAGATGTGAAAAATGAATACCTGCAAATAATGGAAGAAGAGCCAAAAGAGCAGATTGTAAAAGTCGATACTATTTTTGTGAAGGAACCGGTTTATATTCAATCAAATCTGAAAAATATTTTATCGCGCTCTGTTGTTTGGCCCGGCTGGGGACACTTATATTCCGGACAAAAAACAAAAGGTATTCTGCTTACGGCTGTTTCCGCAGGTTTGATTGGCGGATCGATTTATTTTGCGATTGACGCGCGTGAAAAAGAGAAGGATTATTTAAGCGAAACGCAGACAAAAATCATCCAGCAAAAATATGAAGATTACAATAAGGCTTATAAAACGAGGAATATTTTTCTCTTCTCCTATCTTGCGGTCTGGCTCTATTCACAAAGCGATATTCTTTTTTTCAATCCGCCGGAAAATCTAAAACTGAATTTGAAAAAAGACAACAATCAAAATTTTAATCTAAATTTTAAATATTATTTTTGATTGAGTATCCGCGGATTTTCGAATTTGTGAATTAGCGACATATTAGGTTAAGGCGGAAAACAGATTTCTTTGTGTGCTTTGTGCCTTCTTCGTGAACATTGTGGTTAAGCTTATGTTCAATTTCGCAGACACGAATTACACTAATTTTCGCGAATAATCACTTTTCAATTTTTTGATGATCTATCAAATTTCCGCTGCGAAATTTATTCATCTTTACGAAAATTTTTCGCAAATTGAAGTATGAATCCTTCCAAATTGGAAAGTTTTCCTATTGGCATTTTTATTGATTCTTATAAACAATCAATAAAGAGATAAAAGGATGAAGACCTACACAGCCATTTTGTTTTTAACAATTGCCGCAATGTTTTCCTCGCAATGCGATTCGCCGATTGAACCGAATCAGCAATTCAACTTAGGCGATACGCTTCTAATCGACTATAAAGAATCTTTTCATAACACCGAAAATAATATAACAGTAACTCTCGATTCGCTTCTTAGCGACGGTCGCTGTCCGGTTGACGTAATGTGTTTTTGGGCAGGAAACGCGGAGGTGAAAATAGGACTTAAAATAAATGAAACAAGCTACCATCTTTTTCTAAATACTTTTAGAGGTTACCGTAGAGATTCGCTTATTTCCGGTTATAGAACAGAACTTCTCGATCTTTATCCGTATCCGCATTCTGATTCGAGCTATAAAAAAGAAGATTACCAAATAAAAATTGTAATAGATTCACAGGAGAAATTATGAAAATTAAATTACAGCTTATCGTTATCTCCTTGGCTTTTTTCGGATTAAAACTTGTTTTTGCGCAGGATGAATTTAACGTCGATGCCTACAATTCATTTTTGGAACAGAATAAAAATCTTTCCGCACAGGAAATTTTGCAGATGTATCCGGCAGGAAATTTTTCCGCGGAAGTTAAGACGGCTGCCGTTCCGGAATATTTCGATTCGGTAAAGCAGAAGTATAACTTAACCGGCGACGAAATTTCTCTTCTAAATAAACATGGTTTTACAGTTACGGAAAGATTATCGCAGCCCGCGTTTGGTTTTCATTACAAAGATATTTTTCATAAAGATCTTCCGCTTTTTATATCGACCGACGCGATTCTACACGCTTTCCACGCTTCATACGACGCGGTTTTGAAAGAAATAGAACTAAATTATTTAATTGATGAAATTTATACTTTTTTGGATAATCTCCACGCGCAGCTTCCGGAACTCGACGAAAAATATTCTTCAAATCCAGAAATGATTACGCCGCTTAAAGACGCCGATTTTTATTTGACAATGGCGCGGAAACTTCTTAAACCGGGCGCAGAACCTTATTATAACGATATGGGAACGGAATATTTTAAGATGCTTCAGAAGATCGAAAGCGAAGACGCGAGAAGCGTTCAATTATTTTCAGAAAAAGAGAGAGAAGTTGATTTCAGTCAGTTTAAACCGCGCGGGCATTATGTTGACGAGTATTTTCCCGAGCTTGCGCAATATTTCAAGGCGATGATTTGGCTTGGAAGAATTGAGATTTATTTAATATCGCCGAAAGCGCTTGGAACGCAGTTAACAAAAGAAGAAATAAAACGGCAGATAATTCTTTCGGTTCTTTTGGATGAGCTGATTGAAAAAGCCGGGGAAAAAGAACGCTACGATAAAATTGAAGAAGTCCTCGCATTTTTTGTCGGCAAGCCGGATAATGTTGTTGTGGATAATTTACGATTGATAAAGGATAAAATAAATTTGAACGACGCCTCGGAATTGCTGGACACAATCCGGGTCGAGGAATTCCAAAATGCGTTAGCTGAAAAATCTTGGGCTCATCAAAGAATACTTTCGCAAATTTTGTATCACGATCCATCGACGCCGGATAAGATAGAACCGGCTTCTGCATTTTTAATGTTCGGGCAGCGATTTATTGTAGATTCTTACATAACCGCAAACGTAGTTTACGATAAAGTCCAAACTCCCCGGAAAAGAATGCTCCCTTCCATATTGGATATTCTCTACGCGCTCGGCAACAACGCTTCTCTTCAATTATTGAAGGAAGAAATTGAGACTTTCAAATACGCGCCTCAGCTTGCCGGACTTCGATATTTAATTAACGGATACGATGAAGATTTTTGGTATGAAACAATTTATAATAGTTGGCTTCAGATGATCCGGACTCTTAATCCGCCCGCGGAGAGAGAGACGTTGCCGGAATTTATGAAGACCGCGGCTTTCTGGCAGCAGAAGATGAACACGCAGCTTTCTTCCTGGACCGAGCTCCGGCACGATAATCTTCTCTACGCAAAACAATCCTATTCCGGCGGTATAATTTGTTCGTTCCCTTACATATATGTAGAACCGATTCCTGAATTTTATAATGCGTTATCAAAAGCATCCGGCTTGATAGCCGATAAATTTTCCGCCACGGAATTTTTATCGGATTACCGCCATTCCGACGTGGATGTTCATTTTAATTATTTTAAAAAGATTGCCGATACGCTTAAAATTGTTGCAGAAAAAGAATTGAACGGAGAAACTCTTTCAAACAGCGAGAAAAAATTTCTTACAAACTTCCTGACTCTAAATACGAGTCAAGTATGCGGCGCGCCGGAATATAACGGATGGTATCCGGATTTGTATTATGGCGCGGAAACTTTGGAAGATGGATTTTTTAAGGAAGATTTCTTAACAGCCGATTATCACACTGCGCCTACAGATGAAAATGGAATGGATGTTGGTTGGGTTAAACACGCCGGAACAGGACAAATAAATATGATGTTTGTAAACGCGGAAACGCCGGACGGAAACCTTGTAACATTCAGCGGACCAGTGATGAGTTTCCACGAATTTACAACAACAAATTTTTTAAGATTGAACGACGACGAATGGAAAGAAACATATCTGGCTCAATCTACGCGCCCGGAATGGACTAAATTATATTTGGCGGATGAATCGGGCGCGGCTCAATCCGGCGCAATTTCGCTCGTAACAAATGTGGAAGAAAATTTGGTGGGAGAATCGCTTCCGGTTAATTATTTAACAGCAAAAAATTATCCGAATCCTTTCAATCCGGAAACGATAATCAGTTTTTCAATTCCGCAATCATTAACCAATGAGAAAGTTGAATTAGTGGTTTATAATCTGAACGGCGAAATTGTGAAGAGATTGGTTAATGAGAATCTTCCTTCGGGAAATTATTTGACTAAATGGAACGGAACGAACAATTTTGGAAAAGAAGTTGCGAGTGGAGTTTATATTTACAGACTAAAAGCCGGAACGAAAAATTTTGCCGGAAAGATGAATTTGATAAAGTAAATTTTGCTGAAGCCTTTTCTCTGTTTGTTAACTTTTTCCCGTTGGCTGAAGCCAACGGCAATAGAAAATAATTTGATTTCATAAAGTCTATTGCCGTCCGCTTCAGCGGACGGATCGAAGGCAGAAAGCAATACGGCTTTAGCCGCATAAATTTTCAATCGAAAAATAAGAGAAAAAATGAAATTACTTTTAGTTTTTGTTCTTCTTTTCTTTGGCGGAATTTTATCCGCGCAGCATTTCGAATTTCTGAAAAATTATGAAGTCGGAAATAAGCTTGTTTACGATTATAATTATTATGAATTCGATCAATATGCATATCAGGATTCATCAATAATACTTACCTCTTTTAATGGCGAGAAAACAATTACAGTTGACGAAATAGTTAAATACAAAGAGGATTCGCTCGTTTATTTCCTTTCTATCGAGAAAAACGGAATGGAGGTTAAAAAAACAGCTTTTGAGAAAATATCAGAAAAAGTCGTAAATCGTATTTCAACTGAAAAGTTGGTTGTAGATCTAAATTACGACCAATTAAGAGCTGAAAATCATTTGTCTGGTTGGATCTTTCCCGATTCTCTTTATCAGACAAGAGAGGCGCTTGCAAAATATCCTTATTATAATCTATATAATTTATATTCAGCAGATGATACTTCTTTGACTATAAATCAAGATTCTTTAGAAATTGAATATCTCTCTAAATATGTAAATTATAATGATTCTTACTTTTCGGTGAAATATATATTGACAATAGAAAATGGTTTAGTTCAATATTCCAGGAAATATGATTATTACAGAAGCGGATTTGAGGAAAAGATGATATTGAAAAAAATATTAACCGTAGAATCAAATCTTGACTTCTACCCATTGGACAATGGAAACTATTGGGAATACGAGGCTATGAACGGTCCTAATCCGTATGGATATTTTGAGCCGCTCTACAGTGTATTAGTAAAGGGAGATACGACTCTGAATAATGGTATCGGATATAAAATTCTTGAAAAGAAATTCTTCAGTTCTTCGGGTTATTCTTACACATACGAAAGAATAGATAGTCTTGATGGAAGCGTATATCGTTTTGATGCAGATAATAATATGGAATACAAAATAGACAGCTTGTTCGCTAACCCCGGGGATACAATTGCCGCTTCAAACTTCGGATCATACGGCACAATAGGCGGAATAGTTTGTCGGGAGATTAAATATTACGATCTATTTGGCGCTCCGTTTATTGCTAAAGAATTTGAAGACAATTCCAGCGTGCCCGGAAAAATTTACAGGTTGGCGAAAGGTTTGGGGCGAATTTATGATTGGACATATGAGAGCAATTTTTGGATCGAACGGCTTACTTACGCAAAGATAAAGGATCGGGAATACGGCGAAATTGTAGGTGTAAAAGATATTGAAGATAACGCTATAACGGATTTCAAACTTCATCAAAATTATCCAAACCCATTTAATCCGGTAACGACAATTGAGTTTGACCTTCCATACTCAACAGAAGTGAAATTAAAAATTTATAATTTACTTGGAGAGGAAGTTAAAACTTTGATTGATGAATACAAAGATGCAGGTAATCACCGAATCGAGTTCAATGCGGAAAATTTAAGCAGTGGAGTTTATATTTACAGGCTAACAGCGGGAAGCCAAAAATTTGCAGGTAAAATGAATTTGTTGAAATAAATTTGTAATGCAGACCTGCCGCGAGTAGAAATAATTTGCTGTAGAGACGCGATATATCGCGTCTCTACGGATAAAAAAACTTTTTTTATGCGACTGTAAAAACCGAATCGATTTTTAAACGGGCTGCAAGCCCGAAATTATGTTCAACTAATTCCAGGGGGGAATTGAAATGAAAAACCTAATGTTGTGTTCTGTTTTATCATTAATCCTGTTTTCTTGCGTTAATGAGCCGGAGGAGGATTTCGTCTATTACAAAATAAAAATTGATAGAATAGAAGCGCCCGATACTTTAAGTGTTTCCGATTCTTTGAAAATCAATTTTTACGGAACGGTAGGCACAGACGGCTGCCACAGTTTTGACGAGTTTGAAGCGGAACAAAGCGGCAAACAAATTAGAAATTACAGCCTGGGGAAAAGTTCCTTCAGAAGCAGACATTTGTCCCACAGTTATGGTTTTTCTTGAAGGGGAGGAATTTACGACAAAATTCAATGAAGCCGGCAAATACCAAATAATTGTAAATCAGCCGGATAGTTCCAAAATATCAAAATACGTTTACGTTGAATAAAGGGCGGGGCTTAGTCCCCGTCTTCTTCAAAAATTTTATCGGGAATTCCTTCATTGATCTTATAATTTTCATAAAAAATAATTACGCTGCCTTTCATTCCTTCCTTTTTATCAGAAGCTTCCGGTCTTTCAAATTCGCCGGACATTGACGGAGGGAGCTCCATATTTTCCACGTTGAATTCAAATCTTATTTGGGAAGGAAGCGGCGCGTTTTCCCCATAATCCAAATCCGCGCTGAATGTTCCGCTGTTGCGCGTTGTGGAAACAATTTTTTTTACAACGTTCTCTTTTACGTCAATCCAAAGAGTTGATAAAACCAGATTCGCCGTATCGCTTTTTGGGATTATTTTTATCACATCTACAAATTCTTTTTTAAGTGTATCTTCTTTTACGTAAATAGCGTCGTAATCAAAATTAAGCAGATTTGCCGGAGAAAAATTTAATCCCTGCTTAGGCAGCAGCGCAAATCCGTCGGATTTGAATCTCACTTTATCAGGCTGCTTGAAATAAATTTGGGCTTCGGTTTCGGGAACGCGGAGAAAATCTACATCGATCTTTATTTTTACATCTACCGAATAATCCTCAATTTCGCCAAATCTATCATTCACTTTTTCTAAAATTTCGTAAGGATCGTTTTGCGCAAAAATGTTTGAAACCAAAAAAAACAAAATTAAAAATCTCATCTTAACCTCAGGAAAGAATATCTTTCTTTTTGAAAATCCATAATGTTATAAAATATAATCCGAAAATGTGCGCGAGCAAAATTCCCGCCGATTTCAGAATTCTATCAAAATCAACCGGATCGCCGAAGAATAAACGCCACTCGTCCATATGAGTTGTAAAAAGAAAAGGACGAACGTTCTCTAGCGCGTCAATCGGAAGAGCGGAAATTATTATGAAGATAATTATCAACGCCATTGTTGCAACTATCGGACCGATTGCGTTTTCCACGAGCGAAGAAAATAGAAACGAGACTGCGAGAACTGTAGTCATACTAAGTGTTGCGTAACCGTAAGCCAGCAGAAACCGCCATACAACATCATCCGAGGCGAAAATGTAAATTTTATCCCGAAGAACGATTAGTTCGCCGGTTCCGTAGAGAATTGAGCTTAAAACCAGACTAACAATAAATAAGACGACGAGAAGCAGATTTGTATAAATTAGTCCCGCGCTAAATTTTGCGAAAACTATCTGACTCCGGGAAACGGGTCGCGAAACCAATATGCGGTAAGTTCCGCCGGTTGCTTCGCCGGCAAGCAAATCTCCGCCGACCAGCACAATTAAAAAAGGAATATGAATAAACAAAGTTTGAAGAATTAAATATCCAACTAAATAGCCGTTCATCAAATTCCCAGAAAAGACAAACGATTGCTGAATGCTCCGCGTAGCCATGTTTAGATAATTTTCGCCTTCAAAATACAGCGCCGTTTGGACGATGAGCGTTAAAACGAAGACGGCGATAAATCCGATGTAGCTGCGCCATTTTTTGAAGATTTTTATCAATTCAATATTTAAGAGGGATAGAGTCATTCGCCGCTTCCTTCCGTGATTTTTAGGAAGTATTCTTCGAGAGATCTTTTCGGTACGATAGCTTCGACCGAGAAATTATTTTCTACAAAAAATTTATTTATTCCCGCAATTTCATCCTGCGAAATCCGGAAGAGAAAGATTCCGTTTCCTCCTTTTTTGTAATGGTCTCTCAAGCGCGATTCTTTCAAAGCGTTTTCCGCTTGCTCGTTTTCTTTTATGTTAAAGCTTACCTCAAGTTTTTCGGCGTCGAGAAGTTCTTCTACTTTTCCTTCTACTTTTGTTTCGCCGCGGTTGATGATTATCATTCTATTGGCAATCAATTCAACTTCCCGCAATATGTGCGACGATAAGAAAATTGTCTTCCCTTTTTCCGAGCTGAGGCTGATTATCAATTCACGGATCTCCTTCATTCCCTGCGGATCTAGACCGGTTGTCGGCTCATCCAGAATTATTAATTCGGGATCGTGAAGAAGCGCCTGCGCAATTCCCAAACGCTGTTTCATTCCGTGCGAAAAAGTTTTTACTTTGCTGTCAAATCTTTTTTCTAATCCGACCAATTCAAGCATTTCGAAAATTTGTTTTTTTGAAATATCGGAGCCGGATATTTTCCCGAGAATTTCCAGATTTTTGTATGCCGTTAAATATTGATAGAAGTCCGGCTTCTCCACGATAGCACCAATGTTTTTCAAAATATTTTTCCGGTCGCGCTTTAAGGAGTTACCGAATATTTTTATGTCGCCCGAAGTCGGTTCGATTAAAGAGAGAAGCATTCTGATAGTAGTGCTTTTGCCGGCGCCATTTGGGCCGAGGAATCCGAAAACATCTCCGCGGAAAACGTTTAAATCTAAATTTTTAACAGCTGTTAAATTTTTATAATTTTTGGTTAGATTTTTTACTTCGATTATTTTTTCGTCAGCCACAAAAATTCTCTTATTAAGGATATTTACTTTAACAAAGTTATAACGGATTTAGTTTATCAAAAACAGATATAAAAGCAAACCACTAAGAACACGAGGAAGTCGCTAAGCGCACTAAGAAAACGCGGTGTTTTCTACTTTTTATATTAGAGAAACTTTGTGCAATGAAAAGTGCGCGAAAAGGTTTTGCCTTCCAAAGTTATTAGACGAAGAAATAATCCAAAAGTTTAAAAATAAGAAGTCGCATCATAAATTGCGTTGTGAAGGACCGGGCGAAAATCGATTATCTTTCGGTTATCGCGCGTTGGATTTACGCGGTTGGTTAGAAGAACAACAAATAGCTCGTTGTCTTTATCCGCCCAGACTGAAGTTCCGGTAAAGCCGGTATGACCGAATGAATTAGCGGAAAATTTATTTCCGGCTGAAGATCCTTTTGTAGATTTTATAGACCAGCCGTATCCTCTGTCCCCCATTTTCGATTGGCGCGAAGTCCATTCATCAACCGTTTTCTGCTTTATGAATTGTTTGTTGCCGTATCTCCCTTTATTCAAAAATAAATTCATCAAAACGGCAACGTCGTGCGCGTCGGAAAACAATCCCGCGTGACCGGAAACTCCGCCGAGAAGATAGGCTGTTTCATCGTGAACTTCGCCGCGCATTAATTTCTTCCGCCAGTAATTATCCATTTCAGTGGGAGCGATTCTCTCCTTCAACTTTGCGGGCGGATTAAACATCGTGTTTTTCAGGTTAAGCGGCTCGAATAAATTTTCTTTTATATACTCGTCCAAAGGTTTATCAGTTATTTTCTCCAAAACTTTCTGCAGCGTAATCATTCCCAAATCGCTGTAAAGATAATTTGAGTCCGGCATAAATTCCAGCTTCGAATTCATAATATCATCAATCACTTCTTCGCCGGTTGAATAATCTTTATAGAAAGTTTTGAACGCCGGAAGACCGGAATTGTGCAGAAGAAGATTTTTTATTTTTACTTTTTCTTTTCCGTTGGCTGCAAACTCCGGCAAATATTTGGAAACTCTCGCATCCAGGTCCAGTTTCCCTTCGTCATATAAAAGCATTGCCGCCGATGTAGTTGCGAGAACTTTTGTTAATGAAGCGAGATCGAAAATAGCATCTTTCGTCATCTTCTTTGCTTTTTTGTCATAACTGAATTTTCCGAAAGCTCTATTATAAATTACGCGGTCTTTTTTCCCGATAACCAAAACTCCTCCGGGGAAAACGGATTCATCAACAGCCGCTTTCATTAAAGAATCGACTTTCACAAAATTGTAATTTGAATCCGCTTGCATATCCGGGAAATATAATCCCTTGCTGAAGCGGTTCAAACCGAATCCAAGTTCGAAGTCGGTTTCTGGAATTGAGATAGGAAGTTTGCCGCGGATTTCAATTCTTCCAAGAACAGCGTCCAGCATTGCCTGTTGCGAAACATTCGCGGCTCCGTATGCGGCAATATAAGTTTCGGCGTTTTTAAATTCGGTTAGGATGTATGGATTTCCAAAGCTCAGAATCAGCGTCGGCTTTTTCAGATCTAAAATATTTTTAATAAACTCTACGTGATTTGAATCGAGTGAAATTGTTCCCTGCGAAGAACGAACATTCACGTATGTAGAAAGTATTATCAATGCGGATCTTTTTGCTTCGCGGAAAGCGGCATCATAATCCCGTTTTTTGCTCCGCCTGTTTACGATTAAATAATCCGCGCCGCGGAAAATATTTTTCGATATTTTTTCGAAATGATACGGCTTTGGAAGTCTGGTGCGGGAATCGGAGACTGTAATTATCGCGGTCGATCTGTATTTTGCCGGATCGAGCGGAATCATATTTTTTTCGTCTTTAACAAGAGTTATCGATCGTTCGGCAATATCCTTTGCGATGCGGAAATGCGATTTCTTAATTTTTTTGTCGATCTCTTTAACATCGATCAACCGCCGTTTATCTAAACCAAGCCAGACTTTCGCCGATAAAATTTTCCGGATCGAGAAATCGATTCGGCCTTCCGAGATTTCTCCGTTCAACACGCTTTCATAAATTCCTTCAACCGCATCTTTTTCATCGGGAGGAAAAAGTATCACATCGTTGCCCGCCTCAACCGCAAGTTTAGCCGCTTCTTTATTGCTGTAATTTTTTGTTACGGCGCGCATATTCATCGCGTCGGTTACAATTAATCCGTTAAATTTTAATTTATTTATCAGCAGATTGTTAATAATGTTTTTTGATAAAGTTGCCGGAACTCCTTTTTGATCTTCGAGCGCCGGAACTTCCAAATGTCCCACCATTACTGATTTAATTCCTTCCTTAATCGAATTTTCGAAAGGAACGAGATCGCTTTTTTCCAATTCGTCCAAATCTTTTTCAATCAGCGGGAGTTCATTGTGAGAATCGAGATCTGTTGCGCCATGTCCCGGAAAATGTTTCGCGGTGGCAATCATTTCTCCGGCGTGCATTCCGCGTAAAAATGCCGAACTGTGGCGAGCGACCAGATACGGATTTTCTGAATAAGCGCGAATATTGATGATAGGATTTTTATATTCGTGGTTAATATCCAAAAGCGGCGCGTAATTTTGATGAACTCCGATCGCTCGTCCTTCTATCGCGGTTGCCTTTCCCATCAGATAAGTTAAATCGTAATCTCCTGCAGCGCCGATTGCCATGTTATAGGGAAATTCAACGGCGTCCTCCAAACGCATTCCAAGTCCGCGTTCGTAATCCGCCGCTATCAAGAGAGGAATTTTGGACATCTCCTGAAGTTTATTTGTAAGCTCTGCCTGCTCTTTAATTTTTCCTTTGAAGAAAATAAATCCGCCGACTTTAAGATCATTTACCAGATATTGAAGACGTTTATACTCGGGAGAGTTCTCTTCATATAATACTCCATCAACGTGTGGCATAATCATCTGCGCGCACTTTTCCCGGAGGGTAAGCTGAGCAAGAGTTTCTTCAACCCATAGCGAATCGGAGCCGGATAAATCAAAAACCGGCATTTTGTGGATTTCTATTTTTTCCTCTTCTGTTGTGCTGCAAAAGGGAAAAATAAATAGAATAAAAAAGAAAAGCAGAGGAAGTTTGAATTTCTTTAACACTTTACTGATTAAGGATAAATATTTTAAAATTAAATCACTTTTCATATAATCGAAATTTAACTGATTTGTTTAAGGGAAATGCATATCAAAAATAAAAAAAATAAATTGAATTATTTCTTTTACAATCTATTTTAATGAAAGTTTTATTAAAGCTGGTGATTAATAAATTCTAATGATTAATAGAAAAAATCGTGTGCTGAATTCCCGATCTTTCTATTTATAATTTTACAAACTGAATAGTCATAGCGTTCTTTCTAAATGACTTTTATCACAAAGTCTGACTGTTCGACGAGCAACCTTTAGTCTTCCATTCTCAACTGACGCTGGGAATTCTTCTTTTGTTGTATTCGTCGTAATCGTCAATTATTCGTTCGTATTCTTCATCCATTAGATGAGATGAAAAAATAAAATCCGCCGAAGCTCTATCGCAAGCAACGGGAACATTCCAGACAACGGCTATTCTGAGAAGCGCTTTGATATCCGGATCGTGCGGCTGTTGTTCCAGCGGATCCCAGAAAAAAATCAGCATATCAATATCGCCTTCGGATATCTTTGCTCCTATCTGTTGGTCTCCTCCCAGAGGCCCGCTTCTAAACTGTGTAATTTCAATTCCCAATTCTTCCGCGATTAATCTGCCCGTTGTTCCGGTAGCAGAAAGTTTGTGTTTCTTTAGGGAATCGGAATTAAACTTTACCCATTCCAGCAATTCTTTCTTCATATTATCATGGGCTACAAGGGCAATTTTCTTTTTCTGTCGCATTAAAACTGTTTTCATTTTCAATCTTCCTTTTTCTTAAAAATATGAATAAAAATTATTATAAAAGATTAAATAATCGTAAAAAATGGTTGCAATAAAAAAAAATTTTACAGTTATTAAAAATAGGGCGACTAAGAAAAACTCTCTTTAAAAATATACGCACGGCGGCGAGGGCAAATTCGAAAACAATTCGAACGCCGTAATTACACATAGATTCTATCTTAATCATAATTGTACGGTATTGTTATGGTACTTTCAACTATCGATATAATCATAATTGTTGTTTATTTCATCGGCGTTCTATTTCATGGATATTTTGTGGGGAAGGATAAAGGTTCCTCGGATAGTTATTTTCTGGCGGGAAGAACTTTGCCCTGGTATCTAATCGGTTTTTCGCTTTATGCTTCAAATATGTCCGGCTCAAGTTTTGTAGGCTTAATGGGAGCTACTTACGATAACGGAATCGTAGTCTTCAATTATGAATGGACGGCGGCGCTGATACTAATTTTCTTCGCGGTTTTTATGCTCCCGGTTTTTTTGAAATCCAAAATCTCTACAATTCCGGAATTCCTCAGCGAACGTTTCGATAAAAAATCTCATCTCGCCTATTCGGGATTTACAATTTTAGCCATAATTTTTATAGATACAGCGGGAGCGTTATACGCGGGCGGAATTGTCATCACAAGAATTCTTCCTCTCGAACTTTGGCAGGCTATCGCTATTTTAGGTGTTATTGCCGGTATTTATACAATAATGGGCGGTCTTACGGCTGTGGTAATTACCGATACGGTTCAGGCTATTCTGCTTATTATCGGTTCCATCGCTGTTTTTTGGATCGGGCTGAATGAAGTAGGCGGATGGAACGAATTGATGAGCCATTTTGCAGAAGACGATGGAAGAATGCATCTGATTCAATCTACTTCGAACGACTTTCTCCCTTGGCCCGGAATTTTCGGAGTTATTCTGCTGGGATTTTATTATTGGACTTTGAACCAGTTTATTGTGCAGAGAACTCTCGGCGCTAAAAATTTAGACGAAGGAAGAAAAGGCGCTCTTTTTGCAGGCTTCTTAAAAATCCCTAATCTTTTTATAATGATTATTCCCGGACTAATCGGACTGGTTCTTTATCCGGAATTAGAAAGCGCCGACCATGTTTTTCCAACGCTTGCTTTAAAACTTCTGCCTGTAGGAATAAGAGGATTAGTGCTTACGGCTTTGGTGGCGGCAATAATGTCCAGCCTCGATAGCGCATTAAACGCCGGTTCGTCTTTAATAACATTGGATTTTGCGCGCCATTTCAAAAAGGATATTTCGGACGATAAACTTGTTGTATGGGGAAAAATTGTAACCGCAATTTTAATGATCATAGGAATAGTTTACGCTCCGATGATCGCCAGTTTCGAAACGCTATTCGAATATTTCCAATCGTCTCTTTCTTATCTTATTCCCGGAATTGTAGCCACTTATTTAATGGGAATATTTTCGAAAAAGATAACGTCAACCGCCGCGTTCTCTGTAATTGTCGGAAGTCTTGCCTTCGGCGTCCCGCTATTCATCTTCAAAGAAGTTACGCCTATTTGGACGGATACTATCGGATTACCGGAAGTGCATTATACTTATATGGGAACTATAATATTTATCGTCGCTGCAGCAGCGCTCTATCTTATCAGCTATATTCAAAACAAAAAACAAGATGTGGACGACGACCTTGTCTTCATTAAAAAAGATCTTGACGACACAATTTTATCTAAGGAAGATTTTGTATGGTACAAGGATTTCAGAGTATTAACAATCGCTTTATTTGTTTTGATGACTGCCGTTATTATTTATTTTGCCTGATATTTTTTTTCTTGTCGGAACTCGCGTTTTCGGGTATAAACGGTCAGTCGTTAACTTCCGACAGTTTAACTTTCGGGATGTATGGAAGAGCGGGCGTCGATTTCGCGCCTAACAAAGAAGCGACGATGGGAAGAGGAGTAAATTTAAGCGGGATGGGAAGTCTTGGCGGAAGATTGGAAGAGGGAGATTATCTCGAATTTATAACGCGATATAATTTGCCGGTAAAAAACGACAAACAAACAAAGCTTTATGTGCAGACGAGATTCTCAGCGTTTTCAAAAAGCGGAACTTTTGTTGGATTTTATTCAACCGGCTCGATAAACGATTTGATAGTTCTTCTTCCGGAAGCTTACGTTGAAGCTAAAAATTTGTTCGTTAAAGATTTTTCGGCATGGGCTGGCGCAAGATTTTATCGCGGCGACGATATTCACATTGCGGATTATTACTACTTCAACGATCTCAGCAGTCAAGGCGCCGGAGTAAAATATAAAGATAGCGAGCTCGCCCTTCTTGTAATCACTTCGCCCGATTCTTCAATCGGCGAAATACCTCCGTACGTTTATAATAATTTAGTTGACGGCAGCGTAAGCAGAACTCTCCGCCAGCGCACAATTTTAGCGGCGCAGCAAAAATTAAGTTTTTCCAAAAAGAGTTATTTTCAATTTTTAGCCGAATATCATTGGTTGAGTTCCGCGGAAAAATCGCAGACGGATAGTGTGGTTTATCCTTCAGATTATGGACTTGTAGGAGGAATAAAATTTTCGATAGTTCCTCAGAAAAATTATGAGGCTTCGGCGATCAATCTTTCAGTCAGATTGGGAACGAGGATCGCGAACGGCGGAAGCGGTTCAAACTCCCGGACGTACACAACCTACGGCGGATTCGATTACGAGACCGAAAAATTTGAAGGTGCTTATTCTATCAATACGGCAAATGAAGCGATCCTCCGGCTTTCCCAGAAACTTTTTCATCAATATTATTTTGTAGGAATCTGGAGTCACGGAGCGCCGGAAACCGAGGGTAAAACTCTGAATATTTTAGGAGAAGAGATATTCAACAGCAAACAGCTTTTCGCGGTTGGGATGCGATCGACTTACGCAATAACTCCGCAGTTTTTGCTAATTAATGAGTTACATTATACGGCGCGGAAGGACGGAACACAGCCTTATGCCGAAATGATCAAATTTGCAATTGCGCCGACATTTTCGCCATCGGGGAAATTGGGCGTTTACGCTCGTCCGCATATTCGTTTTGTTTACTCAATCGCCTGGTATAATCTTTACTCGCGCCAAAATCTTTCGTCGCCTTATCTAAGTTCGTTCGGCGAAAATACATTTGGGCATTATTTCGGAATAAAATCGGAATGGTGGTTTTAAGGGAAAATTAGAGCAAGAACCGAGAAAGTGACGCGAACTTAAATGCGATTTCTTTCCTTGTATTCTCTGCGTCTACTTTATTCGTCCAATTCTTTTCTTATATTTTAATTTTAATTTTTAGGATGCATGATAGATGGATTGGATAGAAATAGTCGGATATGCCGGCTCTTTGTTAGTCGCAATTTCGTTAATGATGAGCAATGTGTGGAAATTGCGCTGGATAAATTTAATCGGCGCCGCTACATTTTCCATTTACGGTTTAATCCTTGGCGCTTATCCGGTTTTCGGATTAAATCTTTTCATAGTAATTATTGACGCATATTATCTTATTCTGATGGCTAAGAAAAAAGATGATTTTACTTTTGCCGAAATACTTAATGTAAATGAAGATTTTCTAAAAATATTTTTGGCGAAATACCTTCCCGATATCAGAAGATTTTTCCCGGATTTTAATAAGGACGATCTTCAGAATAAAAAAGTCCTTTTTATTCTCAGAAATCTGGTTCCGGTTGGATTATTTATTTATGAAGAAGCAGCCGGATCAAACAGTTGAAATAAAGGTAGATTATGTTATTCCGGATTACCGCGACCTCAAGAATGCGCAATATTTTTTTACAGGCGGTAAAGATTATTTTTTGAAGAAGGGTTTTGATAAATTCCGCGCTTTTTCTGCAGTGGAAGAACACAACAAATACTTGAAGAAAATAGGTTTCGAAGAAGAGAAAGAAAATGTGTTTGTGATGAAAATCCGGTGACTAATGCAATTCTCTAAAATATTTGGGATAAGTGGCATCAATCCAAAATAGTTTGTTCGTTAAAGAGAAACTTACACAACAATGATTCATTATTTTCTAACTAGGACATCAGTATTGAAGATAAATATTTTTTCTCTTTCATTTGTATCGCAATAATTCTATTCCTAAATTAAGCGCTCAACAAAAATTTAATCTTTTGAAAAAAATAAAAACCGACTTTTTAATAATCGGGAGCGGACTTGCCGGTTTGTATTCGGCTTTCTATTCTTCCAAATTTGGAACCGCCGCTCTGATAACTAAAACTACGCTCGAAGTTAGTAATTCATTTTGGGCGCAGGGCGGAATTGCCGCGGCTATGGGTTCCGAGGACTCCATCGAAAATCATTTTGAGGATACAGTTGAATCCGGCAAAGGATTATGCGATAAAAAAGCCGTTGAAATTTTAGTTGAAGAAGGGAAAGAAAGAATAGAAGAATTAATAAATCTCGGCGTTCCTTTCGATTCTGAGTCCGGAAAAATTTCTCTCGGGCTCGAAGGCGGGCACAGCAAAAGAAGAGTCCTTCATGCAGGCGGAGATTCTACAGGAAAAGAAATTATCAATTTTCTTATTTGGGAAGTCCGCGAGAAAGAAAATATTTCAGTCCACGAAAACACAATCGTTTATCGTCTTCTTGAGGAAAACGGCGAATGCCTTGGCGCGCTCGCTTATGATTACACGAACAACGAGCAGATTGTTTTCTATGCGAATTCCGTAATAATCGCGGCGGGAGGAGCCTCAGGGATTTACAAGCGGACGACAAATCCACATACTTCAACCGGAGACGGAATTGCGCTTTCCTATTTTATCGGCGCGGAAGTTTCCGATATGGAGTTCATTCAATTTCATCCGACAGCTCTTTACACAGAGTCGGGCGAAACATTCTTAATAAGCGAAGCAGTCCGCGGCGAAGGCGCTTTTTTGCTGAATGAAAAGAAAGTTAGATTTATGCCGGAATACCACGAGAAAGCAGAACTTGCCTCTCGTGATATTGTATCGAAAGCGATCTTCGATCAGATACAAAATTCAGACGAGAAATTTGTTTATCTGGATCTGACTCATTTAGATCCGCAAAATGTAAAGCATAGGTTTTCGACCATCTATGCGAAAGCGCTTCAACTTGGATTCGATTTTACTCAGGATCTTCTTCCTGTAGCGCCCGCCGCTCATTATATGATCGGTGGAATAAAGACCGGACTAAATGCGGAAACGAATATCAAAAGATTATTTGCCTGCGGCGAAGCGGCGTCAACAGGCGTTCATGGAGCCAACCGTCTCGCCAGCAACTCATTACTGGAATGTCTTGTCTTCGGAAAGCGCGCGGTTGATTCGGCTTCTGGGTTAGAAAAGAAAAATTTTATGTCGGATGACACAATTAATTTTAGGTATGAATATCGTCATCAAAATAAATTTACGGCTTTAAAAAATGAAATTGCCGAAGCGCTGAATATAAACGCAGGGATTGTGCGCAAAGGAGAAAATCTTAAGAATGCTCTGGATAAGATTATAAAAATTAAAAAGGAAATTGAATTTTATCCGGACGAATATTTTGGGCTTCGATTAAAAGAACTCACTTCCATAGCAGAATTGATTACGCGATTTGCGATTGAGAGAAAAGAGAGCCGGGGATGTCATATACGGAAAGATTTTCCTCACGAAAAAAAGGAGCTTTTGGGACACTACTTTTCATCAAAAAAACAAAAAATAATGTTTAAGGAAATTGGTTAATTATCATTTCATGATTCGGAAAAAGTAAAATGGCGGTTTATTGTGATAGAAAATAAAGATGTAGACAAAATTATTGATTTGGCTTTATCCGAAGATATCGGCGCAGGCGATATTTCGACGAATCTATTAATTCCTTCGGACAAAAAAGCCGCTGCTTTTATGAAAGCAAAGTCCGATGGCATAATTGCCGGACTTTCGGTAGCGGAAAGAGTTTTTAAAAAACTGGACGAGAATTTGATTTGGAAGCAAAAATTCAACGACGGAGATAAAGTTATTAAGGGTGATATCCTCGTGGAATTTGAAGGATCCTACCGGGCGATTTTGACGGGAGAAAGAACGGCATTAAATTTTTTGCAAAGGATGTCGGGTATAGCAACTGCGGCTTCTCAATTTGTTGAAGCAGTCAAAGGAACAAACGCAAAAATACTCGATACTCGGAAGACGGCGCCGGGATTAAGAGCACTGGACAAATACGCAGTAAAATCTGGCGGCGGAACGAACCATAGAATAGGTTTATTCGATATGGTAATGATAAAGGATAATCACATAAAAGTTGCCGGAGGAATTTTACCTGCAATTGTAAATGTAAGAAAAGATTTGAAAGCAGGGATTAAGATTGAAGTTGAAACTTCTAATTTAAGCGAAGTTGAAGAAGCGCTTGAGGCCGGCGCCGATATAATTATGCTTGATAACATGACGACTGAAATGATGAAGAGGGCGGTTGAAAAAATCAACGGGCGCGCGCAAGTTGAAGCTTCGGGAAATGTGACGTTAAAGCGGGTTAGGGAAATTGCCGAAACGGGAGTCGATTTTATTTCCATCGGAGCTCTTACGCATTCGGTAGCCGCGTTCGATATTGGTCAATATATTTCCGAATGAAAGAAACTTTATCTTAAGGATTATGTTTAATTAATTAACCAACCACATTTAATGAATGCCAAAAATGAAAAATGAATTTTACGTAAAAGAGATAAATAGATTAAAAAAAGAAAAAAACGCCGTGATTTTGGCGCACAATTATCAGATTCCCGAAATTCAGGACATTGCTGATTATGTGGGCGATTCACTCGGTTTGGCGCAGGAAGCCGCGCGGACAGAAGCGGATATAATCGTGTTTTGCGGGGTTCATTTTATGGCGGAAACTGCTTCGATAATTTCCCCGGATAAGAAGGTTCTAATTCCCGATCCTGACGCCGGATGCTCCTTAGCTGAAAGTATAACCGGAGATCAATTGCGCGAATGGAAAAAAGGACATCCCGAAGCCGTTGTAGTTTCCTACGTAAATACTACCGCCGACGTGAAAGCAGAAACGGATTACTGCTGCACTTCCGGAAACGCGGTTAAAGTGATTGAACAAATTCCAACCGATAAAAAAATACTTTTCCTGCCGGATAAATTTTTAGGAAGTTACATTAAAGCGGTAACCGGAAGAGATAATTTTGAAATTTGGGACGGAGCCTGCCACGTTCACGAGAAAATAGGCGAATACAATTTAGACGAAGCGTTGGAAAAATTTCCGGGCGCAGATCTACTGATTCACCCGGAATGCGGATGTTCGACCGCGTGTTTGTTGAAATCGGAAATGTACGATTGCAGCGCGAAGATTGTTTCGACCGAGGGAATGATAAACCATATAAACGAATCCGCTGCTTCGGAGTTTGTTGTGGCGACGGAAACCGGAATTTTGCACAGAATGAAAAAAGCTCAACCCAATAAAACTTTTTATCCTGTAAGCGAAGAATCGGTCTGTGAGTATATGAAAATGATTACGATAGAGAAATTGTATCTGTCATTAAAAGAAGAAGTTTTTGAAGTAAAAGTGTCTGAAGGACTTGCAAACAAAGCGCGTAAATCGATAGAAAGAATGCTTGAGATAGTTTAAGAACTCAACAAATATTCAAAGCTTAGTGGGTTTTATAGTATCAGGATAAACTATTGTCTGCGTACGGAGGTTGCGCGGAAATTGACTTTTCACTCCATTTTCCGACGCCGAAGCCGTACCGATTATTCTTCCATTAAATTTAACCGCTTTTTGGCCGAACGGCTCGCATATAGTTTTGATTGTTCCGCCCGCCATATATTTCTTAAGCTGTTCAATTGTTTCAATTGAAAAAATATTTTTTGTAATACTATCATTTAAAATCCTTGCGCCAAAAGAATTTAAAAATATTTTATCGCGCTTATCGGACTTCCCGAATTTATTTCCGATTCTTAAAAATATTTCAGGTTGGTCGGTTTCCCATTCTGCCCGAATGAAAAAAATATCATTTCCCTTAATAATAAATTTGTATTGGAGGTAAACTTCTTTGTCGATACCATACTGTTCTGACAACCTTTCAAGAAGATGTTTTATTCTTTTGCTCCCGGAAGATATTAGTTCTATTGAAGGTTTTCTGCTCGGCATTATCTTGTTCGATTCGAGCGAGCCGGTCTTCTTAATTTTTGCAATAAAAAATCCTTCCGAGTTAATCTCCCAGGGGAATATCCGCCGGGCCTTTCTTAATTCGGCTGACAAACTTTCGTCACTGTATTTCGTAAATCCCGGATGCGATTTTACCGGAAGCTCAATATCCATAAGCTCAACAGGATATTTTTCCAAAATTTTTTGAAGTACCAATTCATTTTCTTCCAGCGTAAGCGTGCAGGTGGAATAAAGAATCTCTCCACCCGGCTTGCACATTTTAATTGCACTTAACAGCAGTTTGTATTGTATCAAAGATAATTGATCCGCCTGATTGGAATTCCACCAGTTATCAACTTCGTTTTTCTTTTGAATAATTCCTAAAGCGCTGCACGGCGCGTCTACTAAAATTTTATCAAACTCTTCGTTAAAATTCCTGCTAAGATTTTCTCCCTTGTAATTTATTGTTCCTGAGTTGATTACACCCATTTTTTCAAGATTGAAGATCAGACTTCTTACGCGAATATTATTCGATTCGTTTGTATAAAGAGTCCCTCGGTTCCCCATCAGGTCGGAAAGCTGTGTAGATTTAGAACCCGGCGCAGAACATAGATCCAAAACTTTATCTTCATTGCCCGGATTAAGAATCATCGGAGGGATCATTGAGGATAAGGACTGCATATAATATTCGCCCAAAATAAATTCAATTGTTTTTCCTGCAACATCTCCGCCGGATAAAATCTGAAACGCGTCATCAACTTCTTCAACAGATTTCAGATTGATTCCGTAGGCTTTTAATCGCCCAGCTAAATTTTCTTTATCAATACTTTTTGACATTCTGAGATACCCGGCCGGTTCGGAGTTCAGATAACCATTGTAGTCGGCAACAAAATTCTCATCAAAATGCCTTAGGAGGTATTCGGTTATGTTTTTACCGAGTATATTATTCGTCATAAAAACAATCTTTATTTTTAATGATTAATAGAATATTTTAATAGATTAAATAAAAATATAAAATATATGGAACAGTTATCCGTAAGATGTCCTTATTTATAAAAAATATTTTGATCGCAATTCTCTTGTTGTTTCTTTTGACGGCTTGTGATGAGTATGATAAACCATCAGAGTTAACTCTTCCACCTCTGCAGTCTACGGCGGAGGCTTATGAACAACTTGCCGGTGATTCGTTCCGTGTCTGGTTTTACGGCACACAGTATGTTTATCCCGCAATGGCTTTAAGCGCTTTAGCCGATGAAAATACATCCTGGTACGGAAACTGGGGACTCGGTCCTTTCACCAAAGAACCAAAGGGAGAGTTTCTCAACGCAGCAGAATCCGATTATTATGAAGTTGTTAATTTACCTTTTTCTGCAATGTATGACGCTATCAGCGCCGTAAACAGCGTGCTGAATGCTTTAGATAACGGGGTGAATTTTGGGAAATCCCCCGAAGGTAACGATAACAATGTGCGGGCTAAAGCTTTCGCTTACTTCGTAAAAGGATTATCGTACGGTTTTTTGGCAAATATGTTCGATAAAGCTCTAGTTGAAAACGGGAATGAACAGATTACTTTTTTGTCTTCGCCGGAAGTTTTGGAATACTCTTTAAATTCCTTAAACAAAGCAATTGAGATTTCCGAAAAATATAATTTTATAATTCCTTTTGAATGGATGCCGTCCGAGAAGGTGATGGACAACACGAGGTTTTCCCGTCTGGCAAATTCTTATGCTGCAAGATTTATTGCCGCAAACCCGCGGACTACCGGCGAGTTTCAAAAAATTAATTGGAGCAGAGTAGAGCAATACGCGGCAAGTGGAATTAATGAAGATTTTGTTTTGATGATGGACAGAGATACCTGGACTGATTGGTTCAAATATTTTGCTGTTCTTCCCGACTGGATGAGGGTTGACTACAGAACGATTGGTTACAACGATACGTCAGGTGCTTATACTAAATGGCTTGAAGAAAAGCCTGAAAAACGCGATCCGTTCATCATTAAAAGTCCAGATCAGAGAATCGCGCAAAATAATTTTACCGAACCGGGAAAATATTTTACTTACTCAGCTCCCAGTCCCTTCAATAAATATTGGGGCTCATTCTATTGGCATCATAGATATTACGATTATTATTTGAACGGAGGAATAGGCGCGACTGCTTTATTCGTTTCCGAAGAAAATGCGCTTCTGCTCGCGGAAGCCGAATATCAAATGGGGCGTTTTTCAGCCGCAGCCGAGATCATAAACAGAACCAGGGTCGAAATTGGCGGAATGAAGCCCTTAAACGGATCCGAACCAAATCTATTTGGACAATTGAAATATGAAATGAAAATTGAAACATTGAATACTGCGAGTGGGCTTCATTATTTCTATAAAAGAGGCTGGGGTGAACTTATGCAGTTCTCTCCGCTGCAATTTCCGGTTCCCGCAACCAAATTAAAACTATATGATTTAGAACCTTATTCTTTTGGAGGAGAAAACGGAGACAGTTCGGCTCCTTCACCGGTTGCCAAAAGAATTGTGCCGGACCTTTCTGGTTCAAAAAAATTCAGATAAAGTGATGATAATTTGTTGGGTGCGTTTCAGGCGGCATTATCACTCTGATGAATATGTGATTAAGGGCTAAATTATTGCTTTTCGCTGATGGATGATCTGAAAAATTGTAGAAGTTATTTTTTTTTGATAAAATAATTCCTCAAATTGTACGCATATAATTTTAACAAGCCAATTTTATAATCTTACAGAAAGTTAAGAATGATTCAAGATAAAACAAATAACGCTCGTCATCTGCTCGGAATTGTTGAATCGACAATGGACGCAATAATATCGGTGGATATCGATCAAAGAATAGTTCTATTCAATAAAGCCGCTGAAGAAATGTTTTTGTTGAAAGGTGATGAAGCTATGAATATGCACCTCAATAAATTAATCCCGAAAGAGTTTCATCAATCTCACATCCAATATGTAAACAAGTTCGGGGGCGATGGTAAAACTTTCAGGAAGATGGGACATTTAGCCGCGGTTAAAGCAATAAGGAGCAACGGGGAAGAATTTCCGGCTGAAGCCGCAATTTCGTATTCCGGTGAAGGGAGCGAAAAATTTTACACCGTGATTTTGAGAGATGTATCTGAAAGGGTTAATGTAGAAAGTGATATAAAAAATTATATTGATGAACTAAGAGTGAATCAAGCAGCGCTGGAAAAAAATTCGAGGGAACTTCAACGTTTAAATGCCGAATTAGAAGAATTGAATATTAACAAGAACAAACTCTTTTCAATAATTGCGCACGATCTTAAAAGTCCCTTTACCGCACTGCTGGGTTTATCCGAATTTTTAAAACAAAATAGTGCGGAGTTATCACCGGATGAAGTTGCAAACTTCTCATCCCGGCTTCATGGATCCTTAAAAAATGTTTTGCGTCTTGTAGAAAACCTGCTCGAATGGTCGAGAGTTCAGTCGGATTCAATTGAATTTGATCCGGAAAGATTTGACATCAAAGCTTTGGTTGAAGATCTGTTCTCGGTCTTTACTGTGATGGCCGAGAATAAAAATATTGTTTTGAAAACCTCCGTTTCGTCGGATCTATATATTTTTGCCGACAGGAATATGATTGAATTGGTAATAAGAAACCTACTTTCCAACGCAATTAAATTTACTCCTGCCGGAGGCAGAGTTTCCATTTCCTCGGAAGAAAATGAAGAAGATATATTTATAATAGTTGAAGATACCGGTATTGGAATAAAAGAAGAACATTTGAAAGAACTATTTATGATTGGAAGAAAGTTTAAGCGCAGCGGAACCGCCAACGAAAGAGGAACCGGACTTGGATTAATTTTATGCAAAGAGTTCATTGAAAGGAACAATGGGAAATGTTTTGTTGAAAGCGAAGAAAATAAAGGGAGTATTTTTAAATTTTCAATCCCAAAAAGCGGAGAACAATAATGAATTTTGCAATAATTGCCGCAGGCGAAGGTTCCAGGCTGCAGAGCGAAGGCATTCAGGTTTCCAAACCGATGGTTAAAATCAACGGAGTGCCGATGATCGAACGGTTACTCGATTTAGCCATGCGTAATTCTGCCACTTCGATATCGTGTATTGTAAATGAAGAATCTGCTGAGTTAAAGAAATATTTGGAAAAACAGAATTTGGGAATCCCGTTCAATCTGGTTGTGAAATCTACTCCGAGCTCGCTCCATAGTCTTTATTCCCTGAAAAAATTTTTGAAGGACGATTATTTTTGTCTTACAACCGTCGATACAATTTTTAAAAGAAGATGAATTCATTCGCTACATTTCTTACTGCGAGGCGAATAAAAAGAACAGAGACGGGATTTTGGCCGTTACCGGATTTATTGACGATGAAAAACCATTGTGTGTAACGCTCGATGATGAGATGATTATTAAAAGTTTTGACGACGAGCAGACGGATCAAGAATATGCGACCGGGGGGATTTACTTTTTATCGCCTAAAGTTTTTGATGTGATGGATGAGGCAATCGACTCAGGAATGATGCGGCTGAGAAATTTTCAAAGGCTTTTACTGACGCATGAATTTATATTGGAAGCTTTTCCGTTCGAAAAAATTATTGACGTGGATCATGTAAGCGATATCGAGAAAGCGGAAAAATTTTTGGCGGGACTATAAAACTGAATTATAATGGAATGTTTTCAATAATAAGAATGTTATTAAATAATTAAAGATTTTTCAGTATTTTATTGGTTTGTGTAATTACTTTTTAATGTGGAGACGGCTGGATGTTTAAGTTTGCGGGTATAAAAAGAGGCGAGAAATATTCCCCGAATCATTTAGAAAATGATTCTCTGATTTTTAATAAAACTATTGAAGAATTACAGAGCCTTAATGTGGAAGTAAGCGTTTATGAAGAAGACCTTATCTCGGAAAATATGATTAAAGAAAAATATGTCTTTAATATGATTCGGGGTTCGCTATCATTGGAAAAATTATTTAAAATTGAAGAAAAAGGCGCTTTCATCATCAATCCACCGCAAGCTATATTAAATTGTTACCGCGAAAATATGGCAAAACTGCTCCCGGATAACGGAGTTCCTTTTCCAAAAAGTATTTTGGTAAACAACAACGAAGAAATTGAAGATAAATTGAATGGTTTCGAGAGCGGAAAGCTTTGGGTAAAGCGGGGCGATGTTCATGCGATACACAGAGAAGACGTAACGCTGGTGTATAATAAGAATGAAATGAAATCCATAATAAAAGAGTACGAAAGACGCGGAATTAAAAAAGCAATAATACAGGAGCATCTTGAGGGCGACGTAATTAAATTTTACGGAGTTAAAGATTCCGATTTCTTTTATTGGTATTATTTGAATGGTGAAAATCATACAGCTTTTGATGCGTCGAAATTTCAAGAGATCGCCCGGAAATCAGCAGAAGTATTGGGTGTTACTATTTACGGCGGCGACGCAATTATTTCTCCCGACGGTTCGATTACGATTATCGATCTGAATGACTGGCCGAGCTATGCGCCTATAAGGGATAAAGCCGCAAAATATATTGCCGAAGCTATTTTCCGCCAGGCAGAAGAACACCGGGAAAAAACCGAGGCTGTAAAAATATTAAAAGAAGAAAAAATTTCTAATTAAACAAAATGTGGTATGTTCGAATCCAGCGCTAATGTTGAAGCGACATTTAAATCCAAAGATACCGAAGAGTCGATTGATATTTTGTTCTATAGACCGGTTGGTTATAGACTGGCTCTCTTTTCGGAGAAGATGAATTTAACCCCAAATACAATTACCGTTATAAGTATTTTTTGGGGTATTCTAGCCGGACATCTTTTTTATTACCAAGAACTTTACATTAATATTGTCGGGATGCTTTTCCTTGTTTTTGCGAATGCATTAGACAGTGCCGACGGGCAACTCGCACGAATTACCAATACAAGGACAAAACTCGGAAGATTCCTCGACGGTCTTGCCGGAAATTTATGGTTTGTGAGTATTTATATTCATCTCTGCTTAAGAATTATTGCCCAAGGAGGAAGCTGGTGGATATTCGGGCTTGCTCTGGTTGTTGGCGTGTTTCATTCTTTCCAAAGCGCGATGGCCGACTATTACAGAAACGCGTATCTCTTTTTCGTTGAAGGAAAATCGAAAGGAGAAGTCGATACTTCCGAAGGTCTTAAAAAAGAATACAACTCAGAATCCTGGAAAAACGATTTTGTGAACAAGCTGTTTTTACGGTTATATTTAAATTATACAAATCAGCAGGAACTTCTGTCATCAAATTTACGAAAGCTTTATGCGGCTGCGGATGAAAAATTCGGTGATAAAATTCCCAAAAGCTTTAAAGAAAAATTCCGTAAAATGAATAAGCCGTTAATGAAGTACTGCAACATTTTAACAACAAATACAAGAATGATGGTTTTGTTTATTTCCATTTTTTTAGATTACGTATTGTTATATTTTCTTTTTGAATTAACTATATTAAACTTTCTTCTTGCGTATCTTGTAATTAAGCAGGAAAGCATAAGCAAAAAATTATTATCGGATATAAAAAGCGTATGATAAAGCCGGCGCAAAATATAAATATAATCGATATTCCATCCTACGGATACTCCATCTCATCAATACACAAGCTTAATCTGTAAAATCCTGATGCACTGCGGGCAAAGATAAATATGAAACAGAAGATTGCAAGCTCGATATTTTTCATCATTGGATTGGCTTTGCTCGGATATTTGGTCTATGATCTTGGGATCGACCGAATTTGGCTTAATGTAAAAAAAACAGGTTGGTGGTTTTTCCCGGTAATCGGCATTTGGGTTTTTATTTATTTCCTCAATGCAATCGTCTGGTATTTTATTCTGGATGATAATGGAAATTCAATATCGTTCAAAAGAATATATTCCATTACAATCAGCGGCTTTGCCATCAATTATATTACGCCTTTTGTTAACCTCGGCGGAGAGCCTTACCGTATAATAGCACTAAAAAATTATGTTGGCATAAATCGTTCCGTTTCGTCTGTTATTCTTTACACAATGATGCATATGCTTTCCCATTTTATCTTCTGGGTAACGGCAATCATTTTAATTCACTTTACAACTCCCTTGGATGAATATGTTTCAGGGTTTTTATTCGCCGCGGCAATAGTTTTACTTCTTTTTATTTACTTCTTTTTTACCCGTTACAAAAAGGGAGTATTTATTTCACTCTTAAATCTTTTCGGCCGTTTACCGCTCCTTAAAAAGTTGGCGGCTAAGTTTGAAAGCAAAAGAAATACACTTGAAGAGATAGATGAACAAATAAGGCGGTTTTATTATGATCGGCCTAAAAAATTTTTCTATTCGATTGTGATAGAATATTTTGCGCGCGTTGTTGCGTCTATGGAATTTTACTTTATTTTAATGGCAATCGGCGTTACAGCTAATTTTTTAGAGGTTTTTTACATTTATGCCGGAGTTACATTAATTACAAATATTTTATTTTTTATGCCGCTGCAGCTCGGCTCGCGCGAAGGCGGGCTTTATCTTGTCTTTTCAAGTTTAAATTTTACTGCGGCGCTTGGAGTGTATGTTAGTTTGATAACAAGAATACGAGAGCTTTTTTGGATTTTTATAGGATTGATTCTCATAAGAATAAATATGCACGGAAAGCCGATGACGAGAAAAGCCTTGTTCGATTATAAAGAAAGCGAGGAGGTAAATGAAAGCAATTCTGTTTGATTTCGGCGGCACGATCGATACCGAAGGAATTCACTGGAGTGAAAAATTTTGGGACGCTTATCAAAAATTGAACATCAGTGTTAATAAATCCAATTACGAAAAAGCTTTTGTTTCTGCCGAACCTGTTATGCTTTCTGGAATAATAAAATCAGATTCGACTTTTTATAATACTCTTTTACAGCAGGTGCTTTCGCAATTGAAGTACCTAAAAAAAAATTCCTATCTAAGCGGAGAGTTTAATGAGGAGAAAACCGCTAAAACAATTGTGGATATTTGTTATGCAGATGTGAAGGAAACGATAAAACGGAATAAAATTCTGTTAGAAGAATTAAATAAAAGTTATATTTTAGGTTTGGTCTCAAATTTTTACGGCAATATTGAAAGCGTTCTGAAAGAGTTTGATATTGATCATTTATTTTATGCCGTAGTGGATTCGGGCGTTATTGGAATAAGGAAACCGGACCCGGAAATTTTTAGAATCAGCATAGCGAAATTAAATGTTGAAGCAAATGAAACGTATATGGTAGGAGATTCTTACTCGCGGGATATTGCGCCTGCAAAGTCTATCGGCTGCAAAACCATCTGGCTGGACGGGAG
This sequence comes from uncultured Melioribacteraceae bacterium, assembly GCA_963821715.1. Classification (GTDB taxonomy): domain Bacteria; phylum Bacteroidota; class Ignavibacteria; order Ignavibacteriales; family Melioribacteraceae; genus CAWGET01. The sequence goes on from CAWGET010000010.1 coordinate 507,510, forward strand.
AAGTTACTCGCGACCCGCAGAGACAAATGCCGCAGATTTTACAGTTAGGTCGCTTGAAGAAACGCGAAATATTTTTTTAGATAGATAAAAAGCAGGAGAATGTATGGAAAATAATATTCAAAAACCGAACGGAAAATTAGGTGTGTTAATTGTAGGTTTGAACGGAGCGGTTTCAACTACATTTTTAGCCGGAACATTGGCCGTAAGAAAAGGGGTTGCTAAACCAATCGGATCGGTTACTCAAATGGGAACTATAAGATTAGGTGAAAGAAATGAGGAAAGATTTCCATTAGTAAAAGATTTTGTTCCATTGGCAGAATTAGATGACCTGGTTTTCGGCGGATGGGATATCCGGGACGAAAACTGTTATGAGTCCGCTAATTATGCAAAAGTATTAGAAGAGAAAGACTTAGATAAAATAAAAGATGAACTGCAGAACATTCGTCCTATGAAAGCCGTTTTCGATCAAAAATATGTCGCGAGGCTTCAAGGCGATTGGGTGAAAAAAGCAGATACAAAAACTGAATTAATGGAACAATTACGTGAAGATATTAAGAATTTCAAAGAAGAAAACGAATGCGATAGATTGGTGATGATTTGGTGCGGAAGCACTGAAATTTTTATTCCTTCAGGAGAGGTTCATTCATCTTTGGATAAATTAGAAGCGGGAATGAAAAATAATGACGAAGCAATTGCGCCAAGTATGCTTTACGCTTACGCCGCAATCGCCGAAGGAGTTCCGTTCATAAACGGCGCTCCAAATTTAACTGTCGATATGCCCGCGATAATTGAATTCGCAAAAACGCAGCAAGTTCCTTTAGCAGGTAAAGATTTCAAAACCGGTCAGACGCTGATAAAAACAGTTATCGCGCCGATGCTTAAAGCTAGAATGCTCGGTCTTCACGGATGGTTCTCAAGTAATATTCTGGGGAACAGAGACGGCGAAGTTCTCGACGATCCGTTCTCGTTCAAAACGAAAGAAGAAAGTAAACTGTCGGTTCTGGACGGAATTCTTCAACCGGACCTTTATCCGGATCTTTACGATAATTTTTATCATAAAGTAAGAATAAATTATTATCCGCCGCGCGGCGATAATAAAGAAGGCTGGGATAATATTGATATTTTCGGATGGCTGGGATATCCAATGCAGCTCAAGATCGATTTTCTCTGCCGCGATTCAATCCTCGCTGCTCCGATAGTTCTCGACCTCGTGCTGCTTATGGATCTTGCTTACCGCGACAATTTAAGCGGAATTCAGGAATGGCTTTCGTTCTTCTTTAAAAGTCCGATGCATTCCGAAGGTGTAGTCCCGGAACATGATTTATTTATTCAGCAGATGAAGATGAAAAATACACTCCGCGCTATGATGCAGGAACAGCCTGTTACTCATATTGATCGGAAAGATAACGGGGTGGACGCCGGAAAATTTGTTCAGGATTCCGAAGTTGAGGAAGAAAAAGAAAATTAGCAATTTTCACAATTCTTTTCTAAGGCTGTTCAATTTTTTTTGAACAGCCTTTTTATGCACTATTCCGAACAATTACTGACGATATTTAGCTTCACGGTTTTTGTCTATCCAGTATGACCAGCCAATAATTAACCACTGCGCCAGTCCGATATAAGCTATCGGCTCGACAGCAGGCGGTGGCGGGCCGAAAACATTTGAAATGTAAATAAGCGCTAAAAAAATTATCAATCCCCAAAAAGCGATGGAGCCTTTTTTGTTCTTAGCTTTTGTCGATTTCAGATAAAAATAGACGCCCGCAATAAATATTGCGCCTTCCAAAAGAATTGATAACAAAACCGAGTTCCAAAGCCCAAAACCAACCTTAGCGGAATCACCAAAAGAAAGCGGGAGATCGGGACGGTGAGTTAACAGGTCTAATATCCAATGGCTAAGTACAAGAAAACCGAGTAATATTGAAGCGCGCAAATTTTTTCTGATAAAAAAATAAACCGCCCCGAAGATAATGCCGTAAATTAAAACTGCCAGAAAGCTGTGTGAAAAAGGGTAATATTCAAAATCTAAAGGAGTAAATGCAGTATTTCCGGGATCGATAAGAACCGTCTCTAGACCGAACAAAAGAAAAACCGGCCAAAGCAGGTCGATAAACTGGGCCGCGAGCAAGTAAGTTCCTAAAGAAGGCTGCCTGTCAATTTGTTTAGCCGCGAGACCAACGCCGAAATGCCCTATAAACATTCTATCTCCTAAATAGTGTATAAAATGGCAGATGAATTAAAATATGGTTGGAAACTTGCATTCTATCTATGCATTCTTATTTTATAAAGATAATCAACCCGATCTTAAAAACAAATTAGTTTTATTTTTCAATCAATTATCATTTCATTTGAACCCTGACAGAATGTTTTAATTGCTTAGAAACCCGAATGGTTTTATTTATTCTGCGGGAAACGTATGAGGAGGTTTACAATGAAAGCGAATTTAAGAAACTCTATTCTGTTTTTTATTTTTATAACTACGGTAAATTTTATTTTTCCGAAAATTATTTTTTCTCAAGAAGAAGACTCCGAATTCAAGATAGGCGGAGCCGTAAGATATAATTTGTTTCTGGAATTATATGAAGACGAGAATATAACAGCTGACGACGCTCAGTTTACCTGGGATACGTGGCGTTTAAATGTAAGGGGCAAAACAAACGGATTGATCCTCGATTTTGAGTATCGGTTCTATCCCACGTTCGGAACTCATTTTATTCATCATGGCTGGATTGGATACAATTTTTCGGAGGCAACTCAGCTTCAGGTCGGAGTTACGCAGGTCCCTTTCGGCGATCAGCCGTACGCTTCGCATAGCTGGTGGTTTTCCACTTCATACTATGTTGGATTGGAAGACGACTATGATATGGGATTTAAGCTGACGCATAAGATTGACAATCTTGATCTGGCTTTCGCGTATTTTATGCAGGCAGAACCGCAAGGCCCCAGCTACGGAGGCGATGTTAATTTCAGCGGTCCCGGTTCGGGAAGATATTCCTACGATATTGTTGAAGTCGAAAACGAATCGAATCAGGAGCGAAATCAGTTTAACGCGAGAGCGGCTTACACTTTCGATCACAGCGAATCGGCTTCTACAGAAATAGGTCTCTCAGCTCAGTTCGGACAAATATATAACCGTGCTCTCGACGATTTCGGAAGTCACAATGCAATCGGTTTGCACCTCGACGGAAATTACGGGCAATTCAATGTAAAAGCGCACGTAGAAAATTATACAATAGACGCGAAGAACGACGAAGGGGACGAACTTGATGTAGTTAATATGGGCGCTTACGGATTTCCCTATCCCATCGCGGCGGAAGCATCAATAGCGACTCTTGGAATAAGCTATTCTCTTCCTGTTAATTTGGGTCCCATCTCCAACATAACTTTTTATAATGATTACTCTGTTACAAAAAAGAACAAAGATGAATTTGCGGATACACAGCAGAATACCATCGGTATGCTGGTAACCGCGGGAAGTATTTACACATATTTCGATATTGCTTCGGGTAAAAATCAGCCATGGCTCACAAATAATTTCGGCGCGGGACTTGGCGCTGGTTCCGAAGACGCTGAATGGAATACGCGCTTAAATATTAATATTGGATACTATTTCTAAAAACTGATAAGAGTTGACTATGAACGACGTTGTTGTTGAAGTAAAAAATTTATATAAGATTTTCGGATCGAATCCGCAGAGGGTTTTTCCTATGCTCGAAAAAGGAATGGCGAAATCGGAAATTCTCGAAAAAACCGGGATGCACAGTTGCTATTGACGATGCGAATTTTCAGGTGCGGAAAGCTGAAACATTTGTGATTATGGGTCTTTCCGGAAGCGGAAAATCTACAATCATCAGATGCCTGAATCGTTTGATTGAACCGACGCGGGGGCAAGTTCTGATTTACGGCGATGATATAATGAAAATGAATAAAGAAAAATTGCGGCAAATCCGCCGGACTAAAATGTCGATGGTTTTTCAAAATTTCGGTCTCTTTCCACACCGCACAGTTTTAAAAAATGTAGAATACGGTCTCGAGATATCCGGAGTTGACAAAGACAAGAGAAAAGCTAGCGCTGAAAAAGCTCTGGATCAAGTTGGATTGAAAGGCTACGAAAACAGTATGCCGGATGAGTTAAGCGGTGGGATGAAACAGCGTGTAGGCCTTGCGCGCGCTTTGGCTAACGATGCTGAAATATTATTGATGGATGAAGCCTTCAGCGCACTCGATCCGCTGATAAGAACTCAAATGCAGGATGAATTAATTGAGCTTCAAACTAAAGTTCATAAGACCATTATTTTTATTACCCACGATTTAGACGAAGCGTTGAAACTCGGCGACCGGATCGTGATACTCGGACAGGGCGGACAGGTGAAGCAGATAGGAACTCCTGAAGAAATCTTAACCGACCCGGCAGACGAGTATGTAAGGACTTTTGTGCAGAATGTTGACCGAAGTAAAATTATTACCGCTTCAACCATAATGCGCAAACCGGTAACCGTAAATCTACTTAAGGAAGGTCCGGCATCCGCCATCAGAAAAATGGAACAGATAAAATCCTCAACGCTTTATGTTGTTGACGGAGAAAAACATTTGAAAGGAATAATTAGAATAGATGACGTAGTAAAACTTCAAAAAGAGAAAAGCCGCGATCTCGAGTCAATTTTGATTACAGAAATTCCAACAACCGCGCCCGATACTTCGGTGAGCGATCTTCTAACATATGCGCTAGAAGCAAAGCTGCCTCTGGCAGTTTTAGATGAAGATAAGCAGGCTTCTTGGAATTGTGGACCGGGCTATGGTGATCGCCGAAGTCAGCGACGACGCATCGAACGGAGACGAAACAGAGGAAAAAGTGGTAACTTATCAGGAGGTTAAGAGCGATGTTTGATTTAGATATAGGCGGAATTTTTGAAAATATAATTTTATGGCTTACGGATAATTTTGATGTTTTTTTTGATTCGATAACTAACGGCGTTAAATCTGTACTAAGCGCTTTTGAAGCGGTTCTTCTCTTTCCACCCTCTCTGGTAATCGTAATTCTTTTTGCGGCCCTTGCCTGGTATGTAGCAAGTAAAGGAGTTGCCGTTTTCACTCTGCTAGGTCTGCTCCTCATCGATTATATGGGATTCTGGGTTGCAACAATGGAAACTCTTGCGCTTGTTATTACTTCCGTGCTAATCGCGCTCCTTATCGGGTTGCCGCTGGGGATATGGGCTTCAAAAAATATTGTTGTGGAAAAATTTCTTAGACCGGTTCTTGATTTTATGCAGACGCTTCCGGCATTCGTTTATCTTATTCCGGCTGTTTTGTTTTTCAGATTAGGAGAAGTGCCCGGAGTTGTGGCAACGCTTATCTTTTCGCTGCCGCCGGCTGTCCGCTTTACCAACTTAGGAATTCGTCAGGTTCCGAAGGAGATTAAAGAAGCGGCGGTTTCTTACGGATCAACTTCGAGACAGATGCTTTTTAAGGTTGAGCTGCCGGTTGCTATGCCTACAATTATGGCTGGAATAAATCAAACAATTATGCTCGCGCTGTCAATGGTGGTTATCGCCGGAATGATTGGAGCCGGCGGGCTTGGTAACGAAGTGCTAAAAGGAATTACGCAATTGAAAATCGGATTAGGCTTTGAGAGCGGTATCTCGATCGTTATTCTCGCAATATTTCTCGATCGTGTTACGCAGGCGCTGGGAACAAGAAAACGAAATTAATTTTGTATAATAAAAAAAAGGAGAAAAATGAATTTTCTAAAAAATAATTATTTAATTAAAGGGGCTTTATTTTTAATCCTATCCGGAGTATTAATTTTTTCAGGATGCGGAACCGAAGAAGCCGAAAATGGAAAAACGGCAGAATTAGCTTACGTTAATTGGGCGGAAGGCGTAGCTTATACAAATCTTGCAAAAGTAGTTTTGGAAGATAAAATGGGTTATGAAGTAAATATTACCGCAGCGGATGTTGGTCCGGCTTATACTTCGGTAGCCCGCGGCGATATGGACGCGTTTATGGAAACCTGGCTTCCTGTTCTTCATAAAGATTATGTTGACCAATATAAGGAAGACATTGTTGACCTTGGAACCGTTTACGACGGAACGCAAAGCGGATTTGTGGTGCCGGATTATGTTGAGGCTAAAACGATTTCGGATCTTAAAAAATATAGAGATGAGTTTAATAGTGAAATTACAGGAATTGACGCAGGCGCCGGAGTAATGAGAACTGCTGAAGAAGTGATGCAGAAATATTCTCTGGATGAATATAAACTTATATCATCAAGCGGACCCGCAATGACGGCGGCTTTGAAAGACGCGATAGATAACGAAGAACCGATTGTTGTTACCGGATGGAAACCTCACTGGATGTTCGGAAGATGGGATTTAAGATTTCTCGAACAGGATCAGGATAAAGTTTGGGACAAAGGAAGCATTCATATCTTCGGAAGAAAAACTATTGAAGAAGACAAGCCTGAGTTGGCGCAATTCCTCCGCAATATGAAATTCACCGACGCTGAGCTTGCAGATCTTATGCTGAATGTTGAACGATCCGACGAGGATGTTGAGGTTGTTGCAAGAAATTGGATGAAAGAAAATGAGGAATTGGTAAATAGCTGGATTCCCGCTTCTGAAAATAATAAAGAAGAATAAATTTGAATTAAAAAATATTTTAAATATTTATACTAAATGGAAGAGCGTTCAGATTGCCGGCGCTGAGAGTGACCGATATAGCAGCGCGTAAGCCGCTGATAATTGCACAGCTGTCCGCTCTTCTTTTTTACCCTCCCTGCATCGCTAATTTTTTCGCACGCCAAATAATATCTATTTAAATGAAATGTCTTCTTAAAATTTATTAAGTAGGCGCCGTTCTTAACAATTTTTTCATTTGACAAAGATTAATATTTAATATTAATTAATTATTGTTTATTAAATATGGAATGGAAAAATGCCGCACTCTAAATTATTATTTATATCGTTACTCCTTTTTACCGCGCAGGTTTTTGCGCAGGATTCAAATTCAAAAATAAGCGGATTGGTTTATGCTGATTATTTTTACGTCCTTCAACATCGCGATGCTGAATTAGAAAATAATAACGGATTTATTTTCCGCAGAATTTATTTTACTTACGACCATAATTTGAGCGGCAATCTCACAACACGATTGAGGCTCGAGATGAAACATAATGGTGATTTAAAATCAAAAAGTTCGATGGAGCCGTTTGTAAAGGACGCTTATCTTAAATGGTCTATGGAGAATCATGATCTGACTTTTGGAATTTCGCCGACTCCTACATTCAAATTGATCTCGAAATATTGGGGTTACCGAGCCGTCGAAAAATCACTTCCAAATCTGCAAAAATTTGGTTCTTCCAGAGGGCTGGGCATTTCTGCTGAAGGGAACCTTGCCGGCAGTTTAAAGTATCACGCAATGTTTGCAAATGGAACGGGCGGTAAATCCGACAACGACGAAGGAAAAAAAATTATGCTTTCTCTTTCAACTTCACCGGCGGATAATTTTACGTTTGAAATTTACGGCGATTGGAATGATTTTCCCGGCGCCGAAGATTGGTACACAATGCAGGCATTTGTTGGAATGGACTTTAGTCCGGCGACTTTCGGAATACATTTTACACGGCAAATTAGGCAAAGAGATGCTGAAGACGATTTAACCATAAACGCTCTTTCGGCTTTTGGAAGAACGAAGCTAACCGATAAAGTTAAAATATTTTTACGCGGAGATTTTATGCTGGATCCGAATCCTCTCGGAGACGAGATTGACTATCTTCCCTTCGCGCCTAATGCAAAATCGACTTTTATTTTAGCAGGGCTTGAATTTATACCGGCTAAAAATGTCAGCGTTATTCCGAACATTCAGGCAATATTTTATAATTCGGACGATCCGGAAATTGATTTGGATAATGATATTATTCCAAGAATAACGCTTTATTATATATTTTAATCAAATGTAGAGACGGGGTTGTCTGCTACACGCAGGATATATCCCGTCTCTTGACTTTGGTTAATTTCTACAAAAAAATAAACCGGGATTTTATAATTTCTCTCTTCTCGTAAAGTAAGTTCTCTTTCCACAAAGTCGGAGAAATTAACGTACAAAAATTGTGTCGTCAATTCCAGCCAAAGTATTTGAGATATCACCGGCGGTTTCCAAGATTATTTATTTTATTTGGATATCATTAGACGGGATATATTCCGTCTCTACACAAAGATCTTTTTGCCATCATAAATACATCTCAAAAATTTAAAATAAATTTCAAGTGGATAAATAACTAAATTCTTATTTGTTTTACATCTTAAAAATAAGAGGATTTAATGAATATAAATTCAGTTATCGCGAAAGAATTAAATTTACGCGAAGAGCAGATTTTAGCAACAATCGGATTATTTAAAGAAGGAGCAACCGTTCCTTTTATCGCGCGTTACAGAAAAGAAAAAACCGGCGGTTTGGATGAAGAGCAGATAAGAGATATTGAAGACAGAATGCAGTATTTGGAATTGCTCGAAGCGCGGAAGGAGACGGTTTTAGCGAGCATCGAAGAACAGGGAAAATTAACCGATGAATTAAAGGGAAGGATTGTTTCGTCGTTAACGCTTCAGGAAGTCGAGGATCTTTATCTTCCATATAAACCGAAACGAAAAACGCGCGGCACGGTTGCAAAGGCAAAAGGGCTGGAACCGCTGGCATTATTTATTTTAGAAAATCCGAATTTTGACGGCGATATAAATAAAAAAGCAGAAGAATTTATAAGCGAAGAAAAAGGTGTCGCTTCCGCGGACGAAGCTCTTCAGGGAGCGAAGGATATAATAGCCGAGATGATAAGCGAAAGCGCGGACGTTAGAAAAGAAGTGAGAGAATATTTGCTGGATGCTTCCGTCGTGACATCCGAAAAAACAAATGTTAAAGCCGAAGACTTAGCGCCGAAGAAAAAAGACGTTTACGAAGTTTACCACGATTTCAAAATAGAAATTACTCGGATTAAACCTTACCAAGTTCTGGCGCTTAACAGAGGCGAAAGAGAAAAATTTCTTAAAGTGAATTTGATTTTTGAGAAGAGCGAAATATTATCGAAGATATTTAAGACGTTTTTCGATTATCAGACGAGCGTATTTGCGGACATTTTGGAAGAAGTAACCGAAGATTCTTTTAGCCGGCTTATTTTTCCATCGATTGAAAGAGAAGTAAGAAACTTCCTAACAGAAAACGCGGACCTGCACGCGATAGAAATTTTTGCTTCGAACCTACGGCAATTGCTGCTGCAGCCTCCGTTCAACAATAAGATCATAATGGGAATCGATCCCGGTTTTGTTTCGGGCTCGAAGGTTGCGGTGATTGACGGAACGGGAAAATATTTGGAAGGCGAAACCATTTATCCGCATCCGCCGCAGAAAAGAAGCGCGCAGGCGAAAGATGTAATTTTGAAAATGGTAAAAAAGTATGATGTCGGAATTATCGCGATCGGGAACGGAACTGCGAGCAGGGAAACGGAATTGTTGATTGCCGATTTAATAAAAGAGAATAATCTGGATTGCCATTATTTAATTGTGAACGAAGCGGGCGCTTCGGTTTATTCGGCGTCGCCCGTAGCGAAGCAGGAATTTCCGGATTTGGAAGCGAGTCAGCGAGGAAATATTTCCATAGCCCGCCGCGTATTGGATCCGCTTGCGGAGCTTGTAAAGATAGATTCAAAATCGATCGGAGTCGGTTTATATCAGCACGATGTTGACCAGAAACTGCTGAATAAGAAATTGGATGAAGTCGTTGTAAGCTGCGTAAATTATGTCGGCGTGGATTTAAATACGGCATCGGCGTCGCTGCTCAATTATGTCTCGGGAATGAATAAACGAATAGCGAATAACGTGGTTAATTACCGCGAGGAAAAAGGGAGATTTAAGAGTCGTGAAGAATTGATGGAAGTATCCGGAGTCGGGGCAAAATTATTTGAACAGTCAGCTGGATTTTTGAAAATACCCGGCGGAGAAAATCCGTTGGATAATACTTTTATTCATCCCGAATCATATTCCGCCACGGAAAATTTATTGAACCTGTGCAATGTTTCCGCCCCGCAAATTCAGCAGTCGGGTGCGGTTGTAGGATTATTTGTAAATCAAAAAGGCGTTTTGAATGTTGCCGAAAAGTTGAACATCGGAGTTCCCACACTCGAAGATATTTTAGAAAACTTAAAAAAACCGGGACGCGATCCGCGTGAAGAGATGCCGAAGCCGATTTTACGAAGCGATGTTTTAAAAATGGAAGACCTAACCGAAGGAATGAAATTGAAAGGAACTGTGCGAAACGTAGTCGATTTCGGAGCGTTTGTGGATATCGGAGTTAAGCAGGACGGACTTTTACATATTTCCCAGATTGCTAACAGATATGTAAAAAATCCATTAGAGCTTTTAAATGTCGGCGATATTATTGATATAAAAATAATCGGGGTGGACGTTGCGAAAGGAAGGATATCATTAAGTATGAAAGAATAAAGCTTTATAAGATTACAAAATTCTTCAAGATAGGTTTTTAAATGAACGTAGAGACGCCATATATGGCGTCTGCTTTTAAGATAATTTTAACGGTTACAATTTGAATAAATAGAGATCATAGATAAAAACTTTGCTAATTTCCATCGGTTTCGTTGTTGATTTCAGAAGTTTAGTTCAAATAACTTTTTTATAAATGTAGAATTCTCTTTATCAAACGATTTATGATAATACTCGTTCTTGTGTTTATCGTAGTTATATTCTTTAATCAGGTCGTTTACATTTTTAACGATGTATTCGAGCGATTCAAGAATAAAATAAATTTCATCGTCAGTCATTGTCGGATGGATAGACATTCTTACCCAGCCGGGTTTTTCTGAAAAATCTCCTTCGTTTATTTTTTCTGTAATTGCGCTCGACCTGTTTGGATCGACGTGAAGCAGGTAGTGTCCGTAAGTTCCGGCGCAGGAACATCCTCCTCTTACCTGAATACCATAATGATCATTCAGCAATTTTACCAGCAGGTTGTAATGAATGTCATCCACGTAAAAAGAAATAGCTCCCAAACGTTCGTCGATATTTTGCGCGAGTATATGAATGCCGGGAATCTGCCTCAATCCCTTAAGTGCAATTTTCACAAGTTCTTTTTCCCGTGCTTTAATATTTTCAACGCCCATTTCTTCTTTAAGTTTTACGGCCAGCGCCGCTTTAATAGTTTGCAGAAAAGCCGGTGTTCCGCCGTCTTCCCGCGCTTCAATATTTTTAACAAATTTATATTGTCCCCAGGGATTAGTCCAATCAACAGTTCCTCCCCCGGGATGATCCGGCACGAGATTATGGTAGAGCTTTGAATCGAAAATTAAAATGCCGGGTGTTCCTGGTCCGCCGAGAAATTTATGGGGAGAGAAAAATATCGCGTCGAGTTTTTCGAGCGGATCTTCGGGGTGCATATTAATATTAACATATGGCGCGGAGCAGGCGTAATCGATAAAACAGAATCCGCCATTCTCGTGCATTATCTTTGCGAGTTCTCCAATCGGAGGTTCGACGCCGGTTACGTTAGAGCAGGCGGTAAAAGATCCGATCTTCAATTTTCTGTCTTTGTATTTATCAAGCTGCGTTCGTAAATTTTCTAAATCTACCAGTCCTTCTTCATTCGGCTCGATTACTTTAACCTCGGCAATAGTTTCCAACCAGGAAGTTTGGTTGGAATGATGTTCCATATGTGTTATGAAAACAACCGGTCTCAATTCTTCAGGGAAACTCAAATAATCCTTTAGCTGCTCCGTTACTTTCAATCCGAGAATACGCTGGAATTTATTTACCATTCCTGTCATTCCGCTTCCTGCAGCAATAATTACATCTTCAGGTCCGGCGTTCACATGCTTCTTAATATATTCGTGGGCATAATGGTAGGAATGCGTCATTGAAGTTCCGGTAAAACTTGTTTCGGTGTGAGTGTTTCCGACTAAAGGTCCAAAAACTTCCAGCATCTGTTTTTCTATAGGTTCATATAATCTGCCGCTTGCAATCCAATCGGCATAAACAATTTTTTTCTCACCGTAAGGCGATTGAAAAACCTGCTCGTTACCAACTATCTTATTTCTAAACTGCTGAAAATATTTTTCTAAATCCGCCAACTATACTCCGAAAATAAATCGAAAAAATAAATTGAATTACAAAATTAAAACTAATAAAATAGTTGATGAATTTTTCAAAAATGTGAAGAACTAAAAAAGTGCTTTTCAAATTGATTCAGACCAATATTCCTTCACCTAACAAATAAATGAAAAATGTAAAATTAAAAATTGATGTTCAGCATTTTTGCGGCTCTGCTTGGCTGGGTTTGTTCTCCTTTTTATGATGTTACATTGTTGATAACAAACCGGCTTTTGGGAATTGCCGGCATTTGAGATAATTTTATTGTAAGATCCTGCACAGGAACATCATACTTAATTTCCCTGACTAAAAAATTAACTGCGCTTTTCATAATTTCAATAGTTATCCATTCACCAGCACAACGATGATTTTGATAATGATCTCCTCCGCCTTGAGGAATAAATGTAAATGGATCTCCCGACCAATCTATAAATCTCTCCGGATAAAATTTATCCGGTTCATTCCAAATTCTTTCATCGTGATTAGTTCCGTAAAGATCGAGTAATACTTTTCTTCCTTCCGGAAAAAGATATCCATTCCATTCAAATTCTTTTTTAACCTTCGCCGCAGCAAAAGGGAAAAACGGGTAAAGTCTTCTCACTTCCTGCACGAAATTTTCTAAATATATCCCTCTCGTTTTCTCGTAATTTGGTTTTTGTATTCAGGATGTTCGTCTAAAGCTAAAGCTGCGAAAACTACAAATCGTGCAATGGCTATAGTTGGTCTTAGTAAATTTATAATTTCAACAGATGCAGTTTTTATATCAAGCAATTCTCCATTATTGTTTTTATGATGTGCGAAAATATAGAGCGGTTTATCTTCTTCAACTTGTAATAAATTATTTCTTACATCTTTTATAATTTGTTCAATCCATCTGTTGCCTCGTATTCTGGCAATTCTACCTAAAACATATTTTTTACCTACAGATCCCGGACCTTCTATCATTCTTGCAAAATCGATTGTCCGTTTTTTTACTTCATCCTCATTTAGAGGAACACCAACCCATTTGCAGACAGATCTGCATAATATTTCCCGGACTTCATCAAAGAGAACAACAGAATTTACTGATTCCCATTTCTTCCCGTATGCATATAATTGTGAATGAAAAATTTCAACCAGGTTATTTATGCTTTCATCCGACATGACCGACATAAATAAATTTTTCCTTCGTTTGTGTTCTTCGCCGTCCAGACCTTGTACGCCGCCTCTTCCGAACAATGTTTTTTTGATTCTACTCGGAGCGGAGGAGTTCCTTTCAAATTTTTCCGTATCATAAAATATTTTTGCTGCTTCCGATCCACTTACGCAGATAAATTTTTCAAATTTTAGTCTTGTCTCAAAAATATCAGAGTTGTATTTTCTGCAGCGGTTAGGAATAAACAGATAGCCTTCTTTTAGAAGAGATAATGTTGAATCAATATTTTGAACCTTTGGAATTGTTTTCATTTTATTTGTCTTTTAGTTGTGAATCGTTTTTGTGCCCTATTTTTATTATTATTCTTTTCTTGGTAAGAAGCAAATTATTTTTACTATATGAAAAAAATTTCTGTTAAGGAGAATTTTTCTGAGCCGGAATATTTTTTGTATCAAAACTATCCGAATCCATTTAATCCGCATACAACGATTAAATATTCTATTAAAGAAGGAGGAACCGTTCAACTTAAAATTTATGATATTCTGGGAAAAGAAATCAAAACTCTGATAAATGAAATACAGAATCCCGGAGTTTATAAGATTAGATTTAACGCGGATCAACTTAGCAGCGGAATATATTTTTACAGATTCTCTGCAAACTCTTTTTCGGAAAGCAAAAAAATGATCATACTAAAATAGTTCGTCATTTTCTTTTTTTCTAAAAACATATCGATATTTAACCTTAGCTATTTAATATTATAATATCAATAAAAATTTATGATAGAATCTTTTCGTGAATGCGGTTGATATTCGTATTACTTTTACATATCCTATATTAAGGGGCGAAAGGGTTGACGTGAAAAAAGAAGTTAACATTTTATATGTTGAAGATAATCCGGGCTTTGTTTTTTTGGTGAAAGAAATTTTATTATCAGAGAAATTTAATTTTATAATTACTACCAAAGATAATTTAGAATCTGGAATTGAAGCTGTAGAGAATGATAATTATGATATTCTTATTTTGGATTTAGGTCTGCCGGATAGCCAAGGTTCGGAGACTTTTAATTCCATGAGGATGCATGCCAATGGATTACCCATCATAATATTTTCGAGCATTGATGATAAATTTATTATGGATGAACTTATTCAAAAAGGCGCTGCAGATTATATTGTGAAAGGCTCAGATAAAATGTTTGAAATGAATAAGAAAATAGAAAATATTTTTCAAAAGATTAGTTAGCGTCATTACTTATCTTTTTCGGAAGAGTTAAACAAAAAGTAGATCCTTTCCCTTCTTCACTTTCTACTTCTATTTTTCCACCATGTTTTTCAACAAACTCATTACATAGTATTAATCCCAAACCGGTTCCTCTTTCATCTTTTGTCCCGTCAACGCTGAAGGTTTTATCGATCTGAAAAAGTCTCTCTTTATGAATAGATTTTATGCCGGTTCCAAAATCCTGTAAACTAATAACCACTTCATCATTCTTTTCTTCCGCGGAAATATTTATTTCGCCTCCTTCATAAGAAAATTTAATTGCATTGGAAATTAGATTGCGGAAAACCGCATTCATCATATTTGGATCGGCGGTTAAATTTAAGTCTTCCGGAACTTCATTATTTATTTTAAGATCTTTTTCTTTCCATGCTCCTTTCAATAATCCAATTTTTTCCTCTACTATATTTCTAAGAGAGATGTTTCTTGGTTTAAATTCTAATTTTCCCGTTTGAGATCTTGCCCAAGTGAGTAAATTTTCCAAAAGGTTCATTGTCTGTTCGGAAGATTCTTTAATAAAATCTACCAATTCATTATAATCGTTATAGCTTTTTGTCTCCGTTTTTTTGGATAAAAGTTTACTCATCCCGATAATAATATTAAGCGGACCTTTCAGATCGTGACTTATTATTGAAAAGAATTTATCTTTAGTTGCGTTTAATTCTCTTAACTCCTGTTCCAGTTTTTTTCTATCGGTTATATCCTGAATTATTCCTTCTACTTTTTCAACTTTGCCGTCTTCAACTACGGTTTTTCCCGTTGCGGCAAAACATTTTTTGGTATTATCACCAAGCATTACTTTAAAATCGACATTAAATTCCTGCTTGTATTTTAATGCAGAAAAGAATTTTTCTCTCAACATTTGTCTGTCATCGGGATGACAGCAATCTAAAAATTCTTGAATTGTCGGAGGTCCTATTTCAATATTGCGGTCGAAAATTTTATATATTATATCCGACCAGACAAACTTTTGATCGTCTTTTTGAATTGACCAATATCCTAAAGAACCGATTTCCTGCGCGTGTTTAAGCCTCTCTTCGTTTTCCTTTAACAACTTTGCTGTTTTTACTTTTTCCGAAATATTTGTTACCGATATTCTGCAGAATTTATTTTTTGTAGCGGGAAATTTTTGTCCCATCAGAAGAACATAGCAAGGAGTATCTGACTTATAAATATCCAGCTCTATCTCTACTTCTGAAATATTTTCTGTTTGATATAACTTTTTTAAAAATAAGTAGAAGTTATCTTTGTCCGAATCGGCTATATAATGATAGAAATTATCGCCCTTTAGTTTTAATACATTTTTATTCAAAAGGTCTGAAATTGTATTATTGGCGTTCTGTATAATTCCATCTTTATTGAGGATTAAATATCCGACCGGGGCAAAGTTAAAGAGATCTAAATATTCCTGATGAGATTTTTCAAGATTTTTCTGTGTCTCTAAAAGATCTTCATTCTGCAATTCAAGTTCAACATGGTGAACCTGCAGTTCGTATATTAATCTTTCAATATTATCTCTTTCAGTTTTGGATACGGAATTAAGAGAGTCTTCTAAAGTTTCAAGCTGTTTTTCAGCCTTATTTCTTAATTCTTTATATTTCTTGGAATCTTTTTTCATCTTACGTTAAAATAATTAGTATTCTATTTATTCTTCAAATTGTCTACTTTGTTTTCCAATTGTTGTAGTCTTTCCTGAGTATCTTTTTCTGCCTTAAAATCTAATTCTAATTTTTCTGTGGTTGCAATTTCATTTATAAAACCTTCTTTATCGCTTAAACGGGTCATTTTTACCCAGACTTTCTTTTTGCTGCCGTTTTTTGATATACGGAAAGTCTCAAATGGAACTACATTTTTTCCTTCCGCTAAATTACGAATAAATTTTTTAATTTCTTTAAGATGTTCATCCGGCACTAAATCAAAAATACTAATTTGCTTGGCTTCCCTTTCCGTATAACCGTACATTTTTTCGGCGCCTTTATTCCACTCAACTATATTTCCTTCAAGGTCGTGGACGGTTACGGCATCGTTGGAATCTTCCACAACAGTGGCTAATCGTTTCAGCGCTTTTACTTCGCTTATATTTACAAAATTTATAACTACGCCGTCAATAATATTATCTACTGTTCTGTAGGGCAATATTGTTATCCTGTAGTATTCTCCCGTTTTATCTTTTTTTTCAACAACTTTTTTTTCCAGAGTATCGAGAACTGATTGAGCGTCATCTACTATTGAATGATAATCAATTTTAATATTTATATCTTCAATTGAACGTCCGGAATCTGTTGGCAGCACGTTAAAGATTTCTCTTAACTGAGGAGTAATTCTCCGGATCTTCAGTTCTTTGTCCAGAAACAAAGTTGCAAGATTTGTGCTCTTTAGAAGATTGTTCATATCATTTTTTATAGTATTAAGTTCCTTTATTTTCTCGTTAAATTCAGCGTTTACTGTTAACAATTCTTCGTTGGTCGATTTTACTTCTTCCTTGGAAGTTTCCAGTTCTTCATTGCTGCTCTGCAATTCTTCGTTCCTCGCCTGCAATTCTTCATTCGTCATCTGAAGTTCGCCGTTTGCATACTGTAATTCTTCAATAGTTGATTGAAGATGCGACCTCAAACTTTCCAGTTCTTTTTCAATTGAACGTTTATCAACACTTCCGCCGCCGTTGGCAGTTCCAATTTCCTGGTATTTTATTCTATATTTTTCCTTAAATACAATAAGGTAATTTCTTCTTTTCCCGTTTTCGTTGGCAATCGGTCTTACAATTATATCAAAAACAATCTCTTCCTTATTTTTTAGAATTATCACATTTTCTTTTACTATAACTTTTTCTTTTTCTTTGGCTGAAAAAATCAGATTTCCAAGCGTTACCTGAAGATCCAAACGGCAGGTTTGGATAACATTTAAACTTGCCGCTCCCGAATTAAAAGTTAGATAATCCGATGTATCTCCGTAAAAGTAGAGTATTTCGTTCTGGCGGTTTATTAAAACAGCGGGAAGACTGTATTTTTTTATCATTAAATTTTCAACTTTTTCATTTAACGATAAACTTTTAGAAGCTCTTCCGGTAACTGGAGAACTAACCCTTTCGGGAAGATGGGGATAAACTGATTTTACATCGATATCTTTATTGGATTTAAATATTTTATTCTTTTTATCCACCGGTTCAAAAAAAGTTGAAGAATGGTCTATGCTTTCAGAATAGCCTAAAAATAAATATCCATCGTTTTTTAAGGAATGAAAGAATGATCTTAAAATATTTTTCTGAAGCTCAGAATTAAAATAAATTAAAACATTTCTGCAGGAGACGAGATCGATATCATTGAACGGCGGGTCTTTTATTGTATCGTGCTGCGCAAAAATTATCATTCCTCGGATTGACTTATTTATTTTGTAAGTTCCGTCTTCACTTTCGAAATATTCTTCCAATCTTTTCTTCGAAACATCCACCGCAATGCTTTCGTTAAAAACTCCTTTTCTTGCAGTCTCAATCGAAGTATCATCAACGTCTGTAGCAAATATCTGAACGTGACCTCTTTTTCTTGTTTCGGTCATTATTTCATCAATTAAAATAGCAATTGAATAAGCTTCTTCGCCCGTAGCACAGCCGGGAACCCAAACTCTGAGAGAAAATTTATCTCCTTTTTCTTTAATATACGGAAGCAGAATTTTTTCTTTTAAATTCTCAAAAGCTTTGGAATCTCGGAAAAAACTGGTAACGGTAATAAGCATTTCCTGGAATAGACTTTCTGTTTCCTGAACATCTTCTTCCAGAAATTTTATATATTCCTTTACATCTTTCAGATGATGAATTGCCATCCGGCGTTCAATTCTTCTAACTATTGTGCTTTCTTTATAATCTCTAAAATCGTGGTCGGTTACATTTTCAATAACCCTGAAAAATTTGGGAAGATTGTGGCGTATTTCTTCTTCCAAGGTTGATTCGCCTTTATCCAAATAATAAGGATGCTTAATAAATTCCACTATTTTTTGAGGCATCATCCCCACGCCGCAGATAGAATCCGCCAAGCCTGTGTTGATTGCACTCCTGGGCATTCCGTCAAATTTTGACTGTTCCGGTTCCTGGACGAGGATCATTCCTCCGTTTATTTTTATATCTTTTATTCCCAGAGATCCGTCGGATCCGGTTCCGGACAATATTATCCCAATCGACTGCGGAAATTCTTTTCCCACCGAACGGAAGAAAATATCAATCGGTAAATTAAAGCCGTCTTTTTTTATCGTGTCCAGCAATGTAGAACCGTCGAAGAGGGTAATGTTTTTTCCGGGCGGATTAGTGTAAACAATATTGGGCTCTATTCTCATTTTTTCTTCTATCTCTTTAACCGGCATTTCCGTATGCCTGCCTAAAAGAGAAACCATTTCACTTTTAGATTCGGGATCTTTATGCTGGATAACAAAATAAGCGATATTCTGGTCGGAAGGCGCCGATTCGAAGAAAGCTTCAAGAGCTTCAAGCCCGCCCGCTGAAGCGCCGATAGCAACAACTGTTAATTTTTGTTTCTTTTTATCTTCTGAATTTTGATTGGAGATTTTTGTTTTATTTGCGGTCATCTAAATCCTTTTTTATTTTATAGCAGGATAAATAAATTTTTGTAGAATTAGGATCCAAATATAAGCTTAAACATTCAACTATATGTATTTAAATATACTGCTAAATTAACCAATTAACATTAATATTTTTATATAAAAGAGATAAATAGTTTCTAATGACTAATATTTTTTTTCTATAATCTTAGCAGAATAATTAGTATAATACGCAATTATTACAGGATTTTTCAACTTAATTTTTTAGCATTATGACAGACAAACCAAACGAATTTCCTATTGTGGGAATAGGCGCTTCTGCCGGCGGACTCGAGGCATTTCAAATATTTTTTTCACAGATGCCCGAGGATTCGGGCATGGCATTTGTAATTGTACAGCACCTCGATCCTAATCACGAAAGTATGATGACGGAATTACTTTCAAAATCCACCAAAATGGAAGTTTATGCTGTAGAAGACAATATGGAAGTAATTCCAAACAAGGTCTATGTAATTCAGCCGAATAGTACGCTCACAATTATTAACGGACATTTACACGTAGAGAAACCTCAGGAACCTAGAGGACACAGGATGCCGATAGACCATTTTTTCCATTCCTTATCTCAAGATCAGGGAGAAAATGCTATTTGTATTATTTTATCGGGAACCGGCTCCGACGGAACGCTTGGTCTAAAAGCAGTAAAAGAGCATGGCGGTATAGCTATTGCTCAGAATCCGGAAAGAGCAAAATACGATTCAATGCCGTTTAACGCGGTAAAAACCGGTTTGGTAGATCTTGTTTTAAATATTGAAGAAATGCCGCAGAAACTTATTGATTATCTTAATAATCAAAAAATTCTAAAGGAAAAACTTGATGATGAAAACGAATCGGAACACCTTGTAGAATTTATACTGAATACATTAAAAATAAGAACCGGGCACGAATTTTCGGGTTACAAAAAGTCAACAATAGCGCGGCGCCTAAGAAGAAGAATGCAGCTTCTTCATATGGATTCTCTGGAACAGTATGTTGAAATAATAAATACGAGTCCGAAAGAAGTAAATTTGTTATTTAAAGATCTGCTGATAGGCGTAACACACTTTTTCAGGAATTCCGATGCGTTCAAATCTCTCCGGGAAAAAGCGATTTCAAAAATTATTCGGCATAAATTAGCCGATGAAAATTCAACCGGAATAAGAATTTGGATTCCCGGATGTGCAACAGGTGAAGAGGCATATACAATTGCTATGCTTGTTAAGGAAGAAGCCGACAATTTGAATTTTAAGAAACCGGTCCAAATTTTTGCAACAGATATTGACGATCAGGCTCTACAGGTTGCCAGAAGAGGCGTTTATCCCGAAGGAATTAGAGAGCAGATACCTGAAAATTTTCTGAAAAAATACTTTAAAGAAAATTCAGATGTTTATCGGGTAAGAGATGAGATACGCGAGGTATGTATTTTTTCTCCGCATAACCTAATTAAAGATCCTCCTTTTTCAAAAATTGATCTGGTTGCATGCAGAAATCTTTTGATATATTTTGAAATCAGCCTGCAGAAAAAAATACTACCTATTTTCCATTACTCAATATCTCCGAATGGATATTTATTCCTTGGTCCTTCTGAAAATATTACCGCAAGAAAGGAACTCTTTAAGGTTATCGACAAATCAAGTAGAATATACCAGGCAAAAGATGCAGTTCCGCCGATGCTTGTAGATTTCCCAATTTCACAAAATCCCGCTTCAAAAAAGAGTTACGGCGGGGTTTCAAATCGTGTTATAGATCCGGACAGCGATAAGAGCATGGCTAAGATCTTTGAGGAGAAAGTATTTAATAACTACATACCTTTCAGCGCAGTGATTAATGAAAATTCCGATATACTTTACTGGGCAGGACCGGTAGTAAAGTACATAGAACCGCCGCCGGGAAGACCTCACAACAATCTAATTGAACTTGCTAATAAAAGTCTGAGATTGAGTTTGAGGAGTAGTATTCACAGAAGCGTTTCGCAAAATAAGGAAGTAATTCAAAAGAACGTTGTTGTAAAAACCAATGAAGGGCTGCAGAAGCTGATGATAATTGTAACTCCCTTTAAGGAAATGGGAGAAAAAAACAATTTGTTCCTCGTGGTTTTAAAAGAACTCGGTCTTCCTCTTTCTGGAGAAGATGCGGTAAATGGAGAAAGGTTAGAACAGCAGGGCGAGGAAGTAAATCGTCAGCTTGAAGAAGAATTAAGACATACAAAAGAATATTTGCAGACTACTATTGAAGAACTTGAAACATCGAACGAAGAATTAAAATCTTCAAATGAAGAACTTCTTTCGATGAATGAAGAATTGCAGTCCTCCAATGAAGAGCTGCAAACTTCGAAAGAAGAGTTGCAGTCAATTAATGAAGAACTGCAGACGGTTAATGCGGAGCTTAAGAAAAAAGTTGAAGAGCTGGATCAGGCAAACAGCGATATTCATAATTTATACGAAAGCACACAGATCGCCATAATCTTTCTCGATAACAGTCTGGCGATTAAAGGCTTTACGCCCTCCGCAAAAGACTTGTTTAGAATTATTGAATCGGATATTGGAAGAAATCTCGGCGATATAGTTGCAAAATTTAAGGTTGAAAATTTATTAGAAGAAGCTGAGTCTGTTTTACGTAACCTGGAAAGAAAAAGAGTTGAAATATATCTTGAAGAAACAGATTCTCATTACGTGATGCAGCTTGTTCCATACCGGACCGTAAGCAACAAAATAGACGGTGTAACTATTTCATTTATAGATGTAACCGAACTTAAAATAGCGCATGAAGAGACTAATCTGCGGGAACGGATGTTAAGTATAGTTACAGATTCAGTGCCTGTTTTAATTTCATATATTGATAAAAACGAGAAGTACTTGTTCCATAATGCTCAATATTCAGAATGGTTTGGCTTAAAAGACGAACAAATAAATGGAAAAAGCATTAAAAAAGTATTAGGCAACGATGCTTATAATATTCTGAAACCAAATATTATAAAAGCTCTAAAAGGCGAGACAGTTGAGTTTGTTACAAGTTTAAATTATAAACACGACGGTGAACGCTCGATTAGAGCGCATTATGAACCTCATTTTGATGAATTTGGAAATGTAGCCGGATTTATTGCTCTTGTTGAAGATATCACATTCAGAATTGAGCGGGAGAAAAAATTAGCTCGTCTCGCCGCCATTGTTAGTAATTCCCACGAAGTTATCGTCGGAATGGATAGAGAAAGAAAAATAACAGACTGGAATGTTGGAGCTGAAAACCTGTATGGTTATAAGGAAAATGAAGTTCTGGGTAAAAGTATTGATATTGTTGTGCCGCCCGAACTGCAGGATGAGACAGAAGAACTGCATAAAAAAGTTATTAATGGAAAAAATATTCCTCCTTTTGAAACAGTAAGGATCAAAAAAGACAAATCTCAGGTTTACCTGTTTTTAAGTAATTCGGCAATAAAAAATGATGAGGGGAAAATATTTGGTATCTCTGCTGTAGCGCACGATATAACTCCCCGAATCAAATCGAGAAAAAGAATAGAAGAATTAAATCAAACTTTGGAATCAAGGGTTGAAGAGAGAACAGAGCAGCTTCGCAATATGACTAATCAACTCTTAAAACTAGAGCATCAGGAAAGAAGGAATTTTTCTCATCTTCTTCACGATCAGATACAGCAGCTGATTGTTGCCGCCAAATTAAATGTGCTGAGATCAACAAAAAAAATTGAGGATGCTGAACTGAAAGATCAGCTTGGGGAGGCAGTAAATCATCTTGATGAGGCGATTTCGGAGTCTCGATCAATAACTCTCGAACTAAGCCCTCCTCTTATGATGGAAAGGGGACTTAACCACGTACTCGAGTTTTTACGTAAATGGACAAAACAAAAATATGAGCTTGACGTTAAAATAAATTTTATCGGCAAAGATCAACCGGTAAATGAAGAGACAGGATTTTTCCTTTACAGCACTCTAAAAGAACTATTATTCAACATCGTAAAACATGCGGGAACAAAACAAGCTTTTATAAACGCAGAATTTAGAGAAGAAGACGGTCTTCATTTAGATGTTATTGATAAAGGTGTAGGATTCGATACACAAATTATTAAGGAGAATACAGATAAATTTGGACTTTTAAGTATAATTGAAAGAATGAATTCGATTGGCGGAAAAATAGAATTCATATCGAAAGATAATGACGGTACTCTAGTTAAAATACAACTTCCGCAAAACCTTGTGGAGTATAATAGTCCATCTACAAAGATTAGCAGTGAAAAAACGGATAAACCTGATGAGAGCCAAGATAAAAATTTAGAAAATGAAAGCACAATTCTAATTGTAGATGATGAAAGAGCAATGCGGTATGCTATTGCGCTTATGCTGAAAGATGAAACTAATTATAATCTTATAGAAGCTAACAGCGGTGCGGAAGCGGTAAAGAAAGCAAAAAAATATAAGCCTAAAGTTATATTGATGGATGTACGAATGCCCGGCATGGACGGAATTGAAGCTACTAAATTAATAAAAGATGATATGCCGGGAATATTCATTATAGGACTTTCAATGCACGATAGGGAAACAATAGAAAAAGATTTGTTAGACGCGGGAGCAGATTATTATCTTTCCAAAAACGACGATCCTTCCGTTATACTTGAAACAATAAATAATTATTTAAAGAATAAGGATGAGAATAAATGATGCAGGGACACGACATTGTGGTTATCGGAGGCTCTAACGGAAGTATAAATACAATGAAGCAAATATTGAAGAATCTGAATCCCGATCTGAACGCGGCTTTTTTCTTTGTAAACCATTTATCGCCAGATTCTCCGAATTATTTGCCGAACATTTTTAATACTGTTTCGAAAATACCGGTCAGGTCTTCTGAGGATGGTGGAAAGATTGAAAAAGGAACCTTATATGTTGCCAAACCGGATCGTCATTTAATTTTGGAAGATGGTGAAATGAAGTTAACCCGCGGCCCGCAGGAAAACAGGTGGCGTCCTTCTATTGATCCTCTTTTCCGTTCTGCAGCGGCTGTTTACGGAACCAGATGTGTAGGAATTATTTTAAGCGGATATCTTGATGACGGAGTTTCCGGGCTTTCTGCAGTTAAAGACTGCGGCGGAGTTACTATTGTGCAGAACCCGGAAGAAGCCGAATATCCGGATATGCCGGAATCAGCACTAAAAGTTCTGCAGCCGGATTATATTTTAAACGCTGATGAAATACCCGGTGTTTTATACCGGCTCTCTAATCAACCTGTGGAAGCAAGAGCGCCTGAAACGCCGAAGGAAATAAAATGGGAGGTGGATATGGCCGGATCACTTAAAAGCAGGATTGATATGGAAGAATCGATCGGCGAACTGGTACCGCATACTTGTCCCGAATGCAGCGGCCCCCTTTGGAAACACGAAGAAAAAAATATGAATCGCTACAGATGTCATATGGGGCACAGCTATACCGAAAAAGTCCTCCTATTGCACCAAAAAGAACTTATTAGAAAAACAACAATGTCGCTTTTCCGCATGCTGGAAGAACGGAGAGCTCTGCTCCAGAAAATTACAGAAAGAGACAACGGGAATTCTAAATCCACTTCCGTAGATATTTTGAAAAAAGAAATGGACGAATTGAAAAAAGGGATACAGCTGTTAGAAGAAGGATTATTCGATGTAGTTGAACATATATAAAAAACAGAAGAGATCTAAAATTTCCAACCAAACTAAACGGTGGTTGGCCGGAATGAGGATTCATAGTAATTAATGGAAAGACATTAATTTTGAGCAGATACGGTTTTAACATTATTCTTTTTCTCGTTCAATTCCGTTAAAAGCTGTTTCCCGTATTTAACATTTCTTGCATCTTCGCCAAATGCTTCTTCAATTATTTTCAAGTTTTTAGAAATTATGGTTTCTGCTTTATCAAACTCATTCTTTAAAAGGTAAGATCGGCCAAGTTCAATATTCGTTAGTGCAATTAAATTTTCATTTGCGCCATGTGTATTTCTTCTAATCTCTAAAGCTTTTAAAACCAGATCTTCTGCTTTTTTCGGCTGATTCAAGCTGTTATAATTTTTTCCGAGCCAATAATAGCAGTTTCCAAAATAAGGGTGATCCGGCTCCAGAGTTTTATCCCATATTCCTTGCGCTTCTTCAATTAATTTTATGGAAGCCTGATGATCTTCTGAATAATATGTTATACAGCCTAAATTGTAAATTGCCAAAGCAAGCTGAGGGTGATCCGGCCGGAGTAATTTTTTTCTCATCTCCAAAGATTTACTGAACATTTCCCTCGCTCCATTTAAATCGTTTTTATCGTGATAAACAAACGCGAGGTTATTATAGTTATATACAATGTTGAAATTTTCACCGTTCGAAAGATTAAGATTCATTTTTAACGAACGCCTTAAGTAATATTCTGCTGAATCAAGATTTTTATTATATTGATGCGCCAAACCGATATTGCTTAATACAGATGCCACGTCTTCGGATCCCTTCTTTCCGAAAATATTTAAATAAAGGGAAAGCGAATTTCTAAAATAGACCAAGGAAGAATCAATCTCTTCTATATCCATTTTCAAGGTTCCGTAATCATTTAATGCTTCAGCGTATAGAATATCCTTATTATCCGGAATATTTTCGTGCAGACTTATTGATTTTCGGTAATACGATTCTGCCTCTTCATAATCTCCGTTGTAATGATGCGCGACCGCAAGGTTTTTATAAGCGGCGGCTCGTTCTAACGGATCGCTTTCAAAACTATTTAACAGATTAACAGCCTCTTCGAGTTCTTCAATGGCTTTCTCATAAAAGCCCAGCCCTTGATATGTTATTCCTAAAGTTTTTCGTAACTCCGATTGAACTTCCGGCTCGCCTTCTAATTCATCTTTAATTTTTTTGCCGGCGTCATCCATAACGTCAACAACTTTAATTTCGCTTCCTTCTCTCGATGGGTCGGGCGAAGCAAGCATTTCCTGAAGAAACGAATTTATTCTTTCCGCTTTTCTGGCTTCAATTTCAGCCAGATCTTTATTTTTATTCGCAATGTTCGACTGGTATATTATGCCGCCCATACCGGCAATTAAAAGAATTAAGATTAGTGAGGCGACTAAAACGCCGGTCTTATGCCGTTCAATAAACTTGGAGCTTCTGTAGAAAATTGAATCTTTATGCGCAATAACTGGAAGACCATTCAAGCTTCTGCTGATATCTTCCGCAAACTGTTCAACCGAGGAATATCGCCTTTCCGGATCTTTTTGAAGAGCTTTTAATATTATATTATCCAAATCTCCCGTAAGCCGCGTGCGGATCCTATTTATAGTTTCATTTCTATTATTTTCAATATCCTGCGGCGAAATTGTTTCACCCTGAACCAAAATCCGTTTTGTCTTTTTAATTACAGAGCTCGGTTTCTCGGGTTCTGAAGTTGTAATTATATTCTCTTTTTCTGTAGGGAAATTACTTTTAAAATCGTAAGGAGAGTGATCGGTGAGAAGTTCGTAAAGAATTACGCCGAGCGAATAGACGTCTGTCGCGGTAGTAACCGTTTTCCCCGCTAACTGTTCGGGGCTTGCGTAGTCGAGAGTCATCAACCGTACGCCTGCCCGTGTATTAAGCGCATGTTCTTCGCCGGTATCCAGCAGTTTTGCGATTCCAAAATCGAGAAGCTTCGGGTTTCCGTCTTGTGTAACAAAAATATTTTGCGGCTTAAGGTCGCGGTGTACAATTAAATTCTGATGAGCGAATTTTACGGCTTCACAAATCTTCAAAAATAAATTAATTCGCTCTAATGTAGATAGCTTATTCGATTCACAATATTTGTTAACCGGAACTCCGTAAACCGGTTCCATCACAAAATATGGAAGACCGTTTTCCGTCGTTCCGCCGTCAATAATCCGTGCAATATAAGGATGGGAAAGATCTGCCAGAGCCTGCTGCTCAAATTTGAACCGGCGGATTATCTCCTCGGTATCCATTCCGCGCTTAATAAATTTTACGGCTACTTTTCTTTTGAACTGTTTATCGATGCGGGAGGCAGAATAAACAACGGCCATCCCGCCTTCGCCTAGTTTATCTTCTATCCGGTATTTCCCTACCGTTTCTCCGTTCATAACGTCTCTGGCTTGTGTATCCTCTTCCTCCAGAATTATAACTGAAGAGGTTTCTAAAAAATTTCCGGATTTATTATAAAATGTAAGGAGTGAATTTATTTCGGATAGCATTTCTTCATCTTCGCCGCATTCCCGTTCCAGATATTTCAGGCGTTCGTCAGCGGTCAGATCGATAGCGATATTAAAAATCTTTTTTATGTTTTCCCATTTGTTTTGGTGCATCCGGTATCTTTCAATTCATTTTTTCTAATTCCCTGTAAAGCCAGGCTTTGGCTAAACTCCAATCGCGTTTAACGGTGGTGGCAGAAATAGATAACGCTTCCGCAATTTCTTCAATCTGAAGACCGGAGAAATATTTCAGTTCAACAACTCTGCTAAGCCGTTTGTCAAAAACGGCAAGTCTGGCAAGGGCTTCGTCGAGAGCCAGAATTTCGTCGTTAATTTCGGCGGAAACTGTGGGCGCTTCATCGAGATAAATTTTTGTAGCACCGCCTCCTCGTTTAGCTGCGTTTCGTTTTCTAGCGCTGTCCACCAGAATTTGCCGCATAGAGTTTGCAGCTATGCAGAAAAAATCTCTTCGGTTTTCGAGGGTAATTTTTTCTCCGCCGATTAATTTTAAGTAGGCTTCGTGTACAAGTTCGGTTGTCTGAATTGTCCTTTTACCGTATTCACCGTGCAGGTATTTGGCGGCAAGTAATCGTAATTCGTTATAAAGAATTGGGGTTATAGATTCTACTGCATTGCTTTTTTCGTTGCTCAATTCCTGGAGGAGCCGGGTTATATCGCTGCCGTAAAAATTATCCACAAAAAGAATCCCTAATTGTTTAACGAATTTTTACTGAAAAAACAAAATCTTAAAAGAGAAATGCCTTACGTGAAGATAAAAAAAATATAAACAAAATTAAATACCTATGGTCTTTTTTCGGCCGCTTTTGCGCATATAATAATAGAGGCTAATAAATTACTTTAAAATGGAGGAATAAATGAAAAAAATACTTTTTCTTACACTTGTGTTTGCATTTCTTATTTCATTACAGGAAAAATCGAATGCGCAGTTTAACTTGAAACTTGGACCGGTAACCGGAATGAATTTTAACATAGGTACCGGTTCTGATCTGCCGGAAACATCATCTGGATTTGGATTTCTTTTTGGAGCACAGGTCGATATGAATTTTACACCTGTAATTGGTTTAATAACAAATCTACAATTTTATGATAACAGGAGTGGCGGATATAACCTCGACGGTACTTTGAAAGGTACGAATACAGCAGTAACGGAAGAGAGAAATTTTAGTGTTGCTTATTTTTTAATAGAGCCATTATTCAAATTAAGAATCCCCGGATCCGGTTTTTATTTTGTCGTCGGACCTGAATTAGGTTTTACAGTCCAATCTTCATTTAGTACGAGATTAGAACAACAAAATGGAAATCCTATAAATTATCCAGGGACTACTACGAATAAAAGTAAAGGGTCCTTAAAAAATACGAATGCAAGATTTGCAATAAAATTAGGATCGGGAATTGATTTGCCTGTGGGAAAATTAGTTACTTTAGCACCCCAATTAAATTTCGGATATGGCATAACTACTTTTCAAGAAAACTTTGAATCTCGAATATTGACAATACAAGCGTTATTAGCTGTTAAATTTACATTAATTAGATAAAATTTTAAGGAGGTATAAAATGAAATATAAATTAATTTTTAGTTTGGCTTTTTTATTCTTTGCTTTTTTCGGCTGCGGAGGAGATGGTAATGGTGATTCTAATCCAGTTGGTATTGGTGGATTAGGCGACGGTGGTGGAAACGGTGGCGGTGGTGGTGGAAATACCGGCAATGTCTCTATTCAAGTAAATGCCATTCAGGATCCAAACGATCAAAATACCGTAATTTTCCAATTTACCCCAAGTGAAAGCGTTACTGTAAGTTCAGTTAATGTATCGATTTCAGGATCACAATATGCGGAAACTATTCAGGCAGACGGAACAACTGTGTATTCTCCTCAAGATGGATTTGTAATAACATATCCGATTGCTCAATCAGGGCAATATCCCGGCATTCAGTCCGGACAAACCTGGACTTTTACCATAGCGGGTAAAGTAGGAAGCGCCAATGGAGCCGACTATACCGCCACCGCAAATTATACAGTTCAATAGGTATTAAAGAAATAAATTAATAAAAGGGACGTTTATTTATAAACGTCTTTTTTTTGTACATTTCATAAATACATAAATAAGCAGCATGAGGCTTTTCCCGTTGTTCATCCTACCCTAAGAGTTGGTAGATAAATTAAAAAGCATAACCTATCGAAAATTCCCCCAGGAAAGGATCCATAAAATCGTAAGCATCTTCATAGTCATCTATTGCGGATTCAATTGCCGGGTTGGAAGGATCTGCATGTCGCCCTTTCATCTGGAAACCATATCCGAATGTAAAATTCAATGTAAAACCGCTGTTCCAGACCCATCTTTTACCAACGTTTATTCCAAACGTTTGATCGGGAATTTTAAAATCGAAATTTTGTGAATCAATTTTCCCCGATCCGGAAAAAACACGGTATCGTGCAAAAGCTCCGACATAGTATGATTCAAGATCTCCCGAAATATGCCAGCGATAATTTAATATAAAGGCTAATCCGCTCGATTCTATATTCGCACTGGTATAAGTTTTTGGAACAGCTTCATAATCAACTCTTGCCACCAGACTCTGTGATTCCGCAAACATATATTGATAATTAGCTGAAAAAATTCCGAATGCTATTCCGCCCGGGCACATACTCAATGCTTGATTAAATCCGCCGGCGGAAGAATTCAGTTTCATCTGAGACACAGATTTGCCATCCTGTGCAAAAGTACTTGTGGCAAAGAATAAAAACAGTATCGCTGTTATCGTTCTCTTCACAAACTTATTTTTTGTAAGTTTCTCTATATTAAATTGTAGCATAAATTATCCTTTTATGATTATTTGTTTTGTCTTAAAGTTCTTCAGACGAATAAACAGACAAAAAGTTTTATTTAATTTAATTTTTATTAAGTGCAGGTATAATTCGGCTTAGAAAGTTTTACGATTTTAATCTAACTCCCTTTATAAGCAGCCAGAGAGTAAAAGCTAGTTCTCCAATAACTCCCGGAACTATTACAACGATCGCGAAAACATCTTTGTATTGAGTGTAATTTAGAAGATGTTTTGTTAAATTAAATTTTTGTTTTCTCTGTAAATTTAATCTCCATAAGTACCACCAAAAAACATTCTGCAGAAAAATATCGGCTCCAAATAGAAATAATTGTTTCATCATAAAAGCGGAACTTTATCTTTTTTAAGTTATAAAAAGATTGTAATTTTTAATCCGGTAACGAAATATTAAAGAAAGATTAAAATGAATTTGGCTCTTGTAACTTTTGCTGTGCTTTTAGTAAATATTCCATTCGGCGCCTGGAGGGAAAGTGTAAAGAAGTTTTCTCTTAAATGGTTTTTGGCAATCCATCTTCCGGTGCCTCTAATAATTCTGATGCGGATCTACGGCAAGATCGGGTTTGCTTTTTATACATATATTTTTCTTGTCGCTGCATTCTTCGGCGGACAAAAATTGGGCGCTTATATCTATTCTAAAAGAGAAGTCCTATTTTAAATTTGTTTCATCCGTAAAGTAGTACAATGTTAGTTTTAGGGAAAGGCGTAAAATTATATAAACAAGAATGGAACCGAACAGTGAAAAAGCAGAATCAATAATGCGTCAACTTTACATAAGAAGTTCAAACTGAATTTCCGGATTTTTTATTTTTAACCTGCCCGTTTCATTTATAAAAATTCTTTATATTTAAAAACAGTTCTATAAAAAAAATAGAATACAGTTGATGAATATTAAAATCCTAACTCCCAAACAGTCCTTAAACAAAGCTTACCAAAGAAGGAAGCCGATAAGAAGTGAATTCGATAATTTCAAAACAAGGTTAAAAGAACTTCTAGCTTCTCTTGATCCTGCGCGAGACGAAGAACATAATAAAAAGTTTATTGCGGAATTTCTTGAAAAAACATTCTATTCAGATAATCTTGTAAATACAAGCGGTAAGATCGATCTGGCAATTTTTCTTGGTAAGAACTCAAACAGCAAAGTCGGTGTAATTGCAGAAGTAAAAAGCCCTTCTGAAAAATTTCAAATGGTAAGCAGATCAAACCTGAATGTAAAATCCATGCACCAGGTAATTCTTTATTACTTACGCGAAAGATTGGAAGAAAAAAACGACGATGTAAAGAGGATAGTAATTACAAATGGACTGGAATGGTTTATCTTCGATGCAAAATTCTTCGAGAAAATTTTCTATAAAAATTCCGAACTCACCGGGAAATATAAAGAATGGAAGAATGATAAAAAAGTTAGTTCCAACAACGATCATTTTTATAACGAAATAGCCGCTCCGTTTCTTAATCAACTGAAAGATGAAATTGAATTTGTCCATTTTGATCTTCGTAATTACAAAAAAGATCTTGAAGCAGAAAAGAATGAAGGTAAACTGATCTCGCTATTCAAAGTTTTCAGCAAACCATCTTTACTTAAAGATTCTTTCGGGAACGACAGCAACACTTTGGACAGGCAGTTTTACAACGAACTTCTACACATTATCGGTCTGGAAGAAGTTAAAGAAGGAAGTAAAAAAGTAATAAGGCGAAAAGAAGAAGCATCGAGAGATCCCGGTTCTATAATTGAAAACACAATAGAAAAACTGAGATCAAAAGATATTTTAACAAATTTTGATGAGGCGGATAATTTCGGCAAAAATGCAGAAGAGAGAATTTTTAACATAGCGCTGCAATTAAGCATCACTTGGATAAACAGAATTCTTTTCTTAAAACTTTTAGAAGCACAACTTGTAAATTATCACGGCGGAAATTCTGAATTCAAATTTCTCGATCCCAACATTATAAAAGAATATGACGATCTCGACGAACTTTTCCACGAGGTTCTGGCAAGGAAACTTGAAGAAAGATCGAAAAATATAAGAGAAAGATTCAAGAAAATCCCGTATCTGAACAGCTCGCTTTTCGAAAGGAGTGATTTAGAATTTAAAACTCTAAACATCAGCGAATTGAAAGATAGATTCGAAATTTCTTTTTTCCCCGGAACCGTACTGCGTGACGAAAAATATAAACGGCTGGCAGGAAAAATTTCTACTCTTCAATATCTTCTTAAATTTCTGGACGCTTACGATTTCTCTTCAGAAAACAGCGGTGAAGAAGTACAGGAAGAAGGAAAATCGCTTATTAATGCTTCGGTGCTCGGACTTATCTTCGAGAAAATAAACGGCTACAAAGAAGGCTCTTACTTTACGCCCGGATTTATTACAATGTATATGAGCCGCGAAACTTTGCGCCGTGCCGTAGTTCAAAAATTTAACGATGCGCTGAACACCAGCTATAAAGATTTTGAGGAACTGAAAAGTGAAATAGACAGGGGAAAAGAAGGCAGGAAGATAGCAAACGAAATTATAAACAGCTTAAAAATCTGCGATCCGGCTGTAGGTTCCGGGCATTTTCTTGTTTCCGTTCTGAATGAAATAATTACAATCAAATCTGAATTGGGCGTTTTGAGTTACAAAGACGGAAGCAGAATTCAGAATTATTCCGTGCAGATTGATAACGACGAACTGATTATTACCGATGTAGAATCGGAAAATATTTTTAAATATCACCTTAACGAAAAAGATCATATAATTGATGAACTTCAAGATCTGCAGGAAACTATCTTCAACGAAAAACAGACCATCATAGAAAATTGTCTCTTCGGAGTTGATATAAATCCGAATTCGGTAAACATCTGCAGACTCCGGCTCTGGATAGAACTCCTTAAACATTCCTATTACACAAAGGAAAGCGGCTACAAAGAACTTGAAACTCTTCCGAACATCGATATAAATATCAAACAGGGAAATTCGCTTGTAAGCCGTTTCGATCTTGAAGATAAAGTATTTACTAAAGGCGACAGAACCGCGGTTGAATTATACAAGATGAACGTAATTCTTTACAAAAACGCAAACGACAGAAAAGAACGCAAAAATCTTAAAGATTCTATTGAAAGCGTTAAAAAAAGAATAAAAGGAATTTATATTGACCCTTTGACCGAAGAAAGAAAGAAGCTGAGAAATTTAAACGCGGAACTTGAAAATCTTAAAAGTCAAATTTCCGGTTTTGAAGATGAAAGAATAGAAGTAAAAAAAGATAAACTGCAAAAACAGATTGATAAACTTGCCGAAAAGATTGTGAAGCAGGAAGAAGAAAACGATTTAATTTACCGTGACGCTTTTGAATGGAGATTTGAATTTCCGGAAGTTCTGGACGAAGAAGGAAACTTTGCAGGATTCGATGTTGTAATTGGAAATCCGCCGTATTTTTCTCTATCCAAGCATAAAGAAATTGCTAAATATTTTGAGGAAGGAAAATTAAATACCTTTACAAAAAATGCCGATGTTTATTGTATATTTTTTGAAAAAGGAAATCAAATTCTTAAAAAGAATGGATTACTGACATTTATAACTTCAAATTCCTGGTTGAGAGCAATTTACGGCAAGCCACTTAAAAAATTTTTTAAAAAATATATGCAGCCGCTTACTTTATTGAACATTGAAGATTATCAAATTTTTGATGAAGCTACAGTTGAGTCAAATATTATAACACTTCAAAAGAAGAAAACCAACAGTCCGGTTTTTGTAGCAAATTTGAATGATGATTATCATTTTGGATCATCAATAACAGATTATTTATAGAAAACAGTTTTAAATATAGCATTCCGGAAAACGCAGATTGGTTGATAAGCAATGAAGTTGAATCAAATTTAAAAGAAAAAATTGAAGACGGTTCTAAAATATTAAAATCATTTGATGTAAAAATTAATTTTGGTATAAAGACCGGATATAATGAAGCTTTTATTATCGACGAAAAGATAAAACAAGAACTAATTTCAGAAGATGAAAAATCTATGGAAATCATAAACCCAATTCTTCGTGGAAGAGATTTAAAAAAATACAGTTATAATTTTAGCGATCGATGGCTTATATGTACATTCCCATCTTTAAAAATTAATATTGATGTAGATACTTCTATAAAAAATTATCTATTAAGATTTGGGAAAGGAAGACTAGAACAAACAGGAATAAAAGGCAGCAGGAAAAAAACAGCTAACAAATGGTTTGAGACACAAGACACCATTTCTTATTGGCAAGAGTTCGAGAAACCAAAAATAATTTGGGGTGAAATTTCGGACAATTCAAAGTTTGCCTACGATGATAAAAACTATTATGCTGAAGCCACTACTTTTATAATGACTGGAGAAAAACTAAAATACCTACTTGCTATTCTTAATTCAAAAGTATCAGAATGGTATTTCAAAAAAATCGGCACAACTACAGGAATGGGAACGAACCGGTGGAAAAAATATAAAATCGAATTGCTCCCGATAAAAATTGCATCTGATGCAGAAGAATCTAAAATTTCTAATATAGCAGATAAAATAATTCATATTAAAGAAGAAAATCCGCAATCCGACACAAGCAAACTCGAAGCAGAAATAGACCGGCTTGTTTACAAATTGTACGGCTTAACCGAAGAAGAGATAAAAATAGTTGAAGAGAGTGTTGGGTAAGGTATGAGTTATCAAAGCATAGACCCGAAATCCATACAAAAGCTTCCTGACCTCCATAAGAAAATTGAAAACACAAAAAGTGATTATGTTGATATCAAGCTTAAATTCATAAGGCCATTTTATGTTACATACCTTGATCAAATTTTCCGATTACATCAAAAAGTAAAAGAAATTAAATTATTGCCGTGGAAAAAGGAAATTCACAAATACTTAGAACAATGCGGATTTGAATTTCTTTATGGAAAATGTCCGGAGACAAAAGAATTCGACCAAAATATAATAATTCCTTTAAGACGATTTGAAAAATCCGATAATGTAGAAAACGATGTTATAAAATGGCTGGAAGAGCTTGTTTTTGAATTTGTGCCGGAAATAGAAACTAAATTAAAAAAGAAAATACGTGGAAATTTATGGGAAATTGTAGAAAATAGTTTAAAGCATGGATTAGGTGAATTTGGGGTAAGTGCATGTGGACAGTTTTATCCCCAAAAGAATTATTTTGAAGTTGCATTCTATGATGCAGGAATCGGAATGGCTAAAACAGTAAAAAATTATGGTGCTGTTAAAGAAACCGAACCGGATTATGAATGTATAAAATGGGCACTTAAGAAAGGTAACTCAACTACTAATGAACCTGCTTCCGGGATGGGCTTGTATTATTTAAGAAATTTCATTAATCTTAATAACGGAACAATTCAGATTATATCAGGAAAAGGTTTGTTGGATTGTTCGGAAAACTTTGATGAAGGATGTAGTTTAACAAACAGTTTTGACGGTACTATGGTAAACATCCGAATCAATTATAACAATGGAGAGGGGAATTAAAAATGGCTAAGCTCTTAGTCACAGATTTTTTGTCAACCAACCAATTACTCTCATCAGAAAAAGGCAAACAACTTTCAAAAAAAATTATTGATCTGTTTGAATCAAATAACTTGGTAGAAGTTGATTTTGAAGGATATCTTTCAATCGGAAGTTCTTTTATTAACAGGGCTTTCGGTGATACCTGTATTGAATTAAAATTATCTCCCAAAAGTTTTAAGGGAAAGATAAAATTAATGAAATTGATGAAGAATAAGGATGATATAATGCTTTCTGTTTATAATGCAGTTAATAAACTAGAGTTGATGAAATCCGGTAAAAATTTAGAAGAATATTATTCATCAACACTTACTTATTAATGGCTCTTGTTATTGATGCAAAGGATTTAGTTGATAATAGGAAAAAGCTTCCCACGGAAGCTTTTTTTGTTGATACAAATATACTGATTAATTATAAGGATCCTTTTGGAAGTCATGCTCAGACAGATTCAATTGAAAAAGAAGCTGAAAACATTCAGAAGATATTACATTCATTAAAATCCTATCCGCAGTTATCTTCATTTTCCACAAGAAGTGTGGCTCTGGAATATTATAAATATATTCAGTTTAATTCTATAAAAGCTTATAATTTGGTTAAAGAAACTCACTATGGATCAGGAGATTTAAAATTTCTCAGAAAAAAAGATTCAAATTTTGCAGAAGTTTGGGAATTAAGAATGAAAGAATTTCTGAGGATTTTTAAAAGGAACTTTCCAATATTTGAGGAAAAAATAGAAGGAAGTGATATTCTGTTAGATTTCAGATATGATTTGATGGACTTCGGCGATCATTTGTTATATAAAACAGTAACGAACTGCAATTCAAATTTACAATGCATTTTTTCAAACGATTCGGATTTATACAGCATTCCCGAGGATGTTTACCTTTTAACAACCAATAAGAAGGTAATTCGGCAGGCAAAAAAGGAGAGTAAGATTTTTTACGGGTAAGGATAAATTATTTTTGTCTAATATATAATTAAACCGCTACTAGTAAATTCTTATTAAATTATGGTAAATAAAAACCCCGGTTACAAACCGAGGCTAATTTTTATGCGGCTGCACACCATCTAAAAGTGATGATGCAAGTCGTCTTAAATAAATATACCCGCTTATTCTACTCACTACCTGACGCCTGACGTCAAGCTTCGAACAAGCCGGGTTAAAAATCATTATCCGCAGATTCATTGTTAAAGATAATCTTTTGACTTTTTAGAGTCAAAGAATAGTTCCAAACTTAGTTCTTCTTATTGTATAATATTTCTTTTACTAAATCCCAGTAATTTTATTTATATTAAATCTTCCCCATTTATCCCAGTCTATTAAAAGAGAAGAATAGAGAAATATTTTTCGTAAAAAATAATTTCTGCTCTAATCAGTGATGTAGGACATTTGTTAATCGGAGGTTTGGTGTGATTAAATATATATCTAAGTTCGCTCTTCTGGTTTTGGTTGTTGCAATAATAATTTTAATAGTTACGGGAAATTTTTTCTCTGAATCCCCGGTCGTTATAATTGGGCAGTTGCTTGCAATAGGTTCTAGTATTTGGGCGCGCCGCACCTTTCAAAAAGAACAGTTTAGTATTCACGCAGAACCCGCAAAAGGTTCGCTTCTTACAAAAGGACCGTATAAATATGTTCGTCATCCTATGTATACTTCAGCATTATTTCTCGTTTGGATAAGCATTGCCGGTAATTTATCTGTTTTTACAGCAGCGATTGGTTTAATTGTTACGGCAGTAGTCGCAACACGTGTAGTTAAAGAAGAAGAGCTGCTTTCTTTACAATACGTTAATTATAAGGAATACAAATTAACAACCAAAGCTGTAATTCCGTTTATTTATTGATCAGCGTATTCTTATGAGAAAACTTTATATCTACCTACAAATAGTTGGAGATGAAAGAATATGAAAAGAAGGAGTTTTGTTTACGGCGTAATATTATTATATCCTGTAAATTTAATTGCTAAAAAGAGTAATGTTTTTAACTGGTTATATGAAAGAGGAATACCAATGCGAATAAAAAATGGATTCAAAGTTGCTTCCGGTGAAGCAAGGTTTGGAAAAAAATATAAGATGAAGGGAGTTACGTTAAATAATCTTGATATAAAAATAAGCGGAAACGATACAGACGGTAAGCTTGCAGTATTCGAGCAAACAGGACTTACTCCGAATGGAGGTCCGCCGTTACATATACATTTAAGTCAAGATGAATGGTTTTTTGTAACTGAAGGAGAATATTTATTCCAGGTAGGTGAGGACAGATATACAATGAAAACTGGCGATACTATTTTTCTTCCCCGCAATGTTCCGCACGCATTTATTCAACTAACTGAAAAAGCCAAGACTATTGTATCTTATCTGCCGGCGGGGAAAATGGAAGACTTTTTTAAGGCTACTGACTCCTGGACAACTGCCCCATCTAAAGAAGAAGTTATTAAAGTTTTTGAAGACCACGGAATGAAGGTTGTAGGACCCATGCTAAAAATGGATTAACTTCTTTAAATTTTGCATTCCTCAATCTTAATTCATATTTTTTTGATGAGTTTTAGCAGCTATTCGATTTAATAATACAACTCTGGTGTAGTTTTCTCCCATTCAAATTTTTTCACAATTAGGAGCAGACATGAACGTATTAGAAACTTTTGATTTCTCAAGGTTCATCCCTTTAGGTTTAAACATTATCGGCGCTATTATAGTTTTGATTCTAACACTTTACATAGCCGGATGGGTTAAAAAATTCACATACAAAAATCTTTCAAAATCCAAAATTGACGAAACTCTTGCCAAGTTCTTTTCTAACTTCGCCAAGTACACAATTTTAGTTCTCGGCATTATTGCCGTTCTGGGAGTATTTGGAATTCCTGTTACCAGCTTTGCGGCAATTATAGCCGCACTTGGATTTGCAGTTGGTCTGGCATTGCAGGGAACGTTATCAAATTTTTCCGCCGGAATTATGTTGCTCCTTTTTAGACCGTACAAAATCGGAGATTACATTTCAGCAGCGGGAACTGCCGGCACTGTAAAAGAAATTGAACTGTTTACTACTATTCTGGATACACCGGATAACAGAAGAATTATTGTTCCTAACGGTTCAATATTTGGTTCAACCATCGAAAATATTACGCACCATCCTACAAGACGTGTGGACGTTAATGTAGGCATAGAATATACTGCGGATCTTAGTGAATCTAGAAAAGTTTTGGAAAATGTTGTAAATAATATCGACGGTGTTCATAAAGATCCCGCTCCTGTTATATATCTTCTTGAACTTGGAGATTCATCAATAAATTGGGTAGTAAGAGCCTGGACGGAAACATCGAATTACTGGGCTTTGCGCGAAAAACTTACGCACGAAATTAAAACAGCTCTCGATAATGCAAAAATCGGAATTCCGTTTCCTCAAATGGATATTCACATTGACGGGCAGCTGAATAGAGTTTAGGTGATTGAATTAGAGTCGGGGCATGCCTCGACCATAAAATCATTGATCTAAATTCAATCTCACTAATTAAATCACGGCAAAAATCTTTTAATAATATTCTTGCATAAATTAAATTTTAAATTTAGCTTTGTAACAAAAAGGACTTTGTATGAAAGAAGACCGGGATTACGTTAATGATTTAGCCGATATCCGTTCTATGATGGAGCGTTCATCCAAATTTCTGTCACTCTCCGGCTGGGCGGGAATTATGGCGGGAATTTACGCTTTGGCTGGTGTGTTTATAGCCTATTACATTTTTAATTTTAATCCTGATCAAATTAATTATAATCCGGCGAATGGCAACATTCCGGGAGTAATCTTACTCGCTCTTTTTATTTTGCTTTTAGCTTTAGGCACGGCGGTTTTCTTCTCTTATAAAAATTCTAAGAAAAACGGTGAAAATATTTGGAATCCAACATCAAAGCGGCTTTTATTCAGTATTAGTGTTCCGTTAACGGCAGGCGGTATTTTGATTTTAATTTTTCTCGCAAAAAATTTGATCGGCTTAATTACCCCTCTAACGCTTCTGTTTTATGGACTCGCATTATACAATGCGGGCAAATTCACAATCGATGAAGTAAAATATTTGGGTTTTACACAGATACTTTTGGGGTTACTAAGTACTTATTTTATTGAATACAGCTTAATTTTTTGGGCAATCGGGTTCGGAGCCGCCCACATTATTTACGGAATTTATATGCACTTCAGGTACGAAAGGTGAAAGTATCTTTTGGTAAGTTAAATAAAGCATTCGAAAGCCGGGTAAGGCTTGGGATTATGTCAGCATTGGCTGTAAACGATAAACTCGATTTCAACTCGCTCAAGGAATATCTCGATGTAACCGACGGCAACCTTGCGACTCACATTAAAACATTGGAAAGGGAAGGATTCGTTTCTGTGGAAAAATCATTCATCGGAAGAAAGCCTAATACTAAATATCTTATTACCAAGGAAGGGAAAAAAGCGTTTGAGGATCATCTAAAAATAATGGAGAAAATTATTAAGTCGCAAAAATAAAGAGGTAAAAATTTTTTGTTTTTCTGCTTTGAAATACAAAGTTCTTTGAGAACAAAATTGATAATGAATTTAATACAAATAAAAAAAGGAGGCACAAACATGAATACAGAGAATAATTATTTCAAATCAGTTATAGGAGTTGCATTGGCTACTTTTTTGATTTTGCTTATCCCCTTTTTGGCAATGCAATTCTCCGGAGAAATTTTATGGAGTCTGACGGATTTCATTGTCGCTGGAATTTTAATCTTTGGAACAGGGCTGGCGTTTATGTTGATATTCAGGAAGAACGCTAATTTTCTCTATCGGATTGCCGGCGGATTATCGCTCGGCACAGCTTTTCTACTTATATGGGCAAACCTTGCAGTCGGAATTATCGGTTCTGAAGCTAATCCGGCAAATCAGATGTATTTTGGAGTTATCGCAGTCGGAATAATCGGTGCCGTAATTGCCCGCCTTCGTCCTCGTGGAATGTCAAACGCTATATTCGCTGCTGCGATAGCTCAAGCACTTGTAGTAATTATTGTACTTAGCAGCGGAATGCACATTTCACCGCCGGTTTCTGCAGTAGAGATTTTACTTATTAATGGATTCTTTGTTCTGCTGTGGATTGGTGCCGGATTGTTGTTTCGGAAAGTGGCTCGGAAATAATTTAGGATTGTATGCATATTTTTATAAGGGAAGAAAATTTAAAAAAGTTTCTTCCCTAAATATTTATAAAACTAATGTGACTAATAATTTCGATTATCAACATAACTTTATCGCTAGTCTCAGCTCTGAAAAAATTATGAGGAATAAGGATCTTCTTCTTTAAAACTTATGCCGCGCTATTCTTTTTGGTGGAAACATTGAATAATTTATAGAGCGGACAAAATCCCGTAAAACTCGTAACTAAAAAGATAAGCGCAACAATACCAAGAATTATTGCGGCTAATCCGCTTAGATCTCCTGTGAAATAGAAAACAATTACCAGTAAAGCCAAAATTATTCTGATTACTTTGTCGGCCGTTCCCATATTTTTTTTCATTTTATTTCATTCGCCTATATTAATTAAGGTTCATTTTTATATTATATAATTTATAATATTTTTGGCAGCATTTATATTTAATTCACCATACATTCCAACTTATATTCCTGCCAGATTAGCGCCTACTGCAAATCTCTTCTCATCTCGTCGTACTGCTGTTTAGTAATTTCTCCGCTTGCGTATCTTCTTTTTAAAATATCGAGCGGAGTTTCTCTGTGCGTTAAATTCGATGAGCCGTTAGACTTTTGATTAGAAAATCTTACAATAGCCCAAATAATCAGAACAATTAATACTATCCAGAAAAACCATCCGAACCACATCCCGCCCCAGCCCATATCATGCCAAAACATGCCACCTCCTGTTTTTTATCCAACTTGAAATTCACTGCTCCATTTTGCGCCGCTCACATCAAATACTTCGAGAGTATATTTCCCGTTTTGAAAAATCATATCTTTTGTATCCAGATTTATTTTACCTTTGCCGCCGAGCGGAACTTCAATTCCGTAGGCTCCCGGTTTAATTTTATTCGGATAAACATTTTCAATTTGTGATTGATTGATCAGCTTTAATTCATCAGATCCGAACCGCATGATTTTTTCACCATTTGCATTCTTAATATTCATCTCTATAATGAACGCTCCATAAGTATCGGGACCTTTATCACGGAAAAGAGTAAATTCCAGATTATTAAAATTATCCCATTTAATATCTGAAATTACTATGTGCGGCTTCTTCGAATCGTTATGCAGTTTTCCCCAAACTCCGCCATGAAAAGCCTGATTTGTGTAAAGTGTTATTCCTATTGCGATAATTGAAAATATTGTCGCCAACCTGCTTAATTTTTCGGGATCATAATTTAATGGTAAGGGTCCGGATGTAAACCAGGCAGATATTTTTCTTTGTGATGAATATTTTTTCCGGTAGAATAAATTATCGAAGGACCAGCTTCCGCCGCCGAAAAAGAAAATTATCATTCCGGATGCAATGCCAAAATTTCCTATCTGCCATTCATCCAAACAAGTTGATCCGAGCCAGCCGGAGCCGAGTAGAATCCCGAATGAGAGAATCGAAACCATCATACCGGAAATTCGCGACGCGAATCCGAGAATCAAAAATAATCCAACCAATCCTTCAATTATTGTAAAGATAATGAGAAAAACGAAAAGCAAATCGGCGTGAGTTAATAAATAATCGAGAACCGGTTTTATCCACAATGCCTGCGGTAAAAAAGTATTGAATTTGTGCCCGAGAAAAGCGGGAGAATCAGGATTCATTTTTGCAATTTCCAAAACAACTCTCCGCCAAAATGCAGAGAGAAAAATCCATCCAACTACTAACCGGAGCGGTGTTATCAAATTTCCGGTTAAATTCCAAAAGGAAATATTTGAAAAATGTGAGTTTCTGTTTTTTTCAATTTCCATGATCCAAAAAGACCTATTAAATTTTCATATATATTACGTTGCCACGTTCAATCGTCCGCCATAAGCGTGATGATCAATCTTATTTGACAGCCGCAACTTTGCCGCCTTCAAGAGCGTTCAACACCTTTTAACTTCTTTTAGTATAACCTTTAAGTGTTTACCCGTGCGCCAGCATTCCGCCATAAGTTGCTGTTATTAAAATGATGATCGTTAAAATAAGTCCGACGATCCAAGCGTATCTTTTAAGCGATTTGACGTAAAGAAAAACAGCCCAAGTCAATATAAGCAGCAGGCTTACTAACCCAAATGTTTCATGGACTTCTATAATCCATTCTTTCGAAGTTCCTTCAAATGCTTCTTCCTGCGCGGTTCCGCTGAAGTATGCGATTATTGCCGCTAATCCGGCAAGTATTACAAGCCAGAATATTCCGGTTTGATATTTATTCTCACGAAATCCGACAAGAGTAAGAATAAACGCGGCAATGGCAAAACCTATCGGGAAATGAATTATCTTATTATGAATATGTTCGGTAAAAATTTCACTCCAAGTCGGATCGTAACTTCCCGAAGGATCGTCCGTTTCTTCGGAATTCGCGGAAGAAGAAACGGCGCTGTTATCTGCGCTTATTAAAGTTGTATCTCCGCCGGCTACAACAAAAGTATCTTTTTGAACCGCACTGTCTTCGCCCTCGTGCGCCGCGAGAGTCGAGAATATCACAAATAAAGCTATGAATAATAAACCCGCAATAACATTAGTCTTCATTTTATTTGTTTTCCTCTTCAAAATAATAACGCATTCTGTCGTTCACTCCCGGATAGCGGAGCATATAATCGTAAACTCTTCCCATAAAAACAGAATCTCTTTCCGCATATTGATACATACTATCAAGCATATAATCCCGCATATCTTCATCTTCCATCATTCTGCCGAAATATTCGCGGCGTAATTCATCGTCTCCCATCATTCTATCCATAGCGCGGCTATGATATTCGCCGTCATTCATCATATTATCGTATTCATCGTCATTGTTGTCGTTGCAAGCCGCAAAGAGTAACGGAACAGATAGAAGTGTAAGAATAAGAAATAATTTCTTCATTTTGTCCTCCGTATGTTTATAAAAGGTAGCACAGATGATTAGTAATCTGTGCTACAAAAAAATAGTTTGCATTTATTTAAGCAGTTGCATTTTCTTCATCTCTACAAAATCACCGGCTTTCAACTGATACATATAAACACCGGTTGATAAATTATTCGCGTTAAATCTTACTTTATGATTACCCGCCGGAATAACTCCTTTTACGAGAACCGCAACTTCCTGTCCAAGCATATTGAAAATAGAAAGCGTTACATCTGATTGCTTCTTCAAGCTGAATTCAATAGTTGTAGAAGGATTGAACGGGTTCGGATAATTTTGTTCTAAACGGAAATCATCAACAACCGTTTCATCGGATTCAATTCCTGTAACTAACTGTCTTCCGGTTAAGATCACAAAATTGTAAACATTTTCGCCGGAAAATGAAATGGTATTGTCGATTGTATTCACAACCGCGCTGTTTACGTTTAACCAGGTTCCGGTATTTGCGTCGTAGTATTTTGCGGTTATTTCGGCTTCTTCAATACCGTTATCTTTAAGCTGGGCTTCGTTATAATGAAATTGAAAATCGACATTGTTGTTAAATTGCATCATTCCGCCGCAAAGCGAACCCATTCCCATTCCTCTGCCACCTTGTGGAAAGAGCATATTCATCTGATAAGCTGCAAAAGCGTTTTGTCCGTGTGTGTTAGGAAGACTTCCGGGGAAAAGTTCAAACATTTGTCCGAAGATCGAATCGGGCATCATCATACCGCCGTGCATGCCGCCGCTCTTTCTCCACCCGGAATGAATTGTCATGTAATCGTTATCATCGTAAGGAGTATGGAATTTTACCGAACCTGTATCGCTTCCGTGCATCCAGCCGCCGCCATAATGAGTTCCTAGAAGAGAAGAATCCCTCCAAAGTTCTCCGTTCAATTCGTAAACAACAAGCATATCGTAATTCATCATATCGGAAACGCCGCCTTTAACAGTAGCTTCATCTCCGTTGGCAGGTCTTAAAGCTCCGGATTCCGGTTCATACCAGGGC
Source organism: uncultured Melioribacteraceae bacterium (assembly GCA_963821715.1). Classification (GTDB taxonomy): domain Bacteria; phylum Bacteroidota; class Ignavibacteria; order Ignavibacteriales; family Melioribacteraceae; genus CAWGET01. The sequence continues at coordinate 552,285 of CAWGET010000010.1, forward strand.
GGACCAAAATTCAAAAAATATTCCGGAGTTCCGTCTCTGTCTTCATCCAAATAATATTGGGAATAATAAAATGTAGAATCAACAATCACGATCCCCGATGTTTCGATTGTTGAAAGCGTATCGTGGTTCCAGTCGAATCCGTAATTAACGCAGCTGTCAGCTTCGCCTTGATGTCCGCCGCCTCTGTGCATTCCGTGTCCCGCAAAATTATTCCAGAGCGGTTCAAAGGGTTCGCGCCAAAAATCTCCATTAATTTCATAAACCACTACAACCTGAATTAAACTTGTCATTTCTTCGTGCAGACCGCCGAGAATTGTTACGTTTTCTCCGTTAGCCGGTCGAACCGCGTCGCTGCTGTCCGGTTTATACCAATAAGGCCCGAAGTTCAAAAAGTAATCTTCAACTCCGTCGTTTTCTACATCAAGAAAATATTGTGGATGAACACTTTGGGATGAATCGACAATTACGCTTCCTGTTAGCGTAACCGTTTCTAAAGAATCAGGATGATAACTTCCACCATTGAAATTATGCTGCCCGAATATATTTGATAATGCGAATACCATCATCATCGCTAAGAATGTTATTGTTCGTTTCATTGTGTCCTCTTTGTCGTTAAAATCTTTTTCATCGAGTTCATTAAGTTAGTTAATGAATATTTTTTCAATATGCAAATCCATTATGTCCAATAATATCAGTTGCTTTGTCTCTTTTATGAATAAAAAAATCAGCAATCAATTAGATTAATTTATATCCCAAATTCACAACCCTTTTCTTTTAATCCAACATCAATGCAGTAAAGAGCTTTAACTTTATTTATGTGTGATGCAGATAATTTTTTTAAGATTCTTAAATCTGCTAATAGAATTTCTTCCCGAGAGATACAAATACCGCGCCCAAAAATCTTTGCCTTTATAAATTGATGAAAGCACGCTTGGCGAAGCAAAAGTATTTAAGTTTCTTTAATTATTTTAAATAATTTAAAAGGTCAGAAGCTTTAAATATTAAGCTCATGAAGAAAGCACGAAGTGCACAAAAGTTAATCGGTTTTCCTTGTGTTCTTACCGCCTTCATTGTGTTCCTTGTGGTTGGATTTATTTAAAGGCTCTAACCACTAAGCTCACGAAGAAGGCAAAAAGTTCACAAAGATAATCAGTTTTACTTGTTGTTAAGTTTTTTTTAAAATAAAATTTTATCTTTATAGAAAACGTCCCTAAAAATTGAGGCGAAAATGCACGAAAACGAGATATCGAAAATAGTGTTTCATTCGGCCTTAAATGTTCACAAAGCCTTGGGTCCAGGTCTTCTTGAAAGTTCTTATGTTGAATGCCTGCTTTATGAGTTAAGAAAACAAAATATGTTTGTTGAAAAAGAAAAAGAACTTCCTCTTATCTATGAAGAAGTAGAACTGGGAATCGGTTATAGAATTGATTTGTTTGTTGAAAACAAATTCATTATCGAAGTAAAATCAGTCGAAGCTCTCAATGACGTCCATCTTGCTCAAATCCTAACTTACTTAAAACTCTCGGGCTGTAAACTTGGAATGTTGATTAATTTTAATGTGGCATTACTCAAAAATGGGATACGAAGAGTCATCAACGGAACCTTATAAGATAGTTCAAAAGGAAATAATACGAAGTCAAAAGCTTTTAACCACAATAGACACGAAGAAGGCACGAAGTTCACAAAGATTAATTCGCTTTCTCGTGTTCTTAGCGCCTCCCTTGTGTTCCTTGTGGTTGAGTTTTTCAAACACCAAGCTCACGAAGAAGGCATAAGCTCACAAAAGTTAATCGGTTTTCCTCGTGGTTAAGTTTTCGGTCTTTTCCCATCTGTTTTTACTCAGCTCAGTTCACGGCATCTTTCAAAATCTTTCCTTAAATTTATTTCACATTGAAACCGGCGATGTAATTTATGATAGAAATTTTCAACATAATTTTTTTGGCGATAACTATTCTTTCTGCGGCGGGATTAAGCTACATAATCTATTCCCGAAGCGAAGCGAACACAAGCAGGCTTTTTATTCTCGCGCTCATTCTCGTAATCGGCTACGTGATTTCGCACGCCGTTCATTTTCTTATTATGAATCAAGGCGATGTTACAATTCTGGATCAATCGTGTCACTCATTTTTATTATTAATCATCGTCGTTCTTACATTTTTCTCATATTACTTTCCGGATAAGGAAGCTATGCCGTTTGGTCTGAAGATATTCATTCTTCTGCCTACAATTATTTTGCTCTTTATGCTCTGGAACGGAAATTTGGTTGAGGAATCGCACAAACACCTTGGACGATTTGAAGCACACTACACTTCAGGTTACGCAGCTTATCTCGTATGGTATATTTTTCTGCTGATCTTCAGCGGAATAAATCTAATCAACAAAATTTATTCAACTCAAAGCCGGTTAAAGAAAAATCAATTAAAATTAATTCTGATCGGATTGATTGTTACAAATCTTCTTGCGTTCATATTCGGACTCTATCTTCCCTGGATTCTCGGCTTTTATTATTTGGTGGAAATAAGTCCGCTTGCTTTTTTGATCGGAGTAATTCTTACAACAACAATCGCAATCACGCGATTCAATATGTTTCCCGCGGCGGCAAATAAATTCAATTCATTTTCTTTAACGAAGAAAGTTTTTTTCGCAGCCGTTATTATTGTGCCGATTATCATTTTGATGATTCAGATTCCGCTTGGAAGAATTTTATTCAATATAAATTCCACAATGGAACTTGAGCGATATTTTTTGTTGAGTCTTTTCGGAGGATTGCTCGTGAGCGTTTCGATGGCTTTTGTTATTGTTAAAATCATTTCGGGTCCTATCAACAATCTCATCGAAAAAACAAATCTTATCCAAAGAGGAAATTACGGAATAAAAGTTAATATCGAATCGAACGATGAATTTGGAAGACTGGCTTATACTTTTAACGAAATGTCCAATACGCTGAAAAAAGATTCCATAGAGATTGCAGAAAATCAGCAGAGAATAAAAATGCTTCTTAACGCGTTCGAAAAATCGGATACCGGAATTTGTCTTCTCGATCCGGAAGGAAAAGTTTTGGAAGCCAATTTAACGTTTGCGAAAATCGCCGGAGTGGAAAGAAAAAATCTCATCTTAAAAAATATTAAAGAGTGTAATTCCAATCTTCTTTCCGAAATTACTCAGACTTTCCTGACAGACTTTCAAGAAACGAAAGTTATCAGAAAGAATTGCGGGAAACCAAAAACGGAAATGAGAATTACTATCTCGCTGCGGTTACTCCGTTCTTCAGGGACGAAAAAACTTTTTCAGGATTATTAATTGTTATTGTAGATATTACTAAAACAAAAGATTTGGAAAACGAACTCGCTAATGCGGAAAAACTTGCGGCGCTTGGTAAAATGGCGGCGGTTCTAGCGCACGAAATAAAAACTCCGCTTACTTCAATTAAGATGAACAGCGATATCCTCTCGGAAACATTGCCGCTTTCACCGGAAGATAAAAATTCTTTTTCAATCATTAACAGAGAAGTTGCCAGATTAAAAAATCTTGTGAAGGAAGTTCTGCAGTTTTCCAGGGAACCTGAGCTGAATAAATCGGTTTTTAATCTGAAGGAATTGATAGATGAAATTATCCAAACTAATTTTAGAAGATTAGAAGGAAAAAAGTTTACTATTGAGAACAAATGCGAAGAGATTGAAGTTTATGCGGACAGGGAAAAAATTTCTCAGGTAATGCTTAATTTGATTGATAATTCTTTGGAAGCTTCGCCTGAAGGAGAGTTAGAAATTACGTCGTCGGCGCAGAACGGCGAAGTAAAAATCAATTTTATTGATGACGGAGCCGGAGTTCCAAAAGAACTCCGAAACAAAATTCTTGAACCGTTTGTAACCACTAAAGCCTCGGGAACCGGTTTGGGGCTCGCTGTGGCGCAAAAAATAATTGAGCGGCATTCGGGTAAAATTAAACTTCTCGAATCGAAGCCCGGGAAAACCGATTTTGAAATATCACTTCCAATAAAAGATTAAAATTATGGAAAAAATTATTGTAGTCGACGACGATCAATCGATACGCGAAACAATAACAAATTATTTGCAGCGGTTAAAATTTAACGTAAAATCCGCCGAAGACGGAATTAAAGGATTGGCGCTTATTAAAGAAGAAATGCCCGATTTGGTGATAAGCGATATACGAATGCCCGGATTAGACGGACTGGAACTGCTTGAGCGGACTAAAATTATCGACCCGAAAATTCACTTCATCGTAATTTCCGCGTTCGACGATATGCCGACAACCGTTGAAGCAATGCGGAAAGGAGCTTACGATTTTATAGAAAAGCCGCTGGAAATTGAAACCTTGCGGCTAACAATAAAACGCGCGCTTGATAACAAAAAACTTAGCGAGAAACTTGAAACCATTATTGAAGGGAACGCGGAAAACTACGATCTGAAAAATATTCTCATCGGGAAAAACCAGGAAATGAAAGATATTTATAAAAAGATCGGGCAAATTTCGGCAAACCGTGTTACTGTTTTAATTCAGGGAGAAAGCGGCACGGGGAAAGAACTTGTTGCGCGCGCAATTCATTACAGCGGCATAACTAAAGATTCTCCTTTTATTCCGGTAAACTGCACGGCTTTAACGGAAACGCTTTTGGAAAGCGAATTATTCGGGCACGTTAAAGGAGCGTTTACCGGATCGGTGCGCGATAAAAAAGGAAAATTTGAGTTAGCCGGAGAAGGAACAATTTTTTTGGATGAGATTTCGGAAATATCCGCTAATCTTCAGGTGAAATTATTACGGGTTTTGCAGGAACGGGAATTTGAAAGGGTGGGCGGCGAAACTTTGGTGCCGATGAAAGCCCGCGTAATTGCAGCAACGAACAAGAATCTACAGAAACTTGTAAACGAAGGGAAATTCCGCGAAGATCTTTTTTTCCGCTTCAATGTAATGAACATTGAGATACCGCCGCTTCGTGAAAGACGCGAAGATATTCCGCTTTTGGTTCATCATTTTTTGAATAAGATAAATGACGAACTTCATAAAAAAGTAAATAAAGTTTCAGACGAGACAATGGATATTTTAGTAAATCACGATTGGGTTGGCAATGTTCGCGAACTTGAAAACAGCCTGATGCAGGCGGCTGTTCTTTCTAAAGGAGATGTGCTGGAAAAAGAAAATATTCTGTTGCACGATTTTGATGAATTCCCAACCGACTTTGAAAATATAACTAACATAACATTAGCTAATGTTGAAAAGAATCATATACAAAAAATGCTGCAAGCGGTGGACTGGGATAAACCGAAAGCCGCAAAATATCTCGGCATTTCTCTTCCTACTCTTTATAATAAAATAGAGAGTTACCGACTAGTGAGCGGTAAACAGTGAGCAGTAAGCAGTGAACGCCTTATTGGTGTGCTTTGCGGGTGGTTCTTTATGTTGATTTTTTAAAAGAAGCATTCATAAAAATTGAGATGCAAAGTCAAAAGCGTTAACCACAATGGACACGAAGAAGGCACAGGGATCACTAAGGATTTTCCTCGAGCTCTTGGAGCCTTCCTTGTGCGCCTTGTAGTTTATTTTAATTTCTTTAAATATAGCATTCGTAAAATTTAGATTAAAAGTCCGGAGCTTTTAGTTTTTCACGGTAATAATTTTATGATCTTAGAAGAAAACGTTCATAAATATAGGTCGGAAAAATGCACGAAAACGAAATAGCGAAAGCAGTATTTCATTCCGCATTAAATGTCCATAAAGCATTAGGCCCGGGTCTTCTTGAAAGTTCTTATGTTGAATGCCTGCTTTATGAGCTAAAAAAACACAATATGTTTGTTGAAAAAGAAAAAGAACTTCCTCTTATATATGAAGAAGTTGAACTCGGAATCGGATATCGGATTGATTTATTTGTAGAAAACAAATTTATTATTGAAGTAAAATCAGTTGAAGCCCTTAATGATGTTCATCTTGCTCAAATTCTAACTTACTTAAAACTCTCCGGTTGCAAACTTGGAATGTTAATTAATTTTAACGTTGCGTTACTTAAAAATGGAATAAGAAGAGTTATTAACGGAACCTTGTAAAATCATTCAAAATGAAATAATACAAAGTCAAAAGCTTTAACCACATTGGATACGAAGACAGCACAAGGATCACTAAAGTTTTTCCTCGTGTTCTTAGCGCCTTCTTGGTGTGCTTTGTGGTTAAATTAAAATCAAATTCTTCAACGCAGCCTTTCGCAAGTCAAGACAATTTTAAAATTTTATAAAAAATTAAAAATATTTAAAAACGCATTTTCAGTAATCCTTCCAAAACGTTTTATAAAGCAGATATTCGCTTCGGCACGGCGATTGAAATAGTAAAGTCAATTACAAAAAATCTTAGGATATATGAAAAATTTTTTTGCGCTGATAATTCTCTTATCTGCTTTTAGCAATCTCTATTCGCAGCAAAAGGATTCGACTCTGACGTTGATAATAGAAAAGGCGGTTTCCGTAAGTCCGGCACTTGAGGCTTTGCGTTCGAAGCAAGCCGCCGCCGAAACAGGAATTGCGCAGGTTTCTAATCTTCCGGATCCGATTCTAACGCTGGGACTGGCAAATCTTCCAACAAATTCTTTTTCTTTTACGCAGGAACCGATGACGGGAAAGATAGTCGGTTTAAGTCAGGCTGTTCCCTTTCCCGGTAAACTAAACGCCGCCGGAGAGGTTCAGGAAAAAGATGCAGAAATAATTGAACAGGAAATTCTGGATAAGCGGAATGAAATAATAAATAACGTAACGAGAACTTATTACGATTTGAGATTTACTAGAGAAGCGATAAGAATTGCGCGGCAGAGTAAAGATTTGCTCAATCAGATAGCCGAGGTTGTGGAAGCGAAATATTCTGTGTCGCGGGCTACTCAGCAGAATCTCATCCAAGTTAATGTTGAAATTACAAATCAGTTAGATAGGATTGAAGAATTAACCGCGAGAGAAAATTCCAATCTTGCAATTTTAAATTCGTATTTGTTAGACGACATAGACGCTCCGATCCCGACAAAGGAAATTCCTACTTTAACGGAAAGTGATTTGACGATCGCGTCTTTGGATTCGCTCGCAAAAGAATACCGTCCTTTCCTGCGCGGAATTCAAAAGCAGAAAGAGAAAGCCGGCCTAATGGAAGATTTGGCGGAATACGAATTTTACCCGAACTTCAATTTCTCCGTTCAGTATTCACAAAGGGATGAGATAGCGAGAACGAATACTCCGCTTAACGATTTTTTTACGGCGATGGTTGGGATTTCGCTACCGATAAATTACGGAGGTAAAAAATCCGCCAAAGTTGAAGAAGCGAGATTGAAACAAAAAATGTATGACGATCAATATAACGCGGCGCTTCAGTTTTTGAAAAAAAGTTTCGGAACTTCTCTCTCAAAATTGAATGAACTGATAGCTCGCGAGAAATTAATAAGAACCGGACTTCTTCCGCAGGCGCAGCAATCTTTAAAAGCGGCGCTGGCGAGTTACGAAGTAGGCGAAATTGATTTTATAAATGTAATTGACGCACAGAATAAATTATTCGGCATCGAAACAAAGCTTTACAAATTACGAACGGAATTTTTTAAGGAAACCGCTCAGTTACAATTCCTTACCGGAAGTGAAAATTTTAATGGAAGAAGTTTATCTGGAGAATTAAGATGAATACAAAGAGAATATTAATTGCCGTGATCGTAATTCTTGGTCTTGCCGCTGCGGGTTATGCGATTTTTTTTACCGGCTCGAACGGTTCAGCCGAACTTGCGGAATCGGAACAATTATATACTTGCGGAATGCATCCTGAAATAATTTCGGACGAACCGGGAACGTGCCCAATTTGTGAGATGGATTTAACTCCGATTAAAAACGAAGGCAGCGCGGCGTCTTCGGGCGGAGAGAGAAAAATTCTTTACTGGCGCGCGCCGATGGATCCGAACGAAATTTACGACGAACCGGGACAATCAAAAATGGGAATGGATCTTGTTCCCGTTTATGAAGACGAAGGAGGAGCTTCCGGCGTAGTTACAGTCGACGGTTCGCTGCGGCAAACTATGAATGTGAAAACAGCTACGGTCGAAGAGAAAAATCTTTCATCGAAAATAGTTACCAACGGAGTTTTAACAACCGCCGAGACCAAAGAATATATGGTAACTACCAAAGTTAACGGATGGGTTGAAGATTTGTTCGTCAATTATACCGGGCAGGAAGTTAAGCGCGGCGAAAAGTTGGTTGAGATTTATTCCCCGGAATTAGTCTCGGCTCAACAGGAACTTTTAACTGCTGTTTCTTACAGCAAAGCGATTGCCGACAGCGAAACCGATGAGATTTCCGAAAGCGGAGACAGGCTCGTAAAAAATACGCGGCGTAAATTAGAATTGCTCGATATGCAGGAAAATGAAATTGAGAATTTATTGAAAAGCGGCGAAACAAAAACTTTTGTAACTCTTTACGCTCATTTCGACGGAACAGTTCTCTCAAAAAATATTATGGAAGGAGAAAAAATTAATTCTGGAATGAACCTGCTTCACATAGCCAATTTAAGTGAGCTATGGCTGCTGGCGGATGTATATGAAAATGAACTCGGAAAAATTGAAGTCGGTTCCGCGGCGGATGTAAAATTTAACGCTTTCCCGGGAGAAACATATAAAGGGAAGGTGTCGTTTATCTATCCCACGGTCGATCCAAAAACGAGAACCGTTCAGGTAAGAATTGATGTGCCCAATAAAGACAGAAAACTTAAACCTTCAATGTATGGAACAGTCGAGATAAAAGGAAAGGAATTCGGACTCCAGCCTGTTGTTGACGAAACAGCAATTATAAGAAGCGGAAAAAATAATATTGTGATTAAAGCTCTCGGAGAAGGAAAATTTAAAGCTACGGATGTAAAACTTGGTCAATATGCTGACGGATATTATCAGGTATTGGATGGATTAAAACCGGGTGATAAAATTGTTACATCGGCGCAGTTTCTCATCGATTCCGAAAGTAGTTTAAGAGCTTCCATAGAACAGTTCAGTTCAAACTCGAAGAAAGAATCAAACGATAGCGCTGAAATGGAAATGAAAGCTGATCATGAACAAAATGAATGATGAAGCGGGCGGCAGCGATGAAGAATTAATTAGGGAAGGCGTAATTGATTTGGAAAGCATTGATAAAAACGGTGACGGAAAAGTATTTCAGGATCTTATGGATTGGAATGTGATTTCGGACGAGCCGGGAAGATGCCCGGAATGTAATATGATCCTGCAGGAAGTTACGCTCGAAGAAGCGAAGAATAATTTATTGGAAAACGGTTTTAAGGTTAAATAATTTGTTGGACTAACAATTAATTGCCGTCGGTTTTAACCGACGGATATGATGTCAAACAAAAGATCGGCTTTAGCCGCATTGAAAAAGGCGATAGAATTTTAAGTCCCGACATTGTTAGTATTTTCCAATGCGTCCGCTAAAGCGGACGGCAATTGACTATATAGATTTTCTGGTAGTCAAAGTTTTATAATACGAGCTAAAGCTCGGAGCAAAATAAAACTGATAAGAAAATTTCGAAAAACTTTCTCGCGTCTCCCATCTAGGGTCTCGCGTAAAATAAAGGTAAATAAGTAATGATCTCAGACGGTAATCCAAAAGAAGGAATTATTTCTAAAATAATTGAATGGTCTGTAAACAATAAATTTATGGTTATCATTCTGACTCTGGCTTTAATCGGCGGCGGAATATATTCTTTGAGAAATACAGCCGTCGACGCTATACCGGATTTAAGCGATGTTCAGGTAATAATTTTTACAAAGTATCCGGGTCAGGGTCCGCAGATAGTTGAGGACCAGGTTACTTATCCGATGACGACGAAAATGCTTTCCGTGCCATATGCCAAGGATGTGCGCGGATATTCCTTCTTCGGATTTTCGATGGTTTATATCATCTTTGAAGACGGAACCGATATTTACTGGGCGCGAAGCCGCGTGCTGGAATATTTGAGTTCGATGCAGAATGAATTACCCGACGGAGTAACGCCTCAGCTTGGTCCCGACGCGACCGGTCTAGGCTGGGTTTATCAATATGTTCTGCAATCGGACAAAAAAGACCTGCAGGAATTACGCTCTATTCAAGATTGGTTTTTGCGATACGAACTTTCCGCGCTTCCCGGAGTTGCCGAAGTTGCGAGTATCGGCGGTTATGTAAAACAATACCAGGTAAATCTCGATCCTAATCAGACTTGCGTCTTACGGAATTCCTCTTGAGCAAAGTTAAGATGGCGATCAAAGAAAGCAATAACGACGTAGGAGGAAAGCTGCTTGAGATAAGTGAAATGGAATTTATGGTTCGCGGACTCGGTTACATAAAAGGTGTAGACGATCTACGTAAAATTCCGATCGGCTCTTCATCCAAAACAGGAACGCCGATTTATTTAAGCGATGTTGCTACAATTGACGTCGGTCCCGAACTCAGGCGCGGATTGGCGGAATGGAACGGCGAAGGAGAAACCGTCGGCGGAATAATTGTAATGCGCTACGGCGAAAACGCGCTTGAAGTGATAAACAGAGTTAAAGAGCGATTAAAAGAACTCGAAGCTTCTCTTCCGGATGATGTTGAAATAATTACGGCTTACGATAGATCCGGCTTGATTGAAGCCGCGATTGACAATCTTAAAAATACGTTAATCGAAGAAAGTATAATCGTTGCGATAATAATAATGGCATTTCTGCTTCACGTCCGTAGTTCGCTTGTAGCAATATTCACTTTACCGACAGCCGTATTAGCCGCATACATTATAATGTATTACCAAGGCATTAATGCAAACATAATGTCGTTGGGCGGAATTGCGATAGCGATAGGAGCGATGGTCGACGCGTCAATCATAATGGTGGAGAACGCGCACACTCACATGACGCGCGAACAAGTAAAGCCACAGGAGAAACAGCGTCCGCACTGGGCTGTAATTTTGGAATCGGCAAAGGAAGTCGGACCATCGATTTTTTATTCGCTTCTTGTAATTACCGTTTCATTCCTTCCGGTATTCACTTTGGAACAGCAGGAGGGAAGAATGTTCAAACCGCTGGCTTATACAAAAACTTATTCAATGGGCGCGGCGGCAATTCTTGCTATCACAATTGTGCCTGTGTTGATAGGATATTTTGTGCGCGGAAAAATGCGCCGCGAGGAAGATAATCCTATAACAAGTTTCCTCACCAAAATTTATCACCCGGTTGTCGATTTTGTAATGAAGCAGAGATGGCTCGTTATCGGCGCTGCGGTAATAATTATGGCCGTAACATATATTCCTTACAGACAACTCGGGTCGGAATTTATGCCGCCGCTTTACGAAGGCGATCTTCTTTATATGCCTACTACGCTTCCGGGAATTTCAATCACTAAAGCGAAAGAACTTCTTCAGCAGACGGATAAAATTATAAAAACATTTCCCGAAGTCGAATCAGTGTTTGGGAAAGTCGGGCGGGCCGAAACGGCAACAGATCCGGCTCCGCTTTCAATGATCGAAACAACGATTCAATTAAAACCGAGAGACAAGTGGCGCGACGGAATGACAAAAGATAAGTTAGTGGAAGAATTAAATTCGGCTATTCAAATTCCCGGTCTTACAAATGCCTGGACTATGCCGATTAAAACCAGAATCGATATGCTTTCAACGGGAATAAAAACTCCGGTCGGAATAAAAGTTGCCGGACCCGATCTTCAGGTTCTGCAAAGAATCGGTAAAGAGATTGAAGAAGTTGCTAAGACGATTCCCGGCACACGCTCTGCATTTGCCGAAAGATCTGCAGGCGGAAATTATGTCGATTTTGAAATTGACCGCGCCGCCGCGGCACGATACGGTTTAAGTATAAATGATATTCAAGACGTAATTATGTCGGCAATCGGCGGGATGAACATCACAAAAACAGTGGAAGGTTTGGAGCGCTATCCAGTTAATCTTCGCTACCAGCGGGATTTCCGTGAAGGAATTGAGCCGCTCAAACGTGTTCTCGTTCCTATTTCCGGAGGCGGAAGTATTCCGCTTTCTGAGGTTGCCGATCTACAAATTAAGAAAGGTCCGCCGGCAATTAAATCGGAAAACGCCAGACCAAATGCCTGGGTTTACATCGATCTGAAAGATATTGACGTGGGAACGTATGTAAAAAACGCTCAGGAAATTATTCGCGATCGGGTAACTCTTCCCGCGGGATATTCATTGATCTGGAGCGGGCAATATGAATATATGGAACGTTCCAGCAAAAGATTGCTGATGGTAATTCCCGTTACGTTGGTTCTTGTAATTCTTCTTCTTTATATGAATACAAAATCATTCACAAAGACGAGCATTATTCTACTCGCGCTTCCCTTCTCGATGGTTGGAGCGGTCTGGTATTTATTTTTTGCAGGATTCAATTTAAGTGTGGCAGTCTGGGTTGGGATTATCGCGCTGCTCGGAATTAGCGCGGAAACCGGGGTTGTTATGCTGCTCTATCTTGATATCGCTTACGATAAATTTAAGAAGAGCGGGCGGATGGACTCGTTGGAAGATTTGCGCGAAGCAATTTTTGAAGGAGCTGTGAAAAGAATACGTCCTAAAATGATGACGGTAATGACGACAATGCTCGGACTTCTGCCGATTTTGATCGGTACCGGAATAGGTTCGGACGTGATGAAGCGGATCGCCGCTCCGATGGTTGGCGGAATTGTAACAAGTCTTGTAATGGAATTAACGCTCTTCCCGGCGATCTTCTATATTTTGAAAAAACGGGAATTGGAAAAAACCTTAAAATTGGAAGAAGAGAATAACGACGGATTGCAGTCAGTATAATCGAGTTATTTTATCACGGTAATGATATTGTATTCCATCGCTTTGCCTTTTAAGAATATGAGACCCTACCAGTTAATCAGCATAGATCTTTACTTATTCTTGTTTAATTTGCTTGAAAATAATAAATCTTGTAGAAATCTTTAAAGATCATTAAATTTATATCGGTGAAGACTCGATAATAACCGCAGGTGGGTAGTTAATGAATCTGTACCTGAATAGTCATTTTCAGCCGGTGTTCCCGCCGAAAATTTAATATCCCAAATAAAAACTAATTTTTATTGAAAAGGTAGAGATAATGTTCAAAAAACCGTTTATAATTATTGCCTTAGTTGGAATTTTATTAATAATTGGAGGACTGCTTTTTAACCAATCCTTGATCGGAAGTTTTGCCTCTGGTGGAAGAATAAAGTCAATAACTACTTTAACTGTGATTCAGATAATGCAACTTCTCATATTGACTTTGGGTGTGATTACCATTTTAGTTTCAGTTTTTTTCAAAATTATACCAAAAGAGAGAAGGAGTGGACTATATTTAATAGCCATTTGTACTTTTGGATTAGCAGTTACTGTTATCGGAATCTTATCAAGTCCTGCATTTTTTCATTCAGAGCTAATTCCCGTTCAAAGGTTTGATAATGATTATTATCGTTCTCTATATAATTCATTTGATAGTTATAAAAATTTCTTTTTAAGTCTGCAACTGGTCTTAATTACTGCCGGCTGCTTATTATTTCTTGTTGCTTTTTTATTATTTATTAGGAAATCCTTAAAAGCAAGTAAGGTCTGGAGTTTCCTTTCGGTCTTTTTAGTAGCAATAATATATTTTACGCTGGTATATGTTTATGTTTTTAACAAGATATATCCTAATAATATCTTGTTAACCGATGGTAGTGTTAATCAGGTTTTTGATCTTTTGGCAGGAAGGAATATTTTAAATTCGGAATTTGATCCCGTACCTACACTAATCGTCGAACGTAAAGAAATTACAAAAGCTAAATATCCCGTTATAGATATTAATTTTCATTTAAACTCCTCATTTCAGACTGATTATGATAGAAAAGTTTTGGCGCCTGATAATTTGGTTAGGGCAATGGATTCTATTGGTGTTAAAATACTAGTAAATACAGATTATATGCGGGATGGTCTTGATAGATATACCGACCCATATCCTAAAAGATTTATTGATTTTTATCCTACCGGATTTAGTGCGGGTATTATGACTAATGAAGATATAGCTGAATTACCAAATAAATTTGAAGAGGCAGTTAAAGATGGTGCGCTCGGTAATGGCGAACTATGGAAAAATCTTGGTTTAAGAACCCGTGATGTGGACGGAAAAGTTATACCGGTTGATGATCCACGTTTAGATCCACTTTGGGCGAAGGGAGCTGAGCTTAATGTTCCCATTATTTGGCATATGGGTGATCCTGCGGCGTTCTATCAGCCTGTAAATAAACATAACGAAAGGTATGACGAGATTAGGCAAATACCTGAATGGAGTGTTTATGGAGAAAATTTTCCTAAAAGAGAAGAAGTACTTAAGCAAAGGGAAAATGTGTTTAAAAAGCATCCAAATACGATATTTATTGGAGCCCATTTTGGAATGACGCCGGAAAATCTGGATTATACAGGATATCTTTTAGATACTTATCCAAATTATTTTATTGAGCTAAGTTCAGTTTTATCCGATCTTGGAAGACAACCTTATACTGCCCGAGAATTCTTTATTAAGTACCAGGATAGGATATTGTTTGGTACTGATGGAGGCAATAATTTCGGCGAAAAAGGTTGGACAGTAGAAAAATATTACCAGACATATTTTGAATTTTTAGAAACAGATAATGAATACTTTTCTTACCCTTTGCAGGGAGTGGTAAACCAAGGTAACTGGAAAATCTATGGTATAAATCTTCCTGATTCTGTTCTGGAGAAAGTATATCATAAAAATGCTGAAAAAATCTTGTTCAAAGCAGATAAAAATAACTAACCGTTTATATAGATATCCAATATGATAAAAAAGAAAACTGTTATCTTTCTCTTAAAAGCTGGCGTAAGCATTTCTCTGCTGCTAATAATTTTGCTTAATGTAGATTGGGAAACCACAGTAGAGAATTTGAGAAATGCAGACTTAGCTATTCTTTTTGTGGCCTTAGTTCTAAACCTTGCAGAGCGGTTGGAGCTTACTTATAAATGGAATCTCCTAATTAGAGTAAGGAATATAATTGTTTCTTTTGGCAGATTATTCTTAATTAATTCAATCGGCGGCTTCCTGGGTTTGTTTCTTCCGTCAAGTTTAGGGACGGATGTTGTAAGAGGATTTTACCTGGCGAAAAATAATTCTGAAAAATCAGTTACTGTCTCTTCAATTTTTGTGGATCGTGTAATGGGGATGTTCTCATTGCTTTTGCTTTGTCTTATTTCGGTTTTTTTTACCGGGGAGATTTTATCGAAATTTAACTTTGAAATTTATATTGTTGCCATTTCCATATTTACTGTTATATCGTTTTATATTTTTCAGAAAAAAGAGACTGCAATTTTTCTTGAAAAAATTATAAAAAAAGTCAAATATCAAAAATTTTTGGAAAAAGGGTTAAAGCTTCACGCATCTATTTTAGAGTATAAAAAATTTCCCAAAACATTACTTGTAACTTTTATTTTAACACTATTTGTCCAAATAACACGTATCTTAACTTATTATTTTGTTGCTTTATCATTTGGTGTATCTGTTCCATTTATTTATTTTATTTTGATCATTCCTATTATAATGCTTGTAATAATGATACCTATATCCATCGGAGGTCTTGGTGTTAGGGAAGGGGCTTTTGTTGCTTTCTTCACATTAGCGGGGATGTCGGTGAACGATGCGGTAATTATTTCTATCACAAGTTCATTTATTGATACAATCAATACAATATTATTAGGCGGCGGAGGGTACCTGTTTTATAATACTCCGGCAAAAAAAAATATGGTATCCGAAATAAATAAAGATTCAGTTACTTCAGAATAAAATCTATTAATTATTTTTATAGGAATACATATAATGCCCGAAAATCAAAAAATAAATGTTCTGTGGTTGGTTGATCATTTAGGGTATAATGGTTTTATGCACGGTGCAGGTAAATATTATTTAAATACAATTCCTTATTTTGATCAATCATCTTACAACGTATTATTATGTGTCCTCCGCTCAAGAGATAATTTAACAAGTCATTTTGAAAAAAAAGGAATAAATGTAGTTCATTTAGGAAGAAGTAAACTTGATCCTTTGACTATTGTAGATATAATAAAAATTATAAAAAATAATAATATTGATTTAATTCATTGCCACGGATACGGTTCTGCCAATTTCGGAAGGCTTGCAAGAGTATTCACGTCTACAAAGGTGATCGTTCATTCACACGATGATGACAGATATTATCCTTTATATCAAAAAATATCCGATCGTATACTGAAAAAATTTACGGATTTGGGTATAGCAGTATCTGAAGCAGTAAAAAAGGCTTCAGTTGAAATTCGAAAGATTCCGGAAGAAAAAATGTTGGTATTGCACAATGGGATAATATTTGATGAATTCAAAATACCTGAAGATGATGAAATAAGCATAGAGAAAAAAAAGTGGAATCTGGAAGAAAATTCGAAAATAATCGGTACCATCGCGAAATTAAGGGAAGAAAAAGGGGTAGAATATTTAATTAGAGCAGTACCTCATGTTTTAAAAGAATTTCCAAACTCAAATTTTATAATTGTAGGTGATGGAAATTTAAGAGATCATCTCGAAAATCTCGCTAAAGAATTAGGAGTAGGTAAAAATATAATATTTACGGGTTTTCTTGAAAATGTAACTCCTGTTCTTTCTACCTTTGATGTGCAGGTTTTACCCTCTATAACAGAAGGTTTCGGTCTAGTGATAGTTGAAGGAATGACAATGGGAAAACCTGTGATTGCCACAAATGTGGGAGGGGTTAATGAAATAATAAAAGATGGTGAAAATGGGTTGCTTGTTTCATCCCGGGATCCGGAAGCATTGGCGGATAAAATAATTTACTTATTAAAAAATCCAGAACAAGCAAAAAATCTTGGGATTACTGCCAAAGTTGACAGCAGAAGATTCGATATTAAAATACACGTGAGAAAACTTGAAGAACAATATTCGAGATTAAACAATTTTAAATAAATATTTACTTTGATATTGAAAGTAGTAGAAATTTTTAAGTGTTATTAAAATGATTGATATAAATACATCTATAAAGAAAATAAAAAAGAGTTATTCAAAAAATATTCCCGAGATTAATGCTTTAGTAAAAAAACGATACCCGGAATTTATCTACCAGTCAAATCCTAAAACTCTTAAAGATGAAATACCTGTATTTACATTACATACCATTTTACCGGATATATTTGAAGAACAATTATATTTCCTTTCCAATAATGATTATACAACATTAAATTCCGATGAATTTTACGATTGTATTACGGGGGTCAAACCAATAAAAGAAAGGAGTATCCTTCTTACTTTTGATGATGGCTGGAAAAATGTTTATACGCATTCTTATCCTTTACTAAAGAAGTTTGGCATGAAGGCAGTCTGCTTTTTAATACCCGGTTTAGTTGATATTATTTATGAGAATAAAAGTTTAGATAATTCCGAAAGAGGGCCAAATTCTACAATACTTTGTGATTGGGATGAAATAAAAGAGATGCACCAAAGCGGTGTAATAGACTTTCAATCCCATTCAATGTATCACAATTTAATTTTTACATCTCCTATTATTAGTGACTTTTTTTATCCTTCATATGAAAGCTTTGCATATAATTTTAATATTCCGCTATATAGAGTTGATGGATTAGAAAATTTATCAAGGGAAACTCAACTCGGAACTCCTCTTTATAAAAATGCTTCAAAATTTGCCGGGAAAAGGAGATACTTTGATGATAAGAATTTAAGAGAATATTGTGTGGAATATGTGCAGGTAAATGGAGGTAAAGATTTTTTTGAAATCCCAAATTGGCGGAGAAAGCTTTTTGCTAAAGTTCAGGAATTCAATAATAAATTTAAGAATACCGGTTATTTTGAATCTGAAGATGAGTACAATGAAAATCTTTTTTATGATTTTTCCGAATCGAAAAAAGCTATTGAAAAACAATTGCCCGGTAAAGTAGTGAATCATTTCTGTTACCCTTGGTGGGCGGGAAGTGAGTCAGCAGTTACGGCATCAAAGAAAGCAGGATATTTATCCAATTATTGGGGAGTTTTTGAAGATAAAAGAACAAACCGAGCAAATGACGATCCCTATAAAATCTCAAGAATTTTGCTTGATGATTATATTTTCCGTCTCCCCGGAGAAAACAGAAGATCGCTTTTTGATATTTATCAGAATAGATTCTTGGGAAACTTCAATAACTTTGTTAGGAAAATATTATAATTGTAAGACTTAGTCCTTAAACATTTAAAATTATCATTTATTATTTTTTAATAATTCAAGTTAAAGAGATAGCCAAAATGAAAAAAACAATCTTTCTTCTTATTGCAACTTTTTCATCGTTATTTGTTTTTGTCAATTGTTCTGATGATTCAATCCAAAGAGAAAGAGAAATAATGGTGCTTGTTGAAAGCAGATTAATCTCATCTTTAGATTCTGCATTGGAACAATATGAAACGGACCTGAAGAGTGAGGGTTACAAAGTTAAAATTGAATCAGGTTTGACTTCTTCAACCTTGCCTACAGAAATTAAAAAAATTCTTCAAAATGAATATGAGGAAAATGAAAATTTAATTGGAGCTGTTTTTATTGGTAATATTCAGGCTCCTCTTTTCAATGATTTTAATCGTCAGGGAGATCCATATTGGCATAATTATCTTGCTGATTTCTATTATATGGATCTGAATGGTGTTTGGGAGGATTACGATAATAATGGTGTATATGATCAGCATAAATATTCTGAAACAAAAGTTATAAATTGGATTCAGAAAAAATTAAACATCGGAGATCCGCTTAAACCTGAAATCTGGGTAAGTCGTATCAAAGCTGATAATTTAGCTTCTTTAGGGAATGAAATAGAACTGTTAAAAAGCTATTTTGAAAAGAATCATAACTACCGTACCGGCAAAATGGAACTTCCTCCGAAACGAGCTTTTGTTGTTGCTGATGGTGTTAAAGTTTTCAAATCAGGATGGGGTGCTCGTCCCGACTTATTATATACTGATATTAATATTGTTCAATGCGAGGATTATCCATCCGATTCATTAAGAAAATTTTTAAGTTCTGAGGAAGGTTATGAATGGGGGGTTGTTAATGTATTCTCAGGTCCAAGAATACATCATTTCGATTATATGAGAAATCCATTTAATCCGGAATGGTGGAGTACAAGAGAGTCAAAGAAAAATATAGTTGCCTATTCTGATACTATTCATCAGCCTTATGATATTAGTTGGATTGACATAAAAAATTTAGAACCAGATGTTTTGTTTTATCATCTGCTTTCTTCAGAAACAGGACGATTTGATGTTCCTGATTATTTAGCCGGCAGCTATATTTTTTCTGGTTCGGGGTTAGTAGCAATTGCCGGAACCCAGCATAGCGGAGCTGTAGGAGTCCCTGTTTTTTATGAAAGCCTTGCTGCCGGCAAAACCTTCGGAGAATCTTGGAAGAATGCCTTGTCCTATCTTATAGAAAATAAAGGGAATGAAATAACAATTTACTGGTGCGATCAAGAAACTACAGAACCGGAGGGCGCAAGCGTATATAAAGCTGTTTTAATAGGTGATGGTACATTGAAAATCCCACAATAAGCAGAAAAATATTTAGGACCTCATTCTCGAAAAACTTTTTGAAGGCGCTTTAAAAAGAATACGTCCTAAAATGATGACGGTAATGACGACAATACTCGGACTTCTACCAATTTTGATCGGTTCCGGAATAGGTTTGGACTTGATGAAGCCGATTGCCGCTCAGATGGTTGGCGGAATTGTAACAAGTCTTATAATGGAATTAACGCTCTTCCCGGCGATCTTCTATATTTTGAAAAAACGGGAAATGAAAAAAACATTAAAATTGGAAGAAGAGAATAACGACGTTTTGCAGTCAGTTTAATTGGAGGTAGTATAGATCTTTGATTAATATTCAAAGAAACTACAACTCTGAAAGTATAAAACGCAATCAATTCTTCTCTTAAAACAAAAAACCCGAAATCTTTTTGAAATCGGGTTTTAAGAGCTGGCGGACGGACTTGAACCGCCGACCGGCTGATTACAAATCAGCAGACTTATTGCGATTATGAGCTAAAAACAAAGCCATTTAGTAAAGTGATCAGTTAAGTGTTCATAGCAATATAAAGATTGAGAACCTCCTTCAAAAAAAGGAGGCGTAAATGTTTATCTTCAAAAGAAAGAATATTTATTACGTCGAATATTTCGACGAGGAATGCAATAAGCAAAAAAGAATTTCAACAAAGCAGAAAACTAAAGCAGCAGCGCTGAGGTTTATATCGGAATTAAAGCAAAAACTTCCGGCAAGAGTTAAACAGCAGAGCATTTCCCTGTCAGAATTCATCACAGAATACGAAGCTAATGCCGAGCAGATATATTCGGCTAAATATATCAAGAGCATAAAGCTCTCGTTTCGGATGATCAAAGATTTCTTGGGCGAGGCGGAGCTTAGTGAAGTCACTCCAAAGCGTGTAGAACAATTCCAGGCGTTCACGTTTCGCAGGGCAAAGCATTCGGCGCATCTTTATCACAGAACATTAAAGGCTGCCTTCAATAAAGCGGTTCAGTGGAATTACATCGAGTCGAATCCGTTTAAGGAAGTTTCGCCGCCGAAGATCCAGAAGAAGATTCCGGTTTTCATCGAAAAGAAGGAGCTTGAGGAAATCATGCGGCAAGTTAAGAGTGAATCATTGCGCAATCTGTTCGAAGTGGGATTTAACACAGGCTTGCGGCTAAGCGAATTAATAAGTCTGCAATGGTCGGACGTGGATCTCAAAAGAGGAGAAATCGTTATTGGGAACACGGGCGAATTCATTACTAAGGGCAAGTCGGCGAGAACAATTCCTTTAAATGCGCAGATGAGGAGTAAATTATCAACATTGCATTCGGTTTCGCGATGTAAATATGTATTCCCGAACGAAAGGTTGCGCCCGTTCAATGATGATTATGTTAGTCGCCAGTTTAAATATGCAGTGCGCGATGCAAACTTATCGGAGCAGATCCACTTCCACACGCTGCGGCATAGTTTTGCCAGCAGGCTCGTGCAGCGAGGAATTAGCCTTTATATCGTTAAGGAGCTACTGGGGCATTCGGATATTAGCACGACACAGATTTATGCGCATTTGGACAACGGATTCTTAAAAGCTGCAGTAGAAGTGATCTAAATCACGTCAAAGTTGATATGAACGTCTGAATTATATAAGTTTGGACGCTGTTCTTTGCTTATTGTGCGATCTGTTATGAGTCAAGGAGGAAAAATGAACAAAAACAAAGGAATAACGGATAGTTATGGCTCAGAAAAAGCTAATTGATCGTATACGAGACTTAGAAAGAAAAGATTACGATGAACTGATGGCGTCTTTGGATGCAATCCGTTCAGACCGTGATGATAAAAGTAAAGTAGACGGATTCAAGGAATATTATCATAACTATATAAGTAAAAACAGAAAGAAAAGCTACGCAAGATCGGTTAATCTCAGTCTACGTTATCTGCAAGAGTTTTTCCCTGGCGAAAGCATTAGGAAAATTGACGCGATGGCGGCGCAATCTTTTATCGATTATCTTGCTGAAGAAAAGGGTAGAGGCTATGTGCGATATCTCGCTAATCTAAATGCTGCTTTTAATAGAGCGGTAAAATGGAAATTAATTACCGAAAACCCCTTTCAATATGTTGAGTATAAAAAGATGCAGGCAGAGAATCCGGTTTATTTAGATGAAAATGAACTTGATCGCATACTTGAAACCACAAAAAATCAAACTCATAGAGATATTTTTCTTTGTGCATTTCATACCGGCGGTCGATTGGCTGAAGTAACTTGCCTTAAATGGAAGAACATTGATCTGCAACGACGGACTATTGAAGTAGGCGATGCTGATTTCACTACCAAAAACAGTAAAACGCGGACGATTCCTATGACAAAGCGTGTTCACGAAGTACTTTCTATTAGGATCCAGAGAAGAAGAAAAAGCAGCGAATACGTATTCAATAATCCTAATGGATATCATTATAATAAGGACTACATATCAAAATCATTCAAAAAGATAATTAGAAGCCTGAATATGGATGAGCGCGTAACATTCCACTCATTGCGGCATTCATGCGCAAGCTACCTGGTTCAAAAGGGTGTGGATTTATATACGGTCAAAGAAATACTAGGCCATAGCAGCGTTTCTGTAACGGAAAGGTATGCACATCTACAATTAGATAATCTAGTTGATGCAATGAAAGTGTTCGATGGTGAAGCAGCCTGAGAAGATAATCGTTTCAGCGAAAACAAATACGTAAAAGCGTCTTAATTAACAAAAACTATAATAAAATAACTCATTTTGGATCGCCGATTAGCAAAGAATCCTTTATCCAATCTTTTCTTCTTAGTTACAAAGTTACAAAGTTACAAAACATCTTATTGTGTAAAATTTTGCAATAGAGTTAAATTTCGAAGTTTGTTTAATTGTAACTAATTTAGGATTAGAATAGAATGACAGGAAAAGAATGGCGAACTGTGAATTAAAAAAAAGGGGCGTTGAAGCCCCTTATTATTTAAAATGATATGCCGGAGTTTAACTTGGTTATTTTATCATTGCATTCATTTCATCAACATATTTCTCATGTGCTTTCATAACGTCTTCAACTTCATCTTCACTGATTTCGGTTTCATCCTGAAGTCGGGGTTCGTTTACATATACTTTGTCATAAAACCAGCTAATAATTTTATTGGCTTTTTCTTTATTAAATGATTTATCGGTTCCTTTTAAATATTCGATAAAGAAACGTGAAAGATTCAGATCGAGTATAAATACACCGTCCTGCTCTGTTTGTTCATAGCTTTCGCCAAGCTCAAATTCTTTTACAACTTTATTAGAATATAGTTGCTGATCTCTTGCTGGTAGCTCTACATAATTCAGTAAATCTGTTGTTTTAATGCCTTTCATTTTTTCTCCTTTTTGTTTCATGTTACATTGATTAATAATTTGTGTTTATAATCCAAAGGGGATTTTAGGATATTTGCCAATCCATTCAACGCCCCGAATTTTTCTTTGATCTGAAAAGGATACCAGTTCAGAGTCAACTTTCCGTATCAAGCCTTTCTCAAGCAGCTGGTCTTCCAGCGTTCTAATTGAAGTACCGATACCTCCTTGATGTGCAAGGAAAGAATTAACACGGTTGTATGCAGCGCTCAACTTGATGCAGATTTTAGGAGTCCTGTTTCTCCGAATCTCATAACAACCCACGATGTTTCCGTTGCTTTTCCGTATATCGGTATATTCTTCAACCGGGATAAATATTCTTGTATTCTCTGCCAAATCCCAGAGACCTTCAACAAATTTCTCATAAGACCGTTCATTATCTACCCTTTCAAAAGAACTTTGTAAAAGCTTATGCATAGATTCTAAAAAGATTTTTGTTTGCTCACCGCGCTCCTCTTCATCATCAAAAAGAAAATCCTTAAGCGTTTCCCAAGAGGTCGAAAGAACCATCAAATTCTGGACTATTCTCATTCTATTGTCAAGCGAGAAATTCTTTTCATCTACCATTTCGGCAAATATATCACGTGATAATTTGTACACTTCAGCTAATTTATCTTCTCGATTGTATTAATTAAATACTGAATGTAATTGGAAGTAAAAACGAGAAATCTTTTGACAGATCGTTAA